>CAWDGJ010000001.1:0-303913 GCA_963801815.1 uncultured Verrucomicrobiae bacterium
AAGGACGCCCTGGTCCTCGCCTTCGCAAAGCTGATGCCATAGCCGAGTTTGGTGCAATCTACCTGCCGTGCTTGACCACTCATCCCACGGATGGCCGAGATCATTCCGCGTATATTCCGGATCATTGGAAACTGCGCGGTGACCGCCCGCACTGTGCAGGGGATGGCCCGCGTCCGGTGGGCAGGCTCCCGCCTGGCCCTTGGTTTCTGACCGGAGTGTCCGTAGAGGCTCCGGGGTCAAGCGTGACTTCGCGGGATGTACGTTCACCAGGCACTTTCCGCCTGTCCTCGTTGTCCTGGGGTCACGGTCACGCTTGAGGCTGGAGGGGCGGGCACGTACACTCAGCGGGCCATCCCCGGATCTGAGCCCAGCCAGGACTCTTGCACCTTCTGCCCGGTCTCCGCTCGTGCCGTGTCATTCTCGTGGCTGCCATTGGCTGGTTGTTAGCCGCCGAGCAGGGTGACTGCTTTGGCGATGTCGGGGTCGTGCCCGGTGGACAGGTCTTGCGCGGTGCGCGGGAGGTAGTAGTCGGGCGCGACGCCGACGCCGTTAATGAGCTCGTGGTGGGCGCTGAGATCGTGCTTTGCCGGAAGGCCAAGCACGCTGCCGTCGTCGAGCAGGTAACCGGGCGTCGGGCCGGACACGATGCCCGCGGTCCTGGTGCCGACCAGGGTGCCGAGCCGCAGGTCCTTCACCGCGCCGCTGAACGCGTCGCACGCCGAGATGCAGTTGCGGTCGGTCAGCACGACCAGCGGCAGGTGCAGGAGCGGGACGTCCGTGTCGGTGTAGCGGGCGGCGCAGCTGCCGTGCACGTCGCAGTCGTAGGTCCAGGCCGCGCCGTGGGTGAAGGCGCCGAGCAGCCGGGGGATCTCGCGGGTCGCGCCGCCGTCGTTGCCGCGCAGGTCCAGGATGAGCCCGTGCAGCTTGGCGCCCCCGGCCAGGTGCGGTATTGCCTGCAGCACCTGGTCTGCCGCGCCGGGGAAGAAGGCGGGTAGTTGTACGTAGGCGATGTGTCCGTTAAGCAGCTTTGCGGATACCAGGGGCGGGGGGGCCTGGTAGAGCGCGGGTGTCAGGGTCACCGTCCAGGTGCGGCCGGTGGCGGGCCGCTGCAGCCGCAGCGATACCCGGCCGGGCTGCGGGTAGGGACCGTAAAGCAGGTTCATCACCGCTTCGGAGACGATGCCGCCGACGAACGGCGGGGCGCCGTTGACCGAGACGATGACGTCGCCGGGCCGCAGCCCGTGGCTGGCGGCGGGGAATCCCGGCAGCACCGCGGTGAGGAACAGCGGCGGCAGCGCCTCTTGCGGCACGGTATCGGTCAGCGGGTACCCCGGTGACGTCATGATTCCCAGGTCGCCTGGCACCGATCCGGGCGGCGGTGCTGGGTAGGACCAGCGGGCGTGGTTGTCGTGCAGGCTGGCGATCATCCCGGTCATGGTGACGGCGGCAAGTGCCTGCCGCTGATCCGGGCTGGCCGGAAGCTGGCCGGTCACTTTGTGGTACACGGCGGCGAACGCGGTCCAGTCCCTGCCGCGGTCGCCGGTGAGCGCGGGCATCGTGGCGTCTGGCCGGTCCATCCCGAGCCGGTCAAGCTCCTGGGTGAACCCGGCGAACGCGGCGGCCAGCATCACCCGGTCATCGAGCACCGGCCCGGCGTAGTAGTGGGTGAACACGCAGTAGTAGGCCTGCCCGATGGTGGTGACCGTGGTCGGGTGCAGTGGCGGCGCTTCCGGCGGGTTTGGCGAGCACGGTGGCGGCTGTCCGCTGGTCACCGACGAGCTGGGTGACGCCGTGCCGGATACGTGTTTGGCCGTCTGGGTGCAGCCGGCGGTCCCGGCTACCAGGACCGCAGCCATCGCAACAAGGAGAACCGGCCGCAATTTCCGCGTAGACATCGGGATCACCCGTCCTGAAGCCAGGCCTCTTCATTCCTTAAGGTCCGTAAGGTGCAGCGGATCCGGTCATGTCGTAAGAGGCGGATGACCGCCAGCGGCGGGACCATCGGCCTGCTTCTTGCTGTCCTGCTGGACGAGCCCGGGGACGTCAACACCGGGCAGCTGGGGGCTGCGCCGGTCCGGTGCCCAGAGGCACGCCGTGCAAGCCAGCGTGGCCCACTGGACACCAGCTGTCTGGCCACCGGCCCACCCGGCATCCAGCCTGACCCTGCCATGAGCTGGACATCTCACCGCTATCAACAAAAGGAAGCCGCACATGACCCGTCGTGCACATCCGGGCCATTCGCGGGACGGCAGGTGACCTACGCCCTGCCCAGCTCAGCGTCCGGGGCCGATCGTGTACGCGGAGGGCGAATGCCCTCAAGACAGTTGGCGGTTCCCCACGTGAGAGCCAGTGACCACGAGGAGGTTGCCATGCCTGATAGCTACCGGCTCGCCTGGCCGCCGGGGCCCAGGATCGACGAGTGCTGATCCTGCACCGACGCGCGTGGCGTGCCTTAGCCGCGAGGGCCGCGACGGGCACGATCGGATGCGACGAAGCAGGCCTGCTGCCGCGCCGAGTATGCGGGCCGGACAGGCGGTCTGTGATCGGGTGGCCAGGTGCGGCTGGGACGGCGCGGACGCGCCGGGCGGGCCTCCCAAGGCAGAGCCCGGCGCGGGGAGCGCCGGACCCGGCGCCGCGCAGCGGCGCCGCTTGATTACCTCTATGGCTCGATTCGGCAGTTCAGCTCTAAAGGGTAGAGTACAGCTGCCTACGGTAACGCTCGGTGATTGACGACAGGTGATCATTGCAGTAGTCGTGGCACGGGTCGTGGCACGGCTCACCTGCGGAACCGGTGCAATGACGGCAATAATCGCCACTGGACCTTGGTATCCGTGCAGGCAGCGCGCCCGCAGCACTGGGCCGGGCTACTTTTAACCCATTGGTTCAGGGTTCGACCCCCTGGCGCCCCACCAGGTGAAACATCTTCTTGATCATGGTCCTCGTGGACCGACTCGTGGACCGAATGTCGGTGATCCGAGCTACCGTTATGTCATGGGTAAGAAGTCGCCCGGACACATAGAGCAACTGCCGAGCGGCTCCTGGCGGGTGAAGGTCTACGGAGGGACCGATCCGCTGACGGGTCGCGAGATCCGGCTGCGGAAGACATGTAAGACCGAACGGGCGGCGCAGATCGAGCTCGGCAAGCTGCTCGAGCAGGCCGCGGCGGGGCGCCAGCCCGAGACGAACGCGACCGTGGCCGAGCTCATGGACAAGTACGCCGAGGTGGCCGACTGGAACCTGTCGACGCGGAAGGCTTATGAGGCGTACATCCGGCGTGTTATCAAGCCTGCGCTCGGACATCTGCAGGTCCGCAAGATCCGCGGGCCACTGCTCGACCTGCTCTATGCGCAGCTGCGGCGGTGCGGTGATCCTGGGTGCACCGGTAAGCGGTTCGTTGAGCATCGGAACGTGCCGACCCTCAGCGTCGTTACTCCAAGCCGCCGGCCTGCCTGGCAGCAGGTGGCGGACACGCTCAGGGACGCGATCAGCTCTGGGACGCTGGCGGCGGGCGAATCGCTGCCTTCTGTCCAGGAGATGAACGCGCTACAGGACGTCCGGGTCGCGACGTTGCAGCACGCCCTGGCTGTCCTGGCCGAGGAGGGGCTCGTACTCCTCCGGCAGGGCCGGACCGCCGTCATAGCCGGTGACGTTGTGGCGGACCGTCGGGCGGCCCGGGCTGCGCGCGGCCGGGACCATGACTGCAAGCGTGCCGGATGCCAACAGCATGTGTGCAGGCCGCTGACGGCGAAGACGATCCGGAACATTCACAGCATCCTGTCCGGCGCCTTTTCCACAGCGGAGCGCTGGGAGTGGATTTCCTGGAATCCGGCAGAGTCCGCGAAGCCTCCGACGGTGACGCGACGGCCGGTGCCCCGCTACTGCGCCCGAGGACGTCGCCAAGGTGATCGCTGAGGGGCGTAAGACGCACCCGGCCATGGCTCTTTATCTATGGCTAGTGGCGATCACCGGCGCTCGGCGGGGCGAGCTGTGCGCGCTACAGGTCTGCGATGTCGATCTGGAGAACGGCGTGCTCCATCTGGCGTACAACTATGTCGTGGTCGGCGGCCGCCGGGTCCGGAAGGACACCAAGACGCATCAGGACCGGTACCTGGCCATCGACCCGGTCACGTGCGCGATGCTCCGCGAGCACCTGGAAGCTATCCGCGCCGAGCTCGGCGGCCTAGGGCTCAGGCTGCCCGAGGACGCCTATGTCTTCTCCAACGACCCGATGGGCGCCCATCCGTGGAATCCCGACTGGGCCACACACAAGGCCAGCGACCTAGCGACCGCGGCCGGTGTCAAGCTCAACATCAAAGGGCTGCGACACTACACGGCCAGCCAACTGCTCGCAGCCCGGTTCGACCTGCGCAACACTGCGGCGCGTCTCGGCCATGGCAGCGGCGGGGCCACCACGCTAAGGCATTACGCCGATCCCGTATCCGAGGTCGACCGGCGAGCCGCCGCCTACCTCGCACAGCTCACCGCAGGATCCACAACCAAGGGGTGACTAACGTCTGCGGGCATGAGACGCAGCAGGACTAGCGCGAAAATTTAGCGCCAACCAACCGCTGAGCGGCGGCGGTCCCGGCGTCAGCACCCGGGCTCTGACCTTAGGAGACCACACCCGGGCGCACGCCTGGCCTCCACGCCTCAGCCGGTCACAGATCGGCCACGCTCACCCGGCACGGCGGTCAGGTGCCGTGCCCTGCCGCCATCCTCGGCGCCCGATTATCCCGCTCGGCAGCCGGGGTCCAGGCAGCCCTACAGGCGAACCGTTTCGCCGAACCTAGACCCCGGCTATCACCCGCCAGGTGTTAGCGGCCACCTAGGACGACGGAGCAGAACTGGCCGGAACCCAGCAGTGCACTGTGCCTCACGGCGATAGGCCGCTCGAACGCGCCCGGGCTCTATAGATCTGGCACCTGCCCGGTCTGGCCAAGCGCGGGTGCGAACACGCCGTGCAGCGGGAAGAACTTCACCTCAGGCTGTCCCTGGATGCCAAGCTCCTGGACGACGGGGGCCAGGCGCTTCTCCATGAATGTGCTGAATGCCTGCTCTGACTCCCACACGTCGGTCACGTGCAGGCCGTCGTCGGCGAACCCGGACACGTGGAGCCTGGCGCCGTCGGGCACATCCCGGTCCCAGCCGACCTTTTCCCGCGCCTGGTCGTACTCGTCCGGCGTTGCCTCGCGCCAGTGCATCAGCATGATCGTCGCCATCGTCCCCTCCTCAGATTGTGGATGTTCGCGGCGAGCCCATCCAGCCCGGCGATAACCCGGCCGGTCAGGACCGCCCGGGCCCGGCTGCTGGGCTAGTCACTCACGGGCCTGCCGTCTTTTGTACGTCGCGGGGATACGCCCCGGATCACCCGGAGCCGGCCGTGCCCCATATCTGCTACATTCCCGGTCACGTCGTTAGCCTGGATCACGCAGACAGAGCAGGGCTTTACAAGTAGCCCGGCCCGATGCTACGAGCGCTCTACCTGCACCTATGACACGGGTTATCGCACGGATTGCACTCGTTGCGCTGGGATTTTCCGGCGCAACGTTCCACGAACCGTTCCACGCGGACGGCGGGTAACGACGCCCCATAGCTATAACCGAATGTAGAGAAGACAGGAGAGAAGCAGGAGCCAGTGAACGGACCGCCAGGCTAGCTGGGCAGCCCGCTATTTCTCAGCCACTCAGCACAGCCGGGCCTCAAGCTCTAAGTCAATGTCGGCATTGACCAGCCCCGCCGGCCCGGCCCGTGTCCCGTATCGACTGTCCATGTCGGGGCGGAAAGTTGGCCTGGTCAGCCGGTTATGCCGCTCAAGATCGCGGCCCGAAGCGCGGGCCAGCGTTGTTCGGCACGCAGGAGCAGGTCGATGCCGAGTCGGATCTGGTCGAGCGCGCCGTGATCTCCGTCGACGTGGCGGCCAATAAAGAAAGCGACATGCCCCAGGGCGCGGGCCCGTTGGGCGGTGGCGATCAGGTCGAGCTCGTGTTCTGTAGGGGGTCGCGCGCCGAAGTAGCCGACCGCGATCTGCGCCGAGTCCCCGACTTCGGGAATCAGGGCCGCGATCGCAACATCGACGAGGGGCAGGTCTGGGTGGGCAAAGTCGAAGTCGAGAATCCCGCTGACAGTCCCGCCCTGGTACAAGATGTTCCCGTCGTGCCAGTCGCCGTGCACGAGTTGCACGCCAGGCCGCCCGCTGGCGGCTGACCCGGCCGCGGTGCGTACCTCGGCCAGTTTGCGGCGGATCAAGCCGCTCAGGACCGGGTCGTCCAGGGCGTCGAGACGCTGCCAGGCCGGGTCGGCGGGCATCTCAAGAATCGGCGGAAAGGCATCCGGTGGCCCCGTGACCGAGACAGCGGCGAGGTCGCGGTGCAGCCGGCCCAGAAGCCGGCCAAGCTCCCGAGGCTGCCGCGGCCGCCGCGGGCTGCCGCGGCGTCCCACCAGCCGCGGGAACAGGGAATAGCGGCGACCGTCATCAACCACCACCATGCGCCCCGCATCTGACGGAATCGGGACCGCGACCGGCCAGCCTCGCTCCCGAAGCTGCCCCACGATGGCATGTTCGTAGTCGATCGCGGCATCGGAGCGGAACGGGCCATAGCGGCGGAGCACCAGGCCTGCGCCGACGTACCAGTGCTCGTTGTTGCGACCCGCGTCGATCCGATAAGGCCGGACGTTCTCCAGGCCATAGGCAGCCAGGACCAAGCGCAGTGTCATCGACGCGCAATATAGCACCACAGGTGAGGGCGGCCGGGGAGTACTCCAGCAGCTGAGCCCGCAGCCGCAGCGCCATCGCGGCCCGCTCCCAAGTCAGCCTCTTTGCGTGCGGGCGAGCACCTTAACGGCTTCGGCCGCCGGGCTGTCGCAGCTGTCGGGCGGAGGCCGGCGCGGTGTGTGGGGTGGAGCCGCCTATCGGAATCGAACCGATGACCTACGCATTACGAGGGGCATGCTCCCCCGCTCCCGTAGCGTGACCTGCACAGATAGCATGGCGGATCGCACCTCCGAGCACTGGTTGCACTGGAATTTCGCTGCCCGCCGTTCCATGACCCGTTCCACGCCCAGCCGTTGTCGTTGCCTCTACGCGGACAGGAGAACCGCGTTCCGTTCAACCAGTCGTCGCTGGGTTATGAGCCATATTGCGACACGAGGTCGCACGTTGTGAGTGAGCGCGTTGAGGAGGTCTGGCTGATGCCAGGAACGTAGCTACGGGTTGTGTCTGACCTGTCCCCGCCGTGACGTGCGTGGCCGGCTCCTGGCCGGCTGGGTGCGGAGCTCACGGGAAAGCCGGAGGGCCGCCGTCCCAGCCATGGCGGCTACGGGTGAGGGGAAGGACCGGAGGGGCGACTATCAGGGAACCCTTGCTGATGCCTCGTCACGTAAGCATCCCGGGCTGGGCTGGTTTTCCGGGGTGGCAGGGACCGGCCGTTGAGAGGCGGCAGGCGGCGGCCGCGCATGCGGCGTGGCCGGTAGGCACCGTTGTCCCCGGGGTAGAGAGGGCGCCCGGCCCGGTCTGGGTCTCATGCGTGCGGAACGTGGAAACCCTGCTGTGGGTCCGCATCCTAGGCGCGGGTATGCGCAGGCGATGCGGTAAGCCGACCGTAAGGGGGGCTGAATTCCCTGGCAGGACAGGGTGCCCAGGAAGCAGATGCCGGGCGGCCGAAAGGCGGCAGGAAGGCGGGGCCGCGGGACCGGGACTCCTCCCGGATTGGCCTCGTATAACTGGCCCGGATGCCGGGTGTTGACGGCCTGATTGGCTGAGCTTGTTCGGCTGGGTTCCGGCTGCGTTCTTTGGTGATGTGGGCTGCGGGGGTCCCCCGGCGCGGTTCAGGATTGTGGTGAATCTGTTACCTGACGTAATGATCCCTTCTCGCCTGGTTTGGGTGCCTTCGCGAGAAGGGATCGGGGGCGGTGATTCGCCATGTCTATCGTATGGCCGTGCCCGCTGACGGTCGATGAGTACGCGGCGTCGGGACGGGCGGTGCGGGTGCCGCGGCCGGAGTGCCCGCGGTGCCTGGGGCCCGTGGTGTTCTGGTCGGGTTACTGGCGGCATGTCCGCTGGCAGGGGCGGTGCCGGAAGATCTTCGCGCCGCGGGTGCGGTGCCGTGGCTGCGGTGTGACGCATGCGCTGCTGCCGGCGTTCACGCTGGCGTGGCGGCTGGATGCGGCCGATGCGGCCGGGGCGGTGATCGGGCAGGTCGCGGGCGGGGCATGCGGGGTCCGCCCGGCAGCGGCCGCGCTGAGCGTGCCGTATACGACGGCGCGGGGCTGGGTGCGCCGGTTCGCCGCGCGGGCGGGCGAGCTGGCGGTGAGTTTCTCCGCGCTGGCTGTCGAGCTGGGCGGTGAGGTGGCCCGGCCTGCGGATCCGCCGGCCCGGCTCGCCGTGTCCGCGATCGCGGCGGCGTTCGCCGCGGCGGCCGGCCTGCCGGGATGGACTGCGCTGGGACGGTGGCGGTTCGCCAGCGCGGTGACCGGCGGGACCCTGCTGTCCGCCAACGCAGGCTCGCCCTGGCTGATCATCGGCAGGCGGCGTTTCATGCCTCCCAGGAGCCCGTGACCGCAGCCGGCAGGCGGGCGCGAAGGGGAGGGAGAGCCCCGGGATGGATGAGAAGACGCGGCAGGAGATCGCACTGCACCGGTGGGCGGTGATTGCCGAGGCCGCGAACGGCAAGCTGACCAGTTCCGAGCGGGGCGC
The DNA here is from genome assembly GCA_963801815.1 of uncultured Verrucomicrobiae bacterium. Taxonomy (GTDB): domain Bacteria; phylum Verrucomicrobiota; class Verrucomicrobiia; order Chthoniobacterales; family UBA10450; genus AV40. Next base: position 8,693 of record CAWDGJ010000001.1, read on the forward strand.
GGTGGTGCGGCAGATCGCCGCCCGCGAGCACGCGCACCCGGACGGGACGGCACGCAGGTACTCGCGCGGCACGATCGACCGCTGGCTGCGGTCCTGGCGCAAAGGCGGAGTGGACGCGCTGCGGCCCTCGCAGCGGTCCGATACCGGGGCGGTGCGGGCTATGCCGGAGCTGTTCGCCGAGGCTGCCGCTTTGCGGCTGGAGATGCCGGGCCGGTCCGCGGCGCAGATCGCCTCGATCTTGCAGTACCGGCACGGCGTGCAGGTCGCCGACCGGACCATCCGCGGGCAGCTGCGCCGCGCCGGGCTGCACCGGGCCGCGCTGAAAGCCGCCCCGAAGGCCTACGGCCGCTACGCGGGTTGGTGTGAGCCTGGCGGAGGCGACGTAGGCCACCACGACGGCGACGATCACCAGCGGCATGACGGCCAGGCCGTCTGAGGCCAGCAGCAGGGTGGCGAGCAGGACAGAGGTCAGCGGCAGCCTGAGCATCACCACGGCGATCGCGCCGATGCCCATGGCGACGCCGTCGATAAGCGGCAGCCCCGGCAGGTGCGACAGCGCGATGCCGCCTGCCGCCCCGATGAACAGGGCCGGGAAGGTGGGACCGCCGCGGAAGCTGCTCAGGGACACGCCGTAGGCGAGGCCCTTGCAGGCGAGGAGCAGCAGCAGCGCGCCGACGGTGTAGCTGGCGCTGTTGGTGATGAGCGGGCCCAGTGCGGATTGCCCGGAGAACAGCACCTCGGAGGAGGCCTTCCCGGTTCCCGCGGCGAACGCGATCGCCAGGCCCGCAACGGCCAGGCCGACGACCGGAGTGAGCAGCAATATCCGCCGCTCCACGTGAGGCCGCAGGAACAGGCCCAGCCACCGGATCCCGGAGCCGACCGGGACAGCTAGCAACCCGATCGCCAGCGCCCACAAGAACTCGCCGCCGGTGGGCGCACCGACGGGCGGGAGACCGGGAATCGCCAGCGAGAACGTGCCAAGACCGGTCCAGGCGTCCAGGCCGATGAAGATGAGCGATCCGACGCCCGCGGCCAGCAGGCCAGGTACCAGCACGAGCTGCATCATGGGGCCGCCCAGGCCCGAGGCTTCCATCAGCAGGAACGCGCCGGTCAGAGGCGAGCCGAGCAGGGTGCTGATCGCGGCGAAACTGCCCGCAGCGGCCATCACGGACTGGACCCGGGCCGGAGCGTCCCGCTTGACCAGGCGGACCGCGAGGGCGCCGAGCCCAGCGCCGAGGGCGATCAGCGGCCCTTCAGGCCCGAGCACCACGCCCAGGCTCAAGGTGGCAAAGGCCGCGAGCACGATGCCGGGCAGCTCGATCAGCGGCGGAGGGCCGCCGCCCGCCTTGAACCCATCGGCCGGGGAATGGCCGCCCGTGCCGGGCAGGTACCGCAGGGTCAGACTCACCAGCACCCCGGCCAGCGCCAGTGGCAGAATGGGCCACCACAGCGGTTCGGCGTGAAAGCCCAGCTCCTTTGGCAAGCTGGTGAAGATCCAGCCCTGCAGCTTGCTGACCAGCGCGAGGAAGAAGTAGGCCGCCGCCGACACGGGAACGCCGACTAGCGCGGCCAGCACCAGCAGGACCAGGTAACTCCTGGACCGCAGCATCGCCATGGGATCGGGAGGTGTCGTCACGAGCGTCCTCCTAAGCTGGGGCCTGACGGCCCGCGCGGAAAGCAGGCCAATTGCACGAGCAGCCCTGCACCGCCCGGCCTTCCCTTGGCCAATCCTTATACCGTCGCCGCCGCCAGCACCATAGGCAGTCTCCTGGTGTCCACCCATCGTCCTCATAGCTGCCGATCCCTGGTGAGCGGCAGCCGGATCCAGGGTCGGCGAAGCCGATCGCGTGAGCGACGCCCAGAGGGCGCCCTTGACGCGACAGCCGCGACTGGGAAATCGGGCGCGAGGAAGACGGCGGCACCCCCCGGCCCGCGATTTTACCGATGGTCTTGCCTTGGATGTAACAGCGGATATCCGCGGAATCGTTCCCATATGGGACATCGGGAGCACGATCCAGCAGCCCCTCCTGGACGACTGGGCGGAGCAGCGGGAGTTGCACGATGACAAGGATCCACCGTTCTACGGCATAATCCAGCCGACCCGTCATGTCTTGGAATGGCTCATCGACCATGAGCCAGACGCGGCCGGACACGCCATCGGCCGGACGATCGGCGAAGCCAGCCACCGCTTCGGTATCAGTCGCGAGGTTAGCGAGAAGTCAATACAGATGGCCTTGAGCAAGACCGGGGCAGCTCGTGGCCCGCGCCGTGAGTTCCTGAACCGAGTCCTCAGCCCGGACACCCCCAGCCCTGCGCCTGACAGAACACATGAAGGTAAATGAAGGCGGCCCCGGTTAGGGCGGGGGGCGGCTGGGCAGCAGGACCACTTCCGGGAAGAAAGAGGTTCCCAATGGAAGATACAAGCTCTACGCCGCCGTCAATGGTGACAGGCGAAAGGAACTGCCCTCACGCACGGAGTGACTGGTATCTCAGGAATGCGCGGCCATGTACTCGATGACGGTGTTGGCATTCCCGGCTTCGGCGTATAGGTCGGAGTCCGGGTCGTCTTCGGCCGCGCGCCAGAGCCCGTAGCGCTTGTCCCAGAAGACGGACCAGCGGGGGTGATCGCGGAGGAAGCTGGTGATACGAGCGGCCTGGGCGGGCGGGGGAAGATGGGGCATCGGGTCCTGCCGGGATACGGGAGTGGGCTCGCCTCCCAGTATAGATGGTATAGACGGTATGAGCTAGCGCAGTCAGTGTAGACGGTATGCGCAGGTCAGGGTCGGCTTGCGATCATGGACCCATGCCGCCACGGGGCCCGGAGCTGCCCTCCCGCCAGGTCGAGGACGATCTGCGGCGCCGCTGCGCGGCCGGGGAATGGAAGCCGGGCGAGCGGCTGCCTGCCGTGGCCGACCTCGCTCAGCACTACGGCGTGGCCCGCAATACGGTCGCCAAGGCGCTGCGTCACCTAGCCGAGGACGGCCTAGTCGAGATCGTGCCGAGCTGGGGCACCTTCCGAGCCCGCTCGTGATAACCGGAGACCACACTGAGCGGTCACCTACACCCGCGAGCCCGGTGCCTCACTGAAGTCGGCGTCATAACGCGATCGTGGCTAGCACGGGAGATGTCACCCGTTCGCGCGCAGCCCGGGCGGAAATGGCGCCTGCACGACATCGAGCGGACTAGGCGGCTCTTCGCCGCCGCTAGCCTGTCCACACGAGATCGAAGACGCGGACCAGACCAGCGGCTTCATCCACAACGAACACGATGAACCCGAAGTCGCCGACGTCCGCGACCCGCCGCCGCGGCACTCCGGTCGGCGCACTGAACACCGGATCGTACGGGTCGTCGCAAATCCTGGCCAGCAGCGTCACGAGCATGTCGAACCCTTGCTCCGGGAGGCCGTGCATCTGCCGGAGCGCACCGGACTCCAGATAAGGCCGGTAGCTCACGCCTGGGTGCGGCGCATCTGGATGTAGTCCTCCAGAAGCATCCCGCCGCCAGTCCCGGTCAACGCGGCCTCCTGCGCCTCGTAGAAGCTGGGGTGATTTGTGGCGATCGCCATCCCGCTCCAGAGCCGCAAAACGCGCCGCAGATTCCCCCACCCGGCCGGATCTCGCGCACCGTCCAGGGCTTCGCGGTAGGCAGCAAGAAAGTTCGCGCGTTCCCGGTCGGGCAGCTCCCGGAAGATCCGCTGCGGATCCAGCGGATCTTCATAGTGCTCAACGGGCTCGGCGGCCATGGGGTCATAGTACGACGAGTAGCGAGCAAACCGACGTCGCAACGCCAACGGCTGATGATGACGCTACGTAGTTACAAGGGCCTCGCAGATGCCCGAATTCGTGGACCGGTTCGTGGACCGAGTTGGCTGTGAATATGGGTGCAATGGGCGTTTTGAGGGTATTGGCCTGTGCTATCTGTGCAGGTAGAGCGATCGCGGCGTGGCGCCGGGCAACTTTTAACCCATTGGTTCAGGGTTCGACCCCCTGGCGCCCCACCTGGCAAAACAACATCTTGATCATGGTTGTCGCCCGGCTGTCTTCTGGAGCCGACGCGGCGGCGGTGGTGGAGGTGATCTCCGAGTTTGCGCAGCGATCACGGCCTTGGCAGCAGCCTAGGCCGGACGGCACTGATCCTCGACGGTCCGGTTTTCAGGCCGGGCATATCCCGTGTTGGCACGGATCGCACGAGTGTTCTGCGCTGTCGCCCATTGTCGTTGCTTGCTGCTGTCGCTGTCAGCTCAGCTCCTGTCGTCCGGAGGCGAGCCGACCTGGCCGGTGCGTCTGATACGCCCCATCGAGGGCTGCCAGGTCATCACTGAGATGTCGGCGTCTCGCAGCTGCCGGAGGACGCGGTTCTCCCGCCCATATCCGAGAGGGCTGAAAAAGAACATGTCGAGCGGCCACCAGATTCCGACCCACACGAGCACCCACCCTGTGGTGGCGAACACGAGGTTGGTGTTGCCGGTAGAGCCCACCAGATTGCCCGTGAAGATCACCAGAAGGTATCCGATGACGACGATGGGAACCCCGACCCATAGCGACCAGAGACCACCCAGACGAACCGCGCGCCGCTCGCGCTGGTTGTAACTGATGCGCTGGTCGCAGTAGCGACGCAGAGCCGTGCTGATTCGGTCGGCCAGGCCATCGCTGACTTCTGAGGGGGGCAACGAGAGCTCCAGCCGAACGGGGCCGCGGATACGCTGCGACCGAAGCAGGCTGATGCAGTACTCGGCTCCGGTGAGGAAGTTGCGGTACTCGGAGAACAGGTCGGTCTGGGCCAAGGCGAACATCTCCTCAGCCCGGTTGAGCCGCAGCTCGATTATCTGACCCCTGCCGCGGTCCACCACCCAACTCTAGCCAACGGACAGACCAAGACACAGAGGTGCCGGCGAGCCGGAGCGAAGGTGCGCTTGCCCTGCCATCGGTGGAGTCACCATCAAGCTTTCAAGCCAGTCCCCTTGCACCGGGCTACGGGCCGGGGTTTGGCGCCGCTGCATGCGGGCAGCAGGACAGTCGAGCCTGCGGACCGGCCTGAGATTCCCCCGCTCCATCAGGCTGGTGACCTGCGGGCCAGGGGTTCGGAGAACCCCCGCCTGGGCCGCCGGGGCCTCTCCTCTCCCCCTAGCGAGCAGGCCTCCGCGGCCCGGGCCACGCCACCCATGACGCGGTCCGCTGTACGAGGCAGCCAGATCCGATTTCGCCATCCGCTGAGGGTGGCCCGCTGCACCACATCCCGACTCCGCAGAAGCGGTAACGTTTCCGGAACGGTCGGGGCGTAGCGTGTGGCTTGTGAACGAGATGGCCTGGTAGGGCAGGCCGCGGTGACGGCCGGTGCGGGGCGTCGCCTGCCTGCGGCCTCGCGTGGAACCGCGTCTGATGTGGTCGCCGTGCTTTCCGCCGGTTTGATGCTGGCGCTGACCGCGGCAGCGGTGGCCATGATGGTGGCAGCGGGCCAGACGTCGCGAATCTGTGGGGGACGGTCGTGCTGGCGCTGGGGTGCGCCGCCGGGGGGTTTGCCGTTGCCCGCCGCCAGCCCGCCAATCCGATCGGCTGGGCTGCTGCTGCTGGGTTTCGCGGTCATCGATCTGGTCGGCGGCTTCACTTCGGGATATGCGCTGCTGTGCTACCGGCTGGGGCATAGCGGCCTGCCACTGGGCCGCGCAGCTGTCGTGGCTGAGGCCCTGTCCGGAACGCTCACAACCGTGATCCTTCCGCTGGTCGTCCTGCTGTTTCCTGATGGCAGGCTGCCTTCGCGCCGCTGGCGCTGGGCGATCGGGGCCTTCATCGTCTTTGCCGGCGTAGTACTGGCCGGTCAACTCGCCCAAGCGATGAGCGCCGTCATTGGGCATCCCGTCCAGGTGGGCAGCAGCGGCAGCCTGGTTGCGCTGAACAACCCGCCACGAGGGCGATGGGAAATGGCCTTGAACGGGCTGGCGATCTCCGCGTACCTGCTGGTGTGGCTGCTGGTGGGACTGTATGCCGGGCTAGTGCTGCTGGCCACCCGGGTGCTGTCGTTGCACGGGACGGTGGCGGTGGCTGCAGCCACGCTGGCCGCCGCGGCGGCATTCAGCCCTGTGCTACGAAGGGTACAAATCCGGGTAGACCGGCGGTTCAACCGAGCCCGGTACGACGCTGATCAGACCGTAGCTGCGTTCGCGGCGCGGCTGAAAGACACTGTGGATCTGAATTCAGCGCGTGAGGACCTGGCCGGAGTCGTGCACCAGGCCCTGGAACCTGTGCATGTGTCGGTGTGAATCGACCCACGCGGGTGACCCGACTTCGGGAAAGCCTGGCGCAGTGGGTACGGCATTACGGCACCGGGTTAGTGCCCGGCGGGGAACCGGATGACGACCCCCTTCGGGACGTTCACGGTCCATTGGCCTTTGTTAACGTACGGGTTGAACGTCGTCGGCTGGCTGTGGGAGCTGAGCGTCTTCCATAGCAGCGTGGCGACGTCGGTTGTGTGTGAGCTGGCTAGGGTGTCGAGGGAGTACTGGCCGGTGCTGGTCCAGTCCCAGTCATGATCCGGCGGCGGGGTCTGTGTCGTGGGGTACTCGGTCATGCGATCTCCTCCGCTGGGGGGCGGCGCGCCGCCGCCGGGTCCGGCCGCACAGCGTTCCCGATCGATTTCGCCCGCGTGTAGCGCGCCTGCCTGTCGGCGAGCCCGTCCGCACCCCCGTTGATGCTTTTCGTCGCCGCGAGCACGTCGCCGCGATCGCTTACTCGCACCACGCTAGGTCTGTCATCGGGGTGATCGCAAGGGGTTAGGAAATATCCGGCTGCCGCCGCGATGACCGTTTCGCGTGTACCTTCATCAGCTGTTTTCCGCCTGTGCACGTTGTCCTGCGGGCACAGTCATGCTTGTGCCCGCCGAGGTCGTCGGCGACCAGCTGGGCGCAGGCGTCTGGGCGGCGCTGGCCGCCGCCGCGGCACCGGTGATCAAGCCGCGCCGTATTATCCCGTGCATTGTCATACCCCTTTGGACGGACCTGCCGTATGAGGCGGGTCGGACCCGGGAAGGCATGCCGCAGGTCTCACCCGGCGGCCTGGAGTCATCCCCCCTCGTGCCGAGGGTCCTGTCTCGCCGCGTATCTGGTATATGGCGGGAGCGGCTTTGGGATCAAGCCATCCATGCGGCGGGTCCGATCGGGCGATTCGGGAGCATCAACTCCTGACTCGCGCTGGCAGGTCTCGCCGGTGACGGTGGCGGCGCACGAGTGGCACGGGATGAAATGGCGGGGACGGTGTATCAACGGGCCATGCATTCCCTCCGGGAAAGTGCCGACCCCTTCGATTGGCCCACCGCGGCAAAGCCGGTCACGTGGCCGAACCCGCAGGGGTGGCGGAATCGTTGATAGGCCAGGACATCTCCCGGCCGAGCTAATGGAGGACCCATGTTCACGAATTCTTACCTCAGCACGGAACTCGGCCGTGATCGGCAGCGCGAAATGCTCGCGCGTGCCGAAAGCCAGCGTGTGGCCCGGCAGGCTCATGCCCAGTCCAGGACAGCCAAGTCGGTCGAGCGGCCCAGGCGGCGGCTTCGCCGTGCCCTGCGTGTCGTTTTCGCCTGAGAGTGAACGCGGCCGTTGTCCCGGCGTCCGCGACCCCGTCGCTTTGTCGGCCATTTCCCTTGCCCCCTTAACGGATGCGCCAACCCGGACGCCGTATGGGAGCACTAAGCAAAACGACCCCGGCCACCCGGCCGGGGTCTTTGCTTTGTCTAACGATTTATCACGTCATAATGGCGCTGTCCAGTACTGGATCTGAAGCCGTTGTCAGGCGGCGATTGACGGCGGGACCAGCGGCTCCGGACGCTGGGACAAAGAGCGGGTCAGCGAATCAAGCAGAAGACGACCGGCCCGGAAATAATCCGCTGTGGGCCGGACGAGCCTGCTGGGAATGAGCTCCAATGCGGTGGACGATGAGGACCAGCGGTCGATGTCCAGTCGCATATGAAGCGGCAGGTACAGCGGACCGCGGGCCAGGCGGACCCGGATCCGGTGTGTACCCACGTCGTGATCGTCCTCCATCGGCCCGAGCAACTGGCTTCCTCCGAACCGGAGTTCCTGGCTCGTGCGCAGCCAATCGTCAAGTGCCGTCACGTACGTCCCAAAGGGGACATCCACGATCCGCCAGAACGACAGCGATCCGGGCACCGGGACCATGCTCGTACTCATGCCACCTGCTCCTCCCGCCCTCTAGGGCGTGATCCTTCTTGGGCCCTGGGAACCCTGTCTGGTTCCCTCCACCCTCAAGGTTCGCCGTAAGGTCTCTGCCACCGCATCGGACGAACGCCCTATCTCTGGTCTCTACAGAGGCTTAGCCGCTGTCAATCCTCAAGCAGCCGACATAAGCCGTCTTAGCCCAGGTCAGGGCGCCAGGAGCCACCATGGACGTGCCACGGGCCCACAGCCTTGATGGGGATCTTGCCGATGAGTTGCGGTCGGACAGTGCGTGACGGCAAGGCGCGCCGGATCGGCAGAGGCGGGGAAGTCTGCGCGCGCCCAGAGCGGAGGCTGTTCGCGCGATCCGCGGTTGACGCTAGCGCCGAAATTTCCGGAAAACGCTGACCAGAACTAAAGATCACCGTCGGAGAAGGGCTACGCAAGGATCACTAGCAGATCAGAAATATGCCGGACATCGGTACAAGACAAAGTTTAACGTGCTGCTAGGGAGAGCGGAGCACGGGCGGCCGCGGCGCGGCCCGACTCCTCGCATCGTGCCTGCCGTCCTGGCTCAGCGGTCCTGGCGTACCGTCTGCGCTCACCCGGTACAGCCATCTGTTCGCCGAACGACCGAGGAGCAGCGATTCTACCGACTTCCGCCCGGGTGGACGTGTTGTCACCGCCGCCACGGCGGGGGGTGGCGCGCGCCGCCTACGCCTCGCGCTGGTCCGGTGGCCCAGCCGTGACCGGCGGGCAGGCCTGCTCTGATGGCACGGCCTCGGGAAATCCGGGTAGATGACGCAGATCGCGCCGGATCACCGCGCGGGCGAATCCGCAGAGGCGAGCACACTGTGCGACGAGATCGACGCCGAACCGGGTGCCGGGCTGCTGATCGACATCATAGGTCCCGGTGGCTGCGGTAAAACACCACTGATCGAGGCGGCAGCCCGGCATTATGACAAAGCTGGCGTGCCGGTCATCACGGACTGTCACACGAGCGGGGATCTGACCGAGGCGTCAGTGCTGATCGACGATGCGCACCTGCTCAGTGAGGCCGACCTCGACCGGCTACGGCAGCTCGCCCGCTCCCCCGGTCAGCGACTGCTCGTGGCGCACCGCCGATGGCCCGCGAGCCCGGCGCTTACCGCGCTTGGCTCGGTTCTTACCGCGCATCGCCCGCCGATCGTGCTCGGCCACCTGGACCGGGCGGCCCTGGCTGACCGAGTTGGTGAACTACTGGGCGCTCCCGGCCCGGAACCGCTGATCCGGCTGCTGTTCGAGCAGACCGCCGGCCTGCCCGTTCTGCTCGAACAGCTGGTGGTCGGGCTGAGGGACAGCGGTCAGCTCAGCGCGGAGGTCCTCAGTCATCTTGCGCCGCGTACCAGACTCGACCTTCCCGCCGGTGTTCAGGAGCAATTGCGGTATGTCATCGAGGCGTTGCCAGCTGAGGTGCGGGGCGTGCTTTTCGCCGCGACACTGGGGGCGGGCGGTGACACCGAGACACTCGCCCAGCTGCTGGAAGCCGACGGGCCGACCATCAATGCGGCACTGAGGGCAGCTCAGGCCACCGGGCTCATGACCGATGAGGGCGCGGTCGTGCCGCTGGTCGGGCGGCTGCTGCTGCGGCTGGCTCCAGCGGCGGACACAAACCGTGTTTGCGAGACGCTGGCCGGCCTGCAGCTACGGCGCGGTGGCTCCATGCTGCCGGTGGGCCAGGCCTTGATGACGGCCGGCGCTCAAGGCCCTCAGGTGGCAACTGCGTTGCTGGCTGCGGGCAACGAGGCGCTCAGTTCGGCGCCCGAACTGGCTGACAAGCTCTTCAGCGCAGCCGGTGCGGCCGGAACGCAAACCCCTTCCCTGCTCGCACACCGGGCCGACGCCGCCGCGCGAACCGGCCGGCTCGACGAAGCGCTGAGGCTGGCGGACAAGGCGCTGAGCGACGAGGATCCCTCCGAACGAGCCCGCGCCCTCAGCATCACCGCTGCCGTCCTTGCCCATCGCGGGCTGCTGTCCCGCGCGGCCGAACTGTACCGGGTGGCCGGGTCGGCCGGCGGGGCCGATTACCCGTTGATCGCCGTTCCGGCGCTGGCCGGTATCGGCGCCATCGGCGAGGCCCGGCAGGTGCTGGCCGCCGCCAACCGGCAGGTCGAGAGCGCACCAACTCTGCTCAGCGGCGTGGAGTCGCTGATGGCCCGCGGCATCGAGGAGACGATTAACGGATCGCCTGTCACGGCGCTTTCCCAGCTCACCCGGGCCGCGACGCTACTGGAGTCGGCAGGCAGCACGCCGTTGCTGCCCGATACCCCCGCGGCGCTGGCCGCGCTGGTGGCCATGCACGCCGGGGAGTTCGGCGCAGCCCACTCGGTGCTGCGGCGGGCCCTAACGGCTGGGCTAGGCGGCAAGGTACCCGCCACGCGGCACACCCTCCTGCTGGCCTTCCTCGCTACCATGCGCGGGCATACTAAGGACGCGCACGCGCTGCTTGGCTCGGCGGGTGTTGACCGGCTGCCGCTGGAACCCCGCGACGAGCTGTTCGCAGCGGCCGCGGCCATGGGCCTGGCCAGGCGGGAAGGCGATCTGGCTGTCTTGCAGCGCGGCTGGTCGCGGGCACGTGAGGCGTTGCTCCGCCATCCGGTCGACCTGTATGTGCTGCTGCCACTGGGCGAGCTGGCGGTCGCCGCGGCCCGGCTACGGGAGCAGTGGTGGATCGAGCCGCACCTGCACCAGGCGGAGGTGCTGCTGGCGAGACTCGGCCAGCCCGTGTTGTGGCGGGTACCGCTGCACTGGTATGGCATGCACGCCGCGATAGCCGGCGAATCACCGGAGGAGGCCAGACGGCACGTGTCCGCGCTGGCTGAGCTGGCGGCGGCCAACCCGTACGCCGCCGTGCTCGCCGGGGCCGCCGCGTGCTGGATGCGGGTGCTGGCCGACACGGCAGACGTGGATGCCGTGGTCGTAACCGCGCGCCAGCTTGCCGCGGCGGGCTTCGGCGCGGAGGGCGCCCGGCTGGCGGGGCAGGCTGCGATCCGCGCCACCGACCGCAAAGCCATGACCACCCTGCTGGAGTGCGCTCGCCTGGTGCGGCCGGACGGCTCCGCGCAAGCCGACCATCCGGCTCCGGTGGCGGTACAGGAACCAGCCGTCCCGGGCGAGGGTCCGCCGCGGCAGGCCGAGATTCCCCTGCGGCCCGCCGGAAGCCCGCAGCCGGCCGGGGGCCAGCATCCCGGTGCCCTGCCCGCCGCCACGCTCAGCAGGAGAGAACAGGAGATCGCTCGGCGGGTGCTGACCGGCCTGACCTACAAAGAGATCGGCGCCCAACTGTTCATCTCGGCCAAGACCGTGGAGCACCATGTGGCGCGGATCCGTCGGCGGCTGGGCGCGACCAGTCGCCGCGAGCTGTTCGGACACCTGCAGGTCATGCTCGCGCCGGAGAACGGGCCGGAGTAACGGCAGGCGGAGCTCACCGGCCCTGCAGCGCGTACAGGATCCCTTCACAGCTGCGCACCACCGTCCGGGCCGCATCGGCGAAGGCACGGGGGAAAACCGGATTCTCGCTGAGCCGCCGCCACCGCTCCAGCGTCTCCAGGGCCACCGCGCGCAGCGTCGCTGGATCGGTGTCGTCGACAAGCCCAAGGCGCTGGGCCGGGATCGTCCCGTTCGCGCCGAGTAGTCGCTCCGCTTCTCCGCGGTACGCGTCGGGGAACGTCACCGCCGACGAGCGGATCGCGGCCAGCAGCCGCATCTCGGCGAACTCGTGACCGCCAGCCAGGATCCGCTCGACCTCGGCGAGCAGACCACGGCCCTGCCGTGAGGGCTCGCGCCTGAGCACGAAATCCATGGCGAGCAGCGCTGACCGCGCCTTGAGCAGGTCGCGACGTTCCGTGAACCGGCGGGCCAGCGAACTGAGCAACTCATCGAGACCGCTACGTCGCACCAGTTCGTCGGCAAGCCCATCCGGGCTGGTGCTTCCCTGCCGGACGAGCGTGATGGCCAGTCGCACCCCGAACAGGCCGAAGCGTTCAAGCAGGTCGACCCGGCTGTCGAGGGGGAGCAGGGAGTCCTCTCGCGGGCCCGGATGCAGGAACCGGCCGACGGACAGCAAGATGGCCTCAGTGTCATCGCGGGAGGCCCCGGCCAGCCTCGAGAAAGCTTGGAACTCGTCCTGCCGCAGCGAGCGGCCGGCCTGTGCGAGCAGTCCCGCCACCGCCACGACATCCTGACACAGGCCGATCAGCCGGGGATCGGAGCGGTACCGAGTGGCGACACGGCGGGCCGACATCAGCGCGTCCAGCCTCCCGCCGCCGATCTCGTCTGCCCGCGAGAGCACCGCGATCGCGTTCAGCCCGCTGGCTCTGGCCGCGCCGTATTCGCTGAACGCTTCCAGGAATTCGAAGTCCGTGGCGTGCAGATGCCGCATCAGGTAGACGACCGCGTCGGCGGCGGCCGGCTGGTCCTCCGGCAGCAGGAAGGCCGTCGACCGCTCCGAGTTCTCAGTCGTGAGCGACCCGATCCCGGGGGTGTCGATCAGCGTGCTGGCCTGCAGCCGCCGCGACGGCCAGTCCACTACGAGCCGGTCGACGTCGGCGGCCGGGATGGCGCCCAGGTCGATGATCAGCCTTCCGTTGCGCCGGCTGGCTGGAAGCTGGTGCGGCGCGCCCTGCTTCGGGTGCAGGGTCAGCCGTGGCACGTTCGCGTACTGATACCAGGTGACCAACTTGGTGCACTCCGCCGCGTCCGTCGCGGCGACCATCTCGCCCACCATGGCGTTGAGCAGCGTAGACTTGCCGGCCTTGACCTTGCCCGCGATGGCGACCCGCAGCGGGGCGTCCATGCGGTCCATTTCTCCGCGCAGCCACCGCTGGGTGCCGGGCGAACCTCGGTACGCCTCAATGGTGCGCTGCAGCAGCCGACGGGTGGTCGACGAGAGGTCCGAGGCGCTGGTCACCGTGTCCAGATGCCCGTCCTATTCAGCCGCAAGCGCCAGCGCCTGCCCTTCGTTTTCCAGCGCAGCGATCCGCTCGAGTTCCGCGTTCAGGTCGGCGATACGCTGCTGCCGCTCCGCCTCACCTGAGTCCACGGCTCGTTCGGCCGCTATCAGCGCCTCCTGCGCCGACCGGACCAGCTCATCGCTGCGGGCCATGAAGTGATCCCGCAGGTCACGATGCATGTGGCGGAGCATGTCCCGGGATTGCTTGCCCACCTGGAACGTAACGTCATCCACGTAGCGGCGCACAATATTCTTGGCCTCCATCCGGCGCCGGTCGAGTAGGCGCCGACCCTCGTCGCGGACCATTTTACCGCCCATGAGCAGCCCGGCCGCGGCAGAGAACGGATTCAGCAAGGTCAGGCCCATGAACGTGGAAGCCAAACCCGCCATCAGGGTGCCTATGTAACCACCGCGCAGCCCGACGAACGCCCGCTGGCCGACACCAAACTTCTCTCCGCCCGGCCGCTCCGTCTCAGCGATCATCTCAGGCACCGCGGCCCTGGCCGTGCGCAGCTGGGGAAACGCCCGGGCGCCGTCCTCCTCGAATAGCTCGGCCACCTGGCCGGCCAGCCAGCGCGCCCGCTCGGTGGCCCATAGGAAGTTCGCCGCTACGGCCGCGGTGGCCTGCTCCTCCAGTTGCGCGGCGAACTGGTCCCAGATCTTTCCGGGGTCGGCATCGTCCAGCATCTTCTCCGCTTCCCGGACGATGACCCGCGTCCGGTCCCGTAGGTCGTGGTCGACGTCGGCGTTGAGGTCGGTGATCCCGTCATTCAGTACCTGAGACCAGCGCGCGTTTCGGTCCCTCAGGTCGTCAGCCTGTTGCCTGGCCTGCTCCAGCTCTGCGACCAGACGGGCGGCCTGCTCCGGACCTTCGCAGGCGGCCAGCTCCGCGCGCATGCTGCTGGCCAGCTGGGCGGTGATCGTCACGACGTCGTTGGCGGCGGCCCGGTTGGCCAGCCGCTCGGACTGCCCCAGCACGCGCTCGCGCAGGAAGGTGACCAGGGCGGGGAAACCTGATTCAGCGTTGAGCGCCTGGTCCCGGCCCCGCAATGCGTGCAGCCGCAGGATCGAGGAGACGGGCAGCACCGCCGCGTCGATCCCGGCGGTGCGCAGGTGCCTGCGGTCTAGTTCGAAGATCCACTGCCACCGCGGGTAGAGATCGATCTTGGTGAGCACGCAGGCGACGTTCGGGCAGACCTGTGCCGCCTGACGCAGAAACTCAAGCTCGGGGCGGCTGTACTCGGCCGCCGCGTCGGATACCAGCAGGATCGCGTCCGCGCTGGGCAGCATGGCCATCGTGGCGGCGCTCTGCACCGAACCAAGGCCGCCGACGCCCGGCGTGTCTACCAGCTCCAGGCCGTCGGCGAGGATGTCCCGGGGAATCCCGGCCTCCGCGTATTTCAGGCCCGCGTGGTTGCCCGGATTGCCGGACTCGGAGACATGGCTGGCGAGCCGCTCAACCGGGACCTGAAAGCGTTCCTCCTGCTCGTCAGCTCCCCAGGCGCCGCGGACCAGCGTCGCCGACGGGTGGCGCGCGAACCGGACCACGGTCGGCACTGAGGTCGAGATGTCATCGTCGACCGGGCAAACCGGGGCGTTGACCAGGGCGTTCACCAGCATGCTCTTGCCCTGCTTGAACTCGCCCACCACCAGGACACGGACCCGCGGGTTGTTCAGGCGCTGCAGCGCCTGGCGGGCCCGGCCCGCGAGATCGGGCCGCTGGTACGCGGTGGTGGCCCGCAGGGCGAGCTCGACGGTCTGGACGGCCTGGGACGGGGCCCCGGTTACGGCAGGCGGCCCGCCGCTGGCGGCCGATGTAGTGCGCGTGGCGACGGCGCGCTCACTCGCGGTGTCACTCGGCATTGCGGCCTCCTCGCGCCTTTGGCCCACCCGGGATTCCCGGGTGGGCCAAAGAAGGATAACCCCACTGAATCAGCAGCTCACATCACATGAATGTCCATGCCGTGGTCGAAGTGGTGATCGTGGTGCTGGTCCTGGGTCTGCGCCTGCGGCGGATCCTGGTGGTGCCCCTGGGTCGTCGGGTCCTGGGCCGGGTCCTGGTGGTGCTCGTGGTAGTGGTGCTCCTGGTGGTGGTGGTGATGGTGGTGCTTGTGGTGGTCATGGTCCTTGTGGTGGTGCTCGTGGTCGCCGCAACCTCCACCGAAGTTCCAGTGCTGACCGGGGTCGCTGCTCGTCGATGCCGGGTCGCTGGCGCCGCCACCGAAGTTGTGCATGTGGTGGTGGTGGCTGTCGCCGCTGCCGCCCTTGGGGTCGTTGCCGCCGCCGCTACCGCTACCGCCGGAACCGCCGCTGCCGCCGGAGCCGCCGGGAACGTGGGTGCCCGAACCGCCGGAACCGCCCGAACCGCCGCTGCCGCCGGAACCGCCGGGGACGTGGGTGCCCGAACCGCCGGAACCGCCCGACCGCCGACCGCCGCTGCCGCCGGAGCCCCCGGAGCCGCCGGAGCCGCCGGGGACGTGGGTGCCCGAACCGCCGGAACCGCCCGAACCGCCGCTACCGCCGGAGCCGCCGCTGCCGCCGGAACCGCCGGGGACGTGGGTGCCGGAACCGCCCGAGCCGCCACTGCCGCCCGAACCGCCGCTACCGGGGAGGCCGCCGGAACCGCCCGAGCCGCCGGGGACGTGGGTCCCGAACCGCCGGAGCCGCCACTGCCGCCCGAACCGCCCGAACCGCCGCTACCGGGGAAGCCGCCGGAACCGCCCGAGCCGCCGGGGACGTGGGTGCCCGAACCGCCGGAGCCGCCACTGCCGCCCGAACCGCCCGAACCGCCGCTACCGGGGAAGCCGCCGGAACCGCCGGAGCCGCCGCTACCACCAGGGTTAGGTGCCATGAGTGCTCTCTTCTCTCTTAGTAGCTGCCCGATTTAGAGCCGGGCAGATCGAATGGTAAAGCGGCGTTGCCGCTTCGTCGTACTAGTGGGTCGTTCTCAGGTCGCCGCGATCCTGGCCGACAGTTGATCCGGGCCGCCGCGGTCGCCGACTCAGTGCAGGTCGAGATATATGTGCGGCTCCGGAGGGTCGTGGATGCTGTGCTCGGTGCCCTGGCCGTAATAGCTGTCCTGGCCGTAGTAGGCATCACCGAAGCCGCTGTGAGCGTCGTGCGTGTGAAAGTCGTCCTGGCCTGCCTGGCTGGCGGGCCCACCGAAGTCCGCGGGATGAAAGCCGGTGCCGTCGTGCGAGCCACCGGCGTCACCGGAGTAAGCGGCCGGACCGACCGAGGTCGTGGCGGCACCGGAGCCGAAGCTGTGCAGGCCGTGGCCGTGGCCGTGGCCATGGTTGTGGTCTGAGTAGCGGAAACGGCTGCCGGACGCGTTTCCGGCCGGGCCATCCTGCATGTCGCCGTGGCTCAGGCCATGGGTGGGGTCACCGTAACCGAAGTTGCTGTCGTGGCCTGAGTGCTCGTGGTCGTCGCCCATCCAGTGACCGGCACGGTGCCCGTCGCGCGGGCCGGGAGCGGGGCCGTCCGTCACCCCGTGGCCGCCATCGAAGTCCTTCGTGCCGTCGCCGACGGCCCAGATGTTCCCGTGCCCGGGGTCATGGGTGCCGTGGTCGTCGTACCGGTACGTGCGGGTGATGTGGTGCAGGTAATGGATGACAGCGCGCATGCCACCGTCGCCCCCCGGCGGCATGACCGGCGGCGAGGCGAGGTGGTTGCTGCTGTTCAGCTCGACGTACCGGTTGTCCGTCACCAGCGGCAACGTCCCGCGGATGTCCGCAGCAGACACGCCAGTGAGGCCGCTGGCGGCCAGCACGTGCTCGGGACTCGCGCGGAACTCCGCCTGAGCCTGCGGATCTTTCAGCAAGTTCAGGATGAAGTCCAGCAACGAGGTCGCAGCGGTCATTCTCAGCTATTTCCCCCCGATATCGCCAGATGAGCGATATCGCCAGATGAGCGGACGGACCGGGTGTCCGGACGCTTTGGTAAATCTAGGGACCGGCCGCACCGCGGCAATCGGGGATCAACCCGCCATCTCCGGGGCCCCGTTAGGGGATCCGGGCGATTTCCCCATTAGGGGATTAGGGGATCTGACCTCAGCCGCCCCCGATCCCGAATCAGGAATCCCGGCCTCCGCGTACTTCACCCCGCGTGGTTGCCCGGATTCCCGACCTCGGAGACGTAGCTGGCGCGTTGCTCGATCGGCGCCTGAATGCGTTCTGTGGCCCACCCGGGTATGCCGGGTGGGCCACAGAAGGACAATCCCGCTGAGTCAGCAGCTCACATCACATGCATGTCCAAGCCGTGGTCGAAGTGGTGATCGTGGTGCTGGTCCTGGGTCTGCGCCTGCGGCGGGTCCTGGTGCTGCCCCTGGGTCGTCGGGTCCTGGGGCAGGTCCTGGTGGTGCTCGTGGTGGTGATGGTGGTGGTGATGGTGGTGCTTGTGGTGGTGATGCTCGTGGCCCCACCCGTCGGGCGTGGTGGTGCTGGTGGTGACAGAGGCAGTCGTCGTGGTTGCAGCCGCCGTGGGATCCCCGCTACCGAAGCTCCAGTGGTGGTCGTGGTGGCAGGGGTCGCTGCTGGTGGCTGCGGGGTCGGTGCCGCTACCGAAGCTCCAGTGGTGGTCGTGGTGACTGGGATCGCTGCTGTTGGACGACGGGTCGCTGGACGACGGGTCGCTACCCCAAGGGACGGTAGTCCACGGGGCCGTGGTCCACGGGGTGGTAGTAGTGGTGGCCGACGGGTCGCCGGCCGGGGGGGTGCCGTCGTGATGGTGATCGTCGGTAGTAGTAGTGGTCGGCGGGTCGCCGGCCGGGGGGGTGCCGTCGTGATGGTGATCGTCGGTAGTGGTAGTCGTCGTGGCCGACGGGTCGCTACTCCAAGGCGCAGTGGTCCACGGGGCAGTGGTCCACGCGGCGGGAGTCCAGGGTGTGCTCATGGTTACTCTTTTCTCTCTGAAGGAGGCTGTCCGGTTGCAGGCGCAGTCGGACCGGTCAATGCGTCAAGCGGCTTACCGCTTCGTCATGCCAGGGAGAGATCTCCTACTCAGTGCAGGTCCAGATATATATGCAGCTCCGGGGGGTCGTGAGTGCCGGGCACGCTGTCGTGGCCGTAATAGCTGTCGTGGCCGTAATAGCTGTCGCCGAGGCTGTTGTTGGCGTCGTGCGCGTGCCAGTCGTCCGCGCCCGCCTGGCTAGCGGCGCCGCCGGAGTCCGTGTGGCGAAAGCCGATGCTGTCGTGCGAGCCGACGATTTCACCGGAGCTACCGGCCGGGATGTCAGTACCGCCCACCGCGGTCATGGCGGCCCCGGAGCCGAAGCCGTGCAGGTCGAAATTCTCGTGCTGCCCGCCCATCCAGCGACCGGCACCGGACTCGCCGCCAGGGCCGGGCGCGGGGCCGCTATGCGTCACACCGTCCATGGCCCAGATGTTTCCGCGCCCCGGGTCGTGGGCGTGGGAGCCGTGATCGTCGTACCGGTAGGTGCGGGTGATGCGGTGCAGGTAATGGATGACAGCGCGAGCGCCATCACTGTCGCCCGAGGGCGACGCGGCCGACAGCGAGACGAGGTGATGGCCGCTGTTCAGCCCGACATACCGGTTGTCCGTCACCAACGGCAACGTCCCGCGGATGTCCGCAGCAGACACGCCAGTGAGGCCGTTGGCGGCCAGCACGTGCTCGGGACTCGCGCGGAACTCCGCATGAGCTTGCGGATCTTTCAGCAAGTTCAGGATGAAGTCCAGCAACGAGGTCGCGGCGGTCATCGCAGCTATTTCCTCGATATCGCCAGATGAGCGGACGGACCGGGTGTCCGGGCGCTTCGGTAAATCTAGGGACCGGCCGCGCCGCCGCAATCGGGGAGCAACCCGCCATCTCCGGGGCGCCGTTAGGGGATTCGAGCGGTTCCCCATTAGGGGATTAGGGGATTTTGCCTCTGCCGCCCCCGATCCCCTAATCAGGAAGGGGGGTTGCCCGCGCCAACGCGACGGCCCGGATCGGCGTCTCTCTTTCAGGACGTTTCCGGAAGGTTTCCTGGACGCGCCCATGGGTGCCGGGGGGCGCCCGCGCGGGAGGATGATGACAATGACGTACTGGCTGGGGATCGACCTCGGCACGACGTACACGGCCGCTGCGCTATGCCGGCCGGCTATGGGTGAGCTGGAAACCCAGGTCGTTCCGCTGGGCAGCCGCTCGCCCGCCGTACCGTCGGTGCTGTTCCTGGCTGGAGACGGCTCACTGCTGGTCGGAGAGGCCGCGGAGCGCTACGCGCTCACCGACCCCGACCGCGTGGTACGGGAGTTCAAGCGGCGGATCGGTGATGAGATCCCGCTGCTGGTGGGCGGGGTGCCATGGCAGGCTCAAGATCTTGCCGCGGTACTCGTCCACCGGGTATGGCAGCAGGTCAACGAACGGGAAGCCGGACTGCCCGAAAGCGTCGCGCTCACCTACCCGGCCAGCTGGGGACCGTACAAGATAAGCCTGTTCGAGCAGGCTATGCGAGCCGCCCGCATCGGCGAGATGACGCGGCTGGGCAAGATGGAGCTGCTGAGCGAACCGCAGGCCGCCGCGATCGGATACGCCAGCCGGGCGCAGGTCGAGACCGGCGCCCGTCTGGCCGTGTACGACCTGGGCGGGGGGACCTTCGACGCCGCCGTTATCCGTAAGGACTCACCGACCGCGTTCACGCTCCTCGGAAAGCCCGAAGGGATCGACGGGCTCGGCGGGGTCACCTTTGACGAGATGCTGTTCGAGCACGTATGCGCCGCCGCCGGGGTGCCGCTGACCCAGATCAACCCGAACGATCCGCGCATCGTTCCCGAGGTCGCCCGGCTGCGCCGCGCGTGCACCGAGGCGAAGGAAACCCTGTCGGTGGACACCGACACCACCATCCCGGTGGAGCTCGGCGGCGTGCGGCAGCGGGTCCGGGTGACCCGGGCCGAATTCGAGGAAATGATCCGGCCAGAACTGGACCGGACCATCGAGGCGTTGCACCGGGCGCTGGAGTCGGCAGCCGTCGACGGCACGCAGCTTGACGCGATCCTGCTGGTCGGGGGATCGTCCCGGATCCCGCTCGTCTCCCAGCTGATCTCGGCCGAGTTCGGCCGGGCACCGGCGATTGACGCCGACCCCAAAACCACGGTCGCCCTGGGTGCGGCGCGTTTTCTCGCCGCAGCGCCCAGGCCCTCTGAAGAGAGCGTGGCCACCGATACCCAGCTGCCGGCCGTACCGCCGGAACGGCCGCAGATGTCCACGATGCTCTCCGGCTACGAGGACACCGAGGACGAGCCGGTGCGGCACCGCCCGCGCAAGGAGGTCCTGGCTGCTGCGGCCCTGGTTCTGCTGCTAGTCGCCGGGGTGGCCGCGGTGGCTTCCCCTAAACTTGCCGACGCTCTCCGTCACTCCACGGCGTCACCGGAAACGACGCAGAGCGCGGGCAGCACGCCAGTTCCCGGCCAGTCGGCTGGCGTCACTAGCCCGAAGCCGCACAGCAAGAAGAAGTCAGGCCCCACCAGCGGACCCGCACCGTCTGCGACCAGAAGTCAGGCCGCCAGCCTGGCGCGCCAGACGCGAGCGAAGAGCACGCCCTCCCCGTCCCCGGTACACAGCAGCAGCCCGACAGCATCCGCCTCCTCGCCGACGCCCACGCCCACGCCCACGCGCACGCCGACGCGCCGCACCCCGACCCCCGACCCCGACGTCGCCCGACACCAACGCCGACACCGACACCCCCGACACCGACGACGTAGCTCATCTGCAGCGTCATAAATCATCGGGGATCGAGGCCGGCCGCCGGAATCTCATCCCGCCCGGGCGTCCGTGCCCTCCGGTGGTCAGGCCCGTGCTCGCTGGCATGACGGCCTGGCTAGGTGTCGCCGCTTGGCGGCCGACGCGTGCCCGGGGCTGTGATCCCTGATGCTCCCCGGTTCGCGGGGCATTCCTGTGCCCGGTGATCCTGGGCCGCCGGCCCTTGCCGGGGCAGGCACTGGGCCGTCATACCGCGCTGTGAGAACTCCCAGGACCGATCCCGGCGCACCTCGGAGTAGACGGGGACCGAACGAAGGCCCGACGGCGCGGCCGACCGCGCTGCGGCCACCGCCGCTCACCGGCCTCAGCGTCCTTACCGGCCAGGATCAGGCCACGAGGACGCCTGGATCGCACTCAGGCAGTGCCCAGAAAGCAAAAAAGCCTGGGCTCGGAGCGGGGCCTGGCCACCCCGAGCCCAGACGGAAAGGCGAGATGACTCTCGGCCCTTCAATGAAGATCATGCCGCTCGATCCTTACAGCACGCTAGGACGCAGCTGTGAACCCGCTTATCAAGTGGATTCGGCAGCTGGCCCGCGCTGGCGGCCATCGGGCGAGCTGCTCGCCTGCCTGGCCGGGAAGCTCACCCGCGGTCCGGCCCGATCTGTCCCGGGCCTGATCGGTGACTGGCAGCCGAGGACTCCGGGCGCGCCCAGGAGTGCCGAACTCGGGTATTCACCGGCCGGTTTCGGTCAGCTTGACCTGCTGAAGCCGACCTGACTGCAGCGGCCCCGCCTGCAGCGGCCCCGGCTGCGACGGGACCTGCTGAAGCAGAATTCCGGGCGCGTCGCGGCGCGCCGGGCACGTGCGGCTCTTGATCACGCATCGTGCGACCGGGCCCTGAGAACGGATCGGCCCCGGCAAGGTGCCTTCCGGGATGTGCCTGGCGGGTGATTTCCCTGCCGGGCAGCACCCTCGGTGCGGCACTCCGCCACCGGGGCCGACCCCCCATTCCATCGATCGAGTGCTGCCGCATTCACCCGGGCGATGCCTGACGGGCGCCCGCCTGGCGAAGACGGCAGAAGGTCACTCGGAGCGCTGCTGCGGAATACCCGCGAGCAGTGCACGAACCTCAGTCTCCCGGTACCGCCGGTGTCCCCCCAGCGTGCGGATCGAGGTCAGTTTGCCAGGCCTTCGCCCACCGCGTGACGGTCTTGGGGTCGACACGGAACATCGTGGCGACCTCCGCGGGCGTCAGCAGCGGCTCAGCCTCTGGTGTACGTGCGGACATATGCGTGGCCTCTCCTCCTGGACCAGTGGTGCGATCCTGCGTTCCTGTACTGCCTGGTGCTCCTGCGAAGCGAGTCGGGGATGTCCAGATTTGGCCCGACAAGGACAATATTGCCATCACCAGCGGTGACGCGTCGCCCACCAGGTGCAAGTTTCTGTACCGGAATGCCCAGTTTCTCCGCAGACTGCTGTCACTCAGGGTAAGTCTAGCGACACTTATCGTCGCATCGCGCCGGATTCACGATAAGCGTCCGGCAAGTATCGGCCGCCCTCCCCTCCGGAGGTCCCGGGCGTTCTCCTGGTTCCAGAGGAGACGTAGACGCGGAGATACGCGGCGTAGGCCTTCACTGTCGTATCGTGACATACCAGAACGCCCCAGGACGGTGGTCAGCGGTAACAACATCATCTCTACCGTCGGTTACCGGCCCGTACGGAATGCATCGGGCCTTTCCCGCCCCCTCCGGGCATAGCAATCTGGGCACCGGAAATGTTTTATTGCCTGTTACTTCGTCAGCGTATTGCTATGCCCGGAGGGGCGGGAAAGGCCCGATGCATTCCGTACGGGCCGGTAACCGACGGTAGAGATGATGTTGTTACCCTGACCACCGTCCTGGGGCGTTCTGGTATGTCACGATACGACAGTGAAGGCCTACGCCGCGTATCTCCGCGTCTACGTCTCCTCTGGAACCAGGAGAACGCCCGGGACCTCCGGAGGGGAGGGCGGCCGATACTTCGCCGGACGCTTATCGTGAATCCGGCGCGATGCGACGATAAGTGTCGCTAGACTTACCCTGAGTGATAGCAGTCTGCTGAGAAACTGGGCATTCCGGTACAGAAACTTGCACCTGGTGGGCGACGCGTCACCGCTGGTGATGGCAATATTGTCCTTGTCGGGCCAAATCTGGACATCCCCGACTCGCTTCGCAGGAGCACCAGGCAGTACAGGAACGCAGGATCGCACCACTGGTCCAGGAGGAGAGGCCACGCATATGTCCGCACGTACACCAGAGGCTGAGCCGCTGCTGACGCCCGCGGAGGTCGCCACGATGTTCCGTGTCGACCCCAAGACCGTCACGCGGTGGGCGAAGGCCGGCAAACTGACCTCGATCCGCACGCTGGGGGGACACCGGCGGTACCGGGAGACTGAGGTTCGTGCACTGCTCGCGGGTATTCCGCAGCAGCGCTCCGAGTGACCTTCTGCCGTCTTCGCCAGGCGGGCGCCCGTCAGGCATCGCCCGGGTGAATGCGGCAGCACTCGATCGATGGAATGGGGGGTCGGCCCCGGTGGCGGAGTGCCGCACCGAGGGTGCTGCCCGGCAGGGAAATCACCCGCCAGGCACATCCCGGAAGGCACCTTGCCGGGGCCGATCCGTTCTCAGGGCCCGGTCGCACGATGCGTGATCAAGAGCCGCACGTGCCCGGCGCGCCGCGACGCGCCCGGAATTCTGCTTCAGCAGGTCCCGTCGCAGCCGGGGCCGCTGCAGGCGGGGCCGCTGCAGTCAGGTCGGCTTCAGCAGGTCAAGCTGACCGAAACCGGCCGGTGAATACCCGAGTTCGGCACTCCTGGGCGCGCCCGGAGTCCTCGGCTGCCAGTCACCGATCAGGCCCGGGACAGATCGGGCCGGACCGCGGGTGAGCTTCCCGGCCAGGCAGGCGAGCAGCTCGCCCGATGGCCGCCAGCGCGGGCCAGCTGCCGAATCCACTTGATAAGCGGGTTCACAGCTGCGTCCTAGCGTGCTGTAAGGATCGAGCGGCATGATCTTCATTGAAGGGCCGAGAGTCATCTCGCCTTTCCGTCTGGGCTCGGGGTGGCCAGGCCCCGCTCCGAGCCCAGGCTTTTTTGCTTTCTGGGCACTGCCTGAGTGCGATCCAGGCGTCCTCGTGGCCTGATCCTGGCCGGTAAGGACGCTGAGGCCGGTGAGCGGCGGTGGCCGCAGCGCGGTCGGCCGCGCCGTCGGGCCTTCGTTCGGTCCCCGTCTACTCCGAGGTGCGCCGGGATCGGTCCTGGGAGTTCTCACAGCGCGGTATGACGGCCCAGTGCCTGCCCCGGCAAGGGCCGGCGGCCCAGGATCACCGGGCACAGGAATGCCCCGCGAACCGGGGAGCATCAGGGATCACAGCCCCGGGCACGCGTCGGCCGCCAAGCGGCGACACCTAGCCAGGCCGTCATGCCAGCGAGCACGGGCCTGACCACCGGAGGGCACGGACGCCCGGGCGGGATGAGATTCCGGCGGCCGGCCTCGGTCCCCGATGATTTATGACACTGCAGATGAGCTACGTCGTCGGTGTCGGGGTTGGTGTCGGCGTTGGTGTCGGGGTGGGGGTCGGGGTGGGGGGCGGCGTGCGCGTGCGCGTAGGCGTGGGCGTGGGCGTGGGCGAGGAGGCGGACGCTGTCGGGCTGCTGCTGTGTACCGGGGACGGGGAGGGCGTGCTCTTCGCTCGCGTCTGTGCCGCCAGGCTGGCGGCCTGACTTCTGGTCGCAGACGGTGCGGGTCCACTGGTGGGGCCTGACTTCTTCTTGCTGTGCGGCTTCGGGCTAGTGACGCCAGCCGACTGGCCGGGAACTGGCGTGCTGCCCGCGCTCTGCGTCGTTTCCGGTGACGCCGTGGAGTGACGGAGAGCGTCGGCAAGTTTAGGGGAAGCCACCGCGGCCACCCCGGCGACTAGCAGCAGAACCAGGGCCGCAGCAGCCAGGACCTCTTTGCGCGGGCGGTGCCGCACCGGCTCGTCCTCGGTGTCCTCGTAGCCGGAGAGCATCGTGGACATCTGCGGCCGTTCCGGCGGTACGGCCGGCAGCTGGGTATAGGTGGCCACGCTCTCTTCAGAGGGCCTGGGCGCTGCGGCGAGAAAACGCGCCGCACCCAGGGCGACCGTGGTTTTGGGGTCGGCGTCAATCGCCGGTGCCCGGCCGAACTCGGCCGAGATCAGCTGGGAGACGAGCGGGATCCGGGAGGATCCCCCCACCAGCAGGATCGCGTCCAGCTGCGTGCCGTCGACGGCTGCCGACTCCAGGGCCCGGCGCAACGCCTCGATGGTCCGGTCCAGTTCGGGCCGGATCATTTCCTCAAATTCGGCCCGGGTCACCCGGACCCGCTGCCGCACGCCGCCGAGCTCCACCGGGATGGTGGTGTCGGTGTCCACCGATAGGGTTTCCTTCGCCTCGGTGCACGCGCGGCGCAGCCGGGCAACCTCGGGAACGATGCGCGGATCGTTCGGGTTGATCTGGGTCAGCGGCACCCCGGCGGCGGCGCATACATGCTCGAACAGCATCTCGTCAAAGGTGACCCCGCCGAGCCCGTCGATCCCTTCGGGCTTTCCGAGGAGCGTGAACGCGGTCGGTGAGTCCTTACGGATAACGGCGGCGTCGAAGGTCCCCCCGCCCAGGTCGTACACGGCCAGACGGGCGCCGGTCTCGACCTGCGCCCGGCTGGCGTATCCGATCGCGGCGGCCTGCGGTTCGCTCAGCAGCTCCATCTTGCCCAGCCGCGTCATCTCGCCGATGCGGGCGGCTCGCATAGCCTGCTCGAACAGGCTTATCTTGTACGGTCCCCAGCTGGCCGGGTAGGTGAGCGCGACGCTTTCGGGCAGTCCGGCTTCCCGTTCGTTGACCTGCTGCCATACCCGGTGGACGAGTACCGCGGCAAGATCTTGAGCCTGCCATGGCACCCCGCCCACCAGCAGCGGGATCTCATCACCGATCCGCCGCTTGAACTCCCGTACCACGCGGTCGGGGTCGGTGAGCGCGTAGCGCTCCGCGGCCTCTCCGACCAGCAGTGAGCCGTCTCCAGCCAGGAACAGCACCGACGGTACGGCGGGCGAGCGGCTGCCCAGCGGAACGACCTGGGTTTCCAGCTCACCCATCGCCGGCCGGCATAGCGCAGCGGCCGTGTACGTCGTGCCGAGGTCGATCCCCAGCCAGTACGTCATTGTCATCATCCTCCCGCGCGGGCGCCCCCCGCACCCATGGGCGCGTCCAGGAAACCTTCCGGAAACGTCCTGAAAGAGAGACGCCGATCCGGGCCGTCGCGTTGGCGCGGGCAACCCCCCTTCCTGATTAGGGGATCGGGGGCGGCGGAGGCAAAATCCCCTAATCCCCTAATGGGGGAATCGCTCGAATCCCCTAACGGCGCCCCGGAGATGGCGGGTTGCTCCCCGATTGCGGCGGCGCGGTCGGTCCCTAGATTTACCGAAGCGCCCGGACACCCGGTCCGTCCGCTCATCTGGCGATATCGAGGAAATAGCTGCGATGACCGCCGCGACCTCGTTGCTGGACTTCATCCTGAACTTGCTGAAAGATCCGCAAGCTCATGCGGAGTTCCGCGCGAGTCCCGAGCACGTGCTGGCCGCCAACGGCCTCACTGGCGTGTCTGCTGCGGACATCCGCGGGACGTTGCCGTTGGTGACGGACAACCGGTACGTTGGGCTGAACAGCGGCCACCACCTCGTCTCGCTGTCGGCCGCGTCGCCCTCGGGCGACAGTGGCGCTCGCGCTGTCATCCATTACCTGCACCGCATCACCCGCACCTACCGGTACGACGATCACGGCTCCCACGCCCACGACCCGGGGCACGGAAACATCTGGGCCATGGACGGTGTGACGCATAGCGGCCCCGCGCCCGGCCCTGGCGGCGAGTCCGGTGCCGGTCGCTGGATGGGCGGGCAGCACGAGAATTTCGACCTGCACGGCTTCGGCTCCGGGGCCGCCATGACCGCGGTGGGCGGTACTGACATCCCGGCCGGTAGCTCCGGTGAAATCGTCGGCTCGCACGACAGCATCGGCTTTCGCCACACGGACTCCGGCGGCGCCGCTAGCCAGGCGGGCGCGGACGACTGGCACGCGCACGACGCCAACGACAGCCTCGGCGACAGCTATTACGGCCACGACAGCTATTACGGCCACGACAGCGTGCCCGGCACTCACGACCCCCCGGACTGCATTATATCTGGACCTGCGCTGATAGGAGGATCTCTACCCTGGCATGACGAAGCGGTAAGCCGCTTGACGCATTGACCGGTCCGACTGCGCCTGCAACCGGACAGCCTCCTTCAGAGAGAAAAGAGTAACCATGGAGCACACCCTGGACTCCCACCGCGTGGACCACTGCCCCGTGGACCACTGCGCCTTGGAGTAGCGACCCGTCGGCCACGACGACTACCACTACCGACGATCACCATCACGACGGCACCCCCCCGGCCGGCGACCCGCCGACCACTACTACTCCGACGATCACCATCACGACGGCACCCCCCCGGCAGGCGACCCGTCGGCCACCACTACTACCACCCCGTGGACCACGGCCCCGTGGACTACCGTCCCTTGGGGTAGCGACCCGTCGTCCAGCGACCCGTCGTCCAACAGCAGCGATCCCAGTCACCACGACCACCACTGGAGCTTCGGTAGCGGCACCGACCCCGCAGCCACCAGCAGCGACCCCTGCCACCACGACCACCACTGGAGCTTCGGTAGCGGGGATCCCACGGCGGCTGCAACCACGACGACTGCCTCTGTCACCACCAGCACCACCACGCCCGACGGGTGGGGCCACGAGCATCACCACCACAAGCACCACCATCACCACCACCATCACCACCACGAGCACCACCAGGACCTGCCCAGGACCCGACGACCCAGGGGCAGCGCAGGACCCGCCGCAGGCGCGAGACCCAGGACCAGCACCACCGATCACCACTTCGACCACGGCTTGGACATGCATGTGATCGTGAGCTGCTGACTCAGCGGGATTGTCCTTCTGTGGCCCACCCGGCATACCCGGGTGGGCCACGAGAACGCATTCAGGCGCCGATCGAGCAACGCGCCAGCTACGTCTCCGAGGTCGGGAATCCGGGCAACCACGCGGGGTGAAGTACGCGGAGGCCGGGATTCCCTGATTCGGGATCGGGGGCGGCTGAGGTCAGGTCCCCCTAATCCCCTGATGGGGAAATCGCCGGATCCCTGGGGCCCCGGAGATGGCGGGTTGATCCCCGATTGCCGGCGGTGCGGCGCAGGTCCCTGGATTACCAAAACGTCCGGTCACCCGGTCCGTACGCTCATCTGGCGATATCGCTCATCTGGCGATGGGGAAATCGCTTGAGATGACCGCTGCGACCTCGTTGCTGGACTTCATCCTGAACTTGCTGAAAGATCCGCAGCTCCGGCGGAGTTCCGCGCGAGTCCCGAGCACGTGCTGGCCGCGAGCGGCCTCGCTGGCGTGTTGCTGCGGACATCCGCGGGACGTTGCCGCTGGTGACGGACAACCGGTACGTCGAGCTGAACAGCAGCAACCACCTCGCCTCGCCGCCGGTCATGCCGCCGGGGGGCGACGGTGGCATGCGCGTTGTCGTCCGTTACCTGCACCACGTCACCCGCACGTACCGGTACGACGACCACGGCACCCATGACCCCGGGCACGGGAACATCTGGGCCGTCGGCGACGGCACGAAGGACTTCGATGGCGGCCACGGGGTGACGGACGGCCCCGCTCCCGGCCCGCGCGACGGGCACCGTGCCGGTCGCTGGATGGGCGACGGCCACGAGCGCTCAGGCCACGACGGCGACTTCGGTTACGGTGACCCCACCCATAGCCTGAGCCACGGCGACATGCAGGATGGCCCGGCCGGAAACGCGTACGGCAGCCGTTTCCGCTACTCAACCACGACCATGGCCACGGCCACGGCCACGGCCTGCACGGCTTCGGCTCCGGTGCCGCCACGACCTCGGTCGGTCCGGCCGCTTCTCCGGTGACGCCGGTGGCTCGCACGACGGCACCGGCTTTCATCCCGCGAGCTCGGTGGGCCCGCCGCCAGGCAGGCCCGGACGACTTCACACGCACGACGCTCGCAGGCGGCTCGGGGTGATGCCGCTGCGGCCAGGACGCTATTCTCGGCCAGGGCGCCGACCACGGCGTCCACGCCCTCCGGAGCCGCACATATCTCGACCTGCACTGAGTCGGCGACCGCGGCGGCCCGGATCAACTGTCGGCCAGGATCGCGGCGACCTAGAACTAGCCCGCTGGTACGCGAAGCGGCAACGCCACTTAACCATTCGATCTGCCCGGCTCTAAATCGGGCAGATTTCTGGCAATTGGTGGTTTTTTTTTTTTTTTTTTTGTTGCCGACGTATTGCTGGATTCGCGCGGCCGAATGGACTGGTTTCGGCAATCGTGCCAGCGCGCGTTGGATTCCTCCGCGATCGAACGCGAACGCGATCTCGACGAAGCCTGGCGAATTTCCGGTGCCGGCGCGTTGCGTGGGCGAGCGTCCGCGGTTTTGCGCGAACTCTGGAACTGGCGCGATAAGGAAGCCGAAGCGGCCGATCGTCCACCGTTTCACATTTTGCAAAATCGCGAGCTTATATTCTCGGCGCAGCAGTTCGCAGCCGGCGAATCGTCTGATTACAAGCATTTCTCCGATCGTCGTCGCCGTACCTTTCTAGAAGCAGCGAAACGGGGGATGGAGTTACCCGAGAAAGATTGGCCGGTCAGGCCGCGGCGTTCCGGCACACGCCCAACCGCCGAAGTGATCAAGCGAGTCGAAAAACTTCGCCAAAATCGGGATCACGCCGCGAAAGAGTTACACATCGAGTCCTCGTTTATCGCCCCGCGCGCAACTCTCGAAGCCATCGGCGCCGATTCATCTAAATCCGATGCCATGCTCGTTCCCTGGCAGCGCGAGGTGCTGCGCATCTCAGAAATCAGAGATCACCAGTCAGCGGTCCGTCAATAAGAAAGAGATAAGCGGATCGCCACGAGCTAAGTTGTTTTAAAATGGTCTCGCGGCCAGTCGATCGTGAGGGATCGTCTAACAATCAGTCGACGTATTTTTGGGCGATGGGCATGCGGCGGCCGAGACCGAACGCTCGGGAGGTGACTTTCAATCCGGGTGCGGCCTGTTCGCGTTTGTATTCATTCAAATCCACTCGGCGCTGGACCCAGCGCACCGTTTTTTCATCGAAGCCGTGAGCAATGACGTCGCGCGCGCTCAAATTTTCTTCGACGTAAAGGCGCAGGATTTCGTCGAGGATTTCATACGGCGGCAAGGTGTCCTGGTCCTTCTGGTTCGGTTTCAACTCTGCACTGGGCGGTTTTTCGATTGTCGACTTCGGGATGATTTCCTTTTCGCGGTTTATCCAGCGCGCGAGATCATAAATCATGGTCTTGGGCACATCGCTGATCACTGCCAGTCCTCCGGCCATGTCGCCGTAAATCGTACAGTAGCCAACTGCGAGCTCGCTCTTATTGCCGGTCGAAAGGACCAAATGGCCAAACTTGTTCGACAGAGCCATCAGAGTCATCGCCCGCAAACGCGGCTGCATATTCTCCTCGGTTTCGTTTTCCGGCCGACCGGAAAAGATTTCCTCAAACTGGCTTTTGAACACGGCGAAAGTTTCAGCGATTGGGATATGCAACAATTTGATCCCGAGATTTTCGGCAAGTTTTTTCGCGTCATCAATGCTGCCGCGGGACGAATACTGGCTCGGCATCGAAACGCCGACTACGTTTTCGGGCCCGAGTGCGTCAGCGGCAATGGCCGCGACGACCGCGGAATCGACTCCGCCGCTGAGCCCGAGCACCGCCGATTTGAAACCGCACTTTCGCAAATAATCACGCAGGCCTAACGAAAGCGCGTTGAAGAGCTGTTTCGGCGTTGATTCTTCGTGGAATTCAAACGCAGCGGTTGAATCGGTATCGACGACTTCTTCGTGCTGGCGGAAAGCGGGTAATTGCGCGAGCAATTTGCCAGACGCATTTACCGCGATGGAATTTCCGTCGAAGACAAGCTGGTCGTTACCGCCGACGGCATTGCAATAAAAGATTGGCCGTTTGTAGGTGCGGGCCAGTGTGGCGACCATTTCGTAACGAATCGCCGGCTTATGCAACGTGAACGGCGACGCGCTCAGATTCAGAATGATCTCCGCGCCTTGCTCGATCAGACTTCGCGTGGGCTCGCAATCATAGAGCGGGCGGGGGAGATAATGTTCGGTCCAGATATCTTCACAAATCGTGACGCCGATTTTCTTTCCGCCGCAATCGAACGGTTCAATTTTGGCCGCGGGTTGAAAATAGCGGTCTTCGTCGAAGACATCGTAGGTCGGCAAGAGCGATTTATGGGCGACACGGCCCGGTTTGCCGCGCTCGAGTAATGCGGCGGCATTGTGAAACGGGCGGCCACGGCCTTCGTTTCGATCGACAAATCCGACGAGCAGCGCGGCGCTGCCGACGCGGGCATGAAGTTGTTTCACGATCTCGAGCGTTTCGGGAACGAACCGCGATTTGAAAACCAAGTCCTGGGGTGGATAGCCGGTAACTGCGAGCTCGGGCGTAATGACAAGGTCGGCGCCGGCGGTGGCGAGACGTTCGTAAGACTGAACGATTTTGTCGAAGTTACCCCGCAAATCGCCAACCGTTGGATTAAGCTGCGCAAAACCAATCTTCACGCTGGTTTAATACAGTTTAATTAAGGCTCAGATGCAAGGTGCGTTGCGCACTTGTCGAGCCTGCGTGCCCGGAGCAATATCGGTTTAGGGTGCCCGTTAGGGCGAGGACATCACCGCGTGGTGTTGGTACCCCTTATTTAGAGCATCGTCGGCCCCTTCGACGAACACCTTTGCCCATTGAATGAGCGAGGCGGCAAGGAATCCGGCGACAGCACAGATGATGACTTTCTGGAAAAAGGTAGCTTGCACGGGCATTTTAACAGCAGCGAAGGTGCCAGAACGCGCAATCTTTACCGGGAGATTGGTCTTCCTCCCTGCATTCCTGATACAGCGCGGTAACGGCCAGACTCGGCGGGCGGACAACCGTTTAAGCGGTTTCCTGGCGACAGGTGCTGCAAACCCCGGCCTAATGTCCGGTGTTAATCGGGCACGGGAGTTGCGGATTTCAAAGGCGATGTCTGAACCCGTTAAGCTCGACCCCAAGACCGCCGAAGCGGAGCAATTGACCCGTCTGCTCGAGTTAGAGTTGCTTCAAAAGCGGACGAGTTGGAAACAAGCGAAACAACGCAACAAATCCCTCCGCTCCGCAGCGTTCCTGTTTCTATTTTTGCTCATCACCGGCTGCTTCCTGGGCTTTTTCTTCGCTTACACGCGCGTCAGCGAGCGAAGAGCCAAGCCGCCACCATCAGTGTCCGACCATTGAGGTCGAACCTGCACGCAGCAGCGATCATTCGGACGCCCACGGGAGTCGAAAATGACCTGGCTTCTTCGCTTCAGCCAAGCGCGTTTTGCCTTTGCGATCGTTGATGACGAACGTGTTGTTCTCACCCAACTTCGACCACGGCCCGCGCGGCACGTCCTTGAATTCGACGAACTGCCAGTCTGTCACGTCGGTTTCGTTTAACCCCAGGTAATCGCGCACCGCGGGCGAGACGTCGAGGCCGGCGCCCTTGTTCAGGTTCGGTTTAGGACGTTCGTTGCCGAAAACATATTGCCAGTGATCGGTGCGGAACGGTCCGGCGTCTTCCCACTGTGCGTACGCGACCTTGTTTCCTTTACGAATCGCGATCCAGCGGTCTTTGCACACCGAAACTCCCGGGCCTTGGTAAGCAGCATTGAACCAGGGAACGATCCTCGCTGCTTCCGGCCGGTGGCCAGTCGAGGCTTTGTCATTGTAAGGGAGCGCGCAGTAAAATGGGTTTTGGCGGGGCGTGAAGTTTGCCGGAGTATAATCGCTTCGATGCGCAGGATTCGGGTCGTCGAAACCGCCGTAACTTCTGGACCACTCTTTATCCCACGAGCTTGCTCGATTCGGCACGGGGTTATTCCCGGCCGGCTTCTCGCCAATCCAGAAGATTGTGGTCACAATCTGTTGCTTCCACGGGTACCGAGTGCCAGGCGAAGGCGGCCCCGATCTCAAATGGTTCGGTGCAAAGGCGAGGGAATTAATGCTGACGATGGATTCGTCCGATTTTGTGTCGGACTTCTTGGTTAGCTTCGTCTTGATCGGCTCTTCTTTGGTCATGATCCCATGACCAAACAGGGCCGAGACCGACGAGAGCAAAGCGGCAATAGTATGTGTAATTTTTCCAGGTTTCATGAAACACGGGCAGCACAACGCGCTGCATATGGTTTGACGCTACGCCAGGCGAAAAATTCGAACCAGACCGCGCCAGCGGCCTGAGCCTTAATCAGCGAAGCGAGATGGTGACTTTCGACGTAAATGCCACTTAGTCAACAAATTTTCCCGGATTTAAAATGCCGTTTGGATCGAGGATCGTCTTCAATTTGCGGTGCATTTCGCGAACCGGTCCACTGGTTGCCTCCGGCCACCAGCGTTTCTTAGCCAGGCCAATTCCGTGTTCACCGGTGATCACGCCGCCCCACGCCAGGACCCGTTCAAAGAGATCGTCGAGCGCGTGTTCGACTTTTTCGCGAACCGCGGCATCGCGATTGTAACGGTCGGCCATGATGTTCACGTGAATATTGCCGTCGCCCGCGTGACCAAAACACGCGATCGGGAATCCTGATCTCGCACTCAGCTTTTCCGCGAACTCGACGAGGTCGACGATGTGGCTGCGCGGAACGACCACGTCCTCGTTGAGTTTGGTCAGGCCGGTCGCGCGCAGCGAATTACTGAACTGCCGGCGGAGAGCCCAAAGTTTTTCGCAATCTTCTTCGCCCGTCGCCATCTCAAGGGCGTTTGGTTTTCTGGCTCGAATCAACTTTCGGATCGCAGCCGCCTCGGTGCGTACGCTTTCCGGCTGGCCGTCAAGATCTACCAGCAAATGCGCGTTGCCGGCGGGAACAATCGCATGGCCCAAATCTTTTCGGGCCGCCTCGAGCGTGAAGCTGTCGGCGATCTCGAGCGCCGCCGGCAAGAATCCGTTGGCGAAAATTTCCTGCACCGATGCCGCGGCTTCAGACATTTTCGCGAACGCCGCCGACAGGGTGGCCCGCGCGGGCGGTAGCGGAAGCAATCGGAGCGTGATTTCAGTGACGACACCGAGCATTCCTTCCGATCCCACAAAAAGGCCGATCAAATCAAAGCCGGTTTTGTTCTTGTGAACGCGGCCACCGGTTCGCAAAACATCACCGTTCGCGAGAACAACCTCGAGACCGATCACGTAATTGCGCGTCACGCCGTACTTCAAACAGCGGGGCCCACCTGCGTTGGTAGCCACGTTTCCGCCGATACTGCAGTCCTTCATACTCGCCGGATCGGGCGGGTAAAATAGTTTTTGGGCGCGCGCCGCCGTTTTCAATTCGGCAGTAATGACGCCCGGTTCAACGATCGCGACGGCGTCCGCGAAATTGATTTCCTTGATTCGGTTCATTCGCATCAGCGACAGGGCAATTCCTTTTTTCGCCGGCACGCAGCTACCGACGTAACCGAATCCTGCGCCACGCGCCGTCACGGGAACTTTACGTTCAGAAGCAAACATCAGAAGCTTCGATACGTCCGATGTCGATCTTGCGAAGACAACGATTTCCGGCGTTTCGGCCGCGAACCACTTGTCACCGCTGTGGGCGGCCAATGTTTCGGGATCATCGGCGATGGCGGCGCTGCCGAGCAACTGCCCGAGTTCGTCCGCCAATGACATCTAATTAATCGGGATGATTCGGTAGTGACGCGACTTTTCGCTGTGCCGCTTGAGGAACTTTTTGCATTCGGGCGGGATCACCGGTTGCTCATGATTCTTGCCTGCGAAAATTTTGACGGCGTCAAGGCTCTCGAACCGGAGCAGAGTAATAAATTCCATTTCGTCGTTTTCAGCCTCGCGAATAAAAAGCTCCGCGCCCTTGTAGCCGGGGATAGAACGTTTCGCAATTTCGAGCAAAACCTCTTCACGCAAGAGTTTTTCGTATTTCTCTGCGTTCTCGCGTGAAGTCCAGCCATGCCAAATTCGCGCAATCATGTTTCCGGGGTTCTCTCGTTTGGCCGATCGACCATGGCTACATTCCCATAATTTGGTAGCCACCGTCGACGTAAATTACCTGGCCGGTGATCGCTGCCGCACCGTCGCTCGCCAGGAAAACGCCGGTCTCGCCCAGTTCGGCTGGATCGCAACTTCGCTTTAGCGGCGCGCGTTCCTGATAATGTTTCAACATCTGCGAGAACCCGCTAATGCCGCGCGCGGCAAGGGTTTGTACCGGTCCGGCCGAGATGCAGTTCACGCGGATTTTCTTGGGACCCAAATCGTACGCGAGGTAGCGCGTGGACGCTTCAAGGCTGGCCTTGGCTACGCCCATCACATTGTAATGCGGCACGACTTTTTCCGAGCCGTAGTAGGTCATCGCCAGAATGCTCCCGCCGTTTGTCATCATCGGCGAGGCTTCGCGCGCGAGCGCGACCAGCGAATAGGCGCTGATATCGTGAGCCATGCGAAAGGCATCGCGCGTTGTGCTCACGAAGTCGCCTTCGAGCGCTTCCTTCGGCGCGAATGCTACGGAATGCAGCAAAAGATCGACCCGATCGGTTTCGCCGCGCACTTTTTCGAAAAACGTCTTGATCTCGGCGTCGCTGGAAACGTCGCATGGAAAAAGCGGCGTTTTTTCGCCGAACGTGGCCGCAAGTTCTTCGACGTTCTCTTTGAGGCGCTCGCCCTGATAATTGAAGATCAAGCGCGCGCCGGCGTTTGCCCACGCCTGGGCGATTGCCCACGCGATGCTCCGCTTGTTCGCGACACCGAAAACAATACCAACCTTTCCCTCTAACACGGCCTGCGTCATAGATTTGAAAACGATATACCCGCATTTGTACTGCTGCAAAGGTCGTCAATTGCGGGGTGTTGCCCGGCCTTTTGGCCGCTAGCGCTCTTGCCCTTGGCGCGCAAACCGTCATGATTTCTTCTCAAATCTATGAGCATCCGAATCGCTTTTTTCTTAGCGCTCTTAATTATATACTCTTTCCTTCGCACAGGAAGAATCCCCGCCAGGGCGTGGTGGTTCGCCGGCCGCTGCTTCGCCCGTGAGCACAACGCCGCCGTTGTCGGCTTCTGTGACGCCGGCGCCGGCTTCCGGAGCAGGGCAATTAACCGACGTGCTTTTCAAAAATCTCAAAGCGCGCGCGATTGGCCCAGCCGTTATGAGCGGACGTGTCTCCGACATCGCGATCGATCCCCGGAACCCATTCGTCTTTTACGTAGCCCTGGGACACGGTGGAATTTTTAAATCAGGGGACGCCGGCGTTACCTTTGATCCAATTTTCGACAAACAACCGGACCTGTCGATTGGTGCGATTGCAATTGCTCCATCGGATTCGGACGCAATCTGGGTCGGCACCGGTGAAGCGAACGACCGGAACTCATCCGATTGGGGCAATGGCGTTTATCGAACCACTGATGGCGGCGAGCATTGGACGAATGTTGGATTGAAAGACAGCCGCACCATTGCGCGTATCGTGGTCGATCCAAAAAATCCGGACGTCGCGTATGTCGCGGCAATGGGACATTTATGGGCGGACGGCGGGGAGCGTGGTCTCTATAAAACAACTGACGGCGGAAAAACCTGGAAACTAGTGTTACAGGCGGCCGCGCCCAACCACGTGCGCACCGGTTGTGGCGACGTGGTCCTCGATCCCAACAATTCGCAAACAGTTTACGCTGCACTTTACGCGCGCCAGCGCACGCCATGGAGTTTCACTTCCGGGCCGGCGGCGACGAACGGCGAAGATGTCGGTGGCATTTTCAAGAGCACGAACGGCGGAGCGAGCTGGAAAAAATTGAGCGGCGGCCTTCCAGTCCAAACGGGACGGATCGGTCTCGCCGTCGCCGCGAACAAACCGAATATTGTGATGGCGGTGGTGCAAAGTTATGCCGGCGGTGCCGGTCAACTGGCCGATCTTCGAAGCAAGAACGGCGGCGTGTTTCGCTCAGAAGATGGCGGCGAGCATTGGGCTCGGATGAGCGCGGTTGATCCGCGTCCGTTTTATTTCAGCCAGATCCGGATCGATCCAGTGAACGATCAACGGGTTTACCTGCTCGAGTTTGCTCTGCTCGTCTCGGATGACGGCGGCAAAAACTTCCGGGAGGATCTGACTGAAAAAGTGCATCCCGATTGCCACGCCCTTGCGATTCAACCCAATAGCGCCCCGCCACCAAAGCCGCCGAAACCGGAAGACAAAAACAAACCACCCAAGCCGCCGGTTTGTCTTCGTTTACTGCTCGGAACTGACGGTGGTCTTTATCAGAGCTTTGCCGGCGGGAAAAATTGGGACCATCTCAATAAGTTTCCGGCGGGCGAATTTTACCGGATTTCGCTCGATGATTCGAAACCGTACTTTCGGATCGCCGGCGGTTTGCAGGACAACGAGAACTGGGTTGGCCCGAGCGCCGTGCAAAGCAAAGAGCAGATTCGCAATTCCGATTGGACTGCGCTGGCCGGGGGCGACGGATTTTATGTTCAATTTGATCCCAAAGATCGCGACACATTTTATGCCGAGAGTCAGCAAGGAGAAGTTCATCGAATCAACTTGCGCAACGGCGAACTGCGGCGTTTGCGCCCAGAACCAACCGAAGGTCAGCCGCGTTACCGGTTTCATTGGAATTCGCCGATGATCATGAGCCGGCATTCGCCAGGCGTGATTTATCTTGGCGGTAACCGCATTTTCAAGCTCACCGATCAAATGGAAAAATATTCGGTCATCAGTCCTGATCTCAGTCACAACGATCCGGCAAAAACGACTGCCAGCGGCAGTGGGGCGGAAAATTACGGCGTGGTTTTTTCATTGGCTGAGTCGCCAAAGCGCGCGGGAATGTTGTGGGCCGGAACCGATGATGGGCGGCTTTGGGTTACCGAGAACGAAGGAGGCAAATGGACCGAGTTGACGAACAATTTGCCCGAACCGGCGCGCGGCCAATGGGTCGTCTGTATCGATCCCTCGAGTGCGGATCCCAATGTTGCTTACGTCGCGCTGAACGCGTATCGCAGCGGTGACGATCGACCGATGATCGTGCGCACAGCCGATCTCGGTAGAACCTGGCAATCGGTGACGGGTGATCTACCGGCGAACGATCCGGTGGAAGTTGTTCGTCAGGATTTGGTGAATCCGAAATTGCTTTATGCCGGAACCCACTTCGGATTGTTCGCAGCGTTCGATCAAGGCGCGCATTGGGTTCGGATCGGAGACGTTCCACCGGTGCGCGTGGATGACATTCAAATTCATCCCCGCACCTCCGATCTGGTGATTGCAACACACGGTCGAAGCATTGCGATTCTGGACGACAGCGTGCCATTTCGAGAATTCACTCCTGAGATCGAAGCCAAACCAGCGCACCTGTTTAGTGTTCGCTCCGTGACCGGCGCGTATTTGCAGCCAGGATTTGTCGATTCAAACGGAAAAGGCATTTATCGCGGCCAAAATCCGCCTGAAGGCGCGCTCTTTACGGTTTGGGTCAAGGAATTCACGGGGGACGAAATCAAAATCGCGATCACGAAATCGAACGGACAACCAGTGGCAAATCTCAAAGCGCCCGGTACGCCCGGGTTCACGCGATTGAATTGGGACCTCCGTCCGAGCAAGGACGTCATCACCGAATACGGAGGCGACGATCCGAAACGGCTTTTGCCGGCGGGGGATTACAACGCGGATCTGACTTTCGGAACCACGAAAGTGAAACAGAGTTTTCATGTCGATATGGCCGAAGGCATAACTCCGCGCGACCAGGGTCTGGAGGAAATCGATAACGATTAGTTAAGGGACTGCTCAGCACGCCGCGGTAGACGAACTTTCGCAGCGACTCGAAACTTGACCGTTTAAAACAGTCAAGTTTCGAAAAGCGAATTTCACATTCGCTCAACACGCGATCGCGTGACGGCGGCAAACGCCGGAGAGCATTTCCCACAGCGCATCAAGCACGCGATTGACTGACGCTCGCACGGTGTCGGCAGTTCCTATTGTCGATCGACGCGCTCAGCATTTCGCGCTCGGCGGCGGAATGCTCCTTGTCGGCTTCGATGTGAACCGAGAAGTATTCGTAATCTTTCGGATCTTTGAAGCCGTAATAATTCTTCAAGCCGTCGATCTTAGATTCGCAAATCGCGGGAATTTGCGATTCGTAAGCGTAAAGCGCAGCCAACCCTTCGGCCGTCGATTTTTCGCCGCAAACCGAGCGAAACGTGTCGATCAAATTTTTCGTCTCGGATTGCTTCTCCGTTTTCTCAAGGTCGACATCGTCCACGCCGAGCGCATTCGCGAATTGCTTCCAAAGCTCCGGATGATTCGGTGAACCGGCTTCTTCATCGATCAAGTTGGAAAGAATTTGTTTGCGGGTCGGTTGATCGTCGCACTTCGCGTGCACGGCCGAGAGATAAGTCGGAAACGCTGCGACGTGATGGTAGTACTGCTTCGCGTAATCCGTCAGCGCCTCTTTGCTCAGTTCCCCGCGCGCCCAGGCGAGATAAAACGGGTGCTTCAAGAGATGCTTTTCCGCGATGTCACTGTCGATCTTATCGAGATAGTTCGTTCATAGGATTTGAGCCACAGATTGACACAGATTTTCACAGATTAAAGAAACAGAATTCTTAATCCGTGTTGATCTGTGGCTGGTTATTAAGTCGCTTTCAGAATGTGTTTGATGCCGCGGATCGGAATGACGACCCAATCGGGGCGATTGTTCAGTTCGTAGCCGATTTCGTAGACGGCTTTGTCGAGAAGATAGGCTTCAAGAAGAATCTGGAAATCGTCGAAATTGTTCGGGACGAACGACGGCGCCGGCAGTCGCGTCTCAAATAGCTCTGGAGAAAGACGCTGCTCATCAGCCGATACCAGAGGTCGGCCCAGCGCTCGAGGAACGGAATGTCTTCGGTGCGCATGGCTGGTTGCCAAAGCGCGCTGTAGGCGGCGTATTGAAACGAGCGCATCATGCCGGCAACGTCGCGCAACGCCGAGCGTTTCAGTTTGCGCTCGCTCAACGGGCGCGCCGGTTCGCCTTCGAAATCGAGAATGACGAAATCTTTCCCGGTGTAGAGGACCTGGCCCAGATGATAATCGCCGTGGATCCGGATTTTGGCGGCGTTAGTTTTCCGATCGAGCAGGCGTTTTTCGCGCGCCAGAATTTCTCTCTCAGCGCCGAGAACTTCCTGGCTTCTCCTGAAGACGTATCCGGGAGTCTTCAACTTCTTTTTCAAGCGTCGAAATTTCGGCGCAATGAGCGCACGCATGCTTTGATAAACCGAACGCTGCGCCATGGCGTTGAATGGCTCGGGCGCGAACGCGGGATCGTCGCGGACGGAGGCGAGCGCGAGATGCAGTTCGCCGGTGCGTTGGCCGAGCAGCTTTGCTTTTTCGGGATAAATGCCGCCAACAAGTTCTTCGAGCAGCGCGGCCGGCGGGCGTCGTTTCATCCTGCAGCTCAGCTTTTCGACAGAGGACTCGTTCGTAATAACGGCCGACGTGCATCGAGTGTCATCGTCCAGGCATCGGCTTCCGCTGGCACGGCATCCTGCAACAAGCAAACGACGGTGGGCTGCGCTTTTTCGCGGCGATATTCGATCGCGCCGCTGAAAGCCGGGCACATTGTCGAACTTCGCGCGCTCGGTGAGAAAACGCGTCACTTCGACGTCCGGATTCACGCCGTCTTCGAGTTTCCGATAAAGCTTCAGGAAGAATTTGTCCTCGAAAAGCATCGACGAATTGCTTTGCTCGGCGCCGAGAACATTCGAAGGTGGAACGCCGGTGACTTGACCGACCCGTGGACTGAGCGCGCCAACAAGCTTTCCGTTCCGACCGTTAGCAGGTTGTCCGTCGAGCATGAGCTGGAAAAGTTTTTCGCGGAATTCTTGTCCCACACCGCGTCGAACAGAATCGAGCCGTCCGATCAAACTGCGCGATGACGGCATGCGGCGCAGATTGCGTAATGCCTTTAGCCTTTTCAGCGGACGCGATCTTGACCGGCAACGCGTAGTTTTCTGTCGGGCCGTCGAGATAACTGACTTCGACGATCCAGAATTGCGCTGCGTTCGGCGCGGAAGAAATTGCGGAATGTTCTCGCACGCGCATTTCGCGCAACGTCCGCGCCTTGGCGCCAAACCAGCGGCAGGTCGCGATGTACTCCGGCAGAATTTCGCTTTCGATTTTTTCGCGTTGTCCATCAGCCAGCGAGCGCTTCCAA
Organism: uncultured Verrucomicrobiae bacterium; assembly: GCA_963801815.1. Classification (GTDB taxonomy): domain Bacteria; phylum Verrucomicrobiota; class Verrucomicrobiia; order Chthoniobacterales; family UBA10450; genus AV40. Next base: position 49,879 of record CAWDGJ010000001.1, read on the forward strand.
TTCGGCGCAGCGTTGATCGTCGGGACAATGCGTTTTTTCGCCGCGCGCTCGCGTTTGCTCTGCGGTTGGAGGAGAAACCAGTACGATGAATGCCCGTTGAGCGTCAGGAAATAGGGCGACTTCTTGATCGGCGTGGAAATGGACTGCGGCCGATAATTTCCATGGGCACCGAGCCGGCGAATTTGGAGAGATCGAGCTCAGCGAATTGGGAAAAGCGTGAGAGATTGACGACGCCAAGCACAGTTTCGTTTTCGTAGCGGCGCAAAAACGCGAGGACCTTGGCGTTTTCGGGAAACAGAAATTCGATTGTGCCGCGCGAGAACGCCTTGAAGTTTTTGCGCATCGCGATGACTCGGCGCGTCCACCAAAGCAGCGATGACAAGTTCTTCTGCTGATTTTCGACGTTGATCGCTTCGTAATGATATTCGGGATCGATAATGACCGGCAGATGGAGCTGCTGCGGATTGGCCCCGGAAAAACCGGCGTTACGGTCGGGACTCCATTGCATCGGCGTGCGGCAGCCGTTGCGATCGCCGAGATAGATATTGTCGCCCATACCGATCTCGTCGCCGTAATAAATGATCGGCGTGCCGGGCATGGAAAACAGGAGCGCGTTCAGCAGCTCGATTTTGCGCCGGTTGTTTGCGAGCAACGGCGCGAGCCGGCGGCGAATTCCGAGATTAATTCGCGCGTGCGGATCGTTCGCGTAAACGCGCCACATGTAATCGCGCTCCTCGTCCGTGACCATTTCGAGCGTGAGCTCGTCGTGATTGCGCAGAAACATCGCCCATTGGCAGTTTTCCGGAATCGGCGGCGTCTGGTCGAGAATGTCGATGATCGGAAACCGGTCCTCCATTTGCAGCGCCATGAACATCCGCGGCATGAGCGGGAAATGGAAATTCATGTGCGACTCGTCGCCGTTGCCGAAATACGCGACCGCGTCCTCCGGCCATTGGTTCGCTTCGGCCAGCAACATGCGTCCGGGAAATTTTTGATCGACATGCGCGCGCAGTTTTTTCAGGTAAGCATGGGTCTCCGGCAAATTTTCGCAGTTCGTGCCTTCGCGCTCGTAGAGATAAGGCACGGCGTCGAGGCGCAATCCATCGACGCCTATCGACAGCCAGAAATCGCAAACTTTTTCAACCGCTTCGTGGACAGCGGGATTATCGAAATTCAAGATCAGGTTGGTGCGAATAAAACCGGTGCCAGTAATACGCCTTGGCGACCGGATCCCACGCCCAGTTCGATGTTTCGAAATCTTTAAAAATGATCCGCGCCTCGTTGTATTTTTCCGGCGTATCGCTCCAAACGTAGAACTCGCGCTCGGGCGAGCCGGGTGGTGCGCGGCGCGATTTTTGAAACCACGGATTTTGGTCGGACGTGTGATTGATCACCAATTCGGTGATGACGCGCAGTCCGCGTTCGTGCGCTTCACTGAGAAACGCGCGGAAATCCTCGAGCGTTCCGTAGTTTGGATTGACATCGAAGTAGTCGGCAATGTCGTAGCCGTCATCTTTAAGCGGCGACGGATAGAACGGGAGCAACCAGATCGCGGTGATGCCAAGCTCTCTGAAGATAATCGAGCTTCTCGATCAGCCCGCGAAAATCTCCAATGCCGTCGCCGTCGCTATCGTGAAATGTTTTGACATGCAGCTCGTAGATGATCGCGTCCTTGTACCAAAGGGGGTCGTTGGCGTCGGTCTGCGGCATAACATTAACCTTTGCCGCACCCGGCGTGCCGCGCAATTGTCGGTTTTGACAGTTGGCGGAGATCCATAATCGCTGACTTGGTGAAAAAAAAGCGGCCCCGAAAACTTCGGGGCCGCTTTCAAAACAACCAAAACGTGAGACTAACCCTTAATCTTACTGATGTGTGAGGCGATACATTGCCATTTTCCGCCACGCATCATCCAGGTGTCGGTAAATAGAAACGTGCGATCGAACGCTTTCCCATCTTTGGCGGTCCCGACTTCCCGGGCGCGACCCGTGACAACGGCGATGTTGTTACCGAACATCTTGATGTTCAGCCTTTCGTTCTTGGCGGACTTATAAGTGTCTTTATCGCCCTTGTATTCGGAGAGTATTTCAGACCGGCCGACAAATTTGTTTTTAGAAGACACGCCAGTGAAGTCAGCGGCGATATATCCGTCAACAGTCGTGTAGTCGTGTTTGGCAACCGAAGCTTCCCACGCGTTCTCCATGTCTTTAACGCTCATGTTCTTGCCGGCAGCTGCGGCGGTCGCAGGTTTCGCGGCGTTGGCGGCAGCAGGTTTTGCGGCTGTTGTGGTGGCCGGAGATGCTTCTTTCTTGGCTGCCTTGGCCTGAGCTGGCGTTGCCATGGGTTCTTCTTTCGACTTAGAAGCTGGTGCGGTTGCTTCCGAAGGTGTGATCTCGGGAGCCGTTTCAACATTAGCTGACGGCTTCTCTTCCGCAGCGGGCGCAGTCGATTCGGTTGGCGCTGGTGATTCCTCCTGCGCGAACGTCATGGCGGCGAGAAAAAGGGATGCAAAAAAAGGGACTATGATTTTCATGTGAATTAAGTTGATTTGTCGCGGCGTCTTATGATGCTGCATTGAGGGCGAGATCGTATTCGGGATGTTGTGCGAGGGTCAAGATTTATCAGAGATCCAAGTGCGCCAGGCGGGAAAATCGGTAGACGCCCGTCGCCGATGGAATTAGAACTTGAACATGGCTTCGGCGTCCGATTCCAGGATGGAAGGCACGACAGCTTCGGAGATCGACATCGTACCGGAGAAGAAATCATCGGTAGCCGCAAAGCAGCCTGACCCCGCTACGCCAACGGATGTCGAACTCATGACCGCGATCCAGGCAGGCGATACGGATGCGTTTTCGCAACTCTATGATCGTTACGGCGGAATCGTGAAAGCGCTGGTCTTGCGGATCATTCATAACGAAACCGAGGCCGACGATTTGCTCCAGGAGGTGTTCGTGGAAATCTGGAACCGTGCGAAAAATTTTTCCGCGCAAAAAGGCAAGCCATTAGGGTGGATGGTCACACTCGCCCGGCGGCGCGCGATTGACGCGTTGCGAAAAAAGCAGGCTTACGCCCGGGCGGAAGAACGGCTTAAGGCCGAACCGGAGCAGCAGCCACTTGCCTGGGTACAAAACACTACCGCGGAGGATATTAGGGCTGGCGATACCCGCGCATTGATGGCAAAAGTGATTCGTTCATTGCCGGGAGCGCAGCAGCAGGTGATCGATTTCGCATTTTTTCAGGGGATGAGCCAGCGCGAAATCGCGGTTCATACGAATATACCCTTGGGCACTGTAAAGACCCGCCTGGAGCTAGGCTTGAAAAAGATCTACGAAAGTTTGAAGGAGTTAAGAGATGAGCTTTGAGCAGTTCCAGAACAGCGCGCGGCTTTACGTCATTGGTGCTCTCGAACCCGAAGAGCTCCAGGAGTTCGAAGCTGCCCGCAAACAGTACGGCGCCGCCGCCGAAGAGTTCATCAGTCAGTGTTACAGCCTGCACGAAGCTTTTGCCCTGAGTCTCAAGCCGGCCACAGCGTCGGCCGCAATCAAGGAGCGCCTGATGTCGATGGTCAGGGAGCGTGGCCAACGCCAGTCCGGTTCGTCGCCAAAGTAATCATCGCCCCTGGCGAATCCCCGCGGGGAGTGATTTTTCACCGCCTTTTTCAACTTCGACTAAAACTGCGCCGCTAGCCCGATTGCATTTCCCGCAAAATAAATTCCTGGAGAAAGCCATAGAGATTGATCTGAAAAAGCCCGAGGTCGCGGCGCGAACCAATCGGAGAGCGATCGTGGTCGTTCAGTTCCTCGTCGGAGAACTTGTATTTGGTCGCGATTACGAGCCGGGCCTGATTGAGCGCGCTCAGCCAGGCATCCGCATGTTCGAATGGAATGGCAAGCGTGCGATTGCGAAGCGATTTCTCATCTCCGTTTAGCTGCCTGAGATCGTCGGCGACCGTTTCGGTTGCGCTGCGAAAAAGCCGTCGCAATTCCGGTTCGACGTAGCTCTTCCACTCCGCGCAAATCTCTTTTTCCGCCGAAGGCCGGCTGAACAAGCGGGCTTCGGCTTCGGGCATGCCATCAAATTTGGCGCTTCCAGGGATTTGTCGGAAAAGCTCGGCCAGAAAAGGATCGAGGTCGGAAATCTCCAACGCGTCACCTTTTCTGCAAATCTCCATATCAAACAACTTTTTCGAGGGTCGCGAGCAGGAGATGACCGTGCAATTGCTGGACGTAAAACTCAGCGCGCTCGCGTACGCCGCACCATAAAATCGAACGGCCTTTTTGATGCACTTCGAGCATGTGTCGCTCGGCTTTTTCGCGCGGATAACCGAACACGCGCTGAAAGACCATCGTCACGTAGGTCATCAAGTTCACCGGGTCGTTGTGCACCACGACCTGCCACGGCACGTCGAGCTCTTCTTTGTCGCGCGTCTCGGTTTCCTTCGATGGTGCTTCAATGGTGGACGTAGAACCTCGCTCGATCTCCATCTCGTTCACCGCGGAGATTCCTTCCTTGCCATCGACCCGTCCCGGGCTGGCCGCGCGCTCATTAAAAAATGCTATCACAGCGCGCCTTCAGTTCAAACCTGTTAGCGACGCAGCCTGTGGAGAATCGTTTTCTCGGTCGCGCGCATTTTTCGTATGCCGGCCGGATCCCGATCGTCGAACCCGTTCAGGTGAAGGAGACCATGGACAACGTAGAGCTCGAGCTCGCGGGCGAGAGCGTTTCCGAATCGGCGCGCGTTGCGAAGCGCTGTTTCAACACTGATGAAAATTTCCCCGTGCTGAAACGTCAACACATCAGTCGGACCCAGTTCGTTCATGAACCGACGATGCAACGTTGCCATGCGCCGATCGGAGATAATCAATACTGAAATCTGTTCCAACTGTTGAAGGTCCGTTTTTTTCCTGGTTGGAAGCTGGAGACAGAGCGCGGCTGCTTTTTGCGCGAACCGTTGAAGATCGACAGCATTGACGGTGATTTTCCACTGCAGGTCGCGAGCTTCAACGTGCGGGATTGGCCGAGCTTTGATTTTCATAAGGCTCGGCGACGCTCGTCCAGCTCCTTCAGAAGCAGGTAAATCATTTCCGTGCGCGGCATTTGTGCGCCGATGGCCGCGGCGCGTCGAATGGGTTCGCCCCAAATCGCCTCCACCTCCAACGCCCGGCCAGTTTCCCAGTCGCTCAAGGTTGACGGTTTGTATCCAGCGATGGATTCGGTCCGCTCAATATGTTTGCGCCAGGCGTCGCTCGGTAGTGCGTGTCCGCATTTGTTGGCCGTTGCAATCACTTCCGCCATTAATGCAAGCGTCAGTTCACGCAGGTCTTTGTGGCCAAGTATCGCGGCCGTGTCGATTCCGCCGGCCACGACAGAGAGCCCATTGAATGGAATGTTCCAGATCAATTTTCGCCAGCGCTCAAGGGCAAGATCTTCGGTCACCGTGCTACGGACGTTTGCCCGGGTGAATTCGGTAGACACTTCGTGCGTTCGAGGTTGAGAGGGACGACCGAATTCGCCAAGAATTAGCTGACCGTAGGCATAACGCTCGACTTCGGCCTTGGAATGTCGCTCCACCGCAATGAAACAAAGCCCGCCCAGCACTCGATCCGCGGCGAAATTTGCGGCCAGGAATTCTTCGTTACCCAAGCCGTTCTGCAAAGTGAGGATCATTGTTCGTTCGTGAAGGAGTGGGGGAACAAGATCGACAAGATCGCCGTTCGAGGTTGTTTTTACCGCGACAATCACCAGATCGCACGACCCGATCTCTTTCGTGGAATTGTAACAATTGACTTTGGCGACTCGAAAGTTCTCTCCCGCGCCACGAACAAAAATTCCGCTACGCTGGACGTCGCTGAGTTCCCCGCGCATCAAGAAATGCACGTCACTTCCGGCATGGGCAAGCTTGGCGCCGTAATAGGTCCCGACTGCGCCAGCGCCGATTATCCCGATTTTCAGACCCATTTAGCGATTTAGTGATTCAGAGATTTAGCGATTGAAGTGACGAAGCAGTTATCGATTTCGTTTCGCTGTGGTGAGAGACGCGGAGAATATCTTTAGGAGCTGCTCACACTCGCTCATAAGTGACCCAACGATTTGCTTACTGATGAGCTGCGACTCTACCAGAAGCTCAAGCCAGAACAGTGTCTCGTCTGCCTCTTCAGCGACGACGCTAATTTTCGATATAAAATCTGGGCGAGAACGTGCTCGACAGGTCGCGCGATAATTCGCCGCAACCGATGTTCCTGCGCGAACAAACTGCCGCCCAATTATTCGAGATACTTCCTCTTTCGGAAGTTGGCTGAACACTTTTAGGATCCGAATTGCGAAGTTTTTTGTTCTTTGCTGTAACTGTTTGGCATCCTGGAGGGTATTCATTCCCGACGTTTAACCATGGATGGGAGCTCAATGAAATCGTTAAATCACTAATCGTTAAATCGTTAAATGTTTTTACTCCGGTGGTCTTTGCTCGGATCGGAAGTTTCGCGTGATCAATCGTGCGCCTTTGTTGAAACTCAAATAGGCCCAGGCCCACTGAAACAGCACCACGAAACGGTTTCGAAATCCGACGAGAAAAATGATGTGGACAAACAACCATGCCAGCCAGGCCGGAAATCCCTTCAAGTGGACGAGTCTCAAGTCGGCGACCGCTTTGTTCCGGCCGATCGTCGCCATGCTGCCCTTGTCGAAATACCAAAAGCGTTGGGGCTTTTCGCCGTCGATCATCATCAGAATATTTCGCGCGGCATGACGGCCTTGTTGCATCGCAACTGGCGAGACTCCCGGTAACGGCTGACCGGTTTGATACGGAAAATTCGCGAGATCCCCGATCACCTGCACTTCCGGATGATTCGGAATCGTCAGATCGTTGTTGACCAGCACGCGTCCTACCCGATCGACCGGCACGCCTAACGATTTGCCGACGAAGGACGCGTTGTTCCCGGCCGCCCAGATTTTCACCCGGGATGGAATGAATTCGTCGCCAACCTGCAGGCCCTGGTCCGAAAGATTTGTCGCGTGAATGCCGGTTCGCACTTCCACGCCAAGGTCGGCCAACTGTTTCATGGCACTATCGCGCAGGTCGTCGGGATACGATGCGAGCACTTTTGGTTCGCCTTCGACCAAGATCACCCGCGCCTGCGAAGGATCGATGTGGCGAAAATCCTTGGCCAGGGTGTAACGCGCGATCTCAGCAATCGCGCCTGCCATTTCCACGCCGGTCGGCCCACCGCCGACAATCACGAATGTCATTGCCGCTTTGCGTGCGGCTTCGTCTGAAGTTCTCTCAGCGTATTCGAATGCCATCAGAATGCGGCGGCGAATTTCGACGGCGTCTTCCAAGCTTTTCAGCCCGGGCGCGAGTCGTTCCCACTCCGGGTGCCCGAAGTAGGAATGCCGCGCGCCCGTAGCGACGATGAGATAATCGTATTCGACCTCGCCATCGGTCAGTTTCACTTTCTTTGCGCTGACGTCGATCGATTGCACTTCAGCCAGCATGACTTCCACGTTTTTGCATTTACTGAGAACACCGCGCACGGGTGCGGCGATGTCTGCCGGCGAAAGCGCCGCGGTCGCGACCTGATAAAGCAACGGCTGGAACAAATGGTAATTCGTCCGGTCGATCACCGTCACGCGCACGTCTTTGCAGGCCAGCTTCTTCGCGGCCTCAAGCCCGCCGAAACCGGCGCCGATGATCACAACGCGCGGAACCCTCGCCTGCGATGTTTCCATGGATCAATCTGCGCATGAGCCGCCACAATGGAAATCCCAAATTCCAAGCTCCAAATCTCAAACCAGCCTCAAGTCGCACTACCGAGTAAAGAGCAGCGATTAGGCAGATTTGAAATTTGCTTGGGGCTTGGGATTTGAGATTGGAACTTTCGTCGCCGCGCCGGGTGAAAGCCAAAAAATGATTTGTCATACCCGCGGCGGCATCTATCTTTCGCGCCTCATGCCTAAGTCAATCGCTCGCAGCAAAACTCGCAAAGCGGTCGCCAAACGGTTCAAGATTACCGCAACCGGCAAAGTTTTGCGCGCGCAATCGTCCCGGCGTCACTTGCTTTCGGCCAAGAATGCCAAGCGCAAACGGCATCTTAGTAAGATGGCGCGCGTCGACAGAACGGACGAAGCACGGGTCAAAGCGAACCTGCCGTTCGGTTAAGAAGCTGTAGCGGCGGTGTTATGACCGCCGATGATCTGCCGGCGCAGATAGAATGACGCTCCAGAAACTCGCGATTTCGCGTTGTCGGTTCCTTCCACGTTGCTCAGGCACGGCCTTGCGGGTAAGTTTCCTCTCCGTCAGGGGCTATGGATTGAGGACTGACGAACCCCGCCAGGGCAGGAATGCAGCAACGGTAGTTTGATCCTCCTTGCCGTAGTTCTCTGGCGGACTTTTTATCGTTGAGAAGTTGAGGTGTTGAGAAGTTGAGACAAAGCCCCATTCCTCTTCTCAGCGGCTTAACTCCTCAACAGCTCAACTCTCGTGAAATTGCTGAAGACGAAAACAAAACGCTTCGCTGATGTCGTTGCCGAAGCCGGAAGACCTGCGCCTTACACCCTTTGGCAAAAACCGGCGCAGGACCGGCATTTACAGTCGGAAATCAAGAATAACCGGGTGATGACGATCTTGAAGACCGAAGCGGGGAGCGAATTTGGAATGGTTGGATTCAAAGAAAAAAAAGGCGTGAGCTATCTCATTTTTTCGAAATCGTTGAAGCGTTTCGAGAACAGGCGGATCGTTGGAATCAATTGGGACTTACTCAAAACGCGATGACGAAGGACGAGCAATTGCGCTACTCGCGGCACATGATCATGCCCGAGGTGGGCCCGGAAGGGCAAAAGCGGCTGAATGAGGCGCGCGTGTTGTGCATCGGCGCAGGCGGACTCGGTTCGCCGGCTGCGCTTTATCTTGCTGCGGCCGGAATCGGCAAGCTTGGTCTGGTCGATTTCGACGATGTCGATCTTAGCAATCTTCAGCGCCAGATTTTGCATGGTACTGAAAGATGTCGGACGGAAAAAACTGGATTCGGCGCGCGATCGTTTGCGCGACGTGAACCCGGGCATCGAGATTGAAACGCACGAGTGCCGCTTCACGAGCGCAAATGCGATGGCAATTGTATCGAAGTACGACGTGGTCGTCGACGGCTCGGATAATTTCCCGACGCGCTATTTGTCGAACGACGTCTGCGTATTCGCCAAAAAGCCAAACGTTTACGGATCAGTTTTTCGATTCGACGGCCAGACTACCGTGTTCGCGCCCCATCTTGGTGGGCCATGTTACCGCTGTTTGTTTCCGGAACCGCCGCCGCCCGGTTCGGTTCCAAACTGCGCGCAAGCCGGCGTCCTCGGCGTTTTGCCGGGAATTATCGGAACGATCCAGGCCAGCGAAACGATCAAGTTGATTTTGGGAGTTGGCGAACCGCTGATCGGCCGACTGCTCTATTTCGATGCGCTGAAAATGAAGTTTCGTGAATTCAATCTTCGCCGCGACCCGGAGTGCCCGGTTTGCGGCGATTCACCGACCATCACCAAGCCGATCGACTATGAACAATTTTGCGGGGTCTCGACCAATGCCATTCCGACGGTTTCAGTGCGCCAGCTCAAACAAAAGATGGATGGGCATGAATCTTTTCAGCTGGTGGATGTTCGCGAGCCGCTAGAATATGAATTAGCGAACATCAACGGCGCGCGATTGATTCCGCTTGGAGAATTGTCTGATCGATTAAACGAGCTGGACCGCACGCAACTAACGATCGTGCATTGTCACAGCGGCCAGCGGAGTGCGCAGGCGGTGCGCTTGTTACGCGACGCGGGGTTCGCGAACGTGTTTAATCTCGAGGGCGGCATAGCGAGATGGTCGGACGAAATCGATTCCGATGTGCCGCAATACTAGTTTTGTTTGAGGGCGGCGGTTAGCTCCTCCGCGCTGGGAACATCACTCCAGTGCTTCATGAGTTCTCCATTTTTCCCAAAAACAAAAACGTGAAAAAGACCGGTGGCGAATTGTGAACCGAGCTGGGTCGTGATCGTGCCTTCGAAATCGGCGGCGACGAAGACGTCTTTGCGCGCGTCTCGTGCGATCTTCAATTGATCGTAGCGGGTCTGAAGCTGTTGCGCCTCCGAATTAACGCGTCGGCGCATTACCGACGTCATGAAGGCGCGGACGGGCCTGGTGTGTTTTTCAAACGCGACAATGGTGATCATCCGGTAATTCGGATTTCCGAGGCAAAAATCCGGCGTTCGATCGCCCACAGCATGGGCTTTGTCGACGTTCGCTTTGCTGACGAGAACCAGTGTCGTGGTGTGACCATCCGAGGTCGACAGAGCGTTACTGTCAACATCGACGAAACTAATTCGATAGGCTTGGCCCGCCGTTAGATCGGCGTAGATAGACATGGAAGTGATCCAAATCGTGGTTGCGATGAGAATGAGCCGTTTCATTTAACGGGTCAGCGATTTACCGATTGAGTGAATAAAAGAAATGAAGAAGTTTGTAACGCATTTGGAAGCAGGTAACACAATCGGTAAGTCAGGGAATCGTTAATTCGTTAAATGTCACGATATCGAGCAATTCAACATTTTGGCCACTGCCTACTGGTCGTGTTACTGCTTGGCGGTTGCGAGCGGATGGTAACGTCGCGCAATACCCAAAGAATCAAAGAGGCAGACTGGAAGGCGGCCCAAGGCGAATATCTCTGGGCAATCAATCTGTACGAATCCGCGCTCGACGGCACTCCGCAGTCCGCGGAGGTGCATTACAAGCTTGCGTTGCTTTACGATGACAAGCTAAACGATCCGCTTCAGGCTCTTCATCATTTCAAGCGCTATCTGGTGCTCAATCCGGAAGGATCGCACGCGGCGGAGGTCAGAGATTTTATGAAGCGGGACGAACTTGCGCTGGGTACAAGCTTGTCCGGGGATTCGGTCGTCACCCGGGCTGAGGCCGCGCGTTTGCGAAACGAAAATCTCAACCTGCATCGCGAGATTGAAGAAGGACACCCCCGGCCGGGCGCGGCCAAGTCACCCTCCCGTCACGGAGCCAAGGAGAAATCGAGTGGCTCACAAAGCTACACCGTGAAGGATGGCGACACGCTCGCCTCCATTTCACGCAAGTTCTACAAGACGTCAAAACGATGGCGCGACATTCTCGACGCCAACGAAAAGAAAATCGATGATCCCGACAATTTGAAAGCCGGTCAAACATTGAAAATACCGCCTAACGACTGATTGTCGAAGCAGGGACGATTGGAACATAATGCCAGCGACATTAATTACGCGAATCGCGCCGGACGTAGGCTGGTTACCGGTGAGCTTTGCCAATGTTTACTTTATAGGACGCCCAGGTGGTAAATGGATATTGGTCGACGCCGGTTTCCCTGGGTGGGCCACGGAGATTCGTCACGCGGCCGAAGCGCGATTCGGCTCCGGCTCGCGGCCGGAGGCGATTGTTCTCACCCACGGTCACCTCGATCATGCGGGTTCGGCCTTGGCCCTGGCGAACATATGGGATGTTCAAATTTTTGTTCATCCACTTGAGTTCCCATATTTGACCGGCAAATCGCTGTATCCTCCCGCGGACCCAACGGTTGGCGGCGCCACCGCTTTTCTGTCGCGGTTTTTGCCGACACGTCGTCGCGACCTCGGCGGACGGCTTCGAGAATTGCATCGGCATCGAGTTCCCGGAGCAGCCGGCTGGCAATGGATGCCGACGCCGGGCCATTCTCCCGGACACGTCTGCTTTTTCAGGGAATCGGATCGGATTCTCCTGACCGGCGACGCGCTGGTGAGCGTCGACATGGATTCGTGGCGCGGTTTGATCTCGTCGAAACCCAAATTGTTCGGGCCGCCGGCGCCGTTCACGATCGATTGGGATGCCGCGCGCGCATCGTTGAAAGAGCTCGCCAATCTGCGTCCCAACGTCGTCGGTTGCGGTCATGGCGCGCCGATCTCCGATTCTAACCTTGCCGAACGCCTGGAGAAATTCGCGGCCCGATTTCGTGGGCCGCGCCGGGGCCGTTATGTAAATCGGCCGGCACGGACCAACCAAGACGGAATTGTCGATCTTCCGCCCGCGCCGTTTGATCCAGTTCCGTTCGCGACTGCGGCGGCGCTATTCTGCGTCGGGCTCGCGCTCGGCGCGGGTCATTTCGACGAACACGACCGCAAGTAGAGTTGGCGCGCGTCTGCTCTACGGACGCTGCTTCAGCAGATCCCGTCCGGAGGCTGCGTCGGCCGTGCAGGAGGCGGGGTCGCGCTTGGCCGCGCGAAGATACTTTGATCGATAGTATCGTGAGAGGTGGGGTCGATCAGTTGCGAAGCCGCCGGCCCGGTCCGTTGCCGGTCACATTCAGCCACTAGCAGAGGCCAACTTGGGAGCTTGTGCGAAAAACCGGTGATCAAGAGTCCGTTGCTAATCGCTTTGCAAACGTCGAATTCCTGCGGCTGCGGCAGCACTGTTGCGTTTGGCGGGAAGACGAGGATTTGTCCTGAGTGCAAGTGTCGATGGTCGGATGGATTGTTTTTCAGCCACAGGTCGCCGTTGCCTTCAAAAATGAGGACCTTGTTCCAAGATTTGTTGTGCGATTCCCAAATTCCGGTGAAACCGCTGACTGCGCAGGTTGCGACTCCGGAGGAAATTTTGACCGTGCCGGTTTCTGTCGGGGCTGTCATTAGAATAGCCCCGCTCCCGAGATTATAAGTGTGAGCGGTTGCGCCAAAACTGAAGACGGTGTTCGCGCCGAGCCGGGTCAATGTTTGGTCTGAAAACATAAGTTCGGCGCGCGAATCGGTGCCGGTGCGAACGGCCGTGCCCTCGTTCACGGCGTCGTTGACGACGGCAGGACGCCCGGCTGCCCCTCTGAGCAGACGAACGTCGCGAATTACTTCAGTCACCCGGGCTTGCTTTCTTTCCGCGGCCAGCATGACGGTGACGACCATGATGACGGAAAGACTGACGACTGCCACGAGACTTAATTTTGGATGCAATGTTTTCATTACCGTCATCGCCTCCTAAAACTTGACCGAGAATTCAAGGGCACCGCCAGCGTTGCCCACATCGTAGTCAAACTGGTCCTGGTTCGAATCGCTATGCGCAAACGAGCTGATGGCACTAACCCAACACCAGTCGGTGACGCGATAGGTGGCCGTGGCTGAGATGATTTCACTGATCTCGTTGCGGCCGTTCTGGTGGTAATCGCGCACCACGAAACGGCCGACTGCTCCAATGGAAAATGCCCGCGTAAGACCGACAGAATAGCCGATGTAGCTCTCATAATCGTTGCGGCGCGGCGATTGATGGTCCGCGGCCACGCTGAGGTAGGTGTCTGCACCCACGGTGACTTGCTGGGCGCGGCCAAACCGAAATGGCAGCTCCGCGTCGAGAAGGATCTGGTGATTGGAAAAAAATTCGTTGCCCAACTGGTCGCCGTCGGTAAGCCGGTTGAAATCGTACCAGGCCCGCAACATTAGATTGTGAAACTGCGGGAGAAAATAGGTGAGACCCGCCTGGCAATCGAGGCTGCCGAAGTCGAACGAGGTGTATTTGCCGTAATAAAAAATCTGTTCCTGTGCGCCGAGATGGGCGTAAAGATTCTGAGCAATTCTCGGATCGTAAAAAACGGACGCCATCGGGGCAATTATCACGTCGCCGACCTCGCCGGTGTTCGTGAGCGCAACGTTTGATGTGTAAAAAATCGGCGTCGAGACCGACGCGGTGAACGGCTGATACGTTTCGGTGCGCTTAAGGATTTGCTGCTCGCCTAAATCAGCATCGTTGGGACTGGGCGCCACCTGATCGCCAATCACTCCACTGTTAGGCGCCGTAGACGCAACCAGTGATTGGTTCTGGGCTTGCACCAGCGCCACCTGGTTTAGCTGAACAATCTGCGCTCGGGCAGAGAGCAGGGGTGCGATGAGGAGCACCACGGGTGCCCACCGTGCGGAACAGAAAATTCTCAGGCGGCGCGTTATCATTGGGTCCCTGGAGATATGGGCATTGTCACGGGGAATTGCCGGGCTCCGCCGCTAATCGGCACGTTTTTTCTACCGCCAGGCAGAGCTAATTGCTGCGTTTGGTTAGCAGCGGTAGAAGTGCGAGAACGAGTTGCCTGGCTTGGAACATTGATCTTTCCGCCTGGACCGGGAGTGGAGGCATTGAGCAATGAAAGCAGCTGCCCGGAATTGCTCACGTTAATCGTATTGCGTGTCGATTGCGCGCTTGCAACCGTTGTGGCTTTACTGGACGAGCTGGCATTCCCACCCGACGAGGTTTGATTACTCGCCGTGGTGCTGCTGGTGCTCGACGACGAAGTTGGAGAATTATTAAATGGCGGCGCGCTAGCGAGCGGCAGCGGGTGATGCGCGCCGTTGCCGGCAAACGTGCCTGTAGTAGATGCCGTTTCCGCCAGAGGTGCCGAGTAGTTGGCGATATTGGTATAGATGTTGGCCATGCCGCCGTTGCCTGCAATCGTGACAATCACGCCGTCTATTGATGGTATATCGTCTTAGCGGCCAGATCCATCTCCGTGCCGCTGCTCAGCGTGACGTTGGCAACAAACTTTCAGGAGCCCGTTGCTTCCGGGCGCATACAATTTGAGCAGGGTGTCCGCGGAAATCGTGTTACTGCCGCTGCCACCGATAATCAGCGTCCCGTTTGTTCCAAAGACACCTGCTTTGATGATGTTGGCGTGAACGTCAGTGTTGGTAAATGTGATGGTGCCATTTCCATCAATGCTGCTGAGGAACGTTCCTCCTACATTATAAGTGCCGCCATTGAAATTGATCGCCGCGGATCCTCCGGGATCATTACCGAGAATCTGAATCGTGGCGTTGGTCACCCTGGCCGTGCCGTCGACATTCATATTGATGGTTGCGTCACCGCCGATCGAGCCGCCGGCATTATCGATTTCGGCGTCAAGACTGCCGCGGGTGGAAATGCCCGCAGCGGTGATCGTAATAGCAGCATCGGATCCGATCGTGCCACCGCTGCTGTTATTAATCTCCGCGTTTAGGTTACCGCTAGTAGCGGTTAGATTCCCGCCGGTCGTGATGGAAATGTTCCCGCCCGTCCCGATCGAGCCGCCGTCGCTGTTAAAAATCTCCACAGCAAGGCCACCGCTACCGGTGGCTAGATTCCCGCCGGTCGTGATGGAAATGTCCCCGCCCGTCCCGATCGAGCTGCCGCTGCTGGTGTTATCGATTGATGCGCCGACCGAGCCGGCGGTGAGTCCCCCGTCGACGGTTAGTGAAATATTTCCGCCCGTTGTGATGGCGCCCATCGAAATTGTCGATCACCAATGCTACGCTGGATGCGGTCATATTTCCGCCAACGTGGAAGGTGAGGTTCCCTCCGGTGCCGATTACGCTGTTATTAAAGTTAAAGAGGTCCGCATTGATCTGATCGGCGCTGAGATTGCCACCTACCGAGGCAGAAATATTCCCGCCATTGGGGACCTCGGTGACACCCGCATTAGTCATCTGCAGGCTAAGGTCGCCGCCTGAAGCAAGCGTAAGGTCGCCACCAATAGTCATGCTGACATTGCCACCGTTCGTGAGCGGAGGACGATCGGTTCCCACTGGAGTAGAAAGCGTTAGGGTCACGCCTCCCGCAGTCGTGACGAGGTCGTTAGCAACGGTTAAGGTCAGATTCTCGCCGTTGGTTACCTGTGCGGAGTTATCGAAGAAGAGCTCGAAATCCAAACTGCCGGCTGTCAGCGATCCGCCGCTGTTCACATTGATGTTTCCTCCGACTCCCGTGGAGGTTCCTGAAGCGGCCCCGATAGATAGCGTAAAGGCTCCGCCAATCGTCATGTCTCCGCCGCTCTTCACGGAGATGTTCCCGCCGTTATCAATGTTACTCGCATCAGTCGTAAGGCTTAAGTTGCCGCCGACCGATAGATCAGTGCCCGCGTTGAGCGTAATATTCAGGCCGGAGGTTTGACCGTCGTTTGTCTGTTCAATGTTCAGGCCGTTCGTGATATTAATCGCTTGGCCGGCAGAAATAGTTACATCGCCGTCTGAATTTGTCGCCGTCGCGCTCAGGGTTCCGCCGCTCCAGTTCAAGTTGTTCGCCGCGCTGAGCGAAAGGGTGACTGCATTTATCGTCACAGCGGTGTTCAGCCCGATATTCACGTCGCCGCCGCCTGTAATATCCAGGGTCTCACCCGTTAGGGTCGCACCGTCGATTGTGACGTCGCCATTGAGCGTCTGGATGGCAATGTTATTTGCGCTAATGGTTGCGCCGTTGACAGTGAAATGTCCCCCCGATAGTGACTCGAAGTCATCGGTGACACTAATGTTCCCGTTCACGTTCGTGTTACCTTCGGAGAACAAATGCACGACGCTCCCGCCCGAAATCGGGCTGGCCAGCGTCAGGTTCGAGTCAGCACCGCGGGCATAGAATTCAAGGTGATCGATCCCGGAAAATGAAATCTCGGGGCCAAGATTAATCGAACCGTTTCCGGTGATGAAACTAAGGCGTGTGATACCGGCAAAAGTGAGGGTTCCGCCTGACGGACCAGACGTAATGTCGCCGACACTGACCAGAGCGAGGTTCGTTGTGGCGCCACTTGGCACGATGACTGTCGGGTTACCTGCCAATTCGAGATTAGCGAACTTAAATACGGCAATGGGAAGGTTATTCTGTGGGCCGTTAAAGACCAACTGATCAAACGCCGTCGGCGCTTCTCCGAACAGAAACTCAGTCGGAAAACCATCCAGAGCAGTGCCGCGATAAAGTGTCCCAAAATCCGTCACGCCGTTTGTGGTACTCGTCGGATCGGTTGTGATGGTTGTGCCGCTTGTGATCACGTACGGATCCGGCGAACTAATCGTCGGCGGCGGTCCAAACTCACTCGGCGGCCCGCTTGGAGGGGGCGTCGGACTCGAACTTGCCGCCGTAGTTTGAGAGATTACGTCCACGATGTTCTGTGAGGGAGGTGGACTTGGTGTCGCCAGCTGCTCTTCCACTTGTAAAATGAGCGGCAAATTCGCGAGATCAGGAAAATCGATCACGAGGTGCGATGTTTGCATCACTTTTTTAACATCAAACTTCGTGGCAGCGAGTTGTCCGCCGCCCGACAAGGTCGCCATTTCGCCACCATGCAGCGTTACCGCTTCTTCTGGATGGCCAGCCGGATAGAAAGTACCAACGCCTTCCAGGACCATGAACTTTACTGGCGGGCCGCTTCCAAACATGGCGGTGCCGCCAGAGATAGCGGCTGAAGCGATACTGGAGATAATCTTGGCGGAAGCGGCTCCAGGCGGGACCTCCAGAAGGATAGATCCGTGGTCCACATTCAGTTGGCGAGCTTCCTGGTTAAGACTGAATACCGTGTTTTCGCCAAGACGTGTGATCGTCAGGTCGTTAAATGTCAGCTCTGCTCTTGATTGTCCGCCGGTTCGTACGGCCATTCCCAGCTTGACTTCATCGTTTAACGAAGCAGGACTCGCTGCCGCGTTTGACCGCAACAAACTTACGTCGTGAAAAACTTGAGAAACTCGTGCGCTTTGCAGTGATGACGCCCCGTCTGCCGCTGATAATGCGAATACGCATGCGGAAAGTGCCGAATAGCGAATCAATAACCGCCGCTTCAAAGCATACCTGTGCCCACGAGCCGTGTCTGCGGTTTTCAAGGTCGAACCTCCTCCGAAGGCCGAAGTATGGCTGAACCAGACTTGGGCGTCTTACCATTTGCGGGATCAACAACCGAAACTGCCGAGCCGCTTCCCGAAATTACGA
This sequence comes from uncultured Verrucomicrobiae bacterium, assembly GCA_963801815.1. GTDB lineage: Bacteria > Verrucomicrobiota > Verrucomicrobiia > Chthoniobacterales > UBA10450 > AV40. Next base: position 67,608 of record CAWDGJ010000001.1, read on the forward strand.
GGTTGGTTTCGATCAACTTGCTGCTCGATTTCTCTTCTTGCTGGCTCGCACTCGCGGCCGCTATTGACCGTTCGTTTTGAAGAGGCGCGAAGTTCCGAATGAGCGGGCAGGTGTTTACGAACCGCGCGATGTCGAAGTTGACCGGATCAGTCAGGGCGGCCGTAGCATTTCCGAAGATCATCTCGCCGCGATGAACAAGAACAGAATCGCCCAGCGTGGACGGCCGATATAATCGCGCTGTGCCTTCGAGAAGGAGGAATTTGAAGACCGTCGGCTGATACTCAAGCAATGCAGTGGCGTGACTAACTGCAGCCGATACTGCTCCGGCTTGCACCTTGCCTTTGGTATGCCCCGGAAACTGAAGCAAGACTGCACCATGCGACAATTCCAAAACATTCTTGGACTTCAGCGTTAGGGCCGCATTCGCGCTCAAACGTGCGACCGCTTTGTTTTCGAAGGTAAGCTCAGCGCGCGAATCCACGCCCGTGATTATTTCATTTCCTATCCTGACCGGATCGCCAACAGAAGCAGTCCGGCGCCCGGCGTCGTTCGTCACCAGATTCGCTTCTTTGACGATTGCGGTAATTCGGACTTCTTGAGAAGCGGCGCTTGCGACTGAAACCGGAAAGATCTGCGGAGTAAGAAGTAACCCCGTCAGCGCAAAACATCTGCGAATTCTCGGATTCGTAGCCACAAAAGGGATGCCTTTTTGGGGTTTGGATATTAATAAGTCAAGCTTAACCGTGCCGAGTGATACCCGGAGATCCAGAGCAAGCGTTTTGGTTCGGGACGTTATTTCTTGTATAAGATCAACAGTGTGTTTGACTTAAGCGTGTTCGGTTTCTCAAGGGGACACAGGACCGTTGCGTTGGACGATCTGGACTAACAGATGGTCCTTAGAGAGAACTTCAACGGTTTGCCGTGACGCTTTGCCACGACTTTATCTCTGTTCGTTAGGCGAGTCGGCGCGCCGATTACTCGCGCTCGAAGCGGTGGCACAACGGCTGCTATAATTTCTAGAATGCAGTCCAGCGAAGCAAACGATGTCCGAGTTCGAATAAGTTCTCGGGTTGCTAGAGAGCTTTCCAGTGACGACTGCGCATTGATCGACACGCTGTGCGCGGTACATATGGATATCAACTCTTCCAGTTTTAGTTTTGATGACCGGATCGCTGAATTGCTCGGCGATTTTGGTCGTTGCCGCACAGTAACGCCTGGGTCTGAAGCAACCGCGATGGGTTGACGGCGAGCTGTTTGCTCCAGCACCTCGGATTCATCCAATTGCCCAGCTTCCTTACTTAGGACAATTCCCGTTTTCCCGCTTCGGAACGGCCCGGGATTCTCACGGAAATAAATTGTAACGTAGGATGGCGTAGATGGCGTGAAAGCCGTCTTTCCAATTCACTTTCTTGCCTTCGCTATAGGTGCGGCCGTTGTAGGAAATGCCAACCTCGTAAATGCGGCACTTCGCTTTCGCCAGCTTCGCGGTGACTTCCGGTTCGAAGCCAAAACGATCTTCGCGCAGATCGAGTTTTTTTATCACCTCGGCGCGAAAGGCTTTGTAGCACGTTTCGACATCGGTGAGGTTCAAGTTCGTAAACATGTTGGAAAGCAAGGTGAGAAACCGGTTGCCCATCATGTGCCAGAAATAAAGAACACGGTGCGGGCGGCCGCCCATGAATCGTGAACCGAAAACCGCGTCGGCTTTTCCGGAAACAATCGGTTCGAGCAAAGTGGGATAATCGGCCGGGTTGTATTCGAGGTCGGCATCCTGGACTAAAATCACGTCGCCGGTAGCGGCGGCGAATCCGGCGCGCAAGGCCGCGCCTTTTCCCATGTTGCGCGGCTGGTAAATGATCTGGTTCGCGAGCGAGGAGAGTTTTTCCCTCAGGACCTGTTGGGTTCCGTCGGTCGACGCGTCGTCTACCACAATGATTTCAATTTCGCGGACTTCCGCTGCGCGCACTGCGGTGACCAGCTGCTCGACGGTATTGCGCTCATTATAGACCGGAATGACGACGGAAACTTTCATTGAGTTTGAAACCGCGGATTAGGCGGATTTAACGGATGAGAAAACACAAATCGGGAAACTGGGAAAGCAGGAATTGCGACGAGCTTTCATTTTTGGAGAAACCGTCAGTTCTCGAACCGCAGATTACGCGGATTTGAATGAATCAAAGACTTTCGGGGCGGGATGATGGCAGTGAAGAAGGGGACCAGGTAGCGACTTGAAAAGCATTGCAATTCCTACTTGACCAGTATAGATTCGGAATCTATAGTTGATTAGTAGGAATTAAAATGAAAACGATAATCTTACTGATTATGTTCGTTTCTGATGCCGGTTTGCCTTCTTTCGGGAGTCCCCCGCTTTGTTTTAGGTTCGCCTCCGTCCTTCTCGGCCTGTCAGTCAGCTTGGGCGCTCTGTTATGGGCGCTTCGCAACGCTCCGGAAGGATACGAAGACGAAAAGGGGTTTCATTTCAGCGAAACTCGCACCGTTATCAGCGATTCACCCGGGATAGCCATGCTTCGCCCTCACAACGCTGGTTAATCAATCACCTTTTAGCCTGAAAGGCCTGACTCATGAAACTTTCTAAACGTGGCGAATATGCGCTTCGCGCATTAATCGATCTTGGAATTGCGGCGAAACTGGGTTGGCCATTGCTGCAGACGACTCAGCTTGCGGCAAAAGAACGAATGCCGATTAAGTTTCTCGAGCAAATCTTCACTCAGCTCAAAGCGGCGGGTTATGTGAAAAGCAAGCGCGGTAAACTCGGCGGCTATTCGCTGGCGAAGAAAATGGACAAAATTCGATTCGGCGCCGTGATCCGCCTGATTGATGGCCCACTCGCGCCCATTAAGTGCGTCAGCCAGACAGCTTACGAACGTTGCACCTGCCCGGACGAGATTCACTGCGGTTTGCGAATGCTCATGCTCGATGTCCGCAATGCGATCGCCCGAATTCTCGATCGCTACACTTTGGAAGACATTGTTGAGATCACGTTGCGCAAGTTACGCCGCGACAAGGTGACGCCGCCTTTTCTTCCGCCGTCATTAGGGCTCAACTCCATTCTATCTTCCGCCAGCAATCGCCCTTCCCAGCGATCACAAAAAAGCGCCCCGGTATTGTCTCGCCTCCAAGGCAGAAACTGACGCGAACTTCTAACTCCCTGCAGCCAACTACGTCACCAAAAACTATGAATACTAAACCTATTTTCATCAAAACGATCAGGACCCTCTTTGCCACAATGTTGATCGCGCTCCAATCACTCCAGGCCCAGAGTTCGTCGGAATCAGAACGACTCGAAAAGCTGGAACGCGCCGTGGAACAGTTACAGCAGCGCAACACCGAACTCGAAGCCGAAGTGAAGAGTTTGAAAAAGGAGCGGGCAATTGCTGCCGCTCCTGCGGGCCGCGAAAGCAAAGGAAAAGTTGTTTCCGACGGAAAGGGCTACGTCGAGAAATCCGTTCCAGTAGAAAACACAAGCGCCAGCAAATGGAAATTATCTACGCCAATTACCGAGCTGGAACTCTACGGTGATGCGCGGTTGCGATACGAATACCGCGGCGGCGAATCGGATGACGATTCGCCCGTGGCTGGCCGCGCGGCCGGCACAGCGGGTCGCAACGATTGGCAGGAACGCGACCGCGAACGTTATCGCATTCGTCTGGGGTTACGTGGGACATTGCTTGACGATTGGTTTTTCGGAGTGCGATTGGAGACCAGTCAAAACCCGCGTTCGACCAATGTAACTTTCGGTGATGACACGTCCGGAAATTCGAACGCCAGCTTCAACGGGCCTTTCTCGAAAACGAGCGACGGAATCTCTGTCGGCCAGGCCTATATCGGTTATCGCGGTATTCCTGACATCACATTAACGGCGGGAAAGATGCCCAACCCACTCGTGAGCACGTTCATGGTCTGGGACCCGGACATCAATCCGGAAGGCCTCGCCGAACAATGGAAGCACACATTTAACATCGGCAGCACGGAAAGCGAGGCGTCGAAGTCCTACGCAAAGGACGGTAAGAATGTTGCCCCTGTAGTGTCGAAACCCGAGCCCCTTATCAAGCTCGATCTCTTTGCTAACTTCGCGCAATTTGTGTATGACGACGCGAATCCGGAAGATCCACTCGGACTGCGCGCCAACACCACCGCTAACGGCGGGCATCAGTCAATTCCGAACACGGACGCGTTCCTGTTGGCGTGGCAGGTTGGTGCCAAGCTTAATTTTCCGAAATCGATTTATTTTCAATTCGCCCCGACGATTTACAACTACACTGGCAACGGCGACACATTCAACGTCCACTTTCAAGGCGGCGATCCCAAGCTGACCAACAGCGCGTCGCTGGCTCAAAATCAAACCGGGATCAACAGCTTGCTGGTATTCGACGTGCCGATGGAACTCGGTTGGAAGGTCGACAAGTTGCCCATGCGCATCTTCGGAGATTTCGCCGTCAATCTAGATGGCGACGACCGAGCTAAGGCGGCGGGCCATCCGGGTCATGGCGATCAGCGCTATGCCTATCAGATTGGTGCCGGCATCGGACAACTGAAGAAGAAACATGATTGGCAGTTAAATGTCTTTTGGCAACGCCAGGACCAGTACGCTCTCGACCCGAATCTGGTCGATACCGAGTTTTGGGACAGTAAACTGAACCTGCAAGGGATTGGCGCCACCGCGGGCTATATGTTGAGCGACGCAGTTTGGCTGAATTTCACTTACGGTTATGCCTGGCAAGCTAATGATGCGCTCGGAACGGGAGGCGGTGGCGATATCGCAATCAATCCCGTGAGTAACTTTCAACTGTTTCAAGCAGACTTGAACATTAAGTTTTAAACGCCCTGCTCATCTCGACACATAATTATGAAAACAAGGATATTGCTTTTCGCTTTCGTCACACTTGGCGTCGTGAGTCAAACTGTCCAAGCCGATGACAAAGTCTTAATCCGCTTCGGCCATTTCCCAAATATCACCCAGGCGCAAGGGGTCATCGCGCATGCGCTTTCGCGGGAAGGGAAGGGATGGTTCGAGGAGCGCCTCGGACCGAACGTAGAGATTCAGTGGTTCACTTACAATGCCGGTCCTTCGGCGATGGAAGCCATTTTCGCCAAATCGCTGGACGTTACTTATGTTGGTCAAGGTCCTGCGCTGAATGCGCACTTCAAGTCGAATGGTGACGAGATTCGAGTCATCTCCGGCGCAGCCAACGGCGGTGCCGCACTTGTGATAAAATCAAACGGGACCATCCGGGTTCCGGCGGATTTTCGAGGAAAGAAGATTGCCACTCCCCAACTTGGCAATACTCAGGACATCTCCTGCCGCGCCTGGTTGAAGAATCAAGGATTCAAAGTCACTCAGTTGGGCGGCGAGGTGACGGTAATTCCAACAGCGAACTCCGATCAACTTTCGCTATTCGAAACCGGGAAGGTCGATGCCGTATGGACGGTTGAGCCATGGGTAACGCGACTTGAGCGCGAAGCTAACGGAAAAATCTTTCTGGAGGATTCTAACGTAATAACGACGTGGCTCGTCTCGAGCGCCGGATTCCTGAAAGATCACCGTGAACTCGCCTCTAAAATAGCGGCAGCTAACGCCGAATTGACGCAGTGGATCCAAGCGAATCCGGCGGAAGCGCAGAAGATCCTGATCCGGGAATTAAAAGAGGAAACGAGGTCCGACTTCACGGCGGACGCGGTCGCCCAGGCTTGGAAACGGATCAAGTTCACAACGGAGGTTGCGCCGGACTTGGTCACAAAAGCCGTCCAAGACGGCAAGGACGCCGGCTTTCTTAAAGGCAATACCGACACGTCGCGTTTGATTGAACGGCTTTGATTGTCCGGCGGACAGAAGCAGGCGTGAAAGGATTTTGTCCTACCGTCATGACCGCTAAGAAAAAGCGGCAGCTGGTGGTTAGGCAGGAAGTTCGGATTGTTAACGAGCTCGGGCTCCATGCCCGGCCAGCGGCCGAGTTCGTGCGCATGGCTAATGTTTTTCGCTCGGAGATCTGGCTGGTGAAGGGAAAGCAAAAATTCTCAGCGACGAGTATCGTCGAGGTTTTGACCGCGGATCTTTGCTGCGGAGATATTGCTCGTCATTGAAGCCGACGGTTCCGATTCCGAGGATGCAGTAGCGCGGCTGGTCGAATTGATTCGCGGGTTAAGCGATTAACCCAAGCCTGAGATCGAAAAGAAGAGTGCACCGTGCAGGGATCGAACCTGCGACCCAGTGATTAAGAGTCACTTGCTCTACCAGCTGAGCTAACGGTGCGTTGAAATTGCCGATCTCCAATTTAACAGAATTTTGGCAAGCGAGAAATCCCTCGCTGTTCCTGATTACTGGAAATTGGTAGCGCATTCGGTAGCACGGAATCGCTCTTTGTTCCAGCGATCACCCGCCGGAAACATCCACAGGCGGCCTGAAAATCGACATCGGGTTAGATCGATATCTATTGCAGTATGGCGAACGCCGGCGCGAAAATCGAAGACTACGCTTTTCTGAGCGATACCCAGACTGGCGCGCTCGTCAGTCGCGACGGGTGCGTGGATTGGCTTTGCTTTCCGCGCTTTGATTCGGGCGCGTGCTTTGCGTCGTTGTTAGGCAAGCGCGAGAACGGTCACTGGCGATTTTTTCCGCAGCGAAAAGATCGACAAATTGCGGCGCCGATATCGCGGAGACACTCTGATTCTGGAAACTGAAATCGAGACGACGAGTGGTGCAGTGCGTCTGATCGATTTCATGCCGCCGCGCGGGAGAAATCCCGACCTCATTCGAATTGTTGAAGGATTGCGCGGCGAAGTCGCGTTGCAAATGGAACTGATCATCCGGTTCGATTACGGGCACGTTGTGCCGTGGGTGCGGAAGCGTCACGGCGGATTGGAAGCAATCGCGGGTCCCAACGGTTTGATTTTGCGAACGCCGATCAAGACGCACGGCAAAGATTTGACCACGGTTGCGGAATTTACAGTTAAAAAAGGGGAGCGCGTTCCATTCGTTCTCACCTGGTTCGAATCGCAAGAGGAACCGCCAAAGCCGGTCACCGCCGATCACGCGCTACGCGACACGGAAGAATTTTGGATGCACTGGTCGAAACAGTGTCATCGGAAGACTTTGTGGGATGACGCAGTGTCACGGTCGCTGGTGATTCTCAAAGGATTAACTTATGCGCCAACCGGCGGCCTGGTTGCGGCGGCGACGACTTCGCTCCCTGAAGAAATCGGCGGCGTCCGAAACTGGGACTATCGCTATTGCTGGCTGCGCGATGCAACGTTCACCCTGATGGCGTTCATGAACGCCGGCTACAAGGAGGAGGCCAGGCAATGGCGAGAATGGCTGTTGCGCGCAATCGCAGGCGAGCCTTCGCAAATGCAAATTATGTACGGCGTCCATGGCGAACGCCGTCTCGAAGAGTTCGAGGTGCCGTGGCTGGATGGTTACGAAAACTCAAAGCCGGTGCGAATTGGCAACGCGGCTTCGCAGCAATTTCAGATCGATGTCTATGGTGAAGTCCTGGCGGCGATGCATCGCGCGCAGGTCGAGGGGATTCAAAATGACGAAAGCGATTGGGCGTTGCAGGAAGGTCTGATGAAATTCCTGGAATCCAACTGGCAGAAACCCGACCACGGGATTTGGGAAGTCCGCGGTGAGCCGCGGCACTTTACCCACTCAAAGATGATGGCATGGCTGGCGTTCGATCGCGCAATCAAACTGGCGGAAGCCTGCAATTGCGGGGCCAGCGAAGACATTGATCGCTGGAGTAAAATTCGCGAACAGATCCATAGCGAAGTGTGCGACCGCGGCTACAACTCCACCAAGAAAGCGTTCACCCAATATTACGGAACTGACGCCCTGGACGCGAGTATGCTCATCATGCCGCTGATTTCGTTTTTGCCGGCGAGCGATCCGCGCGTGATCGGTACGGTCGACGCGATCCAGCGCGAGCTCGTGCAGGACGGTTTCGTGCTTCGCTACCTGCCGGAGCAGAAACACGTCGATGGTTTGCCGGGAACTGAGGGCGTCTTTCTCCCGTGCTCGTTCTGGCTGGCAGATTGTCTGCATCTGATCGGCCGAAAAAAGGAAGCGCGGGAATTGTTTGAGCGCCTGCTGGGGGTGCAGAACGATCTCGGTTTACTTTCGGAGGAATACAGCCCGGCGTTAAAGCGGCAACTTGGAAATTTTCCGCAGGCGTTCTCGCACGTTTCGCTGGTGAATGCCGCGCTTCTGCTAAGTGATCAACATCCTTCGATCGGCTAGCCAATCGAAGCGGGAGTTTTGGACGAATTCGAGGGGTAACGAACAGGCGACGGTTTCTTGCCGTTGCGCGTTGGCAAATCCGGGTCAAGGAAGCCGAGTGCATGAGGCGGCTTGATCACGCGCACACCGACGGCGCGTTGTTGTTCTACAATTTGGTCGCGGAATGCCTGCATTCGCGTCCAATGAACTTTCGGCCGGAAATGGTGCTCGGCGTGGTAGCCGTTAAAAAACCAGATCCAATTGTAGAGCTTTTCGTAACTGCTCACGCCCCAGGCCATCGGTTCGTCGGGATTCCCGCCGTAATGACGGTAATACCCGTTAAGGTAGGACAGACAGTGGCCGAAATACCAAAACGGCAGCAGGAAACAGATGTAGTGCCAGTTGAGAATCCCGAGCGCGATAAAATTGCAAACGAAGAACGTTAATTCCGTGATTCCCCAAAACGCTTCGCGTCCACTTTTTCGTTTTAACTCGCGGTAAACGGTCTTCGGGTCCTCCCGAAAGAAGCTGAGAAACGTGTAGCTCAATGCGGATTCGGCTTCACCGTCGTCTCCGTGTTTGTAGATCGAGATCCAATCGATCGTTTCTCCGGATTCATCGGGCCGATCGGCATTGCCCTTATGATGTTGCAGGTGGATGCACTCGTAAAACACCTGGCTGAATCCGACGGTGATCGATTCAAGAATGCTGAACAACCGGTTGAGCAGGGGCCAACGGAAGTAGGGATTGTGGATGAAGTTGTGGGAGATGCCGTTGATGTTCCAGGAAATGCTCACCGAATAGATGAACCCAAGAATGAGCATGACCCAGAGAGGCGCCCGCGGGAAAAGGTAGAACATTCCGTAGAAGTACGCGCAATGGAGAAGCGCAGCGGCAACCGGGACAATGTCCCAACGGGTGTAGGCGAAAATCTTCGAATCGGTCTGCAATCGTTCCGAAGCGACGTCTTTCGCTTTCGGTAGCACGGCCACCGCAACCTCAGTTTGGGTCGTCATTCAGGGATGGATAAAACCAAGAGCGAATCCGCTCGTTGTCAATTCTCTTGACGGAAATCGTCCGACAAAATGACCAACGAGGCAATTGGACGAAAGTCCCACATCGCGAGGCCGAAAAGGGGTCAGGCCTGGGTGTGACGCGCGTAGTGACGATCGACTCCCTTTGGCAGGAGGCGTTTTCGGCCTCGTTGGCGACGTCGCGCGAGCGTGGCACGACCGCCTTTGGTTCGCATCCGGGCACGGAAACCGTGCTGGCGTTTGCGAGTTCTCTTCGAGGGCTGGTAAGTGCGTTTCATAAGGCCGAAAAATACGCTCGGCGCGAATTGAGAGCGGTTACCTTAGGATGGAGCAGGGGATTGTCAACGTATCGCCACGGGATATCGGCCTTCCGATTGGCGGACCAGGGCTTCGATTCGCAGGTTGCCAGCGCGCACGATTTCTGCGAATAAGCAATGCAAAGCAAATTCACGGTGAGCGAAAAAGTAGTCATTGAGCCGGCTACCGAGGCGGATTTGGACGAGTTGTCCGAGATGCTCGGCGATCTGTTCGCGCAGGAAGGCGATTTTCGGCCGGACAAGGACAGACAGCTTCGCGGCTTGCGATTGATTTTCGAACAACCCAGCCGCGGGCGCGTGTTCGTGCTTCGTCGCGACGGGGTGATCGTCGGCATGATCAATTTGCTTTTCACGATCAGCACCGCCGAAGGCGGCTTCGTGATTTTGCTTGAAGATTTGGTGGTGCAGAAAAAATTCCAGGGCCACGGCTACGGCGCAATGTTGCTCAAGCATGCCATTGAATTCGCGCGCCAGAAGAATTTCCTCCGCATCACGCTGTTGACCGATCGTCCTGAAAACGTGGCCCAGGAATTTTTCCGGCGTCATGGTTTCCACGAATCGACGATGATTCCGATGCGGCTATTGATCACCCCTGAGCCGGACCAATCGCAATCGAATTTGTAACCGCCGTTCTTAGTTACGGAAGAAGGCGGTGAATCGCCCGCCGCAAACGATGCCAGCCGGCGACAATTGGATTAGCCGGCTGCACCTGCCGGTGTCGATGCGTTGCCGGTTGATCGTCCTTTACTACCAGGACCAATAAAAGTTGGCCGTTGCCGACTTGCGGACCTTTAATTACCAACGGGCTGCTGCGGCTCAGGTTCGCGTCCGTTTCGAGCAAAACATCTTTCTCCTTGTAGAGCTTGAGGTTCAAATTGTAACCCGCATCGTTTTCGCCGCGGGCATCGCATTGCAGGGAAAAATACTTGCTCGTATGCGAGCCAATCTTCCTCACCGGTCCGGAGGGTTTTATTCGATTGCCCAATTACTTCGAATTGGTTGTAGCCGAACAAATCTTTCAGCGTTTGTTCGAACTTGTTCAGCTCCGGAGGGATTGCCGCCGGCTGCGGTACATTTTCGGCGATCACGAGTCCACTCCAAACGGCGTGGGCCGCGTCAGCCGACACCAAGCCCACTGCCAACATCACCACCACTGCGATAAGCAGGGGCCTCAGCATTTTAAATCTATTTCGCTGCGTAGTCGGACGGAAGCGATTGGAGTCCTTCGGTCCACAGCACCGTTACCTTGTTATCGTTCTTGCTTTCGAAGATCGAGATCGTGGCGTTCGGATTTGCCGCCGGATCAACCCGCGAATTCAGAATTTGCGTCAGATATTCCGACTGTTCACCCGGTTGATTCTGGCGGAGGATCGCCACGGCGCAGACTAAAAACAACACCAGCGCGGTCGCTCCCGACCAAACCAGTCGCGGAATTGTCCACCAGGTCGATCCTGCGCTGCCGCGCGAACGGTCCTCGGTTGTTTCTCGCGCGATACGGTCGCGAAGTTGATGACTGAAGAACTCCTCGTTGCTCAAAGCCTGGGCTCCGAGCTCTTTCTTCAAGAATGCACCGAGCTTTTGGGCGTCGCGCTTTTCTGCTTCTGCCGTTGCCAAGTCCGGCAACGACGCTTCGAATTCAGTTAATTCCCGGCCGCTCAATTGGCCGTCGAGCCAGGCAGTCCATTTTTCTTCAAACGTTTTCATACACGTCCTTCAGGGTGTTTTGCAATTTCTTGCGGGCATAAAACAGACGCGACATCACGGTGCCGATGGAGCAACCGAGGCTCTCAGCGATCTCGTGATATTGCATCTCTTCAATTTCTTTCATCAAAATTACCGCGCGATGTTCGGGCGAAAGCTGCGCGATCGCCTGGTCGATCCGCGCCCGGATTTCGCTTCGCTCCATCTGTTGATGCGGAAGCGGATCCGCTTTCGGCACGGTCTTGGACGCAGGATCGATCTCCTTGAGTTGAATCGCGTCATCGAACTCCGCTCCGCCAGCTTTGATTTGTTTTTTTCGCAACCAGTCGATGGTCACGTTCATCACGATTCGGTAAATCCAGGTGTAAAACGACGATTTGCCGCGAAAACGCCCGATCGATTTCCAGGCTTTGACAAAGCTGTCCTGCGCCAGGTCCCAGGCGTCCTGCTCGTTGTGGACCATGTTGTAAATCATAGCGAATACTCGTGTTCGGTAGCGGGTCACCAGCTGGTCGAATGCCTCGGAATCACCGGCCTGGCACTGTTTCACCAGGTCCAGTTCCGACACATCGGCTTGGGCCGGAGTCGCTTCCGTTTGCATATTTCGACGGAACTGGCGCCTATTTCATTCAACTCCGATAACCTTCGGAGCCGAAGCGGCGTCGCCATTCGCCGCGGTATTCGCCCATTAGGGTGATGATGCCGTCACGCACCTGAAAAAGTCGTTGCTGGAGAACGGAATACTGACGGGCGCCAATCAGCTTCTCCGACACCAATTTTGCTCGCCGAATCCAACGAGATCGTGATCGCCTTTAGCGCCCGTTTCAGATACGCGATCGTCATTCCGAGTTCGTCGACGTCGTCATCGCTTAACGCCGCCGCGAGTTTGGCACTGGCCAGTGCTGCGTGGGTGGCCAACTTAATCGCCGCCGGTTCATTCTGGAGAGACGCGTTTTGGTCGAACAGCTTGTCGATCCAAACCGTCAGCGCGAAGGCGGCACGGTAAAGGACGTGGTCTTCGAACGATTCGGTTGGCCTTTCGGCTTCCGCAACGCCTTCGTCCTGCCCTCGCCAATCTTCGTCCAGCAGCGCGTCGACTTTGGCGCTCCAGTCGTCCGCGTCGAGGACTGCGTCCAACCCATTTCGCGCGCGATGATTTCGTCGCGGTTCGGATCATCAATGTATTTCTCCAGCAGCTCCATGTACTTCTCGGTCCGCTGGTCCTGCTGTTGAAGGAACCGTTCCCAGTCGTATTCGTCCCAAATCCCTTCCGGTCTCCGATCGAAGTCGGACATGGGATGACTAAACGCCAGCTTGAGTGCGGGCGCAAAAGAATTTCCGCGATCTACGAAGTCGTAGATTGTAGTTCGCGTTTGGTTTGCAAACGCAACTGTCCGCAGGCCGCCTCAATGTCGTGTCCTTTTTCACGGCGAAGGGTGGCGGCAACTCCGCTGGCCCGGAGAATCGAGAGAAATTGCTCCTGTTGTTCTGGTGACGGTCGCGACCATGGCAGTCCGTGAACGGTGTTATAGGGGATTAAATTTACTTTTGCTTCGAGGCGGCGCGCAATTCGGCCTAGATGTCGCGCTTGGTCCGGCGAATCATTGACGTTCGCGATCAAGATGTATTCAAACGTGAGCCGCTGTTTCTTGTGCTTGGCGTAGTAATCGCAGGCTGCCAGCAGCGTTTCCAAATTGTAACGCCGATTGATCGGCATGATTTGATTACGCACGTCGTCAGTTGCGCCATGCAACGAGATGGCCAGCCGGATTTGAAGTTTCTCGTCGGCCAATTGACGAATTTGTGGCGCCAAACCACTCGTCGAAACCGTGATGTGCCGTGCCCCAATCCCGAGCCCCCACGGCGCATTGATGATTCGGATGGCCCGAATCACATTGTCGAGGTTCGCCAGCGGCTCGCCCATTCCCATGAACACGATGTTGTCGATCTTTTCTCCGCTCTCGCGCTCAATTGCGATGACTTGATCGACGATTTCGTTTGGCTTGAGGTTCCGGCTGAATCCTTCAAGGCCGCTCGCGCAAAATTTGCAGCCGTAGGCGCACCCAACCTGCGTTGACACGCAGATCGTTCGCCGGTCGGATCGCGATCCGTAAAGCGCCGGTGAAGCCGGGATCAAAACCGTTTCGATCAAACTTTCATCGCTCAGTCGAAACAGAAACTTGCGCGTCGTGTCATGGGACCCGAGGGCGCGGACAATGTCGGTCTTGCTGAACTCGAACTGCTCCGCCAGTCGAGCGCGGAATTCGCGCGGCAGATCGGTCATTTCGTCGAACGATTGGACGCGCTTTTGATACAGCCAGTCGGCGATCTGGCGCGCGCGATAACGCGGTTCGCCAAGGTCATGGGCGATTTCCTCCAGCTCGCCGAACTGGAGCGATTTGATATCGGTCTTCGCGTCCTTGATCACTTTGAAAGTTACGGGAATTACCCTTTTCCAGCAATCCCGCCGGCGATGCGATTTTTTGTGGAGAAATGTCGTGAGCTGATTAAGGTTTCGCCTCGCTGATGAAATACTTCTCGATGTTAGCGCATTCTCGCCGCCGTGGCTTGCCTGCTCAATGGTTGCGCCACTACCGACACAGCTTCTACTTCAACCGGGGAAAAGGTTCCTGGCGAAGTAAAGAGTGACGAGGAAAGCCGGCTCCAGCCCGGTGCCGGCGCCGGACCAAACGCCAGCGTGAAATGGTGATTTGCCGTTTCAGCTGAACATTTGAATTGCGGCGATGGCCAAATCGCGAACGCCGCTTACGATTGGCTGGGACGCCGCGCGCGCAAACGCGAAACCGGCACTCATCATTCAGGCGATCATGCTTGCGTTGGCGATCGCTTATTACACAAACCCGGCGACTTCGAATGCGCTTCGCAGTCTGGCAAAATTCAAGCAGGCTCACGGGCTTGTTTTTGTGATTGCCGCATCGGTCCTCGCCGGCGCGATCATTCCCGAGATCTTTTTGATTCTGTTTTTCCAACGAGGGCGACCACAGCGCGTAAACCTGCGCAATCTTGCGTTCACAATCCCGGTTTGGGGATTCGACGGTTCACTGGTGGATCTTCTTTATCGCGCGGAAGCGCATCTGCTGGGCGACGTCGCTGCGGCGCCGGTGGTGCTCGGGAAAATTTTGATCGATCAGTTTGGCTACAACGTTTTTTTTGCCGCGCCATTCGGTGTTCTAACCTACGAGTGGAAAAACAGCGGCATTTCGCTGCAACCTGTGCGCGACCTCTTCACCTGGCGGCATTACCGCGACAAAATCTTTCCGACGCTGCTTGCCACCTGGGCGGTTTGGATTCCGCTAATGGCGATCATTTATTCGTTGCCGCTCGTGCTCCAGTTCCCGCTTTTCGGCCTGGCGCTTTCGTTCTGGGTGCTGCTGCTGACCTACATGACGAACCGCTTCGCCGGAAAAGTCGAAGCCGATGCGCCGATTGCGCTGGCGACGATGAAATTGTAGCGGCGGTCTATGACCGCCGGCGGGCGATTGAGGTCAATCGCCCCTACCTAGGAAATGCTGCAGCGCTTCGCGCACGCCCGCGCGAAGTTCGCGCTTTCCGTTAACACCGCGCTTCAGCGCGGTGGGCGCGTCGTCATTCGCGATGAGAAACCGTTTAAACGGTTTTCCGTTCCGGAAAGCCGAAATCACCGGGCTGAAGCCCGGTGTTACCCCAGGAAATGTTCCAGCGCTTCGCGAACGCCGGCGCCATGTTCGCGTTTCGCGACGTAGCCGCCGGCGTTGCGCACTGCCGTTTTCACTTCTTCGATCGCGTTTGCCGGACACGCCGGCATCGCCGCGACTTCGCCGTTCAACATTGAGATGTCGTTATGATGATCGCCCGCGGCGAAAATATTTTCGCGCGGAACGTCGGTTAAGCGCGCCAGCTCGACCAGAGCGGCGCCTTTGTGATAATCCGCATGGCAAAATCGAAGGTAAATAGTGTTGCGCTGATAATGGAGCTTCGATTCCTGGTTGCACGCGTTTTCAATGAACTCAACAATGCGGTGCATCTCTTCCTCGTTTGCGGCGCGCAAACCCTCCAGTCCTTCGGTGTGATAAAGGAGCTGCGCCTTTGTTTTTTGGCTCACAAAATCAACCACCTCGGCGAGGACCGATTGAGACGACGGAAAACAATTCGGCGTGATCGCGCGCGCAGCGTTCGTTCCAATCGCCGAACGGCTCCCATTTCTCGCCGTTCGTTCCCGGGCGGAACACTTCGCGCTCAGTGGTAAGAATGAAATCCGGTCGAATTGGAAATTCAAAATCGGTAAGGCCGGATTCGAGCAACTCCACGGACCGTCCGGTGTTAATGGCCCAAATAGCGCCGTCCTTCTGCAGTTCGCGAATCAGGTCGACGCAATCGTGATCCAAAACCGGCTCGCTCACGTGTGAAACCATCGTGCCGTCGAAATCGATACTGAGAAGTTTGATTCGCTCCAAGTTCAAACACTTAACTTAGGAATTGATTTGCCAAACGCAACGCGGGAAGCAGTTCCGCCTCGGAAAATTCGAAGTCCGAAACTCGAAATCCGAAACAATTTCGAAATCCAAATACTCAAACGGCGCGCGACCCTTTCTGACCATTTGGTCATTCGTACTTGTTTCGAGTTTCGATATTCGGATTTCGAATTTATGCATGAGTACGATCTAGATTAAGAGTAAGGTTGAGAGTAAGAGCAAGAACACGACCAAGAGTTTGAAATGAAATCGGCCTACGAGTTGGCGATGGAGCGACTGGCAAAAAATCAGCCGATTGTCACCCTGACCGAAGACCAGAAGAAACAGCTCGCCGAGATCGATTCCCAATTCAAAGCCCGGATCGCGGAGAAGGAGCTTTTCCTCAAAGGCGAGATCGCCAAGGTGCAGTCGGGAGGAAAATTCGAAGAAATCGAATCACTTCAAAAACAGCTGACATCTGAAATCAGACGGTTACAGGAAGATTGCGAAGCGAAGAAAGAAAAACTCCGCGCGAGCTTCAAGTAGGGTGGATCGAGCGCTCCGCGCTCGATGCTAAAAGTGGGCGGCGGAGCCGCCATTTGTTTTAACATCGCCCGCGGAGCGGACGATTCACCTTGCCGCAGAGCCACCTGCAGTTGGCCAAATGCTTAGGGCGTTTGTATAAACCCAATCAGATTGCCCTCTGCATCTTTTGCAGTTGCGACCAGTTTACCGCCCCCGACGTCTTTCGCTGCTTGCTGCGTTTGTCCGCCAGCATCGAGGACCTGCTGGAGACTGTTCTTGATATCGCTTACGTGCAAGAACGCCACCGGACCGGGCTGCTTGTTAGGAGTCAGGCCGATTTCTTGATCGCCGACCTTAAAGCCGACGTAATAGGGGCTGTCGACATATGGCTCGACGCCCAGAAGTTTCGTGTAGAGCGCCTTTGCTCGGGTCATGTCGGTGGCTGAATAGAGGATCGTTTTGATACCTTGGTTCATTTGCGTGTTCCTGGCTTTATTCGTGTTTGTGTTGGAAATTAACGAAATCGCCTAACGAGACGGAGCTGAGCCATCGCTGGCGGCGGCGAACGTGGTAAGCATCGAGAAGTGTTTCATGAAATTAAATGTGGACTTCACAGCGGCCAGCGGTTGGCTCCAGCGATTGGTTAGGCTCGGAGAAGAAGCCGGCGGTAACCGATCTGGAGCAAAGCCATCCGGACTTTGGCGAGTTTGTCTTCTACCTCTTTTTTCGCGGATCGTCATTAGGGTTAAGGAAGGTCACACCCGCCGGGCCAGTAAAAGTCACCTGGACAATAACCTCCGCATTTTCCGTCCACGTATAATGCGCGTGCCCAGCCGGAAGCACGAACACACTCCCCGGAGGCAACTCCGTCCCTTTACTCTTATCAAAGCTCTGCCCAAAAGAATTCCAGTAATTCCCGCTTAATACCGTCACCACTTCCGCATACGGATGCGTGTGCGGAGGAACCCTATAGTGCGGTGGAAACTTCGTCCGTTGCACTATCGTCTCAGCCTTAGTCGGGTCCCCAACTAAGATTACCGTCTGGGCACCCTTGAACACTGGATGCTCGGTCCACACCAGGTCCTCCGCCTTGATCATCTTCATCTCTTGCCCAGAGCCGCTCCCGGCCAGCCCGAGCAGTGCTAAACCAATCAGTATTCGCTTCATATTTTATTTCATCAGCACAAGCAATGTCAGGCGCTCAGAATCGGTCATGCAGCCTAACGAGAATTAGACGAACAATTGTTCACCTAATTCGGAACGGCGTTGCCTGACATCGCCCGCGGAGCGGCCGATCCACCTTCAGTCGATCCACCGCCACGCTTCGGCAGATTCGGATCCAGGAAGCCGAGCATGTGGGCGCGTTTGATCGTGCGGACACCTTCCTGCTTTTTGTAGGTCGGCGATGCTTTCGGTGAAACGCTTCCATTTTCGTCCAATGCACTTTGGGCCGGAAATGGTGTTCGGCGTGGTAGCCATTGTAGAAAAAGAGCCAGTTATAGATTTTTCCGTAACTGCTCACGCCCCACGCGATCGGTTTGTCCGGATTCGCGCCGTAATGGCGATAGTAACCGTTCAAATAACTGAAGCAGTGGCCGAGATACCAGAACGGCAGAAAATAAAAAATCACGAAACGCCAGTTGAAGATGAACATCGTCAACAACGTGACCGCGAACGCCGCCAGCTCGAGATTCCCCCAAAGCACATCGCTGTTGTTGCGTTTGCGCAGTTCGTTTCGAATCGCGCCGACGTCGTCGCGAAAGAAGCTCTTGAACACATAGCCCCACGGACTTTCCGCTTCGCCGTCGTGGCTGTGACGATAGATCGACAGCCAATCGATGGTATCGCCACTTTCATCCTGTCGGTCCGAATTGCCCTTGTGATGCTGCATGTGGACGGCGTCGTACATCGTTTGCGAGAAGCAGCAGGCGACGGACTGCGTGACCCCAAACGCGCGATTCAGAAAATTCGAACGGAAAAACGGATTATGAATGAAGTTGTGACCGACGCCGTTGATGTTGGCGTTGACCATCAACGAATAAAGAAAGCCCAGAATCAGCATTATCCAGAGCGGGGTGTGCGGATACAAAAAGAACAGACCGATAAAGTAGGCGAGGTGAAAAAGTCCGGCCGCCGCGGGTAACACGTCCCAGCGGGTGTGGGCGAAGATCCGCGAGGTCGTTGCGGGCCGCTCAATGCGAATGACGTCGGTGTTCACGGAGGTTGGTACCAATCGCGGAAGAGCGCCTGTCCCGCAAGTTTTGATCATTGCCAACTGAGAGCGTGCGCGGCAATTTAGCGCTCTCATGTTTGCTCTTCAGCCGGAGATGAAAGTTTTCAGCGGCAGCGCCAACCGGGATTTGGCCGAACAAATCTGCAAATACATCGGCACGCCGCTCGGAAAGGCGACGATCAGCTCGTTCCCCGACGGTGAAACGTACGTGATGATCGAGGAAAACGTTCGCGGCCGGGATGTTTTTCTGATTCAGCCGACCTGCCCGCCGACCAACGAGCACCTGATGGAGCTGCTCATCATGGTGGACGCCGCGCGCCGGGCGAGCGCCGATCGAATCACGGCGGTGATTCCGTTTTTCGGATACGCCCGGCAGGACCGCAAAGACAAACCGCGGGTGCCGATCACGGCCAAACTGATCGCGAACCTGCTCTACGCTGCCGGGGTGAACCGGGTTCTGACGATGGATCTGCACGCCCAGCAGGTGCAGGGGTTCTTCGATATCCCGGTCGATCACCTTTATTCGTTGCCTGTACCTAATTAAGTACCTGCGCAGAAAGCTGAAGGGCAAGACGGTGGTCGTTTCGCCGGATATCGGGGGTCTGAAAATGGCCTCCGCCTACGCGGGGGCGTTGGGAGCCAACCTGGCCATCGTCGCCAAGGAGCGGAAAAGCGCCACCGAAACCGAGGCGCTCTACCTGATCGGTGAGGTAAAAGATCGCGATGTTCTCCTGGTAGACGACCTGACCGAGACGGCTGGCACCCTGACCTCGGCCGCCGAGATCTTGAAGAAAAACGGGGCCAAAAGAATCTACGCCGGGGTCTCCCACGCGGTGCTGGTGGACGTGGCCATTGGCCGGTTGCAAAAGTCCAAAATTGAGGAATTAATAACGACCAACAGCACGCCGGTTCGCTCGGTGGAAGGATTTAAAGTCACCGTGCTCAGTGTCGCCGAGCTTCTCGGGGAGGGGATGAAACGAATCCACAATGACGAGTCCGTGTCGTCGCTGTTCAAAATCGACAACTAACGACCATGGCCAAGCAAGTTAAATTGAAAGCGGAACCGCGAAACGCGATCGGACGCATCGCTGCACGCAAACTGAAAGCGCGCGGAATCGTACCGGCCGTCATTTACGGCGGTAAACAGAAGTCGCAGGCCCTCCAGGTTTCGGAGCGTGACATCAATGCCATGCTGAGCCATGCGTCGGGCGAAAACATTTTGGTCGAACTCGAAATTGCCGGCGAGAAATCGAGCCGGACCGCGCTGTTGCAGGAAGTCCAGCATTCGCCCGTAAGAGGCGATGTTGTGCATGTCGATTTCCATGCGATCTCGATGGACGAGAAGATCGAAGCAAACGTGCCCCTCGAAGCGCTTGGCGTAGCGACTGGCGTGAAAAATTTTGGCGGCTTGCTCGAGCAAAACGTGCGTTCGTTGTCGATCGAATGTTTGCCGCGCGACTTGCCTGACAAGATTACGGTGGACGTTTCGGCTCTCAACATCGGTGATGCGATTCACGTGCGTGACATCAAATTGCCGAACGGTGTGGTCCCCAAAGTGCCGGCAGATCTGACGGTCTTCTCAGTGGTCGCGCCGTTGGCCGAAGAAGAACCGGTAACGCCGGAGGCCGAAGCCGCTGCCGCCGCGGGCCCCGAAGTCATCACCGCCAAGAAGGAAGAAGGCGAAGCTGCCGCGCCTGCGGCCGGTGCGAAGGGCACCGGAGCACCCGCTGCCAAAGGTGGCGCTCCCGCTCCAAAGGAAAAAGAAGCCAAGAAATAGGTGGATCGAGCGCTCCGCGCTCGATGTTAAATGGCGGCGAAGCCGCAAGAACTTTATCATCGGTGCGAGCCGCACTGGCCTTAGCGGAGCGGCCGATCCACCAAGCGCATGTCGAACCTAAACGAAAAGCCAATTCGACTTGTTGCCGGCCTTGGAAATCCCGGTGCCGAATACGCCCACACGCGTCACAACATCGGTTTTATGGTGGTCGATTTCCTCGCGCACGAAGCTTCGTTGGCATGGGAAAAATCGAGCAAATGGGACGCGGTTACGGCGAAACTTGGCGACGCGGTGCTTGTGAAACCCGCGAGCTACATGAACCGCAGCGGTTACCCGCTTCACGCGATCGCGCAGTTCTACAAGATCACACCGCCAGAAATTCTGGCCGTGCTGGATGACTTTTCGCTCCCGCTTGGCCGGCTGCGAATCCGGCAGAGTGGGGGACCCGGCGGGCACAACGGCTTGGAATCGATCATAGTTCAATTCGGCACTGAAGAAATTCCGCGATTGCGTGTCGGAATTGGCGCCGCGCCGGCTGAAGGAGCGACCGATTACGTTCTCAGCAACTTTTTTGAGGAGGAAAAACCGCTGGTGAGATCGACAATCGAGCGAGCGGGAGAAGCCGTGAAATGCGCGATTGACAAAGGCGTCGTTTCCGCGATGAACACTTTCAACCCCGAAAGCGTTCGGGGTGAACAAATCGAAGAAGAAAAACCATGAAGAACCGTTATGAAGCGCTGTTGGTTCTCAACGCGCAGGGAAAAGAAGACAGTGTCCACGATATCGTCGACCGCCTGGAGTCTGAGTTTAAGAAGGAGGGCGCTGAAATCGAGCAGGTGCAGAAAATGGACAAGCGTCCATTCGCTTATGCCGCCGGCCCGCTCGATGCCGGCTTTTACGTGAATTTTGTTTTCCATGCCGAGCCGGATCTGGTCACCAAACTGAAGTCCAAATTCAAACTCGATCCCGAGGTTTATCGCCAACATTACCAGCGGCTTCGCGCGAAGAGTGAGAAGAAAGAGCGAAAGGAACCGCCGGCGAAAAAGTTGGCGCGTTCCAAGTAATTCGGATAGACCTGGCGCATGGCCAGTTTCAATAAAGTCATTCTCCTCGGAAACCTGACGCGCGATCCCGAAGTGCGTTACACCCCCAAAGGCAGCGCCGTGTGCGATCTCGGCATTGCCGTAAATCGTCAATACACCCTCGACAGCGGCGAGAAACGTGAAGAAGTCACCTACGTCGATGTCGTCCTGTGGTCGCGGCTCGCTGAAATTGCCGGCGAATATTTAAAAAAAGGCCGGCCAATTTTCATTGAAGGCCGGCTTCAACTCGACACCTGGGACGACAAACAAACCGGACAAAAGCGAAGCAAACTGCGCGTGATCGGCGAAACGATGCAACTTCTTGGCGGTCGTCCGCCTGGAGCGGGTGGTGGAAGCGAAGGCGGCGAAGAAGGCAAGGCATCTCGCGGGAAAACAACGCCGCCGCCGAAGCCTGCAACTGCGGAACCGGACGACGACGAAATTCCGTTTTAGCGACCTACGCGATTTTGCCCCCCGACGTTGTAGAGGCGCTTGCTCTCAAGCGCTTGTTTAAATTAGTTCGGTGCTTGAGAACAAGCACCGCTACAAGATGAACTCCACCGAAGCCTGCATCGTCTTAAACATGCTGCCGACGATGGGGCCGGTGCGTCTTCGAAAACTGCTTGAAGTTTTCGAAACGCCGGAACGAATTCTAAGCGCGAAGCGTGATGAACTCCGGAAAGTCGAGGGCATTGGTAAAGAAGTTGTCGATCAAATCTCGAATTGGGAAACGATTGTCGATCTTCCGGGCGAACTGAAACGGATCGAAGATTTCGGCGCGAAAGTGATCACCCAAATGTCGCCTTCCTATCCGAAATCTCTCCGCGAGATTCATTCGCCGCCGATCGTCCTTTATGTTTGGGGCGAAATTCAAGAACGCGATCACCACGCGATCGGCATTATCGGCGCGCGCCGGACCACGCATTATGGAAGGGAATCGGCGAAAAAGCTGGCGTATCAGCTCGCCTATGCCGGATTGACCGTAATCAGTGGCCTCGCCCGCGGAATCGATACCGCCGCGCATCAGGGCGCGCTCGCTGCCAAAGGCCGGACCATGGCCGTGATTGGATCAGGGTTGTCGAAGCTTTATCCGCCGGAGAACGAGGCGCTCGCGGAAAAAATTCGCAACGGAAACGGAGCAGTTGTGTCTGAGTTCTCGATGGAAATCGAGCCGGATCGCCAAACTTTCCCGATGCGAAACCGAATCATTTCGGGTTGGAGCCACGGGATTCTTGTGGTCGAAGCGGGCGCAAACAGCGGCGCGTTAATCACTGCTTCGCAGGCGCTGGAACAGGGCCGCGCGGTCTACGCCGTGCCCGGACACATCAATGCGCCGAGCGCGATGGGATCGAACCGGCTTATCCAGCAAGGCGCCAAGCTGGTTATGGACGCGAACGATATTCTCGATGACCTGCAAATTCTTCTCCCCGAGACAAAACCATCGCCGCTCGCAGCCGTGCGCCCCCTGCCTCCACTCTCGGACGACGAGCGCCGTGTTTATGAGGCGATCGAGGCGAGCGAGACGCCGATTGATCGGATCGCGTCCAAATGCAATTTGCCAAGTGCGACAGTCTCTTCTATCCTCCTCGCCCTTGAGCTGAAGCGACTGGTGAAGCAGTTGCCCGGAAAATATTTCGTGAAACTGGCTTAACCTCGTCCGCGATCTGCTCTCCCCCGGTTTGCAAGAGCTTCAATTTCAATGACTAAATCACTGATCATCGCGGAAAAGCCGAGCGTCGCGAGCGATCTCGCGCGCTCTCTCGGCGGTTTTCACAAAGAGGACGATCATTTCGAGAACGACAAATACGTTATCTCGTCCGCGCTCGGACACTTGGTGGAACTGGCGCTGCCGGCCGAACTCGACGTGAAGCGCGGGAAGTGGAGCTTCGCCAATCTGCCGATTATTCCCGAGGAATTTGACCTCAGGCCGATCGAGAAAACCAAAGCGCGCTTCAACATGCTGAAAAAGTTGATGAAGCGCGATGATGTTGATCTTCTGATCAACGCCTGCGACGCCGGTCGGGAAGGCGAGCTGATTTTTCGTTACTTGGTCAAGCTCGCGGGTGTGAAAAAACCCGTGCGCCGCCTTTGGCTGCAATCGATGACAGCCGATTCGATTCGCGAAGCGTTCAATCATTTGCGGACGGAAGAGGAAATGGTCCCGCTTTCGAAGGCGGCGGTCTGCCGGTCAGAGAGCGACTGGCTGGTCGGCATCAACGGCACTCGCGCGATGACTGCGTTCAACAATCGGACCGGCGGGTTTCAACTGACGCCGGTGGGCCGCGTGCAAACGCCGACCCTCGGAATTCTGGCCGAACGCGAGGATAAGATTCATCAATTCAAGCCGCGTAATTATTATGAGGTGTTCGGCGAGTTTGACGTCAAAGCCGGCGCCTACCGCGGCCGGTGGTTCCGGGAGGATTTTGCGAAGGATGGCGACGAAGACGCCCGGGCGGAACGGATCTGGGACAAAGCGCAGGCCGACGAGATCAAAAATCGTTGTATTGGCAAGACCGGGGTCGCCACTGAAGAGAAGAAGCCGACTACGCAGGCGCCGCCGTTGCTTTACGATCTGACGAGTTTGCAACGCGACGCTAACGGTCGCGGTTTCAGCGCCAAGCGCACGTTGCAAATCGCGCAGCAACTTTATGAACGGTTCAAAGTCGTCACTTATCCGCGGACAGACTCGCGTTACCTGCCGGAAGATTACATCCCGACGGTCAAGGCGACGTTGAGCAAAGTCGAGAATCCACATGCGCGGACTGCGCTCGACAACCATTGGGTCAAGCCGTCGAAGCGAATTTTCAATAACACGAAGATCTCCGATCACTTCGCAATCATACCCACCGGCACCGTGCCTCACGGGTTGGATGAGGTTCAGCAGAAAATTTACGACATGATCGTGCGCCGTTTTATCAGCGTATTCTTTCCGCCGGCGCAATTCGAAGTCACAACGCGAATCACGCGTGTCGACAAAGATGCGTTCAAGACGGACGGCAAGATCATAAAAGATCCGGGTTGGCTGGCGGTCTACGGTCGTGAGGGTGCCTCGGAACAAGGAGAAGAATCTTTGGTTACGATTACGCCGAACGAACCAGCGAAGGTTCTCGATATCGAAGTTGTGCAAAACGAAACCAAACCACCGGCGCGCTTTAACGAGGCGACATTGCTCTCGGCAATGGAAGGGGCCGGCAAGTTGGTGGAAGACGAGGAATTACGCGAAGCAATGCGCGAGAAAGGTCTCGGCACACCGGCGACGCGCTCGACGATCATCGAGGGTTTGATCAATGATGGTTACGTTCACCGACAGGGACGCGACCTGATCGCAACCGCCAAAGGTCTTGCGCTGATCACGCTTTTGCGCGGCATCGGCGCGACCGAGCTTACTTCACCGGAGATGACCGGCGAATGGGAATCGAAGCTGAAGCGGATGGAGAAAGGCGCGATGAAGCGGAACGATTTCATGGCCCACATCCGTCAGTTCACGCGCGAGATCGTCGAGAAGGCGAAAAATTTCGAGGGTGATAGCGTGAGCGGCGATTTCGAACCGCTCGACGTGAAATGTCCGAAGTGCGGCGGGGGACCGTTCGAAGAGACCTATCGCACATTCAAATGCCAGTCTTGCGGGTTGATCGTGTGGAAGACGATGGCCGGACGATTGTTCGAGCGCGCGGAGCTGGAAAAACTCTTGACCGAGAAGCGTGTCGGACCACTCGAGGGATTTCGCAGTAAGATCGGGCGCAAGTTCAACGCCATCGTTAAACTCGGTGACGATTTCAAACCTGCGTTCGATTTTGGCGAGAACGGTCACGATCAACCGGTTACAATCGATACCACGAAGCACGAATTACTTGGGCTTTGTCCGCTCTGCCACAAAGGCCAGGTTTATGTGCTCGAGCGCGCCTACGCGTGCGAGAACGCAGTCTCGAAAGAAAAGACCTGCACCTTCCGCGTGAGCAAAACGATCTTGCAGCGCGAGATCCCGAAAGAGCAGGTCCAAAAATTAATTGCCACGGGCAAGACGGACCTTTTGCCTAAATTTATTTCCAAAAAAGGCCGGCCATTTTCGGCTCACTTAAAATTAGACAACGGAAAAATCGGGTTCGAGTTCGCTGCAAGAAAACCTAAAAAAGTGGCACCGAGCAAAGCAGTGGCGGCCTAAGAGACCGGTTGGCTGGAAGTTGTAGAGGCGCTTGCTCTCAAGCGCCTGTTTATTAGTTCGGTGCTTGAGAACAAGCACCGCTACAGCTGCATGGCTCGCACCTCCCAAACCGCGACACAATTCCAAGCGTTAAAGATCGTTGACGCCACAACGCGTGGTGTGCTATTAAGCTTTTAACACTATGCGTTGCCCTAAGTGCGGCTCGCGTGATGACAAGGTAATTGATTCCAGACAATCTCGCGATAGCTCCAGCATTCGCAGGCGCCGCCAATGCCTCAAATGCGGATACCGGTTTACCACCTACGAGGAAATCGAGCGCTCCGATCTTCGCGTGATCAAGCGCGATCGCACCCACGAACCTTTCGACCGGCGCAAGCTTGCGGGCAGCATCGCCAAAGCGTTCGAAAAACGTTCCACGAGTTTGCTTACCCTGGAGCAGTTGGTTGACGAAATCGTGCACGATTTGGAAACGAGCGGTCGCGAAGTTCAGTCGAGCGCCATCGGCGCCAGGGTCCTGGAAAAGCTCCGCGCCATCGATGAAGTAGCCTATCTCCGATACGCTTCCGTCCATCGTCGTTTCGAAGATGTCGATCAATTCGTCGATGCCATTCAGACCCTTGGCAAGATTTCCAAACCGGACTCGAACCAGCGCGAGCTGTTTCCGACAGATCAAGTGAATCATGGTAGCGTTTAAAGAAGAATTCCCGTACCTGCGTTGCGAATCCGGTCAGCTCTTTGAGTTCGATCGCGACTGGCTGCACGCCGCGATTAATCGCGCCGCCGACAAAGCCGGATATCCAAGCTGGTGGTTGACCGATCATGTGACCGAAAGCATTGCTTTCTATCTCCATTTGCGAAACGACGAGAACGTGGTCGCGTTCACTCAGCTTCAGGAGACGGTGCAATACGTTCTCAAGGCGATTGGTTACAAGGAAATCATTCCTTACTTTCGGCCCGCGCCGCCGCCGATTTCCATCTCGCTGATCGATATCGCATACCAAGCGGGCAGCGGCTACGAGCTGGCATTTTTTGATCTGCTGGAAAAGCGTCTCGCCGCCTTAATCGATACCGGCGTTGATAATTTGCAGCTTTGCTCGCTCCAACCCTGCGTGAAACATTTGCGCTGTACCAGGGTTTGGACGCGCGCATGCGATTCTTTACGAGAAGAAATTGTCTGCTTCATTCGTGAACGGCTGACTTCTACGACGAGCGAACGATTGAAGTGCACGTTGAAGTAGGGCGGGTTCGACAAATCATGACTATTTTTGAAAAAATAATCGCGCGCGAGATTCCGGCGAAGATCATTTGGGACGACGACGAGGTGGTCGCGTTTCATGACGTGAACCCGCAGGCTCCGGTTCACGTTTTGATTGTGCCAAAAAAAGTGATCTCGCGATTGGGCGCGGCGACCGAAAAGGATTGCGCGCTCCTTGGGAAATTGTTGTTGGTGGCAGGCGAGCTCGCGAAGAAACTCGAGATCGACAAGACCGGTTATCGAGTGGTTATCAACAGCGGGCCGGATGCGGGCGAAAGCGTACCTCACCTTCATGTTCATTTGTTAGGCAAGCGTGCTCTCGCCTGGCCTCCGGGCTAGTTTCATTGCCAATCTCCAATTCCAATTTGGAAATGGCACTTCGCGCCTCGCCTAATGCGCCGCTGGTGTAGCGGTGCTTGATCTCAAGCACCGAACTCAGTAGACAGGCGCTTGAGACCAAGCGCCTCTACAACCTATGTCAGTAACCCTCTCACCGATCCGCTCGATCTCGCTGGACGAAATCAAAGACGCGCGGAACCGGATTGCGAAAACGATTGTCCGAACGCCACTGGTGCGCCTGGAGCTTGGTCCCGATTTTCCGGACATTCGCCTGAAACTGGAAAATCTTCAGCCGATCAACGCCTACAAATTGCGTGGGGCGGCGAACGCGGTCGCGATGTTATCCGATTCGGAGCGCAAACGCGGTGTCTGGACAATCAGTGCTGGAAACGCGGGACAAGGTGTGGCTTACGCCGCGCGACAGGCTGGAGTTCCTTGCTCGGTCGTAGCGATTGAAACCGCACCGAAAGCGAAACTCGAACGAATGCGCGCTTTGGGCGCCCGGCTCTTTCTTGTTTCCTATGACGTGGCCTGGAAGACGCTGGATGAGCGCGCATTTCCCGGCGTCGAAGGCACATTCGTTCATCCGTTCGACGACCATAATTTCATCGCCGGTCACGGCACGATGGGGCTCGAGATTTTGGAAGACGCGCCCGATACCAAAGCGATCATTGCTGCGATCGGCGGCGGTGGATTGATCACCGGAGTCGCGAGCGCGATCAAGGCGCTTAAACCCGAAATTAAAGTCTTCGGAGCGGAACCCGAGACCGCTGCCCCGGCCGCGCTTTCTTTTGAAAAAGGCTCGCCGCAGGTCTTCAAAAATTGGAAGGCGTCGTTCGTTGATGGCGCAGGTGGCCAGAGCATGTTCCCGCGCATGTGGGAGCGGATGAAGCCGCTGGTCGATGATTACATCGTGGTCACGTTGGAACAAACCAGGAATGCGATGCGGTTGATGGCGGAAAAGGCGCGGGTGATCTCGGAAGGCGCCGGCGCTTTGCCACTGGCCGCGGCGCTAACCGGAAAAGCTGGCAAAGGGCCGATTGTTGCCATCGTTTCCGGCGGAAATATCGACCTCGCGAAATTCTCCGAGTTGATCGCGTGATCAGCTCAATGCGCGTGAATCATTTCCCGGCAGCCTGCAATGTTGCCGACGAGCAAAATTACCAGCACGCCGTAGAGAATCACAGCTCGCGTCGTGGTCTTCGATCGGAAGTAAAAATAACCGTGAACGATATAGATGAGATAAAGGCCTATGAGCACGCCCCAGCCGCCGTCGTTGGCGAGATGTCGATCGATCACGGCGATTAAGCCAAGAGGAAACATATAAGCCAGCGGCCACAGGCCGGGTGCTGTTAGCAAAAGCGCAGCGATCCAGATCGCCACGTAGGCGACGATCTTATAAAGAAGCCGAACCTGACTTGCTTTTCCGCCGTCGGGCTCGGTCATTATTCTCTGACCGTAATCGGCGTGCCCACCGGGGCGTTATTATAGAACTTCTCTGCCATTCCCTGCGGAATCCGAATGCATCCATGCGAGG
Source organism: uncultured Verrucomicrobiae bacterium (assembly GCA_963801815.1). Taxonomy (GTDB): domain Bacteria; phylum Verrucomicrobiota; class Verrucomicrobiia; order Chthoniobacterales; family UBA10450; genus AV40. Next base: position 96,254 of record CAWDGJ010000001.1, read on the forward strand.
CCGCATAAGGCGGACAGTAGCCCTGATGCATTGCGTAACCGCCGTTGAAATGCATGCAATACGGCATTTTCGCCGGATCGAAATGCGCGCCCTTCGGGCAGCGATCTTTCCGGACATCGATATTCGAGACCACAACATTCCCGTCGTGGTCGATATAATCCCCGAACTCGCTCGAAAAATGATTCTTGTCCTTCGAGACAACGGAATAATGGCCCGGCGGCGTTCCGAAACCCGGTTTTCCGGTCGAAACGGTCGATTCGCCGACCAGGCGTTTGCCCTTGTAGAAGTAAGCTTTTTGCTCGGATATGTGAACCACGATGCGAGACTCGCCGTGAGCGCCGGCGTCATCCCACCAGCCGCCAGGCGTCGGCGTTGGCAGCACTGAGCCAAGGGTCTGCTGGGCCTGTTGCTGCATTTGCTGCATGTCTTCGCAACTGCAGAACAAGAACCCTACGACTCCCAACAACCCGAACTGAATAAAACCCCTGTGTTTCATAAGGCCGCGACTATTAACGCGTAGTTAGTTGGGTGGCGCAATTGTAAAACGTTGTGGTGTAGTCACGCGCCTGTGGCACATCAAACGGCCCGCAGGGCCGTGGCTACAGCTGTTGACGGTATGCATCAGCGGAAATACGCTCGTTCCATGGCCACTCTTACAAAAAATGCGTCGTCATCGACCAAAGAACGCGACACGGCCTCAGTTCAGCCGCCAATTAATTTGGGAAATTGGATCGAAACGAACCGCGATTTATTCAAACCGCCGGTTAGCAATCGGTATCTCTATGACGGGCGGGACTTCTTCGTGATGGTAATCAAGGGACCGAACGCGCGAAACGACTTCCACAAAGTAGACTCGGAGGAGTATTTTTATCAGCTCAAGGGCGATATCAAAGTGCGCATCCGCGAAGGTGACAAGATCGTCGATCATCTCGTGCGCGAAGGCGAAACGTTCTTCATTCCACCGAACGTGCCGCACGCACCGGTCCGCCCGCCGGACACCATCGGTGTCGTCGTGGAAAAACGCCGTCCGCCGGGCGAACACGAACACGTCATCTTCTATTGCGACAATTGCGGCGCCCTGGTCGAAGACATTGATTTCGATTGTGCCGACATCGTCGAGCATTTCAGTCAGGCGATGAAGGATTTTTGGGCCGATGACGCGCGTCGTACCTGCAAGAAGTGCGGACACAAAGTTCCGCAACCCGAGCCGGTTAAGCCGTTCGAAGAACGGCAGTGACAAGTGACCGGTGACGAGTGACGAGATAATTCACGTCAGCGTTGCTTTAGCTGCAGCTTCTAGTCACTTGTCACTCGTCACACGTCACTTTCCTTGAAGATCGATCTCCATACCCACATTTTGCCGCGCGAGTGGCCGGACCTGGATAAAAAGTTTGGCTATTCAGGCTTCGTCCGATTGGAGCATTGCGACGAATGCAGTGCCCGAATGATGATCGGCGACCGTGTTTTTCGCGAAATCACCGACAACGTTTGGAATCCCGAACGACGCATTGAAGAGATGGACCGTACGGGAGTTTCAATGCAGGTGCTTTCGACCGTGCCCGTGATGTTCAGTTATTGGGCGAAGCCGCGCGACGCGCTCGAGCTTTCGCGATTGCTAAACGATCACATCGCCGAAGTGGTTCGCGAAAATCCAGGAAGCTTTGCCGGGCTCGGCACAATTCCGTTGCAGGATGTCGATCTGGCCGCGCGGGAATTGACGCGTTGCGTGCGCGAGCTTGGATTGCGTGGCATCGAAATCGGAACCCATGTCGATCCCAACGATCACTGCCACGGTCCGGATTGTCGCAACCTCGATCATCCGTCTCTCGATGTCCTTTGGAAGACGGCTCAGGACCTCAACGCGGCGATTTTTGTTCACCCCTGGGACATGATGGGCAAGGATCGAATGCCGAAATACTGGCTGCCGTGGCTCGTCGGTATGCCCGCCGAAACTTCGCTCGCAATCTGTTCCATGGTCTTCGGTGGTGTCTTCGACCGGTTTCCGAAATTGCGCGTGGCATTTTCTCACGGCGGTGGCGCCTTTCCGGGAACGATCGGCCGCATCGAACACGGATTCCACGTGCGACCCGATTTGGTCGCGATCGACAACGAGACGAACCCTCGAAAGTATCTGGCGCGTTCCGATAATGCCAAAGGCGGCTCGCCTTCGCGGTTTTATGTCGATTCACTGGTTCACGACGCCGACGCCGTGAAGTTGCTGATTAAACTTTTTGGGGCGCAACGCGTCGCGCTCGGGTCCGATTATCCGTTCCCTCTCGGCGAAGCGGAGCCAGGAAAGTTGATCGAATCGATTGTCGATCTTTCCGCGAAGGAAAGATCGCAGCTTCTTTCCGAAACCGCCCGCGAATTCCTTGGAATCGCGTAACCGCGGATCAGGCTGGGGGCGGGGAGCCGCTACCCGAGAACTGTTGCATCAGCGAAGGGATCAGGCTCATCAGGCTTTGCTGATGATTGGCGTTCGGGTCGACCTTTCCCTGTGGCGTGAGTTTATCCACGACCTTCGGCAAATATTGGGCCAAGAGCGTGGAGGCTTGCGCCGGGTCGATCCCCATTTTCGCCGCAAGCGCGCGGACTTGATCGGAGCCGAGCACTTTTTGAATTTGATCGGTCGAGATTGCCTGGTTTTCTCCAGTCCCGACCCAGGAAGCAAAGGCGTTACCTGCGCCGCCCTGCGAAAATTTGTTCGCCAGGCCCTGCAATCCACCATTTTGTTCGAGAAGCGTCCCGACGACTCCGACCAGAGCAGCCGCTCCGCCCGCTTCGCCAGTTTTTCCAGACATCGCGCCGATTACTGAATCAAGCAGTCCCATAAGTTATTGTTTCTATTGGTTTGAGGTTGTGAGCTTTTGTTAAGTCACGTCTAACGAATCTCCGAGTTGTTCACTGCGAAGCATTAGCGGACTTATCAATCTAGGCGAGCAGCAATTGGTTAGCGCTAAGACCTTTGTCGTACTAACGGTCGTCGGTTCCTGGCGGATTATTAACCTTCACTTGGCGATAACCGCCGAGCGCAACGTTTAACTCTAGCAAAAAACCTATGGGCTTATTTAATAACTTACTGTCTAAGATTTTTAGTCACGCCACGCCGACTGGTGTGGTCAGCAGTGCAGCATCCACCGCAACCCAATCGCCAGCCACTGCCTCCGCTGTGGCTGCCGCGCCTGCGACGGTGGTCGACGTGGCCGCGATTCTCGACGGATTAGCCGCGAAAAATCCGGAGAAACTTGATTGGAAACACTCAATCGTGGACTTGATGAAACTCGTCGGCATGGACAGCAGTTTCACCGCCCGCAAAGAGCTGGCCAAAGACCTGAATTACACCGGCGATATGAACGACTCTGCGTCGATGAACATCTGGTTGCACAAGCAAGTGATGCTCAAGTTATCGCAAAATGGCGGCAAAGTGCCGGCGGAACTACTGAAGTAATTCTCGGCGCGGAGGATTCTGCGCTCCCCTACATTTCGTGACGAATGGCCCAGAGATCGTGAAAGACTGGTCTAAACAGCGATTCCTTCAGAAATGGAACCCCCGGTGAGCCGCCAGTGCCTTTTTTCGCGCCGATAGTGCGCTCGACTAATTTGATGTGGCGATAACGCCATTCCTGCAATCCTTCGTCGAAATCGGTCATCAACTCGAACAGGATCGAAACTTCGGGTGACGATTTGTAGAGCTTGAGAATTTCATTCTGCACTTGTTCGTTCGGTTCGTTGGCTTGAGTGAGATCGCGGTTTTTAAGCTCGGCTGGAATCCTTGCTCCACGCGTCTCCAGAAAATTGTAGAAGTGATCGATCACCGTGCGTTCGCGGAGCCGTTCCTGAAGGCTGTCCGCGCCGGGAAAATCCGGCTTCACGTATTTCAATGTCGATTCCCGCTTGTAGCCGAGCACGAACTCGACTTCGCGAAACTGGATCGATTGAAATCCCGATGCGGTTTCCAGCCGGTCGCGAAAGCTCGAGAATGACGATGGCGTCATCGTTTCAAGTATGTCGATCTGCGCCACGAGCACTTTCATGATCGTGCGCACGCGTTTAAAGGAATGAATCGCTCCGAAGAGATCACCGGCGGAAAAATCCTTTTTTATTTTCTCAAACTCATGCAGCAGCTGTTTGAACCAAAGTTCATACGTTTGATGGATGATAATGAACAGCATCTCATCGTGTTCGGGCGGCGTTGAACGCGGGCGCTGGAGAGTGAGAAGTTTCTCCAGATCCAAGTAATTGGCATAGGTGAGTGGTGGCATGACTGTTTCTCTCAACTCTCAACTTCTTTGAACATGTCAGGGGCGGTCATGGCTGAATGCTCCACGCCGCGCGTGCGCGCGTCAACGTTGTAGAGGCGCTTATGTTAAGCGCCTATTTAATAGGCAGGTGCTTGGCACAAGCACCTCTACAAAGTTATTTGAGCACTGCCTGATGAAACTCGTACCAATCGTCGAGATTGTTCAGGTTCACCGCGTCTTTGAACGCTGAAGAGTCGTCCGCGATTCCGCACGCTCCGAGAATCCCTTTCCGAGTCTCCTCGTCATGATTATAACCGCGCACGGCTGCGTTGTGTTTTTCGATCGATTGTCGATCCAGCGACTTCGCGTTTTTCTTCACCCAAGCCTCAAACTGCGGATAGGTCGGTTTGTTCTGCTTGATGAAATCTTTTACCGCCTGTTCTTCCAATCCGAGCGCGGCGCAGGTCATCGCATCGTAGCCCCTGCCAATGCCGGGATAGCCGGCGGCGAGTTTACCTTGCGATTCGAGCGAAACTTTTTGCCACATCCGCGGCAGATGCAGAACTCCGAGTGGACCGGCAGTGCCGGAACTGATCATGGGAACGTAAGTCATAAAAGTAAGAAGTAAGAGTTATGAATTAAGAAGTAGTTACAGGTTCGACGCGCTAAAACAATCCATTTCGGCAAATGCTGGTTTCTTAATTCTTAATTTATAGTTCATACTTCCTACTTCCTACTTCCTACGAATCACTTCATGATTCGCAGATAATATTCGTCCCACGCAGCGGGTATCGATTCCCGCGAAGAGTAGGGGCCCGGTTCGTAGGCGCGCGATGCGATTCCCTGCTGGCTCAGTTCGCAAATATGCCAGTCCTGCTTGTTGGTCATGTCCCAAAACTCGATCGCATCCTCCGGCTTGAAATCGCTTCGCTTGAACGCATCCGGATGGAAAAACCAGTCGCACACGATCAATGTGCGCGACGACGATTGCGGCCAGAGTTGATGCACCATCACATATTCCGGGTGCAGACTGAGGAGCATGTTTGGAAAGATCGAGTAGTAGAAAACTTGCCGGAGGTTTTCGATTTCTCCGACGAACGATGCGCAGGCATCTCCGCTCATGGTCAGACTCTTCCCGGGATTGATTTTCATGAATCCGCCGAGGAACGGTCCTTCGCGCAAATCATTTTCCGCCGAATCGTAAGGTGAAATTTTTTGCAACTGCGGATGTACTCCGGGACAGTGATAACACTCCGAATAATTCTCGAACATCAGCTTCCAGTTCGCCTGCACGTCGTATTCGATCCGTTTCGCTGATCGCAATGTCGCGATATTCCAGTGCGAAAATTTGCCAGTTAACGGCGCGAACCAACGTTGCAAGGAGATGAAATCTCCTGAACGTTGCCGCGCCGTAGCTTCTGAGCGAAGGCGGGCCTCAGCGTTCTGAAGATTCACAAAAATGAAGCCTTCCCAAAGACCGAGATCGACCGGATGCAGCGGATAATCCGTTTTATCGAATCCGGGCACGTCATCCATGTGCGGCGCGCCAATCAATTGACCGTCGAGTCCGTAAGTCCATGCATGATATGGACACTGAATCGTCGACGAATGTCCGCAAACTGCCTCACCGGCTCGGTGCTCTTTGAGTCGCGTCCCCCGATGGCGACAAACGTTGTAGAATCCTCTGACCTGTGACCGCTGATCTCTGATCACAATTATGCTTTCGCCCGAGATTGTGACCAAGAAATAGTCGCCCGCGTTCGCGATCTGGTTTTGATGTCCCACGAGCAACCATTCTTTTGAAAAAATCTTTTTCTGTTCCGCAGCAAAGATCTCCGACGACACGAAATACTTTTGTGGCAGCGACTTGACAGCCTCGGATGAAACTTGAGACGTTCTGCGAAACGCAGTCGACGTTCTCGGTTTGATCTGAATCGCCATGCCGCAATGGTCTACTTCGCCGTCGCTTGCGTCAATTCAGTGTCGGACATCAACAGTCGCGGGAATTTGTAACCGTAAAGTCGATTACTCGGTCAGATTAGATGTGTATCACCGATGTCTTCTCGGCCTGCGCAGGATGAGATGGGGTCTGATCTTACTCGCCTGCGCTCTTCTCGCTGTCGGGTGCGCGCATGATCATGACGCGTCCTCCGACTCGGAAGATCATCCTCATCGACATCACGGGCATCGAGGCGGGGATCAAAGTTTCACCAACCCGTCGCCGTCGCCCGGCGGATTCTAATCGCGACTTATTTCCGCGGTTTCGTTCTAGCGCTGAGGACGCGATGCGTCGCCAGCGCGTTGAGAATCTCGGGATTACCCTGCGCCCAGGCATTGTCGATCATCATTTTCTTGAAGCGCCATTTCTGGCCATCTCGCACAAGTTCGCAATCGTAACGATTCATTAGGAGCGCATTTTCCGACCCGGGGCGTGGACCTTGTCGGGGCATGAAATGTTGCGCCATCACGTAGGCGTAAACTGTGGCCGAATCTTCGCTGATCTCGATCTGGAGATTGCTTACCGTATGACTGGTATCGAGCGGGCCGAGCAGAGGAATCAGAGCATCCGCAATTGCCTGTCGTCCGGTCAACTTTGGGAAATCGAGGCCGAGTTTCTTGCCGGCTGGGCGAAAATCGAAAACGCAATCTTCGGTGAGCGTTGATGCCAGAGAATCGGCGTCACCGTGGTCGAGGCCGAAGGCAAAGCGGTGCAACGCGTCGGCGATTTCGTAACGGTCGGCTGCGAGTTGCGCGAGATCGTTGCTCATTGGCTCAGACTTTAAGCGCCGGCATTGGAATCGCAAAGCCAACAGAACACCCAATCTTGCGCTAAACTTGACGGCTTAAAGCCGTCAAATCTTTGGTGCTGATTCGAACAGGCCCCAGCGCGGTTGCCAGTTGATCGGGAGATGCCGCCGCGGCGCTTGCCTACGCTTTTTCCGTCGGGATGTTGATCGTCGCAGCGCGGCATACTTAGCCCGCGGAAGCCGCCCATTTACCTGGACGAGCGCGACTAAATGCGCGAACAGAGGGTGGGATTGATTCGCAGCATAAAACCGATGGTAGCCATTCGACCATGTTTTCACGATTCCAATGGCGCTTAGTTTTCGGAGCTCATCTTGAACGGTGTGCAATGCCAGGCCTGTTAGACCCATGAGTTCACGCACATAGTATTGGCGGATCGGTCTCCGAAATAAAACTTCGAACAATCGGGCGCGCACTTGTGGAAATAAAACTTCAATGACGGGACGGTCGCTCTTGCTCACAGGGTCGATCTTGAACTTGACGGCTTAAAGCCGTCAAGTTTGCAATTCAATAAGCCGACAAAGCGTGAAACGGATTTTGGGTACGGCTAGCCGAACACTACGATGAGCACGCTTAAGCAAGAGAGCGCAAGCGCTGCGAGGATAGCATAGACGATTGCGTCCTGAAGCGCCGCGCGTCGCTTGGCTTCAGCGTAAGGAATGCGGGTGAACGTGACCATCGTGTACAACGGCAGATAGATTCCCGGAAGTGCAGCTTCGAGAAGGTGGTCGAGTCTTTTCTTGGCGCGAAAGCTCTTGGACGCGGTTTTGTCGCGCATTTCGATGAAATTTTCGAGCGCGAGATCCGCCAGGGCATCCGCGTTTGCTTTTCGACGTTTGAAATACTCTGTGAACGCGCGTCCTCGATCTTGTTTGCCACCGGACGACCCCGCCGTGGCAGGCGCAAACTCCTGCAGGCATTCATCGAGGACGACGCAATCTTCGAAGGCGGCGTTCATTCCCTGTCCGTAAAACGGAACAACGGCATGGGCTGCATCGCCAACGAGACAAACCTTGTCGCGATAAAACCACGGCGCGCACCGGATCGTGACCAGCGAGCCCGTAGGATTATTTTTAAAATCCTCGAGCAGATTTGGCATCAGCGGAACCGCGTCTGGAAATTCCTCCTCAAAAAAGCGCCGGACGTCGTCGTCTGTCTTTGTTGTCGCAAAACTGCGCGGGCCTTCGAATTCCCAAAACAGCGTGCAGGTGAATGAGCCATCTGGATTCGGCAAAGCAATCATCATAAAACTTTTGCGCGGCCAGATGTGGAGCGCGTTCTTTTCCATTCTCCACGAACCGTCTGGACCGGGCGGGATGGTTAATTCCTTGTAACCGTGGGCAAGATAACTCTCGTCGTACTGGAAATTGTTGATCCTGAGTTGCATCGCTTGCCGCACCGCGGAAAACGCGCCGTCCACGCCAATGACTGCGTCCGCTGACGTGGTCATTCGTTGAGGTCCGAGCCGGAGTGGCGTTGTTGAGCTGGTGAGGAATTGAGCCATTGCCGAATCCAGATTGACGCCGGTGCACTTGTGATTGAAAAACACGTGCACGTTAGGATAGCGCTGCGCGGCTTCGATTAAGGTCGTGTTCAACGCGGCGCGGCCGATCGAATTAATGTGCTTGTTTGGGTCGACATCGTAGGGAACAAGAATTGGCGCCTTTCCCGCCTTGGCGGGATGAATCATTCGGCCGCGCATCGGGATTGCGTGCTTCAACACTTCATCGGCGACCCCAATTTGTTGGAGTGCGTGAATTCCGCGCGTCGAAAGCGCGAGGTTGATCGAACGTCCGCCGATCATGTTGCCTTCGCGCGGATCACCTCGGCGTTCGTAAAGATCGATTTTGTAGCCGCGCCGACCGAGGTACGCAGCGAGTAATCCGCCGGCCAAACCACTACCAATGAGAACAAACTTCGCCACGAGTAATTCTTTATCAGGAAACCAGGAATGCGGCGAGCAGGGATGCCGCCGGGTAGATAGTCAGACCGCTGCGGGCAGTCGGTGAGTGAGTGGGAAGCGAACGAATCAAAACAGGAAAAAGAGGCAATTGATTTAACACCGGTCAAACGGTGTATTAGATCGAGATGGCGGATGGTGAATCAGCTGACGGGGCCGAGTCGCTGCAAGAAAAAGTGCGGCCGAGCTTGCGCGCACCGGATCGAGTCGCGGCGGGAATGCACGCGTTAGTCGAAACTTTGAAATTTACCGCGCGCGAGACCGGTTTTGTTCGCGGCATCAAGGATTGGGTCAGGATCAACAAGAAAGATGGATTCGATTGCCAGAGCTGCGCCTGGCCGAGTCCGGATGAAAATCGGCATCTGTTCGAGTTTTGCGAGAACGGCGTCAAAGCGCTGACTAGTGAGGCGACCAAGAAGCACATCGGCCTTGAATTCTTTCCGACGAGCATTCAATCACCGACCTGCGCGAACAAACGGACAACTGGCTCGAACTCCAGGGACGGTTGATCCATCCAATGGTGAAGCGCGAAGGCGCGACGCATTACGAGCCGATCGAATGGAACGAAGCGTTCGAATTGATGGCGCGCGAACTGAATGCGTTGCCAACGCCGAACGCGGCCGCGTTTTACACTAGTGGACGCACCAGCAACGAAGCGGCGTTTTTGTATCAACTGTTCGCGCGGCAATTCGGCACCAACAATCTGCCCGATTGTTCGAACATGTGTCACGAATCGAGTGGCGCGGCGCTGAGTGAAAGCATCGGCATCGGCAAAGGTTGCGTAAAGCTCGAGGACTTTGAACACGCCGACGCCATCTTCATTATTGGTCAAAATCCCGGCACGAATCATCCGCGGATGATGACCACGCTGGAGCACGCAAAGAAAAACGGCGCCACCATCGTCGCGATCAATCCGATCCGCGAAACTGGTTTCATTTCGGTGGTGAATCCGAATCCGCAGGAATATCGCAACCCGCTCACCTTCGCGGCGAAAATGCTAGCTAATCATGGAACGCCGCTCGCCGATTTCTGGCTGCCGGTGCGCATCAACGGCGACATGGCCGCGATGCGCGGAATCATGAAAGAGATGCTCGAAGAAGAAGACCGCCATCCGGGCGTGGTGGTAGATCGACAATTCATCGAGCAATGCACCGTCGGCTTTGATGAATTCGCTGCGCACGTGCGCGCGACGCCCTGGGACCAGATCATCGAGAGCAGTGGATTAAAGCGGGAACAAATTCGCGCCGCCGCCGAAATCGCCATGCGATCGAAGCGGATCATTTGTTGTTGGGCGATGGGACTCACCCAGCACAAGAATGCGGTCGCAACGATTCAGGAGGTAATGAATTTCCTGTTGCTCGGCGGCAACATCGGCAAGCGCGGCGCCGGTCCGTGTCCGGTGCGCGGGCATTCAAATGTCCAGGGCGATCGGACGATGGGGATTTGGGAGCGAATGAGCGATGCGTTCCTGGAAAAGCTCGCTCGCGAATTTCAATTCAATCCGCCGCGCGAACACGGCACGGACACGGTCGAAACGATCAAGAAAATGCACGAAGGAGAAATTCGGTTCTTCTTCGGCATGGGCGGCAATTTTCTTTCCGCCACCCCGGACACAGAATTCACCGCAAAAGCGCTGCAGAAGTGTCGCGTTACCGCGCATGTCTCGACCAAATTGAATCGCGCGCATCTGATCACTGGCGAGATCGCGGTCATTCTTCCTTGTCTCGGCCGATCGGAAATCGACCTCCAGGAGTCCGGCGAACAATTTGTGACGGTGGAGGATTCGATGGGTATTATCAATGCGTCGCGTGGTCACGCGAAGCCGGCGAGCGAACATTTGAAGAGTGAGCCCGCGATCGTCGCAGCTCTTGCCAAAGCGACGCTCGGGTCGCGTTCGACGGTTGATTGGGATGCCCTCGTCGGGGACTACGACCGAATTCGTGATCACATTGAGCACGTCGTAGCCGGGTTCGATGATTTCAACGCGCGAATCCGCAAAGATATCTTCTATTTGCCGAACGACGCCCGCGATCGGCGAAAATTCAACAACAAGGAAGGCAAAGCGAAGTTCATCATCTCGGAGGTAACGCCATTCGAATTGCGGCCCGGTCAGTATTTGATGACAACGGTTCGTAGTCACGATCAGTTTAACACCACAATTTATGGTCTGAGCGATCGCTACCGCGGCGTTTATAACGGGCGTCGCGTCATTTTCATGAACGCGGACGATATTCGGTCCGCGGGTTTGCGACAGGGGCAGCTTGTCGACCTAACGAGTTATTACAAAGACGAAACTCGTGTCGCCCGACATTTCATGGTTGCGCCGATGGAGATCGCACGCGGTTGTACGGCGACGTATTTTCCGGAAGCGAACGTACTCGTTTCGATCAACAATTCCGCCGATCGAAGCAACACGCCGGTAAGCAAGAGTGTTGTCATTGGCATCGCACCGTCGAAAGACGCAGCCGCTGGAGTTGATCGGATTCTGCGCGAAGCGGCGCAGGTCTAATCTAGAATCACCCGTTCTACGTGCGAGTAAATATTGAAGGACGGCGCGCGCAAGAAGCCGACGAGCGTTTGATTGCTGTCGCGCGCGAATTCCATCGCCAGACTCGACGGCGCGGAAACGGAAGCGACGATCGGAATTCCGGCAGCTAGCGCTTTCTGCATGATCTCGAACGACGCGCGACCGCTCACCAGTAAGATGTGACGATCCAGCGGGAGGTTTTGGTCGAGAAACGCGCGACCGATCACTTTGTCGACCGCGTTGTGGCGACCGATGTCTTCGCGAACAATCAGCGGTTTACCGTTCGAATCGAAGATTCCGGCAGCGTGAATTCCGCCCGTGCGGGCGAAATCAGATTGATGTTTGCGCAACAAATCCGGAAGCGAGAGCAGCGTTTGAATCAAGATCCTCAGCGATGTCGACGCGATTGGTGAGAAGTTTTGCCGGATCGCGTCGATGTTTTCTTTGCCGCACAATCCGCAGCTGCTGGAAATTGTGCCGAAGCGTTGCGCGGAGTTAGGATTAAGTTTTGTTCCGGCGGCGAGATCGATAACGATGATGTTTTCGCGATTGCGTGCCGCTTCCGGTCGCGAAAACTTTAGGATTTGGTCGCGATTACGAACGATTGCTTCCGAAAGCAGGAATCCGGCAGCAAGTTCTTCGTCCTGACCTGGTGTGCGCATCGTTGTAGCGATGGCTTTGTCGCCAATTCGAATTTCAAGTGGCTCTTCAATTGTCAGCTCGTCGCGCTGATATTCGAGGCTGCCGTCTGATCGACGGCGAATGATTTGTCCTGGTCCAATTCCGTCCGCTTTCATCACGCCAACCTCAATGATATCATTCGCGCGGTGGAAATCTGTCATCTTTACATTTCGGCCGGCCATAATTTTGTTGGACATCATGGTCGCGAACCGGACCAATTTCCGATGATCGAGGTTCCGGAAGTGGAATGCGTCGCCGGTCGGGGTCTGCGCGGCGATCGCTTTTTTGATTACGTGGAAGATTACAAAGGCCAGATCACATTTTTCTCGCTCGACGTTTTCGACGAACTCTGCGGCACATTGCAAGTGGAGGGTGTCGGTCCAAGTAGCGTTCGGCGAAATGTTTTCGTTCGTGATGTTGATCTTAACACGTTGATTGGAAAGGATTTTGAGATTCAAGGAGTTTGCTTTCACGGAACCGAGGAAAGCAGGCCGTGTCATTGGATGAATCGCGCGATTAAATCCGGTGCGCAGGAATTTCTTCGCGGACGCGGTGGATTGCGTGCGCGCATTTTGACTGATGGCATTCTTCGATCGACTTCGCGCGTGACCGCGGTGACCGAATGACGATTAGCGCGGTGCTCCTCGCTGGCGGCAGGTCAAGCCGCATGGGGCAGGACAAGGCGACGATGCTGTTTCGGGGCGAGGCGCTTTGGAAAAATCAGCTGGAACTGTTACGCCGTCTCCAGCCGGAAGAACTTTTTGTGTCGGGGCAAACGGATCCACCGTGGCGTCCCGTGGATGTCGAGTTTGTCCCCGACGTTCAACCGTCGCGCGGCCCGCTTAGCGGAATTGCGGCGACACTGTCACGGATTTCTGGTGATTATTTACTGGTGCTGGCAATCGACACGCCGTTCGTCACTGAAAATTATCTTCGCGATCTTTCCACACGAACGGCGCCAGGCTGCGGTGTCGTTCCACTGATCGAAAACCGGGCCGAGCCTCTCGCGGCAATCTATCCACGCGGTGTCCGCGCCGATTTCGAAGCCGCGTTGGCGGGAAGCGACTTCGCACTTCAGCCATTGATCCGAAACATGATCGGGCTCGGGAAATTGCGAGCAATTGAAGTTACTCCTGAAGAAATTGCGCTTTTTCGCAACCTCAACCAACCGGGTGACTTCAGCACCGGCTAATCAGGTGGCATTAGGGCTGCTTAGAACGGCCTTTGTCCAATGAGAAAATTCGAACCACTCCCGGACGAACTGCAGCCAAGCATCCACAATCTTGAGCTCAAAGCCCTCCTCGTCGTGGACGATGACAAACAGCTGGCCTCCGCTCTTCAGTGGATTTTGGCGGACGAGAATTTCCTGGTCGACATCGCGTTCGACGGCGAGGAAGCGATGCTGAAGGTCAAGGCGCACGAATACGACGCGGTGATCTGCGACTTGAAGATGCCGAAGTTGCGCGGTGACGAATTTTATCTCAAGGCGAAAGACGTCCGCCCGTCGTTGGCCGACCGTTTCATTTTTATCACCGGATTCGCGGCAGATCCGCACATCGCCCTTTTCTTTAACAAGCACGAGGTGAAATATCTGGTGAAACCGTTTTCGATTTCGGTGCTGATCGATTGCGTAAAAACGCTTCTTAGTTAGTCAGGTCGGCCAGTCTATTTCTTCTGGCCGATTACGCTGGCGTTCTCGTGCTAATGTTTTTCTGGTGGAACGAATCGGCTACTGATGCCGCTTCAGGATCTGCACAAAACGCCAGACTTCCTCGAAGGTGTTGTAAAGCGGCGTCGGCGCCACGCGAATGACGTCCGGTTCGCGAAAATCGCATTTCACGCCGGCGACTCCGAGTTCCTTGAACAATTCCTTAGGGCGTTCGTGCGTTAGGATCGACAACTGGCAGCCACGCGCATTGGCAGCTGTCGGAGTAATGATCGTGAATTTCTTCGAGCCGATTTCGTTCAATAGAGACTCCAGATAGCCGGTCAGCTTCGTCGACTTCGCGCGAAGTGGTTCCATTCCGCCGGCCTGGTCGAAAACGGCTAGCGAAGCGCGTAACGGAGCCATGGAAAAAATCGGCGGATTGCTCACTTGCCACGCATCCGCAGATGCCACCGGAATGAATTCTGGTTCCAACTGCATTTGAAAACGCGTGTTTGGATCGTTTCCGAACCAACCGGCTAAGCGTGGGAGTTTCGTGTTGGTCGCATGCCGTTCGTGCAGATATGCGCCGGCAATCGCGCCCGGTCCGGCGTTGAGATATTTGTAAGAACACCAAACAGCGAAATCGATATTCCAGTCGTGCATCGAGAGCGGCACGTTGCCGACCGCGTGAGCGAGATCGAATCCGACGGTTATACCGTGCTTCTGGGCCGCTTTCGTGATTGCGGGCATGTCGAACAATTGTCCGGTAAAAAAATTAACACCGGCGATCCATACAATCGCGAGCGTGTCGTGATTCTTTTCGATCAGATCGAGAATGGCGTCGGTTCGCACCGTGGATTCACCTTTGCGCGGACTCGCCAGGACCAGCGCATCTTTCGGATCGAGTCCGTGATGGCGGATTTGTGTCTTGATCGCGTAGGTGTCGGATGGAAACGCCGGGTCCTCCATCAGGATTTTGAAGCGCGATTTGGTCGGTCGATAAAACGTCGCCATCATCAGGTGCAAGTTCACGGTGAGGCTGTTCATGCAGATGACCTCGACCGGTTTTGCGCCAACGATCCGAGCCATCGGATTGCGCAACGGTTCGTGATAGGTGTACCACGGCGTTTTCGCTTCGAGGTGCGCGTCGACGCCGAGCCGGGCCCAATCCTCCAAGTCTTGATCGACCAATTCCCGGGCTAACTTCGGCATCAAGCCCAACGAATTGCCCGCGAAATAAATCAGCGGTTTGCCGTCTTTGCCAAGCGGCAGATGGAACTTTTCGCGAAATGAACGCAACGGATCCTCAGCGTCGAGCTGTTTTGCGAAATCTTCGTCAGCGGAAAACTGCATC
Source organism: uncultured Verrucomicrobiae bacterium (assembly GCA_963801815.1). Taxonomy (GTDB): domain Bacteria; phylum Verrucomicrobiota; class Verrucomicrobiia; order Chthoniobacterales; family UBA10450; genus AV40. Next base: position 111,470 of record CAWDGJ010000001.1, read on the forward strand.
GCGACAACTCTCAACACTCACCTCTCAACTATCAACTCTCTTTGGGCATTTCCATGAACTCGATGGTCGTCCCATCGGGATCGCGCACGTAAACCACGCGCTTGCCTGCGTTCGGTCCGGAGGTCAACGATTGCGGCTCGCCCGCGGCTTTCCAACCGGATGTTGCAATCTTCTGCAAAAGCGCGTCGAGATTTTCAACCGTCAAGCGCGACGTGGACATGACCGAGGTCGCACGGCCGAAGAGCGTTATTTTTCTTTCGATCCGCAGGCGCGAGATACTCGAGTAGTTCGATCTTGTGGCCGCCGGGCGTTTTTACGACCGCCAGCTTGAGCTCGGCTACCTTTGACTCCGGTGATTTGTTCCGCGATCTCGCCGCCTTGCTGCGTTTGATGTGAAAACTCGAACCCGAGAACGTCGCGCCAAAACGCGAGCGAGCACTCAAGGTTTGAAACCGTAATGCCGGTGTGGTCGGTGCCGAGGATTTTAAAGTTCTTGCTCATTCTCTTACTCGTAATCGAATATCAGATGTTTGACGCGAGGGCGCGTCAAACAGCACGCGAGGCGCGTGCGCTCCCCAGATTTATCCGACTGCGGCGATCACCTTCAGCTCAATCGCGATCGGCGTCGGCAGCGCGTTGACCTCGATTGTGGTGCGGGTCGGGTTGGGTTTGCCCGGGCCTGCGAAATATTCGGTGTAGAGTTTGTTGTAGATCGGAAAATCTTTTCTCATGTTCGTGAGAAAGACGGTCACGTCGATGATGTCCTGCCAGGTCGCGCCGGCATCCTCCAGGACGAGACGCACGTTTTCAAAAACCGCGCGGCATTGTGTTTCGATGTCATAGCTGACGATGTTGCCAGTCGGATCGAGAGTGACGCCCGGAATTTCTTTGCTGTCCCGTTTACGTGGTCCGATTCCGGAAAGAAACAAGAATTCGCCCACGCGCTTGGCATGTGGAAACGCGCCGACCGGTTTGGGCGCTCGCTCGCTCTCAAATGATTGGTTCATTTTAGTCGCCGGATAATTGCAAACCACGCTTTCGGCCCGCCCTCGGAGAACAGTTCCTTGAACGCCGGATTCACTTCGACGCGGACTGCGCCGATCGATTCAATATCCCAGCATTGGGCGAAAGCGTTACGCAATTCCTGCTGCGACACTCGCCGGGGACCTTCGGTTCCGGGTTCCTCATCGCTGAAACACATCAGGAATAGTTGTCCGCGTGGTTCGAGCACATGCGCCAGGCCTTGGACGTAGCGGCGCCGATCTTCGTCGGACAGCGCGTGAAATAGTCCGGAGTCGAGAACCGTGCTGAACCGCGCGTCCCAATCGGCGAGTGTGAGCGCATCCTTCACCAGGAACTCTGCGTCCAGTTTTTGTTCAGCCGCTTTGGCTCGAGCTCGCCGGATCGCCTCTTTTGCAAAATCAATGCCCGTAACGCTGCAACCGCGTGCGGCGAAGAAGAGCGCGGTATCCCCGGTTCCGCAACCAGTGTCCAGCACTGGACTCGTGATGCGATCACCGATTTCGGTAAAAGGCCGCTGTGGTTTGCCGATATCCCAGGGTGGTTCGCCGGCGTAGGATTCTTCGAATTCAGCACGATCATGTACGCTATTCATCCTGGTAAGCCGGTGAACAACTCCGGCGCAGTTTTGCTTTTAAATGCTTTTCTCAAACTAATGGAAATATTTCTTCAACAGCGACCAATAATTCTCGTCCCAGCCTTGAGCGAGATGATCGTGCAAACCTTCCGGAAAACCGGTGTGATCGAGGACCAGATGCGTTCCCGTCCCGTTTGGTTTCAAATCAAATCGCGCGATTGACCAAACACCTTCGGGCCAGGTCACAACGCGCCAGGCTTGCACGATCCGCTGATTGGGAACGAGCTCGAGATTGCGCGCGATGATATGGCCTTTGAAAAGTGAAAACGCCCCGCCGACATCGCGATTAATCTCCGCGGCTCGGCCTGAAAACTCCGTGAACTGTTTTGAATCGAGAAGCGCTTCGTAAACTTTTTGCGGACTGGCGTTCAAATCGATCTCCTGATGAATCACGATCGATTTATCGACTTGGGCGAAAGCGAGACTGGCCAGTACTAGAGTAAGTAATGCGGTCAGGCTGGGAATTTTAGTCTTCATGCCAGATCGCATTCAGCGTTGTAGCGGCGTTTGTGTCAAACGCCGAACTAAAGATAGGTGCTTGGCACAAGCACCTCTACAACTCATCCTCCGGCGATCGCGCCCATGACGAAAAACGGTTCGTCGCCTTTGACGATCACGTCAGGCAGGGGATTGTCCGGCGACTCGTGAGAAATGTCTTCGCCGCAAGCAAAGAAGCGAACCAGCGGCCGGCGTTTCAACGTTCCGTGTTCGCGAATCGTGCCGCGTAAAACTGGATATTTTGATTCAAGCGCGTCGAGTAACGAGGTGACCGTCGCCGAGCCATTGAGATCAACGGTCACTTCGTCTCCGACTTTCGCCAGGGTGCGGAGATGATGCGGTAAAACGACGCGAATCATATCTCTAAAATTCGAAATTCGAAATCCGAAGCTCGAAACAAGCTCGAAATTCGAATATCAAATAACCAAAGCGACGCGCAGGTCTGTTTTGAACTTGCCGTGTTTTCCGTCATTCGGACTTGTTTCGGATTTCGTGCTTCGATATTCGGATTTACTTCAGAGTTTGAGCTTCAACTGAAAGCACTGCCGGCAAGTCGCGCACGATTGGGAACCACGAATCGCCCGAATCGGAAGATCCGTAAACCTGTCCGCCGGTTGTGCCGAAATAAATGCCGCACGGATCGAGCGAATCGACCGACATGGCGTCACGCAGCACGTTCACGTAACAATCTTTCTGTGGCAGACCCTTGGTAAGCTCTTCCCATTTGTTCCCGCCGCTGCGGCTTCGATAGACGCGCAGTTTTCCTTCGAGCGGGTAATGTTCCGAATCACTCTTGATCGGCACAACGTAAATTGTCTCCGGCTCGTGCGCGTGCACATCGACTGGGAACCCGAAATCAGTCGGCAAATTTCCGCTCACCTCTGTCCACGAATCGCCGCCGTCATCGCTTCGCATCACGTCCCAATGTTTTTGCATAAAGAGTGTGTTCGGCTTCGAGGGATGCATCGCGATCCGATGCACGCAATGTCCCACCTCGGCAGTTGGATCGGGAATATATTGCGAGTGCAAACCTTTGTTGATCGGCTTCCAGGTCTTGCCGGCGTCATCAGTTCGAAACGCGCCCGCTGCTGAAATTGCGACAAACATTCGCTTCGGATTTTTCGGGTCGATCAAAATCGTGTGGAGACACATTCCGCCTGCGCCGGGTTGCCAGCGCGGACCGGTATCGTGTTTGCGAAGACCGGAAAGCTCGCTCCAGGTTTTACCGCCGTCTTTCGATTCGAACAGCGCCGCGTCTTCGACTCCGGCGTAAACATGATCAGCATTATCGAGCGCGGGCTCGAGATGCCATACGCGTTTGAATTCCCACGGATGCTGCGTGCCGTCGTACCACATGTGTGTGCCGGGGATTCCGTCGTAGACGAATTTGTTGCTCTCGCCTTTCGGCATTCCGCCTTCGCCTTGCAATTCCTCGGGGCTGCTGCCCGGCGTTTCCCAAGTTTTGCCGCCGTCGTTCGATCGCTGAATGATCTGTCCGAACCAACCGCTGGTTTGCGACGCGTAGATCCGGTCGGGGTCAACCGGCGACCCTTTCATGTGATAAATTTCCCAGCCGGCAAAATGCGGTCCGTCCACCTTCCAATCTTTGCGTTTCGCGTCTGACGTGAGAACGAACGCGCCTTTCCGTGTGCCGACCAGAACTCGAATTCCGCTCATGATTGAACCTTTAACCACGGATTACACGGATGAAAACGGATATATTTTCTCAACAATTAACTCCTTGGCACGCCGTAGGACAGGGCGAAGGCGGCTCAACCATCAACTTCTGAGCAGTGACGGATCGCGCGGTGAAAATTGCAGTTGCTGGAGCTGCGCTTTCCCCAAGGGCTGATCTCCGGCCGGGTTCAAGGAACTACTTTATGCTTGCAAAAGAGGCTCGGACTCCTCAGACCGTAAGTTTATGAAACCCGTTCGAGCAACCAAGTATCTATTATTAGGGGCACTCGGGGTGGTCTCTATCGTAGCCTGCGCAACGGTCGGCCGATCGACAGGCCCGATAGAGTTCGGCGACTATTACGCGGTTATCACCCCAGACGCGAAGGTATCGCAGAGCGATTGTGACGCACTTAACCGAGTGTTAAGCAAACATCACAAAATTATCTACCGGATTGAGACGTTCAAAAACGGCAACCTTGTCGGAACACGGGGACGGTTGCCGGAGAAATGTATGCGCGAGGGCCTTGTAGCCGAGGTTGCCGAGAAGGCGAAGGCCACTGGATTTACGGGATGCGCTCTCCAGGCGGGAATGACCAGCTCGACGCGTAAAATTCCAGGAGGCACGAGCTCGACTCATCCCACGCCTTCTCCCGTAGCCGGGACGAGTTCAACTCATCCAACGCCCTCTCCGGTCGGCCAGACTAGCTCAACTCACCCGACCAGCTCGACCCATCCTTGCCCGGACATGGGAAGTTCCACCGCCCGCAAATTGCAGGAGGAAGCGGAGGCGATGATGGAAGAGATCAAGCCGATCCTGGAGAAATACAACAAGCGATAGTCCATTTCGGCAGCCGGTGCGGCACATGAAGCGCGTTTATATCGCATGCTTCGTCCTGCACTTTCTCCTCGTCCTGTTAATCAGTGTAAGGCAGGGATTATCGGATCTCGCCCGCGGCGAAACGATTCTACCCGATAAGTGGATGCCTTGGGCGCAACGGGCCGATAACGTCGCCGCGGCAGCCTTGGGGGAACAATTGCAGGCTTCCAATCTCTATCGTCAAGGCGTCGCAGCGTACACTCACAGCACAGGTATTGACACCGGTTATGGATTTTTTGCTCCCAATGTCTCGGTCAGCCACAAGTTAGTGTTTGAAGTAAGATATCCGGATGGCCGGGTGGAATATGAGTTGCCGCATGTCGGCGAAGGCGCCACCGGTCTGCGACTGCCGCTCCTTTTCGATAGCATCGCTCGCACGCGTTACGACTTTTTGCGCGAGACAATGCTCAAAATGATGGCTTTTTCCGTTTTTAAGGAACACCCGGATGCTTCTGTGATCCGAGCTGTATTCGGATTCATCCGGCTGCCGAGCGTAGCCGACTTCGAATCGGGCAAAGAAGAGTCCTACCAGTTTTTGTACGCCTACGATTTTCGATTCTCGCCGTCCGCGCAGCCTGAACAGCCTGAACAACCGTAGTCCTTGCCGATGCGCCTGGCTAAGCTGAAGGGATTTCTGTTTCCGGCGGAATCAGATACCTGGCTCACTGTGTTGAGAGTGGGCCTCGGGCTGCAAGTGGCCCTCTACACTTTATCGTCCCGCGCGGATTGGAACGAGCTCTTCTCCAGCAGCGGTCGCGGATTGATCAATCGCGAAGTGACCGAGGCGGTTCTTAGTGTGGAAAGTCCGCTGGCTCCCCGTTTAGGCTGGTTAATCGCGGCCGGAAGTCGCTTCGGAATCAGTGAATCAGTCGTCCTCTGGACGGTTTGGACGGTCCTTCTCGCCGCCGCTTGTTGTCTGCTCGTCGGGTTTTGTTGCCGGCCGGCTGCCATCATTGCCTGGTTTTTTCACCTGTGCGCGGTGAAGAGCGAGCAATTTCTTTCATACGGAATGGATAACTTCACCACTATTGGGCTCTTCTATCTAATGCTTTCTCCGCTGCCCGATCGCTTTTCCCTGGATGCGTACATTCGCAGCTGGCCGCCGCGTGACGCGCATTTTCTCGGCTTTTTCCGGCGCGTCTTACAAGTGCATGTGTGCATCATCTATTTCTTTGGCGGAATCACCAAGTGCATGGGCGCGGAATGGTGGAATGGCAACAGTATTTGGTGGGCGTTGACCTCGCCTCCCTACAACGTTGTCTCTCCGGAGGTTCTGGTGATGTGGAAGCACTTCCTGCCGTTCATTGGAATTTCCATCTGCTTAATAGAAACCGGATATCCGTTTTTCGTTTGGCTAAGGCAAACGCGTCTGGTTTGGTTTCTTTGCGTCTGCGGGATGCACCTTGCCATTGGGTGCACCATGGGCTTGTACCTTTTCTCCCTCATCATGATCATTTTGAATCTCGCCGCTTTCGGTCCGGGATTCAGTTTTGGAGTCGCGGATTCGCCGGCGGTGAATTCTTTGGAAAGAAAAGTCCAGCCGCCAGCAGATCTTTCGGCAAGGACACCCGGCCCTCCTCCTGATACCGTAGTATTATGATCGACGCCCCGAATCCCGGTGGAATAATGAAACCCCACGGGTCGGAGCGTTCATAATTCATGTCCGGAGATGCCAAAACGGATTCTGAGCTGGAAATCGCGCATGTTTTGTTCATCGACACGGTAGGCTACTCCAACCTTTCGATTCAAGAGCAGCGCGAACTGCTGACCGAACTCAACCAAGTTGTCCGGGACTCGAGCCGGTTCAAGGCGGCTGAATCCGCTGGGAAATTGATTCGTTTGCCGACGGGCGATGGAATGGCCCTGATTTTTTCCGACAGTCCCGAGTCGCCTTTGCAATGCGCGGTGGAGATTGCCGAAGGTTTGCGAGACCATCCCCGGGTTAAAGTGCGAATGGGCATTCACTCTGGCCCGGTCAGCCGAGTCGTGGATGTAAACGATCAATCCAATGCGGCAGGCGCCGGAATCAACATTGCCGAGCGAGTCATGAGCTGCGCGGACGCCGGGCACATTTTGCTCTCTAAACGCGCAGCCCAGGATCTCGTCGAGTACCAGTCATTGGCAGCCATTCCTGACCGACTTGGGTGAATGCGAAGTCAAACATGGCAAAAAGGTCGGCCTGGTAAATTTTTACAATAACGAGGTTGGGAATCCCAAAATACCGGGCGCGTTGCAGAGACGCGCCAGTGAGCAAAAGAAAGCGGAGCGCGCTCTTTTGTGGCGCAAGCTGGCGGCGACGACCGCCATCATCGCGATCTGCATCGCCGTGGTGGCTGCTCTTCTTCTCAAGAACGTGCTGTTCAATAAAAATTCTTATCCGCGAATTCCTTTTAAAAGCATTGCAGTGCTGCCGTTCGAGAACCTGACCGACGACAAGCAAAACGCTTATCTCGCCGACGGAATCACGGATGAGATTCTGACCAATCTTGCCAAGGTGGCGGACCTAAAGGTCATCAGTCGGACCTCGGTCATGCAATATCGGGTCGGGATCCCGCGCAATATTCGCGACATTGGCACGAGTTTAGGAGTGGCCCACGTCCTGGAAGGGACTGTCCAACGATTGGGCGAACATCTGCGAGTGAACGCCCGATTGATTGACGCCAAGAACGGTACGCAACTGTGGGCCCAAGGTTACGACCGCCAGGTAGCAAACATTTTTACTATCGAAAGCGATCTCGCCGAAGATATCGTGATTCAACTGCGGTCGCAGCTTTCGCCGGAAGAGAAGGCGAGCATTGAAAGTGTGCCGACAAACAATCCCGTGGCCTACGAGTTGTATCTCCGGGCCAGGGCCATCAGCAGCACCGCTGCCTTCGGCGTTCGTGAGAAAGAAAAACTACTGCAAACCGCCGACCTTCTTCAACAGGCCATTCAGCGAGATCCCGATTTCTTTCTGGCTTACTGTCATCTGGCCCGGACCCATGACCGGATCTACATCCTGGGGATCGATCATACAGCCGCGCGACTCGAGTTAGCGGATGCCGCGATCAAGAAGGCCCTGGCCCTGCGGCCTAATGCCGGAGAAGCGCGCCTGGCTTTGGCGACGCATCTTTACACGTTGCTCGATTACGATGGCGCTCGTCAGGAACTCGCTGCGGCCGGGCGCGCGTTGCCTAACGAGCCGCTGGTGTTCGAGCTGACCGGTTACATCGACCGGCGGCAAGGACGCTGGGACGAATGCTTGAGCAATTTACGGCGGGCCCTCGAACTCGATCCCCGCAATTTCCTTATCCTCCAACAGATCTCGCTGGCGTGCGAAAACATGCGGCGTTTCCCGGAAATGATTGCTAGTCTCGACAAGGCGCTCCTGATTGTACCCGATGACACCCCAACTCGAATGCAGCGCGCTTTGGCCGACCTCGACTGGCACGCCGATCCCAAACCGCTTCGAGCCGCCATCGAATCTGCCGTCGCCCAGGACCCTGGGTCCGCCGCCGGCATCGCCCAGTTCTGGCTTTACTTCGCGCTTTGCGAGCGAGACACAGTGGCAGCCGGGCGCGCCCTGGCGGTCATGACCAGTGACGGCTGTCGCAACGAAGGAATTCCTCTTCCCAAAGCATGGTGTGAGGGCGTTGCTGCGCGAGCCCGCGGCGATAACGCTTCGGCACAGGCCGCGTTTAAGACGGCGCGGACCGAAATAGAAAACAGTCTTCGCGATCAGTCCGACTACCCTGCGGCCCATTGTGTTTTGGGAATGGTCGATGCCGGGCTGGGAATGAGAGAAGAAGCCGTGCGCGAAGGACAACGCGCCGTGGAATTGCTTCCAGTTAGCAAAGACGCGATCAACGGCGCGCTTATGGTCGAATATTTGGCGCTGATCTACGCCTGGACCGGCGACAAGGATCGGGCTCTCCAACAACTCGAGATAGTGGCCAAAATTCCGTGCGACGTAAATTACGGACAACTCCGCTTACACCCTTACTGGGACCCACTCCGAAACGATCCCCGGTTCGAAAAAATCGTTCAGTCACTTGCTCCCAAATAGCAGGCTGCGAGGAATTTCAACCGCGGATCGCGCGGTGAGCAAAGTTGAATCCACCACGCGGATGAAAACGGATTTTAAGACAGAGACGAACCCGCTAACGGCGGGTGGCCAAACCGTTTCGCGGACCGCGCTTTTGCCTTCGATGCTTCTGTCTCGCGATTTCGCGGTGGCGAATTCGTCGCCAGCGATTCGAGCAAATGATGCGCGGCGTGGGCGACTTCATCTACCGCACGATTGAATGCTTCTTCGTTCGCGTGTGACGGTTTCGTGAATCCGCTGAGCTTCCGAACAAATTGCAGCGACGACGCGCGAATCTCATCATTCGTCGCCGGCGGTGAAAAATTATGCAGGGTTTTGATTGCACGACACATGAGAAAGAATTAACCGCGGATTACGCGGATGAAAACGGATTTTGTTAATCGGAAGAACGTTGGCGCATCCACCGATCGTCGCGAGACTGGCGTACTGCCCGCCAACCAGTCGGTAAGTCCGAGAGTTGAAGAACGGAAGAGTCCAGCTCCACTGCTTCTTGCAACGAAATGATTTTCGCGTTTTCCAAAGTCCCGTCGGTAGGACCAATGAACTGCCAGGCGTGATCTTCGACGTCCCGACTGACAAGCAGAATTGGCTCTTCACGCTCCATGACCTCGCGTGTCGTGAGTACCGCACAATTCCTCGGCTCATCGAAGGGCCAAGAATCTGTTTCCATCTTTAAACTATTTCGCGATGCAGACGTTTTTGGGTTCTGTGAAGAAGTGTAGCGCCTCAGTGCCGCCTTCGCGGCCGATGCCACTGGCTTTCATGCCGCCGAAAGGAACGCGGAGATCGCGGACGAGCCAGCAGTTTACCCAAACGGTGCCGGTGTGGATTTGTTCGGCGACACGATGGGCGCGGCTGAGATTCTGCGTCCATACGCTTGAGGAAAGTCCGTAATCGACGTCGTTGGCGTAACGGATCACTTCTTCTTCGCTCTCGAATGGTGTAATCGTGACCACGGGACCAAAAATTTCCTCGCGATTGGTTCGGCATGCGACCGGAAGATCGACAATCACCGTCGGCGAAAAGAAGTAACCGTCGTGAGTGCGTTCGTTAGGCGCAGCGGGCGCTTTGCCTCCGAGCGCAATCTTGCCGCCTTCTTTCTGGGCGAGATCGACGTAGAATTTTATTTTGTCGAGCTGCGCCCTATTCACGATCGCGCCCTGCTCGGTTTTCTCATCGAGTGGATCGCCTTGTTTCAACTTTGATGCCGTCTCGATGAACTGTTCGACGAACTTCTTGTAAATCGGTTTCTCAACGAATACACGCGAGCCGCACAAACAAATTTGTCCCTGGTTCGCAAACGACGAGCGAACACTGCCGGCGATCGCCGCATCGAGATCGGCATCCGCGAAAATGATGTTTGGATTCTTGCCGCCAAGCTCGAGCGAAACTTTCTTGAATAACGGTGCACACGCTTCGGCGACCTTTTTGCCGGTCACAGTTCCGCCGGTGAATGAAATTGTTGTGATTTTTGGATGGGCCGTGATTGCCGCCCCGACATTTGGGCCAGTTCCATGAACAACATTGAGCACGCCGTTCGGTAATCCGGCTTCAACACAAACTTCACAGAGTAAAAACGCTGTCATCGGCGTCAGTTCGCTCGGCTTTGCGACCGCAGTGTTGCCAACCGCGATCGCAGGCGCGATTTTCCAGCTCAATAGATAGAGCGGGAGATTCCATGGCGAAATTAATCCCGCGATGCCGCGTGGCTGACGCAGGGTGTAATTGAATGCGACGCCATCGGTGACGTGAGCTTCATTCTCTGTGTGCAGAATCGCCGTGGCGAAAAAACGGAAATTCGCGACTGCACGTGGAATATCGAGCGACCGCGCGAGGGAGATCGGTTTACCGGTGTCGATCGATTCTGCGCGCGCGAACTTTTCCAGATCGCGCTCGATCAGGTCGGCGATCCGCAAGAGAGTCTTCGATCTCTCCGCGGCCGGTTTCTTGGACCAATCGGGAAAAGCCTTCTCCGCTGCGGCCACGGCGAGATCGACATCCTCCTTTCCGCTATCGGGAACCTGCGAGTACGGTTGGCCCGTCGCCGGCTCGATGTTATCGAGATATTTGCGGCTCTTTGGTTCGACGAATTTACCGTCAATGAAGTTTTTGATCTTAGGAGACTCACTGTGCATGCCGCGGCTCAATAAACGTTGTAGCGGTGCTTGTCTCAAGCACCGAACTAAATAAACAGGTGCTTGGGACAAGCGCCTCTACAACATCATTGGGCTTTAGCCGAGTTGACGGGCAATGCGTGAGAGGTTGCATTGCGCTTGTATTGAAGAGCGTCCTGCCCTGTAATCGTGCCATGAGAAATATGAAACGAGCTTTGACTCTTGCCGCAGCGATCAGCCTCGTGCTAGCGGCCGTTACCCAGGCTGCCGGCGAGCAAAAATTTAAGACTGAAGGCACCATTCAGCGAATAAGCGGGGACACGATACTAGTGCGCGCAAGCGCAGCGGACATTGAAATTACCAAGGACGCGAAAACCAAAGTAACGGGCCAGCTAAGAAGAGGTGCGGGCGCAACGGTAATTTATGTCAAAGTAGCGGGGCAAAACCACGCCACCGAAATCATCATGGGCGGTAACGTCAGCTCGGGGCGGACCTTGTAAAAGCGTTCGGCGTGGCGAGCGGCGGTGACTCGCGACTTCGAAAATTCTCGCCGGTAATCTACGCCGAGGCTTCGCTCGCCCAAGTCACGGCGTGGGCGCGGACGGGGGTGTCGAACCCCTTGAGAGAGACTTCGCCGACTTCGTTAAAGGCGAGCGTTTTGCCTGCGCATAATTCCGCGACCGCGTTTGAAACCAGAATCTGTCCTGGTTGCGCTTGCGAACAAAGACGGGCGGCAAGTTGCACGGTGCAGCCAAATAAATCGTTGTGATGCTCGACTGGCTCGCCCGCCGCGACACCGATTCGAAGTTGAATTGGTTTACCTTCTTTTCCATGGCTGGCGATGTCCCGTTGGATCTGGGCCGCGCATTTGACGGCGCCCGCCGCGGAAAAGAATGAAGCCATGATGCCGTCGCCGGTGTGTTTGATCTCACGGCCGCCGACAGCATTCAGAGCATCGCGCACGATTTTGTCGTGCACCTTTAGAAATTCCATGGCCGCTTCATCGCCTATGAGTTGAGTCATCGAAGTCGAGTCAACAATATCGGTAAACAAAATCGTGCGTATTCCCGGGTCGCGGTCGTGCGCGGTTCCGCCCGGAAACATGACAGCTCCAGCAGTATTGGTCTCGCTAGCGCCCATAAATAACTCGGCCATTTCCGGTTCGACCTGGATAACTTTCTCCGGCATTAGTCCATGAGCTTCTCGATGAACTTGCTCGGCCGCTTCAGCGTCGGGTGCGTGACAAAGACAGAAAACTTTGCCGGCTTTTTCATTCACCCAATACTTGTGATACGTCACGCCGTATTTGTCTTGGATGGCAACGTCCTTGTGGTGCGCGTCGGCGACGTCCTTCGCGGTGACGCCGCCTGGGATTTCATGGATGTCCATGTACGTCGGCATACGACATTTGTAAGATAATACCGTCCTCTCAGCAAATCTACCGCGGCGATACGCGATGGGAAATGTCGATCTGCGGTGGACGGACGAGCGTTTGGTAAACAACGCAATAGCGCTCGGTGAGTTTCAAAAGAGTCGCGATTTGTTCTTCAGTTGCGTCCGTGTCGAGATCGAATCGCAATCGGACGTGTTGGAATCCAACCGGAACGTCTTTCGAAACGGCGAGGGTTCCGCGAAAATCGAGGTCGCCTTCCGCGCAAACGGTGGCATCGCGCAGCGGAATCTCGAGCGCGGTTGCCACCGCGCGCAGCGTCACGCCTGCGCAGGCGACGAGCGATTCCAACAACATGTCTCCCGAGCACGCGCTCAATCCGTTTCCGCCAGTTGCGGGGTGAAGGCCCGCTTCAACGATCGCTTTCCCGGTCGCGACGTTGCAGGTCACGCCTTCGCCGATTTTTCCTTCGGCGCGAAGGGTGATCATCGCCGACTTTGGTTCGTTTCGATATCGATCCTTGATTGGCGCCTGCAACGATTTCAGCTCGGCGGCGTCCATTGATCAGGCGGCGCGCTTTGCTCCGCTGGGTTTGATGTTTTGGTTCACGCGAAACAGGTTTGTTGGATCGTATTTTGTTTTGATTTCAGTAAGACGCTGATAGTTCCCGCCGTAAGTCGCTTTCACCCTCTCCTCGCCCTCCTCCATCATAAAATTTACATACGCGCCGCCGGCTGAGAAGGGATGCAGCGCATCGAAATAATCTTTCGCCCACTTGGAGATTTTTTCCTTATTCGCGGGATCGGGGTCGACGCCGACCATTACCTGCGCCCAATTTGCGTCGCGGTAATTCCAGGCCGTTTCGGTTTTGTCAACCCGCGCCGCCGCGCCATTGATTGGATACATGTGCATCGTTGAATGCATCTTCGGCATCATCTGGGCGAACCGCACATGTTGGGCGATCGCGTCGTCGCTCAACTCATTCACAAAATCAGCGCGCCAGTACCATTGCAGTCCCGGCGGATAGATCGGGTCGAACATGCTTTGCAATGCGGGCTGGGGCAGGGGACCGACGAAATCGAGGGCCGGCTTTTTGAACGCGCGAATCGGTTCGAACATTTTTTCGGCTTCGGATTGCGGTTTCGTGCAGCACCAAATAATCCCGCACATCTTTTTCAGGTGAAGATTTTCCGGGAAGGGTGGCCCGGGTGGCACAGTGAGAAACGCAAACCAGCCGTTGAGATCGTCCGGCGCGTTGAGGATGAACTTTCGGTACCACTTCATCACTTCGGCGGCGTCGCTCAACTCGTAGAACATTGGGCCCGCATAAACGATGTCGATCTTGTGGAGCTTGAACGTGAATGCAGTCACCACGCCGAAATTTCCGCCACCGCCGCGAAGGGCCCAGAACAAATCGGGATTCTCGTCCGCGCTTGCACGAACGAAATTTCCGTTCGCCAACACCACGTCGGCCGAAACGAGATTGTCGATGGTCAATCCGCATTTTCGGGTGAGATGGCCAATTCCGCCGCCGAGCGTTAGTCCACCGACGCCCGTCGTGGAAATGATTCCGCTTGGCACGGCCATTCCAAAGACGTGGGTGGCATGGTCGACATCGCCCCAGGTACAACCGCCGCCGACGGTCACGGTTCCCGCCGCCGGATCGACCCGCGTGTATTTGACTGCTGCGAGGTCGATCACCAGACCGTCATCGCAAATCCCAAGACCGCCGGCGTTGTGCCCGCCGCCGCGAATTGACAGAAGAACCTTGTTTTCACGCGCGAAATTAACGCAGGCAATCACGTCCGCGACGTCGACGCATTTCGCAATCAACCGCGGTCGCTTGTCGATCATCGCGTTGTAAACTTTGCGAGCGTCCTCGTAATCCTTGTCGCCCGGTTGGATGATTGAACCCCGCAACTTTCCCTTTAGGTCGGTTACCGACGTTTCGTTAAGTTGATTACTCATAATGACGAACCACCGTGAAGGAGCTATAATCCATTAGATATGAAACAGCTTCAACTCGTTGGCTTGGCGGCTGCTGCCGCCTTCTTGATTGGTTGCGAAACCACAAATCAAACCGCCGGCGTGGGGAATCAGGAGCAAAAACGTCTGGCGCAAATCCAAAGGCAGCAACAGGAGAGTGCACAGTACACCGAAGAGGACATTAACCTCTGGAACGCGCAAGTGGATGTGTTGGATCGTGGGACCAATCCAGCGATTAAGTTCTAAGCCTGATTTCAATCGCGTTTGATGCCGGTCGGGGAGGCAGCCCGTTATCAGCTGTCCATTTTAGGTCTTCTCATTCCAAACGAAGCTCATTAAGCTTTCGATCATGAAAACCAAGTATTTCGTTTTGCTCGTGGCGCTTGGCTTCGCCGCCGCCTGCGTGGTGAATGCTCAATCGCCGTCTCCTTCACCGGCGGAATCGCCAGCCAAACATAAGTCGCACAAAAAAGCGAAAGCGGAAGCTTCTCCGGCAGAAAATGCGTCACCGGCGGCTGCCGAAGCATCACCGTCTCCGGCCAAGAAGTCCCGCAAGAAAAAGGAAGCCGCGGCTGAAGCTTCTCCGGGGGAAAGCGCGTCACCAGCGGCCGCGGAAGCATCAGCGTCTCCGGCCAAGAAATCGCGCAAGAAGGCGAAAACGGAGGCTTCTCCAGCGGCAAGCGCATCTCCGGCCGCTGCCGCCCAACCGACCACTCAACCGCTGACCGAACCGGCATCCAAAACTGCGCGAAAGAAGGCGGCGATGACGACTCCGGCTACTGCGGCACCCACAGCGTCAGCTTCACCGGCAAATAAAACGTTAGCCGATTTATTCAAGCCGAAGACTTCACCGACGCCGGCGGCAGCTGCTGCTGGTACAAAATCAGAGGCGGTGGCCAAGACAACACCCGCTCCAGGTGGTGGGCCTGGAATGGTTTGGGTAAACACCGAAACCAAGGTTTATCACAAGGAAAGCTCTCGGTTTTACGGCCGAACGAAGAAAGGTCAATACATGACCGAGGCCGACGCGATGAAGGCGGGCTACAGAGCAGCGAAAGGGAACGACTAGAGAGTCATTTACAATCAAAATTAGAAAGCGGCGATGGGCAAAATCCCATCGCCGTTTTCTTTGCTCACATGTGTCTGCGGCTCGCGGTGGGAAATTAAGAACAGAGCGTCAGAGGAACAGGACGTTTGGCAATCGGCAATTCTCCGGCATATTGCTGCGCTATTTTTTGGTGAGGTGGCTGAGTGGTTGAAAGCAGCGCTTTGCTAAAGCGCCGTGCCCCAAAAGGGTACCGAGGGTTCGAATCCCTCCCTCACCGGCTGCCCTAATTATTTTCGTGCAAACGTTTGCACGGGCCGGCACGCGGTGAGGTGGCCGTTGGCTTCATAGCCTTGGTTAGGCTTCCTTGGGCGGCTTAGGCAAATTGCGCTGCCCCTCGCTCTTGTCCGACGACTTCGCAACAGAAATGCGATTAACCTGTAACATGACAGCCGCACCGAGAAAGAAAATCAGATACCAGCGCAGATGGAAATGTCGGTGGATGGCGTAGAACACAAAAGCTATGCAGAAAATGGCGACGAACCAACGGAAGCTTATGTCGAAGCACAGCGGTGTGCCACATGACGGGCACGGCCAGCTTACCCAAATCCAAGGTCGGGCGTAAAGACGCCACCAACTCACGCGGTGGCCGCAAACGGGGCAAGAGTGATGATGGAATTTCGGCTTCATGCCTGACGGAGGCCTAATGAGAAAGAGATAAGCCACGGGCGGGGTCGGTGGCAAACACGCTGGAGTTGTATCGCGGATGCTTCGACCGAAGAATGCGCAGGTGATGTCATCCAATGGTCTCAAGCTCCCTACCGCTCCGGGCAGACGCAAGTAGCGAGCAATGAAACCAACTGCATTAATATCCGCGAGACTTGCTTGCGGCACGTCGCACAGGGGCCTTGTGAGCATGTTGTCTGCGCTGTTTCGCAGAACTGTCTTCCGGTCGCGATGTGTCACGTTTCGGCTTTCCGCTCCAAAACCCTCCACCGAAGGCCTGTTTGCGATTTTGTTTAGGCATCGACGAATATCGGTGGGTTGTCCCGATTTGCCAATGAACGGCAGCCAGCAGTTGGCTGCAGCGATGGTCAGGTGCTATTTCTGTCGTAACAGAGATCTTTCACGCTCCGCTAACTCAGCCTTGGCTGCTACCCATAGCCGATACTTCAGCATGAGCTTCTCCGAATCTTTTCCGACAATGGCTTTGAGCATGTCTCCTTCCGCTTCAGCAACTCGGAGTCGAATATAGTAGTCGAGCGTCTCTTTGAGGTGGGCTAAAACGATCCTTCCAGTGAGGATGGGATGGTTATTGGTGACATTAGCATCCGAAAAAGCCAAGCCGTGCTCCAACTCGACCTCCAATCCATCCCGAAAATCTTCCGTGGAGATGGCAAGGGTCTCGCCTCCGATAATCTTCTTGATCGCGTTGGCCTCCTCGATTTTCACCTTCGCATCTGTCAACGCGGTCCAATCCCGGATGCCGATCGTGGAGCATACATGCCGCACTTCCTCTTTCGTTATGTATTCAGGGATATTCATTTTTGATGATTGGTGATTGATCAGTGATTTATGATTGCCTGCCTAACGAGAGACACAATTCTCACCCACGGCCCGGCAGGCGCAAGTCGCAGTGGGTTGAATCAGACTAGCTAGGTCGACATCGAATCCATGACGCAGTGGAGCCGTTGGTAGCCAGCGGCTTGGTTATGCGCTTAATGCGGCTGCGAAAGGGAGCACTAGCCGAGCTATAACGCTTCGATTTGAGTCTTCCCGCCTCATAATCGAATCCAATTATGGGGATGGAATTGGCCGCTCGAAATCTAAACACAGACGAACTATCCTTTGTCAGGGTAAATCAGACAACGGATTCCCTTGGGAGGCATTATTTATGAAAGCGTTGTTTACCGCCATCTTCTGCGTTTTGTTTTGTGCTGATGTAATTCCGGCGGAACCGGACAAGGATGCATTAGAGAAGCTTGCCGCTCATATCGGAAAAACCTTCTGGTCACCGCCTGAAAAACGACTGGTCCGTGCCACAACCTATCAAAAGGGAAAGGATGGTTCTGGTTTTCGGAAAAACATAAGCAATCCAACAATCAGTCTGTTGCGCTATGCCACAGCCAAAGAAGCAGGCACAATTGCAGTTCCTCACTGGCTTCCTCGTGGCAGCATGGTCAAAATCCAGACCCAACAGGGTGTTTATGCCTATATTGCCTCTGATAACGGCGGCGATGTGGACAATCGAAGAGCGGCACAATCTTCAGGAAAAACAATAGAACAAAGAGGGGCAACGGTGCTCGACTTTTGTGCTCCAAAGCAATTGTGGCCAGATTTCATTATCGTTGAAATTTACTACTACGCGGGCAAGGTCCCTTTTGATAAACTCGGTCTTGAAGATCAGAAAACGCTTTTCGCCTATGCTATGGAGTATGTAACAAAGCGTGAGTAATGGATTGAAGGTAGGACTGCGGCAGGGTTCGTGGCAAACACGTTGAAGGTAGATCGCAATAGGGCCGTTGGCTTCATCGATTGGTTAGGTCTCATTTTGCTTTAGCGGGCAGTCTTCGTGGTGAAATCCTAAACAGCCGCACGATGGGCAAGTGAATCGGCGAGGACGGGCCTCTTGCGGCCCATGTTTTTTGGTCCGCGGGAGCTCTCTGCTGAGATAGCGGTTCCGCGCAATATACTTAACGCGATATCGACCAACGCGGGAGCGCAATCCCTCCCTCACCGCGCTTAATCGCTCGACAGGCTTTGATGCGGATCGAAGAGTAAGAGGAAGAATGATTAGCGAAGAAGACGCGCGCGCGAGGATTTTAGAATCGGTTCGGCCCTTGCCGTCGCGGCGATTGTCGATCTTGGAGGCGCTTGGTCGATTTGCCGCGCAGGATTACATCGCGCGCGTGCCGCTGCCGGTGTTCGACAATTCGGCAATGGACGGTTACGCAGTTATTGCGAGCGCCTCCAAAAGAGGCGCGCGTTTGCGCGTGATCGGCGAGCAACCGGCTGGAGCCGATCGAAATCTGCGTGTTTCGAATGGAAATACTGTGCGGATTTTTACCGGCGCGCCGATGCCGGCGGGCGCGGACGCGGTCGTAATGCAGGAAGACATCACCAGAGATGGCGATGAGATTCTTGTGAACACAGATGTCGATCCTGGTGAATTTGTGCGCCGGCGAGGCTGTGATCTTGGCGAAGGTCAAAAAATTTTGAGCGCGGGCGAGCAACTCACCGCGGCGACAGCGAGCTTACTTGCGTCGCAGGGATTTGATGAGATCGCGGTCGGCAGCGAAGTGCGCGCGGCCATCGTTTCGACTGGCGACGAATTGGCGAACCCGGGGGAAAAACTTCGGCCTGGCCAAATTTATGACAGCAACTCAATCCTGCTTCAGGCTTTGTTGAAGCGTACCGGAGCTATCGTCGCCTCGAGCCAGCGCTGCAATGATGATGCGGGTTCGTTGAGAAACGCCTTTCAATCATGCGCGAAGAACGAAATTGTCGTTGTGAGCGGTGGCGTTTCGGTGGGTGAACACGATTTTGTTCAAGCAACACTGCGCGGACTCGGTGCCAGGATCGATATCTGGCGGGTAGCAATCAAGCCGGGGAAACCATTCTTGTTCGGGCGACTCGAAAACGCATTTGTGTTCGGCTTGCCGGGAAATCCGGTTTCCGCGTTTGTCACATTCCTGCAATTCGTCCGCCCGGCGATTTTGAAAATGATGAGCGCAACCGATCTCGAGTTACAGAAGGTGACCGCTCGACTAATGGTCGATCTAATCAACGACGGCGAACGGGCGCATTACTTTCGTGGAAAATTCGAGCACGGAACATTTGCGCCGATCGGGCGACAGGAATCGCACGCACTGTTTGGACTGAGTCAATCGAACGGGTTGTTGCGGCTCGCTCCGGGAGAAGGTCGCAAACGCGACGACCTGGTTGAATTGCAAGTGTGGTAACTCCTTTTGCGCGCGCGGAGTTTGACAGTCCAGCGGCGCATTTTAGCTTAGATGGCTTTGAACACGGAAACAGCGCTCGCGGAAAGCCTGCCTAGTCAATTCCGTGCTGACGCCGAACGCCTTTCTCACATCGTTCTCGAGATGCAGCGTTGCTTCGTCCTGCATCTCTGCAAGGAACTCGCGCCGGGCAACGTTTCGTTTCCGCAGTTTTTTCTCCTCGCTTATCTCGACCAAAAGGAAGTGCTGACCATGTCGGCAATCGCGCAGAAAATGGGACATACCACGGCGGCAGCCAGCGGCCTGGTGGCACGGCTTGAGAATTTGGGAATGGTGGTCCGGTCCGTCGCGCGTGATGATCGCCGGAAGGTGATGGTCTGCATCACTCCGAAAGGTTCGGAATTAGTACGGCGAATTCGTCAGGAGATGGTTGGCAACCTGATGAAGATCATGGAATACCTTTCGCCGGAGGAGCAAAAAGCGTGGCTCCACATCTACAGCAAAATATACGATTATTGCCAATCGAAGGATTGCCGATCCTTTGGCAACCGTGCTAAAAGATAAACTAGGATTGATTGAATCCGCGCCTTACCCTTGGCGCATCTAATTTTTAGACGCCTTAACCTTAATGCGAAAAAGTCTTCTCGGATTTGCCTTAACTGCATCTTTGATCGCCCTCGTGGCCTTGGGACAGACTCCCAGTCCGACGGAGACCCCGGCCCCGACACCGGTGCTTGTCTCAACCGCGACGCCAACGCCGGCGCCGTCCGCGTCGCTGACCCCGAACGATGTGGGCACCGTGTCTGTGCCGTCGACATTGGCGACGCCAAATGAATCGCCGTCAGCAACCCCGTCGTCCACGCCGATCGCGATCCGAGCCGCTGGCCTCGGCGAGAGCGATCTCGGCGTGTCGGAGGAAGGCGCACCCGTCTTCCGGATCGACCAGGCGGTGATTACGGCACTCGCTAAAAATCCGGCAGTTCTTCAGGCGCTTCAGGAGATCCGCCGGACTAAAGGCGTCATTATCCAGATTCGGGCGGAGGCTCTACCGCAGGTTGGGCCGAGCTTTAGCTGGAATTGGACGGATCCAAATCTGCACGACAACAGCAGTTTCTCGACGTTCAGTACCGGCGGCGGCGACGCCGGCGGCGGCGGCGGCATGGGCGTTGGCGGCATCAAGAATTTGCGCAGCGATATTACTTACAACGTCCAAGTGACCGGAACGCAGCTGGTTTTTAACTACAGTACATTCCGCGCAATTCGCGGTACGTTCTTCCAGCGCGATTCGGCCTACTTCGCGCTCCGCAACACTCTCGATACGACAATCGCAACCGTGAAGACCCAATTTTATCAGGTGATCGTGAATCGCGAGTTGATCGTGGTTCAGGAGGATTCGGTTAGTCTGTTGGAGAGCCAGTTGAAAGATCAGCAAAACCGCTTTGAAGCCGGAACCGTCCCGCGGTTCAACGTGCTCCAGGCGCAGGTGCAACTCTACAATCAGATTCCCCAATTGATTGCCGCGCGGAATAGTTATCGAATCTCCGTGTTACAGTTAGCCAAGACTCTCGGCTTGGATTATGTTCAAGGAACGCGTATCCGCTTGCCGCTGCGCGTATCCGGAGATTTGACTTACGTTCCGCGGAAAATTGACCTGCTGGCGGCGCTCGAGGCTGGCCAACGTAATCGGCCATTGTTAAAAGAACAGCGCGCGAACGTTTTGAACCAGATCGAGCAAGTCCACGTTGCCATCGGCAGCTGGTTACCGAACGTCAATGCCAACGGCGGCGGCGAATGGCTGAGTAGGGAATTCAATCCAGGTTTTTTGGAGAATGTTTCAAAGGGCTGGTTGACGACAGTCACTGGCAGCTGGCCGATCTTCGATAGCGGCATGGCCTGGGGCAAGATCCAACAGCAGCGGGCGATATTATCGGAGCAAGAAATCACTTACGACGACGACGTGCGCCAGGTCCAACTCGAGATCCAGCAAGCAGCTTCGAATTTGCTGCAGAACCGCGAGACCGTTGTAGCAACGGAGAAAAATCTAGAAACATCTGCGGAAGCTTTGCGCCTGGCAAAAGCGCGATTGGATGCGGGCGCGGGCACGCAGCTCGATGTTCTGAACGCTCAAGTGCAGCAGACTACAGCTCAATCCACGTACTTGCAGGCCCTCTTTGGCTACATCTCCTCGCTGGCCGACTTTGATCGCGCCACCGGTACACAGAGCTCGTACACCGAACGATTCGACGGCATCGCACCGCGTGCGACCCAGAGCCGAACATATTATACCGGCAGCGATGTCGACGCCCGCGGGGAGCCTAAACTGAATCGGGGCATCCAGACGACCACCACGACGACTACGACATCGCAAACAGGGGCGAAGTAGATAACCGGGAAACTGTTGACGTGAGTGTACGGGCTCCGGTGGAATATTTTCCGGCGCTAAATGCGATCGCCAACATTCGCCATGCATTCATCGAACGTGTTCCGGGCATCGACGTTTCGCAGGATAAAGCCGAGGCATTGAAGCGACTTGAGGTTGTCCAGCGTGACGCGCGGCGCGAAATCGGAATCGGGGATTGGCCACTCCTGACCGCGCAGCAGGTCCACGGCGATAAAATTGCGGTGATTGATCGCCCGATCGGTCGCGACGACGAGTTTGCGGGCTGCGACGGACTGATCACGAACCAGAATCGACTCGCGTTGGGGATTCACGTCGCTGATTGCTGCGCGGTTTACCTTGTCGATCCACGGACGCCGGCTATCGGCCTGGTGCATTCTGGAAAAAAGGGCACGGAGCTAGCGATTGCCGCAAAAGCGATTGAGCGGATGCGGGAAAGGTTCGGATCCAATCCGGCCGACCTGATTGTCCAACTCAGCCCGTGCATTCGACCGCCACATTACGAGATCGATTTCGCGGCGCAGATCGTCGAACAATGCCGCGCCGCCGGGGCGAAACAAATCCACGACTCGGGCGTGTGCACCGCCTGCGATATCGGCCTCTATTATTCCTATCGCGCCGAAAAAGGGAAAACCGGCCGAATGCTCGCACTTCTCGGACTGCCGTAGCGGCTCTTTAAACCGCGAAGCGCTACGAACCTCTTTGAGTGCTTAACCTTCGTGATCTTCGTGTGCTTCGTGGTGATGATATGGACAGATGCCGCGTTTTGTCGCATTCGCGACGAAATCGAGAAACTCACGCGCGGCAGGACCAAATTTCGTTTCCGTAGCTTTTTCGATCGCCTGATGAACGTTAAGTCCACTGTTGTAGATCAGCTTGAAAGCCGCCTTAATTTCATCGCGGTCCTTCGCGCTGATTCCTGCGCGCCGTAGCCCCACCACGTTCAAGCCGAAAACGTAATTGCGCTCGGCCGCGATCACGAACGGTGGAATGTCTTTGCTGAACGCGGATGCGCCTTGCGTGATCGCCAGTCTCCCGACGTTCATGTGTTGATGAAACACGCAACCGCCGCCGAGAAATGCAGCGTCTCCAACACGGACGTGGCCGCCGAGCAGGCAATTGTTCGCGACGATGACGTTGTTGGCGATTTCGCAGTTATGCCCGACGTGCGCGCCGGTCATCAGAAAATTGTTGTTGCCGATTTTCGTCACGCTTCCGTCGGCACTGCCACGATGGATCGTGCAGTGTTCCCGAATGACATTCTCATTTCCGATTTCCACGCGCGTTGTACGCTCCTCCGAAAATGAAAGGTCCTGCGGCGCCGTCCCAATGATAGCGCCCTGACCGATGACATTGTTCGCACCAATTCGAACATCAGACTCGATCATGGCGTGCGATTTGATCACTGATCTGTCTCCAATCTCAACGCCTGCATCGATCACCACGTAAGGTCCAATCTCAACGTCGACGCCGATCTTCGCTTCCGGATCAATGATTGCGGTGTGGTGAATGTTCACAGAACGCCGGCCTCCTTGAAGCTGAAATAGCCTGAGCCGCTGTTCGATTGGCCGCCAATAATGACATGATCGAGAAGTTTAATTTGCATCAGCTCGGCGGCTTCGGCGAGACGACGCGTTAAATTGTGATCGGCCTGACTGGGCGATGGATCACCGGAGGGATGGTTGTGGACGACGATCACCGCGTAGGCCGACGCGATTACTGCCGGACGGAAAATTTCGCGCGGGTGGGCGATGCTCTCATTCACGCTGCCGGTGGAAATTTCCTGTGTGCGAATCAAATGGTAACGCGTGTCGAGGAGAATAACGCGCATCGCTTCTGTGCGGAGCATTCGCATTTCACCGCCCAGGAGCTCGTTTACCAGTTCCGGCGAATCGATTTTCTGTTTAGCCAGGGTTTCCCGGGCGAGCCGTTGTCCCAGTTGGAACGCCGCCACCAGATGAAGCGCTTTATCTCGTTTGATGCCCCTTATTGTTTTCAATTCATCCAGACTGCAGCGACTCAACTGGTTCAACGATCCGAATTGCTGCAAAAGTTCGCGGGCAAGATCCACTACATTCTTTCCTGTCACCCCAGTGCGCAGCAAAATCGCGATTAGCTCGGCATCGGAAAGAGCAGACGCGCCGCGGGTTGCCAGTTTTTCACGTGGCCGTTCATCTTCCGGCATTTCACGAATGCGCGATTGCAAGGCTGGGGGGATGTGACTCGGGTTTGTCCGCAGATTTGTTAAAGAAACGATCAACTTCGAAATTGCTCGAGCATTTCGCGCAACGCGTCGGCGAGGCCCGCCAGCGCCTCGGTATAACGGTTCGGGGGAAGGCTTTCGATCTGTCCTTGCCCTTCGGTGATGAGCGCCTGTCCAGCTTCTATCGACGCGCTAAGCGCGCCATTGGCCTCCGGCGAGTTCAGCATTTGGCCGATTTCTTCGAAACGCGCATCGAGGATCAATTGCGAAAAGTGTTCTTTGTCCGCGCCATTCCGTCCGCCCAGCACCATCAAGACTGGCAAAGTCAGCTTCCCTTTGCGCAAATCGCTTCCCAACGTTTTGCCGGTCAACCGCTCAGTGCCGGCGATGTCGATGCAATCGTCATAAATCTGGTAAGCCGTGCCGATTTTTTGGCCAAAAACCTTCAACGACTCCTGCACCGCCGGAGTCGCTTTGCTCAGCAGGGCGCCCAGTTCGGATGCCACTGCAAAAAGCGAACCGGTTTTCATCTCGATGATACGAAGGTAGTCGTCGATACCGAGATGAAGATCGAACCGGCGTTGTGTTTGGATGATTTCCCCCGTGCAAACTTCACGCGCGGCGCGGGCAATCGACCGGCTGACTTCCACTTCATCGAATTGAGCCGACAAATTAAGAGCGTGTGCAAAAAGCCAGTCGCCCAATAGCACGCTTAAAGAATTTCCCCAGCGTGCGTTCAATGTTGGCTGCGCCCGGCGCCATTCCGCTTCGTCAACGATATCGTCGTGCACCAACGTGGCGACGTGAATGAGTTCCACAATCACCGCCAAGTCGACATGTTCGGAATTGATCGACCCGACTGCGCCGCCACTCAGTAGAGCGACCAACGGGCGCAAACGCTTTCCGCGCCCGCCGATTGCATAACTGACGTAACCTTCCACCGCCGGATCGAAGGAAGATGCCTGGGCGATGATGCGCGACTCGACATCGTCGAGCTCTCGTCGCACCACTTCCGTCACTCGGCTCAGCGGCCCGTTCGGAACTGTCGGCGCGAACGTCGAGGGTACGGTGGCTTCCACAGGCGCAGAATAGAAGGGGGCGCCAGCGATTGTCAAAACAACACGTTCGGCAAAAAGCGGGATTTATCGCCTACGCAGCCAGGCGGACGTGCCGTATTTTTGCTCTGCAATCTCCTGGGCGCGTGCGATCAAAGCGGCGTCTAATTTTTTCCAGCAATGCTCGCGGCAAAGCGCCCTCGCAAACAGAGCAGCGAGGTCATTTCCAAACTCCGCATTCTGAATGCTGCCTTGCTGCAGAAATCCGCGACGCGTTCGTCTTTGCGCTGCGCCGGCGATTTTTCGCCCGTTCAACAGAACGTCAGCGCGAACCGGATTTGCGAAACAGAGCTCTTGTTTGTAGCGGCGGTCTATGACCGCCGAATCTTTTTCCGGTCTGCGCTCACAGAGCGCCGCTACACACGTTCCATTCGCTGCCAACGCCGCAGCTAACGCACGATGTACCTTCTCGTAGATCGACATCGACGATTCCTCAAACGTCCGGACGCCCGCAGGAATCACGAGGGAGTAAGTTAAATCTTCGCCATGGAAGACAATTCCGCCTCCGGTCCAGCGTCGAACACTGTCGCGGTTGTAGCCGGCGACATCTTCAAATCGTCCAAAATATCCGAACGAGAGCGCCGGATGATTCCACTGGTAGAACCGAATCGATGGGACCGTTGCGGTTTCGAACAACGCTTCATCGATCGCCATATTGAGCGCCGCGCTTCGAGGGTCGGCGTCATGATAAACGTCCAATGCAGGAAACAAGCAGGCTAAACCCTCACCTGCCGTAAAGCCGGCTTCCTCTCCCTGAGGGACAGGCGGGAGGTAAGGGCGAATCATGTTAGTTCCTGCAAAATCTTCTCGAGCGCTTCCCGCGGATTCTTATGCGCGGTGATCGGCCGGCCGATCACCAAATAATCTGCGCCTGCCTCAATCGCTTCGCGTGGCGTCATTGTGCGCTTTTGATCGCCAGTTTCCGCCCATGTCGGTCGAATTCCCGGGACTACGATTTTGATTTTGTGGCCGAACTTTTCCCGAAGTGGTTTGATTTCATGTGGGCTCGCCACAACGCCGTCGATCCCATTTTCAACCCCAAGTTTCGCCAGGCGCAAAACCTGGTGCTCGATCTTATCTGAGATTCCTATTTCACGCAGCGTCGCCTCGGTTGAGCTTGTCAAAACTGTCACTCCCAAAATCGACATCTGGCCCTTTTTTGCTTTTGCCGCGGCGCGAATCATCTCGCCGCCGCCGCTCAAGTGAATCGTCAACATCTGAGCGCCAAGTGTGCTCGCTGATTCTACGGCTTTGGCGACAGTGTTCGGAATATCGTGAAGCTTGAGGTCGAGAAAAACTTTAGCGCCGGCCGAGAGCACGATTCGCACGATTTCAGGTCCTTCCGCGGTGTAGAGTTGCAGGCCGATCTTGAAAAACGAAGTCTCCGGACGCAGTTGCTCGACTAACCGTAAAGCCTCGCTACTGGACGGCACGTCCAGGGCGACAATGATTTTGCTTTCTGTCATTCCGAGGTAGCGGCGATTGACGTGCCCGTCCGGTTCGGCCTCGCCTTGTGGCGGTTCGGTAAACCGCCGCTACCAAAAGAGAGATTCCTCGACTTCGCTCGGAATGACAAAGAAATTGTGCAAATGGAGATTCTCGCTCCGGCAAAGGTCAATCTCTCGCTGCGCGTCCTCGGGAAACGCCCGGATGGTTTCCACGAAATCGAAACCCTCATCGCGCCGGTTTCGCTCTACGACAAAATCGACCTCGAGAAGCAAAATCGCTGGATCGACTTCAGTTGCAACGATCCAACGCTTTCCAGCGGCGATGACAATCTGGTTGTGCGCGCCGCGAACCTTTTTCTCGAGCACGCGAAGATCAATAGCGGCGTCTCAATTAAGCTGCAGAAAAAGATTCCGCACGGCGCCGGTCTGGGCGGCGGCAGCAGCGACGCCGCGGCGACCTTGCGCGGTCTGAACGACCTTTTTGAAACCGAATTGTCGGGCAAAGAGTTGGGAAAACTGGCAGCGACGATCGGGTCCGATGTTCCGTTCTTCCTTTTTGAATCAGCAGCAATCTGTAAAGGCCGCGGCGAAATTGTCGAGCCGATGAAATTGAAACAGAAGTTGCCGATCTTGTTATTGAAGCCGGCATTCGGTGTCGCGAGCGCATGGGCTTATTCCCGGTGGAAAGAAGCAAAAAAGATCCCCGGAATTTCGTATGATGCGCAGACCTGCGTAGGGCAGACCTTAGTTAACGATCTCGAGCAACCGGTCTTCGAGAAATTCGTTTTCCTCGCGCAGTTGAAGACCTGGTTACTGAAACAAGCTGAAGTTGTCGCTGCCCTGATGTCAGGTTCGGGCTCCACGGTTTTTGCGGTTCTGCACGACAAAGCCAGCGCCGATTCGTTAGCAGAGCGGATGCGAAAAGAACTGGATCGCGAGATTTGGACTTGCGCCGTTCAAACGCTCTGATCGGGTGGATCGAGCAGTCCCTTGCTCGATGTTAGAGGCTCGCGGCCGTCGGCCGCCTAGAATTAAACATCGCCCGCGGAGCGGCCGATCCACCTATTCGCCGGCGCTACGTTTCAAACTCGCCCGCGAATATTCGCGATTGAGTTTGGCGATAAAACTGGCGCTGATCTCAGCCGGGCAAACCGCTTCGCACTCATACGTGTTCGTGCAATTGCCGAAACCTTCAGCGTCCATTGCGCGAACCATGCCGATGACGCGCCTCGCCCGCTCCGGTTGGCCCTGAGGCAACAGCGCAAGATGCGAAACTTTTGCCGCGGTGAAAAGCATTGCGGACGCGTTCGGACAAGCCGCCGCGCATGCGCCGCATCCGATACATGCCGCCGCTTCCATCGAAAGATCGGCGTCGTGTTTCGAAATCGGAACCGAATTCGCTTCCGGCGCCGAGCCCGCGCGTGCCGAAATGAATCCGCCGGCCCGAACAATCCGATCGAGGGCGCTCCGATCGATCACTAAATCCTTAATGATCGGAAAGCCTTTTACTCGAAATGGCTCGATCACGATCGTGTCGCCGTCTTTGAATCTTCGCATGTAAAGTTCGCAGGCAGCGCCGGGATGGTCTGGACCGTGTGCTTCCCCGTTCACCGTGAGCGAACAAGTGCCGCAAATTCCTTCGCGACAATCGGAATCGAAAGCGATGGGTTGTTCGCCTTTCAGAAGCAGACGCTCATTGACGATATCGAGCATCTCGAGCAAGGACGCTTGCGGCGGAATGTCGGCTGCGTCGTAATCGACAAGCGTTCCAGCCGAGTTTCGGTCTTTTTGCCGCCAGACTTTGAGTTTGAAGTTCATTTATAGCTGCGCTGAGTCAGATGTACCGTTTCGAAGTGAAGGGGTTCGCGATGCAATTTCGGTGGCGTGATGGTCCCGTTACATCCCTGAAATTCCCACGCAAAAACCGCGGTGAAATTGTCATCGTCGCGCAATGCCTCGCCTTCGGGCGTTTGATGTTCTTCGCGAAAATGTGCGCCGCACGATTCATCGCGGGTGAGCGCGTCGATGCACATCAATTCGGCGAACTCGAGAAAATCGGCTACCCGTCCGGCGCGTTCGAGCGACTGATTGAAGTCTTCGCCATCACCGGGAACACGCACTTCACGCCAAAATCGTTGACGGAGCTCTGGAATTTTTCGGAGCGCCTCTTCGAGCCCGGCCTTGTTTCGCGCCATGCCGCATTTGTCCCAAAGCAACGTGCCAAGCTCGCGATGAATCGAATCGAGCGATCGATTACCATTCACCCTAAGTAATTTCTGAATCTTCGCACGCACATCGTTTTCGGCGTCTTTAAATTCCGGAGCGTCCGTTGAGGGTCGTCGGCCCACTTGTCCCGCGAGATAATTTGGAAGCGTGTAGGGCAAAACAAAATAACCGTCGGCCAGGCCTTGCATGAGCGCGCTTGCCCCGAGGCGGTTCGCACCGTGATCGGAAAAGTTCGCTTCGCCGATGACGAACAAACCGGGGATGTTGCTCATCAGGTTGTAATCAACCCACAGGCCGCCCATTGTGTAATGAACGGCGGGATAAATCCGCATCGGAACTTTGTAGGCATTCTCGCCGGTGATTTTCTCATAAACTTCAAATAAGTTTCCGTAACGCTCGGCAATTGTTTGTTCACTGAGACGCTTGATCGCGTCCGCGAAATCGAGATAAACACCGCGACCGCCAGGGCCGACGCCACGGCCTTCGTCGCAGACTTCCTTGGCCGCGCGGGAAGAGATGTCGCGGGGAGAGAGATTGCCGAAAGCCGGATACTTTCGTTCGAGATAATAATCGCGGTCCTTTTCGGGAATCTCGTTTGGAGGTTTTGTGCAATCTTCCTTTCGCTTTGGGACCCAAACGCGTCCGTCGTTCCGGAGCGATTCAGACATCAACGTTAGTTTTGACTGGTAATCGCCCGAGTGCGGAATGCAGGTGGGATGGATCTGGGTGAAACAGGGGTTGGCGAAGAGTGCGCCCTTTTTGTAAGCGCGATAGGTGGCAGTCACATTGCAACCGCGCGCGTTGGTCGAAAGATAAAAAACGTTTCCGTATCCGCCGGTGGCGAGCACAACGGCGTCGCCCGAGACGTTTTCGATCTGGCCGGTCCGCAGATTCCGGGTGACAATTCCTTTGGCGTGACCGTCAACAATAACGACATCAAGCATTTCGGTCTGAGGAAACATTTGCACGGTGCCGGCATCGATCTGGTGGCAAAGTGCCGAATAACAGCCCAGCAAGAGTTGTTGGCCAGTTTGCCCGCGCGCATAAAACGTTCGTGAAACCTGTGCGCCGCCGAACGAACGATTCGCGAGCAGGCCGCCGTACTCGCGCGCGAATGGAACGCCCTGAGCGACGCATTGATCGATGATGTTGCCGCTAACTTCTGCGAGTCGATAGACGTTCGCTTCGCGCGAGCGAAAATCACCCCCTTTGATTGTGTCATAAAACAAGCGATAAACGCTGTCGCCATCGTTCTGATAATTTTTCGCGGCATTGATTCCGCCCTGGGCCGCAATTGAATGGGCGCGGCGCGCCGAATCCTGATAGCAAAAGCATTTCACCCGGTAACCGAGTTCGCCGAGTGTTGCCGCCGCCGAACCACCGGCGAGTCCCGAGCCAACGACAATTATTTCGAATTTGCGGCGGTTGTTTGGACTAACGAGCCGGGCGTGGTCCTTGTGGCTCGTCCATTTTCGATCGAGCGGACCGCCCGGAGTTTTCGGATCGAGATTCCCAATCATACGAAACAGGCTTCGAAATTCGAATGTCGAAGCTCCAAACAAATTCGAAGGACAAAATGTCCAAATCGCTCCAACTTGCCTGCGTGGGTTGCCCGGTATTTGGAGCTTGGAAGTTTTCCTATCCTTGTTTCGGATTTCGAGATTCGGATTTCGAATTTCATCCTAGAGTTGTTGGGCTGGCTTGATGAATCCGAGGAGAACGGCAATCGGGATCGACGTGTAGCCAATGAAAAGCAGCCACGCAAAAATTCGTCCGGCAACGGCGAGCTTCGGCGTGAGTTTATGATCATTGAGGCCCAACGATTGGAAAAAACTCGACGAGCCGTGCGTGAGATGAAGCGTCAGCAAAAATAGTCCGACAACGTAAAACCCCGACACGTAAACGTTTTGGAATCCGTAGACCATCATTGAAAAAACATCGTAGTGCCCAAGCGCATCCGGTTTAAGCAGCGCGAAGCGGGGGTCGGTGCTACGGAAAGTGAAATGAGCGAGGTGATAAACTACGAACGCGAGCACGACTAAACCGCTCACGACCATGTGGCGCGATGCCCAGCTGGCTTTGACGTAATTCCGATCGCGGTAGGCTTCGGGGCGGGCGCGTCGATTTTCGACCGCGAGCAGAATCGTGAAATAAATATGCACGATCACGCTCGCGAGAAGAAAAGCACGAATCATCCAAAGAATGGGACCGAGATCGTGCAAGTGCTGTGAATAGCCGTTGATCCAATCCGGGCCTAGAAAAATTTGCAGGTTGCCTAACAAATGGCCGACTACGAACAAAATCAGGATCACGCCAGTGACGGCGACGATCATCTTTCTTCCAACAGACGAATGACCAAACTCCCGAATGAAGCCGCGCGGCTTCATTCGCACAGTCGCGGCTGCTGCTGATTTTGGCTCGGTCATCATTTGCTTCCAGGTTTCACGGCAGGAATTTTTTCCAAATCCGGCGGCAATTTGTCCGCCGCGAAATTCTCAACATTCATTTCAACTAAACTGACGAACGGGCAACCGAAATCCGGTTTTTTGTCGCCGCTACGATCGACAATCACACCAACCGCACGGACGATTCCGTTGTGCGCGCGTACAATGTCGATTGTTTCCTGAACTCGGCCGCCACGGGTAACGACGTCCTCGACGACGACAAACTTTTCGCCATTGTCGATCTTGAATCCGCGACGGAGCACAAGTTTGCCCTCTTCCTTTTCCACGAAGATGTGTCGTTTGCCTAACGAGCGGCCGACTTCCTGGCCAACGATAATCCCGCCGAGAGCAGGGGAGACGACCGAGTCACAGTCGAACCGCTGCAATTTGTCCGCCAGCATTTTGCAAACGCGGGCGGCGATGTCCGTGTGCTGTAAAAGGATCGCGCACTGAAAATATTCGCGGCTGTGCAAGCCGGAGCGCAAAACAAAATGGCCGTCCAGCAACGCGCCGGTTTTTCGGAAAAGAGCGAGCAGGTCTTCGCTCATCCCGACGTATCCGCCACTGTTCGATCACCTTCGCCCGCGACGGCGATGACTTCGATTTCGATGCGAACGTTCTTGGGCAGTGCCCCGGCTTGCACGGTCGAGCGCGCGGGCGGCGCTTGTTTGAAATAGCTGCCGTAGACTTCGTTTACCGTCTGAAAATCGCCAATGTCCGCGAGAAAAATTGTTGTCTTAACGATGTTTTCGAATCCTAAGCTTTCGGCCCTCAGCAAGCCGCCAATGTTCTCCATCACCCGACGCGCCTGGACGTCGATGCCGCCGGAAACGACCTGCCCGGTCTTAGGATCGAGCGGGATTTGTCCGGAATAATAAATGATCGATCCCACCCGCACACCTTGTGAGTACGGGCCGATAGCCGCGGGCGCTTCGTTCGTGGAAATGATTTTCTTCATGCATCGAGCTTAAACAGCCAACCGCCAGACGCAATCATTCTGGCGTCTGCGTCGGCGAGGCACCTGCCTTTTGTTGGAGCTCGAGTTTGTCGTGAAATTCCTTCTCATAATGGGTCACGAAACGCTTGTAACCGTCGGGATCGATGAACGGGTTTGGATTTTCGCCGCGGGCCAGACGTTCGCGCTTCTTCAGAAAATCAAAGAACCATCCGTGATCGGAAAGAAAAATGTCGCATGGAAGTTTCTTCAGGAGAGCGAAGGTTTTTTCGAAATCGGCGGCGATGCCCGGATAACTTTCTTTGCCGACGAGCTGATAATCTAATGCGGTTGGACTGCCAGCGAAAACAACCTGGTACGTTTTTGCGCCGTCGGAAATCTTTGTCGTCCATGTGGTATTGCCCTTGGTGTGACCGGGCGTGAGCCACGCCGTGAGTTTTTGACCTCCGAGCTCAATCGACTCACCGTCGGCGATGATTTGATCGACTTCGACCGGAGGAAACGTGAGCGTGTCACCGAATCGAAAATCTCCGTGGCCACCTTTTCGTAGCAGTTCCGCGTCCCGCGCACTCGCGACCAACTTGGCGCCGCTCTTTTGTTTCAATTCCGCGAGGCCGCCGGCATGATCGAGATGCGCGTGACTGTTTAGGAGAATCTTTACATCCCCGATTTTGAATCCGAGCTGGGCAAGATTTTTTTCGATCTGCGGAGCCGTTTCCACAAATCCGCCGTCGAGCAGGAAATGGCCGTGCGGCGTTGTGATTAGAAACGAAGTGATTTCTGTTGCACCGACATAGTAAAGATTTCCCGCGATGCGAAACGGCGGGACGGGTTGATTCCAGGCCCGACTAGTTGGATCTGCCTGGCCAAGAGCAATTGAGGTCATGGCGGCGCTGGAGACGACGATTAGGCGAGCTGAGTAATTCACACCAGCGATTCGTCTGAGACCTGCTTCTCTTTCACGATTTGTTAAAGGACACGGGCCGAATGCCTTCAATATTACCTCTCTGGATTGTGCGTGGGCCATTGCGACTCGCTTAATCTCACCGATATTACTTCCTCAATGGTCAATTGGATTCTAAAGAAGCTTTTCGGGTCGAAAAACCAGCGCGAGTTGCGTCGGCTGGCACCGATTGTTCGCCGAATTAACGAATTTGACGAGCAGTTCAAGTCGCTCTCGGACGACGATTTGCGTGCGAAGACCGCGGCTTGGAAAGAGGAGTTTTCGAAAATTTCAGATCCGGAGGAACAATGGCGCCGCCTCGATGAGGTTTTGCCGGAAGCGTTCGCGGTAGTCAAAAACGCCGCCCGGCGGCTGAAGGAGCAACAGTATTCATTCACCGTCTGCGACCAGCCGATGACGTGGGACATGGTGCACTTCGACGTTCAATTGCTCGGCGGAATGGTTTTGCATCGCGGCCGGATCGCGGAAATGGCGACCGGCGAAGGCAAAACTTTGGTGGCGACTTTGCCGCTCTATCTAAATGCGCTTACTGGCCGTGGCGCGCACCTGGTGACGGTGAACGACTATCTCGCTCGACGCGACGCGGAGTGGATGGGCCAGCTTTATACCTTTCTCGGGCTCACCGTCGGTTGCATTCAACACGATCAGGAGCCGGACGTGCGGCGACAACAATACGCCTGCGACATCACTTACGGAACGAATAGCGAGTTCGGTTTCGATTATTTGCGCGATAACGGAATGGCGACGACCCGCGAGCAGCAAGTCCAGCGCGGGTATCATTTCGCGATCGTCGACGAAGTGGATTCAATCTTGATCGACGAAGCGCGGACGCCTTTGATTATCAGTGGGCCGGCGACGATCTCGACGCATCAATACGACAAGTGGAAACCGCTGATCGAGCAGTTGGTTCGCAAACAAACGATGCTGTGCAATCGCGTGGCAAGCGAGGCTGCGGAGGCGTTTGAAAAAGGGGATGTCGAGCTTGGCGGTCGTTTGATGTTTAAAGTGAAACTCGGCCAGCCCCGCAACAAGCAACTGTTGCGGATGATGGAAGATCCGGACAAACGGCGCGCCATTGATAAGGCCGAGCTGTCTTTCTACACCGACACGCGCAAGGAGGAATTGTTTCAGCTCAAAGAAGAACTTTTCTTTACGATCGATGAGAAATCGAATGAATCGGATCTATCCGAACAGGGTCGAAGTTTTCTCAACCCGGACGATCCAAACGCGTTCGTGCTTCCCGATCTGATCAGCGAGTTCACCGAAATCGATCTTGATCCAACATTGTCCGACGAAGAGAAGGATAAGAAAAAATCCGAGCGCCAGGAGCATTGCGACCAGCAAGCGGAGCGGATTCACAATATTTCGAATTTGCTCCGTGCTTACTGCGTGTTCGACAAAGACGTGCAGTACGTGGTCGAGGAGAACAAGGTCGTAATTGTCGATGAATTCACCGGTCGCAAGATGCCGGGACGGCGTTGGAGCGACGGTTTGCATCAGGCGGTCGAAGCCAAAGAAGGCGTGCAAATCGATCGCGAAACCCAAACCCTGGCGACGATCACGATCCAAAATTATTTCCGACTCTATCAAAGGTTGGCCGGCATGACCGGCACGGCCGAAACCGAGGCGGCCGAGTTTCATGACATTTACAAGCTGGATGTGAACGTGATTCCGACCAATCGGCCCGTCGCGCGCAAAGATTCCAACGATCGCATCTACAAGACGCGTCGCGAAAAATACAACGCGGTGATTAACGAAATCAAAGAACATCACGCGAATCAACAGCCTGTCCTCGTTGGCACGGTCAGTGTCGAGGCATCGGAGTTAGTGAGTCGAATGCTCAAGCGCGAAAAAATTCCGCACAACGTGTTGAATGCGAAATTTCATATGCAGGAAGCTGAGATCGTTCAGCGTGCCGGTCAGCCCGGCACGGTCACAATTTCTACCAACATGGCCGGCCGCGGCACTGATATTAAACTTGGAGCAGGCGTCGCGGACCAAGGCGGACTGTCTGTTATTGGCACCGAACGACATGAAGCGCGTCGGATCGATCGACAGCTTCGCGGTCGTTGCGCGCGTCAGGGCGATCCGGGTGCATCGCGGTTTTATGTGAGCTTCGAAGACGATCTCATGCGCAATTTCGGCGCGGCGGATCGAATGACGAAAATCATGGAGCGTTTTGGCCTCGAGGAAGGCCAGGAGCTCGAGCATCGCTGGTTGAACAAATCGGTCGAAACCGCGCAGAAACGCGTCGAACAGCGCAACTACCTGGTTCGCAAGCGCACGCTCGACTTCGACGACGTGATGAACATGCAACGCGAAGTCGTTTACACGTGGCGCAATGACGTCATCGACACCGAAGATCCGCGCTCGGAAATCTTCGAAGTGATCGATGAAGCTGTGCCGAATAAGGTGAAAGAATATCTGGAGGGCGAAGAGCCGAACTATACCGGCTTGATGAACTGGGTGAACGGCACGTTCCCACTTGGTCTTAATAAAGAGCGTGCACAATTCGAAACCCGAAGTGTTGATGAGAACGCGACGTTCCTGATCGAGAAGATCAAAGACGCCTACCAGCGCAAGTCGAATCACGAAGAACCGGCTGCGGTGAAAAGTCTCGAGCGCTATATCATTTTGAACGCAATCGATCGCCTCTGGCAGGAGCACCTTTATGCGATGGATGCGCTGCGCGAAGGCGTTTATCTCCGCGGTTACGCCCAAAAGGACCCGCTGGTCGAGTATAAGACCGAGGCTTACGACATGTTCGTCGAATTGATGGCGAACATTAAAAACGAAGTGCTTCACAATCTTTTCCGGAGCACAACAAACCTGCGCGCGTTCGAAGATTTCCTCGGCAGCCTGCCGCAATTCTTGCTTCGCGAGGAAGGGCCCGGGGCGCCGGCAGCAAATGCTCCGGCGCGCGCACGTCAGCCACAACCGGCAATGGCCGGTGTTGCGATGGATGGCGACGGGGACGGCGCCGGTGGAGTGTCGATCGATCTGCCGGTACGGCGATCGTTGCCGAAAGTTGGCCGTAACGAGCCGTGTCCGTGCGGCAGCGGGAAAAAATATAAAAACTGCTGCGGTCGCACCGCGTAAACTTCGAAGGATACTGGCTTTCGAAATTGACGAATCGTTCTAGTTTAGAAATTCTTCAATCGATATGCTGACGATTCACCCACGACGCATCCTCGCGATTCTTCTCCTGGCGACTTTTCTTCCCGCCTGCGCGATCCATCGGCCCACGATTCGGGAATACCAAGCGGATCAGGCCGGTCACGTTTCGGTAAACAACGTAACCGAAGAACAATATTGGAAGGAGCGCGTGGACGAACGGATAGCGGCGGAGGTCAAAAAGGAGAAACCGGAAGCTGGCTACGACACGTGGGAAAGTTATTGGCGGTGGTGGTACGGAGTGATTCGCAAGAAGAAGAAACCGCCGTTCAAATCTGACAGTTTCAAGACGTCGGAAGACATGGTGAACTATATTAAAGACAAGAGACGCGCCAAAGGTTTGCCGACTTACGACTGATCGACGAAATAGAAATTACAAAGTAGAAAAGTGTCGTCGCGTATACGCGTTCTTTGCGCGAGAGAGAAGCGATGGGCGAAACGATTGAATCGCAGGTGCCGCCGCGCCTGGCTGCGCCACTTTCCGGTCGAACGCCTGAACGCCTATGTGATCGCAGGCACCGAAAGTTGGCAGGTGTGAACCGGACCGGACGGCGTGAGTTGACTGCAATAGAGATGAAACGCCTCGACACGGGACAATCCCACATCCAGTTGCGCATTTGATTTCAGAAATTTGCGAAGTGCGCCGCCCGGAACTTCCCGGCATCGCGCCAGCGTGATGTGCGGATGCCAAGGCCGCAGTTCCGGCTCGATTCCCGCTGCGAGCGCTGCTTCCTGAACGCGCTTGTGCAACTGAAAAAGATGCGGGTGTGCCTGGCCGACTCCAATCCAGATTATCTTTACGATTCCTTTGGGTGGAAAAGCTCCCACGCCTTTGATAGGAAGGAAAAATGCCCGGAACTCAATCCCGTTGAGTTTTTCACGCAGCGCAAGCTCGACATCCTCGGTGACGTCAGGGAAAAAACCGAGGGTGAGATGCATTTGATCGACGGCAGTCCAACGGACGCCGCGGATGCTCGGATCGAGCTCAACCAGGACCTTCCGGATCGATTTTGGCGGATCAATTGAGACGAAAAGACGACTTACCTTCACTTTACCGGTCGGATCTCGGCGCCCGATTTTGGTTCGTCGCCACTACGACTGACTTCCTGCGGCAATGAGCGATTGAACATTTTCATCGCATGTGCCATCAGGTTTGGGAATAGCGCGTTGGCCGCGATGATAAGATATGTTGAAAAAGGCATGACCAGAACCGGCTTGCCCCGGGCGCACGCATTCAAAATTTTTCGTGCTGCGCGCTGGACGGAAATCGACGCGAACGGAATCTTCATCGACCAATTGAACCAGCGGTATTCGGCCGCATGATCTCCTTTAAAGTTCGCGTGAACTTCCGAGCCCGTTCGCATCAGGCCGGGTGTTACCGTTGTGACGTAGATTCTTTCGCGCGCGAGCTCGGCGCGAATGGCGTCGGAAAACCCCACAAGCGCGAACTTGCTGGCCGAGTACGGCACCATGTGCGGGACGGCAACGCGACCACCGATGGATGCAATATTTACTATTCGACCGCCATCTTGCGCGCGCATCCGAGGCACGATTAGAAACTGCAGAATATATGGCGCCCAAAAATGCAGCCGCATCGCGCGATCAAAATCTTTAAATTGCATGTGGGCGAGGGGACCGACTTCGATAATGCCGGCGTTATTGACGAGGATGTCAATCCTGCCGAAGTGTTGCAGCGCTTGTTGAACTGCGGACTGGATCTGTGCGGTTTGAAGCAAATCGCACGGGATGATTACGACTTCAGTGCCGAACCGGTCCAGGTCAGCTTTCGCCGCCGCAAGTTCCTCTGCGTCGCGGGCGAGCAGCACGACCTTTCCGCCGCGTAGGCAAATCTGGCGCGCGATTTCAAGGCCAAGACCGCGCGAACCGCCGGTGATGAGCGCGACTTTATCGCAATAGAATTGCCGGGACATTCAGAAAATGTCCAACGCACAACCCGCCTTCGCAAATCCTCTGGCGTGGACGACTTCGATTCAAGAATGCTTGCGATTGAAACGCGCGACTTCGCGCGCGGTCTCGCGTTCTACTGCGCGCTTTTTCAAATCGGCCCGTTTGTCGCGCGCAACTTTGCCCTGTCCAACACCGAGCTCCGCTTTTAGGTTTCCGTTCTTCCAATAAAGCTTCAGCACAACAAGCGTCCGGCCTTTGACCTGCGTTTCGCCGTAAAGTTTGTCGATTTCCTGGCGGTGCAGTAAAAGTTTTCGAATACGTTTGGCCGCCGGCACCTCGTGACTCGCCTTTTCGTACGGCTGAATATCGGCGTTGTAGAGGAACGCTTCGCCATTCTCTACGCGGGCGAACGCGTCGCTGATGTTGGCCTTACCGGCGCGAATGGACTTTACTTCACTTCCTTTGAGCTCGATACCGGCCTCGTAGCGTTCGAGAATGTGAAAATCGCGCAACGCCTTGCGATTAAGAATCGACTCGGCGGACATAATCGCGCGCGGAACGCGATGAGAAAACTAGGCGTCTTCCGGGGAACTCTTGATCGCCTCGAAGGCAAGTTTGCCGGCAATGATTTCCTTCAAAGCGATATCGGTAAGAGACATCCGCGGGGTGGTCTCAACCATTGGCCGGTGGCCCAAACCGAGCTGGCGCACGCGTTTGGAAACGACGTTGATCAGGACTTGCTGGTTTGGGATAAGTTGAGCGGCTTCCTGGAGAAGTTGAGTCGTCATATGGCGCAAGGATCTGACGGCGCGGGTCGCTTCCGTCGGGAATTGAAGGATGGTCGGCGCACTCTGGGCGAGCGCTGATGAAGAAACTTGTGGGGCGGCGAGCATAAAAACGGAGCGTGACTGTGCGAGCGGTGAACGGTGTTGTCAACCGATTTTGGCGCTGCTGGGGGGATCGCAAATGTCTCGCGAGTCGTGCCCGGAATCGACCTAGAGGTTTTGCCAGGAGTAATGACTCCTCTCGAACGCTTTCTGCAATTCCCGAAACGTGTCCCGATAACACGTGAGTTGAAAACGGATCTGCTGGTTCTTACGGTTCAAGAACATCACCGATCGTTGGTAGGACTGGCTGTAGTAATCGTAACTGATCACCACCAGAAGGGTTTCCTTGCGGTCAATAAGCAAAGGATTTCGTTGTTGAGAGACGAGCGCAACATTGGTTGCTCCTCGCGGAACCGAAGCGAGGGCCTCATCGGTCAGGCGCTTCACCGAGGCCTCATCAAAACTTTCGGCACGTTCTGCCTTGGAGGCGGTGATCTCAGCCTCGGCGGATGATCCTGCTGTCGGATGAAGAATAAAACGAGTGCTGTTGCCGGAGTACTCCCAATTTCGAGGCGGGCAGTAGGTAACGTCTTGTCCGCCGTCAGCGAACACGAGCTGATGGCGCTTTATGCCCTCCAGCTCGTATTCCTGTTGCCGCGGCGTCAGATCCAGGTCCGCACAGGCAAGCCCGGCGGTCGAGATGAGCAGCGCGCTAATTCTTACTGCATGGACCATTGGCCTTTTTCGTAAGCATAAACCATGAGAGTGCCCGGGGGTGGTCTCACTTTAAAGTTTGTGTCGAAATACCAATGGCGCGTCGGCGGAACATAAACATTTGCGTTTCCCCATTCTCCCTTGGACTGCTGGCTCTTGTACAGCTCCACCATCGATCCGTAATATGTCACAATTGCGTGGGACCAATCTTCAAGGAAACGGGGAAAATTCTCGGCGCCGCCGCTGTAAGACCCGTCTCCGCCGGTCGGAGCCGTTGGAACGATGCCGGACAGGATGGCGGTATTAAACGTAGTGTTTGTGGCGACTCGCGAACTCGTTCCAGACGATGAATTCGAGTCATTCCAGGAATTCGAAAGGAGGTTTATTGCGTCGCCTATGACCGAGCATGGCGCCCTTGTGTAACCTGAGACTTGCGGGGTTGTTGGATCGTTCGAACTAGTGCTATCTGAAGGCGGACTTCCGCCTGTATTGAAGTCCCCTTGGATGTAAATCGGATTATTGCTGGTGATCGTCAGCCCGGATGTAGGAATCTTGACGCCGCCCTTTATGCGGATGCCACGTCTCGCACTGGAGGTTGAGCTCGAGTCATAGATGTAAATGATTGGGTTTGCGAACGAGGATGAAATATAATTTGGATTGCCACCCGGGACACCCGTTACAAGCTTACTAACATCGATTGTGGCGAGACGAATCGTCGCTGTCTCGCGATTATCTTGAATCGTTTGATTCGTGCTAATAGCACCGGAGCTTGCAAACATATTATAAAGCGATCCACTGGTGAGCGCCTGGGTGGCTCCGGTTTGTTGGTTGGTAACCGTGTAAAATTTTACGATATCATGCCCCGGTACCCCATCGAATCCATTCTGACTCGGATTAGGATTGTCCTGAATCTGGATGATTATGCCGGCCTGATCCCAGTAACGTTGGCCTGCAAACGGGTCTGAATAGCCGGCGGCGGGCGGTTCAACTAGCTCTCGATAGCTATCGTTGTTTGGGTTCGGATCAGTCGTGCTGAAAATCGCAGTCGAATCCATTCCGAATGGCTGCATAGCCATGTCTCGCGCCGGTGGAAGGTTGGACGGATATCCTGGCGACGCAGGAGTATCACCGGTGTGTTGCTGGTCTCCGGGCATGAAGTTGAGGAACCAGTCAGATGCGTAAGTGACCTTGTCGGCGAAAGTCAGCAAATTATGCGCGGTATAGAGGTTCGAGTTGGTGTTTACCCAGCCGGTGACCGTCATCGGAGCACCGGGGTGAATTTCCAGTGGGTCGGTATAGAAAATCGCCCAATTCCACGGAGAAAGTTGCTGTTTCGAGAACACGCGACGCACTTTGGCGACCACGTTACCTTTTAGTGTAGGCAGCGTGACGTCTGCAGAGGCAATGTAATTGTAACTGGCCGACGTCGTGTTGACCGCGCCCGTTTGCGACATTCCAACGGCCGGAGGCGGCGCTGCGGCCGCGCCACCAGCCAGAGCCTGCAACGTGCCATCGACCGCAACCACCTTAACGTTGGAGACCCTGAACGTTGAATCGTACTCATCGCTCAAGTCTGGGTTTGCTCCGGACTTGCTGAAGTTCGCGCTACTCGGGAGATTCAATTGCGAGCTTGTTGGTAACGGAATACTTGAGAACGCGCTGGTCGAAAGCGGCGTGGATGGTGTCGAGCGGCAAATCGCTCGCCAATTTGTGAACAGCTGCTCGATGGTTGCATCTGCCGCGGCAAATGCAGTCTGAAGAGTCGTCGTCCGCTGAACAAGACGATTAACGTTGGTGCTGTAATCCAATGTAACTCCGACAATAACCGCCAATGTTGCCATCGTTAGGATGACAACGACGAGCGAGGTCCCTGATTTAGTAGAATTGAGTCTTTTCATTGATAGGTAGTAAGTCGAGCTTTCATCGGAATCTGGCCGTTCAGAAAGATGTTAGCGGCTTTGAATCCACGATTGCTGTAATTCGGATCTGCGGTTGACAGGTTTATGGCTGAAACAAACCGGTAATAGAGCGCACCGGCAGGTGTCTGAGGTGTGCTAAACGGCGAATTGCTGGTGATATCGTTGCCCAAAACTGCGAACGATTTCTTCGCGATTAATCCCTGCCACTGCAGATTACCGTTGGCTACCGTGTATGAGCAGCGATTGGTGATTAGAGCGACGATGGTGTATGTGCTTGTGCCTGAAATTGCTACCGGAAGAGTGTGAGCGAGCGTGACAGTGATGTTATTGCCGCTGCCGCTCACCGCCGTGATGTCATCCTCAATTTGATGAGTTGGAACAATCAGTCGTTGTCCTACTGAAACTGCAGGAGTGGCTCCGTTGAGCGGCGTCAGCGTGAGTGAAACCTGGTTTTGGCTAGTGGTTGCGTCAGCGCTGATCTTATGAGGGCCGCTCGCGAATTCCTGGAACGCGATTCCAGCCGCCGGACCCGCGCCACTGACGGTGTTGCCATTAGTGTCCACCAGATACGGAAGCGAGATCGCCGAATGAAGGTCGCCCAGCATCTGCATCATGGCGGTCCGAGCTTGCTCATGCGCTGTGTTCATAGCCACGTTCTTCGCTCCCAGCACCAGACTGACGTTCAAGAGCGAGCACAGGGCGATGCCGACCGTGCTGAACATGGTCGAAACCATTCCTAACTCTATTAATGTGTAACCTCGATTTTGTGGGCAAAGTTTCATATGTCGGATGTGCGGATTGTACTCATGGAATACGAGTAATTGCGGTTTAGGTAGGTATAAGTGACCGTTACCACGGCCTTATACATCGTCAGTGGAAATGTCACGGAACCGTTCGTGTAAGTAGAGCTGATGTCAGAAACGGTTGTGGTCATCGTTCCAGTTACGATGACGCCGGTTTTTGGATCCTGATAAACCGGAATATTGCTTTGGGTATGAGTGCCGACCTGCAGCTCGGGTGGAATTTGCGCAGTGCCGTCCGGGTTCGTCTTTTGTGGATTGAATGGGCTGTCCGACTCGATGAGATCGATCTGATTCATAACGGCCGTGTATGCTCCGGTTGCGTTACGTGCGGTACTTGCCAGCGTGTTGAATCGCGTGAGAGCTCCGACCGCGCAGGCGGTTCCGATTCCGATGACTGCAATGCCTACGACGGTCTCGACCAGGGTCATGGCTGCCGTCTTGTGGGTCCTGCGGGTCATTTTATAATTACCATAAAAACCAGCAGAGAGTATGCCGACTTTCGCGCTTCTGCGAGGCGAGGCCTGAAAATTGAGAAATGCACTATTTTTTCTCAATAGTGAGAAATATTCAATCTTCTACGAGAATGACGTATGTGATAAGTTTTTGAACAACACAACGGCCGGCCCTTGGTTGGCGGTCGATCCGCATCAGAAATATGTCCAGCGATTCGACCGTCGTTTCACCATGAGTTGCCTCAATGCTTGCCAGAAGTGGGGAAATGCGCGAAGTATGCGCGCCGAAGCATCAATTTTTGTTTTGGCAGAATTTCGGGCTGTGGCTCAGCTTGGTAGAGCGCCTGGTTCGGGACCAGGAGGCCGTGGGTTCAAATCCCACCAGCCCGATCTCCAACAATTCCCCGCCGCTTTCGCATATTGAAACGAAGAACTGGGTTGAACCTGCAGGCTGGATGTGATTGGATCAACGACCGCAAGGCAATTTCATCATGGGTTCTCTCAAAAAGCGACGGAAGGCAAAAATCTCCAAGCACAAGCGTCGCAAGCGTATGCGCGCAAACCGGCACAAGAAACGTTTGCGCTACAAGTCCTGAAATCTTTGATTCGTTAGGCCAAACTCGGGCATTTGCGCCGGTTGTTACGGGCGACTAGACTCGAAGCATGATTGGACCGGGCCGTGGCGAGCAGCGGATCGCTGCGTTGCTGCTTGTGCTTCTATCTAGCGCGCTTTTGTCATCGCTTTTCGCCCGGGAGCAGGTTGCATCTCCGCCGCCTACCGTTAGGCCTAATGTTGCCAGTGGAAAGAAATCCGCCCGCCAGGATGACTCGATCGCTATCGCTCCGGCCAAGGACCTATTGCTTCGACTCGAGAACGAACATAAATCCGATGCTCTGTCTCATTTCGTCGAAGGCATTTCGTTTGAGGAAAACGGCGAGATGGACAAGGCCCTGCTGGCTTACCGAAAGGTGCTAGACGTTGATCCGGGACAGGTCGACCTGGCGTCTCGGGTCGCCTTATTGCTCACGCGTCAGGATGATTTTCCACAGGCAATCGACGTTTTGAAGGACGCTGTGAAAGCAAGGCCCAATGCGCCTCAACCCTTGCTCCAACTGGCGTTCATCTACGCGAAGTATCTCGGCCGAACTGATCAAGCCATCGAGTATGCGAATCGGGCAATCGCACTCGACCCGCGCGACTTCGATCCCTATCAACGTCTTTGTGAGATCGCCTTGGGGGCAGGCGATCAGAAAACAGCGCTTCAGGCGTTGGATCGCGCAGTCGCCGTCAAGAACGATGACCCGACTTTTTGGACGCGCCTCGGAAAACTCTATGCATCGATTGTTTTCAAGACGGACCGCCCTCCGATGCCGGACGAAATCGCGCGCCTAAATGACATCTTCAAAAAGGCAGCCGACCACGCGGGTAACGATGCCACTGTCTTGAAAGACCTGGCGGATTATTATGCATC
The DNA here is from genome assembly GCA_963801815.1 of uncultured Verrucomicrobiae bacterium. Classification (GTDB taxonomy): domain Bacteria; phylum Verrucomicrobiota; class Verrucomicrobiia; order Chthoniobacterales; family UBA10450; genus AV40. The sequence goes on from CAWDGJ010000001.1 coordinate 155,779, forward strand.
AACCCAGCAGATCAAGGAGGCGATACCGCTTTACTTGCGATTGCTTGAGCTGGAACCGGAAGATGCCAATGCGCGCGAAAAGCTCGCTACCGGTTTTGTCTTAACAAATCAGCGCGACAAAGCGGTGGGACTGTTGGAGGAGATCATCAAGGAACATCCCGAAAAATATCAGCCTTACGATTTACTTGCCGGATTGCTCGATGATTCGGCGCGCGCCCTGGAGCGGGACAAAAAAACAGACCAGGCGAAGGCAACGTTCGCCAAAGCAGCGGCCAACTACGAACAGAGCATGATTGTCAATCCGAGTCGCGTCAGTCCGTACATGCACTTGGCCGAGCTGCTTCTTGGGCCGCTGAAGGAAGATGAGCGCGCGGTCAAAGTCCTCAACGAGGCCCGCGAGCACTTTCCGCAAACGCCGGAGATCACCTATTATCTCGCGATTGCCCAGCGAGAAGCGAAGCATTCCCAGGAATCGGTGGCGACGTTCGAGGAAGCGTTGCACGAGGCAGCGTTGCAGGACGCGGAAATCACGAATGCTCGATTCTATTTCGATTACGGAGCGGCCGCCGAACAAGCAGGCCTCTATGATAAAGCGGCCGATCTCTTTAAAAAATCCATCGCCATCGATCCCGCCAGCGCCGCCGATGCCTACAATTACCTTGCTTACATGTGGGCGGAACACAACATGCGCCTGGGTGAAGCGGAAGAAATGATCAAGCTGGCGCTGCAGTCCGACTCAAACAATGGCGCTTACCTCGATACCCTTGGATGGCTCGAATACCGTCAGGGTAAGTTCGATCAAGCCCTGGTGGATTTGCTTCGCGCCGCTCAAAAGCTGACGCGCGATGATCCAGTGGTATTTGAACACATCGGAGACACTTTCGCGAAAATGAACAAAATCGCGCAAGCTGTGGATGCCTGGCAAAAAGCGCTCAATCTTGATCCGAAGAACAAAAGCTTGAGTGAGAAGATCGATAACGCCAAAACGAAGATGAGCAAAGGCCAGTTACCGAATGCCAATCCAATTCATTAAAGTTCGCGGCTGCCGATATATCATGAGCGCTTATCCAACGCCGTGGCAAAAACGAACGATGTGGGCCGCTCTCACTGCGTTCTTCGTCGTCCTGCTCATCGTCATCGCCGGCGCAGTTGTTTACGTCGGCGCCAATCTAATCAGTTTTCTTCAACCAATTTTAATTCCCGTTGCTATTGCGATCATTCTTGCCTATCTGCTCGACCCGCTGGTCACCAAGATCTGTCACCGCGGCATGGGCCGCATCTGGGCGATCGTTCTCATTTTCCTGAGCGCGTTCGTCGCCCTGTTCGGTTTGTTTTGGTGGGTGGTGCCGACCATCTCGATCCAAAGCGCAAACTTCGCGAAAGAACTTCCTTCCTACAGCCAGACCGCACGCGACCGGATTGTCGATCTGGTGGTTCGCTATAACAGAACTTTCGAAGCCAGTGGCACCCGCAGCAAATCCGCTACTTCGGGTTTGGTAAATCTTCTTCTCGGAACACCACCGCCGCATTCGAGTGCGACTCCGTCGGCGACGCCGGCTCCTTCGCCGTCTCCGGAAGGTGCAGTCGAGTCGATCGCTCCAGCGCCCCCGAAGCTTAGTTCGGCGGAGCGGCAGAAAATCGAAGCCGATGTGGAGAAAATGATTGTTTACGTGCAACACCAGCTCCCGGCCTGGAGCGAGAAGGTTTGGAACATCACCCAGAAAAGCATTGGCGGATTTCTTGGTGTTGCCGGTTTCCTGCTCAGCTTGGTCATGGTACCGATCTACCTTTTTTTCCTTTTGAAGGAACGCCCCCGGATCGAAAGACGATGGAAAGATTACCTTCCGCTTCGTGCGTCGCCATTGAAAGACGAGATCGTGGAGGCGTTATCCGAGATCAACAGTTACATCATCTCATATTTTCGCGGCCAATTGCTGGTCTGCCTTGTCGACGGAATTCTTATTGGCTGCACGCTCTCTTTGCTCGGCTTGAATTTCGCGCCACTCATAGGTCTCTCCGTAGTAATCCTCACCATGATCCCATACATCGGAATTGTGATTTGCTGGGTGCCGGCGGTGTTGATCGCCGCGTTTCAATGGGGCGACTGGATGCATCCGATTATCGTTACTGGGATTTTCCTTTTGATCCAAAATCTTGAAGGCATGTTTTACGCGCCGCGTATTGTTGGAAAATCGGTCGGTCTTCATCCGATGACGGTGATCGTGTCAATCTTCGTCTGGGGCTTGTTGATCGGCGGCTTGCTCGGGCCGATTCTCGCCGTGCCGTTGACCGCGACCATCAAGGTGCTGCTTACGCGTTATGTTTGGGGGCCGCGAATGCGCGACAGAATCCGCGCTCAGGTCGGGGATGTTCCCGTCGCGAGCGAGGCACGCGGCGAAACTTAGACCTTCGCGCAATCGTTCGCCTCAAGCCGCGGTTGCATTCTCGGGAGCCCCCACGCATAAGGATTAGATGCCGGAAAAAATTAGACGCGTGCGCCGAAGAAGACGCAGTCATTCTCTGCCCGGCGTCGAATCATTTCCCCATCTTTGCTTTCGTTTTCCGCCGCTGCGCGTTGCCATTTACGTGGTCGCGGCCACGATCGCACTGTTGCTCGTTATCGGGTTCGGGACCTACGGCTCCAAGTTTTATTCGGGCTGGCGCGAATCACGTCTATTGAAACGTGCGTCAACGTTGTTGGAAAACAAGGATTACGCAGGGGCCAATGGTTTGGCGCGCCAGGCCCTCGAGGTCGATCGCGATTCGCTTCCGGCGTTTTTGATTCTGGCCGACGCCACCGAGAAGCAAAACTCCGAGGAGACCGTTGCCTGGCGGGCGCAGATCGCGCGCTTACAGCCCACAAACATCGATAGCCAGCTCAATCTCGCATCGGCCGCGTTGCGCTTCGACCAAATCGATCTCGCCCGCAAGACCTTGGAACGAATTAAACCGATGGCGGAAGATCGTGCTGCTTTCCATGTCGTTTCGGGTTGGCTCGCGCGCGCGGAAGGCAATCTGGTCGAACAGGAACAGCAGTTCGGCATCGCTGTTGGCAAGGATCCGAAGAACGATCTTTACCAGTTCAACCTCGCGGCCATTCAAATTCGTTCGTCCGATCCGGAAAAGAGCGCACAGGCGCGCAGCACTCTTGACCGGCTCTCTCAGGTTCCTGAATTTCGCAGCGGCGCACTGCGAGCATTGCTCAACGACGCGGTCGACCGCAAAGATTTCGAGTCCGCCGATCGTTCTGCGCAACAACTGCAAATGTCGCCAGATGTCACGTTCAGTGATTATCTGCTTTGCCTGAACTTCTATCGCAAACTCGACGCGAAGAAGTTCGACAACCTATTGGAGAAAGTGAAACGGGTTGCCGCTCGCAATTCCAACGACCTCGGACTTCTGATGGATTGGATGATTCAAAACGATCTGGCGTCGGAAGTTATCAATTGGATGGACAAATTACCTGCTGCATCCACCGACCATCCGCCACCCGCGGTCGCAGTCGCCGCCGCCTTTGCCGAGCTCAAGAATTGGTCGCGATTACGGCGCTGGACCCGAAGCGAATCGTGGGGAGATGATGATTACTTGCGTCTCGCTTACCAGGCTTTTGCCGCGCACCAGTTACGGCAATCGAGCTCGGACGCCGAGTTCGACACGCTTTGGCGCACTGCCGTTCACGCTGCGTTCAATCAACCCGATCACGAAATCAAACTCGCGCGACTCGCCAGTAAATGGAACCTGGCGATCGAGAGCGAAGAACTCTGGTCACGGTTGTCACGGAATTCTGGCAGCCGTCGCGAAGCGCTCGACGCGCTTTACAAACTTTATCGTGGCAACAACGATGTCAGAAAACTTTACGACGTGCTTCAAGGTCTGCACGAAACGTCGCCGGACGAAACCGGGATCAGCTGCAATCTTGCCCGCCTCGGCCTGAACATCGACCAAAACACCAAACAGGCCCAGGACCTCGCGAAACAAGCTTACGATCGCGCTCCCGCTGATGTGAATTGTGCCGTCACGTATGCGTTCTCGTTGTATGTCCAGGGTCGAACTCCGGAAGGCCTCGACATCATCCGAAAATTGACGCCGGAGGCGACGCATGAACCGCACAATGCGGTTTATGTCGCCGTTCTGTTACTCGACCTGAACCAGACTGACGCCGCCAAAGAATACATTCAGGCGGCGAAACGCGGTCCCCTTTACGTTGAAGAAAAGCGTTTGCTCGAAGACGAACGCGTCAAGGTCTCTGGCGCAACCCCGAATCCGAGCGCAAATCCGGCACCAACTCCCAAATCCGCATCGTCTACCGCTACTCCGGTGTCGACGTCTGCTCCGACGCCGATGCCTTCAGCGACTGCAAGCCCCTGAACATTCAGTTCCACCTTTACAGGATCGACTCGCCTTCACTGAAGCGTGGGTCGCGGAAGTAATGAATCGATTCGAACGCACGCTTTTGGGTTAGTCCTTATACGGATCCACAATTTGGCGGCCGGCCATCGCCACGCCGAGCGGTCGCAAGGTGTGAAGCACGCGAATTGTTCCCGTGTGTGCCTTTAGTACGTCCGGCAAGCGGCGATACGCCTGCGGCGCTTCATCCAGATCTCCGCCGCGCAAAACAATTCCGCGATCGTGCAGCCATTTCATCATCGCGTCGTGCCGAACCAATCCGTTTTGCCGAATTCGCTTGTTGCCGACTTTCACGAATCTTCCCTTCGCCGCCGTCCGCGACATGATTCGCCCCGCGCCGTGAATGGTTGAGAACAGCGCTTCGCGCGAAACGGTCGAGTCGATACCTTCAATGATCACTGCGTCGTCGCCCATGCTGCCACCAACGAATCCTTTCTGACCGGGAAATGCCGGCGTTGCGCCTTTACGTACGACCCAAAACTCTTGGCCGTTGTGTTTCTCGCGCCAGGCGAAGTTATGATGGTTATGCACTTCCTCGAGAATCCGTGCACCCAAAATGTCTTGTACCACGTGACGCGCGACCGCTTCGCGGCCCGCGTAAGCGTAACGCCCAGCCAAGTGCATTCCTGCGAGATAATCGTGACCGATCTCCGACCCTTCGTCGACCACTGTCGGCGGTACATCCATTCCGTCTTTGCCGCCGGCTGCTTTCAAAAAATGCGTCGCCGTTTTGTGCCCGAGCCCGCGCGAACCAAAATGCACGCCGACCCAAATCCGGTCGTCTTCGTCCGCGAAAATGTCGACGTAATGATTTCCGCCGCCGACTGTGCCGAGCTGGTCCGCCGCGGTCGATTTCAAATCGCCGATCGGTTTTATTTTCCACGCTGGATCGTCGAATAACTCGTGCTCGACGCGCGCTTTGCTTTTGCGTCCGATCCCAAACGAAATGTCGCGCACGACATCGTCCATGATCTTGTCGATCTTCGGTCCGATCTCTTCGCGCTTTGCGTCGGTCAGGATGGCGAGATTGCCACACGCGATGTCGAACCCGACGCCGCTCAGCGAAATCTTCTCCTTGTAGGCGACCACTCCGCCGATCGGTTGGGCGTAGCCTTTGTGGCCATCGGCGCAAAGCACACCGCATCTCGCCGCCGGCAGCCACGCAGGTTTCAATTTGTTTGATCGTTGCCGCGTCGTGCTCGCCGAAGATTTTCGTCCGGCCGCTCACGTGGCAACGGTACAGGTAGCGGCGATTGACCGCAATCGCCACGGCGGGTCAGTGACCCGCCGCTACCTAAGCGATTTCTTTGCAACGATTTTCCATGCCTCGACATCCGCGCGCGTGCGCACGGGCAGAGTCAATCGCACAGCGGCGATGGAATCGAAAAGGGCGGTCCGAAACGGCAATCTCATGACTCGCGCCAATTCTTTTTGCGCCGCGCGCGACGTTTTCTTGTAAAGCAAACTCACGTGCGGATCGGTTGGACTCTTCGCTCGAGATTTTGCGGCGCGCCCAAGATCGAGAACTAGTTTTCGCAGCGACGGATTCGGCTTAAAGCGGACATACAGCGTCTTGGTGAATTTCGGCGAAAACGCAACTCCACGCGCACTTAGCCGGATCGGCCGCGATCGAATTTGGCGCAAAACTTTGGCCGGATGTTGTCGACCCTTCGCTGTGACGAAAAACGTGAGGTGTGGCTCGAAATTAGGTGCCCCAAATTCCTTGCCAAGGATTCGGACGATCTCGCAAAACAGGTCGCGCTCCGGCTTTGCCGGCAGCAACCAGTAAACAATGGCGGTTTTTTTCATGGGGTGAGGCGCGAACCAGCGACCTTTTGGAGCACCAATCGTAAAACATTGCCCGCGTGGATGTCGATCTTCGCGTGATTTGATGAATCAATTGCCGCGAAGCGGCGCTTAGCGCACATTATCTCATGCACAGAGCCGCCAGGAGTAACGTGGATTGGGTCGCGCTGCGCGAGGATTTCCCGATTTTGCGCGAGCGCGTGAATGGTCATCCGCTGATTTACTTCGACAGCGCGGCCAGTTCGCAGAAGCCGCGGGCCGTGCTCGACTCGGTCCGCAGTTATTATGAGCACGAAAACGCGAATGTGCACCGTGGTCTGCACACGTTGAGCGCGCGAGCGACCGAACATTACGAAAGATCGCGACAACGCGTGGCCGATTTTATTGGCGCAAGCAGCGCGGACGAAATCGTGTTCACTCGCGGCACGACTGAGAGCATCAATTTGGTCGCGCAAGCCTGGGGCGGAAAATTTCTGCGCGCGGGCGACGTGATTCTGCTCACGGAAATGGAGCACCATAGCAATCTCGTGCCGTGGCAATTGCTGGCGGAACGAATCGGCGCCCAATTGCGTTTCGTGCCGGTGAATGACGACGGTACGCTCGCACTGGAGAATCTTTCGTCGTTGCTGACTCCGGAAGTGAAACTGTTCGCCTTCACCCATGTTTCGAATTCACTCGGCACAATCAATCCCGTAGCCGACCTTTGCGCCAAGGCGAGGAATGTGGGCGCCGTAACGTTGATCGACGCGGCGCAAAGCATTGGGCACATGCCGCTTGAATGTTCAGGAGATCGGTTGCGATTTTCTCGCGTTCTCCGGCCACAAAATGTGCGCGCCGACTGGAATTGGCGTGCTCTACGGGCGCTTCGAAATTCTCGACGCCACGCCGCCTTATCACGGTGGCGGCGAAATGATCGTCAGCGTCACGCTCCAAAAGAGCACATTTAAAAAACCGCCACATCGGTTCGAAGCCGGTACGCCGAACATTGCCGGCGCGATCGGGCTCGCTGCCGCGATTGATTATCTCGAAGGGATTGGGCGAAAGGAAATCTTCGAGCACGATGTGGAACTTGCGCATTACGCGTTGCCGAAGATGAAAGGGCTGCCCGGTTTACGCGTACTCGGGACCGCCAAGGAACACGCAGGAGTTATCAGTTTCGTGATGGACGCTGCTCATCCGCACGATCTCACGACATTCGCCGACCGATACGGTCTCGCCATGCGTGGCGGACATCATTGCAATCAGCCGCTTATGCGCCGCTTTGGCGTGACCGGCTCAACTCGGGCCAGTTTTTACATTTACAGCACACGCGAGGAGATCGACCGCATGATCGAAATTCTTCAAAAGGCGATCCAATTTTTCAAATGAACACCGAACTTGGCGAGCTCGAAGAACTTTATCAGGAAGTGATCCTCGACCATTCACGGCGGCCCCGGAATTTTGGCGAGCTGTCGAACGCGTCGGTCAGGGTGCACGGCGATAATCCGTCCTGTGGCGATGAGATTCATCTCGCAATGAAGTTCGACGGCAACGGCGGCTTGGAGGAAATCAAATTTACTGGCCACGGCTGCGCCATCAGTCAGGCGTCCGCTTCGTTGATGACGACAAAACTGAAAGGCAAAAGTCGCGAGGAAGTCGAAAAGATTCTGCACGCGTTTCATGACCTCGTCACAACCGGCAAAAACGACGCGCCCAAAGGTCTCGGCGATCTTCAGGTCATGCGCGGCGTCCGGAAATTCCCGCAGCGCGTGAAATGCGCGATGCTTCCATGGCGCGCGGTTGAACAGGCGCTGCGGCAAAGCGAAGGCGAATCCACCGTCTCGACTGAAGATCCCGGGTTTGACTAGTTATGCCGACCAATGTTCTGGGCACGGAACTGAAATGTTGTTGCCGCGACCCGGTGACTGGATTTTATCGCGACGGTTTTTGCCGAACGGGTCCGGAAGACGTCGGCCTGCACACGGTTTGCGTCAAAGTGACTCAGGAGTTTCTCGATTTCTCTGTCCTCGATGGCAACGACTTGATCACTCCGATCCCGGAATGGGGCTTCCCGGGATTAAAGCCCGGCGATAAGTGGTGCGTTTGCGTTACGCGTTGGAAATCCGCGCTCGAAGCCAATCGGGCTGCGCCCGTCGACCTCGAAGCAACGCACTCGTCGGCGCTCGAATTCGTCAGTCTGGAACAACTACAGGCCCACGCTTTGTAGCCACGGCCCTGTGGGCCGTTTCCCACCCTTGCAGACCGCCCGCAGGGCGGTGGCTACACTTTGGCCTGAAATCAGCTTCTGGACAGGCGTGCTTCGACCCGCCTCACTCATTTTCGTCGTCGCGATCGCGGCGTTTTTTTTGTTTTTGCAGGAAGCAGGCGCCCAATCGTGGTCGACACGCGAACCAGTTTACCCTTCACGAATTGCTGATGGCGGACCACTTCAACCGTTCACGTTTGAGCGACAACCGGTCCAGGCGTCGGCGATGCGCGTTGCCTACTACGTTCCGCACACTCAGCACTCCCAACCGATCGAGCGCAGCGACGACGATTCGGAAGTCAGAACGCCGGGATTCGATCTCACTGATTCGCATCCAATGGTTCGTGGCAATCGCGCTATGTTACGAAACGGAATCGCCTACGCGCCATCGAATGCGCCAGACTCGGTGAAACATGCTATCTGGGCGGTGAACACGATTTGCCGTCGTCCGTATGTGTGGGGCGGTGGCCACGGATCGTTTCGCGATTACGGCTACGATTGCTCTGGAACGGTTTCGTTCGCGCTTCATTACGCCGGGATGCTGCATGAGCCCTTACCGTCGAGTGATTTCCTGCGTTACGGCGACCGCGGCCGCGGCCGCTGGTTCACAATCTATTCGCGACACGGTCACGTATTCGCAATGATCGCGGGATTGCGGCTCGATACGACAGATTTGCGTTATGGTGGCGACGTCGGCCCACGCTGGCATCTCGATGGACGTGACACCTGGGGATTTGAGGCCCGTCATCCCGTTGGGTTGTAAAGCGGCGCGTTCGCAGCCAACATAACGGCGATTTGAAACTGCCGTTCAGCTTTTTCCTGGCGCTGCGTTATCTCAAACCGAAACGCACGTTCCTGTCCATCATCACGCTGATTTCTGTTCTCGGCGTCACGCTCGGTGTCACCGTGCTGATCCTGGTCATTTCGGTAATGACGGGGTTCGATCGCGAACTGCGGCAGAAGGTCATTGATTTCGACGCGCATATCCTGGTCACCAGCGAAGACGTCTTGTCGGATTGGCGTTCGTTGAAGGCGAAGATCGATAAGGTGCCGGGCGTAGTCGCGACCGCGCCTTACGTGCAGGGCCCGGTGATCGTCGAATTCGAAAATCGCCGGCTCGCACCAATGATTCGCGGGATCGATCCGAAACAGGAGGAAAACGTTGTTCCGCTACGGAAGTTTATTAAGTACGGCAAACTTGATCTCGATGGCGAGTCGGTCGTGCTCGGAGTCGACATCGCGCGCAAATTGCAGATCACCGTCGGCCAGAAGCTAACGGTCTATTCGCCCGGAAATCTCGGCCAGATCCTCGACGGAATTAAGAAGCTTGAGAACGCCAAGGGAAACGAAGAGAAAGCGGCGATCGACGACCTCCGTGATGTGATTTTGCCGAAGGAGTTGACCGTGACCGGAATCTTCGAGACCGGTCATTATGTTCACGATTCGGAATTCCTGATCGTGCCGCTTTACATCGGCCAGGAACTTTACGGCCTCGGCGATTCGCTTCACGGCATCACCGTCAAAACAGATAATCCCTACAACGCCGAGTCGGTGAAGAACGAAATCGGAACGTTCCTCGAGCCCCCGGCGTTTGCCGAAACCTGGATCGATATGAATCGTCAATATTTCGAGGCCGTGCGGCTCGAGCGCACAGTCATGTTCTTCTTGCTCTTTTTCATCGTCGTCGTCGCGGCGTTTGGAATCATGAGCACGCTGATTACGGTAACAGTTCAGAAACGTCGCGAGATCGGCATCGTCAAAGCGCTCGGCGCGAACATTTCCCAGATCATCTGGGTTTTTCTGGGGCAGGGGACGGTCGTCGGACTCTTTGGAACGCTCACCGGTCTTGGTCTCGGCATGACATTGATTCGTTACCGCAACGAATTCAGTCAATGGCTTGCAAATACTTTGCATATCGAGATTTTTCCGCGCGAAGTCTACCAATTCTCCGAAATCCCCGCGCAGGTTGTTCCCCACGACGTCACGGTGATTTGCATCAGCGCGTTTTTGATTTGCGCGGTCGCGGCGTTGATCCCGGCCTATTTCGCCGCACGGCTCGATCCCGTGAAAGCGCTGCGTTACGAATAAGGAGCCGAACTGTCGCGCAATGACATTGCGAAGGTTTTCTCAATGGTGCCAATCTTTCTTACGACGCGATTGGTTTTTGGCGATTGCCCTCCTCTTCGTAGTCTTGATCGCTTATTCGCCTGCCTGGAACGGAAAGCCTATCTGGGATGATGACGAGCATCTTACCAAGCCGGACCTCCGCTCGCTGCATGGGTTGGTGCAGATCTGGACGCACTTGGGAAGCACACAGCAGTATTATCCGGTCGTTCACACGGTTTTTTGGGTCGAGCACCGAATCTGGGGTGAAAAACCACTTGGTTATCATCTCACCAACATCCTTCTGCACGTTGCTTCGGCCCTTCTGCTGGTCAAGATCCTTGGAGAACTAAAATTACCCGGAGCGTGGTTTGCGGGTGCGGTCTTCGCTCTTCACCCGGTGCAAGTGGAGTCGGTGGCGTGGATGTCGGAACTGAAGAACACGCTTTCAGGGTTGTTCTTTCTTTCTTCTGCATTTTTTTATTTACGATTTGATCGAGACAGAAGGCTCGAGCCGTATCTCGCAGCTCTCGCGTTGTTCTGTCTCGGACTCCTGACGAAGAGCGTTATCGCCATCTTACCCGCGATTATTCTTGTGGTTCTCTGGTGGAAGCGGGGCGAACTCTCCTGGAGACGCGACGTTCTGCTGCTTATCCCGTTTTTTGCAATTGGAATAGGCACTGGCCTGTTTACCGCGTGGGTAGAGCAAAACTTCGTCGGTGCGCAAGGGCCCGCCTTTCAGTTGTCGAATATCGAGCGAATCCTCATCGCAGGACGAGCATTTTGGTTCTACCTATCGAAGCTGCTGTGGCCGGCCAACTTGATTTTCATCTATCCGCGATGGGACGTTAGTGCCGCAGTTTGGTGGCAGTATCTTTTCCCGAGTGCGGTATTAGTGCTTTTCGTAGCGCTATGGATGTTGCGGCGAAAGAGTCGCGGACCGCTCGCCGCGTTTCTTTTCTTCGCCGGCATGCTTTTCCCAGTGCTTGGCTTTCTGAATGTGTTCCCTTTCATCTATTCGTTCGTCGCTGATCACTTCCAATATCTCGCCTGCATCGGCATCGTTACATTGACGGCAAGTGGTCTTGGGCTGCTTGTCGATGTCGCGCCACCTATGCTCCGTCGAATTGGTATCGCGAGCAGTTTAATACTGATCTCAGTCTTGGCCGCCTTGACTTGGCGACAAGTACACATGTATCGGGATGAGGAAACACTCTGGCGAGTCACGCTTTCGCAAAATCCGGATTGTTGGATGGCCCACAACAATCTTGCCGATCTGCTCCTTAACAATGGACGCCTCGACGAAGCGATCGCCCACTACGAACAAGCGCTCGTAAAGCGGCCTGACCCGGAAAAAGCGCAGTATAACCTGGCAGTGGCGTTTGTGGCGGAGGGGAAGATTGATAAGGCGATTGAGCATTATCGCACCGCTTTGGAGATAAAACCCGATTACGTCGACGCACATTACAATCTCGGCGGCGCTTTTGTGCGCAATGGCCAAGCGGATGAAGCGATTGAAGAGTACGAAAAGACTTTGGAGTTACGGCCAAATAGTCCGGATGCGCATAATAATCTCGGTAGTGCCTTGCTGGAAAAGGGTCGCGTGGTCGAAGCGATCGGCCATTACCAAGCGGCCCTCCAGTTGAAAGGCGATGATCCGGAAGTCGAATACAATCTGGCCCACGCTTTCGCGAAAGAAGGGCAGCTCGACCAAGCTATCGTGCATTATCAAAAAGCGCTCGCGATCCGGCCAGATCATGTAGATGCACAATATGAACTAGCGGGCGCGTTTCTTGAGAAGGGCCAGGTCGAAGACGCAATCGTCTGTTACCAGAAAGTCCTGGCGATACAACCGGATCACATCCGGGCGCATACCAACCTTGGAAATCTTCTTTTGCAAAAAGGCGAAACCGCAAACGCGATTGCGCAATACGAAAAGAGCCTCGCAATCGCTCCTCAAGACGTCGCCGCTCAAACGAACCTGGCCTGGGTGCTCGCCACCTGCCCGGACGGATCGCTGCGCAATGGTACCAGAGCACTGGAGATGGGTCGGTCCGCAAATGAACTCTCGAGCGGGAAAGATCCATTCGTGCTTCATTCCCTGGCCGCGGCTTATGCCGAGATCGGCCAATTTTCTAATGCAGTTGAAACTGCTGAGCAAGCGTTGCGACTCTCCTCCGAAAGCGGCGATAAGGGACTGACGAAAGCGCTCTCGAAAGAAATGGAGTTCTACAAAGCTCGCTTGCCTTACCGAAAGAATGCTGAGTGAAAGCGCTGCGCTACGAGTAATTGAGCTTCTTCCGCTTAATCTGCTCGCCGATTCGGAATTTTCGTCATCGCCGGCGGCCGCTGAACTTCATTCTGGTCAGCAACACATCGATCGCGCGAAACGTGTAGTCGTAACCGCCCGCCCATTCGCTCTGGCGCGGGCCCGCGAAGTTGAGAATCTCAATGTCGTGATCGCGCATGAAGGCAGCCATTAATGGCACCGCATCTTCGGGTGAATATTTTGCGGCGTCGATCAATCGGTGCGGCTGTCGCTGCTCGATACAGCAACCTACGGTGTAAGCAGTTCCGCCGCTTAACTCATGAAAGTAAATCGCGATTGTTCCATCTGAGTCCTGAACGTTGCGCGACGTGCGTTCATCCGGACCGCCTTTTTTCAATTCCGTCATCGGATAGCGATCGGGAATTTTCCCGTCCTCGTCGGTGCGCCCTTCAGGGCACCATCCACCGCACGGTATGCGGTGTTTGAGCGCAACATCGAGCGCCGCGCGGTCCACTCCAGTCTGGCCTCCAGAAACAATTTTCATTTATCTGTCATTCCGACTGAAGTGGAGGAATCTCTTACTATTTCTGTTTTAGCAAGCCCCCTGCAATCAGAAATAGCACGAGATGTCTCGACGTCGCTCTAAATGAAAGCGAGCGCAGTCACTCCGGCTCGACCTCAGTCGCCGGTCGGAATGATATCTGCCCGCTCGATCATCAAAATGACGCAACGCTTCGGCGCGCGCGTCCGGTGTCGAACACTTTTTGGAACGACAAATCCCTGGCGTGGTGCAAGCTCGATCGTCTTGTCTTCGAGATCGATCAGGAATTTTCCATCGAGCACGAAGAAAAACTCGTCGATGTCGTTGTGCTCGTGCCAGTGATATTCGCCTTCCAACACGCCGATTCGCACAACTGAATCATTCACTTGGCAAAGCGTTTGGTTGTACCACTTGTCCTTGCAGTCGTCGGCCAGCTTCTGCATGTCGATCAACTCCAGTGGCCCGTGCAAAATGTTCAGGTAAGTTTTGTAGGGAAAATCTTGCGAATCCTGCGCAGCCATGATGTCAATCTTAGCTGAAACTCTGGGGAGCGCACGCGCCTCGCGTGCTGGCGATTGCGCCCTCGCAATCGCAAACTTTCCTTAAATGATTTTGCTTAATATTCTGTTCGGCGATGGCGCCGAACAGTGCACGCGAGGCGCGTGCGCTCCCCAGAGTCATTCTTCGCCGTCGAAATAATCAGCCTCGCCGCCTTTGATGACAACGCGATCGGCGGCTGATGTCTTGTTTACTTTCCATTTCCCGCTGTCGGGATAGTAACCCGATTCGCCGATCGGGTTATCAGCAATCACATAATAGATAAGATCGACATCCCCCGAGTTGGTGATCTGGTGCGGTTCGTTAGGACCAAAGATAAACGCATCGCCCGCGACGACATTCGTCGATCCATCTTTATCGCGCACGGTGCCGTTGCCGCTGACGATGAGATACATTTCCCACTGGGCAGAGTGCGCGTGAAACGGGAAATTCGGTTTACCCGGCGGCACGCGGCTCCATTCCAGGTCGAATGGCCAACGTCTTGCCAGATCCAGCGAGCCCGGGTCGCGCCCGAGTGCTTCCGAAATTCCCTTGAATACGACCGCATACTTCCCCTTCGGCGATTGCCAGGGGTCTTCCTTAATCTCGTTAATGTTAATCTTTTTCATTCGGATCTCTCAGGAACCCAGGAAAGCAGGAAACCGAATACGGTTCAGAGTTCCTGCGTTCTTGCTTTCCTTAGATATTCACTCTTCTCCGTCGAAGTAATCGGCGTCCGCTCCTTTCACGATTACTTCCTCGCCGTTTTCTTTCCAAACGGCGAACTTGCCACTGTCCGGATAAAAGCAGGAATCCCCGCGCGGATTATCCGCGAGCACGTAGTAAACGAAATCGTCCTCGCCCGCATTGGCGAGCTGATGTGCCTCGCCTGGGCCAAAGAAAAACGCGTCACCCGCGCCAACTTCGGTCCAGCCGTCTTTGTCGCGAATCTTTCCCCGCCCAGAGACGACAAGATACATCTCTGATTCGCTCGAGTGCGAATGATACGGGCAAAGCGATTTCCCCTTTGGAATGCTGACCAGCGCGAGATCGAACGGCCATCGCTTTGCTAAGTCGAGCGACTCCGGATCACGCCCGAGTGCAACGGAAATGTTTTTTGAGCGCCGCCCAAACTTTCCATTCGCGGACTGCCGCTCCTGCCATTCAACGTCTTTGATATTCACTTTGCGCATAAGATTAGGTCTTTTCACGCGACGAATTGTGTTTTAGTGCCATGTACACCAGTGCGGAGACACAGACGATCAGGAGGAATAATACTGAATCTCTAAAAATTCGGAGAGACAAAATATGCCCTTCCACCGCATAGTCATAATCGCCGACGATTTGTAACCGGGGATTGGCTTTCGCAAGGACGTTATCAGGTCGGAGAATGTCGAACAAAACGTAAGTGTCCTCCCATGGATATCGCCGGACCCCGCAAAGACCGAATTCGGTGCCTGATGAATTTCCCGATTCCCAAATACGAGCGTCGGCTGACAGGGGCACGTCGGTTGTAAAGTACCAGTTCCGGATCAGCCGATTCGTATGAAACCCCTCGACGTTCTTTCCGGACGCTGTTGGTTCGCAGGTAACGGCGTACGCATCCATTTTAACCTGCAACGCCATAGATCCTTTCTGATACGACTCCCATGGAATGCTTGAGATCTTATCAACCACAAGCGAGACGCGACACTCCCCTTCGTAACTCCAATCGTCCCCAGGAATTTTCCAAGTCACGAGGCCCGGCTGAGCAAGATCGACCGACTTCGTGAGGCGATGATGACTAGTTCGGATTTGCTTCTCTAGTTCCGGGAACCATAGACTTCTGCTAACCAGCAGATAAGCGATAACACACGTCGTACAGATTACGACGGCGATTATCCTGAGGATCCTTACAACTCCCATTTCTTGGGCAGTCTTTGTTTGAGCTTTTCGACCGGGGCAAAGAGGTCGCCCATTTTCTTGACGCGCTCTAGAGTTTTGTCGCAACGAAATTTCAAGAGAGCCGTGTTTTTCTTTTTCAGGCAGTTAGCGACTTCGTCCCAGGTGACAGGCGTCGACACCGTCGGTTCTTCCCTGGCGCGCAGCGAATAAACGCAAATGGTTGTTTTGTGCTCGTCGTTCTGGCTCCAATCGACAAACACTTTCCCTTTCCGCATCGCTTTAGACATGTTCGATGTCACGAGATCGCGATGTTCGTGCTCGAGATATTGCGCCAGCGCGCGAGATAAGTCCTTGGTTTGATCGAACGTGATTGGCGTATTGAGCGGCACGTAAATCTGCAATCCCTTCGAGCCGCTCGTCTTCGCAAACGACTTTAATTTCATTTTGCCTAACAAATCGCGCAACCAAAGACCGACCTGGCAGCATTGGACGATGTCGGCCGGCGCGCCGGGGTCGAGGTCGAACACCATCATCGTCGGCCGCGCGACAGTGCTTTTCTTCGCGAGAGATGTGTGCAATTCGAGATCGGCGAGGTTTGCCGCCCAGACCAGCGTCGGTAGATCCTGCGCGAGGCAATAATCCATCATCCGATTATTGCCTTCGCTCCAGACTTTCGCTGTCTTCACCCATTTCGGTCGGTGCGTCGGACAATTTTTTTCGTAAAAGAATTCCTTGTCCACGCCGTTCGGATAACGCTTCATCGTCAGCGGCCGGTCTCTCAGATGCGGCAAAAGCACCGGCGCGATCTTGATGTAGTAATCGATCACCTGGCCTTTGGTGAACCCGACTTTCGGATAAAGCACCTTGTCCAGGTTCGAGACGGACAGCTTTTTCCCTTTAACGACGAGCTCTGCTTTTTCAGGCATTTTCCTAGCACTGTAGCGGCGGTCTATGACCGTCGCACTATTTCCTCAAACTCGATCATCTCTAAACTCGAGGTTAAACACCTCGCCGGCGAACGGCCACTTATTCCAATCATCCGCGAGACCTGCGCGAACTGGATTCTCACGAACATAATTCCACTTTTCACTGTAAGAGTCTTCCCTTCGCAGGACATGATCAAAGAAACCTTTTTGCCAATGTGGCGACGGAACTGCATTAAGCCGGAGAGTGCTCGACAGTGCGTTTTTTAGCGACTTGACCCAATTCGATAGTTCCATTCGCTCGTCGTCCACGGCGACAAACGCGTGGAGATGATCTGGCATGATGACGTAGGCGCCGAGCCAAGCGCCACGAGACTCGCCTTCTTCTCCGAAGCCGACTAATCGTGAATGAACATTGTCGTTATTTAAGATTCGTCGTCGTTCATTCGTGCAGGCCGTCACGAAGTAAATTGGAAACCGCTGAAATGTTTCGTCGAGTCTTCGGAGACGTTCGGACGCTTAACGTTAACTACGTGTACGGACAATTCGAGCGACGGTCATAGACCGCCGCTACAGAAGAAATTTTCATGCAAAGAAGCGTTCCGGCGAGAGCATCGGCTGCGGTTTGCAGATACGGGCGACGCAATGTTCCCAACTTTCGTGCCCGCTGAGGATCTCAATCTCCACGCGCATGAAATAAATCGGCACTTTTATTTCCGTTTCCTGTAATCGCGGCATCCGCACCGCGTCCTTTTCCGTGGTGACGATCATTGATAAGTCGCGCCGGATGCAGCGGTTAATGAAACCGCGAATTTCGCCTTCGGTGAAGTAATGGTGATCGATGTAGCGCAGCCCGAGATTGACGTTCGCGCCGAGTTTTTTCAGGGCCCCTTCGAAACTTTCCGGCACCGCGATTGCGCAGATTGAGCCGATAAATGCGCCGCGGAGACGGTCGAGCATGAGTCGGTCGCCGGTGTAAATATTTTGAAGATAGAGCGGGCGATGCGCGCACTCGATGATTTCCGCGGTCCGATTGTAACGGCGAATGCGCTCAATCAATTCTTCGTTCGGCTCGCCGGTATTCTTGGTGATGAAGATGTAACTCGCGCGCCGCAAGTTTCGCGGCGGCTCCCGCAGCGTGCCACGCGGCAGCAGAAACTCGTTGCCGAACGGTTGTTGCCGATCCACCAACACGATATCGAGCCGGTGTTTGAGATGAAGATATTGCAGGCCGTCGTCGAGCAGGAGCGTGTCCACCTTCCATTTATCGATCGCGTAGCGGCCGCTTTTGACGCGGTCTTTGTCGACCAAAACGATGACATCCTTCAAATTGTGCGCGAGCATGTAGGGTTCGTCGCCTGCCGTCAGCGAATCGAGCAACAACGATTTCCCATCGGAAACAATTCGTGGAGGATCAATATTTCCGCCGAAAATTCGCTCGAACCAATTTCGTTTGGTCGGCTTGGGCACGCTTTTGTAACCACGGCTGAGAATCGCGATCCGGCGTCCGCCGACTTGCAACGCCCGGGCGAACTTTTCCACGACCGGAGTTTTGCCGGTGCCGCCGACTGTTAAATTTCCAATGCTGATCACGAGGCAGCCGAGCGTGCGCTCACGCAAAATGCGCTTGCGGTAAAGATAAAGCCGGAACTGGACGATCCGCTCGTAGATGAACGAGAGCCCGTAGAGAATCCCGCGCAAAATTGCCGCGCGAAATCCGCGACGCCGGCCAAGGACCACGTCGATCCCGAACTCCTCGAGGTTTTCTAGCCTGCGGCCCACTGAATTAGTTGATGGTTGATAGTTGAGAGTTGAAAGCGACGCCGCGATTGTCAGCCGTGGTGATTATAATTTGCGAGCGCGTTTTTGCGGCGCGCTTCATGGCGGAACCAACTTTTTGCGCGTTGCGCAAGCAGACGCCGCAGATTGTCGAGCCACTGCCGCTCAAAAACGCACCAAGCGCGCCGGCTTCTTCAGCGGCGGCGATAACGCGTGGCAGAAATGGAATTAGTTTCGCGCGAAACGGTTGATGAATGTGGTCCACGAACGCGCCCCTCAGGTTTTCGTAATTGCGCGACGCAAACGCAGCGGTGATTGCGCAGGCGTTACCGGCGCTCTCGACCGCGGCCGTCCGGGAGATTCTCGCCGGCAGAATTTTTCGCGCAGCCGCTGTTCGGATTTCAAAATCGGGAATCAAGAGAACGAACTGTAGTCGCTGAGAAACTTCAGAGCGCTGAACATTTTCACCGCGCGCGACGGTGAATCCGCCGAACGACGCTGGTGCGGCGTTATCCGGATGGCCCTCAAGCTCGGCGCACAATTGGAAGATCGACAATCGATCAAGTGACCGGCCGGCGAGATCGTTTAATCCATGCAACACAGCGAGACGAATGGTGGCGCTGCTCCCCAAACCGCGCGAGCACGGAATTTTTTCGTGCGCTGAGCAGGAGAACGCGAAATGGGGACGTTTCGTTCGCTTAAAAAACAGATCCGCCGCCTCCGCAACGATCTTCTCCTGGGGTTGCCGATTGTTTGCGCGACTGATGGTGAAAGAGTTGTAAATGCGCAGCGCGACGCCGAGGCAATCGAATCCCGGACCGAGGTTCGAAGTGCTTGCCGGAACGCACACGGTTACTTGTTGCCTCATCGCGAATGTAAAGGTAAGGGCGATTGACCCCAATCGCCCGTAGGCGATTCGGTGAACCGCCCCTACCTATTCGACAAAACGAAAGAATGAACAAGAACGAATGGATCGGCAGCGAATTGCTTCGTCAATTCGAAGCCGAAGGAACTACCGCGCACCGGCTTTGTACCACCGACGACGGTTGGGCAGAGCGTTTTGGTTCTGACGTTCTGATTTCGTTTCGAACTGAACAGGCGCGCGATCGATTGGCTTCGGAAGTTGGCGAATCAACGAAGTCGCTCGGGCTGTTGATCGCGCGTCTGTTCGGCCGGTTTTTGCCAAAGAAAAACGAGGACCGCGAGACACCCAAACTACTTTCGGGAAAAGAAAGTGAGAATTTGCGCACGGTCGCGACTGAAAATCATCTCAGGTTCGGAATCGACTTCGGTGCGGGTTACTCAGTCGGATTGTTTGTCGATCAACGTGAGAACCGTCGGTTTGTCCGGCAGGCAAGGCCAAAGCGGGTTCTCAATTGCTTCGCTTACACATGCTCGTTCTCCGTCGCAGCCGCGTCTGCCGGCGCTCAAACCGTGAGCGTCGATATTTCGAAGAAATCCCTCACTCGCGGCCGCGAAAATTTTGAGCTCAATGACTTATCGACCGAAGGACATGGCTTTATCACCGACGACGTGCGCCCGGTCTTGCGACGAATGGCGCGCCGTAGTGAAAAATTCGACATGATCATCTTGGATCCCCCGACTTTTTCGCGAACCAAAGGCGGCCCTGCGTTCCATGTCGAAAAAGACTTCGAAGAGCTGATCGCGGCAGCTCTGGAAGTGACCGGGCGCAATGCGGAAGTGTTGCTTTCGACCAATTGTGAGACGCTAAATGAACAGGCGCTGGAGAGAATGGCGCGTTATTGCCTGAAACTCTCCAGGCGCACTGGGGCCCTGCATCGACAACCTGCCCCCTTGGACTTTCCGCCGGGAACCGCCGCGCGTTCGATTTGGTTGAGTTTGCGTTGACCAAATCGCAGGCGCGGCCAAGTTAACCAATGGACGAAGGAAAACACGACGATTTAGCAGAACGCGGGTTGCGTTATACGCGCGAGCATTTCGATGACCTTCTTGCGCAAACGGAAACGTATGTTCGCGAAAATCCGGTACAGTCGCTCGCTTATGCAGTGCTGGCTGGGTTCGTTTTGAACCGGTTAGGCATCGGACGAATCATCAGGGGCATCGTGCGACTCGCGTTGTTAGCGCTCAAACCGGCAATCCTGATCTACGGCGCGGCCAAGCTCTACGAAGCATCCCAGGAAGACGAGAAATTGTAGCGGCGGCCCTATGGGCCGCATCCTTGGCGTCGCACAGCGACGCCGCTACCAATTATCCCTCTAAGGTGAAGCCAACCTTCAGCGTTACCTGCCAGTGCGCGATCTTTCCCTCTTCCAGGTAACCACGGGTATCGATGACTTCGAACCAACGCATGTTGCGAACGGTCTTCTTTGCCCGCGCAATCGCGTTTTTCACTGCGTCTTCGACTCCCTTCGGCGACGAACCAACCAACTCGATTCTCTTGTAAATATGATCAGCCATATCTTCAGTTTTGAGTCGTCCGGGCGACAAGACAAATGAAAATCACCACGAAAGTGGCGAAGGAATTCGGTTCGGTTCTAACTTCGTGGTCTTCGCTATCTTCGTGGTGACAAGTTTAAGTTGAGCACGCACTGTGGGTGGTTAGCGTCATTTCCCGAACTTCGAATGAAGATCGACAATACTGCCAGTCCGGCTCGGACAAACATCGAGTCACACTTGAAGGAGAAGCGCGTCTTCAGACCTTCGAAGGAATTTTCGCGGACAGCGCGAATCAAGAACCTTGCCCAATACCGGCGGATGTATCTGGAGTCGATCAAGCGGCCCGACAAATTCTGGACGCGCGAGGCGAACGAATTGGTCTGGCAAAAGCGATGGCGAAAAGTCCTCGAATGGAAACCACCGTTCGCGAAATGGTTCATAGGCGGCCAACTCAATCTTTCCGAGAATTGCCTCGATCGGCACCTCCCAACAAGCCGCCGGAACAAGGCCGCGATTCTGTGGGAAGGCGAGCCGGGTGAGCGGCGCACGCTCACGTATCAACAATTGCATCGCGAAGTTTGCCGGTTCGCCAACGTGCTCAAACGAAACAAGATCGGTAAAGGCGATCGCGTCATCATTTACATGCCGACCACGCCTGAAGTCGCGATCGCGATGCTGGCGTGCGCGCGAATCGGAGCGGTGCACTCTGTTGTTTTTGGCGGTTTTAGCGCGGACAGCATTCGCGATCGGATTGCGGACAGCGGCGCGATTGCGCTCATCACCGCGGACGGCAGTTATCGCCGCGGCGGTATCGTTCCCTTGAAGAGAAATGTCGATGACGCGCTTCGCGGTCCCGCCGGGGCGGGATCAGTTCGACGGGTAATTGTTTTTCAGCGCGCCCACAATGAGATCCACATGGAAGAAGGCCGCGATGTCTGGTGGCATCGCGAATTGGAATACGTAGACGACATTTGCCCCCCGACGCCGGTCGACAGCGAACATCCGCTTTACATTCTTTACACCAGTGGTTCGACCGGAAAACCGAAAGGTATTCTGCACACGACCGGCGGTTATTTGGTCGGCATTTATTCGACGACCAAATACGTTTTCGACCTCCGTGAGGAAGACATTTACTGGTGCACCGCCGACGTCGGCTGGGTCACCGGGCACAGCTACGTCGTTTATGGTCCGCTCGCCAATGGCGCGACCACGTTCATGTATGAAGGCGCGCCGAACTGGCCGGAGCCTGATCGCTTCTGGCGAATCATTTCACAAAACAAGATCAATATTCTCTACACCGCGCCGACGGCGATCCGCGCTTTCATTCGCTGGGGCGATCAATGGGTGAAGAAACACGATTTATCGTCGTTGCGATTGCTCGGAACCGTCGGCGAGCCGATTAATCCTGAAGCATGGATATGGTACCACAAAATAATTGGCGGCGGACGTTGTCCCGTGGTGGACACCTGGTGGCAAACTGAAACAGGCGCGATCATGATCACTCCATTGCCCGGTGCGATTCCAACGAAACCGGGAAGCGCGACCCTTCCTTTTTTTGGTGTCGATCCGGCGATTGTCGATTCAAATGGAGAAGAAGTGGGCGCGAATGTTGGCGGGAAACTAATTGTTCGCCGGCCGTGGCCGTCGATGTTGCGCACGATTTACGGCGACAAGGAGCGCTACAAGAAACAGTATTGGAGTGAATATCCCGGTAAATATTTGACCGGTGACGGCGCGCGGCGCGATGAGGACGGATATTTTTGGATCGTCGGCCGCATTGACGACGTCCTGAACGTTGCCGGGCATCGGCTCGGCACCTCTGAGATCGAAAGTGCGCTGGTAAGCCACGCGCGAGTCGCGGAAGCGGCGGTGGTGGGGCGGCCGGACGAATTGAAGGGACAAGGTGTAGTCGCGTTCGTAACTTTGAAGGCTGGAATTGATCCCTCTAATGACTTGAAGAGTGAATTGCGCGAGCATGTCAGCATTCACATCGGTGCGATTGCCAAACCGGATGAAGTCCGGTTTGCGGAAGCGCTGCCAAAGACGCGCAGCGGAAAAATCATGCGGCGGCTTCTGAAAGAAATCGCAACAGGCGCGAAAGTCACCGGCGACACCACCACGCTGGAAGATTTCAGTGTCCTGGCAAAGCTGGCCGAATCGGAGGAATAATCTTGAGCTTCATTCGCACAGGTCTGCGTGAGATCGGACTAAAAATTCGCCGGCAGCGAACACGAATGATTTTGCGGCATGAGAAACGCGTGCTGCAGAAAAGCGAAATCGCGCTCGGTCGTGAAGGCACGTCACAGGCCGCAAATTTCCCCGAGCTGCGCAACGAGATTGTTGCGCTCAAAAAGCTCGAGCAGGAACAGAAGGAAGTCGCGCTTCGGATCGCGCAAATCGAAGAGGGGATCAAGAAGATCGAGGGGCAGCGCGATGCGAACGTCAAAGAGCAAAGCGAGGCGATGGCAAAGTTGGAGACGGAGAAAAAGCCGGTCCTTCAACGGCGTAACGATGCGAAGACCGCGGCCGAACTTTGCGAGCGCGAAGTGAATGCGGTCGAGCGCCGGATTCAGGAGAACGATGCGGCCGACCAGGAGCTGTTGAAAAAATTGTCTGAACTGCAGGCGGCGAACCCGCCAGCGGCCGACCTCGAAACCCAAGTGGCTGGCATCGGCGCGCGGCGGGCGCGTTTGCCCGACGAACGCGCCGAATTGGTCCGCGCCCGAATGGGAAGTACTGACGCGTCACGACTGGCGAAAGAAAAACTCGCTTCCGCAGAGGAAGAACTCGCCGCAATCGAAAAAAATACCGCAAAGGTCCGTGGCGAATACGAAGCGCGCGACAAAGGATTCGCCGACAGCATTAAGTCGCAACAGGAAGCCGTTCGCGAGGCGAAGCAACATCATCAAGTTGTCGAAGAACGGAAGAATCCCGCGTACTTAAACATTGGCCGCCATCTCGCGTCTCAGGGAATCGCGCCGCCAAACGCGCCGCATTTGCTTGAGCACGTGAGAAAGCATCGGTACGTCGGTCGAGGAATATTTAAAACACACTGCCGAGTTGGCGCTGCTTTCTAGCAAGATCGACAAACAGGAGCTGCGCCAATTTTATTTCAGCGTAGTTTCGGGCATCGCCCTGCTGGCGATCATTCTGCCGTTGGTCGCAAAATCGCCGCGCAAGCGCGAATGGTTGCCGCAACAAACCGAAGCGATCCTGTCGATCAACACGGACCAGTTTAGTAAGAGCGACTTGCTCAAGCGCTGGCAAAAGGAGCAACCCGATGCCTACCAGGCAGTTTGGAACGGATTGATCGGCCCGGCCGCCCGCGCGCCAGTTTTGAATTTACCGCGAGACGCGGTTCAGATCACGCGGGCAACGACGATTTCCGACAACGGTAGTACCCGTGAATTCATTTTGATCGAGACGCGCGCCGATCTTTCGAGCGTCGTTCGAGTAGTCCAGACCGACAAAGACTTTCAGCGGCGGACGATTAGCGGACTGCATGTATGGGAGAAACCGGATTTGGCGCTGGCGCGCGTCGGATCGCAGACGCTTGCCATCGGAACTTCCAGCGAAGTGGATGAGCTTGTTCGCGTCCGACTTGGGATCGATCTCGACCTGAAGATCACCGGCCAGTTGTTTGATCGATTCGAAGCATTGGACAGCGAGAGCGCGGTCCGGCTGATTTCCCGGGATCCGCTCGATTTGCCGCGCATGTTTCATTCGGTTTTCGTGCCTGAACTGCTGGACAGCACGCAACTGCTCGGACTTGCTTTAACTTTCCAAAATCCTGTGAAAGCGCGGTTGCTCTTGAAAATGAAAACGCCGGAGAATGCCTCCGAGTTTGCGCGTGATTTGCATAACGAGCCGCAAAAATGGCTGCGGCTCCAGGATTCAAATTTGATGCTCTATGCGCAGCCGCCCGATGTCTCGCGTCAGGCCGTGAACCTTGAGGTTCATTTCATCGTGCCCGACGAAACCGCGCGCCTCCTCTTGCAACGAATCGCGAAAACGGACCCAGCCGGCGCGGTTGCAGGCGGCAATTGATCAGCCCAGCGGTTTGAGCTTATAATTGCCGCCCAATGTTGCGTTTTCAGCTCTTTTCACTCGTTGTCGCCATCTCGATATCGATTCTGCCGGCGTCGCGGGCAGCTACACCGGAGCTCGTGGATATTGCGACGGTCGATCCGACCATCGTCATTGATTTGCGATACGCCACCGAGAAGAATGTGACCGGACACGCGTTGTATGCGCGCGGAACGAAGGCTTTGATTTTGCCAAGCGTGGCCCAGCAGCTAGCCGGTGCGCAAAAATATCTTCAACAATTTCGTTATCGATTGAAGATCTGGGACGCGTATCGGCCAAAGGCAGCGCAGGAGTTGCTTTGGAAATACGCGGCTAAGGACCAATACGTTGCGAATCCGGAGAAAGGCTTCGGTTCGATGCATTCTTACGGCGTCTCGGTCGATGCGACGTTGGTGGATGACTGGAGCCAGGACGCAACGATGCCGACCAGGTTCGATGAGTTCACGCCGCAAGCGATGATGGGTTACGTGGGCCGCGACCCGTCGGTAAAGCAGCACTTGACGTTGTTGCAGCTCGCAATGGCGCACAATAATTTCTACGGCCTGCGCGTTGAGTGGTGGCATTTCACTACCGCCGACTGGAAAAAATACGTGCCGTATTGGGAAGATCCACAAGTGTCGCAAGCGGAGAAAGCTGCCGCTGAGCCCAAAGGCTAATTGTTTGTCCCTTAGATGATCGACGCCCTCTTGCGGGACCTTCGTCAGCCGGAATACATCCACGTTCTACTCAATCCGTTGCCAGTCTATGGACTGGCGATGGGATTACTGGGACTGATCGTTGCGTTTTTTATGCGAAACCGGCCGGCGCAAATCGCGACGCTTATCATCGTTTTGATCTGCGCGGCTTCAGCCTGGCCGGTTTATGAATTCGGCCAGCAAGCCAAGGACCGCGTGCTTTCGATGGAAAATGAAGTTGGCGACGCCTGGTTGGAAGAACACCAAGACCGCGCGGAGGATTTGATTTGGATGTTCTACGCGCTCGCAGTTCTAAGCGCGATCGCGCTCGTTGCTCCAAAAAAATGGCCGCGCTCCGCTATGCCACTGGTCGCGGTTGTCGTTTTCCTTGGCCTTGCCACTTTGGGCGCGGGCGGCTACATCGCTTATGCTGGCGGCAAAATTCGTCATCGCGAATTTCGAAACGTTCCGCCGCCGCAGAAAAAGCCTGGGGAAGAGCACTAGGATTAAAAGCGCTCCGCCTGGCATTTTGGTTTCGGCAAGCGACGCGCTTGCCCTACAGTTTCTCTTGTGACCACTGATCTCGAGCGCGCCGAGGAGAACATCGAAACGCGCAGCGAATCGCTCAAGAAGCCGCTCGGCCTCTTCGACCTCGTCCTTACCCAGGTTCTATTTGTAGTTGGCTCAAGCTGGGTTGGTGCCGCCGCAAAACTCGGACAAGCGCATCTTTTCTTTTGGTTGCTCGCCATTTTACTTTTCTATATTCCGCAGGCTGCGGTCGTCATCTACTTGAGCAACCGGATTCCGCTTGAAGGCGGCATTTATCAATGGGCCAAGCTCGCCTTTAACGAGTTCGCCGGATTCATAACCGCATGGAATTTGTGGCTGCTTTCCATCACGGTAATCGCGCTTGGTGGCATGTTCGTCACCACAAACGTTTCCTATGCTCTCGACGCAGCCTGGATGCCAAACAATAGATGGTGCGTTTCCCTAATCAGCTCTGCGCTGGTGGTTGGCCTGGGTTGGGCTTGCCTCCGCGGCCTTTCGTTAGGCAAATGGCTTCACAATATCGGCGCCTTCGCCATGTTTTTAGTTTATGGGGCGCTGATTTTCCTGCCGTTACTCGGTCTTGCGCGTGGCGAAATAAAAAATTACCAGCCGTTCCCGCTCGCCTTGCCGACGATGTCGATTTTTTATTGTTTCAATATTTTTACAAAACTCGGCATTGGCGCGTTAAGCGGATTTGAATACGTTGCCATTCTTGCCGGTGAAACGCGGTCGCCCGCGCGAGACATCGGACGCTCTGTTCTGATTGCGGCGCCCGTTATCGCGTTGATGTTTATTCTCGGCACGAGTTCTGTGCTCGCTTTCGTCGGGACTAACCCGATCGATCTGATTGGCCCCGTCCCGCAAACCCTGCGGCTCGGACTGCACTCGTTCCCGATTGCCGGCGCGATTGCGTCGGCTGGCATTTTGTTAATGACCGTTCGGACGATTTCTTCGACGAGCGTTCACGTCACCGGCAGTTCGCGATTACCGATGGTCGCAGGCTGGGACCAATTGCTTCCCGCGTGGTTTTCTCGTTTGCATCCGCGTTACAAAACTCCGGTAAACTCGATCATCTTCGTCGGAACACTCACCCTCGTGATCGCAATAGCGAGCCAAGTCGGAACGGGCATTCAGGAAGCGTTTCAACTGGTTGATAACGCCGCTAATGTTTTCTACGGAATCGTATATTTCATGATGTTCGCAATTCCGCTTATCGGCGCGGTCGGAGTTCGCACCAATTCGATTTGGCTGCGCGTTGCTGCGATCTGCGGCGCCGTCGTTGCGCTCTCTGCGATTTTTTTCACCGTCTATCCGATCATCGACGTTCCAAGCCCGCTGATCTTTGGGGCAAAGATCGCCGCCGTGACGATCATCGCCAACGCGATCGGTGTCACGATCTATCTGCTTGCCAACAGACGTCGAAGCGCGCCTTTTCAAAGTTGAATGCTTATTGCATTCAACTTTCCGAGGGTAATCAACAACTTGAATGCTTTATGCATTCAAGTTGATTAGCGAGCTGGGAATCTTGAATGCATAAAGCATTCAAGATTCTGGAAGCCAGCTTTCGACAACCCAGCGCAAGTATGCGGGTAAACCGCTGGAGACCAGAACGAAAATTATTTCAGGCACTTCGTAAGGATGAAGCGAGCGGAGTTTTTCTTGGAACGCGGATCGTCGATCTTCACTTAGTTTGAACAGGACCAGGGTTTCGATTCCGGTCTCAAGCTTTTCTTTCCAGCGATAGATCGATTCGATCGCCGGCAAAATATTTGCGCAGGCCGCGAATTTCTCTGTGACGAGCTGCGTTGAGATTCGTTGGGCGGTTTCCCGGTCTGGAAATGTACTGAGCGCCAGCAGAATTCTGTCCGCCATTCGTCAGGCTGGGACCAAAGCTTCAACCCGCCTAGCCGGCTCGGTGCGGCAAATCCAGCCGCCACCAATCACGACGTCGCCATCGTAAATTACTGCCGCCTGGCCAGGCGTGACCGCCCGCTGCGGTTCATGTAAACGGATGTGCGCGCGATTGTTTGCCAATGGAGTGACTGTCGCGGGTGCTCCAGGATGACTGTAACGAATCTTGACCGTGATATCCGCATCTCCAGACGGCAAATCGCTTGCGATCCAGTTCACGCGATCGATTTCGAATTCGTCGCAAACCAAATCGTCCGCGTTGCCAACAATCACGCGATTCGTTTCCGGATCGAGATCGACAACATAACGCGGCCGCGGCGATCCGCCCGGAAGCCCTTTGCGTTGACCGATGGTGAAAAGCTCGATCCCGTCGTGTTCGGCGATGAAGTTTCCGTCGACGTCGTAGATCTCGCCGCGATGAAATTCCTTTTCGCCAAGGTGCGAACGCAGGAACGCCTTGTAATCGTTGCCGGGTACGAAGCAGATTTCCTGACTGTCGACCTTGTCGGCGACTTTCAGGCCTAACGAATGCGCGATTTTCCGGATCTCCGGCTTTTGCATCGGCCCGAGCGGTGTCAGTGCGCGCTGCAACTGCGGCTGTCGCAGGCTGAACAGAAAATATGATTGGTCTTTGCGCGGATCGATACCCTTGCGCAAAATGGCTCGGTCGCTCTCATGTTCGATAATCGCGTAATGGCCTGTGGCGATGTAATCGCAGCCGAGAGCTTCGGCTTTGCCCCACAAATTGCCGAACTTCAGCTTTTCATTGCAGATTACGCAAGGATTTGGCGTGCGACCAACCTGATATTCGCTCGTGAAATAATCGATCACCGTCCGCTCGAACAAGTCTGCCTCGTCGACCACGTAATGCGGAATGCCTAACGAATGCGCGACCGCGCGCGCGTCAGCCACAGCCTGCGGCCCGCAGCATTTATCTTCTGCGCGCGAAATGCAATCTTGGGGCCAGACTTTCATCGTTACACCGACGACGTCGTAGCCTTGCTCGCGCAACAAATAGCCGGTGACGCTGGAGTCGACTCCACCGCTCATGCCCAGCAGGACGCGCTGCTTCTTTCCGTTCATCGGACGAAGAACTTCGTTTATTAAGAAGACGAGTCAACGGTAGCTAGAATCCAAAACTCCAAATCCCAAATCCCAGACAAAGTTGCAAATCCCGAAATTCGAAACAACTGAAGCGCGTGATTATTGTTTGGGCATTGGAGTTTGGAATTTGCCTGATGTTTGGGGTTTGGAACCTGGAGTTTGGGTTTTTACCGCTCGGCTGACGAATTTGCTGTCGCGCAAGGTAAACCGCCACGGATGATGGACCGAGCGCGTGATCCCGATTCGCGCATCCGCGACAACATCGACATGGTCATCTTCCCTGTCAGCGAAACAGCGATGAGGGTCGGAGCACAGATCCATTTCGTGATGTCGATCCGTGATGTCGAACGCCTGGGTGAGCTTTCCCGGGCCTGAGCAAAGGCGGCGTTCTTCGTCAATGCCGCGGCGTTTTCGCATCAGCGCGATGCCGCGCATTGGCTGTAGCGCGCGAAACAAGACAAACCCGTTCGTTTTGCCTTTCACGAGAACGTTCAGCATCCAATGCGCGCCGTAGCTAAAATAAATGTAGGCTGTGCCGGCTTTGTTCCGTTCCACAAACGCGCGCGCGGTGGGACGCGAGAAGGTGTGACAAGCCTCGTCGTCCTCCGCCAGATACGCTTCGGTTTCCACAACGATGCCGGCGCAGTGTCCCCAGATGAGTTCTGTTCCTACGAGCTCGCGGGCGCAGACGAGCGGATCGCGTTGAAAGAACGCTGACCGAATGATTCGGCGTTTCACGGCGACACAGAGAAGTGAAAAGCCAGACCTAGTCGCCTTTGAAAAAAACCGGCAGCTTCACTTCGCAAGCAACCGGTTTGCCATTTCGAAACGCGGGAATGAACTTTGCCTTTGCCAAATCCGCGAACGCCGTATCTGCGAAACCGAGGAATGGAGGATCTTCGCTTTCTACCGTGAGGTCCTGCAAGTTTCCTTCGACATCCACCTTTAATGCCAGTTCGGCCGAACCATCGACCTTGACTGGCGCGTCCTCGCTGCTTGGATAGTGAAAGCCGTCAAACTTCGACTCTGCGCCCCAAAAGGGTTGCGGGCCGATGAAGTCGCTCTCCTTGGCAAGTTCGGAGCGTTCCTGGTTCGAAAAAATTCGCAGTCGCGGTTTGCCCTCCACGATCATGAAAGTGACGGTGCCGTAATAGACCGCGTCCACCGGCAGGTGATTATAAACAGCAGGAATGAATTTCGGGTTCGCCGCGGCCGACAATTTCTTGAGCACTTCTTGCTCGAGCGCTTTTGAATCAGCCGTCCCGCGATAGGTTTGGACCGAATAGACCGAGCCATCCTTTTTGACCGTGCACGAAAACATGACCGCGGCGTCCTTTTGTCCTTTACGAACCAGGTCCGCGATATCGATCCGATTGACGAGAGAATCAGCTCCTTTGCCGAGAAGGACTGGCCGCAGCTTGGGCAGGGCCGCAGTTTGCGATGAGGGAATCTCGACCTGCGACCAGGCAGGAGCGACAGCGACAACCGCGAGTAAAACGAGCGTTGAAACGGCCTTGGCACACATGGGACTGATACGCAATCGAAACAGAGGAAGTTTTCAACCGCAAATTGTGGGAGAAATCACGCGGCCGAGGATTGCACCTGGCGTCCGATTTTATGGACGACCCCGTGTCGCCGGAAGTAATCGATGACCGCGTCCCGGGTCAGGACTGGATGAAACGTGCAATTCGTCGCCGGAGTATCGAGGAGGGCTCGCAATTTCATGAACCGATGGCCGGCGCTGCGAGAATCGAAACTGTTAAAGGCGATCCTGTAACGCTTGTCCCGCTCTAGTAATCGCCTGTCGACCAGCCGCATCGTAGTGATTCGTCGATCAAAACCGGTGCCTTCGGTTCTAATTTCGAAACCGATCAAATTTCGCGGTTCGCGGCTGGCATAGATCTCCTCCATCAGGACTTTAATCTCTTCAGCGGTCAGCTGGGCTGTAACGACGTAATTTTCGAACGGGATTAGTTTCCAGGCGTCATCCACCGTTTTGGGGCCCGCCACGAAATTATTGTGCTCTTCGAAAATGCCATGCATCGCTCCATCTGCGGCTACATCGCGCTTTCGCAATTCCTCCATGATCGCCGCGCCGATCAACTGTTCGACTTCGCTTGGTTCGCCGGGACGGCTTCTTACTCGCAGCGTTTCGGCCAACGTCCCGATCGGTTGGGCCAGTGCTATCGTAGATTCAGCTAACACGCTTTTTGTTCGCGAAAGAATCGTGGGATCGAGGGGAACGCAATTGTTCATGAGCTCGCAAGTCGCTTCCCGCCGCAACAGTCTCTTCGAGGTGCGGTCGAAGGTGAGGTCGATCCGGCCGGCATGGATCCCAAAATGATCGGCCTGGGTCAACAGCACACTGTTCGTGAAACAACTCGCAATTGCTTGATGCGTATGCCCGGCGATGAACGCAACCGTTTCGGGAAACTCGGATGTTAGCGCCATGATGTTGTTTGCGAAATCATCTCCGCCGCTGCGCGCTCTCAACCCCATGTGACCGGCCAGCAGGATTGCGTCCGCACCTTCGTCTTTCGCGCTCGCGATCGCCCGCCTGACTGGCTCGACGGAATGTTCAAATCCGAAACCGCGAATGAACTCGGGCCGAAACCAGTACGTCATGCCCGGCGTAGTCACTCCGATGATCGCGATTTTGATTCCGCCGAATTCTTTTAGAATGTAGGGTCGCAGCTTCGCAAACGGGTTCGTGGAAAGAACGTCGACCGCATTTCCTTCGATCGACATGTTCGCCGCGAGCACCGGCATGTCGGATTTCGCGATCGCGTTCGCAAATGTCTCGACGCCCCAGTCGAATTCGTGATTGCCGATGATCCACGCGTCATATTCCAGATAGTTGAAGAGATCGATCATCATCGCACCATTTGTGCGCAAACTGACGTCGGTTCCCTGATATACATCGCCGGCGTCAATCAGGATTGAGTTCCGATTTTGCCGGCGCCAGCGCCGGATTTGGGTCACACAACGAGCGAAGCCGCCGAGGTCCACGTTTCCGGCGTAGTCGCTGGTAGGCAGAATGTGTCCGTGCAAATCGGTCGTATGCAGGATCGAGATTCGAACCGTTTCGCTTGCCGCGCCGAAGCCACGCGAAGGCGGGTCGCTTGGCGCGGCTGCCGCGCGTGTGATCGACGGCGCGGCGCAAAACAAACCGGCTTGCCCAATGGTCTTAAGGAACGCGCGGCGAGTGGGGGAACTCACTGGCTTTCGGATATCAGGGTCTGATATCCAAAGACAGACAAAATTAGCAGAATCCCGGAGCCGTTTGTCTTTCTTTAATCCGTTTCAATTCTGTTTATTCTGTACATTCTGTCTAACTCTGATGGAACTCGAAGGTATTGACCACGTCGCGATGTCGGTTCGCGATGTTGAGCGCAGTCCGCGCAATGGTACATCGACGTGCTCGGGTTCGAGCGTCAGTTCGACGGAATGTGGGACGGTGTTCCGGTTTTCATCGGCAAAGGCACGACCGCGCTCGCGTTGTTTCCGGTTCGACCAGGATCAGCATTCGAGCGCGCCCGCGGACATTCGACTGCTCCATCTCGCCGTTCCGCGCCAATCGGAAAAATTTTCTCAACGCCCATGAAGAATTGAAGCGTCGCGGCATCAAATTCGAATTCCAGGACCACGAAATCTCGCACTCGATTTATTTCAGTGATCCCGACGGCCACCATCTCGAGATCACCACTTACGAACTGAAATGATCGTTATGCTCAAACCGCTAAACTGCCGAATTAGGTCCAAAAATTACGCCTTTAAAGACGCAATTATTGGGCATAATTCTCGTTAGGTGATTAGTGCGCATGCGTGGCGTTCCAGCAGACCTTCCTCTCGAGCCGTTCGTCGGCGACGAGTGCTGTCAGATCGGCGTCGGACGCTACCAGTTGCAGTTCCGTTTCGGCCGCGCTGGCCGTATCTCGGTCGAAGGCAAATGGGAGCTGCGCGATCCCTCAGGAGCGGTCATCGATCAAGGTCCGCGCGTCGGTCTGGGGAAGCAGAGCCGCGTTCCGGAACAGTACCGTATCCATTACGTTCTCGATGTACCGGTCACACGCTACGCCATTGATGCGCCTAGGTCTTTCACGCTATTCTTCCAGATTAATTTTGATCGCGCTCACCATTTACGATGATTCCGAGCCTTATGAGTCATTCGATATAAATGGCATTATCGTCTGAGCATGCTTTCACCCGTATCACCTAACCAGGCGCTGCAGCTAACGGCCACCCGTACCGCGTTTACCTTCTTCATGACTAGATTATCTTGGTTTCAGTTCCTGGCGCCGGTGGCCGTAGCTGATCTTGTTCTCGTTAGATGATTTCGCGCTGATGTGGACAGTGGATACTACGTGTGGTTGTTTTCGGCGTTCTAGTAAACATGCTCGCACTGGTGTTGCTTCCTTTCGCTCTCATCGCCGCCACGCCGTATATTGTGATTCGCGCGCTGGTTCTCGCTCGGCGCGGCGAGCAGTCACTCAAGATCGCTGCATTGGATAGCTACGGCTCGGTTTG
Source organism: uncultured Verrucomicrobiae bacterium (assembly GCA_963801815.1). Lineage (GTDB taxonomy): Bacteria > Verrucomicrobiota > Verrucomicrobiia > Chthoniobacterales > UBA10450 > AV40. The sequence continues at coordinate 189,542 of CAWDGJ010000001.1, forward strand.
GGATTCCTTCGTTGGTGCGTTTGCATGGCCGTTTGTCAGCGACCTCGATAGACTCCAGAAGATTCACCGCCAATCATCTAACCAATCGCTGCAGTCAACCGCTGGCCGGCGAGAAAGTAGTAAGAAATGAGTAATCACAATCACGGACCAGATCTCAACCAGGTTCATCACCACCATGTTCCCTACTGGAAACGTGCGCATACGGATTGGCGATTCTGGATCGGCATCATCCTGATGCTTGGAGCGATGATCGTCTATGTGATGAGCCTTGACCTGAGGTGGCAACCTCGCAACCAGCCGCAGCCGGCGCCTTCCGCTGAAGCCGGAAAATAAATGCTTCGTCTTCCAACGGGCGAGAATCATTTTGCGCGAGGAATCCGCATTTGCCAGCCATATCGCTATACGTCGGCGAGCAGGTTGCTTCCGCGCATCTAACCGATCGATGAAGCCAACGGCCCCCATTGCGATGCAACATGAGTGATCTTGTCCACCGACCCCGCCCGTGGCTTGTCTCGTTCTCGTTAGGATTAATGTTTGCGATCAAAGCCGAGGTTCGCGATCTGAAAGCGAAGTCATTCTTGTTCGCGGCGCAGAAGACGATGTATGGCGGCAAGCGAATCGCCAAAGGCGATATAATCTTCATTTTTGCGAGCGAGAACGAAGGCGGGCCAGGTCTGATCGCCAGCGGCGTCGTCACCTCGGCCAAAGCGGTGCCTAAGAAACCAGGGGTCGCCAGGCAAACGCCCCGGGTGAGCATTACAATCGAGGGCACCGCGACCGCGAAACGGCATCTGGGGCGGAGCGAGCTCAAACTTTTTTCCAATTGGAATGATGGCCGACCCGAGACTGAGCTCAATTTTAAATTCTATCGTCAGGCAACGAATAAGATCGCCGGCATCTCGGAAGAAGCGGCGGCGTTCCTCTGCCGTTTCTTTGTCAGCCGATGAGCAAACTCGACTAAAGCTTCTGGAATCGGGTATCGTTCAAGGCATGGGCAAATTTTCTTTACGGATCATTTTAATAGTCACAGCGGGCGTTTTATTCGGCTGCGCCGATGGGCCAGTTGAATACTCAGCAGACAATCCTGGTGGTTATCTGCATTACATATCGACCGATCCGGTCGTAATTTTTCATAATAAAGTCGATCACGAGGCGGGGCTCGAGGCTCGTGGCGTCGAACAACCGGTGGGTAACGCCAGTTGGCATGACTATTGGATGAAAATGATCACGTATTGGACAGATGCAGGCACGGTTGGAACCCACCGGCAGGTTGCGGCATACATTGTTGAGCAGCGACGCGCGAGAGGTCTTACATCGTTGTAAACAATTACGTGTTAGCAACCTTCGACGGCACTAAGATTCCGTCCCGCATACCGTGAACAAACTTTTTATCGGCAGGAACGATTGTCGCTAACGCGCCGCGCAATTTCACTTTGTTCTCCTCAACGAAATAATAGGGGCAAAGTCGTACCCGGCCTTTCATGGTTTTCAAGGTGGATCGAGCAGTCCCTTGCTCGATGTTAAAATTTGGCGGCGAAGCCGCATTCTGATTGGCATCGCCCGACGGAGCGGCCGATCCACCAAAGTCCCAGTACCCGGTGCTCGAGCAAGCGCCCTTTGTGAAAGCGTTGCATGATGGTCGGCGAAGAATCGAACGTTGCGAGCGCATCATTGATCCTCTTTTCCCATTCCGCGTGCGCGAGATCGGAGCCGACGATATGCCGCGGCTTCCCCAACCGAGGGGCGAGAAGCCGCTGACTTTGAGAAGAAGATCGCGATCCTTCTGACTGAACTTTCCCGCTTCGCGCCAATCATGAATTTCCAGCCGCGGGATGACTGCGTGCTGCGGTAACGGAGTTGGATCGAGCGGCCACGTGTAGGGAATCACTTTTTGAAGCTGCGCGAAATATTTTTCGCCGAGCTCGCGTCTCCAGAATTCGCGGAGCGGCGTCATCCAAAACAGCGCGAACCACATTTTCTCTTCGAGGTACGGTTTGAACGGCGGTGTGAGGCCACGCGACCTTCGCCATTGGCACGCGGAGATTATCGATCTTCGGAAGATTTGGAAGATCGAACAACTCGAAGAAGCGGTAAACCGCTCGTCCGTTGTGCGGCTCGTAGTTCTCAGCGGCCGCAACACGCACGTCGACGCCGCGTTCCTTGAGTCGCGCGGCGACCCATTTCATTTCCGGACGATAGGTTGCCGACTCTTGCGAAATCACGATGTCACCGCCGTTCGGCAGCACGCTTCGAAATCCCTCGAGCATTCCGTCCGCGTCGCCGAGGATTTCCGTCTCGAACTTGGAATACGTTTGATTCAGCCACCCGGTCAGGCCGATTCCGCCCGGAACAGAATCAATCTCGGCGATGGTGTAACCGTCATCGGTCAGAATGAGATCGGGCCGAATGACGAGCGGCAGATCGTCGCGAAATTCTTTGCGTCGCGAGAACTCGATGAGGTCTTTCGGTTTGCCGGCGTCGAGATAGCGCGCGACCCACGCTGGTTGTTTTCCTTTGACGCTGAGCTGGTAAAGCTGATTGCACGCGCGCTGGAAAACGAACAGCCGATGACCAAGCTGCTCGAGCTCGGCACGAAATTTTTGCTCGATCGGAAACGCGTCGGGCGAAAGCAGCCAATCCTTGTCGGCGAACAGCCCCTCCGTTGGAAAAGAGCCTTAATCCTTTGAAGACGCTCATTCTCCTGCGCAGCGACTTCGTTTGAGGTTTGAGGCTTGAGCGTCCGATTCCAAAGCTACGCGGTTTCGCGCGGGGAACATCAACATCAAACATCGAACATCAAACCTGTGCATCATCTGCCAGCGGCCATCTTCTTCAGCGCGAGCTTCACCAGTTCTTCCGCCGATTTCGCCTTGCCCTGTAAATCGCGCACCGTTTTATGCGCGTCGACCTGTTTGTAACCGAGCGCGATCAAAGCCAGCACTGCTTCGTTCCCTTGTTCCTGTTCCGGCGTCGGCGCGTGGGCGGCAGTGGCGGCTTCCCAGGCGGCCGCGACTCCGAGTTTGTCTTTCAGTTCAAGAATGATCCGCTCCGCGGTTTTCTTGCCCAGGCCGCTGATCTTTGAAATCGCGGCGATGTCGGAATTTACGACTGCGGTTTTAAAATTAGTCACGCTCATTCCGCTCAAGACAGACAGCGCAAGCTTGGGACCGATGCCACTCACATTATTCACCAGTAACCGAAACAAATCGCGCTCGGGCGCGGTCATGAATCCGTAAAGCATATGCGCGTCTTCGCGCACAACCAGATGCGTGAGAATGTGTACCGGTTGACCCACCGCTGGAAGTTTGTCGTAGCTCGAAATCGGAATGAAAACTTCGTAGCCGACGCCGTTTACATCCACCGTTGCCTGCGTTGGTAGCGCCGCGACCAATCGGCCCTCTAGAAACGTGATCATGATCCGATTTAATGAATCAACGATTTAGCGATTTAGCGAATCATTTAGTCCGGCTTCAGCACCAATGTGAGCTCCGTCCGTCTTCCTTTGGCGATATTAAAGCCGTCGGTGGAAAACATTCTCCAGTTCGGTGGCAAATTCGGAAAAGTATTCGTTGCGATCGCGCTCGGCAAAACGATGAATCTCGGGCCTGCCTTCGCCATAAAGTCCGCCGCGTTCTTTTGATTCAACGGCGTCATCCAGCCTTTTGCGCTCGATCGAAAGTACCACACCAGACTTGGCTCCTGATAATCAACTGCGCCGAATTCCATGTCGGGCTTCAAGAAACCTCGCGCTTGTAAATAAAGCTGTCTCGCCGGAAAGAACCGCGCGGCAAAAGGTGCGGCGATCAACGCGAGAGCGAGATAAATGCAACCACTCGTGACTGCAGCGGTTTTCACGAAACGCCTACTGGCGACATGACGAGCGACTAGCAGTGCCAGCAGTGGAAACGCCGGGAGTGTGTAATGCGGTAGCTTGGTTTTAACCAAAGTGAAGATCACGAAAATGATCGCGGTGCCCGAGACGAGATACGCGTCGGTGTGGGGAGAGGTGGCCGGCCGGCCACGCTCACGCCAGAGTTTTTTGGCCAGCGAAGGCAACTTGATCGACCACGGAAAAAAGCTGGCAAAGATCGTTACGAAATAGAATGGGAGCAGAAGGAGGTAAACGCCGAACGAGTTGGAGCCGTGGCTTTCCATTGCCCTGAACGATCTGCCGATGACGTGTCTGCCAATTCCGATCTTCAAAAAGTCACCGTGCGTTTGGATCAGGGCCGGAATTCCCCACAGGGCGACGACTACCAGCATGAACACGATGCCTCGGATGAATTTGAAACGCTTCGCAAAACCTGTTCTGAGCGCAGTCGAAGCATCGGCGTCGCGCGAGAAATATTTCACCGCGGCGATCGTCAGGAGCGGGGTCCACGCAATGGGTCCTTTCGCGAGAAATCCAAGCGCGAGAGAAAGGTAGAAGATCGCCCAGCACTTCCAGCGATGCCGGATACTCGATTCTGGATTCTTGATGAGTTCCCAGCCGGTCCAATGGGATGTTGTCATGAACAAAACCAGCCACATGTCGGCGACGGCAGCTTTGGCGTGAAGAAACGTTTGAAGCGAAAGCGTGAAGATAATTGCTGCGAACCAACCAACGCGTTCGCTGCCGATTCGAGTTCCCCAGGCGAGTATCGACGTCGCAACGAGGGCAGCCGCCACGGCCGAGGGAAATCGCGCCGCGAAATCGTTTTCGCCGAACATTCGGTAGCTCGCGACCTGGGCCCAGTAGGCGAGCGGCGGCTTATCAAGACGAAGTTGATTATTGAAATACGGTACAGTGTAATCGCCGCGCTCGATCATTTCCCGCGACGCCTCCGCGAAACGCGGTTCGTCGCGATCCACCAACGGAATGCTCCACGTGCCGATGATGTGGAAAACGGTGCACCCAAAGAATAGCAGGATGTAATTGCGAGTTGCCGATTTCACCAGCGGTCTCAAAATAGCGTCCAGCAAACGCAACAGGAACTTATTTCGTGAAGCGCGCCTCTCTTTTTTACTGGCTAATTGGAATCGCGTTTGTCGCGCTCGTCATCGCGGTCGCGTTTCAGTTCGATCAACCGGTGGCGGCGTTCATGACTAACCATCAAACACCGGGGATGCGAAATTTCATGCTCGATGTCAGTCGATTCGGAGATTGGCCGGGACATTTCCTCGTCGGGCTCGCGCTCCTGGGCTTCGCTTGGTCGCGCGGCAACAAGAAATGGGCCCGAATCTTTTTGGCAATGTTGATCGCACTTTCGATCGCCGGCCTAGCCGGACGAGCGATCAAACTCACCACCGGCCGGGCTCGGCCGTCGGTGAAATCTGAACAAATGTGGACCGGCCCGACCTGGAGTTCGAAATATCATTCGTTTCCATCCGGCCATGTCGATGCGACGGTCGGGTTCTTTGCCGTTCTATTGCTGGCGAACTGGCGGATCGGTCTTCCATGTCTCGCGATTCCCGTGGTGATTGGTTTCTCGCGCATGTATCTCGGCGCGCATTGGCTTTCCGACGTCATCTGCGCCGCGGTCCTTGGAATGGCCTCCGCCATCCTGGTCTGGCATTTCGCCACCCGGCGGATCGCAAACGAAAATCCGTAGTTAAGTCATGCTTTCGTGCTCACTGCATGGAGCGGTGCAACAAACCTGCTATAATCCTGCACCCGCGGGCTGATCACTCGTCACTGGTCACCCGTCACTTTTCTGGAGGGGTGGCAGAGCGGTTGAATGCGCCGGTCTTGAAAACCGGAAGGCCGAAAGGCCTCGTGAGTTCGAATCTCACCCCCTCCGCCAATTTCGATCGCGCTACCTGTAAACTTTGTGAAGTTCTTTCTTGTCGCGCGGTCAAATGAAGATGAGAACGCAGTTCGACCGGTGGGGCGCGAAGCGGAGGGTCACAAGCGAAGCTTTGGATAATCTCACACCCCTCCGCCAATTTTATTTCAGTCGCAGATCGGTTCGACAATCGGAAGTGTTCATGCGAACATATCTCCAGCAATGAAGGTAAAAGCGTTTCAACCGGTCATTGACGAAGCTCCTCAGAGTCGAAAGCCGATCCACGGTCGCGGCGCTTCCTGGAGCCCGGCCAACCGGTTCGAGAAACTTCACGTCGACTTAACCGATGTCGATGTTGTCGATAACGATCCAGACGGAGAGGCGCGGCCGCGGCGCGCCACCCAATATTTCCGCGATGTGACCAAAACGATCATCGCGCGGAACCAAAGTCCGGATGTCGGCTTCGAAACGAGCATCAACTCGTATCGAGGTTGTGAACACGGCTGCATTTACTGTTTCGCGCGACCAACGCACGAATATCTCGGTTTTTCCGCCGGGCTCGATTTCGAGTCACGGATCATGGTGAAGCCGGACGCGCCGCGGTTACTCGAAGCTGAACTCTCATCGCCCAAATGGAAACCTCAGCTCTTGATGATGAGTGGAGTGACCGATTGTTACCAGCCGGTCGAACGGAAATTGAAGATTACGCGCGGCTGTCTCGAAGTTCTCGCTAAGTTTCGAAACCCTGTCGCCATTCTCACGAAAAATCGCTTGGTAACGCGAGACATCGACATTCTTTCAGAGTTAGCGGGTGATCGATGTGCCGTGGTGAATCTTTCGGTCACGACGCTCGATCCAAAGCTCCAACAGGTCCTGGAGCCACGGACTTCGGCGCCGGCTGCGCGTTTGGATGCAGTCGCAAAACTTCGCGCGGCGAATATTCCAGTCGGCGTGATGGTCGCTCCGGTGATCCCCGGGATCAATGATCACGAGATTCCAGCGATTGTTGCGGCGTGCGCGAAAGCCGGCGCCCAATTCGCCGGTCACGTTTTGTTGCGTTTGCCGTGGGCGGTGCGGCCGCTGTTTGAACATTGGCTCGATGAACATTTTCCCGAGCGAAAAGCAAAAGTGCTCGAACGGTTGCGCGCCACGCGAGGCGGCAAGTTGTACGACTCGCGGTGGCGTAAGCGGCAGACCGGCGACGGGATTTTTGCCGAACAAATCGCAAACCTATTCGACGTCTCTTGTCGGCGGGCTGGTTTTGACGAACGGCCGAACCTGTCGATCGCGGCTTTCCGGCGGCCCACCGAGCAACTCAAACTCTGGTAGAGGCGATTACGCTCCCGCTCGGTTTTCACCAAACCGAGGCGCCAATTTCCCTAAAACTGACTCGCAAGGCTCGCAGACTGCTCCGTTCTCATAATTCATCGCCCGACACTGTTGTTTTCTCCTAGTTTGAGACTTTCGACCGATTCGTGGGTCTAATCTATGGGATCGAACTTATCGATGCGCTCTGAGAGATCACGAAAAGCGATTAACTGTATGCGAACAGACCCACAATTTGTGCGGCGGGGCCCGATATGATCAATCCATTGCACTCGAGCAAGGATAAGCCATCGAAAAAGGCCGGGGAGTCGGAGACGCGGGAGCAAATCATGAAGCTCCGTGAGACGACTCTCGAACTACAGCAGGAGAATCTTGCGCTCCGTGATGAAATCAAGAGGCTGCGTGAACAGAAAGAGCCGCAAACGAATTTGGAATTTTCCGAGAATGTCTGTTGGCTGCTGATAGACCATGAGCGAACAGGGCCGTTCTGCCCGCGTTGTTATTCCGAACATCATCGCTTAGCCACGCTTCTGGACGGACGGCGCTTCGTTGCTAAAACGCGCTGGATTTGTCCGGTTTGTAATCACGTCTTCGACTCCGAGGCGTAAGGTTTGCATGACTTGTAATTTGCAGTTTCTGATCTCTAATCTTCTACTTCTGCAAGCGCGATTAGCTCAGTGGTAGAGCACGTGCTTCGCACGCAAGGGGTCGCTCCACGCCCGCAACGCTTCGCGTAGCGATGCGGGCGGGGGTTCGAATTTCATCGGGTTTTTGTGGAAAGGAAATTCCAACCAATTATCTTCAATGTCCAATTGCGCGGTTAGCTCAGTGGTAGAGCGCTTGCTTCACACGCAAGAAGTCGCAGGTTCGAACCCTGCACCGCGCACCATTTGTCCCCCGGATGTTCTATGCTTAAGTCCTTAAATGCAGTGACGGTAAACTGTACGTCGGGTCAGCAAAAGATCTGCGGAGGCGAATTGAGCAGCATCGAGCAGGAAGAGTCGTGGCGACAGCACGTCGGCTGCCGGTCAGTCTCGAGTATTACGAGGCGTGCCGCTTTGAACGGAAAGCGAGGTTGCGCGAGAAACAGCTAAAGACTGGATTTGGTCGCGCTTATTTGAAGCGGCGTTTGCGATAGCAATCCGCAGTTGAAATGTTCCTGGTCGGATTTATACCGAAGGTATGTCAGAACATAAAATGACTCTCACCTGGAAGCGCGGCGATGCGCCGTTCGAGTACCAAAAGTATCCGCGCAATCACACTTGGAAATTTGATGGCGGCCACGAAATGACGGCGTCAGCAGCGCCGGCCTATCTCGGCGATCCGAAAAATGTCGATCCGGAGGAAGCATTCGTCGCCTCGCTCTCTGCCTGTCACATGCTCACATTTCTCGCGATTGCGTGTAAGCAGAAGTTCGTGCTCGACGAATATATCGACGACGCCGTCGGCCACATGGAAAAGAACGCCGACGGCAGGCTGGCGATTACCAAAGTGACGCTGCGGCCAAAACTGAAATGGTCTGGCGACAAGACGCCGAGCGCAGAAGAGCTCGATAAGTTGCATCACGCTGCGCACGAGAACTGTTTCATCGCTAATTCGGTGAAGACCGAGGTGACGGTCGAAAAATAAAGGCGGAAGTTGTAGCGGTGCTTGTTCTCAAGCACCGAACTATTAAAAAGGCGCTCACCGCGGCGAGCGCCCCTACAACAGCTTTTGATCTGTGTAATCTGCGTTAATCTGTGGCCGAAATGAGCAATGTGACCGATTCGCAGCCCCCGCCTTCGCCAAGCTCCGGCGCGGCAAGAATGGAAAAGATCGTCAGCTTGTGCAAGCGACGCGGACTCATCTTTCAATCAAGCGAGATCTACGGTGGTTTGAATGGGTTGTGGGACTACGGCCCGCTCGGCGTCGAACTGAAGCGCAACGTCAAAGACTATTGGTGGCGCATAATGGTTCACGAGCGCGATGACGTCGTCGGCATGGACGGCTCGATTTTGATGAACCGCGCGGTTTGGAAAGCAAGCGGCCACGAAGACACGTTCAGCGATCCGATGGTCGATTGTCGAACCTGCAAGGCGCGATTGCGCGCCGACCAGGTGATCGACAAAGGAAAAGGCAAGCAATGCCCGAATTGCGGCGGCAAGGATCTAACCGAGCCGCGCTCGTTCAATCTGATGTTCAAGACTTATGTCGGCGCGACCGAGGATGAATCGAGCGTCACGTATCTGCGGCCGGAGACCGCGCAGGCGATTTTCGTTCAGTTCAAAAACGTGCTCGAAGTCTCGCGCAAAAAGCTACCGTTTGGGATCGCGCAGATCGGGAAAGCGTTTCGAAACGAGATCAATCCGCGAAATTTCACGTTTCGCTCCCGCGAGTTCGAACAAATGGAGCTCGAATACTTTTGCCGGCCAGAGGAAGGAATGAAGCTGCTCGAGTATTGGAAAGAGGAGCGGCTCAGGTTTTACGAGAACATCGGTATTCCGCGCGACCATCTGCACGTCCTTACCGTGCCCGACGAGGATCGCGCTTTTTATTCCAAAGGCACCTACGACATCGAATACGATTTTCCGTTTGGCCGGCAGGAACTCGAAGGTGTCGCGTATCGCACCGATTACGATTTGGCGCAGCACCAGAAAGCGAGCGGCAAGCCGCTGGAGTATTTTGACGAGGAAACAAAACAAAAATTTATTCCGCACGTAGTCGAGCCGAGCGCCGGAGTCGATCGCACCGTGCTCGCTTTGATTTGTGACGCCTACGCCGAAGACCAGGCGCCCGATGACAAAGGAAAAATGGAGACGCGGACGCTGTTGCGGTTTCATCCACGGATCGCGCCGGTCAAATGCTCCGTGTTCCCGCTTCTGAAGAACAAGGAGCCGCTGGTCACGAAAGCGAAGGAAATTGTCAATCTTCTCCGGCCGCACATGTTCGTTTTCTACGATGAATCGGGCGCGATCGGTCGACGTTATCGACGCCAGGACGAAATCGGAACACCGTTTGGCGTGACGGTGGATTTCGAAACCCTCGGCGAAAAGGATCCTGCCCTGCAAGGACACGGTCACACTGCGCGAACGCGATTCCATGAAACAGGAGAGAGTCGCGATCAAAGATCTACCGCAGCTTCTCATCTCGCGAATCTCCTGATGGATCTTGCGCAGTTTCGCGAATATTGCCTGAGCAAACCACGCGCGACCGAACAGACGCCGTTCGGGCCGGACGCGCTCGTGTTCAAAGTTGGAGGCAAAATTTTTGCGATCGCACCACTCGATGAAGTTCCCGCGCGAGCGAATCTAAAATGCGATCCCGATCTCGCGCTCGAGCTGCGCGATCGTTACGAACAAGTCCGACCGGGTTATCACATGAACAAAAAACATTGGAACACGGTTGAGATCGAAGCCGGAATTCCGGACGTCGAGATCCGGAAAATGATCGATCATTCCTACGATTTGGTGGCGAGAAAGGTAGGTAGCGGCGCTTCACCGAAGCGCCATTGCCGCAGCACGTAAACAGAATGGCGATTGAGGTCAATCGCCCCTACCTTTCGCCGGCCACTGATTGCCTTTGACCGCGCGCCACCAACCCAACGCCTCCAGCTGCCGATAGTGGAGCGCAAAGTTTTTACCGTCCATGTTGCCTACCGACTGGCCGTGAAGATCTTCAATGTGGGCTGGATCCCGAACTCGCAAGATGAAGTCGGGTCCAACGACTGTGCTGGCGCCGAAACCTACTTGAGTTTGATTTTTGTCCAAGAGATCGCGGCCAAATGCGTGGTAAATGAACTGCGAGGGCGCTGCAAGATCGACGAGAGTTGGCAGTATGTCGAGATGACTTCCGGCTATCGTTTGCGGAGCGCGTACGTTTTCCAACGCTTTGTGCCCACAGATTACGAGCGGCACAGCCAATTGCTCGAACAGAGTATTCATCGGACGCAGAGAAACGAATTTCTTCCGCGAATAATGATCGCCGGTGATTGCAAATAACGGCCGTTCAAATTCTTGCTCGGCTTCGACAACGAAATCGGCAACGCATTTGTCCGAATACCAAAGGTGTCCCAAAATCTGCAATTGCCGCTTCGACAAACGGGCGCAGATCGGGTTGGATTTTAGCGAATCCAAATCAAAACCTTTCTTTTCTACATCCACGCTGTAGGGCGGGTGATAGGAACTAGTCATAATGAGATTGAACGTCGGCTCCGACCCAGTGTGATCGAGAACAAATCGAAACAGATCTTCATCATCCACGCCCCATTCGTTTCGACCTGATCGCACCGGCATCTGATCCCCGCCATAGACTTCGTCAAAGCCTTGTTCCCGGCAGAATTCGCCGCTTCGTTCCCAGCTCAGACTTGTACCCAAAAAATATCGCGTTCGATAACCGAGTTGTTTGAAAATACTCGCGCTCGCAGTGGGCAGGCCGCCGCGCACCGCCGGCTGATAATTGATCAACACGCGAGCAAAAGGCAGACCGCTGATGATTGTCCCCAGGCTCTCCATTGTGCTCGTTCCCGCGGAGATAAAACTTCGAACCAAAATTCCGTCGTGACCGAGCGCGCCCAACCGGTCAGTGAGATGCAACGTCGCGTAATCGGATTGCATCGCCCAGGCGTCATAGCTTTCCATCACGATCACGAAAATGTGAGTTGGCGGCGGGTTTGGATTTCCGGGCGCTGTGCGCGTGATGCAGGCGTCCAAAGTCGCAGCATCTTTCCCTTGGGGATAAAGGGTAGCGGCAGCCGAGTGGATGTCGCCGCCCGGCAAGATGGTGCGCAATCCGCTGATTTTTTGCATGTTTCGCTCCTGCCAAATCGCATAGCGCAATGCAAAAAACGGATTGAGCACAATTCGATTGAGAAAAGTATCGCCCGTTCCGGGGGCGTTTTTCACGCTCAGTAAATGACCGTGCGGCCAGATTCTCGTGCCGATGATAACCCACAGCGCAATTACCATGAACGTGACGACGCGTGCCGGTTTTGCGCCTAGAAATTTTGGAAGGTCAGCCGCGGCGGCCGTCCGGCATAGCTTACTCAAACAACATGACGCCCCAGCAACGGCGACGACGCTGCCAAGAATCAAGACAACAACATGATAATTTTTCCAGATCGTCGTCAGAATCGCGCGCAGATCGTCGTAAACGAGACCGAATATCCAGTGATCGAATTGATTGTCGTACTCCGCGAAATAGCCGACATCGGTGATGAACGCGACGGCGCACGCGCTCAGAATCACGATGATCGTCAGTTGGCGTATTCGCTGGTGCCAGATTCCCAGCGGACGAACAAAGCCGATCAAAGTCAGTGCGAGTGAAGGCAGAATGGCCCACATCGCCGTGCATGCGTCGGAACGCAACCCGGTGTCAAAGCAGCGCAAGAATGCTTGCCCACTAGTTTGCCCGGTCGATTCCCCGCGAAAGATCAAGAATAGAGCAACGCGAAACACGAGAAATAAGAGAACGAGTTGGAGCCACAGGACCATGTCGGCCACCAATTGCCGCAACGGTTGCGTTGATGGCGAATCTGTCACGCGCAGCTAGGAAAACTCGGGCAACCCAATCTCACAAGGAGGTCGTTGCCCGCTAGTTTTTCGGGACGCCCATGTCCGTTATGATCTTCCATGATCCGTCGTTTTGCTTTCGCCAGATCGTGACGTAGCGACCCTCTTCATCGACCGGCTTACCTTTTTCCTGATACTTATAACTGTAAGTTCCCGTTTCATACGCGGTGTCCCCGTCCAGCCAAAGATCGACAGTCATGACAGTGCATTTAACTCCTTTGCCAGCCCCTTCCATCACTGTCTTCTGTCGCTCCAAGATCTGCTGTGGGCCTTTGAAGAATTTGCCGTTTCTTCCTAACAAAACGCCATCGTTGGCGAAAAGTGAGGCAATCATCGCGGCGTCGGCTTTGTCCCAAGCCTCGACCCATTGAGCGTTTCCTTTGTCGATCGCCTGCCGCGCCTCAGTGAGCGCGGCTGCTTGGATGGGGTTTTTGCTTTCTTCGCCGGCAAAAGCAGGAAGACACGTTGCAAGCAAGAGCATGCTAATTCGTTTGATTCTTAGTTTCGGCATCATGGCAATGCGCGGATTTCGATTTCGCCGAAATTCAGCTGCAATGCGTCGCGGGCGACATTGAGGAAACTATCGGCAGCGTCGGTAAGCGCGACTTGCAACTTGCCGTTGTTGAGCGGCGCCGCCCGCAGTGATTGTCGATCGAGCATCTCTTCCACTGCGCGTGCGCAATTGTGCGCGGAATCGACGATCATGATCTGACGTTTGAGCACGCGGCCCATAGAGCCCGTGAGCAAAGGGTAATGGGTGCAACCAAGCACCAGCGTGTCGATCTCGTCAGCGAGCAGCGGTTCGAGATAGCGGAGGATCATTTGGTCCGTTACCGGATCGGAGAGCAGACCTTCCTCGATCAAAGGGACCAATAGCGGACAGGCCTGGCTGGTTACGCGCACATTCGGGTCTCCTGTGCGCAATGCCTTTTCGTAAGCGCCACTGCGGATCGTCGCCCGGGTTCCAATGACGCCAATGTGCCGATTGCGACTTACCGCCAGCGCCGCGCGCGCGCCGGGTTCGATTACGCCGAGCACGGGCACGGGAAAATTCTTGGTCAGCGTTGGCAGGGCGACTGACGAAACGGTGTTGCACGCAACCACCAATGCTTTGGCGTTCTGTTTCATCAACATTCCGGCGAGCTCGGTAGCGTAACGCTGGACGGTTTCCGGACTTTTCGGTCCTGTACGGGACACGAGCGGTATCGCCGAGATAGGAAATGTTTTCATTCGGCAATAAATCGCGGAGGGCCTTGACCACGGTTAGGCCGCCAATTCCCGAATCGAAAACACCGATGGGACGGGTGTCGCTCATGCAGCGGCAAGAATGATCGTGGTAGCCACGCGCTGCAAGTACAGGGTAGGGGCGACTCACCGAACCGGCGCGGGCGATTGGGTTTCCTCGCCCCGTGCCCCTTGCAATCCACGTTGCCTCTTGGATGATTGAACGCGATGGCTGAGCTTTCCAAAACATACGATCCGCGGACCGTTGAACCGAAATGGTATCAGCGCTGGATCGACCAGCACGATTTCGAAGCGGACGCGAACTCAAAGAAGAAGCCGTTCTCAATCGTGATGCCGCCGCCGAACATCACGGGCGTTCTCACACTGGGCCACGTTTTGAACAACACGATTCAGGACATTCTCGCGCGTCGCGCCCGGATGCAGGGTCTCGAAGTGCTTTGGTTGCCGGGAATGGACCATGCCGGTATCGGAACTCAAACTGCGGTCGAAAAATGGCTTCGTAAAAATGAAGGTGTCACTCGCCACGATCTCGGTCGCGAGAAATTTCTTCAGCGGGTGCTCGAATGGCAGGACAAACACGGCGGGATCATCATTCAACAGCTTCAACGCCTCGGGGCGTCAGCCGATTGGTCGCGCCAGCGCTACACGATGGACAAATCTTACGCGCACGCTGTCGCGGAAGTCTTCGTCGATCTTTACAAGAAGGGGCTGATCTATCGCGGCCGGCGGATGATCAATTGGGATCCGGCAGCGCAAACGGCGTTGTCCGACGAGGAAGTCATCAATAAACCGCAGCGTGGAAATCTTTATTACGTTCGCTACGAAATCGTTGACCAGCCCGGGAAATTCTTGGAAGTCGCAACCACTCGGCCGGAAACGATCATGGCCGACACTGGCGTTGCGGTTCATCCCAAGGACAAGCGATACGCCAAGCTTGTAGGTAAGCATGTGTGGCGTCCGATGCCGCGCGAGAAGATCCCGATCGTCTCCGACGCCGCGATCGATCCTGAGTTCGGCACTGGAATTCTGAAAGTTACGCCTGCGCACGACAAACTCGATTTTGAAATCGGTCAGCGACACAAGATGGCGGTCATCGATGTTTTGACTCCTGACGGCAAGATCAATTGTCCGGCCGTTCCTGAATTACATGGGCTCGATCGTTTCGAAGGCCGCAAACGAGCTGCCGAGCTGTTGGAGGCGAGGGGACTACTCGCGAAGGCTGAACCCTACGAGAACAACGTTGGCTTTAGCGACCGCACCGACGTGCCGATTGAGCCGCGACTAAGCGAGCAATGGTTTTTGAAATATCCGAAAATGAAAGAAGCGCTCGCCGTGGTGAAGAAACATCTCATTCGCTTCTTTCCGCGGCATTGGGAAAAAGTTTACGAGCAGTGGATCAAAAACATTCAGGACTGGTGCATCAGCCGTCAGGTTTGGTGGGGACATCGCATACCCGCCTGGTATGCGAAATCCCAACCCCCAAAATCCAAACCCCAAATATATGTTGGGCCTAAGCCGCCGAAGGACTCGGAGAACTGGGTGCAGGACAACGACACGCTCGACACCTGGTTTTCGTCGTGGTTGTGGGCGTATGAAACAATGGATCTCAAGACGCGGAAGAAATTTTATCCAACAAGCGTCCTCGTAACCGGGCCGGACATTATTTTCTTTTGGGTCGCGCGAATGATCTTTGCCGGCTTGGAATTCAAGCCCGGCAAAACCAAGAAGACAGAAGACAACATTCCGTTTCACGACGTTTTCTTTACCAGCATCATTCGCGACAAGCAGGGCCGAAAGATGTCGAAGTCGCTCGGCAATTCGCCAGACCCGCTCGATTTGATCGACAAATACGGCGCCGACGGCTTGCGGTTCGGTTTGATGCGCATTGCCCCAAGCGGTCAGGACATTCGCTTCGACGAAAAACAAATCGAGGAAGGCCGCAACTTCGCGACCAAGCTTTGGAACGTCGCGCGCTTTCGCCAAATGCACGGCCCGACTCGACTGAAGCCAGGCGAACTTGACCGTTTTAAGCAGTCAAGTTTTGGAAGCCTGTCGATCTTTGCGATCGAGGTCTTGGCGCGATTGAATGAAACCATCGGCGCGATCGAGAAAGGTTATCGCGAGTATGAGTTCAACACCGTCGCACAACGTCTTTACGATTTTATCTGGAGCGATTACTGCGACTGGTTCGTTGAAGCGGCCAAGACGGAAATCTTTGGCGCAGACGAATCGAGAAAGAAATCTGCGCTCGCAGTGATGGATCATGTGCTTTCCGCGATCGTGCGGCTGTTACACCCGTTCATGCCGCACATCACCGAAGAGCTCTGGTCGCTGCTTGGGCTGGGTACCGGGTCGATTCAATTCGCAGCGCTGCCAAAGAAGTTCGCGTTGAAAGATGCCGATCTTAAGAAACGCAAACTCGTCGCTGCGATTTACGAGGCGGTGCAGGCCGGGCGCAATTTGCGGGCCCAGGCGAGAATTCCGTCGAATCAAAAGCTGAAGTTCGCATTGCGTTCGAAGCAGGAAGAGTTGGTCACTGAGCAGGATACAATTGCGCGGCTGCTAAACGCCTCGGAGTTGACGATCGATCCCAATTTCCAAGCTGGAGCCGGAACTCCGATTGCAACGACCGCGCTGGGTGAAGTCTTGCTCATCATCGAAGTCGATCTTTCGGCGGAGCGAGAAAGGCTGGACAAAGAGATCGCCAAAGTTGAAGCGGAGTTGCGCACGGTTGAAAACAAATTGAAGAACAAATCGTTTGTCGATCGCGCGCCGCGAGACGTTGTCGAACTGAATCGGCAACGGCAAGAGAATTTTGCTGAACAGCTCGAGAAGTTAAAACACGCACGGGAAAAGCTGTAATCTGGGGAGCGCACGCGCCTCGCGATCGCCAACAAACTTTTGCTTCTGTCAGAAAATGGAAAGCCATTCGGCGAGGCGCCGAATTGTGCACGCGAGGGCGCATGCGCTCCCCAGAGATTGTAGCAATTGCGTAGGACTTCGCCTAATTTCTGTCCCGTGAGTCTCTCCAAAAAGCTGCTCTGGGTTACAGTGACGCTGATTGGTTTGGCGTCGCTGGTGGTGCTGGCGATGTCGCGCGGAGAACAAATTAGCGCGCTTTGGATTGTGACCGCGGGACTTTGCGCCGCCGCGGTCAGTTACCGGTTCTACAGCAAGTGGATCGCGACCAAGATTCTCGTGCTGAATGACGAGCGGGCGACACCGGCGATCGTGAAGAACGACGGTAAAGATTTCGTGCCGACGAATCGGTGGATGGTTTTTGGTCATCATTTTGCAGCGATTGCCGGTCCAGGGCCTTTGGTTGGCCCAGTACTCGCGGCGCAGTTCGGGTTTTTGCCCGGAACGCTTTGGATTTTGATCGGCGCGACGCTGGGCGGTGCCGTGCACGACATGATCGTGCTATTCGCTTCAGTTCGACGCGGTGGGAAAACCCTCGGCATGATGGTGAAAGAGGAAATCGGGCCCGGCGTCGGTGTGCTGGCACTAATCAGCGTACTCGCAATTATGATCATTTTGCTCGCGGTGCTCGCTCTGGTGGTTGTGCAAGCGCTCGCGAAAAGTCCGTGGGGTGTCTTCACCATCGCGATGACGATCCCGACTGCCCTGATCATGGGATTTGGCCTGCGCAGCGGAAAAGTGAATGTGATCGCGATTACGATTTTCGGTCTGCTTGGCCTGGCATTTGGCGTTTGGGGAGGACAATTCCTGGCAAATTTTCCGACGATTGAAGCGTGGTTCCGGCATGACGCGACCTGGATCGCGTGGGCGATCATGATTTACGGATTGGCCGCGTCGATTTTGCCCGTCTGGATGCTGCTGACGCCGCGTGATTATCTGAGCACGTTTTTGAAACTCGGAACGGTCGCCGCGCTGGCAGTCGCGGTGATTCTGATTCATCCCACGCTGCAAATGCCGTCGCTGACTAAATTCATTGACGGGTCAGGATTGGTTTTCGCGGGGCCAGTGTTTCCGTTTGTCTGCATCACGATAGCGTGCGGCGCAGTATCGGGATTTCATTCCCTGATCGCCTCCGGAACAACACCGAAGATGCTCGCCCGAGAATCGCGGATTCGCGACATCGGTTACGGCGCAATGATCACTGAGATGATGGTCGCACTAATGGCGCTGATTGCCGCCTGCGTGCTGCAACCCGGCGAATATTTCGCGATCAACATGAAAGGAACGCCGACGGAAGTCGTGCAGAAGGTTTCTGAGGCCGGCTTTCCGGTGACGGAAGATGAGATGTCGACCTTGGCGCAAAATCTTGGTGAGCAAACGATGTATAACCGCGCTGGTGGCGCGCCGACTTTTGCGGTCGGCATGGCGCACATGTTCGCGCGTGTTACGGCGAGTCCGACCGCGCTCGCGCTCTGGTATCACTTCGCGATCATGTTCGAGGCGCTTTTTATTTTGACGACGATCGATGCCGGCACACGGGTCGGGCGATTCTTGTTACAGGATTTGCTAGGCAACATGTGGCGACCGCTCGGCAACACGCGATCATGGAGCGCGAATTTTCTGACAAGCGTTCTGCTAGTGGCGGCGTGGGGTTGGTTTCTGTATCAGGGCGTGATCGATCCGCTCGGCGGCGTGAACACACTCTGGCCGTTGTTCGGTTTGGCAAACCAGCTTCTTTCGGTGATCGCGCTTTGCTTGTGCACGACGATCCTGATCAAGATGCAGAAGACACGCTATTTATTTATTACGCTCGCGCCGCTGCTTTTCATGTGCGCGGTCACGTTCTCGGCTGGTTATCTAAAAATCTTTTCGGCTGATCCGAGACTTGGATTCTTGAGCGGCGCCCAATCGCTCGCGACTCAGGCGAGTGGGATTAGCGATCCGACGAAAGTGAATGAGCTGCTGCGGCAAGCGTGGGTTTGGCAATCCGACGCGATCGTTGCCGGATTTTTCATGTTGTTCGTGTTTCTGATCGTGGTCGGTTCCGCGGCGCAGTGGTGGCAATTGATCCGCGGGACGAAACCCGTTCTGCTGCACGAAAGTGAGTTTGTTCCGCTGACTGCGACGTCGGTGGTGAGCGTTTAACAGACGCGGGCAACGCTCGGGTTGGGATCTCGAGCGGCAGCGAGAGATCTCACAATCGAAGCGTGGATCCCGCTCAGTACGTTGCGTGATCAATCGCCTCATGAGAGATCCCTCACATTCATTCGGGATGACCGCATCGCGTTGTTGCCCTGGGCGATGGCTGCGGTTTTATCGAACCGCCAGTGGATGCTCGTTCAGGCGTTGGTCAGGATTACTTGCGGCGAAGCGGAACAATAATCTCTTCGTCGTGCCGGCCGAGGACCACGCGCCCGTCTTCGATTCTTTTCACAGTGACCTGGTAAATCTGGGCCCCGATCTGAAGCCCGAATTGTTGGCCTTCGAACATCGTTTTGCCGTTGATTATGGCGAAATGAGTAGCGGTATCGAGTGTGATGGTGCTGACCAGGAAAGCACTTGGGGGCACTTCGCCATCAGAGTCTCCGGCGCCGCCGATGCGTGCCTTCGGTTTGAAACCGATTGGCCAAAACGGATTGCGCGTTCCAGCCTCGACTTCGAAAGAAGATTTGTTTTTGACGGTAATCCCGGAGGATTCTCCCGAAGGTTTGTTCTTGGTCTCGGCCGCGGGTGTTTGTTCAGTCGGTTTGGTCTTTGCTGGTACCGGCGGCGCAGGTTTTTGGCTGGCCGCAAACATTACGGGCGTGGCCAAGACCGACAGGCAGATAACGGTGAGAAACTTGTTCATCGTTTTTCAATCACGGTGGTGGCTGAGATGGCGACTTGTTGATACTGCGGGTCGTTAAATAAGACGTGCATGGTCAGTTTTGTGATCGACAGCAACGGCTCTTGGTTTTCGAGATCGGAAATGGATTTCCCGAGCGCGACGAAATCGGCCTGAGGCAACTCGATTACCCAGTTGTATTTGGCCCAACTAGAGAGCTCGCTTTCCTTAAAGCTGGTGTTGCTCTCCAGACGCGCGGAGGCTTTGTCGATTTGTTGATTAGAAAAAAAGGTTTTCATTCTCGGCGGGAACCAAGCGATCGGGGCACCGTCAGGCGTGAGCGTTTTGAGGGCATTAAAGCGCGCGGTCGCGTCCTTGGCCTGGCGCTCGAGATTGGCGGTCTTGGCTATCTCATCCTTTGAGCCAGCGATTTTTTTCTGCAGCTCATCGATCTGCATAAGCGCGTTGTTACGCGACTTCTGCAATGGACCGAGGAAGAACGTGAAATAGACGTAAATCAAGAAGACGAAGCCCATCGCGCTAAGCGCCATCTTTTTAACCTGGTCCGAGGAGAGTTTGGGAAGATTAGGAAGATTCATCATTGGTTCGCCGTTTCGGATGAGTCGGCGCAGGCGTAGCAGCCGGTTTGGCTTTCGCACTTGGATTGAACGTGATCGCCAGAATGTAATGCGACATCGGCACGTTGGATCCGTCGATGTTGGCGACGGTTTCGACGTCTTCGAGTGCTTTAAATTCCGCTTTTACGTCGTGATAAGATTTGCCGAGTTGTTCGAGCAACATCTGGCGCAAATCTTCCGCGGCCGAGCGGGGTTCGCGGGCTGCGGCGACGCCTTCGATGGTAAGCGAAATGCTGCTGCCGCCTTTCTCATCATCCAAAACGTGTCCTTCCAGACTCGTGAGCTGTGCATTTGGCGGTACGCACCGGGCGAGCTTTTCAAGCAACGGCGCCCAGAAGAACCGGCCGTCGATGTCATCATCGAGAACTCGAGTGGTGTCGACGACGTTGGTCAACTCGGCGGAACGCTTTTGCGCCTGGGTGACTTGGGGCTCGATTTTTTTCCAATCCGCGGTGATGCGGCTGAGCCGCGTCTTGATCTCAATCGTCCGGTAGGCATTCCAGGCATAATAGAGGAAGAGAATCGCGCCGCAGCCGGCGAGCACAAGCATTCCGATCTTGAGCGGATCGCGCTGGCGTTGCCGCTGCTCGAGGATTTCCTCATGCAGGAGATTGAGTTGTAGGGCCATTGCTGATTGCTACCGGTTGAGATATTCGAATGCCGCGCCGCAAGCGACGTTGAGTGACACAAATTCGTTAGGCAAACTCTGCCGCTTGGCCGCGGGCAGTGCGAGTTCGCAGGTTTCGAGCGGATCCCAGATTTCGCATGGCAATCCAAGCTCGTCGCTTAATGACTGCAAGACTGCTTCCGCGCGGGCGAGTCCGCCGGAAACAAAGATTCGATTGATCCCTTCTTCGCGTTGGCCCTCGAAGAACCCGATGGAGTTGCGTACCTCCATTGCTAATCGGGCGAGCGAATTGCGGCAAATTTCAGTCATGCCTTCGTCGCCCTGTTGAATCATCAGCCAGGCAGAATCGGCATCGAGCGCATCCTCCGCCGTCAGCGCCTGCATCAATGCCTTGCCACCGTAATCGATGCTGCGGACCAGCACGAGCTCACTTCGACTGCCGATCAGCACCGTGCTTTGCAGATGCCCCATGTCGAGAAGCAAAAAGGCATCGTTTGCGAAAACCTCCGGGTAGGAAAATTCAAATGCGTTAAACGAACAGACCGGCGCAAGCTGCAGCATCTCTGCGGAAAGCCGAAGTTTGGTTGCGGCAGCGGAAATCTGTTTGACCTGCTTTCGCAACATTCCTCCGACGAGATACTTGGTTTGAGTAATCACACCGCTTTGCACGGCAACGTTGGATTCGGCCGCAGCAGGCTTGTCGATTGCAGTTCCGCCGTAAGGAGCGATCACCGGCGCGACGTCCAGCACGAAGTCTTTACATTCCTGGTTTAAAACGGCGAGTCCGTTGAAACGAAGCGCGTTGCGGAGCAGGTGAACGGGTGTGTCCGGTTGCTCGACGATGCGCAGGATTGTGTGCGGATCGGAAACGGCGAAAACGCATGCCTTGGCGCTGCCGCCCAGGTCGCGCAGCAATTGCTTCAACTCCCGGGCGAGATCTTCAGGCGAGGCGAATTCTTCCGGCACCGGTCGCGAGGCGAAGCCGCTCAACACGAACCTGGCGTCACTTTTTCGCCGGACCGCGACACCTTTGAGCGTGTGTTTGCCCAAATCGATGCCGACAACAGAATCTGCACGTCTCGCCATGGATGCTGCTTTACCCCCTGTAGCGGGAAACGTGCCCTGCGGAGGCGCTTTTTGGAGAGCAGGTTATGCTCCATAGTTCTCGCGCTCTTGTGCCGGCGCGCGCACTCAGGCTGCAACCGCCGCACGATAGCCGAAAAATTCGCGTTCTTTGATGATCTGCGCGACTTCCGGAGGCACCATTTTTTCCCAATTCCTGTCGCCGGCCTTCAGTTTTGCCAGGACCACGGCCGGATAGATCCGAAGGAAATCTTTCTGATAATCCGTGATTTCCTCGATGTAGCGGTTGTCGATCAAATACTGAAATAATGAGTGGAGATTCGGGGCAACCTCGGTTTGGGTCGCGGTGATCAGTTTGCCGGTTTTCTCGTTGATCATGGGGTAGACGTAAAGCTTCAGGCCGTGCTTAAACATTCGTCCCAGCGCCTCCAGGATTCCGCCCTCAAGATTGAGGTAATATTTTTCGTCAAAAATCTCGTGCAAACTTGGAACACCCATCACCAGGCCGATCATTTGGTTGGTGTAGCGCGAAAGATAACCCGCGAGTCGATAATATTCGCCGAACTTTGAGATAAGTACGGTACGGCCTAGGGCGCCCAAAATGTCCACCCGTTCCAAAAAATCGGCGTGATTGAGCTGACCTTCGGCTAGCAGATTTTCCAATGTCATCTCCATCAGCACTACGAGGTCTTTTTTTGAACTACCGGATTGTGTCAGAAACTGGCGGCGGGCGCCTTCGAGCATATCGTGCGTCGCCAAGGTGACAGGACGAAAGCTGCCCCGCTCGATTAAGATTGCCTTCTTGTGCAAGATCTCGGACGCCTGCACCATTTCACCATCGGCGGTGAACATCACGGCATCGGTCAAACCCTGACTCACGAGTTGCAAGCTCATGAGCCGATTATCGATATTGGCAAACGCGGGCCCCGAAAATTTGATCAAGTCGATCTGCATTCTTCCGGGCGCAAGATTTTCCTGCAATGACGAGATTAAACGTTCCGGCTTCGATTGATAAAACGCGCCGTAGAGCAAATTCACGCCGATGACCCCGAGGGCCTCTTGCTGGTCAGTGTTCGCTTCGTCGAGCATGCGAACGTGAATAATGATCTGACTCGGCTCGCTCCGCGGCTCGGTTTGAAAACGAACACCGAGCCAACCGTGCGCTTCGTTGTGTTGTTTGAAGCTTCGCGCCGCCACCGTGTCGGCAAAAACAAAAAAGGTTCGCTCGCTTCCCAACGTGCTGTCGAGCCGCTCGATCAAAAGATCGTATTCGTGATCGAGCATTGTGTTTAAGCGTACGCGGCTGACATATCGGTCGGCCGGTCCATAAATCGCGTCGCTGAATGTCATGTCGTAGGCTGACATGGTTTTGGCGATAGTCCCGGACGCGCCGCCGACCAAAAAAAATCGGCGAGCAACTTCTTGCCCCGCGCCAATCTCGGCGAAGGTCCCGTATTTGTGCGCGTCAAGATTGATCTGGAGCGCCTTACGGTTTGTTTCGACGTCCATCTCCGCCTTCATACAAATTCTGTAACGGCGATCTTTGATCGTCGCAAATCAAGCTCGGCGGCTGAGAGATCAGCCTAAATTAGAATCGCACGGTCTCCGCGGATTTCGCGGGCATCCAGCCTTTAAGATTGTTTGGCAACTCCGCGTAAATCCAATCGCCACGTTGACTCACGACCATGATTTCACTACCGGACGGCAAAGCCAAAATTCGATTAGCGTTGTCGGCCGTGGCAAGCCGGGCATCAGCGTCTTGAACTGTGACAATCGCCAGGCCCGGACCGTTTTTTCCGCGCTCCAGTTTCCACGCTGCAAACATTGCCGACGCGAAGATCAAGAGCGATAAAATCGACAATGCAATCGTGCCGCCACTTCGGTGTCGATTAAAAATCAGCGCGGCCAAGCAAAACGCACAAATCCAAAACGCGATTGCGGCCACGGTCGCGTATTGATTCGGTGTCGCGAACTCCAGACTACGTTCCAGTGGCGACGGAATTAATTCCAGTGCCCGCGCTTCGTCCCGCGCGATCTTCAAATTTGCCTGCGCTTCAGGATGGCGCGGATCGAGTGCCAGGGCCCGTTCGTAATTCAAGATCGCGCGACCGAAATCTTTTTTCCTGAAATAGGCGTTGCCTAAATTGTAGAAAAGATTTGGCGTGTCTACCCTGGAACGGACGAGCTCTTCGTAATCGCTGGCTGCCGCGTTGAAATCGCCGGCCGCATATTCCTGGTTGGCCTTCACGAATTGCGAATTGGGTTGCGCCTCACTGATTCCAGTGCCGGCGAAGAGCATTGCTAGAGCAACTACGATTTGCGTTCTCATGTGCGTAAGCTCTCCACAAGTCGCAAAACTTCTTCCTGTTCGCCTTTCGACACTTTTGATGAGCCGTTGCCGCTGCCGCTAAACCTCAGTTCGTCATTTCTCTCAAACAATGCGCGCATTTGAGCTTGCTCGGTTTCGCCAAGATCGAAAGCTTGGGCGGCCGCTTCGGCGTCGACCGCATTCGGATTGATGTTCTTGGCGACCGCCGTTTTTAGCTGCACCACTCGGGCTGCTTGCGAGAAATATACCTGAGGCGACACATCGCCCCGACGCAGATCGCGCAGCAATTTCGCCATTTCGTGCTGACGGGCGGCTAGGCGCTGCGTTTCCCGATCGCCAATCTTCGCTCGTCGAATTTTCCAGCCGGCAAATCCAAGCAGCACAATGAGTGGCGTAATTTGCGCGATCCAAAACGTCGACCGGGCATAGAGCGGCGAAAACGATCGAACGCTGCCGAGATCGTTCAATTGATACAAAATGTCTGCAGGCTTGGTAGCAGGGACGGGAGTCGCTGTCGCGGTCGCCGGTTGAGCTGAAGCAGCTGACAGCGCAGTCGCAACATTTGGAGCAGGCGCGGCACCGCCTTCAACCTGGATCGGCACGGGATCGCTCCGCAAAGTCACGTAGTTTTCCTTGATTGGGTCGAAGTAAGCGAAAGCGAGCGGCGGTACCTCGGTTTTCTTTTCATTAGGCGAGATGACCGTCTCGAAAGTTTTTTCACCGCTGATCCCAACGTCGTCGTCCTGTTTGAATTTTGAGGACGGCGGATATTTGTGCCAGCCATGTTCATCTTCGAGCGCCGGCCCGGTCATTCGATCAAAATTCCCGCGTCCCGAAATCGTCGCGGTGACTGTTACCGGATCTCCGACTTGCACGTTCTTCGGCTTGGCGTCCACCGCCATCGTGAAATTTCCAATTGCGCCAGAGAAATTCGTCGGCGCGTTCGGTGGCAATGCTTTCACGTTGAGCGTCACGGTGTCGCTTTTGATCGGCAGTTCAGTCCGTTCGCCCATGCTTCCAAACGGATCGCTAAAAAACGGGTCGGAGAACGGATCGTCCATGTTAAACAGGTCGAATGGCGAACGTGGGCGAGCCGTTCGCGGTGCGCTCGGTCGCCGCGGCATGAGAATAGCCGCCTTCGCTTCCACCGGCCCAATTTCAAATTTTCCGGCGCGCGCCGGCGAGATTGCAGTCTTGAAAGTGTAAACCTGGTAAGGGCGGCCGCCGATGGTTTCCATGGTTTCGCGCGGCTCCTGTAACTTTTGGATGGTGAAACCTTGCCCGGAAAGTTCGGGCGGTTCTAGTCGAGCATGCACGCGTGGATCGAACGCCAACCGGATCTCCGCCGGTACCATTTCGCCCACGTAAGCGTCTTTCTTTGCCACGACCAATTCCGCGAACGCGAGCTTGCTTGCGCCGGCCCGAGCATTCGGCGCAGTTTGATTCCCTTGCGCGCTGGTCGAGCTGTTTGATCCATTCGTCACGTTGAGAGCGAGCTCAGGAGTTCGCAATGAATCGTTCCCGACGCGTACTGTCTGCGACGGGATTTTGAACTGTCCGGCGCGCAACGGCAGGATCGTGTAGTTGTAGATTACGCTGCTGCTGACGTCGAAATTGTGCAGAGAGAATTGGCGCGATGTGCCGTTCTGCTGAATTTGGAGACCGTCGATTGAAATCTCCGGAGGAACATTGGCGTTCTGTGCGCCGGTTACCTTGATTTGTAATTGCACCGGTTCGCGGACCTCGGCCTCCGAGTTGCTCAACACTGCAGTCACGCTTGGCGACGCAGCAAATGCGCTGCTCCTTAAGCTGAGCGCGACCAGCGCAAGAGAAATTAGAATGCTTCTTCTATAAGTCGGCTTTGCTATCAACTCTCACCCTCTTCCGATTACCAGTCATTATAGACACGGCGTCTAACTCTGCGTTCATCCAGTTGGACGCGCGCTTCCTCATCCTTCATCGATTGCAGCAGGAGCTCGGCTTGTTTTTCGCTCATCTGCCCTTCGTTTTCCGGTTCACCGCCAGCGAATGCGGCTCCTTCTCCCTGTTGCGACTGCGGCTCTTTGTTACCCGTCTTCCCTTTGATCTCGCCGGCGAGTTTTTTCTGCGGCGACCCCCCCGGCGTTGGTGATGGCGTGCCATTTTGTCCTTCCCCGTCGCCTGTGGCGGGAGACGGCGATGGTATTTGATCTTCGTCGCTACCAGGGGTCGGCGATTCTTCGGGCTGTTCCTGATTTCGATCTTGCGATGATTTGTCTTCGTTTTTTCCCGGTGATGGCGAGGGCTGGCCTTGTTGTTGATCTGTGCCCTGCGATGGCGATTGACTCTCGCCGGGTTTGGGCTGCTGTTGATTTTTTTTGGGCTCGTTCTTCGCCATTTGCTGGTTCGATTGGTCCTCTGAATTCTGCTTTTGGTCCGCGCTCGATTGGTTCTGCGATTGAGCCTGCTGATTCTGGTTCTGTGATTGGCCTTGCTGGTTCTGTTGCTGGTTCTGATTTTGGTTCTGATTTTGGTTCTGATCTTTCCCGCCGGAGCCATCCTGCGATTGCTGTTGATCTTGATTCTGCTCGCCGCCGTTTCCCTGCTGATTTTTCTTCTGTTGTTGCGGCGGTTGGGGCGGTGGTGTCGGCTTTTGCTTCGGGTGCTGCTTCAATCGCTCGATCTTCTTTTTGACCTCTTCCAGGTTTGCCCTGGCCGCTTCGTTTTTGGGATTGAGCTCCAAGGTCGCTTCGTAATGCGATGCCGCGTTGGTCAGGTCCTTTAGTGTCGTGTCGTTTGTCCGGTCCATGTCCGCGCGCTCCTCGAGGGTCCGACCGAGATTGAAATGACTGTTCTCTTGAAGGCGCTTGTCGGATGACAGGAGCGCATCGCTGAACGATTGGAGAGCTTTATTATAATCGCCCATCTTGAAAGCGGCCGCGCCGGAATCGAATTCGATTTTTTCCTTTTCGGGCGATTCGGGATGCGCTTTCAGGTCTTCCTGGAAACTCTGATAGGCGTCGTTGTATTTGCCGTCGCGATACAGATCCAGGGCAGGCGCGCTAGCGAACGCCAATCGCGTCATGAGAAAAACAAGCGCCGTCGCCGGCATCGCGACTTTCGACCATCGTGGCAAACGCGCTCGTGCCCGGACCTTTTTTCTTTCGCCAATCAAGATGGACATTGTGAGGGCAACAATCGCGGCGCCGAGCGGCCATTCGTAACGCTCAATCGGGCGTCGCGATAAACGCGCGTCGATCTCGGCCGCCTTCATGTTGGCCAGGCCTTGTGTGTAAAGCTGCGACATTGTGCGCGGTCCGTCGCCGAGATGAAGGTAAAAGCTGCCGGTTGCCTGCGCGATCTCCTGCAAGCGTTTCTCGTCGAGTTTGGATTTTACGACTTGCCCAGACGAATCCTTCACAAAGGCTGTTCCGCCGTCATCGCCCGTAATCGGAATTAGCGAGCCCTGTGGAGTTCCCACACCAACGGTGAAAATCTTGATGCCGGCGTCCCCTGCCGCCTTCGCCGTTTTCACGGCGTCCCCGCTTAACTCTTCGCCGTCGGTGAAAATAATCAGTGCGCGATTGCCCGCGGCGCTCTTGCCGAAAGTTTGGACAGCGAGATTAATCGCCTCCGAAATGTTTGTCCCACCTTCCGGAATTGTTTTCGTGTCCAGGTCGTTGATGGATTCGACCGCTGCTTCGTAATCGATGGTCAACGGCGCTTGCAGGAACGCGCGACCAGCAAAGGCAATCAATCCGACGCGGTCTCCTTCCAGTTGAGTGACGAGGTCCTGCACGGCGAGCTTCACCCGTTGGAGTCGGTTCGGCTGCACGTCGTTGGAAAGCATGCTGCGCGAAGTGTCGACCGCGAACAGGAGGTCGAGCCCTTTTCGTTGCACATCTTCATAAATATAACCCCACTGCGGTTTCGCGAGACTCATGATAGCGAACGCGAGACCGAGCATGAGAAAACTGAATCGGACAAGACGGCGGGAACGATTCACGGTTGCCGACAGTTGCGGAAGCAGTCGCGGAGAAACAAACTTACGCAATCGTCCAAGCGCGCGTTGCTCCGCTCGCACGAACAAAAGTGCGAGAACTGGAATCACAAGCAATGCCCAAAACCAGACTGGCGCACCGAAGCTCATAAGTTCGACAATAAAAGGTGGAACGCGCGCTCCGCGCGCGTTGCTAAATTAACATCGAGCGCGGAGCGCTCGATCCACCTGAAGTCTATGTGCTGAATAGTCACGGTAATTTCTTCCAGACTGTCTGGCTCAACAGAAGCTGCGCGACCAACAGACCGCAGCCGCTCATGATGCAAAGTGGAAACAAATCGCGGTACTCTTGATACTTCTTCACGGCGACGGTCGATTTCTCGAGTTTGTCGATGTCGTTGTAGATTTCTTCGAGCGATTTGGTGTCGGTCGCGCGATAGAATTTGCCGTCGGCAATTCGTGCGACCTCTTTCAATCCGGCTTCATTGAATTCCACGGGCTGATTTTGATAGAGAATGTTGCCGAGCGCGTCAGTCATCGGGCCGCGCGAAGTATATATTGGCGCGGGCGCGATTCCGTTTATGCCCGCGCCGATCGCGTAGAAGTGGATCTTTAACGCTTTGACCGCTTCGGCCGCCGTGTTGGGCGAAATTTTACCGGCGTTATTTTCGCCGTCGGTCAGCAAAACAATGACGCGACTTTTTGAATGTTTGTCATTCAACCGGTTGGCAGCCGACGCCATCGCCGAGCCGATCGCGGTTCCGTCTTCCACGAGGCCGATTCGAACGCGTTCAAGATTTTGCAGCAACCAATCGTGATCGAGTGTCATTGGACTGACGACGTAAGGCCGGCCGGCAAAAGCGATGATGCCGATGCGATCGTTTGGACGGCCTTCGATGAACTTGCGCGTGACTTCGCGAACGGCGTCCTGCCTTGTTGCTTCCTCGCCGCCAATAGTGAAATCGCGGGTCAACATCGAGCCGGAAACGTCGAGCACGAGCATGATGTCGATGCCGCTGGCTTCGACCTGCGTAAGACTCTTGCCAAGCTGCGGGCGTGCTATTGCGATGATGAAAATCGCCAGGGTCGCAAAAATCAGCGCGCGCAGAAGTTTGCCGGCGCGGGCGGCGCTTTGCTTGCCAATTGCGCGAAGTGTCGAGGTTGATGAAAACGTGAGCGCTGCGCCAGGACCGCGTTTCCCGCGCAAGTATGCGAGAACTGGAATCGCCAGCAGCAGAAGAAGAAGCCACGGGCGTGCAAATGTCAGCGCGGTATTGGCCGGCCACCAATCAAGTAATCGCAAGTTGCTCTCCTTTCACGAAACGGGTTGCTTCTTCGAGGAGAAGGTGACTATCCGCCGAGGTTGCTTCGTAGCGGGCAAACTTAATCAAGTCGCAGCGGTTCAAAAAATCTTCGAGCAACGATTTCTCGTTTGTCGAAAATGGCGACGATTTCGCCAGCGCGGCGAGGAACTCGACCGAAGTCTGGCGCGTCACCGGCAATGCATACTGGTTCGTGACGTAACGCCGCAAAATGTCCGACACGCGAATGCTAAATTGGTAAGGGTTCATCGTCTCGATTTCTGAGCTAATTCGTTCGAGCTCTTCCAGGGCGATTTCACGCGGTAATTTCGGCGGCAACGCAGGTTTCCGGTTTCGCTTCAGCCACCAGACGATCAAACCAATTAGCGACAAGGCGACGAAGCTCGCCACGAAGATCAACCAGGTTGGAAAGAACGAGTAATCGACCGGCGGCGCGATCTCGTGAAAATTTTGCTGGGCAGCAAAGACAGACGTTGCGAATGTCGAAACGCCCAAAAGGCTGACAATAGCCCAGCGCTTTAGCGCTGGGTACACTAACAAAACTCGCGTCGAGCCCCAATCGGGGCGACAGAATCGTTCTTTCGTCCCTGGCGGGACTTCGTATTCACGTGTATTGATAGCCCCAGCGTTAAAACGCTGGGCTATTTTCGCACGTGTTGAATTCTTCGATTTCAACATTGCCATCATCACTAACGAATATTGGCGCGGCGTTCGCGCAGTTTGAAGAAAGCTCGCAGCGCCGGCAGATAATCTTCGCTCGTCCGGAGCGTGATGGCATCGATGTTGTTACGGCGAAGAGTGCGCGTAAGCTCGCGGGCGTTTTCCTGCGCCAAATCGCCGTAGCGAGCGCGGACGCCGCGATCGGCGGTATTGATTTCAATTTGTTCGCCGGTCTCCGCGTCTTCCAACGTGATCATGCCGACGTTTGGCAGCACCGTTTCACGTTCGTCCTGAACGTGGACGGCAATAAAATCGTGGCGGCGCGCGCTGACAGCGAGCGCGTGTGAGAAATCAGGCGCTTGAAAATCGGAGATAAAAAAGGCGACCGCTCGGCGGGTGACGATTTTGTTCAGGTAGTCGAGCGCCAAGGCGGGATCGGTCCCGCGGCCCGACGGGTTCAAAAAACAGAATTTCGCGAATGAGTCGAAGCGTGTGCGACCGGCCTTTCTTCGGAGGAATGAACAGCTCGACGCGATCGGTAAAAAGAAGAAGGCCGACCTTGTCGTTGTTGCGAATCGCGCTGAAAGCCAGCAGACAGGCAACCTCGGCTGCGAGCTCGCGTTTGGATTGCTGGGCGCTCCCGAAATTTCCGGACGCGCTAACATCGACAATCAGCATGACGGTAAGCTCGCGTTCTTCGGTGAACTTCTTGACGAAGGCGTTTCCGAGCCGCGCGGTCACGTTCCAATCGATGGCGCGGATTTCGTCGCCCGGTTGATATTCGCGCACATCCTCGAAATTCATTCCCCGGCCCTTGAAGACACTGTGGTAATTGCCGGCAAACACCGTCTCGACCAGACCGCGTGTTTTAATTTCCAGCGTGCGGATCTTCTTAAGAATCTCTGCGGTTTTTTCCTGCAGCCCGTTCATCGCGACTATGGGACGGGAAGGCCTGCAAAAATTCGCTCGATGATTGTTTCGCTGGTGACCGCTTCAGCTTCCGCTTCGTAACTAACAATGATCCGGTGGCGCAGAACGTCCGGGCCGATGCTTTTCACGTCCTGCGGCGTAACGTAACCCCGACCGCTGAGGAACGCATGGGCGCGCGCACCCAGCGCGAGATAAATCGTGGCGCGTGGTGACGCGCCGTAGCGAATCAAACCTTCCAGCGGGAGAGTGTAAGCCGCCGGCTCGCGCGTGGCCCAGACAACATCGACAATGTAGTCCTTCACGCGGTCGTCGATGTAAATTTGGTTCACCACATCGCGCGCGGCGATAATCTGTTTCGGATCAACAACTCCCTGAACGCGCAAGTCCGGCGCCGAGGTCGCCATCAAATCCAAAATCATGCGCTCTTCGGATTTTTGCGGATAACCGACGTTCAATTTAAACATGAACCGATCGAGCTGCGCTTCCGGGAGTTGATAGGTGCCTTCCTGCTCGATCGGATTTTGCGTGGCCAGCACGAGAAACGGATCGGAGAGGGGATACGTTTGCTCGCCGATTGTAACCTGACGTTCCTGCATCGCTTCGAGCAACGCGCTTTGCACCTTTGCCGGTGCGCGGTTGATTTCGTCCGCGAGAATCAGGTTCGAAAAAATCGGACCAAGCTTTGTGGAAAACTCGCCGGTACGCGGATTGTAAATGAGAGTACCGATCAAGTCGGCGGGCAAAAGGTCGGGAGTAAATTGCAATCTCTGGAAACCAGTCTGGATCGCAGACGCCATCGTTTTGACAGTGAGCGTCTTGGCCAAACCGGGAACGCCTTCGAGCAAAATGTGGCCATTGGCGAGAAGGCCGAGCAAAAGCCGGTCGACCAGATATTTTTGACCGACCACCACGCGCGAAACTTGTTCGCGAAGGGCCGGGACCCAGTGGCCAAGCTCCTGGACCTCATGAGTAATTTCCTGCGTAGATTTCATGTATTTTTGTAGACAACTTCAGACAAACGCGGGCGCGAAATGTTCGATTCGCGCCCAAGCCGCTGCAGCCCGTGGCTGGCTACAATTTTTGACTGCGCGGGCGTAAAGTCAAAAGGATCGGCAGGCCGGGGTAGGGCGCGTAATCGCGGATCCGTGCCTCGAGATAACGGCCGTAAGTGCGCGCAAGTAAGCGCGGATCGTTGACGAACAACACGAACTCCGGCGGTTGAAGCCGCTGGGAGTTTTTCGAACCGCCTGGACTGCGTAGCATAAAACAATTTCAACCGCTTGCCTTTGACCATTGGCGGCGGGTTCGAAGCAAACGCCGCGCGCATTAACCGATTCAAAACTCCAGTCCCGATGCGCGTTCGATGAAGCAATTTCGATCTTGTCCACCATTCCGAACAAGCGCGCGACGTTTTCACCGGTTCGCGCGGACGCGATCACCACCGGCGCGTAATCGAGAAAGAAAATCCTTTCGCGCGCTTCATCGGCGAGGTCGCGGATAGTTTTGGCGCCGCCGCGTTTTGGTTTCACCAAGTCCCACTTGTTAAGGACAACGATCGCCGCTTTGCCTGCTTCCTGGATTAGACCGGCGATCCGTTTATCCTGCGCGGTGATGCCGCTGATCAGATCGATGATCAGCACGCAAAGGTCTGCGCGTTGAATGCTGCGTTGAGCCCGCATAACGCTGAAAACTTCCACCGAGCTCGAAACTTTTCCGCGACGGCGAATTCCCGCGGTGTCGATGAAACGAAATTGCCGGCCGCCGCGCTCATAGGCGATGTCAACGGAATCCCGTGTCGTCCCGGGCAATTCGCTTACGATCGCGCGCTCACTCTGGACGATGGCATTGATGAGCGAGGACTTCCCAACGTTCGGCCGACCGACAATCGCAAGGGCGATCGGAGGTTTGGTCCGAGTCGGACTGGCAGGTAAGGTTTGATCTTCGATTTGTTCGGCCGTCGCGGCCTCGGGCAAAAGTCGCTCGATTTGATCGAGCAAGTCAGCAATCCCGCGGTTATGCTCGGCGCTGACGGAAACATTGTGGTCGAACCCTAACGAGTCGAAGTCCGCAGCGAGCGCTTCGTGCTTTTCGTTATCGATTTTGTTAGCGACGAGCACAATCGGGCGCCGGGATTTGCGCAACAGCCGCGCGAGATCTTGATCGACTGGCGTCAGCCCATCGCGCGCGTCGACTATGAACAGCACCAAATCACATTCGCGGAGCGCCTGCTCGACCGCGCTGCGTACTTGAGCGGTCAGTTCTCGTTCGCCGGTGCCTAGAATTCCGCCTGTATCCCAAAGCACGAACGGCTTCGCGCCGCGCTCGCAGATTGCTGAGATCCGGTCGCGGGTGATTCCCGGCTGATCGTGGACGATGGCGATCTTGCGGCCGACCAAGCGATTGAAGAGCGCAGACTTTCCGACATTGGGCCGGCCAATAATTGCGACGCTGGGGTGTTTGGCCTGTCCGTTCATCGCGCAAACTACATGTGAATCGTTCTTCGTGAATCGTGAATCGAGCGAGCGGGGCGAGCGAGATGTCCGGAGACGCCGCGAGGGTAGCGGTCGAAGTCGTGGGAACGACTGAGAAACAATCGTCAGCCCGATGTGACGATTTAACGTTTCAACGCTTCAACGATGACCGATCTAATCGGCTCGCGCGTGCGCGTGTCCCTCGGCTTGCAGCTGCCGCACGCCTTGCATCACATAAATGATGCCGGACACGAGAGTGAAGATTCCGGCGACAATGACGACAAAGGTGAGTGGAAGGAAACGCAGCTGCAACATGACCCACGCAATCGCGCACATTTGGCAGACAGTGGCGGTTTTTCCGGTCCAGCTCGGTTTTACTTTCATTTTATTTCCAATGAAAAAATGCAGAATCAGAGCACCGACGAGAATTACGGCATCACGCGTGATCACGAGCACGGGAAACCAGATCGGAAATTTTCCGTAATCAGGATCGCTCTCACTCCAGTTGCTGATGCTGAGCGTAATGATTCCGCTTAAAAGCAGACCCTTTGTCGGCGATCGGATCGAGGATTACGCCTAACGAACTCCGTTGCTTGTAATGGCGCGCGACGTAGCCGTCCAATCCGTCACTCGCTGCCGCTACCATAAAGATAAGGATGGCGGTGAAACGCATCCATTCCTGCGGTGCATGATTTTGAATACTTTGGCCGTAGTAAATCGCCATGGTGACGAACGCCGGAATCATCAAGATTCGCGCGACGGTGATCTTATTGGCAGTCGTCATCGCATTTATTGTAGCGGCGGTCTGCCTGTCACGCCATAGCCTTGGCGAATGGAGCGAATGAGATGAGCGACATGGCCGGTAAAGCCGCGAGGTAGCGGTCGAGCGCAGCGGGAGCTGCCGAGATACAAGGCGGACGGGCGCCGCATTAAATATGCGGCGGTCATAGACCAGCTGTTCGAGTTGGTTTTGGTTGATGGGGGACGCAGGCCGGTACGCCTCTCTATATTAGTACTGCGCATTTAGCTCTGTCGTGCGGATGTACTCGATTAATTGGCTGCTAAAGGCGGCAGGCCTCTCGCCTGCGATCCGCGCCCCGTTTGGGACTTTCGTTTTGGCGGAATCGGTGCAAGCGACTACAATTCTCACTCGTAAACCCGCCGATGTGGCGAAATGGCAGACGCAACGGACTTAAAATTGCGGTTTTAGCGATTTTTTTGCTTTTCAAAGTCGATCAAATCGAACCGAATTTACCTGGGTAAATCGCGAAATTCGCGAATTTCGACTGCATATCAGAGAGGCGGGCAAAAAGGGGCTCATTCTTGCACAAATCTTGCACACGGAGGCAGCGGAATTCGGATTTGAAATAGTGTCGAGCAGCGAATTTTTGCCGTTTTTGTGCAAAATTTTTTGCACAAAAACGGCACAACAGACGCAACGGATAGCCAAAAGTCTCCGATTCTGGAGATTGCCGTGATCACTTATTGGCTTGTCAGCGTATTCTGGTGCAAAACGCGGCTCTGGGAGACTAACCAAGAATAGGCTAGGGTATGTTGGCTACTTTGTGGAGAAGAAAGTTGCCTTGTTCCCGCACGGCTGAGTGACTTCGGGATCGAGGAGGGCCGACTGCCTCGACTTGAGCAAAAGAACCTCGAAAGAACTCTTTTCCAGTACCCTCGTCTTTCACTCCGTAGCCTACGAACACAAGGCATCGAACAGAACTTTCTTTCGGGCTAGTATAGACAATGGAGAACTGAAACAATCCGTCTTGCTGAAGCATTGCAGACGGACTAGACGGTGCTTCGGGGCATGACAATGCC
This sequence comes from uncultured Verrucomicrobiae bacterium, assembly GCA_963801815.1. Taxonomy (GTDB): domain Bacteria; phylum Verrucomicrobiota; class Verrucomicrobiia; order Chthoniobacterales; family UBA10450; genus AV40. The sequence continues at coordinate 225,028 of CAWDGJ010000001.1, forward strand.
AGCTTGCCGTCGCTGCCTTTAGTGAATGACACTTTCAGTTCGGTCAGGCCGCTGCCGTAAACCAGAATGTAATCACCTTGTGTCAGTGGCGCCTGCACATCACCAGCGCAAACTGTGATTGCCACAGACATAAGTAGTATGACGATCGCGAGATGAGTTTTCATAAAACGGAAGTCAGACCAATTTGGCGATCCTAACAGATTTTTGCGCAGGTCATAGCAGCGTTTCGTGAGTTTTTTCTTGGCAGCAGCCGCGTTTGCCGCAGTCGTGTCGTCGATGTCCGCGCTATTTCTTTCCGGGCAATTCCTTCGCAACCGTTGCCACCTGGTCCGGCTCGAAGCCGAACTTTCTCTGGAGCTCCTTGAGCGGCGCCGACGCCCCGAACGGTTTCACGCCGATGATGCGGGCCCGATCTGCCAACATATCGTTCCCATCCGAAAGTCGATGCCTGCTCATTGGAATGGTCGGTTGCGAATGAAGGCACTCACTTTATGCTCTTGCACAAATCTTGCACACCAGGCTCGAAGGATTTCAGGTCCGCGTTAGATCGATCTCAGGTTCGAGCCCTGTAGGCTCCGGGTATCACTGGAATCGGAGTCGCGCGATGCGAACCCTAAACGGGATTCACAGACTAACGCCTTCCAATTAAGCGCGTTCGTGGGTAATTCATCCATATGTCTTTCAGAACCTTCGTTTTCCTTCTTGCTTTGCCGATAGTCGCGCAGGCCGGGGATGTCGATTTTTCAAACTACGACGTGCCCCTTTACACCCAGATCGTAGATCATATCAAAGCCAAAGTCTCGGCCCGCCTTGGTGAGGGCAATAATCCGCGCGATCGCTATTTCATTATTCCTTTTGCTTACCAAGACCGCGGGAACCATCCGGAACATTCTCACTCGTTTCTCTCTGTCATCCGAGTGCTGGCGGACAACAAGCAGCCCAAACTGACGCCCGGCCTCAAAACGGGAAAGTACAAGAATCGGGAATTTGAAGCCTTCACCATCAGCTGGCTGCCTCAGCGATTTCATGACCAATCCCAATCTGTGCGTCTTTGACGGCGCGGGCAGCCGCCTTATTCCACAGAACAATAAATGTCCCGTATTGCCCGGCCGAAACTTTACTCTCGAAGAAACGATCAAGCTGGCGGTGGATGCAAAAGAATGCGGTGGCCATGTGGGGACCTTATGAGATCAAACAGGCAGCGTTTGATCTCGCAGTGAAGCGCAAAAACCTGCTCGACGGAGGAACCATTAAATATCGCGCCGACGACCGTCTTTATCGGAAAGACAAGGTCGCGATCAGTTGCTTTCATGCCATGGCCGGCTTGGACGAGCTTTTCCCCAGCGGCGGACTTTTCGGGACGGGATTTAAGATGTGGGGCTTCAATGGAACGGCCAGAGTGCTGATGGAATACACGGAGAAGGCGACTAACAAACACTTACTTCTCGAGCCAGTGGACATAAAAAAGGACCGCTACGGCTTTGTCTATGCGCCGGCACGAAACGGTGATGTCCCGTATAATCCGTTGAAAAACGCGCTCCGCTTATCAACGATAACGCTCGGTCGGAGATCTCGCCCGGTGTCCGATGCGACAAACGTTTTACTTATCAGGGATTCGCTCCGAATTCCGGCCAGCGTGAATTACGCCGATAAGGCTTTTTGACAGTCGTGCTTGCAAACAACGCACAAACCTCCAGCGTTGCGCGCATGAGACACTCCGGCCCCGCTGGCTTTAAATGGTTGCCGGTTACGCTGACTTCGCTCGTCCTGTGCAGCGGCTGCTCGTTCGTGCCTCGTCCCAGCAGGCTCTCCGGCAATCGGGCTTTCATTGACTACTGGCCACCGAATCCAGAGAGCAAGGGCCTAAGGCTCGCAGTTAAGGATAACATCGACATGAAGGGCGTAATTACGACCGCCGGTTCGGAGATCTTTTCCATAACCCACAAGCCCGCGGAAAAGGACGCGGCGTGTCTGGCGATCGCGCGCCGGCGTCACGTGCAGATCGTCGGCAAAACCAATCTGAGCGAATTCGCCGTCTCGCCGTCCGGCATGAATGAATATTTCGGGACGGCCGTGAATCCGTTGAATCGACGTCTGATTCCAGGGGGATCCTCGTCTGGAAACGCGGTCGCGGTGGCGACCGGAATGGCGGACGTGGCTTTCGGCACGGATACGGCCGGCTCGGTCCGTGTGCCTGCCGCCTGTTGCGGTATCGTCGGCTTGAAGACGACGTTCGGCTTAATTCCGATCGAAGGTGTTTATCCGGTTGACCAAGCATCTCGACACGGTAGGCCCAATGGGTAGAGACATCGCTCACACCGTTCAAGGTATGGAACTTCTTCAGGATGGCTTTGCCGCGAAGTATGCGGCGGCAAAAGCGGCCAAGCCTACCGCGGGAAGCATCCGGGTCGGACGTCTCAAACTGAAAGGGACTGATCGAAAAATCGATCAAGCAATCGACGATGCGCTCGCCAAAACGGGATTCCAAGTGATCGCGCTGGACGAAAGCCTAACCGAACAATTCGAACAAGCGAAGAACGATGGCACCACCGTTGCCTCAGCCGGTGCGTGGATTAGCAACGGGCGATTTCAGCTCGCTTGCACAGCTCGAACCCAGTCTGTCCTTCGACTCGGTCAGATAAACCTCACCACGAGTTACCACGGCGCATTGGGCAGGCGAGGTGCGTGGCAGAGGACGCTAAGTAAGGCTTTCGAGAAAGTGGACTTCATCGCGTTGCCAACCCTTCAAAAACTGCCGCCGGAGCTTCCACTACTCAACTTGAGAATAGGAATTCGCGAAGCGGAGATGCTTCCGTTGCAAAACACGGCGGCAGTCAATTTTGCCGGCAACCCGGCGCTGGCAGTCCCCGTTCCCCTGCACAGGGCGAAAGTCCACGTCACGAGCCTGCAATTGATCGGGCCGCGACTGTCCGAAGCGGATCTTCTCAATGCGGGGCGGCTGGTGGAAGACGCAGTAAAAAATCGTTAGGCGAAGCTTGTTTCTATCAGTGCGAAGCACCGGCCGCGGTAAAGTCGGTGTCGCTAAAATTCGCGTCCTGGTCGATGCGCGCACCATTGAATTGCGTCACGCTATTTTTTCGAGGGCCATGCACGGTGAGACTGGCTGGAATCGGATTGTGTTTTTCATCACGCGCGACGCGCGTGATATCGATGCGGCGGATCAGTTCGCCGGAGGAAGAATATTTCTCGATCCGCAGCGGAACAAAACGTCGGGGATCAATCCAGCTCCGCACCCTGGCGTAGATGGACATGGAAGAATTGTCCGGCTTCGATTCGAGAATCTGGCAGTTCACTCCGTTGATTAACTCCGCGCCGACGACCGTCTGCTTTTTCCAGGCGAAGAAATTTTCCACCGCATCCTGATAAGAGAGATCGCTGTCGAACAATCCCTCGCTCATTTGGGAGGACTTGAGCGGGCGAACCGGCTGTTGCGGAACGATAATCGAGCCTGTCGCCGTACCCTGGGCCTGATGCAGAATGACAGTTTCTCCTTTATACTCGTCAGGCCAAAGCACCTGATAAACAAGATCGGTGGCCGTTTTCGTGCGGCGTTGCTTGATTTGAAGTTGCAGGATGCGATTGGCGCCTCCGGGTGATTGCACTTCAAGTTTGGTGCGGATCAGCGCGCTTCCCTGGCTGGTAGCTTCGATCCGATCGGCAAGTTCCGCGGCGGACAGCGCGGGTGGCGCGGGCTCCTCCGCCCGAACGGAAATGATACACAGGACAGCAGTGGCCAGGGCTAAGGCGAAGAAAGATTTCACGGATCAAAGTGCCCTCATCCGGCTTGCAGCGCCAGGCTCGGCATTAGTCGCGAGCTGCGCCAGGCTGGATAAAGGCCGCTAATTATTCCAACGGCGACTGCGATCACGACAGAAAGTCCAAGGAGCGGAAGGCTTAGATCCGGCTGCAAGAGCCCCCGAATCGCCGGCGTGGCACCCAGCACCCGGACGCCAACCGCACCAATCGCCACGCCAATGGCGCCGCCGAAAAGGCCGAGTAAGGCGGACTCGTAAAGAATCATCCGCATGATGCGCTGGCGCGTCCAACCAACCGCGAGCAACACGCAAATTTCATGAGTGCGCTCGAAAACGGTCATAAGCATGGTGTTCATCACGCCGAGCACGCCGACGAGCACGGCGAGAAGAGAAGTGCCCCAACTCATGGCCCGGACCATGCGAAATCCCTCAAAGTGGCTCAAGTGTTCGCTCACGGTCACAGCACGAACTTGAGGAACCTGTTGCTGGATCTGTTGGATAAGTTCCCGGATCTGTTGCTCGTTAGTCGAAGGAGTCACGCGAACGTCGATTGCATTGATTTGGTTGGGCGAGCCCATAATTCCCTGTAAGAGCGGCAAAGAAAGAATAACCGACCCGTCTTCGACGAGCGCGCCACCCTTTACGATTCCCACGACCTTCAGTGCCTTGGTCTCAATCTGGATTGGGTCACCGACTTTTTTCTTGAGAATTTCCGCTGCGGTCTGGCCCAAAACCACTGCCTCTTCGGTGGCGTCGCTCGGCATGCGTCCGGAGACAATCTCAAGATTGTTCCAGGTAAATCCTCCCCACTCCCGGGCGGAAAGAATCATCAGGTCGGAGTCTTCAATACTGGTCACCTCCACGAGCTGATTGCAGGTCGCGGCGATACGCGGAAGGCTAGCGATACGGTCGCGGACGGAGGCATCAAAGGGCTTCGGCGTGAGCGACCCGCTCCGATTGCTGATGACGATATCGGTTCCACGCGCCTTCAATCCAACCTGCCAGCTTTTCTCAAATCCGCGCGACATTCCAACCAGGGCCACGACTGCAGAGATGCCGATGGAAATGCCCGCGAGGGTCAAACCCGTGCGCAAAGGCCGGCGCCAGAGACCGCGGATGACAACGGTAAAGAAGGTCATGTTTTGGCGTCCGATACAATTCGACCGTCCATCATGCGAAGAATTCTTCCCGCCCGCTCGGCAATCGTGGGATCATGAGTGACGAGCACCATGGTGCGGCCTTGGTCCTGTTGCAGACGGATAATGAGGTCGAGCACGACATGCGCATTCTCGCTGTCGAGATTGCCGGTTGGTTCGTCCGCCAGAAGCAGAGACGGCTCGTTCGCCAGACTGCGGGCGATAGCTACGCGCTGACGCTCGCCTCCGGAAAGTTTCGAAGGAAAATGATCCAGCCGATGCTCAAGGCCAACCAACTTCAGCAATTCGAAAGCGCGCTCGCGTCGCTCGGAAGCCGAGCGATCGCCTTCGAACATTGGAATCTGCACGTTCTCAGACGCTGTGAAAGTCGGTAGAAGGTGAAAGGCTTGAAAAATAAATCCAACCTCGCGAGCGCGGTAGGCTGAGGGATTGGGATGATCCGGCAGCGAGTTTCCGCGATAGAGAAGCGTTCCGGAAGTCGGTCGGTCCAACGCCCCGAGTAATTGCAGCAAGGTCGATTTGCCGCATCCACTTGGTCCCGTAATGGCGACGAAATCGCTCTCTTTGATAGAAAAATCGACTCCGCGCAGTGCTTTGACCTGTCCTTCGTCAAAATCGCGGGTAAGAGATTTTGCCTCGAGAAGGGCGGGGTCGCGGGGAGCGGGTTGGATCACTTGATTGCGCTTGTTAGGCCGACCGCAAAACGCGCCGGCGTAATGGAGAACGAACGAACCTGCTTTTCTAATTACTCCTTATCAAATGGTCTGCCATTGCGGCCCGACCCGCGGATCGGCCAGGCAGCGTATCACGTCCGCTAATGCGTTACGATAACTTGGGTAGGGCATCCGCTCGCCCGGCTTGGTCGGCTGCAATTTTTCCACGTGCTGCGGCAGGAAGGCATGGGGCAACCCGGCCCGATGATGATGCACGCCATGAAACGGTTCGTGCAGCAGGGTGAAAGCAACCACCCGTCCCAGCCAGCTTTTCGCCACGATACTCCGCGTCGAGCCGTTTACGGTGTCGCCCGTCATTCCCACGTGCTCGATGTACTTGCGCCAACTCTGCAGATTAGCCGCCACAAATGAGGGCACGAGATGCATCCAAAGGAAATATTTCCACAGACCGAATGCTGCCGCAGTCCAAAGGATCAGAGCCCAGATCACAACTGTCAGCGCCAATTCCGCCCAAATGCGGCGACGAATACGCTTGCTTCGAACCGGAGTCGAAGAACAGAGAAAGGCTCGCAGGAAAACAAACGGGCCATAAAACAATCCGAAATTCAGCTCAAAAAATGCGGCCAGACATCTCTTCCACCGTGGCATGTTCGTATGGGAGAACGGCCAAAATTCGTAATCACGCTCCGTCGCGAGATAGGCATGATGGGTTTGATGAATAACGCGATAGAGACTGAAGCTCATCAGGCTTAGGGTGCCAATCACGATCCCATCGAACTCATTGAAGCGACGATTTTTTCGGAGAAGCCCGTGAGCCGCCTCATGCAGGCCGATGAGGAGGCCGTGCATCAAATGGCTGACCACGAGCACGAGCGGCACCGCCAGCCAGATCCAGCCGCGATAGACCGTTATCGCGAGCATCACTTCAGTGAAAACCAAACCGAAAACGAGAAACTGAAACGCACCACGCAAGACCCAGTGCGGCTCATGCATCTTACTAAAGTCTTCGTCGATGGATCCTGCGTTCATTGGGGTTGGTTCAGCACTTCAGAGATGCGGCTCTCCGGCGAGCGGCAGATCCCCGCCAGTACTCGCCGAAATATGCCATCGAGGCTTTCAATGTCACGTCGGGAAAACAAATTCTCGCGGAAAAGCCACGCGATTTCCAGGCCTTCGCGGTCTTCGGTGATTTCGCACCCAAGTTGAAAACGCGCCGTGCCAGTCGAGCGCATGCTCAGGCGTGCGGAAAGATTCGGCAGCGAAATCTCCGGCATGGGATGATTCTGCAAGGCAAAGCGTACGTCGAACAGCGGGTTGTATCCTGCTTCCGATTGCTCACCGAGACCGTGCACCAACTCGACGAAAGGGATGGCGTTGGCAAAAGAGTCAATCGTTAGCTGATGTCCTGCTCGTAAATGATCGGACACAACGCGCGAGCGATCGATCTGCCCGCGCAAAGGCACGATGCCTGCGTAGTATCCCATTGTTTCGCGCGTGGTTTGCCGGGTGCGATTGGCGACCGGCGTTCCCACTACGAAATCACGGAAACTGCTCCATTCGGAGAAGGCAATTTGGAAAGCTCCAAACAAAGCACTGAAGAAAGTGATTCCGGTCCTGCGGGCCAGTTCACGGGTCTCGTTAGTCAGACCAGCAGGAATTGCGGAAAGCCATCGTTTGGGTGGCCCGGGTGTGATCGGCGGATTCCACATTCGACGTGAACCGGCTAATTTGGTTCTCCAAAACTCGAGTCGCTGCTCCAAAATCTCCGGTTTCCAGAAAGCGCGCTCGGTCGCGCCCCACGCCGAGTAGGTTTGCGGGACCGGCGGCAAAGGCTCGGAGGATCCCATCACGATCTCGATATAGGCAGCAAAGAGGTCCTGAACCAGAACGCCCAGGCTCCAGCCGTCAGCAATGGCATGATGAATCGCGAAGACCAGCACGTGATCGTTCGCTGCGCGACGCAAATCTACCGCGCGATAGAGCGGTCCTTGCACCAGATCGAACGGCGCGCGGAAAATTTCTGCTACCAATTCTTCGATCGCTTCCGGTCGCGCGTCGTCTGGTGAAGCATCGCGAAATTCAAAATTGATCCCGCAATTCTTTCGGATCATCTGGAGTGGACGCTCCTTGCCGGGAAGGATCGAGAGACGCAGGACTTCCTGACGATCGACCACTCGCTGGATCGCAGCGCGACACTCGCGTTCAGTCAGGAGACCGTGCACGTCGATGAGACAGCAGATGTGATTCGCGTTGTCCTCCACCGGCACCGGTGAGACTTCCCAAAGTTCCCGTTGCGGGAACGTAAGCGGATGAAGCTGTGCTTCACCGCTATCGAGCCATTGTTTGAGACGAGCGCGTTGATCGATTGGCATGGCACCGCGGTTGCACGAGGTTGTAGTTAACGCGTGGCGTCTTCGATCGTCTCAGTCTCCTCGGAGTCCGACTCGCGTCCGAGCAGACGTTCGATTTCTTCGTCGGAAATGGCATCGAGATCGACTGCGCTGGTCGCTTCCGGTTGCACCGCTACTGCCGCGGATTCGACCTTCGCTACACCGCCACCGAGGTGACCGGCGATTAACGAGGCGATCTGACCGATGGTTCGCGCTCGCATCAGACTCGTTGGAGGTAATGCAACGCCGACCGCCGCTTCAAGCGAGGTCTCGATTTCGACCCCCATCAACGAATCCAGTCCAAGATCTGTCAGCGGCTGATCGTCACGCAGGCTGTCGGGCTTGACTCGCAGGACGGAACCAACAGCTTCCCGCACCGCCTGGCAGATCACGGCCTGTTTCTCAGCCGGCGCAGCCGCATCGATCCGGCTTCGCCAATCTGTTGTCGCACCGACTGATTCCTGATTTTCAAGCGCGGCGAAAATGCGCTCGAGAAACGGATTCTCCTGCATGCTTCGAAAGAATTGGCGCCATTTCCCCCAATCGACCCGGATCGAAATCGCTTGTGCACTTCCGGCACGAAGGAACGATTCAAGCAGCGCCGTCGCTTCACCGGGCGAAATCGCCATCGTTCCCTGCCGGGCAAGAAAATCGGCGACACGCTCGTTGCGCGCTACATAGCCTTCGCCGCCGAGAACACCCCAATTCACAGTTAGCGCAGGAAGGCCCAGCGCCTGACGATGGTGCGCCAGGCTGTCGAGAAAGGCGTTCGCCGCACTGTAATTTCCCTGAGCCGGATTGCCGAAAATACTTGAGACAGAAGAGAACATCACAAAGCAATCGAGTTTCATTTCGCGAGTTGCCTCGTGGAGGAGCCATGCGCCGTGTGCCTTGGGTCCGAGAACGGTTCGCATTCGTTCGGGCGTGAGCGCCGCGAGCGGCGCATCGTCGATTACCATCGCGAGATGAAAGAGACCGCGCAGCGGCTGTGCACCAGACTTGATCTCTGCAAAAAGCCGCCGCACGTCATCGGGCGCGCCGACATCCGCCGACACGACGCGCACTTCCACACCGCGCTCCTGCAGGTCCTCAACAAATTTGCTAGCCTCCGGACTGGAAGCGCCGCTCCGGCTCGTGAGCACAAGATGACGCGCACCGCAGTCAACCAGCCATCGAGCCAGCACTTTGCCGTAGCCGCCGAAAGCGCCGGTAATGAGATAGCATCCGTCCGGCTTGACCTCGAATCTCGGAGCGGGCAATTCACCGCGTCGCGGGACAAAGGGCGTCGGGAATGCGACGACCACTTTGCCGATATGTTTTCCGCCCGCCATGAGACGAAATGCGGAATCGATGCGGCAGGCAGGAAAGGCCCGGTAAGGGAAGCGGCCGCAACGCGCCTTTTTCGACCAACCGCGAAATCTCCTCCAGCATCTGGCGGGTCAATTCTTCGTTACCATGGAAAACCGCATCCATGGCCACGACGTGGAACGACGCATTGTTGCGGAGCGGCCGAAGCGGGATGCGCGCGTTTTGGTAAATGTCGCGTTTGCCGATCTCGATGAAGCGGCCAAATTCGGCGAGACAGGAGAGACCCATCGGGATCGCGTCGCCGGCGAGCGCGTTCAGAACGACGTCCACTCCTTTGCCCTCGGTTATCTTCATCACCGACTCGGCAAAATCGCCGCGTCGCGAGTCGATCACGTGTTTCACTCCGAGCGTTTTGAGCAGAGCACGTTTACTCGGGCTGCCGGCGGTGGCGATCACTTCCGCTCCAAGATGCAGCGCGATCTGGATCGCGGCCATTCCGACGCCACCCGCGCCCGCGTGAACAAGGACGCGCTCGCCCTCGCGCAATCGCGCCACGTTTCGCAGCGCATACCACGCGGTCATGAAAACGACCGGTAACGTTGCCGCCGCCTCAAATGTCAGATCTGCCGGAATCCGTCGCACGTCTCCCGCGCGCGCTATCGCATGTGTGGCAATTCCGAAGACGGCGAGACCGAACACACGATCTCCTGGCGCCAGGTGCGTGACGTCCGAGCCAACTGCTTTAACGATGCCGCTGACTTCGTCGCCAAAAATGCGCGCATCCGGAGCATCGCCTGGATAAAGTGCCAGCGACTTGAGCACGTCGCGGAAATTCATTCCGGCCGCTTTCACTTCAATCAACACCTGACCCGGGCCGCACGGCGGCAGTTCGAATGGAGCAAAACGGAGCGTGTCGAGACGACCGCGTTCGCGGGATTCCAAACGCAACGGCAGGGTCGGATCGAGCCATTGCTCGCGGGGCGGTCGACCGCGATCGAGTCGCCGGACATAACGAGCTTCACCTCGCAAGGCGATCTCGCGTTCCCAGTCTTTGCGAGATAGCTCGCTCCAAATCGATGTCGTATCCGCCGAGGATGGTTCCGCGGGAAGATCGATGGCACGCCAGGCAAGGTTGGAATATTCGTTCAAAATGACGCGCATCAATCCGATGCTCGGCGCTTGCGCCACCGCCGTCGGTCGCAGATCGCTGCCGGCGGGCTGAGCGTTTCGCGTTACCAAATCCAGGCGCAACTTCGCCGCGGGCGCAGCGGATTCGAGCGCCTGTGTCAGATGGAGCAGTGCGTCCAGATTGGTCGCCATGTCGGCTCCATTGACACGTGTATCGAGATTCCAAAGGTAAACGATGCGCTCGGGCGAGCAGCCCTGACAATTCTTGACCAGCTGTTGCCAGTCTTCCAGCGCTCCCGGTCGCAAGGTAAAAGCGTCGTTGCCATCGAACTCGAAATCTTTTCCCTGCCTGGCAACGCGACACCTAGCGCCTACTTCGCGCAGCCGCGAAACCAACACTTCACCAATTCCCGAGGCATCCGCGAAAACAAGCCATGATTTCTCCTCCGGCGCTTGCAACTGGATCTGACCCGACACCGGAGCTTCCTCGTAAGACTTGCGTGCCAGCAGGCCGATCTGACCTTCGCCTCCAGTTGGGCCGATCAGACCGGGCAATGAAGCCGTTTCAACGAAACCAGTTTCCTGCAGCACCGTTTCCCATTGTGCTCTCTTGAGTAACGGTTGTTCTGGGCGCAGATCGCGATCAGTGAACCGCCACCAGCCACTTGTTAGGCCGAAAACCGTTTCCGTCCAGAGTTGTGGCGTCGCCGTGTCCATGAAGATGAGGCTGCCTCCCGGTGCAAGCAGGCCATGTAAGTTGCGCAAAGCAGCGCGCACATCTTTGACCGCGTGCAGCACATTGGTGCCGATAATGAAGTCGAACGTTCCCGGTTCGAATTCCTGCTCGACCCCAGGTTTTTCGAGATCGAAAATCTTGAATTCCACCTCTGAAAACGCCGCCAGCTTTTGCGCGGCGCCGGAAAAGAATGCGGCCGAGACATCGCTGAATGTGTAGGAATGCAAGCCGCGCTCCAAGAGTGGTAGAACCTGCGACGCCAATCCCCCGGTCCCCGCTCCGATCTCCAGGATGCGCAGGCCGCGTCCTTCGGGCAGACTTCGCGCTGCGGTGCTCACCGCCGCGGCGATTGCAGCGAGCCAATGGCTGGTGAAGAGCCCATCGCCATAGAAGTGATCCAGTAACTCCGCACCGATCCCCGAGAACAAGACCTGCACCGCGTCCTTTTCACCGCGCAAAATCGATCCCAACTCAGCACAGTTCCCTTCGCAAAGCAGAGCCTCGGGAAGATGTCCGGGATGCTTCTCGATATAGTTGCGCAGAACTTTCCCCGCGGAGTCTGCCGCTTGCGCAAAATCCGGCGCCGCCTCGAATCCCATTTCTTTTCTCCGGAGCAAGCCGTGCCTAACGAGACCGGCCATCAACCGCTCAAAGACAGGTTGCATCGCTGTTGCTACCTGAAGTGTCGCTTCATCAAACGGAATATTTGCAGCCACGCCCATTTCCTGCAGCCCGCGCGCCAGTTGCGCGGCGGCGAGATCGTCGAGCGCACAAAGCGCCGCCTCCAGTTTAGGAAAGCCGCGAACAGCAACGACACGGTCCAATGCCTCCTGTGCCGCGGTCTTCAATTCACTCAGCGGAAGGGGCGGTCGGGCGGATTTGGGTGATTCTTCGGGCGCTCGTTGCCAGGCGACATGATATGTCAGATCGCGTGCGCTGCCCGGAGAGGTAGAGCGGCCCGCACCGGAGAGGCTGATGGCCCGGAAACCATCCACCAACAGGCAAGGTTGGCCTTCCTTATTATATAGAGAGATGTCGCCCTCGAGGAAGTCATCGCCAAATTTGCTCACTCTTGCGCAAACGCGAGTAGACACGCCGGGCGAGCGGAGAAACAGAATTCGGCGGAAGCCGACCGGCAGCTTCATCCGAGCCTCACGTTTCTCAACCGTCGCCGCACCGGCGGAAAACACTTGAAGCGCTCCGTCGAAGAGAACCGGGTGAACGGCATATTCTTCCGCGCGGAGAGCCACTGCTTCGGACAACGCCACATATCCAGCGGATTGCCCGGCGCCGGCTAAAAGTTCGCGAATCGGTCGAAACTCCTCGCCGTAGCGCAAACCAAGATCGCTCAAGTGACGGTAGAACCCGTCGACCGCGACAGATTGAACACCACGAGGTTGCGCCCATTTCGAGGAGGCATAGGCAGATTCCGTGCGCTCGCCGCGCAGCGAACCGACCACGTGGAGCGACCAGTTCACGCTCCCTTCGAAACGACTTTGAATCGCGAAAGTGCGCTCGTTAGGCAAGTAAGAGAACTCGATTTGCGCGCCAGACGGCGGGTCGGGCAGGATAAGCGGCTTGCGAATTTCAAAGTCCTCAACGACAAACGGTCGTCCCTCGAACAACTGCACGCCGGCTTCAAGCGCCATCTCGACAAAGGCCGCCGCTGGAAAGATCACATGGTTTTCCACCTTGTGATCTTTCAAAAAAGCCATGTGCCGGGAGTCCAGCCTAACGATCCAGGTGGGCATCGCGCGCGGCAATCGAACATCAAACAGGCCGCGTCCACCCGGTGCGAGCCGACCATCGCGGGCATCGCTCGCCTCATTCCACCATCGCGCCTTTTCCCACGCGTAAGCCGGCAGCGAAAGAAGATGCCGCGACGGCGTCATCGCGGAAAAATTGAGCGGAACACCAGCACGGTGCAGATCCATTGCCGCCTCGAGCATTGATTCAAATTCACGCTCACGACGGACGGAGGAGATCACGATGGCTTTGGCTCCGCGCGCCACGAGACATTCCTGGGTCGAATGCGCGAGCGCGGGGTGAGCATTGAGTTCGAGCCAAACATCCACACCGAAATCCGCCAACGCGCCTACCGCGGAGGCAAAACGCACGGGCTCGCAAATGCCGCGTCCCCAATAGGTGGCATCGCACGATTCGCCCGCACAGCGATCGCCTGTCACCGTGCTGAAAAATGGAACTTCGCCGGGTTGCGGTTTGAGATCGGCGAGCGCAGCTTCCAGCGCCTCCGACGCCGGTCGCATGAGCGGATGATGGAACGGATGATCGACCCTAACGAGTCGCGCAAACGCGCTTTGCGCCTCGAGTTCGGCAGCCATGGCCTCAAGCGAAACACGCGGCCCCGAGAGTGTGATCGAACGTGGGCCATTCAAGGCGGAGATTGTTACGGTGCGGTCGTGCCGAGCGATGAGCGCCACGGCTTCATTCTCCGGCAAACCGACTGCCAGCATTGTTCCATCACCTCGTGCGCATCCCTCCATGAGACGCGCTCGCAGAGCGACAATCCGGGCCGCTTCTTCGATGGAAAAGATTCCGGCGACGCACGCAGCAGCAATCTCACCCACACTGTGGCCGACGATGGCCGACGGTTGAACACCCCAGGATTTCCAGAGGGCCGCAAGCGCCACCTGCATGGCAAAAATGGACGGCTGCCCAATCTCCGTCCGTGACATCTGCGACATTTCTTCGGAGCGATCGAGTTCTTCGAGAAGGGAGAAACTGGCCCAGGGAGAGAGCGCGGCATCGCAGCGCTCGACCGTTTCGCGAAATACCGGCTCATTTTGCATCAAGTCGCGTCCCATTCCCCACCATTGAGGACCTTGCCCGCTCATGATGAAGCCGATGCGCGGTGCCTGGTCTCTGCGGGCTGTGAAGGCCGCTCGGATTTTCGGGCTTTCTTCTTTCTTCGAAAACGCGTCGAGTTCCTCCACCAGTTCGGCCCAACTGGACGTGACGAGAGTCAGGCGATGCGGATGATGGTTCCGTCGGGCCCCTAACGTATAAGTGAGATCCGGTAGAACGGGCGAACTGCCGTTGGCATTGGCATGCTCCTTCACCCATCTGCTTAGATTCGCAGCGGAAATCTGGAGGGATTTTTCCGAACGCGCAGAAAGCATCACCGGCCACGGTCTGGAATCTGGGACGGACAGAGACTTATCTGGCTGATGCGGCGGAGGTTCAGCCAGAATGACGTGGGCGTTCGCCCCTCCGAAGCCGAATGAGTTGACGCCTGCGATGCGTTCCGCCGTCCCATTCGGGAAAGGCTCGAGCTGAGTCGGCACGCGCAACTTGAGTTTCTCAAAATCAATGTGCGGATTCGGCGTCGAAAAATGGAGGCTCGGTGGAATCTGTCCGTGCTTAAGCACCAGCATCGTTTTGAGAAGCCCTGCCACACCCGCAGCGGTCTCCAAATGGCCAAGGTTTGTTTTTATGGAGCCGATGGGCAGCGGCGCATCGGCGGATCGATTGACGCACAAAGCTTCGGCGAGAGCATGCGCTTCGATCGGATCTCCAACCGCTGTCCCAGTGCCGTGGGCTTCAACGAATCCGATGTCCTCGGGCGCGATCCCGGCATCCCTGCAAGCATCTTGCACCAGTCGTGTTTGCGCCTCCGGGCTAGGAAGCATGATGCCGTTGGTGTGTCCATCTTGATTGATCGAAGTCCCCAAAATTACGCCCTGAACTGGATCGCCATCCTCGAGCGCCCGCGAAAGTCGCTTGAGCAGCACCATGCCCGCGCCTTCACCACGGACAAATCCGCTGGCGGATGCGTCGAACGCTGCACACCGGCCTTCGGGCGAAAGCATCGCGGCCTGTGAAAACCCGATAAATCCTCCCGGCGAAATCATAACGGTGACGCCTCCAGCCAGCGCGGCGTCTCCGCGTCCGGCCCAAATGTGTTCGCAGGCTGCGTGGACAGCGGTTAACGCAGATGAGCAGGCCGTGTCCATCGCGACACTGGGGCCGCGCAGATTCAAGCAATATGAAATCCGATTTGCGCCAATGCTGTGCGCGCTCCCGGTCGGCGAATGCGGACCGATGCCGAAATGATCGAAACTCGTGCTTTGAATTCCCTGGTAATCGTTATGTGAAATACCGACGAAAACTCCGAGATCGGTTCCGTGCTCGAAGTCGAGGACGAGTCCGGCATCTTCGATCGCTTCCCACGCGGTCTCGAGCAGGAGGCGATGCTGGGGATCCACGTAGGGAGCTTCCCGCGGCGAAATACCAAAGAATTGCGGATCAAATTGATCGATGGCATCAATAAACCCGCCGCGCAAGGCGATCGATTTACCCGCCACACCTGGCTCAGCGTCGTAATATCGCTTCACGTTCCAGCGATCCGGCGGCACTTCGACGACTCCCTCGCGAGCCTCGATAAGAAGCTTCCAAAGGGAGTCCTTGGAACTCACGTCGCCGGGAAAACGGCACCCGACTCCAATAATGGCAATACGTTCTTTTTGCATGGTCGTGAGTTGCCCCCCAGGGGCGGACTGATTAGCGCTGCCTGTGAGCAAGTCAAGTCAGCTACCCGTCCGCGCGCAGAGTCATGACGTCAATGGAAGGTATGATATTCACGCGGGTAACATCAAATCGATTTTAGCATGCTCGGCCAGCGTTGCACCGGCGCTCATTTCACATCTTTTATCTTTTGTCACCCTCTGCGATGCTAACTGCATGATGCTTCTCGAGAAATTTTTTCCGTCCCAAACCGTCTCGCTCGGAAAGCCCCGCGATTAAACAGGCAGAACTGTTAACCGAATCGAACGAAATCATGTGCGGAATCGCGGGAATAATCGACCTGGCCGGCCAGCGACCGGCGCCGGAAGGTGCGGTGCGGCGAATGGCGCGCGCCCTCACTCACCGCGGTCCGGACGAGGAGGGTTTTCTCGAACAACCAGGCATCTCACTCGCTTCCAGGCGGCTGAGTATTGTCGATCTGGCCGATGGCCAGCAGCCGATGACAAACGAAGACCTCAGCGTTTTCGTAGTCTTCAATGGCGAATTATTCGACTATGTCGAGCGGCGCGAGGAACTCGTTAGGCAAGGCCACCGCTTCCGCACCCATTGCGATACCGAAATCATCCCCCACCTTTGGGAGGATTTTCACGAAGGAATGTGGGAGCAGCTGCGCGGCCAGTTTGCCATCGCCTTGTGGGACGAACGGCTGCGACAGCTCCATCTCGGACGCGATCGGTTCGGCATCGCGCCGCTCTTTTGGAGCCGGCAGCGTGACTGGTTGCTGTTCGCCTCCGAAATAAAAGGCCTCATTGCTTCAGGAATGGTTTCACCGCGGCCCGACCGCAAGGGGCTCGATCACGTGTTTACCTTCTCCGCGATGCCGGGGCCGAGAACTTGTTTTGAAGGAGTTCAACTTTTGCCGCCCGGACATTGTTTGCGTATCACGCCTGGAAGTTCGGGCGCTGCGGCCGCGATTGCCGAACGCGCCTACTGGCAGATGGATTTCCCTGCGCAGGGTGAAGAAGAATGGGGAAACGATCCGAATGCGCTGGTGGATGAATTCGAGGGATTGCTCCTGCACGCCGTTGAAAAACGGCTGCGCGCGGATGTGCCCGTGGGCTCCTATCTGTCCGGTGGTGTGGATTCGAGCACGATCTTGGCCCTGGCCTGCCGTCTCAAAGGGCCGATGATCAATACGTACACCGTTCGAGTGGATGAACCGGAGCTCGATGAACTGAGCGCGGCCAGCCTTTCGGCCCGGCATATCGGAGCGAAGCCGCCCATCGTACAAGAGTACGGCGATCGCGAAGCGCTTGAGAGTTATCCCCGCCTGATTGAAGCCGCCGAAGCTCCGGTGATCGACACCTCCTGCGGTGCCTTGCTCAAGTTGGCCGAACGTGTTCATGCCAATGGCCAGAAAGTCGTCCTGACCGGCGAAGGTGCCGACGAGTGGCTCGTCGGTTACCCCTGGTACAAGGCGGCCAAGCTCTTCGGATTTCTCGACGTCGTACCGGGATTGAATCTGAGCTTTTGGGCAAAGAGCGGTTACCTGCGTCTGAATAAGGTGCCGCATTTTTCTCGGGAATGGCGTGAGCGCGTAGAAGCTTCCGTCGGTGGTCCAAACGCCTGGATCGATTCCTACGGGTTACTAGCGATTTCGAAGTTGCGCTTCTACTCCGGGCAGATGCGCGAAGTGATGAATGACAGCCATCCGTGGGGCGAATTAGGATTTCCGCTCGAAAAAGCGAAGCGCTGGGCGCCGCTCAACCGCGGTATTTGGATCGCTGCGCGCGTGCTTTTGGCCGGCCATCTCTTGCAAGCCAAAGGGGACCGCGTGGCCATGCATTCCTCGGTCGAAGTTCGTTATCCGTTCCTGGATGAGGAGGTCTTTGCCTTCACCGCCAAACTGCACTCACGCTGGAAACTGCGCGGATTCCACGATAAGTACCTGCTCCGTTTGCTAGCGGAGCGCTGGATTCCGAAATCGATCGCTCGACGCGGCAAAGTTATCTTTCGCGCGCCACTCGACAGTTTTCACAAGAATCCGGAACCGCCGTACGTCGCGCAGCTTGTTAGCGAAGATTCGCTGCGTCGCACTGGTTACTTTGATTTCCGGGAGGTCGCGCGCTGGCGGAAAGGGTTTCGGGAACTGCGGTCCGGATCGCTCCCTCGACTCTCCGTGGAATTGGGTCTCGCCGCGGTCGTCGCCACTCAACTCTGGCATCATCAATTCATGGGCGGCGGCCTGGCCGACATGCCGGTCTGGTCCGGCTACAACAACGTAGTTGCAAACGATGTAGCGCTTTCCCGTTAACCAGATCGATCCATCGATTCTCGTATGATCACAGCTTTTCCAGCAGCTGCCGTCCGACTTCTCTCATCTCCGGGTCATCTTTTTCTTTGTCAGGCATCGCCAGCCCTTTTTCAATGTACTTGCGCGCGTCCTCTTTACGTCCCATCTGGACGTAGATGTGGCCCAGTTCGATGTAGTGGATGAGTCGGTTGGGATTAATTTCTATCGCCTTTAACAGACATTTCTCCGCCTCTTCGTTAGTCGTTACCGGCAATCCACCATAAAGCGCTTTGGCCAGAGCCCGCTTTACCGAGTTGACATCGGCCAGCGTACGGTTCCATCGCCCAAGAATATGCCACGCGTTGTCGTTGTTCGGATCAAGCTCGAGAGCGCGATCCACCGCCGCTTTGATCCGAGGCGCGGCATGCACCTGATCTTTGCTGCCCATGAACGGCAGCATTTTTCCATAGCTAATGGCTGGCGAGAGTTGTGCCTCAGCATTCTTCGGAGCGAGGCTTGCGGCCCGATTGGCGAACTCGAGCGAAATGTATCCAAGCCGCAGCTTTTCTTTGTTCGGGGACGCGTCGGCCATCAAATGCCGATACTGCCGCGCGATCCGGACAAGAACATCCACGTTGTCCGGTTGGAGCTTGTTCGCGGGCATATAGTATTCTAGTGCTTCTTTGGCTTGAAGGTTTTTGTCGAATTCGTCGCCTTTCGCGATCAATTCATTAGCGTTTTCTCCGCCGCCCATGTGGTGAAAGTTGACGACATTGCGCTTGGGCTCTTGTGCCCGCGCCGCTAGGCCCGAGAGGCAAAGCAGCGCACATAACCCGTAAACGCGGAGGCGATTATTCGGATTCATATCGACAAATAACGTGGCTGGGCCCAGCGACCCACTCTTGGCGATTCGGCGGTAGCGGCAAAAGTGGTGCAGCTTGGCCACGGACCTTCTGATCGACAACACTTGTATTTTGGCGCACTGTCAAAAGGTTTCAAATGCTGTGTTTAGGAGCTCGATCTACGGGAAATCACTTATTTCCATTTTCCGTTTCGGCTGAAGTCTCAAACGATCCGGCAGCTGCCGGAGCACCGGACTCCGTAGGCTCCGGGCCTTTCTGTATTACAGAAATGTTTATCGCACGAAAGTGGTGATTCGTTAGGCAACTAGTTTCGCGGAACCCACTCTAACGAAACATTGCGCGATTTTCACTCAGCCGTGTTGACCAAACCAATGGCCTGAAAGAAGTGTTCGTCGGTCGCGTCTGCGAGTTCCTTGCTGTGGATCATCCAGTGGCCGTGGTAAGAAAAACCGTCGTATAGAGGTCTTAGTCCGCTGCGTCCACTGCCTCTCTCTATATATAGAGTGCTCGCGGCGATTGGGGTATTATTCGGAGAGATCTGCTTGAGAAATGGGGTCGAATTTCGGTCAATCGATGATATTCAAAAGCGAAGCCGATGTGGCGAAATAGTATACGCAACGGATTTCGGCCGCGAAAAGGCCAAAAAATGGTCATGGCGGCAATCTCTCCAAATTTGAGACAAAACTGTACTTGCTGTCTAATATCCAGGATATCCAACGAAATTGTCGGCCTATCCATTAGTTAGGCCACAAACGCCATGTTTTTCCCGCCGTTCTACCTTATTTTGGACGCCGGGTTGCTAGTTTCCGAGCTTGCTCTCGTCTGGCGACGACGTGCGTCCCGCAATCCGAGCACGCGACTAGATCGGGGCTCTCACCTGTGGCTCTGGGCGGTAATTGTCGGATCAATCATCGCCGGTCATCTTGCCGCGCTTAGCAACGTGGGTCCGAGGTTGCTCCCCGGCGTTCCCTGGCAGTGGTCTGGAGCGGGTCTCTTTGCTGCCGGCACGGTATTGCGCTGGTGGTCCATCGTGCACCTGGGCCGTTTCTTCTCGGTAGACGTGGCGATAGCGTGCGACCACCGAGTCGTAGAGACCGGTCCTTACCGCGTTGTGCGCCATCCTTCCTACACCGGTTTGCTTCTGCAGTGTGCCGGCCTCGGGGTAGTGCTCGGCACAGCACTCAGTTTGTTCGTTATTGTAGTTCCAGCGTTCCTTGTCCTATTCCACCGCATCCGAGTGGAAGAAAGAGCCCTCCTTGCCAACTTTGGAAAGGATTATGAAGTCTACACCCGACGCACTAAACGACTATTGCCGGGAGTATTTTGAAAGGCACACCCCCACGGCCTAACCAAGCGATGGAGCGAACGCCCACCCGAGGCATGCTCACATTTCAGGTGACTGAATCACTTTCCCTTCGTGCGATGCTCGCTCACAGTGGCCGTCGCTCATCTTGTTCTCGTTAGTCGACTCTCCCCATGTGTAAATCGGGAAATCGTGTAACGATTTTTGGCCACCGTTAGTGAGTGGAGGACTTACACTCAGCGCAACGAGAATCGGTCTATGAGGAAGGCTGGTCACCAGCCCTTCATAAAATCTATCTCACCTGTCCGGCGGGGCGCGCGGGTGTCGTCTTTCTTCCCCTGAATCGCACCACCTTTGACGTCGTCCTTCGGTGTCAGGTCGCGGGTTTTATTCTCTTTCTTCTCTTTCGTTTGCTCGGGCTTGGTGGCTTCATCAGGCATAATTTAGTGCTGCCTCCGGCCGCCGAGACCATGACCACAAGGCCGTCTTATAGGGAAGACTATGGAAAATTAGAGCAATTTTCACACCGGGCTCCGAAGGAAACGTCGACCCTAATTCTCTGAACTGTACGAGACGCTCCCCTTTAGCCCTAGGTCAGCGTTTGGTAAAATCCCGGAGTGTAAGTCCGTTGCATCGGAAGGCGCCCACCTTATGCTCTTGCGCAAATTCTTGCACAGAGTTGGATGTTTGAAGTGTGCCGATGTGGCGAAATGGCAGACGCAACGGACTTAAAATCCGTTCCTGTGAAAACAGGGTATGGGTTCGAATCCCATCATCGGCAGCTTTAGAAAAGCTGAAACACTGAAATCTTAAAAACTGAATCGCAGTTATGCTCACGGATCGACCGCTCTTTATTCCGTTAATTCTCGGCACCGCGCGCCAGGGACGTGAAAGCGAGCAGGCCGCACGGTTCGTTTTCGAGCAAACCAGGAAGCGCTCTGGCGTGGAGACGGAGTTCATCGATGTGCGCACGTTGCCGATGAAGCTTGATGACGCCGGCGAGCAAATGAAAGACCCGAAATTCGCAGCCACCATTCAGCGCTGCGACGGGTTGATCATCGTCACGCCGGAATACAATCATAGTTTTCCCGGCCTGTTGAAACACGCGTTGGATATGAATCTCAAGGAATACATCCACAAAGCCGTCGGAATTTGTGGCGTTTCGGCCGGCGTGTACGGCGGGACACGGGTGATCGAGAATTTGCTACCGGTGATGCGCGAGCTTGGACTGGTCACGATTTTTGAGGACGTGAACTTCGGTAAAATCGGCACCCTTTTCGACGAGCACGGCCAGCTGCTCGATCAGAACTTCGTCCGCCGGGTGGACACGTTTTTGAACGAGCTAATTTGGATGAGCAAAGTACTGCGTTACGGGCGTGAGCAGATCGCGCCAGCCTGACCCAGGCATTCCGGCGGGATGATCCGGCCCATGGGAAGCGCATGTTTACACGGATGGTTCCGATGGTAGATTTTGAACGCGTCCCTGTTTTTGCGCGTCAGACTCCCACGCTCATACACGGCGTTACATAATTAGATGGAGCAAAATCCACCGCCGCCACCGTTTCCTTCACCGGAGGAACTGAAGACAAAGATCACGGAGTTCATGAAACAGAACTTCGGCGATCACGTTTCAGTCGCGGCGTTTCCTGCTCCGGAACCGGCGGAAGCTGAGGCAGAGGAAAAGCCGGACCCCGCCGCGGCGGGGCACCAGTTCGAGTTCAATTTTTTGCCGCGCGACATCAAGGCACATCTCGACCGGTTCGTGATCAAGCAGGACGAAGCGAAGAAGGTCCTGGCGATCGCGGTCTGCGATCACTACAACCACGCAAAATACTTGCGTCACTTGGAGAAGGAGAATCCAAAGGCCGCGGAGCACCTTGAGTACACAAAACAGAATGTAATTCTGGTCGGCCCGACCGGCGTCGGGAAAACGTATCTGATCAAACACATCGCCGATCTGATCAAAGTCCCGTTTGTGAAAGCGGATGCGACCAAGTTCAGCGAGACTGGTTATGTTGGCGGCGATGTGGAAGATCTCGTGCGCGAGCTGGTGCACAAAGCGAATGGTGACCTAAACCTCGCGCAGTTCGGCATCATTTATATCGACGAGATCGACAAGATCGCGTCGGCCGGAAATCTGATCGGTCGCGACGTGAGCGGCCGCGGCGTGCAAACCACGCTGCTCAAGTTAATGGAAGAAACCGAGGTGCCGGTTCGCTCGGTGAACGATTTACAGGCGCAATTGCAGGCCGCGTTTGAATATCAGCGGAAAGGCAAAGCCAAACGCGAGACGATCAACACGCGACACATTTTGTTCGTGGTCAGCGGCGCTTTTGAAAAATTAAAGGAGCAAGTCGCACGGCGGGTGCGCCAGGGACAGATTGGTTTTCGGGCCGAACCGGTCCAGGTGATGGACAACGAATTGTTTCAACACGTCACTACCAGCGATTTTGTCGAATACGGATTCGAGCCGGAATTCATCGGACGTTTGCCGGTGCGCGTGGTCTGCCTCGACCTCGATGCCGACGATTTATTCAAGATCATGAAATTCTCCGAGGGCAGTTTGCTTCGCCAGTACGAACGCGCATTCAAAGCCTACGGGATCGATATTAGTTTTGATGATGAAGCGCTGCGGTTGATTGCCGAAGCGGCGGCGGGAGAAAAGACCGGTGCCCGCGGCTTGTTGACCGTGTTTGAAAAGCTTTTCCGCGACTACAAATACTATCTGGCCGGCTCGGGCCTAAGCCAGTTGCGCGTAACGGCCGAGCTGGTGCGCGAGCCGAAGCACGTGCTCGATCGCCTTATGGCCGAGGGCGAAAAAGAGGGGGGAAAGAAGCTGGAGGACGCTGCCCGACACTGGGCCGAGGCATTTGGGAAGGAGCACAGCCTTGAAATTGTTTTTGACGATTCCGCCTTGCGGCGTTTGGTGGAACGCGCCCACAGCGAGCGGATGAACATAAACGATCTCTGCGCCCACTTGTTTAAAGACTACCAGTTTGGATTGAATCTGGTGAAAACGAACACCGGGCGATCGAGGTTTGTTCTGGGGGCCGAAGCGGTGGACGCGCCTGACAAATGCTTGAGTGAACTGGTTGTACAATCGTACTATCCAGTTGCCCCCGCGGCGACCCAATCCTGATCTCCCTCATGAAACACTCGCTGTTAGTCACTTTGATTGTCGGCATTTTTGTCGTGCTGGCGATCAGTGCATTACAGCTCAGCCCGCAGGTAGTGCAGTTTGAATCGCGGGCGACCGATTACATCTCTCCTTACACGGCGGCAACTCATGTTCTGCCGAAGCCATGGCAATATCTGTTCATGTCGATCCTGTCGTTCGGCGTGGCCGCATTGACAGTCACCAGTTTGCGACGCAGCCGGATCGGCCTGCTTGTGATTGGATTGTTGATCGAGCTCGTCGCCGTGGCATGGATTTGCGGTCTTTATCACGTATTTTTCCAACCCTTCCCATCCATACTCGCGGCGGTACTCGCTTTCGTGGCAGCGGATCGATACACCGCGTTCACCCAACGGGGTCGTGCTGCGTCCGCGCGCGCGTTCTTCAGCGATCGCCTCTCGAAAGATCAACTTCATCGCGTGATCGCAGGCGATGTCCCGTTTGATCCTGACGCGAAGACTTACGAAACGACAGTGGTGGTTTGCGATGTCGCGAACAAATACGACCTGGCGGAGGATTGTGAGCCGCCGGAGTTTGGCAGGATCACGGAAGAGTTTATCTGCCGCGCGACTGATGCGTTCAAGCAGGCTGGCGCATATATTCAAACCGCCGATGCCGAAGGGGTGGTGGCGCTGTTCGGTTTTCCTGAGATCGATGCGCATCACGGGGACAAAGCAGTCCGCGTGGCGTTGGATATAGTCGACCAGTTTCGACAGGCCCGAGTGGCTAACGGCGAAGCGAAGTGCGACGTGCATGTCGGTGTCAGTTCCGGAACGATGGTTGTCGCACCGATGCAAAATGGCGACCGCCCCGGACTGATTACGAGCGGTGAACCGGTCGAGCTGGCGCGACGGTTTTGCGTGGCGAACCGCTTTTATGGTTCGCGCGTTTTGATTGGACCGCGGACTTTCGAACTGGCGAGTCGTTACATCGTCGCCCGGCCGATCGACTTCTTAAGCGGGGTAAATTCGCGCGAGCGCCACGAAATTTACGAACCGCTCTGGCCTGCGGCGGAAGCGAAGCCGGAGCAATTGGCGCGTCGCGATTGTTTCTGGAACGGCGTGGTGTTCTATCGGGAAAAACGCTGGGCCGAGGCTTACTCGGAATTTCAAAAAGCGCGCGGGCCTAACGAGGAAGAGGACGCACCCTTGCAATTGTATCTTCGCCGTCTGGAGCCACTCGCCCTGAACCTGCAAGAAATGCCGATGCGGCAGGCGTGACGCGGCGTAGGTTCCGAGGTGCGAGCCGCACGGGCGTTGGACTGACGGTATGAGAAAGACGGAATATCCACCCGCGCTTCGCGATTTGGTCGCGCAGCTTCGACAAATGCCAGGAGTCGGTCCACGCTCGGCCGAACGGATCGCGCTTTGGATAGTGCAGGCGCGTGGCGATCAGCCGGAACAAATCGCGCGGGCAATTTCCGAGACGCGTAAAGGAATTCATCCCTGCAAACTTTGCGGTTACTTCACCACGAATGAACTTTGCGACATCTGTTCGGATTCATCGCGCGCGGTCGAACTACTCTGCGTGGTCGAACAGCCGACCGACATTCTGCCGCTTGAAAAAACTGGTGCGTTCCGCGGTCGCTATCATTCGTTAGGCGGACGGATCTCTCCGCTCGACCATATCGGCCCGGAAGATTTACGGATCAAGGAACTGCTCGATCGAATCGAGACGGAGAAGTTCAGCGAGATTATTTTTGCTCTGGCGGCCGATGTCGAAGGGGAAGCGACCACAAATTATCTGGTCGATCTTTTGAAGAACAAAGGCATCGGCCTCACGCGAATCGCGCGCGGTCTTTCAGCCGGTGCCAGTTTGGAATCGGCCGACGAATTGACTCTGCAACAGGCGCTATCAGGACGGACAAAGCTGTAATTGCAGATCTTTCGATCGCTGCTTAGGCCGTTTCCAGCCAGGCCCGCAATACTTCGGCGACGCTCCAGGCTTGCGCGATGCAACCGCCGGCGTTGTGCGGCTCTCGCGCGTCGAACACTTCGCTGATCGTTCCTATCCCGGCGTCGCTTAAATGTTCGGGAAACCCAGCCAGAAACTTGCGCGCAGCGGAACGATCGTGCGGATGTGTTTTTAACCACGCGTCGACAAAAGCACCAATCAGCCACGCCCAAACTGTCCCTTGGTGATAGGCGCCATCTCGTGATCGCAGATCGCCGCTGTAGATTGGTTTGTAAGCGGGATCGTCCGGCGAAAGAGTGCGCAATCCGACGGACGTGACCAATTTTTGCTCCGCCACGTCGACAACGGATTTCCAACGCTCTGGATTCAAGACCGGATGATCGAGCGAAATCGCAAAGAGCTGATTTGGTCGGCATGAAATATCGAACACACCCGGTTTTCCATCACAATCGACGACGTCGTAAAGATAACCGCCATTCGCGAACCAGAACCGGTCGTTAAAGGACGCACGCGCCTTGTCCGCAAATTCCTGGTAACGCTTCGCAGAAGTTTCGTCGTCAGCTTGCCGCAACCAGTCCGCGAGCAAACAAAGCGCGTTGTACCAAAGCGCATTGATCTCAACTGCCTTGCCGCGACGCGGGGTAACGACCCAATCGCCCATCTTCGCATCCATCCACGTGAGTTGATAACCAGCCTCGCCTTGCGCCAGCAGACCGTCTTCGGGATCGACCTGAATATTGAAACGCGTTCCGCGGATATGATGTTCTGCAATGTCGATCAACTTTGGCAAAAGAAGGCTCAAAGTGTTGAGATCCTTTGTGAATTGAAGGTAGCGCCCGAGCGCATGGAAAAACCAGAGCGTTGCGTCCGCCGTGTGATAGACGCCTTCCCTGGCGCCATCCGGAAACATATTCGGAATCAGGCCGTCGCGAATGTAGCGGGCGAAGGTGCGTAAAATGTAACCAGCCTCCAGCCAGCGTCCCGTAAGGAGCGTCAAGCCTTCAAGGCTGATCATCGTGTCGCGTCCCCAATCTGTAAACCAATGGTAACCGGCGATGACGGTGCGCACTTCGTCACCCGCAGCATGAGCGCGGGCCGCTTCTTCAAATCTTCCCGCGGGCGCAATTATGAATTGGTCGGCGGCAAAAACCAACTCGGCTGGAAAATGGCGGCGCGCTTTTGGCACGGCGTCCTCCAACAATCGTTTGCGCCGCGTGTGCTCTGCGATCCGCAAATCTTCCGGGCCTAACACTTCGATGAGATCCCAACCCTCGGTCGAGCCGACGAGCGTGACGGCGTCGGTTCGATGGAGATCAACACAAAAAAAGCCAGGACTCCACAGATCACCTTCGTAGGCATAGCCACGGCGCTGTTCGACTCGGTAAAGGACCTGGTGAAGTTTCTTTGTGGAGATTGTGAACGCCGACCCGGAATCACACACTTTCATCCTCAAGGCTGGCAAACCGCGATTGCGAGGGGCGGCAATTTCGTAGCGGTTTCCGAGCGAAGTCAGTTTGTAAGGACCGGCCTTGCCGACGTCGACCGACGTTTCGTGATGACGAAAGTGAAACGCGGGACGCAATTCGAGCCGCGCCGGCGATTCGCCTGACAAGACGCGGTAGCTTACGTGCACGGTGTTTTGCAAATGAGGAACAATTATCCGTTTTTCCAAAACGATGTCGCGCACTTGAAACGTCCAGACGGGAAGTCCGTCTTCGAGTCGGAATTCGCGCAAAAAATCCGCACCGCGCAGATCGAGTTGGCCGCCGGCGCGTTCTTCGGCGCCTAACGACACAATATCCTTGTTTCCGAAGTGCAAGAACTCCGAGACGTGCGACCACATCACGACGCGGCCGTGCGGCGAGGGCAGGGCGGCGATCAGTAACCCGTGATAGCGCCGCGTGATTGCGCCGGAGATGGTGCCGGACGCGTAACCGCCAAGTCCGTTCGTCACGATCCATTCGCGATTCAGCAAAACCTCGCGGGACATCTGCCGTCCATCCCACGGCATTACGCGGACAATCGGCCGATGGGTTTCAAATTCTTTATTCATTCGACTGCAAATCGGATCAGCCCCATTTTCGCCACTTGGGCTGCTTCCTCGGCTCTTTCTCCGGCACCAATCGGAGGGCCACAGTCGCTTCTGCCGGCAATGTCCAGTTGTCCTGAGTTGCCACGGCCGCGGTTCCCGATCCGCCGTAGCGCGCGGATTCGCTCGACCAGAGAATTTCCCATTCCAACCCAAGGGGCGGTGCGAGCAAGGGCTCGGGAATTGGATTCAGGTTGCGATGTTCGCCAAAGTTAACCACCAGAAGCCGATCATCTTTCCTGTTGTCACTGAAATAACGAAGGACAAAGCTGGTCGTTCCAAGAACGGCGCCGTCGACGCCATTTGGTATTTGTTCGCGAAACCGCGAATCCTCGCGGCGCAATCGCAGGAGATCGATGTGCAGATCGTAGAGTTCTTTATTTTTCTGACGCTCGGAAAAATCGAGTTTGCAACTGACGAATGAGATTGGGTCGGAAGGGATTGGCAGACGTTCCCGCACTTCTTTGGTGGCCAAAGAGGGAAATTGCGACAGAAAAGCGAAACGTCCTTTGCGAATCGCTTCACGCATCGGGCCATCCCCGACATCAGTGAAAAACACGAATGGCGTCGAAGCGCCAAATTCCTCGCCTTGGAAGAGCAACGGCGTCCATGGACCGAGCAGAAGTAGTGCGGTCATCGCGCGGTAGCGGCCGGGTGAGCTTTGAAACCGGAGCCGTTGCCCCGTCGCAGTGTTTGAAACTTGATCATGGTTCTCAATGAAGGCGACAAATGCGTGCGGGGGAGAACCGAAGGTTGGGGTGCCGCGCGGGGCATCCTGCCAAAAATAAGGTTGTCCTTGAAACAAATAGCCGTACTTGGCCGCGGAAATAAATTCCTGCGGGGTGCCAAGATAGTCGGTGTAGTAGGCTTCACGTCTCCCGGTCAGCGCGACGGCGGCGCTATGATGGCAATCGTCATTCCAGACCGCATCGAGATCGTCACCGCCTTCGCTGCGCGGCAGTATGAGTTTGATGACTTGCCTCTCGTTTTCCGCAATCAAAATAATCGATCGCGGCGAGGCGGCTTCGCGCGCGGCGCGGCCTACCGCGCCGACGATGTATTCGTCCGACTTATCGTGAATCGCGTCGGTGGCGTCGAAGCGAAAGCCATCGAAATGGAATTCGTCAATCCAGTAGCGGCCGTTGGTGATGTAAAATTCCCGGACCGGTGCCGAGTTAGGTCCATCGAAGTTAATTGAATCGCCCCAGTCGGTCTCCTTTTCGCGAATCAGATAATCATTCGAGAAAATGGCAAGATAATTTCCGTCCGGGCCGAAGTGGTTATAAACCACATCGAGAATCACGGCCACGCCTAACGAATGTGCTTTATCGATAAATCGTCGCAAATCGTCCG
Source organism: uncultured Verrucomicrobiae bacterium (assembly GCA_963801815.1). GTDB lineage: Bacteria > Verrucomicrobiota > Verrucomicrobiia > Chthoniobacterales > UBA10450 > AV40. The sequence continues at coordinate 253,672 of CAWDGJ010000001.1, forward strand.
GTTTTCCGTAATGATGGAACGGCGCGAACAGGTCCACGCCGTCGTAACCCCAGCCGAAATTCCCGGGAAAGTCGGCAATCGGCATCATTTCGATCACCGTGATTCCGATTCGTGCAAGCTCGGGTAATTGTTCCGCCGCGGCCAGCCACGTTCCTTGTTTGGTAAACGTACCAATGTGCAATTCGTAGACGATCTGGCCTTTCATTTTCACGCCCCGCCACTTCGAATCTGTCCAATTAAACTGCCTGGGATCGACAATGCAGGATGATCCATGCGGCCCATGCGGTTGATATCGAGACGCCGGGTCGGGATGAAAATGCTCAGCTTTGTTTACGCGAAAACGATAGAGCGCGCCGGCACCGACATTAGCGACTCCCGAAAAGTATCCGCCGTCTTCCCGGTCGAGCGACTGAAACGTCCGCTTCGCATTCTGATCTGCGCTTTCTTCCAGGACAAGATCGAGATCCTGCGCTTTCGGCGCCCAGAGACGGAAGTGCGTTTCGTTGGCGTCGATCAGTTCCGCGCCAATTGGATAGCGACGTTTTGGTTTCACTTTTGTATTTCGCGTTTCAACACGTTGGCGGCTCTGCCTGCGGCTGGTTTCCGTTCGCGTCCGGTTCAATGCAACACGCGAGCTCTCGTAAAATCAACACCTTGCCACCACGCACTTTTGTTACGAGAGAGCTTGATTGTCGCAGATCAAGCGATTCAAATCGCGCCGTGAGCGGCGGTGAACCCACGATCGAGATCTTCAAGCCATTCAGCGAAGCGTTCGAGCTGATGAAGAAAATCCTGTTTCAGCCCTTCGATTTGAAGAAATGGTTCGTCATTGGTTTCGCGGCGTGGCTTTCGAATCTTGGCAGCAGCAGCAATTACAATTTTAATTATCGCGACCGCGATTGGAACGATTTTCCCGTTGTGCAAGACCTGCGCGACGCGATCCATCAAATTCCACATCCGCTTTTGATCTTCATCTTGATCGTATTCCTTGTTTTGATCTTTGCCATCATCATCGTCTTCGCCTGGCTGCGAGCACGCGGGCGATTTATGTTTGTCGATTGCATCGTGAAGAATCGTGGTACGATCGCGGAACCGTGGCGCGAATTTCGCAAAGAAGGGAATAGTTATTTTCTTTTCGCGTTGGTGGTGGGCTTGATAATCGGAATCGTTCTCACGCTGACGGCGCTACCGTTCCTGGTGCCGGTCATCCGTAGCGGATTACGTCCGCATTGGCGCGATGTCTACCTACTCTGCACGATCGTACTCTGGGCCGCGTTCCTTGTGCTGCTGATTTTCGTTTGGACGCTGATCTCCCATTTCATGGTCGCAGTGATGTACCGCCGGCGTTGCAGGGCGAGCGAGGCGTTCCGGGCCGCAATCTCGTTGGTCGCAAATTATCCCGGTGAAATCACGCTCTATTGTTTGTTTTGGATCGCACTGGCTATCGCGGCGGGAATGGCCTCTTGCGTCGTGATTCTCGCGACCTGTTGCATCGCACTCATCCCTTACATCGGCACCGTGATACTCTTGCCGGTCTTCGTTTGTTTGCGCGCGTTCGGACTTCGTTTTATCCGGCAATTCGGACCCGACTACGATGTTTGGGCTTCGGGTGTTGAGCCGCCGCCGGCTGCTTTGCCAACGCCGCCGCCCTTGCCCAGCTAGTCAGTCACAATTCGGTCGCTGCCCAGAATTTTCGAAAGGCGCTCGGCCAGGTGCGATTGATCACGCCGTCCCGCGCGTGACTGCCCATCCGCTTGCGGCGCTCTGAATCAACCACCAATTCGCGAATCGCGCGGGTCAGATCTTTCGCGTCATGAGATTTTGTGATCAAACCGTTCTGATTGTTTTCGACGAGCTCTTTTGGTCCGCCGGCATCCGAGACGACGACCGGAACCCCCGATGCCTGCGCTTCAATAATGACGTTACCGAACGTGTCGGTCGTACTCGGGAAAACGAAGATGTCGGCTGAGGCGTAGGCGGCGGCGAGATCTTTCCCGGTAAGATAACCCGTAAAGAACGCTTCCGGCAGCGCTTCGTGCAGCGCTTCCGAGTAAGGGCCATGGCCAACGACAAAAAGTTGAACCGACAATCCCTCGTCACGCAGTTTCCGGTATGCCTCGACCAAGAGATCGAGATCCTTTTCGCGCGAAACGCGGCCGACGTAGAGCAAGCGCACTTGTCCGTTCTTGGCCCCGAATCTCTCAAAGAACGCCGGATCGCGTCGAGTGGGATGAAACAACTCGGTGTCGAGCCCGCGCGGGAGAATTTTCAATTTCTCCGGATCGAATCCGCGCTTGATCCAGCTCTGACGATATTCCTCTGAATTCACGAAGACCGTGTCCAGCTGGCCGTAAAACCAATGCATGTAACGCCAGGTCACGCTCTCGAGAAAACTGTCCTCGGTCAGTATGCGGACGTATTGCGGAAAATCGGTGTGATAGATACCGCTCGTTTGAAGATTGAGCATCTTCGCCGCAAGTAACGCGGTCAGCCCGATCGGTCCCGGCGTGCTGATGATCACTTCGGTGAATTTTTCGCGCTGAATGTAATCGAGCATTTGCAAAATCGGCGGGAAGCTCAACCTCTGCAGTTCGTACTCCGGCAGCTCGAATTCGCCGATCGGCTTGAAATTCTTGATCGGGATGTCGTCGACCGTGAGCTCGGTGCGCGATGTGACGACGATCAGCTCCTTGCCCGCGCTCGCGCCGGCGGCAGTCATTTTTCGAATGGTCGTGGCAACGCCATTGACGTCCTCGAGTGTGTCGGTGAACCAGGCGCGCTTTGTGTTTTGCAACGCTGCCGGAATCTCGCCGGTCAACTCTCGAAAGATGCCGCGCAACCATTTCCGCGACGGCGCCTGGCTGTGAAATCCATAAATGTAGGGCGCCAGCACGATGAGGATCGGTGCGATCGCGGTTAATGCCTGCATGCTTTCCAGCATATTCCCGGCGCTGATTTGTTGGACGAACTTTTGGAAAAATCGAAACGCGAGTTGCTCGGCCACCATGTTTGCCATGACGAAGGTGCGTCGCTCCGGCTCCGCGATGGATTCCAGTTCTGCCGCCATTTTCGCCTTTACTTCCGGTCGCGAGAAGTAACCGGAGAGCTCTTTCCAGAGCGACATGTTGGCGGGCTTGGCCAGTTCGAAAATTTTTCCCGACATCACGCCCTGCGCGACAAAACTTACTTTCTCGGAAAGCGTGAACTCGGTCGGATCGCGTCCTTCCATAAAGCGCGAAAACATTTGCTCCACCAACGCCGCACTCGGTCCAAGTTTTTCGTGAAACCGGTCCTGAACGAAACAGCCGACGGTGTTGTAGAATCCATGGGAAAGGGCGAGGGGAGTTCCGCCGTGACCATGCGCCTCGCAGCTTCCGGCACGAACTTGCTCCAGGAATTTTTCGCTCGAATCTGCGCGGGGCGTTTCGGTATAGGCCGACGCAATAAACTGGCCACCGTGATCGTCCGAGCCGCCGACCAGGATTTTTTTCCAGGGCTCGCGATGAGTCGGCTCGAGATTGTGGCGTTCGGCGAACTCTTCAATCTTCTTCGGCGTTAACGAAGCAAAAAGTTGCTGGGCGAGTTCGCTCAGAAGTGCATCACGCAAACCGTTGATGCCTTCGAAATGCTTGAACAGCAGAATGAGGCGCTCGAGATGCGACGCCCCGAGCTTGCCGTTGATGCTGTAGAGCGGGTGCGCGACCGCGTGGGCGATCTTTCCACTCTGCAGAATAGCGCTGCAGAGAAAAAATGTTGTCACGCACGATGACGATCTCCGCGTGCTGTTTCTCCGTGATTCCCCAGACTAAAAGGTGAATCTTGCAGGGATCTTGCGGAAAATAAGTCGTGACCTGCTCGCTGATGAATGTGTTCGGCAGATCGCGAATCTGCGAGACAGCCGTCGATCGTGTCGTGGTCGGTGATGGTGACGAAATCCATTCCGCGCTCGAGAAGTTTCCGATGCAGCTCGCGCGGATCGGAGTAGCTGTCTGGAAAATCGAACCGGCGAAATAGCCATTCCTCGGACCGCGCGCTGAAGCGGGAGTGAATGTGAAGGTCACACTTGCTCATAACGTTACAGCGCGCGTTTCAGCCGCTGGTCCGCGATCCAGTCCTGATAGGTCGTCGTCGTTCGAACATTTCCCGCTGCCTGGGCAAGATCTCCAATCTGTCGCCAGATTGCCGAGTGCGAATAATCCGGCGGATGTATACTTAACCGCATCAGGGGTTTATTTTTTAGCGTGCGGCTCAGGGTAGCGTTCCAAGCCAGGCTGGTCGCACGTCTCCAACTGCTTCGAACGCTGTAAACGAGCGAACGCGCGGGAAAAGTGTCGCCCGAACGCAAGTCGCGCACATTTTGAAGACGAGTCGTGTATTCCATTTCCGCATCCCGGGCCGCGCGCTCGCCTTCGCCGCTCAACAGCCAGGCCGGCGCAACGAATCCGCGTGGATTTAATCCGGCAGCGCTGAATTCGTCGCGCGCGCTTTTGATTCGCCGTAGCGCCTCGTCGTAGCCGAGGTCGTAAAACTCGCCTTCGTCCTGGGTGTAGAATCGGGTTACGAATTTATCGATAACGCTCTCGTGTGTTTGTCGGGGTCGTTGATGAAAATATCCGTGGATAACGATTTCGTGTCCCGACGATTCGAGGTCGCGAAGCCAGGCAACGAATTGTCGATCCCGTATGGAGACGCCTTGATGGTGATAATTCGGCACAACGAGCAACGAGCACGTTCGGACACCGCGCTTCGCTAGGTCTGCGAGCATCCTGTCTATCGCCGGTTGGGTCGACGGCGCAACGTCATGAATGGAAACGACGAGGAAATCCCTGGTCGCACTCGCCGTCGCAACGACCGGCAGAAACTGCGTGGCCACAGCCGATGTCATTTTGCCAAATTTTCGACCCCGCTGGTTATGCGAACAAGTGGAAATTACTTGGCCGCCATTTGGACGATCAGGTCGAATTCCTTTGCCCTAGCGGCATCACCGACAAACGCGATTGTCGAACGAGCGCGATGTTCTTGAGCTGCGGCTTCGCTTTGATTTCTGCAAGCGTGACTGGCCGCGACAGGCGTTTAACCGGGGCGAGATCGACCGCGCTCCAGTCGCCTTCCTTGGCGGTCGTGTCGCGGTAGGCGGTGCGCGTTACCTTTGCGATGCCGACAACGGCTTTCTCTTCGCCGCTGTGGTAGAAAAGCGCGTGATCGCCTTTAGACATGCGGCGGAGGTTGTTTCGCGCGGCAAAATTTCGCACCCCTGTCCAGCTAGTGCCGCCGTCCGCGACAAAGTCCGACCATGAATAATCGGATGGTTCCTGTTTCACGAGCCAGAATGATTTCATAAATCCCAATCACCAATAGCCAAATCCAAGGGTAGCTCCAATACTCAAACTCCACCCGTGGGTCCGCGCGAGCTTGCAGATTGAGATTCGGGATTTCCCTGGAGTTTGGGCTTTGGGATTTGGGGCTTGAAAAAGTCGATGGGTGCGACCAACTGAGATCATGACCCGGCTGCCGTTTATCACGTTTGAAGGCTCGGAAGGTTGCGGAAAATCGACCCAAGTCCGGCGGTTGACGGAGCGTCTCCAAAAGGCCGGCGTTCCAGTTTTGGTAACGCGCGAACCGGGTGGAACGCCGATTGGCGAATCGATCCGTGAGCTCTTACAATTCGCACCCCAAAGTGCGGCGATGACGCCGGAGACGGAACTGCTGCTGTTCGAGGCGAGCCGCGCGCAACTCGTCCGCGAAGTGATCAAGCCGGCGCTAAAAAACGGGCAATGCGTTATCGCAGACAGATTCTACGATTCGACAACGGTGTATCAAGGCGTCGCGCGCAAGCTTGATAAGGAAATCGTTCGACAACTGAACGCATTCGCAGTTGGCGATTGCATTCCGGACGTCACTCTCTTCCTCGATGTTAATTTTCAGATAGCGCGCGCTCGGATGAAAGGCCCGCGGCGGCCCGACCGCATGGAGATGCAACCGGACAAATTTTATGAGGACGTGATCGATGCGTATCTAGATCTCGCGAAACGCGAATCGAGACGCGTTGTTTTGATCGACGGATCGAAACCTGTGGACGCAATCGAAGCGGAAATCTGGGGAACACTTTCCAAGCGATTCCCGCAGCTTGCCGTGAAATCCGAAATCGAGAATCCGAAATCGGAAATGTAACCATGGCGTTTACCCGTAAGGCAGCAATCGGATTTTTGCGGCGCGCACACGAAAACAATCGACTCGCACACGCCTATTTGATTTCCGGACCGGTTGGGAGCGGTAAAAGGGAAGTGGCTGCTGAACTCGCCAACGCCGTGAACGGAACCAATGTCGCTGAAGTATTTTCGTCGAAGGCGCGGGAGATTTTTGTGGCCGAGCCGGAATCCAAGTCGCGAAGAATTTTGATCGAGCAAATTCGTGAACTCGAGCATGGCCTTCAAATGCGTGGCGGTGAAGGACGCCAAAAGGTAGCGATCATCGCCGAGGCCGACCGTTTGCAACCGCAGGCCGCCAACGCGTTTTTGAAAACGCTAGAAGAACCGCCGGGCAATTCGCTGCTGCTACTGTTGAGTGCGCTGCCGGAAGCTCTGCCGGACACGATCGTATCACGCTGCATCTCGATTCCACTGGCGGCGAATGGCCAGGAACCCGAATTGGCGGAACGCACAGAGCTGGTGGAACTGCTTCGCACCATGGCCCGCGAAAAGACTTGGGGAGTCCAGCAGGCATATCGTTTGACGCAGGGAATGCAGGCGTTGCTCGGAGGAATTAAGGAGAAGATTAAAGCCGAAAATGACGAGGCGTTGAAGAGCGAGGAAACTCGCTATCGCAATTCCACCGATGGCGCATGGCTGGAAGACCGCGAAGCATATTATAAGGCGGTGACCGAAAGTCTCTACATCCAGCGGCGCGCGGTTCTAATCGAAGTCTTGTTGGAATTTTGGTCGGACATTCTTCGTGCGTGCACAAAGGTCGGCCGGTGCGACTTGCTGCCGGCAAAAAAGGAGACAGCCGGTTTGGCCGAACGTTTTTCCGTGCCCGAAGTCTTGCGCCGAATCCAGCGTTTGGAAGAATTGCGCGACAATCTGGGTCGCAACATCCAGGAAGCCCTTGCCTTCGAAGTCGCGTTTCTCGAAGTCTTTGGCGCCTGATCAACGGTCATTGTTGTCGGTTTCCACGAAATTGAGGACGCGACCGAAGAGAAGTTGCGCTCCCGACAAGACCCTTTGGGCCGTCGGGGTAGCGCTCACCAGAATTTGCTGACTGCGACTGCGGCTTGCGCGCAACATTCGCTGGCTGGCCTATCGCACGCCGACGCCGCCGCCACAGCGGAAACGCTTGATAAGCTCGACCGACCGGATCGGTCAAGTGTTGAAACTTGATTGCACGAGTGGTTAATTTGTTCGCACTTGCGCAAAGGCAATTCATCGCGTGCAATATCGCGCGATGAGATTCGAGAACCAGAATGCGATTGTGACCGGCGCGGGGCGGGGGATTGGGAATGCGATCGCGCTCCGGCTCGCGGCTGAAGGTGCCCGCGTTGCCTGTGTCAGTCGAAGCGAAGCGAACGCGAAACGCACTGCCGACGAAATAAACACCTTGCGAAAGGATGCAGGCGGGACGCCTGCCGCCACAGCGTACACCGTCGATGTGGCCGATCACGCCGCAGTCCAAAAAATTGGGGGGCAGATTCTCTCCGATTTCACCAAGATCGACATTCTGGTGAACAACGCCGGCGTGACGCGGGATGGTCTCGCCATGCGAATGTCGATCGAGGATTGGGACACCGTCCTCAACACGAACTTGCGCGGCGCGTTCAATTTCACCCAATCGGTGATACGCGCGATGATCAAGCAACGCAGCGGCCGAATCATTAACATCACGTCAGTGATCGGTTTGATCGGTAACGCTGGCCAGACGAACTACGCGGCGAGCAAAGCGGGATTGATTGGCTTCACCAAGTCGCTCGCGCGCGAGCTGGCGAGCCGGAACATTACCGTCAACGCGATCGCGCCCGGGTTCATCGCCACTGACATGACCGCTGGATTGTCGGACGAAATTAAGAAGACAATCCAGTCGCAGATTCCGCTCGGCAAAACCGGCACGCCCGAAGACATTGCCAATACAGCCGCGTTTCTCGCGTCGGCTGAAGCGAGCTACATCACCGGTCAGGTGATCTGCGTCGATGGCGGAATGGTGATGTAAGCTCAGTCGCAAGCACTGAATCTGCTCAGCAGTATGGGGTGAAGTTTCTTGGCTTCGTCCTTCTTCTCGCCGCCGCGATATTCACCTGGCATCAGTTGCACCGGCCGATCGAATATTCGCCTGGAATCTTGATTTCGTCCGAGCCGGAGCAAACGCAGACCGTCGATTCGTCGATGGCGTACGGAGATTATCAACTCACGCCGCTAGCGCATTTCGCGCTCGACGCCCGCGTACTTCATCTAAAAATCTACCGTTGGGACCAGAGAGCGTCACTCGTTCCGGTAGATCTTGCGCTTGGCTGGGGGCCAATGTCCGATCAGCGCGTGCTTGATCAGATCAACATCACCCAAAGCATGCGGTTTTACTGGTTCGCCTATAGATTGCCGGCACCAATTTCGAACGAGCAAATCATTTCGCACTCAACGAATGTTCACATAATTCCTGCAACGCGGGAGATTGCGTCCCGATGCAAATCGTTGCGCACTGGCGAGCTGGTGCATTTGGGCGGAGACCTCGTGCAGGCCACTGGGCATGGACTCAGCCCGTGGAGGAGCTCGCTCAGCCGAACCGATACCGGCAATGGCGCCTGTGAATTAATGTGGGTCAGCGAATTGTCGATCTTGCCCGCGCCTTCGCCGCAAAATCGAGAGTCAGTCGCCAACCGCTGACCCCCGCTGATTTTTACACGGCGGCTTCGGCGCGTACCTGCTGCTGAATACTCGCCGGCGTAAAACCGAATCGCTCGCAATACTCGGCAAAGCCGTTGGTTCCTTCCAACTGGAAGTAAGCGGCGTTATAGCGATGAACACCATTTCTGCGTGGCGTTTGCTCTGCCAGGACCGCACGCATCTTCTGCTCGATTTCGGGTTTGAGGTCCCAGCCAAAATGTTCGTAAACGCGACGCGCGGCAGCAATCGCGTCACGCCGGATTTCGTTGTAATAAACATCGCAAATCCGATCTGTCGGCAGTTGATCGCGAACCTGCATGAAAGTTTTCACGGCGTCCGACCAATAGACCATGGCATCGCTCCCCACCTGGAGCGGGTCCACTGCGTCGCTGAACACGCGCCGGAGGATCGTGACAAGACTCGAGACCGACGCGACCGCATCAATGGGATTACGGTGTAACTGCACGAACTTGGCGTCGGGATAGATCGACAGCAACGCCGGCGCTGCGAACATGTGGGCCGGAGCTTTTAGGATCCAGCGCTCCGCCGAGCTTCGGAATTGCAGATGCTGCAGAAACCGCCGGTGATAGGAATAGGCTGGCCGCAAATCCTGGCGAAAGAACCACGCCCGATAGGACGGAATGTTGTACATCGTGTCGAACTGGTCGCTCAGAAAGGTTGGGCTGATGAGAGAAACACATTCCTGCGGGAGCTCGGCGCCTGTCGCGTGAACGCTTTCAAAAGTCGGTGCCAACCAGCGAAGCATCGCGAGGTCGCGGGCAGCATGACGGGTCCGTTGTTGTCGATCCTCCGCGCTTGGCGGCGAAGGCGACATGACCTCCCACGTCAATGGAACGCGGTGTGCCGGGTCGGCAGCGAGGAGCGTGTGCAAAAGTGTGGTCCCGCTGCGCGGCAAACCGACAATAAATAGCGGTTGGCGAATTTCCTGGGTGGCGATTTCAGGATGAAGCCGCCGATCCCGCGCGAGACGCAACCGATTGCACAAGATTCTCACGACATCATTCTTAAGCGCAAGTTTGCCGATCACGTTTAGCCGCGCCTCACGATGACTCGATTCCAGCAAGCGTGAGAGCGGTTCGAAAAACTCCGGCTCCCCGAAATCTTCGAGCTCACAACGTCGTTTGGCGCTTTCGATTAACTGCGCTGGGGAGAAAGCCTTCGTCTGAAAGCCGATCTTCTCGAGCGCGGCACCAGATTTGTTGAGCAGCCGGATAATCCAGGGAGCTCGCGTCTCTTCAACCGTGGTCGGACCTGTCATTCCGACATGTTGTTTGCGGGAGCGGCAAAGGCAAGCGCAAGTCTGGTTGCGCCCGGTGCACAGGCGTTCGATCATTTAATATGACGACGGAAAAAGCGACGTTTGGCGCAGGTTGTTTTTGGGGCGTGGAAGAAGCTTTTCGAAATCTGAAAGGCGTGACATCCACTGCGGTCGGTTACGCGGGCGGGACAAAGGACAATCCCAGCTACGAAGATGTTTGTTCCGACGAGACCGGCCACGCCGAAGTCGTGCAGGTCGAATTCGATCCTTCGCAAATCAGCTACGACAAACTCCTGGATGTTTTCTGGTCGAACCACAATCCGACCACGATGAACCGCCAGGGTCCGGATGTTGGGACGCAATACCGCTCCGTGATTTTTTATCATTCGCCGGAGCAAAAAGCGGCGGCAGAAGCGTCGAAACAAAAACTTGCCGCCAGCGGCAAGTTCAACCGGCCGATTGTGACTCAGATCGAGCCTGCGCCGAAGTTTTGGCGGGCCGAGGAATATCACCAGCGATATCTCGCGAAGCGCGGCCAATCGCATTGCGCCATTTGACAGGATGTGCGCAGAAGTCGTTCGAACAAAAAACTTCGTTGCTGACGCGGCCCGTTTCATTGTCGATCTCGCTCACCAGGCACTGGCGGAGCGGAACGAATTTCGGATTGCGCTTGCAGGCGGAAACACGCCGCGCCCCGTTTATTCCGAGGTCGCGCGGACTGGGCACGATTTGCCCTGGGACCGTGTGCTAATCACGTTCGGGGACGAGCGTTGCGTTCCGCCGGACGACGAGCAAAGCAATTTCCGCATGGCGCGCGAGACATTGTTCGTTCCGGCGGCGATTCCGGAGAAATCGATTTTGCGAATGCGCGGCGAGATCGAGCCGCAAATCGCCGCGCAGGAATATCAGGACGATCTCGATTTTATCGCGACCCAGCGCGGCGAACAGATTTATCGACACGATCTGATTTTGCTTGGATTGGGGGACGACGGTCACACGGCATCCTTGTTCCCGGAAACCGCGGCGGTAAACGAAATATCTCGTCGCGTCGTCGCCAATTTCGTTCCGAAGTTTAACTCGTGGCGGCTGACCTTTACCTTTCCGCTGATCAATCACGCGCGGAACGTTTGCTTTCTAGTGAACGCCAACAAAAACGCGGAGCTGATCGATCGCGTGATCAACGGCGACTCAAAATTTCCAGCGTCGCGCGTGAACCCTAGCGCCGGCAAGCTGACTTGGATTTTGGGACTGTAGCGGCGATTTATGATCGCCGTCGGCGGTCCAGACCGTCGCTACAATTTCAGTATTGCTCGCCTTCGTCTGGCGTCGGCGTGATTCGGTCGTCGATGGCCCAGACGTGCAACATCACCGCGCCCCAATACGGGATCAGCATCAGGATTCCCCAACCGGCGGACGCCATCGCCGCGATAATCGCAAACACGATCGCCAGCGGCGTGATAAGAAACAGAATGAATGCGCCCATTGCGCGATGCCCTTTGTAAATGTGGCCGAGGCCGGGAATAATGCTGAGCAAAATAGCCATCGCGTCACTCGCTTTCGGCTCGGCCGGCTTGGTCGCCTCCAGCGTCCAATCACAATTCGTGCACGAAGTCGCGTTTTTCGGGAGCAGTGTTCCGCAGTACGGGCAAGGCTTCGTGTCCCAGCTAATTTCTTGCGTTTGAGTCGGCGCGTCGCTGTATTCCATTGGAATTAAATCGCAATTCAACGTCCCAAGAGCTGCCGATTTCGTCAAGCATTCCTGTTGTCATCCCGAACGTATGTGAGGGATCTCGCACTCGAAGCGCGGATCACGCAAAGTAAATTGTGTAATCATTCGACTTGTGGGAGATCCTTCGCTCTGCTCAGGATGACAGAGGGTTGAAGGGACTGGCGACGCGCTAGCAAATGTTGCAAGCCTATGGTCACACTTTCCGAAATTGTCGAATACACGAGCGACTATCTGCGAATTGAAGAGATTGAAGACTGGCCGAATGCGCTGAATGGTCTGCAAATTGAAAATTCCGGCAAGGTGCACGAAAATCGGCGCGGCGGTGGATGTTTCGACGCGCGTGCTAGGTGAAGCCGCGAAGAAGAATATCGATCTTCTGATTGTGCATCACGGTTTGTTCTGGCCGGGATTGCAGAGCGTGACCGGCGCGTTGCGCCGCCAATTGAAGATCGCATTCGAGAACGACATCGCGCTTTACAGCGCGCACCTGCCGCTCGATATGCATTCGAAAGTCGGCAACAACGCACAGCTCGCGGCCGCGCTTGGATTGAAATCGACCAAGCGGTTCTTGAAAGAGAAAGGACAATCGGTCGGACTGAAGGCCAAGACGTCAACTCCGCGCAGTGTGTTGATCCGGAAACTGAAGACGGTCCTCGGCGGTCCAGTTAAGACGTTTAATTTCGGTCCCAAGCCAATCGCGGCGAGTCGGAATCGTTACGGGCGCGGCCGGCTCGGAGATTTATCGCGTCGCCGAAGCGAAGATCGACACGTTCATTACCGGCGAAGCGCCGCATTGGGCGGCGGTTGCTGCGGAAGAGCTCGGGAATGAATCTGATTCTCGGCGGTCATTACGCGACCGAGACCTTCGGCGTCAAAGCGCTCGCCGCGCACTTATCGATTAAATTTCAGCTGCCGTTCGAATTTATCGATTGTCCAACCGGATTGTAACGGTTCATCATCGTCGTTGTGATCGACGACCCCCTGGCCCTCGGAATTCTCGCGTTAGCCGCGCTGGTAGTGGCAATCGTAGCCTTGGCGAAGCTCACCCAGCTTAATGCGAGCATCGAAGAGTTGAAGCGCCGGTTAGGCAAGCTCGAGGGCGGCGGGGAAGCTCCGATTCAAAAATCGGCACCGCAGAGAGCTGCGGTTCCTCCTCCGCTGCCGGCGTATGCGACGCAACCAAAAGTCACGACACCAGCTCCCCTCTACCGCTGACTGCTCCGGCGAAGCCGCTTCCGACATTCAATTGGGAGTCCATTCTCGGCGTAAAGCTTTTCGCCTGGATCGGCGGCTTCGCGTTTTTCCTCGGCGTTGTCTTTTTCGTCAAATACGCGTTCGAAAACAATTGGATCACGCCGGCGATGCGAATTGTCGCGGGCGCGATCGTTGGCATCGCGCTGGTAATCGTTGCTTTGTTGCAGCGCGTTCGACGTTATCGAATTCCGGCGCAAAGTCTGTGCGCGACCGGCGTGTTGATTCTGTATGCCGACACTTACGCCGCGCATGCGTTCTACAATTTGATTCCGCTGACCGCGACGATGGCAGCTGATGTGGATCGTCACCGCCGTCGCGCTGTTTCTCGCGCACTATCTCGCCGCTCAAGGCATCGCCTGGCTTGCGAATCATTGGAGGTTTTGCGACTCCGTATCTTGTTTCGAAGATTCATACAACAATTCTTGGTTTGTTTTGCCTACATCGACGGTGCTCGACTGCGCGATCGCTGCCGTGGCTGCGCTCAAGCGTTGGACGTTATCTTATTCTGATCGCAGCGATCGGTTCCGATAGCGTCGGATGGTTGGTCAGGCCACGATTGGTCGAGCGAATGTTACATCGACAGCTGGCGTGGCCCGGCGGCCCACCTTACGAGCGTCAATTGTTGTTCCTAGTTGGTCCATGCAGTTCGGCATCAAGCTTTATTTCTGTTAATCTCGTTTCGCTCAGATCTGCCAAATTGAATGATGCCTGGACGATCGCGGCGGTTGCAGTCACTGGCGCACCGCAATGTGGCTCTCCAATGCGGGTTCGAGCTTTCCGATTGGACTGCTCAACATTGGTTTTGGGGGATTCTCAAGCTCCCCGTCGCTATCGCGACTTGCTCGTCGGTTGCGGCCGTTCAACGCGGCGATGATCGAAGTCAAAGGCAGTTTGCATAGTTGTCGGAGTAACACTTGTCTTGGCGTGCATAGTTGAATGGACGGTATGCAGTTCAATATTTGGTGAGTTCGACGTTAAGTTTCCCTGCGGTGCGGCCTGTTTGGTACATCGGCATTTTTCTTCTCTTTGACTCAACGCCGTATGTTTACAGCACACGACGCTTGTGGCCTTGGGTGATCGCAGCTATCGCGGCACCGTTGCAGTTTTGCTTTGTCCACTGGTGGCTGACTGATGGTACCGGCGCTGCAATGGCGTCTTTGGCATTTGGTGCGAGGGTTGTATTCCTCACGCGTGGCTGTGGCTGCCGACGCTTGCGTTCGCTCTGCCCGCCGCGATTGGCGTTTGGTACCTGGTCAAAAAAGAGAACGTCGATCTCGCCTCGGGCGATTCGCGACTGGCGACACAAGGCGCGGCTGTGTTGGCGTTCGTCAGTCTTGTTTTCCCGGTCCAGTTTCATCGCGAATGGATCACGCTCGGTTGGGCGATCGAAGGTTCCCTATTAATTTTACTTTTCCGCTGGATCCCAAACCGACGCTTGCGCGCTGGCGCGTTAATCATTCTCGCGGGAGCATTCGTGCGCTTGGCGCTAAATCCGGCGGTGTTGAGTTATCACCCGCGAACTCCACGTTCCGATCTGGAATTGGTATCTATACGCCTACGGCATCACCGCGATTTGCTTTTTCATCAGCGCGCAATGGTTTGGTGCGCCCAAAGAAAAATCTTATGAAAAGTTCGCCACGCCGCTGCTCTATTCGCTGGCGGGAATTGTTCTGTTTCTGCTGATGAACATCGAGATCGCCGATTACTTCTCAATCGGTCCGACGCTAACATTTTCTTTTTCCGGAAACTTTGCCCGCGACATGGCTTACACCATCGCGTGGTCGCTGTTCGCATTTTGTCTGCTCGTCCTTGGGATCGCGCGAAACGTTCGCGCGATTCGTCTCGTTGCGATCGGATTACTGCTAGTGACGTTTGCGAAGCTGTTTTTGCACGATCTCGACACTTTGAAACAGCTTTATCGAATCGGCGCGTTCATTGCCGTCGCTATCGTAGCGATCGTAGCGTCTTTCGTTTACCAGCGTTTCTTGTTGCCCCAGACCAAGACGTGAGAGTGCCGCATTTTTTGCTTTCGTTAATTCGCGGACGTTGTTCTTTGTTCGCCGATGGCTGAGGCGAAACCGCAGCGAGTAAGCACCCGAGCGACCGGGGTGGTCGGCATCGCTGTCCTTTGCTCGCGCGTTCTTGGATTGATTCGCGAACAGGTGTTCGCCGGACTTTTCGGCGCCGGCAAGAACCTCGACGCGTTCCTGATCGCGTTTCGGGTTCCGAACCTGCTGCGCGACTTGTTTGCCGAAGGCGCGCTCTCGACGGCGTTCATCACAACGTTCTCCAGGAAAATTGCGACCGAGGGAGATGAGTCGGCCTGGCGCCTCGGGAACAAAGTCGCAACGCTCACCGCGGTTTTCATGAGCGTGGTCACGCTGCTCGGGATCATCTTTGCGCCCCAAATTATTTATGTGATGACCGGTTTCGGCGGCTGGTCGCCCGACAAAACGGCGACCACGATCTTGCTCACGCGGATCATGTGGCCGTTCATCCTGCTCGTTTCGCTGGCCGCACTGGTGATGGGAATGCTCAACGCCAAGAATGTCTTCGGCGCGCCGGCGATGGCATCGAGTTATTTCAACCTCGGCTCAATCATTGGTGGCGTTGCGTTCGGTTACTGGCTCGATCCACATTTCGGCACGCGTTCGCTGATCGGATTGTCGATTGGAACTTTGATCGGCGGGTTATGGCAATTGACCGCGCAATTTCCGCCGCTGCGCCGCGTGGGTTACAAGTACCATCCTGATTTCCATTGGCGCGACCCCGGCGTGCGGACGGTGCTCACGTTGATGGCCCCGGCGGTGATCGCGGCCAGCGCGGTGCAGGTCAACGTTCTGGTTAACAGCGCTTTTGCTGCGCGGGTGACGGACGCTGCCGGTCACGTGATCGACGGTCCGGTGAGCTGGTTGAACATTGCATTTCGTTTGATGCAATTGCCGCTCGGAATTTTTGGAGTTGCGGTAGGAACGGTAACGCTGCCGCTCGTTTCGCGAACGGCCGCCTTGGGCGACATGGCTGGGTTTCGATCCGCATTAGCGCACGCAATTCGACTGGTGATGTTGCTGACAATTCCGGCCGCGGTCGGATTGATTATTCTCGCGGAACCAATCATCAGCGTGATCTACCAGCACGGAAGATTTACGGCGGAATCGACGCGGCAGACGGCCGCGGCGTTGCAGTTTTATGCGATCGGTCTTGCTGCGTATTCGGCGGTGAAAGTCTTGGC
The DNA here is from genome assembly GCA_963801815.1 of uncultured Verrucomicrobiae bacterium. Taxonomy (GTDB): domain Bacteria; phylum Verrucomicrobiota; class Verrucomicrobiia; order Chthoniobacterales; family UBA10450; genus AV40. The sequence continues at coordinate 270,033 of CAWDGJ010000001.1, forward strand.
CCCTGCGTTTTACGCCCTCGACAGGCGGTATCTGCCAATGATGGTCAGCATTTTGTCGATCATCATCAATTTCGTTTTGAACTGGTTTTTTATGTTCAAGCTTGGCCTAGGTCATCGCGGCCTGGCGCTTGCGGTCAGCATCGTCGCCATCATCAACTTCGTGCTTCTATATATAATGATGCAAAAACACGCCGGGCCGATGGAAACCGGGGCGCTTTTTGAGTTACTCGCCAAGCTGGTGGTCCCGCTCGCGCTTCTCGCGGGAGTTTGCTGGCTGTCGCTTCAGACAATGTTTTATCCGGGCGCCCACTTGCCGGGATGGCAAATGGTTTTTGGCGTTCTGTTGGTGATCGGCGTCGCGGCAACGATGTTCTTCGGAAGCGCGTTCCTGTTTCGCGTCGATGAAGTGCGCGACGTGGTCGATCTGGTTCGTCGCAAACTTGGTAGGGGCGGTTCACGGTAACCGCCCGCGGGCGATTAAGGCAATCGCCCCTACCTTAGTGCTTGATCGAGGTCGTCGATCAGGTCGTCGGCGTTCTCGAGACCGATCGATAAACGAAGCAAACCTTCCGGAGACTTCGTTCCCGGGCCTTCGATCGATGCGCGATGTTCGATCAAACTCTCGATTCCACCCAAGCTGGTCGCACGCGTAAAGATTTTCGTCTTTGTGCTGACTTTCATCGCCGCATCGCGGCCGCCTTTCACTTCGAACGAGAGCATCCCGCCGAACATCGACATCTGCTTCTTCGCGATCTCGTGTCCGGGATGCTTGGCTAATCCCGGATAGTGCACTCGCTCGACGTTGCGATGTTGCGACAAAAACTGCGCAACTTTCGCTGCGTTTTCCGAGTGCGCCCTCATCCGCCACGGCAATGTGCGCATGCCGCGCAAGACCAGCCAGCAATCGAAGGGTGAGGGGACTGCGCCGCCTTCGTATTGAATGCCGCGGATGCGTTGAAACAAATCGTTGTCGGTTCTTGTGACGACAATTCCGCCGAGGACGTCGCAATGTCCGCCAAAGTATTTCGTCGTTGAATGCATGACGAAATCAGAGCCGAGATCGAACGGTCGCTGCAATGTCGGCGCCCAGGTGTTATCGCAAACGCAAAGCGCGCCCGCGTCGTGCACGACTTTTGCAATCGCAGCAAGATCAACAATTTTCAGGAGCGGATTGGAAGGTGTCTCCATCCAGGCGAGCTTCGTTTTCGGGCGAAGCGCTTTTTTCACGGCAGTGAGGTCGCTCATGTCGACGAAGTCCGCCTCCAACCCCCAGCGCAAAAAGATTTCGCGGAGTAATCGCGTTGTCCCGTAGTAAGCATCGATATGTGCAACCACGTGATCGCCTGGGTTGAGCGCCTGAAAAATCGCAGCGCTCGTTCCACTGCCTGATGCGAACGCGGCCGCGGCGACTCCGCCCTCGAGTGCGCTGACTCCTTCCTCGAGCGCTTGCCGGTTCGGGTTGTTGTTCCGCGTGTACATGAATCCGCGGGAGTAGGCGCCGTCAACGTCGCGCTCGAACGTTGTGGAAAGATTAATCGGCGGCGAGACAGCGCCGGTTGCGGAGTCGATGCGGTTACCGGCATGCACGGCGAGGGTTTCGATTTTCATGTCGCCGAAGACGTTACGAATTCGCGGATGATTGTCGATGCTGTTGCCCAAGCGAGTTTTCCGGTAAGGGAACAAACGACCTCCCGCGGCGGAGTTTCGGAGTTGACGGAGCGGATTTTCGAGGCAAATAGCATCTGCGTTTTTCCGCGGATGCTCTAACGTTCGCTTTGGCTCATGACGATTTACGACGACGAAGTTTTTAAGATGGCGTGCGACCAGTTTCAGGTCATCGCCGATTATCTAAGCATCGACAAAAACGATCGAGACCGCTTGATGTATCCGAAGCGCGCGGTGGCGGTCACGTTGCCGGTGCACATGGACGACGGCAGCACAAAAACATTTCAAGGCTACCGCGTTCAACATCATCTCACGCTTGGACCAACCAAGGGCGGGACTCGGTTCGCGCCCTCACTCTCGATGGGTGAGACGGCTGCGCTCGCCATGTGGATGAGTTGGAAATGCGCACTGGCCAACCTGCCGTACGGCGGAGCCAAGGGCGGTGTGACTTGTGACGTGACCAAATTATCGCGGACTGAGCTCGAAGCGGTGTCGCGGCGTTACATGCAGGAAATGATTCCGTTCGTGGGTCCGCAGACCGACGTGATGGGCCCGGACATGGGAACAAACGAACAGGTCATGGCGTGGTTCATGGATACCTATTCCGTTTATCATGGCTACGCGGTTAATGAGATCGTGACCGGAAAACCGGTTTCAATCGGCGGAACGGAAGGCCGCCGTGAATCTACAGGGCGCGGCGTTGTTTATCTGATCGAGCGCGCCATAAACATGTTGAAAATGGACGCTGAGAAATGCACCGCCATCGTGCAGGGATTTGGCAACGTCGGCTCGGTCGCAGCTCTGTCCTTGGCTTACAAGAGCGGCGTAAAAGTTGTCGGCATCAGCGACGCCTACGCGGCGATTTACAACCCAAAAGGAATCGACGTAGAGGCCGCGGAACAACACGTCCTTAAAAAAGGAAACCTCCGCGCGTTCCACGAGGCTGATCATGTGGATCCAAGAGAGCTTCTTACCATGCCATGCGACATTCTCGCTCCGTGCGCGGTTGACCGCGTCGTCAACGGCGGAAACGCGGGCAAACTGAAATGCCGGATCCTGGCCGAAGGCGCGAATGGCCCGACGACGCCGGAAGCTGACCTGATTTTAGAAAAACGCTGGGACGAAGTGTTCGTGATCCCGGATATTTTGTGCAACGCCGGTGGCGTCATCGTTTCCTATTTTGAATGGGTTCAGGGCAAGCAAGCGTTCATGTGGTCGGAGACAGAGGTCACAGACAAGTTGTTCCGAATCCTGGAGCACTCCTTCACCCAGGTGATCAAGCGCGCCAAGGCGCACAAGATTTCGCATCGCACCGCCGCCATGGCCATCGGCGTCGAACGGGTAATGAGGGCCAAGAAAATCCGCGGTCTATTCCCATAACGGCGCGGACTCAGATAGAGAAAGTACAAAAAGAAGCCGCGCCGCGGAATTAACCGGGGCGCGGCGCGACTGCCGAGCAGATCTTAGTTCTGATTCGGCTTTCCGATGCCTTGCGGCGCGGGGTGGCCGATGCCTTGCGGCGCGGGCTTTCCGATGCCGCCAGCTTTGGGATTTTTCCTCGGCTTCATATCACGAACGTTGATTTTCTTTTTGGCTTTTTTCATTGGGTTGGGTTCCTAGTTGGGTTTAATTTTTCCTACGTGGGACCGCGCCGCGGAATGGAACCTCCGGCGCGGCTGTCACACATTAATGGGTGCTTGGACCCGTGCCACTCACCGATGCTCCTCCGCCCAATGGGGCTGGGCCTTTGCCGCTTAGGGAGGTGCCATGGCCGGAGACGGCAGCACCGCCGCCGGAGACAGCCACGCCGCCGCCTTTAGCGTCTTTCTTCGGGTTGAGGTCACGAACTTTGATGTTTTTCTTGGTTTTCTTCGACATATCAGTTTTCTTGTTTTGGGTTGTTTATTGTTTTTGTGTTTTTGTACTGCGTCAGTGACGCCGAACAAAAATTGACGACCGCCGGTGACGTTCTGTTTTGGGATCAGATCATCGAGGCGGATCAATCTTTCCTTTTTGCGTTTGGAGCTGGAATTTTTTGGATTCCCGCTCGTCGCATATTTTTTGTTTTTCGGTGCACTCACTTCGAGTCCGCTATTACCACCATTCGTGCCAACACCAATTAACGGTGGAGATGGCAAGGGCCATTGGCCCTCAGGTCCAGTCACTTACGTATTGCAGATTTGTTAATCGCGTAAAATCAGCTGCCATTAGGATGGCATCGTCTTTAGGCCAGCTGTGCCTAACGTTGAGGCCGGTGGGTGTTTTGATTCTGCGCCGCGCTTCGAAGATGGCGTGCCAGGGTAGCCCTGGATATTCTAAGTAACTTCGCAGTGCGTCGCTGGTTGCGATTGGCTTGTTCGTAAACAAAATGGACGTGACGCCTGACGGCGCCGGCCAGAGTGAGATCCATGTCGCCGTGATGTTCGTTCGCATTATTTGCCAACGACGGCGACCCGTGATGTTGCGCTTCGTGATTCGTCGCCTCGAGATCGGGCGGAAAAATGACGTGTTGCGGAAGGATTACATGACCGTCGCAAAATAAAGTCATGGTGCGAACGGTGTGATTGAGTTCGCGCAGATTGCCGCGCCATTGGTGATGGACGAGCTTTTCCATCGCTTCGGGGTGGATTGCGGTGATGCTTTTGTTTTCTTTGGCAGCCGCAATCTTCAGTTCGGCGGCGATCAAGGCCGGAAGCTCCTCGAGGCGCTCTCGCAGTGGGGGGATCAGCAAAGTCAGGCCGTTGAGGCGCTGATAAAGATCCTCCCGGAATTTGCCCTGCCGGACTCGTTCTTGCAGCGAGCAATTCGACGCGCAGAGAATTCTAGCGTTGGACTTGAGCATTCGTTCCGATCCCAATCGTTCGAACTCTCCATATTCGAGCACCCGCAAAATCTTTACCTGGGCCAGCGGACTCATTTCCGAAATCTCGTCGAGAAAAATGGTGCCACCGTCGGAAAGCTCGAATTTTCCTTTAACGCTCTGCTGTGCGCCCGTGAATGCGCCTTTTTCGTGACCAAAAAGCTGGCTCTCGAGCAGGGTGTCGCTCATGGCGGACGCATTGAAGGAAACGAAGCTTCCTTGAGCGCGCACAGAGGAATTGTGGATCGCGTGCGCCAGCAACGTTTTGCCGGTGCCAGTCTCACCCAAGAGAACGACTGGAACGTCGGATTTCGAGGCCAGAAAAGCCAGCCGCAGACAGCGGGCCATTGCCGCGTTGCTCGTCGTTAGGTCCTCAACTCTCAGCTGCGAAAGCATTTCGTGCATCTTCATCACGTCATTGCTTCAGATTCTCATTGAGTTGCCGAACCGGCTCGAAGGCGTATTCGATCATCGTCCGGCTTCCGACGATAATATGAGCTTCGCCTTTCATGCCGACTCGCAGCGGCAGCGATTGGCCGTGCCCGGTGGGCATGGCGGTCTTTTCGAGCGACCCCAAGCCCACGAATCGAGGTCCGTCGCTTGAAGTAACGACCGACGGACTGATCCAATCGAGTTTTCCACTCACCGCGCCGTAACGCTGATAGGGGAACGCTTCAAAGAAATACCGGACCCGTTGCGCAACCGCGAGTTTGGGAAAACCGGATTCGCCTAAAAGCAGTCGCGCCCGCAACTTTGTGTTTTGTTCGGCGAGCTGGCAAAGCATCTGCCCTTGTTGAATCACGCTGCCGACGCTTCGCTGGTCGAGCGAAATGACCACCCCATCATAAGGGCTCCGCACCGTGAGCAAGTTTTGTTGGGTATTTTCCAAGTCGCTCTTCAGGGCAGCGACACGCATCTTTAGTTTTTGAATTTCCGACACCAGTTCGCTTCGCGACTTGGCGTGCTCGCTCTCCATTCGCTCGCGATCGAGATCAGTTTGCTGCAAGGTTCGTTGAGCAACGCTAAAATCCTTTTCCGATCCGGCCAGATCGAGCCGCGTCTTGATCAGATCGACCTCCGAGATCCCGCCTTCCTTGGACAACCTCTCCATGCGCGCAACCAGGTCGCGACTCGTCTTAGCGTGGTTTTCCCGAAAACTTACTTCGCTCTTGGCTTGGTCGATCTCAGCCAGTTTGATGTTGAGCTGGGCTTTGTAGGCGATGTCGCTTCGGAGCAGGCCTTCTTCCTTGGTCCGCAAATCCTCGCTCAGTGTTTGCAGTTCCGTATCCAGCGCGTGCATTTCATCGGAGCGAAGCACAAAGAGCTCGGAACCTTTGGTCACCGCCTGGCCTTCAGTTACAGAAATCCGAGTAATGACGCCCTGATGCGGCGCTTGGATTGGATCTTCGCCCGTCGCGGGAACCAAAACAAATGGACAGTGCACCGTCTCGGGCAGTCGCATCACGATGGCAAGTAACAGCGCACTGAGAAATGCGCCGATCAAAACCCACGCGGTCCGCCGAATTATCCATGGCGGCGGATCCTGCGGCAGCATCTCGGATTCGAGTTCGATTGAACCGCGCTTTGGTGCATTCACACTCATGGTCGTCGTTTCATCAAACGCCCAGTTGCTGGCTGGACAGATAATAATAGAGCCCGCGTTGCGCCATCAGTTCATCGTGGGTTCCGATTTCGGCCACGCTTCCCTTTTCTAAAACTACGATCGCATTGGCTTCACGAATGGTGCTAAGCCGGTGCGCGATGACAATTGTAGTTCGACCAGCCATCAATCGACCAAGGTTGTCCTGAATTGCCCGCTCCGATTCGGTGTCGAGCGCGCTGGTCGCTTCGTCGAAAATCAGGATGGGCGGATTATCATAAATCGCGCGCGCAATCGCGATCCGCTGTTTCTGGCCGCCGGACAGGGCCAGACCGGACTCGCCGATTTTCGTTTCGTAACCGAGCGGAAGCCGCATGATGAAATCGTGCGCCGCGGCCGCCTGCGCTGCCGCCAATACTCGATCAATGTCCGGCTCGATATCTCCGAAGGCGATGTTGCGCGCGATAGTGTCGTTGAAGATGTGATTTTCCTGCAACACCATTCCGATATGTCGCCGCACATCGCGGTAGTTCAGGGTCCGAAGGTCGACGTTGTCAAAGGAGATCGTGCCTTCGGTCGGCTCCAGGAGGCCGGCGACCAACTTAATCAAGGTCGTTTTTCCCGAACCGCTGCGTCCGGCAAACGCCACCATTTTTCCGGGACTAATGTCGAGATCGATGTTGCTTAGAATGTTCGGCGCTTCCGGTCCGCCGTACTTGAAGCAAACTCCACGCAACTGGATGCGTCCTTCCAAACTGTGGACGGGGATTAATTGCGATCGATCATGTCCTTGTTCCGGCTCTTGCTCAAAGATGTCGTTCAGGCGATTCAACAAAACGGAGGCGAATTGCATGTTGTCCCAGACGCCGAGCGTTCGAAGAATTCCCGAATACGCCATCGCAGTCAGCGAGCTGAAGGCAACGAACCCGCCAACGCTAAGATGTCCCTGGATTACCTGGGTGGCGCCAACCCAGAGAAAAATCGCGGTCGAGAGCAAACCGATGCTTTGCAACACGCTGTCGTAAGACATCACGATGAAGCTGGCGCGGAATAGCTGCTTCGAAACGGAAAGGAACTCATTTAGCATCGCGTCGCGAAACGCGCTTTCGGCAGAGGCCGCTTTTACCGCTTCAATTCCCTTAATCGCGTCGATTTGATGCGAGCTATACTTTCCCTGACTCTCTTCCACACCGGCAAATAACGGCCTCAACACTTTCACCGAAAAAATCATCAAGCCTGCATAAAGCGGAGTGCTTGCGAGAAATGCCAGGGTGAGGAGTGGGCTATAGATCGCCATTAAAAAAAGCGCGCCCAGCAGATAAACTACCGCGAGCAAGGCACCAATCCCTTGCTGCACCGCGAATTGCCGGACTTGTCGCGCTCCGTCTAGTCGCCGCTGGATATCGCCAGTTCGCCGGCTTGTGAAGTAGGTCATCGGCAGCGACAGAAGCTTTCGGCTCAGGAAATCGAGGACAGCCGTGTCAAGTCGCACCGCGGCAAACGCGAGCAGGTATTCTTGAGCCAGTGTTGCCAGCTGTACGAAAACAATGGCCGCGAGCATTCCAATCACGATTGTCCGCAGCAACCCGAGATCGTTCTCGACAATGACTTTGTCGACGACCATCTGAGTAAAGACCGGGAAAACCAGCTGCAAAACGCTGACCGCGAGGGCGAGCCCAAGCACTTGGAGAAGCACGACCTTGAACCGGGCCAGAAAAGGAAACAACCAGGCCAACGCAGGTTTGGCTTCCGGCGCCTGCTCGAATGCCGTCGTGTAGTCAAAAAGGGCGGCGTAACCGGTCCACTTTCCTTCAAATTCGCTCCGCGAAAGTTTGCGCAAACCCAGGGCGGGATCAGCGACACGAACAAACTCTGAATCGACATCGTAAAGCACGATCCAGTGATTGCCTTCCCAATGCACAATCGCCGGCAACGGCATCATTGGCAGATTTCTGAGCGAAACTTTCAGCGCGCGCGCGGCCAATCCAAGTTCCGTAGCGGCGCGGACGAGCGCTTTCAAACTCGTGCCATCTGTCGCGGTGTGACAAAGCTGGCGTATCCGCGCCAGGCTTACTTTGCGTCCAAAGTGCCGGCAAATCATTCCCAGACTCGCCGCGCCACAGTCCATCTCATCGATCTGCTGGATGTGCTCGATCTTCCGGATGCGGTTTGCTCGCTTCCGGAAATAGCCGTGTTCGTCTTCGAACGGTTCGGCTTTGTCTTCGCTCTCAACCGCTCCTTCCTCGCCATCGAGCGCAGTCTTATCCGCCCGGCGAGTTTCGGCCGGGAGAAGTTCCTCGGAGAAGTCGAGTGGAATGCGGGCCTCGGTTTTCGCCTCGTAAATGGCGAGCCGCTCGACCAATAGTTTGTCGAATTCGGGGAACCGCTTGCGCAAATCCAAGACTGCCTCCGGTTCGAGCGCGAGGGCATGGCAATTGGTGAACGCTTCCACTGACGCTGCCCGCGCCGAGTTGTTTAGTATCGACAACTCGCCGAAGAAATCGCCTTCGCGATAGAATGCTACGTTGCGCTGGTGTCCGTTCCCGTCGCCAATAAAGGCGCGCGCGCGCCCTTTCTCAATGACATACATCGGTCCCGCCGCGTCGCCCTGCCGGATGATCAAGTCGCCCTTGGCGAAACCCACTGGCACTAAATGATCGATCATGCTGCGGAGGGCCGGCCCGGGCAGACGGCCAAAGTTGCTGAATTGATAAAGGAAGCTCTGCACCGCGCGGTTGCGCCCGATCATTTCGATGTAATGCCGAAGGTCTGGCGCCTGCGCGACAAGTTGAAGAAAATCGTTTCGATCGATTCGCAGGACATCCACCGCGGTGCTGCACCGCACGGTCGCCGCCCGCTTTCCACCTTCGGCCAAAGCGGCTTCGCCAAAACTATCGCCCGGTTTCAATACTCCGAGCGGAATCTCTTCGCCGTCCGACTTGATTTTGACCGCTCGGGCGCGGCCATTCGTCAAAATATAAAAAGCATCCGCTGGTTCGTCTTGTTCGACGATCAGATCTCCGAAATCATAATGCTCTTCCTGTAGTAACGGCTCGAGAGCCGCGAAATGTTCGTCCGAAAGAAATCGAAAAGCCGCCGCGCGCCGAATGATCTGAGTATCTGCGGTTCTCATTCGCTTAAAGCTTGTCCGCCTAACCGCACTTCCACGTGGTCGCCGGTCAATGTGGAAAACTGCCGCTCCAAAAGGCGCTCGTCGACGCGTTGCTGGACGGCAGGGTCGGCTGGGTCGGGCTCAATCTTTTTTGTTATCCGATAGAGCTCGAAACCATCGCCGCGGGGCAACGGATCGAGCACGTCCCCGGCGCTGATGCTCCAGAATTTCTGCTTCAATTCCTCGGGGACTGCATCGTGCAGAAAAGTCATTCGCCGAAACGGATATCGCGCTTCGGCCGCAATCTCTTCCATCGACATCCCATCTTGCCGAATGCAGAGGAGGGCTTCCTTAGCCGCCTCGAGCGACTCCACCTCAATCACTTCAGCTTCGAACTGGGTCAGAGGCATGCGCAACGTTGCCAACTGTTTTTGTCGAGCTTGGGAGGTCAGCACTTTTTCGCACAGACTCCTATAAGCAGCCTCCATGGCCACCGTCGCGTCGAACCATTTCTGATCGCGGCCGAGCTGTGCCAGCCAGTCATTCAACTTCGCTTCGGCAACTTTAGTTCGATCCAGGAACGCTCTTCGCTCCATGCTGATTCTTTCCGGATCAATGTTGCCTTCCTCAATCGCGGCAAGCGCAGCCAGTCGCCACATCAGGCACGTATTCAACTGATCAAGCCCGCCCGAAAAAATAAGCTCGGTAGTAAAAAGCTCTCGCAGTTCTGACTGGGCTGCAATGAGATCGACATCATTCGATTCGATCTTCTCGTCGACCGTTGAAAGCCAATGTTGTCGCGCAAAGTAATCGGTGAAATCCGCGAGACTCAAGCCGCGCGCAGCCAGCCATTGCTCGGTTTCCTCGGCGGTAATCAGATCGTGCGCGTAACGGAAACTTTCCGCGGCCGCGTCGATCGCGTCATGGTCGAGCTCCAGCTCAAGCTCCTCAGCGCGCTCTTCCGCTCGCAGGCCGCGAAGAAACTGCTTCCACGTCGAATCGAGTTCATCGCGAAAGATCGCGGTGTCGATCAGGTCGCGGGAATTATAGGTTTTTCCGCGACAAGCACACATCACGAGCTCGCCGGCGGAAGCTGATTCGGTCTGGGCCATTGAACTTTGGGGTCGGGTTTATATGACCTTGCCGGACAAAAGTCGAGACAATCGTGGCCTCAATTCTAGGCCACAAAGCGGAACGCCGTTTTTGAGGGCTCACTGTCAGCCAAGTCAAGCTTCACTTGGAGCCCAAGCGCAGAAGTGACCGTCAGCCAAAAGAGACCACTCCTGGTAAGGCAGAAATGAGGAAAAGGTTCTAACCCCTGCTGAGTTACGCTCGTTTCTCATGCAAACTGTTTGACTAGCCCTCTTAATACACTGTTCAGTTTATGCCATGTCAGCTGCTTCGCTTCGCGCTCTGCTCACCCGATCGATCGATTACGCGGGAATGTTTCCGCCCTGCAGTCTCGAGTTGGCGCCGGCGCTGAAGAATCAGGCCGACTACGCGCGCTCGGCGGATTCCTGGATGCTGTCAGCGTTTGTGTTGCCGGTTGCGAAATTCGCGGATGCCACGCCGCTTGTTTCTCAATTCGACAAGCACCATCCGCTGCGTGTCTCCGTGCTCGGTCCCAAAACGGAAAGCGCCAAAGATTTGCTGGCCGAGCTTGCGAAGGTCGGTGAAACGATTGGTTCGTTCCAGAAACAACACACCGACCTCGTCTCGATCGCCCAGCTGGAAATGATGCTTCCGGCCGATGTCGATATTGCGAAGTTGAATGAGGTCGCCGTGCTAGTGACGGATTTAAAGGTGCAGACTTTCTGGGAAACACCCGCCGAATCAGCCGAACAAACGATCGCGATGTTGGCGCGGGCGAAACATCCGGCGTTTGGGTATAAGTTGAGAACGGGCGGGGTGATTGCCGACGCTTTTCCAAGCTCAGTCCAGATTGCGCGAGCGATCCTTGCCTCGACGAAACACCATGTCCCAATCAAGTTTACGGCCGGGCTCCATCATCCGATTCGACAATTTCGGGAAGAAGTAAAAACTGAAATGCACGGATTTCTCAATGTGCTTGGGGCCGGCGTCCTTTCGGCGGAACACCACTGGGACGAAGCCCAAACGGTTGGTATGCTCGAAGACCAAAGCGCCGGGTCTTTCGAGTTTCACGACACTGTATTCGCCTGGCGCGATTGGGAAATCACCCTCGACCGCATCAAAGCTCGCCGAAAGTTTATTACTTCGTTTGGTAGCTGCAGCGTCGATGAGCCGCGGCAAGATTTGCGCGCCTTAAATCTGTTGTAAGATAGGGGCGGTTCACCGAACCGCCATAACCGCCAGTCCGGCTCGGACCGATTGAGGTCAAACGCCCTGCCAATGCCATTAAAATCATTCATTGATGTCGCGCCGGATTCGCATTTTCCGCTGGAGAACTTGCCGTTCGGTGTTTTCAAACCGCGCAATGGAAGCGCGCGAATCGGCGTCGCGCTCGGCGAGTACGTGGTTGATCTTGCCGCGCTCGAGGGGGCTGGACACTTTAAGGATCTCCAGGATCGACAACTGTTCGCGCGCGACTCACTAAACGATTTTCTTGCGCTCGGCAGGCCTGCCTGGAAGAAGGTTCGTGAAATTCTTCAAAAACTTCTCGCCGCTGAGACTCCGGCGTTGCGCGAAGATAAAAACCTGCGCGAACGCGTGTTTCATCGGCAATCGGAAGTCGCAATGCAATTGCCGGTGAAGATCGGCAATTACACCGATTTTTATTCCTCTTATCATCACGCCCATAACGTCGGAACGATGTTGCGCGGTCCCGAGAACGCGCTGATGCCGAATTGGAAATGGTTGCCGGTAGCGTATCACGGCCGTGCCAGCTCGGTGGTGGTGAGCGGAACAGAGGTGCGCCGGCCGAAAGGGCAAATTAAACCACCGGATGTGGCGGCACCCGCTTTTGGCCCGACAAAAAGTTTGGATTATGAGCTGGAGATGGCGTTTCTGATTGGTCCCGGTAATTCGTTAGGCCAGCCGGTGCCGGTCGACCAAGCGGCAGATCACATCTTCGGTTTCGTCCTAATGAACGATTGGAGCGCCCGCGACGTTCAAGCTTGGGAGTATCAGCCACTGGGGCCGTTTCTGGCCAAAAACTTTTGCACGAGCATTTCGCCGTGGGTCGTTACAATGGAAGCGCTCGAACCTTTCCGGAAGCCGCTGCCCAAACAAGATCCCGAACCGTTGCCCTATCTCCGCGCCAAGAGCGATTTTACGTTCGACATTCAACTCGAGGCGAATCTCCAAACGGTCAGGATGAAAGCGCCGCAAACAATTACGCGGACGAATTTTCAAAACCTTTACTGGAGCGTTTCGCAACAGCTCGCGCATCACGCGGTGGGTGGTTGTAATTTGCAACCAGGTGACTTGCTGGCGAGCGGAACAATCAGCGGCCCGACGGAGGAATCGCGCGGTTGTATGCTCGAGCTTACCTGGCGCGGTGCAAATCCCCTAAAGCTGAAAAGCGGGGAGGAACGCAAGTGGCTTGAGGATGGCGACGTGTTGTCGATTACCGGGTGGTGCCAGGGAAGTGGTTTTCGCGTCGGGTTTGGCGAGGTCAGCGGGAAGGTTTTGCCGGCACAGTCCTAGAGCGCATTCTCATCGTCCGGGCGCCTAACATTTGTAGCAGGATGTCGGATTTCTGGTCTGATGCCTGCTGACAGATTGACCCGGGTGAAAGCACAAATTCTGCACGTTGATGATGACCCGGATATTCGTCTGCTGATTTCCGCCTCGCTTCAAGACTTCGGTTACGTCGTAGCGACAGCGGGAACGAATGCCGAGGCCCTGGAGTTGGCTGAAAAAGTGAAATTTGATTTGTTCATCCTCGATGTGCGACTCCCCGATGGCAACGGCATTGAGCTGTGTCAAAAAGTCAACCAACTGCAACCAAAGAGCCCGGTCGTTTATTATTCGGCCTACGCGAGCGATGAAGAACAGGAAGCGGCGTTATCGGTTGCCGGCGATGCCTACTTGAAGAAACCGGTCTCGGCTACGGTGTTGGAAAAGACGATCGCTGAGTTACTCGAGCGGACAGGCTTCCAAGCCGAATAGTGCTTGAGCCTTCACGCGATGAAGTGACCGAACGGCTAGCCACTCTGTCCACCTGGACGTTCTTGGTCACAATAGCTTTGCTGTGTTTAATTCGCGCACGGCGACAAGGGCCTGTAGCTCAGCGGTTAGAGCAGCCCCGAAAGCTTTCAGGGTTGGTTATCAGAGGTTCGCATGATTTATTATGCGGAGCTTCAAGGGCCTGTAGCTCAGCGGTTAGAGCAGGGGACTCATAATCCCTTGGTCCCTGGTTCGAATCCAGGCGGGCCCAGTCTACGCTCGCGTCATGACCAGAGCGTAGACTGTCGCGCCGGAGCATGGCGTAGGCGGACAATGATAGGCTTGCACAGTCGTGTGCAGCGAGCTACGACTCGGCAAGCTAGCGAATGCCCCCGAACTTTTGCTACGTGTATATTCTGCAGAGCACTGCTGACCCGAAACGGTTCTATACGGGTTTGGCGACTGACTTACGAGAACGGATTGCAGCGCACAATCGAGGTCATGTTCGCTATACGTCTCTATGGAAGCCATGGGTCCTCAAAACGTATATCGCCTTTCGCGACCGCCGTCGAGCCGCTGAATTTGAGCGTTATCTGAAATCGGCGTCGGGCCGCGCCTTTGTGAAGAAGCGGTTGTAGCCACGCGGTCCAGTGCAATTTCTGGCCTCCTATCCAATCAGAACGGAGCCCCAGAATTGTTCCGATTTGTTGATAAATTGTAAAAAAGTCACTTTTCCGCAGGGAACTCGTTGACAATGTGAATAACTGTCACAATAATATCGCGTGTTGAAAAAATTCATCCCGCAGAAAACGATCTCGTCGATCGGAGAGGGGTCGTTGAATTCGGGGGGTGATGATTCCAACCGGCCCGTCTACAGCGAGCAACCAAAATCACCAACCAACGAGTACAAAAAGTTTATGGCTGAACATTCCGGCAAAGACGTCCTTTCCAGCGACGTTGAAATTAAGGGCACGATCAAGTTCCAAAAGGAGCTTCTGATTGATGGCAAAGTTGAAGGCGAAATCAATTCCGACGGCGTACTGACCGTGGGCGAAAACGCGGATATTCGCGCCGAGATCAAAACAAAATCGATCACCATTTATGGCAAGGTTCAGGGGAACGTGAGCGTGAGCGAGCGTTGCGAATTAAAGTCCAAGTGCACGCTTCAGGGAGATTTGAAAGCGGCCCGCCTGATTATCGAGGAAGGCGCCACCTTTATCGGAAAATCGGAAGTTTCGAGCGGGATGAGCGTAAAAACGTCGACGAAGCCAGAAGTTGTCCGCCACGAAGAATCAGTAAAGCCTGCCTTCGCGGCCCGTGCTTAAGATTGACCTCCGCCTTCTGAACTAGTGACCAAATCGTCGCCTGCTAAGGCCAGTGTGGAATGCCCCCACTGTGGCTTTAAGCAAATGGAGTATGTGGCGGCGAAATCGACGATTTGCCGGCAGTGTGGTCGCTCGTTTGCGCCAATGGCAGCGGCGCTCAAGCCTGAGGTTAAAACCGGGGACGCAGCCTCCGTCGGTGCAGGTGATGTTCCGCTTCATCGGAAGCTCGAGAACATGTGGAGCCGGCAGCGCAATCGCGTGGTTTCGTGCTTTGAATGCAAACGTAAGCACGAGGTCAGCGATCAGGCGACGTCGACGAATTGCCCGGGCTGCAGCGCGCACATCGACCTGCGCGATTACAAAATTACAACCAGCTTCAGTCGCACAATCCGCACGCGCGGAGATGTGCATCTTAGCAACAAGGGCGATCTCAGCAGCACCAGTGTGATTTGCCATTCGGCGATGATCGAAGGAAAGCTGCGCGGAAATCTCCAGTGCGAAGATTCGATGACGATTGATTTGGTCGGAAAAATTCCCGGCCGGATCGCTGCCCAAAATATCTCGGTCGAACGAAAGTCAGACATTCAATGTTTTCGTCGCGTGACCGTTGCCAACATTGACATCAAAGGGCGGATGTCGGCTGAAATTGTGGCCAGCGGTTCGGTAACAATTCGCAAGACGGGCTCGCTTGACGGGAACGTCACCGCAAAGTCGATCGCAATCGAGAAGGGCGGAATGTTTTCCGGACAACTCGTTATCGGGCAGGCAAGCCTGACTCAAGGTGAGCTTTTGCCGGAAGCGAAACCGGCCGAGCCAAAAGCTAAGACCGACGTGCCAGTAGCGGCACCTCATCCGCTGCCCGCGACCTAGGTTGTCCGATGCGAAGACTGCATCCGCGCAGTCCTTACGAAAAGCTCGGCGGTTATGTTCATCTGCCGCGCTTGATCGACAAGGCGAAGCTGCATCGCAAAGGCCTCCTGGACGGCTACAACTACAAAACAGTCGGCTTCGACAAGCATCTCCTGAGTTTTTTAAAGATCGACGGCGACGCGTTTGAAGATGCCGTTCATCGTTTGGAGAAAGACGACGCGATCCTCAAATGGGTTCAGGAAAACAGCGTCAAGCATTCCGCGGACGACGTGGAGCACTGGAACCAGGCGATGGTTTCACGCCATCCCGACACCGCCGCCAAGAAGGCGCGTTTCAGTCATTTCTTGAAACAATCCGGCGGTGCCGGTCGAAAAGACATCCGGACTTACTTCGATCTGATCGAATTCGACGAAGGACGACTGAAATGAACTACGGCCAAATTCGGAAATTCGAAATCCGAAACAATATCGAACGTCAAGATACGAATGTTCGAAAGCTTGCTGCCGGGTACGTTTTGCATTTCAAGTATTCTGGTTTGTTTCGAGTTTCGAACCTCGGATTTCGAATTTAACCAACGTCGTTACCCGTAAGAATTTTGTCCGCGTCCGCCAGCGTTTCCTTGCTGCCAATGTCCAGCCAGCGTCCCTTGATCTCGAAAGTACTCACCGGTTGGCGCGTATACAACCATTGCAGGAAAAGTCCGGGCTGGTCCGGATTATTCCCGGCGGCCAGATAGGTTGTGACCATCGACAACACCTCGCGCGAGTAATAGTAAAGCGCGATTGCGGCGAGTGTGCTCTTTGGTTGCTTCGGTTTTTCTTCGAAGTTCGTGATCACGCCGTTTTTGTCGACTGTGACGGTTCCGTATTTTTTCATCGCTTCGAGATCTCCGACATCATGCACCGCAACGGTGACCGGTGATTTTTGGGCGACGCTAACGAACTCATTCAGTGACTGCTCGAACAAATTATCGCCCGCGATGACAAGCAAATCCTCGTTCGCCAGATTTTCCCGGGTCAGCACGAGATTGATATCGCCAATCGCGCCGAGCTTATCGTCGTCGCTGGTTGACCCGTCGTTGATGATTTTGATCTGCATTCTGGGGTGGCGTTCCTGGTAAGCGTTCGCCCAATTCTGAAAATCCTTCGCGAACCTGTTGTTGGTTACGATAAAAACCGTCCCCAGGCCTGAAACGGTGAGAAGATTGTCGAATAGCCATTCGATCATCGGTTTGCCGCCAACTTCCAAAAGAGGTTTCGCTTTATTCAAAGTCAGTGGGTAAAGCCGCGTCGCATATCCGGCCGCGAGAATGAGCGCGTTCATGAGAAGTTCGGGACAATAGACGGACGATCTGGATGCGCCACTGGAAGAATTATCTCGCGGCGTCGCTCAGGATGGCGGCCCGCAGCCGTTCCTGAATGCCGGAAATTCGATTTGAGTCCGTAATCTTGCGGCCGTTGCTGTCGCAAACATAAAACGTATCGATGGCTGCCCCTTTTTGAGTGCTGATCCGGGAAAGAGTGATGTTAACGCCTTCGCGTCCGAGTGCGCTCAGCAAGTCGTAAAGCAGCCCGATCCGATCAGGCGTTTCAATCTGAACGAGGGTATAAGCCGGATGTGCCTTGTTATCGATTGCGATTCCGGTTGGGAAATCGACTTCGTGCAAGCTCCGCCGCTGGATACTGCGTCTGGCTTGTTCGAGCAGCGGTCCAAATTCGAACGCTTCCGCTTCCAGAGCTTCGCGAAGCGTGTTCTCTACCCGGTCCCGATCGCGCTTCTCGCTGATTTCGCGTTCCTTCAAATCGCAAACCCGAAAAATTCCAAGCACGGCCTGATCCCCGCGCGGAAAAATATCCGCGCTCAGAATATTGAGCGGGACGACAGAGAACGATCCGGCGATCTTGGCGAGCAGGTCGTGTCGGTCCCAGGTGCAAAACGAAACGATGCTGTGCCCAAATTGCGGAAATGCCTCCCATGAAATTACAGGCTGCAGGGGATGTTCGTTCTCGGCCGAGGTGTTTTCGAAGAAAGACCGAAACAGACGAAGGTGTTTGACGATTTCGGGAACGTCAAAGGCGCGAAAATAATTGTCTGGCATGAAGTCGAAGTGAGCCTCGATCTCATCGGCGAAGTCGGACGGCAACTGAGCCGAGACTGCCGCCTGTAAGGTGTCGCGCTCGATTTTTGTTTGCTCGTGATACGATTTTTGGTCGGCAAGATACTGCGATGTCTCATGAAAGAGCTGCCAGACCAGGGATTCCTTCCAATCCGACCAACGCTGTCCGCTCGTTCCCTGACCGTCGGCCAAAGTGAGCAGCATTAGCGCTTGTAGATTTTTTTGGCTCCGAACAACGTTCGCAAATTCCACAACCGTTGCCGGGTCGTCGAGGTTCCGCTGCTGGGCGGTGTTGGAGAGCGTGATGTGATGATCGACCAGCAGGATCAGCGATTTTCGTTGCTCAGACGAAAGTTGAAGGCGTTTGGCGACGCTTTGGGCGAAGAGCGCGCTGGCTTCCGAGTGAGGACGCGCGCCGACAGCTCTGCCGGTATCGTGCAGAAGCAACGCGAGGTACAGAACGAATGGGTCGTCCAGGTTTTCGAACAGATGACGATATGGGACCAACTTCGAGTCCGTGGTGTGCATAAGCGCATCGAGCTTATCGATGCAGAGCAAGGTGTGTTCGTCCGCGGTGTAACGATGAAAAAACTCGTGCTGCACCAGGCAGGTTAGCTGGCCGAACTCGGGAATGTAGCGCCCAAGAAAATCAACCCGGTGCATCAAACGCAATGCCCGCGCGACTTCGCCCTTCTTCCAAAGCATTGCGGTGAAGATCTCGCGCGGCACTTTGGCGTACTGATAGGTCCGGGTCACTTGTTCAAGGGAGCGACTCAACAAGTCTTCAAGTTCCGGGCTTAGATCGACATTGTGTTCTTGCGCGAGTTGAAATGCCCGCATCATTTCCACCGGATCGACTTTGAAAAGATCGCGGCGCTCGGTGTGCAGCTGTCCCTGTCGGATGAAAAACGAGCCCACTTGAACCTGCCGGCCGCGTCGTAAGGGCAAGAAACTAAAGAGCGAACGGGTGCGACTGGTTGCGTAACCGCTCGCGAATTGCTCCGTGATTCGTTCCGTAACGCGAAAAATATTTCGGGTATGCTTGTAGTAATCGCGCATCAAGGCTTCGCTCGCGCGTTGGCCTTCCTGGTCCCCGTAACGCAAGCGCTTGGCGATCTCCTGCTGTAAATTCAGAAAAAGCACATCGGCGGCGCGGCCGGCGAGATAATGAAGATCGGTCCGAAGCCGCAGAAGAAAATCGTAGGCCGTTTCGATGCGACGCTGGTCCGATTCGCTCAACCAATTTTCACCCACCAGGTGCGTGGTGGTCAGGGCGCCTTCTTTGAAATACGACATCCAAAGCAGGTTTTGGTAATCGCGCAGACCGCCGCAACCGTTTTTGAGATTCGGTTCCTGCATGTAAACGCTGTCTCCAAATTTGGCGTGTCGCGCCGCCTGATCGCGCATTCGCAGCTCGACGTACTCCCGCTCCGAGCCCTCGACACATTTGGCCCGGAATTGATCGCGGAACTCTTGAGCGAGAAGCCGATCCCCCGCCAAAAAGCGTGATTCGAGCATCGCCGTTTTCGTCAACATGTCGGTATTGGCTTGCGCGATTGCTTCCTTAATCGAGCGGGTGGAATGCCCAACCTTGAAGCCGATGTCCCAAAGCAAATAAAGAATCTGCTCGACCATCTTTTCCACGTAGGAAGAAATTTTGCCTGCGCCATTGCCATGCAACAGCATCACATCAACGTCACTGAACGGATTGAGTTCGCCGCGGCCATAACCGCCAAGAGCGACTAGCGCCAGGGAAGTTGTCGGTGTTCCCAGCGTGTTCGCCGCCGCCCCGAACACGTGCCGCAAAATCACGTCCACCAGTTCTCCCCGACCAGCACAGATTTCCCGGCCACCCGCGCCGGCCTGATGTTTCAAACGAAGCCGGTGTTCTTCGAGTTTGAGAAACTTTTTGTAAGTCGGGAGGACTTCAGTCGGACGGCGCTTTCCGGCATGCGCGAGTTGGTCCTCAGCCCGGGCCAGGACTTCTTCCAGGTTTCGCGAGGTCGCCATCTACTCTATGAACTTCCAAGCTCCGAGCCCCAACGTCCAAACAAATTCCAAACTTTCAGAAGCGGAAAAACCCAGAAAAAGCGCCTCGCAGGCCTTTTTGATTTGGGATTTCCCTAAGGCTCGGGATTCGGCGCCTTACAGCTCGATCGCGTACCGTTTGAGTTTGTTATAAAGTGTCGGGCGCTGAATGCCGAGGAGCTCGGCAGCTTTCTTCTTGTTGCCGTGACAGTGCGCCAGCGCTTGAAGGATGGTGACGCGTTCCATGTCGTCCAGACTTTGGACACCCTGAGCCGGCGCGTTCCCTCCAATTTGTTGCAATGCCACCGGTAATTGCAGTTCCCTCGGCAATTCTTTCACGTCGATCGTGTTCTGGCGAGCCAGGACGACTGCATACTCGATTGCGTTTTGTAATTCGCGCACGTTTCCCGGCCATGAGTAATCGAGCAATTTCTGAAACGCTTCCGGCGCAATCTGCGGCTCGGCTTTGCCAAGTTGCTGCGCGAATCGCTTTACGAAGAACGCGACTAACGGCGGGATGTCTTGTTTCCGTTCGCGCAACGGCGGCACGTCGATCTGAAAAGTGTTGATCCGGTAGTAGAGGTCCGAACGCAGCCGATTCTCGGCGAGCGCCTTTGCGACCGGCCGGTTCGTGGCGGCGATGACGCGAAAATCGGCCTTTAGCGTGCGGGTGCTTCCCAGCGACCGATACTCGCGCTCCTGAAGCACGCGTAGAAATCGAGTCTGCAAATCTGCGGGCATGTCGGAGATTTCGTCGAGGAAAAGCGTGCTCCCATTCGCTTCGGCGATCATTCCCGGAAAATCGTTCGTCGCGCCCGTGAACGCGCCTTTCACGTACCCAAACAACTCACCTTCGATCATCGTCTGCGGAAACGCTGCGCAATTCAGTTTTACCATTGGTCGTCCGGAACGATGGCTTCGCTGGTGGATCAAGTTGGCGACAATCTCTTTACCGACGCCGCTTTCACCGGTGATCAACACGTTCGCTTCGGATGGCGCCATTGAGTTCACCAGTTCCTCGATTTCCTGCATCGATTTGCTCTGAAACACCGGTGCCGAACGGGTTTCGGCGATTTCCAGTCGTTTCTCGAGCTCTTCGGTCCTCGCGCGCAACTTTTGCGTCTCGCGCAGCAACGATTGTTTTTCCAAAGCCTTATCGATGAGACTAAGAAGTTCTTCCGGGGCGTACGGTTTGCTGATGAAATGATAGGCGCCGCGCTTGATCGATTCGATCGCATTATCAAGTGTGTCGTGTGCAGTCACAATGATGACCGGTGTCTGCGGTTGCTCTGTTTTGATCTGATCCAAAATCTCCAAACCCTGGACGTCCGGGAGTTGGAGATCGAGAAGGACAAGCGACGTCGATTTATTTTTCAATGCCTTGAGTCCGGCGGCCGCGGTGGCGGCTGTTTCGGTTTCAAATCCGTGTCGACCCAGCAGGGCTTCGAGCGTAAGCAGGATCGGTCGCTCGTCGTCGATGATGAGGATTCGGCGACTGTCTTTCATGAAACCGGTAAGGTGACTCTCGTTACGAGCGTGGACTTGGCGCGCTCGTAGTCAGCATCGAATTTGCCGCCGTGCGCTTCCGCGATAACTCGCATTCGATTCAACCCAAGGCCGTAATGGCCTTGGCTGACGTTGCGTAACGGTTCGCGTCCCCACGATTTTGTGGAGAGCTCAAACTTCGCTTTCGGTTCGCGCAGTTCGAACACGAACTGCCCGTTTTCGACGACCGCCGTGGCAGTGATCACTTTGACGTCTCGTTCGTGTTGAAATGCGTTCCGAAAAAGTTCGAGCAAAGCCTCCAGTGCCATCTGCGGGTCGATTTCCAGCTTTTCGTCTTTCACTTGTACGTCCCAAGTGACCTTCTTCGCGTTGTCGGCGAAATCGTTCTCCAGCTTCTGTTTCAAATCTTCAATGAAGTCCGCGACCGAATAGGAAATAAGCGTGGGGTTCGTCTGGCTGAGTCTCGCGCTCAACTTTTGCAAACTCGTGCTCATTTCGGAGATGATTTCCCGCAGGCGGCTGACTTCGCCTTTGATTTCCAATTCGTTTGCGAGCTCCGCGAGGTAGGCCGATTGCAGCTCCACCGCGTTCAAATTATTTCGAATGTCGTGTCCGAGCTGGCGAACAAACTTGACGATGTCCGGCCACGGCACTGTGGGCGGCTCGCTGCGCGGATTCTCCGAGCTCATAGATCAGCTCGAGACCGAGCAACTGCTATTCCTTGAGACGAAATTTGTCCTCCGACGGTCCCTCACCTTTGGAAATCTGCACACGCAAGTCGTTGCTCGCAAGATGTTGCAGCACGTGAAATACATCCTCCGGGTCGGCGTCGATTGAGCGCGCGATTTCTTCAGCGGTCTTGTCAGTTGCCGGCGAAAGTTTGCCACGGACCTCGCTTTGCAATTGAAGCAAGCGGGTAGCCGCTTTCTTTCCCGCCTCTACTCCCGGTTGATGATACGCATTGATATTTACCAGCGACCCATAGAACCCAACCGCGCGTTCGTAGAGCGCGATCAATGCACCGATATTGAACGCATTCGCCTCTGGAATGCTTACCGTGATCGACTCCCGATTTTTTTCATAGAGCGCCGCCCGTGTGCCGCGAAGAAAACCGTGGAGGTAATCGCCGCTGGTTACTTCAGGCTCGACTTCAAAAGGCGATTGATTGCGGTCCTTTGCGACTTCGATGAACGTGACAAAGAAGTTTAGGACCCCGTCGCGCAGTTGCTGCACATACGCATGCTGATCCGTCGAACCTTTGTTTCCATAAACTGCGATCCCCTGGTTGACGATTTTTCCGTCCAGGTCCTTCTCTTTGCCTAACGATTCCATCACCAGCTGTTGAAGGTAACGGCTGAACAACAGCAACCGGTCTTTGTATGGCAACACCACCATGTCTTTTTCTCCGCGGCCGTTGCCGATGTAAAACCACATTAACGCGAGCAGCATCGCCGCGTTCTGGCGAAAGTCGTTCGTCCGCGTCCGCTCGTCCATCGCGGCCGCGCCCGCCAAAAAGCTATCGATATCGAATCCTTGCAACGCCATCGGAACGAGACCGACTGCACTCATCACCGATGTCCGGCCACCGACCCAGTCCCACATCGGAAAACGCGCGAGCCAGCCATTGTCCTTCGCGAGTTTGTCCAAATCGCTGCCCGCGCCGGTAATCGCGATTGCGTGTCTCGAAAAATTCAGGCCGGCGGCTTTGAACCGTGCTTCGGCTTCCAGCATTCCATTGCGGGTCTCCTTCGTCCCGCCGGATTTCGAAATCACGACTACCAGCGTCCGCCCGAGTTCGTTCCCGATTTGGGAGAAGACGCGGTCAAATCCATCCGGGTCTGTGTTATCAAAAAAGAAAATGTTCAACGGATCGGTTGTGGTCCCGAGCGCGGCGGCGATGAATTGCGGTCCGAGCGCGGAGCCGCCGATTCCAATCGACAGAACGTGCTGAAATTTCTCGTCACTGGCGTTCTTGATGCTTCCGCCGTGAACACTGGACGCGAATTTCTTGATGGCTGCGATTGTATTCTCAATTTCGGTGCGCAGTTCGGCAGTCGGCGCAAGCGACGGTTTCCGCAGCCAGTAATGCCCGACCATTCGCTTTTCGTCCGGATTTGCGATTCCGCCGGCTTCCAGGTTGCGCATGGCCGCAAACGCCTTCTCCATCTTCGGCGCCATTTTCTCGAAAAAATCGTCCGGAAATTTCATCCGGCTGATATCGATCGAGATACCGAGATCGTCGTAGCGGAGGAAGTTTTGTTGGAATCGCTGCCAGAGCGATGACGAAGCCATACTAAGAGTGTTCAGTGATCAGTGATAAGGGTTCAGCGTCAAACTTCATCCCGCTCATTCTTATCCGCAATCTTGCCACTTGTCACTGGTCACAGTTCACTTGTTACTTCTTGATCGGTACTTCTTCTTGCGGCGCAACTTCGTATTTCGGTTCGGGACGCGCCAACCCGAAAACTCTGCTGTTTTGAGCAACTCATGAGTGGAAAACGGAAAGAAATTCCGATAAACGAGTAGGAAGCAGTTTCTCCCCATGAGGTTAGCGATTCTCGCAGAAGCGTAAGTTTTCGCCGGTAATGTCGGAAGTCTTTACGATTCATTCAATATTGCAAACTGTGAGTTCGGTGCGCGTAAATTATAAGTTACTCATGTTGAGATGATTATAATTTACAGCTCTGAGATTGGCATCTGTTCTGCTCGACCAAATCGTACGCTTACTATGAAACACAAATTGACAACCATCATAATGGCTCTGGTTGGGATCGGGGCCGCGTTTTCCGCTCAGACGTACGCTGCCACGGTCACGTTTAGCTTCCTAGAGAATGGAAGCAACGTGAATCTGGGTAACACGAGCACGTTTACAGAAGGGGGTTTATCCCTCACGGCCAGTGGATTCCTCACCTCAGGTGGGGCTACGGCTCTTTTTGCAAAAAGTACAGGGCCTATAGGAGGCGCTGGTGAGACGGGGTTGGGCCTCGCGAGAGACCCTTCGGGTGACAACGAAATCACGACTGATGATTTTATCCAGCTTACAGTGCCTACAACTCCGACGTCCACTTTTAACCTGGCCCTCTTGTCCAGTGTGCAACAGGGTGAGCAGGCGCTCGTTTATTTCACGACTACATCGGGGTCCTTAACGGGGGCGACACTTATCGGGACGATAACCAACGCAGACGGCTCCGTCACAATTCCAAATTCCGACCAGACCGGCTTTATAGATATAACGGCTGGCAGTGCCAATGTGCTTTTAGAAAGCGCTACATTTACGAGCAACAGGACCACAGTTCCGGACAGCGGCACGACTGCAGTGCTACTGGGCTGTGCTCTTAGTGGTCTCGGTGTCGTGCGCCGCTGGTTGAAGCGCTAAGCTCAACCTCACGCTAATCAAATTGAAGTGGCTGTTCGATGAGCGGCCACTTTTATTTTGTCCACAACGTCCGGAGGGACGACCTCCCTGTCGTCCCAAAAATTAATAGGTAGGGGCGGTTCACCGAACCGCCCGCGGACGATTGAGGTCAATCGCCCCTACGAAATTATCCGGGTGGTTTGGCGGACTTTTGCTCAGTGGTCTCGCGTTTAACCGGTACTTCTTCTCGCGGCGCAACTTCGTATTCCGGCTTAGGCACGCCCATTAGCCAATGATCGAACCAACCGACAATATTTTGTAATCGCTCGACGCGATGCCACGGCTGGCCAGAACGTGAAAGCTCATGTGATTCGTTCGGAAAACGCACCATGACGGTCGGGATTTTCCGGAATTTAAGCGCGCGGAACATTTCTTCGCCGCCCGCGCCCGGCGGTGTGCGATAATCAGCTTCGCCTAAAATAAACATCATCGGCGTTTTGACATTCTTGATATAAGTGATGGGCGAGCGGGCTTTGAAGTCTTCTTCCTGGTCGAACGGCGGGCCTTTGAACCAGTTCGGTTGAAACAAGGTGAAGTCCGCCGTGTACCACCAATCGCGCCCAGCTTGCGATGTCGCGCTGCGCTACCGCGGCAGCGAACCGATCGGTGTGGCCGACCACCCAGTTGGTCAGCAAGCCGCCGCCACTTCCGCCGGTCACGCCGAGTTTCTTGTTGTCGATGTAGCCGCGCTTGATCACTTCATCGACGCCGGCCATCAGGTCTTTGAAGTCGTCGCCGGGATAATGGTATTGAATCACGTTTCCAAATTCCTGGCCGTAGCTGGTGCTGCCGCGCGGATTCGGATAGAGCACGACGTAGCCTTTCGCGGCCATCCATTGGAACTCGTGAACGAAGAGATAGCCGTAAGCCGCGTGTGGTCCGCCGTGAATGTTCAAAATCAGCGGATATTTCTTGGTCGCGTCGAAGCCGGGCGGTTTTTGCAACCACGCCTGGATTGTTTGCCCGTCGAAGCTCTTGTAGGTAATCTCTTCCGGTTCGGTCAGATTGAGCTTGGAGAACAAGCGAATCGTTGAACCGCGTTAACTGTTTCGGCGAGCCGCCGCTTCGATCGGTCACAAACAAATCGCCAAGACGAGTCGGCGTCGACAGCGTGTAAATTAACTCGGAACCATCTTGTGACTCCCGAAATCCGATCACTTGCTGATTTCCGGTTGTGAGGTCCTTCGGTTGACCCGATTCAATGTCAAACTCTGCCAGGTTTGCTCGTCCCTGTTTCGAATAGTTTTCGATTAGCGATCGGCCGTCTGGGTTCCATACTGGCCGGTTGCGCCCACCTGCGCGAGGCGTCTCGCTATCACCGATAAGCGAACTGCCGATGTCGAAATCGAATTTTTCAGTCAGGTTCCTCGGCTTTGCGTTTGGCGTGAGATCGACAACCCAAAGGTCCGGCTGGGTGTAGGAGTTGACCGGTTGAGTCACCGACGCCACAAACGCGAGTCGTTTGCCGTCGGGACTGAGCGAAAGGCCGCCAATGTCCATTTCGAAGGTGTTGATCTTGGTTGCGTTGCCGCCGCCGGCACTGATCGAGTAAAGCTCGCTCCGCGCACTGTCGTAATACGGTTCGTCGACGCGCAACGAAACGAAGTAAATCTGCGAGCCGTCCTTCGACCAGACAATGCTGCCTTCGTCGAAGCGCCCGAACGTTAACTGCTTCGGCTGCACTTTTTCGTCGGCGTTATGCGGAGCCTGGACCACCCAGATATGGGACGGATGTTTTGGATCGGCGTAGCCTTCGTTGTCCTCGCGATAAACGGCCCGCGTAATCACACGCACATCGCTTTCGTGTTCGGCTTCAGCTTCGGCCTTCTTGGCTGCTTCGGTGTCTGTTTTGTTGCTCTTAGTAGCCGGCGATTTGGAGGCCTGGGAGGAGGTTGAAGCCGAGGTTGCGCTGACAGCCTTCTTTAGTTCTTCTTCTTTCTTCTTTTTCTTTTCCTGCTTGGCGAGATCTTCAGGGTTCGCTTCGTTTGTGAAGGCAATCGTCTTTCCGTCTGGAGACCATACCGGACTGCCGGCGCCCTTCGGCAAATCCGTGAACGAAAACGAATCGCCGCCCGCCATCGGAAGAATCGACAATTGCGGTTCGCCGGGCTTTCCATCCTTTTCCGTCGCGCGAACGAAGAGCAAAAATTTTCCGTCGGGCGACCAGCGCGGTGTTGAGTCATGGTCGCCTTTGGTCAACTGATGCGGTTCTTCGCCGCCCGAAGTCGACACCGACCAGATCGAAGTGTTATAGCCTTCCTTTTTCTCGTTTACCGTGACGCGCACAAAAGCCACGCGCGATCCGTCCGGCGAGACTTGCGGATCTCCGATCCAGACGAAGTCCCAGAGATCTTTTTCGGTAATGTTTCGTTTTTGGGCCGAAAGTGTGCCAATGCCGGCGATTGAAACGAGGAGAAGAGTGACGAGTGTGCGCATAGAAGCTCTGAAAGAGGCGTTGATTAGCAAGGATTTTGCTCAGGTCACATCTGATTGTCGATTTTGGCGTGAAATTCAGAGAGCGTGGAAAACCGCCCTGGCCTGCCGTCCGCCGGGCGAACTACCGACTGTCAATTGCACCTTGGAACGGGTCTAACTTACATGTGTTCGATGACGTTGTCGCCAAACTGCGAACACTTGATTTCGGTAGCGCCTTGCATCAGGCGCGCGAAATCGTAGGTCACGCGTTTGCTCGCGATCGCGCCTTTCAGTCCTTTAAGATGAGATCGGCGGCTTCGGTCCAGCCCATGTAGCGGAACATCATTTCGCCGGACAGAATCACCGAGCCAGGATTCACTTTGTCCTGGTTCGCGTACTTCGGCGCAGTGCCGTGGGTCGCTTCGAAGACCGCGTGACCGGTGATGTAATTGATATTGCCGCCGGGCGCGATGCCGATGCCGCCGACTTGCGCGGCGAGCGCGTCGCTCAAGTAGTCGCCGTTCAAATTCAAGCGTCGCGATGACGTCGAAATCTTCCGGGCGCGTCAACACTTGTTGCAGCGTGATGTCGGCAATGGCGTCTTTGATCACAATTCCGCCACCCGGTTTGCCCATTGGAATTTTGCACCACGGCCCACCGTCGATCTCTTCCGCACCGAAATAACTCTTCGCAATTTCGTAACCCCAATCGCGAAACGCGCCTTCGGTGAACTTCATGATGTTGCCCTTGTGCACCAACGTCACACTCTTGCGCTGGTTCAGGATCGCATAACTGATCGCGCTGTGGATCAATCGCACGCTGCCGGAGCGACTCACTGGCTTCAGTCCGAGGCCGACCATCACATCACTTTTTTCGGGGGCGCCGACCATCTTCCAAAACTCGGCTGCCTTTTCTTTCGTGCCGAACCGGATCTTGGTGAACTCCTTCGGAAATTCTTTCGCGAAAAAATCGAGGATCTTTTGAGCTTCCGGCGTGCCGGCCGCGTATTCGATGCCGGCGTAAATGTCCTCCGTGTTTTCGCGGAAGATCACCATGTTCACCTTCTCGGGATGTTTTACGGGCGAG
The DNA here is from genome assembly GCA_963801815.1 of uncultured Verrucomicrobiae bacterium. Classification (GTDB taxonomy): domain Bacteria; phylum Verrucomicrobiota; class Verrucomicrobiia; order Chthoniobacterales; family UBA10450; genus AV40. The sequence goes on from CAWDGJ010000001.1 coordinate 298,120, forward strand.
GGAACGCCGGTAAAATACTGGACCGGGCGCAAACAGACGTAGAGATCGAGAAGTTGCCGGAGCGCGACGTTGAGTGAACGAATTCCGCCACCGACGGGTGTGGTCAGTGGACCTTTGATGCCGACCAGAAACTCGCGAAACGCTTCGACCGTGTCGTCCGGCAGCCAGGTATCGAACTTGTCTTTCGCGACCTGTCCGGCAAACACTTCAAACCACGAAATTTTCTTTTTCCCGCCGTAGGCTTTCTTCACCGCGGCATCCATCACTCGGACGCTTGCCGCCCAGATATCGGGCCCCGTGCCGTCTCCGCGAATGAACGGAATGATTGGGTTATCCGGGACGTTCAGTTTTTGATCACGGGTAATTTTTTCGCCGGCCGGCGGTGCGATATCTTTATAAGGCATAAACGGCAACTGTGCCGCAGATGTGACCAGTGACAAGTGACGAGTGACAGGAAATCCTTGTTGTCCGGATACGTCCAAATCGGCGTATCAACAATTCAGCCGAGATGGCCCAAACAGCGCCTCTCTCTATATATATAAGATGACCGCCAGCTCCAAGGGCGGTCCCGGCGTCAGATGAGGGTTGGGAACAACAAATTCGGCATTACTCGCCAAGGTGCCGGTTGGCGCTTCAATTCAAAAAAGCAAGGCCGGGGATAATAAGCAAAACTAGGGAAAAACTGGATGCAGCTGTAGGGAACTCGAGTTGCTTTACAAGTTGTGAATAACATACCTTCCGACTTCGACGCGGAACGGCACAATTGTCCTGATGTCTACCACTGAGCACATCCTTGGAGTTCGTTTCTTCAACGGTACGGTTGATGAGGCGGTCGATGTGATGTCGACGCACGGCGGTCTGCTTGTCGTGCCGGCGGCACCGGCCTTGTTGAAACTACAAAGCGACGAAGGTTACCGGCGCGCTCTCGTTTCGGCAGACATGGCAATCGCGGACAGCGGCGCGATGGTTTTGTTTTGGAAGATTTTTACCGGCCGGCGAGTTGAACGCATCTCAGGCTTAAAATTTCTCAAGCGACTAGTGGCGCGACTGGCGTCGCATCCGAACGAGCGGGTGCTTTGGATTGTGCCGAGCGAAACCGCGCATCTAAAGACAATCGATTGGCTTCGCTTGGTCAACCTGGCGGGGGCTGCCGATTTCTATGTAGCGCCGCGTTACGGAGCCGAAGGGCGGGACGACGCGTTGGCTACAAAGATCGACAATCAGCCGCCGGCGCACGTGGTGGTTGGAATTGGCGGCGGCGTCCAGGAAAAGCTCGGGCTTTTTCTAAAGGAGAATTTGCGGGCGCGTCCGGCGATCCATTGCATCGGCGCAGCGCTGGCATTTCTCACCGGAGATCAACCGCCGATTCCGATGTGGGCGGATCGTTTTTATCTTGGGTGGTTGCTTCGTTTGCTTCGCCAGCCGCGCGTTTTCGGTCCGCGATATTTGAGCGCGCTCAGGCTGCCGGCGCTCATTTTTCGCTACCGCGAAAACCTACCGCCTCTTGCGAAAAGCTGAAAAACTGAAATTCTGAAAACTGAAATGGGAGACGAATGATTCGATTTGGGATTTTCAGCGTTTCAGCGTTTCAGAATTTGGTATGAAAATCCTTGGTCTCAACGCTTACCACGCCGATTCGGCCGCCTGTTTGTTTGTTGACGGCAAACTTGTGGCTGCGGCGGAGGAGGAACGTTTCCGACGCATCAGACATTGGGCGGGCCTGCCGACGAGCGCGATCAATTACTGTCTCGAAGAGGCAGGCGTCCGGCTGGAAGACATCGATCACGTCGCCATCAATCACAAACCGGGCGTGAATAATTTGCGCCGGCTCGGATTCGTCCTGACTCACTGGCCGCATCCCAAATTCATGGCGCAAAAAATCAAGAACGCTCGCAGCGCGACATCGATCAAGGATGCGTTGCAGGCGACCTGCGGCACCGAAATCAAAGCGCAAGTGCATCGCATCGAACATCACCTTGCGCACCTGGCGTCCGCCTATCTGGTTTCCGGATTCAGTGAAGCGGCGTGCCTTTCGATCGACGGGTTCGGTGATTTTGCCAGTACAGCGTTTGGCGTCGGGCAGGGCCGCAACGTCAAGATCGACAACCGCGTTTACTTTCCGCATTCGTTAGGCATTTTTTACTCAGCGCTGACTCAGTTTCTTGGGTTTCCGCAATACAGCGACGAATACAAAGTGATGGGACTCGCGCCCTACGGCGAACCGAATTATCTCGAACCGCTTCGGGAGATTGTGCGGGTTCGCCCGGACGGCAGCTTTCGATTGAATCTCAAATTTTTCCGGCATCACATCGGCAACTTTTCCTACACCTGGAAGGACAGCGCGCCCGAGGTCGGCACACTTTACCGGCAGGCCCTTGTCGATCTCTTCGGGCCGGCGCGAAAGCCGGATGAGCCGATTGAACAAAAGCACAAGGACCTCGCGCGTTCGGTCCAGACGACTTATGAGAAGGCATTCTTCGCGCTGCTGCATGCGCTTCATAAACAGCATCCCTCTGACAATCTGGCATTGGCCGGCGGCTGCGCGATGAACTCGGTCGCAAATGGCAAGGTGTATCGGCGGACGCCGTTCAAGAAATTGTACATCCCTGCCGCCGCAGGCGACGCCGGCGGCGCGATCGGAGCGGCCGCCTACGTTTTCTCAACACTCACCTCTCAGCACTCAACAGTTGATCTCTCCTCCGGCCTTCGGCCCCTGATGTCTGCTTATCTCGGCCCAGAGGCCACCGAGAAGGAAACTCTGGGACTGGTTGAATGGAAGAAAAAAGAAATCGCGGATGCGGGGTTTTCCGTTTCGTACATTGGCGATGAACAAGAACTGGTGAAACGAACGGCGCAGGCGATTGCCGATGGAAAGATCGTCGGCTGGTTTCAGGGACGAATGGAGTGGGGACCCCGCGCCTTGGGGAACCGCTCGATCCTGGCCGATCCGCGCAATGCCTCGATCAGGGACGTCTTGAACGCAAAGATCAAACGGCGCGAATCATTTCGGCCGTTCGCGCCATCGATTTTGCGCGAGGAAGTGGCCGAATGGTTTGAAACCGACGACGACGTTCCGTTTATGACGGAGGTTTTCCAGATTCGGCCGAAATACCGGGAAATGATTCCAGCGGTGACGCACGTAGACGGAACCGGTCGACTCCAGACCGTCCACAAGGAAACGAGTCCGCTCTATCACCGATTGATCTCGCAATTTCGCGAGCTCAGCGGGGTCCCGGTGGTGCTAAACACCTCCTTCAATGGAAAAGAACCGATCGTCTGTTATCCCGAAGAAGCCCTGGAGTGCTTTCTCCGCAGCGAGATGGATTTGCTGGTCCTGGGTAACTTTTTTCTTGAGCGGAAAAGCTAATTATCTGCTATAGATTGGGGCCGGTTCCCAGATGAAGACGCGTATTTCGTTTCTGAATTCGAGCAGCTGGTGTGCTTTGATTTTGCTGGCCCTGACGGCTGCACTTGTACCATCAAAGACCTGCGCGCAGAGTATTCTTAATGACATCGGAAGTCAAAAAAACGGCCCCGAGGAGATCGCGAATTCGTTGGTCCCGGCGCCACCAAGGACGGGAAGGGAGAAAAGAAGGAACAAATCAACGCGGCTCAATTGAAGAGCAAGAGCATGAATGACTCAACGTTTGGCGGAAGCCTGCTCAACAGCGGCCTCACTGGATCTGAGCCGAAGCTGGACGAGCAAAAACTGCGTGCCGCGCCGGCTGAAAAAGAATCCAGTGTTTCGAAGCAATCCGGCACCACGGGAAACCAGGAAAGCGCATCGAAGCAATCCGATAGGACCAACCAGGTATCCCCGTTTTCCAACCTCTCTGAGACGGCTACCCTGGCGCAACAGCTCGATGAGCCTGAACCGGACACAACTCCTGCAAAGGAAAATGTATCCAAAGCGGCGAGCTCGAATGCCCGTGACAGCAGTTATAGCCGCAACACCGACTCTCAAAAGAAGGATCAAACCGCTGCAACGCATTCTACTGCCTCAGATGAGAAGGCGTCACCAAGCGCGACCCCAAGAACCGCCGGCACCAAACCGGATGGCGATCGCTGAGGTTGATGCATGAAAAGCTTTAGAGGATTGATCCTCGCCGCTGCGGTTTGTGGAATGGTTTCGCCATTGATGGCTGGTTCGCCCGCCGTGCAACCTGTAGACGGCGGCCTGATTCCACCGGCTAACACTTCCGGTGTGACTGCGCCCGACGTCGCCGGTTTACAGACCACACCTCAACAAATTACTGCGGGCGCGCCGGGAACTGGCAGCAGTTACTTCGGCACCAACAACACCGGAACTCCCGGCGCTCGTGAACGAGGTGTGGCCGGCTCGGGCCTCCCGCGGGAAAAGATCGCGGAGGTGGATGCGAAAAAGCTGTCTTCAAGCAAGACTGACGCAAAATTCACCGGAAGCGTTTTGGACGCTGGTCTGAACAAGGTGAGCGCGAACGAGAAATCGCAAGATAAAGCCAATGTCCCCGTCCCTCGAGAGGGCAAAGAAAACAAATCGACGTCGACTCACTCCACCGGGAAAGCCTTCCCCCGATTCGACGAAAACAACCTCCACGAACAAGACTGGCGAAAATCGCTGACGCGAGAAGGCACGACACAATCTCGCCGTCAGCCAGGATCATTGCTGCACCTGACACGAGGAAACAAACCGGTCGGCGATCATATCTGGTGGATCAGTGATGTGCGGAAATTCCGGTCGCATTATCCGGCCTGGAAGTTTCGCTACGGAATGCGCGATGTTTTTTTGGAAGAGATTCATCGTGCCGTGAAAGAGGGTAATCATCCGGACGAAAACGGAAATGGTTCGCTGCAATTGCGAATGCGTCTCTCGGGAACAAACGTGGCGGATGACCTTGTCACCCGCGGCTATGCAGGCAACTGCGGGCCGAGGGCTACGGTTTTATTGACGTCCCTAAAACTGTCGCTCAGACAAATTCCTTTGTCGGATTTCTCATTGTTCAAAGCTGCGAAAGAAGACGATTTGCCATAGTGAAACCCCGATTTGTCTTCATAGCCTTCGGGTATCAAACGATGCAACAAGCTCATGGCCCCGCCGCTTTTTCTAGTCCTCGGTTGTGGCGCGAGGACGACGCGCCTGCTTTGCGAAAGTGTCGCGCTTGCTGTTGTCATAACGGTCAGTCCTTTCTTGCTACAAAGATCTCGGCTTATGCAGAAAACTGCCCATCGGACCTTGGTCTCATATTTCGCCGAAGGCTTCCAAAGGCACACGGGCTGGAGGACGGCTGGCGAGATTCGAATTCTTGGTTCGAACGCTATGGTCGAGCGTACGATTCCGTTAAGCGAAACGGATCGAAAACGTTGATGTGCCAGCGCTCAGGCTTGTCTGCGCACGACCTGTCGCCGACACGTGGCCAGGCCGAGCAAGCTTAACGTCAGGAGCAGAAACGTTGAACCATGATCTGGAACACTGACGTTTAGTGGAATATGGCCGGGACCAATCGCAAATGGTGTGAAACTACCGCTGCCAGCGAGCAGGAACTGGCCGCCAGTGACCTGAAGTGACGGATTAGATGGAAATGTGAAGTCGAGGTGGACACCATAGAAGTCGAACGGTTTTTGTAACTGATCGTTCGGCGTGCCGTTCTTGTCTTTGAGAAGAGGAAAGAGACCGATACTCAATGAAGCATCGTTGCCCGACTCCCTGCCAGTAACTCCGAATCCAGGAAGGGCGTTCCCATTTGCGTCAATGAGATAGCCACTGCCATCAAGAAATCCTAAAAGCCCAGACCCATTTCGTTTGAAGGATTATTTC
>CAWDGJ010000002.1:0-906988 GCA_963801815.1 uncultured Verrucomicrobiae bacterium
TCGCTTTTCGTCGCGCCGGTGCTGGTCCTGCTCGGGTTCTTCATAGACAAGCCTCTCGACCTGGTGTTCAACACCTTCGAGGTGGTAGCTGTGCTCGTGACAATGCTTATAGCGAGCGCCATTATCCAGGATGGGGAGAGCACCTGGTTCGAGGGCTTTCAATTGCTGGCCACTTATGGGATCCTGGCGGTGGCCTTTTTCTTCCACCCATGATCGCCCTGAAGGGGCGCTTGCAGGTTTATTGTTTGATTGGACTTAGGCATATGTGGAATAATGGGGTTGGTGGTCGTAAAACGGCCAGATCTCATACTACGCCATGTTATCAGTTTTGACCGCTCACGATCTTGTGGGCCACCACATGAGACGGAAAATAGGCAAGTATCGTGGGGACACCCCAAACCCCGGTAGGGAGACCCCTACACCCCTATTTTCAGAGAAAACCTGTGGATAGTGACATGCAACAGACCGAGGCGGCCCGCAAAGGACAATCGGCGGACTTCTGGAAGTTCTGGACCGGCCAGGCCATCTCCGCGCTGGGCGATTCCTTCTCCGGCTTCGCCCTGCCTCTGCTCGTTTACACGCTGACCGGCTCTGCTATCAACCTTGCCATCAGCACGGCGGCTTATATGCTGCCCTACCTTTTGTTCGGGCTATTCATCGGCGCCTGGTCGGATAGGTTGGACCGCAAGCGGCTGATGATTCTGGTGGACATGGGGCGCGCCATCGTGCTGGCCACCATACCGGCCATGTTCTTCTTCGGCTTCCTGTCCGTGTGGTGGATATATGTGGTATCTTTCATCACGTCCACGCTCGGAATCTTCTTCGATTTGGCCGAGTTCGCGGCCATACCGAGCCTGGTGACTAATGCCGACGACCTGGTCACGGCCAACGGGCGCATCCAGGCAAGCTATTCGGCGGCGCGTATTGTCGGCCCTCTCACGGCGGGCGTGCTGGTGGCTTTCATGCCCATCCCCGACCTGATATTGTTCGATGCGCTCTCCTTCGTGGTATCGGCGGTGTCATTAGGGCTGATCGCCAGAAGCTTCAACGTGAGCCGGCCCAGGAGGAGTACCACCGTCAGGCATGACGTCATGGAGGGTCTGCGCTACGTGCTCAGGCACCCGGTGCTGCGCAATATATCGATCATGATGGCGCTGGTCAACTTCTTCGGCGTGACGGTGCAATCGCAGATGATCCTCTTCTCGAAGCAGGAACTGGGCGCAACCGATACGCAGGTGAGCTTGCTCTATTCGGCGGGCAGCGCAGGTGTGATTGTGCTTTCTCTGCTGGCGGGATTGCTGAGGAAGTGGTGGCCCTTCAGCAAAGTAGCGCTGGGCTCGCTGCTGGCAAGCGGGTTGCTCACAATCGCCCTGGCCTTCACGCCCTTTTACTGGCTGGCCCTGCCGATCTGGGCGCTCATATCGGGGCTCGGCACCCTGTTCAACATCAATACGTCGAGCCTACGCCAGGCCATCGTGCCGAACGAGATGCTTGGGCGCGTGGTCAGCATCGCGGGCGTGCTGGCCTGGTCGGCCATACCGCTTGGCTCGCTGCTAGGCGGCTGGGCCATCGAGCAGACAGGCAACGTCGTGATGGTTTTCGCGGCGATAGGGCTCATTCGGGTGCTGATACCCATCGCCTTCTCGCTCACGCCGTTGGGGCATGCCGAGGACTACCTACCGGCTAAGGAAGAGGCGGCTGTGCAGGCGGCGTGAACGTCACCCCAGCTACCCAGCTGAAACCACAATAATGCGCTCTCGCGCCAGCTCGGCTGCATAGCTGATAGCTGCCTGAATGTCTTCATCAGTCAGTGATGGATAGCTTTTGAGGATCTCTTCATGGCTCAGACCTGCGGCAAGGTTGTCCAGGATGACGGAGACCATAATGCGCGTGCCTTTGATGCACGCTTTGCCATGACAGATCAACGGGTCTACCGAAATGCGCTCTCGCCAGTCCATTATCTTCTCCTACCTAATAAACTCATTTACCGTATTCTCGTCCATCTGTTTCGCTCTGACATGGACCTAAACGAGCGCTAAACCTCGAGGAGGTGAACCTCTTCCTCGTCAGCTTCGGGGCTGATCTTCCTGAGGGTCTTGATGTTGACCACGCGGTCGGTGAAGAGGATGCCGTTGAGGTGGTCGATCTCGTGCTGGAGCACGCGGGCGTAGTAATGGTCGGCCTTGATGCGGATTTCCTTGCCTTCGGGGGTCTGGCCTTTGACCGTTATTGAGAGGTGACGCGGCACGTCTCCGATCCAGCCGGGGATGCTGAGGCAGCCCTCCACCCCTTCTTCCATCTCCTCGCTCGCCTTGACGATCTCGGGGTTGCAGAGGGCCACCTTGAAGCCGCGCTCGTCTTCCTTGGGGTCGGGCGTATATTCGGCCACCAGCACTCTTATAGACTGGCCTATTTGCGGCGCGGCGAGGCCCACGCCGCTGTTCGAGCGCATCGTCTCGAACATGTCGGCCACCAGCTTGCGCAGATTGGCGTCGAAGCTTTTGATCCGCTTGGCCTTTTCCCGCAGTATCGGGTCGGGCTCGTATCGCATTTCAAGGAGTGGCATAGGTTCCCTCTTGAGTTGTCGATTGTCGGTTGTCGGTAGATTCTCCTGAGAAAAGGGGTGCAGGGGTCTCCCTGCCGGGGTTTGGGGTGTCCCAAAGATCCCCTTATGTTCCTTCGCTGTAGTGGCCCGCCAGGCCATCAACTGGCCAGAATAGCCGACTACCGACAACCGACAACTTTTTATAACACACTGATCGGGTCCACATCCAGAGACCAGCCGGCGCCTGGATGGAGGCCTTGCAGGATGGGCGAAAGGTCGTCGCCTCTCAAGAGGATTTGCCAGCGGTAGCGATTCCTTATCTTGTGTACGAAGCAGGGCGCCGGACCCAGCACGTCTGTCAGGCTGCCGGTGTCGTCACCTGCAAACTCCTCGACTTTGTGGCGCAGGAAGCGTGCCAGGGCGTTGGCCGCTTGCTCGCAGCGCTCGTTGCTGGGCGACGAATAGACGAGCCTGGCCAGTTGGCCGTAGGGCGGGTAGCCGTGCTCGGCGCGGAAACGGATTTCGCCCTGGTAGAAGCCCGTGTAGTCGTGGGCTGCGGCGGCCTGTATGGCGTAGTGGTCGGGGTTGAATGTCTGCACGATTACGCGGCTGTGCGAGCTTTCGGTGCGCCTGCCCGCCCGGCCCGCCACCTGCATCAGGAGTTGGAGGCTCCTTTCGGGTGCGCGGAAGTCGGGGAGGAAGAGCCCGGTGTCGGCGCTGATCACGCCCACCAACGTAACGCGAGCTATATCCAGCCCTTTGGCGATCATTTGAGTGCCCACCAGCACATCCGCATCTCCCCTGGTGAACATCTCCATCATGTCGGCGTGACCACCCTGGCGGGAAGCCGTGTCGCGGTCCCAGCGCAGCACGCGCGCCCTGGGGAAGAGGGCAGCTACTTCGTCCACCACCTTTTGCGTGCCGGTGCCGAAGCCTTTGATGCTCGGGCTGCCGCACTTCGGGCATTCCCTGGGCGTGAGCGAGTAGGCGTTGCAGCGATGGCATAGCATGCCGTGCACGTCGGCGTGGTAGACTAGCGGCACGTCGCAGCGGCGGCACATGGGCACGTGGCCGCACTCGCGGCAGAGCATGAAGCTGCTGCTGCCCCTCCTGTTGAGGTAGAGGATAGCCTGCTCGTTCCTGACCAGCACCGTATCGAGGGCGGACTGCAATTGCCTGCTGAAGAGAGAGTTGTTGCCGGCGCGCAATTCGGCGCGCATGTCCACTACCTGCACGGGCGGCATGGGCAGTTCGGTGATGAGCTCGACGCCGTCGTGGGTCTTGCGCCGGCCCACGCGCGTGGGCAGCGACAAAAGGCGATATTCCCCTTTCTGCGCGGCGTAGTAGGTGGCGAGATCGGGCGTTGCGCTGCCCAGGATGGTGACTGCGCCGGTAAGGGCGGCCCGGCGCAGGGCCACGTCGCGAGCGTGGTAGCGCGGCGAGTGGTCTTGCTGCTTATATGCCCATTCGTGCTCTTCGTCCACCACGATGAGGCCAAGACGAGGCAAGGGCGCGAACACCGCCGAGCGCGAGCCGACCACGATATCGGCGTGGCCGTCCCTGATGCGCCTCCATTCGTCGAATTGCTGGCCGGGCGACAACTGGCTGTGGATGAGGGCCACCCGGCCCGGAAAGCGCGTCGCGAAGCGGTGCACGGCCTGGGGCGTAAGCGAGATTTCGGGCACGAGTACGATAGCCTGCTTGCCCATGCGCAGCGCCATGCCGATAGCGCGCAAATACAGCTCGGTCTTGCCGCTTCCGGTGACGCCGTGGAGGAGGAAGGCGGCGGGTGGCGACGAAGGACTGAGGACGAAGGACGAAGGAATCGGGCGACGATCCGTTCGTCTTTCGTCTTTCGTCCTTCGTCGTACCCTCGAGCGCCCCCGCGATCTCGCGCCATGCGGCGGACTGGGCGGCGGTGAGGGTTGGCGGCTCGTCGTTGGCGGTCGACGCGATATTTGCGACCGGCCTGCGGTGCACGGCGCGCTCGCCTAGCTCGACCAGGCCCTTGCGCTCGAGGGCGTTCACGGTGGAGGAGGTAGCGCCCGTGTGCAGGTAGAGGTCGCTCAGCCGCTGCCAGCTCTCGCTGGAAGGTGTCGTCGTCGGCGTCCTGCTCGTTGGCCGTCGACACCTGGAAGGACTTGTAGCTGCCTGCCCCGTTGGCGGCTGATGCGCGCTTGAGGAGCCAGTCGAGCACGGCGGCCTGCAAAGGGGCACGCTGGGAGCTATCGCCGAGGGCTTGATACGCTGCGTCGTCCGGCACGGCAAGGCGAATGATGCGCTCCTGCTGGGGGCGAGAGCGAGGGGACGGCAGCTCGACGCGGCGCGTGACCAACCCGTCCCGCTCCAGGCCGCGCAACGCCGTGTCCAGCCCCGACGAAGCGCCTTTGTAGCTGCGCTTGAGGCGGGCCATCGTCATCCCCTTGCGGGGCGCCTCCTGCAAGAGCGACACGACCTGCTTCTGGCGGCGTCCCAGGGCGACCATCAGCGGCTCGACCACTTGATTTCTCTTCCCGGACCGTATTCGATTGGCTTCCAGCGAGGGGCGCGGCAAGGCTGACGGTGGTTACCGCCCTGCGGGCCACGCCGGGTGGTAGCATGGGGGCGATGGCCTGCCAGAGGGTGCAGCGATAGTGCTCGGCGATCCAGCGGGCCAGATCGAGCATGGCCGGCGGGAGCACGGGGCGCGCATCGACCATTCGGGTGATAGGCCTCGTGTGCTCGACGGGCGAACTGTCTGCAAGGTCCACCACTACGCCATAGGTGGGAGTGCCGCGCAACGGCACCACCACCAGGTGCCCAGGCTCGACCTGGCCTTCCAGGTGTGGCGGAACGTGGTAGTGCAGGATCAGACCGAGCGCAAGGTCGGCCGCCATCTGAGGGATCGCTCCCGCCTGGGGTGTCGGGATCTCGGTTTCCATATGATGGCTCGAGGGCCACGATCGCGTATGTGCCAGGCAATTGCTCGCTATTCCTGTTACCGCTTTGAGGTGTGGGTAAAGAGAGTGGGACATTCCTATGGAAATTATACGCCTTTGGGCGGCCTGGTGGGACCAGACTTGCCGCGATGGGGCCGGAATGTGTAAAAAGTGGTGGGCATAACTGGACGCGCGGCATCCCACTTGCTCTAGAATAATCGTATGGAGAGATTATCGTTGGCTATGAGCGCCCAGTTGGTATCCGGTGGACAATAAGCAGTAGAATGTGATGCGAGCTTTTCTCGGCAACAATTGCGCCAAGGGCTGCCTCATTTACATATTTGCGTTCGCGCTTCTGGTGGTAGTTAGCTCGATGGGGTTAAGTGGGCTCAGTTCAAGATTTGGAGTTGCGCAGATACAGGGGATCAAACCTGACCTGTCGGTGCCGCAGGCGGCGCAGGGCTTGACTATTCTCCAATCGCAACCTGCCAGTGTCAACCAGGACGCCCTCGGTGGGGGGTTGCCACCTACTACAGCCGGCGTCCACCTCCGACTGCCGCTCCTGCCCAGGCGAGCCCGCTGCCTACAACTCCGCCCCCGCCACCGCAGCAAGGACAGGGCGGCACGATCTCGGGCGGGACGTCGCAGCCATTTTACGTAGTGCAGCCCGGTGATACCCTCTGGTCGATCGCGCAGAAGTTTGGGGTTAGTATCGACGCGCTCCGGGCAGCAAACAATATTACGGGCGACATAATCTATCCTGGAGAGGTCATTTATCTGCCGGTTCCGGGGCAATCTGCCCTTCAGTCTACGACGCCGCCCGGCAATCCTTCTGCGGGCACGCAGCCCGACAGCAGCGGGGACAACCAGGGCCAAAGCCAGGACACGGTGCCCGGCATGCCCGACACAGGAATAAGCTCTAGAAAGCCGTAGGCCAGCCTTGTCGCTTTCCAAATGTCTCTTTTCAGCCGGACTATTATTCGCGGCGCTGCTACTGCTCGCGTCGTGTGGCGGCATGGGAAGCGGGGGCGATGCCATCAATCTGGTGGTCACGCCCGTGCCTTCTCCTACCCCCACCCCGCTGGCTGCCGCCACCGTGCCGCCGGTGACATATCGCGTGAAGCCGGGCGACACCCTTTCGGGCATAGCAGACCTGTTCGGCGTCACCGTGGACGACATCGTCCGCTACAACAACATCGCCGATCCTAATTCGCTGTCTGTCGGCCAGGTGATTACCATACCGGGCCATTCGCCGCCGGTCACTGCTACCACGACCATCACGCCTGGTGCCTCCACGGCCACCCCTGCCGGCACTGCCACCTTCCAGCCCCCTGTGCTCCCACCTCCGGACGTTACCCCTCCGTTGGGGCCGACCGTCTCGCCATAACTGCAACGGAATAGTAGGCGGGGCACCCCTCGTGGGTGCCCTCGGTGGCGCGCAAATTCTCCGCCACGAGGGCACCCACGAGGGGTGCCTCTAAAGGGGTGCCCTACATTTAGACTGTTTGACAATTGGAGGGCCGATTCCTATACTTAATACCTAAGCCGCGATGGCTTGAGCCATTGTCGCTCGGAAGGCGGGCTATTTTCAGCGTAGATATGGAGACAGCGAGGAAGCATGAGGATTATCCTTTACACGGGCAAAGGAGGCGTAGGCAAGACGAGCGTTTCGGCGGCTACGGCTCTGGGCCTCGCAAAGCAGGGCTACCGCACCATCGTCATGAGCACCGACGCTGCCCATTCGCTCGCCGACTCGTTCGACGTAGCCCTTGCTAATGAGCCTGTGGAGGTCGCAAAGAATCTGTGGGCACAGGAAGTCTCGGTGCTGCACGAGGTGGACCGCTACTGGATCACGCTACAACGCTACCTGACCACCCTGCTTTCGTGGCGCGGCATGGAAGACGTGGTTGCCGAGGAGATGACGGTGCTGCCGGGTGCGGAGGAATTGGCGGGCCTGGTCCGCATCGTGAAGCACTACAATTCGGGCCTGTATGACGCCATCGTAGTGGACTGCGCGCCCACCGGTGATACGTTGCGACTCCTGTCATTCCCGGAGATCGCGCGCTGGTGGCTTGAAAAACTCTTCCCGATCCAGCGGCAGGCAGCCAAGATCATCCGCCCTTTGGCTCGGGCCGTCACCGACATGCCTATGCCCGAGGACGACGTGTTCGAGTCGATCAAGCAGCTGCTCACACAGCTTGACCGCATCCATGACCTCCTGGCCGACCAGAAGATGACCTCGGTGCGCATAGTGCTGAACGCCGAGAAGATGGTGGTCAAGGAGGCGCAGCGCACTTACACGTACCTGTCGCTGTTCGGCTACGGCACCGACATGGTTGTATGTAACCGACTCTTTCCTCCCTCCGTCGATGGCGCATATTTCGCTGCATGGCGCGATATCCAGTCGCGCAACCACCAGCTCGTGGAGGAGTGCTTCACGCCCATACCGATCTTCGACGTGCCCTTCTTCGACCAGGAGGTGGTGGGTGTGGAGATGCTGACCAGGATGACTGAGGCCATATTCAATGGGGCCGACCCTGCCACCGTCTTCTTCAGCGGTAAGGTGCAGTCGATCGAGCCTGTTGGGGCCGGATTCACGCTCACGATGCCATTGCCGCTCGCCACCAAGGACCAGGTAGACCTCATGCAGAGCGGCGACGAATTGGTGGTGCAGGTAGGAGACTACAAGCGCAATTTGATACTGCCCAGGGCGCTGGCCGCGCAACAAGTGTCCGGGGCCAAGCTGGAGGGCGGAGAGCTGAAGATCAACTTCGTGCCGGCCGTGGCCAGCAAAGCTCAGTAGCATCTGAGCCACTTTCGGTAAGAAAGTGTGTCTCGCCGGGGCAAACTTGCAAAGAAGCGCCCATATGCCTATTATTGCAACACGCGCTTTCGCTCGTATGGTTGAACTGTTGGTTCGCTTCCGTATTGGACAAATGCTATTTGCAGTGGTATCATGATACCTCGAGAGGGAAAGCAGTGGACGAAGGGACCTCACTACACCCGATAGAAGAGGGGCAACAGGCTCAGAGGCCTGCCGATGAGACGCCCAGTAGCGTAAGTAGCGTAGTTCCGCTGAATAAGCCGCAAAGAGCTGTGTCCGAACAAAGCATTCTGCCTGAGACTACACAGCAGGTTTTGCAGGAGCTGCTTGAGCTGCCGGGCCGGATGCTTCCTCCCGAGACAGTTCAGCATCTCAAGAACGCCGGCAGAGAAACGCTGCTTGCCTTCTACAGTCTGTGGCAGAATGTCAATCACGCCGCCCAGGGCGAATCTGGAGAGAAGGTTCGTAAGCATATAGAGGTGGAGTAAAGAGGTAGCAAGGAAGATGCCCAGAAGTTCGACACGCCGCGACGACGACCCGCCCAATCAGGTAAGGGATCGCAAAGCGAAGTCTGCAGCGCCTTTGAACGTTGTGGAGCACGTTGGCGATGCTGCGTCCACGAGATGCGGCTGCCCTCAACGGCGCAAAGAGCGTGCGGGCTAACGGAAGCAGCGATGCCGGGAACGCGGGCAGAAGTGCTGCCTCATCCCGCTCCAAGCGCAAGCTCGCCGTTGAAGCTTTCATCCTGTCTGAAGAAGACGCCACTTACGACTCGGGTATAGACGTGGGCGGCAAAGGCGATCTCGATATTTCCTCCGTGGACGATCTGGACCAGGTGGAGAGGTTCGACCTGGGAGATACCCTGCATATGAGGGGTGGAAGGGCCGAAGGAAGCATCGTCGAGGAGCTCGAGGAGATTTATGACACCCTCAGACTCGATGATAACGACTCCGACGTCACCGAAGCCCTCATAAGCAAGCCCGAGCGCTCCTCCGGCAAGCGCAACGGTCGTGCCGTACCGGACCAGGAAGCGCCCACTCTCGAAGAGGCTGCGGAGCCGGAAGAGGCATTGGAAGCAGATGGGCCTGACCTTGAGGAGTCCGAGCCTGACGCCGCCGAACTGGAACGCGCCGACGTCGAGGTTGTGGAAGTGGAGCACCCCGAGGATCTCGAGCGCTTCATTGACCGCGTTCTCAGCACGGACAGCGTGTCGGTGGACGACCCAGTGCGCATCTATCTGCGCGAGATCGGGCGTACTGCCCTGCTCAAGTCGCCCGACGAGAGCGCCCTTGCCGAGAAGATGACCGTGGGCCGCAAAGCCCAGGTTGACCTCGCCCAGCTGGAGGCCGACCTCAAGGATGAGGCTGGTCACGCTGGAGGAGTACGAGGAGTCGAGGCGCAAGTACCTGGCGACCATCAGCGATGGCGCTTTCGCCAAGCAGAGGTTGGTGCAGGCCAACCTGCGGCTGGTGGTAAGCATAGCCCGCCGGTATATCGGGCGCGGCCTCTCGCTGCTCGACCTGATCCAGGAAGGCAACATCGGGCTGATGAAGGCTGCCGACAAGTTCGACCACCACAAGGGCTTCAAGTTCTCGACATACGCCACCTGGTGGATCCGTCAGGCCATCACCCGAGCTATTTCAGACCAGAGCCGCACGATCCGCTTGCCCGTGCACGTCACCGAGATGGTGACACGCCTGCGCCGCGCCGCGCACGAATTGCAGCAGAAGCTGCTTGCGAGAGCCGACCGAGGAAGAGCTTGGGCCAGGCCCTCAATATGCCCGCCGAGCGGGTGCGCAAGATACTGGACATGGCGCGCCACCCCGCCTCGCTGGATGCTCCAATGGAAGAAGGCGAAGACAGCTTCCTGGGCGACTTCATCGAGGACGAGCGGACAGGAGGACCTGAGGAAGAAGCGTCACGTCAGATGCTCAAGGAGCAGGTGGACGACATCCTGCGCAAGCTGACCGACCGCGAGCGGCAGATCTTGCAGATGCGCTATGGCCTCACCGATGACCGCCCGCGCACCCTGGAAGAAGTCGCCAAAGAGTTCGGCATCACCCGCGAGCGTATCCGCCAGATCGAGACGCGTATCCTGCGCAAGCTGCGCTATGCCCGCTACGGCGCGAGCAAATTGCGCGGGTATCTGGACTAGCCGGGTATACGGCTGGTGCGGTCTATTCGCGCGAATATAGCGCTTGGTGTCTGGCGCAATCCTGGCCATAGCAGCCCCGTAAGTGAGGCCCATTTACTTCAACGCGAAATTGTTTTGCTGCCTTAGAAGGCGGATTTATCCGTCGTGCGATAATCGTGTCGCACATTCTCTGCCCCAAATCGAACTCTAACAAGGGCGCGGATTTGCCCGTTGAGTGATAGCGGCGTATAGTGGAGTCCAGGACAAGAATCATCATGAGAGGGTGTGGCTGAAGGGGAAATGAATGGCTACAGCAACTAAGTCAGGAAAGCCTGTAGATATAGGTAAGATGATAAGCAAGAGGCCGGGGGCGCTCGGCGGACGGCCGTGCATTGCCGGCACGGGGGTGTCGGTTATGAGGATAGCCGGGTGGCACAACCAGGGATGGATACCTGAAGAGATCGCCAGGCGAGTTGGTATTACGCTGGCCGAGGTTCACGCGGCGCTCGCGTACTATTACGCCAACAGCGACGAAATAGATGCTGACATAGCCGATGAACAAGCCGCTTACGCAGGATATAAGGAGGGGCGGAAACAGGAAGCTGTCGGAGAGGCGTGAGTGCTAAAATGTCCGCTGAAGAAATACAAGGGCAGGCTGTGTACCTGAGCAATTGGGGCTAGATAGCCCGCTCCGGCGGGTCTCACGTCGTTCGGGCTGGCATTGCCCTTTTTTCGCGCCTGTGACCTTTTTGGATAGGATCTAAGCATTGAGATGGCGAGGTAACGGACGCTTCCAGTTCCTGATCGTGGCGGTTGCGGCAGTGCTCGTGATCGCCGCTGTTGCCTTCCTCATCTTGACTACGAGTAAGCAACCCACCTCGGAGGCGGCGGGCCAGCAGGTCAATCCCAACGATTGGCCCGAATATATGTACGACGGCGGCAGGAGCGGATTCAATCCGGGGGAGACAAAGCTCTCGCCTGACAACGCCAGGAACCTCAAGCTGCTCTGGAAGGTGAAGCTAGGCGACGGCTCGCCTATCGCGGCCCAACCCATCGTCTACTCGGGCACCATATACCTGGGCTCGTGGGACGGCTTTATGTATGCCCTGAACCCTGCCGATGGGTCGGTCAAGTGGAAGAAGGACACGGGCGTCACCAACTCGAGCCTCTGCACTCCCCCCAAAGCGGGTGTATCGTCGGCCCCAGCCGTCACTAACGACGCGCTCTATTTCGGCGGAGGCGACGGCAACTTCTACGCTCTCAAACCCGACACGGGCGACACCCTCTGGACCTTCAAGCTGGGCGACAACAGCGAGCAGGGGGGAGCGTACGCCTGGGTGTCGCCTTTCATCTATAAAGGCAAAGTTTACACCGGCATATCCTCGTTCTGCGACCACCCGTTTGTGCCCGGCCAGATGTGGGGGCTGGACGCCGCCACCGGCAAAGTGGCGCAGCAGGTGACCTTCATGCCGGAGGGCCAGAAGGGCGGCGGATTGTGGACCTCGCCCACCGTGGACGAGGCAAGCGGCGATTTCTTTGTGACAACCGCTTCTGCCGACTTCTACGTGCCCAACGCCTACAGCCTGGCGCGGCTCGACCCGCAGACCCTTGAGGTAAAAGACGCCTGGCAGATACCGATGGCGGTGCAGGTGTTCGATGGGGATTGGGGCACCACGCCCACCCTCTTTCGCGACAAGGCCGGCGGCGCTGATGGTAGGAGCCTCTGCCAAAAACGGTTACTACTACGCTTTTCACGCCGACAACATACATAGCGGGCCGGCCTGGACCGTGCAGGTCTCGGACGGTGGCTCGTGCCCTGAGTGCGGGGAGGGCGCTATCTCGTCGAGCGTGTATGCGTACGACACGGTCTACGTGGCGGGCGGGTACATATCCCTTGGACAGCTACAGAAGTTTGCGGGTGTAGTCAAGGCGCTGGATCCTGGCACGGGGCAGGTGAAGTGGGAACACCCCATGTCGGGCTCGGTCATTCCGGCCTTGACCGCCGCCAACGGGCTGGTGGTAGCGTGCGGCGGGGATACGGTCGAAGTGCTCAACGCAGTCACGGGCGATCTGCTGTGGGAGTATGCCACCAACGGCCCTATCTTTTCGCCTGCCACTATAGCAGGCGGGACGCTGTACGTAGCCTCCACCGACGGCTACCTGTACGCCTTCAGCGCGGGGCCATACCCGAGTTCCGCGACGCCCTATCCTGTTGGCACCGTGGGCGCCAACCCGCCCGGCTTCACGCCGTTTCGCAGCCCGATACCCGCCACGCCGCTGCCGGGCGACGAGCAGTGCTTCGATAATAAGCTGTGCGTGCACGGCCCATTCCTGCAGTTCTGGCGCGACAAGGGCGGGCTTGATCGCTTCGGGCCGCCCGCAACGGCGGAGCTCAACGAGGCGGGGCGCACGGTGCAGTATTTCCGCAATGCCGTGCTTGCGCTGTACACGAACGCGGACGGCACGCCCAACGTGCAGCAACAGACCATCGACTTCCACCTGCAGTTCTATAGCCCTTTCGATGCCCATTTCGGACCTGCCGATCCTGTTTCGGGCGAGACCTACTTCACCCAGACCCAGCACAACGTGCCCGAGCCATTCCTCTCGTTCTGGAATGCCAATGGCCAGGTGGCAGGTCTCGGCTACCCCGTGAGCGAGCCGCTCAGCGAATATAACGTGGTGGATGGCCAGACCCGGCGCGTGCAATATTTCGAGCGAGCGCGCCTCGAAATCGTGCCCGACCCCGGCAGCGCAAGCCACGTCGCGCTCGGGGCCATCGGTCTCCAGAGATACCTGCAGCGGTACGGCAAGCTCCCCTGAGTTTTAGAACAAATTTGCGAATTTACGCACAAACTATTGACAAAATAGAACATTTTTGCTATAATTTGATCAGTGGTCGCGACCTGCGTCTTTGCTGAGGGGAGCGCCGGAGCGACACAGCAATCGAGTATTAGAGCCGGATTTTGAGTGATTAGAGCTTAGGAGGCATTAGTAGATGAGCGCCAGAAAGATGTTACAAGACGAATTAGTAGACGAGCAGACCGGCGACGGCGAGTTCGTGGTAGACCGCCGTCGCGGCCCCGGAAAAGGGCCAGAAGCTGAGCCTGTCCGCCGAACGGCAACGGAACGGCAACGGCAGCGGCAACGCCAGGCCCAGGGCAGGACCAGCCTTTCGACCCAACCCAGTACCTCAGCAAGTTCGACGGTCGCGACTACCTCGAAGTGAAGTGGCGCGTAATGTGGCTCAGGCACGAGCACCCGGATGCTCGCATGACCACCGAGATCGTGCAGCACAACGAGGAAGGCGGATTCGCCCTCTTCCGCGCTGAAGTCGAGATTCCCGGACGGCGGCAAGGCCACCGGCTGGGGCTCCGAGACGGTGCGCGACTTCCACGACTACATCGAAGCAGCCGAAACCAAGGCCATGGGCCGCGCGCTGGCCGCCCTCGGCTACGGCACGCAGTTCTGCTCCGACTTCGACTTCTCGGCCAACGCTCGCCCAGGTACAGCCCAGATCGTGGACGCTCCCGTGAACCTGGCTGATCCGCGCAATATCTCCAGCCGCTCGGCTGGGTTCGTGCAGAAGGCGATCGGCTTCGCAACGGCAGACGGTGGCTGGACGCAAGCGGCAAGAGCGGCACCTTCGGCAACAGCGGCTTCACCAGCGTGCAGGACGGTGGGCGCTTGCCCGCCGAGGAAGACGACTTCGACCGCATTCCCGAGGTTCGCCCTGCCGGCTCCGGTGGCCGACCGAGAAGCAGTTGAAGGCCATCTACGCCATCGGGAGGGCAAGCAAGCGCCTCTCCGAATCGCAGGTGGACGATCGCTGCGCCGAAGTGTTCGGCGTTCGCCCCAACGAGCTGACCAAGGCCGAAGCCTCGCAGTTCATCGACATGCTCAAAGGCGAAGCGGCCGCCTAGAGTAGTGATAAGTCGCCGGTTGTCGAGATGCAGGCAACCGGAACGACGATGGGGACTAATACCATGACCGACGAAATGTACACAACCAAACAGGCGGCCCTCTACCTGGGCATAACCGAGGACGACGTGCGCCTGGCCATTCGCGAAGGCAAGCTGCGCGCCTGGAACCTACCGGTGCAGCGCGGCCTGCTGGTTCGCAAGGGCGACCTGACGCGCTATCGCGACCCCGCCTCGCGCAAGGCTCTCACCCGCCAGCTCCCTCTCTTTGCTGCGGATAATTTCGACGAAACGCCCACCGCTACGGCTGACAGCGCGGGCAGTCACGTCGCATAAAAACAGTACATTAGTCCCACTCTTTGGGTAAAAGTATTGCCCGCCGTTTTGTGCTCATGTAATATTGGCTTATATCCAGACGGTATTTGCGTTATTGGGCGTGGAGCCCTGTGAGGTGAGGTATAGCCGGATGAACATGAGTGCAACAGATACGGCACCTGCTGACACCGACGTGCAAGAGGAGATGGCACGTGGTGTCGCAGCCGCCCAGGCGGGCGACAAGACGAGCGCCCATCAGATATTCCAATCCCTTGCGGCGCGCAACGCTTTCATACCTGATATATGGGTGTGGCTTGGCGGCACGAGCTCGAACCTGGAAGAGGCTGAAGCGGCCTTCCAGCGCGCAGCGCTGCTCGATCCAAGCAATGAAGAAGCCGCTCTCGGCCTCCGATGGGTCGCCCTCCGGCGGCAGATTATAGGGCAGGCTGGCGCTTCGGACCTTTCGACCGGCGTATTCGACAAAGGCGGCACCGCCACGGCAGGTCTGGCAAGCGGGGCATTGTCCAGCAGCATGGGCACCGGCGAGCTGAGCAGCGGAGCGCTCACGTCGGCAACGGTTCCATCTGCGGACGCCGATAAGGACGTGAAGGTGAAGGTAGGCAAGGCGGGCGGACGCGGATGAATATTCCCGTCGCTGCCATCATCCTCTTCGCTCTTGCGTTCGTACTGTACGCCATCGTCGCCTGGTACCTGATCTTCCAAAAGTAGTCAGGGAGCCGAAGGTCGCATAACAAGCCGATAACGGCGCTCCCCTCGAACTGGGGAGCGCCGCCTGCTAAATTGCAATCGAAACATCTCGTAGTTATAATTGGGCTAGAGGGAAGGGCTTCGAGGTATTTTTCCACAATTGGAGGTCAGCCACTGGAACCAAACGAATTAGCTCGAAGGGCGGTAGATATCGCAGAGGATCGCAAAGCTGAGGATATCGTAATGCTCGATATACGCAAAGTGTCGATTATTGCCGACTATTTTGTGATATGCACCGGCACCAGCGACCGCCACGTAAAAGCCATAGCGAGGGAGATCGACGAGAAGCTTTCGGACGCCGGCGTAAACCCGATCAACGTGGAAGGGATGACCGCAGGCGAGTGGGTACTGATGGACTATGGATCGGTGTTGGTTCATGTATTCGACAAGGAGAACCGCGAGCACTACCGGTTGGAACAACTTTGGTCAGCTGCTCAGCCTGTGCTGGTAGTCCAGTAGAGGCACAAGAGGGTAGCGCAGCGTCGCGCCGGAGGAGAGGAAGAGGGCAATGCAGGTCAAGACGGAACATGGCACATTGAATATCGGCAACCAGAAGCGACCGGCAATCAGCGTCGCAATCGCGCCAAAGACGGCGCCGGGGAACTTTATCCTGGTAGCTCTGCTTGGTATTGCTTTTGGGTTCGTGCTGGGCACCGTGGCCACTGCCCTGCTCGGTGAGCGCAGCTTACTGCTCGCACAACATCTCTGGACGCGCCTCACAGGCACAGAAAGCGAAGATAGCGACCACGTCCATTTCGAGTTGTTGCTCCAATAAGAGGATTGAGCAGAGAAGGGACCGCCCACGGGCGGTCCCTTCTCTGCTCTGACCGGTCACCCCTTATAAACCGGCTGCCTCCGGCTCGAAGTCATCGTCCCCATCACCGAGGTCGTCGCCGTCGCCGCCCGCGCCCATGCCGCCGATGGCCTCAGGATCGATATCCTCCATTACTTTATCGGGATCTTCGCCCGCCTCGATCCTGGCCAGGGCCTGGTCGAACTCGGGGCCCATGTCCTCCCCCAGGTTGTCCTTCATACGGCGCGCCCAACGAGCCACCGCACGCGGATCATCTTCGTTCAGCCCGCTGAACATGTCTCCCATGCCATCCATGTCGCCCATACCGCCAATGTCATCCATGTCGCCCATACCGCCCATGGAATCGCCCGGCGAACTGCCTCGCACCATATTGACGCGGGACATGAGCCGCGTCCAATTTCCTGCTGCCGCACCTGGGGCACTCGATTTCGCCCGCTTCAGCTCGCTGCTCCGCTACGCCGAAGCTGCCGAAGAAGAGGCTGACTTTGCGCCCGCAGGACGCACATCTGTATTCATAAATCGGCATTGTCCCGATCGTACCTCCGACTCTACTAACTTCCGATTATACCACGTTATGACGCCTGAGCAGTATGGTATAATCGCCCTACCGGCACGCCCGTCTACGGGTTGCCGCACAGCATGCTCGCCAGGAAGGACTTAGCTTGGCCGAAACTCCCCTCAGACGCCAATATCTCGCAGATCAAAAGCCAGTATCCCGATACAATCGTTTTCTTTCGCCTGGGCGACTTCTACGAGACTTTCGACGATGACGCCGCCATCGTGGCGCGCGTCTGCGACGTCGTACTGACCTCTCGCCCTACCTCCAAAGACAAGCGCATACCTATGGCCGGCGTGCCTTACCATTCGGCTGAAGGTTACATAGCCAGGCTGGTGCAGGCGGGCTACAAGGTGGCCGTGGCGGAGCAGCTGACCGCTCCTACCGTGGACGAGGAGACGGCGGCTCGCCGCATAAGGCTCGGCAAGTCGGAGTCGACCCTCACCGCCAACTGGGCCGAGGCGGGCACGCCCACCTACCAGCTTGGCAAGGGCCGCGACCTGGTGGAGCGCGACGTGGTGCGCGTGATAACGCCAGGCACGGTCACGGAGCCGGGGATGCTGGACGAGCGGCGCAACAACTACATCGTGGCGGCGCTGGTTGAGCAGGGAATGGCGGGCATCGCCTACGCCGACATCACCACGGGCGAGTTCGCCACAACCGAAATCCATCGCCCTCAGGCCGACCTCCTGTCCGCCGTCCAGCAAGAACTCGACCGCCTCCGCCCGGCAGAGCTGCTCGTGCCCGGTGAAGAAGCAGAGCCACAACGGGCGAGCGGGGAGATACCGGGCGTGGACGACCGACGACAGACCACGGACGACCGAAGACGAAGGACGAAGGACGAAGGACGAAGGAGGACCGGCGGCCGGCGACGTTTCCTTGGGCTCCGGATCTGCGGTCGAGTTCAGGGAATCCGCATTCCGCATTCCGCATTCCGCATTCCGACCATTCCGCATTCCCCAGCACTCCTACCGACCCGCAGAACTGGGCACTCGACCCTGCTAGACGGCGGCTGCTGAAGCATTTCTCTGCGGCTTCGCTGGAGGCTTATGGGTGCGCCAGGCTGCCGCTGGCCATCCGCGCCGCGGGAGCATTGATCGCGTATATAGGCGAGACCAACAGGAGCGCCCTGACCCAGCTGACCCGGCTCGTCACCTACTCGACCGAGCAGTACATGACGCTCGACCCGCACACGCGGCGCAACCTGGAGATCTCGGAGGGGCACGAGGGGCGGCGCAACTCGCTCCTGTGGGTGCTGGACGACACGCGCACGGCTATGGGCTCCAGGCTTCTGTCGAGGTGGCTCAACCAGCCTCTCCTCGATCTGTCGCGCCTGAACGCCCGCCTGGACGCCGTGGAAGCCTTCGTGGACAGCGCTCTGCTGAGGGTTGAGCTGCGCAGGTCTATTGAACAACTTGCCCGACCTCGAGCGGCTCTGCACGCGAGCGGTGCAGGGCACCGCGGGCCCGCGCGATATGCTGGCCATCAAGACTGGCGGTCGACCGCCTGCCCGAGATACGCTCGCTCCTGTCGCGCATCGAAGGCGAGGGCCCGGCGAAGGTGCTCGGCACCCTGGTGAACCGCATCCAGCCCTGCGACGACATCTCGGAGCTCATCGGCAGGGCCATCTCTGACGACCCGCCGGCGATACTGGGCACGGGCGACGCCATACGGCCCGGCTTCAGCCCGGAGCTTGACACTCTGCGCTCTGCCTCCCGCGACGCCAAGGGCTGGATAGCCGGGCTGGAGGCCCAGGAGCGCGAAAAGATCGGGCATCCGCAGCCTCAAGGTGGGCTACAACAAGGTCTTCGGCTACTACATCGAGATCTCCAACTCCAACTCGGAATCGGTTCCCTCCGACTATATCCGCAAGCAGACGTTAGTAGGGGCGAGCGCTACATCACGCCCGAGCTGAAGGAGTACGAGAACCTGATCCTGAACGCGCAGGAGCGCCTGGTCGAGCTGGAGAGGGCGGCCTTCGGAGAAGTGCTGCGGGGAGTGTCGGCCTGCGCGCCCAGGCTGTTGCAGGTGTCCGAGTCGCTGGCGCTGCTGGATGTGTTCAGCGCGCTGGGCGAGATAGCCGTGCGGAACAATTACGCGAGGCCACATCTGGACGGCGGCACGGCCATCCACATCGAGAGGGCAGACACCCGGTGGTCGAGAAGACCTTGCGGGACGAACTGTTCGTGCCCAACGACACGCAGCTCGACAGCGAGGACGCGCCGATCATCCTGCTGACCGGGCCGAATATGGCGGGCAAGAGCGTCTACATCAAGCAGGTGGCGCTGATCGTGCTGATGGCGCAGATCGGGTCGTTCGTGCCGGCCGAGGAGGCGCGCATCGGGCTGGTGGACCGCATCTTCACCCGGGTCGGCGCGCAGGACGACATCGCCACGGGCCGCAGCACCTTCATGGTGGAGATGGTGGAGACGGCCAATATCCTCAACCACGCCACCGACCGCTCGCTGGTCATCCTGGACGAGATCGGGCGCGGCACGAGCACCTACGACGGCCTGGCCATCGCTCGGGCGGTCGTCGAGTACATCCACAACTCGCCCAGGCTTGGAGCCAAGACTCTCTTCGCGACGCATTACCACGAGCTGACCGAGCTGGAGACGCTGCTGCCGCGGGTGCGCAACTACAACGTGGCGGTGGCCGAGGACGGGCGAGCAGGTGGTCTTCCTGCACAAGATCGTGCCCGGCGGCGCGGACCGCTCGTACGGCATCCACGTGGCGCAGGCTGGCGGGTCTGCCCAGGGCGATCCTCCGGCGGGCTGAAGACATCTTGCAGGACCTGGAAAAAGGTGGCGCAAAAGAAGCCCGCCGCAAAGCCATGCAGCAGCCCGCGGACGGAGCGGCGCAATTACAGATGTCCTTCTCCGCAGGCCCGGACCCCATCAGGGAAGAGCTAGGTAGCCTTAGGCCGGAGGAGATGTCCCCGCTGGAGGCGCTGGGCGTGCTGTACGAGTTGCACAAGAAGGCGAAAGAGTTGTAACGATTTACGACCAAAAGATGAATAGGTGGACCTTTTCGGAGGGCGAACTATGTATAGGTCTAACAAACGCCTCCTACTCATAGCAAGCCTAATCATCCTGCCATTCATCGTCACTGCCTTGGGCCTCGGCAGTTTGGCAGGATATGTCGGCCTAACCAACGATCCTCTCAGCTACTTTGGACAGAATTTCGGGTTGACGATATCGCCCTGGGACGCGAATCCTATGCCTGGTCTTGGCAGTATTAGCGCTACAAAAGAATATGTCTTGGCTGGGGTAGGTGGGAGCTCCTATGCTACTCGTCTGTTTTGCAACTCCTATGATTATGAGGGATTCCAGTTGGGAACTATATTCTTTAGGTACTGGGAATGTAGATAAACGATACAGCAGCTAAAACTCATAGCGAAAAGAAAACGAAGCCTTCGTTTGTGATAGCTTCGTTTTCTTTTTCGCCCTGGGGATCGTCTATGCCCCCTGCGCTACGTACACCTTCTCCTCAGGCACCTTGCCGTCCCATTCAGCGATCTGGCCGCAGCGGGTGCATTTCACCTTCTGCGCGCCGTCCTGGCGCTGGGCGCGGCCCATGACCGTCATGAGGCCGCCGCAGCGGGGGCATGGAAGGGGCACAGGTCTCTCCCAGAGCGAGAAGTCGCAGTCGGGGTAGCGGCTGCACGAGTAGAACACCCGGCCCTTCTTGCTCTTCTTCTCGATAATCTGGCCCTGGCCGCATTGCGGGCATTCCACGCCCAGGCTGACCACGATCGGCCGCGTGTAGCGGCACTTGGGGAAGCCAGAGCAGGCGATGAAGGGGCCGAAACGGCTCTCCCTGATAACAAGCTCGTGGCCCGATTCGGGGCATAGCTCGCCCGTCTTCTGTGGCTCCGGCTTCGACACTTCGATGCGGCCCACCTGAGTTTCGGCTTGCGATAGGGCGCTCTCGAATGGACCATAGAAGTCCGAGATAACAGGAGCCCATTGCCGCTCGCCTGACGCCACTTCGTCGAGCTCCTCCTCCATGTTGGACGTGAAGCCCACATCCACTATGTCGGGGAAGTGCTCCACCAGCAGGTCGTTGACCGCTATGCCCAGCTCGGTTGGTATGAACTTCTTTTCTTCTTTGAGCACATAGCCTCGATCCTGGATGGTGGAAAGGATGGGCGCGTAGGTGGAAGGGCGTCCGATGCCTTGCTCTTCGAGCACTTTCACCAGCGTGGCCTCGGTGTAGCGGGGCGGTGGCTGGGTGAAGTGCTGCTCGGGCCAGAGCTTGAGCAGATCGAGTAACTCGTTCTCGGTGAGGGGAGGGAGGGCGGCCTGGTCCATCTCGTCGTCGGCGTCTCCCGCGTCGTGACCTTCGCGATAGACCGAGATGAAGCCCGGGAACTTGATGACGGAGCCGACAGCCCTGAACGTGTAGGGCCTGGGCGCTTTGTCGCTGGCTTTGCCGGCTCCCACATCGACCGTTGTCTGGTCGAAGATGGCGTTTGCCATCTGGGAGGCGATGAAGCGCTGCCAGATCAGCTTGTAGAGTCGGTACTGGTCGGACGACAGGAAGTGCTTGATGCTGTCAGGGTCGCGGCTCGCGTGCGTGGGCCGGATGGCTTCGTGAGCTTCCTGGGCGCGGGGGCTCTTGCGAGCGTACACGGGGGGAGCCGCCGGTACGAACTCCTTGCCGAAGCGGGCCGCTATCACCTCGCGCGCCTCTTGCTGCGCTATCGAGGCTACGTTGGTCGAGTCGGTCCTCATGTAGGTGATGAGGCCGGTCGAGCCTTCGCTGCCCAGATCGATGCCTTCGTAGAGTTGCTGGGCGATCAGCATGGTCTTGCGGGCGGCGAAGTTGAGCTTGCGCGAGGCTTCCTGCTGCAAGGTGGACGTGATGAAGGGCGGCGAGGGCCGGCGCTGGGCCTCGCGTTTCTTCACGCTCTCCACAATGTATTCGGCCCCCTCGAGGGCGGACATAATCTCTCCGGCCTCGTCGCCGTTCTTGAGGTCGGGCTTCTTGCCGCGCACGGAGTTGAGCACCGTGTGGAAGGCATCCTTCTTCTTGCCGGGAGGGCGCTTGCTCAGGTCGGCTTCGATGCTCCAGTATTCCTGGGACACGAATGCCTCGATCTCGCGCTCGCGCTCCACCACGAGGCGCACGGCCACGCTCTGCACGCGCCCGGCCGAGAGGCCGCGCCTGCACCTTCTTCCAGAGGAGGGGCGAGAGGCGGTAGCCCACGAGCCGGTCGAGCACGCGGCGGGCCTGCTGGGCGTCCACCATGTGCATGTTGATTTCGCGGGGGTGAGCCACGGCCTCCTGGATGGCGCCGGGTGTGATCTCGTGGAACTCAACGCGGAACACGGGCTGGCCGCGCTCGCCCGCACCGGTCACTTCGCGCACGTGCCAGGCAATGGCCTCGCCTTCGCGGTCGGGGTCGGTGGCCAGGTAGACCGCCCTGGCGGATTGCACGCGCTGGCGCAGGTCTTTGACCGTCCTGCTCTTGTCGCGGGGCACCACGTACTGAGGCGCGAAACCGTGCTCGGTGTCCACGCCCAGCGTTGACTTGGGCAGATCGCGCACGTGGCCCATGCTGGCCTCGACCGCGAAGTTGCGGCCCAGGTACTTCTTGATAGTCTTGGCCTTGGCGGGCGATTCCACGATCACCAGATTGGTTGTGCCTCTGGTGACGGTCGTTCCTCCTTCTTCCGCCAGAGATTGTGACGGTATCCCCGCATCCGGGTACGCCTGCACCACCCCAAGTAGCGGCGCTCCCCCAACTTCCTGACTGTGTGCTGGCAAAAGTTCCGGCGATTGCCGGATAAGCGCCTACAATAAAGAGACTAACCGCCGCGATCGTTAGAGTTAATGGGGATTTTGTTTTCATATTTGGTCTCTACCAAGCAATGCGTAAACGCCGCACCCGAAACGGACATTTTCCGCAAAATTAGTTTCGCCTGTGAAGCGTCCGGGGAACTAGAATGATCCGAACAGAAAAAGCCGTGAGTCCCGATCCACCAGCAGATGTTACCCATATTCTCCTTGATTGGAGCAAGGGCGATGCGGCCGCCCCTGACAAATTAATGCCCCTGGTTTACGAAGAATTGCGACGATTGGCGCGCAATTATCTCGGTCGCGAACGAAACGATCACACTCTGCAGGCGACGGCGCTCGTGCACGAGGCTTACTTGCGTCTTGCGGATGAAACGCGACTGACCTGGAAAGATCGTGCGCACTTCTACGGAATTGCCGCGCACTTGATGCGCCGGATACTGGTCGATCACGCCCGTGCCCACAACGCCGTGAAGCGAGGCGGCCTCGAACAAAAACTTTCCCTGGATGAAGCCCGGGAGCTGCCCATGAAAGAAACAGTCGAGTTAGTGGCGCTCGACGGCGCCCTGGAAAATTTCAGCCAGAATTATCCCCGCAAGGGCGAAGTCGTCGAGTTGAAGTTCTTCGGCGGGCTTGAGACCAAGGAAATTTCCGAAGTGTTGCAAATCTCTGAAAAGACAGTTTTGCGCGATTGGAATTTTGCCAAACTCTGGCTCTGCCGCGCACTTACTCAAAATGCAGCCTGAGCGCGCCGCGCGCATCGCCGACATTGTCGAGCAAGCGCTCGACGTGCAAATTGGTCAGCGCGGTCCTTTGCTGGTCGAGCTTTGCGGAGAAGACCGTGAACTTTTCGTCGAAGTCGCGTCCCTTCTCCATTTTCAGGAAAAGGCGCGCGACTTTATCGAGAAACCAGCTGTCGAAACCGTTGCGGAGATCTTGGCCGGCGACCGATGTGGCCTTCAAACTGGGGACACGCTGAATGGCTATACCATTCTTTCCCTGCTCGGCGAGGGCGGTATGGGAGAAGTTTACCTTGCTAACGACAGTTCGTTAGGGCGCAAAGTTGCGATCAAGGTGCTGAAGTTCGGCATGGGTACGGCGAACTTCATCCGTCACTTCAAAGAGGAGGAACGAATCCTCGCCGGACTGACCCATTCGAACATTGCCCAACTTTACGGCGGAGCTCTGACGAGAAATGGCCTGCCCTACTTTGTAATGGAGTATGTCGACGGAAAACGCCTTGACCACTACTGCCGTGACAACGCATCGCTAATTCCACAACGACTGGAGCTGTTCCGAAAAATTTGCTCGGCGGTAGCTTACGCGCACCAACGCCTCGTCATTCATCGCGATCTCAAACCGGCCAACATTCGTGTGACTCTCGAGGGCGAACCGAAGTTACTCGATTTCGGAATTGCCAAACTCATCGACCCGGGAACGGCTGCCATGGAACAAACGATGACGTTTGCGACCGTGATGACTCCTGAGTACGCGAGCCCGGAGCAAGTTCGGGGCGAAACGATGACGACTGCCAGCGATGTTTACAGTCTTGGGGTGGTGCTTTACGAACTTTTGACGGAAAAGAGACCGTACAAAGTCGACAATCGAACGCCGACCGCAATCGCCCGCGCAATTACCGATCAGGAGCCGACGAAGCCAAGTACGGCCATCGCCAAAGGCGATGGAAATTCCAAAACTGGAAATCTGAACCCCAAAACTCTTAGGGGCGACCTCGACAACATCGTTTTGAAAGCGCTACGGAAGGAACCGGAGCGGCGTTACGCGTCAGTCAATCAATTTTCGGAAGACATTCGGCGCTATCTTGAAGGCCGACCAGTAACCGCGCGCAGAGATACATTCAGTTATCGCGCCGAAAAATTCATCAAGCGAAACAAAATCGGCGTCCTGGCCGCGACCATTATTCTTTTCAGTCTCATCGCCGGAATTTTTGCGACCACATTCGAAGCCCGACGCGCCAACCGACGGTTTAACGAAGTGCGAAGCCTGGCGAATTCGCTGATGTTCGAGATTCACGATTCGGTTAAAGACCTCCAAGGCTCGACCCCAACGCGTCGCCTCATTGTTAATCGCGCCTTGGAATATCTGGATAGCCTTGCGCGTGAAGCCGGCCGCAATTCGTCATTGCAACGCGAATTGGCGACCGCCTACGAAAAGATCGGAGATATTCAGGGAAATCCGTACAATGCAAATCTCGGTGACACGGAGGGCGCATTGACGAGCTATCGCAAAGCCTTAGCGATCCGCGAGGCGCTCAAAGACAATCGCGACGTCGATCTGGCGATGGAGATGGGAAGAAGTTATCGCGCACTGGGCGACATTTTGGAGCAAAAGGGAAATGTTGCCGCGACGATCGAGAACTACCGCCGCTCTTTATCGATCTTCCAAAAACTGGCAACGGCGAATCCGGAGAATTTTGCAGTCCAGGATGAATATGCGCGCGCCCAAGAAGTTTTAGGCGACGGCCTCGGACGGACCGATTTGAAAGAAGAGCGACTCAAAGCTTTTCAAAGCGCGCTTTTAATCAGGCAACAATTGCGCACGCAAAGACCGAACGACATGAAATTGCGCCGAAGCATTGCACTGAACTTCTTGAAAATGGGCGGAGCAGCCGATCCAAAAGATCCGCAAGCCGCGGACAACGTGCGACGCGGAATCGCAATCCTCGAAAAGTTCGCTGCGGAAGATCCAAACAACGAACGCTCCTACCGTGAAGTTGGCTATGGCTATTACCAGCTCGGGCAAGTTGAATTCGCCGCGGGCAATTTTTCGGGCGCATTGGATAGCCGCCGCAAGGCGTTCACTATTCGCGAAAAGGTTGCAGAACAGGATCCGAAAAATGTTCAAGCCCGCTTCGACCTCGGTGTGGCACACGGCGATTTGGCTGAAGCATTGGCGGCGACCGGCGAATATTCCCAGGCCCTCGGGCACGCGCAGCAAGCGTTATCGACATTGCAAGGATTAGCCGCCGCGGATCCGACCAACGCCGTGTACCAACGAAACGTGGGCCTCTGTTACGAAAAATTCGGCGAGACTTACGAGAAGCTTGGCGCCGATCAAAAACATCCTCCTTCTCAACGACTGAAGGACTGGGCTGACGCGCGGACGTGGTATCGAAAAGGAGTCGAACTCTTTTCGAAATTGCGAGATCGCGGCACGCTCATGCCCGCGGATTCCGAACAACCACAAGAATTTTCCGCCAAAATCCAGGAATGCGACGACGCGATCGCTCAGCTAAAAAGGTAGATCAGTGCCGACCAATTATCAGGACCGCCGCGCCATTGAGTTTTCCGGCTCGGAATTTCTCAAGAGCGGCGTTTGCATCTTCCAGTGAAAAAGCTTCGACCTTTGTTTTCACCGGAACGCGCGGCGCGATCTTCAGAAACTCCTCGCCGTCTCGACGAGTGAGGTTCGCCACCGAACTGATCTCGCGTTCCTCCCAGAGATCGGAATACGGAAACGAAGGAATGTCGCTCATGTGAATACCGCCGCAGACAACCACCCCGCCTTTCGCCAGAGAGCGCAGTGCGGCAGGAATCAATGCGCCGACGGGTGCAAAGATAATCGCGGCGTCGAGTTTTTCCGGCGGCATTTCATCCGATCCACCCGCCCACACTGCGCCCAACGAGCGCGCCTCCTTCTGACCGGCGACGTCGCCCGGCCGAGTGAAAGCATAGATGTCCTTTGTCTCGTAGACTGCGACTTGCGCGATCAAACGGGCCGCGTTCCCAAAACCGTAAATGCCAAGTCGCTTCGCACTGCCGGTTTTTCGATAGGAACGATACCCAATCATTCCGGCGCAAAGCAGCGGCGCAATTTCCGCGTCATCGTAATCCTCAGGCAAATGAAAGCAGTAACGCGCATCCGCCACCGTCAACTCCGCGTAGCCGCCGTTGATCGTATAGCCCGTAAACCTCGCGCGATCACAGAGATTTTCGCGATCGGACCGGCAATAGGGACAAACTCCATCGGTCCAGCCGAGCCATGGAATACCAACACGGTCGCCAACCGTAAATCCCTTCACGCTTGCACCTATTTGTTCGACCCGACCTACGATCTGGTGGCCAAGAATTAGAGGAAGCGCCGGATCCGGCAATTCGTTATCCACTATGTGAAGATCGGTGCGGCAAACGCCGCAGGCGCTTACGCGAACGAGCAATTGCCCCTTTCCTTGTTTCGGATCTGGGACATTACGAACTGCGAGGGGCGATCCGATTTTTTCGAGAACCATCGCGCGCATATCGATCTAATTACGCGTGCGCGGCGGCGCCACGCAATCCGATCTGGAGGATTTAGAGGTTGCAAATTTTTACTCCGAGTCGAGCGTCGATTATCTCGAGCCAAACTCCCATGCCTGATGACGATGGCCCGCAAATGGTTCAACGGTCTGAACCAGATTCCAATATTGTCTACCCGGATCCAATCCACGGTGAGAAGCAACTTTCGAGTGAAGACGCGGTAGATGAATCATCGACAGGCGGGCGGCTTCTTTTGTTCCTCGCTATTTTTCTTGGCTTCGCAATTGTTGCGGCCGGAGCCGTTTATTGGGTGCAAGCGCGCCAATTTCCCGGAATGGCTGCGATTAACCCGCCCGATGCGCGCGACAAAGATCCGCTTGGCAAACAGGGTTCTCTCGTCCCGGTAAGTCCGGATTACTTGCACGTCACTTCGATCGCGCTGGGAAATCAGCGTCTGACAATTGTAAATGCAAAGCGACTGGCTGAAGGCGATTGGCTAGTGGTGAAAACGCCCATAGGCGACTCCAGTGTGCGCGTGATTTCCATTCAGGATGGATTCGTCAAATTCAAACACGGCCGCGAAACGTTCGACGCTCGCCTGCAGGTTATCCAAAGTCCGTCTCCTCCTCCACCGCACTGATCCAGCAAGACCGCGCGCTGAGCTAGTCCGCTGAAAGTGAGACGGTTTGCGACAAAAGGTCGTTGGCTTTTTCTAATTCGGCGATTCTGGCGCGAAGTTCTTCCGTGCGCTCTCGAACTGCGTCCTCGAGAGCAGCACGCTGATTATCAAGTAACAAATGAACACGGCGGCTCCGTAGCAAATTACGAATCCGCAAAGCAACTTCGGTGTGATCAAATGGTTTGAGCAAAAAATCGGTCGCGCCGACTTCGAGTGCGCGCCGTTTTGATTCTTCATTTGTATCGGCCGTAAGAATAACGATCGGCAAAAATGTGTTGTGCGTTTCGACGCGAACCCGCTCTAAAATAGCGAAACCATCAGGTGGCGGCATCATCAGGTCGAGCAGCACCAGATCGGGCTGAAATTTTCTGCAAATGTCGAGGGCTTGCGTTGAATCGGTCACTGACTCAAAACGGGTATATTCGCTTTCGATCAGAATCTCTTCAAGCAAAGCGACGTTCACCGGCTCGTCATCGACGATGAGAATCTTCATTCTGGCGAGCTCCGCGGAGTCGTTATAGGTCGACATATTCATGTGACGACGGATTCTCTAAGAGCATGTCCCGCTCCATTTGAGGCACCGGTTTCGTCTATGACGCGGAAAAATTGGTTCACATCGATCGGCTTGGTGAGGTAAGTGGCAGCGCCGGCGTGCATTAGCCGATTGATCTGCGGTTTGGTAGCGTCGGCACTTATCACGATGACCGGGATGTTGCGAGTTCTTGGCTGAGCCTTGAGCTGAGCGAGAACCTCCCATCCGGGCAGATCGGGAAGGTGCAGATCTAGCAGAATGAGATCCGGCGAATACTGTTGGGCGAGCTCGATGCCGAGTTTCCCCTTTATTGCTGGAAGTAACTCAATCTCCGGTCGTTCTTGGAGCATTTGTTCGATCAGTGTGAGGTTCGACAAATTGTCTTCGATGTAAAGGACCTTGCATTTTCCCGGCGTAGGAGGGGCTTGGTTGGCCACCTCGCCATTTCTGTTTTGCGACACCGCCCGCTCGAGCGGAGACTTGGTACGTGGAAGCTCAACCCAGAACGTGGTACCCTTTCCAAGAACGCTGTCGACACCGATGGAGCCGCCCATTGCTTCCATTAGACGTCGCGACAGCGCGAGTCCGAGTCCGGTGCCTTCAATGTCCGCCTGCTCAGCACCGAGGCGATCAAACGGAGTGAAGAGGCGACTTATTTTTTCCTGCGGAATGCCCGGGCCCGTGTCGGAAATGAAAACGCGCAGACGCTCGCCAGCGCTGGCTCCGCACGAAACGGAGACGGTGCCACCGGCGGGTATGTATTTCACGCCATTCGCAAGCAAGTTAAGCAACACTTGCTTCAACCGCTGGCAATCCGCCATCACGTGCACAGATGCGTCAACATCGAAATCGGCGAAGAGTTGAACCTTTCGCTGTGAGGCGAGCGGCCGCATGAGATCAATCGCTTCCGCCAGTGCGTCACTCACAGAAACTGGCTCCAGGGAGACCTGCATTTTGCCGGTCTCGATCCGGCTGATGTCGAGCACTTCGTTGATGAGTCCGAGCAAATGCTGGCCGGCATTGATGATGTGCCGAAGACGACCGCGCTGCTTTTCAGTCGGATTCTGACGTTCGAGCAACTGACCGAAGCCAAGAATTGCATTCAGCGGCGTGCGCAGCTCGTGGCTAACCCGGGAGAGAAATTCACTTTTCGCTTTGTTCGCCTGCTCAACTTCTTCGACACGTCTGCGCTCGGTGATGTCTTCAACAGTTCCCTCGTAGTAGGCAACTTTGCCGTCGCTATCGCGAACCGCGCGAGAGTTCTCACAAAGCCACCGCCTCGTTTTGTCCTTGCGAAAAATTTCATATTCGAACAATTCGACCGATCCACGCGTTTCGATCGCACGTTTGAATTCGTCGCGGCGTTTTGGATCAACATAAAGCGTTTGTTGAATGTCATTAACGCTGGCAATTAGCTCGTCCGGCGAGTCATAGCCAAACATGCGGGCCAGCGCCGGGTTTACGCTGAGAAATTTTCCATCCGGAGTACTTTGGAAAATACCTTCGATAGCGTTTTCGAAAATCGCCCGATACTTGTGTTCCGCGTCGCGGAGCGCCTGCTCGGCACGCTTCTTCTCAGTGACATCTTGGGCTGTGCCAAACATCCGAGAAGGTCGTCCAGAGGCGCCCTTGACGATGTCACCCTGACTGTGAACAAAGCGGACTTCACCGTCAGGCCGAACGATTCGGTATTCCAGATCGTAGCGGGGACCTCCGTTGACCGCTTCAGCCACAGCTTGTTTTATCAGTTCCCGATCCTCGGAATGGATCAATTCCTGGAATTTCTCGAAGTCCAGGTCGCCCCCTGCAGGCCGCAGCCCAAAAATACTGTAGGTCTCATCTGACCAACGAATGCGGTCAGAATCAAGGTCCCGTTCCCAATAACCCAGATGCGCAATGCGCTGGGCCTGGGCGAGTTTTTCCTCGCTCCCCCGCAGCTCAGTGTCCTGCGATTGGATGTGATCCAGCATTTGATTGAAGGCGTCGGTCAGCACACCGACCTCATCGTTGCAGGCTTTGCCTGCACGAACGGAATAGTCATTGTGATCGGCAACTGTTCGCGCGGCGTCGGCCAGGCGGAGAATCGGTTCGGTAACGAAACGTAGGAATTGGCTGGAGAGAATGAATGCGACCAAGAGCGAAGCAATAAGAACCAAGGTAAAGATGCTGGCGTAGAGTTTCAGCAGCTGCGACCTGGTGGCCTGCAAATCCGCCAGCACGCACAAAGTCCCTTCCTGTGTTCCGCCAATCATCACCGGTTGGGCGAGGATGATTCTGTCGCCGTTAATTCTAAAACCGGACTTCAGACGCGCGGTTCTAATTTCCGATTCGTCGCGTGCTGTCCCGAAAAATGCGAGCCTCTGCTGGTTTGCGAGCTCGAGCCGCGCGCTAACCAATTGCGGCATCCCCTTCAATCCACTGAGGATTTGATGAGCGGCTTCCTGGTCTTTAAACCTGACAGCCGCGCCACATTCGCGCGCTGTGATTTCGCCGACAATCGCGAGCTCGTGGGTTGCCTGCTGCTTCAAAATGCAGGCCTGGAAGTAGAACAGGGCACCGAAAGCGAGAAAGAGCACTGCCGCGGTGATTGCCATAATTACCAACGTGATCTTTTGCCGGAGAGGTCGATCGCGTAAGAAGCACATGCGCCTTGGGGTGCCGTTTCAAATCCGCTAGAAGCTATTTTCACGCCCGATTCGCGATTTGCCGCGTTTGCCCGGTTAGCCGGCCGACTCACAGCTAGCTAGAAGCCCAGAACGGCACCCCGCAGACCAGCGGGAACATATTCTGCTTTCGCGAGGAGTGTGGAGGGTCTGCGGGCCACCCATGCCCATAATGAACACTTTCACTCCTGAACGCCCCACAACAGTAGCTGCTCCACCGGTCAATCGATCGCAGCAAAATACTGAGCGTCTAAATAGGAAAGGCAGCCGCTTTTTGACCAGCGCTTCACT
Organism: uncultured Verrucomicrobiae bacterium; assembly: GCA_963801815.1. Classification (GTDB taxonomy): domain Bacteria; phylum Verrucomicrobiota; class Verrucomicrobiia; order Chthoniobacterales; family UBA10450; genus AV40. Next base: position 31,015 of record CAWDGJ010000002.1, read on the forward strand.
AATCGCGATCACTGTTGGTTTAGGATTCGGATTCTGGAGCGTTTCGCGTCAGCTGGCTCCGGAAATTATCACTCCGTCCTCGTCCGTAGAAGAAACAAATTCAGCGTTAACTCCGCAAAAAAGCGTTGCCGTGCTGCCGTTTGAAAACCTCAGCGAAGACAATCAAAACGGGTTTCTAGCGGACGGCGTGCAGGACGACATCCTTAGCGCTCTATCCAAAATTGCAGATTTAAAAGTAATCAGCGGAACCTCCGTCAGCAATTATGCTCCGGGCGCTGCACGCAATCTTCCGAAGATTGCCCAAGAGTTAGGTGTGGGCTATGTCGTCGAGGGAACCGTCCGCGAATCTGGCACTCGGGTGCACATCACTGCTCATCTAACTGATGCCCGAACGAACAGTCAACTCTGGTCGGAAACCTACGAGCGCGAATTGGGCGAAGTATTCGCAATTCAAACCGACATCGTAAGACGAATTGTCTCGAAACTTGGCGCGGCAGTAACGCCGAGCGAGGAAGCCACTATTGGCGAACGACCCACCCGGGACCTCGCTGCCTATGGTCTTTATGTTCGCGCGAAGAGCCTCATTGTCCGGGTAGCTCTTAACGGTCAAATCGAGGAGAGATTGCAGGAGGCAGTCAAATTGCTTGAGCAAGCTACAGCGCGTGATCCCGACTTCTATCTCGCCTATTGCCAATTATCCGCCGCTCACAATTACATGTACTTTTTTGGTCTTGATCACACACCGGGGCGCCTGGCTGCGGCCGACGTCGCTTTGCGCGATGTAGTCCGTCTGCGTCCGGATGCCGGGGAGACTCACCTCGCGCGCGCTGATTTTTCTTACCGTTGCTATCTCGACTATACTCGTGCGCGCGCCGAGCTCGCCCAGGCACAACGCAGTTTGCCGAACAACTCGCAAATCTTTGAGTTGGCCGGGTACATCGATCGGCGGCAGGGACTGTGGAATGAATCGGCGAGAAACCTGGAGCGAGCCATCGAACTCGACCCGCGTAATTTTTTCATGCTCCAACAGATCGCACTCAGCTATCAGGAATTTCGGCAGTTCAGCGCAATGGCTGAAGCACTGGATCGTGCCCTCGCCCTGACCCCGCGCGACGTCGATACTCGTGTTACCCGCGCGTTGGTCGATCTTGAATGGAAAGCCGACCCGAAGCCGTTGCGGGACACCATCGCGCAAATTTTATCCGAACATCCGCAAAGTGCTCCAGATGTGGCAGCTCAATGGTTTTACGCCGCGTTATGCCAACGAGACCATGCCGCGATCTCACAAGCGCTGGAGGCCATGCCCGCTAGTGGCATATCGATCGACCTGAATTTTCCTCGCTCACTATGCAAGGCGTTGGCTGCTCGTTTGCAAGGCGATGCGGCTGCGGCTCAAAAGGCATTTTTGCAAGCGCGAGGCGAAATTGAGAAAACAGTCAAAGAACAGCCCGACTATGCTCCCGGACTTTCCGTGCTTGGACTCGTCGACGCTGCACTGGGTCGGAAGGAAGATGCTTTGCGCGAAGGTCGCCACGCCATCGAGCTGCTTCCAGTCACTAAAGACTCCATCGATGGCGCCGAATTGGTGAAATATCTCGCAGTCATTTACGCTTGGTGCGGGGAGAAGGAACTCGCAATTCAGCAGATCGCCGCAACACTCCGAATCCCCAGTACCTTGAGCTACGGCAATCTGAAGCTGCACCCTTATTGGGATCTGCTCCGCGGCGATCCGAAGTTCGAGAAGATTGTTAACGATCTCGCACCAACCAAACGCGAGAAAAACTAGATCCGCATCAGCGGTACTTGGATTGCTCGGCGCTCAGACTGGAGCAAGCTCCTTCGGCTGCGGCCCAGGTTCATCGTGAGGATGAAAATGCGCACTGCGAAGAAACGGAACTTTGTCGAGGACATGTTCCTGGAACCATTCGAGCCATAGATAAATCACCGGAGTCACGAACAGCGTGACCATTTGTGAGAAAATGAGACCGCCGACGATCACCAAACCGAGGGGGCGACGTGAGGCCGCATCCTGACCAAAGCCGAGTGCGAGCGGAATCGCACCCATTAAGGCAGAGAGAGTTGTCATCATGATTGGGCGAAAACGTTCCACGCTCGCTTCGTGAATGGCGGAGCGCAGGTCCCAACCTTCGTCGATTCGTTGCAACGCGAAATCGACGACCATGATTCCGTTCTTCTTCACGATGCCGAGCAACAAGAAAAGTCCGATCACGCTGTAGAGCGACAAGGTCGATCCAAAAATCCAAAGGGTGAATAAGCCGCCGACCACCGCCGGCACGATCGCCGGAAACAAAACCGTGATCGGATGGACATAGCTTTCGTAAAGAATTCCCAGAATCACATACATCACGAAGATCGCGCCGATCAAAAGCAACGGCAGCGCCTGAAACAATTGCCGAAACACGAGAGCTTCACCCTGGAACGTCGATTGCACGCTCGGCAATTCCTGATGCACTTGCGCGAACGAATCTTCAATGAACTTCGTTGCATCGCCGATAGCCTCATCCGGGAGCAAATTGAAATTAATCGTGACACTGGTGAACTGATCGAAATGATTGACCGCCTGTGGTCCCAGCACCTGACTAGTCGACGTTACCGCGCGCAGCGGAACGAGATCGGCCGCTGTTCCGGTTGTAATTGCGATTCCTGGACTACCGCCTAGCTGGCCAATCGCATTTCCGCTGTTGCTGCGGACATAGAGATTGTTGAGATCACCGGGGGTTGAGCGCTCATCGTCCTGCACTTCGAGAATCACCTGATATTGATCGTCAGGTTGCTTTATCAAATAGACATAGTTCTGGGAGTAAGCGGTTTTTAATAGACTTTGAATAGCGGAGGTTGAAACGCCGTAGGTCGCTGCGCGCTCGCGGTCGATGTTGACGGTGAGGTTCGGTGTGCTGTTGTAATAATCGGACCGCACGGATGCAAACCCCTTGAAAGTGCGCAGCTTCGCCATCATTTCATCGGCAGCCTTGTAAACGTCCTCCGGAACGATTCCGCTGATAGTGTATGCGTACTGCCCCTGCGTTTGGTTGGTCGCGCCGACATTTATTTGCAAAACCGGACTCGGAGAGATAACCGCGGTCAGTCCGGGAATGGTGCTGATCGATTTTTGCAGTCGCAGCAGACACTGCTCGATCGGATCGCGCTCCTCGCGCGGTTTGAAAACGCAAAAAATAATTCCCTGCGATAATGCGGTCCGCGATCCGGTTCCAGTGTTCGTGAAAAATTGCGCAATGCTCGGGTCCGCCTGGAGTTTCGCGTTTACCTGTTTCTGAAACGCGCGCATCTGATCGGGCGAGGCACCTTCCTGGGTAATGAAAACACCGCGAGCAAAGCCGCTGTCTCCGACCGGTAGCAGGGTAAAAGGCAGGTGAGTGAAGAAAAAGACAAGGCCAACGATACAGGCGAGCAAAATCGGAACTGTCAGCCACGCCCGGTCCAGGAATTTATCCAAGGCCCGGCTGTATGCGGCTATCACGCGCTGGATGAAATCGCCGGTCCATTTTTCCATTCGGGCCTTTTTGTGACCGGCTCTGCGCTCACCCAGAATGCGCGCGCACATCAACGGCGTCAGGGTCAGGGAAATCAGACCGGACGCGAGAATCGCGACGATGATGGTAATCGAAAATTCCTGAAAAATCCGGCCGAGCAATCCCGGGAGCAAAACCAGCGGAATAAACACCGCCGCCAGCGAAAGTGTCATTGATAGAATGGTGAAGGAAATTTCGCCTGCGGTGTTGTAGGCCGCTTTTAAAATGGATTCGCCGTGCTCGGCGCGGCGAATCACGTTTTCTAAAAAGACGATCGCGTCGTCGACCAAAAATCCGATGGCCAGGGTGAGCGCCATCAAAGTCAGGTTATTGATGGAGAAGCCGAGCATGTACATCACGACAAAGGTGAGCAGCAACGAAAGCGGCAGGGCGACGGCCGGAATCAGGGTGTCGGTGGCGCGGCCGAGAAAAATATAAATGACCATCACCACCAGTACGAACGCGATCATCAGGGTCAGCCGCACGTCGTGCACCGAATTCACGATGGTTTGCGAACGATCGAACACCGGGAGGAAGGAAATCGATCCCGGCAAACTCGCGCGCAGCTCGGGGAAAAGTGCTTTCACTGAATTCGCAACTTCGACAGCATTCGCGCCCGCCTGCCGCGAAACCGCGAGGACAACGGTGGTTCCGGGCGGCCGCGCGAATCCGCGCACCCAGAAGAAGCGGGAAGTGCGCTCGTCCTGCACACCTTGTTTTACTTCGGCAATGTCACGCAAATAGACCGGCGAACGATCGTTGTTCCGAGCGACGATCAAATTGCGATAACCTTCCGCCTGGTCGATCTGCCCGTTCGGCTGAAGGACAAACGTGCGATGTGGGCCGTCGAATTGGCCTGCGCCGGAGTAAACCGTTCCCGCTTTGATCGCGTTTGCCAGATCGTCCATGGTTAATCCGCGTGAAGCCAGGGCCGCCGGGTCGGCTTTGATTCGGATCGCGCCTTGAACGCCATAGATATTCACTTGCGAAACGCCGGGGAGGATCGACATGCGCTGGGCCACAACAGTGGATGCGTACTTATATAGATCGCCGTCGGTCAGCGTGTCCGACATGAATCCGACCAGATAAACTGCCTGATCGTTCGGGTTCGTTTTGCTGAATGTCGGCGGACTCGGCAGATCAATCGGCAATTTGCCGGTCGCGCGTTGAATGGCAGCCTGCACGTCGGTCGCCGCGTCGGTGATGCTTTTGCTCAGCACAAATTGCAGTGTCAGCGAGGTGTTACTCTGCGTGCTTGAGCTGGTGATGATGTCGAGCCCGGGAATTTGGAGAAATTGTTTTTCGAGCGGCGTGGCAATGTTGTTCGCCATCGTGACCGGATCCGCGCCCGGATACGCGCAACTGACTTGAATGATCGGGTAGTCAACCGCCGGAAGATCGTTAACGGCGAGTTTGTTGTAGGTCGCAATCCCGGCAACGATTACCGACAGCGTTAACAGCACTGTCATCACCGGCCGCCGAATGAACGGACCGGAAAGTCCGGTGCCTTTGACCGGAACTAATTTTGGCGATTGCGGCGTGCCGCCGTGCGCGATGTCGAGCTTAGACGATCCTGATCTTGGGCTTCGCGTTCGCCGTTACCCGAACCGTCGCTGTTCGTCCGAGTGATTCATGGAAAATTACATCGCGCTCTTGTCAGAAGAAGCGTTCGGATCGGCTGATGCGTTTGGTGCGTACGGCTTGGGATCGACTTTTGTTCCAGGCGCGAGCGCGAGCTGTCCGGTTACAATAACCGTTTCATCTGGCTCAACACCGCTTTCGATAACGGTGAGATCGCCGTCTTGACGTTGTCCCGGTTTCACAGGACGAAGGTCGACAGTGTTGTCCGGCTTCAGGACAAAAACGAATGGTCCGCGTTGACTAATCTGCACCGCTTGCGACGGCACCAGGCGCGCATTCTTGATCGTGTCGAGAATGAAACGGACACGGACAAACTCCGACGGCCACAACGCGCGATCAGGATTTGGGGTAACGGCGCGCGCTTTGACCGTGCCGGAGCCGGGTTGAACAGCGTTATCGATGAAATAGAGATCACCAGTGCGCGATGCGATCTTGGCGTCAGGCGACCACGTTTGAACCTTAACGTTCGGGCCGCCGAGATACTTTCTCACTAAGGCCAAGTCCGTTTCCGAGACGGTGAAGTCAGTGTAAATCGGATCGAGTCCTTGAATCGTGACCAGCGAAGCGCTGGATGGGCCAACCAGATTTCCAATATCTACGTTGCGTAAGCCAATTCGTCCGTTGATCGGCGATTTGATGTAGCAATAATCGAAATTCACCTGCGCAGCCTCAGCCGCTGCTTGAGATTTCTGGGCGTTGGCCACCGCGGTCGTAATCCTGGGGAGCGTTCACCCCCTTGGCGCGGAGATCTGCCTGCCGTCTCAATGTTACTTGGTCTAACGCGGCTTGCGCTTTCGCCTGGTCGAGAGCGGCTTGATAGGGCGCAGGGTCGATGGTGAACAGCAAATCGCCTTTTTTCACTTCAGCACCATCTTGAAAATGACGCGGCATGATTTTGCCGCTGATTTGCGCCTGGACTTGGACTGTTTCGTACGCGGCGCACGTTCCGATTTCGTCGAGATAAAGCGGAACGTCTTTACTGATTACCTTCGCGACCAACACCGGGCGTAATGGCGGTTGGGTAGATTTCGCCGTCGCAACGCCGCGTTGAAGTGTCCGCGCGACTGCAAACGCGGCGAGGACAACGAAAAGAAAGATGCCCCAGCGCGGAATGCGTGACTTCTTCTCGACGAACAGTCTTCAGTCGGTTCGTCTCTCCTGAACTTGAGTTGCGGCACCATTCCCAGATCCTAATCGAATTCCCATACTAGTTGTGCCCGTTCTTCGCGCGAATTCGAGCTACGGCGTGTTTTCCGTTTCCATTCCCCTTCTCCGCCTTTTGTCGGATGGAGTTCAGAACGCGCATACACGTTTGCAATTCCGACCAAGGAATATCGTCGAGCAGCTCATGACGAAGTTTGAACGCCGTAGTCCTGATCTGTTCAATGACCCGTTGAGCGCGCGGCGCCAGATGAACCGTTTTGCAACGGCGATCGTGCGCCGCGTTCTTGCGAGCGACCCAGCGATCACTTTCCAGCCGATGCAACAAAGTAACAAGCGTCGGCTCTTCAATTCCAAGATGCGAGGCGATCTCGGCCTGAGTCAGCGGACCGGGTGCCACCGATAAATGCATCAAGCGTACGCCACTTCGCCTGACTCAAGCCCATTGGCTTGAGCCGCTCGTCCAATTTCAGTCGCCAAGCCCGGGCGGTACCATGCAGGAGCGGACCAAAAAGATCGACGTCGTTAACCTTCACGGGTAAAATCGTTAGCTTGCTAACTAATTCCAGAACCGAAGCAGTGTCAATGCCACCGGGTTACTCGATTTTGAGCAGTAAAATCGACTCCTTCCGGTAGTCAGTCGAGCGCATGATCCGCCGTGGCACGCGCGGCGCCCATCGATTGCTTTCCAAAACCTCCTGTTCGCGTTCTGGCCGAACCAACAGATAAGTCGCGCTGGTGGGAATTTCGTCGATGTCGCCCGCGTAGACGAGTTTCGAGTGCATGTAGAAGAAGATCGGCTGATAGTTGGGATCCAGCGCGTAAACGGTTTCGTTGATCGGAATGTTTGATTCAACCTGGGCGGCAAGACGCTTGATTCTTTGCCGGCGATCCATTTTCGGGACGACTGCGATCGCATAAATCCACATCGCAACGCACGCGAGCACCACGATGCCGGCAATCGTCTTTTCGCGTGCCTTGAACGAAAACGATTTTCCACCCAACCACCGTGGCCAGCGAAGATTTTCCTGCGTCAGTGTCATGGCCAGAAGCCAGATTGCTGGAATGATCGCCGGCATGCCGTATCGCGGAATTGAGCCCGGCACAAGATCGACAATCACAAACGGAACGATCGCGCCCCAAGCCAATGCGCAGGCAAGTTGTCGATCTTTCTCCGCGAAATCCGCGAATCGAACCAACGGGAGAAAAATTACCCACGGCAACAGATAGAGAACCCCATGTGGCATGTTGAAAATCCAGCGGCCAAACTCAAAATCCGTTCCGAGAAGACGCCCGGTAAACTGCTGAGACCATTTCGTCGTTGCGGTGGCTTGATTCGTCGCCTGCATGAATGGAATCGCCCACGCGGCAAAGATCCCGAGCATTAAGACAATTCCGACAAAATGCGCGGGATGAAACAGGGCGCGCCATTTTCGACCCTTCCAAATCACAGCGATCACAACGCCGTAAAAAAATACGAGAAGGACCGGCCCTTTCGCCAACCAACCGAGGCCGAGGAAAACAAATGGAATTGTCCAAATCAGCCACGGGGATTTTTTTTGCAACCAGAAGGTGAGCCAGAAAACGATCGCGAACGCGCAAAGCGAAACGTAAAGGGCTTCGATTTCTGCCAGCCGGCCTTTCTCAATTATGCCGGCATTAATTAACCACATCAGGGCGGCAAGGATCGATCCGCTCGGTCCAAGACTCGCGCGCGCAACAGTGACAAATGCGATCGCGACCAAAAGAACGCAGGCCACGGAAGGTATCCGCGCAGTCCATTCGTTCTGGCGGCCAAACACTTTGACCGAGGCCGCAACGAGCCAGTTAATCAGCGGCGGTTTGCGAAAGTAAGTTTCGCCGCCAACCTGCGGGACGAGGTAATTGCCAGTTTGCAACATCGTGATCCCCGGCAGGATTCGCCGACCTTCCTCGCCTTTGATCGCGAGCGAACCAAGTGACGGCAGGTAAAGCGCCGCCCAAACGAGAACGACGATCATCAAATTGCCCGGGCGTGAGGTCATTGAAGACTGGAATGTTGGACGCTCAATGCCTGCCATTCAACCCCTCAGCTTGACGCATCCTCCCGCGAAGGTAAATTCAAGTCCTAGTCCGCGCCGGAAGGAGTGGGAAACGATGTCCCACTCTTTTTGGTCTGCGGACTGGATGTTTTATGAACGCGGAAATAGCAGCGATGCTCGATTACATGGAACGGGAGCGCGGAATCAAACGCGAAACCCTCCTCGAGGCACTTTCCACGGCGCTGCTCTCAGCTTCAAAGAAAAGCGTCGGCGCCGCGCGTGATCTCAGGATCGATATCGACCCGAAGACTTGCGACATCCGCGCCCTGGCAAACTTAATCGTGGTAGAGAACGTGACCAATCCGCAGGACGAGATCGCGGTGAATCGAGCGCGTAAGCTAAAGCCGGACGCAAAAATCGGCGACACAGTCGAAGTGGAAGTGACGCCGAAGAACTTCGGACGCATCGCCGCGCAAACTGCCAAGCAAGCGATGATGCAGCGCATTCGCCAGGTCGAGAAGGAGATGATTTACGAGGAGTTCAAGGATCGCGCCGGCGAAATCGTCAGCGGCACAGTGCGACGATTCGATCGATCGGATGTGATTCTCGATCTCGGCAAATTTGAAGCGGTCATGCCGCAGCGCGAGCGCGTTGTGGTTGAGGATTACAATGTTGGGGATCGACTTCGCGCCTACGTTGTCGCGGTCGAGAATGGATTGCGCGGCCCGGAGATCATCGTTTCACGCAGTCATCCGAATTTTGTTCGACGTCTTTTTGAATTGGAGGTCAGCGAAATCGCCGACGGAACCGTGGAGATTCGCGGTATTGCGCGGGAAGCTGGTTATCGAACAAAGATCGCAGTCTGGAGTGCGAACGAAAAAGTCGATCCGGTCGGTGCGTGCGTCGGGATGCGCGGTTCACGAGTGAAAAATATTGTCCGCGAGCTCAACAACGAGAAGGTCGACATCATCCGTTGGAGCTCCGATCCGAAGGAATTCGTTTTGGAAGCTTTGAAGCCGGCGAAGGTCAAAAGCATCAAGTTCGATCCAGAAAAGAAGGCAGCCCAGATTTCGGTGGATGAAGACCAGCTTTCGCTCGCGATTGGGAAGAAAGGACAAAACGCGCGCCTAACGTCGCGATTGACCGGCTGGGAAATCAATATCGACAAAGACACATCGGCGACTACTGCAGTCGAGCAAAAGGTCGCCCAAGCGGCGCAAACCTTGGCCAAGGCACTGCCGATCACGGACGAACAAGCGGTAACATTAGTGAAATCCGGATTCACGAACCTGGAAGGCTTGCATGCCGCTGACGTTCAAGATTTGGTAGACATCCTTGGTGTGGATGAACTGAAGGCGCAGGAAATTCACGAAGCGATCCACAAACAGGATGCAAAACAAGAAGCGGGTTCGGCTCAACCGGGTTGAGCCATGAATAATTTTTTGAAATGGCGACAAAATCGAAACCAGTGGCAAAGAAACCGGCGGCCAGGAAGCCGGTTGCTCATAAACCCGCCGCCAAGCCTGCTGTTTCGAGAAGGAAAGTAGAGCCGGCGCATAAACCGGCGCACGCGCCAGCCAAGGCAACTCCCGCTACCGCGCCCAAACCGCAGCCAAAACCAGCGCCACCGCACCGCCCAGCCGCCCCAAGCGTTTCGTTGATCGATAAGAAGCAGCCGCAGAAGAAGGCTGACGGCGAGATCAAAAAGAAAACGACGGTGTTGCCACCGATTTCGCGGATTAGGGAATCGCTGGCTGGAACTTCCGTTCCCGCGCCACCGAAAGCTCCCGAGCCCCCTCCAACTCCGCCGACAACAGACGGCACGGCCGTTGAAACAGCACCGGCCGCAGCTGAAGCGCCGGCGCAAAATGTAATTCACATCAAGCCGCCGATTATTGTGAAGCAACTCGCGGTCGAGCTCGGTTTGAAACCGCACCAGCTCATCGCCGAATTGATGTCGTTCAACATTTTCGCGAACATCAACCAGACAATTGAGCCTGACATCGCGTCGAAAATCGCCGAAAGCCATGGATTCGTTCTCGAAAAAGAGCGGCGCGAAAAAGGCGCAGGTGTTCATAAAGTCGAGCAGGTCGTGGTCGCGCCGCCGAAGCCGGTCATCGCGAAAAAAGAAGAATTAAAACCACGCGGGCCAATCATCACCTTCATGGGCCACGTCGATCACGGCAAGACGTCATTGATGGACGCAATCCGCAAGACCCGCGTGGCCTCAGGAGAAGCCGGCGGAATCACGCAACACATCGGTGCCTATTCGGTCGATCATAAAGGCCACAAAATTACTTTCATCGACACACCGGGCCACGCGGCCTTCACAGCGATGCGGGCGCGGGGCGCGAACGTCACCGACATTGTTGTGCTCGTGGTCGCAGCGGATGACGGCGTGATGCCGCAAACCATCGAAGCAATCAACCACGCCAAGGCTGCGCCCCATGTCGAAATCATGGTCGCGATCAACAAGATCGATCTACCCGGCGCGAACATCGACAAAGTGAAGAAACAGCTTCAAGAACGCGATCTCACTCCGGAAGATTGGGGCGGTAAGACGGTAGTCTGCGAAGTTTCGGCCACTCGCGGAACGGGCATCGATCATCTGCTCGAAATGATGTTGTTGCAGGCGGAGGTGATGGATTTGAAAGCGTCGCCGACTGCGACGCCGCGCGGCACAGTCATTGAAGCGCAAGTCGAACCAGGACGAGGTCCTACCGCGACGGTGATCGTCCAGATGGGCACGCTCCAGGTGGGCGAGCCATTTATCTGCGGCGATTATTCGGGAAAAGTGAAGTCGCTGGTTGACGATCGCGGCAAGCCGATAAAAGAAGCTGGCCCCGCGACGCCGGTGAAAGTTCTTGGATTTACTGGTCTGCCGAACGCGGGCGATGAATTCCTGGTGATGGAATCGGAACGCACCGCAAAAACCTTGAGCGAGGAACGCTTGCAGTCCAAGCGCGCTGAAAAACTAACGGTGCCGCCCCGCGCCACGCTCGAGACGTTACTCGAAGCCGCGGACGGCAAGAAAGCGTTGCGGTTGGTTTTGAAATGCGATACGCAAGGATCGGTTGAAGCGATCAGCGCGGCGCTCAATCAAGTCGAGAGTAAGAAGGTCGATCTCGAAATCATTCACGCTGGCGTAGGACCAATCTCCGAATCGGACATTTTGCTGGCGAGCGCATCGAACGCGGTCGTTGTTGGATTCAACATCAAAGTTGAAAACATGGCGGTCACAGCCGCAAAGCGCGAAGGCGTCCAGGTCAAACTTTACAGCATCATTTACGAGCTGATCGACCAGATGAAAGACGCGATGGCCGGATTGCTCGAGCCGGAATTCCGCGAAACTGTGATCGGTCACGCGGAGGTAAAACAAGTTTTCGAGTTGAGCCGAGGCATCGTCGCCGGTTGTTTGGTGACCGACGGACGAATCGCGCGTGTCGCACGCGCCCGCGTTACGCGCAAACGGCAGCCAGTTTATGACGGAGGAGTTTCAACGCTGCGTCGCTTCCAGGACGATGTGAAAGAGGTTCGCTCCGGCTTGGAATGCGGTATCAAGCTTGGCGACTTCAGCGAATACCAAGTCGGGGACATCATTGAGTGTTACCAGCTCGAAGCAATGGCCCAAAAATTGTGACGGGAATGAGAGGGCTTTATGAAACATCGCATGCTGCGGGTCAACGAAGTCGTCAAACGGGAACTAAGCGGGATCCTCACCCGCGAGATTACATTCGAAGGCGCGCTGGTCACTATTAATCACGTCGAAGTCACTTCGGATCTAAAAAACGCGCACGTCTTTTTCAGCGTGCTTGGATCAGCAACCGGAGAGAGCATAATGAAAAAACTCGAGGAGCACCGCCCCGCTTTTCAATCCGAACTGGCGCGCCGTGTAACCATGAAATTCACGCCTCATTTAGTTTTTCACCACGACGAATCGATCGCGCGCGGTTCGCGGATCGTCGAAATATTGCAGCAGATCGACAGCGACAACGGAAAAAAAGGGTGAGCACGGCCAAGTTCGAGCAAATCGGCCAGGCTTTGCGAGAACATCAAACGTTCGCCGTGCTGAGCCATGTTCGGCCGGACGGCGACGCGCTCGGCAGCCAGCTCGCACTCGGGCTTTCCTTGCGACAACTCGGGAAAGATGTGCGCATGTGGAACGAAGACGGCATGCTGGAGAAATACAGCTTTCTTCCCAATGCGAAGTTGCTGACGAAACCTCCGGCCGGACCACAGGATTTTGATGTGGCAATCGCCCTCGACACCGCGATTCAAAATCGCCTCGGCGCAACGGTCGCGGCGATTAAGTCGGCGAAACTTTGGATCAACATCGATCATCACCCAAGCAATCCGGGTTATGGCGACCTCGTTTATATCGATCCGAACGCGCCGGCGACCGGACAGATTCTTTTCGAAATAATCAAGACGCAGAAATTGCCGATCGATCCCGGAATCGCAGAAAATCTTTACGTCGCGATTTCGACTGACACCGGCTCGTTTCAATATCCAAACACCACCGCGCGGACATTCGAGATTGCAGCGGAACTCGTTCGGGCCGGGGTCGATGTTGGCCGCGTGAGCCAATCGACCTACGAAAATTATCCGCGACGGCGAGTGGAACTCTTGCGCGATCTTCTCGGCACGATGCGTTTTTATGCGAATAATCGCGTCGCAAGTTTTAGTTTGAGCCTCGCCACGGCGAAAAAACTTGAGGTATTGCCAGAAGACAACGAAGGGCTCATCGATCACCTGCGTGCGATCCGCGGCGTGATCGTCGCGATATTCTTCGAAGAACTGACCGATGGAAAAGTGCGCGTGAGCATGCGTTCCAAGAACGACAAAGTGAATGTCTGCACGATCTGCGAAAAGTTTGGCGGTGGCGGGCACGTTCTCGCCGCTGGCGCACGCGTTCGCGGATCGCTCGCAGACGTAGAAAAGAAGATTTTGGAGGAAGTGTGTGACGTCGTTAGCCGCGTCTCTTGACGGCGTTCTTCTGGTAGACAAAGCCGAGGCCATGACTTCGCATGACGTGGTTGCGCTCGTGCGTCGACAGCTCGGAATCAAAAAAGTGGGTCATTGCGGAACCCTCGATCCGATCGCAACCGGCTTGCTTTTGATAACGATCGGCCGCGGGACAAAAGTTCAGGATTTGCTAATGAGCGAGGACAAGGAATACGTCGGGACGCTTACGCTTGGCGCGAGCACGACCACCCAAGATCGACAAGGAGAGATCGTTGAGACAAAACCGGTGCCGGAGTTGAGCGAAAACGAAATCCGGTCCGCGTTCGATAAATTCCGCGGCGATTTTTATCAAACACCGCCAATGGTCTCTGCCAAAAAACATGGCGGCGTCCCGCTCTACAAACTTGCACGGCAGGGCAAAGTGGTCGAACGCGAGCCGCGTTTCGTTCACGTTTATCGCCACACGATCGATCGCATTGCGCTGCCAGACGTTGATTTCAGCGTTGTGTGCAGCAAAGGGTTTTATGTTCGCACTTACGCGCACGACATCGGCACCGAGCTCGGGTGCGGTGCGCACTTGAAAGCATTGCGACGAACAAAATCAGGCCGGTTCGACGTGGGTGACGCAATCACCGTCGAGCAGATCAAAAATTTGCCGCGCGACCAAGTGGCGAGCAAAATCCTCTCGCTCCCGCAAGTTTCTCGAATGCGCGGAGCCTGACCCGAAGCACGAAACTCGATATCGAAATCCGAAACAAATTGTAATGACCCGAATTCAAAATCACAGATCGAAAGTGGCAACACCCGTTCGAAAGATTCGAGTTTTCGATTTCCTTCTTGTTTCGAAATTCGGATTTCGGATTTCGGATTTCTAATCCATGGAAATCCTCCGCTCCATCCCTGAACTCTCGCGCTTGGATGGTCCACTGTTTCTCGCGATCGGAGTGTTCGATGGAGTTCATCGCGGACATCAGGCCGTCATTTCAATCTCGGCGGATCACGCCCGGGCCGCCAACGGAACGCCTGTTGTCGTCACTTTTGATCCGCATCCGGAAAAAGTTTTGAGACTGAAATCGGCGCCTCGTCTGCTGAGCGCGACGCAACATAAAATCGCGTTAATCCGCGCCCTCGGCGTCGCCCATCTCCTTATCATCACATTCGACAAACAATTTGCCGCAACCGAACCCGAAGACTTCGTTCAGCAGCTGGTCGCGCATTCGAAACCGCTGCGCGAAATCTGCGTCGGCCATGAATGGTCGTTTGGTAAAAATCGCCGGGGCAATCTTGATCTTCTCAAAAAACTTGGAGCGAAATTCAACTTCGAAGTCGTCGGAGTTCCACCGATAAAGGCAAACGACGAAGTGGTGAGCAGCACGGCGATTCGTGATGCGATTGACCGCGGTGATTTTGCGAAAGCTGCCGCGATGCTCGGACGCGAATACACGATTTTGGGAACAGTGACGCACGGCGATAATCTCGGGAAGAAAATCGGATTCCCGACTGCGAACCTGAGCGCGCACAACGAGCAGTTTCCGCCGAACGGCGTTTACGCAGCGGCGGCTCGCCTCAGCGATGGTGTGCATCTTGGCGTCGTGAATCTCGGCGTTCGGCCGACAGTCACGAGCGACAGATCCGAGCGCGTGCTTGAGATTCATTTGTTCGATTTCGATCGCGACATCTACGGTCGCGATGTTGAGGTCCGCTTCGTGAAATATCTTCGACCGGAGCAGAAATTCGAAAACGTCGATGCACTCGTCGCCCAAATCCGGCGCGATGCCGACCAGGCGCGCGAACTGTTCCGCGGTTAGCTGCCGCGAATTAGCGCTTGGGTCTTTTTCGGCGACGCGCCGATGAAACAGTGATCTTCGTGGGCTGATCACTTTCGCGCTGGGGGATCCCAAATCTTTTTTGAACGCGCAACATTTCGCGATCGATCTCCTGGATCTGCGCCATCAACGCTTCCTTTCGTTCAGAGAGCCGAACCAATTCCTTCAAACTCGCGCTCGGAATATTTCGCAGCATTTCCCTATTTTGACCTTCAAAATCGACAATGTAAACCGGCACTGGACTATGGTTGAATCTGATGCGTCTTATACATCGCGGCGAAAATGCCCCCGGCCATGACGAGCATGCCGCTAGCCAATGCAAATGCCACCACCCATACCGTCGGGATCGTTGTTAACCGGAACATCTCGACCAAAATAAAACGGCCGCCGTCAGACAAAACGTAAGTAAGCGCGCTGGCGAGCGCGCTCATGGCCACGAGAATGAACGAGCGTAAAAATTCCATTCTCCGCATCGGCGCCGGAAGTTGTTGCAAGACTCGCGCGGTGAAGCCGTCGTCTTCGATGTAGGGTGCGGCTTCCTGCAGCTTTCGGTCCAGCCAATCGTCTTGAATCTCCACGCTCATTTCAATTCGCCCACGCCGCTAAGGTCTTCTTCAATTTTTCGCGTCCGCGCAACACATTGGTCTTAACTGTTCCCAACGGAATATCGAGCACGCGCGATGCCTCATCATGCGATAAACCGTTCTGGCAGCAAAGCAAAACTGCCGATCGCTCGTGCAACGGCAGTAAGTTCAGCGCATGCATAAGATCGTGTCTCAGTCCGGGATCGACAGTTTGCGGGTCCTGTTCGGCCTGCCATTGCTCTTCATTAATCCCGACGAGCTCCTTTCTTTTGCGAGCGTCTTCGCGAAAACAGTTGTAGGCGATTCGATAAAGCCAGGTGGAAAACTTCGCTTCGCCGCGAAAGCTGCGAATATTTTTGTAAGCCCGAATGAAAGCGTCTTGCGCCAAGTCATCGGCCAGGGCGATATCACCGCGGGTAAGCTGCCGCAATAAACCGCGGACGCTCGATTGGTGCCGACGGACCAGCTCGCCATAGGCGTGCTGGTCGTCATCGGCAAGAACTCGAGCGATGAGGTCGACATCGGTTAGCTCCACATCCGGAGATTAAGAGGTTGGAGGCGGCGGCGGAATCTCGTTCTTCTTTTCGCCTTCCAGTTTCCAGACCAGGAGATAACCCAGCCCGATCACGAACGGAATCACTCCGATTGCCCAGGCGCCACCTTCCCAGTCATTCCACGCGCCGAAGCAAACCATCAAGCCGATGCCCACCATCACCAGGACAATGCCGCGTCGCATATCGTGGCGCTGGCGCACAGCCGGTGTCGGGGGCGCAAGCAATGCTGCTGGGATCGGTTGACCTTTTTCAGCCAGCATCCGGACCGTGCGGTGCTGCATTCGGGATTTTGAAAACCCGAAATACATGATGAACGCAACGATCAGCACCGGCGCGCCAAAGATCGTGAACATGGTGATTGCCACGATCGGAATAACGAAGTCGGGGATATCTTCCGACTTGAGATCTATGTCTTTACCGTTGTCTCCGTCGATCACGAATCCGTGATGACCTTTGAGCTTTTTCTCGATCCGTTGATGGATCCTGTCCGCCAAATCCCGGGCGGGCGACGCGGAGGCGGCCACCGAGGCGGTCGCACTTGGCGAAGCAGGCGGCGGCGGGCTCGGAGGCGTCTGAGCCACGGCCGCAAGCGCTACCGCGAGTGAACACATGCAGAGAGTTAATGTTTTCATTTTCATCCTTTGGTAGTGAGATGCAGTCCGACCCGGTTTTGGATTCAGTTTTTAGGAAATACCTCTGAAACTGACAACTAAAAGGTTGCAGCCGGGAGCCCCCTCGCCATTATTTCTACCCCTCAACGACGCGGGTGTAGCTCAGTGGTAGAGCACCTCCTTGCCAAGGAGGACGTCGCGAGTTCAAGTCTCGTCACCCGCTCCATGCCTTCTCTGGACATAACGCCCACGCGCGACGAGTTCCGCGACCTCGCCAAACGTGGCAATCTTGTCCCGTTAGTTGTCGATCTTGTCGCCGACGTAGAGACGCCGGTCTCCGCCTTCGCCAAGATCGATACCGGCGAGCCGTGCTTTCTCTTTGAATCGGCCGAGCGCAACGAAGAGCTCGGGCGGTTCTCATTCATCGGGTTCGATCCGCTCGTAGTTTTGAACAGCACCGACACCAAAGGCGATCCGTTAACGCGCCTTCAACAAACGCTGGCCCATTTCAAATTCGTCGCTCCTCCCGGAGTTCCGCACTTTGTTGGCGGCGCGGTTGGTTACATCGGCTACGACGTCGTCCGTTTCTTCGAACCGACGGTTCCAATCCATCCGCGCGACGATCTGAAAATTCCCGAGATGGTTTTCATGATTCCGCGCTTGTTGCTCGTGTTCGATCACCGTTTTCGAAAACTTTGCCTGATCTGCAACGCGCATATCGATGGCAAACGTTCGGTTGATCAGGCCTACGATCGTGCGGCTGCGGATTTGAAAAACGCGATGGCGCGGTTGAGCGAGCAGCGCGCACTCCAGCCGATCGACGCGAAGTCGCCGGCACATTTCCCCTCGCCCGCGAGCAACACCGCTCGCACTGAATTCGAATCGATGGTTGTGAAAGCAAAGGAGCTGATCGCGGCGGGCGACATCTTCCAAGTGGTTTTGTCGCAGCGCTTCGAAACAGATTTCAATGGTGAGCCGCTCGATCTCTACCGCGCGCTTCGGTTCGGCAACCCATCGCCCTACATGTTTTGTTTACGATTTAGTCGCGACTTCACCGTTCTTGGAAGTTCGCCCGAAGTTCATCTGCGCGTACGCGACCGGATTGCCGAGCTACGTCCGATCGCCGGGACTTATCCGCGCGGAAAAGATGCGGCCGAAGATGAGCGGCTCGCACGCGAGTTGATTGCCGATCCGAAGGAACGCGCCGAGCACGTGATGTTGATCGACCTCGGCCGGAACGATCTCGGCCGCGTCGCGGAGTTCGGCACCGTCAAAGTGACCGAACAAATGGTGATCGAACGCTACAGTCACGTGATGCACATCGTTTCGCATATCGTCGCGCGTTTGCGTGAGGATAGAGATGCATTCGACGCGATCCGCGCAACATTTCCCGCCGGAACGGTCTCGGGCGCACCAAAAATCCGGGCGACGCAAATTATTGCCGAACTGGAAAAAGCGCGGCGCGGATTCTACGCCGGCATTGTCGGGCACTTCGGATTCGACGGATCACACGACAGTTGCATCGCGATCCGCTCGATTGTTTTGAAAAACAAAAAAGCTTATTTGCAAACCGGTGCGGGAATTGTGGCGGACTCCGACCCAGCGCGCGAATTTGACGAGTGCACGAACAAGGCGAAAGCGATGCTCGCCGCGATAGCGCGCGCGACGAACAAATGAAACTGCTCGTGATCGATAACTACGATTCGTTCACCTACAATCTCGTCCAGCTTTTCGGCGAGCTCGGGGACGTCGAACTGGTGGTAAAGCGAAATGACGACATTACGGTCGATGACGTCGAAAAGCTTAAGCCAGATCGCATTTGCATTTCACCGGGACCAGGCCGCCCGGAAAATGCCGGCATTAGCTCACAGCTAGTTCGTGAATTCGGGCCGGACGTTCCAATTCTCGGCGTTTGTCTCGGTCACCAATGCATCGCGCAAGTTTTCGGTGGCGAAGTTGTCCGCGCGGAAAAATTGATGCATGGCAAAACGTCGCAGATTCATCATCAAAATCGCGGCGTGTTCAAGAATTTGGCCGAACCGCTGGAAGCGACGCGTTACCATTCGCTGATCGTGAAACGCGAATCGGTTCCCGATTCGCTCGAGATCACAGCGGAGACTGACGACGGTGAGATCATGGGACTACAGCATCGACAACTCCCAATTCACGGCGTCCAGTTTCATCCAGAATCAATCCTGACAACCGAAGGCCGCAAGTTGCTCGCGAATTTTTTGCGGATTTAAGCCGCACGGTTGCGCGCGATCACGTCGTGGATTTGCCGGACTTCGCGCACCATTTGCTCGTACTCGTCGAACATCAACGACTGTGCGCCATCGGAAAGCGCTTCTTCCGGCCGCCCATGCACCTCGATCATCAATCCATCAGCGCCGACGGCAACGCCAGCACGAGCTAGCGGCGTAACCATATAACTGCGGCCGGTCCCGTGGGCCGCATCAACGATCACCGGCAAATGCGAGATTTTGCGAACTGCCGGGACGGCGGCGAGATCGAGAGTGTTTCGCGTGTGTTGAGCAAACGTGCGCACGCCGCGCTCGCACAATACGATGTTGTAATTGCCTTCGGCCATGATGTATTCGGCCGCGAGCAGCCACTCTTCCAGCGTCGCGGCCATTCCACGTTTCAACAGTACCGGCAATTTCGAACGGCCGACCCGTCGCAGCAGCGTGAAGTTTTGCATGTTGCGCGCGCCGATCTGGATCATGTCGGCGTATTTTTCGACGAGATCCACATTCCCTTCGTCGAGCGCTTCGCTCACGATCTTCAAACCAAATTCCTTGCGAATGTCGGCCAGGATCTTCAACGCGGCCCCGCCCAATCCGGAAAAAGCGTAAGGCGAAGTGCGCGGCTTGAATGCGCCGCCGCGGAAAAATCTTGCGCCGCTGCGCTGAACTACATCCGCGATGGCAAACGCCTGCTTGCTGTTCTCGATCGCGCATGGCCCGGCAATGATGGCGAGCGAGCCGTCACCGATCCGGGCACCATCACCAAGATCAACAACGGTCCGCTCGGGCCGCATATCGAGCGTTATCAATTTGTACGGCTTGGTGACACGGATTGCTTCCGAAACGCCAGGAAGATTTTCGAAGCGCGAAAGATCGACCGGGCCCTGGTTGCCGGTCACGCCGATCGCAGTCCGGTTCGCACCGGGCATGACGTGCGCACGGAAACCGAGCGACTCGACCACGCGAACGACGTTGTCGATCTCGGCTTTGCCCGCATGGGCAGTCATTACAATGAGCATGGCGTGAAAAGGCGTTTACTTACCCGGAATTATACCCTCCGGTCAAATTTAACCCACGTTTTTGACTTTCGGTCCGAGCAAAATCGGCGGGAGCGCACGCTCGATCTCGGGCCGGTGTTGCTCGTATTGCGGCGGTAGTTTCAACGTCTCGCCGAGATGTTGGACCGGTTCGTCCACGGTGAAACCGGGACCCTCTGTGGCGATTTCAAATAAAATCCCGCCTGGCTCACGGAAATAAATCGAATGAAAATAAAACCGATCGACCACCGGCGTGACATGCAGGCCACGAGCAACGATTTGTTCGCGCCAATGCACTTGTTCCAACTCGTCGGCGCAGCGAAACGCAATGTGATGCACGGTACCGGCGGAGTTGACGCCGAATTGTCCATCCGGGCGCTCGACCAAATCAACCCAGGCACTGGTCGATTTTGAATTCACCGAAAACCGTTTTCGCGCCGCTTGTTCAGCAATTAGCTCGAAACCGAGGTGCGCCAAAACACTCTCGGTCTTCTTCGCGTGCTGAACTTCGAGCGTCGGCGAGTGAAATCCATGAATCGCGAATTTCTTGGGTACGTCGCTTTCATATTTAAGATCGACGTCGTCCAGTTGGTCGGACTCAATCAGCTCGAGTATCAGACCATCCGGATCGGTAAGGCGGACGGCCGAGTGATCAAAGCGCGTCGGAAGCTGTTCGTGAAAAACGTGATGCTCGTCAAAACGCGCTTTCCAATAATCGAGCGAATTCTTCGGCACTGCGAAACTCGCTGCGATGACTTGTCCGGTGCCGCGCGTTCCTCGACGCGCGCCCGGCCACGCGAAAAACGTGATGGCCGTTCCCGGCCGGCCTGTTCGATCACCGTAATAAAGATGATAAGTCGACGGATCGTCGAAGTTCACAGTGCGCTTGGCGAAACGCAGACCGAGGACTTGAGTATAAAAATCGACGTTGCGCTGCGGATCGCTCGCGATGGCGGTAATATGGTGAATGCCACGCAGTTTCACTGAACGAGAAGCTAACAGTTTCTCTATTAATTTGGGAAGCTAACTACAGTCACGCATGTATTTGTGGCGAAAATCGGCGAGCGAGAAATGGTGGAGTGCTAACGAATTACGGTTGCGCGCGATCGCTGGTGATCAGTTGGCTGTCATCGAACGACCGCACTACAAACAATTGCAGCTGGAAATTGGGTCGAATCGGCACACAGAGTTGCAAAACATCGCGAAGGAATTCGGTGGCCACGTTGAGAAACTGTCGCGCGATTGGCTCAAGCGCGCGCTTCGTCGTAAAACGAAACCGATCAAAGTTGGAAACCAACGTTTAACCATCCCCGCGGGCGCGGCTTTCGGGACCGGAGAACACGCGACAACGACGATGTGCCTGCGATTTCTCGGAAAACTGACACGCAATTGGGACCACGGCTGGTCGATTCTCGACATTGGGACGGGCAGCGGCATCCTCACGCTGGCGGCGAAACTTCTCGGCGCGAAGAACGCGATCGGAATCGACAACGATCCGATTGCAATTCGTACCGCGAGACAGAACGCGCAGTTGAACAAGATTCACGGAGTCGAATTTCGCGTAAGTGACATTCGCGATTGGGAGCGTGGCAAGAGAACCCTTCGCCAAGACTCCGTCGCCCAAGCCGACATTATCACGGCGAATCTCTTCAGCGAATTGCTAATCAAAATTCTGCCGGCGCTGACCTCTGCGCGTTGGCTGATTCTCTCAGGAATTCTGCGATTACAGGAACGCGAACTGAGGCGCACTCTCGCTCGAAGCAAGATCGACGTCGTCGAGGTGCGCCGGAGTGGAAAGTGGGTTGCGATGCTGACCCGCCGCAGGTAGGTTCGCCCCCCTTAGCGGCTACGGTTTTCTGCATTAACGCGGTTTAAATCATAAGCCGCGGGTAAAATCCAAATGCAGAACGAAGAACTTGCTTATGCGATCCTGACTCCGTATTCGATGCGTAAATCGCGCACCGGCGGAATCATCGCGCGGCTGATATCGCGCACCGGCCTCGACCTGGTGGCAGCGCGAATGTTTGCGCCGAGCGAGGAGTTGGTTCGACGCTACGCCGAGACGATCGTGAGCGAAACCGAGCCGGCCCATCGCGCAACCCAGGGATTGATTCGTGAGTATGTCCTAAAAAATTTCACCCGTGAAAAGCGGGGGCAACGCGCGCGGGTCTTGTGTTTGGTTTTTCGAGGACCGGATGCCGCGGAAAGGATGCGAAACACAGTCGGTCACATTCGACACGAAACGACAGCCGGGGAAACAATTCGCGACACGTTCGGCGATTACATCACCGACGATTCCGGTAAAGTCACTTACTTTGAACCCGGGGTCGTTGCAGGATTCGATGCGAAAGTGATCGAGGATGATCTGAAACTTTGGGCGCGATATTCTGACAGCGATGGCGGAATTCTCGATGATTGTGTGCAATTTCCGGCCGGCGCCCGAGTTGAGAAGACATTGGTCCTGATCAAGCCGGACAATTTCAAGTTTCCGAACGTTCGCCCGGGCGGCGTGATCGAAGTTTTCTCCCGCACCGGCCTCTACATTGTCGGGTTCAAGGTCCACCGAATGAGCGTTGCGCAGGCCGAACAGTTTTACGGGCCGGTGTTGCCGGTATTGCAGGACAAGCTGGGACACGCCAAGGGCCGCGACGCCTGGGAAGACATCGTTCAGTTCATGGCGGGCGCCCGCCCAAGCGACACCCTTCCGGAAAAACGCAACGAGCCTGGCTCCGAAAAATGTATCGCGCTCGTTTACCAAGGCGAGAATGCCGTGAGCAAGATCCGCGAAGTGCTCGGCCCAACCGATCCAGCGAAAGCCCCGCCGGGTTCAATTCGAAAAGAATTTGGCCAGACAATCATGATTAATGCCGCGCACGCATCGGATTCGATCGACAACGCCAGGCGCGAAATGGGGATCGTGCAACCTGACGAGAATAATTTTAAAGCTTTGATTGAAGATTTTTATCGCCACAGATAATGTGCGCTCCCTGATTTAGAACCGACGATATTAACATGGAAATTTCCGAACGCGCAGCCCAATTGACTCCGTCGCTGACTCTGTCGATCGACAGCAAAGCGAAAGCGATGAAAGCCGAAGGTATCGATGTTTGCGGCTTCGGAGCGGGCGAGCCTGACTTCGACACACCGGAGCACATCAAGCAGGCGGCCATCGAAGCGCTGCAGGCCGGATTCACCAAATACACACCGAGCGCTGGCATTCCGGAGCTGCGCGCTGCCATCGCGGAGAAATTGGCGGCCGACAACGGCCTCACTTACCGTGCAAGCCAGATCATCGTCAGCAACGGCGCGAAGCATTCCTGTTACAACGCGGTCCTGGCCACGTGCCAGCCGGGCGATGAAGTGATTATTCCGGCGCCTTATTGGGTGAGTTATCCCGACATGGTGCGGCTGGCCGGGGCCGAACCAGTCATCGTCCCGACAATGGAGCGCAACAACTGGAAGATGCGTCCGGAAGATTTTGAAAACGCGATGACGCCTCGCACCAAGATGTTGATCATCAACAGCCCGGGCAATCCGACGGGCGCGGTTTACACGCGCGAGGAGCTGGAAGCGATCGTTGGCATCGCTAGCGGTGAAGACATTTACATTTTGTCGGACGAAATTTACGAGAAGCTTCTTTACGACGGCGCCAAGCACGTGAGCGTTGCATCGCTCTCGAAGGAAGCTTACGACCTGACCCTGACGGTTAACGGTTTCAGCAAATCGTACGCAATGACCGGCTGGCGGCTCGGTTATCTCGCTGCGCCGGAAGCAGTCGCAAGAGCGGTCGATTCCATTCAAAGCCACAGCACGTCGAATCCGTGCTCGTTCGGCAACGCGGCGCGCTTGCAGCCTTGAAAGGCGACCAGCAATCCGTCGCTGACATGCGAGATGAGTTCGATATGCGCCGCAATTACATGATGGATCGCCTCTCGAAGATTCCGAACGTCACCGCAGTAAAGCCGCAGGGCGCCTTTTACGTTTTGGTCAACATCAGCCAGCTCGGCCTGACGTCGCAAAACTTCGCTGATCGATTGCTCAGTAAATCGAACGTCGCAGTTGTACCCGGCGCTGCGTTCGGTGATGATCGCACCATTCGTTTCAGCTACGCGACCAGCATCGACATCATCAAAAAGGGTCTCGATCGCTTTCAGGACTTCTGCCGCACGCTTTAAGCGGCAATATTTGCGGCGATGAACCTCGCCAGTGTTTTGCCGGACAAAGCATCGGTTGTTCAACGAATCAAGGCCGAGCGCGCGGTCGCGGTCATTCGAACGGATTCAACCGAGCGTGCCCTTGTTCTGGCTGAAACGGCAATCGCTGGCGGATTTCGCGTGATTGAAATCACGTTCAGTTTTCCGGGTGCTAGCGCCGTGATCGCAACACATGCTGCGACAAATGACAAAGGGAACTTCCTTATCGGTGCAGGAACGATTTTGAACCGCAAGCAGGCGGATGAAGCAGTTGAAGCCGGCGCGCGATTTCTGGTGAGTCCGTGCGTTCTGCCGGAGGTGATCGACGCCGCACGCGAACTTCAGGTCGCTGTCATTCCCGGCGCATTCACGCCGACGGAAATTTACACCGCTTATTCTCTTGGCGCAGACATTGTGAAAATCTTTCCCGCGGTAAAGTTTGGACCTGAATATTTGAAAGCGGTTCGCGGTCCGCTGCCCCAAATTCCAATTATGCCGACAAGCGGCGTTGACGCATCGAACGTCGGCGAGTGGTTTCGCGCGGGAGCAGTCGCCGTCGGCGCGGTGAGTAGCGTGTTCGATCCTGAATTGGTCCGGAACGGCGATTGGGACGAAATTACAAGGCGCGCGAGAGAGTTCATGGCGGCCGTAAGCGCAGCGCGACAGTGATCGAGCAGTAACGCGATTTTTCCCTTTCCGCTATCCGCATTCCGGTATCCGCTATCGAAGTGAACCATCTCGCGCTTATTCTTCACGCGCATCTGCCTTTCGTTAGGCACCCGGAGCACGAACATTTTCTCGAAGAAGACTGGCTGTTTGAAGCCATCACTGAGACTTACATCCCGCTGCTGCAAATGATGCAGCGACTCGTGAACGACAACGTGCCGTTCAAGCTAACCGTGTCGCTCACACCAACGTTGTGCGCAATGTTGCAGGACGAATTGTTGCGCGAACGTTATGTGCGGCATCTCGATCTTTTGATCGATCTCGCCGTCCGCGAGCGAAAACGAAATCGCAATGAAACCAAGCTCGCCGAGCTGTCGGAGTTTTATTTCGAATTATTCACCACGAGCCGGCGGTATTTTGTCGACGAATGGAATCGCGATTTGCTCGCCGCGTTCAAGCAGTTGCGCGACCAAGGCGTGCTCGAAATCATCGGATCCGCGGCGACGCATGGGCTTCTGCCGCTGCTTCAACAACAATCGAACGAAGCGGCGCGGGCGCAGGTCCTCATCGGCCGCGATGCATATTTCGATGTTTTCAGAGCCGAACCGTCCGGTTTTTGGCTACCGGAATGCGGCTACGCGCCGGGGCTCGATCCAATTTTACAGGAAGCAAACATTCGCTGGTTCGTTCTCGATGCTCACGGATTGTTATTTGGAAACCCGCAACCGCAGCGAGCGATTTACGCGCCGTGCTACACGAGAGCCGGCCCGGCAGCTTTTGCGCGCGACCGCAATTCGAGCCGTCAAGTTTGGAGCGCGGAAGAAGGTTATCCGGGCGATCCAGCGTATCGCGAATTTTATCGCGATGTCGGGTTCGACCTTCCGTTGGAACATCTGGGCCCGGTCGCCCGCGGCTTTCGAAAATTTTCCGGCGTGAAATACCACCGGGTCACCGGGCGAAGAAAACAAAAGGAACTTTACGATCGAGTAGCAGCGGAGAAAGCGGCCGACGCGCATGCTACGCATTTTCTCCAGGAACGCCGCGCCCAATTCCGGCAACTCGCAAATCTCGATTTCGCGCCAATCATCGTCGTGCCGTTCGATGCCGAGCTTTTCGGTCATTGGTGGTTTGAGGGACCGCGCTTCCTGGAAATCTTCATTCGGAAAGCAGCGTTCGATCAAAAAGATTTTTACCTGACTACTCCGACCAATTACCTGGCAGCCAATTCCACGCAGCAAACGATTGAGCCTGCCGAATCGAGTTGGGGCGAGAACGGCTATCTGGAAGTTTGGATCGACCAGCACAACTCGTGGATCTATCCGCACCTGCACGGTTGCGCCCAACGGATGACAAATTTGGCGCGCAAATATGCAGGAAAGGACCTCAATAGCGTTTCTCAAAACTTGACTGGTTTAACCAGTCAAGTTTCCGGTGGGCTATCTGACTTGAGCGATCGTGTTCTCAAACAACTCGCCCGCGAACTACTGCTCGCGCAATCGAGCGATTGGGCGTTCCTGATGCGGACCGGCACCGCGCGCGAATACGCCACCAAGCGCACGCTCGATCACCTTG
Organism: uncultured Verrucomicrobiae bacterium; assembly: GCA_963801815.1. Taxonomy (GTDB): domain Bacteria; phylum Verrucomicrobiota; class Verrucomicrobiia; order Chthoniobacterales; family UBA10450; genus AV40. The sequence continues at coordinate 57,640 of CAWDGJ010000002.1, forward strand.
GCCGCTTCAATCAGTTGCACGACCAATTCGCGGCCGACACAATCGATGAAATATTCCTCGCCGATTGCGAGTGGCGCGACAATCTTTTCCCGAACCTCAACTGGCGTTATTACGCGTGAGTGAACTTGTCATTCCGAGCGACGTCGAGGAATCTCTCGATATTGTCTGGTCGTAACTAGGCTCGGAAATATCTAGAGATGTCTCGACTCCGCTCGACATGACAAAAGTATCCGTACTAACGCCTTTGCTCGCACTTTCCGTGGTAACCGCGTTCGCACAGGAATCCCCCACTCTTGCGCCCACGCCTTCACCGATTGAAACGCCATCAGCGTCGCCAGTACCCACACCATCCGCTTCAGCGAGTGCGCGCAGTGTTCCACTGCGATTCGTTCCGCCGCCAATGGAAGGCACGATCAGTCTCGGAATTTGGGATTCGAACGATAAACTCGTGCGCGTTCTGCACCGCGAAGCGAAGATCGACCGCTTCACCGTGGAAGAAAATTCGTTGAGCACGACGTGGGACGGCAAAAACGACACGGGCGAAGATTTGCCTACGGGAAAATATCGGGCACGTGGTTATTTGGTCGGAAAGATGAAAATTGAAGACATGGGAAAAGTAGCGGCACCTCCGGAAGGTGCGACTGACCATGTTTCAGTGAAGCTCGTGATGAATCCGCTTGTCGCCGATACGCGTTCTGTCATGGAGATTGGTGTCGGGTTCGACCCTCAAGGAAATTTTCTTAAAACGATGGACGGATTGCCGCTGGAGACCATCAATGAAAATCCGAATTTAACTCGGATAGTCATGCAAAAAGATGGCGAGAAAGCGGCGGACGTTTGGCAGGATGATGGCGCGAATATCGAGCACCTGCGTGTGTCGAACATCGACAAGATGATGGCGTTCGATTGCGGGTTTTTTGATTTAAGGTAGGGCCGTTGCCCCACGGCCCACGGACGATTGTGGGCGATCGCCCCTACCTCGGCCTCGACAGAGCGTGGGGACTACAGTTTAGTTAGGCCCCATGGCTTCCGCGCCTGAAGTTCAGCACACGCTCGCAAAATCCGCCGGATTCAGCGGAACGTCGCTTCACACCGGCGAAAAGGTCTCGCTGAAGCTGCATCCGGCGCCGGCCGATCACGGAATCAAGTTCAAACGCAAGGATCTGGCCGGATGAGCCAACGATCGACGCCAAGATCGAGAACCTGAAAACGGTCGAGCGCGCGACCACGATCGGCGAAGGCTCAATGCGGGTGCACACGGTCGAGCACGTGCTCTCGGCGCTCTCCGCGATGGGCGTCGACAACGCGATCGTCGAAATGGACGCGAACGAACCGCCGATTGGCGACGGCAGCGCCAAACCTTACGTCGATGTGATCAAACGCGCCGGCATTTCAGCTCAGGACGCTCCGCGGAGATTCTTTCACGTTCGCGAGCCAATGCACGTCGAAACGAAAAGTGGCTCGCTCCTATTCTGCTTGCCGGACGACAACGGATTTCGCATCTCCTGCACGCAAGCGGGACCGAACAATCGCTTCACCCAGTTCATGTCGACCGACATCACTCCGGAGATTTTCGAGCGCGAGATCGCGCCGGCCCGAACGTTTGTTTATTACGAGGACGTCGAGCCGCTGATGGAAAAAAATCTGATCAAGGGCGGCAGCCTGGAAAATGCGATCGTCGTGCGCGGCGACGCGGTCTTGAGCAAGGAGCCGTTGCGATTTCCCGACGAATTCGTCCGGCACAAGATCCTCGATATCATCGGCGACCTCGCGCTCTTCGGTTGCAGGATTCGCGGACATGTGATCGCAGTGAAACCCGGGCCACGCCGCGAACGCCGAACTGGCACGCGCACTTGCCAAGGAACGCGCGCGCCGCGAGGCGCTGACTGTTCCGCGCAGCTTTCCCGAAAGGCGACGGCGGTCTCGACATCAACGAGGTGATGCAGATCCTGCCGCATCGTTATCCGTTTCTGATGGTCGATCGAATCATCAGCTTCGACGAAGGCGAAACGAAATGCATCGGCGTGAAATCAGTCACGATCAACGAGCCGTTTTTCCAGGGACATTTTCCCGGTCACCCGGTGATGCCGGGCGTTCTGCAGGTCGAAGCGATGGCCCAGGTCGCCAGCTTGCTGCTCTTTAAACTAACCAAGTCGTCGAACCGCATCGGCTATTTCATGAGCGCCGACGACGTGAAGTTTCGCAAACCGGTTTTCCCCGGCGACACGCTCTTCATTCACGCGGAGCTGACCAAAGCGCGCGGCGAAAGGCTGGCCAAAGCGAAGTGTCACTGCGTGGTGAACGACGCGGTCGTCTCGGAAGGCGAGTTGATGTTCACGTTTCTCGATAAATGAGCGACGTGCAGATTCATCCGACGGCGATTGTCGATCCGAAGGCAGAGATTGGCTCGGGGACAGTCATCGGACCGTATTGCGTCATCGGCGCAGACGTCGTGGTCGGGGAAAATTGCTGGCTGCAACATCACGTCACGTTGCGGACCGATGCAGGCCGGTGCGCGGAACAAATTTTACGCCTATTGCTCGATCGGTCAGCAAACCCAGGATCTGAAATACGAGGGCGAACCGACCTATCTGGAGATCGGCGATGAAAATACGTTTCGCGAATTCGTGACGGTCAATCGCAGCACGACCAGCGATGGACAAGACCCGCGTCGGCAGCCGTGGAAATTTTCTGGCCTACAGTCACATCGGTCACGATTGCACGGTCGGCGACGAAGTGGTGTTTTCAAACAACGGCACGCTCGCCGGTCACGTTCAAGTCGGCGACAACGCGGTGATGGGCGGACTAACCGCGGTCCATCAATTCTGCCGGATCGGACGTTTCGCGATCACCGGCGGCTGCTCGAAAATCGTGCAGGACGTTCCGCCGTTCATGATCGCGGACGGAAACCCGGCCGAAATTCGCGGCGTGAATCTGATCGGCCTCGAGCGCAAAAATTATCCCGCCGACAAAGTGAAGCCGATCAAGGAAGCATTCCGCCTGATTTACCGCTCTAAATATAATACCGCGCAGGCGTTGGAAGCCATCCGCAAGGAACTTCCGCAAACCGAGGAGATCCGAGAGATCGTCGAGTTTATCGAAAAGACCGAGCGCGGGATTATTCGTTAGGCCAGACTAGAATTTCACGCGCACCTTCGGCGTCGGCGTCGGCGTCGCGCCCGGAACAGGCGCCGGGACGCCGCGGAGTTCCTGTTCGAGCTGTTTAAGAAGCGGCGCGGCTGGCGCATCGCCGGCAATTCGCAGCGCCGCCCGTAATAAATCGAGGCCGCGACTCGGTTTCTTGAGTTTATTCCACGCGTCGGCTTCCTCGATAGTCACGCGCAAAATGTCGTCGCGGGTCGAATAACAAGTCCGCGCCTGGCCAAAATAGCTGGTGGCTGCGGAAAACTTTCCGTCGCCGAATTCCATCAGGCCGAGATCTTCGATCATCGGACAGTTACCCGTCCGTGACGCGGTTTGTCGCGCGAACGCACGATAATCCGCGCTCTCGGCGAAGTTTTTGGCTGCAAAGTCGTGGTAAGACTTCCAATTGATCGCGCCACGAGCGTAGTCCCGCGACGTTTCAACTTCCGTCCATCCGAGATATGGCCGGTAAAGCGGATCGCCCACCATCACCGACATCCAGGAAAGTCCCGGGATCGACATGTAGGCGCTCTCGGCAAAGGTGAATCCGTGCAGCAATCGCTCGTTAAAGATGTCGAGATGAGAAGTGAGTTGTAAATACGGCTCGAAGACGTTTCCCATGCTTGCAGCCGCGCCCAACGACAGCAACGGTCCCACCCAGTTCGCACGTGGATCGCGCAACGTGCTCGCGCTATAGGAATGGATATGAACCGCGATCGCTCCTCGAGCGAAATGAAAACCGGACTGTGCAAAAACACCTATTGGATGATCCGAGTACCAGCCATAATACAACGCGCAATCCGTCATCGGGTAGCCTTCGGGAAACATTTGGGGCGAATCGTCATAAACAACCGGAATGCCTGTTTTGTGAAGTTGCTGACGAATCAGCGCGAGCCATTCATCCCCCATGGTACGGCTGGAATCGCCCGAGCTCCCACCCGCATCCACATAAGCGCGGCCCCAAAGTCCATTTTTTTCAGTCGCAATCGCATCAATGACCATCTGTTTCACCGTCGCCGCGGTTGGCGCATCCAGGCGACAGACTAACAAAAGCGCAGGGTCTTCGGATTGATTGATCGGCTGAAAACTTTTGAAATAAGAGTTAAGCCGCGCGCCTGAAATCTGTGGCGAAAAATATCCGAGCGTTGCCAGTTCGGAATCAACCGAAGCTTCATTGCGATCCTCGATTGGGCCGCCGCCGCGGCGATCGCCCGGATATGGCTCGAGCGCGGCGCGAATCTTCAACGGCATCCCTCGGATCAACGCGACGAAGCGGATCGACGTCGTCATCACCGCCTCCTGATGGTCTTCGGTCTCGCGCATGGTCCACCACTGTTTCGCTTTGAAGATCTCGCGGAGGCGATTGGCGATTGTCGCGTCGTATTCGTCGCGGCTGATTTCTTCCGCCCGCGAACAGGTCAATCCGACGATGTGATCGAACGGAATCCCGCGCTTCTGTGCATAAAATCTTGCCAGCTCTACCGCATCAGGCGCCGTTTTGTTGTAAACGATGACAGTTGCTGCTGTCAGCGGCTGCTCGGCGCGCGCAGTTTGCGCACCTGCCGAGACACACGCGATCAATGAAATCAAAAAGCGAGAGACTTTGGGACCTTTGCTCCCGAAAGCTTTCGGAGTTGAGCGTTGGCGATCGAGTTGGCAAGCTTTTGAAGATCGCACTTTCAACCGTCATCCCTCATCGCTCAACCTTTTCGAGATGTCCACCGCTCTCAATTTACTTCGAATCAAAAATCTTGCGCTCGTTGAAGAGCTCGAGTGGCAGATCGCACCCGGATTCACCGCCATCACTGGCGAAACCGGCGCCGGCAAGTCGATCATCATCGGCGCGCTGCAACTTCTGCTTGGCGAACGCGCGGACAAATCGCTGATCCGGACTGGAGCTGACACCTGCACCGCGGAAGCGATTTTCACGGGAAGAGAATTACAGAAACTGAATCCACAGCTGGTCGAGGCGGGGGTCGAGGAATGCGCTGAAGATCTGATCATCAAGCGAACGCTTTCCACAACGGGCGCAAATCGACAGTTCATCAACGGCTCGCCCACTACGTTGTCCATTCTGAAGATCGTGGGCGATGCGTTGGTTGATCTTCACGGTCCGCACGATCATCAATCGCTGCTCTCGCCGGACAAGCAGCTCAATCTGCTCGATTCGTTCGCGAGAGCTGAAGAGCAACTCGATGAATACAAAAAACATTTTCGCGAGTTACAGACGTTGACGGCCGAGCACGCGGCTCTCAACACCGCTGAAACCGCGCGAGAACAGGAACTGGATTTACTTCGCCATCAAATCACCGAGATCAATTCCGCGAATCTCGTCGCCGGCGAAGAAGAAGAAATCGAGAAACGCTACAAACTTTCCAGTAGCAGCAAACGATTGATCGAGCTGGCGAGCGCGGCGGCAAACAAACTCTCGGAAGCGGACGACTCGGTCCTCTCCCAGCTCGCCGAAACTCAACGCCTAGTTCGCGAATTGGAAAAGATCGATAGCTCGGCAGTGCAACTGGCTTCCGAGCACGCTGCGGCCGTGGTGCAGCTGTCTGAGATCGCGCGTTCTCTGTCCGATTACGCAGAGAAACTCGACCTCGACCCCGAACAGCTCGCTGCGCTCGAGCAACGGGTTTCACTTTTCGAAACTTTGAAACGCAAGTATGGCGGATCGATCGCGGAAGTGATCGCGTTCGGTGAACGAGCAGCTGAACGGATGCGGAAGATTGAAGGCCGCGACGAGGAACTCGAGCGCTTGGCCAAAGAGATCGAGAAAGTTCGCGGACAGATGAATCGCACCGGCGAGGCCCTGGGAAAACTGCGCGCGAAAGCAGCTCCGAAGCTTTCCGACACGATTCGCCGGAATCTTCGTGATCTTGGATTCAAGCAATCTGAATTCGAAGCGAAGCTCAGTGCGCTTGATGAACCAAACATCAACGGCTTCGATTCAGTCGACCTTCTTTTCTCGGCGAACCCAGGCGAGCCACTAAAGCCGTTGCGAGTGATCGCCTCGAGCGGTGAAATCTCGCGCTTGATGCTCGCGATCAAGTCCGCGCTCGCTGCGCACGATTCAATCCCTCTTCTGATCTTCGACGAGATCGACACCAACGTCGGCGGCGAGATCGCGCACGCGGTCGGCGCGAAGATGCAAATGCTCGCGAACGAACATCAGTTGATTTGTATCACCCATCTGGCACAAGTCGCGGCCTGCGCTTCATCGCACTTTGTCGTCACGAAGGAAGTCTCGCGCGGCCGCACGTTTTCGAACCTGCGCGAAGTCAGCGGCAAAGCCCGCCAGGAAGAGATCGCTCGCATGCTCGGCGGCAAGAGCGACTCCGCGATGCAACTCGCCGCAACGCTACTGAAGTGACGGGTGACCTGTGACACGTGACAAGCGGCCGCCAAGATTTTCTCGTCACCCCTCACTTGTTACTTGTCACTGTTTTAAGTCTTCGCCGCACCGAGCGGAAGAATGACTTTGCCGTAGAGCTCGTTCAGTACCTGGGCGAGGCCGGTATAGACGGCGGAGAAACCGCAGAAGACTCCTTCCCATCCCGTGAATTGCTTAAACCCGGGACTCGCACTCGTGTAATCGCCGTAGGCGAGCAGGAAAAACAAAATCGTCAGCGAACCGAACACGATTTGTCCTGCAACGTGCAACCGCAGCGTTCCGATAAACATCACCAGCGTGAACAATCCCCACATGAAAAGATACGCCGCCATCGCTTTCTCATTCGACGCGGTGGCCCAGCCGAGTTTCGTCATCAAGATCATAGTGACGAGCGATAGCCAGAAGAGTCCGTAGGAAATAAACGCTGTCGTGGCGAAGGTGTTGCCTTTTCGCCATTCCATGATTCCAGCGATGACTTGCGCAATTCCACCGTAACAAATGCCCATTGCGAGAATCATCGCGTTCAGTTCGTACAAGCCGGCATTGTGCAAATTCAGGAGCACAGTCGTCAGGCCGAAACCGAGAAGACCAAGCGGAGCCGGATTACCAGTCGTGTCGCGGGTGTCGTTCATGTCGCCAGTCTGTCGAACCCAAGATCGACAATGCAATCAGAAATCTCATTTCCACCACGAAGAACACGAAGGACACGAAGACCGAATTTGATGTGTTATCGAAGAACGGTTCGGCGGAGCCTTGGGCCACGCGCCTTTCCCGAATCTCATAGCGAAACTAGTCGTGAAATCCTTCGTGCTCTTCGTGTCCTTCGTGGTTTAAGATTCACGACGTGCTGAATTATATTTGGCTCGCGCTGGTGTTGCTCGCGGTCGCGATCGGCGGCTGGAATGGTCAGCTCAAGGACGCAACCAATGGCGCGCTCGACGGTGCGAAGACGGCGGTGACAATCGCTATCGGCTTGTGGGGAATCATGGCGCTTTGGCTGGGCGTGATGCGATTGGCGGAGCGCGCAGGTTTGGTTCAGCGCATCGCCTACGGATTACGGCCGTTAATGCTGCGGCTTTTTCCCGAAGTGCCGCCCGATCATCCGGCGATGGGTTCGATGCTGATGAACATGGCGGCGAACATGCTCGGACTCGGCAACGCGGCGACACCGCTCGGATTGCGCGCGATGCGCGATTTGGAATCGTTGAACCCGCGCCCAACGGTCGCTTCAAACGCGATGTGCACGTTTCTCGCGATCAACACAAGTTCGGTGCAATTGATTCCGGCAACGGCGATCGCAATCCTGGCTTCGGCTGGATCGACAAGGCCAACTGTGATCGTCGGCACGGCGTTCTTCGCGACGCTGTGTGCAGCAACCGTCGCCGTGCTGTCCGCGAAATTTTTTGAGCGGTTATCGATCTTTCAGCCACGCCGGGAACGCGCAGATGGGAGGAACATTCGGCAAACGTCGCGGCGCGACGTTCCTACCGAAGGCAAAGACAAGTTCGCGTTCGACGATGATTCGCTTGGCCAGCCGCCGCTTTCCCGGCCGGCGCCATGGGGAATGGTCGCACTCGTATTGCTCGTCGTTTTCTTCCTGATGTTGTTCGCCCGAATGGTGATGCCGGAAGTCTTTCGGCTTCCGTTGCCAGCAGATCAAACGCTGCAAAATCCGTTCGCGCGAATGGTGAACGCGCTATCGATTCTTGCGATCCCATTTTTGCTAAGCTTTTTCCCGATTTACGCCGCTGCGCGTGGGATCAAGGTTTATGACGAGTTCGTGGAAGGAGCAAAAGAAGCGTTCAACGTCATCCTGCGGATCATTCCGTTTTTGGTGACGATGCTGGTGGCGATCGGAATGTTCAAAGGCGCAGGCGGAATCGATTTGCTCACGAAATTGCTCAGCCCAGTCCTGACCCCTTTGCATTTTCCAACCGATCTGTTGCCGCTCGCGTTGATGCGGCCGTTGAGCGGAAGCGCGACGCTCGCGCTTTTGACTGACATCGTGCATCGGCTTGGCCCGGACAATATCGTCAGCCTCACGGCAGCGACGATTTACGGCAGTACCGAAACGACCTTCTACGTGGCAGCGGTCTATTTTGGATCAGTCGGGATTAAGCAGACGCGCCATGCGATTCCGGCCGGACTGCTGGCCGACTTAACCGGGGTTATTGCCTCGGTAATTATTTGCCGAGCCGTACTCTAAGTCATTCTGAGGCAACGGGTTCTTCCGGTGACGGTTGATCTGAACCTGCGGACTGGATATCATTTTTCCTCGCCATAGGGCGACCAAATTCCTTATCGTCCAAGTTTTTGCAGATGATCCAGCGCGACTATTTAGTTATTGGGACCGGCGTCGGCGGCGCCAGCGCCTGTGAAGGCGTGCGCAAACACGACAAACGCGGCTCAATCACAATCGTCGGCGCGGAAATCATGCCGACTTATCATCGTTGGATGTTGTCGAAGGATTTTTTGCGCGAGAAAACCGCGCCGTTAAAAAAACTGGGCTACTTCGACCAGCGCTGGTTCGATTCACACAAGATCGAGACACGTTTCGCGACGATCGTGAAACAATTCAACATCGAGCGCCGGCTCGCGGTGCTTGGCAACGGCGAAAGCATCGAGTTTAACAAGGCGTGTCTTGCAACGGGCAGCAGACCGGTGCGACCGGCGGTCGCGGGCGTAAATCTCGGAAACGTCATTTATTTGCGAAGTGTCCGCGACGCCTTGGCACTGCGGGAAATGGCCGACATTGAAAAAACCGTAATGGTGATCGGCGGCGGCCTGCTGGCGTGTGAAGCGGCGGCCAGTTTGCGAATGATGAAATTGAAGGTCACCATGATGCATCGCAACGCGTATCTGCTGAACCGTTACCTCGATTCGCAAACCGGTCCGTGGTTGACGGAATATTATGCGAAGCACGGCGTGACGATGTTAATCGGCGAAAGCTTAAATGGTTTTGAAGGGAAAACGGTGTTGCGAAATATTCAGACCAAGAGCGGCAACCGCGTTCCAGCGGGATTGGCGGTCGTCTGCTGCGGCGCCGAACCAAACCTCGATCTTGTTCGCAATACGCCTCTCTCCGGCCCACACGGTTCGCCGGTCACGGAATATCTCGAGACCGAAGAGAAGGGAATTTTTGCGGTAGGCGATCTCGCGTTTTATCCGGACCGGATAATGGGCGGCGTACGCCGGCAGACGCATTGGGAGAACGCTCGCGCGCAGGGTTTGGTCGCCGGCGCGAACATGAGCGGCAAGAAACGGATTCGTTACGAACAAGCCCCGTATTTTTGGACCGAAATGTTCGATCTCCGCCTGCACTTTATCGGCGATTTCAGCATGCAGCCGACGCGGGTCGATCTTCGAGGCGCTTACGCAAAGCGAAAATTCATCGCCCGGTACTATCAGGGCGAGAAATTGCGGGCGATTCTCCTCTGCAATCAAGCCGAACGTGAAGTGGAGTCGGCCAAAAAAGAGCTGCGGCACGCGTTAGGGAAATAGCGCGGAAATTGAGATCGATGTCCCCTCGGTCACCGGGGCATGAACCGTGCTGGTAGGCCTGTCTTGATTCATGTTAACCCTTGCTGCTTTTGGCGTGGTTGTGTGCACGATCCTCTTTTCCGTTTGGTGGGCTTATTTCGAAGAATCTGACTAGAAACAACGCGTATGCTCGACCAGGAAGACTTGAAGTGGATCGTCTCGACTTCCACGGAGTTGAACTCGATTCTGCAACAGGTTTCGCGTTATAGCGATCTCGCCCGCAGGCATCGCAGCGAACACCATTACATCGATTTACTCGGCGAACGCGTGGAATTGGCCTCCAAGACAGCACAATCTCTTTTCGACTGCGTGACGTCGAAAATCTTGGCAGGCGCCGCGAAGAAATCTGCCGCCGCCCGAAAGAGCGAGGCCGGTTTTACGATTGTGCCTCCGCCGAAGCTGGAGGAAAAACCAGCTCGAAGCCAACGCGGCATTGAAACGAAAAACGGAAATGTCGCAAAGGAGAATAGCGACGTGGGTGCAACCGCGGCGGCAATCAGCAGCAACGGCGTTCCGCCCGGGACCAGGCTCAAGAATCCAAACGGGAGTCGCGAATACATTTTGCTCGTCGAAGATGAGCCGGACGTCGCGGACGTCGCTTCGGAGATGTTGGCGGAGGAAGGATACAAGGTTGTGCTTGCACACGACGGATTTGAGGCGCTCAAGATTTACGAACAAATGGGCAAACAAATCGGCCTGGTGATTCTGGATTACTTTCTGCCAGTCATCGATGGCGACGCGGTGTTCGAAGAGCTCCGTTCGATTAATCCGCAAGTGAATGTGGTATTGAGCAGTGGTTTTGCGGAACAAAGCAAGATCGGTTCGATGCTTGGTCAGGGCCTTCGCGGTTTTATTCCAAAACCCTATAGTCGCGCCAAACTCCTGGAGCAGGTCCGCTCCACATTGGACGCGGAGCGGCAAGGGCAGCGTTAACAGCCGAAAATTGGCGAACGCCACCGGCCGTGAATCCCCACGTCATGGCATCAATTTAGCTTCTTGATGCTGGACGCCCATGGCCCGCATTGATGCCTTCTTCAAACTGATGACGGAGCAAAAGGCTTCCGACCTTCATCTCTCGACCAACAACCCGCCAATGCTGCGCATCAACGGCGATTTGGTCCGGGTGGACTTTCCCCCACTCAAGAATGACGAACTCAAGGCGATGGTCTACGAGATCGCGCCTGAAGGAAAGATCAAGGAGTTCGAAGAAACGCTCGACGTCGACTTCGGCTACGAGGTCCCGGACGTGATGCGATATCGCGCCAATTTCTTCCAGCAGAAGTATGGCATCTCCGCCGTGTTCCGTTCCATTCCGTCTCAAGTTCTGACCGTCGACGACCTGGGCCTGCCACCGGTCCTGAAGAAATTCCCGATGCTGAAGAAGGGGCTCGTGCTCGTGACCGGCCCGACCGGCTCCGGCAAATCGACCACGCTGGCCGCGATGATGGATTACGCCAATCTGCAGCGACACGATCACATCATCACGGTCGAAGATCCGATCGAATTTGTGCATCGCAGCCAGAACTGTCTCGTTCAACACCGCGAGGTCGGCATGCACACACGTTCCTTTGCCACTGCGCTGCGCGGGGCGCTGCGCGAGGATCCGGACATCATTCTGGTCGGCGAGATGCGCGATTTGGAAACGATCGAACTGGCGCTAACCGCTGCGGCCACCGGTCACCTGGTTTTTGGCACACTGCACACGTCCAGCGCGGCCAAATCGGTTGACCGCGTCATCGACGTCTTTCCCACGAGCCAGCAAAACCAAATCCGCACGACACTGGCCGAGTCGCTCAAAGGCGTGGTCGCGCAAAACCTGTTCAAGCGGATCGACAAGCCCGGCCGAGTGGCTGCGCTCGAAATTCTGGTCGTCGACACGGCCATCGCCAACCTCGTCCGCGAAGGCAAAACTCACCAAATCCCCGGCATGATCCAGGTCGGCAAAAAGAAAGGCAACCAGCCGCTGGACGACGCCATCATGGAGCACTTGCGGCATGCCCGCATTTCTCCGGAAGAAGCTTACGACAAGTGCATCGACAAGAAAAAGTTCCGTCAGTTTCTCAAGGAACCACCAATCGACGGCACCGAAGAATAATATCGACCTATGCGAACACCTGATCTCGACAAAATTCTCTCCGCGATGCTGAAAACTTATAACGGCATCTCCGATTTCAACTTTTCCGTCGGCCATCCGTTGCAGGTGGAGGACTTCGGCGAACTGAAACCGGTGTTTGTCGATCCTCCGATTGAAGCGCTCACTCCTTATCAAACCGAACAGATCGCGCTTAGTCTCATGCAGGGAAATCGCCGCCTGATTTACGATTATCTTACCAGCGGGTCGTGCGATTGCAGCTATTCCCTCGGCGAAGAAGCCCGGTTCCGCGTCAATATTTTCCGGCAGCAGGGTCACTTTTCGATCGTACTCCGCAAACTGCAAAGCGAAGTGCCGACGCTCAAGCAATTGGGGCTGCCGGAAATCTTTTACGAAATCGCGAAGGAAAAAACCGGCCTTGTCCTCGTCACGGGCGCGACCGGCAGCGGCAAGACTACGACCCTGGCCGCGATCCTGAATGAGATCAACGAAACGCAGCCGGTCCACGTCGTTACATTGGAAGATCCGATCGAGTTCGTTCATCCGAAAAAGAAGGCAACCTTCAATCAGCGCGAACTCGGACATGACTTCAATAATTATCCAAACGGCTTGCGCGCCGCGTTACGTCAGGCACCAAAGGTCATTCTGGTCGGCGAAATGCGCGACCGCGCGACCGTCGAGATCGCGTTGATGGCAGCCGAGACCGGCCATTTGGTCTTGAGCACTCTGCACACGGTCGACGCCGGCCAGTCAATCAACCGTATCCTCGGTTTATTTTCGCTGGGCGAAGAACAGCAGCTGCGGATTCGTTTGGCCGATTCACTTCGCTACATCGTCAGTCAGCGTCTCGCGCCGAAAGTCGGTGGCGGCCGACAACTTCTCACCGAGATTATGGGCCACAATCTGCGGACCCGAGAAGCCGTCGCACTCGGCGAAGGCGAACACCGAAGCTTCTACGAAATCATCGAGGCCAGCTCGCCCTTCGGGTGGATGACATTCGACCAATCAATTCTCCGCGCTTACGAAAACGGTTTCATCAGCGAAGAAACGGCGCAACTGTTCGCTTCGCGCAAAGGCCGCATCACCCGTGGTATCGATTTAATCCAAAAGGCGCGCGGCGTTGACAGCGACCTCGACTCCGGCCTGCGCCTCGACGTACCCGAAAACGCCTTCCGCTAATGTTTATGTTTTCAGACCAGGAACAGTCCGAGCCGTCGTTCTTTGACGTCGGCGACAACACCGCGCTCGTCTGCGTCGACCATCAGCAATATCAGAAGGTCGTCGTGCCGCAGCTAATCGACATGACCTACAAGGTGCATCTCGGTCTGTTCGAAGAAGATGTGCTGCTCAAACTCAAGACCTACAACTACGACTTGGTCGTGGTTTACGAGAATTTCAAAGGCTCAACCCTGCAGACCAATCCGATCCTGGCGGAATTGTGGCGTCGACCGGACGCCCAGCGGCGCGAGCACTTTGTTGTGTTGCTCAGCCAGCGCTTGGCCACCAATGACGCCATGAGCGCGTTCGTGCACAGTGTCGATCAAATCATCAACATTACCGACCTGGCGAACTTCAAACCGGTGCTGCGTCGCGGTGTGACCCAGCATCATGAGCTTTACAATTCCTTCAACGAGATGCTCAAGAGCGTGCAGGCGCTGTGACGCCCCACGCCGTCGGAATCTAAGACCACTGGAAACACTTGAAGTGGCATTTTTCTGGCTTTGACCCTAGCCCGCATCCCGCGCGTACCAATCGACCTTACGCGTCACATACATTACGACCCCGAGCAGGATGAACAGCGCGATCGCTCCCATGAGCAGAGCGTAATCTTGCTGTCGCAAAGTGATGTAGAGGAAGGTGTAAATACCGGCCAGACCGGCGCCGATCATTAACGTGCGAATGCCGCCGCCCAGGAAGTATCGGCAATACCAGGTGATCAGAATTGTCGATGCCGCAGCCGCGATCAGATAGGCGAGACCGAAGCTGATGAATTCGGAGATTGAGAGCAGAAGCAGATAAAACAAACAAAGCGCCGCGCCGACCATGAGGTATTGGAGCGGATGGATTTTTTGCCGAGCGGTCATTTCGAAGAGGAAAAACGTCGTAAAGACCAGCACGAGAAAGAGCACGCCATATTTGATCGAACGCTCGACGTAGCGATACGAATCCAAGATCGACAAGAACTGCGCGCCAAACATTGATTGCGAGACCGCTTGGGTCGTGAAGCGCTCGTTGCCTGCCTGGCTTGTCCAATGTTGCGGATAATCGCGGCCGTAATACGAAACTTTCCATTTCGCGTCGAATCCGTCCCCGCGCACCGAACGGTCCGCCGGCAGAAACGCGCCGCGAAATCCCGGATCGGGCCAGTTCGATTTCAAATTTGTTTCGTTCTCAACACCAAACGGCGCGAAAAAGATTCCGCCACTGCCGTTCACGTCGAGCGGAATCGAAAAGTCGACCGGATCAACAATTGGCTTATCGAGAGCAAGCACTGCGGTCGCGCCCGTTGTATAACCGGGAACTTGCGAGCCCGGCAACATCGGTCGTTTGGCTCCACTCCAATCGAGCACGAGCGCCTCGCGCGTTCCGCGAAGGTCGGTCACAGCGATCGCTAGAAGTGCGTCTTTCCATTGCACATCTTTGATGTCGATCTTGAAGTAAGCGAAATCCGGCGGCGCGAACTTACCGGCGACAGTTACCTCTGCGCGAAACACAGCCGCGTCATAAATCCCGCGATGCAACATCTGCGTTTGCACATCCCCCGTGACATTCAGCGATTCCGGCAGGAAATAAGCCCAAGCCAGGGCAGTCTCTTCCACCTCGCGCTTTTCAATTTTCCCTTTCTTGTCCGGAAGCTCCTTCGTCGTTTTGAAATGATACTGATACGGAATCATGAGCACGGGTCCGATGATGTTCTGCTCCCTTCCCCACGCCGAAGTGATGTCGGCGACGGCTTCATTCCGCCGGTTCAATCGGTCGGACAACACGCCGGTGATCATTCCGAGCGGAATCAGGAGCAAGAGAATCAAAACGCCGACCCCAATCAGTTTGATGATCGTGCGGTAACGCTTTCCAAACGAAGGCTGCGATTTCGGCAGCTGCGGCGGCGCGACTGGCGGCGTTGTATCGGGCATAAGGTAAAGGGTTCTGTGAGGATACGGACCCGAGGTGAAAATCTTTCACCCTGACGACGGGAAAATTCTTGCGGGCGGGTCAACTTTGCTGAATCCAAAAACACTGCCTGCCGCATCTCAAGGCAAACAACCCGAGGTTCTCATGATACAGGATTTCAAGTTCGCGTTCCGGCAGCTTCTCAAATCACCAGGATTCACCAGCGTCGCCGTCCTCACGCTCGCTCTCGCCATTGGCATCAACTCCGCAATTTTTGCCCTCATCAACGGCGCGGTGCTGCGGCCGATGGTGCCGGTCCGGCCGCAGGAAGTGGTCAACGTTTTTAACTGCCGCCAGAACGCGAACCACGATTATCGCCAGTTTTCCTACAATGAATATCGCGAGCTGCGCGAAAACCCGGGAGACCTGTTTGTCGATCTTGCCGCGCTCGAGTTCGCAGTCGCGGGCATCGGACGGGATCATGAGATGCGCCGCAGTTTCGCATTCATCACTTCGGAGAATTACTTTTCCTTGATGGGCGTGAGGCCATATCGCGGTCGCTTCTATAACGCCGAAGAATCCAAACCGAACGCGAACATCGCGGTCGTCGTCGCGAGTTACGGATTTTGGAAACGCCAGGGCGGTCGCGCCGATTTCGTTGGCAGTACTTTGCAGATTAACGGCCAGCCTTACAGCGTCATCGGCATTTCGCCGGAAGGATTTTGTGGCGCGAGCGCACTGATCGCTCCCGATGTCTGGGTCCCGCTCGGGATGCGCACCCAACTCGGCTCGGCTTTTGGCGATTCCGAAAACATGCACGACCTGAACAATCCGAAAAATTATTGTTTCAACCTCGTCGGCCGCATGCGCTCTGGCCTGACGATTGAATCGACAAAGTCTCGATTGCCAGTTTTATCGCAACGATTCAACGCCATGCAGACCGACGCCGAATTTCAGCGCGAAGTGCAAATCCAAAAGCCGTCGCGCTTCAGTTTGAGCACATCGCCGGAAGACGACGGACCGGTGGCGTTGATCGGCACCTTGCTCATGGCGATGGCCGGCGCGGTCCTGCTCATCGCGTCCTTAAATCTGGCGAACATGTTGCTCGCGCGCGGAACATCGCGTGCGAAAGAGATTGCGCTTCGTCTCGCCCTCGGTGCCTCTCGTTGGCGAATCGTCAGGCAATTGCTGGCGGAAGGTTTGCTCCTCGCAATTTTCGGCGGTGTCGTCGGACTGATCCTGAGTGTGTGGTGCGACAATCTTCTACTTCACTCAATGGCGTCTTTGCTCAACAACGTAAACTTCTCGTTCATTGTCGATCTTACGCCGGACCTTTCAGTAATTGCGGTCACCTTCCTGTTTTGTTTGATCGCAACGCTGCTCTTCAGCCTTGGGCCAGCGTTGAAAGCGACCAAGGCCGATTTGGTCAACGATCTAAAACAACAGGTCGGCGAACCGGCAAGGATCGGACGCTTCTCTCGCTTCTTCGCCCCGCGTCACATTTCGGTCATGGCGCAAATCGCGCTCTCGCTCATGCTCCTTTTCGCAGCCGGATTATTTTTCCGGGGGGCAATGAAAGCAGCGGGATTGAATCCCGGATTCGTGGCGGCCGGCGATCTCGTCACGGAAATGGATTTCACTTTGGTGAAAAAAGAGCCGGTCGATGCGCGCCGTGAAATTTTCAACATCATCCAGCGTGCGCGCGAGCTTCCCGGCGTCAAAGCAGTCGGCGTCGGCACGATGTTGCCTTACGGAAATTTCACCAACAGCCGCCGGATCATGTCGGCAAAATCGACATTGTCGAACGACCCGAAAGCACCCGATCCTGGCGCGACTGCGCTTTGGACTGCAACAACCCCCGGATATTTCGAATCGATCGGGGTAAAGATCTTGCGAGGCCGCGATTTCACTCAGGCGGAATGCGAGGACAAAGATGGTCGCCGCATTGGCATTATCGACGAGGAGATGGCGAAAAAGCTTTTTCCGAACGAAGACGCGATCGGTCAGCATGTGCGCTACACCGTTCCACCGAAGGACGGTACGCCGAACGATCTGGAAATCGTCGGGATCGTGAATACGCATCGGCACGATGTGCAAAACGACACTCCCCTAACGCGACTGTTTGTGCCACTCGCGCAAGGTTACACCGGAGACGTTTTCCTGCACGTCCGTCTCAACACTCAAGATCGACAATCGGTCGCCGGCATGACTTCGAGCGTGCGGTCGATGTTGCGCGGAATCGATCCCGATCTTCCCATCATCAACATGTCGCCCTACGTCGATCTGATGGATCGTTGCGTCGGTCTTTGGGTGGTTAGGCTCGGCGCAACTTTGTTCGGCGCGTTTGGTTGCATTGCGTTATTGCTTGCCGTCGTCGGCGTTTACGGCGTCAAAGCGTACGCGGTCGCATGTCGCACTCGCGAAATTGGAATTCGGATGGCACTGGGAGCGCATCGCAAAGATGTTTTCGCATTGATCATGCGCCAGGGCGCTTTGCAAACTGCGCTCGCGGTTGCGGTCGGACTTTTGTTGTCGCTCGCCGCCGGCCGCGTGCTTTCGCAAATCCTTTATGGCGTTAGCCCAAGCGATCCGTTCGCGTTAATCACATCGAGCCTGATGCTCGCTGCTGCCGCCCTCCTCGCTTGCTTCCTCCCCGCCCGACGCGCAACCTACGTCAATCCAATCACCGCGCTGCGAACCGAGTAGTGATATCGCCGGCAACGATTTCGGCCGCTTCGCGCATTGACGTGCAGCTAGTAAGAAACTGCAGTCGTCTCTGTTTCACAGACTGGCACAACTAAAACAAGGACGAAATAGGTCAGCGCAGTGATCAGCAAGACCTGCGAAACAAACAAGAAGTCCGACATCCCCAACTCGTAGAACTTTTGCTCTGTCCCAAGCGGACCAATGGAGATTTGGACGAGCAACGCAGCCAATTTCAAGTTGCCAAAAATCAAAGCCGCAATCGCTCCCTGCCTTGCATTAACCAACCCGCGAAGTCCGACAAAGACCAATACAACCACCACCAGCGGCAATGCGTATTTCAGCCAGGTCAGCGGAAAACAGACAGCCATCTCCGTTAACCCTGACACTTTTTCAGGAAGATATCTCAGCGCGAAAGAGAAATCGATTTCTTGAATGAAAAAACCCTGAAACAAGGTCCAGAAGGTCATGACCAGCGTGGCCGCGAACAGCAGTCCGGTGCGCTCTTCCGCCAAGTCCGATCCATCTTTCACCGGCCCACAGTTGTGGACAACTGTAATCCACGAAGCAAAGAACACTGGCACGATTGAAACCACGGCCAAGATGACGAATGGAAGCTGGGCGAACCAACAACAGTAGAGCGGCAGAAACACCGCTGTCCCAGTCAGAAGGATTCGCGCATCTCGGCGACGAACGATCCAAATTAAATATGACGCGCAGGAAAGGTACAAAATTACGCTCAGCGTCAGGCCCGTTGCGGAGTGCCGGTTTAACCAATCAATAACGACATTGTGCATCCGGCCAATATCGGGTCGTTGACCGCGAAGCAATTTCGCCGCGAGCAGCAACACACAAAATGAAATCCACGCTCTGGCGGTCAGACGAATCTCTCGAAAACGGCGAGTCACAATCACGCCCAGCAAAATCACCACGCCGCCGAGCAACCACGCTTTCAGGATATTGGGAGCGAGTTGTGTTTTAAAACCACCGCTTGGCAACACGAACATTGGAATAGCACAGAACGCCGCCGGCCAGCCCTGCAGACCACGTTCGAACAGCAAAACAATCACGGCTCCGATTGCGATCAGAGCAATGACAGGATGATGTAAGAATATTCGCTGCGCACGTTCTTGATCGAACGCAGTCCAAGCTGCGCCACCGAGCAGCAGAAGAAGGAAGCAAAGGCGTCGGAGCTCGCCTGCTTTGATTGCCCAAAAAAGCAAAGAAACTCCAATGAGAAATGCGAGTGCCACCCCCAAAGTCGGGGTCGCATAAAGCCACAGTGCGATCGCCAGAATCGCCATTGCAACGAGTGGCCACATGGAAGATTTCGGAAAGTTGTTGATCCGAAATGCCACCGTGATCCAGGCGAGAAAAAGGACAAGCAATGGTAATGCACGTTGAAAAGAAGCCACTGCAGCCGAACGGCTCTGCGCTCGCTTTTCTGTAATCGCGCTCGGAAGATTATCCGGACTAACCCTGAGCACGTCCGCTTGAACGTTTCGAAATGCATCCAATCGTCGCTGAATTTCCGCCGTAGCCACCGTAGAATCGACCGGAGTTTCTATTCCAAAATAGCGACCTTCGTAATTGATTGGCAACGGCAGGTTAAAAGGGAAAGCCATGAAAAAAAGCATGTCGACCTGTCGCAACTGGTCGAGCGAGCCGAGCGCTGCGAACAACTGCGGATAAGTTCCGCCCGCGAACATTGCCACCGACCATGACGTGTGATTGCCGCGTTCGTTGTGACCGTGGTCTCCCGTCACGATGAGATGATCACTATTCAAATCGAGGTTCCCGATCAGCTCCGATAATTTCGAGTCCACTGCACGAAAATGCCGCTCGTACTCGGGGTGGCCGGGATGCCAACGGTGGGCCACGGCATCCGTCCCGCCCACATGCAGAATGATTAGCCGCACGCTTTTGTCTGACAAAATTTCGATCGTTTTGCCGATTGCGACCAGATCGCAATCGAGTTCCGTCTTTGCGAGCTCGGGACGATTTACCGTAATCGCTCCGTACTGACCATACAGTCCGAGGATAATGAAGTCGGCGATCATCGCCGGTTTCAAACCGGCGCGCGCCGCGGCCGCCGGCAAACTGTTATTCTCGGAGCCCCGTTGACCGGTAAAATCGTGAATTCCACTGGCGTAAGGACTCTCCCGTCCTTCGAGAAGTGTTTGAATACAGGGCAAGCTCATGTTGCCGCCGGCAGTGTGGACATCGAGGAAAGTTGAACCCTGCTGCTGCGCGAGTGCCTTCAGATTCGGCATCAATTCATCCACGTCCTGGCGCCGCAAACTGTCTACAATGACCAAAACCAGGCGATCATCGCCGGGACTTTCCAGGGATTTCTTTTGCGGTGTAGTGGTGGGGTTTGAAATTGGGCTTAAGCTCGCGCCGTAGATAAACAGCATGCTGAGACCGAGCGGTAACAGCATCACTAAAGTTAGAACAACGGCGCGCCGCCGCTCGCCAGAGAGCACGGGTTGAGAATTCCACCAACCCAATTTTCCTGCAAGGTATCCTTCTGGGGCCTGGCTGGGGCCGGAATCGAACCGGCGACACGTGGATTTTCAGTCCACTGCTCTGCCAACTGAGCTACCCAGCCGCGAGGTGGTCACTAAAGCAGAAAAGATCGCCCACTCAACCGGCATCAACTTCTTGGAGCACGCCGTTCTGTCGCCGCCTTTCATTTGGGACATGACACCCCTCAGTCAGGCGAGCTTTTGAAGCAGCTTGAATGTCGTGACCGGATAGCCTCGAACGGATCCGCACACGAGTCAGAAAATGGCAACTTAAGTTACCTTGACCTTGGACGGACGTTTCCAACCGTTAAGGAACACTAATTAAGAACAGAAAAACAATATGAGCACAATTACTACGAAAGATGGCAGGCAAATCTATTATAAAGACTGGGGCAAAGGCCCGGTCGTGACATTCTCGCACGGCTGGCCTTTAAACTCCGACGCTTGGGACGGCCAAATGCTGTTCCTGGCCCAACGCGGTTTCCGGGTTGTCGCACATGACCGTCGCGGCCACGGACGATCGACTCAAACATCAATCGGAAATGACATGAATGGCTATGCCGAAGACCTCGCAGCCGTCATCGAAAAACTCGATCTCAACGAGATTACGCTGGTTGGTCACTCGACCGGCGGTGGAGAAGTCGCCCGTTACATCGGACGCTACGGGACGAAGCGAGTCGCGAAAGCGGTCCTGATTTCCGCAGTCCCGCCACTGCTGATAAAGACTGCCGCCAATCCCGACGGTCTTCCGATTGCGGTATTCGACAAACTCCGAGCCGAACTCTTTAAGGATCCTTCGCAATTCTACAAAGATTTCGCCGTTCCGTTCTACGGCGCGAATCGGCTCGGTGCCAAAGTCTCGCACGGAATGATCGATCAGTTCTGGATGTGGAGCATGCAGGCCGGCCTGCTGAACTCCTACGAAAGCATTAAGGCGTTCTCGGAAACGGATCAGACTGAGGATTTGAAAAAATTCGACGTGCCAACGCTCGTTATGCACGGGGAAGACGATCAGATCGTCCCCATCAAAGATTCGGCGAAGAGAGCGGCCAAGCTGATCAAAGGGTCACAGGAACTCTACTACCCGGGGGCTCCACACGGCCTAACCGCAACCCATGCCGATTGGGTGAATTCGCACTTGCTGGAATTTTTGCAGCAAGATCAGCCGATGGCCAGAAAGGCTGCGTGAACTTAAAGCGGAAAAGAAGAGCATATGAATAAGAAAATGAAAATCGTGGTCATCGGAGGCACTGGCCTCATCGGAACAAAGCTCGTGAACAATCTTCGTCAGCGCGGACACGAGGTGTTGGCAGCGTCACCCAAATCGGGCGTCAACACCTTTACCGGTGAGGGACTGGCCGGAGCGCTTCAAGGCGCTCAGGTCGTTGTCGACGTCGCGAATGCGCCGTCGTGGGAGGACAACGCGGTAATGGAATTCTTCAAGACGGCGGGGCGTAATTTGCTTGCTGCGGAGGCTGCCGCCAGCGTACGGCACCACGTAGCGTTGTCAATTGTAGGCGCTGACCGGCTTCCCGCGAGCGGATATTTGCGCGCGAAGGTGGCTCAGGAAGACCTCATCAAAACTTCAGGGATTCCATTCACTATCGTCCGCTCGACCCAGTTCTTTGAGTTCGCGAAGGGCATTATCCAGTCGGCCAGCGAAGGGCAAATGATTCGGCTATCACCAGCTCTCATGCAGCCCATCGCGGCAGATGACGTCGCCGCTGCCCTGACTGGCGTCGCAGTCGCCGAGCCATTAAACGGCACAATCGAGATCGCAGGCCCCGAACCGATCCGAATGGATGAGCTCGCCCGTCGTTTCTTGAGCGCTACGCGAGATCCGCGCAAGGTAACCACGGACGTTCACGCCCTCTACTTCGGCACAGAGATCAATGATCAAAGCCTTACCCCCGGCGGTAACGCGCGCCTCGGCCCGATGCATTTCGAAGAGTGGCTCAGCCGCTCGTCGGCGCGAAAGGCAGCTTGAACTTGGGACGCGGCGGCAGATCGTATGATACTCAGCGGTCTGCCGCGCATCCTGCAAAGCACCTCAGATAAACCTTCCCCGGAGCATCACAAGAACAACCAGGCCACATACTGGAGAGCACATCACAGTGAAATGAAACAAAGCCGAACTTCAAAACCAGTCGCGCTGCCGCGCTTGACCTACTTGCTTATTGTTTGCGCATTCATCGTCGGTGCTATGTGCGTGGGCTCAGGGAAAGCCGCTGACAAAAATGCCAAGGTTACACTCGTCTACGAGCACGCCCTGCCGAATGTGCCGGGCAAAAGCATCAAAGGTGTGCTGGTAGAATATGATCCCGGCGGTTCGTCGCCGGCCCACACGCATCCCAAATCAGCTTTCATCTACGCGACCGTTCTCGAGGGAGCCATTCGCAGTTCGGTCAATGACGGGCCGATCGTTACGTATCGCACCGGGCAGAGCTTTTCCGAAATGCCCGGTGACCGGCACAGCGTAAGTGAGAACGCGAGCAAGACCGAACCCGCGAAGCTGCTAGCCGTGTTCGTGGTCGATACGGACGAGAAGGAACTGACGACGACCGACGAAAAATGAAACGATACCGGAGTTTCTGGAGTGTGCCGCCCTGTGCCCCACTATTTTGAGGCACTGCGTGCAGGTCCTCGACTTCAGAATTTTCGGGGCAACTCCACCGCATGACCCAGCAACTTCAAATACTGGCTACGCGGAATCTCGACGGCGCCAAACTGTTGTAGATGCGGCGTGGTCCATTGAGTGTCGAGTAACGCAAACCTGCGCGCGCGAAGGTGCTCTACTAATCCAACGAGGGCGATCTTGGATGCATCGCGGAGCCGATGAAACATCGATTCGCCAAAGAACGCGCCGCCGACTGCGACCCCGTATAAGCCACCGGCGAGTTTGTTCTTGCTCCAGGCTTCGACTGAGTGCGCGTAACCGAGCTCGTGCAATTCCTCATAGCTTTCGATAATCTCCGGATTGATCCACGTGTCTTTGCGCTTTGCGCAGCCGCGAATGACTTCGCTGAACGAATGGTCGATCCTGACTTCGAAAATATTTTTGCGGGCCGTCCGCTGGAGCGCGTGAGGAACATGAAACGTTTCCAGTGGAATAATCGCGCGCGGATCCGGCGAAAACCACGCGATCGAATCGTCCTCCATCGCCATCGGGAAAACACCGAGCCGATAGCCTTGCAGCAAAAGCTCGGAGTCGATCATGAACGAAAACGTATCCAATTCCTTTAGAGTTGTAGAGGCGCTTGTGCCAAGCGCCTGTTAATTTAGTTCGGTGCTTGAGAACAATCATGCCGCTCTGCGGCAAACTACAAGAGGGTTCATTATAGATGCACTAGCGGGAGCGTAAGCACCGCTACAACGCTCATTTGCTTTTCCAGGCTTCGTTTCTAAAATGAGCGGATGAAGCCCTGGCCGATCCTGATGGCGATCGCATGTCTTGCGCTGGCCGGCTGCGCAGATCCGATGGAAAAACGAACCGGCGACGAGGTTTCATCTCAGCTTCAACGCGGCGTAAGTGGCCAGGGCCAGATCGGTCCCGAACAACGCGAGCCCGGCGATCCGGCCGGCGCAAATAGCGTCCCGCAAACGCATCCATGAAAATCGCGGCGCCCCCGAAACACTCCAAAATCCTTATCCTCGATTTCGGGTCTCAATACACTCAGGTGATCGCGCGCCGCATTCGCGAGCTGCAAGTGTTTTCCGAAGTGGTCCGATTCGATATTTCCGCGGCGGAGATCAATAAACTCAGTCCGAACGGAATCATTCTCTCGGGCGGACCGGCCAGTGTTTACGACAAAGGCGCGCCCCAAATCGACAAGGAGGTTTTTTCATTAGGCATTCCAATGCTCGGAATTTGTTACGGCCTGATGCAAATGGCACATCATCTCGGCGGCGAAGTCGTGTTCACCGGGCGACGCGAATATGGCGCGGGAATGCTCCACATTACCAACGGCTCGCAGCTGTTCGATGGGCTCGGAAACCAGCTGGATGTTTGGAACAGCCACGGCGACGAGGTCACTGCGTTGCCGAAAGGATTCCTCACCGCCGGGCGGACCGACAGCTCGAACTTTGCCGCTGTCGAAGACCGGCAACGCAAACTTTACGGATTGCAATTTCATCCGGAAGTCGCGCACACGCCGCGGGGCAAGGAGATCCTGCAAAATTTCGCGTATCACATCTGCCACTGCGCGATGGACTGGACGATGGGCTCGTTTATCGAAGAAGCCTGCGCCCGCATTCGCGAGCAGGTCGGCGAGGAAAAAGTTGTCCTTGGATTGAGCGGTGGCGTCGATTCATCGGTAACGGCGGCGCTCTTGCATAAGGCGATTGGCGATCAGCTTACCTGCATCTTTGTTAATAACGGTCTCTTGCGCGCGCGCGAGGAGGAAGTTGTCCAGCGTGTCTTCGGCGAAAATTTTCATATCCGGCTCAAATATGTCGACGCTTCGAAGCGTTTTCTGGAAAAACTGCGTGGCGTTGCCGATCCCGAGCAAAAGCGAAAGATTATCGGAAACGAATTTATCCGCGTCTTTGAAGACGCAATTGTCGAGCTCGCCAGACAAGATCCAAAGTCCAAAACCCAAAATCCAAGATTTAAGTTTCTCGCGCAGGGAACGCTTTACCCGGACGTAATCGAGAGCGTGTCGATTGACGGAAATCCGGCAGCAGTCATTAAGACACACCACAACGTCGGCGGATTACCGGAAAAAATGCACTTCGAATTAGTCGAACCGGTCCGTCAATTATTTAAGGACGAAGTACGCCAGGTTGGACTGCAGCTCGGTTTGCCAAAGGAAGTAGTCTACCGGCAACCGTTTCCAGGTCCCGGACTTGCCGTTCGAATTCTCGGCGAAGTCACGCCCGAGCGATTGTCGGTCTTGCGCGAAGCGGACACGATCGTGCAAAGCGAGATGGAAGCAGCCGATTGGTATTACAAAGTCTGGCAATCGTTTGCCGTGCTTTTGCCCGTGCGATCAGTCGGAGTTATGGGCGACCAACGCACTTACGAAAACACCGTGGCGTTGCGTATCGTCGAAAGTCAGGATGGAATGACCGCGGACTGGGTGCGCGTGCCTTACGAGTTACTGGCGCGGATATCGTCGCGCGTCAGCAACGAAGTCAAAGGCGTCAACCGCGTTGTGTTCGACATCTCGAGCAAACCGCCAAGCACCATCGAGTGGGAATAGGCCGCAACCAGAAGTCAGAGGTCACAGCTCACAGGTGAGATGTCGATCACTCGTCATCGTCATCGTGGCCCGCATGCGTGACGTTTACATCAATCGAAGCGGTCGTCGCGTGGCCTGATGCATTTTTGCATCGCACAGTAATTGTGTAGACGCGCCCTCTGGGTCCGGCACGCAGATTCACCGTTAGATCACCTGTAATCTGAAACGCTGGCCTTCTCCGATCTTCCTCATCATCTTCGCCCCTGGGATCGACAAACGTCACGGAAGCGATCTTGCACTTTGGGTTCGGATCGGTGTCATCGGTCACCTCAACCGACAGCGCAACAGGAACGAGCTTGTGGTCAGGCGGCCAAAGATTAGGCGGATTCGCCGTGATTGATTGAATAACTGGCACGGCTGACAACGCCCGATTGCGGCGAAACCCAAGTGCGCTGCCGGAACTACAGCCGTAGAAGCCGCGCGCCCGAATGACGAAATTTTGGCCAATCGGCAGGTTCAGGCCGCCGAGAACCCAGTTGGCGCCAGACGAAGTAGCATCGCCGAGAAAACTGAAGCTTGCATTGTCAGTGGAGAATTCGAACGTTGCGTGAGTGAACTGCGGGCTCGAACCGGCGCGGTTCCAAGTGATATCAGTTTGCGTAACAGCAAGGTTTTGAAATGCGGCGGTATCGTTAGTTAGACGGGCGAAATTGTATCTGACGGCTAGACCGATTCCGTCGAATTGGCCGCCGACGAGGATTTTTCCGTCGGCTTGGAGGGCGAGAGTTTGAACGCTTGCGAAGCCGTTATTGGATAGCGTCGCGTTGGGATTGAATTGGATATCGGCCAGGCCATTAACCGGCTCGACTCGGCCGATACGGTTCCGTGGGAAAGTGCCGATTTTTCCAAAAAATCCGCCGGCGACGATGTGCCCATCGGCTTGGACGACGATCGACGTTACCTCATTGTCTGGATTGGGATTGAATGAATTGTCAGCCGCTCCTGTGACCGGATCGAGCCGCGCCATGTTGGTGTGGGACGCACCTCCTATAGTAGTGAACCCGCCGCCAGCCAAAATCTTCTGATCACCCTGCAATGCGATCGCGTCCACGTCGCCGTTAACGGCGGAGCCAGTCGGGTCTGGGTGGAATTGATTGTCGACCGAGGCATTCAGGTTAAGCCGCGCCAATTTTCGCCTCGGTTGGCCGCCGATCGAGGTGAAGCTTCCGCCGACGAGGATTTTCTGGTCCTGCTGTTGAAGGATACACACTATTTCGCCACCGAGCGGATGTGGATTAAAGGTAATATCTGCGTGGCCGTCGGTGGGATCGAGCCGCGCCAGATCAACACGCGAGGCTCCGCCGATATTAGTGAAGCCGCCGCCGTCTCCGCCGACCAGAATCATGCCGTCGCGCTGCACAACAATCGCTGAAACGGGGCCGTTTGAATTTGGATTGAAGATAGAATCAACGGTGCCGTTTACGGGTTCGACTCGAGCAATTCTATTACGCGTTACCGGTCCGGAGAACGGTGACAACATGGTAAAGTCTCCGCCGATCAAAATGTTGCCGCTCGGCTCAACCGTGATGCAGCGCACCAGGTTGTTAGGGCTCGGATCGAATAGGTCATCGAGAGTGCCGTCGGTGTTTAGTCGAGCAAGATTATGGCGCGGGGCACCAAAAACATTGTCGAATAAACCGCCCAGCAAGATCTTGCCGTCGGTCTGAACGGCTGTAGCCAAAACGAAGCCGCTGCCAATGTTCCCAAGATCGAGCGTGCGATCAGCTCTGCCGTCAATTTCCAATCTCGCGATGCGAGTGTGCGTCTGTGCAAACGGCGCAGCGTCAGGCATAAGCGTCGTAAAAAATCCGCCGACGACAAGCTTGTTGTCTTGCTGAGCCGCTACTGTCAAAACGATGTTGTTCGCGTTCGGATCAAAAGAATCTGCCAAACCGGTGAATGTATCTAATCGCCCGATGTGGTTTCGCGGCTGGCCGCCGATGTTCGAAAACGCGCCACCCACGACAATTTTTCCCTCGGATTGAATCGCGATCGAGAAGACGGTGTTGTCCGCATTTGGATTGAACGAAGCATCAGCCATTCCATTTACGTCATCGAGTCGCGCAATGTGATTGCGCGCGCGACGTCCAATTCCGGTGAATGATCCGCCTGCCAAAATCGTGTGGTCGGCCTGGATGGCGATCGAAAAGACGGAACCGTTTGCGCCAGGATTAAAACCATCTGCTTGTCCTGCTTCATTGAGGCGGGCGATGCCAGCGCGCGCTTGCGTGCCGATATTGCTGAACCCGCCCCCGACTAGAATTTTGTTGTACGCCTCCAGCACGATTGTATTTACCGGGCCATCGGCTCTCGGATCGAATGAGCTGTCCACGGTGCCCGCAATCGACAAGCGCGCAATCCGAAGCCGCGATAGACCGCCGATCCTTGTAAAAGCTCCGCCAACATAAATTCTGGCGGTTCCCAGCACAGCGATGGTGTTCACCGTGTCGCTGGCATTTGGGTCGAATGAAGAGTCCACAGCGCCCGTTGCGCCACTCAGCCTGGCGATGCGATTCCGTGGTTGCCGCCCATCGACAATTGTAAAATCGCCGCCGATGAGCACGTTTCCATCAGGTTGAACGGCGATGGCGCGAACCGTCGCGTTCGCTGCCGCATTGAACGCGGTGTCGAGCGAACCGTCCACATTCAGGCGCACAATGCGGTCGCGGGCGACAGCTGATCCCAGCCCGATCGAGATCGTGGTGAAGTCCCCACCGAGAAGAACCTTACCGTCGGGCTGCACCACAACGACTCGAACCGGTGCGTTTACGTTTACATTGAAACCATCGAGCGCCGATTGAGCCCGCACCATAGGCGCAACGGACAGGAAAGCCGGAACGAAGGCCGCTAACGCCGCCATTTTCAACCAACTTCTGGCCGTCGCTGTCATTTGATCGCAGGAACCCCTCAGTACAGCGTCAGACCAAAATTGGCGTCTTGTTCGAGGATGCTATTAATGTCGGGTGAGACCGCGGTCCAAAGCTGATTGCCCTGAGAAGTCAAGCCGTTGGAAGTCGGTAAGGAACCGAACGGGGGGGGTGAACCATAGATCACGTTCACTGCTCCCGCGTTGGGAACGAGTGTGCCGGCAGACGGTCCACTAATTTGAAACAGATCCTCGAACGGAGCTCCAATGGCCAGGTCGGCAGTTGCAGCCGGGGGGGTGTGGGGAAGACATCCGACGCAATCCGACGGGTCGCCAAAGTTCCATGCGCTCAATGAGAATCCAAAGAGATCACCTAAACCTGGCGCGCCCTGCAGGGTTTGTAACGCGCCATTGCCACGGCCCTTCGTCCACACTTGGGCGTTTTGGATGGCGATGGAAAGACCGGTGCCGCTGGACCCATAAACAACGTCAACTTCTCCAGCCATGACGATATTCTGGATCGTCGGAAAAGGTGGTGGCGTACTCACGATGACATCTTCGAGTGGCACACCGATGGCAAGATCGGCCCTGCCGTCTCCATTGAAATCGCCCGCCGCGAGCGCGGCACCAAAAAATTCGTCGGCTTCACTGTGATCGCGCGGATGATTGACGGGGAAGAGAGCGTTCTGCGTCCAGATTTGAGAGTCGTTAGCCAACGGTAACGGATTGCCAAGAGTTACCTGTTGTACGGGCTTGCCATAACGAATGTGGACGGCTCCGGCATGGTCGTTGGCCCCAACCATCCGGCCGGGAATGCCAATCGCCAGGTCCGCCCGCGTGTCTCCATTGAAGTCGCCCACGGCCAGGGCGCCGCCATAGTTATCGCCCGCCGCCGGCAAAGGCAACGCGGTTGACAATTCTGTTAATACAAAGGCTTGGCGAGCCTCACGATCGAGGCCCAAGCCCTGACCAAGAGCGTTTGCCACGAAGAGAATCACTCCGCCAGCATGCTTGATGTTGCCGGCGAGGTTGCCGCCGAAGCCGAGATCCGGTAGACCGGCCACGAGATCGGTCTCGCCATCCGCGTTGAAGTCACCCGCAGCAAGCACGCTACCAAATCCGGAATCCTGCGCCGCGGCGCCCACCCCGCCTGCATGCAGAGTTCCCGGTTCGAGATTGAGAAATTCGACGGCGTTAAGAAATTGTTCCGGGAGCGTCGAAGCCTGCGCATTTGATGCCGGCTTGCCGGTACGGGTCAGGCCGCCGGTCGTGGGATTCACCCCACAGCCGCGACAGGTAACCACGGGCCTCGAACCGAACAGAACCCATAGTTCACCCGCCCGCTGAACACTGGTCCCTTTATTGACGGCAACAGCGGTACGGCCGGGGGCTCCCATGGCCAGATCTCCGACTCCATCGCCATTGAAATCGCCCCAGGCAAGAGCACTGCCTAAGCGCTCGTTTCCTTTGATTTGCGTGCCGCCGGAGAAAGTCGGACCGAAAATGCTGAAATCAAAGTTTTGAGGGGGATGCACGTTTGGATCGGTCGCGGTCAGGCCATTGGGCGATCCATAGATGACGACCACGCGACCTGCATTAGGAAAGATCAGGTTGGTACTGTTAAATTTGATGGTGACGAGTTCCTGCGGAATGCCGATGGCCAAATCGGAATATCCGTCCCCATTGAAGTCACCCGAAGCAAGAGCGGCCCCAAATTCGTCATGTGCTTCAGAGGCGCCCGGAATCCCCGAGGTGTTCTGTGACCAAAATTGGGGCAGAATCTCAGGGACTTCTGCGCCGCTCCGACTATGGCCAAGGCCTATTGGTGACCCGTAAATCACAATGACAGCACCCGAATCGATTACTCCGGCAGGCGTTTCTTCGTGCGGAATTCCAATCGCGAGATCAGCGAAGCCATCGCCGTCGAAATCGCCCTTCGAAATGCCACTGCTGCTGTGGCGGTGGCGCCGCAATTCCATGAACGCTTCTTTGACTTTCTTGAGCTTTTCTTTCGTTGCCTCGTCCGTGAGTTCTCTCAACGCCTTGTCGATCTTTTCGGCGGCAGCTCTCGTCATCACGTCAGTCTCGCCTTCCTCATTTTCGCTGGAGTCTGTTTGACCGGCGCTGGTCGATGGATTTTTCTGACTCGAGTAGGCTGGGTTGCTCAGCACCGTGAGTAACAAGCCGGCGGAAAAAATACAGATGAATTTAATAACCAGTAAACGAATCGTGTGGTACATAGCTCGAATCCTTTCTTGTTTGAAAAATCTCTGTCCAGAGAGGACGCGAGAACTTTGAAAACCCTAAAATCCCAATTTGGCAGGGACGCTTTATGTCGGGCGATATACCAAAAATGGCGTGGGACTTCAACGCTAATCAGTGTCGGATCTTACCTGATCACTGATCTCCCTGCTGACTTCCCCGCTTTTCGCTCAAATCGCGCCACAAAAGTCTTCGACAGTGATTAGAGGGTTCGTTATGCCTTCGGCTGAATGAACGCCGAACAAAAGCGGCTCGAGGAAAGTAAATCGCACAACGCGCCCTGGCATTTTTGGGGACCGTATCTGGCCGAGCGCGCGTGGGGAACGGTGCGCGAAGACTATAGCGCGAACGGCGACGCTTGGAATTATTTCCCGCATGATCATGCCCGGTCGCGCGCGTATCGCTGGAACGAAGACGGAATCGCCGGGATCTCCGATTACAAAGGCCGGCTTTGTCTGGCGTTCGCGTTTTGGAACGAGCGCGATCCGTTCTTAAAAGAGCGCTTGTTCGGCCTGTCCCAACCGGAGGGGAACCATGGTGAGGACGTGAAGGAACTTTATTGGTACGTCGACAGCACTCCCACGCACAGCTTCATGCGGATGGTTTATCGTTATCCGCAAGCGCGTTTCCCTTACGACGAACTTGTCACCCAAAGCGGCGCGCGTTCCAAAATGGAAGGGGAGTTCGAAATCTGGAACACGAATATCTTCGCGGAGAATCGCTACTTCGACATTGAAATCGAGTACGCCAAGGCAGGCACGGAGGACATCCTAATTCAGGTCACGGCCAAAAACTGCGGTCCAGAGACCGCGCCTTTGCATTTACTTCCGACTTTTTGGTTCCGCAACACCTGGAGCTGGGGCCGAGACCAAACCCGACCGAAACTCTCCAAAATATCCGATCGCAGTCACATTTCTATTGTCGCTGCCAGTCATCCGGCGCTCGGAGCTTACGATTTGTTTTGCGATTCGGTCGATGACCTCTTTTTCACCGAAAACGAGAGCGACGCCGAGCGGCTGTGGGGAATTCCAAAGCAGACGCCGTTTGTTAAGGATTCGATCAACGACTGCGTGGTTCACGGCAAGATCGACATCGTTAATCCCGCGCAGACTGGAACGAAAGCGGCCGCGCATTACAAGTTTAACATCCCCCCGCAGGAATCCATCTCGATTAGGCTGCGGCTGACGCGTGGCGGAAGCAAGACCAGCACGGAAGCGTTCGCGGATTTCGATGCGATGTTCAAATTGCGGCGAGCCGAAGCCGACCAGTTTTATAACGAGCTCGCGCCGGAATTGTTAAGCGAAGAGCATCGCACGATTCAACGCCAGGCGTTCGCAGGACTTCTTTGGAACAAACAATTTTATCATTACATCGTCGAGCAATGGCTGGAAGGCGATCCCAGTCAGCCGCCACCCCCGGCCGAGCGACTTGACGGTCGCAACTCCCGTTGGCGTCATATTTACAACGAGCGAGTCATGTCGATGCCCGACAAATGGGAATTCCCTTGGTTCGCATCGTGGGACCTTGCGTTTCACTGCATTCCGCTCGCATTGATCGACGTTCAATTCGCCAAGTCGCAGCTCGATCTGATCGTGCGTGAATGGTTCCAGCATCCGAACGGTCAGATCCCGGCCTACGAATGGAATTTTAGCGATGTGAATCCGCCGGTCATCGCGTGGGCGGCATGGCGCGTTTATCAGATCGAGCGCAAACAAGCCGGCAAAGGCGATCGCGCGTTTTTGGAAACGATCTTTCACAAAATGCTGCTGATGTTCACCTGGTGGGTGAATCGAAAGGACTCCGAGGGAAATAATATTTTCCAGGGCGGCTTCCTCGGCCTCGACAACATCGGCGTGTTTGATCGAAGCGCGCAACTTCCGGACGGAACTCACCTCGAACAAAGCGATGCCACCAGTTGGATGGGAATGTTTTGTTTAAATCTGATGCGAATCGCGATCGAGCTGGCGCTGGAAAACCACGTTTACGAAAACATCGCGACCAAGTTCTTCGAACATTTCCTCGCTATCGCAGCCGCCATGAACAATCTTGGCGGCAAAGGCATCGGGCTCTGGAACGAGGAAGATGAATTCTACTATGATGTGCTTCACACACCCGGCGGACGCTATCTTCCGCTAAGAGTGCGCTCGATTGTCGGATTGCTGCCGTTGTTAGCAGTCGATGTTATCCAGCCGCAACTCATCGAGGCGTTACCCGGTTTTAAGCGCCGGCTCGAATGGTATCTCGCGAATCGACCCGACCTCTGCAGTTTGGTTTCGCGCTGGCAGGACCCCGGCGCCGGTGAGCGCCGCTTGATCGCGATTACGCGCGGTCATCGAATGAAATGTTTGTTGCGTCGTATGCTCGACCCGAACGAATTTCTCAGTGATTACGGCGTTCGTTCCGTCAGCAAATATCACAAGGAACATCCTTACGTGCTAACCGTGCGCGGCGAAACCAGAGTGGTGAACTACGAACCGGCCGAATCGCAGACGGGAATGTTCGGCGGCAATTCAAACTGGCGCGGACCGGTTTGGTTTCCAATCAACTACTTGTTCATCGAGTCGTTGCAGCAGTTTCACCATTACTACGGTGACGATTTTAAAGTCGAATGCCCAACTGGTTCCGGCCAATTCATGCATTTGAAAGAGGTCGCCAATGAACTTTCGAACCGGCTGATCAAGATTTGGGTGCGCGACAAGCATGGCGAACGCCCATTCTCGCGCACATCACAACCCGGCATCGATGGCGATGGCCGCTATCTTTTCCATGAATACTTCCACGGCGACAATGGCGCAGGCCTCGGCGCTTCGCATCAAACCGGTTGGACGGCGCTCGTTGCCAAACTCATTCAACAACAAGGCGAGTTCGGAACGATTCAGCCTTGAACTAGGCGTTTGTCCCTGGCGCGCCTCATTTCGATCGGCGTACCGCGAGTGCACTCATCGCACCAATGGCGTTTGGTTCGGTCGAGGCGCTTACGCGCGCCGCAGTTGTCGCACACAAAAACGTCGGTCTGCTTTTTTTTGTATCCGGGATAAACAGCCACAATGGATCCGAGTTCGAGATCTTGACGCTGGTCGGATGTATCACGTCCATGGTTTAACGCAAACGCATTCCGCGCCAGTCGCGCTTTTCGATCGACATTAGCTTTCTGTGATGGTCAGTGGCGCCTTGCCATACTCGCTCCTGTATCGTCGCTCGGCGCTTCCTGTCTTTTGACTAATTGCTCGTTAGCGTGCCGGTGCTCGATTACGAAAGGATTGTTATCTCCGTAACTGCGCCACGGCCCTTGCGGCACATCCGGCACTCCGACAAATTGCCAATCAGTTACGTCGAGTGACTGCAGGCCCAGATAATCGCGCACCGCCGGCGACACATCCAGTCCAGCACCGGCATTGGAATTAGGCGCGGGCCTTTCGTTTCCGAAAACGTATTGAAAATGATCTGTCCGGAATGGACCGCAATCTTCCCACTGCGCATAGCAAATCCGGTTACCTTTGCGAATCGCGATCCAACGGTCCTTACAAACGGATTGCCCGCGTCCGATGTAGGCTGCTTTAAACCACGGGATAACAAGTGGCGCTTCCGGTTTGAATTCCCCATGCGTCACATCGTTATACGGTAGTGCGACATAAAACGGATTTTGCCTCGGAATAAACGCCACCGGAATGTAATCCCTCCGATTCGATGCTTCGGGCGGGTCAAAGCCGCCATAGTTCGCTGTCCAATTGAGATCCCACGAGCTTCGGTCGTTGGACACGGGATTATTCGGTCCAGCTGGTTCGCCGACCCAAAATACCGTCGTCACAATATTCCTTTTCCAAGGAATCCGAAAGTTCTCGAAGGATTGTACGATGGGTTTTGCGTTCAGAATTCCTTCTTGCCCTAACCTTATCACGTAGGTCGTGAAATCGGCAGCTGTTGCATACGGCGAGCTTGAGGAGTCCGAATGGCCGTAAGGGCCAAACGCGCCCTCCAGGGGCCAACGCGTATCGCACCAGCCCACCCAAAAGACGAGCGCCCCAAACACGAAAATCGCCAACGCTCCAGGCCATTTGCTTGACGGCCTCCTTACCGACGAATCGCCAGCCCCCCTGAAGTCGACGCTCAGCTCACGCGCGCGCATGATTTACAAGTTTCGCACTCTAGTAAACAGTCAACTACCGTAGAAACGGCATTGGACGTTGGTCCTACGAGTCTTGATGTAAAATAGATTACTACTCGCTTTGACGCGGACGACGCATGATGTGAATCGCGAGAATGCGGCTTTGATGGCGGGCCAGAAGGTAATCGATAAAATCGCCGATGATCGAGTTCGGTTTGTGCCCGAGTTTGGTCACCACGCGGCAAATAAGCGTGTTGCTGCGGCCGTGCCATTCGAGATTGATCGCGCCGTGTGCATCGATCGCGCTATGTAGTTTCGCCCAACCGTGCGGCCGGCCAGGTTGTTTCGCCCAAACCTTGATGAACTTGAATTTTCGATCCAACTGCGGGTCGCGCATGATCTGGCTGCGCAACGATCCGCGTCCGGTCGCGATCACCTGGATCACGGTCTGCATTTGTGAATCACGTTAAGCAAATCGGACTAACGAAAGAAAATTCAAACGAAAACTTGTAGCCACGTCGCTGTGCGACGTCGACGGCCCGCAGGGCCGTGGCTACACAAGCGATTGAAACATCACATAAACATCGACATATCCCTTCGTCGGATGCCGAAACGCACCGGGCAACGTCCCGACGATCCTCATCCCGAGGTCCTGCCAGAGTTTTACCGCGCCTTCGTTGGTTGAAACGACGAAGTTGAATTGCATTGCGCGGAAACCGAGACGGCGCGCTTCCTTCAAGCAATGCTCGCCCATCGTACGGCCGGTCCCCTGCCCACGTCCACTTTCCGCGACGATGAAAGCCGCGTTTGCAACATGTGCGCCGCCACCCGATTGATTCGCGTGCAACGCGTAACTGCCGACAATTTCACCGTCGTTGTCGGCAACATAAGCGTGCCCGCGACGTTGAAACCAATATGCCAGCGCGTCTTCGCGAGAAATATTCGGATCGAGCGGATAGGTTTCGCCAGTCGCAATTACTTCGTGGAAAATTTGCCAGATGGCGTCGCGATCTGAATCAATGGCCTCACGAATATCAAGCACGGCGCAAGTTTAGCGTCGTTTAAAGTATTGCACCGCTTTTTCGTGTTTCTTCGCGGCGGCCCTGGTTTTAAATGTGCCGAGGTTTCTTCGCTTCCCGGTCTTCGGATTTTTCTCGCGCGAATAAAGCCGGTAACCGCCCTTAATTTTCCGGACCATGACGTGCTCCCTGGATTAGTTCGATCCAGAGCAGAACGACGAGTGCAAAAAAAATTGGGAGATCGATCGCCATATGTTGCGCGAAGCTCCAATGCTGGCTGGCGTGACCAAAACATCCGCAGGTAATATCGAGCCCACGTGTTTTGGCCGCCACGGTCGCGCCGATGAAAACCAGGATGAGCACCGTCAGGATCGACAATCCGCCACGGTAGAGAAAATGAAAAATCAGCGCGAGTCCGCACAAGATTTCAAGCCACGGCAGAAAAAATGCGAACCGTACGCTTATGAACCACGGCAGGATTTTAAAATTGTCGATGTCCAATCCGAACTGGACGGGGTCGAGCGCCTTGAGCACGCCGGCGTAAACAAAAATTCCGCCCGCGATTAGATCTAAGATCCGCCACGCAAACTTCATGTTTTCAACGGCTCAACTCCTCAACATCTCAACGATTCTTCTTCACCCATTCTTCCCAGCCACCTTGCAGAACAAAAACATCCTTGAGCTCCACTTCATCGCGCAGGCGTTTCGCCACGTCGCGCGCCGCGTTACAACTTTCGGCGCTGCAATAGACGACCACCTGTTTGTCGGGCGACCAGTTTGGAAGAAATTGCGCCAGTAAATCGTTCCAGTGGTCCTCGTTTAATGAAAACGCACCGGGAACGTGATCATGCGCAAATTCGTCATCGGGCCGCGCGTCCACCCAGATTGCGCCCTCGCCCCAGGCGCGCGCTTGATCAACCGTGACCAGCTCCGATGCCGGAATCGGCGATTCCCAGGAAACTCTATCGCGAAAATAAAACCCCTGGCCGATCGCCGGCAAAAACGCGAGCGCGATCAGGATGAGCGCTTCGCCAACGGCGCGGAGTTTCACCGATCAGTGGCTAGCCGGCGATACCGACGGTATTGCAGCCGGGGTGACGGCCCTCGCTGGCGCACCGATTTGGGTGGTGGGCGCGCGCAACAGAGGAGGCGGCAGCGGATTGGTGATTTGTGCGTTCACGTAAAACGATTTCGGCGCTTCTTTCGGATAATCAGTCTGGAGTAACAGCGCCGTTCCCATTGGGTGGCTCGTGTCCTTCGGCGTGATCTCAAGCGTCCATTCGCCAGGCTTGCCCGGTTCCATCTTGGATTCGAAATTCTGACTGTTCGATTTAATCGTGATGTTCTTGACTGGAAATTCCTTGGCCGCTTTGAGCGAAATCTTCTTTGTCTTCGGTTCCTCGCCGGTCCTCCAATAGACAAAGGTGGGTTTGATCTCCAGCCCCGGTGTGATGTTCGCCTTCAGCGTGAGAATCATCGTGGCCTGCGTCGGATTTGGATCGTCGGTCTGCACCGTCACCGTTTTCATTTGCTGGCCGGTACGATCGCCAATGTTAAACGTCGCGACGACTTCGCCCTTTTCGCCGGGGTTCACTACTTCCTTCTGCGTCTGCGTCGTCGTGCAACCGCACGACGCCTTTACCGACTTAAAGTGGACCGGCGTCGTGCCAACGTTTTCGTATTTAAAATGGGCAACCGCTTGTTTGTCGCCAGAGGATGGATGCAGCTCGATCGTGTCTTGCTCCCATTTCAATTCCGCGCGCGCGGCGACGGCGAGCAAGATCGACAACGTAAAAGTGAGAATGCTGGTTTTCATTTTTTCGAATAGGAGCGCTCAATATAATCAGCCACGGCGTCTCGCCAAGAGCGCGGTGCGATGCCGGTCAACGCCCGATATTTCGCGCCGGAGAGCACAGAATAAACCGGGCGGCGCGCAAGCCAGTTTGCTTGCCCGCCGGAGCTTTGGCGAAGGCGGGTCATATCGGTAAGTTTCAGTGCGGCGACGGTCTTCGCCTTTAGCGGTATGTCCATCTTGCTGCAACAATCGAGCGCGTGCTGAGCGTATTCCTGCCAGGTGCATTCGCCCGAATTCGTCAGATGCACAACGCCCGCGTCGACATCGAAAACCCGCGGCAGCATCTCCGCGATATCGGTCGTGTAGGTCGGCGTCGACCATTTATCGGCGATCGCTTCGATTTTCTCCTCTTGGCGCGCGCGTTGAATCATTGCGTCGATAAAACTGGGCCGGTCCGGCCCAAACACCCACGAAACCCGGATCACCAAATGGCGATCGCTGGTTTGGAGCACGAACTTTTCGCCGGCGCGTTTCGATTCGCCATAACAGTTGATCGGTTTGGCCGAATCGTCTTCGACGTAAGGCGAGCGCTTTTCGCCATCGAAAACGTAGTCGGTGCTGAAATGAATGAGTTTTGCGTTCTTGTTCGCACAGATTTCAGCCAGGATACGCGGTGCTTCGGCATTGATCGCGAACGCCTGATCCACTTCGGTTTCGCAAAGATCGACATTGGTAAAGGCAGCCGCGTTGATCAGCAAATCAAAATCAAGCTTTGTAACGTCCCGATGAATTTCATCGGGCTTGGCAAGATCGAGCCGCGCGTGATCAAAGCCAGCGACGTCGAACTTTTCGCGATAAGCACGTACGAGCGCGGCGCCAAGTCGACCGCCTGAACCGATAATAACAATTTTCATTCTTCTGTAGCCGCGCTCTACGAGCGCCGATCTCTTCTACTTTCGGCGGTCATAGACCGCGCTACGAAAATCTTCAATACC
Organism: uncultured Verrucomicrobiae bacterium; assembly: GCA_963801815.1. GTDB lineage: Bacteria > Verrucomicrobiota > Verrucomicrobiia > Chthoniobacterales > UBA10450 > AV40. The sequence continues at coordinate 96,434 of CAWDGJ010000002.1, forward strand.
GCCCCGCGCGCTCAAGCAGCGGTTGCCACCATGATTGATTGTCGATGTACCACTGGATGGTGGTCTTCAATCCTTCGTCAAAATCCTTGCGCGGTTTCCATTTCAATTCCTTCTGCCCAAACGAGGAATCGATCGCGTAACGGCGGTCGTGGCCGAGGCGGTCTTTCACAAACGAAATCAGGCTCTCAGGCTTGTCGAGCTGTTTCAAAATCATCTTCACGAGATCGAGGTTCAGCCATTTCGTTGCCGCCGCCGAAATTGTAAACCGCGCCCGGCTTTCCCTCGAACAATGCGGCCACAGCTGCCGCGCAATGATCTTCGACGTGAATCCAGTCGCGCACGTTCATGCCGTCGCCATAAACTGGCAGCGGCTCGTCGCGCAGCGCTTTGATGATCATGAGCGGAATCAGTTTTTCGGGAAACTGATACGGCCCGTAGTTGTTCGAGCAGCGCGTGACGATGACTTCCTGTCCGTAGGTTTTGTGGTGCGCGAGAGCGAGAAGGTCGGCGCCGGCTTTGCTCGCCGAATACGGCGAGCTGGGATCAAGCGGCGATTGCTCGGTGAACTTTCCGGTTTTGCCTAGCGAACCGTAAACCTCGTCGGTGGAAATTTGAACGAAACGCTGGACGCCATGCTTGCGCGCCGCGTTCAAGCAGCACGCTCGTGCCGATGACGTTGGTGTGAATGAAGTTCTCGGGCGAATTGATGCTTCGATCGACGTGCGACTCGGCGGCGAAATTGACGACGGCGAAGAATTGATGCTCGAGCATGAGGGCGTCCATCGCGTCGGCGTTGGCGATATCGGCTTTGAAAAATTCGTAGCGTTCGCCATGTTCCTCGACCACGCCGTCAAGATTGGCGAGGTTGCCGGCGTAGGTCAGGGCGTCGACATTTGTGACCGAGGCCGGCTTGTAATGTTGCAGAATATAGCGAATAAAATTGCTCCCGATGAAGCCGCAGCCGCCGGTCACGAGAATTCGCACAGCGACAGCTAGCAGCCCACAGGCTGCCGCGCTAGCAGATTTTCCCCTGCTCGGCGGCTCTTTGGAGACATGGCGACGCGCGTTCGTGGAAAGCGAGTGGACGCCGTGGCTCATCCTCGGTCTCGCGACTTTTCTGCGCCTTTTCCTCCTCGGAATGAAGCCGCCGCATTTCGACGAGGGAATCAACGGCTGGTTTGTCGATCAAGTCCTTAAGAACGGTTATTACAAATACGATCCGACGAATTATCACGGCCCGCTCCATTTTTACGCGCTGTTGTTGTCCCAAACATTGTTCGGAAGAAATCTCTGGGCACTGCGACTGCCAGTCGTGCTGGTCAGCGTCGCTTGCGTTTGGCTCACATTGAAATTCGAACCATTGGTCGGCCGAACAGTCAGCCGGCTGGCTGCGCTCGCGATGACGGTGTCACCCGGTTTTGTTTTTTACGGTCGTTATTCGATCCACGAAGTCTGGATTTTGTTTTTTACGATGCTGTTTTTCTTCGGCCTGTTCGGGCTCTGGAAATTCGGCACCGCAAATTATCTCTGGTGCGCCGGGATGGGACTGACCGGTATGATTTTATCGAAGGAGACTTACATCCTCCACATCGCCTGCGCGATCATCGCCGCTTTCGTTCTTCTAATTTCGAATGGTCTCGCCCGCGGCGCTGCGAAGTTTTTACAACGCAGTGGAAGTCGACGTGGAATTCTTGCAGCCTGTTTGAAACTAATTTCCCAAGGAATCACTACGATCGCCTCGCCAATCGAGGACACGCGACCGGCCGCGCAAACTTGGAACTCTGTCGACCTTACGGTGGTCATTGGGACTGGGATCGCGCTAATCATCGCGTTCTATTCCGGCTTTTTCTTCCACTGGAGTGGAGTGAGGGGGATTCTTGAAGCCTACAAGCCTTGGTTCGAAACCGGCAGTCAGGGTCACGGTCACGAAAAAGCGCCTTATTACTGGCTCGCTCTGATCAGTCATTACGAGCTGCCTGTTTTGGCGGGCCTGCTCGCGTGCTTGTTCGCTCTGCGGTTTGAGTCAGTGTTCCTGCGTTACCTGGCAATTTACGGTGTGGGAACGCTCATGGCCTACAGCATCGTGAAATACAAAACGCCATGGTGCATTATCAGCTTCATTTGGCCGTTTCTGTTTACGTTGGGCGCAATGGTGACACTCGCGCCGCTGCGATTTAAAGGCGTTACCTACCGAGCGATCGGTCTCGTCCTGATAGGATTGCTCGGCTACACATTTTTTTACGTTGTCACGAAGGACTGGCCCACAACCTGGGATCACGTGTGGCCGTACTGGTTGATCGCAGGCACCGGGTTGTTATTGGCGGTATTAACAATTCGCGATTTGACGGAGATAATTGCGGCAATTCTGATCGTTTGGTCGCTCGGATATTGCATTTGGTTGAATTACTTCAGGTGCACAACCGACAGCGAGCCGTACGTCTATGTGCAGACCTACAACGATATTTACAAATTTACTGATCCGATCGTGCAACTGGCCCACGCAGATCCCCGCGCGTATCAGCTGGTCGGTCACGTTATTCGCGGCAGTCCCTATCCGTTGCCGTGGATCCTTGGTGATTTCGGTCGGGTCGGTTATTACGAAAAGGACAGCATGCCAGATAAGTTGGACGGCGACTTTCTGCTCGTGGAGCAGGACAAGATCGCCACGGTCGAACAGAAACTGCATGAGACCTACTACACGGTGCCGCTAACGATTCGACCGTACCAGGATCCGTCGAAAGCCTATTTCAACGCGAAAATTTTCAAGGTCTTCTTCCCCGGAAAATCGCCTGACTTTAATGGGGCTACACCGCACCCGAGCCCAACAACATCACCAAGTCCAAACCAATGAAGTGGCTTGCCGGCGGCTTAACATTTGTCAACGCCGCTACTATTTGCGGATTGCTGCTCGGAATAGTGGCTGGCGGGTTGAGCACTCCGATCGCATTCATCGCGATTGCATTGGGCGCAGTGTTAGCGGCTGTTGCTTACGCCAGCACCGGAGACACACCCCCAGCCTCGGCCGGCGAACCAACTCAGGGTAGATATCGAAACCTCATCACCTGGATCCTCGCGGCAATCTTCGCGATCTTCGCACTGCGTTCGTTTATTTGGCTTCTTTATGTCGACGGAACCGAACTCAAGATCCAATCGCCGGTGAACCTCGGTGACCTCGGCCTTCATCTCACTCACATCAAGTTCTTTGCCAACGGCGTCCGCCTGTGGCCGTCGAATCCGATTTATGTCGGCAGCGAACACCTGCGCTATCCCGCCGGCATCGATTTGTTCAACGCTCTGCTGCTGAAGATCAACGTCAGTCTAATTCCGGGGCTTGTCTGGGTTGGTTTAATTGCATCGATCGCGACGTTTTACGCGTTTTATCGCTGGGGCGGCGCGTTTGCGGTTGCCGGTTTTCTTTTCAACGGCGGTATCGCGGGTTTTCAGTTTCTCAAAACATTCGATGTCAGCGATTATCAAGACGTCAATCACGTCGCTTGGAAGTGCATTCCACTCACGATGTTCGTGACTCAACGCGGCCTACTGTATGCCATTCCGGCCGGGTTGATCCTTTTGTGGCACTGGCGGGAAAAGTTTTATGGAAAGGCGGAACAAGATCGAAACCGGGGGCCTCTGCCGTTTTGGCTCGAGCTTTCGTTCTACGCGGCAATGCCGCTCTTTCACATTCACACCTTCATGGCGCTCAGCATTCTGCTCGTTTGTTTGTTCGTCGCCGGCGATGCGCCGGAACGCAGTCACATTCTGAAACTCGTTCTTAGCGCGCTGGTCCCGGCAACGTTTCTTGTCTGGCTAATCACGGACCATTTCCACGCCAGGTCCGTAATCGAATTCAACTGGGGCTGGGTCCAGCGCAATGATGGCGAATTCAAAATGCCGTTCTTTCGCTTCTGGTTCTTTAACTTTGGAATGTTGGTGCCCTTGGTGCTGACCCTGACCGGCATGCTCGGCTACCGTGTCTGGAGGGAGGGATTCAAATCGGGACGCAAGCAGCCAGAGGAGATCGCGTTTGTTTTCGGCGCGACAGCCATTTTTCTTTTCACCTTCTTTGTGAAAACCGCGCCCTGGGGGTGGGACAATCTCAAGATTATGGTTTGGTCCTACTTCATCGTGCTGCCCTATTTGTGGCGAAATTTGATCATTCAATGGGAGCGGCCGATCCGCTGGGCAGTGTGTTTTGGGTTGTTTGCTTCGGGATTCATCAGCTTGTTCGGCGGATTGGCCGCCGGGAAAGGTGGTTTCGGTTTCGCGCAACGCGGCGAAGTGGATGCGGTCGACGCCGCTGTTCGTAAAATGCCGATCGAGGCGCGATTTGCTTCGTGGCCGACTTACAATCATCCGTTGCTGCTCAGCGGGAGAAAGGTTGTGATGGGATATCCCGGTCATCTCTGGACCCAGGGATTCGACGATTACGGGAAAACGAACGACTTGCTTGCCAGATTAATGCAAGGGGCGAACGACTGGCGTGATCTCGCCCGGACCTTGCATGTCCGGTATATTTTTTGGGGACGCGAAGAAAAAGCGAACTATCAATCCAGCACAAGGCCGTGGGAGAAGACTACGGCGCTGGCGGCTTCCGGAACGTGGGGGGCAATTTACGATTTGGAACAACCCGCGACTCCAAATCAGGCGACACCCCCAAGTGTGGACCAATAATGTTCGTTTTCAGGGCACCCGCTCTGCCTGCCGGCTTCAAAACCCCACCGTCGATGCAGCGACCGCTTGCCCTACGGTTTCTCCTCCAGAGTACTCAATACGATTTGTCCTGCCGCCACCTGTTGGTTGTTGATCAACGCCTCGACTTCAAATTGAAGAAGTTGATCGATTTCACCCAGCTTGCGGGCGCGCAGAACAATTTTCTCTTCGGGACGCACCCCGCGTAAAAATTTCATTTGCCGAATCGCGGAAAGCAGGAACCGCGTCCCCGAATTTTCCCGATGCGCTGCGATTCCCGCCGTTTGCGCAAGCGCTTCCGTTAAAATCACGCCGGGAACAAGCGGATCATCGGGGAAGTGTCCCGCGAACATTGGGTCGTCGCGCGAAAACTGCGTTTCGCATTCAGCCGACACGCCCGGCTCGCGTGCGATTAATTTCCGTACGAAGACAAACGGCGGCCGATGGGGCAGATTGGAGAGGAAGTCGGAGGTCAGAGGTCAGAGGTCAGAGGTCAGAGGTCAGAGGTCAGAGGTCGGAGGTCGGAGGTCAGTTACCCGTTAACAAAGTAGGCAAACTTCCAGCTGCCCTTCACTCGCGTGATGCCCGCGCGGTACCCGTCGTAGTTCAACGATGGATCGGCAAATTGCGGCGGTGCGACCAGGAAATTCCCTTTCTTGACGAATTTCTCCGCAAGGATGCCATCCAATTCCGGCCACAGGTTTTCCTGGTCCCAGTATTGGAAAACGCCGGGGCCGGCCATCGCCGGGTCGAGCTTGTAACCGAAATCGTCACTCATCATCGACTTGAGCGTTGCTATATCGCGATTGGCAGCCGCCTTGCGAAGGCGGCCGACAAATGCTTGAAAATCGACATCCCCACTTTCGCGCAGGTCCGCCTTCGTCTTTTTCTTAAGCGCGGCTTCCTTTAGTTTTTTTTCCTTCTGCTCCGGCGTTTGGCACCCGGCGAAGACGAAGACAGACAATAATAGAGCCGTGATGAGAATTCTCATTGGTCTAAACGTCTGTCACGTTTGCCGCTTGGATTCAAGGGCGACCTTGCAAGCGCCATGTTGCCGGCGCTTGAATGGATGGGCGAGAAATATCCAGTAGATCGCGCTCGCAAAATCAATCAGCGAAGCGGACGGACTTGTCAGGCGAAGTGGACCGGTGCGCAGGGAGGCGAAAACACCTTCAATGGTTAACTCTGCCGGACGCGGGATGCTGGTGTGATGACGGCCGAACGCATGCAACCGATGCGCATCTGAAGTCGCGATCAACGGCTTGCTGTATTTCCTGGCAACTCTGGCTGCGCGTCGGTTTGGATTAAGCAACCCTTTGTGAAAATGACACATCTCGATCGCATCGAAGCAATCAATCTCATCAAAGAGCCGTGGACCAATCGAACCGCCCAAAACGTAAAAGGGATGCGGCGCGATCGTGAAAATCGACGACCCGCGACGGGCCCGAAGGTCGCGCACGTCGTCGAACGTATTCAACGAGGCGATTTCGCTTGGAGTCACGTTCAGTAAAATCATGTCCGCGCCTTGCAATCGCATTTCGGCGGCCGGAATGAGCAGAATTCCCAGCGCAGCGGCGTCTGCGAAGACTTCTGCGCGATCGAACACCGCGTCGTGCAGGGTGATCGCAAGAACGCCGAAACCGAGTTGCTTCGCGCGCTCGAGCAATTGATGCGCCGAGTAATCGATCACATCCTTCGGGTCATCTAGAGTGTGGATGTGGAGATCGATTTTGATCCAATCGGTTTCGCTCTGGCTCATGCTCCTGCTTTAATTCTTGCTCGAAAGCAATCGAGCATGAGCACGATTAAGAGCAAGCGTAAGAGGGAGCGCAGGATAGGCCGAAAACTTGCGGCGAAACGCCGATTCTTTACTGTTCACGGATCACTCATCACTGATCACTTCCGAACGCTCGGGTGGTGGAATGGCAGACACGTACGTTTGAGGGGCGTATGCCGAAAGGCATGCGGGTTCAAGTCCCGCCCCGAGCACCAATTCTGTGGTTTTTGCCTGTAAAGCATGTCCCCGCAAAACTGTTTGTAACGAGAACGTTGCTTCGATTCTCTAAGGAAGACGAAAAACTTCGATCTTTTCCTGTGCGCAAATGCGATTCGTTTGTGTGCCGCGTCAACGCAAACCGAAGGGTCGATCCAGCGACGGAAACGCCGGCCACAAAGGCGACGGCAAAATTGTGTGCGCGTTGTGCGGGCGTACCATCAAAGAAGACGGCAGTGCCGAACAACCCGTTATTTACAGCATCTGTGCGACTTGCAAGAAACTGCCGCACCGAAATCCCGGTTCGACCGCGTCACTTAACTAGCTAACTCGACCAGAATAGCCTTTTGCACGTGCAATCGATTCTCTGCCTGATCAAAAATCGTCTGAGCGTTGTTCTCAAAAGTCTTCTCATCGATTTCCTGGCCACGGTGCGCCGGTAGACAATGCATCACTAACGCGTCGGGCTTGGCCAGCTTGACCACAGATTCGTTGATCCAGTACGGCCCGAGCTCTGCTTCGCGGCGCGCTTCCTCGGCTTCTTTGCCCATCGAAACCCAGATATCGGTGTAAAGAACATCTGCCCCCTTTGCCGCTTCCGGCACATTATCCGTGCAGGTCACGCGGCCGCCCGCGCGTTCGAGCACTTTTTTCTTCGGCAGATATTTTTTATGCGACGCGATCCGCAATTCAAAATCAAGTTTCCCCGCCGCGAATAACCAGGAGCGTGCGGTGTTTGAAACGCCGTCGCCGATGTAAGTGACCACTGTCTTCCCTGGCAAGCCGTAGCCTTGGGAAGGCTGGTCAATTTGCCCACGCTTTTCGATGATCGTGAAAATATCGCCAAGGATCTGGCACGGGTGCTCGTCATCGGTCAGTGCGTTAATTGTAGGGACGCCCGAAAATTCCGCGAACTCCTCAATGTCGCTTTGCGCGTAAGTCCTAATGACAGCGCCGTGGATCATTCGCGCGAGCACGCGCGCAGTGTCCTTGATCAATTCGCCCCGGCCCAATTGTGCGTCGGCCGCGTTCAGATAAATCGTCTCGCCTCCGAGTTCCCGGATGCCAACCTCAAACGAAACGCGCGTCCGAGTTGACGGTTTGGAAAAAATTAGCGCCCAGGTTTGTCCAGCGAGCGGTTGGGCCGAAATTTTGCCGCGATTTGTTTTGAGCTCAGCCGTGCGTTGCAAAATCCGTCCGATTTCGTCCCGCGAAAGCTGCTCGATGCTAAGTAGATGTTTCATCCAAAAATCTTTCGGCCACGGATTAACACCGATGAAACACAGATGGCTGAATCCAAATTGCCTCTGCATCTGTGAAAATTCATGTTCATCTGTGGCTAATTCTGTTTCGCAAGATCGGCAACCAAGCTCTCAATTATTCGCAATCCTTGTTCCGCTTCGTCGCGCGAAAGATTTAACGCTGGTAGTAATCGGGTAACCGACGTTCCGGCAGGTACGGTCAGCAAGTTACGTTTGTGCAACTCCTTCACGATGTCGACCGCTTTGAACTGCGGCTGAAACTCGATTCCGATCATAAACCCAAAACCGCGTGCGACATTAATCACGTTCGGAAATCGTTCCTGAAGTTTTTGCAGTCCGCGTAAAAGGAATTCGCCCGTCTTACGCGCGTTGACGGCCAGATTCTCCCGCTCGATGACGTCAAAAATCTTCAAGGCAACTGCGCAGGCCAGCGGCGTTCCACCAAACGTGCTCGCATGCGTTCCCGGACCGAGCGCGTTCGCGAATTTCTCGCGCACCCAAAACGCGCCCATCGGAAATCCACCGCCCAACGACTTCGCCATTGAAATCCCGTCTGGCAGGAAATCGACATTGTTGTTCTCCAAAACCCGCTGCCAGCTTTGAAATGTTCCTGTGCGAAAATGACCCGCCTGCACTTCGTCGAACAGCAATAGCAAATTGTGCTCGTCGCAAAGACGGCGCAGACCGATCAGATACTCCGGGTTCGCGATCGTGACTCCGCTCTCGCCTTGCACTGGTTCGACCAAAATTGCCGCAGTCGATTTCGTGATTGCTCTTCGCATTGGGTCGAGATCGTTGAACGGAACCTGACCAAATCCTTCGACTTCGGGCGCGAACCCCTTCTTCACTTTTTCCTGCCCAGTCGCTGCGATTCCCGCCAGCGTCCGTCCATGAAACGAATCGATCGTCGTAATGATTTCGTACCGGCCGGTGTCGTGTCCAAATTTTCGCGCCAGCTTGAACAGCCCTTCGTTGGCCTCGGCGCCACTATTGCAAAAGAAAACTCGCCCGGGCGCGATATGGTCGACAATCCGTTTGGCCAGCCGCCCCTGCGGCTCGGTATAATAGAGATTGGAGACGTGAATCAACTTCCGGGACTGCTCCGCCAGCACTTTCGTGATCTCCGGGTGAGCGTGGCCTAACGAGCAGACTGCGATCCCGCCGGCCAAATCGAGGTAACGCTTTCCGTCAACGTCCCAAACGTAGCTCCCGTCGCCGCGCTCCAGCACGAGATCGAACCGCGAGTAGGAAGGAATAACAAACTGGTCGAACAACTCGTGGATGCGTTTCGTTTCGTTCTGGACGATCGCGGAAGACGGCGTCGGAAGAACTTCTTTCACAACACCACCTCGGTTCCAACGCCTGCGTCGGTGAAGATTTCGAGCAACACGGAATGCGGAATTCGGCCATCAACGAACTGCACTTTTTCCACGCCGCTTTCGATCGCCGCCACTGCACTGTCGACTTTTGGAATCATCCCTTCGCCAATCACGCCTTTCTTTCGCCACTTGGGAACTTCATTCACGGCCAAATGACTCAACAGACTCGAGCTTTTCTTTGGATTGCGAAGCAAACCGGGTACATCGCTCATAAAAACGAGACGGCGCGCTTTTAATGCGATCGCTGTCTTCGCCGCCGCAATGTCGGCATTGCAATTGTAAATTTTTCCGTCGTCACCTCGTGCCGTCGGACTAATGACAGGGGTAACGCTGCGCCGAATACATTCGCGCAACGGTTCGATATTGACGTCGCAAACTTCCCCAACGAATCCAAGATCGACATCCGCGCCGGTTTCATCCCTGGTCGAGAATTTCCGGCACCGGAAAATATCCGGACCCGCGAAACCTCGCGCCTTGCCGCCGAAATCTTCGATCGACTTCACGATTTCCGGATTGATCTCGCGCGATAACACCCGGTCGACAATCTCGGCGCCCTCCGCGCTGGTCACGCGATAACCGCGCACAAACTCGGACTTGAGCTTCGCTTTCTCGAGCGCGCGCGTGATGGCCTTCCCGCCGCCGTGGACAACGACCGGATTAATCCCCACGGCTTCAAGAAAAACGATGTCCCGCGCGACTCGATGTCGCTCTTCAGGATCGGGCGAATCCATGAAGCTGCCGCCATATTTCACGACGAAGATCTGGCTGCGGAACCTTTGAATGTAGGGCAGCGCTTCGAGCAGCGTCGCCGCTTTCGAAATAAACCTTTTCATCAACCACCGAGCGTCGTTGGATCGGTCACGTCGCCTTTGTTGAACGCAACGTAATCTTCAGTCAGATCGGCGGCGTAAAGCATGAACTCGCCGCGACCACCGTGAAGATCGACATGCAGATCGAACTCCGGTTCTGAGGTAATCCTGGCCAATTTTTTCAAGGCGACATTTGTCGGACGCCCGTGCCGAAATGCAAAAAGAATTTTGCGACCATCTGTCGGAGCATAACCGACATCAACGAGTGCTTCGTCGAATTTTGCTTTCGAGTAGCCAAGCGCGCACAAAATTCGGCCCCAGTTCGGGTCGCCACCGCACCAGCTCGCCCGAACAAGCGAGCTATTTGCAATCACCCGCGCCGCGATCTCCGCTTCGCGATCGTTTCGCGCACCCCGAACGTGCAATGCAACCACCCGCGACGTCCCCTCGCCATCACGCACAATCATTTTCGCCAGTTCAAGACAAACAAAATTCAGTGCGTTTTGGAAAATTCGACATTGTTTACGGATTTCGAGTTTCGAGTTTCGGATTTCCAGCGAGTCCGTTTGCCAGCGCGATGACCTGAATCGTTCGTGCTCATGTCGCCGTCGACGGTGATTCGGTTAAAACTTTGTCCGACGGCAATTTTCAACGCGCGTTTGAGCGCGGCCGATCCAATCGCCGCATCGGTGGTGATGAAAGCGAGCATCGTCGCCATCCCGGGCTGAATCATGCCTGCACCTTTGCAGATCCCGCCGATCCGAACGGCCGATGTTCCGATTTTGATTTCGACTGCGATCTCCTTGCGGCAAGTGTCGGTGGTCATAATTGCCTCTGCCACCTCTCGCGCCTTCGACGTTGACCTTTCCCCGAGCGGTCCGCACACACGGATTCCGCGTTCGACATTCCTCATCGGCATTGGCACGCCGATTCGTCCGGTGGAGCAGACAAGGACGTCTTCTGCTCTTATCCCTGGCACAGGCAAACTTGACGGCTTTAAGCCGTCAAGTTTTTCCAACACAGATGCGGTCATCCGCGCCATGGCTTCAGCATCGCGCATTCCCTGTATGCCGGTCGCCGCGTTCGCGTTGCCGGAATTCACAACGATTGCGCGCGCAAGTTTTCCTGCCGAACGCTGGCGACTGACTTTCACCGGCGCGGCGCAAACTTGATTGGTGGTAAACATCCCCGCGACTGCCGCCGGAACATCTGACACAATCAACGCGAGATCGTTTTTGCGACCTTTCTCCGAGCCTTTGCCGGTGCCGAGTTTCTTGATGTCGCAAAAGACGGCGGCGCATTTGAAACCGAGCGGCGCGCAAATCGAGCCGGGAATTTTCTTTAATCTGGGTTTCATGGTCGGGGAGCACACTCGCCTCGGGTGTCGGTGATCGCGCCCTCGCGGTCGCGACCTTTTCCCCACATCAATTTCGGCGAGGCGCCGAAATTAACACGCGATGGCGCGTGTGCTCCCCAGATTACCGCACTCACAATAAGCCCGTTTGTTCGGGCAGACCGAGCATGAGATTCATACATTGAACCGCCTGACCGCTCGCGCCTTTAACGATGTTGTCGATCGCGCTCATCAGCACGAGACGATTGGTGCGCTTGTCGATCTTCCAGGCGATGTCGATGAAGTTTGTGCCGACGACATGCTTCGTGTCAGGCAAACGCGTTTCGTCGAGCAGGCGCACGAATGGTTCCTCGCCGTAGGCGCCACTAAAAATGATCGCTGGATCAATGTTCACGACGTTGCTTGCGATGTTGGCATAAATCGTCGTGACGATCCCGCGATTCACGGGCACCAGGTGCGGAGTAAATTGAATGACCATTTGTTCTCCCGCCAGAATCGACAATTCCTGCTCGATCTCCGAAAGATGGCGATGTTTCGGAACGCCGTAGGGCCGCACGCTTTCGTTGCATTCCACGAATAGATAATCCGCCTCAACTTTGCGACCGGCGCCAGTCACCCCGCTCATACTCGCGACCAGGATTGTTTGTCGATCGATCGCTTTCCGGCGAATCAACGGCCGAAGGGGAATGAGAATGCTCGTTGGATAACAACCAGGACACGCTACCAGCTGCGCGTCTCGAATCTGGTCGCGATAAATTTCCGGCAACCCGTAAACTGATTGGCCTAACAAGTCTGGCGCGAGATGATCGTGTCCGTAGAATTCGCGGTAAACGTTGGCGTCCTTGATTCGAAAATCCGCGCTGAGATCGAGCACGCGCGCGCCTGCCGACAACAGTGGCTTCGCAAATTCCGCGGCAAGTCCATGCGGCAGCGCGAGGAAAACAATTTTGGCGACGCTCGCAAGTGTACTCTGCGTCCGCGCTGCAAAACTTCAGCGCGGTCGCTTTTTTATCGTGAGCGAAACGCGGAAAAACTTCGGCCAGTGATTTGCCCGCCAGCTGCCGCGAAGTGGCCGCGACTAGATCGACGCCAGGATGCGCCAGCAAAAGACGGACAAGCTCTTCGCCGGTATAACCGGAAGCACCAACCACCGCGACTTTTGTCTTTATCGTTGCCACAACGCGCAATGCGTATTCCGTCTCGCGCCGATTGCAACGAAAAGCTGTGCCAAACTCAACGTTGCGCTTCGCACAATAGAGCGACTAAAGTCCTGGCATGGAGTCTCCTTTTGTTGTGATCGGCTTTGTAATCGCGGCCATCTTTGTTTTCGTTTTCGCAATCATCCTTTTCAATTTTTTCGGAATCTGGCTGCGCGCGCGCATCGCTAACGCACCGGTTGCCATGGGAAAAATGATCGGGATGCGCCTGCGGCGCGTGCCGGTCGGATTGATTGTGGATAATCGAATCACCGCGGTGAAAGCGGGCATCGAAGTTGCAAGCGATCCGTTGGAAGCGCATTACCTCGCCGGCGGCGACGTTACTCAGGTGATTCTCGCACTAATCGCCGCCGACAAAGCCGGCATCTCACTCGATTTCAATCGCGCCTGCGCGATCGATTTGGCGACCAAGGGAACCGGAAAGACCGTGCTCGAGGCCGTGCGTACAAGCATCAATCCGAAAGTGATCGACGTGCCCAATCCGTCGATGGGCCGGACGACCATCGACGGCGTGGCCAAGGACGGGATCGGCGCGAAAGTGAAAGCACGCGTCACGGTGCGCTCGCATCTGGATCGATTCGTCGGCGGCGCGACCGAGGAGACAATTATCGCGCGCGTCGGCGAAGGTATTGTCAGCGCGATCGGTTCGGCCGATTCCTACAAGGACGTGCTGGAAAATCCCGACCGCATTTCCAAGGCGGTGCTGGCGAAGGGACTCGATAGCAACACCGCGTTCGAAATTCTTTCGATCGACATCGCCGATGTCGATGTGGGCGACAATATCGGTGCGAAATTGCAAAGCGAACAAGCGGATGCCGACAAGCGTATTGCCCAGGCGAAAGCGGAGGTGCGCCGCGCCGCTGCGGTGGCGGTGGAGCAGGAAATGAAAGCCAAGACGCAGGAGATGCGCGCGAAAGTTGTGGAAGCAGAAGCCCAGGTGCCATTGGCAATGGCGGAAGCGTTCCGCGCGGGCCACCTCGGCATCATGGATTATTACCGGATGAAAAACGTGCAGGCCGACACGTCGATGCGTGAGTCGATCGCCGGCTCGGACAAACCGCGCACCGAAGCAAGCTAGAAAATTTGCGAAGTAGAAATTAGAAAGTAAAGAAGGTGTTCGCCGCCGCCCATCTCGACAATTTTCTTTTCCTGCTGTTTATCGCGGTCGCGATTTTCTTTCAGCTGCTGACACGGGCGGCCAAAACCGGCAGACGAACTCGGAGAGATGTACCGCGGGCGCGGGAAGGATCAGCCTCCTCGCCGCAAACTCCGCGACCGACAACGGCTGAAACAGAACAGACCGACGAAGATCGTATTCGAAAGTTTTTGGAAGCGCTTGGTCAGCCGACAACATCAAAACCGCCGCCGCCGGTTGTCCCGCGACCAACTTATCAGCGGCCGGTAGTATTGCCGCGCGTCCCGTCGCCGATGAAGTCGCCGCTGCCGCCATTAAAGGCACGTCCACCGGAGCTGCCGCCCGAAGTACGAGTTCCGAGTCAACCGGCGCCGGCGCAGCAGCGAAAAGTCTTCCCGCCAACCAGCGAGGTCCCAACATTTGAAGTTCAAGAAGGGTCGCCGCCGCCACTCATGCCGATCAGCGAATCTGAAGGGACGGCAGCGTTTCAACCGGTGACCCCAGCCCCCATTTCCAAACGGACCGAACCGAAAATCGATCTCAGCTCGATGCTAAAATCGCCATCTGGTTTGCGGGATGCGATCATCTTGCGGGAAGTCTTTGGGCCGCCGCGCAGCATGCAGCCGCTGGATCTCGTCGGAAACGTTTGAGCTTCGGCCCGAAACTCGTATTCTCGGTTTCCCGACACGCCGGCGTGGCGGAATGGCAGACGCGCTGGACTCAAAATCCAGTACTGGCAACAGTGTGTGGGTTCAAGTCCCTCCGCCGGCAGATCTTCCACCTGTTGGATCGTATTTTACAATTGCCGCTCGCGGTCCTATTTTCCAGGCATGAAAACGCTAATCCGTGTTTTGGCAGTTGTTTCGATTTCTGGGCTGCTGTCAGTGTCGGCGCGGGCTGACGCCGTCGCCACTTTGAGCGGCGTTGTTAGAGACGCCAAAGGGGCACCGCTTCGTGGCGCGGAAATTCGTATCGTCGGAAGTGACGCCAGCAAAGTCGGCAGAATCCACACCAATGCCGCGGGCCGCTACAATTACGCCGGGCTGGAGACCGGCACCTACAGCGTGACGCTGATTGTCGACGGAGTTACCAAGGCGTCGATCAACAATGTGAGCACAAAGTCGGGTGAAGTGCAGACGCTGAACTTCGACCTTCAAGGCAACGCGACGGCGAGACCGTTCGCTAAAGGCAAACATTACGTATGGGTCCCGCTGCAGACCGGCAGTCATCTCGGCACGTGGGCCGAAGTCGAGAATGACGGCCAAACGATGCCGTCGGGGATGTTGGAGCGCGTGAACAATCAAGGCAATGCGTTTATCCGGAAAATTGAGAGCACCGGAAATGGAGTGATTGGGCACTAAGACGTCGCCAGAATTTTTCCAGAAATTGTCCGGTAACGTCCGGTACCTACTTGTGCGGACGGATCACTTACGCTATTCTTTCAAACTCTATGACTATCAAATCGCTCCACCTCTGTTTTGTCACTCTGCTTGTTTCTGCCGTGGCGACATGGGCTTCTGACCCTGTTGGTCCGGCTAGAATTCAAGGCATCGTCACGGATTCCAAGCGCCAAACCGGTCGCGGGCGCTGAAGTGCATATCAAAGCGAAGGACGGCAGCGGCCTTCAAAAGATTGTCCTAACCGATTCGGATGGCCATTACGGCGTGAGCAAGCTGCCGGTCACGGATTATGAAGTCGTTCTTTTTGTGAATCGCCAGATCAAAGCCTCGATCAACAACACCAAGGTATCTGCAGCTAAACCAACTCAATTGGACTTCAAGTTGACCGGCAGAATCGCGGCTAATACGCCGCAAAAGAAACATACCCACATGGTTTACGTCCCGGCAGAAACGGGCAGCAATTTGAATGGCCACTGGGTTGAAGTGGACGACACTACCGGCAGTAGCGCGGCTGCGACCGCTGGAAATAACCTTGATCACGCCAGCGGTGCAGCGCTTCGGCAGATGACCGGTTCGCAGGGGGGAGTCGGCAACGGCGGACACTAATTCTAGCATTAATAACTTTAAAACGCGCGGCGGAAACGCCGCGCGTTTTTTTTGCCTTCACAAGGCACGACACCATTCGTTAGGCGAACCTAAGGCGTTACGCTCTGTTTTAAGATGTGATGTAGCCCTCTTCGCCGTGCTCGTTGATGTCGAGCCCTTGTCGCTCAATCTCCGCGGCGATTCGCAATCCGAGCACCGTTTTAACAATAAGGCCGATGATCGAACTCGCCACGACTGCGAGAAAAATTGTGATTGCGATCGCTTTGAGTTGCTCGAGCCAGAGTGCGTGGCTGAGAATTCCGGCCAGGCCATTTTGCGTTGCGGCCGGCCCGCTCAAGTTTCCATTCACCGTCGCAGTAGCGAGAACTCCCGTTAGAAAAGCGCCCAGCGTGCCGCCGACGGCGTGCACGCCAAAGGTGTCGAGCGCGTCGTCGTAGTGAAACCACGATTTCAACTTCGTGCAGGCAAAGAACGGCACGATGCCCGCGGCGACGCCGATAATGCACCGCGCCGGTCGGCATCGACAAAACCGCACGCCGGCGTGATCACGACCAGTCCGGCGACCGCGCCGGAACAGAATCCGAGCACGCTCGGCTTGCCGCGCAGACACATACTCGAGCATCGCCCAGGTGAACGACGCGACCGCGGTCGCGAGCGTCGTGGTCGTGAAGGCGTTGGCCGCGATGCCATCCGCGGCGACCGCGCTGCCGGCATTGAATCCGTACCAGCCGACCCACAGCATCCCGGTGCCGACCATGCAAAGCACCATGCTGTGCGGCGCCATGATTTCTTTCCGAAAGCCGAGCCGCTGGCCGAGCAACACGCACAGCACCAGCGCCGACCAGCCGGACGACATGTGGACGACGGTGCCGCCGGCGAAATCGATGGCCTTGATTGTCGCGCTCAGGGTTCCACACGCCGTTCATCAAGCCGTCGATGCCCCAGACCATGTGCGCGAGCGGGAAGTAGACGACGAACATCCAGATCGCGACGAACACGAGGACCGCCGCGAACTTCATTCGCTCGGCGATCGCGCCGATGATCAGCGCCGGCGTGATGATCGCGAACATCAGCTGGTACATCGCGAAGACGTTCTGCGAGACCCAGTAGGAGTAGTCGCCGTTCGGCTGGGCATCGACTCCGCGAAGAAACGCGAACTTGCAATCCGCCGATGAATGGCGAGCCGCGCGCGAACACGAGCAGTAGCCGACCGCCCACCAGAGAATCGTGACCAGCCCGGCAATGCCGAGACATTGCGCCAGGACCGACAGCACGTTCTTTCGCCGCACCAGGCCGCCGTAGAACAGCGCCAGCCCGGGCAGCGTCATGAACAGCACCAGCGCCGACGCGGTCATCATCCAGGCGTTGTGGCCGGGACCGGGGCCGGAAATGTTCGAGCTGCTCTTCGCATTCGCCGCGTCCGAGCCGCGCGCGGCGTTGTTCACGTACGCTTCCAGATCGGCGACGCGTTGTTCGAGCGAGGGCGATGACGCCGGAGCGGCGGAAGGTAGTTGCGCATGTTACGCACGGCGCGCGCGAATACAAGCGCACCGAAAATAAAAACGCGAATGATCATGTCGATCTTGACGGCCAGCGTAAATAGAGCCGCTGCGCTCGAAGATCGACAAGGAAAACTCCGCCGAGCGTTCTGGCGGAAAACCGGGCTAAGGCGCTCGGCGGAGTCTCTCTGCCTCAAACACTAAATCTTGACGAACGTGTAATTAACCAGTGCTGACCGGACGGCTTGAAGTCGAAATCTGATTCATCGATTGGATGTCGGCATCGTCATTATCCTCATCGTCGGAATCGTTGTCGTTATCCATTTCGGATTGGTGCTCCGAAATCACTGCCGGCAGATCGTTGGTCTGTAGTTTCTCGTAACGCTGCCTCACGTCGGCCGGAACTTTATCGAGGTCTTCTTTCGTTTCGACCGGACCGCTGAATTGCAGCAGTCCTTTCGGATCTTTGGCAGTTAGCACTTTCTTGCCGTCGATCTTCTCCACGCGCAGTTCTCCTTTGTCGTCCGAATAAACAATCTGGGCTTTACCGATGTCGATCTTGGTCGCTGCTCAAGCCGCCATCCTGTCTTTGGGTAACATTGATTCCGGCCGCGCGACGAGCTTCATCACGCGCGCGTCGGGCCTCGTCGCGAACACGCTGCGCTTGGTCGCGCATCTGCTGAGTCATGTCGCGTTGATGCTGCGCCATGTCGCGACGCTGCTGGGCTTCTTCGATCGCGCGCTGCGCTTCGTCCTGTGCGGACATCACGGCGTCGTGAATGATTCCCTGGTTCTGGTCGCCGAGCTGTTCCTTGAGCTCGTCCAGCTGCTCCTTCAGATCCTCCATGCCGAAATTGCTCCAATCATGCCCGTTAAAGTTGAAATTGAAATTCGGATGATGTCCTCGCCACATATCGGAACGCTCCGAAACTTCCTTCTTCGATAATTTCACGCCGATCTTTTCCTCCTTGCCTTTGCGCAAGACAGTCAGGGTGACGGTTGTGCCTTCTGAAAAACTCCGAACCAGTTTCGAAAGCTGGTCCGGCTCGGTCAGAATCTGATCGTTCAGCATTCTTAGAATGTCGTTCTGCTGAACGCCGGCCGCGGCGGCCGGACCGTCCGGAACAACATAATCCACAACCAGACCGAAACCTCTCGGCAAGCCGAGTTGTTCGCTGACAACTCGCGGCACGTCGGAAGTTTCGACGCCGAGATAGGTGACCGGCACTTTCTTTTCCTTGTGGTCGCGATCATTGCCGGGACCAACCGGACCATTTGGCGGCGGCCCGGCGGCGGTGGTGGACTGCTGGATTCGGTTGAGTGAATGCAGCAATCGGCAAGAGCACGATCGCGGCGACGTGGTTAGGATGGATTTTGTTTTCATAGTTTTCGTGTGGCAAATTCATGTCCTGACACTGGGAGGAGTGAAACTTCCTCGCTGGGATAAGAAATTCGAAGCGATGCGCCGGTCTTTGGATTGCGCCACTGCAAGGTCTCTCGGGTTTGAGAACGAACGCGGCGCATCGGCTGTTCTGAGTTACTCGGGAAATGCAGTCCTTCGTCCCGCGTGTGATAAACGACCTGGGTCAAGCCGGCGGGAACAAACTGCCCGCTTGGATTCGTGGAGTTGCCGGCAGGGCCGAACCTATCGATGCGATTGCTGGATGTTTTCTTCGCAGGCTGCTCGACATCGGATAACGCAAACATCACAAGCGCAGCCGCTGCGGCCAATCCAAGGCCGAGCGAAAGCCAGTTGAAATGAAATCGGCGTTGGCGCGGAAGCATGCCGGCGGTTGGCGTCGGATCTCGTTCAGCAAGCGCGTGTTCAATTCGCGTCACCAGATCCGCCGACGGTTGGGCCGGACGCAATTTGCGCAATTGATCTTCGAGTTCGGAAAAATCGTTCATCGTGGCGGAAAGATTCTTTTTCAGCGCGGCGAGCGCGTAGCGATAGCGGGAGGCCGCGGTGTTCTGCGAAATCCCAAGCGCGCTTGCGATTTCGGCGAAAGTTAGGTCGTTCCAGATTTTCATCACCAGCACCTCCCGCTGTTCGGCAGGCAAGCGATCAAGCGCAGCGACCAGCGCGCGCTGTGAATCGTCTTCAATCTCAAATTCGGGCTGCACCGATTGATCGGCATCGGAAAACGCAGTCGCTTCCCGACGAGCGCGGCGGCTGTCGCGCCGGATAAAATCGAGCGCAATCGAGCGAACAGTCGCGTAAAGCAGACCGCGATTGGCGATGTCGTGATTGCCGCCGCCAGAACTTGACGAACGCTTCCTGGACAATGTCTTCGGCGTCAGCTGCCGATCGCGTCCATTGCCGGGCGAATAAAACCAGGCCGGGCGCAAGCTGAGAAAAGCAAATCTTCCAATTTTCATCGGTGGCGACATTCTCCATGACCTTTTCACGGTCTTTTATAATCGAGACGCCGCCAACTGATGTTTTTGTCTACTGCCCGTGGGTTTTTTCTTGCCTTGGCTGCGGCTGATTGCGACAACCGCATCATGAACTGGATGGCATTGAACTGGATAGCAGTAGTTTGCGCGGCGGCGGCTTACTGGATCATCGGCGCGATCTGGTACATGGCATTATTCGGGAAAATTTGGGCGGCGGGCATGGAGCAGCACGGCGTGAAGCTCCAGCGTGGCGGTATGGGCGCGAAAATGATCGGCAACTTCCTATGCAATCTCGTGGCCGCGGCGATTATGGCACGCTTGATTGCACGTACCGGAATCACCGAACTCGGTAATGGCCTGAAACTCGGAGCGGGCGTCGGCCTTGGGTTTTCCGCGGCGGCACTCACGATTCAATACTTGTGGGAATCGAAACCGTTTAAAGTCTGGGTCATCGATGCGAGCCATCATGTCGTTGGATGTGCTGCGCTCGGCGGAATTCTTTCGGTGTGGCAATGATTTTTGCCATGGGCGATTAGGGTCAATCGTCCTACCGCTTCGGCAGCGCGCGCAGAATCAGATTCCCCAACCAATCCGGATTTCCAATTCCGTTTCGGTACGCCTCCAGCGATTCCACCGACGAATTCACGCGCAGATTGCTGTAGCTTTGATCGAGATTCTGCCAGCGCTCATGCCAGTAGACCGCCGCCTTCACCCGCGGATAGCGCGTTCGAAACAGTTCCAACCCCTGCTTGATCCATTCCGGCTTGTGGAGTCCCGGTTCGCCGGCTCGTACGGAAATTCTCCAGTCGCCCACTCCGCAATCATGACCGGCTTGTTCGGATCGAGACCGCGAAAGCTCCTGATAAGGCCAATCGACCAGCGAAGTGATATCCGGATTTGGTTCGTCTCTGAACTGTTGGCCGTAAACGCTCATCCCTAGCCAATCGACGTAGTCGGAGCCCGGATAATACGACGGCGCAAAATTCCAGGTTTCGAAGCGGGTAGGAATAATTGTTGGTGTGAAACATCCATTTGATGTTGGTCGCGCCGCGCGCATCGGACGCGATCCACCACGTGCCGATATGCGCGCCGAAAAGTGTCCGGACCCTTCCAGTTGCGGATTGCTTCGTCCCATTCGTCGCCGCCGTAATATTTTCCCGACCATGGAAACCATTCGCCGTTCATCTCGTTGCCAAAAACGACGATCATCGGGTGACCGAATTCGCGCGCCGCGTCGGCCCATTTGTCGATGTAAGCGTCCCATTGTCCGGCGATGATATTGTTCAGACTAAACTTGTCCGGCCCGCGATTTTGCTCGTAGGGCTTGTCCCACGGCGACCAGAACACCAGCGGCAACGAACCGTGGCGCCAAAGCACGTTTAGGTTCGCGGTCGGAAAACTTTGCTCACCCCAGTAGCTCGACGACGCAATGATCGCCTGATGTTTGCCGACCATCTGCTCGAAGTCCTCGATCTCCTCCAGATTGACCGCGTCTTCTTCTTCACCGAAATCGATGAACGCGCCGGTGTAAGCGCCATTTTCCGGAATGACCACCTCGACCGGTCCGTTCGGATCAACGGGATTCTTCAGTGCGGTGTTCTTGTTGCACCCAACAATCAGGAAGATCGAAATCGTCGCCGCCAGTCGGATTAAATTCGAAATCCGAAACCCGAAATCGGAAACAATGTTCAAGAACCCGGAACCCAAAGTTTCAAAACAACGACGATCCGAGAATACCTTCGGATTTTGAACTTTGAACATTCGAATTTGTTTCGAGATTCGGGTTTCGGGTTTGATTCACTTAGGCTCGCACCGGAACACTCGCAGTGCGTTCGAGTTTTCCCCAGCTGACCCACGCACCTTTGATCGCGCGCAAAATTGCTTTCCAAATGCAATAGCTCAACATCGGCCGATAAATCAGGCGCATCGGCAAAATTCGCCACGCGTGCCTGAGCGGTTCCTTTTCCAAGATGCAGGCGAGCGTGGCCAGAATGACATCCATTGATAGAAATGTGATGACGAACGGCAACACCGCGCGCCACGCGCCGAAGGGAAGCGACGACGAGCAGAAACAAATCAACGACTGGCGTGACGGCGACGAGAATAATTTGGAAAAACCAGACGCTAGGCAAACTGAACCAGCCAAGCGCGCGATAATTCCAGTTGAACACCATGTCGCGATGTTTCCAAAGACACTGAAGCGTGCCGTAAGCCCAGCGAAAACGTTGCCGCGCCAGCGTGCGCACGGATTCCGGCGCTTCCGTCCAACCGACTGCTTCCGGCACATAAACAATACGTTGTCGGTCTTTGTGCAGGGCAAGAGTGAGATCGGTGTCTTCGGCCAGTGTTTGCAAACTCAAACCGCCCGCTTGATCGATTGCGCTTTTCCGAATCGCGCTAATCGCTCCCGGCACGACGGTAATGCAATTCCAACGAATGTAGGCGCGGCGATCGAGATTGAACCCGCAGGTGTATTCCAGTGATTGGCAGCGGGCGATAAATGTTCGCAGGTTTCCAACTTTCGCGTGACCTGAGACAGCGCCAATCCGCTCGTCAGCAAACGGTTCCACCAGCAACCGAAGCGTATCGCCTTGAAAGTGCGTGTCAGCATCGACAAAAACAACGACGCCGGTCCGGACTGCCGACAGCGCACGCTGCAGCGCGCGCGCTTTGCCGTGATTTTCCTGGCGAAGCAAGCGCACTCGTGGGTCCCCATCGGCGACGCGTTCGACTTCGGCGGCAGTTTCGTCGCGCGAACCGTCGTCAACGACAATGATCTCGAGATCGCCTTTATAATCCGTGGCCAACAACGAGCGCAACGTCCCGGCGATTACTTTCCCTTCGTTGTAAGCAGCGACGACAATGCTGATCGGCTCGGCGAAGGCGATCCGCGGCAAACGCCGGAAACGGTAAGCGAGCCAGATCACGATTAACGTCCGAATTACGACCAAAGCAGTCGCGACGATCATGAACGCCCAGAGAAATTCTTCGAGCGCGTGATAAATGCGGAACCCGGTGCTGCTCACCAATCGGTTCAACGATGAGTTCGTCGGTTGAATCGGCGGCATCACTGCGTCGCGCGATGTTCCGAGCAGTGTACTCACCGGCACAATCGTATCGCCGCGGGTGTGCAGCCAGTCGAGGATCTGCGGCAACGCAGCGACGGTTTGTGAACGGTCTCCCCCCGCGTCGTGAAGCAAAATAATGCTACCGTCACGACGCTGTTGTTTAATGCGTTGCAGAATGATGTCCGCCCCGGGCTTTGCCCAATCCTGCGGATCAATATTCTCGAGAACAACCAGGTAATTGAGCTCCTGGGCAATTTGCAACGGCATGAGCTCGCTCATTTGCGAAGGTTGCGTGTCGGCGGCGTAGGGCGGACGAAACAAAGTCGTCGCCCGGCCGGTGATTGTCTCGAGCAAAATCTGCGTCGCATTTAATTCGAGACGGACATGCTCCGGCCAGGCCAGTGCCAGATTCGGATGATAATAAGTGTGGTTCCCAATTTCGTGGCCTTCGTCCACGATGCGCTTGACCAGTCCCGGATATTTCTCCGCGTTGACGCCAACCAAAAAGAACGCTGCTTTGACCTTTGCCGCTTTCAGAATGTCCAAAATCTTTGGCGTCCACTCCGGATCGGGTCCGTCGTCAAATGTAATTGCGACCTGATGCTCGCCGCCTGCACCTTGATGGTACAACGTAGGAAATTCGGGAAATTTTGTATACTTGGCGGTCAAATAACCTTCCGCATCGACCGCGAGTTTGCGCATTCCGTCCTCTCGACTCTCGTCCACAGTCACAATCTCGCCGTCGCCGACATCAGTAATCGTGTCGGTACCCTTCAATACCTCGAGAGATTCGCGCGTCTGATTGTCCATTTTGAAATCACGCGGCACAGCGAGAGCATCCCAAATCGCCGGATCCTCCGTGCCGAGGCGATAAAGCGCGATGCCTCCCGCTTTCTGATCGCGCACCTCCCGCAACTGATTTAGGAAAGTGACAACATCCAGAAACCAGACCGCGTGTTCCTTGTCGCCGTCTTCAAAATAAAAATACGGATTGTAACTTGGCCCGCTGACTTCGGTCGTTTCAATTTCCGCATCGTGCGCGCGGCTCATCGCTTCAGCGAAACTGATTAGCTCCGCCTTTTTGCCGCCAACCGTCCAGTCGTAGCCATAGCCACCGAGCGAAATGATCCATTGTTTACTGTCGGCGTCTTCCAATAGCACCTGCAGCCAGCCTTCGAACCACGATTTTGATCCAAGCGGCCCAGGCGGATCGATGTCCGATGTCTCATCAAATAACGAAGCGACGAATCGGTCGACGTTGTCCGAGAGTTCGTCGAAGTCGATGTAATCGAGGTCCTGACCCGGCTGCACGGTCAACCAAAGTTCCTTGTCGTCGTTGTGGAGCGCGTCGCAAAGCTTGTCGATGAAGGTTGTGAGATCTTTTTTGTAAGCCGGATCGATTTGTTCCCAGTCAACCACGACGCCCTTAGCCTTGGCATCGCGTAACGTCGCGACCACTTTGGCAAAGAAACGCTCCTGCCGGTCAGCCGGTCCGTGCGCCAGATTTTCAATCGCCTCGGGTTGCCACGTGTCGCCAACCAGGTTCGTCAGCAATGGCATCAACGTGATTCCTTTGCTCGCGCAAAATTTCGGCAATCGACTGTCCGCATCGATTTGAATGTCGCCCAGGCCGTTCACGACCGTCATCCATTCCGGACACAGATGGGTGATCAACGACGCGTGTTGTTCGAGCGACGTGTAGCTGTACGGATCGCCGTTCGTGTAATACGCGAGGCGCACCTCATTTGGCGGAGCCTTCCTTCGCGGCTTCGCGGGAGGCGCTGGCGTCGGCGTTGCCCCTGCCAATTTTTTCGCCGCTTGTTTGGCCGCTCCGAATTTCTGCCAAAGCAACGACGCGGGAGCAATCTGGCTGGCGGGGTTTGCCCTTTGGAGCGCCTTGAGTTGTCCCTTCAATTGCCGCAACGAGAAAGGGACTCGCATCTGCGGCGCGACGAACAGCGTCTGCACAAAAAGCACCGTTCCGAGGAACGCCAGCACGCCGACAATGAGCAGGGTGAGGCGCAATCGCGGCCAGCGTTTGCCGGCCGGATCCGAAAAGACAAAGGGGGTGAGTTCGTTGGGAGGGATTTCCTGCATGAGCCGGCTATTTTCGCTCAGTTGGGTAAGAAAAAAAGTGCCGTTTCGGAAAATTCTGTCTCTTCATTGACGTGACCGTTGGACGTGAAGAACTACACGTTCTTCAGTTTTTTCGCCAACTGTCGGGCATTGTCCTGCAACAACTCGGCAGCGCGCTTCATGTTTTCTGCGGTGCCCATTCCAGGGCGGGCATTTTGGTAAACGCCGGCGAAGAGTTCTCGCACTTGCCGGTCTTCCGTAGCGCGACCAACGAACGCGAAGACGACTTTGCCCAATTTGTGCGCGAGTCGCGCGACGCCGGACGGCGTTTTTCCTTCTAACGTTTGTCGATCCAAACTTCCCTCGCCCGTAATCACTACGTCGACAGCTTTCATTTTTTGCTCGAGCCCGACAAATTTCGCGACCAGGTCGAAGCCCGCCTGAATTTTTGCGCCACAAAAACTCATCAATCCAAACCCAAGTCCGCCTGCCGCGCCTGCGCCCGATTCATTTCGATGATCAAAACCGAATTGCGCAGTGACAACGTCCGCAAGCTTTGTCAGAGCGCGTTCGAACTCTTCAACTTTATCCGGCGTCACACCTTTCTGTGGACCGAACACGAGCGTCGCCCCGTTTTCTCCGAGCAAGGGATTCTTCACATCAACCGCCGCGAAGATCTCCGGCAATTTCAGATCGCGAGGTCTATAGATTTCTTCCAAGCCTTGCAAACTTGACGGCTTAAAGCCGTCAAGTTTGCCTCCGGCCGCCGTCAGAAAATC
This sequence comes from uncultured Verrucomicrobiae bacterium, assembly GCA_963801815.1. Lineage (GTDB taxonomy): Bacteria > Verrucomicrobiota > Verrucomicrobiia > Chthoniobacterales > UBA10450 > AV40. The sequence goes on from CAWDGJ010000002.1 coordinate 122,097, forward strand.
AAACCCAAGCGAACGCGCCATTCCGAAGCCGCCGTCGTTCGTGGCGCTTCCACCGAGCCCGATGATGATTTGTTCTGCACCACGCTTCGTCGCATCCAAAATCATCTCGCCAACTCCAAAGGTAGTTGCCTTCTCAGGATTCAACTCGTTAGGCTGTAAACGCCGCATGCCGGCGGCCTCGCTCATCTCCATTATCACGAGTTTGTTTTTTTCGACCCAGCCGTAGCGCACATCGATCTTGCGACCTAGCGGATCGTGCGCTTCGCATTTGATCCACGAAGCGCCGAGCGCCTGCGAAATCACTTCCGCCGTCCCCTCGCCCCCATCTGCCATCGGAATGATTTCGGTGTCGGCGTCCGGCAGAACATCGCGCAGGCCGCTCGCAATCGCGTCAGCCACCTCGCGTGCGCTCAGGGTGCCTTTGAATTTATCTGGTGCAATGAGGATCCTCATTCGGGATCAGAATTCCAAAATCCGAATATCGAATTTGCCAAAGCGAATCTGCTGTCATCTACAAAACCGTTTGAGGCCCTTAGCTGTTTAACTTGCGTTTGAGGATCTCGCCCGCCAGCTGCGGGTTCGCTTTGCCCTTCGACAATTTCATCACCTGGCCCTTGAGAAAATTCAACGATGCCGCATTGCCGGCTTTGAAATCAGCGGCCGGTTTCGGATTCGCGGCAATTACCTCATCGCAAATCTTCTCGATCGCGCCGGTATCGCTCAATTGCTCGATCCCTTTCTCTTTCACAATCGCGACCGCGCCTTTGCCGCTGGCAAACATTTCCGCAAAAACTTCCTTGCCCTGTTTGCCGCTGATCTTTCCGCTGTCGATCAAGTTGACCAGCTCGTCGAGCGCCTCGGGCAGGATCGGACAATCGTTGATCGTCTTGCCGGCAGTGCTGAGAGCGTTTTGCAGATCGTTCAGGATCCAGTTCGCGACGTTCTTCGGCTTCTGCGCACCTTTGCCGCGGTCTCGAAATAACCGGCGAGATCGAGATCATCTGCCAGCACACCGGCATCGTAGGGTGCTGACTTGATATTGCTCGACAAAGCGCGCGCGTTTCGCCTTCGGCAACTCCGGAACACGCGCCCGCGCCTCGGGTAACAACACTCTCGGTCTTCACCGGCACGCAGATCGGGATCGGGAAAATAGCGATAATCATGCGCCAATTCTTTCGTCCGCATGAGGAACGTTTCGGCCAGCGGCGTCATCCCAGCCGCGGGTTTCCTGCTGAAGTTTCTCGCCGCGTTCCAGCGCTGCGATTTGCCGTTCAATTTCGAACGCCAGCGCGCGCCGCACGCCGCTGATCGAGTTCATGTTCTTGATCTCGATCTTCGCTCCGAGCTCGGCCTGCGCTTCCGGCCGCACCGAGACGTTGCAATCGCAGCGCAGTTGTCCTTTCTCCATGTCGGCGTCGCTGACGTCGCCGTAGATCAGGATTTGTTTCAGCGAAGTGAGAAAGGCGAACGCTTCCTCCGGCGAATTGATCTCCGGTTGCGTCACGATCTCCATCAACGGCGTGCCGGCGCGATTGAAATCGATCCCGGTGCTGGTCTCGAAGTGAAAACTCTTCGCCACGTCTTCCTCGAGATGAATTCGCACCAGACGCACTTCCTTTTCGGGCGTCGCGATATTTTTCTGCGCGTCCTTCGGATAAGCGAGATCGTGCAGCGGGACCGCGCCGTTTTCGCAAAGCGGCATGTCGTATTGCGAGATCTGATAGTTCTTCGGCATGTCCGGATAGAAATAATTTTTCCGGTCGAACTTGCAGACCGGCGCGATGTCGCAATCGAGCATCAGACCGGTCAGCACGGTCATTCGCAGCGCTTCGTGATTCATGACCGGCAGCGCACCGGGCAAACCGAGACAGATCGGACAGGTGTGCGTGTTCGGCGCCGCCCCAAATTCCACCGCGGCAACGCGCAAAACATCTTCGAGCGCGTCTTGAGCTGGACGTGAACTTCCAGTCCAATCGTCGCGATGTAAGTCATCTTCTCAGAGCTTTCGCACAATGGACACAAAGGTCACAAAGAAAACCCAGACGGTTCTTCCGCCTCCAGTTGTCCATTGATAAGACGTTTGATTCCATTCTTCAGATGTGCCTCGCCGAAATTTATCAAGAGACCCAATTTGAGCCCGCTCAAGCGGAGTTGCGTCAAAACCTGCTTTGCATGCAATGGCGATATTGCTTCGACTGATTTCAATTCAACAATTACTTTTGACTCTACAAGTAAATCAGTGCGATAAGCTTCATTAAATCGAACGCCATCGTAAATTATCGGCATCGGCCTTTGGCGCTCAGCGTTCAAGCCACCCTTTTTCAGTTCGTGCGCAAGGACCACTTCGTAAACCGATTCGAGAAGCCCTGGACCAAGCTTGGTATGAACTGCGAATGTAGAGTCCAAAATTCGTTTAGCGATTTCATTTTCAGTCATCCGCTGTGTCCTTGGGGGACGTTGTGCGAGGCTATTTCTGGACGGCGTAATTGAGCGCCGCGTTCAGATCGAACTTTTTCAATCTCGCGCGCAGGTCGGGGTCGTTTGCAGCGTCAATGACCCTGTGGTCCTGGATCAATTCGAGCAGCTGGCCCTGGTTAAGCATCTGCGCGATTTCCTGATCGTTGCGGAGCGCAATGATCTTGGGGTGCTCGCTCAATTCCTTGGCACCCGGATATTCCAGAAAGCGTTCCGCCGCCTGAGGATTGGACGCGATTCCGCCGAGCTTCTCGATGAAATCGTAAGTTTGTTGCGGAACGACATCGACCTTTTTGACCGCATTGCCGATCACTCCCATTTCCACCGAATTTTTCAGCCGCGCCAGCGATGTAGTTAGCGGCGCTTCATCTTCACTTTGTTCCGAAAAAATTCGGCGCCGCACATCGACCGCGTGAAGCACGCTTGAATCGTTTGCCTGTGCCCGCACCTCCGCGTCCGCGACCGATCCAATCGACCGGATCCCGACCACGATCAACCAAACCCAAAAGCAACCAAAGAAAACACCAAGCAGCGCACCGGTCGACCCGTACAGGATTCGAACAATTAAGGTATCGTGCTGACTGGTTCGCCGAAACAGAGCCGAGCCCGTTCCGCTAATGACGGCATAAATGATCAGCGCGAACAGTGCGCCGGCGCAGATCGACAACAGCGCATCAGGCAATCTTACGAACATCCCCAGGAGTGGCCCGAAAAATTTGGTCGCGAACCAGCCTGCGAAGTAAGCGGCGATCAGCGCCCCAATTCTTGCGACCTGTCGCGGCAAACCACGCCGCCAACCGCGCAGCACCTCGAACACAATCAAAACGAACGCGAAAGAAACGAAAACGATTTGCCAAAGCGGCGAACCGGCTGCGGACTGGATTTGCGACATCATTTCTCTGAAACACTAATAGCGCGCTGGCGCAGCGCATGATCGCACAGAACCAGCGCAGCCATGGCTTCGACCATCGGCACCGCGCGGGGCAACACGCAAGGATCGTGACGTCCGCGGGCGGCCAGTTCGGTTTGTTCGACGTGATGCTGTCACGGTCTTCTGTTCGCGCGCGATCGTGGCGGTTGGCTTGAATGCCACGCGGAAGTAAATGTCTTCTCCGTTCGAGATCCCGCCCTGAATACCTCCGGAATAATTTGTCGACCGTCCGAACCTTGCCTCCGCGCATTTCAAACGGATCGTTGTGCTCCGAGCCACGCATTCGCGTCGCGGCAAATCCGGAACCGATTTCAAAACCTTTCGTCGCCGGCAGACTCAACATCGCCTTGGCCAGATCGGCTTCGAGCTTGTCGAAGACCGGTTCGCCCAGTCCAGCCGGCGCGTTCCGCACAACACACTCGATTATTCCGCCTAACGAATCGCCTTCAGCGCGGGTTTTCTCGATCAACGAAATCATTTTCTGTCGCCGCCGCTTCATCCGGACAGCGGACAATGTTCGCATCGACATCCGTAATTTTCACCTTCGACCGGTCGACCTTCGCCGCCAGCTCGTGGATTTGGGCGACGTAAGCCACGACGTCGATCTTCGGATACAGCGTGCGCAATACTCTTCGCGCAATCGCGCCGGCCGCGACGCGACCAATCGTTTCGCGCGCGGAAGCGCGTCCGCCGCCCTGCCAGTTTCGAATTCCATACTTCGCCTCGTAGGTGAAATCGGCGTGCGAGGGCCGAAACGTCTTCGCCATCGCGGCGTAGTCTTCCGGCCGCGCGTCTTTGTTGCGAACCAGAATTGCGATCGGCGTGCCGAGCGTTTTGCCTTCAAAGACGCCGGAAAGAATTTCGCAACGATCTTCTTCCTGGCGTTGCGTCGTGATTTTGCTTTGGCCGGGGCGACGCCGAGTCGAGCTCGCGCTGAATCTCGGCTTCCGAGATGTCGATCTTCGGCGGGCAACCATCGATCACCACACCGATGCCGCCGCCGTGCGATTCGCCAAAGGTCGTGATCCGAAAAAGTTGGCCGAAAGTGTTGCCCATTGAAGCGAAGAAAGTAAGCCAAACGACAGAAAGCGCGAGATGGATCGAGCGCTCCGTGCTCGATGTTATTTTAGGCTGCGCAGCTGCATTTTAGCATCGCCCGTGGAGCGGCCGATCCACCTATCAGATCGCTTCGAAAGCGAATTGCAGATCGTCGATCAGATCGCGCACATCTTCGACGCCGACCGACAGCCGAACCAGCGAATCGCTGACGCCGAGCTCGTCGCGTTTTTCTTTCGGCACCGACGCGTGGGTCATGAGCGCGGGATGATTGATCAGGCTTTCGACGCCGCCCAGACTTTCCGCGAGCGCGAACAGATGCGTGTTCTCCAGAAATCGTTTTGTTCCGGCGAGATCGGTCTTGAGAACGATCGTGACCATTCCGCCAAAACCGCGCATCTGGGTGCGGGCGAGATCGTGTTGCGGATGTGATTTCAGGCCGGGATACATCACCGTTTTCAACCTGCGGTTGTTCCTCGAGCCAGCGCGCTAGCTCAAGCGCGTTCGCGCAATGGCGCTCCATCCGCAGCGCGAGCGTTTTCAAACTGCGCAGGACCAGAAAACTGTCGAATGCACCGGCGATTGCGCCGACCGAGTTTTGCAAGAAACGCACATCTGATCGCCGAGTTCCTTGTTTCACCAACGACCGCGACGCCGCCGACCATGTCGGAATGGCCGTTCAAATATTTCGTCGCGGAATGAATGACGATGTCGAATCCGAATTCGATCGGCCGCTGGATCCAGGGCGTGGCGAACGTGTTGTCGGAAACCGAAATGAATTTTGTCGTTCGCGCGCAATCTTCGCGATCGCTTCGAGGTCGATCAATTTGAGGAGCGGATTGCTCGGCGTCTCGATCCAAACCATTCGCGTGTTCGTCTTGATCGCCTTCTCGAGACGCGACGCATCGGTCAGATCGACATAGGTGAAATCGAGATTCGCCGATCGTCGTGCGCACCTTTTCGAACAAGCCGAAACGTGCCGCCGTAAAGATCGTCGCTCACGACGACGTGCGAACCGCTGTCGAGCAATTCGAGCGCGGTCGACATCGCGGCGAGTCCGGAAGCGAACGCGAAGCCGCGCGTGCCGCTTTCGAGATCGGCAATGCACTTTTCGTAGGCGAGTCGCGTCGGATTGATCGAGCGCGCGTAGTCGAAGCCTTTGTGCTTGCCCGGGCTTTCCTGGACGTAGGTCGACGTTGCGTAAATCGGCGTCATGACCGCGCCGGTCGTCGGATCCGGTTCCTGGCCGGCGTGAATGGCGCGGGTGGCGAAGTCGTGTTGTCTTTTTCATGCGGACGTAATCTAGCCGCAAATAAGGTGGAACGCGATCTCCTAGCGGCGTTACCAATCGAGCTCGGAGAGCTCGATCCACCTCAAGAAAACTCGCGCTCTTTCGGTGCGACGGACTTCGGCATGTTCAGCCGCAGATAGGAAAGCAAATCGGTGCGCGTGATCAGGCCGAGAAATTTGTCGCCGTCCATCACGATGGCGACCCGACCGCGATCGAAAACTTCGAGCAGGTCGTTGATTTTCGCGCTGGGCGAAAGGGTTTCGAGTTTGTCGGTCATCGCGGTTTGCACAGGATCGTTAAAGTGCGTCGAATCGCGATGCACCTTCACCAGCATGTCCGATTCATCGATAATCCCAATGGCGCGACCGTTTTGATCGACCACCGGCAATTGCGAGACATCGCTGGCCCGCATTCGCTTGAACGCAGTGAGCAAACGTGTCGGTCGGCCCAACCGAGATGACTTCGCCTGTTCTCGTAGCGATGCGAGATCAGATCGCTCAAGTCGCCGTGTGGCGGACGATGGATGAATCCCTGCTCGGCCATCCAGAAGTCGTTGAACATCTTCGAGAGATATTTGTTGCCGGTGTCGGAAACGAAGGTGACGACGCGCTTCGCTTGCTTTTGCTCGCGGCAATAACGCAGCGCACCGGCGACAAGCGTGCCAGTCGATGAGCCGCCAAAGATTCCTTCCTTGCGCAAAAGTTCGCGCGCCACCGCGAAACTTTCTTCGTCATCGATCTCGTAGGCCTCAGTGACGAGCGACATGTCAGCGATGTCGGGAATGAAATCTTCGCCGATGCCTTCGACCGCCCAACTTCCAGACTTCCACGAGCTTTGCCGGTCTTCACGCATTCGTAAAGAATCGAGCCGGTCGGATCGGCCAGAACCATCTCGATCCCGCGCCGCGGTTTTACGCGATTAAAGAATCGGCCGAGACCGGTGAGCGTTCCGCCGGAACCAACACCGACGACGATCGCATCGACATCGTGCCGCATTTGTTCCCAAATCTCCGGACCGGTGGTGCGTTCGTGCGCCAGTGGATTGGCCGGATTGCCGAACTGATTGACGTAAAACGCTGCCTGGAATTTCTCCGGCCAAACGCGCGGCGACATCCTGATAATATTCCGGGTGACCGCGGGTCACGTCGGAACGCGTCAGAACAACTTCGGCGCCGAGCGCTCTGACGTGCGAAATTTTTTCCTGCGACATCTTGTCCGGGATCACCAGAACGACGCGATAACCTTTCGCGCCGGCGACCAGCGCGAGCCCGAGTCCGGTGTTTCCCGCAGTCGCCTCGATCACGGTGCCGCCGGGTTCGAGCTTTCCGTCCTCCTCGGCGGCTTCGATCATCGATAGCGCGACGCGGTCCTTGATCGAGCCGGTTGGATTTTGATTCTCCAGTTTCAAGAAAAACTGGCACGGGCCGGTATCGAATTGCGTGATCTCGACCAGCGGCGTGTCGCCGATCATCGAGAGGATTGCCGGCGGTCTTTTGGCTGAAGTCGGAGCTGTCGGAACCTCAAGCATGACTAGAATAGTGTGAGCGTTTCGTCCGGATAGTCGATCACGACTTTGTAGTTGCGGAGAAAATTGTAACCGACAATACCGTCGAGCTTTGCGCCAACTGCCGAGCTCAACATTTCAAAGAAGTCCGCGACGATTACGGCCATATTGTTGATCTTAGCACCTCCGAGCTGAAATGACTGCAACGATCCGGCGGAAAAATCGACCGATGCGCCCCCCGGTAGTGCCGGCCCCGATAGGAGAGGCTTGGACGCCGAGCTTTCGGGCGAGGTCTGGCGTAATAGCGGTCGTCGACGTGCCGGTATCGATCGCGAACTGAAACGGGCCGCCACCATTAGGTGAACATCGACGAGAATGAGCGGCTTCGCCGGAGCGGCCAGGCGAATCGGGACCTCGGTCTGCGCGCCTCGAGCAACACTTTCAACGCGTTTTGGATCGTCCAGCCGAATCTCGGAATCGCGATAGTTAATGGTGACGCGAAAGTGTTTTAGAAAATTGTAGCCGAGGTCGCCATCGATTTTAGCGCCAATGGTTTTCGCAATGTGGCCAAGGTCGACAATACCAATATCGACATCGTGCAATTTGGTTTCGCCGACGGCGAGCGAATCAACGTTGGCGAGTGAAACAGAAACCTTTCCGCCGGCGCTTTGACCTTCTTTTGAACCGAGAATCTTAACGCCGAGCTCTTTGGCCACATCAGTTGAAAGCAACGATGTGCCAGCGCCTGTATCGAAAATGAAATCAAATGGCCCGCGATTGTTTACCTGAACAGGAAGCAGAATCAGCGGCTGGGCGCCACCGGCGAGACGGAATTTAACTCTCGAACTGTTGAGCGAACGCGCGCCAGTGGTCATTCGGGCAATTTCGGTTCGCCCTTATGCGACCATTCATTCTTGCTGTCTTCGAGAAATTGCTGGAGCACGTCGAACCGCACTTCGCCGTAGTTTAAGGCGTAGCGAAGATCGCCATCTTTATAAATCCAGGTCGTCGGAATCCATGACACCTGCATTCCGGCAAATCGTTTAATTTTGTTGTCGCCGTGGCGTGGGCCGGGGTCGGCAACAATCGTGACGTTGGGCTCGTTCGCGATTTGAAATCTCTGCAGCATCGATTTGCCGTCGCCGCCATCATTCCAAACTGACACGAAATAGAATTTCACCTGTGGATTTGCTTTGATCGACCTTCAACCAACCGCCGCTTTTCAGTTCGGCCTGGCAGTTCGAGCACCAGGGCGCCCAGAGATGAACGATGTTCAGATCGGGCGATTTGATTGCCTCGAGGACGGCTTGTTCCGCGGACGGCTGGCCGTGGGCGAAATTCGCCGCGACCAAAAGCACAACGAGCACAGTGATTCGTAAGATCGACATCACATCAAATATGGAGAGAAGAAGAACGCGCTCAAGAGATTGGTAGGGGCGACGCTCCGCGGAGCCGGCTCACGGAGTCTCGCCCTACCATTCCGTTGATCAGCACAGATGAATCTTGTCACCGCGCGGTTGAATTTGACCGATCCGCCGAAAACGCCTAGTGTGGCGCTCCGTTTTTCGCGGAATTCGGCGGTCCCGGATCGCCCCGCAGCGTAAAGGCCCAAGGAGCCTTATTTATATATGTTGCAAATGCAGGATGTGATGTCGAAGCCGATGCGCGGACTTCAAAGAAGGCAGCATTGTCAAAGGACGCATTCTGGAAGATCCGCCCACGCGAAGTGCTCGTCGACATCGGTTACAAATCGGAGGGCGTCATTCCGTCGTCGGAATTCGAGGACATCGAGAATCGCTCGAAGTCGGCGACGAAGTGGACGTGCTGCTCGAGCGCCTCGAGAACGACGAAGGCATGGTCGTGCTCTCGAAGGAAAAAGCGGCCTATCGCCAGAATTGGAACAAGATCGCGCAGCGTGTTTGCCAGGACGACGGCCTGATCAAGGGCAAGGTGAAGTCCGTCGTCAAAGGCGGCCTGATGGTCAACATCGGCGTCGAAGCGTTTCTGCCGGCGTCGCAGATCGACATCATCCCGCCGAAGGATTTGCAGCAGTTCGTCGGCAACACCTACGATTTCAAGATCGTCAAGATCAACGACGACCGGACAAAACGTCGTGCTCAGCCGCCGCGAATTGATCGAGCAGGAACGCAGCGAGAAGCGCCAGAAATTCCTCGAAGGCGTCAAGGTCGGCGACACGTGTCAAGGGCACGGTCAAGAATCTCACCGATTTCGGCGCGTTCATCGATCTCGACGGCATGGACGGCTTGCTCCACATCACCGACATGACCTGGGGCCGCCTCGGCCATCCGAGCGAACTGCTCAAGGTCGGCCAGCAGCTCGAAGTCCTCGTGCTCGACATCAACAAGGAGAAAGAGCGCGTTTCGCTCGGCCTCAAGCAGACGCAGAAGAATCCGTGGGACCAGATCGAAGAGCGCTTCCCGGCCGGCCAAAAGGTCAAAGGCAAGATCACCAACCTCGTTCCTTACGGCGCGTTCGTGGAACTCGAGGAAGGCGTCGAAGGCCTCATCCACGTCTCCGAACTTTCCTGGACGAAGCGCATCATGCGTCCATCCGACATTCTGACGGTCGGCCAGGAAGTCGAAGCCGTCGTGCTCGGCATCAACAAGGAGGAGCAGAAGATTTCGCTCGGCCTCCGCCAGCTCGAACCCAATCCGTGGGACGAAATCGAGAAGAAATTCACCATCGGCAGCCAGGTCAAGGGCACAGATCCGCAACATGACCGCCTACGGCGCGTTCGTGGAACTGGAGGAAGGCATCGACGGCATGATCCACGTCTCCGACCTGAGCTGGACCCGCAAGATCAATCATCCGAGCGAAGTCTTCAAGAAGGGCGACGAAGTCGAAGCCGTGGTGATCGACATCGACAAGACCAACCAGCGCATCAGCCTCGGCATCAAACAGCTGAGCGACGATCCGTGGAAGAACATCGATCAGAAATACAAGATCGGCGATCTCGTCAACGGCAAGGTCACGCAAGCTCGCCAGCTTCGGCGCGTTCGTGCAGTTGCAGGACGACATCGACGGCCTCGTCCACATCTCGCAGTTCAGCGAAGATCACGTCGACAAGGTCAAGGACGTGCTCAAGGTCGGCCAGGAAGTCGAAGCGCGCGTCATCAAGGTCGACAAAGTCGAGCGCCGCATCGGTCTCTCGATCAAGGCCGCGAACTACTCCGAGGAAGAATTGCGCAAGCGAAGTCCGAAGCGTTCGACACACTTCGCGTCCGGGCGAAGACATGGTCGGTCTGGAGAAAGCGTTCGACGCCGCCGAGCAGGAAGATTATCGCCCCGGCGAATCGAAAAAAGTCGCCACCAAGGAACCAAAGCCGGCCAAGGAAGCAAAAGAGCCGAAGCCGAAAAAGGAATCGAAGAAGAAATAGCTCTTTTCGATCCCCCCTCGGTCAACCTAATAGCTGGTATGCGCTCGGAGCAGCGGCTAATTCTTGTTGAGTGACTGAGTTCAATATCTACCGCGTCTATTATTACAGCGCGCCCCAATACAACTGGGCCGTCCGGATCGATCTTTATATGAGCGCGGCGTACGTGGGCACGCTGCTGTTCATGAAGGAAGGCCAGTCAATACCCGCAAACACAATCGTGAACGGCGCTCCGCGATTGCATTACTCGATTCAAGATTTCCCGGCGATGATTCAAATGATTCGCGAAGAGAAACCGCTCTTCGTGAATCTGAATGAAGCCAACGGTATTGGCAGCATCAGCACCAGTGACGAGCCGGTTGGCGAACAGGAAGGCGTTTAGCGTCGGCCGCCGCCGAAGTCCTCGAAAGGATTGTAGACTGACAACGTGTAGTAATAGACGGCGCCGTCCGGCCGCTTTGAAACTGCTTGCGGATGTCCGAACAAAGCTTCGACATCACGGATCGTCGTGCGGCCGCGGACAAGCGCCCCAATGCGCCGCGTGTAAAACTCGTTTACCTCCGCGTTCGCGATATAAGCAGGCGACGTGAGCAAACGGCCGGCCTTGTCGAACCGAAAGGCGAGCACATCCGCGCCGTAACCGTGACGGAGCCGGTCTGATGTGTCGATGTATGGTGCGTCATCCAGGCCGAGTTGATGTGAGAGTGTCGATCCGTCGCGCACAACATAATACCCGGTGCGTGGCCCGAGCCGGACGTAATGTGAATCGTCGCTGAAAGAATTCGCGGGCGCCACTTGGACGACAGCGAAGAGCAAAACGGCAATCCGCAAGACGACGTTCATGTAAACCACAGATTGCACAGATTTCGCAGATGCAGAAGATTTCCTGAACACTTTAAAGTAGTCGATGGTCAATAAAACGCGCTTTCCGGTTCACGTGAAAAATTCGACGAAACAGAAAAGGGCGGAAATGGTAGCCTGTCGATCTTAGCGTTTATCGCATTTCGTCGAGCACGTCGGCGACCGCATTCTGCAAAGGGCGCGGACCGCTACCGTTCAGTGCAAGATCGACATCTTCGAGGCGCCGGATGAGGTCGAGAACTTCGCGACGCGCGATTGGTCCACCGGCGGCGACGCAAAAGTGAGTACGGCAACCGAATGGCCGGTCTTCGTAGATCAGGCATTTGCTCGTTTCTTGTTGAAGCATTGGGCACGCGCCATCGGCATTTTCAGGCAGTAATTTCCGGCCGGTGGCCCGAAGTGCCTTTGCTGCGGTGATGGCTTCGCCTTTCGTCAGATAAGGAGTGCGCCCGGTTCGTTTGAAGTGACAACATTCAGTCCGGCGCGTGCAATTCCGCTGGATCGGCTTCTGCGCAAGATCGGCATAAATTTGTCGCACTTCCGCCAGCGCGCTCTGCAATTTCTTTGAAACATCTCGGGTGTTCATGGACTTTTCCGCTCGACTCCAGCCATGGCGTGTCCTGCAATCCACCCGGTAGTCCAGGCGGCCTGGAAATTGAAACCGCCCGTGATGCCGTCAATGTCGAGGAGCTCCCCGGCAAAATAGAGATTTGGCGTGACCCGGCTTTCCATGGTTTTGAAATTGATCTCGCGTAATCGCACGCCGCCGCAAGTAACAAACTCCTCTTTGTTCAACGATTTCCCATCGACCTTGAGTTCGGTCGCACGCAATTGTCGAATTAGTTCGTTCATTCCGGTGCGCGTGAGCGAAGTCCAATTTGTTTCCGGCAGAATGCCGGCGTTCGAGGCCAGCTTTTCCCAAAGTCGTGCTGGAATTGCGCCGATGCGTGAATTGATGATTCGCTTCGTCGGTTCTGTTTGTCTGCGCGATTGGAGCTCGGACCGAAGTTCGGCCTCATTTTTTTGGGGAATCCAATTAACACGAAGGGTGAAGCGGTAGTTCTTTTGGTGCAAGACGCGCGCGCCCCAAGCCGAAAGTCGCAAAACGGCGGGACCGCTCACTCCGTTGTGTGTGATGAGCAACGATCCGCGCTCCCGCAGCTTTTCAACCGACACTTCGACGTCGCCTATGGATATCCCCGGCAATGATCGCAGCCACGGCGCGGAAGTGTGGAGCGAAAAGAGCGATGGAACCGGAGGCTCGATCGTGTGACCAAGCGAACACGCCAGCTCAGCACCAATTGCATTTCGAGCGCCACCCGTGGCCAGGAGTAGTCGATCGCAAGTCGTCGATTTCCCATCACTCAATCTCACCTCAAAACCCCCTTCCGTTCGAACACGCGCATTTTCGATACCTTTGCGCGTGAAGAGCCGAACGCCGGCCGCCTTCGCTTCTCTAATCAAACAATCGATGATGGTTTCTGATGAATCTGTCACCGGAAAGATTCGCCCGTCTTCTTCACGCTTAAGTCGGACGCCGCGCGCTTCAAACCAGGCAATTGTGTCCTCGGCTGAAAATCGATGGAACGGTGAAATGAGTTCCCGTTCGCCGCGCGGATAACGTGTCGTTAACATTCGCGGATCGAACAATGCGTGCGTTACATTACAACGCCCACCGCCAGAAATGCGCACCTTGGAAAGAAATTGCGAGCTGCGCTCGAAAAGCGAAACCCTGCAGTTTCGATTAGCGTGCGCCGCAGCGATCGCCGCAAAGAAACCAGCGGCGCCGCCACCGACAATCACGATTTCAGTCACCCGGCAAGTTCATCGATAAAAGGCAGCCCGCACTCGAAAATCACTCATTTGGACGCCCTCATTAAAAATCGCACAGATTTTTGCGGACACAGCGCCAGATATCGAAAAATTTCTGAACGCTCCGTTCTCTCGTCGGTCAATAGAACGGAAAAAAGGGCGCTCTCATCTTATGATCAACAAAATAGCGATTCGGTTCGGCTCAATGCTCATCTTCGTTTTTGCGGTCCAGTCACTTTCGGCTGACGAGGCGTTAACAGAGCGCAACAAGGAAGTTGTCCGAAATTTTTATACTACGGTTTTCCTGGGTCGTAATGTCGATGCTGCGCCAAAGTTCTTGCGGCCTGATTACATTCAAGGCAATCCCGGAAATAACGTTCCCACCGGGCTGAAAGGTTTCATGGACGCATTTCGGGAAGGCTTTGCTAAGAAACTACCGCCCGACTACAAACGCGAGCTGCTAAATGTAATCGGCGACAACGACATGGTCGTAATTTATGTGCGCCAAACCTGGACCAGTAAGGATGGACAGCATCATCAAGCCCTTGGCTTCGACATGTTTCGCGTCCAGGACGGCATGATCGCAGAACATTGGGACGCGGATTAAATCGGTACGCAAAACGCGCCCTTTCGCCCGGCAAAGCGAGCGGAAAAGGCGCGACTGTGTTCCCGCCACGCCGTAGTTCCAGCGAAGTCGGGTTGGCTAACTCTTAATCCTCGTCGAGGACTACGCGGTCGACGAGCATGTTGTCACCCTCACCCACGTAGTGAACGTGGACCGGAGCGCCCACGCGAACGCGTGTGCGAACGGTTGCCTCGTCAAGCGGCCTACCGCTTCTGGTTACATAAACAACACTCTTGCCGAAGCGATAATGTCGAGGCCCGGCACTCTCCTTCAGCACAATCGCGTTCCCCGGTGTGAACTCGGTGATTGTGCCACTGCCCTCAGTCGTGGTCGTAGTGGTGGTGGTTTCAGAAACCTGCGCCCAAGCAAACGGGGCCGCGACTGCCAATGCCATGCTAAGTATTAACTTCTTCATTCATATTTAGACGCACCGAGCAATAATCGTATTCGGTTTCAATTGTGCATTTCTCGGCAATTTACCGAGAAAATCGAAAGGCAATCCCGCGCCTGAACAGTTCTCGACTTTGATCGCGCCGCTCTTCAAAAAGATTCAATGGAACCAACGCCTCCACCTTTGTCATCAACGCCTCCTCCACCGTCAGCGCCGCAACCACGCGCAGATTGGTGGTCGCGAAACTGGAAATGGTTTGTCCCGACCGGCTGCCTAACACTGATCGCGATGGGCGTCGCCTTTTTCGTCTGCATTTTTGTTCTCGTGTTCAGCGTTATCAAATCGTCGGACGCTTACAGGACAGCTCTCGACCGTGCCAAAAATGATGATCGCGTGGTGGCCGCACTCGGCACTCCGATTCACGATGGATTGGTTCCATCCGGAAAGACAAATGTGAGCGGACCTTCCGGTGAAGCCGATCTGGCCATTCCGATTTCCGGACCGAAGGGAAAAGCAACGATCTACGTCGTAGGCAAAAAGTCCGCCGGCAAGTGGGATTTCTCCAAGCTCGTGGTCCAGATCGATGGCGGCGAGATGATCGATCTCAATGAGTCGGCCGATTCAGAATCCACAAACGGAAACGATTCGAACATGGAAAACGAGGAATCGTCGGCAGACGAGCGAGTCGAAGCGATCAACCTCGCCCGCGAAGATCACGGCAAGCTCCATTCGGTGAAGGATTTTAAGCAAGCCGACAATCCGGAGCACATCGTCGTCGTGTTAACGGACGGGAACGAAGGGACACATGTCAAAACGGTTTGGACGAACCTGAATGCCGGAGGCGCGAAGAACCAGAAACTTTGGACGAAGGAGCTCGTCACGGACGAGGCAAATCGCCGCGCTGACTTCTCGCTTTCCAACAGCAACGGCAAATTATTTCCGCCGGGCGATTACAAGATAGACGTCTATCTCGACGACGAGTTGATCCAGACCGTCCATTACCAAGTGCAGTGAAAGAAGTTACGAAACTCTCTCCGCTCATTCTTTGGCTGGCGATTGCTATACACACGCCTCTTCTTCCTCTTTCGACAGCTGCGTCAGGCAACACCGAATTCGAAAGGCTTAGTAAGGAAGCAACGCGAAACGCTAAGACAAACGAAGGGCATCACTACCAGAACAGAACCTTCTTGGACGCAATCGATCCGGCATTGCGCGCGGCGCTGGACGCTTGCATGAGAAGCTCGCCTAACACGATTGATGGACATCCGGGCGAGGTTGATTTTGTGATCGCCGCCGATGGACACATAAAGAAGATTGTCTTTTCGCCTGACGTTCCTCTCGCTGAATGTGTGGCCGCGAAGCTGCGAGGTGTTTCAAAACTTCCACCTCCCCCGGCTGATTCGTGGGTCGTCGGTATCGGCGTTGCAAAACACGATGATCCAAAGTCGAAAGGCCCGCCCGATCGGCCGCAGCATTTGCAGGGGGCCGATCAACAAACGGCTTATGACAAAGCGATTGCGCCATACGTAGCAAAAGCGCGGGCTACGTATCCGTCGGCAAAGAAGCGTTTTCTTGACGGATTGCCACAAGGTTATCGGTTTTCCGTGCGCGCTCGCCTTCGCGACAAAGATGGCTCGCAGTTTGAGGATTCATTTGTGAGCGTCGAGAAGATCTCGAGAGGTCAAATTACGGGTATTATCGAAAATGAACTCCGTACAGTTAAACAATTTAAGACTGGCCAGCGCATCACAATTCCCGAAAGCAAGATCGACAATTGGGTAATCGTGCGACCGGACGGAACCGAGGAAGGAAACTACGTCGGCAAATTCCTCGATCACTACAAACCGCAGTAACCGCAACCCACTCTCGTCAAGGCGGCAAATGAATCTATGATTCGAACAGGTCGAGGTATTTGATGCCTGAACCCGTGTTGAAGATTACCACCCGCTCGCCGGCGTCGATCTTGCCCGACGCGCGAAGTTTCTCTAGTGCCACAAAACAAGCCGCACCTTCAGGCGCAACAAAAAGCCCTTCCTTCGATCCGACTTCCCGCACGGCGCGAATCATCTCATCGTCCTCGACTGCAATCGCGCCGCCGTTCGACTTTCGCAAAATGTCGAGCATCAGGAAGTCGCCGATTGCTTTTGGCACACGCAGGCCGGATGCCGTCGTTTGCGCGTTTGGAAATTCGATCGCGAATTTCTCGCCGGCCTCGAACGCGCGCACGATCGGCGCGCAGCCACTCGCCTGCACCGAAAACATTCGCGGCCGCTTCGCTATCGATCCAACCGAGCTTTTCCATTTCATCGAACGCTTTCCACATTCCGATTAGTCCGGTGCCGCCGCCGGTTGGATACAAGAATCACGTCCGGCAATTTCCAATCGAGTTGCTCAGCGATTTCGTAGCCAAGCGTTTTTTTTCCTTCGATTCGATACGGCTCTTTCAACGTCGAAACATCGAACCAGTCTTCTTTTTCCTTCCGCTTGGCGATCTCCGCGCCGCAATCGGTGATCAGCCCATCTATCAGAGTCACGTGCGCGCCGAGTTCGCGGCATTCGATGATGTTCGCGCGCGGCGTATCGCGCGGCATGAAGACGTGCGCCTCGAGTCCGGCCCGCGCCGCGTAAGCGGCCAGTGCGCCGCCGGCGTTTCCCGCGCTCGGCACTGCCAGTTTTTTTGCTCCAAGATATTTCGCCATCGAAACGGCAACACTCATCCCGCGCGCTTTGAAGCTTTGAGTCGGATTGACCGATTCGTCCTTGATCCAAAGATCGACGATCGCCATCGAATCTTGTTCGACTTGCAACAACGGCGTGCCGCCTTCGCCCAGCGAAACCGGCTCGGCGTCTTTCGGCAGCGGCAACAGCTTCGCGCTATCGCCACAACGATTTCTCACGTCGTTGAAAACTTGACCGCTTTAAGCAGTCAAGTTTTCCAGCGGCGTCCAGGTCGTAGATCGCGAAGAGTGGTTTGCCGCACGCGGTGCAAAGATTTTGCAGCCGCTGCCAATCATGCTGCTTCCCACAGGCGGTGCATTCGAGATGGGACAGAAACACACACCAATGGAGCGCATTCGCGCAAAATTGAAAAGGTGGATCGACCGCTTCGCGGGCGATGCTAAATATTTCTCGGCTTCGCCGACAGTAATAACATCGAGCAGGGACTGCTCGATCCACCTCGCACTTTGTGCTAGAAGCGCGACAGATGAGTGCAGGCATTTCTTCGGGAAGAAGGCCGTGGTATCGGCCATCGCTGACTACGCAAATCATGCTGGGACTCATGGTCGGCGCGTTGATCGGTTGGCTGCGCCCGGATTGGGGCAATAAAGTTTATTTCCTGCGAGATATTTTCATTAATCTGATCAAGTCGATCATCGCGCCGCTGGTTTTCTCCACGATCGTCGTCGGCATCGCCGGTGCCGGCGCCTTGAAAAAAGTTGGCCGTATCGGAATCAAAGCGCTCATTTTCTTCGAAGTTGTCACCACGGCTGCCCTGTTCATCGGGCTCGCGGTTGTGAACCTCACCAAACCCGGAGCCGGCGTGACGCTGGCAGCGAGCAACACGGATATCGCCAATAAGATCGGACAAACCCACGCCCAAGGCTTTGTCGAAACGATCGTCCACGTTTTTCCATCGAGCGTGATCGACGCGATGGTGCGCGGCGACGTACTGCAAATCGTCGCGTTCAGCGTGTTGTTTGCGCTTGCGATCTCCGCTGTCGGCGAAAAAGGACAACCGATCGTGCGCGCGATGGGTAGTCTCGCGCAAATCATGTTCAAATTCACAAATTACGTGATGATGTTTGCGCCCCTCGGCGTCGGCGCGGCGATGGCGCACACCATCGGCACCCAGGGACCGGGGGTGCTCGTAAATCTGGGGAAACTGATCGGTTCTCTTTATCTCGCGCTGATCATTTTTATCGTCGCCATTTTCGGAGCCGTGATCTGGATCGCGCGGATTCCGTTGCGGCAATTCTTCCGCGCGGTCCGCGAACCGGCGGCGCTCGCCTTTGCAACTACCAGTAGCGAATCAGCGCTGCCGAAAGCGATGCAGGCAATGGAACGCTTCGGTGTGCCCCCATCAATTGTCGGCTTCGTGATGCCGACCGGTTACTCGTTTAACCTTACCGGATCGACATTGTATCTGGCGATGGCGTCCGTCTTTGTTGCCCAAGCGGCCGAGACGACGATCGGCTGGCACATGCCGATCGGTCAGCAAATCGTCATGATGTTGACATTGATGTTGACCTCGAAAGGCGTCGCCGGCGTGCCGCGTTCCTCACTCGTGATTTTACTTGGAGCTTTGAATTCGTTTGTCCCATCCGGGCTCGGGCCGGTCGGCGTTGCGATCATTTTTGGAGTGGATGAGCTGATGGATATGGGACGCACCGCCGTGAACGTGATTGGAAATTGCCTGGCAACGGTCGTGGTCGCGCGTTGGGAAAAGGAATTCGATGAAAAGCGAGCACACATTTTCGGAACACCGCAGGAAGCCGAACTTGATTTGAAATCAGGCGACGTCGCGTTCGCCGACGCAGTCCGCCAGGGGGATTAACTAAAACTCAGCGCTACCAGGCGTGCGGGCGAACGGAATCACATCGCGGATATTCGAGACGCCGGTCACGAACATAAGCATCCGTTCAAATCCAAGACCGAAGCCGGCGTGCGGCACCGTGCCGTAGCGGCGAAGATCGAGATACCATTTGTAATCGACCGGATCCATTTTGTGACGACGCATATTTTCCTCGAGCACATCGAGACGTTCTTCACGCTGGCTTCCGCCCACGATTTCGCCAATTCCCGGAACGAGCAGGTCCATCGCAGTCACCGTTTTGCCGTCGTCGTTCAAGCGCATGTAAAACGGTTTGATCTCTTTCGGGAAATTGAAAACCGTCACCGGACATTTGAAATGCTTTTCAGTGAGCCAGCGCTCGTGTTCGGATTGCAGGTTCAATCCGTACTCGACCGGGAATTCGAACTTCTCACCGCTCTTCTTTAAAAGCTCGATTGCCTCGGTGTAAGTCGTCCGCTGAAATGGTCGCTCGAGAACAAAATCAAGCCGAGAGAGAAGTTCCTTGTCCACAAACTTCGAGAACAAATCCATTTCATCCGGGCAATTCTCGCGAATATCGCGAACCAGATATTTCACAATCTCTTCGGCGAGGTCCATGTTGCCGCTCAAATCGCAAAACGCCATTTCCGGTTCAACCATCCAGAATTCGCTCGCATGACGTGAAGTGTTCGAATTCTCCGCGCGAAACGTTGGTCCGAACGTGTAAACCTTCGACAACGCGCAGGCGAAGGCTTCCGCTTCAAGCTGGCCGCTCACCGTCAGATAAGTCTGGCGGGCAAAAAAATCTTTCGCGTAATCGATCTCAGCACCCTGTCGTGGCGGATTCTTGAGGTCGATCGTCGAGACGCGAAATAATTCGCCAGCGCCCTCGCAGTCGCTCCCGGTGATTATCGGAGTATGAACGTAAACAAAACCGCGTTCCTGGAAGAATTTGTGAATAGCGAAAGCAAGCCGGCTCCGAACACGAAAGACCGAGCCGAACAGATTCGATCTCGGCCGTAAGTGCGCGATCTCGCGGAGAAATTCCGGGGTGTGTCCTTTCTTCTGAAGCGGATAGGAATCGTCGGCCAGACCGATAATCTCGATTTTGTCCGCAACCAGTTCCCACTTCTGTCCCTTACCCTGAGATGCGATCAGCGCTCCGATTACGCGGAGCGAAGCGCCAGTCGTTAATTTTTGAATGTCGGAGTAATTCGGCAGCGAGTTTCGCGCGATGACTTGTAAATTGCGCAGTGACGAACCGTCGTTCAGCTCGATGAACGAAAAATCCTTCGAATCACGGCGCGTCCGCACCCAGCCCTGAACGTGGATGGAATCTACCGGGCTGCCGCTTTCGAGCGCAGACTTGATGGAAGTTGGTGCGAGCGTCATTTGACCGGCCAACTCTTCACGCTTTGCGCATAACACGCAACGAAGCGCATAAAACTTTTGCGCGGACCTTACCCGCGTTCGTCAAATGCCAGTCCGGGCCTACGGGGTGGCAGACATTTTCAGCGCTTCGCGCAAATGCGGAACGAGTCGCTTACTAAATTCAACCGAATCGCCGGCGGTCAAATGCGACCATTCGGGACAATCGAAACCCGAGAGTTCCGGAAAATCGGAATAATAGATGCCGGGCGCGTGCGTCATTTGGAGCAACGGATCCCAGTTTTGCTGGCGCGGCGTGATTTTGTCCTCGAGCTCTTTCAATCCGCCAGTGTTCGGAAAGCGCACGAAGATAATCTTGCCACCGCGGGCCCGAATTTTTTCGACATCGGCGACCGTATCGGCGAAACGTTTTCCGATCCCCTCCTTCATTTTCGCCATGAAAACATCCTTCGGGATGTAACTGGGTGGAGGCGGCGGAGTGAAAAGGGGGAGCCAGATTTGTTGGATCCGTTTCGCTAATTCGCTTCCCGGTTCCGCGCATTTCTCCCACATCCGCGCACGGCGTTCGTGATCAACAACGTCAAAGTACGGTGGAAATCTCGGCGGCACGCGCGCACCCGGACGATTTGGAATTGGCAACTCATTCAACAGCGCTTCGAGGCTGAGATCATCCGGTTTTAGAAAGGCGACATGTTCCTCCAGCGGCATGGCGAGATATTCGCTAACGTGTTGGGCCGGTGTTTGATTATGAAATCGTTTCACCGTTTTTTCGGCGCGCTCCATTGGCGGACTACCCGGCGGCGCGAAAAACAACATCGGCACGAAGCTACAAATAATTGTCCCATGAAAGCTCGCGTCCCTGGCGAGGTCGTCCAGCACGGGGAAAGCGGTTGAGCCGGCGATTGCGAGTTGAAGTGGCCTCTTCCCCAAACCCTTTTGAAATTCATCAAGATCGCAATCGAACCAGGCGCGCGAATCGCCAATAATCACGATCGATTCCGGCTGAACTCTCCGGCGCGTCAGAGTCCAAAGGTCTTCGTTGTCGTTGAGCGTCGGCGCATAACCGAGCGATCGGGCATGCCATTCCCAGGCTGCAGTCGCGGCGATCACGATGATCGTAATGACGACCGAGATTCCACGCCACGGCGCTGGAGGAATTGGACGCTCGAATTCCAGCGGCGGCCCGCCGTGAATTTGTTCTTCCCGCGAAGGTTTGCGGAAAAACAACCGCGGCAGTCGCAGTCGTTCTCTAAAATTGGAAATAGATGAACGCATTACTGGTCCCTTGAGTGAAAATGATGGCGAACGCCATGAAAGATCCGATCGCGGTGATCGCCCAGGCCGGTAAGCGCATGACCGTCGTCTCAAACGATTCGTCACGCATCGACCAGTGCATGGCAACAACCCCGACCGTAACGATTCCAATCTGCAAAAGTTCACGCGTGGTCAGAATCATATCGCCGTTCGAGTGACCGCCGAACATTCCGGTCAGCATTCGGCTGGCGATCGTGAAATCGGACGCGCGAAAAAATACCCAGGCGATGCAAACCGCTCCGTAAGTCGCAAAACCCGCGACAATGCGCGTCAATGGATGGCCGGCCCACGTCTTGTTTTCGAAGAAAACCCGAAAGACGCGCTCAATCACCAGGTAGGAGCCATGCAATAACCCCCATACGACAAAGGTCCAGGCTGCGCCGTGCCAGAGACCGCCCAGAAACATGACGATGACAAGATTGAGCGCGGCCCGAAACGGCCGGACCTGATTACCGCCGAGCGGAATGTAAAGATAATCGCGCAGAAATGTGGAAAGTGAAATGTGCCAGCGCCGCCAGAAATCGGAAAAACCGATTGCGGCGTAGGGAAAACGAAAGTTGTCCTTGAGATGGAAGCCCAACGACAGCGCGGCACCGATCGCGCAGATCGAGTAGCCGGCGAAATCAAAAAAGATCTGGCCGGCAAACGCCAGCACGCCGGCCCACGAATCGAGCGCCACCAGCGGCCCGCCATAGCCAAATACGCGATCGGCCGAGCCGGAGAGTAGCGTATCGGCGAGAACGATTTTCTCGAACAGACCCAGCGTCATCAACGCGAGGCCCCAGAGAAATTGGTTGGGTTTGAGACGGGCCGGGTGTTCAAGCTGCGGCAGAAAATCGCCCGCGCGGACAATTGGACCGGCGACCAGCTGCGGGAAGAATGAGACCGCGAGGATGAAATCGCGCAGCGATCGCGTCGGCTTCAACACCCCGCGATAAATGTCGAGCGTGTAGGAAAGTGAATGAAAAGTGTAAAACGAAATTCCGACCGGCAGAAGAATATCGAGATGCGGCGGTTGGTAGATGATCCCGACGCGAGCGAGTAACCATTGGAAATTTTGCAGCAGAAAATTTCCGTACTTGAAGAAACCGAGCATGCTCAGATTCATACAGACACTGGCCACCAGCCACCGTTTCCTGGCGGATTGGCCTTGCGCTTTGCCGATTTGCCGGCCGAGCCAGAAATCCATCGCCGTCGTGGAAAACAGCAGCGCGGCGAATGGCGGATTCCACGCGCCGTAAAAAATGTAGCTGGCGACGACGAGCAGGTTTTTTCGCAGCTCCCAGCCGCGAATACTCCAATAAAGCGTTACGACGATCACGAAAAAGACGACGAACGTGAGCGAGTTGAAAAGCATTTTGGGAAGTTCTAATTACGCTGCCGATGGCAACGGCCAATCTGCGCCAGCCACATTGCGGCAGCTGTTTTAGACGTTATCTCACCAAGTCGCAAGACTTTGGAGGGATGGGCTCCGTCCCGTCTATGCAATACTTATCGGACGACACGGAGGTCGTCCCCTCCATTAGCTTTGAATATGCGGCCCGCTTTCCTTTTTGCGCCCGGTGTCCGACTTCGTGAGGCTACGGCGTGACAAGGTTCTCGTAGGATCGAAAATCGAGGACGGTTATGAAACATTTTTTCCTGCTTGCTCCAGGCGCCGGAGCGCCGTCATCCCATCCATGGATGCAGCGTTGGAAGGAACGCCTCACTAAAATCGGTGAGGTCGAGACGCTCGATTACGATTACATGCGCGACGGACGGAAACGGCCGGACCGATTGCCTCAATTAATTCAAAAGCATCGAACAGCTCTCGTCAGCGCGCGCCAAAAATTTGCCGGACCAATTTTCCTGATCGGCAAGAGCATGGGCGGCCGGATCGGTTGCCATGTTGCGCTCGAAGAGAAAGTGAACGGCGTGGTTTGCCTCGGCTATCCGCTTTGCGCGATGGGAGACCGAACGAAGCTGCGCGATGAAGTCTTGCTCGCGTCGCGAACGCCTATTCTTTTCGCGCAAGGGACACGCGACGTTCTTTGCCCGCTCGATTTACTCGAAGGCGTGCGTTCCAAAATGATAGGGCCCAATTTTCTCCACGTTGTGCAAGGCGGCGATCATTCCCTTCTCGTCCGCAAAAAAGATCTCATTGGTGAAACCCAGGACGATGTCGACCAGCGAATCCTAAAGGCGATCAGTGAATTCGTCGGCCAATTTGGTGAATCGTGAAAGTGGCGCTTTCAGTTGGCAATCTTACAGCGCAAGAATTGAAGACGATCACTAAAGGGCCTTGTAGGTATAGCTGTTGGAGATCCAGACACCGCCAACCTGCGAATAAAGTCTGACGTAGACCGTTCGCCCATCGGTCGGGATGTTGGTTACCGTTTGAGAAAGCGCATGCAAAACTGATGACGCATAAATGTCCACCGCCCCGGGAGAACTTCCGACTGTCAATACGTAGGCGGTTGCGCTGCCCGCGGTCCACTGAAACGTAACGGTTGAACCACCGAAGGTTGATCCCGGCGTCGGACTGATCATTACTGCGGCACCCGCCGCTGGGGTTGGGGTTGGGGTCGCAGTTGGCGTTGGTGTTACAGTGGGCGTCGGCGTTGGCAGTCGAGTGTCGGAGCGTTGTTAGAAGCCTTGTAAGTGTAGGCGTTATTTACCCAGACGTTGTTGACTCGGGAGTAAAGCGTTGCAAAGACAGTTCGGCCGTCGGTAGGAATATTATGAACGACCGCTGACAGCGAATTAGTGAGTCCAGACGAGTAAATGTCCGTGCCCTTGGCAGCACTGCCGAGTGTTAAAATGTAAGCGTTCGCGCTTCCAGCGGTCCACTGAAACGTAACAGTTGAACCGGGAAGCGTTGAACCGGTGACAGGACTGATCATTACTGCGGGACCCGGCGCTGGCGTTGGGGTCGGAGTGAGAGTTGGAGTCGGAGACGCCGTCGGCGTTGGAGTCGCTGTAGGTGTCGCGGTCGGCGTCGGTGTAGGTGTAAGTGTTGGTGTTGGCGTGGGCGTGGGAGTCGGCGTTGGTGTTGCGGAAGGAGTCGGGGTCGGAGCGCCGTTAGAAGCCTTGTAAGTGTAGGCGTTATTTGCCCAAACGTTGTTAACTCGAGAGTAAAGCGTGGCAAAGACAGTTCGGCCGTCGGTAGGAATATTGTTAACGACCGCTGAAAGCGAATTAATGAGTCCAGACGAGTAAATGTCCGTGCCCTTGGCAGCACTGCCGAGTGTTAGAATGTAGGCGTTCGCGCTGCCAGCGGTCCACTGAAACGTAACGGTTGAACCACTAAAGGTTGATCCCGGCGTCGGACTGATCATTACTGCAGGACCAGCGGTTGGAGTTGGGGTCGGAGTCGGCGTTCCCGTTGGTGTAACAGTCGGAGTCGGCGTGGAAGTTGGAGTCGGAGTCGGCGAACCTAACGGCACGGCTTGGATTTGTGCGACGAATGGATCGGGATCGCCGGTGCGTGTGTCTATCCAAATGGGAATGGCCGGGACGGTGGAGTTTGTCGCTTCCGCGATCCCCTGATAATCACCGAGCATGTAACCACTCGAAGTGAGCGGCGCAAGCGATGCATCGGTGGAAACATCAGTGACGCGGATGTTCGGTTGCCAGGTTGACCCGCCATCGAATGATTGCGCAAAATAAAGGTCGACCAGTGTGTCCGAGCCGGGATTCGCACGATGATCGTAAAAGACCGCGGTCAAGACCTCACCGTCAGGAGAGACGTTGATCGCAGGATTAAAAACGCCGTCGCCGGGAGGATTGTCGCTGATCGCGATCGGAGTCGACCAGGTGTTTCCTCCGTCGACCGATTTGGTGAAGACAATTCTCGGATTACCACTGAGCAAAGTCTGGTAGACGACATAAAGATTTCCGTTGGTTCGATCGGCAACGGCAGCCGGCAAAAACGAGCCGGTGCGAATCGACGGTTCGTTGTATTCCAGCGACTGGGTTGTGATCAGCTTTGCGCTCCCGAACGTCGCACCGCCGTCGGTGGAAATCACGGCCTCGAGATGTTCGCCGGGATGCCCGCTTGTTCCGAAACTCCAATAGATAATCACGAGATTTCCATTCGGAAGAAAGACTGGCTGCGAGCCTTGAGCATTGCTCGCGGACGAACTGATCGACACGGCGTTGTTGAATGACGCGCCGCCGTTATCACTGTACGCGCGAACAATCGAGCCGCCGTCCGCGCTGGTATCCGTGAAAGCGGTAAATGTAATGACGATTCGCCCGGCCGTCGCCGTCGACGCGAAGGTGTTAATGGCCATCCAGGGTTTGTCCGGAAAGATGGCGCCTCGCGATGGCCGATAGACGACCGTTGGCGCAGCAAAGGTCTGACCGCCGTCAAAAGAACGGCTTAAGAGAACGGCGCCGTTATTGAAATTGGAATCAGTCGCGCCTTCGGTGGTGAGAAAAACCGTTCCGTTCAAATCAACGCCGGCGACCGGGTCGGTATCACGAAAATAAGTTCCACCGGACGCCTGAGTGAGATTCGGGATCAGCGCGCGCGTCCAATTCGCGCCGCTGTCCGTGCTAATGGAATAGCCGCCATCGACCGCACCGGCGTCCTCAAAGCGACCTTCCTGAAATACCGCGATCAAAAAACTCTGGTTCACCGGCGAACGCGCAATATGCGGTTCGGCTTGCGCTTTCATTCCCGGCGGCAACGCGGCGGGATCATTCCCAAGTCGAATGTTCGGGCCGACTCGAGGATCGAGCAGGGCCCTTGGGCTTTGTTGGGTAGCCATCGAAGGTACTGTTCTCGACTGATCACGTGGCCGAACGAGGTCGCCGGCCTGATCGAGCAACATCAGCGCGCCAGACGACAGATGATTGAACGGTACGTTGGCCAACGCTTTCGGCAGACGATTGCGATTAACGGCAGAGGTTGGCGGGGCGTTTGGAATCGACTGATGCTGCGCGAACGAAACCGTTATGACCGACAGCGCGAGAACCAATAGAAGAAGCCGGCGTTTTGGTTGCGTCCAATCGGCCAACTTCATTTGAACCCAATGAAGGTAGCTTACGAATCAACTGAGTGGCAACCAGTTGCCCGGTTGCGGTGCGGGCTTGGTGCCGTTGAGGGAAAGGTAGGTATATTCCTGAAGCAAGCGCTCGTAATCGGAAAGAAGTTTCATCGCGTCGTTCGGCTTGAGAAAATCGGTTTTGATCGCGTCGTCGACTTGCACTTTGAGCAGGCGCATCAATTCGACCTTGTCCCATTGCGTCATCGAAAGAACCTCGCCGATCGTGCTGCCCTCAATGACTTCCTCGATGTACCAGCCGCTTTCTTCGTCAGGATCCAGGAAAATGTGAGCCTCCGTGACGCGGCCGAACAGATTGTGGAGATCACCCATGATGTCCTGGTAGGCGCCGACCATGAACACACCGAGATAATAAATTTCCCCGGGGATGATGCGATGGAGCGGAAGCGTGTCGCGCACGTCCTGCAAATCGGTGAACTTGGAAACTTTGCCGTCGGAGTCGCAGGTGATGTCGACGATTGTGCCGTAACGGTCCGGCGGCGTGGTCAGGCGATGGATCGGCATGATCGGAAACAATTGTCCAAGTGCCCAGTGATCAAGCAGCGATTGGAACACCGAAAAATTGCAAATGTATTGATCTGCGAGTGAAGTCTCGAGTTCCTTCACCTCGTCGGGCACATAACGCAGGCCGCGATGCATGTTAACGATCTGCTGGGCCAACTGCCAGTAAACGGCGTCGATCTTTGCTTTGGATTCGAGTTCAAGCAGACCGAGGTTGAACGTTTCCTGGGATTCCTCCTTGATTTGCTGAATGTCGTGCAAGCTCTCGATCCGGTTGCCGCGCTTCAATCGCTGCTTCACGTCGAGAATGTCGCCGACGAGTTTGTGGTCCTTCTCAGTGGCCTCGACTCGCAGCTTCGGCACCGTTTTCTCGATTGAACTGAACGCTTCCATCACCAGCACAGAATGGTGCGCAACCACAGCCCGACCGCCCTCGCTCACGATCGATGGATGGGGAACATTTTCTGAATCGCACACGTCCATGATGTTCCAAACAACGTCGTTGGCGTATTCCTGTAGCGAATAATTAGCGGAGCTGTCGAAATCGCTGCGGGAACCATCGTAGTCGACGCCAAGTCCGCCACCGACATCGAGGTAGCCAAGCTCATGGCCGAGCTTGGCCATCTTGGCGTAGTAACGCGCGGCTTCGCGGACCGCCCGTTTGATGGTTGAAATATCGGGAACTTGCGAGCCGACGTGGAAATGAATCAGCTTCAGGGTGTGGGCGAGGCCGGCGGCCCGTAGCATTTCGCTCGCTGCAACCAGGCCCGTGGTGTCGAGACCGAACTTGGCGTTCTCGCCCGCGCTCGGTGACCATTTGCCGGAGCCTTTGCTGTGGAGACGAACGCGAATGCCGATGACCGGCTCGACGCCAACTTCCTTGGAAGCGCGGATAGTCGCCTCAAGTTCTTCGATTTTTTCGACAACAATGACAACAAGCTTGCCAAGCTTGCGACCAAGCAACGCGATCCGAATGAACGCCGGGTCCTTATAGCCGTTACAAATGATCAAGCTCTCCGGATCCTTGTGCATCGCGAGCGCTGCGACGAGTTCCGGTTTGCTGCCCGCCTCCAGGCCAAAATGATATTGCTGACCGGCGTCGACGATTTCTTCAATCACTTCGCGGAGCTGGTTCACCTTGATCGGAAAAACGCCGCGATAATGACCTTTGTAACCGAATTCGTTGATCGCGTCTTGAAATGCGAGGTTTACAGCCGCGACCCGGTGGCGCAGCAGGTCTTGAAACCGGATGACGAGTGGGAAACTTAAGCCGCGTGAACGCGCCTCGCTGACAACTTCGAGAATGTTAATGCTTCCACCGTTTTCCTGAAGCGGCTTGGCCACGACATTGCCTTCGGAGTTGACCGTGAAATATCCGCCGCTCCAGCCGTCGACATTGTACGTCGCAATCGCGGCATCAACGTCCCAATCGTTCTTCATCTTTCTCGTCCGCCGAAATCAGAGGCAATGCGCATAATCATTCACAGCAGCTAACATGCAAGCCTGCGTGCAAAGAAAATTTGTCCGGCAAGGTCGCGCGAATGGGGTCGCTTGTTTTTCCTTTCCGAACGGATAACGTTCGCGGGGGATGAACAAGACGGTGATCGAGGTGCAGGTGCGGGCGGTGTTGCCAACGAGCGGCGGTTGCGCGGTTTTTATCGGGAATAACGACAAAGTCTTCATCATCTATGTCGATCAAACCGTGGGAAGCGCGATCACCATGTTCATGCGTGACATCACCAAAGAGCGGCCGCTGACGCACGACTTGATGGCACATTTGATGACGGCGTTGGGAGCGAAAGTCGAACGCGTGATCATCAATGATCTGAAAAATGCGACCTACTATGCACGGGCGATCATTCGCGCCGAGAACGAGCTGCATCAGAAAAAGATCGTCGAGCTCGATGCGCGTCCGAGCGATTGCATTGCGCTGGCGACGCAACAGAAGGCGCCGATTTACGTCAGCCAGGAAGTCTGGGACGAAGTCGACGACATGAGCGACGTCCTCCGCAAAATGGAGGAAGAAGGGCTCAAGCCCGATCCCGAAACTGAAGAAGAATAAGGTGGATCGAGCGCTCCGCGCTCGATGTTAGTCTGAGCGGCTGAGAAGCCGCATTATTTTTAGCATCGCCCGCGGAGCGGCCGATCCACCAAACATCAGAAATTTAGTTTTACGCTACCTTCATGCTGCTCGTTTGGGCACGGTGCGTTCAACGGAACGTCGGTTTGCGCCGCGCTCGGCTGGACCAGCTTGTTGTCGATCAAATACTTTTCGACTTCTTCCCCGCTGACATCGGCCAGCATATGACCGCTGATTTCGACGCATGGTGAAAGCGGCTGACCGCTTTTGGTTTCCATCTCCCAGCGAAATGCCGGGTTCTGAATAATGTCCTTTTCAGCGTACGTTAAATTGTACTTTGCCAGGACGGCACGGACTCCAGCACTCCAGCCGCAATAGGTTTTCAAATAAGCAGTGATTTGGGGCGTATCCATTATTAGAAGGATAACACATCAACGCCGAATTTCAGCACTGGCGTCCCCAACAAAAAAGATCGACAACCGAGTTGCCGAATTGCTAAAAGCCCTGCCGGGAGCTCCATTTCCCTGAGGCCGTGTTTTTGACGGAGCTCCCGGCGCCCTGAAAGTCAAATCTTGTGTCGCAACGGTTTCAACGATTGGGTCAACTTCTGTAAACCAAGTTCCAGTCGCGTCTTGACCGTGCCGAGTGGAGCACGCGTGACCGCAGCGATCTCGCGATGGCTCATTCCCGCAAAGAACGCGAGCTCAAGGGCTTCGCGCTGATGATGCGGCAACACGTTCAAGCGGCGATGCAGGAACGAACGCAAATCGGAGCGGGAGATCTGGTCGTCTGACGAATGACTGTCCATCGCGGACGGTTGCTCGCTGATCTGTTCCTGGTAACGCTCTTTCGCGCGGCAGTAGGCCTGTTTCCGGCGGAGTCGATCAATCGCGCGGCGGCGCGCGAGCGTTACCACCCAGCCGAGCAGTTTACCCGCTTTGGGGGAGTAATGGTCGGCCTCGTGCCAGATTTGCAACAGAATGTCCTGCAACACGTCATCCGCGTCACCTTCTTCATGGACGACGTTGCCGATCACGGATTTGAGCCGGCCTCCGTGGCGCGAGTAAAACTCGGTCAACGCTTCCGGCTGATGCGCGGTGATGGCTTCCATGAGTGCTTCGTCCGAAATCGTCGAGCCTGTGGTGTACTGCGAAGTTGGATTTAACATAAATTTCCCCTAACGAGTTTTTCGTTCCGTCTGTTCACGCTATTTATTTTCACAACTCACCAACGATGAAGATTGAGCGGATGGTTCGCAATCGGGACAGACACCGGTTGAGTAATAGGTCAAATCCTTAGACCAGTTGGACTTGGAAACGACCGCTGCGTAAAAACTCAGTGGCGTCGTGATGCGCCACTGGACGTTGCAGCGTCGCAACTATTACGCAGCGGGACGAAATTGCAGCGCAAACTTGCGCAATCGCGCGGAGAATTTTTCGCGCGGCCGCACCAGCGTCTTTTTTTCCGTGCCGATTTTTTCGCCTCCCAACATGATCCGCGCCAGGACTTCGTCTGTCGGCATCACCCAGTCCATCGGAATGGAGTGGCAACGATTCGTCGGACAAATCAATCGCAACGGACCGCCGCCTCGCGTCCCACCCACTACGAGAATGCCGTGACCGTCAATAATGTCGCCACAAGCAAGGCAGTAACGCTTGTCATCGAGCGAATGCCATTTTCGATAGCGATCTAGTCGCTGCAAAATCTCGAGCTTTTCTGCGTCGGAGAGGTCGATTGGGGAAAGGAGTTGAGACATTGCGCGCATCATGTCCCGATCCGCTTCTGCGATACAATCGGATAGGCGGTTGATCGAAATATAAGGGAAAACCTTACCCGAGATAGAAGTTCGGCGTGAACTCGCAGCGGGAAAGTGAAATCAAGGTGACAAAGTAGAGTTTCCCAACGCCCTTGGTCAAAAGAGCACATCCAACGTAGGTGATCTCCACGTTTTGAGGTTGGATGAAAACGCACAATGAGTTCGAGCATAGTGGCCTCCGGGAAAATTCAACGCTCGCGGCGATGGAGCGCATGGAACTTTATTGTGTAGCGCACCCGGGAAGTCCATCCGCCGCGCGGCGGCCACATCTGTTATATCGCGGCCAGCTTTGGATCGCACTTCTAGGCCCGACCGTGGAAGACGGTATTGTCGGGATCGGTCAAACCGTCGAAGCCGCGCTTCGCGCATTCGACGCCCAATATCTCGCTGGTCTGCGTCCGCCATCCGAAGGGCTTCGTCGCGCCGTCAATCACTCAAAGGTTCGTGCCGCGTAGTTGGCGAAGTTAAAATTTGATCGACGGCCGGACGCCGTGCTTCCAGTTATTCTTATCACGAACAAGTCACCAATATTTTGGGCGAAATAATTTCCGGCGATGTGAGGATTCAGATCGCCAACGTTTTTTTTGAAGCCTTGGAAAAGCTTCGTTGCCTGTCGCCCAATCGGCTCGACCGTTAGCCGCGACGCTTGCGAGTTGGCTTTGACCGTTTTGACAGCGGAAGCGGCAAGATCACCTCGCCGTCTCGCGAACCGCGACTGGCCCGCTCAAAGACGGCGCAAAGTCCGACGTCATAAAACGTAACCGCTAATTCGTTCGCATCGGCGAAGCGTTGGATTTCCTTTTTGCGCTTTTCAGGACTGATCGTCGTCGGAAAGACCCGCGCCAGCTCAGAATTGTAAACGGCGCAGACTTCTTGTTCTTTTAGTTCGGTCTCAATTCGGGCGACAAGTTTACGCATACTGGGAAGGTTGGCTGATCGCAGCCACGATTAATGACTAGCGACGCTTAATGACGGTGGGTCAAACAGTTTTGTTCGAGAAACGTACGGAAACTTTCTAACGGTTGATTGTTACGACCGAAACTCGTTTCCGGAGCGTTTAATCCTCAAGAGCCGTGATCTTGCTTGCTGCGATTGCCCGAACGACCGCTCACCGCTGACGGGTTTTGACTTTCGGCACCGGGCTTTTGCGGTTAAGATCCACACTAGGGGTCGCAGATTTGTTCCTGGTTTATGAACAAAGCGAAGAGCGCTGAACGTAAAAGAGCGAAACGACATCGCAACGGGGCGAACGGTTGGCGTGATATCGGCGCAACCGCGAAGAACGGTAGCGCCCGTCATTCGGGCGGCTTTGCTTCGAAGCGTCTGAGGCATATTGCCAATCGCAAACGTAGTGAAGAATCAGCCGGTGAAGCGGACCGCAAGTTCCGCGAAATGATCGATGCGTTGCCGGCTGCAGTTTACACCACTGACGCTCAGGGCAGACTTACTCATTTCAATCAGGCCTGCGTCGAATTGTCGGGCCGCGTTCCGGAACTCGGGACCGACAAGTGGTGCGTCAGTTGGAAACTCTACTATCCAAACGGCCAGCGCATGCCGCATAGGGAATGCCCGATGGCGATCGCGCTCAAAAAGGGTCGCGTAATTCGCGGAGCGGAAGCGATCGCGGAACGGCCGGACGGTTCGCGGGTTTGGTTTACCCCCTACCCAACGCCATTGCGCGATGCGCGCGGGCGAATCGTCGGCGGCATCAACATGTTGGTCGACATCACGGAACGGAAACGCGCCGAAATTGCCGTAATGCGCCTGGCTGCAGTCGTCCGATCCTCGCATGACGCAATCGCAGCCAAGGATTTGAATGGCATCATCACCGACTGGAACGAAAGCGCAGAACGCATCTTTGGATATAAGGCGAAAGAGATTATCGGGAAATCGGTTCTGACGCTGATTCCGAAAGATCGACAAGCGGAGGAAACGGAGATCCTGAGAAAAATTCGTCGCGGCGAATCAATCGACCATTACCAAACCGTGCGCCGCTGCAAGAATGGCTCCCTTATCGATGTTTCGCTGACCATTTCGCCGGTAAAAGATGCCAAGGGAGAGATTATCGGCGTTTCAAAAATCGCCCGCGACATCTCTCAGCATAAAAAAGATGACCGTCGATTGGTGGAACAAGCGCGGCTGCTTGATCTGAGTAACGAAGCAATCCTGGTCCGCGACCGACAAGACCGCATCACTTACTGGAATCGTGGGGCCGTCGAGCTGTATGGGTATTCGGCCGAAGAAGCTCTGGGCGAGGTCACCCATCGATTGTTGCAAACGGAACATCCCAAACCCCGCGCGCAAATCTTCAACGAACTGGAGCGCAACGATCGATGGAGTGGCGAGCTCGTTCACAAGCGCAAAGACGGAAGCAAGATCATCGTGATGAGTCATTGGGCGCTGGATCGAGACAAGCTTGGACGGCGAGCTCGTATTCTCGAAAGCAATACTGACATTACTCGGCGCAAGCGCACAGAAGTCGCGCTCCAGAGATCGAGAGATATGCTCGAACGGCTTGTCACCCAGCGAACCAAAGCGTTGCGGATGGCGAATACTGAATTGGAAAATGAGATCAGCCGTCGCAAAGGTCTCGAAGGTCAGATTCTGGAAATTAGCGACCGGGAGCAGGAACGGCTCGGTCAGGAATTGCACGATGGTCTGTGCCAGCAGTTGACGGCTATCGCATTTATGGCCCGGGCAGCGGCGCTGCGCCTAAACGATCATCGCGTCGCCGATCCCAAGGAATTGGAGAAGATTGCCCACCTCGTCAACAATTCGGTGATGGACGCGCGCAACATCGCCCACGATTTGCATAAGGAGGAAATCGACGCCGCCGGATTTGAACATGCACTGCGCGATCTGGCCGAGCGAAAAATCTGGCAGACGCGGTGCCGGTTTCACTGCGACGGCAAGCTGGATATCCAAGACGACAGAGTCGCGTCGGAGATTTTTCGAATTCTGCGCGAAGGCGTTATCAACGCCAACAAGCATGCCCGCGCCAGCGAGATCGTTCTGGAAGCGTGCCGGCGAAAACGAGAACTGGTTTTCAGCGTGATCGATAACGGAGTCGGTCTGAATGGACAGGACAAGAAGCGCGACGGTGGACTTGGGTTTCACATTATGAAATACCGCGCTCAATCAATTGGCGCTCGGCTGGAAGTGGAATCTCCGCGTCGCGGCGGCACCCGCCTCGCCGTTTACTTGCCACTTTCAAAATGAAAAGTGCCGCTGCCATCAAGGAAAAACCGAAGACCACTCCGGTGAAGAGCAAACGGATCGTCATTGTTGATGATCACCCACTATTTCGGAAAGGGCTGGAGCAGTTGATCAACAGTGCTAACGACGCCTTCGCCATTTGCGGCGAAGCCGGTGATGCCGCCGAAGGCATGAGCAAAATCCGGGAGTTGAAACCCGACCTGGTGATTGTCGATCTTAGTCTGCCCGGCGCGAACGGCATCGAGCTAATCAAAAACATTCGGGCCGAGTTCGAGAAATTGCCGGTGTTGATTTTGTCGATGCACGATGAATCGCTCTACGCGCTACGCGCGCTTCGGGCGGGCGCTCAGGGTTACGTCATGAAACAGGAAGCGCTTGAGAATGTCATCGGCGCGATTCGGGAAGTGCTAGCCGGCCGGCCGTACCTGAGCAGTCAGATGTCCGCGAAATTGATTACGAATTTCGCCAGCGGCAGCACTGAAACTAATCCGACCGACAAATTGAGCGATCGCGAGCTGGAGATTCTGGAACTGATCGGGAAAGGCCGCGACGTGCACGAGATTTCGGACGCGTTGCACATCAGTCGAAAGACAGTCGAGACTCATCGCGCGCACATTAAAGAAAAACTGAATCTGAAGAACGCTCGCGAAGTAAACCGATTTGCAGTCCAATGGATTGAAGGCCAGGCCGGATAAAGACCAATTCGATTTTAATGTCTGAAACGAAGAAACGCGTCTTTTTGGTCGATGATCACCCTGTTTTGCGCAAAGGCCTCGTTCGTCTCATCGACTCGAAACCGGGCTTCGTAGTTTGTGGTGAAGCCAGCACCGCTGTCGATGCCATGGCCTCAATCCGCGAACTCAAACCGGATCTCGTCGTAGTCGACATAGGGCTCCCGGGCGCGAGTGGCATCGAATTAACAAAGACCATTCGAAGCGAGTTCCAAAATATCCCGGTCTTGATTCTTTCAATGCACGAAGAGGCGCTCTACGCGACACGTGCGCTTCGAGCCGGCGCGATGGGCTACATCGTCAAACAAGATGCGGTCGACAATATCGCGGCCGCGCTTCAAGACACTTTGGAAGGAAAACGGTATCTCAGTCCGGGAATTTCCGAACAGCTCCAACAAAACGGAGTCGGCGAGCAACTGCGATCAAGCCATGATCTGGTTGACCGGCTGACAGATCGTGAGTTGGAAATTTTCGAACTGATCGGCAAAGGCCA
Organism: uncultured Verrucomicrobiae bacterium; assembly: GCA_963801815.1. Classification (GTDB taxonomy): domain Bacteria; phylum Verrucomicrobiota; class Verrucomicrobiia; order Chthoniobacterales; family UBA10450; genus AV40. The sequence goes on from CAWDGJ010000002.1 coordinate 157,580, forward strand.
GGACGTCCGCGAGATTTCCAATGCGTTGAACGTGAGTCCTAAAACCGTTGAGACGCACCGCACCAACATCAAAGAGAAGTTAAAGCTCAAGAATTCCCGGCAAGTAGCGAGGGTTGCGCTGCAGTGGTTTACCGAACACCCGACTTAGGCGTATCGACTCTTCAAAAAAATGTTGCGCACTCTGTTAGGCCAGTAGACACTCGCTTTCAATGAAACGCAGCACGACGTCACGTGCTTCTGTCGCGGTCCTCGCCTCGGCAGCTTTTTTCTGGACGCTGACGCTCAGCGTTTCGCCACAACTGCACGAGCGCGTTCACCCCGATGCGAATCAAGTAGAACATTCCTGCGCGGTCACATTCATTGCATCAGGCAACTGCGATCATTCACCGGATGCGCTTCACATCAGCGCACCGGTTCGCCTCGACGAATTCAAAATTCCCGAACTGACTCCGCTTTGGATCGGCTCGGTATTTCTCGTCGCTTCCGTTTTCGAACACGCGCCGCCCGCCTAATCACGCACAATCAAGCCGCGTTTTCATCGCGGGTAACTCGGTAGGGCATTTCGTTGAACGCGGTTCGCATTTGTGCAGATGCGCCGTTTTTACCCGGCTTCGCTCAAATCGCGAACGCCACAACCAAATCACAATTTTGAAAACTAGATCGACAACAAATTTCCATGAACAAATTTCCAATAGCGCTAGCCGCGCTGTTTATCACGACAACCATCACGAACGGGCAAGAAGCCGTTTCAAAGCCGGGGACTTCGCCAGCAACCGCCGCTGCTTCACCAGCGACAGCGCCATCAACTTCGCCGACACCCGCGACCGCGACAGCGGAAAGCGTTACCGTCACATCCAACGAGTTGGACATTTCGCGTGAAGCGATTGTGCCGAGCCTTGGCGCGACGCGTTACACGATCGGGCCCGATCGTCTCGACTCCCAGGCGCAAGGCGAGAATGCGCCGTTTAACGAAACCGTTCTGCGTTTTCCCGGCGTGGCACGCGATTCGTTCGGACAACTTCACGTCCGCGGCGAGCACGCCAATCTGCAATACCGCATCGACGATGTGCTTTTGCCGGAAAGCATTCCCGGGTTCGGCCCGGAGTTGGCAACGCGCTTTGCCGATAACATTTCGCTCATGACCGGCGCGCTCCCGGCCCAGTTTGGTTTTCGCCAAACAGGCGTGATCGATATTCATACCAAGAACGGCGCGGCCTTCCTCAACACTGAAGCGTCAATCTATGTCGGAAGTTTCGACACCTTCCAGGAAAGCCTTGAACGCGGCGGCGTGACCGGAAAGCTCAGCTATTACGTAACCCAGAGTTATTTCCACAGCGGCATCGGCATCGAAAATCCGACGTCGAGCAACAGTCCGATTCACGACGACACCGACCAATTCAGGGAATTCGTCTACGCATCCGATATCATCGACGACACCAGCCGGTTCTCGCTGATCGCCGGCCATAATCACAATGATTTCGAAATCCCGAACAATCCGGGCCAAACGCCAGCGTTCAACGACATGGGACGTACGAATTTCAATTCGGCCAAGCTCGATGAGAACCAATCGGAAGAGAACTACTACGACATTCTGACCTACCAAAAGAAATCCGACGTCTTCAATTTCCAGGCGTCGGCCTTCAATCGATACAGCTCGATCCTTTTTCGTCCCGATGAAGTGGGCGATCTAATTTTCAACGGTGTCGCTTCCCGAGTGGATCGCGACATTCTTATCGAACGGCGCTGAGTTTGATTCGAGTTACAAGCTCAACGACGAGCACACCATCCGAGCCGGCGGAATTTTTACTGAGCAATACGCTACCGTAAACACGGTAACGAACGTTTTCCCGGTGGACACGAACGGCAATCAAATTCCCAACATGCCGCCGCAGCGCGTGGTCGATAATCAACGACAAATACCGGTTACTTCTACGGTTTTTATTTGCAGGACGAATGGAAACCACTGGATCAACTCACAATTAATTTCGGCGGACGCCTCGATTTCGTGAACGCGTTTCGCGATGAGAACCAGTTAAGCCCGCGCATCAACGTTGTTTACACACCGTGGGACGGGACCGCGTTGCACGCCGGCTATGCACGTTACTTTACGCCGCCTCCGTTGGAAGCGGTTCCCCAAAGCACGATTTCCAAGTTCACCGGCACCACAAACGAATCGGCTATCACCAAGGATTCAACGATCAGCTGCGGAGCGGGCGCATTACTTCGACGCCGGCGTCACCCAAAAAATCATGGAAGGCTGGAACGTTGGCCTCGATGGCTTTTACAAAAGCACGCACTCGGTTTTGGATGAAGGCCAGTTCGGAGAGGCGCTCATTCTATCGTCGTTCAATTATTCGCGCGGCCGAATTTACGGCGGCGAATTCACTACGAATTACGATCACGGCCCGTTCTCGCTTTATGGCAACGCAGCCTGGGAGTGGGCGCGCGGCGTCCACGTCAGCTCGGCCCAATTTCTGTTCGATCCGGATGAGTACGCGTTCATCAACAAGCATTGGGTTTTTCTCGATCACGATCAGCGCTGGACCGCGACGGCCGGCGGCGCTTACACCTGGCAGGACTGGAGATTATCGAGCGAATTCCTTTACGGAAGCGGACTTCGCCGCGGTTTTGCCAACACCAAGAGCGTTCCCGATTACGGAACCGTCAACCTTGGGCTTCAGCGGATCCTAAAAATTCCGAATTGGCCTGGCAGTTTCAAAATCCGGCTCGATATCGTGAATCTCTTCGACAAAATTTACGAGTTGCGCGACGGCAGCGGCATCGGCGTAGGCGCGCCGCAGTTCGGCCAGCGCCGCGGCTTTTACGGCACAGTAGCCTACGACTTTTGAACTGACTCGATCATGCTGCTCTTATGATTCGATCTTTTATATTCGCTCTTATCGCGATCCTATCGGTTTACGCCACTTTGGACGCGCAAGATTCCGCGCTGACAGGGACTTCGGCTACGCCCGACCTTCCGAGCTCTGAGAAGATTAGATTCACAGAGGTTAATGTTGATGGGCCGTACATCGCGATGACCTTTGATGATGGCCCGCACGCAACAAACACGGCCAAGCTACTCGAGATGGCAGCAAAGAGGCACATCAAACTAACGTTTTTCGTCCTTGGCGAATGCATCGAGCAAAACCCAGACGTTCTCCGCCGAGAGATCGCGGAAGGACACGAAATCGGTAACCACTCCTGGTCGCACCCTAATCTAGCGAAGCTCTCCGACGCGGACGTTCGGGGCCAGCTTCAACGGACCCAAGACATTATCGTGAAGACCACCGGCGCAACACCGAAGTTGATGCGCCCTCCGTATGGCGAGTTGACGAAACGCCAGCGGGAATGGGTGAATCGCGACTTCGGTTACAAGATAATCTTGTGGGACGTTGATCCTCTCGATTGGAAGCGACCTGGCTCTAACATCGTCGCGAAACGCATCATCGCGGGAGCACGTCCGGGGTCGATCATTTTGTCACACGATATCCACCCGCCGACGATTGCTGCGATGCCGCAGGTTTTTGATGCCCTTCTCGCGAAAGGATTCAAATTTGTGACGGTCTCCGAGCTGCTCGCCATGGATAAAGGCGGCGAGCGACCCGAAGGCTTGAAGGGGGCCGCCCCGCGGCCAAGTCCGTAAGTCATTTGGTCACCCCACCGACGGTGCCAGAAGTTCAGCCTGCACAGAGTAAGAGCACCGAGTAATATTGACGGCCGCCCAATTAAGCCAATGCACCAGGTAGATCACTCACGTTTCCGGCACTCGCATAATTTCGTGAGCGACTTTACGAAAGGCGAACGCCGTACCCGTATCGTGATTGCCATCACCGGCGTGATGATGGTCGTGGAAATAACCGCTGGTGTTCTTTCTCACTCAATGGCGTTGCTGGCCGACGGCTGGCACATGAGCACGCACGTGACCGCGTTCCTGATCACGGCCGTTGCCTACTATTTCACGCGGCGGCACTCATCCAACGAGCAATTCAGTTTTGGAACGGGAAAGATCGGCGTCCTCGGAGGCTTTGCCAGCGCAGTCGTGCTCTCAGTGGTTGCATTGCTTATGGCCGGCGAATCGGTCCATCGCCTTTTTGTTCCACTACAAATTCATTTTAACGAAGCGATCGATATCGCTTGCGTCGCGCTCAGTGTAAATCTTGTCTGCGCATTTCTGTTGAAGGAAGACCATCATCACGCACACGACCACCATGGCGAAGATCGACAGCAACATTCGCATCAGCACGATCTGAATCTGCGCGCGGCGTATTTACACGTCGTTGCTGATGCGTTCACAACGTTGCTCGCCATTGTCGCACTGACTTCGGGGAAATTCTTCGGTTGGGATTGGCTAGATCCCATCGTTGGTCTCGTTGGAAGTGGCGTTGTATTTTCGTGGGCTTACCAATTATTACGAGACACCAGCGGCATTCTGGTCGATCAGACACCACTCTCTTCTGATTTGCCTGACGAAATCCGGCGCACGGTTGAGAGTGACGGTGATTCGATCGTTACCGATCTCCATGTCTGGCAGGTCAGCACCGGAAAATTCGCAGCCATTGTTTCCATCGTCGCCCACGAACCGAAGAGCTCCAATCTGTATCGCGAATTGCTTCACGAACACGAAGAGTTAGTCCACGTCACAATCGAGACACAGCGCTGCGTTGAGGACCACGAAGCCTTGTCGCGTTTCTAACGTTGGTCGGCTGTTGGTGAGCGACGTCATTGCGAGCGCCGCTTTGTGTGGCAAGAGTCTACCGCGTATTTGTCGAGCCCGCATTGACGTAAGACAGGAGCCTACATGAGAAATTTTCTATCTTTGACGCTCGCAATTTTCCTGGTGAGTCGAGTCCACGCACAGGAAACGGCATCGACGCCGACCTCGTCATCACAAATGGATGAACTGCGTCAGCAAGTGAAAGCCCTCACCGACACGGTGAAGACCTTGCAACAACAAGTGACGGACCAGCAGACAACAATCGATCGACTCAATCAGCAGAACAGCACAAATGTTGAATCGCCGGAACCATCGCCGATCGCGGCTGCTTCTGCAGCACCATCACCGTCGCCAACAGCCGCAACGAAAGCGCCTGCGGGGTTTCCGACTGAAGATGCGTCAGTCGTTGCCTCGTCCACAACGAGCGCGCCGTCGGCCGCGCAGAGTCCAGGCGTAAATGCGAATGGCACCGCTGTTGGAAATTTTCCGACGACGGATACGTCAGTTGTCACATCCGCGCCGGAGACAATTTCCAGTACCGGGGCTGGGGCATCACTCACGCAGCCGTTCGGAATCAGCAGCGGTGGCGGTAAGAATTACATGAACATGTCGTTCGACGGCTTGTTCGCGCTTGCCGAATCGAGCGCCAAAGATCTCAATCACATTGAGGTGGGCGATCATGACCCGATGCAGCGCGGATTCAATGCGCGAAACATCGAACTTGCCTTCGATGGAGCCGTCGATCCTTACTTCGAAGGTTTCGCAAACATCGTTTTCAAACTCGACAACGACAACAATACCGACGTCGAAGTTGAAGAAGCGTTCCTGCAAACGACGAGCCTACCGTTCAACCTGCAATTAAAAGGCGGACAATTCTTCGCCGCGTTTGGCCGAATCAATCCAACCCATCCGCACACCTGGGACTTTGCCGATTACCCGATCGTCGCCGGGCGTTTTCTCGGCCCGGACGGCTTGCGCGGTGTGGGCACCCAAATTTCCTGGATTGTGCCGTTGCCGTGGTATTCGCAATTGTTTCTTGGAGTGCAAAACGGCCGCGGCGAAACCGGCTACTCGTTTCGCAATCCCGGTGACAACGGCATCTTCTACGGCCGGGAAACAACCGATCGCGAGATTCGCGGTCTCGAAGATTTCGTTTGGATTCCGCGCTGGGAAAACTCGGTCGATCTTAGCCCGACTCAAGTGGTGCTCGCCGGCGTTTCCGGTGCGTTCGGTTCAAATGAAACGGGCGGCAATGCGCGAACGCAGATTTACGGCGCCGATTTTCTTTACAAATGGAAAAGCGAGAAGGCCGAGGGCGGATTTCCATTCGTGAAATGGCAAACCGAGTTCATGTATCGTCGCTTCGAAGCAGGCCACGGTATGGACGATTCATTCCCGGTCGCGGAAACATTTCATGACTGGGGGCTTTATTCGCAAGTGCTTTGGGGATTCAAGAAAGGTTGGGTGGCGGGAATCCGCGGTGATTACTACGACGCGCAAGATTCGCGGTACACCGACGATATCGATCGACAATCGCGGTCACGGATCAGTGCCAACCTGACCTGGTATCCGACCGAGTTCTCCAAGATCCGTTTGCAATACAATCACGACTTTCTCGACGAAACATTTTTCCTGGCCGGCCGCGACGTAGACTCAGTTTTTCTTCAATTTGAATTCATCCTCGGCTCGCACGGCGCCCACAAATTTTAAGTATGAATTGTCATCCTGAACGAAGTGAAGGATCACCCAAGAGCTCATTGATCACGCAGACTAAGTTGTGTGATCCAAACTGCGCATGTGGAACTCCTCGCTTTGCTTGGAATGAGAACACCCGCTCGGCGGGCAAAAATCGCGAAATTATGAAACGAATCCTGTTAATTCTGTCCTTTGTTGTCTGTGCATTTTCCGCGCAGGCGAAGTTGAACGTTGTCGCCACGCTTCCCGATTTCGGATCGCTCGCGCGCGAAATCGGCGGCGACAAGATCGATCTCGTCGTGCTGGCGAAGCCGACCGAAGATCCGCACTTCGTGGATGCGCGTCCAAGTTTTGTCGTTTCGTTGCGCAACGCCGACGTGTTGATCGACGGGGGCGCGGAGCTTGAGGTTGGTTGGCTGCCGCCGCTGTTGCAAAATGCCCGCAATCCGAAGATCGAAGTTGGAAAGCCCGGACGGGTGCAAGCGTCGCAGGGAATTCGATTGATGGAAGTACCGACGACTTTGACCCGCGCCGCCGGCGATGTGCATGCGCTCGGCAATCCACATTTTTGCGTCGACCCGATCATTGCCAAAGCGATCGCGCAGCACATCGCCCAATCATTCGCGGCCGTCGATCCGCCGAATGCAGCGTTTTACGACGCGAACTACAAGAAATTCGAAGCGGCCATTAATAATAAACTGCAATATTGGGGCGCGATGATGCAACCGTTTCAAGGCCAGCACGTCGCCGCCTATCACGATTCGTGGCCCTATTTTGCCCACCGCTTCGGTATTAACATCGACGTGTTTCTCGAACCGAAGCCCGGCATTCCGCCGTCGCCATCGCACTTAACCGAAGTGATCGGTCAAATGAAATCGTTGCACATCAAAGCGATCATTGTGGAACCGTATCATGACCGGCGGATTGCGGAGAAGGTGGCCAGATCAACGGGCGCGAAAGTAGTGGACTTCGCGCAATTTCCCGGCGGAATTCCGAACGCGGACAGCTACGTGAGCCTGATCGACAAACTTGTTTCGAAACTCGCCGAAGCACTGAAATAATTATGTGGGAAGTGATGTTCTGGCCTATCATGGCCTGCGTTCTCTTGCCGTGGCTGCTGGTTTACTTGGGACTTCACGTCGTCCAACGCGGAATCATCTTCATCGACATCGCGATGGCGCAGATGGCGTCCCTTGGAATTTGTTTGGCCGTCTTGCTGCATATCGATCTTGAAAGCTGGACCACCTTCGGCATAGCGCTGTTGTTTACTTTGATCGGCGCGTCGATTTTTTCAGTGACCGGCAAGCGGAAGAGCCAGATTCCGCAGGAAGCTGTCATCGGAATTTCCTACGTCGTCGCAGCCGCCGCCGCAGTTTTGCTCCTGAGCCGCGCCGCCGAAGGCGACGAAGAAATCAAAAACATGCTGGTCGGAAATATTTTGCTCGTCACGCCGCGCGAAGTTTGGGAACGGTTCGCGCTCTTCGCGGCTGTCGGCATTTTTCATTTTGTTTTTCGAAAAAAATTCCTGCTCGTTTCGTTCGATGACGAAGGCGCGTATCAAAGCGGATTGCGCGTGCGCTGGTGGGATTTTTGCTTCTACGCGGTATTCGGCCTGGTGGTAACGAGCTTTGTGCGCATCGCCGGCGTGCTGCTCGTCTTTAGTTATCTGATCGTACCCGCAGTTTGCGGGATCAATCTGGCCCGGCGGATTGGCAACCGGTTGCTCATCGGTTGGATCGTCGCGCTGATCGGCGGGGTTGCTGGATTGCTCCTTTCCTATTGGTGGGATCTGCCGTCCGGTGCAGCGATTGTCTGCACCTTCGGCGCGCTTTTGATTTTGATTTCATTTATTGGCCTCTGGCGCCGCCGCTTTATTCTATCGGAATAACGGACCCGCGCTGACGTGAATGACGTTGTTTTCATAACACTCCTGGCCACGGGATTTGCCGTGGGATTTCTTCACTCGGTGATCCCGACGCACTGGCTTCCGTTCGTGGTAGCGGCCCGCACTCAACGTTGGACCAAAACAAAAACGCTCGCGGTGACCGGCTTTGCCGGCGTGGGCCACGTCATCTTCACCACCGCGCTCGGAGTGTTGATCGTGTGGGGCGGCATGGCAATCAACAGTCGAATTGGCAATGCGTTCCCCTATCTCGCCGGAGGCGCGCTGATTGCTTTGGGAATTTTTTATCTCGTTCGTCAAATGAAGGGCGATCATGGACACGTCCATTTGTTCGGCAGTCACAGTCACGAGCACCATTCACACGATCACGGCGACCACCATCATCATGACGATCTCGATGATTCGATTGAAGAAGAGGAGCGTGCGCTCGAGCAGGATTGGTCGAGACAAAGATCAGACGGGGCGGCAATTCTGGGTTTAATGGCGCTGCTGACCTTTTCTCCCTGTGAAGCGTTTCTGCCCGTGTTCCTGACCGGCGCGAAATACGGGTGGCTCGGTTTTGTGTTGCTGAGCACTGTTCTGGCCGTCGCCACTATTACGGGAATGATCACCTTCACTTCGCTGACCATGCTTGGACTACAACGTTTGCGATTCAAGACACTGGAAAGATACGAACCGCTGATTGTGAGCGCGGTTTTCTGCACCCTCGGCGTGTTGGTGATTATATTGGAACATTAATTCCATGGCGCACGATCATTCGCATAATCACTCGCCGAATTTTAACGCCGCTTTTGCCATCGGCATCGCGCTGAACACCGCCTATGTCTTGTTCGAGGTTATTTTCGGCTTAATCGGACATTCACTCGCATTACTCGCCGATGCCGGCCACAACTTGAGCGACGTTCTCGGTTTGCTGCTCGCCTGGGGCGCGAGTGCAATGACCAAGAGTCTGCCGACCAAGCGACGAACTTACGGCCTGCGCGGCAGCTCGATTCTGGCTGCGCTGTTCAACGCCATTTTTTTGCTCGTTTCAGTGGGGGCGATCGTTTGGGAAGCGTTGCGCCGGTTCAGAGCGCCAGCCGAAGTCGCCGCGAACACGATCATTTGGGTTTCGTTGGTCGGCATTGCGGTAAATACCGCCACCGCATTGATGTTCCGGGCCGGCCGCGAACACGATCTTAATATTCGCGGCGCGTTTCTCCACATGGCCGCCGACGCGGCCATTTCTGCCGGAGTCGTAATCGCGGGTTTCGCCATTCTCTGGACGGGATGGCATTGGATCGATCCGGTTGTGAGCTTGATAATTTCCGCCGTCATCGTTTGGGGCACGTGGGACCTGTTGCGCGAATCCACCAACCTTGCTTTGCAAGCCGTGCCGCGAAACATTGAACCGGAAAAAGTGGAGCGTTATCTGGCGCAGTTGCCCGGAGTTTCCAGAGTCCACGATCTCCATATTTGGGCGATGAGTACAACCGAAACGGCGCTCACAGCGCATTTGGTGAAGCCGGACGGAAACATCGACGACGAATTGCTGGCGCGCGTTTGCGACGAACTTCAGGAAAATTTCCACATCAGTCATGTCACCATTCAACTGGAATGCGGAAGTGAAGCCCACCCCTGCAGACAGGCGGCCGATCATGCAGTGTGATTCGCCTGCCCGCCTTTGCCTGACAGCGAAATGCGTTGCTTTCAATGGCAGACTGTTGTAATCGGTTTTCGTGTCTAAATTGCTAATTTTCGCCCTGTCTCTTGGGGTCGCATTTGGGCTCTGTTTTTCTGCATCTGCGGGACCGCAACCGGTGAGTGGTGTCAGCGGCGGCGCCAGGACCCGAGCCAATTCCTCCAAGTCCAATGAGTCCGACATCAGGCTCCGGTCCCACATCAGATCCCTACACTCCCTCTACTTCGACTACGACCGATAGTGCGCATCCCAGCACACAGAAACCGGACTCGTCTGACGCCTCAAACGCAAGCGATGCATCCGGCTCAAGCAACGACGTTCCGGACGACACGTTGTATCGTATGAGTACCAAAGAAACCCTTGCCGCCGGCACGATGGGGCGAGATGAAGGCCAGCTCTCTCGCAAACCAACGCGGCGCGAAAAAGTCTCGGAGGTTGAATCAACCAAACAGCTTAAAACGAGCGGTACCGATCCAAAGTTCCAAGGGAGTCTTCTTCATTCGAGCCTGACTTCGATCGATGATTTGGGCCAGAAGGCGAGCAATGGCGCTGAAAACGGCGAAACGGACGCTGTGGACGGGGGCGATCCGCGCTTCAAAGCGAAGCGTTTAGTTTTCACCGAAGAAGCGGCCAACGGCTCAAAGAGGAAGAAGGAGACGTCTCACACCAAGGGAGAGACTTCCCCGTCGCCGAGCCCGTCGGCCACTGCTTCGCCGGCTGCATCCCATCGCTAATCGCGCTTCGGCTTTAGCAGCGGAAACAGGACCACATCGCGGATAGATTCCGCGCCGGTAAGCATCATCGCCAGTCGATCGATCCCAAGGCCAAGGCCGCCGGCTGGCGGCATTCCGTGTTCGAGCGCGAGTAAAAAATCTTCGTCGAGCTTCTGAGTTTCTTCGCCTGCTTGTTCGAGCAACCGTTTGCGCTGCACGTCGGGATCGTTGAGCTCAGTGTATCCCGGCGACATTTCCACTCCGTTGATAATCAGCTCATAAACATCGACCAGCGCAGGATCAATCGCGTTTTGTTTCGCCAAAGGCACGAGCTCTTTCGGACAATGAGTCACGAACAGCGGATCGAACGTTCTCTCTTCCACCAGTTTTTCAAAAACGTGCTGGGTTACCTCGAAATCGGCGAGCTGCGGCAAAACTTCGAGCTTAAAATCCTTGGTCGCGCGGGCGCGGCGTTGCTCGCTCGAAAGCTCGAACCAATCCTTGCCGGCGACTTCGCGCACCAGATCGAGATAACGCGCCCGGCGCCACGGCCGCGTGAGGTTGATGGTGCGTGTCACTTTTCCATCCGCGTCGCGATGCTCAATCTTCAATGATCCGGAAACTTTTTCCGCCAGGTGGCAGATCAGTTCCTCGACCAGGTCCGCCATTTTTTCGAAGTTGGCGTAAGCCCAGTAGATTTCGAGCATGGTAAATTCCGGATTGTGTTTTCGCGAAATGCCCTCGTTCCGGAAGTTTCGGTTCAGCTCGAAAACTTTGTTAAATCCGCCAACCAACAGGCGCTTGAGATAAAGTTCCGGCGCAATCCGGAGATAGAGATCAAGCCCGAGGGCCTTGTGATGAGGTACTGAATGGCTGTGCCGCCGCGCCGCCGGCCACGGTTTGCAGCATCGGCGTTTCCACTTCGAAAAAACCGCGGTCTTCCAGGAACCGCCGGATTTCGCGCACCATCAAGATTCGTTTTTGAAACGTCTCCCGTGACTGTTCGTTCGCAACAAGATCGACATAGCGCTGCCGATAGCGCGCTTCGACATCTTGTAAGCCGTGCCATTTTTCCGGCGGCGGTCTTAGCGATTTCGCCAGAACTTCGAACTTCTGCGCCTTCACCGTCGACTCGCCGGTCTTAGTGACGAAGCATGTGCCCTCTACGCCAACAAAATCGCCGAGATCAAGGAGCTTGAACACCTCCATTGCTTCGGCGCCGACTTCCTTGTCATTAAAATAGATCTGGATGCGTCCGCTGGCGTCTCGAAGGTCGACAAAATGGCTCTTGCCCATGTCGCGATGGGCGGTGATGCGCCCGGCGACGCGCAAGGTTTCACCTTCCTTGAATTTTTCCCGCACTTCAGCGATTGAGCCGGACGTCTCGAAAGCCTGGCCGAATGGCTCGACGCCTTTCTTGCGAAGCACCTCCAGCTTTTCGCGCCGCTGCGCGATCAATTCATTTTCCGTCTCCATGATCGCGGCTACGGAACTCTGTCTTTCCGCATTCCGCAATCCGAAATCCGCAACGAAAGTTTATTGGTTTGCCTTTGAAAGCGCGGGAATGACATACTCTGGTGGATCGGCCGCTCCGCGGGCGATGCTAAATGAACGCGGCTTCGCCGCCCAAATAACATCGCGCCGGGGGCTGCGCGATCCACCATGGCACTCGACCTTCCTAAGACGACGTCGAAGCGGGACGGACCGCTGGTGAAGCAGTTCTCCGTTTTTCTTCCGAATAAAGTCGGCGCGATGCACGATGTTCTCAAGATGCTGAACGCGCACGATTACCACGTAATGGCGATGAGCGTTTCAGAATCGACCGATTCGGCGATTGCGCGTCTGGTTGTGAGCGATCCCGGCGGCGTGGAGCAGTTGCTCAAGCAAAACAACATTGCGTTCGGGACCTGCGACGTTGTGGTGGTGGAGATGCACGAAGTGGCAACAGAATTGTCGAAGCTTTTCGCGGCCCTGTTCATGGCCGAAGTGAACGTGCACTTCACCTATCCCCTCCTCGTGCGGCCGCGCGGCCAGGCGGCGCTGGCCGTCCACGTGGACGATAACGAATGCGCGATTTCAGTTTTGAGCGGCGCCGGCTTTACCCTACTCAGCCAGAGCGAAATCTCGCGTTAGCGCTGTCCCATTGAGAGCCTCGCGAGCCTGCCTACCCGCCCTCGCTGCCTTGACATAGTGACGAGGTGGTCTAGAGGAAACGACTATCCATGGCGTCGCTCTCCTTCGTATCAGGGTCGCGGACTGATAAGAGCTTTAACATCGGTCTCGGGCTGGTGATTCTTTTTGGCGTCGCTGAGATAGGCGCGTTGGGAATTCATCTCATCGGCCGAACGCGTCCCGCGCAGGTGAGCGTTAGTCCGCGCGAAATGCCAGCACCGCTTCCCTCAGCTGCTGCGCCATCGGCTCCGCCCGTGGCGTTGTCCGTAACTTCCCCGGCAGCCGCGTTGACTCCGCCGACGACCGTTTCTTCAGAAGTCGACCGGCTGACAAAACAAGCTCAGGCGGCGCGTGAGAGTGGCGATACCGTTAATGCCCTTACCCGGTTGCAGGATGCCGCACAGCGTGACCCGAAAAATGCGGAAGTGGTTGCTGAGATGGCGATGATTTACGAATCGATCCAGAATTTCGACAAATCCGCCGAGGCCTGGCGAAGGGTCCATGACATTGGCCCGTCGGCCGGCCCGCTTTACGACGTCGCAGACATGAAACTGAGGACCGGGGTTCCAACCTCGGCAACTACCAATGCAGTCGCGCCTGAGGCGACCGCCGTAGCGAAACTCGACGTTGCGTCAGCCCGCGGCACGGTGGAGGGCATTCCTCCCGGATCGACGCTCGGCATCAGCGAAGTCAGTGCGTCGGAAACGCCGGACCCGGATTCCGAAACAAATTTAATGTTACGGATCAGCGTGAAGAAACGCCCGAATGTTGTGATCGATCACACCAAAGTAAAGATCCAGGTGTTCTTCTATGACACCGTCGGCGATAACGAGATCAAGTTGACTGACGCCGATGTCAGTTACGAGTGGCTGACTCCGAACCACGATTGGGCGGACGGCAACAGAGAGACGCTGGCGGTCACTTACATCCGGCCGAAATCGAAAGCGAACAAAGCAGAGTCCGACCTAGCCGCCGCTGCTGCTGCGATCAATCCCGCGAAAAAAGGAAAGACGATTAAGGCGGCGGCGGCCGATTCCGGCGTACGCAAATATCTTGGTTACATCGTTCGCGTTTATTATAATGATCAATTGCAGGACAAACGCGCCGACCCCACCAAATTGTTGACGCTGTTTCCGGCGCCTTTCACTGCTCCGCCCCAGTAATGCAAATACTCATCGTGCACCACGATCCTGAAATGGGTGATGCGCTGGTGCAAATGGTGAAAAATTATACGCGCCATCATTGCCTGCTCGTTCCGAGCGATGCCGTCGCGATTGATTGGGCCCGGCGTCATCAACGTTGCGATCTGCTCTTGACCCAACTCGAAGCCGATGGAATCAACGGCCTCGCCCTCGGTTCCGCATTGAGTGAAATCTTTTCCGGACTGCAGGTTTTGTTTTTTCCGAACTACGACGCCGACGAACGGTGTCTCGAAGTTTCCGATACGAAAATCTTCCCCGAGCCAATAGTGGGCGATGAACTACTGGCGGCTATCGAACGGGCGACGCAAGCGCCGGCCGATGCGCCCGACTTTTTTCAGGTGGTCGACGTCTTGCAGATGTGTTGCTTGAGCCGCCGCAGCGGCGCGGTGCAGATGGTCAAAGACGGGAAAAGCGGACTCGCCTTTCTGCGCAATGGCAAAATCGTTCACGCCGAGACGGCGGCCGCACAGGGCAGCGACGCGCTAGCCGAGATCGTGGCTTGGAAATACGTCGAGTTTGCCTACGAGCACATCGTCCGGCCGCCGTTACAGACAATTTCGGAGCCGTGGAACGAGATTCTGACAGACGCGGTAACGCGCGAGCAAGGCGACCGAAAGTCGCAGCACCAGTCAGTGTAGCAGTTTTCTATGCAACCACGTGGCTTTACGGTAGTTTACGTTTTCATGAGATGGTGCTGGTGCCTGTTCTTTTCGGGTTTGGCCGCCAGCAACGCGGTTGCGCAGATTCAGCTTGAGTTACAAATCCCGCGGCTCCAGTACGTCGCCCACGAACCGGTGGTCGCAAACCTGACGCTTACCAACCTGGCGGGACGCGATGTTGATTTTCGCGATGACCGGAACCAGCCCTGGTTCGGTTTCGAGGTCACCGGTAGCGAAGGTCAATCTATTCCGCAAATCTCGAACGCCGGGAACGAACCGCTCAGAGTCACCGCCGGACAACGGATCACGCGAAAGATTAACCTGACGCAGTTGTACGGGTACACAATTTCGGGACCTACCGAGTTCGAGCTCATATTTATTTTGCCGACCTCAATAAATTCTTCTATTCGGCCACGAAAGTTTTCGAGGTCGCTGACGCGCGTCCGATTTGGCAGAAAACGGTGGGCGTGCCACAAGAGGAAGGTGTTCCCGGAACTGCGCGCACTTACTCGCTGATGACAAACCGTTTTCCTGATCACACGTCGCTCTATGTTCGCGTGGAAGACAAGGACAGCGGGCTGGTTTACGCGACTTACTCACTGGGCCAGGTCATCGCATTCGATCAGCCGCAGGCTGAGTTCGACCACTCCAACCAGCTCCATGTTCTTTATTGCGCGGCCCCGCGAATGTGGTCCTATGCCCGCGTCGGTTTGAACGGAGAGCTTGTTTCCCGCGCCAGCTTCGCCGAAACCAAAAGCCGCCCGCGCCTTGTCCATTCCGATGATGGTGTGATAAAGGTTGCCGGCGGAATAATGGACACACCGGTCACACCAGCGACACGTAATCAAGCCGGGAAACTTTCCGCGAGCCCGTCGAATGCTCCAAAGGAAGATTAACTGATGCGCAAATCACTTGTCATTTATAGTCTTCTCTTCGCGGGCGCCATCATTGCGACCAGCGTGAAAGCCTTGCCCGCCCCCAGCTCGCTTTCGCAGCGAGAACGTGCCAGCGCACCGCGAGTAACGCCGACTCCAGCAGCGCGCTTGCGCACCGTGCGTACGCGGGAGGGCGTTCGCTCTTCGACTACGGTGGTTATCGACGCCGGCCATGGCGGATTCGACCCCGGCGGTATTCCTGGGCAGCGCGTTCCGGAAAAAATAATGACCCTGGATGTCGCGCAACGGCTGAGAACAGTCCTTCAAGCATCTGGCTATCACGTTGTCATGACGCGCGATAGCGATGTTTTTGTTCCGCTGGGGACACGGGTGGCAATTGCAAATGCGTATCGCGACGCAATCTTCGTTTGCATTCATTTCAACGCCACTCCGCGCCGGAGTGCGAGCGGGATCGAAACGTATTTTTACAGCTCGCAAAGCTTACCTCTCGCCTCGGCAATTCACTATTATGTAGCTGGTGGCGCGCCGACAGCTAATCGTGGAGTTCGCCGCCGTGGGTTTTTCGTTTTGCGAAAAACGACGATCCCATCCGTGCTGGTCGAGTGCGGTTTCCTGACCAATCCGAATGAAGCGCAGTACGCCCAAAACTCTGCATATCGCCAAAAACTCGCCTTGGAAATTGCGCACGGAATTCAGAATCGCTCTTCGGTGGCGCGCATTCCCGGCGTCACAAGAATCGCGTCCAGTTCGTCCGACACGTCTTTAGAGCCCGAGACCGTGCCACTACAGCCGTTTATCGATCAAACCCACTATCACGACCCGGATCTTTCGCGCTCGAAACATAAGCGCAGCTCAAAGAGTTCCTCGAAATCGGCATCGTCCAAGCACAAGAAATCTTCGTCCGAAACCGCGTCCACCAAGAGCTCCACCAGAAAAAAGAAATCTACCTCACAGGCGGAGGATTGAGTTGGAATCACCCGTTCTGAGTTCAGCGCAGATGCAGGCTGCTGAACAAGCAGCTTTCGCCCGCCAGATCACCGTCGAGACCCTGATGGACCAGGCCGGGATCGGCGTTGCCCGCGCGGTCCGCCAATTTTTTCCCAAGCCCGGCAGCTGCATCGTTTTTGCAGGAAAAGGTCACAACGGCGGCGACGCGTTGGTCGCGGCCGAACAATTGCAGCGCGCCGGTTGGAAGATCGACACCCGTCTTCCGTTTCTGGAAGAGAATTGCAGCGAGCTCACCCAGCAAAAATTGAAGGCGTTGCGCGAATCGACCCCGAAGCCGGCTGATACGATCGCTCGCGCACCGTACACCATAATTTTAGACGGCTTACTCGGCACCGGCGCAAACTCGTTCCTCCGCGAACCGATCCGTTCCGCCGCACGCGAGATTAATCGGCTTCGCCGCGAGCAAAACACGTTTGTCTTTGCGGTCGATCTTCCCACTGGCCTGGATGCTGATTCCGGCGAAAACGATCCCGAAGATTCGATCGTAGCCGATTTCACCGTCACCATTGGCTTCGTCAAACATGGATTGATCGTAGATTCCGCGCTCGATCTCGTCGGCCGGATCGAGGTCGTTCCGCTTCCAGGTCTCTGGTCAGAGGTAACCGCGCCGAATGAGGTCGCGGCTAGTCCGCACTCGTTCGGGGCGATCTTGGCCCGGCGACAATTCAGTGCTTACAAAAATCAATTCGGACGCATCGGCGTTGTGGCGGGATCCAAAGGATTCATTGGGGCCGCGATCATGACTGCGGAAGGTGCGCTGCGGGCCGGGGCCGGTCTGGTGGAAGTTTTTGTGCCGGACGATATTTATGAAATTGTCGCGAGCGCGGCGCCAGTGGAAGCAATGGTGAAACCGATCCGCCGTTACCGCGATCTGCTCGAAGAGAAAGTCGACGTTTGGGCGCTTGGACCGGGTTTGGGGAAATCGCGCGCGGCGGAAATTTTGAATTTAATCGAGAACGCGACGCAACCAATGATCGTCGACGCCGACGGATTGAACGTTGCCGCCGACAAGATCGACATCCTGCGCAGTTGTCGGGGACCGCGACTGCTGACGCCGCACCCGGGGGAAATGCAACGATTGATGGACGTCGGCAAAATGGCCCGCGCCGGGGTTGCGCGAAATTTCTGCGACCGGTTTCCGGTCACGCTGTTATTGAAAGGAAGCCGCACTATTGTTTGCGAGCGGGGCAAACCGATTAGTTACAACACCACTGGAAATCCCGGAATGGCCAGCGGCGGGATGGGCGATGTGCTCACCGGGGTTTGCGCCGGACTGGCCGGACGCGAATTGTCCCTGTTCGATTCCGGCCGGATTGGCGCGTGGGCATGCGGACGCGCAGCCGAGATTTCTATCTTCCAAAAAGGCGCGAGCGAGGAATCACTCCTCGCTACTGACGTGCTCGCTAATTTGGGTGGAGCGTTCAACGAATTGCGAAATCCATCGGTTTGATTTCATCCAGAAAATCCGAAATTCGAATCCCGAAGCTCGAAACAAATACGAAGGTTTAAAATTCGAATGACCCGGTAGAGGCAGATTTGTGGTGTTTGAGCTTTGGAAATTGTTTCGGATTTCGATATTCGTGCTTCGACATTCCGCCTTGGGATTGAGGTAAAGCGAAAACCGTTGAAGGTTATGAAATGAACGGAGCACCGGAGCGCACGGCAATCGAAACCGACGCCGCGCATCCTTCGCAGGAGAGTTGGCAAGTCCGCGTCAAGAAAGCCCTTGGACCGATCGGCGTGGTCTTCGTCGTCATCGCCAAGTTTTTCGCAAAACTGAAGTTTATAATCCTGCCCGCGCTCAAGTTTCTGCCGCTTCTGCTGAAGTCCGGCGGCACCATGCTGCTGATGATCTGGGTTTACACGATGATGTGGGGCTGGAAGTTCGCGGTTGGTTTTGTGGTGCTCCTGCTCGTCCACGAGTGCGGACACTTGATCGTCGCCAAGAAGTTCGGATTGAAAGTCGGCGCGCCGGTCTTTATTCCATTCATGGGCGCTTTCATCGCACTAAAGGAAGCACCGCGGAACGCCTGGATGGAAGCGTGTGTCGGAATTGGCGGTCCTATGCTTGGTTCGTTAGGCGCGCTCGTTTGCAATGTGACCGGTGAAACTTTCGACATTCCGATTTTCTTCGCTCTCGCGTGGTTCGGTTATTTTCTGAACCTCTTCAATCTAACGCCAGTAGGAATGCTGGACGGCGGTCGAATTGTTACCGCGCTATCACGCTGGCTTTGGCTGCCGGGGTTCGCGGTCCTGCTCTGGTTTGGCTGGAAATATCCGAACTTTATTGTCTGGCTATTGGTCATCGCGTCGTTACCGCGCATCGTGTCGCTCTTTCGAAAACGAACGGAAGAAGAACGCCAATACTACGAAGTCACTCCGGCACAGCGGTGGACGATGTCGATTTTGTATTTCGGTTTGATCGCGGTGCTGGTTTTTGGAATGCACCAAGCCTCGCGTGACTTGAATGAATACGGAATTCGTTCACACGGGCACGGTCAGGACGTGATCTTTCAGTAAACTGTGGCGAGAGAAATCTCGCCTGCGGAAGCCGCGATTTGCAGCCGAGGTTTAGCCGGCGTTGATCGCGAAAACTTTTTCCGGTTCGAGTCCGGTCCGCTCGACAATTGAGACAAAACGTTTGTCCGGGCGCAACGGCGCAAACTCCGGAGCGATTCCGACGAAATGAAGCGACGAGGAGCGTTCTTCGGCCGCGCGCTCCAATTCACGAATTGCGTCTTCGTGGGCGCCGAGCGCGACATAAACATGTGCGACCGCGTCGCCGGGAGTGTAGCCTCCGCGGGCTGCGATTGTTTTCGCCAGCATCTCGCGCGCTTCGTCCGGCCGATTCATCTTTGCATAAGTGATGGCGAGCCCAAACGCCGGCCGGCCGCTGATCTGCTGGGCTTTTTCATAAAGCGCGATCGCTTCGTCGAAGCGACCTGTTTCGCGATAAAGCGCAGCCATCAATGGCTCGCCATAAACGAATGCGGGGTCGAGCTGAAGCGCCCGTTCACCGGCAGCGCTCGCTTCTTCGTACAACCCAAAGTAGCGATATAGTTCGCACGCCGAATTAGCCACCCAAAGCGATGCCGGGTCGATCGTCGATGTTCGCTGCAAATACTTGAGCGCTTCCTCGCGGTCCCCTCGCGCGGCAAAGAACGCCGCCGAAAAATAATTCGCCGGCGTAGATTTTGGATCGAGCTCGATCGCCCGATAGAATTCGCGGGCCGCACCGTCCATGTTCCAGTCGAGAATGCGTTTAGTTTCGGCGAGATAGACGTGCGCCTCGGCGTCGCTCTTGTCGAGTTTCAGCGCGTTGAGTGCCGCCTGACGCATTTTGGAGTAGGCCTCCAGCGGAGCGACATAAGCGTCCGCCAGCCAGAGCCACGATTTTGCAATCCCAGTCCACGCTCGGGCAAAGCGCGGATCCTTCTGGAGCGCGGCTTCAAAGTATCCGAGACTTTTCCGCAGCGCTTCTTCGGTGCTCTTGTCGGAATAGAAAAGACCCTGCAGATACGAATCGTAGGCGTCGAGACTTCGCGCAGGGGCGGGCGGCGTGATTGCAAGTTTTAGCTTTAGCTTATCGACAATTGCGCGGGTAATTTCATCCTGAAGTGCAAAGATGCTTTGCATCTCGCGCTCAAAGGTGTCCGACCAAATCGTAAAGCCGCGTCGCGCATCGATTAGTTCCGCAGTGACGCGCACCCGATTCTCGTCGCGGCGGACAGAGCCTTCCAGGACATGAGCGACGTTCAGCTTGTTCGCGACTTCGCGCACATCTGCCTTCTGATCCTTGAACCAAAACGAAGAGCGCCGCGCAGCCACCCGCAGATTGCCGATTTTGGAAAGCGCGGTCAGGATTTCGTCGGCGATTCCATCACTGAAATAGTCGTGATCACGGTTCGGACTAAGGTCCGCAAAGGGCAGAACGGCGATGGAATTCTCGTGCACACGCGGCGCCAGCGCGGTGTCGATGTCTTTAAGATTCGGCGTGCGAACGACGCCGTAGCGGGTGAAATCGAAAAACCAGGAGAGCGTCAGGGCGACTGGAAATCCGACAATGATCAGGACGACCAGGAGCCGAATAACCCAGTTCGAAATATCGAACACTGGTAAGACCTGCGCCAGACCCTGGGCAAGCGCCCAACCGCCGACTAAATATGCGACCGCGATCGGGTAGACTTTTCTCCGCTTTAGCTCGGCGAAAAATCGGTTCACTGCGGTGCTTGCTCAATCAGTTTTTGAAACCGCGGATCGTTGCGGATCGGGTCCCATTCCCACCGATATTTCAGATCGTTCACCGTGATACTGTAATTCGCGCTGTCGACCGCTCCGGGGACGGCCATTAAATGTTCGAGGAGATCAAGGGCGGGCGCGGATTCGCCAGTGCGAGCATAAATCACCGCAAGAATCGCGTTCATAATCGTGCCATCGAGCGCATCGTCTGACTCGGGCCGCAGCTCGACCGCGCGTTTTCCTTCACTGATTGCGCGCTGTTTGTCGCCAAGAAAAGCGCAGGCCATACCCAAAACCGCGTGGCGCTCTGGCACTTCCGGAGTTTCCTGCACAGCGGTCGCAAATGCGTCACGCGCCCTTTCCAACTCCTTTTTGGCCGCAGCTTTGTCTCCGCGAAGGGACGCAATTTCACCAGCGAAGAAACTTCGAGGCGTGTCGACGCCGTTAAAGTAGGAGAAAACCTCGAGCGACGAGGCCTTCAAAATCCCCGCCGCGGAAACGGCGTCCCGGTCGATCATGCTTGCGTCGAGTCGTGCTGCGGTCACGGCTCCATCCGGATCCTTGCCCGCAGGAACGGCCTCCATTTCACTTTTCAGTCGATCCGTCCGACCCGTTTTCCAAAAATCGACATATCCGATTTGCGCCTTGGCATTCAACGAATCCGGCGCGAGCGCAATAAGACGTTGGGCGGTTTCCCCAGCCTTGGTCCAATCACGCACGGCGCAATAGGTATAGAACAAATCGCGAACGACGTTGGCATTCTGCGGATCGAGCGTGAGAATTTGGCGATAATCGGCGAGCGCTTCATCCCATTGCCCCTGGCGTCGCTTGATCGCGGCGATGTCCCACGGGATCGAACTATCGTTCGGCGAAAGCGTTCGAGCGATTTCGAATTCTCGCAGCGCCTGGGCATAGTCACGGTCGAACCAATAGTAGCAGCGGCCGAGCGCGTGATGCGCTTCACCGAGATTCGGCTGCAATTTAAGAGCCAGCGCAGCCTCGACACGCGCACTCTTGCTCCAGGCCTCGGTTGGCTCATAAAAATGATAGATATAAGCTCGCGTACCGGCGAGTCGCGCGTGCGCGAGAGCGAATTTCGGATCCAGCGTGACCGCCTGGACGTAAAGTTGCTCTGCCGTCCGATAATCTTGAAGAAACGTGTCCGGCTTGAACTCGTATTCTTTCGCCTGGAGAAAAAGATCGTAGGCTTGGGTGTTTTCCGTCGGTTTGCCTCCTACGCGCGCGGCTTCGTCTGGCGTGAGTTTGGCGCCAAGATTTGAGGCAACTTCGCGCGCAATCTGCCCGTCGATTCCTATAGAATCCTGCAAACTCAAATCGTATTTGTTTGCCCACACATGTCGATCTTGCGCGGCCTTGATCAATTGAACGTTCATGATGATTCGGTTTCCGACGCGGCGGACGCTGCCTTCGAGAATATTTACCACACCCAACACTTTCGCGACCTCGCGCAAATCTTGTGATTCTTTACGGTCGCGATATTTTTCAACCGAAGTGCGGCTGATCACGCGCAAGTCGCGAATTTTTGCCAACGCGGTCAAAATGTCGTCCTGGAGGCCGTCGGCAAAATAACCGTTGGCTTTGTCGTCGCTAAAATTTTCAAACGGCAATACGGCGATACTTTTTTCACCAGAAGAGTGGGTCGAAAAGTGCTGATAAGCAAAAAGCAAACTGACTGCTATCGCCAGCAGTGCGGCTGCGACACCCACGTTCCGAGGCCGCCGAAGGCCCGGTCTCGCCGATTTCTCCTCTTCGCGTGACTTTCGAATCTTTTCCGGCACATCGGGATTACCCGCCTGGCCGTTATAAAAATTGACGACCGACACAAGGGCGCCGTGTTTCACGGCGCATGGGCCGAGATCATGCAGGTCTGACCGCCATTCTCGCATTTGAGCGAGATCTTCGGCAACGCGTTTGGATAAAAGAATGT
Organism: uncultured Verrucomicrobiae bacterium; assembly: GCA_963801815.1. Classification (GTDB taxonomy): domain Bacteria; phylum Verrucomicrobiota; class Verrucomicrobiia; order Chthoniobacterales; family UBA10450; genus AV40. The sequence continues at coordinate 180,410 of CAWDGJ010000002.1, forward strand.
GACCACCATCGCCGCAATCCATGATGCGTTGGGCGATGTTGATCCCGGTGCCCGCCACGTTCGTGCGCTCATCCACGTCCCGAACAACATTCACCGGCCCGCTGTGAATTCCCATGCGCAGCCGGATATCCGGAGAATCCTTCAACGCGCGATTGATTTCGATGGCGCACTTCAGCGGCGCCTCGGGACTGTTAAAAAATACGAGAGCCATCCCGTCGCCCGACGGAACCCGGACCAGTTTTCCGGCTGAATCCGCAATACGAAATTGCTCAGTGCCCCGAACGATCTGGCTAAGACGGCCCTGTAATTCGCGCTGCTCTTCAGTCAATAGTTTGGAGTAGCCCACGCTGTCGATAAACAACACGTAGCCAATCTCCAACTGGGGGGCCGCCTCAGGGTCCGGTGGCATGACGTCGATCTTAACCGGAGTGCGTTCGCTGCGCCAGAAGTCCCAATGGCGTCATAGAACTCGTTTCGTTTGATCCTGGGCGCATCGTCGATGAGATTTGAAGCCAGATTTTAAGCGGGAACTGATCCGCAACTAGGCATTGCTGGCAGTCGCTGTTAGATTGCGGAATGGCGTTTCAGCTTGAGTCGAACTACAAACCGCGCGGCGACCAGGGCCAGGCCATTGCCAAGCTGATTAAATCGGTCGAAACCGGGAATCGCCACCAAACGCTGCTTGGCGTCACCGGCTCGGGGAAGACGTTCACGATTGCGAATGTGATTCGCGAACTGGATCGACCAACCCTGGTAATTTCCCACAACAAAACACTGGCGGCGCAGCTTTACTCCGAGTTCAAACAATTCTTCCCGAGGAACGCAGTCGAATACTTCGTGAGCTATTTCGATTACTACCAGCCGGAAGCCTACATTCCGCGGACCGACACTTACATCGAGAAGGATTCGTCGATCAACGAAGAAATCGAACGCTTGCGCTTGTCCGCGACCAGCGCGCTGCTTTCTCGGCGCGACACCATTGTCGTCGCAAGCGTGTCCTGTATTTACGGCGTCACTTCGCCGGAAGATTACGAGCGGATGCTCCTCAGCGTGAAGCGCGGCCAGCATGTCTCGCGCGAAGCAGTCCTCGGCCGTCTGGTCGAAATGCTCTACGAGCGTAACGACATCAGTTTCTCACGCGGCAAATTCCGCGTGCGCGGCGACGTCGTCGAAGTCTATCCGGCCACTGCCGATGAAGACGCTGTCCGTCTTGAATTTTTCGGAGACCAAATCGATGCGATCACTCGATTCGATCCGCTGACTGGCCACGCTCGTGAATCGCTTAATCTCATGGTGTTTTATCCGGCGAAGCAGTTCGTCACACCAGCCGACAAGCTAAATCGCGCGCTCCAAACCATCCGGGTTGAGCTCGAAGACCGGATCAAGATTCTCGAATCACAAAACAAACTTCTGGAAGCACAACGGCTCCGCATTCGCACGGAATACGATCTCGAAATGTTGCAGGAAATGGGCTTCTGCAACGGAATCGAAAACTATTCGCGCCATTTGTCCGGCCGGGCCCCTGGTTCGAAGCCCTACACGATCCTCGATTTCTTCCCGAAAGACTTTCTCGTCGTCATCGACGAATCGCACGCCACCATCCCCCAGATCGGCGGAATGTATGAGGGCGATCGCTCGCGAAAATCGGTCCTGGTCAATTACGGTTTCCGTCTGCCGAGCGCGCTCGACAATCGTCCGCTGAACTTTGACGAATTCATGAAGGCGACGAACCAGCTCATCTATGTTAGTGCGACGCCCGCCGAATTCGAAATCCAAAACAGCGTGGTGGGAAACAAAGGGTACGCGCCACATCGGCGTCAGCGCATTGGCGACGCAGAACTCGTCCCTTTTGTTTTGCCGGGAAAAAATCGGTCGCCGAAAGGCGAAGTTCATATTTCGCGGACTGACGATCCGCCGGAGAAATTCGACGTGCACAGCCCCGGCGCGCCTCTGGTAGTTGAGCAAATCATTCGGCCGACCGGATTGCTCGATCCGAAGATCACAATCAAGCCGCTCAAGAACCAGATCGACGACGCGATGGAGCTTTGCCGGCAGCGCGTCGAAAAAGGCGAGCGTGTGTTGATCACCACCCTGACGAAGCGCACCGCCGAAGATCTTGCGGATTACCTTCGCGACGTCGGTTTGAAGGTCCGCTACCTCCACAGCGACATCGATACAATCGAACGCGTCGAGATCTTGCGCGGCCTTCGCGCGGCCGAGTTCGACATCCTGGTCGGAATCAATTTGCTCCGTGAAGGGCTGGATCTTCCCGAAGTTTCACTCGTCTGCATCCTGGACGCGGATAAGGAAGGATTCTTGCGAAGCCAGACTTCGCTGATCCAAACCGCCGGACGGGCAGCGCGTCATGTGAATGGCGAAGTTGTTTTGTTCGCCGACACGATGACCCAAAGCATGGAGGCGTTGATCTCTATCTCGGAATATCGACGCGGCAAGCAACTGGAATACAACGAGAAGCACAGGATCACGCCGCAAACCGTTCGGCGCGCTGTCCAGGAAAGTTTGCATACGATTTTGCGCGGGCGCGAGATTGAGTCTTCGGTGATTCGCGAAGCCGGCGGCGATTTTGATCTCACTGAATTGTTGCGGGAGCTCGAAGAAGAGATGCAGCAGGCATCCGCGAATCTCGAGTTCGAGCGCGCGGCACTTTTGCGTGATCAAATCATGGAAGTCAAAAGCGGCACCGGGTTGATCAAAATCGAACCGAAACGCCGGCCGGTGAAATACACGCGGAGTTCAGGCCGCCGCAGGTCGCGCGTCTAGCGCAAATGTTGTAGCGGTGCTTGTTCTCAAGCACCGAACTGAATACGCGCGCTAATGCAGGTGGATCGAGCGCTCCGCGCTCGATGTTAACTTGGGCGGCAAGCCGCCATTATTTTAGCAACGCGCGCGGAGCGCACGTTCCACCTCGCACAGAATTAGCTCCATTAGCGGCGATGCGCTCATGGTTAATCCTGGAGATCTCGATCTTATGTGTTGCAGCGAGCAACGCGCAGATCAACGAATCAGGTTCGCTGACCGAGGTTGAATTCTCGCAATTGAGCCAGCGCGATCCGAATCCACTCGGCGAGAAAGCACTGGCCATTCATCCGGAGCAATGGAAACACGCCGAAACCGAGCATTTCATCTATCACTTTATTCACGACTACGTGGCCACCCCGGTTTCAGTGGAAGCGGAGTTTCATTACCGCGTCATCACCAAGGAGCTCGAACGAGAGCAACTCACCACCGACATCAAGTCGCACATTTACATCTTCGAGCGGCCGGAAGAATGGCATCAGTTTCAAGAGTTTGGACATCTGGAACAATGGACGGGCGGCATTCACTCAGCCGGGAGCCTCTTTATCCAACGCGATCCCGCTTACAAATTTAGCGACAACTCCCTTGGTCACGAGATTGTGCACCTGGTTCTCCATCGCTTTTATACCGACGGAATCCCCTGCTGGCTCGATGAAGGCCTCGCCCAATTTATCTCCAAAGATGCCCATGCGAGCTACCAACGCGCTCGCGGCTACATCAGTAAGCCACGCTCCGATTCGATTAACCCGGCGGATTTGATTCCGCTCCCGACGCTGGTGACGTTGACCCATCCGCCATCGGACCGTGTGCACACGTTTTATGATGAATCGGAACGTCTGGTACGATTTCTGGCAACAACCGATAAGCCCGCGTTCCTAAATTTGTTGGACGCACTAGCCAGACATCAGCCTTTCGAAACCGCGCTGACGCGATTCTATTCCGCAAATTTCGCGAGCTCTTCGGCGCTGGATGAACAATTTCGCGCTTACGCCGCCAAAGACTTCGGATCTTCCTTGCAACAAGCGCGCAATTAGGTGAACGCGCGCTTCGGCGCGTTGACAATCCGACGCGCCTACACCGCGCATTCATCTAACATCGCGCGACGGAGCGCTCGATCCACCTTGTCGATCTCCCTGGAACATGCGAGAAACTTTCCGTGCCGAAAGCGAAGACCAAGGCCGCCGCTGCCGCGAAAATCTATGCCGTCGTCGGTTCGGATGACGTTGAGATTAAACATACTGCCGCAGAGCTGGCTGAAAAATTGAAACCCGCCGACGGGGGCGATTTCGGACTCGAAATAATTGATGGTGCCGCCGACAATGCGGATCAGGCTGCTGGCCGAATACGATCGACAATCGAAGCGCTGCGCACGTTGCCGTTCTTCGGCGGCGCAAAACTCGTTTGGCTGAAGAACGCGAATTTTCTCGGGGACGATCAAAAGGCGAGCGCCGCGTCCGTGCAAGAGGCGCTGGAAGCGCTAACGGACACGATCGACGCCGATCTCGGGCCGGAGATCACGTTTTTGCTGAGCGCTATCGAAGTGGACAAGCGGCGCTCATTTTACAAGTCGTTGTCCAAGCGCGCCGAGTTGCAGATTTTCGACAAACTCGATTCGAGTCGCGGCGGCTGGGAAGAGAAAGCGACGGAAATCGTTCAAGAGCGGGCGCGGAAAAGAAAATTACAATTCGACGAGGAGGCGCTTGAACTCTTCGTCCTCCTCACCGGCGGCGACACCCGCGAGATCGAGAATGAGCTGGAGAAAATAGACGTCTATCTCGGCAAAGAGCGCGCAGTAAGTGTCGATCTTGTTCGTGAACTCGTGCCGCTCACCCGGGAAGGCGTTATTTTCGATTTGAGCAACGCGCTGGCCGAGGGCGATCTCGAACGCGCGCTCGAACTCGTCCGGCAATTACTCGACCAGGGCGAGAGCGCGATCGGCATCTTGCTGGTCGCGATTCTACCAACTGTTCGGAATCTCCTGCTCGCAAAAGATTTGATGGAGCGTCATCGAATTCCCCGGCCTCACACGCCATTTCCGTTCATCTCCGCGGTCAATCGGCTTCCCGCCGAAGCCATTGCGCATTTGCCGCGCAAAAAAGATGGAACTGTGAATGCTTTCACCCTCGGGATCGCCGCTCAAAACGCGCACCGTTTTCAAACCGAGCAACTGATTACGGGAATGAAAGCGTCTCTGGCCGCGAACCTCCAGCTGGTTACCACGCAACTCGACCACGAACTGATCTTAACCGAAGTCGTCGTGAAGATCTTAGGTGGTTCCAATGTGGGAGGGACCTCAGTGTCCCGACGATCGCGGCGCTAAGGCCGCTCCAACATTCTTTCAGCTTTCGCCGACTTGTTTGCGGGCAAGCGGTCCGATGTAAGGAATGTCCCACCGAACACCAGTGAATGCTTTGACTGTGGCGATAATCCAGAGAACGACGAACCCGATGTGGATGACGGCTGAGATGATCGCCCAGAAAAATACCAGGATTCCTCCCAGAGCAGGGATGTGGTTGAAAATCGAGTTAATGATCGCCGAAACGACATTGAACAGAAACCAGGCGAGACCAAACACGATCGATTGCATCGAATAGAAACGCACGAACGAGTCGTGTTTCTCCAAAATGAAAAAGACGATACCGCCGACCAGTGGAATGCAGGCCAGCGCTGCGGCGATGTTGGACGGGAGCCCGGTTGATTTCGGCGAATCGGAGACAGGCGGCGGAGGAGGCGGTGGTGGCTCGTCGGGCATGAAGTACTTACACAAGATGAACGGCCTTTCGTCAACTCCGAAAGCTTTCGTGGGTCAACCCCGAATCCATTCGCCAGCAGACAGTTTTGCTTTCTCCTAAGGTCAAAAACCCGTACCGTCCCGTCGTGATTTCGATCGAAGTCCGCTCCGCCAAACATCCATATCGTGTCCTTATCAGTCCGGGACTACTGGCCAGCGCCGGCGAAGCAATCCAAGAAAAACTGCCGCCGTGTCGATGCGCGATTATCTGCGACACAAACGTTGGGCCGCTGTTTGCCGGAGGTCTCGCGAAAAATCTTAGGTCGGCAACTTACGAGCCGAAACTCATAACCGTTCCAGCCGGCGAGCAATCGAAGACCCTCGAACAAGCAGGCAACATTTGTGAGCAAATGTTGAACGCAGGGCTGGACCGCGAGTCATTCGTGATCGGTCTCGGCGGCGGGGTGATTGGCGATCTCTCCGGGTTTGTGGCCGCGATCTTCAATCGCGGCGTACCGCACGTGCAAATCCCAACAACGCTTCTCGCCATGGTCGACAGTTCGATTGGCGGGAAAACAGGCGTCAACGCGCGAGCGGGAAAAAACCTAATCGGCACGGTCCATCCGCCTGCACTCGTACTCGACGACGTCGACATTTTAAAATCCCTCCCGCGTCGGGAGCTCAATCAGGGGTTCGCCGAAATCATCAAACACGCCGTCATCGCCGACGCGGAAATGTTTGGGCAACTCGAAACTGTTGATCCCAGCAGGATCGATCTCGCTGCGTTGATTCAGCGAAATGTCGAGCTCAAGGCTCGAATCGTCGAGAAAGACGAACCGGAGCGAGCAAACCACCGCGCGTTGCTCAATTTCGGGCACACGATTGGGCATGGAATCGAACGCGCGGCGGAGTATCACGGCATCGTGCATGGCGAAGCAGTCAGTCTCGGAATCGTCGCCGCCTGCGAGATCTCAATGAAGAAAGCCGGACTTCCTACGGGAGACCGGGACCGAATTGTCGGCCTTCTACGCAAATTCGAATTGCCAACTCAACTGCCGAAGGATTTTCCGCGCGACAAAATCTTCGACGCAATCAAGTTCGACAAAAAATTTGTCCGAGGTGCCATCCGATTCGTGATAACGCCGAAAATTGGCTCGGCGAATCTGTCCAGTGACGTGACGATGGATGATATCCGTCAGGCCGTGAAAGCGTTGTAGCTGCCAGAAGGCTAGCAGTGCGACCAGTGTCATCCCGAACGAAACTGAGGGATCTCACGGTCGAAATCTGGATCACACAAATTACCATGCGTGATCGTGCGCGCTGATGAGAGATTCCTCGCTTCGCTCGGAATGACGCTGCGAAGAAATCCTTAGTGTAACTAACCGGGCGGCCGCGCTTTCGAATAATACTCGCGCAATCCGTCGGTCACACTGTCGGCATACTCCCGGAAAATACTTTTTCGCTGCACACCGTTGACCTCCTTGGTGCCTTCGTAATCTCCGGCTTCGATGCGTGAATAGCCATCCTTGCTGTTCATAACGTAAGGCTCGCAGTAAACAACCGGACAGCGATACAGCCGCGTCGCGAGCAGATTGCGCGCGTACACGTAGCCACTCGATCCAACTTTTGTCGTAGTCTGAGTAGTCGGATATTGATACGCGGGAAGCCCGGTCGCTTTCGCCATCGAAGTTGCAACCGTGTCCGCAATCGGGAGTTCTTCATCGTAAGCGCGACTGAGCAACCGCCGGATCATTTCGAACCGCTCGTCGTCGAGCGCGAGCTCATCTTGCAAATACGAACCGTTCACGAGCAAATGAAGATGATTGTTATCGATCAGCGTCGGATTCGCGGGATCACCCCAACCTTCGGCATTGAAATGAAGGCAGAGAACCAGATCCGGATGGAGCTTCGTGTTGACCACCGTGGCACGGCGCCGGATTTCACTGTAGCGATAGAACAACATCTCGCTTTGCCAGCGAATGGTTCCCTCCTTTGCCGGGTCTTTCGGATTGAGCACCTCGTCGCGAGGTCTTGGCACGCCGTTGTTGATCAAAATGTTTTTTGCGAGATCCAGAAAATCGGACGGCCGTTTTGAAGTAACCGGTTGCGTGCTGTTGCGAACGAACAGCACGGTCGCGCCGAGTTTCCTTAACCGTGGGGCGAGCATTCGCGACACCCGCAAGGTCAGATCGCCTTCGGTTACCGGTTTCGTGTCGCCAACCTGGAACCAACGTTCCTCCATCTTTGCCCATTTTCCACCAAGGTGGCCCGGATCCAGAGCGATTCGCACCCCGGCGAGCGGTCTGGTTGGCTTCGTTGGCGGTAAAGATTTCGCCGGTCGCCAAAGTCGCGGAATGCGGCGCTCGGATTTTTCGTCCGAGGCGAACTCAAGCTTAAACGTCTCGTGCGAACTCCCATCTGTCACGATTTCCGCTGAGCCGTCATCGATCTTGATCAAGTCATCGGGAATTCCGTGCGTGCAGTAAACATCGTTGATGAGATGTGCGAACTCTTGGTGTGTGATGGTGTGTTGGTAATTCTTGAGGACGTCCCATTTTGGCTTGCTGCCAAGAATCCCAACATTGTCAGCCGCGACGGCCGTGCCGCACAAAATCGACAGTCCGAAACAAAATGCCGCACAAAAAGTGATCGAAGGACGAAATAGCATCGACGTTTTGAACCTGTTCAATACGATCCTGTTCAATGCTAACGGTACTTTTTCTCGGAGACATTGTCGGCGAGCCCGGCCGTAACGCGGTCATCTCCCGGCTTCCGGAATTTAAGGAACAGCATGCGATCGATTTCATTGTCGTAAACGGTGAAAACGCGGCCGGCGGACGCGGCATCACCGGAAAAATCACAATCGACCTCCTGCGCGCCGGTGTGGCCGTAGTGACAACCGGCGATCACGTTTGGGACCAGAAGGATATTTTGTCCTTCATCGAGACGGAACCGCGTTTGTTGCGACCGGTGAATTACCCGGCTGGAGCGCCCGGCAACGGATCGATCGTCCTCGAAACGGCGAAAGGCAAAGTGGGCGTGATCAACGTTCAGTGCCGCACATTCATGCAGCCAATTCTGGACAACCCGTTTCGCGCGGTAGAAGAGACCGTTACGAAAATGCGCGACGAAACGCCGAACATTATTGTCGATGTTCATGGTGAAACCACGAGCGAGAAAATCGCGATGGGTCGCTTTCTCGACGGCAAAGTTTCCGCCGTCCTCGGCACCCACACGCATGTTCAAACGGCGGACGAACAAATTTTGCCCGGCGGCACCGCGTTTCTGTGCGACGCCGGAATGTGCGGACCCGTCAACTCCATTCTCGGACGCACAATCGAACCGATCATGAACCGGTTCGTCTCGAATTTGCCCGCGTCATTTCCGGTCGCTGCCGGCGAAGTCCGTCTGCACGGCGCCTTGCTCGAGATTGATGAGAAAACCGGACGCGCTTTGAAAATTAGCCGAATTGACGAACCCAGCCCCGCCCAGGGAACAGCCGAGCCGGAACCGAAAATCGACATCGAGCACGCGCCCACCCCGGAACAGACCTAGGCAAGCACGTCCGAGTGAGATTTGTGATCGCCAATTTTGAATCGTTTAGTCAATCTAACCGTCAACCTCGTTAACCATGAAAACACTGTTTGCTCTCTGCCTCTTCACCACACTGGGACTGTCGATTGCGCCGGCTGCTCAACAGGGAGGAAGTCCCGAAGCGGCCAAAATTGCCCGCGAGGGATCGCAGGCTGCGAAAGATCAGGATTGGGACAAAGCCATAGAAAAGTATCGCAAAGCTTCGGAGATGGATCGCAAATTCACGGCGAGTCTGGCACTGGCCTACCAGCAAAGGGCCTACTCCTACGCTAAAGATCAGCGATTCCAGGATGCTCTGAACGATTTGAACGAAGCAATTAAAATTAAACCTGACGCACGTACCTACGAACAGCGCGGCGCAATCGAAAGGGGCATCGATGACTACGATAAAGCCCTGGCCGATTTTGCCGAAGCGAGCAAGCTCAATCCCGGCGAAATCAAATATCATAATTATCGGGCCTACATTTACGAAACCCGTGGCGATCTCCAGAACGCGATGGCGGAGAATGATGCTGCGCTGAAGATCAATTCGAAGAACAAGGAAGCAATCGACCGAAAAGCGCGCCTGCAAAAGATTCAGCAGGCAAATTCCGTCCAACCGCCTCTAAATGCGCCGCCGGTGACACCACCGCCGAAAAAGCGGTGAGCTAGATTCCAGGCCTGACGTTTGTCAGGATTTGCTGCCGTTCTGAGAATCGGTAGACACAGCCGCTGTTTCTTCTTTAGGGGGCGGCGGGAATTTACGTTTGCGGCGGTTCGCCGGCAATGGTGTTAACGTCATCGTGATATTGCGTCCGGCCATTTTCGGTTCCATCTCCACCTGCGACATTCCCGAAAGATCGTCCCGCACTTTTGCCATGAGCTGCATGCCGAACTCCTGGTGTGCCATCTCGCGGCCGCGAAATTGAAGTTGCACTCGGACCTTGTTGCCGCGCTCGAGAAATTCTTCGCCGTGCCGCACCTTCGTGAGGTAATCGTGGTCGTCGATGTTGACCCGGAACTTGATCTCTTTCAGCTTTGCGCCGCTGGGCTTTTTGTCTTTGTCGTGCTTGGAAAGGTCGTAACGGAATTTTCCGAGCGAAACAATTTTGCAGACAGGCGGATTGGCAGTCGGCGCAACCTCCACCAGATCAAGCCCCAGGCCTTGCGCTTCGCGCAAGGCGTCGGACAATTTCATGACGCCCAGCTGTTGGCCGCTTGCTCCCATAATGACCCGGACTTCGCGAGCGCGAATGCGGCCGTTTACACGAATTTGTGGTTGCAGATTACTTTAGTCTCCTAATCCGCGAGATGGGAGTGCGCCATTTCGCCGGTATTTCAATCGTCGCATTTGATCGACATTCGCCTTCGCGAATCTCGATGCACTCACTTCGCCTCGGCTGCGAGGACCGCGGCAAAGGGCCCGCGTCATCGATCACGAGCCGAAGGGAAGATGTAGGCAACATTTTGATGCTGGCAAGATAAATCGAAGCAACTAACGCGCCGACGCGTTTAGGCACGAACCAGCGGTTCCAACCGCACAATCTGCAAGGGAGCTACTCAATCGTAATGATGGGGAATATCCAGGGTGATTTCCAATTTAAATCGCTTCTACTTTGCCGGCGGATCGCCGAAATGCGCTTTGTGCGTAACGTAGAACGCCGCGTCGTCAATCATGCTGGCGATTGTTGAGACAATCGGCTCCAGTCTTACAACACCTGAGAAAACCGCGCGGTCCCCGATATCCGTGTCCACGACGAACGTTGGTCGCTGCGTAACCTGCATCGCGTGAAATTCCGCGGTCGATTCACGGAGGCGCTTTTCCACGACCGGTGATCGCGCCGCATCGAACAACTTTTTCTTATCTAACTTGCCTGCCTTTGCCCCAATCTCGGCGCAAACAGTCCAGTCGCCCACTTTTTTCCCCTCGCGCAGCGCCGCATAACTTAACGCGAGCCGGACGCGATCGTCGCTGATCCCAAAATCCTTGGCCGCTTCGGCAACCGCGTTTGGCGGCAACCACTCCTTCAGGCGCGCGTCGTACCAGTCGGTGTTAAGCATGAAGGGCGAGCGCATCAACATCCCGCTGCGGCGATAAAACCATTGCTCCTGCTCGCGCGACGTTGGCAGACCGCTCGGGTCCATCAACGCGATTTTCCACTGAAAGGCAACGTGACCGTCGTAACGCCTTTTCAATTCGGCCCAGGTCGGCTCGGACCAAAAGCACCAGGATGAAACAACATCGAGATAATCGGTAACGGTGATTCTCATGCTCGAATGTGAAAGGCGTTATAAAAGTTACAAGGTTAAACGGAGAAGCGAAGGAGAATGACACGGAAGTTGTAACGATGTAACACTCTTAACTCTTAACCAACACCGTGGACCTGAATCATTTTTTTCTTTTCATCGCGGTGGTTTCGCCACTGGTCGTGCTCGCGAGTGCATGGCGGCCCGGTGGAATTTTTCGCGGCTGGCGCGTGGCCGCCATCATCGTTCTCGCGATCACCGGAGTCAGCTGGCTTTTTGCACGGAGGATGGCCGGCTATGTCGGAGGTGGTGCGTGGTTCGTTCTCTTGTTCTTGCCGGCAGTCGGTTTGCGCAAAGCTTCGCAGCTGGCCGAACAAGGCCGCTATGAATCGGCGGCACGGTTAACGGCGCTGCTTCAGTGGTTGCATCCGACCGTGCAAGTACGCGAACAAATCAGAGTTTTCCGGACGTTTGCCTCGCGGTGGCACGGTGGCGCACCGGCCCAACCCGAGACCTCGTGGAAGTCGGTGCTCTATCAGCGAGTGAGAGAATCGCCCATCGTCTTTCTCTTCATTCTCATCAACCTTGCCGTGTTCTACGTCGAGTTGCGCAGGAACGCTTTCAACTATCCAGGCGTGATGCGTCGACTCGGCGCTTTGGATTACGCGGAGGTTATCGGCGAAGGCGAATTTTGGCGCCTGCTGACCGCATTATTTCTTCATTACGGCTGGACCCATCTCATCTTTAATCTTTTTGCGCTTTATGTGCTCGGGCCGCCGCTCGAACGAGCGATCGGTTCCATCCGGTTTGCGGTCGCTTACCTGGTTTCCGGCATCGGATCCACCGGCGGCGTGATCGCGCTCACCTTATTAGGAGTCGTACGGAAGGCGGAATTAGTCGGCGCATCGGGCAGCATTATGGGAATTGTCGGAGCGTCGGCGGGATTCCTTGTTCGTCATCGTCATGTTGGGCAGGCGAAACAACGATTGCTTAACATTTTGATGATCATTGTGATTCAGGTCGTGTTCGACATTTCCACTCCGCAAGTCAGTACTTCCGCACATTTGTGCGGCCTGGTGAGCGGGTTTCTTCTCGGGCTTTACCTTGCTCCACCGAAGGCAGTTATCTAGGGGAAAAATTGGCGCGGCTTATGCACTAGAGGTTCGAGAAACTTGCCGACTGAAGAATTCTTCGCCACCTTCTCACTTCGCTGCCGCCCATGCCAACGTTCCAAATCTATAATGTAATTCCCACACTTCCGGCTGCGCTCGAGCCACTGCGAGAAATCACTTTCAATCTTTGGTGGACCTGGGAACCAGCAGCCCGGCGACTCTTCCGTCACCTCGATCCCGATCTTTGGGACCGGACCAATCATAATCCGGTGCGGATGTTGCAGCTTTCGCGGCAGGCGCGGCTCGAGGAACTCGCGCAGGACAAAAACTTTCTCCGCGACCTTAAACAGCTGCACGACGCATTCCGAAATTATCTCGCGCGTCAGGACAGTTACGGAAAAACGGGCGCGGCTGCCGCGATCAAGAGACCGATCGCGTATTTTTCGGCCGAGTTTGGTTTTCACGAATCGATTCCCAATTATTCCGGCGGCCTGGGCATTCTTGCCGGTGATCATTGCAAGTCCGCAAGCGATCTCGACTTAAACTTCGTCGCGGTGGGGCTGTTGTATCGCCACGGTTATTTCCGGCAGGAAATCGACAAGGACGGCGCGCAACAAGCGATCAGTCTCAATCAGAATTTTCATCATCTGCCCATTCGCGAAGTGCAACGTGACGGCACGAACCTTCTCATCTCCGCTCGCATTTTGGACCGCGACGTGTTCGCAAAGGTTTGGCAATTGCAGGTTGGTCGGATCAATCTATATCTGCTCGATACCGATATTCCGGAAAACAACGCCGAAGATCGTCTGATCACTGCCGAGCTCTACGGCGGCGATCAGGAAATGCGGATGCGGCAGGAGATCATGCTTGGCATTGGCGGGGTTCGAACATTGAGCGCGCTCGGGATCGATCCGGAAGTGTTTCACATGAACGAAGGCCACTCGGCATTTCTTGCGCTCGAACGGATTCGTCGAAACGTCGCCGACAAGAAACTCGATTTTTACTCCGCGCTCCAAATCGTGGCATCGGCCAACGTGTTCACGACCCACACGCCGGTGCCGGCCGGAAACGATTCGTTTCCACGCGACATGATGCGCAAATACTTTGGCGACTTCGCCAAGGAAATCGGCATCCCGTTCGATGAGCTTTTCTCGTTCGGTCAAACTCGGGTCGATCGGTCGGACCCGTTCAGTATGACGATCCTCGCGTTGCGAATGAGTCGTCATTCCAATGGCGTGAGCAAGTTGCACGGCGACGTCAGCCGCTCGCTTTGGAAGGATGTTTGGAATGGTGTTCCGGTGCACGAAGTCCCGATCACCAGCGTGACCAACGGAATTCACACAAAAACCTGGATGGCGCCTGAGTTCTCCGCGCTTTATCGAAAATATCTCGGCGAATGGGAGGAACACATCGCCGAGCCGGATTTTTGGCGCCGCGTCATGGATATTCCGGACGCCCAACTCTGGGACACGCACCAACAATTGAAACGTCGCCTGGTTGAATTTGTCCGGGAGCGCGTGCGCCTGCGACGTCAGCGCATCGGCGACTCACCCGAAGCGATTCGCAATGTGAACCGGATTCTCGATCCAGAGGTTCTCACGATCGGGTTCGCGAGACGCTTCGCCACCTACAAACGGGGCGCGCTTTTGTTTAGCGATAAGGAGCGACTGAAGCGCTTGCTGAACGATACCACGCGGCCAGTTCAATTCATTTTCGCCGGCAAAGCACATCCGCGAGACGAAGGTGGTCGCGCATTGATCCAGCAGGTCTACAAATTCAGTTGCGAAGCCGGATTCGAAAATCGCGTGGTTTTCTTGGAAGATTACGACAGCTACATCGCGCGACGCCTTGTGCAAGGCGTCGATCTTTGGCTGAACACTCCGTTAAGGCCGATGGAAGCAAGCGGGACCAGCGGAATGAAATGCTGTCCGAATGGTGGAATTAACCTCAGCGTGCTTGACGGATGGTGGCTTGAGGCTTTCAACGGAAACAACGGTTGGGCGATTGCGCCAGAGATCAAGGACGGGACGGTTGAGTTTCAAAGCGAAGTCGATACCAACAGCCTTTATCAGTTGCTCGAAAACCAGATCATTCCGCTTTATTACGCGAAGCCGGACGGCAAACTTCCGCTGGCCTGGCTGCAATTGATGCGCGAATCGATCCGCAGCGTCACGCCGATCTTCAATACGCATCGCATGGTGAAGGATTACACCGAGCGTCTTTATATTCCTGCCGCACGATCGCACGGGAATTTTTCGAACAACGGCTGCGAACCGGCAACTCATTTGAGTCAGTGGAAATCGCACATGCGAAAAGTTTGGCCACAAGTCCGGATCTACGACGTGCAGGTCGGCAACAAAGATCGACAAAACATTTTGGTCGGCGAATCACTTCAAGTCAGCGCCCACGTCAATCTCGGCGACGTCGATCCGAGCCACGTCCGCGTGGAGGCCTATCATGGCGAAGCCGAGAACGGCGGAATCAAGAATCCGTCGGTAACAGTCTTGAATCCGAGCGGCCGCAACGGCGACGGCAGTTACGTTTATCAAGGCTCCGTGCCCGCTTCGGAAAGCGGGGCCTATGGATTCAGTGTCCGTGTCGTCCCAACGCATCCCAATATGATGCAAGGGCATGAGCTGCGCTTGATCACCTGGTCGTAGTCCGACCTCAATTCCCGCCTCTGACGACCCATGCGTCAGAATTTTATTACCGCACTTTGTCGAACTCCATCACGACGTCACGATCATCAAAGCGGACATGCGTCGATGAAGCGAAATGAAAAACGGTGCGGCCAGAGCGAATTTCCTTAACCGCGAAACGCACTTCGCGATCGTGGATTTTGAAGGTCAGGGTCAAGGCCATTTTGCGGAAGCTCGCATCCATCGTCTTGATCCACTCCTTAAACCGCTCCGCAGTGAAAGTTCCCATATCCCGCAATAAAACAGTGTGGACAAGGTGCCGGATAACCTCGCGCTGACCCTTTGTTGCTGAATGCAAGCCCTTCATAAATGAGGAGTTTCGAGCACGAAGGATGCCGCGGGAATTTCAGAAAATGGTAAAAAGTGTCTAACATGAACGAACAAGCCGGAAGCCTTTTGTTAAGAGCACTTTCATTTAACACCGCGCTTCAGCGCGGTGGGTCTGACCAAATGTGAATGGTAAAGCCGTTTAAACGGCTTACACCTGTCGAGCCCGACCACCGGCGGCCGGAAAGGCGGGTGTCAATCAAATCAATCGATTGCGCTGAGGGCGCGCATGAATTCGGAGAAATCCTTGCCGTTGCGGGCGGCTTGGTTTAGCGCTTCGAGCCGTGCGTCGGCGAACGCTTCGGGAAGCCCGACCCGGCGCGAGAGCGCGCCGTTGGCGAAGACCAGCTCGTCCCATTGAATCGACGCGATTTGATCGTTGAATCGGGCAACCGATCGACCGCGAAAGAATGCGCGTGTCGTCTCCGGCGGAGTGAAAATCGCGGTCTTGATTTCGTCCTCTTTCACAAGCCGCCGAATCGATCCCTGGCGCGCGAGTTCGTAATACAAACCCGATTCAAGATCGACATTATGATATTCGAGATCGATCGATTGGAGCCAGGGATCGCTCCAGGAAAGTTTTTCCTCTTCCTGCAATGCATTGAGCAAAAACTTCTTCGCCGCCCAATCAATCCGGTCGCGCGTCGTCATCACGTCCCGCTCGAGATCGTTCAGAACATTTTCCCACTCCTGCAAAATCCATTGCCGATCCTCGTCCGGACCTTCCTGTTCCAACTTCATGGCCGCGCGAAGATAAATTCGTTGCACTTCAATTGCGGAAATCTTACGGCCGTCCTTGAGCTCGATGATCCAGTCGTAAGTTTGATCACGGCTGATCGATTTATTGGCGTCGATTGGTTGTGCAATTTCAAGCTGAGGCGCCCGACCACGCTCGATCAAATCGAGAACAAGCCCGGTTGTTCCAATCTTGAGCGCGGTCGCCCATTCACTCATGTTCGAATCGCCGAGAATCACGTGAAACCGGCGATAGCGGCTGGCATCAACGTGCGGCTCGTCACGCGTATTAATGAGCGGACGGCGATTCATCGTGTCAATGCTGACCACGACACTGAAGAAATCCGCACGCTGCGAAATTTGATAGACTCCCGGCTGTCCCGACGCGCTTTCAGCTTCAATGCCCATTTTTCCGGCGCCGGCAAAAATCTGGCGCGTGATTAGAAACGGGAGAATCGCGCCGACGATCCTGTCCCACGGCACTTCGCGCTTCATCAGATAATTGTCGTGGCAGCCGTAACTGTGACCGAAAAAATCAGTGTTGTTCTTGTAAAGGCGAACTTGTTGTCCGTTCGGCAAGTTCACATTTCTGCGGCGCGCGCATTCGGCCAGGATCCGTTCGCCGGCTTTGTCCTGCGCCACGATTTGTCGAATCGTTGTGCATTCCGGCGTCGAATATTCAGGATGGGCGTGATCGTTGTAAAAACGTGCGCCATTCGAAAGTACGAGATCGCTTTTGATTTCCTCGAAGCTCAGTGGCCGATTCTTGTCGATTTCGTAGTAAGCCGATTCATCCGTGTCCTGCATCAACGCCTTGGCCCGAAATCCGCGAGCATCGAGATGCGGGTCCTCAAGCTCGTAATCCCACTTCATGTGTGCGCCGTGGTCGGTGTACCGCCGCACCAGCTCGATTGATTCCGCCACAACGTCGACAGTCTCGGCGCCGTTGACGGTGATGCCGTATTCCGTCTCGAGACCAAAGACGCGGTTCATGTGAGCCCTACTTTTGTAGGGGAAGGCGCTAGCTTCCCATTCCTTCCCGTCTCTGTAGGGGAAGCTGTTAGCTTCCCGTCATTAATGAAATCTAGGTAGTACGGCCAATCCTCAGATCGCCGCACAAGACCTGCGCGGACGGGATTCTCCTGGACGTAAGTCCATTTACTTCCCAGGTCTTCGTCAGAGCGCAGCAGACGATCAAAACATCCTCGCTGCCACTTCCAGTCTTGCGAGCCGAGGCTCTTCCGCAGCAATCGCTTAAAGGCCGCTGCAAAATCGCCGATCGACAGTTCGCGGTCTTCAATGGGCGACACGATCATGTGAGCATGGTCGGGCATTATGACTGCGGCCAATACCTCCCATCGGCGCAACTGCGCTATCGCCTTCTTAATCGCCTCAAGTGTATGTAAATTCGCCAACACAGGCGGCCGACCTTCGACGCAGAGCGTGACGAAATAAATGATCTCCTTATCATCCGGCAGGAAGATTTCAGATAATCGCGGCGGCTCAGCCATTTGAATCGGGAAGCTGGCAGCTTCCCCTACAGTTTAAATGATCCCGGAACTCGCCTGGGCGGCCGAATCAACGATCGGCTTGACCGGCGCGATCTTGACCACGTTCTCAGGGTCGTAATCGATCAGTTTTAACCAATCCTCGGTGATATCGGTCGTCGGAAAGATATCGTTCTCCTCGTACTCGGCGTCGAACGCCAGGTGCAAATCCATTTCGCGAATCCCCTCCTCCTGTTGCGTTGCGATCACCCGCTTGATTGCCGTCGCTTTCGCGCGCTCGACGATCGACGCGATAATCGCGCCGCTAATGAGATCGCTCCGGTAAAGGATTTCTTTGCGACCACTGCGAAGCGTGACTTCGAGAAACTTGTTTTCCTCCCGTCGCGTAAATTGCCAATCGACAAAGCGCTCGATCAGCTTGTCGACCGCTTCACCGATATGCTCCGCTTCTTTGGAAAAGGCGCCGTCGTAGGGCAAATCCGGCGTAAGATAAATCCGGTAGATGTCGCGGGCGCCGTCACGGTTCGGACGATTGACTTTGATTTTGCGATCGATCCGGCCGGGCCGCAAAATCGCGGGATCGATCAAGTCTGCGCGGTTCGACGCGAGAATGATCACGACGTCGTTCAACGAATCGATACCGTCCATTTCCGAGCAAAACATCGGGACGAGCGTGGAAAGAATGTTTGAATAGCGCGACGCGCGGCGTGTTCCGAGAATCGATTCGGCTTCGTCGATGAAAAGGAAGGGCATGTAACCTTCCTTTCGTTTCTCGCGCGCCGTGGCAAAAATTTCACGCACCATGCGCTCCGATTCGCCGACCCACATGTTCAAAATCTCCGGGCCTTTTACGTGCATGAAGTATTCCTTCATCTCCGCACCGGTTTGTTCCCGAAGCTGCTTCGTAAGATTGTAGGCCGTCGCTTTGCCGATCAGCGTCTTTCCGCAACCCGGCGGACCGTAGAGCAAGAAACCCTTTGGCGTTGCATGCTGAAACTTTTTGAAAAGTTCGACATGCAGGAGCGGCAGCTCAATTGCGTCCTTGATCGCCTGCAATGCGTCCTCCTGGCCACCGACTTTCTCCCACGGAAGCTCAGGAACAACATCGAGATAATGTTCCTGCGATTTCGTGCTCGATAACATTTCGAGCGCCATCCGGTAATTCGAATCCACGCGCACTTCATCGCCGGATTTCAAACTCGAACCGGCAAGATCGGCCGAACGCTGCAAGACCATCGATTGCGTCCCGTGTTCGGAACCGACGCGCAACCGGTCTTTGCCAAGGACTTCCGTAACTTTGGTCACTGGGCCGGCGGTCTCGAAGCCGAGATCCCCGACAATCACGAACGCTTCGTTTACCAGAACGCGAGTTCCTTTCTTAAGTTTCGCGAGCGGAGTTCGGGGATCGACATTGCAGTAGTAATCTGCGCCACCCACGACGATGTGCGCCGTGTCTTTGGAGGTTGGGCCTAAAAATGTGCCGATGCGATTGGCCGGTGAAGTGACCTTCTTGATCACCTCTTCCAGCTTTTCGATCATCTGCCGCGCTTCGCCGATCATTTGCGATTGATCGAACACCTGCGGACGCAGATCGAGCAGATCGCGCCGGAGTGGATCGCCCGGGGGCAGCGAAGCAATTACGCGGTCGAGTTTATCGAGCAACGGAAGGTTCGACGCGGGCTCGTCTACGTTTTCGAAATCTCTGCTACGTTCCTCGCTCATCTTAAAACCCCGTCCACACCCGAATGTCCGACGATTATATCTTTCTCGTCAAATCTTCGCAATCTTCGACGCCATAGCCCACAAAATGTTCAACCCTCGCCTACGGCGAAAGTTTCAAATCCCAAAACCCAGGCTCCAGGCAGCACACAAAATACAAGCCCTAAAATACCAAGAAGTGCGGCCCAACTTTTTGAGCTTTCCGAGTTTAAATTTGCTTAGAATTTGAAGCTTGGGATTTGGGATTTCGACGAGCGGTTTTGCCACGCGGATACGTTTTCGTCCTGATCTCAGTTGCGGCATCTGCGCGTCAACTTTACACTGTGCGCTCGTCGAGGAGCCTTAGCTCAATTGGTTAGAGCGCCGCCCTGTCACGGCGGAGGTTGCGGGTTCGAGCCCCGTAGGCTCCGGGATTTTTGTATTACAAAAAGTCATCTAACAAGGACAAGCTCGGCTAATTTATTCTTGTCGCAATAATTGCGCTGGGTTGACTCGAGTTGCTCGCGCAGCGGGGATGCGAGCTGGATCATCGACATGATAATTAATTCTCGGCGAGCGCGACGGTGGGATTCAGCCGGGCAGCGCGCCGGGCCGGCAAGTAACAAGCAATTAAAGAAACAAAGATAAGCAGAAGCGAAATCGCGGTGAACGTGATCGGATCACTCGCGCCGACGCCAAAGAGCAGGTTCGCGATCACGCGGGTGAGCGCGAAGGCGCCGGCGAGGCCGACAATGACGCCGATCAAGGTCAGCGTCATGCCTTGCCTAACCACAAGGCGAAGGATATCCGATTTCTGCGCGCCGAGCGCCATGCGGATGCCGATTTCCTGCGTGCGTTGCGTAACCGAGTAAGCCATGACGCCGTAAATGCCGATCGCGGCAAGAAGCAACGCCGCGCACGCGAAGACGGCAAAGAGCTGCATCGAAACGCGGCGCGTGCCTAACGAGTTCGCGACGACATCGTCCATCGTGCGGACGTTATAGATTGGCTGGTCCTTGTCGAGCGCCTGCACTTCGCGTCGCAAAGTGCGAGCGAAGGCGGCCGGATCACCGGCGGTTCGAATCACCAGCCCCATGAAATTCCACTGGGAGTCCTGGGCATGCGGAACGTAGATTTGCATGTCCCCCTCTCCGGTGAGAGAACGCCGTCTTCGTGTCGCCGACTACACCGACGATTTCGCGCATGAATTCTTCCTCGCGCTTCTGACCTCGGAAAGCAGCCCAGATGCTGAGGCGTTTGCCGATCGCGGCTGTGGGCGAACCGAAATAACGCTTCGCGGTTGTTTCGTTGATGATTACCACTTTCGGTCCGTCAGCATTGTCGCGAGGTTCGAAGAAACGTCCCGAAATTAGCGGAATTTGCAGGGCGCGAAAATAATCACCGGTGATGGTGGAGAACATCGCGTCCTTCGCTTCGTCCACCGTGGGCGGCCGGCCTTCCGGGATGAACCCGCGTCCAATGGCGTAACCACTTGGGTTGAGCGGAAGATTGACGCCGCCTCCGACAGCTTGCACGCCCGGCTCCGCTTCAAGCCGTTCTATCAGTTGCCGGAAAAATTCCACGCACTGCTGATCATCTTTGTATTTCAGCCCCTGCAACGCCAGTTGGGCGGTGAGAACGTTGTGCGCGTTGAAGCCCGGCCGCACCTCCTGCAGACGGAGGAAGCTCTTGATGAGCAATCCAGCGCCGACCAGCAGCATCAGCGAGAGAGCAACCTCACCGATTAACAGCAGGCTGCGCGCACTTGTCCGGCGATGTCCTTCGCCGCTGCGTCCGCCTTCTTTCAATGCGCTGGTGACGTCGAGCTTCGAGGCTTGAAGCGCGGGGACGATGCCGAAAAGAATGCCGGTAAGCGCCGAGACGCCGAGAGCGAACGTCAGGACGCGATAATCAATCCCGACCTGCTCGATTCGCGGCGCGCCTTCGGGCAACATCGACATCAGCACATCGGTTAACCAAATGCTGAGGACGAGTCCCGCAATCCCGCCGATCGCCGAGAGCACAATGCTCTCGGTCAGCATCTGCCGCAGAACGCGCGAGCGGCTCGCGCCCATCGCGGCCCGGATCGCCATTTCCTTTTGCCGCGCGGCGCTGCGGGCGAGGAGAAGATTGGCTACGTTCGCGCAGGCAATGAGGAGCACGAATCCGACGGCGCCAAGGAGTGCAAGGAGGGATGGTTTTACCTCGCGAACGAGCCGTTCGTGGAGCGTCGAAAGAAACACGTCCCAACCTTTGTTCGTCTCGTGAAACTGCTTGTCGAGCTGCGCATTGACGGCGCTGAGACGAGTTTGCGCCTGCTTCAGATCGATACCGGTATTCAGACGCGCGACCGCCGACCACACGCGGTTATCGCGCGGTTCGTCCGAGAGATTGACCGCGCTCGGCACCCAAACCTGGGTTTGCTCCGGGTATTCAAACCCCGGGGGCATCACGCCGATGATTGTGAGGGGCAATGAGCTCATCTCGACCTGTTTTCCGACGATGGCCGGATCAGATCCGAAGCGGCGCTTCCATAAGCCGTGGCTGATGATCGCGACGGTTTGCGGCCACCCTTTGTCGTCTTCGCGAACGAACGTTCGCCCGAGAACAGGCTGGACCCCGAGCACAGAGAAGAAACCGGTCGTCACACCGGCGCGCGGCACGCGTTCCGGCTCTGCCCCATCCGCACCAAAGTTAGCAGTACCGGTCCAGTAGGCGGCGGTGCTCGCGAAGAGATCGGTTTGTTGCGACCAATCAGTAAAGTCGAGAAACGAAATGTTGCTGTCGGTAATGCCCGACGCAGGATTTTTGCCTTCGATGTAGATGATGCGTTCGGCATCCGGAAACGGAAGCGGACGGAGCAGAACGCCGTTCACGAGGCTGAAGATCGCAGTGTTCGCGCCGATGCCGAGACCAAGTGCGATGACCGCGACTGCGGTAAAGCCTTTGTGTTTAAAAAGCATTCTGAACCCGTAGCGAATGTCTTGCAGGAGAGTGTTCATTGGTGTCGCGGTTGATTGGTTGGTCGGCCTTCATCACGAGGGCCACTTTTTGTGTCGAAATACAATGCGCCTTTGGGAAATTACTTGTGTCGCGCGAGAATCAAGAGACCGCGCTCTGCCTGCCACCAATATCCAAAAGCAAATCCAAGCTCGGGCGGCGGTGGATTTCGATGATAAATCTCGGCGAGAGCTTGCTGATCGTACTTTCCGAATTTCTCCCCGTGCGGAATGAAGCGGCCGTAAAATTCGAGCGCCCAGTTTTTCCCAAACGACCGCAACGGAATTCCGGAATCGTCCTGCACAATGCAAGTGCTGTGGCCGAGCAAGAAATCGCGGACGCCCGAAAAACCTTCGCCGTGCATTAAATACGACGCGGCCTTGATCAAACTGACTCCCGGCGCGCGGGCCGCACACCATCGGAGAAAAGCGTTGCCGCCGCCGGAGAGATCGGTCTTGAAGTAATACAGAGTTTGCGACCGACCGCCATGACTAAACATGATTTTCACGCCTTCCGCAGGGCTGTGAACGTAAGTAGTATCAAGCACGGTGCAGCCGAGGCGTGCGAGGAATACGTAAAGAATGGGAACGGTCCCGGTAAGACTGCTGCGACCCAGTTCCGTTTTCATTTCCTCGGTCACGAAATAATGCGTGATAAGAAGCGTGCTCATTGAGTCGCGCAGCGCGCCGAGGTTCGCGCTCAATGTGTCTGGACTCATCTTCGCGACGTCCGGCACCTGACCGACTGGTTCCAAGCCGGCGAGAATATAAGTGCTCGCGTTTGGGAAAAATGCGTAGGCGTAAAGAAAATCCGGGCCACTAAACATGTAATACATCGTGCCGCCGCTTCGATAGCATTCAGGCGCATGCGAGCCCATCCAGGTCGCAATCGGTCCCAGCTGAAAGTATTCTTTTGTCTTCCATGCATTGTCCATCGCGGCGGCGTGTCCCTGCCAGCGGTGATCTTGGGTGAAAGCCGAGAGAGGGCCGTTCACGGGCATACCCGCGAGCAACCGTGCGGTGTCATCGAGGCTCGGAGCAGTTTGTGCGGGAACTGAACCGACGACCCCGGCCATCGCGAACGCCAACACGAGCTTGTCCATCGATTTAACAAAATTCACCGGCGTGCTTTTGCCAGATCGTCGCGTGTTGAGCAAGGCCTTATCCGCCTGCCGTTTGCACGATCAAAGAAGGAATGAAATTCCCAGCGGAGCAGATTTCTCCCGCATCATAACACTGCCTGTCAAAACTCGTAGGCAATCGTCGCTTTGATCAAAACCGGCGCTGCGATCTGATTGCCTGTGAAGTTTTGATACACCGGAACTTCTACGTCGGCATAGAACTTTAGCGGATGAACGTCGACTTCGAGTCCTGGAGAAAGCAGGACACGCTGAAAACCTGACGCAACCGGGTGCGCGGACGCACCGCCGCCATCGCTGTCCCGTTCGGATACTATTATCTGCGCGACCGGAGCCAGCCTGGCGTGATCGACCTGCCAACCGGCGTAATACATTCCAACGGCACTATCCAGCTCCAAGCCTGGCCGATAATGCTCCTGAGTGAGCACAGGCAGGTCCAGTTCAGTCTGCGCAAACCAGAAAAGTTTCGCGCGAAGATTCACATGGTGTCGGTAAAACCCGCCGAGCAAGAGATCGGTGCTTCCGGTACCGAGCTGCGTATCGCGGTCCACGACTTTGGAATCGAATTTGTAATCCCCTGTTGGAAGCTTCACGCCGAGATTTACGCCAGCCGAAAGGTCGGGAGAAAATCCGGTATACAAGCCTTCGATGCGAACATCGCCAAACTGACTCCATCGGTCCGTAACGATCTTGCCCGCGTCGGTCTCCGTTGTGAAAGATCGAAAATCATACGGCACTTCTAACTGAACGCCCCAGCTTGGGTTAAACAGGTATTGCAACCCGAGGTCGGTGAAGTTGGTCTTGATCTGCTTGTCATCATTGTGCGAGGCCGGCGCCGTGGACGTTCCGCTCCAGTTCTGATTTTGGTCTTGGAAATCGTAATCAACGAAAATCATCGCACCTGCATGGTTGGGAAACATGGCGCTTGTCCCCACATCGAAAATGTCGCAGCCGCACGCGCAGCCCCACGCAGTTTGGCCACTTGTGAGCGCGGCGAGCGCAGCCGCGCAAATACTCAACTGAAAAGAATGAAATAGTTTTTGCATTAAACTTCCTCCAGAATTCCGAATCGCCGAGGGCAAACCGCAGCCCTCTTAAATGCGCGGAAGCGATCGGTTGTGCACCAGTACGCTACCGCCCTTGTTGGTTTTTGGGATCAGGTCGACTCGGGAGGAGGCGAAGGTGGCGCCCGCGGGGTGGCGGTCATTAGCATCACGATCTCGGAATAATTGACCGGGGCGGAAGGCGGCAAGAACTCGAATTCTCTGACCAAACAAATCAAATCTGCCTTTGCTGCGCTGCGCTGACTGTCCTGCTTCTTTTCAGCATTCTTCGCTTTACTGACTCGCTTGCACAAATCACACGGATGCGCGCCGGCGAAGGTGCGCTCTACTGCTTCGCAAAAAGAAACGTGTCGAGCGTTGCGGACCATCATCACGGTCCAGGCGACCGATTGCAGAGCAAACCACTGCAACCCGATCGCCAGGCAAAGGGCAACTACCGTGATGGTTCGACTGATAAGGCGAAGCACATCCAAAGCCTACCAAGCCGGTTGCCCGTAAGTCAAACCACCGGGACCAGACGCACCAATCTCGGCGGTTGAAAATTCAGCTTCGGCTAACGGCTGTGATAAAAACAAATCCACCGAGGCCGGACCTGAATCCAACCTCGGTGGAGAAAGCCGATTAGTATTGTGGTCCGTTTAGAAGTGGAAGTTCAAACCGGCGCGAACAATGTTGCCATCGAACTTCGTGCTGGAAGTTGGCCCGGTTGATGTGAACAAAGTGGGAGGAACGTCCGAGTTGAAGTTGTTCATATGTTTAAGGTGATACGATGCGGTGCCAAGATCGTAATACAGGTATTCGGCCTTGACGCTCCAGCGCTTCCAAAACATAAATTCGAGACCTCCACCGGCAGTCCAACCGGCCTCGGCTGCCGAGAAAGAGCCGCTGCCCCCGTAAACATTCGGCAGAAATTCTTCATCATTCTCGACAAATTGCCGGATGCCTGTTCTGGCGTCGACCTGACCATAAGCCAAGCCTCCCGTCCCATAAATAAGCAAACATGGCGTGATGGTGAATCCGATGCGTCCGCGCACCGTACCCAGATAATCCATCCTTTTCGAAACGGTGGCTTCCTGGAGTATGGGAAATCCGGCAAATCCGGGAACGTCAATGCTGGAATCCGCCTTAGCACGGTGATCGCCTTCAGTCACCCCCTGGATGTCGACCTCAGGACCAAAGACAATTCTCCATATTTCCCAGTTATACCCCATCTGGCCACCACCTATGAAGCTCTCATAGGAATCGTTCAGTGAGAAAGTCGCCAGGTCAGCCGCAGCGATGCCGTAAACTACGCCACCACTGAGGCCGGAATTGCCGAATAAATCGCGGGAGGTAGTATTCACTGCGTCGTCATTGCTCCAAAGGCCACCGCCATTCAAGCCGATGTAGAAGCCAGTCCAACTGCACCCGGGCTCGGGCGCAGGCGCAACTTGTTTCATTTCTTTTCCGCTCGGTTCAGGGCCACCGAACGCGGTCAGGGCAAGCGCAATTGAAGCGCAAACAGTAATGGTTAGGCAGGATAGCTGTTTCATGGAGGTGTTTTTCGCTGAAATTTTATGTAAGGTCAAGCTCGATCTTTTCCTGGCCACAGACATAATCCCCATAATCCCAAGAATTCGCGCGCCCAGGACGATCTCAATTTTTTCTTGAAACCTCCGAGCAATTGAAGCGACTAGACGGTGGTCTGATGGCTGAGCGAATTAGAAGATTATTTGCGCAAGCGAGAAAGAGCGCTTTCGCGCCCGTTGACATTGCCTCGATCGTCTTTTTCAGAATCGCGTTCGGTTTACTGATGGCGTGGCACGCCTGGACCTTTTTCACCGAGCATCGGCTCGCCGGCTACTTCCTTGAACCACGTTTGTTGTTCAAATATTACGGCTTCGCGTGGGTTCACCCCTGGCCAGGCGATGGTCTTTACATTCACAAGATCGCCATGGGGATCTTTGCCTTGTTTATAGCCGCCGGGTTTATTTATCGCGCTAGCGCCGCGTTATTTCTTCTTAGCTATCTTTATTTTTTCCTTCTCGATGAAGCGCGGTATCAAAACCACGAATACCTCATTTGCCTTTTCAGCTTTCTTTTAATTTTAATTCCCGCACATCGCGCCCTGTCGCTGGACGCAATAGTCAGGCCAGGATTGCGCGCTCAAACTGCGCCAGCCTGGTCGCTGTGGTTGTTACGCGGACAAATGGGGGTGGTTTACTTTTACGGCGGAATTGCCAAGATTAATCCGGATTGGCTTCGCGGCGAGCCCATGCGGTGGGTCATGGCTCATCATCTCGATTTCCCGATAATCGGGCAATTTTTCACCCAAGAATGGGCCGTCTACGCCATGAGCTACAGCGCACTGTTCCTTGATCTTTTCATTGTGCCGTTTCTCCTCTGGCATCGGACCAGGATTGCTGCGTTCTGCGTGGCGGCGCTCTTCCATCTAATGAACGCACGGCTTTTTTCGATTGACATCTTTCCCTGGCTTGCGATCGCCGCTACGTCGTTATTTCTTTCACCAGATTGGCCGCGACGCATTGCTTCAATCTTCCATCGCAGTACCACGTCCCGCGTCGCATCCGTAGAGATCCCAAGTCAGCGAAAGCAAAAAGTGATTTTTGCTCTGGTGATCACCTATCTGACGATCCAATTTGTTGTTCCACTTCATCCTTTTCTTTTGTCACGCGGAGGTCAATGGGCGTTGATGCAGCACCGGTTTTGCTGGCGGATGATGTTACAGAAGCAATCGATCCAGGGATATTTTTACGTTACTGACCCAACCACCGACGGAACCAATCGCGTTGCTCCGCAGGACTTTCTCACGCCGTTGCAAATGGTCCGGATCTACTGGCAGCCCGATACGGTCCTCCAGTGTGCGCATTATTTGGCGAGAACGATGCCGCGGCTGGGCTCCAAACCGCTTAGCGTGGAAGCGCGAATCTTCGTGTCTGTAAACGGCCGACGGCCCGAACTTTTCGTCAATCCAAACATCGATCTCGCTGCCGAATCGAGGAGCCTGTCGCCGCCACGCTGGGTGTTACCGACTCACGAACCGTTACCACCGCCGGGCAAAGATTTTTCCGGCGATCTCTTTGGGAACGCGATTCAATCAAAGGATTGACCAAGGCGCCTTCAACTAACGAGGAGATAAACACAGCTTCGCCAATGCCGTACAGCAAACCACCGAGACCGTAACCGATCTCGGTGGTCGATAGATTTATCTTCGCCTAACAGTTAGAACTTATAGTTCAGACCAGCGCGGAAAATGTTCCCTTCTGTCCCGGGAGCTTTAAAATTGAATCTGCCATCTGGTGTACCAAAAAACGTTGCCTCGCCGCTGAAGCTCTGTTCGCCCAGTTGATAGCGCAGGTATTCGCCCCTAATAGTCCAGTGGCAGCCGAACATGTATTCGATGCCGCCGCCGCCAGTCCATCCCCAGTTAAAATTGGTCGTCCCAGCATTGATCCTGTCATCACCACACGCGCCAGTGTCGCAATTATCGATGACGCGGGTTTCCTGATTCACACCGATTCCACCACCGGTGCCGTAAAACAGCCAGTGGCCGAACGCAACGCCGAGACGTCCTCGGATTGTGGTGTAGAAGTCGCTAGAGGTTTCGCCGTGAGTGTCGCTACCATCAAACCTGGCGGAGGCCGGTTCGACCCCTCGATCCATCCGTGTTCATGTAACCGAGGTCGCCCTCGATACCGAGGACGAGCCAGTTCCATTGGTAATTGTAACCAATCTGGCCACCGGCAATCACGCCCGGATTCGTCGTAGCCCCATGGCTGATCAAAGCTCGGATTAGTTTGGTCTTTGAAGCCGACATTGTAATCGTGATCCGACGTCCTCACTATGTCCCCACTGACCGCCGATATTCAGACCGATATAAAAACCGGTCCAATTGCACTCCGGCGGAGGCGCGGGTGCGACTTGTTTCATTTCTTTTCCGCTCGGCAACGGCTCAGGGCCGCCGACTGCGGTGAGTGCCAGCGCGACGCAGGCACAGAAGATAGTTGTTAGGCAAGTTAGCTGTTTCATGGCGGTCTTTTCGCCAAAAAACCCGATGAGGTCAAGCCGTTTTTCTTAGGGCGCTTCCCAGGCAAGACCCCGCCCGACACCGAGGGTAAAAGAAGCCACCGAGGCCGGATTACTCCGGCCTCGGTGGATAAAAGTTTGCTTAGCCTGGAGCTTAGAACTTAAAGTTCAAGCCGCCACGGACGATTTCGCCGGACGTATCAAAGTTGTAGCGAACGGCGAAAGGCGGGCCCGCAGGAACACCGCCAGTAGCTCTTGCTGCGGTCCGATGCTCATCGCCCAGATCGTAGTGGAGATACTCGGCCCTGACCGTCCAGTGATTGCTGATGGCGTACTCAATGCCGCCGCCAGCCGTCCAACCGGTCTTGGTCTCGGTGAAATTCGGAAACTGCGGAAGAGCGTGACCATTGTCAAAGTTAGCTGTTGGCCGGAATAATCGACATTGCCATAGGCGAAGACCACCTGTGCCGTAAATTAACAGCCGGCAAATCGGAGCAAAACCAATTCGTCCGCGGACCGTCCCAAGCCATTGCATCGCGTTCGTGCGCGAAAAGAAAAGTGTCCGCGCCCTTTGGCGTCCCGGTGATATCGATGACCGGACTTGGTGCGTCGTGGTCTTCAATGTCGGTTCCCTGAAAATCGGTTTCGGCGCCGAGCACAAACCATTTGTTAAATTGGTAGTTGTATCCAAGCTGGCCACCACCAATAAATCCATCCGGATCGGATGTCAGCAGTTGTAGGCTCCAGCGAGACCGAAGGTCACCGCATCAGGAAGCGGTTCAAAATCGGTATCGGCATTACCCCAGCCGTAGCCCAGCGTTGCCACCGAGGTAGAAACCGGTCCAGGTAAAATCACATTCCGGCGAAGGCGCCGGTGCGACCTGTTTCATTTCTTTCCCACTGTACGTTTCCGTTCCTGCAATTGCGCTGGTTATCATAGCGCCGGCGAAAACGACACCCATTAAACGAACTAGCTGTTTCATGCGGCCTGATTCGAGCAAGATCGACGCCAGTCAACCGACTGAAATGCCCTGTTTTTTGGGTCGGTCTTTTCCCTACTGCGACAAGTCCGGACGCTGCTGCTCAAACGCTCCGTTGCCCTGATCCAGATAAATTGTTCCTTCGACTCGCGAAATCGCGAGGTGCTGTCGCCAGGTCCCACCGGGAAACTTTTTGCTGGCCCCAAGGGTTTCCGTTTCCGATTTGGGATTCCATCCACTCTTCATCGCTTCCGAAAGAACGCGCCCATCCATTTTCGAGGGCGACTGGATTCCAAGAATAGACAGAACCGTCGGTGCAATGTCGACATTCCCGCTCGGCGCGTCAGTTGTTAGGCCGTTTTGAAAATCCGGTCCGGCGGTAATTAGCGTATTATGCATATCGTAGCGACTCAACGTTGCGTGTGTCCCCTTTCCGGCTGCGCGTTGCCAGTCGGCGTCTATCATTCCTGGAACGCCAAATTGATTCTTGTTTTCGGTCCAGCGAAAAGCCATCACCACGTCGGCCGCGTACCGAATCATCAATCTTGGCTCGATCAAGTGTGAACGTTCCTTCCATCGGCTGGCGCGTGAAAATCACGCCGGCGAAATCTGTTTGTTGCAGAAATTCTGCCAGCCGCCGCGTGACCGCTCCGTCGTGACCGATCACGTAAAATAGAACCGGTGCCGCCGTTGCCAGCCAACATGATCTGGCCCGGTTTGGGTTCGCCATCGAACTCCGTGACCGCATCGAAGCCGGCTTCCTTCAGAATTTTTGGCAACTCAATTTCACGCGCGATGGTTGAAAAACCGTGATCGGACACGACAAACACGTCAGTTGTCGACCTTGCGTTATGTTGATCGAGGGTGTTTAAGACTCGCGCGAGATTTTCGTCGCTCGATTTGATTGCAGCCAACGCGGGCGGGGCGCCGGGAGCCGTTTTATGTTCGGTGTCGTCCGGTTCGCTCAGCCAGAGCACCGAAAAAGTAGGAATGCCGTCCCGCCACATAAAATCAGTAAGCGCTTTCGTGGTCCACGTGTCTCGGGCCGCGGCCTCGGTCGCGGGTGGAAAAATTCCGAGCGATTTAAAAATAAATTGGACCGAATCGGGGATCAGCGCTTCCCCGGCGTACAAATCGTAATTACCCGCATGTGTGCCATGTCGGTCGAACAACAGTCCGACCGTTTTTGCCGTCGCGATCGCCGTTTTGTCGCCCTTGGCGTGAAGTAATTCTGCGATGGTTGGGGCTCCGAGATATTTCCCGTCCGAGAGTTGGTCGGCTTTGCGAACAACCTGCCCGTTGTCGACATCGATGGATTTTTGGCCATCGAGGTCTGCGCGATAAGCATGGTTCGCGAGGATTCCGCCGTGATTCGGATAATCGCCGGTGTTGATTGCGGTCCCATTCACAATCGTAGCGCTTGGATAGACAGAATGATTGTTTCGAAAAACCACTCCGGTTTTGGCCAGCTTCCAAAGCGTCGGAGTATTCTCCTCGCTCACAAAATCGGGACGCATTCCGTCCCAAACCACAACCACAACGTGTTTTTCGGGAGCGGCCGCCGCGATAGCGACCGAGGTCGCGGAAAAAAATATCAAAAACAATCGCGTCACCCGCGCTGGCATCGGGCAATCTTAATTGGAATTAGGAAGCACGCGATTGAACTTTCGTTACGTGTGTGTGTCTCATCGACAGTGAAATTCTTCGCACTCGCCATTTCCGTTGCGTCGCTGGCCAGCGTCTCCGCCGCGCCTTTGTTTCCCAGCGCGCAGGGAACGACGTGGGATTATGAGTTCATTCAGGAGAAACCGAGCGACAGCCTCGACCTCACGGAACCGAATAAGCAGGAGCACTTTGCGGTAACTTAT
Organism: uncultured Verrucomicrobiae bacterium; assembly: GCA_963801815.1. Lineage (GTDB taxonomy): Bacteria > Verrucomicrobiota > Verrucomicrobiia > Chthoniobacterales > UBA10450 > AV40. The sequence continues at coordinate 211,933 of CAWDGJ010000002.1, forward strand.
CGCCTCGGCCGCGTCGAGAAGATCGACAACAGGGACTTGCAGCGACTCGAGCTTTATCGCGGCGAAACCCTCGAAAGCGTGGATCTAATCGCGGTCGAAGAGCATGGCATCATTTGTCCGGCACGCGCGGACGCTCAAGGTGCGGTCGTTAAATTGATTCCGCCGCAGCAAATGCTCGCCACTCCGCTGGAAAAAGGAAAGCACTGGAAGTTCGACGGCACGATTGCGGATAGGAAAGTGGTCCAGGAATACCAAATCGTTGGCGAAGAAGACATCCAGGTTCCAGCCGGAAAATTTCACGCCTGGCGTATCCACTGTGAACAAACATCGCCCGCGAAGGCGACGATCGATCGATGGTTCGTGCCCGGAACAGGTTTTGTGAAGGTAGACACTGTAGTGAGGGGTGAGTCTGGTGTCGCGGCCCAGAAAACCTGGATGAATCTGAAGGAACTGCCCAAAGTAATCCCGGCATCGCAAAAGGATGTCGAGTCTGAACCGTACAGATTTTCGGCGGGCGTATCGACCGAGCCGACGGGCGAATTCAAAAGCGATTTGAAACTGGATTTTCCCGCAGTCTACGCGCGCTGGCATGGACGCGACTTACGCGACCATGCAAAGATCCGCGCGGTTTTCATCGCCGAAAGTGTTGCCGAGGTCGCTGCGAATTCTCAGATCGACGAGCTGGAGACGACCGCGCCTGCCACGAATTCCGGCGGCACATTCACGCTTTCCCGGCCCAACGACGGCTGGGATCCCGGCAATTATCGCCTCGAATTTTACGTAGACGACACGCTCGCGGACACGGTGAAGTTTAAGATTGTTAAGTAACGGCCCCCTCCCGGCCTGGGTTACACTGGAAATTCTTGAATCCAAACCGAAGGCTTGTTTCATCTCACCTGACAACCACACCTCATGAAAAAGCTTAGCGTCTCTCTCTTCTTAGGATTGCTCCTCATCGCGGGCTGCCACGTCGGCGGTATTATGGGCAACGGTCATGTCGTAACCGACACCCGCCCCATCACTGATTTTTCCGAGATCGAAGCCGACGGCGGCTTCCAGATCGAATGGCGGAGCGGGCCGCCATCGCTCAGCATTACGACGGACGAAAACCTTCTCCAACATATCACCAACGAAAACATCGATCATCAGCTGCGGCTGCATTCCCGCGGTAACCTTTGGTCGACACACGGCGTGAAAGTTGTGGTCTCGAGTACAACTCGGACCGGCGCACGCCTCACTGGCGCGGCCCGCCTGACCGCTAAACAACTTTCCGGTCATAGTTTCGCCATTGAGTCGACCGGTGCGGCGAAAGTCGAGCTCGACGGCAACATCGACGAGCTAGTGACCGACATGACCGGCGCGAGCAAGCTGGACGCGGAATCACTTCAAACAAAGACCGCCGAGATTTCTTCAACCGGCGCGTCGAAGGCCGAGGTTGCCGTCAGCGAAACATTGAAGGTATCGATCACCGGGGCCGGCAAAGTGGTTTACTCGGGTAATCCGGCAACGATCCAGAAAACCATTAGCGGCGCCGGATCAATTCATCACAAAGACTGAATTTATGTCACTCATTCTCGTTCTTTGGGTTTTGATTCAGAACGCCAGCGTGAATTAGTCGCGGCGATCCAGTTCGCGCGCGAATTTATCCAGGCGCTCGATTGTTCCGACGATGTCCTGTTCGGTCGTGCGTGGATTGATCGTGCACAGACGAAGCGAGGCGACCCCGCGAAGCTCAGTCGAGGTCAACAGGGCGTAACCATCGCGCATCATAATATCGACAAGTTGCGTTTGAAGCTCATCGCTTTCGCCAAATCGAAAACAAACCGTGGCCATTTGCGCCGGCGAAAGAATTTCCCAGCCCTTACGGGCGCGCAGCTCACGCTCCGCTATTTCGGCCAGTTCGAATCCCCGCGCGATCGCATCGCGAAATGCGGACAGGCCGAATGTTTGCAGCGACAACCAGACCTTTAATGCGCGAAAGCTTCGGCTGAGCTGTACGCCGTGGTCGCCGGGATTAAATTCCGCCGCGTTGCGATGCACGTCCCGTAAGTAATCCGGCTTAATTTGGAATGCCGATTTCAAAAGCGCGACATCGCGAACTAGAACGCATCCGCATTCGAAGGATTGAAAAAGCCATTTGTGTGGATCGAGCGAAATGGAGTCCGCACGCTCGATTCCGCGCATAAGGGCGCGTCCGCGTTCGGACAAAATCGCTGCTGCGCCGAACGCGCCGTCGACGTGCAACCACATTTTTTCAGCGTGAGCGACGTCCGCTAGCTCGATCAGTGGATCAACCGCTCCAGTATTGGTGGTACCCGCGTTCGCCACGATGCAAAAAGGCCGCAATCCTTCCGCACGATCGGCCCTGATCGCTTCGCGCAAGTCCTGAACGGGCAATCGGAAATTGTCATCACTTGGGAGTTTCCGCATCTGTTCGCGGAGAAAGCCAATCACGTGAAGCGCGCGCTGAACGGACGAATGCGTTTGATCGGAGAAATAAACCGTTGCCCGGTCGATACGGTCCTGAAGCAATGCGCTACGAGCCGCAACCAATGCGGTCAGGTTGGCCATCGACCCGCCGCTAACAAACAGGCCGCCGGCGGATTCTTGAAATCCGCACGTTCGAGAAAGCCATCGCACAATTCCAAGTTCGACCGCCGCCGCGGCTGAGCCGCCAAGCCACGTGCCGTTGAAAACATTGAACCCGGCGGCGAGCGCGTCCGCCATCGTGCTCACAAAATTGTTCGGACCGGGAACGAACGCGAAAAAGCGAGGATGATCGACATGCAGGTTATTTGGAAAAACGTCACGCTTCAGCTGCGCGAGAATCTCGTCAGGATTGCGACCAGTTTCCGGCGGATCGCAGTCGAACAACGGAACCAGCTTGGCCGGATCGCCTTTTGAACCGACCGGTTCGCTTTCCAGATTGGCAAAGTGATCGACCAGCAAATCGACAACCCGATATCCAAATTCGCGCATTTCGTCGGACGAGAGCGCGATGCGGGATCGATCAATTGAGGAGGTCTTTTTCTCCTTTTTCAATGGAAGCAAAAATGAGTAATGAAGTGACCGCAGAAAATTGGTGATTACAATGTCGAAATGAGCGCTGACACACTTTGCTGGGCTGATATCCCGGTCACGAATCTCGATCGTGCGATCAAATTCTATTCAGCGGTGCTCGGCAAAGAGGTAAGGAAGTTATCGGAAGGTGGTATGCAATATGGCCTCCTGCCGCATGGCGAAGGAAATTCGTCGGCTTGTCTTTGCCTTCGCAGCGACAGCGGCGGGGTCGATAATCGTCCCTCGGCAAACGGTCCACTGATCTACCTTTTGGTCGAAGGGCGTCTCGATCAGGCAGTGGAAGTTGCACGCAAGAACGGCGGAAAAGTCCTGCGTGCGCGACAACAGATCGGTGAGCACGGATTTCGTGCAGTCATTATAGATTCCGAAGGCAACCGAATCGCGCTCCACACCTCTGCCGCAGGTAGTGGCGACTGACCTCAATATCGCAAAGCAGAAATGTTCGGAATTCACGATTTTGGATTGTTTCTCGCGGCGGGGATCTTGTTGAATCTGACACCGGGACCCGACACGGTATACATTCTAGGCCGCAGCATTGCCCAAGGGCGCGAAGCGGGAATTGTATCTGCGCTCGGAATTTCAGTCGGCAGTATTTTCCACACATCCGCTGCCGCGCTCGGGTTGTCGGCAATTCTGGCAACGTCGGCGCTCGCTTTCGGCACAATCAAGTTGATCGGCGGCGCATATCTGATTTTTCTAGGAATCAAAATGATTCTCGACCGGCGGAGAGAGTTGAGCTTGCCGTTGCACTTTCGCCGCCGAACAACCCTCGCAGCGTTTCGCCAGGGAATCCTGACCAACATACTCAATCCCAAGGTCGCCTTGTTTTTCCTCGCGTTCCTCCCGCAGTTCATTGACCCGGCATCGAAAGCCAAGGTGCTCGCGTTTCTTCTACTCGGTTTCACTTTCGTAACGACCGGCACGATTTGGTGTCTCGTGCTGGCGTGGTTTGCGTCCGCTTTTAGCGAGCGATTGCGCAAGAGCGAAATAATCTCGCAATGGCTCAATCGCACTGCCGGCGCGCTTTTTGTCTTTCTCGGCCTCCGGCTCGCGACCACAAACTGACAGGTCGACCAAATGCCAGAACACGGTCTCGACACCAAAGTTAAACTGGGCATCTACGCTATCACCGCCGAGACCGGCCGTGTTCCAAATTCCTCCGAGCTCTCGCGAAAAATCGACGTCGAAGAGAAAGAAATCCTCGAAGCGTTCAAGAGATTGCATGCGAAACGACTTCTGCTCCCCGAACCGAACGATCCGACCCGGATCCGAATGGCGCCCCCGTTCTCGGGAATTCCGACGAAGTTCCCAGTGGAAGCCAATGGCAAACAGTATTACGCCAATTGTGTTTGGGACGCGTACGGCATCGCCGCCGCCTTGCATTGCGATGCGATCAGTCACGCATCCGACGGCCATACCGGCGAACCGCTGACTCTCGAAGTGAAGAGTCTCGCGCCTGTGTTGAAACCGTACGTCGCGCATTTCGCTGTTCCCGCCGCACATTGGTGGGACGATCTCGTTTTTACGTGAGCGACCATGCTCCTCTTCCGGTCGGAAGAGACAGTGAACGAGTGGTGCGCGGCGAATAATATCGCGCGACGTCCGTTGGTCAGTCTGGAGCAGTTATGGCAACTGGCTGTCCATTGGTACGCAAATCGGCTTACCGTCGAATCGCGCCGGCCTGGTCCGGATGAAATGGTTTCGATCTTCGCCTCGCTTGGATTAACTGGACCTTTCTGGGATCCAAAATCGAATCAGTGGCGCTGACTCGATTTCGTAAATTGAACTCGCGCACGGATCTTGTCGGGACGAGATGCTGTAAAATCAAATTTTCTCGAGTAGGCGATCGTCGATCTTCGAACCAGTCTTGTTCTTGTAATTAATCAGTCGAAGACTAAACCATGAAGACACAAAAACTATTCACCGTCGCCGCGATCAGTGCTGGACTCGCCTTTGGCCTGACCGCGTATGGACATTAAGTAACATGAAATGAACACAATCTTCCTCGCTTGCGCGTTTTATTGCGCAAGCATCATCGGCGCGTTCGCGAGTGAGCCGTACCAATTTGTAAACGAAATCCCGATTGGTGGGGAAGGCGGTTGGGACATTCTGACGATCGATTCGAATCGTCTTTATCTGTCACACGCAACCAAGGTTGTCGTGGTCGATCTTAATAAGAACGCGGTTGCCGGAGAGATTGTCGACACCCCTGGCGTTCACGGGTTTGTAGCAGTTCCCGAATTCCAGTGCGGCTTTTCGTCGAATGGAAAAGAAAACAAATCGAGCGTGGTCGATCTGGGAACGCTCAAGACCATTTCAAAGATCGACACCGGCGAAAGTCCGGATGCAATTGTTTACGAGCCGCGTCATGGCGAAGTTTACGTTTTCAATCACCGCGGAAATTCGGCCACTGTAATCGATGCCAAAACGAAGAAGGTCGTCGCGACGATTGTGCTCGAAGGAAATCCGGAGTTTGCCGCGGTCGATGCAGCAGCGGGCCGGATATACTGCAACCTTGAAGATAAGAGCGAAGTCGCAGCAATCGACACCGCGAAACACGAAGTGGTTGCGAACTGGCCGATCGCCCCCGGCGAAGGCCCAAGCGGAATCGCGCTGGACGCGCCGCATCACCGATTGTTCTGCGGTTGTCACAACAAAACGATGGTAATGCTCAACACCCAGACGGGGAAAGCTATCGCCAATATTCCGATCGGTGCGGGCGTTGACGGATGCGCATTTGATGACGCAACCCAGCTTGCGTTCGCATCGTGCGGTGACGGCACGACGACAATCGCGAAAGAAGAAGCGCCGGACAAACTGACCGTCGTCCAGACTTTGAAGACCGAACGGGGGGCACGCACGATGGAGATCGATCCAAAGACACACCGGATTTATTTGCCGACGGCGCAATTTCAGCCTGCGCCCTCACCTTCTCCGGGCGCATCTCCAGCCCGGCCGACGATTGTTCCGAACACGTTAAAGCTTTTGGTTTACGGCCCAGCAGAATCGGCGAAGCATTAATTCGTGCGACGATTAGCGATTGCGGCGTTGCTCGCCTGCGCGGCGCGAACCGCATTTGCTCAAGGCGGTCCGCCGATGATCACCGATGATCCGGGCACGCCGGGGCCCGGGAAGTGGGAAAACAACATCGCACTCACACTAGAACACCGGTCGACCGAAACGTCGCTCGATCTGCCCCAGCTCGATTTGAATTACGGAGTCGGCGACAAAGTTCAGCTCACGCTCCAGACCGCGCCGGTGTTACTGAAACGCGAAGATCATGGTCCGATTGGCGGACTCGGAGGGACAGAGACCGCGTTGAAGTGGCGATTTCTCGCTGAAAAAGAGAATGGCTTCGACGTATCGATGTTTCCGCGCGTGATCTTCAACATTGCACAATCATCAGTGCACCGCGGTCTGGCCGATCCCGGCACGCGTTTTCAAATTCCGTTCCAAATCGCAAAGACCTGCGGCCGATTTCATGCGGACACAGAGTTCGGCCCGGTTGGCATCAGCGTTGGCCGAAGCGAATGGCTCTACGGCTTCGTCGGCGGTTACGACGTGGCGAAACCCACGATGTTAATGGCGGAACTACACGGCACGTCCCGCATGAATTTCACTCGTGACACCTTGACCGTGAATTTTGGACTCCGCCACGAGATCACGGAAACGCGTATCCTGATTCTGTCGGTCGGTCACGACATTCGAGCGGACGATGAGGCGACGGCGTTGATCGGTTACTTTGGAATGCAGTTGCTCTACTGAATGAGTCAGTGCGCTTTTGAAGCTGGCTTTTGTCGGAAAATCAGGATCAGCGCGACGACCACCACGAGCAGCGCGAGAGACGCGGTGTAACGACCCAGAGCCAGTCCTCCCTGTGCGATGGGCTTATCAAGAAAATCGCCGACCACGGCTCCGAGCGGGCGAGTCAAAATGAATGCAACCCAAAACAAAATAACGCGCGACAAGCCGGTGAAGTAATAAAGAAGAGCGGTCACCAGGAGTAGACCGCCGAAAACGCCAGCAGCGCCGACATAGCCCATGTCATTCGTGTCCGCGACCCAGTCACCGAGGGCCGTGCCGAGGGTCTGCGAGAACATGATTGTCACCCAGTAAAAGATTTCGACCTTCGGCGTATTCACGGTTTCGATTGATATGCTTCCGGTCGCCCATCGCCAGATCAAAAGGGATGCGATGACGAGAATGACCAATACGGTCGAACCGCCGGTATAACCGATGCCAAGCGATCGGTCGCAATAATCGGCCAGCGTCGTGCCGAGTGTCGTCGTCGCAACGATTGTTAACCAGTAGACGAACGGGTGAAATTTCTTCGCCTTTATCTGCACGAGCACCGCGGCAATGAAAATCACGCCGAAGATAGCCGTGCCGATAAGATAGCCAGTGCCCTTGGCGTCCGCTGTCGTCTCACCGAGCCACGACATGGTGACAGCGTCTCCGCCGGTTTCGCCGAGGGTCGTGCAGAGGATCTTGATGATCCAGAAACCAAGCGTGACTTGGGGAACTTTGCTCAAAACATTCTGGTCGCGAGTATGCATCGTGGTTTTCGGTCGACTGCGCCGAACAAACAAATTGCAGCGGACTGGAGAATTGAAACCTGTAAAGTGATATCGCCGCTGCGCGGCCAAGCAGTTGCCGTCGAATGAAATCGAAACTTCGGCGCTTGTGAACCGGAATCTTTTTTGCTCGAATTGATCGAGTTGCTGAAAAGACGTTCATCGGCAAAGAAAGGTCTGCGGCACAAGGCGATCGGCGAGTACCACGATCTGCTCAAGAAAGATCAGACGTTGTCGGCCGCCGCTTTCAAAACGCTGCGCGATAACATGCGCGCCCGTCGTTTGCTCTACGGGGATCGGCCGATCGGCGTTGCCCTTAGACCCCACTTTCTTGAAGCACAGCAATTCGCTTCGCTCACAAAAATCGCAGAAACGGTCGCCAGCTCACTCGAGAAAGTTGCCGCAGCCGTTTTGCAATCGCCGGACTTGATGACGCAACTTGGGCTGACTGATCTCGAGCGCAAACTCGCGCTGGTCGATCCCGGATTCCGTGCCGCCACTGTAAATGCGCGCGTGGACGGGTTCGTTCACGGCGAGCAAATCCGCTTTGTCGAATACAACGCCGAGAACCCATCGAGTTTGTCGGACCAGGAAGGATTGAACCGGCTTTTGTTGGAAATTCCGGCGATGAGCACGTTCGCAAAGCGACACCGGCTGCGGCAATTCTCCGTGGTCGAGAAATTATGTGAGACGTTGCTCGACGTCTATCGGGAATGGGGCGGGACCGGCGTTCCGAACATTGCCATTCTCGACTGGGAAAATCTGCCGACCAAGCACGAGTTCATCCTGCTTCGAGATGAATTCGCCGCCCACGGCATAAACGCGGTCATCTGTTCGCCGGACGAACTCGAATACGCAGATCGCAAACTTCGATGCGGCGATTTTAGGATCGACATCGTTTACAAACGGATTCTTGTGCACGAGTTTCTCGCTCGTTATGACGAGCAGCACCCACTGGTGCGGGCCTATCTGAATCATGACGTTTGCCTGATCAACCCGTTTCGCTGCAAAATCCTGCACAAGAAAGCGAGCTTCGAGATGTTGACCGACGAAGCGCACCAAAATTGGTTTAACAACACCGAGCTGGAAGCAATCCGACGTTCAGTGCCGTGGACACGACGGGTCTCGGAACGCCGAACGACACGCCACGGCGTCGAAATCGATCTGTTGAAATTTGTTTCCGCGAATCGCGCGTCGCTCGTGCTTAAACCGAATGACGACTATGGCGGCCGCGGAGTTTCTATCGGGCCGCGTTTAACCCAGGCGGAATGGGAAAACGCGATCGCGACCGCGCTCGCAAGCGATTACATCGTCCAAGACGCGATCGATTTGCAGCCCGAGGAGTTTCCAATTTTTAACGAAACCGACTGGAAATTGCAGCCGATGTTCGTCGACACCAATCCATTTCTGTTTCGCGGCAAAGTCTGCGGCGCGATGGTACGGTTATCGAATTCACCCATTGTTAACGTGACGTCCGGTGGAGGCGAGACAGGATTCTTCGTGATCGACGACGACGAGTAACTTATGGCGGAAGAAACAAGCCCACCGGAAGAACGCCGCCTGTTTGCGCGGATCGCGAATTTCTTCGGGCTCAAACGCAATCTCGTCATTCTCCTCCTGGCGATCTTCGTCATCGGCACCGGCGAAGAACTCTGGATGCGGTTCATCCCGAAGTATCTCAAGGAACTTGGCGCCGCGGTTTTGGTGATCGGACTTTACGACGCGATCCGAACATTGCTCGGCGCGGTTTACGCCTATCCCGGCGGCGTGATTGTCGATCGTTGGGGACATCGACGCGCGTTTCTCGCGTTTAACATCGTCTCCATAATCGGTTACGCGCTCGTGCTTTTGATTCCGCATTGGAGTGCGGTCATCGTCGGAATGTTTCTGTTCCTTTCCTGGAGCTGCTTTTCGTTGCCGGCGACTTTCTCGCTGGTCGCGGCCGCGCTCGAAGCGAACCGCCACTCGATGGGCATCGGTGTACAATCCGTGATCAAGCGGCTGCCGATTATGATTGCGCCGTTTTTCGGGGGAATGTTGATCGATCGGTTCGGCGTGATCAACGGAGTGCGGATTGCGCTCGCGATTTCGATCGTCTTTTCCGCGGCTACGATTGTCCTGCAACGCCAGCTGCAGGAAATTCCAAAACCCGAAGCCGCACCGGACGAGAGCTGGAGTTTTTGGCGAAGCTTGCGCGAGTTCAATCGTCCGATGCGTCGCCTGTTGCTGAGCGACATCCTGGTCCGTTTCTGCGAACGGATTCCCTATGCGTGGGTGGTGATTTTTGCGATGGATTACATTGGTGTGAGCGCGAAGCAGGTTGGCATTCTCACCGCCGTGGAAATGCTGGCCGCGATGTTGTGCATCATTCCCGCATCGCACTATGCCGACCGCTACGGCCGCGAACCGTTCGTGATCGTGACGTTCATCATGTTCACTCTGTTTCCGATCGGCCTCATCGTCGCTCGCTCATATCCGACTTACAGTCTGGGCCTGCTCGTTGTGGCTTTTATGATCCGGGGCCTTAAGGAATTCGGCGACACCCCACGCAAAGCGCTCATCATCGGCTACTGCGATCCGCTCCGGTGTGGGCAAATGGTCGGCGCGTACCTATTCAGTACGGGATCTGATCGTCAGCTTCGGGGCGATCGTTGGCGCTTATCTTTGGGCGCTCGGCGCTGAGCTCAACTTCCTCGTCGCTACGGCGCTCGGCATCGCGGGCACAATTTTCTACATCAAAACCATTCGCGAGCAGCGGCTGGACGAATTGGCAGACATGAAAGAAGAAATCTCGCGCCGCCGTTTCCGATAAAATCGAGATATATCGTCTGTCCTTCCAGCCTCGGGCCTCCGAAACGGAGACGCGCTCATCCGATCACCACGAATTTCGAGACAGGAGTCAATAAACTCTGACTAAGAGCAAACTCGCCGGCAACTTGATTGCATCCCGAGATCTCGGCATTTCTATTTTGAATTAGTCGCCGGCACGTCGCTTGGGTCGCCCAGATATTCCCAGCGCTGGAGCGAGATCGGAACGTTGCCGTTTTTCCAGACGAAATCGTGGAACGCACGAAGGTTGAATTGTTCGCCTTGTTTCATTCGCGCTTCGGCGAGGAACTTTATAATCTGAAGCTTGCCGATCTGGTAATCGATCGCCTGTCCAGGACCGGTTGAGAACGCGATCGCTTCCTGCCGTGCTGTCCCCTCGTCCATTGGAACTTTCTCCTGCAAATATTTTGCCGCCTGCTCGAGGGTGAACTGGCCAAGCGCGAGCCTAACGTCCACTTCCACGCGGAGCGCGCGAAGCCGCATGAAATTGTAAATGATCTCGCGGGTGTGCGGGCTGTCGTCAAACAATCCAGCCTGCAACATCATTTCCTCGGCGTAAAAGCCGAGTCCTTCGTTCGGGCCGGAATCATAATAATGCCGGCGAATCGGGTCTTCGTGTTTCCAGGAAAGGCAAAGCTGGAAATAGTGGCCCGGAATTCCTTCGTGCACGCAAATCGGACGCGAGTCCATGGCGGTGGCGCGCCAGAAATAACCGAGTTTGTCCGACGGTTCGGGCACGTAGCGAATGCAGTTCTCTTTCAAACGCGACGGCGATGTGAAATCGTCGGTTTCGCTGAATCCGAGAGCGCGCAAGTAATCAGGCGTCCGCCTCAGGGTGTAATGCTGAATCCAATCTGGGACGCTCACGATCCCGCGGTCTTCGAGAAATTTCCGAACCTGTAGCTCTTTCGTGGCGGCGTCGGCGATCCAGCTGTCGATATTGTCCGCGATTTTCAGCGGCGGCACGTCTTTGTTCCGGTTTCTCTCATACGTTTCGAACGCCACCGCGCGGTTCCATTCCTGCCGACCCATCGCGAGAATTTCTTCCGGCGTAAACAGCATCAGCGCGACATTGCGCAAAAACCAAATGTATGAGTCGCGACCGAGAGCAGTTTGCTGCGGCAACGATGGCAACCTTTTCTGGAGATCGGCCCGAAATTTTTCCAGCGCGTCCGCCGCGCGATCAACCGCGCCGTTCAACTCGTCGGGTCTGAGGGTTGTCGATGGTTGCAATGCCGCCGCCATTTTCCGCAGCCGGTCGCGAATTCCATCCAAGGCTTGGATCGTTACGCTCGCAAACGGCGCCGGCGGTTTCTCGAGATTGGCTTCGCCCGCTTGCAGGATCGACGGAATATTTTCGAGCCGTGTGAGAATTTCTTTGCTGCGCGAATCATCATAAGGCGCGGGCACAGTCAGCGCTTCGGTAAGCGCAGTAAGGGTTTGGCTGATGTAAAATAGCGGATCGCGTTTCCAGCCTGGATTTATTTCGAGCTCCCAGCGCACGCGCGACAACGCGGAGCAGATCAATCTGTAATCGACCTGTTTCGGAACCGGCCAACTTTTGGCGTCGATCCGCTTCCAGCGCGATTCGAAATCGGCCAGATCTTTGCGGCGTTTTTCAATGCTGGCGCGGGACCAATCGCGCGTGCCATCCGGGCGCTCCATTCGCGGCACGTCATCTCCGTTGAACGGTGCGTACTTCGCGCGCCAGGTCCAGAAATCATCCGAAAGTTTTTCAGGAGAATCGGTTTGTGCGCGAAGCGACAGCGCCGTCGCGATCAGAAAAACAAACGTGCAAAAATTCTTCATAATCAAATCTCAATCCGCATTTTGCCGCACCGTGATCACCGCCGGCGTGCGGTCCGACCGGTACATCGACGCACCGTAGCAAATAGCCGGAGCATTGGGGCGGGCGTAGCGAATTTTTTGCAACTGGGCATCCCAGTGTTCCATGTAGGCGCAATTCGCGGTTTTAGTCGCACCGGGAATCTGGACGTAACGATTCTCCGTGAGGGTGAGGAACGCCCCTTCGCCGGGCAACGGCACCGGCACCGCCCAATTCGGCGATAACCGGACAAAACGCGGACCGTTCAGGTCCAGCGCGAACGAGGTGTCACCGTCGGTACTATTTAGATGCAAACCGAAAAACGCGACCCGCAACAATCCATCTAACAGAAATTGGCGATCCGGACTCTGATTCTCATGCAAAATGTCATAAACGCCGACGAAACCCGGCAACGTTCCAAAGTCGGCCTGGATGCCGGTCTTCAAATAGCGGATCACGTAGTGCTTGCCGTGTTTCTCGCCGTCGACTTGATCGTCCGGGTCGCTTGGATCTTCCCGCAAAATCAACTCCACCGAACCGTCAGGCGCTTTATAAGTCCGGCGCTCGCCAATCATTCCACCCGGGGTGCGAGCCACGCTGGCATCTGTCGATACCGAAGGGGATGCCGATTCGCTCGGCGGCGGCGCCTCGCGATTTGTGAAATACAGCGAAGTTTTTGTTCGTTCGTACCAGTCGGGTCGCGACTCGAGTTTTCTCAAATCAGTGCCGAGGGGTTGGACGCTCCAAAATTCGAGCGCACTGTTGTTTGGTTTCTCGCGGGTGAAAACGATGGTCGTACCGTCCGGCGCGAAGATTGGATCGACATCCTGGCCGGAATTGTCATCCGTCAGCTGGCGCAAGAACTTCCCGTCATCGCGATAAAGATAAAGATGCGAGTGGCTGGTGCCTTCGGCCTGCAAATAACGGATCGCAACTACAATTTCGGAGGCGGCCCGCAAATCGAATGTCAGCAGCCAAAGTGTTGCTGCGACAATTACGATTTGCGATATGAACTTCATCAGCGCAGCGGGAGCTGAATCGAGCTCGCGTGCTGGGCGTCGTGATGAATTTGAACATGACAGGTGCGAGCGTCCTTGGCCGTTTCGTCAGCAACCACGCCGCCGGAGCAATAATTCTTTTGCCAGAAAATCGAATTCACTGCCGTGACGACCAGCCGGAGCCGGCTGCCTTTCATCATTTTTCGCGCGACAAACAAACCAGGATTGAAGTCGCATTTCACAATTTCGCCCGGCTGCAGCAGTTTCGCTTCACGGAGTGAATCGCGGTAACGCAGCCGGCGAATGTCGCTCCAAAGCGCGATGCTCGTCCCATCGGGTTGGATTTCGTAAAGGTCCGCTTCAAGATCGACATCCGGTGTATCGATCGAAACCCAAAGCGTGACCGCCGGGCAACCGACGAGCGGCGTTTCATTCGTCAACGCGTCGCCGTGATAAACCAGACCGTCCTTGCCGATACTCAACGGCAGCTTTTGATCGAGACCAGCGGTCTTGTCGTTGGGCTCAGCTCCTTCGGTTTCTTCACCACGTTGTGTGTCGAGGGGATTGTAAACGAACGCGTCAGCGCCACTTGCAGGCTTGGTTTCACTCAACGTTCCGGACCGGTAAACACCATTCGCGTCGCCATTCTTCGAATCGAAATAAAACGTTTTGGGGTTGGCGATCAGGTTCGCGTAGCTGTCCGTGTATTTCCATTCGCCGTTCGCGGCGGAGTTCCCCGCTGCGATCAAATAATACGCGACCTGGTTCTTTAAAAACTGCGGCTTTGCGCCGCCTTTCATCGTCCAGTCGTACCATTGCCGATGCAGATCGTTTAGATCGAGCACCGCGTCCTTGCCGAATTTCACGCCCGCGACTTCATCCGTCGGCGTTCGGGTGCCGGCATGGTCCCAAGGGCCGATAATTAAGAAATGTTTCCCCTGTGCTTCAGGCGGTGCATTGGCAATGTGGTCGCGGTAAAACGTCATCGCGCCCAGCTCATCGCCATCGTACTGGCCGGTGATCGTCAAAATTGGCAGCGTCATTTTTTTGAACTGCTCCACCGTCGGAACCATCGCGTCGTAGTACGCGTCGGCGGTCGGATGTTTCAGGATTCGCTGAAAACTCACGGATGGATTGCCAACGAACGAGTCTAGTGTCTTGAACGCGATATGTTTCTTGTAGGCATCAAGGAACTTGGAGCGCCAGAACTTTGAATCGCCGAACAGATTGACCTGGCCCGCCTTTCCGCTGGTGAAGGTGAACCATTGCACGTCGTAGGTTTCGCCGACGTTATCGAGCGACGGATAATCAAGTGGCGGATGCGCGGCCGCGGCCGGAACGATCGTAGCCAAGTGTGGTGGAAATTCTTTAGCCGTCGCCCATTGATCGAATCCCGCGTAGGACCCGCCCCACATCGCGACTTTGCCATTGCAAAATGGTTGTTGCGCGAGCCATTCGACGACGTCGTGACCGTCCCGCGGTTCTTGCGCGAAGGGCTCGAAGTCGCCACCAGAATTTCCGCGGCCGCGAACATCCACTAGCGCAAATACGTAACCATGCGACGCGAAATATGCCGCGCGCGGATGATAGCTGTCGGAGATGTAGGGAGTCAGCGTGAAGATGACCGGCGTTTTCGGCATCGAACCGTCCGGTGTTTTGGGAAAATAGAGCGTCGCGTTGAGCTCCACTTTGTCCCGCATCGGAATCTTCACGCCCCATTTGAGGTCATAATCAGCGACCGGTGACGGAGTGGGACTGGCCTCCGATCTTGGTTCCGGCGACGGACCTTTTGTTTGAGCAAGTACCGAGGCGAAGATCGAAGCCGTAAAGACAACAGCGAATGAGAGAATCAAGCGTGTCGGCATGCGGCCGATTGAAACGAAATCCACGCAGCAAAACAACGCCCAAAATGCGTTGTCTTGATTTCGCCTGACAAAGTTCCTATACCGCCATCATGAAATCGCCCGCCATCCGTTCGTTGTTTTTTCTCCTCGCATTCGCCCTGGCAATGAGCTCCCAGGGTGCGGAAAAGACCATCGTGCTCCAAGCCGCGCGCCTATTTGACGGCAAAGCAAAGGCGCTCGTGCAAAACGGCGTCGTGATCGTTCAAGGTAACAAGATCGTCGATGCCGGCAGCAATTTGCCGGCACCATCGGACGCGCAGGTGATCGATCTAGGCGATGCAACGTTATCGCCAGGATTTATGGATGGTCACACCCACCTCACCCTCGACTTTTCCGGCAACTACAACGAACGCCGACTGAAAGAGATCGACCTGAACGTTTCTGAACAGGCGATCTTGGCGACGAAATACGCGCGCGCGACCGTGGAGGCCGGTTTCACAACGGTGCGCGATCTTGGCAGCCGATTCGCGGGTAGCAAAGAAATGGTCGACATCGCCTTGCGGAACTCGATCAACAAAGGCGTGGTTGTTGGTCCGCGAATGCTGGTTGCCACGTTTGGCATCGGCGCGACCGGAGGACATTTCGATCCGACTAGCGGGTTTCGCGACATGCTTTTTGGCCGCGAGCCCAATGAAACAGATGGCATCGCCGATGGGCCGGACGCAATTCGCAAGGCCGTGCGTTGGGAGGTAAAGAACGGCGCCGATGTGATCAAGGCCGCGGTCTCCGGCGGAGTCCTTTCGTTGGCTGACGAAGTTGACACTCCACAACTCACGCCTGCGGAAATGGCGGCGTTGGTCGACGAATCGCATCGGCTGCGAAAAAAAGTTGCCGTGCATTGTCACGGCGATCAGGCGGCGAAGGAAGCGATCGCTGCGGGCGTGGATTCCATCGAACACGGTTCGTTCCTGAAACCGGAAACCCTTACCCTGATGAAAAACAAAGGAACTTATCTGACGCCCACCTTGATGGCGACGGAATGGATCCTCGGTAAGATCGACAATTATCCGCCGGCGTTGCAAGCCAAGGCGCGAGCGGCAGGCGCTGCGCGCTCCGAAATGTTCCGAAACGCGGTGAAGATGGGCGTCAAGATTTCGTTCGGCACTGACGCGGCCGTTTATCCTCACGGACAGAACGCCAAAGAATTCAAGCTAATGGTCGATCTTGGAATGCAACCGATCGACGCCCTGAGAACGGCGACCGGAAACGCGGCCGACCTTTTCGGAATAACGCAGAAAGTTGGAACATTGGAAAAAGGCAAACTGGCGGACGTAATCGCCATGCCCGGTGATCCAACGGCCGATATCACCGCGACCGAACGTGTTTCGTTCGTGATGAAAGAGGGCAAGATTATCCGCAACGGCCCCCCAAGCGCAT
The DNA here is from genome assembly GCA_963801815.1 of uncultured Verrucomicrobiae bacterium. Lineage (GTDB taxonomy): Bacteria > Verrucomicrobiota > Verrucomicrobiia > Chthoniobacterales > UBA10450 > AV40. The sequence goes on from CAWDGJ010000002.1 coordinate 228,521, forward strand.
CGCCTGTCGCCGAGACGGACGAAACACCGTCAGAAATTCCGGCTGATTAACGATATATGTTTCCGGTGAGCACAGCTACGTGTGTGTCGTTAGGAACCACCGCTACTCGCGCTGAGTCGCTCGTTGCGTTTATGAAGTAAAGCGAAGCTCCCGGGCCAATATAAACCGGATAGAATGTGTATGGCTGACCGTCGATGAATTGCGGATTTCTCCAATCGACCGCAATGGCTCGCGAACTCACAGAAGAACTCACTGCCACCGAGTCGCTGAAGTTGATTGAACGAGGATCTCGAACATCGCCGCGGTTGTCGTAGTCGTATAGGTTGTATGGCACGTAACGCCAGTTTCGCACTCCATTCGTCGGGAACCAGTTTGTCCCGAACGCGTCGACTTCACTTTCCAACGGAATCGTCCGACTGACGATCGTTCGCGTGCGCACCTGGTCGATCAAAGCCGGCTGGATGTGATCTTCGCCGGCGAAGCGGTACGAATAAAACGCGATTTCGTTATCCAGGCCGCCCCACCGGCTCAAATTAATCGGATGACCGAAGGCCACTTCGAAAATGTCAACGCGCGGATAGTGATTTTGCGGCTCCCCGGACGAATTGTTAGCTTGGCGCGCAGCGGTTGCTTCGGCCGCTACGGCTTCTTCCTTCGACGCGACAAGATTCGAGTCGCGAAGTGACTTAAGCAGCGAATCACTTGCGCCTTGTGATTTGAGGATGTTCTCCTGTGGCTGGGTCAGGGAGTGAAGAAGTTTTCGGTCGGCTACTTCGTTCTTAATAGAGAACTCGGGTTCATGCATCCGGACCAGCAGCGACAACTCGCTGAAACCGATCGGGGTGGCGTGGAGTTGAGAGGAGACTAGTAAAAGAGCGGCAGTGGCGGCTAAGAGGCTATAACGAGTTGGGCTTTTCATAACCCCCGGGTTTTACCAAGTTCTACAGAGATATTGCAAGCCAAAAAGAGCCCTTACCGAGGCGAAGAAATCCGCTTTGACAGCCGCTATGTTCGTTCTATTATGCGCTCCCCCAATAACTGCAGGAGAGCCAAGAGCTCGTTTGAACTGCTCAAAATCATGCAACAAAAACGAAGCAAAAGATATCGCGCCGCCGCCGAGCAGGTGGACCGCAAAAAGTCTTACAGCCTGACTGACGCTGTCGCGACGCTGAAGAAGTTCCCGCCGACCAAGTTCGATCAAACCGTCACGGTTTCGTTTCGGCTTGGAGTCGATCCTAAACAATCCGACCAGATGGTGCGCGGCACCTGCGCACTTCCGCACGGCAGCGGCAAATCCGTGCGGGTTCTCGTATTCGCCGAAGGGGCAGCCGCGAAGGCCGCCAAGGAGGCAGGCGCGGAGCACGTGGGATTTAAGGAACTGATCCAAAAAGTTCAGGAGGGGTTTCAAGATTTCGACGTCGCTGTATCAACTCCGGCGGCAATGGCTGAAGTCCGCAAGCTCGGAAAAGTTCTCGGACCGCGCGGGCTGATGCCAAACCCCAAAGCGGGCACCGTTGCGGAAGACACCGCGAAGGCGGTTCAAGAAGTGAAAGCCGGGCGAGTCGAGTTCAAGCTCGACAAGAACGGCAATGTCGCCGTCCCCATTGGGAAATTTTCATTCGAAGAAAAAGCGTTGATTGAAAACAGCAACGCCGTGATCGAGGCGGTAGTGCGAGCTCGGCCGGCAACTGCCAAAGGACGCTATCTTGACGCGATGACGTTAAGCGCCACAATGTCGCCCGGCCTGAAACTCGACCCGTCCCCGTACCTCGCCAGCCAGGCAGCCTGAGATCCAAATCATGAGACCAGAAAAAGCCAATATTGTTTCCGATCTTTCGAAGGAGTTGAAAGACTCCTCCTTCGTGCTGGTGACCGATTACCAGCACATGAAAGTCGATGATTTCAGCGAGCTGCGGAAACGTTTGGCCGCAGCCGGCGCGGAAGTGCACGTGGTGAAAAACAGCCTTTTGAAACGCGCGATGGCCGATTCAGGTCTCGCTCCCAGCAACGGAGAGTTAACTGGACAGACGGCAGTGGTGACCGGCGCCAAAGATGTCGCGCCAGTCGCGAAAATCTTGAAGACGTTCGCAACTGAATTCAAGAAGGCGATGCTGAAGCTGGGCTTCATCGATCGCGCACAGGTTGCGACGAAAGAAATCGAAAAGATTGCTGACTTGCCGCCGCGTGAAGTCGTCCTGGCGCAGTTGCTTGGATTGATCCAAGCGCCGGCGACGCGATTGGCAAGGATGCTCAACGAGCCGGCATCGTCGCTGGCCAGATTGTTAAAGGCGAAAAGCGAAAAGGAGGGTCCACCCGCGGCGGAAACGCCGGCGGCTTAAAGAATTTCTGTCTCGTGAGTGCGGGACGAAACAAACGAAACACTGTCCGGGCCGATAGCTATCGGCCTTAAATTTCCGGGAGCTTCCGGGAGCGGCAATAGGAGAAAATAAAATGGCAGATAACAAAGCATTAGTAGATCAGATCGTTGGGCTCAGCTTGCTCGACGCTGCAGATATTGTTAAACAACTCGAAGAGAAGCTCGGAATTAGTGCGGCAGCACCTGTTGCCGCGGCGGCAGCGCCAGCAGCGGGCGGTGGAGCAGCAGCTCCGGCGGCCGAAGAGAAGGCGACGTTCGACGTCATCCTCAAGGAAATGGGCGCGAACAAGATCGGCGTGATCAAGGAAATCCGCGGCGCGGTTCCTGGCCTCGGATTGGCTGAGGCCAAGGCGCTGGTCGAGGGCGCTCCGAAACCGATCAAGGAAGGCGTTCCCAAGGCCGAAGCCGAAGAGATCAAGAAGAAGGTCGAAGCGGCTGGGGCGAAGGTCGAGATCAAGTAAGGAAAATTTAAATCAGCGGCCGTCTGGCGATTTAGCTTGCCAGACGGCCGTTTTCGTCTAGTCTCCGCTTTTGTTAGAAGTAGGGAGACTTATTTTTAACCGCAGTTTGCTGGAAAGTTTGAATTGGCAGCAGAACGGTGGAGGTCGATTTGACGAGCCGCTGTTTTGATGCCATTTTTGCACCCCTCGCTCTCCGGTTGATGCCGTAAGCTCTGTACGCGTACGGCCGCAATTTATTGTGGGCCGGCGCGAGTTTAACCCCGTGGCCTGGTGATTATGTCAGAACGAAATTCGGAACGCATCCACTTCGGAACAATTAAGGAAGCCATCGAGCCTCCAAACCTCATTGAAGTTCAGCTCAACTCTTACGTCGATTTCCTCCAAAAAGACGTCCCGTTTGCCAAACGGAAGAACCACGGCCTTCAGGCGGTGTTCAAAGAAGTTTTCCCGATCGAGAGCTACGACGAGAAGGCTGTCCTCGATTTTAGTCATTACGAGATCGGCGAACCCAAGCTGAGCGCGCTTGAAGCTCAGCGCGAAGGCCAGACCTACAGCGCGCCGCTGCACGTCACTTTCCAGCTCCGCGAAGAAAAGGGGACCAAGGAAGAAAAAGTTTACATGGGCGAGATCCCGCTCATGACGCCGCAGGGAACCTTTGTGATCAACGGCGCCGAACGGGTGGTTGTTTCTCAGCTGCACCGTTCGCCCGGCATCGCGTTTGAATCGACCGTCCACCTCAACGGCAAGGTTCTTTACAGTTTTCGGATCATTCCTGACCGCGGCTCGTGGATCGAAGTCCAGTTCGACACCGCGGACCTGCTCTACATTTACCTCGATCGGCGCAAACGCCGCCGCAAATTCCTTGCGACGACCTTCCTGCGCGCCCTCGGTTACGGCTCGGATGAGGAAGTCATCAAACTTTTCTACAGCATCGAGAACCTCAAGCTGAGCGAGAAGCTCGACGAAGAAAAGCTCGCAACCAAGGTTCTGATCGCCGAAGTCCGCGACGGAGAAGTAACTGTCGCCCGCGCGTTCGAGCCGCTTACGCTCGCGACCGTACGCCAGATCATGGGGCTCGGGATCAAGGAAGTTAAGGTCATCGATATTTCCAACGACGACACCGTCGTCAAAGCGTTGCGTAAGGACCCGGCGCACGATCAGGAAGAAGCTCTCAAAGATATCTATCGCCGTTTGCGCCCTGGCGATCCGCCAACTGTGGCAAACGCCCGCGCGTTGCTAAAGCGTTTGTTCTTCGATCCGAAGAAATACGATCTCGGACGCGTTGGTCGTTACAAGATCAATCAGAAGCTCAGCATTGATGTCGATCTTACCGAGCGGATTCTGACCGACAAAGATTTCATCGCCGCAATCAAATACCTGATCAATCTCCGCCGTGGCGAAGGCACCCTCGATGATATCGACCATCTTGGTAGCCGCCGCGTCCGCACGGTTGGCGAATTGCTCGCTAACCAATGCCGCGTCGGGCTTGCCCGCACCGAGCGTCTCGTGAAAGAGCGAATGACGTTGTTCGACATCAATGTCGACGGCATGACGCCACAGAAGTTAGTGAACCCGAAAGCCCTCAGCGCTGTCATTCGCGATTTCTTCGGGCGCTCGCCAGCTCTCACAGTTCATGGATCAGACGAACCCACTTGCGGAATTGACCCACAAGCGTCGTCTGTCAGCTCTTGGACCAGGCGGTCTTTCGCGCGATCGCGCAGGGTTCGAAGTGCGCGACGTGCACCCGTCACACTATGGGCGCATTTGTCCGATCGAAACGCCGGAAGGTCCGAACATCGGCCTGATCAGCTCGATGTCGACGTTCGCACGGATCAACGAATTCGGCTTTATCGAAACCCCTTATCGCAAGGTCACCAACGGTCGAGTTACGGACGCGATCGATTACCTCACTGGCGACAAGGAAGAAAACTTTCTGGTCGCGCAGGCAAATGCGCCGATTGACGGCCGTGGTCATTTCACCGGCGAAAAAGTTTCCGTCCGCTATCGTGGCGACTTTTTGGAAGTCGAGCCGTCGAAGGTCCACTACATGGACGTCTCACCGAAGCAGCTCGTTTCAGTTGCGGCAGGATTGATTCCGTTTTTGGAACACGACGACGCGAACCGCGCTTTGATGGGATCGAACATGCAACGCCAGGGCGTTCCATTGATTGTTTCGGAAGCGCCACTCGTTGGCACAGGTTTGGAAGGGAAAGTGGCCCGCGATTCGCATGCCGTATTGCTCGCGATTGACAGCGGCAAGGTCGCTTCGGTCACGGCAGACCAGATCATCATCACCAAGGACGGCCACGTTCCAGAACATCGGAAGCGAATCAAGACGGATCCGGAAGAAGGAATTTACGTTTACGAACTGCGAAAATTCATGCGCTCGAACGCCGGCACCTGCGTGAACCAGAAGCCGATCGTGAAGAAGGGCCAGCACGTCAAGAAAGGCCAGATCATCGCGGACGGTCCGAACACCGAACACGGCGAGCTCGCGCTCGGCCGCAACGTGCTCGTCGCCTTCATGCCGTGGAACGGTTACAACTTCGAGGACGCGATCATGATCTCCGAAAAGGTCGTGAAGGAGGACATTTACACGTCGATCCACATCGACGAATTCGAAATCGGGGCGCGCGATACGAAGCTCGGACCTGAGGAAATCACTCGCGACATTCCAAACGTAAGTGAAGAGGCCCTGCGCAATCTCGGACCCGACGGCGTGGTTCGCGTCGGCGCGGAAGTGAAGCCGGGCGACATTCTCGTCGGCAAAATCACTCCAAAGAGCGAGACCGAGCTCGCGCCGGAAGAACGCTTGCTCCGCGCGATCTTCGGCGAGAAAGCTGCCGACGTTAAAGACACGTCGCTCACGGTTCCATCGGGAACCTACGGAATCGTTATGGATGTGAAGGTTTCATCGCGCAAAGAAGTCTCGCGCGAGAAGCTGACGCCGGCGGAAACGAAGAAGCAAATCAAAGCGATCACCGAAGAGCATCGTCGCAAGAAGGAAGAACTGACGGAGCAACTGACCGATTCGCTGTCCAACATTTTGTTGGGCGAGAAAATTCCGCTCGACGTGGTGAACGCAGAGACCGGGGAGATCATCATCCCGGCCAACCGCAAAATCACCAAGACGTTGCTGCGCAAGCTGGCCAACGTTTACGATCACATCGAGATCGATCCGAGCCCGATCCGCAACAAGATCCGTGAGATCATCGGACACTACGAACACAAGTTTGCCGAGCTCGAGCTCGAGCGTGAGCGCTCGATGGACCGAGTCGAGAGCGGTGACGACATCGATCCGGGCATCATCAAGCAGGTCAAAGTTTACATCGCATCGAAACGAAAACTTTCAGTTGGCGATAAAATGGCGGGACGCCACGGAAACAAAGGCGTTGTCGCGCGCATCGTTCCGGAAGAAGACATGCCTTTCCTGGCGGACGGGACTCCGGTCGAGATCGTCCTCAATCCTCTCGGCGTGCCCAGCCGAATGAACGTCGGCCAGGTTTTAGAAACGCACCTCGGCGTCGCAGCCAAGGCACTCGGATTCAAAGTCGCGACTCCGGTTTTCGACGGAATCAAAGAAAGCAAGATCCGCGAGTACCTGAAGGACGCGAAGAAGAAGGAAGGATTCAGTTGGGTCCAGGAAACTGGCAAAGCGAAATTGTTCGACGGCCGCACCGGCGATGCCTTCGATCAGGAAGTTGTCGTTGGCTACATCTACATGATGAAGCTCGGTCACCTGGTGGCGGACAAAATCCACGCCCGCGCGGTTGGTCCCTATTCACTTGTTACGCAGCAGCCGCTTGGCGGAAAAGCGCAGTACGGCGGTCAACGTTTCGGCGAGATGGAAGTTTGGGCGCTCGAAGCCTACGGCGCGGCCTACACGTTGCAGGAACTTCTCACTGTGAAGTCGGATGACGTGCAAGGGCGCACCCGCATCTACGAGTCGATCGTCAAAGGCGACAACTCGCTCGAAGCCGGCACGCCTGAATCTTTCAACGTGTTGATCAAAGAAATGCAGAGCCTGGGTCTCGACGTGAAAGTCGGCGGTCAAGCTCCGCAGACAGTTTTCGAACACCTCGGATAATTTCAGAACATCTACTTGGAGAATAAATGAACGAACATTCCTGGCGTGAGTTAGTCGGTGAAGAGCGGGCGGTCGGTTTCGACCAGGTCGCGATTGGCGTGGCCTCGAGCGATACGATGCGCTCGTGGAGCAAGGGCGAAGTTAAGAATCCGGAGACGATCAATTATCGAACGTTCAAGCCGGAAAAAGGTGGTCTTTTCTGCGAACGCATTTTCGGCCCGACCCGCGACTGGGAGTGCTCGTGCGGAAAATACAAGCGGATCAAACACAAAGGGGTCATCTGTGATCGTTGCGGCGTCGAAGTGACGCTCGCGCGCGTCCGTCGCGAGCGCATGGGCCATATCGAGCTCGCGGTCCCCGTTTCGCACATCTGGTTTTATAAGTGCATGCCGTCGCGCATCGGCCTGATGCTCGACATGAGCGCGCGGCAACTCGAGCGCGTTATCTATTATGAGGATTACATCGTCATCGATCCGGGCAAGACGCCGCTGCAAAAGGCTCAGCTCCTGAACGAAGTCGAATATCGCGAAGCGCAGGAACAGTATGGCGAAGATTTCGTCGCCGGGATGGGTGCGGAAGCGGTAAAAAAACTTTTGAGCGAGATCGACCTCAACAAGCTCAACAAAGAGCTTGAGAAAGCGATGGGCGCGACCAAGTCGAAACAGATTCGCAAGAAACTCGCGAAGCGTTTGAAACTCGTGCAGGGCTTCATGTCCTCTCACGCGCGACCGGAATGGATGATCCTCGATGTGCTGCCGGTGATTCCACCGGATCTCCGGCCGCTCGTTCCGCTGGAAGGCGGACGGTTCGCGACTTCAGACCTGAATGATCTCTATCGTCGCGTCATCAACCGAAACAATCGTCTCAAAAACCTACTCCAGTTAAAAACGCCGGACGTCATCATTCGAAACGAAAAACGAATGTTGCAAGAAGCGGTCGACGCCTTGTTCGACAACGGCCGTCACGGCCGCGCTGTTACCGGCGCGGGCAATCGTCCACTAAAATCACTCTCCGATATGCTCAAGGGCAAGGGCGGACGTTTCCGTCAGAATTTGCTCGGTAAGCGCGTCGATTACTCGGGACGATCGGTCATCGTCATCGGTCCGGAATTGAAACTGCATCAATGCGGTTTGCCGAAAAAGATGGCTCTCGTTTTGTTCGAGCCGTTCATCATTCGCCGGCTCAAAGACCTCGGCTATGTCCACACCGTGCGCAGCGCCAAGAAAATGATCGAGCGCCAGACGCCGGAAGTTTGGGACATTCTCGACGAAGTGACACGCGGACATCCCGTTTTGCTAAACCGCGCACCGACGCTGCATCGATTGTCTATCCAGGCGTTCGAGCCGCAGCTGATTGAGGGCGAGGCGATCCGCATTCACCCGCTCGTTTGCACCGCCTACAACGCAGACTTCGATGGCGACCAGATGGCGGTCCACGTGCCACTTTCGGTCGAAGCACAACTCGAGGCGCGCATGCTGATGCTCGCACCGAACAACATTTTCTCGCCGTCGAGCGGCAAACCGATCACGACACCGTCGCAGGACATCACGCTCGGTTGTTATTACATGACCCAGAATCCGCGCGGCGGGAAAAAGGACGCCCGTTTGCCGTTGTTCGCCGAGCCAGTCGAAGTGGAATTCGCCATGGCCGAGGGAACAATCAAAACCCACGATCGTATTCGCTTCAAAAATCCGGATTTCGGCAAACAGACCGTTTTCGGAAGGGGCGATGTCAAGGTCATTGAAACGACCGCGGGTAGAGTCATCTTCAATCAGATCTGGCCGAAGGAACTTGGTTTCTTCAACAAGGCGGCTGGCAAGAAACAGCTCAGCGACATCATTTGGCGTTGTTACCAAGTCGCGGGACCCGCCGCCACCGTCGCGACGCTCGACAAATTGAAAGAGCTCGGATTCACCGAAGCGACACGCGCGGGCATCTCAATTGGGATTTCGGACATGATTATTCCGAAGGAGAAAGAGACCGAGCTGGAGAATGCCTACAAACAGATCCGTCAGGTCGAGCAGCAATATCGCAAAGGCATCATCACGGACGGCGAGCGTTACAACAAGATCATCGATATCTGGACGCACGCCGGCGACGAAATCTCGAACGTCATGTTCCGCACTCTGGAACACAACGACGGTCGCAAGGAATTGAACCCGGTTTATTTGATGGTCGATTCCGGTGCGCGAGGAAATCGTCAACAGGTCCGTCAGCTCGCAGGTATGCGCGGTTTGATGGCGAAGCCGAGCGGCGAAATTATCGAACGCCCGATCACCTCGAACTTCCGCGAAGGTTTGAGTGTGCTCGAGTACTTCATTTCAACTCACGGCGCGCGCAAAGGTTTGGCCGACACGGCGCTCAAGACCGCCGACTCTGGTTATCTTACCCGCAAGCTGGTTGATGCCGCACAGGACGTCATCATCAACATGGAGGATTGCGGCACGGTTAACGGCATCGTCGTTCGCTCGATTTACGAGGGCGACGAGGAAGTTGTCGATCTTGGCCAGCGGATCATCGGCCGCGTGAGCTGCGAAACGATCGCGGACCCAGTCGACAAGAAAAAGAAGATCGTCAAAGCGAACCAGCTCATCGACGAGAAAATTGCGGCGGAGTTGCAGCGCATCGGCGTCGAGAGTTTGAAGATTCGGTCGGTGCTGACCTGCGAATGCGGACGCGGCGTTTGCGGAATGTGTTACGGACGCAATCTCGCTACCGGACAGTTTGTCAAGATGGGTGAAGCGGTCGGAATTATCGCAGCTCAATCCATCGGCGAGCCGGGAACGCAGCTGACGATGCGGACATTCCACATCGGCGGAACCGCCAGCCAGACATTCAAGCAACCGATCATCAAGGCTAAAAATGACGGTCGAGTGCAATTCAACGATCTGCGCACAGTGCAGGCATTGGATGGCAGCTGGATCGTGCTGAGCAAGAACGGTTCGATCAGCGTCCATAACGCTGAGGGCCGCGAGCTCGAGCGCTACAACGTAGTGATCGGTTCGATGATTTCGAAAGACGACGGCACCAACGTGAAGAAGGGCGAAACGTTCGTGCAATGGGATCCGTACAACGTGCCGATTCTGACCGACAAGAGCGGCAAGATTGAATTCCGCGACATGATCGCGGGAGTCACGATCAAGCGTGACGTCGACGAAGCGACCGGCCTCATGGGCACCGTCATCATCGAGCATAAGGAAGACTTGCACCCGCAGATCGTGATTGTGGGCGACAAGAAGGAAGTGCTCGCCAGCTATTCAATCCCGGCGGGCGCGCACGTTATCGTCGAAGAAGATCAAAAGATTCGCGCGGGCGCGTTGCTCGCGAAGACTCCGCGAAAAGTCGCCAAGACCAAGGACATCACTGGTGGTCTGCCGCGAGTTGCCGAATTGTTCGAAGCGCGTCGCCCGAAAGACGCTGCCGAGATCGCCAAGATCGACGGCATTGTCGAAATGGGCGGCACCGTCCGCGGCAAACGTCGTTTGATTCTGAAGGATCCGGGGACCGGCGCCGAAGAAGAGCATCTCATTTCGCTGACCAAGCACATCATTGTCTTCAAGGGCGACTTCGTGAAGAAGGGTCAACAGTTGACCGAAGGGCCAATTGTTCCGCACGAGATTCTCGAGGTCTGCGGACCGCAGGAATTGCAGGAACACCTCGTGAACGAAGTGCAGGAAGTTTATCGACTCCAAGGCGTCGAGATTAATGACAAGCACATCGAGATCATTGTGCGCCAAATGTTGCGCAAGGTGAAAATCACCGATCCGGGTGACACTTCGTTGCTCTGGGGGGATCAGGTCGACAAGCTCGACTTCGAGCAAGAGAACCAACAAGTCGTCGAGAAGGGCGGCAAGCCGGCGGAAGCGGTTCCGGTGTTACTTGGCATCACCAAGGCGTCGCTCGAAACCGACAGCTTTATTTCAGCCGCATCGTTCCAGGACACCACGCGCGTGCTCACCGAAGCCGCGACGCTCGGCAAGGTCGATCGTCTCCGAGGATTCAAAGAGAACGTGATCATGGGTCACTTGATCCCGGCGGGCACCGGATTCCCTGCGCATCGCGAAGTGCGGCTCATCGAAAAGGGCGAGCCAATCGGCGCACCAGCGATGGACGAAGCCGAAATGGCTCCAGCGATCGGATAAGGTCCGAGCCGGGCTGGCACTATCAAACAAATGTGGAATGTCGAATTGGCGCGAGCTGGTTCGACATTCTTGTTTTAGGCGATGTCGATCGTAACCAAAACCGGCGACCAGGGCGAAACCTCGCTCATGTACGGGCGACGCGTTCCGAAAGACGATCCGCGGGTTGAAGCTTACGGCGCAGTTGACGAGCTGACTGCTGCACTTGGTCGCACGCGCGCGAGTTCGGACGACGAATTCGTGACCAAGCAAATCTTCGCGGTTCAACAGGACCTTATTAACGTGATGGGGGAATTGTCCACGTTACCGGAAGATCGACAACGGTATGTGCAAGATGGCTTTCAAGTCGTGGATGCCAAGATCGTTGACCGCGTCACCGCCGTCATTGTCGATCTTGAAAAGGACAAATCGCTTTACCCGAAGGACTGGGTCATTCCAGGAGCGAATGCGGTTTCTGCGGCGCTTGACCTCGCCCGAACAACCTGCCGCCGCGCTGAGAGGCGCGTAGCATCGTTGAAAGACCCGAATCCCGAAATCCTGCGTTACCTCAACCGGCTGTCGGATTTTTGCTGGATTCTGGCCCGGTTTTGCGAGCGAAAAGCCAAGGCAAAAAGGTGATTTATTCCGGTTGCGTTTACCCTTCGTTTATAGCATCTTCCCCGTCCGCCGTTCCCCCTGCCTCGCGGCGGTCATTTTTGTATGGCAAACCCAGTTGAATTAGTGCCCGAGCTTTTGGAAGCGGGCGTGCATTTCGGTCACCAGACCAAGCGCTGGAACCCGAAGATGAAGCCGTTCATCTTCGAGGAGCGCAACCAGATTTACATCATCAATCTCGATGAGACCGTGAAACAGCTTCATCGCGCGACGGAATTTCTTCAGGATGTCGCGCGCCGCGGCGGAAAGATTCTTTTCGTCGGCATGCAAGAAACAGGCCCAGGAAGCGATCAAGGAAGCAGCGCTGGCATGCGGACAGTTTTATGTGAACCAACGCTGGCTCGGCGGAACGTTGACGAACCTAACGACTATTCGCAAGAGCATCGGCCGGCTCAAATACATCGAACAGATCGAGCAATCGCCCGAATACAAAAAGATGGGCAAGCAGGAACTGGCGGCGTTGAATCGCGAGGCCGCAAAACTTGCGCCGTAATCTGGAGGGAATTCTCGAGATGGCGCAATTGCCGGATGCGGTTGTCATCATCGATACGACGCGCGAACAAAACGCGGTGAATGAAGCGAAACGGCTCGACATTCCCGTCGTCGCGATTGTCGACACCAATGCCGATCCGGACATGATCGATTACCCGATTCCGGGCAACGATGATGCGATTCGCGCGATTCGGATTGTTCTGCAAAAGCTTGTCGATGCAATTGTTTCGGCGAGCGGCGAAGCGCGCATTCGCGAGCAAATCGAGATGGCCGGCGTGTCCGCCTAGCTAACTTAGTTGATCGTCGTTAGTTGATAGAACTAACGGCGAACGCGAGTTACCGAAACTATCAACAATCAACTTTCAACTATTAACATCCCCGAATGAGTATCAAGACCGCTATCGATCCCAAAGTCGTCAAACAACTCCGCGAAAAAACCAACGCGGGCATGATGGATTGCAAACGCGCTCTTGAAGAAGCCGGCGGCGATTTCGACAAAGCCGAAACGATTTTGCGCACAAAAGGGATTGCCAGCGCCAGCCAGAAGGCGTCCCGCGCGACCAAGGAAGGGATCGTCGCCTCCTACATTCATTTGCAGGGCAAAGTCGGCGTGCTCGTGGAAGTGAATTGCGAGACGGATTTCGTCGCCAAGAACGAGAATTTCCGTAGCTTTGTGAAGGACATCACGCTTCATATCGCGGCTGCGCACCCGCTTTACGTGAGCCGTGAAGAAGTGCCGGGAAAATTGGTCGAGGCCGAACGCGAAATTTACAAGGCGCAGGTCAAAGGCAAGCCCGCGAATGTGACGGACAAGATTGTCGAAGGAAAACTCGACAAGTTTTACAGTACGGTCTGTTTACTGGAACAAGGGTTCATCAAAAATCCCGATGACACGATCAAAGATTTGCTGAGCTCTAAGATTGCAGAGCTGGGCGAGAACATCGTTATCCGACGGTTCACCCGCTATTTGGTGGGCGAACCGCTCGCGAGCGAAGGGTGATTGTCGATCTTCGAAGCGACTTTGATCTCATCGAACCGCGATTAGATTTGCGGTAGATGGGTCTCAAGAAATATAAAGCGAAGCGCGACTTTTCGAAAACCGCCGAACCGAGCGGCGGTAAACCACTCCCCAAGCAGGTGCGCGGCGCGTGCCGCTTCGTGATTCAAAAACACGCGGCCCGTCGGTTGCACTACGATTTCCGGCTCCAGATGGAGGGTGTTTTGAAGTCCTGGGCGTTGCCGAAAGGACTTCCATGGCAGCAGGGCGAAAAGCATCTCGCGGTCGAGGTCGAAGATCATCCAATCGAATACGAAGGTTTCGAGGGGATAATTCCTGAGGGCCAGTACGGCGGGGGCACGGTGATGGTTTGGGACCGTGGCGCCTATTACGTCTACGGCGAGCAACCAGTGAAATCACTTCGCGACGGAAAACTTCATCTCGTTCTCGCCGGCGAAAAGGCGCAAGGCGAATGGACGCTGGTTCGAATTCGCGGGCGGGACGGCGAAAAGAATACCTGGTTGATTATGAAAACGGGTGCGAGCACGAAGCAGCCGTCGAAGAAACTGGAAGACCAATCGGTCAAAACTGGCCGCACCATGAAACAGATTGCCGAGCAACGCGACGCCGAATGGGAATCCAATCGGTCCGAGCCGGACGGGCTCAAAGACACCAGTGCAAAATCCACCTTGAACACGCGAATCAAGGCCGCGCTTAAAAAAAAAGACCAAGAACAAGACGACGGTGAGACGGCGTCCGACGCGACAGCGTTGCTAAAAAAACTTCCTTCGGCGAAACCGCGTTTTGTCGAGCCGATGAAAGCGCGATTGCTCGACGACCCTCCCACTCATGATAATTGGCTTTACGAACTCAAATTCGACGGCATCCGCGCGATCGCGGTCAAAGATGGCGGCAAAGTTTCGTTAATCTCACGCAACGGTAATAAACTCGATGCGCGTTTTCCCGAGATTTGCGATGCCGTAAAAAACTTGCCCGTCGAAGACTGCGTGATCGATGGAGAAGTCGTCGCGTTGGATGACGAAGGGCGGTCGTCATTTCAACTCTTACAGGCGTTGGAAATGGAGGGGCGAAAAGCCCCGTTGCGGTTTTACGTTTTTGACCTTCTGCAGCTAAATGGCAAAAGTTTGCTCGAGCTGCCAGTCGAACAACGCAAACGAGTTCTCGCGCAACTCGGCGAGGGCGTTGGCGATCCAGTTCGCTATTCCAGCGAAATCGCAGGCGACGTGAACACCCTTCTCACGGAAGTAAAACGACGGGGCTTGGAAGGATTGATTGGCAAGCAGCGTGGTTCGAAATACCAGCCCGGACGCCGAAGCGGCGCGTGGATAAAACTAAAGAGTCTCAACGAGCAGGAATTCGTTATCGGCGGCTACACGCCGCCGGCCGGGTCCCGAAAACATTTCGGTGCGATCCTGGTCGGCTATTACGACAATGGAAAAAAAGGAAGAGACAATCGTCTCAAATTTGCCGGCAAGGTCGGCAGCGGTTTCACCGAAAAATCACTATCCACGTTGCACAGGAAATTTCGCGACGAACAGAGCGATGATTGTCCGTTTGTCGATCTGCCGTCGAAAGAAGGTGGGGCATGGGTCCAAGGCATCACGCCATCGATGATGCAAAAGATGCACTGGGTGAATCCGAAATTCGTCGCCCAAATCAAATTCGCCGAGTGGACGAGGGACGGCAAGCTACGGCAGCCAGTGTTTCTTGGCCTGCGTGATGACAAGGATGCTCGCAGCGTCCGCAAAGAAGGCTAGTGGCCGGCCTGAGTCCGCGAGGGTCACCGAATCAATGGACACGCGACGGGAAATTACGCCAACCCGTGTTTCTCGGCCTTCGCGAGGATAAGAACGCCCGGGAAGTCGTTAGGGAAAAGTAAATCGCGCGACCCAAGCCCGAAGCCTAACAGATCGGAACACTTCGTGCTCAGGGAGTTGGCCGTGGAAGTTATTGACAATTGTTCACAATTAGCGGAAATGGCACTCCCACGCCTGGTCTAACGAGAAAAGGAGATCGATTATGCGTCCAACCTGGAAAGGCAGCATCAGCTTCGGCCTGGTCTATATCCCGATCGCGGTCTATCCGGCCACCCGCGAAGAAAAGCTCAGCTTTAGGCAATTACGCAAGACCGACCTGAGCCCTATCAAATACAAAAAGGTGGCCGAGGCGGACATGAAAGAAGTTCCCGCTGACCAAATCGTCAAAGGTTACGAATATGAAAAGGGCCGCTACATCATCCTAAGCGATGAGGATTTCGAAAAAGTGAGGATCGAATCCACTCACTCGATCGACATCACCGATTTTGTGGACCTGGAACACGTAGATCCAAAGTTTTTCTATAAGCCGTACTTCCTCGAGCCACAGAAGGGCGGCGAAAAAGCCTATGCACTCTTGCACAAAGCGCTCAGCGGCACGGGCAAGATCGGGATCGCCAAAGTCGTGATCGCAAACCGCGAATATCTGGCGGCGGTGAAGCCGGATGGATTGTTCTTGGTTCTCGAGCTCATGCATTTCGCAAGTGAAGTGCTGAAACCAGAAGAGTTGAATCGCCCCAAAACGGACTTGAACGACAAAGAGCTCAAGATGGCGAACGCCCTAATTGAGAGCATGTCGTCCGACTGGAAGCCCGAAAAATATCGAGACGAATATCGCGATGCAGTCATGGAAATGATCGAAACGAAGGCGAAGAACAAGCAACTTCCGCCCGCACCATCGGCAGCTCCGCGCAGCACGAATGTCGTAGACCTGGTAAAGGTACTGCAGGAAAGCATCAACCGGTCGCAATCCGTTCGAGTAAAACGCAGCGGCAATGGCGCCAGCGGCCGGCGAAGATCGGCATCCGCTTTGGTAAAACAGAAACGTCGCGCGGCCGCGTAATTGTAGCGACCCTCTGGCGACTTCTCAGGGCCAAAGGCGCATCTTCAAGCAGATCGCCGCTACAATTTCAAACTCGAAATCCGAATTTCGAAATCCGAAACAATTTCGGAAAATCGAATATTTGAATTGCTGTTGTTCCCGTTTTGACATTCGACATTCGTGCTTGTTTCGAGCTTCGGTATTCGACATTCGAATTTGAGAGTGCTTTCCCGGTATCCGGAACTTAATCTGGCTGTTCAACCATTGCCTGCACACGTTGCACCATGGCCACGGCCGCCATCAGCACGAGTCCGGCGACAATTTGATGCGGGCGCAAACCCGCATGGAAGAACCCCCAGGTGATACCGACGGCGGCGAGTGTCTGCATCATTTCAAAATAACCGGCGGTGGATGCACGGGTGAGACGCAGACCTTCGAAATAAATCAGAAGCGGAATACCGCCGGAAATTGAAGCCAGCAGGAACAACAATCCAGCCGCTTGGAAAGCATGAGTCTGCGCAGCCGCGGGCCAAAGCGCAGCGCCCCGCAGTTTGCCATAACCGATCAATATCAGCGTCATACACGCCAAGCCCACGACGATTCGCATTGCGGCTGCGAGCCGCAGGGGCATTTGCATCATGACGCCGCGCCCAGCGACTGTAGAACCACCCCAAAATAAAGCACAGATGAGCGCGTAGCCTGTTCCAATGGTAAGACCCGCACTCTTAAATGAAATTCCGATCAGTGCGGGATATTCGACCGACAGGAAAATACCGGCAATGATCGCAATCGCTGCGTATGGAAAAAATCGCCGCGCAAGCCGATCTCCAAAAAGCAGAAAGCCGCCCAAGGTGGAGATGATTGGTTGAATATTTAAGACGACGTTTACGACAGTCGGGTTTCCGTGCTTGAGCGCGAGTGTAAAGAAAATGGTTCCAACCGCGGAACCGGCGAACCCCGAAAATAGCAAGTAGCCCCATGTCTTACTGTCGATTTGGCGAAGCTCGCCCAGGTTCGGAAGAAGCAGCGGCAGAAACATGATCAAAATGAGAACGTGCTCCCAGAAGACAATAACTTCGGCATCGAATAACTGATTGAGCGGGATGCGCCATGCGCTTTCGGTGCCCCACAACGCCGCGCCTAAAGCTACCAGCCATGGCCCGTAAGCTGGAGAGCGAGCCGGCGCGGTTTCGGATCTCATCGCAGTCGGGTCATCCGCGATCCGGAACGGCAACCGCAGCCTCCACTGATTCCCGACGTTTCATTGGCCTAAAAATCAACCACACGCCAGCGAGCACCAGCCCTGCGCCGAGAAGCGACCAAAGCGGAAATCTTTCGCCTCCCAACGCCCAACCCAGCATCACCGCACCCGGTGGGGTAATGAGGGAGATGGTTTGTAGATTCGTCACGGTCATTCGCCGCAATAACCAGTAGAGCAACAAAAAAGTCAGTGATGACCCAATCACCGCAAGGTAGAGGAGACAGAAGATCGACATCGACGTCCAATGAAAGTGGGTTGGACTTCCGTCGATGGTGAATCCCAAAATAACCAAGGGGATAACACCAAAAATCATCTGCCAGGCCGCCAGCATTGCCGGAGCGAGATCAATCGCACGGCGTTTGATTAGCACGTTGGAGAACGCCGCTGTCCCGCCGCCAAGAGCGATACCAATTCCGCCCCAGAACGCCAGTAGTCCACTGAAACTCAGCAAACGCGTGCAAATCAACATTACTCCGCCAAGAGCGACAAACGCGCCCAGAAGTTTCTGTAGACGCAAGGGTTCGTCAGGCAAAAGCCAGTGGGCGAAGATCATTCCAAAGATTGGGATCGTCGCCTGCAAAACCGCTGCCAATCCTGAAGAGACATGAAGTTCGCCCCAAAACAGAAGTGTGTAGTTGAGGCCAAACATCAGGAGGCCGGTGAACGCCAGAAGGGCGTAATCGGAACGGCGTGAAGGAAGCAAACGGACCCGCCCAATCGAAAGCAAAACAAGAATGGCGGCGGCGATTACGAATCGAATGGCGACAAAAGATATCGGCGGCAAGTCGCGGAGACCAACCTTGATCGCCAGCCAGGTGGAACTCCAGACGATGCAGAGCGTGAGCCACGCTGCTGGAATTTTCCAATCAAGCCGTTGCATCGACGATACTCGCGCGAATCGCTCGCGTCGTAAAGCCACAGCGTCGCGCTCGGTTTTCACCAAAACCGCGTCGCCGGCTTCCCTAGACCAACTCGCGAAAAGCTCGCGACCTTACGCTCCCGCTAGTTCGGCAAGAGTGTTCCCAAGATATGGATTGCCGCAGAGCGGCGGCCTTCCGCCGCAAAGTTCGCTCCTGCGAACCGCTTGTTGCGGCGCAAATCCGCGTTAGCGTGTCTGCGTGAGATTCAACGTGATCGTAAAACCCAAGGAAGCAGTCCTCGATCCTCAAGGAAACGCGGTCCGGGATGCAATGCGTCATCTTGGCATGCCGGAAGTCCAAAGCGTTCGAATCGGAAAATACATGGAAATCAACCTCGACGGCAAAGATGCCGGCCTTGAAAAACGTCTGCGAGGACTTTGCCGCGATTTGCTTTCAAATCCGGTAATTGAAGATTACGAACTGCAGAAATCAGCCGCCTCCACCAAGGTTTCGGCGGCCAAGGAGGTCAGCGGTCAGAAGTCAGCGGTTAGAAAGAAAAAGAAATGAAAGCGTTGCGATATTTTTTCTGTGTCGTGCTGCCACCGTTGGCAGTTTTGATGACGGGGCGAATCGCCAGTTTTTTTCTGAGCATTCTCTTGACCTTACTGGGCTGGATCCCGGGAGTGATTCACGCCGCCCTGGTCGTGAACGATTATCACGAAGAGCAGCGTGCCCGCCAAGTCGCCCATTAGCTCGAGATGAAGTTCGCCGTTATTCAATTTCCCGGTTCGAACTGCGACCAGGATTGCGTCGCCGGAATTAACAGCATCGAAGGCTTGCAAGCCGATTACGTCTGGCACAAGAAAACATCCCTGCGCGATTACGATGCCATCGTCCTGCCTGGCGGCTTTGCCTACGGCGATTATCTGCGCTGCGGCGCAATCGCGCGGTTCTCGCCGATAATGAAAGCAGTGGTCAGTGACGCGCGGGCCGGAAAGCTTGTTCTCGGCACATGCAACGGATTTCAAGTTTTATGCGAAGCGGGCCTACTTCCCGGCGCGCTGGTGCGGAATCGTTCACTACGCTTCATTTGCGAATTAGTAACGTTACGCGTGGAAGTTCCTGATTCGGCATTCACGCATGGTTGTGCAGAGGGAACACTTCTTCGAATGCCCATCGCACACGGAGAGGGATGTTATTTCGCGGATGAACGGACATTGAGTGAGCTCAATCACGAACGGCGAATCGTTATGCGTTACGCGAATGATGACGGTGAAATTGTCCCGGAGGCGAACCCGAATGGATCCATCGAGAATATCGCCGGGATTTGTAACCGCGAAGGTAATGTTTTTGGCCTGATGCCGCATCCGGATCGAGCGTGCGACGACCGTCTTGGTAGCGCCGACGGGGCGAAGATTTTCCGATCGATGATGGCGACAATTGAAGCCACGCACATTCGCGCGGCATAACCCAAGCCGGCCCCGCCGATACCAAAAAGGCTGCCTTAAATTCCTCAGAAGGCTTCCCTTTGCCGCTGTCAGTGTAATTAACACATGTGTCAATAAAATTGACACATATTTGACCCCCTAGCCGGCTTTACCCAGGCAAAATAGGCTGGCACCTGCGTTGCTAAAGCTCCCTGGCAACAACCTTCCTTCTATATGCTTCTGGAAAAAACGTTTCATATGAGTCAACCGTTGGCCGAATCGAAGGCCCGGCTTACCAGCATTCAATCTTATAAGCGTCAGCTCCTCATGATCACAAAGGCGACCGTGACTTCGTCCAAGACCGTGGAATTCAGTTTCCGCGGGCCGCTCGGCTTCGAAGCGCGAACCGTCTTCCTCGCAGTCGACAGCGATTCGTTCGACCAGTTCGCGTTCGAATCAGTTGGCGGCAACATCGACGTGATCGGGCTTATCGATTTCACCGAGATCCGGGCAAACTGCACTGAGATCACTCTCGCGATTCACTATCAAATCAAGAACCGCCTGTTCGCCTGGCTCGATCGGCAGTTTGGTTTTGTCGACACGTTCTTAAACGCAGAGTTGCGCAGTATTCGGGCGCACTTTGAAGGAATCGCGACACCCTACGTGGAGCGCATCCCAATCATGCCGTCGTTTGAAACCGCGGCGGCGTAGGCTTCAGCCACTTATTGAAGACGCACGGAGTTGGAACTTAGTGCGTTTTTATTTGATTCGAACGGCGTGCGTCTTATCGAGACGCAAAACCTGACCAGGCTTCAACGCGACCTTCGCTTTTGGATCAACAATTTTCTCGCCGTCAACTTGAACACTGCCTTGCTTGATCAATCGGCTCGCTTCAGCGCGTGATTTTTTCACTTTAAACGCCTGTAAATAGACATCGACGACGACCACCACCGCATCGTCAGCCATGGCGCTGACCGCTGGCAGTTCCGCTTCGTCCAATCGCTTCTTACTGAATCGCGCATTCCATTCATCGAGCGCCTTCTGCGCCGCTTCGCGCAGGTGATAGGTCTGCACGATTTCAAACGCGAGCTGCTTCTTCGATTCGAACGGATCAGCATTTTTCTTCAACTCTCGGCCAAGCAATAGCTCGTAATAGCGCGCCATCAGCGCATCCGAAATGCTCATTAGTTTACCGAACATATCGCCGGGAGGCTCGCTCACGCCGACGTAGTTGCCCAAACTCTTGCTCATCTTCTTGATGCCATCTAGTCCTTCGAGGAGCGGCATCGTCATCACGACTTGCTGGGGTTGGCCTTCTTCCTTTTGGAAGTCCCGTCCGACCAAAATGTTGAACAGCTGGTCGGTACCACCCAACTCAACGTCTGCTTTCACCATAACGGAATCCCAGCCCTGCATGATCGGATATTGAATTTCGTGAGCGTGAATGGGTTGTTGATTCTCTATCCGGGCTCGGAAATCCTCGCGTTGCAGCATTTGTTGCAGGGTGACGCGACTATTCAGCCGAATCACGTCTTCGTACGACATCGCTCGAAACCAATCGCCGTTGCACACAGTTTCAGTCTGCGCGGGATTTAAAATCTTGAAAGCCTGCACCCGATACGTTTCCGCGTTAGCCATCACTTCCTTGTGCGTCAAATGAGGCCGGGTAACAGATCGCCCACTCGGATCGCCAATCATCCCGGTGAAGTCCCCGATGATCAAAACGGCATGGTGACCGAGATCCTGAAACTGGCGAAGCTTACGCAGGACGACAGCGTGGCCAAGATGGATATCGGCTGTCGTGGGATCGACGCCGAGCTTCACTCGCAACGGCCGGCCAAGCGCGAGTTTTTCTCTCAACTCGGCTTCACTAATAATTTGGGCGGCTCCTTTTTTTAACGAAGCCAACGCCTCATCGGCTTGCATCTCCGCGATTGTAATGGCCGCCGTGGCCGTCGGCAAAGAATTCCGACAAGCTCGAAGCGGTTGGCGGGTCGTTACTTATTCTTGTTCAGCAGCTGGCGAACTTGATCGATGGTTAGAGGCGGATTTTGGCGATCAAGCGATTTCTGGTTCTTGCCCTGCTCGCGAAACTCACGCTGACCAGCGAAGTCTTGAGTGGCAACTTTCGATTGGGCATCGCGCGTCTGACGAACGCCGGGGGCGGCCGGCGTTGCCAATTGACTCGGCACGTTGACGGCGCGGCCCTGAAGCCAGCCACTATTCCGCGAGTCGCTTTGGAACGAGCGGGGATGATATTCCTGGACGGCGATGGTGTGCGTATCCCGAATGATTTCTCTTTTCGTGATGGCTCGACGACAAACTTGCGGGCAGCGCCCGGTCGCGCGATAGCGTAGGAATCCACAGCAAACGCCTTTCCTTGCGCACTATTTTGCAAGTCCATGTTCGGCCGCAGAAGACGGTCGATCAGGCTTTGTTGCTGAGTTTGGGCCCAGCCTGCCGCCGGGTAGCAACAAATGAGAAGGAGGATTGGGGAACAGCGCACGAGTTCGAGGCTAGCGCAACGTGCAACGCGTTTGCAAAGGAAATTACCATGTTACGTTGCCAACATCGTGCACTTGCGAAATTCTTCTGGCGAGAATGCAACCTGACGAAACTTTTATGCGGGAGGCGTTACGGCTCGCCGAAAAAGCCCGTGCCGCCGAAGAAGTTCCTGTTGGCGCGGTCGTCGTCAGAGACGGCAAAATAATTTCGCGCGCCTACAATCAGGTCGAACTACTCAAGGACGCAACTGCGCACGCCGAAATGCTGGCGTTAACCGCCGCAGAAGCAGCCGTGGGCGACTGGAGACTAACCGATTGCGATCTTTACGTGACCAAAGAGCCATGCCCCATGTGCGCGGGCGCGATCATACATACGCGGATTCGCCGGGTCGCCTTTGGTTGCCCAGACGTCCGCGCCGGCGCGGCTGGAACGGTAATGAATTTGCTGGATCACAACTCACTCAACCACCGTTGCGAAATCACAAAAGGTGTTTTGCAAAACGAGTGTGCCTCGATTCTGCAGGACTTCTTTCGCGAAAAACGCGGGAAACGAGACGCTAGTCGGACCTCTGATCTCTGATTTCTGGGAACTGGCTGCCTCGCTAGGACTCGAACCTAGACAAAGAGATCCAGAGTCTCTTGTGCTACCATTACACCACGAGGCAAAATGAGAGCCAAACCTAAAGCGAGGTTTGCCGATTTCGCAACCCTGGCCCTAGCTAAGTCGGACGGATGTTCAAATCCGAATTTCGAAGTCCGAAACAATACTCAAAAAGTCTCGAATCGGCCAAAGAGACCTTCTCGCCCCTTTGAGATTCGGCATTCGGATTTGTTTCGATATTCGATATTCGTGCTTCGGATTTTACAGGGTGATCTCGGCGCCCTCGCGCGCGCCTTCGACTTCCAGATGACTTTCGCTTTTAGCGGCCAGCTTTCGCGCCGTTTGCACCATCTTGTCGATCATCTGGTCGTCGTGCGTTGGATCGTGATGAAAAAGAATGAGCTTACGAACGCCGGCATCCAGGGCCAGTGACACCCCTGTAGCGACCGACCCGTGCCCCCAGCCCACATGGGCTTGATACTCCTCGTCTGTGTACTGCGTATCCAGAATCAAAATGTCGGAGCCCTGAAGAAATGTCACCAGCTCGGCGCGGTCTTCCTGTGCGCGCTTCTTTGCTTGCTCCGGGCTTAACAAATGGGATTTAGCCGAGTGCAATTTAAAAGCTTCGTAAGGCTCGGTGTCCGGAAGATAAGCGATCGAGCCTTTGCTCGTGAAAATGCGATAACCGACACAGACGCCGGGATGGTTCATGAGTTTTGCACGAACTCGTACTTTGCCGATTTCGAAATCCATCGCTTCGAGGTTTTCGAATTGGATTTTTCCGGGCAGATCGTAGAGCGCGACCGGAAAAAACGGGGCGGCCATCTGGCCTTTCAGAATTTCACGAAGACCGCTGCCCGCTCCATTGTAACCGAAAATCCGGATTTGGTTTTTGTCGTTGTAGGACGGAACGAAAAACGGAAATCCCTGAATGTGATCCCAATGAACGTGTGTGATCAACAAACTCAGGTTGATCGGTCGCGAACCGAACTCGCTTTCGAGGGCGACGCCCAGTTCCCGAATGCCGGATCCCGCGTCAAGGATGATTATCTCGCCGTCAGCACGAACCTCGACGCAGGCAGTGTTGCCACCATAGCGCACCGTCCCCGGGCCGGGAACGGGAATTGAACCACGAACACCCCAGAGCTTCAGGCGCGTAGACGATCCCGATACGGCCGACATAATTGATTTGGCAGCGAGTTTGTCACGCAACCGACATGAAACCAAGAGTTTTCGCGAATTCTAAAGCGATCATTAGTCGATCGCCCCGAAAGGCGGTCTAGAGTCCAAAAAAAGCCGCCCCGAATTACTTCGGGGCGGCCTAAGGGAAACAGAATTGAATTGATTAGGCGCGGGCGCGGCGCAAACGCGGTGCAACGAGCAACGCGGCGGCGCAAACACCAATCAGTGGCACCAAGGAAGTTGATTCCGGAACCGGCACGGAAACCTGGCCGACGTTTTGGATCTTCGTTCCGGACGGATCGCCGCTTCGCGTAGCCTCAGCCGTGAATTGACCCGCCTGGAGCTGATCCGTGTTGGTCACAGCCGAAAAGATTCCCAGGAATGCGGCTCCGGAGATCGGAGTTGTGCCAGTATAGGTCCAGGTGAGATTCCAAAGGCTTGGATTATCCGTGGGGTTTACCAAAGTCGGTGTCGGGCCGACTAACGCGGTCGAAAATGTCCAACCGGAGGGTTGCGTCGTAGTGGTAGGCATAATCGAACTAAAATCGTAAATCGTGAAAAAGTCGTTGTGAGTCACCGTTTCATCCACCGTGACGTTGGCCGAGTAATTCCATGTGAAATTCGGCGCTGAGCCCGTCACCGACGACAGATGTCGGAATGATGTCGCCGTACGCGACAAAGATGCTCGTTCCAAATGCGACCAACCCTAGTATCAATGCCTTTCTCATAAATAATCTTCGTGAGGTTCGACGGGGATTCTGGAACAAATGGGGTCTCTGCGTCAATGATAATCTAGGCCGGGGTTTGGGGCCGTCCCCGGGGCAAAACCGCCGAAATTAGCGGTGGCGCACCCCTACTGGCCTTTGAATATTAGCCCCCCAATGACGCAGCATCCCAGTTCGGGCCGGCCCCACCACCAGGAGGAAAAGAAGAAGCGACGGAACCGCTGGATATTCATTACCTGCGTCCTGGTAGCGTTGGTGGTCGCGGGAGCTGTTACCTACCGCTTTGCCAGAGTGCGACGGGCCGACCGATTTGCCGCTGCCGGCGACTCGCTGCGCAAAGACAACAAACTGAACGATGCGGCCATCCAATACCGGGTCGCGTTGCAGCTCGATCCCCACAACTATTATGCCCTGAGCGGTGCAGCCCGGCTTGCCTCCCAAGCCGACCGGCCGGAAGCGATCGAGCTTTGGCAAAAGGTCGTCGAGCTTCCGCAGTGCACCGTCGAAGACCGTGAAGAGTACGCCGAACTCCTCATCAGGAGCAATCGACTGACTCTCGCGCAGAATATCATCGACCCTTTGCTTAAAAATAATCCCGACACACGGACGCTGGAGTTGGCGTCGCGCTACTCAACAAAAACCGGCGAGCGAGCCAAGGCGGTGGAGTTCATGCGGATCGCTGCCGAGCGATCTCCGGAGGATGATGGGACGCAACTTCAACTTGCGGAACTTTTGGCGCAATCAACTGACTCAACGGAACAAGCGGAGGCGCGCAAAATCCTTTGGCAACTTGCGGGTAAATCAAACTCAAACGCCTACAAACAAGTCGCGATCGAGGCACTGGCCGGCGCGCCGCAATTAACGGCTGACGAACAAGCGCGGCTCATCCAGGAACTCGCCAGTTTGACTCCAAAAAACGTTAAAGACGATTTGCTGGCTGCCGACCTGCGGTTGCAGCTCCATCCCGACGACGCATCACACTTATATCGAGAAGTAATCGAGCGCTGGCGAGACGCTCCGACCGAGGACCTTATTCAACTTGCCCGCTGGTTAAACGTTCATCAACAGCCCGAGCTCGTTCTTTCCTCTTTCCCGATCGAGCGTGCGTTCGAGAACAATCAGCTTCTCCTGGCACGGCTCGATGCCATGGCCATTTTGCAGCGTTGGAACGACATCGATCAGGTCCTAAGCCGGGATCAAGTGACCCTCGATCCTTCCGTGATCGAAAGTTTTCACGCTCGCACCGCGCAAGAGCGGAACGCCACTCTCGATGCCGACATGCATTGGAATCACGCGATTTCTCTGGCGGGAACCGACCCATTTAAACTCCGCTTTGTCGCCAACTTTGCCGAGCAAAGCCATGCCAATGGCGTGGCTCTCAAGGGATACGAACAACTCGCGCATTTCCCCGATCAGGCTGAGTTGGCGTATCGCGGAATTCAGCGGATTGGTCAAAAGACCGGCGATCTCCCAACGCAGCGTTCGGCAATGGCAAAAATCTCGGCTCGAACACCGGAAGATCCGAACGCCGCCGATCAACTCGCTTACCTGAATTTGCTCCTCGGAGAAGAGATTGATAAGAATCTCGCCATCGCCAAAAACCTGGCCGAGCAGTATCCCAATCGCCTGGCGTATCGTGTTACGAGTGCGCTTGGTTACCTTCGGCAGCGAAATGCTGCTGCTGCTCTCGCCCAATTTAACGCGCCAGCTCCAATCGACTGGAACCAGGCGTCGCCAAGCTGGCGTGCTGTTTATGCGGCAGCTCTCCTCGGCAGCGATCGAAACGATGAAGCACAAAAAATTATTGCGACCATACCGCGTGATCGCCTGAATGCTGAAGAACGCGCGTTGATTGGAGAGAACGCCGAAACGAAGCGTTAGCGTGCTTACAGCAGACTCACTCCGAATGGTGCAGGTCCGTGTTTCCAGCGTAACTCGGGATTCAAATTAATCTCCTCTGGCGGAACATCGAATCCGACCGAGCGCAACAAATACGAAACACCTTCGCGACTTTCCATCGTTTCTTTTAAACTCCGCGCAAACAGTTCCACGTATTCTTTGTAGGAATCGAGCGACAGCTTGCCCTGTGCGAAATGGTCGGCCAGCGCTTCGTCATGATAATCGATCAAGTCGACCAGCGCGCGGCGGAGATCGAGTCGCACCTTTGGGTCAATTACGACCTTAAACGGCGTCGCAGACGGGTCAGCTTTGGCCAGGGCCCGCGTTTTGGGGCCGGTTTGCTCGACTCGCGCGATCTGAAAATCGTGACTCTTTTCCATGCCGATGCTTACACAAAGTCCGACTTGGACATGGCGACTTGTAACAGATCGACGAGAATTTGCGCGCTAAATTTTTTGTAGCCTGCGGGTCCGTGTCACGTCGCCGTACGGTGCACAGCACCGGGCTACACTTCAAAAGAAAATCGGGATGATCAGAATCGCGACGATGTTGACGACCTTGATCATCGGGTTGATCGCCGGACCAGCGGTGTCCTTGTACGGATCGCCCACGGTATCGCCCGTGACTGCGGCCTGATGAGCAAACGATCCTTTGCCGCCGAGATTGCCTTCTTCGATGAATTTTTTCGCGTTGTCCCAGGCCCCGCCGCTCGACGTCATAGCGATGGCAACGAACAGTCCAGTCACGATCGTTCCGACCAGCAGACCGCCGAGAACAACCGGTCCCAGCGGCTTGATGACTGCGACGGCCACGACGAACACCACCGGCAACAGCGCCGGAACAATCATTTCGCGAAGCGCCGCCTTCGTCACGATATCGACGCAAGTGCCGTACTCCGGCGTGTCTTGCCCGGTCAGGATTCCCGGCTTCGCTTTCAATTGCCGGCGCACTTCTCGCACGACCGCGCCAGCGGCTTTGCCGACCGCATCCATGCTGAAGGCGGTGAAAATGAATGGCAACAAACCGCCGAGGAAAAGACCGATGATGACTTTCGGTTCGTTGAGCGAAAACTGAAAGTCGAACGTCTGGCCCTTGCCGGCGAAGTGCGCTTTCAATTCCTCGACGTAGGAACCGAACAACACCAGAGCGGCGAGTCCGGCCGACGCGATGGCGTAGCCTTTGGTGACTGCCTTCATCGTGTTGCCAACGGCGTCGAGTTCGTCTGTCACGACGCGCACTTCCTTCGGCAGATGGCTCATCACCGCGACGCCGCCGGCGTTGTCCGTGATCGGCCCAAACGCGTCGAGCGAGATGATGATTCCCGCCATCGACAGCATCCACATGACCGCGATCGCGATTCCGTAAAGACCCGCGAAATGAAAGCTAAGCAGAATGGCGATACCGATGAAACCGACCGGCAACGCAGTCGCGTGCTGGCCGACGGCGAGTCCGGCGATGATGTTGGTCGCGTGACCGGTTTCGGACGCGCGCGCGATCTTCTGTACCGGCGCGTAGCTCATCGACGTGTAGTAATTCGTGATCACGACTACGACAGCGGTCATGACCAGGCCAACGAGCGAGGCAAAATACAGATCGGTCGGCGTTCGCATCACGCCCGCGATCGTGACTCCAGTCGGGAAAAGAATATGGGTCGCCGGCCAAAAGAGAATCGCCGAGACGATCGCGCTCGTTAAGACACCGCCCATAAGAGTAGTGCCCGGTTTCGCTTTCGTCAGGTTGACAAACAGGACACCGCAAATCGCGCCGAGCACGGAGATTCCGCCGAGGACGAACGGATAAATTATTGCCGCCGGGCGTTCGCGAGCGTGAGCGCGCCGACCAGGATCGCGCCGATCAAACTGACGGCGTAGGTTTCGAAAACGTCGGCCGCCATGCCCGCGCAATCGCCGACATTGTCGCCGACGTTGTCGGCGATCGTCGCCGGGTTGCGCGGATCGTCTTCTTCGAGGCCTTGCTCGATTTTTCCAACGAGATCGGCGCCGACGTCGGCCGCTTTGGTGTAAATGCCGCCGCCCAGTCGCGCAAAGACGCTGATCAAACTCGCGCCGAGGGCCAGACCGACCAGGCTTCGGACCGCCAGGTCGTGGCCCACCATTTTGCCTGCCAGCGTATAAAAGATTGAAACCGCCAGCAGGGCTAGACCCGACGACCAGCAGACCAGTCACGGCGCCGCCATTGAACGCCATTCGCAACGCCTGGGTCAGCGAGCTGGTCGCTGCCTGCGTCGTCCGCACGTTGGCCATAACCGCGATGCGCATGCCGATAAACCCTGCGGAGAGCGAACAGAACGCGCCAATGAGGAAACCAACCGCGGTCGGATGATCCTTAAAGATAAAGAGCAGAATAAAGATGACGATCGCGATGACGCTGATCGTCACCACCTGCCGATTGAGGTACGCTTTTGCGCCCTCCTGGACCGCTCCGGCAATCTGCCGCATCCTTTCGTTCCCAGCCGGCGCCCGAATCACGATGGCAATCAGGACAAAGGCGAAGACAAGGCCGACTACGGCACAACACATCGACAGTGGCACGCCGGAATCGAGAAGATTGAGAGCAAAAAACACCATGACTTTGCGCGGTAAAGCGCACGACTCTATGAAGATTTCCCGCGCTGGCAAAGCCTATTTGCCATTGCACTCTAACCCTTTGCCAAACTCGCAATTACAGCGCGAAAAAAGTTTTCAGACGGTTGACAAAGTTCGCGGTGTATTCGCGTTGTTTGGCCGCCTGATCAGCACTCAAAGACGTTGCGTCTTTCAGAATGCCTTCGGTTTCCATTTTGCGTCGAGCCAACAGTTCGCTCAGCTGACGAAGGCAATCCGGCGATTCCCGAATAACGTCACCCATAACGTCCTTACCAATCTCCATCACGTAACAATCACCTTCTGCGCGCACAGTCGCGCTCCGCTTCTCGCCGGTTAACAGCGACATCTCGCCAAAACAATCTCCTGACCGCAGCGTCGCCACTGGAATTGTCGATCCATTTTGGGTAACGGAAACCTGTGCGTCTCCGCGCAGGAGAATGAACATCGAGTCGCCTTCCGCGCCTTCCTCAATCACGCGCTCGCCACGGCCAAAGTGATTTAGCTCCGATTGTTGAACGAGGTTCTGGATTTGGACGTCGGACAAACATTGGAAGAGCGGCTCGCCACGCAAAATCGCGCGCGCTTCTTCGTAACCTTCCGGCACTGGGCCGGGGGCACGACGCTCGAGATGCAACGTGCGAATCGGATACGGAATGGTGATCCGCTGCCGTTTCAATTCGTACCAGATATTCGTGCGCACGGCGTCGTTAATTTCGTTAATGCGAGCGTGATTGCCCATGTAGAACTTGATCTCGTAGATCACCGCGTGGTCGGCGAAGTCGACGAGAAAAACCTTCACTGGCGGAGTGGCCAGAACGCCACGCGCATTCGACGCGGCGCGACCGAGAGCGTCTTTCCCCCGGTTCGGTGGCACGTTGTAATCGAGGCCAATGCGGATCCGCATCGCATGGACCTCGGTCGGATAATGGAGGTTGATGATCGTGCTCTTGACGATCTCGTTGTTTGGAATGTCGAGATAAATGGTGTCGTTGGTGCACAGGCGTGTGGACCGCCAGTTAATCTCGCGAACTTCACCGTAGGTCTCCCCGACTTTCAGCCAGTCTCCCACCTTGTAAGGCCGATTGAGCTGGATCGACATTCCGGCGATAATCCCGGCGAAGAAATTCTGGCCAGCGAATCCAAGGATGATCGCGATCGCGCCTGAGCCGACAAGCACGCCCTTCAACTGGGTTTCGGCGTGGTAGCCGAAACTGAGCACGAGCAGAAGAACGACCAAAAACATCACTCCGGCCATCAGTTCCCGAAGAAAATGCGGGATGGTGATTTTTTTACGCTTCTCGAAGTACCAATCCCACAGGTATCGATTGATCAACGCGACGGCAAACGCCGTGCTAAGAAGGATTGCAGCCGCACCGATGTGGTTGCGCCAGGTCGCATGGACACCGTACACCGCCAGTGCGACATAAAACGCGAACGTCAGGCAAAAAAGTTGATAAAGGATTCCGAGTCGCACGCCGGCACGGCGCTTTAAAAGACGACCGATACTGAGCGCGACGAAAAACGTTCCGATAAAGGCGCCGACGGTCAGCGCCGCCCGCTGTGTGTCGAACAAGATGGCGAACATCAGCTAATCGCTGCGAATCATACTCCCATGACAACTTTACGACAAGCAGGCGTTGTAGCTGCCGATGTCCTCGTCGGCAGGGCTCTGACCGGCCTCCAGAGACGGCGGCAGCTTTAACTGCCTCAACATCTTAGTCGCGCGATGCCTTCTTTAGCTCGTCCAGACGGCGAATGATGTCACTCAACAACAGCTCGTTCTTGAGGTTCACCTGATAATCGAGATTGGCTCGCAACCGGTCCTTATGCGCCTGGCGGTTCTGCGACATCATAATGATCGGCGCTTGCAGCGCTGTGATTACGTTGAGGGCAAGATTCAGCAGGATGAACGGAAATGGATCGAACGGCTTCCGTGTCAGCAAAAACGTGTTCGTTATAATCCAGATCACGAACAGCGCGATCGAAACGAGGATGAATTTCCAACTGCCACCGAACTCCGCGATCGTGTCCGCCGCGCGATCGGCGAACGTCAGTTGCGCCTGTTCTTCCTGATTCACGTTGCGGGAAACGCGATGTCGCAAAAGATCGTCGGTGCGCCGCAAACGCGCTGTTAATGACGTCAGTAATTCGAGGGTCACGCGAGGATCGCTTCGCATGAACGACAGAAAGTCATCGCGGGTAAGTTTGGCCACCCGTGCATGCTCGGTCGCAATTGCGTTGGCCGATCGTCCGTGGCCGTCGAGCATGGCCATCTCGCCGAAGAAATCTCCAGGACCCAGCACTGCCAGAATTACGGAATGGCCGTCCGCGTCTGTCAGTGTGATGTGAACCTTGCCAACATCAATCAAGTACATGGCGTCACCCGGGTCACCGGTGCGAAAAATCGTCGAGGACTCTGGATAATCGTGGATGGTCAGATACCCGCCCAGCTCCGCCGTCGCCTTCGAATCAAGCGACGAGAAAATGGGAACCGAACGTAAAGCCGCTACATCCATGGCGCGGCATTATAAACACGACCAGGCTCAGCATGGAAGCCGCGCGTTGGAGCTGCCGCCGGGGACAGCGGCAGCTAGCCCTTCGGTGGCGAGATGACCAGCCACGCCCAGCCCGCGAGAAAACATAATCCGCCGAGCGGCGTGATCGCGCCCAACCAACGCACGCCAGTCAACCCCATCCCGTACAAACTGCCGCTAAAAATAACGATGCCGGCGAACAGCAGCCACCACGCACCGCGATTTGCTGTTCCAAAATATGCCAGCACAAAGAGTGCGATCGCGTGAATGAAATGATAGAGCACCGCCTTGTTCCAAACATCGATGAGATTGCGCGCCTCAAGGGTCGGCTTCAGCCAATGCGCACCAAAGGCACCCAATGCCACCGCCAAAAAACACAAAGCCGCCGCAATTCGAATCATGACGACATTATGCCAATAAAACGATGATTGTCAGCGACACCTACAATCACCCATGATTCGAAGCATGACCCGGCGAATCAAACGAATCGCACCGCTTCAGGCGGGAAAGATGCTCGGCGTACTTTATGCCTGCATGGGCTTACTTTTTCTTCCCTTCTTTGCTTTAGCGGGATTGGCCGGCGCTTTCGCTCAGCAAAGCCAGCAAGTTCAGACTGCAGGAGGCCCGCCGGCGGCAATCTTCGCTGCCATGATGTTCGGATTCGGAATTTTCATGCCGGTGTTCTACGGCATCTTCGGCTTTATCTTCGGAGTAATCTCCGCCGCGATCTACAATCTTATCGCCCAGTGGATTGGCGGAATTGAGGTCGAAGTCGAATGATCAGTCGACCACTTCGAGGCCCATTTGGCGGGCGGTACCTTCGATAATCCGAAATGCCGCTTCGTCGCTGCGGGCGTTCAGGTCTTTGCGCTTCGTGTTCACGATGTCCATAACCTGTTTGCGCGTGACCTTGCCGACTTTTTCTTTGTTCGGTTCTTTCGAACCGGCGGCGATGTTGGCCGCTTTCTTTAACAGGATTGCTGCGGGCGGACTCTTGGTGATAAAGGTGAACGACTTGTCCTTGAAGACAGTGATCACGACCGGAAGAATGTCGCCGGCTTGTTTCTGAGTGGCCGCGTTAAATTCTTTGCAGAACGCCATGATGTTGATGCCGCGCGGTCCAAGCGCGGTACCGACAGGCGGCGCGGGGTTTGCCTGACCGGCCGGAATCTGCAATTTGATCTGAGCAATAACTTCTTTAGCCATCTAAATTGTTGAGAGTTGAGGGTTGATAGTTGAAAAATGCCTGTCCGGCTCGGACCTAACCGCGTTCGACTTGCCAGTACTCGAGTTCGACCGGAGTTGCGCGACCGAAAATTGTTACCGACACACGCAGCTTGCCGCGTTCCGGATCGATTTCTTCGACGATGCCGTTCTGATTTTGGAACGGTCCGTCTGCTACCTTGACGGTCTCGCCAACTTCGAAGCTGACTTTCGGTTTCACCTTCTCCTCGCGCTCTTTCATTTGCGCGAGCATCGATTCCACTTCCGACTGCCTCATCGGAATGGGCTTGTCCTTGGTTCCAGCAAATCCGATCACGCCGGACGTTTCACGAATGAAATACCAGGTGCGGCCGATGAGCTGATTGTTCTCGTCGAGCAAATGCATGTTCACGATCAAGTAACCGGGGAAAAACTTCCGCGTTGTCTCGCTTTTCTTACCCTTCTTGATTTCCGAGACCCGCTCCGTAGGGACGAGCACTTCGTAAACCAGATCGCTCATCTCCTCGGTCTTCACCCGCTTGTCGATGTTCTCCTTGACCTTGTTCTCCTGGCCAGAGAGCACGTGGACCACGTACCACTGATCTTTGCCTGCGAGTGTCTGGGCCATAACTAGTGCAGCTTGGTAAAGTAATGGACAACGTTCACGAGCACAAAATCGAACAACGCCACGTAACCGCCCAGCAACAGCATGGCGATGATGACGACGAGCGTCGAATCAACCAGTTCCTTGTATTTGCGAAACCCTTTTTCTTTTGGGTCCCACGGCCAGGAAGCTTTTTGAAGCTCGACCTTTACTTCGCTAATAAAATTTCTTGTTTTAGCAATCATCGCTCGGCGCGAACGGGACGCGGTTTGGCTACCGCCAAACTTCATCCTTCATAATTCATTCTTCATCCTTCCAAAGAGCACGCCAGGAGGGACTCGAACCCCCAACAGGCGGTTTTGGAGACCGCTACTCTACCAATTGAGTTACTGGCGTATGTTTCAAT
This sequence comes from uncultured Verrucomicrobiae bacterium, assembly GCA_963801815.1. Lineage (GTDB taxonomy): Bacteria > Verrucomicrobiota > Verrucomicrobiia > Chthoniobacterales > UBA10450 > AV40. The sequence continues at coordinate 262,417 of CAWDGJ010000002.1, forward strand.
TTCGAAATTCGAGTTTCGAAATTCGAATTTAATCGAGAATATCGCTCACGCGACCCGCGCCAACGGTCTTGCCGCCTTCGCGAATAGCGAAACGAATCGTCTTCTCCATGGCGATCGGCGTAATCAGCTCCACCTCAATGGAGATATTGTCGCCGGGCATCACCATTTCGACGCCTTGGGGCAGTTTCACCGTGCCAGTAACGTCAGTGGTCCGGAAGTAAAACTGTGGCCGATAGTTCGAGAAAAATGGCGTGTGACGCCCACCCTCCTCCTTGCTCAACACGTAAACCTCCGCCTTGAATTTCTTGTGCGGCGTAATCGAGCCGGGCTTGGCAATGACCTGACCGCGCTCTACGTCTTCCTTCTTCACACCGCGGAGCAACACACCGACGTTGTCGCCGGCGCGGGCTTCATCAAGAAGTTTGCGGAACATTTCGATGTCGGTCGCGACCGTTTTGATCGTCGGTTTGATTCCAACAATCTCGACTTCCTCCATCTTCTTGAGAATTCCGCGATCAACCCGACCGGTCGCAACGGTGCCGCGCCCTTCAATGTTGAACACATCTTCGACTGCCATCATGAACGGCTGATCGATCGGCCGCTCGGGGAGCGGAATGTAGTCGTCGATCGCCTGCACCAGCGCGAGAACTTGCTTCTCCGCTTCGGCGTCACCGTTCAGCGCCTTGAGCGCGCTGCCTTTAACGATTGGAATCTTGTCTCCCGGGAATTCGTATTGCGTGAGCAGATCGCGCACTTCCATCTCTACGAGATCGAGAAGTTCGGGATCGTCGACCATGTCGACCTTGTTTAGGAACACAACGATCGACGGCACACCGACCTGACGTGCGAGCAGAATGTGTTCGCGGGTCTGCGGCATTGGACCGTCCGCTGCGCTCACCACCAGAATTGCGCCGTCCATTTGGGCCGCGCCGGTGATCATGTTTTTCACATAGTCAGCGTGACCGGGACAATCGACGTGTGCGTAATGGCGCTTGTCACTCTGATATTCCACGTGCGCGGTGTTGATCGTAATTCCGCGTTCTTTTTCTTCCGGCGCGTTATCGATCGAATCATACGCGCGGGCTTCGGCCATGCCCTTCTTCGCCAGCACGCTGGTGATGGCGGCTGTGAGCGTGGTCTTGCCGTGGTCAACGTGACCGATTGTGCCGACGTTTAAGTGCGGCTTGTCGCGTTTAAATGCTTCCTTTGCCATATCAATGTCTCCTGTTAACTGACTGAAACTTCGTCCTTTTTTAAAACTGTCGTCCCTGTCGCGAGCTCAAACTGGAGCCCATGACCGGGATTGAACCGGTGACCTCGTCCTTACCAAGGACGTGCTCTACCAACTGAGCTACATGGGCCGGTTTGCCTCCCGCGTGTAGAACTAAAAGTCCCAAAGCCGCGTCAAATTGCAACGACCATGGGACCAACTCGTTCTCGCAAAAAGCGTCCGAAACGGTAGTCGCGCCGGGGGTAGTGTCAAAGCAATTTTAAGCTCCCAAAGGTGGATCGAGCAGTCCTTTATCCGCAGTTGGGATGGATGCGTCCTCTGGCAAGATCGGCGTCCGATTCAGGCGCAAATTGGACGTTTCCTGAGCATCGCCCGCGGAGCGGCCGATCCCACCGGATTTAGCGGATTCGGGTGGAACTGGTCTGCTCCGGTTTCCCGCGAGTCACGATTCGCACCACCACCGCGATGAGCGCTAAAATCACCAGAACACTAAAGACCCTGACCGGCGTTAAAAGCGGCGCGCTGGGCACTGGAGTTGGCGTTGGAGGCGGAGCGTTCTTAGCCGCCAACCGGCCCTGGGCATATTTGAGGCGCTCGACGGTTTCCTGGTCAGCCGGTTCCATCTTCAAAGCCAGTTGATAATCCGCGATGGCTTTTTCGTAATCTTCGGCCACCGCGTAGGTATAGCCACGGCGAGCGTATTCCGGCTCATAGGTGGGATTCTTTTCGATCGCCGCTGTGTAATCCTGAATGGCGGCAGGAAAGTTATTCAGATTTCGGTAGGCCAGCGCTCGCTGGTCGTAATTTTGCTGATCGTTTGGATTCTTTTGAATCGCAACGGTGAAATCCGCAACCGCTTTGTCCCATTGCTTTAAACCGACGTAGGCGAAGCCTCGGAATTTGTAGATAAGACCCTCGTCTCCCTTTAGCTCAAGCGCCTTATCTAGGTCAGCAACTGCGGCATCGTATGTGATTTGCGCAAGCTCGGTCTGAGCGCGCTCAATATAGCCAGCGGCGCTCTTCGGCGAGAGCTCAATCATCTTGGAAAAATCCGCGTTCGACGCGTTGAAACGTGTCGCAGCGGCGGGCCCATCAGCGGCAGCCACCGCTGCCCGGCCTGCGGCACGATACGCGGTGCCGCGATCATGATAAGCCTCAGGGTTGTCCGGAGCGGCCTCGACTGCCTTTGTGAACTCTTCGATCGCCTTGTCGAATTGTTTGGCGTCGTAGAACTCGACGCCTTTGCGGTGATGCTCCTCGGCATCACCACCGCCGCCACCGTGGCGCTTCGCATAAACTCCCGGCGCCGCTATGATCGCCGACAACAAAACCGTTGAGATGACTAGGGTTCGAATCTTCATGTTTCTCCTCCGCGCCTCAATTTTTGAGCAATTAATGCCTCGCAAGCCAGCAAATTAAACTGCGAAATCGCCCCGGCATGCCAAAATCAGCCGATGGACGAGCGCGCGCGTCAACTCTCCCGGGGATACGGCGCGGTTTTCGCCACTATCGGAATCTGGTCCCTGCCATCGCTTTTCCAGTTCTATTTAAATCGCTTCTACGATCCGTGGTCGCAAAATTTCTATCGCTACGCCGTTGCTTGTCTCGCAATCATTCCGTTTGTTCTGCTTCATTTTCGTCGCGGCCCTAAGATCGACATCCGAGCGGTGGGCGCCTGCTTGATCCCGTGTCTGCCCAACGTCGTCCACCAAATCACGCAGGTCGTCGCCTTGTTTTATATGGGTCCGGGCGTTTACGCGATCTTCATTCGTTCTTCGGTAATCTTCACCGCCCTGCTCGCGCTCGCTTTTTTTCCGGAGGAACGGTCCGTGATTCGGCAGTGGCAGTTTCAAATCGGCACGCTCCTCGGTCTAGTCGGGGCCTTCGGTGTAATTTGGTTCCAATCTAACGGGCAGGATCGACACATTGCCTTACCGGGATTGTTCATCGCGTTCACCGCTTCTCTTTGTTGGGCCCTCTACGCGTCTCTTATTAAACGTCCCTCCGCCCGCCTGGGCCCGATTCGAAGCTTCGGTATCGTCAGTATCATCACGTCAGTCCTGTTGCTTCCGTTGACGTTCGCGTTTGGAAACATCGCCACTCCGCTTCATGTCACCGCGCACGTGAATTTGATTTTGATCATCTCCGCGATCACCTGCATCACCCTGGCTCATGTTCTTTATTACGTCGCCATTCGCGAAATCGGCGTGGCGCTCGCGCAAAGCTTGCAGCTTCTCTGTCCGATCGGCGCGCTCGGCTTGTCCGCGCTGATTTTTCACGAGCGTCTGACCTTCCCGCAACTCATTAGCTCCGCCATCTTGCTGAGTGGTGCATTCCTCGCGATGCAAACCAAACCCGTCGCTCTCACCGAAACCGCGGAGAATATCTAGCAGATCGTTGGTTTCACTCAGAGTGATTGCCTCTGATGCTGGATTCACGATACTGGATTCTCGATCTGGCTTATCCAGCATCAAGGATCGAGGATCCAGTATCGTGAATTTAAAAACCTATCTCAAATCCCGGCAGCAGATCGATCGATCGCGCGCTCGATCGTTATCTGCCAAAGGAGAACGTCCGGCCGGCGACGATTCACAAGGCGATGCGTTACAGTTTGTTCGCGGGCGGCAAGCGATTGCGGCCGGTCTTAACGCTAGCGGCCGCGGAAGCGTGCGGTGGCAGGATCGACCATGCGATGCCGCTCGCTTGCGCGATGGAATGCATCCACACCTACTCGTTAGTCCACGATGATCTCCCGAGCATGGACAATGATGATTTCCGCCGCGGCCGGCCGACCTGCCACAAAGTTTTTGGCGACGGCATCGCCGTGCTTGCCGGTGACGCGTTGCTCACGATCGCTTTCGAAATTCTTTCGCGGGCAAGACCGGCCTCGCGTTACAACATGTCGATCTTGTTGCGCGAAATTGCCGTTGCGGCCGGCAGCCAGAAGCTGATCGCCGGACAGGTGGCCGACCTCGAAGCCGAAGGACAACAGATCGACATGGCCGGTCTGCGTTACATTCACGAACACAAAACGGCGGCAATTCTGACCACCTCAGTCCGGCTCGGCGCGATGAGCGCGAACGCGAACGCCAAACAGCTGAACGCGATCACCAAGTTCGGACGCGCGCTTGGCCTCGCCTTTCAGGTGATCGACGATATTCTCGATGTCACGCAGACGAGCGAAAAGCTCGGTAAGAGCGCTGGCAAAGATGTCGCCGCGCAAAAAGCAACCTATCCGGCGATCATTGGGTTGGACAAGTCACGCGCGGAAGCGAAACGCCTGACCAAGCAAGCGCACGACGCGTTGAAGATTTTCGGAAAGAAAGGCGACGCGTTGCACGCCCTCGCGAATCATCTCCTCGAGCGCGAATACTAAACTCGCTTTCGTTCCCTTCGGTTCGGAGGTAGCAATCAGCCACCAGTAGTTAGGCAAGCGCGAGATTGGGATCGATCTCTTCGGTCACGCTTGAGCTGACCCCGTTTTGCAATTTCAGAATCGCTGCAAACGCGATCATGGCGGCGTTATCGGTGCACAACCAAGGCTCTGCCATTTTCAATTCGAAGCCGTGACGTTTGCAGGCGTCGCTCATTTGTCTGCGCAGTTCCCTGTTGCAACTCACGCCTCCGCTGATCGTAACAAGATCGACACCGTGGTTCCTGGCAGCGTCGATAGTTTTGCGGACAAGAACATCGACAATTGCTGCTTGAACCGAGGCGCAGACGTCCGCCAGACAATCGCCCTGCAATTTCGGCAACAAATAGCGCACCGCCGTCTTCAAGCCGCTGAAGCTGAAATTTTCCGACTCGGGCATGCTACGCGGCAAATCGAAGCGACTCGGATCGCCGCGCGTTGCCAGTTTTTCGACCTCCGGTCCGCCGGGATAACCGAGTCCGAGAAGTTTTGCGATTTTGTCGAATGCTTCGCCGGCTGCGTCGTCCACGGTGCGCCCGATAATTTGGTACTCCCCGATGCCGCGCACCAGGATCGACATCGTGTGACCGCCGCTGACGATGAGGGAAACATTGGGTTTGATTTTGGTGTCGCCAAAAAACGGCGAAAGCAGATGACCTTCGAGGTGATTGATCGCGAGATACGGCTTTCCGAAACCGATCGCCAGACCTTTCGCGATTGACGCACCGATCATCAGCGAGCTCGCCAAGCCCGGTCCGCTGGTCGCAGCGAAGGCGTCGATTTGCGAGATATCGATCTTTGCCTCGCGCATCGCGCGCTCGAGCAGCTGCGGGCGCATGGACCAGATGATTCCGCGACGCGACCTCCGGCACGACACCGCCGAATTTCTCATGCTCGGCAATTTGCGAAGCGACTTCGCTCGCAAGCAGGTCCGAGCGGCACTGGTCTTTTCCACCGCGCAGAATGGCTACCGCAGTTTCGTCGCAGGAAGTCTCCAGAGCCAGGATCGTTTTCACAAGTGGAGGAACGCGCTCGTCGCGTCCATTGATTAAAAGGACGGCACGAAGGCCGTCCCTCCAAGTTACTTCTTGATCGCTTCGCCCTTGGGCGCGTTTTCCTGTGCGTAAATCATCACGCCCTTGAGCGCATCGATTGCCCGCAACATCTGCGGATCATTCGCCTTGATGAAATTCTTGTCTTCGTCCGGCTTGAGGGTGTCGCCACTGCTACGCGCGGCGAAGAGCTGGCGTTCCTGTTCTCCGTTCATCGGTACGCGAATGTTCGGCATCACGCCGTTACCTTGAATCACCTGTTTGCCCGGCGTGTAATATTTGGCGGTCGTGAAACGCAAGGCCGAGCCGTCCGGCAATTGCATCACGTTTTGGACCGAGCCCTTCCCGAACGTCGTTTCGCCGACAACAATGGCGCGATGCAAATCCTTGAGCGCGCCGCAAACAATTTCGGCGCCACTGGCGCTGCCTTCGTTGACGAGCACCGCCATCGGAAAATGCGGCCGCTCTTTGGCCGCGCCGGACGTTGAATATTCGCGCTGTTGCGAGGCGACTCGGCCCTGAGTGGAAACAACCTTCGTGTTCGGCGGCAAGGAATTGCGCGCAAACGTCCACCGCGCTGTTCAGCAATCCGCCCGGATTATTTCGCAGATCGAGAACGAGCGCCTGCATTCCCTGCTTTTGCAATTCATCCAGCGTCTTCGACAACTCTCCGGCCGTCGGCTCGTTGAATTGAATCAGGCGCACATAAGCGATCTTGAATGGTCCGGTCAGGTCCGGATCGAGCAATCGCGCGCCCTTGACGCTCTGCACTTTGATCTCCGCCCGCTCCAGCGAGTAATCCTTCACTTCCTTGGTCGATGGCCGAATTAACGTCAGCGTGATCTTCTGCCCGGGCGCACCGCGCAGAAGGTTGATCGACATCCTGCAAATCCATTCTGTCGGTCGACGTCGCCGTTGATTTTCAAAATCTGATCGCCGGAGAGAATGCCAGCCTTGGCGGCGGGCGTGTCTTCCATCGGCGTGACCACGGTTGGCAGACCGTTCTTGATCGCGACTTCGATGCCGAGACCGTTGAAACGGCTGCGCGTGTCGTCCTGCATGTCGCGAAAATCATTCGGATCCATGAACTGGCTGTGAGGATCAAGCGAAGAGAGCATTCCCTTCATCGCTGCCGTGACCAGATCGTGATAACTGGTCTTGTTTCCGTCGACATAATCCTGGCGAATCAGCTGGAGCGCCTTCGCGAACATGGCGATTTGCGAATAACCGGTATCGTCGTCCTCATTCGCCGCGCCCAGGCTGCGAAATCCAATCCCGAAAAGCACGGCAACGACGATTAGCCCGCCTGTCCCGAAAAGAATGCGTCGCTTCATGTCCGTCCGAACCTTCAATTGGCGACCTTCGCTCATTCCAAAATTTTTGGCAACGGCCAAAGCGTCGTCTAAAGTTGCGCCGCTGTGACAATCCCTTGGCTGAGAAAGTCCCTCCTCTGCACATTGGCCGCGGCGGCGATCTCCTTGTCGGTCGTAAACGTTTTCGCCCTCCAAACTCCGGACGCGGAGTATGAGGCGATCGCGGAGGAATTCATCAAAGGCTACTTCACCGCGCGCCCGCTGCTCGGCACCTCCATGGGCCTGCACGAGTACGACGGAAAAATCACCGATTACAGCCGGCTCGCCCTCGACGCCGAACTCTCCCGGTTAAAACGGTTCGAAGATCGGCTTGAGAAGTTCGACCTTGATAAATTGAGCCAGCGCCAGTCGATCGACCTCCGGATCCTGCAGGCCGGCATTCGCAGGGAAATCTTTCGACACGAAGCGATGGCGATCTACGAGCGGAACCCGATCGTGTACGCGCGCGCGGCCGACGTAAACGTTTACGTCAAACGCAACTTCTCGCCGCTGGACGACCGCGTCCGCAGCATTATTGCGATCGAATCGCAGGTCCCGAACATCATCATCGCCGCCAAGACGAATCTCGACCTGGCTTTGCCGAAACCGTACGTCGAGCTCGCGATACAGATTGCGAAAAGTTCGGCGGATTTTCTACGGAAGGATCTGGTCGAAGCGATCGCCGACCTGAAGGATGAACGGCTCCGTTCAGATTTTCTCGAGTCCGAACCGAAAAGCGGCCGGCGCCCTCGTCGACTACGCCGGTTGGCTCGAACGTGAGCGATTACCCAAAGCGACCGCAGATTTCGCGATTGGCGAACAAAAGTTCCAACGGATGCTGCGCGACACTGAATTTGTCGACCTTCCACCGGAGAAAGTTCTCGAGATTGGAATGGCGCAGTTACAGAAGGAGCAAAAAGCGTTCACTGACGCCGCCCAACAGATCGACTCGTCGAAGATGCCCGCGGAGATTTTCAAACAAATTCAGGTGGAACATCCCACACCGGATAGTCTCCTCGCGGACATCAACAAAGATCTCGAATCAATCCGCAAATTCGTCGTCACGCGAAAATTGGTCACGATTCCATCTGAAGTGCGTGCGCGGGTGAGAGAGACGCCGCTTTATCAGCGCGCTACTTCCTTCGCATCGATGGACACGCCCGGCGCGTTCGAAAAGCGCGCGACCGAGGCCTACTATTATGTCACGCCGCCGGAGGACGACTGGCCCCCGTTGCAAAAAGAGGAATGGCTTACCTCATTCAATTTTTACACCGCCGACATCGTTTCCGTTCATGAAGTTTATCCCGGTCATTACGTCCAGTTCCTCCGCCTGAACGCTTCCCCGGCGACTAAAGTGGAAAAGATTTTCGGCAGTTACGCCTTCATCGAAGGCTGGGCCCATTACTGCGAGCAGTTAATGATCGACGAAGGCTACGGAACGGTCGCCAATCCCAACGCAGAACGATATCAAACGGGCGGCGAAATATCGAATGGCCCAGGCCGACGAAGCGATGCTGCGACTCTGCCGGCTCTGCGTCGCGATCAAAATGCACACTCAAAACATGACCGTCGATGAGGCGACGAAGTTTTTTCAGGACAACTGTTATTACGAAGAAAAACCGGCTCACGCCGAAGCGATGCGCGGCACTTTCGATCCCGGTTATTTGAATTACACCCTCGGCAAATTGGAGATTCTGAAATTGCGAGACGATTACAAAGCGCAGGAAGGCGTCGAATTTCTCCATCCAAAAATTTCACAACGAACTTTTGAACCACGGCATGCCGCCGATTCGATTGCTCCGAGAGATCATGCTCAAGGACAAATCGAAATGGGACGACGTGCTTGTAGCGCTCTTACTCTAATCCAAGCCCGGGAACGAAGGCGACGGCGGAAGATCTGATTTCGGCGGCTCTTCGATCTGCGCAAGCTTGTCATCGAGTTTGCTCATTCTCTTGTCCGTTTCCGTGAAACTTCCACTCGCGTTCGAGAGATGACGACCGAGGATCCGAAAATTGTCCTGGATTTTCGCGAGAATCGCCGCGCAGTCGCGATAGCTCGCCGAGAATTTCCTGGGCGCGCTTCTCAACCTTCATGCCGCGCAGTCCAAGCAAAATCGTTTGAACGTAAGCGTAGAAGCTGATCGGCGAAACTGGAATCACGCGCTTGGCCAGCGCGTAACTAAACAGTTGCCGATCTTCGCCAGAATCTTCCTTAATGATTGTCTCGTAATAAACGTTCTCGGCTGGCACGTACATCAGCGCGAAATCGTGGTCCTTCTCCGGCGAAATGTATTTGCTCGCAATCGCATCGACGTGCTTCTTCAGTCGCGCAAGAATTGTTTTCGCGCGTCGACTAGCTCGGACTCGCTCGCCGCTTCTACCACGCGTTTAAAATTCTCGTAAGGAAACTTCGCATCCGCCGCGTACCAACCGCGGCCCGATGCGAATAACCGCGTCGACCGCCTCACCGCTCTTGAAGCGGTGCGGCATCATGTAATGCTCGCGCGGCAAGATCTGAGCGAGCAAATCACCCAGGAAAAGTTCGCCCATGCCGCCGTGAAGTTTGGGCGCGCGCATGATGTGAACGAGTTCCTGGGCCGCGCGTCCGACTTCGTGGATCTGGCCGACCTTTTCCCGCAAATCGCCCACGACTTCAGCAGCTTTGTCGAGCCGTGTGTTCATGGAAGCGGTTGGTTGCTGAAGATTTTAGACTCGACCGTCTGGCCGAACGAGTCTAGTTCTCTGCTGAAGAGCATTGAGTTGTTGCAGTGAGCAGACATCGAACGCACCCTCGGATTCCAGACTAGGTTGCGGCGCTGCTTCTCGTCACGCGAGCGAACGTCGAGCACTCTAGCATTTCGCATCGGAACGATTAAACGTGACGCCCGACTAAACCGCTTCCTCGCGGCGCAACCGTTCAGTCGCGCGCGAACTCGCTCCATTCCGCGACTTCTCTCTGGAATGACAAGTGATGGAATCAAAATCGCAACTTCATTCCGCCGTAATACGCCGTGCCGAGTGCAGGAAAACCGAAAACTTCCGAGTAATGCTCACCAGTCAGATTGTCGACCCGGCCGAAAATGACATGTGCGGAGTGATCTCGTATTCCGCCGCGAGATTGAGGAAATTGTAATCTTCTATGTCGAAATTCGGCCCACCGAAGTTCAGTTCCTCCCGCGCGTTTACCCACTTCGCCTCGATGGTTGTGCGCAGTTTCTTGCCCCAGAGATAAGAACCCGACACATAGATCTCATTTCGGGGCCTTCGCGGCAGTCGCGAGCCTTGTGGTTGTGAAATGTCCGCGTTGTCGGTTTTTTCGGCTTCGAGATACGTGTAGCTCGCTGTCAGAACCAGATCGGTAATCGGAGTCGCGCGCAGTTCAGTCTCGACCCCCTGAGTCTCCGCAGCGCCGAGATTCAAGGTCTCAAAAAGGCCGTTGAATCCAATCACGTTGGACAAATCGTTGTGAAAATAGGTCGCGCCGATCGTTATACGCCTGTCCCACAATCGTTGCTCGAAACCGGCATCCCATCCGAAGTCCTTTTCGGGTTGCAACGGTGGCAGTGGTTGCGACGGATTCGGGTTGAATCGAAAAATCTTATCCTGACTGCTCGGCGGACTGAATCCCGTCGCGACACTCGCGTGTAATGTGGTGTCAGTCTTGTCGATCTTATAACTACTTGCGACGCGATACGTCCAAACATCTCCGAAATCGTTAAAGCTATCGATGCGTCCTCCTGCGACCAAAATCAGGTTCTCGATGTTTGCAGTCGCTTCAACAAAACCGGCGATCTCGGTCGTGAAGTCGCTGATGAAGATTGGTTGCGGACCGAACAGTTGAGAAATAAAGGGCCGCTCTTGACCTGAATCGACGCGGTCATAAAAGAATCCGTTCGCCAGCGTGAACCACGATGCTGCGTGCAGCACATTTTGGTAATCGATCGTGGTTCGCTGGAACAGAGCGCGCGTCGGCCCTACAAATCCGTCCTGATTTGGATTGTTGACCTGCCGCTCGTTGTCGTGGTCGATGATTAATCGATGCTGCCACCAATCGGTGACCTGAAGATCGAGATGCGGCGCGATAAACCATTTCTCGGTTAAGAAATGATCTACCGGCCGGAAGGCGAAGATGCTGTTCGGGTTACCTGTTTCACTCTCGGAGTAGGCGAACAATGCACCAATCCGTGCGTGGTCGCCCGGCGACCAGCCAACATCCGCAATCGCAGAAGTGTTTCGATAAGCGTTATTTGGCCGTGCATTGTCCGTGTCGAGCCGGCTCGCGCCTAACGAATAATCGAAGTCGCCAATTTTGCCGTCGCTGCTGAGCGTTTCCCGAAAAGTGTCGAAGGTGCCTCCTTCCTCGGTTAAAGTGATTCCAGGCGGACCGCTTCCCTGCTTGGTAAAAATTTGAACCACGCCGGCCAGCGCACGGGGTCCGTAAATCGTGCTCTGCGGCCCGCGCGCAATCTCAATTCGATCAATATTGTCCGTCGTCAGATTCGCAAAATCGAATTGGCCAGCGAGCCCCTGATTGATCGGGATGCCGTCTAGTAGGACCTGCATATCCTGACTCGGCAGGCCCCGCATGAAAACCGAAGTCAGCTGGCCGGGCGTACCGGTTTGAACAACATTCAAGCCCGGCACTTCGCGCAGCGCGTCAGCAAGCCGCTCGATCTGTTTATTGTCGATATCTTGCGAATCGATGACGCTGACGCTGGCGGGCGATTGGTCGAGCGGAATCTCAAAACGCGTGGCCGAGACAACCACGGGCTCGGCCTCCGGCAATTGATCGCCATTCGGCGAGACAGGTTCCTCCGCGCGGCTCGGTATTGCCACGCTTATCAAACTGAAAAAGACAAAACATAATGGGCGAATTCGCATAACAAGTTTTCTCCAACTCGAGAGTCGGACTTGTTCGCCGCGGTCCCGCGATGGATGGGGTCGGAGCGTATCGCCCAGCTCTCATTCTTCTTTTTGCGAAGAAGTTTTTTCGCTTGCGCCCTGCAGAAATTTCGGCGGTCACAGACCGCCGCTACAGAACACGCCGGCGAATGAGATGGACTCGGTCGAATATTCTGGCTCCTGGCGTTTGAAGACTAGTTGATAGTTTATAGTTGGTTGTTGATAGACCCAGCCTTGGACTATCAACTCTCAACCATCATCTAATGACTAATCTTCCCCTTCTTCCCGCCTTCACCATGTCTTCTGTGGCGGCAGCCGTCTCGGCTGCACAACCACTCGATTGCAGGCGAGACGCCTGCCTCCACATGATTGGCCGTGGGAAGTCGTATCCAGTTACAGCAGCGCAACTGCTCCCGGTTTTCACGGGATTTCTCGCGCCGATCCACTTTTTCAAGCTCGCAAAGAACTGGTCCCAGAACTACCCGCTTGCGATTCGCGGCTCAAGATTTATTTATCTCGCAACTCACTCGTGACCTCATCCACTCCCAACCTTCTCGTAACCGGCGGGGCCGGCTTCATCGGCTCCAACCTGACCCTCGCGCTCCAGGAAAAATTCCCGGACACCCGATTGACGGTCGTTGATGATTTCCGTTCCGGCGACTTCAAGAATCTGCGCGGTTATCGCGGCGATTTCGTCGCGCAAAATCTGGCGGAGCTTGATTGGCGGGAACAATTCGGCGACGAAAAGTTTGACGCGATTTTTCATCTGGCATCGATCACTGATACGACGTTGCACGACCAGTTCGTTCAGGTGCACGACAACGTCGAAAGTTTTCGCCGGCTTTTGAATTTCGCGCGGCCGAACAAGACGCGAATCATTTTCGCGTCTTCGGCGTCGACCTACGGCGCGGCCAAAACGGCAAGCGTAGAAACAAACGGCGCCGCGCCGTCCAATGTTTACGCGTTCTCGAAAGCGATCATGGACAACCTGGCGATGCGCGAGGCGAAAGAAAACCCGACGTGGATTATCATCGGTTTGCGCTACTTCAACGTCTACGGTCCGCGCGAAGCACACAAAGGCGTGCCTGCAAGCATGGTTTATCATCTCGCACAGCAAATGAAAGCCGGCCAGCGGCCGCGCATTTTCAAACATGGCGATCAGAAGCGCGACTTCGTTTACGTGAAAGACATCGTGGAAGGCAGCATCCTTGCGCTCGAAGCGAAGCAGAGTGGAATTTATAATCTCGGCTCAGGCCAGGCGCGATCGTTCAACGAGCTGGTCGACGTGCTGAACAAATGTCTTGGAACGAAATTCCAGCCCGATTACATCGACAATCCGCACGCGCATTATCAAAATTTTACCGAAGCTGATCTCGAAAAAGTCCGCGGCGCTCTCGGTTATCAGCCCCAATTCTCGCTCGAGCGCGGCGTGGCCGATTACTTGGAGTGGCTCTATCCAGCCGGGAAATAACTTGCTGCGCGGTCATCCCGAACAACGTGAGGGATCTCACACGCGAAGCTTGGATCATACAAGTCAGATAGCGTAATCAACGAGCTATTGAGCGATTCCTCGCTTGCGCTCGGAATGATAAAACGGCAGCCCGCCCAGGACCTCACCCTTCCCAGAAGAATTTCGTCGGACGCTTGATTTCCGGCGGCAGACTCTTGTGCACCGGACAATTGAGAGCCGTTTGCTCGAGCACTTCGCGGTGTGGCGAATCTGGCGGAAGCGGAATGTGAACCTCACTCGGCAACGCCACGATCCGGCGCGGCGCGTCGGATGACATTTCCTTCTCCACCGAGACTTTCATTCCTCGAAGATCGACCCCGAGCGACTCGGCCTTGATTCCCATCGTCGTGCTGATGCAAGTGCCGAGTGCAGTCGCGACGAGGTCGGTCGGCGAAAACGCTTCGCCTTTGCCCTTGTTATCGGTCGGCGCATCCGTCGCGATCGTCGACTTCGACGGTCCGTGCGTCGCGTCGCAATGCAGGTTGCCAGTGTACTCGACGTCTACTTTAACCATAAGATTCTCGCCACAGGTTAGCACAGATTTTCACAGATTTTAAATCCGTGGTTCATCTGTGCGCATCTGTGGCTGTAATAATGGGAGTTTGTTGAATTTTATCCAAATGCTGTGCGACCTCATCCCGAAACACGCGCGTAAGCTCGCCATCGTGAAGAAGAATCATGTCTGTGTCGTGGTTCTTGACGATCGTCATTTTGCCAGCCTTCGTTCCACCAGCAAAAACCGACAATCGCCGGCCAGCGATTTGAAAATAAGTCGTCGAGCGCGCTGCGCGTCCATTTCACGACGCCCACATGCCGATTGTGCAAATCGCAACCGAACTCGGCGACGATAACGGGCTTACCGGGCGCAATTTTGGTTAACCGCGGATAAGCTTCATCAATCTTAAACCGAAAGGTCTCAAGACCTTCATCCGTCCGGGGCGCGAGCGGCCCGTAGGCGCTGATTGCCACCCAATCGCAATAATCGATTCCTGGAAAATAATTTTCGAACGCGTTCCATTTTCGTTCCGGTTCGTCGTACCAGTTCACGTGCCAGACCCAGGTCAGATTATCTGCGCCTTCCGCCCGCATGATGTCGACAATGTGCCGGTAGGCTGTGATGTAGCGTTTAGGTCCTTCGATCGCGCCGCCGTTCCATTTTCCGTTCCAGCTGAACCATTCGCCGTTTGGCTCAGTTCCCCACTCGATCAAAATTGGCGATCCAAAAGTTTTCGCGTCGCGCGCCCATGCCCGAAGATCGACATCGAAGTCGCCGGCTATGATTTTCTTCAAGTGAAAACTTCTTGTCGTCGTGGCCTTGATCCACATCGGAGCGAAGCATTAATCGGATGTAAGGAATCTTGCCAGCGTCGCGGATCCAACCGCACGTCTCGGCTGGAAATTTTCGGGATTCGAACCAGTTGTCCGAAAAATAAATCCACACGGTTTTGGCGCCGACCGCTTCTTCGTAGCGCACCACGTCCGCCGCCGTGACATCGTGTTCGGTCGGATCGTGGGTGTCAGTGCCGACGCCTCCCCAGTAAAAGCCATGGTAAAGCTTTCCAGGCGGCGGCGGCTGAATCTTCGGAGGCTGAGCCTGTAAAGCGAGAATGCAGTTGAAGAACGCCGCCAGAAAAATTTTCACCGACAAACTGTAGCGGCGATGGCTCATCGCCGAAAGCAACCCATTTGGCGATTGCACACCGTCGCTACAGGAGCATCAGGTGGGGTTCGATTACATTTTTCTTTTGGCGTCTCGCAATTGCTTCACTCGATCGTGCGCGCTTTTGATTTCGATGAATTGACAGGAAACGATTTCGCGCACCTGCCCCGTCAGTCTTTCGTGCAGCGCTTCCTCGAATCCGCACATGGCGGAATCCTCTCCGCGCTCACACTCCGTCAGGATCGCTTTGTCGTCTCTGCTGGTCACGGTGGACTTCAAACTGATCCAGGCTCGATGCATTGCTCCGGCCGCTCTGATCCACTTTTTCGGCTTCAATTCGCCGAGACTTTGGGCCTGGGCCTGCAGTTCGCGTGGCAAAGCGATGACGCTGTTGCGAGTATTGCTCGAAAAGCGATTTGAGGTGCGGATCGCTCACAGCTTCAGAGGCTTCCTGGAAGCCCTTCTCGCCGTCCCTCAGTGTTTCGATCAACCCGTTGATCGTCGAAATAGCTTCTTGCGGTTGTGTCACAGTACAACTGTTTCGCAGCTCGCGTGGGTTTCAGTTTTCAGAAAATTTTTCGGTGTCAGCTTGCGACACTCACTCATGCCGTTAGCGTGAATCATGAATACAAAGGTGATAGGGAAAGATCTGACAAAGGAATCACCGCGCAGTCCGCGCATTCGGGTTGGCGGTTACGCAATTCTCGGGCGAACACTCGACAAATGCCGCGCGCTGGTGGGCGGAAATATTGGCGAATACCACTTCGATTGTCCGCTCGACAACATGCTCTTCGGCTTCAAAGGCGTGAAGGGCGCCGATTTCAAAGCGCAAATCGAGAACGGCGCGAGCGATCAGCAGATGGTGGAATGGCTAAATCGTAGCGGCGAAACGAAAACGGCCGATGAAATCAAACGTTGGGCCGACGAAGTCACGGATAATAAACCTTACGACAATCCGGAGAAGCGCGAATGGTTTGTCGAAAATGTGAAACCGCTCGGACTCGATCCGAAAACGACGACGTTGTTCGATTGGCTTGAAGCTGACGATAAGGCCAGCTACGCCCAGAAAGCGGCGTGAGTTCAAGTAGACGGAGCTTCAGGTGGATCGAGCAGTCCCTTGCTCGATGCTGAGAATAGCGGCGAAGCCGCATGAATTAACATCGCCCGCGGAGCGGCCGATCCACCTTCTTACGTCTTGATGAACGGCGGCGGGACGTCTTCCGTTATCCCGGCGTCTTCGCCACGACGCAGCTTGCTGTGTCGAACGCTGTAAAGGAAATAGATCGTCAGACCAATCGCGAGCCAGACAAAGAATCGAATCCACGTTTCGATCGGAAGACTCAGCATCAGGGCAAGACAAAACAGGACGCCCAGAATGGGAAAGACCGGCACCATTGGCACGCGGAAGGGCCGCGGACGATTTGGATCCTTTCGGCGCAGCACGATTACGCCGCAGCAGACAAGGACAAACGCAAACAGCGTTCCGATATTCGTTAGGTCGGCTAACGAGCCGATGTCTGTCAGCATGGCAACGCCGCCGACAGCGATACCGGTCCAAATCGTGGTGATGTGCGGCGTGCGGAAGCGCGGATGAATGCGTGAAAAATATTGCGGAAGCAAACCATCGCGCGCCATCGCCATGAAAATGCGGGGCTGACCAAGCTGAAACACGAGCAAGACCGAGGTGAGGCCGGCGAGCGCACCGGCGCTGACCGAGCGCCTGCGCCCAGGGTTTGCTGGCAAAGGCCGTCGCCACCGCGGCGGAGTCACCAAGATAAACCGTGTATTTTTTGATGCCGGTGAGGACGGCGGCCATGAGGACATACAGCACGGTGCAGATGATGAGACTGGCGATCATCCCAATCGGCAAATCGCGTTGCGGATTCTTGGTTTCCTCCGCAGTGGTGGAGACGGCATCGAAACCGATGAAGGCAAAAAAGACAATGGCCGCGCCACTCATGACGCCGCCAAATCCACTGGGCGCAAACGGACGCCAATTTGTCGGATGGACCATGAAGGCGCCAAACGCTATGACGAAAACCACCACGGCGACTTTGATCAACACGATGGTCGTGTTGGTGGTGGCGCTTTCGCGAATGCCGTAGATGAGAAGAACCGTCACCGCAGCTACGATCAACAACGCAGGAAGATCGACGGCGACGGGATATCCGAAGATGTGCGGCAGCGTCAGCGGCGAATAGTACTGGGCCGATTCGCCGCCTTGTGAAATCTTGGTCGCAGCCGTGGCCGGATCGGTCACCAGCCAAAGCGGAATCTTAATGGAACCATGGCTCAAGCTGTAGATTAGTTTCACAAAATAATCCGACCAGCCTTTCGCTACCGCCATGTTCCCGACGGCATATTCGAGGATCAAATCCCAACCGATGATCCAGGCAATGATCTCGCCCAGGGTGGCGTAGGAGTAGGTGTAGGCCGAACCAGAAACCGGAATCATGGCCGCGAGCTCGCTGTAACAGAGGGCGGCGAAACCGCAGGCGATCGCGGCCACGACGAACGAAAGGGCGACCGCCGGTCCCGCCGCCGGCCGGCCAAAGATGAGGTCGGTATGGTGGACGAATGCGATGATGAAATTGAGCACCGGCGTTTTGACGATGGATTCGCCCACATGGGCGGCCTCGCCCGCTGCCGCGGTGCCGGCGAGCGCGAAAATGCCCGCACCGATGATCGCACCGATGCCAAGGCAGGTAAGATCAAGCGCAGTGAGCGAGCGCTTCATTCTGCGATCGGGCGCGGCGGCTTCGGCGATCAACGCATCGGGACTTTTCTTGCGAAAAAGGTGAGAAGCCATGGCTAATTTTCGGTGAATCGTGTCATTGTGGCTTGGCGCTGGTCAACCGCGAAGTTGGGTGTTGTAGCGGTGCTTGTTCTCAAGCACCGAATTAATAGATAGGCGCTTGAGACAAGCGCCTCCACAAAAACTTGGCGCGGCACTAGCTGCTAAAGATCGGCATGTTCGTCTTCAGCACGGCGAATTTGATCGGGGGATTTGTCTTTGGCTCGATCGGGTTCGTTGCCTTCACTTACGGAAAACGCATGAGCCTGTGGAAGCCGATGTTTCTCGGCCTCGCGCTCATGGTTTATCCGTACTTCGTCAGCAACGATGTCCTGTTGTTCGCCGCCGGTGTTGCCGGCTCGGCGTCGCTTTGGTTCATGCGAAATTAGCTGCGAAGACTTCGAGACAAATAAAAAGCGGAGCCCGGATTTACGAGCTCCGCTTCAAATCGCCAGGGCGTGCCGTTATCTGCCGACGGCCATCCCGTTCTCTGTTTCGTGGATCGCACGATCGGTATTCTCAATCGCGCGAAGACGCCAGCCACCTTTGTTATGCTCCGCCGATTGAAGCTCGGCGCGGGCGGCGCGGAGATGTTCGAGCGCGCGGCGCATGTGTGGCTGGTCGGCGCGTGCAGTCGTGTTGAAAGCGGAAACGGCTATTAAAGCAATGATCGTGGTGGTGAGTGTTTTCATTTCAGCGATGTAAGTCGGATGCTTTCATACCGTCAAGTCAGGCATCGCCCCACAAGCCCGGCATGGACGCCGCCAGTACAATTTTGTAACCTCCCTCGCCATGTCGGACGAAGCGGCAAAAATTATCCTGGGTGACACCGCGATCTCCGCGATTGAGCGAAAATCCCAGCGCGGGTGGTTGAGAGGGCGCAAGACACGAAGAGCTACCACCCTTTACTCATTGCGAAAACTGCGGCACGCAACTGACCGGCCACTATTGCTCGCAATGCGGACAGGCCGCGATCGATTATCGCCGCTCTATTGGCCATGTTCTGCTCGATGTTTTGAACGAGTTCCTGAATTGGGATTCGAAATTCTTCAGCAGTCATCGGCCTTCTCGTGACCAGACCGTGGCGGCTCACAAATGAATTTGTCGGCGGCAAACGCGTCCGCCACGTCCATCCATTGAGGTTGTATCTTCTTGCCAGCGTCTTGTTTTTCTTCGCCGTGAATTACGGAGCGAAGGGGCTGCGCTTCGAACCTGGAAAAATCTCGTCGGACAAGCAAGCGGAAGTCGCCGCCGAAATCGAAAAAAAGCGGGATAAGATCGAAAAGGATCTCGACAAAGAAAAACTGACGTCCCGAGCAGCGTCGCAAGGCCGAGGAAGTCTTGGATTCTCTGACCAAGCCAAGCCCTTCGGCGACGCCTTCGGCCTCACCCAGCCCCGCCACCTCGCCTGACGGCTTCGGCGACAGTTTCACCGAGCAAAACCGGTAAGCGAGAATACGGAGCAGTCGGAGATCGGCCGTTCGTCGTCTTTGACGAAAACGAAAAATCATCGACACCGTTCGAACGCTGGCTGGAAGCGCGGGCCAAGGAAAAAATGGGCGAGCACGGAACCAAGATGGGCCTCTTCCTCACCACACTCTTCAGCAATCTGCCCTTACATGATGCTCTGCTGCATTCCCCTGTTCGCGTTTGTCCTGAAACTTCTCTACGTCCGGCGGCGCATCTTCTACATCGACCACCTGATCTACGCGCTTCACATCCACTCGTTCTTCTACACCGGCATCATGCTGATCGTGCTCGCAACAATGGGACTGAATCGCGCGATACCGGGAACGTTCGCCGACTGGGTGATCGCGCTGCTTTGGATCACGTTCGTCGTCCAGATTTTCCTGTCGATCCGTTATGTCTATCGCCAGGGTTGGTTCATCAGCACGCTGAAATTTTTCACCGGCGGTTTCATCTACCTGATGGTGCTGTTCCTCGCCTTAGCCGCGACCTTTTTCATTACTCTCGCCATCCCATCGTGAATAAAAAAATCCCGGCCCCAATTAGCCAAGGCAAGAATCCGAAGCTAATCGTAAAACACGCGCGAACGCCGAGCACGAGCGCACCCTAGGAAGTCATTGCCGCCACCAGGCGGCCGTGCGCTTCCGTTAGCGCCTTGTCAATCTGGGTCACATCGGTGCCTGCGCCTTGCGCATTCTCGGCCCGGCCGCCGCCCTTACCGGCAACGATCGGCGAGATCTCCTGTATCAATTTGTTTGCCTGAATTTTCATGGTCAGCTCTTTCGGTATCGACGCGATCAGCGCCACGCGTCCTTCGGATTCGCCCACCAGGAAGATCGGGCCGCTGAATTGATTCTTCGCAACATCGACAACCGCCTGCAAAAGCTTCGCGTTGGCGTTTGGAATCTTTGCGACGCAAATCTTCTGACCGGCCTTCGAGAAAACCAAATCGTTTGCGACTTGCGCGGCCTGCTTCTGCAGCTGCACATCAGCTTGTTTCGCGCTTTTCTTTTCCGATTCCCGAACCTCGGCATCCAATTTTTCCAACTGCGCTGCGCGCGCGTCGATCTGTCTTAGCATCTCGGCCGTTTGCGCCGTTTCCGCGAATACAGGCAACGACGCCAGGTCCGATTTCTTCCGGGACAAGATTTCAAATCGCTCCATCTGACGCTGTGCTTCTTCCTTCGCCCAAATCCGCGCCGCGTCGCCAGCCACAGCCTCAATGCGACGCGTGCCGGCGGCGATGGCTTCCTCTTTCACAATGCGAAACGCGCCAATCTCGCTGGTCGATCTAACATGGGTGCCACCGCACAATTCCATCGAGTAACCATTCAATTCTTTTGGATCACCGCCGACCTGAACAACGCGAACAAGGTCACCATACTTTTCACCGAAGAACTGCTGGATCTCTTTGCGCTTCTTCGCGTCCGCATATGGAACTTCAGTCCACGAAACCGGCGCGTTCTCGCCAATCTTCTCGTTCACTAACTTTTCCACATCGTGTTTCTGCTGCGCGGTCAGCGCCGCACTCGAAAAATCGAAAGTCAATTTGTCCGGGCCGACGTAGCTTCCCTTCTGCGTTGCGTCTTTGCTCACAACCTGATGCAGCGCCCAGTGGAGCAAATGCGTCACCGTGTGATGCCCCTGAATTAATTTGCGTCGAGCGCCATCGATTGCGATGCGCACGGCTTCGCCGGGTTCCGGCGCGCGACCCTGAACAACCGCAGTTCGGTGAACAAAAACGTTCTCGCGCTTCTGAGTATCGAGCACGCGCAACTGACCGACTTCGGTCCGATCGTGACCCGGGACATGAAGCAGCCCGCGATCTCCAACTTGTCCGCCACTCTCGGCGTAGAACGGCGTTTGATCGAGGACTATGTTGAGCTCTTCGGCGTTCTTCCCCGGCAATACCGTTTCGACAACGGCCTCACTCTCCACGAAATCATAACCGAGAAATTTTGTCGGCGAAGCGTGGAGCATTCCCTCTTCAACCGTGATCGTTTCTTTTTTCTGAGCTTTCCTTGCGCGCTCGCGTTGCTCATCCATCAACTTTTCGAAGCCAGCGACGTCGACCGTCAATTCGCGCTCTCTAGCCATTAGTTCTGTTAGATCGAGTGGAAAGCCGTAGGTATCATACAATTTGAAGGCGTCTTCGCCGGACACTGCAGGGGTGGTAGTAATGAATTGGCGCCATTCGCCGGCGCGAACTTGTGATGCGTCTAAATCGATAACTGGCACCGAACCTTTGCTTAGCCAAATCGTAAACTCTTCTAGGTCGGGATCGGCTCGACCAGAATACTGCGTCTTAACATTATATCCCTGGGCTTTCGCAGCCTTCGCCATGCTGTCGAGTAGAACTTGGCCTTCAAATACTTCGATTCCTTTATCGAGGGTCTTATTAAACGATTCTTCTTCGCGTTTGATCGTCTCCTTGATCTGTTCCTGTTTCGCGCGCACTTCGGGAAAGACGTCGCCCATAGTTTTCGCGACAATGTCGACCAGCTTGGAGAAAAACGGTTCGTGAAAGCCTAACGAACGGCCGTACCGAACTGCGCGTCGCAAAATGCGGCGCAACACGTAGCCACGCCCTTCATTGGACGGAATGATTCCGTCGGCGATGGCAAAACTCAGGGCTCGGATGTGGTCAGCCACCACGCGAAAGGCAACGTCGACTGCGGACTGCGGATTGCGGATCGCGGAAAGGTTAGAATCAGGCAGCGTTGATGTGTATTTTTTGCCGCTGAGTTTTTCGATTTCGTCGAAAATGGGCCGAAAAACGTCGGTTTCGTAGTTGGAAACTGTTCCAGAAAAATCAGTCAGGTCTTTTGTTCCCTGAATAATTGCGGCGACGCGCTCGAAACCCATTCCGGTGTCGACGTGGCGCTGGGGCAAGGGCGTAAACGTTCCGTCCGGGTTGGCGTTAAACTGAATGAACACCAGGTTCCAAATCTCGATGCAGCGCGGGTCATTTTTGTTTACGAGCGCTCCGCGCGTGTCACCGTCCGGTGTAAGATCGACGTGCAGCTCCGAGCACGGGCCGCACGGCCCGGTGTCGCCCATCATCCAGAAATTGTCCGCCTTGCCGAAACCGCCGACGTGGATCTTCGGATCGAGATCGGCATCGCGAAACAATCGCGCCCAGTGATCATGCGCTTCCTGATCGAACTCGCTCGGGTCGTTCGGCCCAGGTTTGTAAACGGTGGCATAAAGCCGTTGGGCGGGAAATTTCCAGCGCTCAACCACCAGCTCCCAGGCCCATTCGATCGCTTCCTTCTTGAAATAATCGCCGAAGCTCCAGTTGCCGAGCATTTCGAAAAACGTGTGGTGATATGTGTCGAGTCCGACGTCCTCGAGATCGTTGTGCTTGCCGCCGGCGCGAATGCATTTTTGGGTGTCGGCGACGCGGGGTGGTTTCCACTGCGGTTTTTGTTGTCCCAAAAAGATCGGCACGAACTGGTTCATGCCGGCGTTGGTAAAGAGCAGATTGGGCGCGTCCGGCAGCAGGGACGACGACGGCACAACGGTGTGCTTCTTCTCGCGGAAGAAATCGAGAAACGATTGCCGGATTTGGGCCGATGTCATGACGTCGATTTTATAAGCTGCCACTTAAACCACGAATGGACAGAATTGAACACGAATACATAGAATAATTCTCCGATGCCCGAAAGTGCCGAGCCCAGTTCAGGCGCACGCCGCGAACTAACCCTGCTGCTGGTGGCGTGGCTTCTCTTAGCCGCCTTCATTGTCTTGTTCGCGAAACAAAACCTGTCCGTGCCAGGACTTTATTACGACGAGGCCGTCTTTGCCGGACTAGCCAGGGATTTCGTGACCGGTCACGTCCACGGCCAGCACATGCCCGATCACGAAGTTATGACGCTCGCCGGACGGCCCTTTCCGATTTTCGTCCAAACGTATCTGGGCGCGCTCAAGTGCTGGATGTTGATCCCCGCGTTTCAGATTTTCGGATCGACCTTTGCCGTCTTGCGCGGAAGCAATCTGTTCTGGCAGCTCATCGCGCTCCTGCTGTTAATGCTTGGCGCGCGCCGATGGCTTGGACTCGGGACGGCCGTGATTGCCGGGGCGCTGCTGGCGTTCGATCCAACGTATTTTTTCATTTCGATGCTCGATTGGGGAGTCACTGTTCCGAGTTTTGTTTGCCGGTGCGCGTGCTTCTTGTTCGCGATCCGCTGGCGTCAAATGCACAAACCGAGGGATGCGTTCTTTGTTGGTTTGTTTGCCGGACTCGGATTTTTTAACAAAGCCGACTTCGTCATTTTTCTGATCGCGATTGCGCGCCGCTGCGCTGATTTGTTATTGGCGCACGCTCTTGGCGGTGATTCGAGAGCATTCGGCCTCTATTGCACTGGCGTGTCTCGGGTTCGCAATTGGCGCGGCGCTAATGCTGGTTCGAATTCCGCGAATGTTCACGCTCACGATTTCCGGTCCGCATCCGAACGCGCCCGGCGAGTTCGGCGTAAAACTCAAAACACTGCTATCGATGTACGACGGCACGCATTTTTACCGACTGATGAATGTCGGCGGTGTGTTCGAGCGAATGTACGACGGTGTCGCCGGACCAAGAGCGGCCATCGGAATCGCGCTGATGCTCGCCCTACTGACGTTTGCTTTCGTTTTTGACAAAAGTCTGGCTAACGCCCGGCGCATCATTTTTTTCATTGTCGCAGCAATCCTAGTCACGCTCGGAGTGTTTTTCCTGCCAGACGCAGTGCGGATTCACCATGCGGTTCTCGTGTTTCCACTGCCGCAACTCATCATTGCGGCAGTCATCGGCCTGGTTTGGAATTCAGGGCGATTGCAGCGAACGACCGCTTTGGTCGCGGTGACCCTTGTTTGCCTCAGCGGCCTCCGCTCGATCGCGACTACCGAAAAACTGATTCAGGAAACAGGCGGCCGCGGACGCTGGAGTGAGAGTCTGAATCAGTTCTGCCGAGAAAATCGGAATCGGTCCGATCTTACGATCGTAAGTCTGGACTGGGGATTTAACGAGCAGCTCATATTTCTCACTGATGGCCCGCAGCTCTCGGAACCATTTTGGCAATTCAATCAAATGCTGCCGCAGCTGCCGACTGATGCCAATTACATCTATCTCGCGCATCCAGCCGAATACAGTGTCCTCAAATACGACGTTGCTTGCCTGAACCAATTGCAAAAAAGCGGCGCCAACGTGGAGATCACACCGCACTTGGATCGACAAAACGAAGTCGCGTTCTACACGATCCGCTTTCGACCGCAGTAGATTAGTGCTTCGATGCCGGCGTCGCGTCGGCAACTTTCCAGGCTGCGCGGAATTGGCGATCGACCTGGTCGGCCTCGTAATTTCGATTCTGCGCTTTTAACGCGTCCCGCAACCCACCCAGGGCTCGTCCGTCGCGCGGATTAAGTTCGAGATCGTCACGGAAGACCTTCTCCGCGTCCGCGGCCTGATTATTAGCGAGCAAGAGTCTTCCGAGCATCGGGCGGACATGCGGGTACCATGCCGGCGGTTCGCTGTAGCTCAACGCGTCTTCTGACGCTACGGCTTGCTTCAATGATTCGATCGCTGCGTTGTTGTCGCCCCGAGAATGCGCAATTGCGCCGGTCAAGATGTTGTCGTGAACCTTAAAGACGTCGGCGACCTTATTGAGCTGGTCGTACATTTTGTCCGGGGGAATTTTCGCGATCAGTTCTCGGAAATCTTTTTGTTCCTGCTCCGCTTCTGCTGTTTTTCCAGTGCTGGCGAATGCCACACCTCGAAATGAATGCCACACAGCGTTCGTGATCAGAAAGGCTGCATCTGGTCGCGGAAACTTTAGAAGGTCGTTCCAACGCTCAAAAGCGAACAACACCACCATCGGCGTCGGCAGAAATCCTTCCAGATCCGGCATCGCCTTAACGCCAGGCGCAACGTTGGTCACTAGCTTTGCCGCGGCGTCGCGCGCTTCGGCAAAATTTCCATCCATGCACGCGGCGAACGCGAGGAAATGCATGTTGTGGCTATAATACATCAACGGATACACGCCTTGTTCGCGTGTCTGACTGAGAAACTTTTTGTCCGCGGCGATAGCAAGCTCGTTGCAATGCGCCGACGCGATATGATCGCCGACGCGCGAATAGATATGGGCCGGCATGTGGACGAGGTGACCTGCAGCCGGCGCCAGTTTTGCCAAACGCTCCGCGCTGGGCAGCGCGCGCTCCGGATGGGTCGAGGCTTCGACCGCGTGAATATAATAATGATTGGCGCCGAGATGATTTGGGTCGCGTTTCAAAACCGATTCCAGGGTCGCGACAATCTCTTCCGTGCCTTCGGCCGCCTTGCCGTCCGCTGTCCAAAGTTTCCACGGATTCAGATTCATCATGCTCTCGGCAAAAAGCGTGGCTGCGTCGAGATCGTCCGGATACCGCGCCGCCAGTTTGCGCATGGCATCGCTGTAGGCGTGATCCAGCGCGTGCAGATCGACGCTTGGATCGTTGGAATAACGGACCACCAGCGCATCGATGTAAGCGCGCTCGGGCTCGGACGCGTTCTCTTTGAGCGCGACCGCCCGTCTGGACTGCGTCGTAACCCGCGCGCTCGCGTTCGGGATCGACCGGCAAGTTGTAATTTGGGCCCAGCGTCAAAGCGACGCCCCAGTGCGCCATCGCCAGTTTTGGATCGAGCTCCGCGGCACGCGCGAAAGACCGCCGCGCTTCGTCGTGGTTGAATCCATAAACCAGCTTCAGTCCTTGATCGAAAAACTGCTGGGCTTGCTGGTTCTTAGTCGAAACCGGATGATGTACTTCGCCAAGGCCAGGAATTAACCGGACCGGCGCTTCGGGATTCGGCGTTGCAGCGAGCAATTCCGAAGCAATCCAAACGAAAAAGACGAAACCTAAAGTGCGAGGCCCGGCTCCGCGGTTCATTCGTTGTCCTCGGCCAGCTTCGCCTTCACAGCGGCTTCGATTTCGTCGTAAAGCTTACGGTCCTCTTTCAGCACTTCCTTGGCGGCGTCGCGGCCCTGGGCGAGTTGGGTCCCTTTGTAATTCAGCCATGAGCCGCGCTTCTCAATTACTTGTTTCTCGAGCGCGAGATCCAGAAGTGATCCCGTTGTGGAAATCCCTTCGTTATACATGATGTCGAATTCTGCCTCCGTGAACGGCGGTGCGACTTTGTTCTTCACGACTTTAATGCGCGTGCGATTTCCAGTTACGCTGCCGTCTGTCTGCTTGATCGCGCCGATGCGGCGGATGTCGATCCTGACGCTGGCATAGAATTTCAATGCCTTGCCGCCGGGCGTCGTCTCGGGATTACCAAACATCACACCAATCTTCTCGCGGATCTGGTTCGTAAAAATGCAACAGGTGCGAGCTTTCGAAATGAGCGAAGTCAGTTTGCGCAACGCTGCGCTCATCAGCCGCGCTTGCGCGCCTACGGTTGCGTCGCCAATCTCGCCTTCCAATTCCGCTCGCGTGACCAACGCCGCCACCGAATCGAGAACGATAACGTCGAGCGAGTTGGAACGAATCAGGGTCTCGCAAATCCGCAGCGCCTCTTCACCCGAACTAGGCTGCGAAACCAACAAATCATCGAGATTCACGCCAAGTTTCTTGGCGTATTGCGGATCAAGCGCGTGCTCGACGTCGATGAAAGCTGCGAGCCCGCCGCGTTTTTGCGCCTGCGCGATCACCGTAAGCGTGAGCGTGGTTTTGCCGGAAGACTCAGGTCCATAAACCTCCACGACTCGGCCGCGAGGAAATCCGCCAACGCCAAGGGCGCGATCGATCAAAATGTTGCCGGTCGGGATGACATCGATGTCGACAATCTTCTCGCCGCCCAGACGCATAATCGCGCCCTCGCCGTAATCCTTCGCAATTTGCTGAATGGCGAGATCGAGATTTTTGTTTCGTGCTGCGATTACTTTGTCGGCGCCGGTTTTCTCTTCAGTTTTGGTGGCCATAGCGTTTGGGGGGTTTTCTCTAAGTAAGTCGGGCCTGACAGGTTCGCCAAGCAGAAACTAAAAAAAACCGCCGGTTCAGCCTGTAGTTCGTCTAGCTTCGACAATTTGCACGAAACGGACACTATCGAATATTTGATCCTTAAAATGAACAGCGACGAAAAGTTCATGCGGGAGGCCTTGCGCGAAGCGCGAAAGTCTATGGGCCAGACCAGTCCGAATCCCGTGGTCGGCGCAATTTTGATTTCAAACAATCGTGTCCTTGCGCGTGGACATCATCGGCGCGCAGGCTTGCCCCATGCGGAAGTGGAGTGCTTACGGAGGTACAAACGCCAGGTCCCCAAGAGCGCGATATTGTTCGTCACGCTTGAACCATGCTCATCCGTCGGCCGAACGGGTGCATGCACGGACGAAATCGTTCGCGCAGGCGTAAGATCAGTTGTCATTGGGACGACCGATCCCAATCCGCGACATCGCGGCCGTGGAATAGAAATCCTGCAAAACGCCGGAATCGAAGTTCGCACCGGAATTCTGGCAGAGGAATGCGCGCGCCTGAATGAGGCATTCAACAAATGGATCGCGACCGGGATTCCGTTCGTAATTGCGAAGTGCGGAATGAGTCTGGACGGGCGCCTGACTCGACCGAAACGTGAAGGGCGCTGGATCACAAGTGCGGCCGCGCGCAAGCACGCCCACAGACTGCGGTCGGAAAGCGATGCGATCTTTGTCGGCGCGGAAACGGTGAGGATCGACAATCCCCGGTTGACCGTTCGAGGTGTACATCATTTCCGCCAACCGATGCGCGTGGTGATAACCCGATCAGGAAAACTTCCGGGTCGTGCCCGAATTTTTACAGACCGGCAGGCGAAAAACACTTTGGTTTATCGAAACGAGCCGCTTGCCGCTATTTTGGCCGATCTCGGCAAGAAAGATGTAGTCAGTGTAACGATTGAAGGCGGCGGAAGTGTGCTCGGCCACGCCCTCGACCAGCGCTTGATCGACAAGGTGCAGATTTACACCGCGCCAATTCTTACTGGCGGCGGTGTGCCCGCGTTCGCTGGAGATGGCGCACGGTCGACATCGGGGAGCGCACGATTGGACAGGATCAGCTTTGAAAGAATTGGTCCCGATCTTTGCGTCACCGGCTATCCGAGGTATGCAACACCCGTCGCGAGCGAATAATCGCAAGCAACTTTTCGTCTGACATAATGTTCAATCGTTAGTTTGGGAGGTAAAGGAACAATGAAGAAACTACTGTTAATTGCGTTGGCTGCTGGCGGTATCGCGTTGGCGTCCGCTCCGAGTTCCAACGCGGGTGTGTCAGTTGGCATCGGGGTCGGGTTCCCGGGGCCTTACCCGTATCCCTATTACGGCTACGGCTATCCGTATCCTTATTATGGGTACGCTTATCGGTATTGGTACGGCCCGGGCTATTATTGGTACCACGGTCGTCGGGCGTATTTCTCGAGGGCATGGCCTCACGCGCGGTATCGGCACTGGCGATAAAGCGCTAAGGAATTGCTCTTGCACTGGCGGGCTCAAAGCCCGCCGGTTTTATTTTTTCGTCGACGCCGAGGCTGCGGGTGCTGATGTCGACCCAGGAGACGAGGACGACTCCTGAAATTCCTTTTTCAAACGGTCCTGTAGCGCAGGCAACTGCTGTTGCCGTTGGGTCTCGATCTCCTGCCGGAGCGAATGCTCAATCCGACGCCGTTCCTGCAGGTAGCGCTGTTCAAATTGGGCTCGCCTTTCGCCTTCAAGGTGCAGGCCGGAATTTCGGAGCGCTGCCTCTACTTCCCTGCTGACCTGGGCCCGATAAATTTTCTCGCGCTGGCGCATTATCATGCGCTCCTCGGGACTCATTTGCATCCAGCGCTCGGCGTTTCGTTGAAAGATTTGCCGGTCCTGCGGAGGAAGTGCGAGGTATCGCTGGCGAGTTTCATTGAAAGCCGGACCTCGGTGCGGCGCGGGCATTGCGTGGGCCCCGGCGGCCCGTTGGCCATGAGGCTGAGCGTTGGCTAAAGGCGAGCTCAGAACCAGTATCGCAAGCGCTGCGCTACTGCCTACAAGGTTTGAGTGTCGTCGTCCCACAAGCTGCTCTCATCAGTGAC
The DNA here is from genome assembly GCA_963801815.1 of uncultured Verrucomicrobiae bacterium. GTDB lineage: Bacteria > Verrucomicrobiota > Verrucomicrobiia > Chthoniobacterales > UBA10450 > AV40. Next base: position 291,839 of record CAWDGJ010000002.1, read on the forward strand.
CAGCAATTCATCCAGATCGGCGACCACGTCATAGTCCTGTGGGTCGATCTGTGCAATCACATCCGGCGTGCTATCGACAGATTTCTGGCGCCCCGGATGATGGAGCGCCACGACCGCTGCGATTACTGCAGCGGCCAGACCTGCGGCCGGCACAAGTCTGCGCAAACTGAACCAATTGCGCAGGATTCCAAGTGAGTACGACTGTGGCCGGGTAGCCCGAACAATATTGCGGGCAAAAAAGGGCGAAAGCTTCGGCTCCGAAGCGTGGCCCAGGAGGTCCCATAATTGCTGGTCGTCTTCGCGTTTCATTTCCTCGCGAATTAAACAAACTCGATTACTGAAAGTTGCGCGAAGGCCACAAGTCGCCGAGTGCGGTAAGGCCTTACACCTCTGGCGCTTCCAGAAATCCTTCCAGCTGTCGAATGCGCGTCGGATGCCGCATCTTCCGTAGCGCTTTTGCTTCGATTTGCCGGATGCGTTCGCGGGTGACGCGAAATTGCCGTCCCACTTCTTCCAACGTGCGGCTGTAGCCATCGACCAAACCAAAACGTTGTTCGAGCACCTGACGTTCGCGCTCGGTCAAGGTCTCGAGAACGTCCTTGATCTTCTCCTTGAGCAGCACGATCGCGGTCATGTCGCACGGATTTTCAGCGCCTTTGTCTTCGATGAAATCGCCGAAATTGGTTTCTTCGCTTTCGCCCACCGGCGATTGAAGCGAAATCGGCTGTTGCGCCATCTTGAGGACGGCGCGAACGCGGTCGACTGGCAGCAGAATTTCCTCGGCCACTTCTTCCGGCGTCGGCTCGCGACCGTATTCCTGGACCAGCTGCTTTTGCACGCGCATCAGCTTGTTGATCGTCTCGATCATGTGCACCGGAATGCGAATGGTGCGCGCCTGGTCGGCAATCGAGCGCGTAATCGCCTGCCGGATCCACCACGTTGCGTAGGTGGAAAACTTGTAGCCGCGGCGATATTCGAATTTCTCGACCGCTTTCATCAGACCCATGTTGCCTTCCTGGATCAGATCGAGGAATGACAGGCCGCGATTGGTGTATTTTTTCGCGATGGAGATGACGAGGCGCAGGTTGGCCTCGACCATTTCGGTCTTGGCCCGGAGCGCTTTGCGCAACCAGCTCTTGAGCGACTGGTATTGTTCCGTGTATTCGTCCAGCGACAACCAGAGCAATTTCTCGAGCTCACGGGATTTGGGTCCGACAGGCGACTTTGCACCATTTCGGCCCTTCTTGGTGGCTTCGTGCTGAAGATTGAGAAGCGTCCGATAATGTTCGTCGGCCAGGTGAACGAATTCCTCAGTGACCTTTTGTTTAAAATAAAACTTTGGATAAAGACGTTGCAGCGAGCCCAGGGTGCGCTGAAATGCCTTCGATCCCTTGCGGTCCTTGCGAGAGCCGGCTGCCATCTTGGCATAATTCTGCGTAATCGTGTCCGCCAACTTCTCCACCTGCTTGCACAGGCGTGGCAAAATCTTCATGTAGCGCTCGCGGCTTTCGATCTTCTTGTCCAGGATAACGCGGTCGAAGCGTTCGCGGCCCTCGGTTAATTTTTGCGCGAGATCGAGATGGGCGCGCGCGGTGAAGCCGAAACGATTGATGTGCTTTTGCACCATGTTTTCCGCTTCTTCGATCCGCTTGGAAATTTCCACTTCCTGCTCGCGAGTGAGCAGCGGGACCTGCCCCATTTGCTTGAGGTACATCCGGACCGGATCGTCGAGGATGTCGAGTTTCGTCTCGGGCTTCTCTTCCTCTTCCTCGTCGAGATCTTTTTTGACCTCTTTGTGCCGGTCGACGTCAGACGCTTCGATCATGTCGATCTCCATACGACGCAGTCGGGTGAGAATGGCATCCAGCTCGTCAGCGTCGGTGATTCCTTCCGGCAGCGCTTCGTTCAGGTCATCGAAAGTGAGATAACCCTGCTCCTTCGCGAGTTTGATCAACTCCCGCAGTCGCGCCTGGATCTCACTGGCGGCTTCGGCTTCGGTTTTGGTCTTCAGCAATGTCTCGGCACCAGAGCGGCGCGCCTTGACCAAACCGGTAATTCGCTTCGGCTTGAATGCCGCGATCCTTCCCGCGCCGTTTTTCGATCGCGGCGTGGAAATTCCCGATGTGACCTTTCGGGGCGCGTGCTTAAATTTCGGGCGCTTCGCCGTTGATCGGCGAAGGGCTCTCCGTGCTTTCGAGTGCCTGGCCAAGACTGTGGGTTAAGGGTTGTGGCCTTCGATCAGCGTTCCCGCGGTTCGACAATTAACGGCCGGCCTCAGGAACAGACGAAAGCCCGGAAATCTGCTGGAGTTGCTCACGTAGGTCAACAATTTCTTTCTGTAAATTCACTACTTCGCCGGTAGTCAATCGAGGGAGGCGAATTCGCGTTTCCGCGATCTCGAGCTGGCGCCGCAAGGACCCCTGCATCAGGCCCTTCCACCAGCCCTCAGTGACCTCCACCGCATTTGCCGGCACTTTTTGCATCAACCAAGCAGAAACCAGACCCTCCTCTTCCGCAGACAGGCCGGTCATGAACGAGTTGAGCGAGGCCGAGTCGTCTGGACGCAGGTCAGTCTCCAGAATCTTGATTAGCAATTCCGTTCCCGGGATCTGTTGTAACACCTCTCGCCAATTCTGTTGCAGGAGAAAACCGCGGGCCGCTTCCTCGCGCAGAGCCAGAAGACAAAGCATTGCCACGTCGTGCTTTGGCGCGACGGCACCCTCGGCCGGACGACTCTGCGCAGGTGACGAACGCTCTCGCCGCTGCTCGGGCACGAGCCTTTCAAACTCGGACGCAGGCACGCCCAACCGTGCGCTCATTTTATTCAAGACTTCGCCGCGCATCAGCGGATCACGCACCTGAGCGGCAGTGTCCGCGAGCTTGCGCGCCAACTGCACCTTGGCGCTGAGTGAGTTTAGATCGACACTCCCGACTTCGCGCTCAATCCAGTAATCGAAAAAGTCTTGGGCCGCCGCGACCCTTTTGTCGAATTCCTCTTTACCGTTTCGACGTATCAGCGAATCCGGATCTTCGCCCGCCGGCATGTCGACAATGCGCACGACAAGATCGTGCTGAAGAAGCGAATCCAACGAATGGTGCGCCGCTTTCTGCCCCGCTTGATCGGCATCGAAGCACAGGACAACTTCGTCAACAAAACGCTTGAGAATCCGCGCCTGATGATCAGTGAAAGCTGTTCCCTGGGGCGCAACGACGTTCTTGATTCCCGCCTCGAACAAACTGATCAGGTCGAGCTGGCCCTCGCAGACAATCGCGCAGTTCGCCTCGATCAACGCGCGCTTTGTTTTATGCAGTCCAAATAAAACGCGTCCTTTTTGGAAAAGCGGCGTTTCCGGTGAGTTCACGTATTTCGGCGCTTGCGGATCGGCTTCGAGCAATCGGCCGCTGAACGCAATCACTTCACCGACGTCGTTGCAGATTGGAAACATGATCCGCCCCCGAAACCGGTCGTAAATTTCGCCGCTGGGACGATCCTCGTCCCGCGGCTTCACCAATCCGCTTTGCAACAATTGGGCGCGGGAATACCCGCGATCGAGCGCCCATTTCAAAAATCCGTCCCAACTTTCCGGCGCAAAACCGAGCTGCCAATCTTTCGCAACCTGCCGGTCGATTCCGCGCTTCTTCAAGTAAGCCCGGGCTGGCTCGGCGAACTCTTTCTTTAAAAGATTTTCCTGAAACCATTCGGCCGCCTCGGCGTGCAGCTTCAACAATGTGCGCCGGGCTTCGTGTTGCCGATCTTCCTCCGGGCCACTGCGTTCTTCTACGATAGGAATGCCAACGCGCGCCGCCAATTTTCGAACGGCCGATGGAAAGTCGACGTGCTCGTATTCCATCACGAACCGAAAAACGCTTCCGCCCACCCCGCAGCCGAAGCAGTGAAAGGTCTGCCGTTGCGGATTGACATGAAACGATGGCGTCTTTTCCTGGTGAAACGGGCAAAGCGCCTTGAAATTCGCGCCGGCGCGTTTCAGCGGGAAATAGGAACCAATGACTTCGACGATGTCGTTTGCCGCCGCGACTTGTTCGATGGTTTCGGAAGGAATCACTGGTTTAATTTTTCGCTCGTTTGCGCTCTGAAGCGATGCCAAATTTAGCCGACGCCCGCATGGATTCCAACCGATGAAGAGACTGTCGATCCTCAGCCTGGTCGCGATGCTTCTGCTGCTTGAGACGGGGTACGCCCGCGATGTCATCCACAAAGGCGACGTGGTCATAGTTCCTTTGCGCGGCGAAATTTCGCCATCGCTTCTGATGTTTCTGCGACGCGCGGAAAAGCTGGCCGAAGCCAACGGTGCCAGTGCCATTATTTTCGAAATGAATACTTACGGGGGCCGTCTCGATGCCGCCGAGGAAATCACGAGCGTTCTGAATCATGCGACAATTCCGACCTATACGTTCATCAATTCAAATGCGGGTTCCGCTGGGGCACTGATCGCGCTCGCAACTCAACATATCTATATGGCGCCGGTGAGTGCTATCGGCGCGGCCGCTCCGGTCCTGGCCACGGGTCAAGATCTTCCCGTCACAGAACGCGAGAAGACAATTTCCTACTGGTCGGCGTTAATCCGCGGTTCAGCCTTGAAAAACGGACACAATCCGGACGTTGGCGAGGCGTTCATGAACAAAGACAAAGAAGTAAAGGTTGGCGACCGGGTTATTCATCCAAAGGGAACGCTTCTGACCCTCAATGCGCAGGAAGCGACCGAAAAAATAAACGGGAAGCCCCTGCTGGCGGATGGAATCGCCGACTCGATCGGCGATCTGGTGCACAAAGCAGGACTAAAGGGAAATCTTGTTTCGCTTCATCCCACCGGTTTCGAGCAACTCGCGTTCTGGATCACGGCGCTGGCGCCGTTCCTTTTACTCGCCGGCATCATCGGAGCGTGGCTCGAATTTAAGATCCCCGGCGCAACTTTGCCCGGATTCATTTCGGCGGTCTGTTTTGCCCTGTTTTTCCTTGGCCATTATCTGGCCGGACTCGCCGGCTGGGAAGTAGTCGCACTTTTCGTTTTGGGAATGGTCCTGGTCATCATCGAGATTCTGTTCTTCGCCCACTCCACCATTGTTTTCGGCGTGGTCGGGGTATTCCTCATCCTCGCGTCTTTGCTCTGGGCGATGATCGACCGTTATCCGGGCGAAACATTCTTCCCGACCGGTCACGCCCTTGCGATGCCAATGTTGAATCTGCTCCTGTCGTTGATTGGAGCTGCGATAGTGATTTCCCTGTTGGCGCGCTATTTGCCGAAAACGAGCATTTATCGGCGCTTTGCGCTAATGACAGCAAACCCGCCAGGACCATCTTTGGCCGGAGTCCCGCGCGAATTTGCCACTACACTCGATCTTTCGCCGGGGGCAGAAGGAACGTCATTGTCGATCCTGCGCCCAAGCGGCAAAGCGCGCTTCTTCGATCAGATCATCGATGTTGTCACACAAGGCGAGTTTATTCCGTCAAACACGGCGATCACCGTGGTGCGCAAGGACGGAATGCGCGTTGTGGTTAGAGCGACGCGTTCTTAACCACCGGCCACCACGCGGATAATTTCGATTCGATCGCCGTCAGACAGAAGTCGTTGTTGCCATTCGCGTGGACGCAATGCAACCCCGTTGTGTTCGATTAAAACCGTCTGCGGCGGCATCCGGTATCGTTGCATTAACTCAGCGACATTCTCAGCGTTTTGAATGTCCGTTCGCTCACCGTTAAGGAAAATCCGCATTACCCGGTGAGTGCTTGTTCCCCATCTTTCCAAATCGGCTCCATTCCTCGCTGCCGCAACAAAGTCACGATCTGATCCGGCGATCGGTCATCGCTGATTTCAAACTGGCCAGTCGCCAGTTCGTCTTGTCCATCCTGGAATTCCGGAGGCACGATTCGGCCACGCACCGTTCGATGCAGATGCTCGATTCCGCGACGAGTGTACCCGCCGGGTTCGGTGTGGCTGCCAGCACTCATCATCGTCACGCCTAACGAAACGAGAGCATCGCGCAAGGTTGGTCGCTCTCGCGTGCTTAACACAATCGCAACCTGCGGGAAAATTATCCGTAACGCACAAATCAGCTGGGCCAATTCGCGATCACTAATGGAAAAAAGTGGGCGGAAACCACCCGCGGCGGGACGAAGCCGGGGCAGGCTAACCGTGATCTGGGCTTGCCAACAATGTTGCAGCAAATATTCGACATGGGCCGCCAGGGCGATCGCCTCGTCCTGCCAGCGCCACAGCCCGAGTAGCGCTCCGATACCGAGGCGGCGAAATCCCGCGGCGTAGGCCCTCTCTGGGGAGTCCAGGCGGTAGTCGAAATCACGCTTAGGTCCGGCGGTATGAAGTTCGGCATACACCCCGCGCTGATAGGTCTCTTGATAAACAACCAGACCTTCCGCGCCGGCCCGCACGATCGGAAGATAATCGCTCGTCGACATCGGACCTACTTCGATGGCGATCGATGGAAAGTCCGGCGCCAATGCGCGAACGCATTGAACCAGGTACTTGCCGCTGACAAATTTGGGGTGTTCCCCCGCCACCAGCAGAATCTGACGAAAGCCCGCGTCACGAAGATAACGAGCTTCCGCAGCGACTTCGCTAACGCTGAGGGTGACGCGCAGTATCGGGTTGTCGCGCGAAAAACCGCAGTAGCGACAGTTATTGATACATTCGTTGGAAAGATAAAGCGGAGCGAACAGCCGCATCGTCCGGCCAAAATTCTGGAGCGTCAGGGTTCGCGACGCTTGGGCCATCGATTCCAGTTCGGCGTCAGACTTCGGAGCGATCAGCCGTTCGAACTGGCGAACGGACGCTGACTTCTGAAGGGCGAGATTATCAAGCGTTTCGGCAAACGACATCAGCACAATTTCGTGCCAAGCCGCAGCTTCGCAAATTCAGCGGCCTGAATTTGGGTAACGTCGATCGTAAGAGATATCGCAAGCCAAAAAGCAAAACGCCGAAGCGTATGAAACGCTCCGGCGTTTAAATTATGCTTTTCTGACCTTAGTAGGCAAAAGTGACGCCAAATCGCACCATTCCGAAATCCTGATTGTCGCTGCCTTGACCAGGCTTCAGGAAATTGGCGGAATTGATAACGGGTGTCGACGAAATCACAGTCCCAAAGAGTTCCGTGAGATCGCTCCCTTGTTCATTAAACGTGCCGATCTTGTCGTTATGATCCTGGCCGAACACAAAGTTCCAGGTGAAGTCGCTCATCAACCCGATATGGCAGGTGATGCGGTATTCCATACCCACGCCGATCTGGCCGAGCCCTCTGATGTGTTTATTGCCAACCGGGTCTGTCGTCCAGAATTCGTGTTCGTTAATGACGTAACCGTTTCTGCTTTCGCCTCCCGACGTCAGGGTTCCAACTACATTCTGTTCGTTGAAAAACTTGTACATTGTTACGCCGCCTCCGATGAAACCTAGCCCACCGGTAACATAAGGAGCGAAGCGTCCCCACGGGTAGCGCGCCGTCAACGTAAGCAGTCCGCCACCTGCGAAGTTGGTCTTTGCAGCGAAGCCGACTCCTTCGATGCCTGCGCCGAAGTATTTGCTCCAGAAATATTTTACGTCAACGCCGCCGCCCCAAGCATTGTCGTTTCCGAAAAGTTGGTTTTGACTGACCTGTCCAATGTTCAGACGCTCGTTCGGATTATCGGCTCCTTGCTCGGCTGGCGGATTTGGAAATTCCCCGAAACCAGTGCCGATATCGACTGTGCTCGGATCCGAGTCCGGTACGAACGGATCATTATTCGGGACATCGAATTGGCCGGTATCAGATCCGAAGGCGTAGGCGCCCCAAATCCCGAGGTCCCATTCATGAGCGCGATAGAAGTCGCACACGGGCGGTGCCGGCTGCATCACTTCTTTCTTGCCGGAATACGCTTCCGGACCGTCGGCGAAAATTGCCGGCGCTGCTGCGAATAATGCGAACAATGCGCAAAAGGTTAAGGTCAGTTTTTTCATAACTTGGCTATGCGTTTAGGGTTTCTGTAGAAGTTCGTCAATAAAAAAATGAATTGTTTTTTAAGGGCTGTTTCAGGGCTTAATTCGAGGCCTATTTCTCTGTTCCCTGTCTTTTAACACGAAACTGACGCCTAGCGTCAAGCACCGAATTTCGCCCTGCTTTTACCCAAGACCGCAGCTTCTAACAAAACGGCTCCAGCGGGTCAACCCCTGAAATACCCCGCTGCGGCCCACTCCCAGGGGAACCCCGCAAATCTACGCTTTCAATTCCGCTCCGGTATTGGCGTCGGTAACGATGAATTTCTCGTGGTGATATGTCGGGTCGCCTCGAAACATCAGTTTACCCGCATAACGGCGCTCAAGCTCGATCAGCAATTCTTCGTCCTCTTCTTTCAAACGCTTGAGAACATCCGGATTCAGGACGACACGAAAATCGTGCACACTGTCCTGATATTTTCGCATCACGGTGTTGAGCGTCCGATGAAGTTCCACGCTGGTCGTCATCGACGTTTTGACTACGCCGCGACCACCACAATACGGACAATTTTCATAAATCGTGTCGCTCAGACTTTCCTGCGCGCGTTGCCGTGTCATCTCCATTAATCCAAGCTGCGAAATCGGCAGGACATGGGTTTTCGCTTTGTCGCGCCGGAGCCGTTCCTTCATCAAGGTGAAAACCGCCTGTTGGTCCTTCCGGCTCTTCATGTCGATAAAGTCGCCAATGATGAGACCGCCGATATTTCGCAACCGCAGTTGGCGGGCAATTTCGTCAGCCGCTTCGAGGTTCGTTTGCAGGATTGTTTTGTCGACATCGCGCCCGCCCTTGTTTCGACCAGTGTTCACATCCACCGCTACCAGGGCTTCGGTTTCATCTATTACGATGTAGCCGCCACATCTCAGCCAGACCTGCCGGTGAAAAGCGTCGTCAATTTGTTTTTGAATTCCAAGCGCCTCAAAGATCGATTCGGCGCCGTCATAAAGCTTCAGACGGCCGCGCGACCTTCGTGAGATTTTATCGACCAATTGTCCCATTCGCTCCAGCGACTCCCGGTCGTCTACCAACACTTCGTCAATTTCTTCGGTTAAGAAATCGCGCACCGTCCGCTCGACAAGGTCTGGCTCTTCAAAGACCCGGGCTGGCGCGGGATTATCGCGAATCCGTTGCTCGACTTCCGCCCATTGGTCCACCAGAAATCGCAGATCGCGCACGAAGTAACGCGCCCGCTGGCCTTCGCCGACCGTTCGAATGATTACGCCAACCCCTTCCGGAATATCGAGCTCACGCAAAATTTTTCGGAGACGGTTTCGCTCCTTCGGATCTTCGATCTTGCGCGAGATACCGCTGCGATCACTGAAAGGCATCAAAACCAGATATCGTCCGGCAAAACTTAAGTTGGTGGTGACGCGCGGCCCCTTGGTACCGATCGGCCCTTTCGTGACCTGAACAATCACTTCCGAACCAACCGGATAGATGTTTGGGATATCTTTCGCCGTGATCCGCTTCCGCTGCTTCTTCGATGGACGATCAACTTCCTCAATTCCACTGTCCAAAGCCGCGGGGAGCGCATCCCAGAAATGGAGAAACGCGTTTTTATCGAGGCCGATGTCGACAAACATCGCCTTCAACCCCATCTCGATATTCTTGACGCGGCCTTTGTAAACGCTACCGACGATGTTGCGCGAGCCGCTACGCTCGACGCTGTATTCTTCCAGCCGGCCATTCTCGAGCAACGCCACGCGGCGCTCGAGTTTCTCCACGCTGACTACCAATTTGTTGCCGGTCTTGCGTGAACCAAGACCTAAAATTTTTCTGACTCTGTCCAACATAAATCTCCAAAGGTTGCGCGATCCCGAACGATAGATGCGAAACTGCAAAAAGGTTCATCGCTCGTAGGATCGACATGTGATTGTTAAAAACGACGGCGTGCTGGAACGGGTGTCGGCTGCGGCGCCGGACGTTTTGCTCCAAAAAGCCGTTCGAAAAAGTTAAGTGGTCGCGGCGTTGGCGCCGGAGCGGCCCGGACTACACGCGGCCGCTTCGAAACCTGCCCTTGGGCGTCGGGCTCCTGTTCCACATCTGGCGACGCGTTATCGCTCGCCATTTGCGCATCGGCGGTAGAAGCAACCGCGCTTTCTTCATCGTCGCTCCCACCGACATTCAAGCCCTTGAACTCTACCGACTTGACCAACTCGAAAGGATTTGGGTGATGCGCGGGAGCCTCCCAGGCAAGCTGCATGTCGAAGTTGCCTTCGTCCATGGCCACCGTGCGTTCCAAGATCCGTGTTGCAATCGGACCAGCAACCTCGCCGCCGTGTCCGGAAGCGCCCTGTACCATGACGATGACGACGTATTTCGGATTGTCGAACGGCGCGAAACACGCAAACCAGGCGACATTTTCCTCATGTCCGCGTTCGGTGGCCTGCGCCGTCCCGGTCTTGCCGGCAACGACAACATTTTTCAGTCGCGCGCGTCCACCGGTGCCGCCGTCCTCGTTCACGACTTTCCACAAACCTTTTCGCACGAGTTCGATCTGCTCCGGGGTAACTTCACGCCGAAGATCAGACCGGACTCGCGGCGCGAAACTTGCCGCCTTCCCTTGTTCATTAAGAACCGGAGTGCCGTCCTGATTAAGCACCTTGTCGATCAACCGCGGGTAATAACATGTGCCACCATTGGCCACCGCGGCATAGGCTATTGCCAGCTGCAATGGCGAAACCAAGGTATAGCCCTGACCGATTGAAACGTTCGCGGTTTGGGCTGACGACCAGCGCTCCTGCGGATGATGAATCTGCATCCACTCCGGTCCCGGCATATTGCCAGTCTGCTCGCCACTCAATTGCAGACCCGATTCTTCCCCGATCCCAAGCATTTTTCCGATTACGTCGATCGACTGAATCCCCGCGGCGTTGCCGTACTGATAGAAAAAGGAATCGCACGAAACTTTGAGCGCATCGGCCAGGCCGATCGTCCCGTGAGTATAATGTTTTGACGCTACCCAGCATTGAAAGAAGTGGTCGCCATAACTCACCCCGCCGCCGCAATTGTACTTGTTGTTCGTTAGGCCTTTCCGCAATCCAGCCAGCGAAGTGATGATCTTAAATGTCGAGCCCGGCGGAAGCCCACTGATCGCACGATTCACAAGTGGATCGGCTGGATCCTTTCGCAACGCCTGCCAATCCTTCGCCTTGATGCTTGGGATAAAAGTGTTGGGGTCGAACGACGGGACCGACGCCATCGCCAGAATGTTGCCGTTATTTGGATCGACAACGACGGCGCCTGCGCGGCTGACAGCTCGCAACGCTTCGTCGGTAATCGCCTGAATCCGCGCATCAATCGTTAGAAAAACATTCGCGCCCTGTTTCGGCGAATCTTCTTTCAATACGCCGTCAATCGTCCCCTTGGCATTACGTCGCAGGTAGCGAACCCCGGGTTTGCCGCGCAGATATTCGTCCATCGCTTTTTCGACGTTCGATTTACCGTCAACGTCGCCCTGATAGAACGTGAACTTCCTTGCTTCGTCCTGGTTGGTGTCGTCCGGTGCGCCGACATAACCGAGAATGTGCGACGCCAGCGCGCCGTAGACATACGAGCGCACCGGTTTGATCGCGATGTCGACTCCCGGAAGCCCGACGTCGTGCTCGGAAAACTTCGCCATCGTGGGGAAATCGATGTCCTTGATGTAGGAGTACGGCACTTCGGTGTCGTTTCGGTAATGCCGCTCGAGCTGCTTCGAATTGTAATCGCGGGCCAGATCAAGGTCCTCCAGGCGCGGCACGATTCCATCGTTCACGATCTTGATGATGTCGGGCTCTTTCACGTCCTTCGGCATCCCGCTGATGATCGCTCGGTGTTCGGCAAGTGGCGGCGGACCGAAACCGCTCGCGATAGCCTTTCACCATTTCGGGAAGGTAAAAATCGACCTCGTAGCTGGCGCGGTTCTGCACCAGCGTCAGTCCGTTGCGATCCTTGATCTCGCCGCGCACCGATGGAATGCGCACTGTCGCCTGCGAGCTTCCGCGAATCTGCGCGGTCCATTCCGCGCCGTGCGCCACCTGAATCCACCACAGCCGCAAGCCGAGCGCGCCCATTCCCAGCAGCATCAACAAGCCGAGAAACTGAATACGTAATCGCGGATTAAGTCGGCGTCGATTCATTGTTCAAAGGTCCTTTCCGGCAGATACGGATAACGCGAAATCCGCGCAATCCAGTTCAATATCCAAAAAATCACCGGCGCCATCAGCATTGCCATCAAACCCGGTCCGCCAATTTGCCACCAGACTTCGCGCGTAAACATGAAAGTCCCGCGCCGAAAGGTGATCATCAGATATTGCGCCAAAATAATTGCGGAAGTGCAGATGCCGGTCAGCACACAATGAACTTCCCAGCGGCCGCGAACGAACAGAGGCCTTAGGCCATGCATAATTCCCGCCAGCACAGCGTAAATAAGTATCGACGAGCCGAGCGAGATTTCAACTCTGCTGCCCGATCACCTGCACGGTGAGCGCGTCGAGCAAAACTCCGGCGAACAGCGCCAGTGCCAGCATCAACGGAAACGGCAACGCCATCGCGCCATAAAAAACGATCACCGGCACGATGTAAATGTGCGCGTGATACATCCAGTCCAGCGGCGGAATAAAAAACTCCGCGATCTGCGCGATCACTAAACAGAATTAGCAGTATGAAAAAGAAAATCATTTCCGTCCCGTGACCACGAACACGTCCTCCAGGTGCGAAAGATCGACCGCCGGCGCGAGCTTGCGCCTGACCGTCAAGTTCGCGAACCTTGAAACTTTTCACCGTCCCGAGAAATAATCCGGAGGGAAAAACGCCGCCCACGCCGGAAGTGTAGGCTTTTTGTCCCGGTCTCCAGGTTCGCTTGCTTTGTCAAAAAATTCAGATCGAGCAACGGCGCCAATCCGCCCGACAACCCGTTCGCCCGAAACAATTCCCTGCTCGCGCGTGCCTTCGACCGAAGCCGCGACTTTGCAGTTTTCATCCGAGACCAGAAGCACAACGGAAATCGTGTTGCTCACCGTTGTGGTTTTTCCGACGAGTCCTTCATCCGTCACCACCGGCATGTCGGTCTCGATACCGTCTTCCTTGCCGCGATTGATCGTTACCGTGTGCCACCAGGTCGACGCATCGCGCGTCACGATTTCCGCCGGGATCAAGTTTGAACACCGAACGCTCGCGATAATTGAGCGCGTGCCGCAGCCGGTTCACTTCGTGTTCGACGTCGCGCAACGCCGAGTTCGTCGCGCGCAACTGGCGGTTGTCCACCCGCAGGCCGGCGTTTTCCTTTTCCAGTTCGTCGAGCGACTTCAATCCTGTTCGCACGGAAGTGATTTGCTTTTGCAAACCCGAGCCGGTCGTCAAAAAAGGCGCGAGCAATTGATAAACGCTCGCCTGAAATTTGCGCGTTGTGTCCGCGCCGAAACTCAGGAAGTAACCGAGAATCGCGCCGAAAATCAGCAGCGCGATGATGCTGGTCCGGCTCATCGCATTGCGGATCGCAGATTAATGATTGCGGATTGAAATGATCGAGATCAGCGAGTCCGCTCGCAATCGCAATTCGAATCCAATCTGCAATGTTAGCGCCACTGGCGATCTGCCGAAGCCACTTGACGCAAAAATTTAAGTTCATTCAGACATTTGCCCGTTCCTTCGGCCACGGCGCTGAGCGGATCTTCCGCAACATGGACAGGCAAACCAGTCTCCTCGCTCAAAAGTTTGTCGAACCCGCGCAGCAACGCGCCGCCGCCCGCCAAAACCAGTCCGCGATCCACCAGATCGGCCGAAAGTTCCGGCGGACAACGCTCCAGCGTGATGCGCACCGAATCGACGATGGTCGAGATCGGTTCGAGCAGCGCTTCGCGCACTTCCTGCGACGTGATCATCAGCGTCTTCGGCAGGCCCGCCACCAGATCGCGGCCTTTCACTTCCACGCTGGTTTCCTTTTCGCTCGGATACGCCGAGCCGATTTTGATTTTAATTTCTTCGGCGGTCCGCTCGCCGACCATCAGGTTGTAGGCGCGCTTCATGTATTGGACGATCGCTTCGTCGAGCTCGTCGCCCGCCACCCGCACGCTGCGGCTGAACACGATTCCGGAAAGCGAAATCAACGCGACTTCGGTCGTGCCGCCGCCGATGTCGATGATCATGTTGCCGGCCGGATCCTGCACCGGCAAGCCCGACACCGATCGCCGCGGCCATCGGTTCTTCGATCAAATAAACTTCGCGCGCGCCGGCGTGAGTGGCCGATTCGCGCACCGCGCGCTTCTCCACTTCGGTGATTCCGGAAGGAACCGCGATCACCACGCGCGGTCGCGCCTGCACCCGGCGGTTGTGCACCTTGGTGATGAAGTGACGCAGCATCGCTTCGGTCACTTCGAAGTCCGCGATCACGCCGTCTTTCAACGGCCGCACCGCCACAATGTTCGACGGAGTGCGTCCGAGCATTCGCTTCGCTTCGTCGCCGACCGCGAGCACTTTGTTGGTGCCGGCTTGTACGGCCACCACCGATGGCTCGCGCAGGACGATGCCCTGGTCTTTTACGTAAACCAGCGTGTTGGCGGTACCGAGGTCGATACCGATGTCGTTGGAGAGAAAACCGAAAAGTCCGTTGAACATGAAATTTGTTGTTCCAGCCCGCTCGGAAACGCAAATCTTGCAGTAGCAAACAGTGCGCCTCGGAGCGCGATTCTAACGGGCTGAAACGCCGGTAACATGAAACAGCGGCTCGCGTCGTCAAGCTCTTATATATATGGAGTGCGGAGCCGATGGCGCAGAATGTTGCATTGTTCCGATACTCCAATACTCCTCACTCCATACTCCATGCCAGTTCTGTCGCTCCCTCGATTCTGGCGCGATTTCCGCCTGGCCGAGGAAATCGCAAAGGGTCGAAGCAGCCGGGGCTGATTGGATCCATTGCGACATCATGGACGGCCATTTCGTCGACAACATTTCGTTCGGCCCGGCGATCGTCGGTTTCGTCCGCAAACAAACGAAGCTGCCGCTTGATGTGCATCTCATGATCGAACACGCCGATCATTACGTGCCGCGATTTGTCGATGCCGGCGCGAATTCAATCACCGTTCACGTCGAGGCCGAAGCGAAACACGACGTTGGGAAAACTTTGACAGCAAATTCGCGATGCGAGATGCCGCGCCGGCTTAACCTTGAATCCGGCGACCGATTTCGCAACTGGTCGAGCCGTTTCTCGACCAGATCGACCTGTTGCTGGTTATGACCGTTCATCCCGGATTTCGGCGGCCAACCTTTTCGGACCGATCAAATGGACAAAGTGAAACGAGCCGCCGCCTGGAACAAATCGCGGGAGCGACCAATCGACATCGAAGTGGATGGCGGGATCAATCCGGAGACCGCGCGCACTTCGATTCAGAACGGCGCGAACGTTCTGGTCGCCGGCACTTCAATTTTTCACACGAAGGATTACGCGAAAGCAATTCGCGATTTGCGCGGCGGGTAGATTAGCGCGTGACCGGTTCGGCCTCTTCGGTCGTTTCCGCCATCACTTCGTCGGTTTGCGTGACGCGGACGACTTCTTCAATCGTCGTCTTGCCTTGCGCGACGCGACGCCAGCCGTCCTGTCGCAACGTCATCATCCCTTCGGAAATCGCGCATTGCTTCAATTCGCCGCCGTCGCGTTTTTGCATGATCATTTTCCGCAACGGCTCGGTGACGACGCAAATCTCGTAGATCGCAGTGCGGCCCTGATAGCCGGTGTGCCGGCAAGCTTCGCAACCTTTGCCGCGTGAGAATCTCGTGCCGAGTTCCTTCACCGGAAATCCGATCTCGGCCAGATACTCACTCGGATATTCGACCAGTTCGGAACATTCCGGGCAAATCGTGCGCACCAGCCGTTGGGCGATGAACGATTTCACGACCGACGCGAGCAGGAACGGCTCAACATCCATGTCGAGCAAACGGGTGATGCCGCCGACGGCGTCGTTCGTGTGCAAAGTGCTGAAGACAAGGTGACCGGTCATCGCCGCGCGAATCGCGATGTCCGCGGTTTCGACGTCTCGAATTTCACCGACCATCACCACGTTCGGGTCCTGTCGCAAAATGTGACGCAGTCCGCGGGCGAAGGTGAAATTGATTTCCGGTTTCACGTCCATCTGCAAAACGCCGGCCAGTTTGTATTCGACCGGTTCCTCGATCGTGATGATGCGGCGTTGCACCGAATTGATCGTGCTCAGGAAGCAATAGAGCGACGTCGATTTTCCGCAGCCGGTCGGGCCGGTGAGCAGAATGATTCCGTTCGGCTGGGCCAGCAGATGCCGAATTGTTTTTTCCTGCTTCTTGCCGAGGTCGAGCCGTTCGAATCCGAATTGCTGACCGCCGCGGCTGAGCAAACGCAAGCTGATCGATTCGCCGTTCACGGTCGGAATCGTCGAAACGCGGACGTCGATTTCCTGGTTGTTCGCCTGCAAATTCATGCGGCCGTCCTGTGGCAGCCGGCGCTCGGCGATGTCCATCTGCGACATGACCTTCAAGCGCGAGATGATGGCCGAATGGAGCACGCGCAACTGCGGCGGCACTGCGACTTCGTGCAAAATGCCGTCGATCCGGTAACGAATCCGAATGTCGTTCTCGAGCGGCTCGACGTGAATGTCGGTCGCGCGCTCGACGATTGCTTCGCGGATGATCTGGTTCACGAACTTCACCACCGATGCTTCCGGATCGTCCGAGCTGATGTCGGTCGCGGTTTCGCCTTCCTGCAAAATCTCGAAGTCGCGTTTGCTCTTGAGAATTTCGTCGAACGTTTCCGCGCCGACGCCGTAGAGCGTTTTCATCGCGCGGAGCAGTTGGGCGCGCGGCACCAGCACCCATTCGGCCGGTTTTTTCAAAAGCTGACCGGCAAGCTGCCGGCCTAACGAATTGAACAGATCGTAGGTCGCAAGCACAACCGAGTTCTCCTTTATCTCGATCGGTAAAATGTGATGTTGGAAAACGAAACGGCTCGGCAGGATCGACAAGGTATTGCGGTCAATCGTTTTGGGATCGAGCGAGATGACCGGCACGCGGAAAAATGCTCCGATGACGTTGAGAAACCTCTGCTCGTCAACTTTCCCGGAATCCAGAACCTGCGCGGTCCACGATCCGCCGTTCATGTTCTGCGCGAGCTGGGCGGCTTCCTCGCGCGTCGACACACCGCTGGCCAACAACAGGTCGATAACGGACTGGCTCGCATTCTGATTCATGTATTGGCCGCCTATTTTACCTCAAATCGCGAGAAATGCAGCAATCGACGTGGATTTGGGGTGCGCACGCGCCTCGCGTGCTGGCGATCGCGCCCACGCGATCGCGAACTATTATTTATAAAAGAGAGGAATTTCGGCGAGGCGCCGAAATCGACACCCGAGGCGGGTGTGCTCCCCGGAAGCGAATCAAGGCAGATGGAGGGTCCGCCGCACGGGAACGGTCAATGTTCCCGTCACTCGCTGGGAATAATTCTTTTGCAGGCGCGCGATCGCTTCGCTGACCTCGACCGTATAAACTCCGTCAATCGGCCCGCAATAATAACCGAGCCGTTTCAAGTCGCGTTGCAGCGCGCCAACATAGGCCGGGTGGGTGACTAATTCCCGTCCGGACATTGAATAATACGGCACCCGGGAACCGAATCGCGGCGCGAAATCGACGTCGTAGACCGTGGTCCGGCTTTGATGCAAAAAGTCCAGGTCGTCGCGCGCCGCCAAACTATCCGAGTGATGAAAGAGAGGCGTGTAGGGCGGGTCGTAGATAAACGTCTCGAAAAATTGCGCGCTCGCACTCCGCAGGCCGATAAAGATGAGGATCAGGAAAAGTTTTTTCATAAGCTAGTGAGCTTTGGTTGTTTCTTCCTTTCCAAATGGAAGATCGGGCGGCGGCAATTGTTTGTCGAGTTGCTTCTCTTCGATCCCGCTTGGCGGACAATCCGGGCAATAACCTTGATCGATCTCCGGTCCGAAATGGGTGTGGTCTTCGGTTTTTTCACGCAGACGCATTTGATCAAGTTTGGTCAGCGTGACCTCGGGGCACATCAAGATGATCAACTCGCTGCGCGTCCGGGTGTAGGTTGTGCTGCGGAAAGCCGCGCCGAGATACGGAATTTTGTCCAGCACCGGTATACCTCCATAAGTCTTCTGCTTGTTGTCCTGAATCAAGCCGCCAAGGACAATTGTCGATCCGTTCGCCGCAGAGACGTTGGTCCGAATGTAACGCGTCGCGATGGTCGGCACGTTATTGCCACCGATGTTCACGTTTCCGCCAGCTACGAGACTGTCGATCTTCTGGAGAATATCCAGTGAGACTTCCTTATCTGAGTTGATCAAAGGAACGACTTCAAGTTGAAGCGCGACTTTCTTGTATTCGATGTTCGAAGCCACCGCGGCGACACCGGTTGTGTTGGTAACGCCGGTGGTTCCAACATTGCTCAGCGTGTTGACCGGAATTGGCACTTCCTGACCAGAGGCGATTATCGCTTTCTTGTTGTTGCTCGTGAAAACCATTGGTCGCGAAATGACTTGGAATTTCCCAGTCGACTCGAGCGCATGCACGATCGTGGCCAGATAATTGCCAGCAGAAATGAAAACGTTTGTGCCGCTGGCCACACTCGCAAGCGCGTTTCCGAAATTGACCAAGCCTGCTGGATCCAAGACTGAGCCCGAGCCAATTACTGGCGTCCCGCCCCCCGTCGGGGTTGCTGAAGATAGCGGATTGGGAATCGTCACGTTCGTATTGCGAGAAATCCCCACGACCTTTTGATCGTACTTCGCGAACCAATCGACCCCAAGTTCTTCGTCGTTGGTAAGACTCAGTTCCCCGATCACGGTGCTAAGCGCGACTTGGGGCGCCTGCACGTCCATTTCGTCGAGAACCTTCTGAACCTTGACGACGACTTCCTTGTTCCCGAGGACGATGATGGAATTTGCACGCTGATCTGCGATGATTTTGGCGTTGCCAACCGTGACGGCTTTCGGCGTCGTATCGATGGCTTGGGTTTGAAGTTCCTCGGAGATATTTAATGTACTTTCGCCGCCACCGGTGCCGCCATAAGAACTGGAAGTTGTCGAGGTCGCCGCGCCACCGCCTGTCGCGGTCGCCGTCGTTGTGCGGCGTTGTGGAGGCGGACTGGCACCGGCACCACCCACTGCTTCGCCGCCGCCACCGGTCTGCCCTGGTTCGGTCAATGCCTGTACGATGACCGGCAACACGTCGGCTGCGGAAATATATCTGAGGGTGCGCGTGACCGGTTTGGCAAATTCCACGTTTGCATCGAATTCCGCGATCAATTTGCGAACGAACGGCATGTTGACCGGGCGCGTGATGACGTGGATGCGGTTCGTGCGCACGTCAGCCTCAAGTTTAATTTTTCCGACGATGACCGATTCCTCGGTCAGTGCAGTTAAACCGGCAAGCTCGGGCGTTTCGGCTGTCTGGATCTGCACATTCGGTGCGTTGACCGGGCGAACACCCGGGCGATATCCCGGCTGGCCGGGTTGAGCGGCTTCTGTCCGTCTTCTCGAAAACATCTTTGAGCATGTCTACCACTTTGCTCGCATCGGCGCGCTCCAGTTTGATGAACTCGCTTACGACCTCGGCCGGCGGCACGTCCACCTGGTCAATGATTTTCGCCAAAGTCCGGATCACGCTCGAATTCTCGGTCACCAAAATCGCGCCGGCTTTGGGCAGCGCGAGAAACGAAGTGTACGGTTGCGGCGGCGACAAATATTGTCCGAGCGCCTGGAGCAATTCCTGCGGGTCGGCGTAGCGCAGCTTAAACAAATAGCTGATGACATGATCGCCGTCCGGTATCTCCGATTCGTCGGAAATGATTGGCACGCCGGTCGTGCGCGGATTTTTTCCCGTGCCGATGACTTTGACGAGATCGCCTTCGGAAGGAATGAGCGCGTATCCGTTCAGCAACAAACTGATCTCGATAATCTTGATCGCTTCATCGCGCGGCACGTTTTTGCTCAAAAAAATGTTCACCTTGCCGGTAACGAAATTGTCCAGGATCAGCTTCTTGCCGGTGAGCGATTCGTAAAACCGCAGCACGTCGGTCGACGTCGCTGTTTGGAAATTGCAGCTTGACCATCTGCTGCTGAGGATTGGCTCCAGGCGGCGCGACCACTCTCGGCACGGCTGGCGTTGGTCGAGTTGCGGCAAACGAACCCTGCTGCTGGGCCGCTTGGGCTTGGGCTTGTGCGACTATGGCCGGTACTTCAATCTGATCAGTATCTTCCGCAGCTGCTTCGTCACCGTCCGTGGTCGCATCGATTGTTTGCGGAGTCTCTCGGGGCTTGGGAGCGGAATGCGTGATTGGCGCGACCTGAGCGAAGCTCGCGCTCGCCGCCGCTAAAAACAAAACCCCAAAAATTCGGTACACGACCTTTATGATGAGCAGCGATGCTATCAGATGCGAACAAGCGGGTCAATTTGCTTCGGTCGCCAAAAACCGCGCGCCGGAAATGGTCTGACACGATATTGCGACGACGTCGATCTTGACGGGCGAACATCAATCCGCTCTTTTAAGTCCGGGGGTTTCGATTTCTTATGAAGACTTCATTCCGTCTGCTCGCCGCGGTTTTTGTTTTCGCTTTCGCCGACTTCAATTCAGCGCCGGCGATTTTGTTAGCGTGGTCATGCAGGCAGGCCAGATGCTGCCGTACAATCACTGTTCCCGGCGACCGAGTTCTTGGTGATCCGAAATTTTACGCAGCACGGATTCACCGGGACAAGTCGTGGCACTGTTTCTGTCTGAGCAATAGCCTGACATGGCACAGTCTAACGAGCGTCGATTGTGATCCGACAGCGGCTCCGGAGCTTCACGTTAGAAGTAATTAACGAGTTGTCATCGCGGGACCCGCAACTGTCACGGTGACATGCGGCGATCGGCTGGGGATACGACTTGTTTTATCACCTATCGAAAGGGCGATGATTAATTCGCGCAGTCATTGCCGGCTCGTGGCTCAACGATGAAGACGCTGGTCGGAACTCTGCTGGCGGATCTCGATTCTTTGCCGGCGTTGCGTTCGCTATCGACTGACAATATCAAGACGCGCTTAATCACGAGCGCGACCCTAACATCACATGTCAAAGACGGTCAGTATTTGACGATTAGGAATTTCACCCAAGACCGGTCCGCAACTCAACGCGGCGCCGTCATCGCGGGTGTGTTTCCAACCCCTGCTCCGACTCCGACCCCAACTCCGACTCCGACTCCGTACGCGCAACGCCAGCCCTGCTCAACAGTCCGTCCAACACCAACCCCTATCCCCAACTCCAACGCCCACACCAACTCCAACACCAACGCCACCGCCGACCGCCAATCTTTACGGACGGTGACCTACGGCTGCGATCACCGGCGCTTCGCCCGCAGAATTCATCAAACCGATCATCATCGCGGGACCAGCCGTGTTGACCATCGATCCAGTTCGAGACGCGACGCTTTCAATCAACTTACCGGAAAACGCTGCAACCAAGTCAGCCGACGCCAACCCCGACGCCAACTCCACAGTCAACGACGAACTCCACGGTTCGACATCGTCTGAGGACTTCAACGTCGTCCGTTGGCGTTTCCTCCAGATCTCGCATTCGGTCGTCGCAACCGCATCAGGGTCGTCAGACGACGATGATGACACCTATTCCTCGACCCCAACGCCCACGCCGACTCCGATCCCGACCGCAATACCTTCAATTACTCCGACGCCTTCGCCAACGCCGACGCCTTCACGTTGATGCGCCCACTTCGGTTCGGCTTTTTTTGTTTCGCGATAATTGCCGGTTCGATTCTGGCCGAAGAGCCGGCTGACAACATTTCGTCCGAGATTCAAAACGTTCTTCAGCGCCCAGCAAGAGGCCTGGAACCGCGGAGATATCGACGCCTTCATGAACGGTTACTGGCGCTCAGAACAAACGGTTTTTGTTTCCGGCGACGACGTCACCCGCGGCTGGCAGAAAGTTCTCGATCGCTACAAGGCGAAATACTCCGACCGCGCCAAAATGGGAACGCTGACGTTTTCGGAAATCGAAATCAACTCGTTGAGTAACGATTCAGCCGTCGCGCTTGGCAGTTGGAAATTGAAGCGCGCGGCTGACGAGCCTCACGGCCGCTTCACTTTGATCTTTCGCCACTTTCCTGACGGCTGGAGAATCGTCCACGATCACACGAGCGCAGCCGAAACCAAATAGCTCACGAACTCAGGAAAGCAGGAAACGAGTTACTATTCTAAAGAATTCCTGCGTTCTTGCTTTCCTTAGAGGTCTTTCAACCGCACCAGCAGTTTCTCGTGAATGTTGTCGAAGCCGCCGTTGCTGAACACCGTCACCACGTCCTTCTTTTTCAACATCGGCACGATTCGATCGACAATCGCGTCCGCGTTTTTTTCGTAAAACGCCGGACGGCCGTCTTTCGCAATTGCTTCGACCACCGCTTCCGGATGCAAGCGCTCATTCTCCGGGATTTGCTCCAGCCGCGCGACCTGCGAAATGAAAACGCCGTCCGCCAGCTTGAATGCCTCCGGCAATTCCTTTTGAAACACCGCACGCCGCGTCGTGTTCGAGCGCGGCTCGAAAATCGCCCAGAGCCGCTGCCCCGGAAAACGATGTCGCAACGCCTCCAACGTCTGCGCGATCGCCGTCGGATGATGTCCGAAATCGTCGATCACTTTCACGCCGCCCGCTTCGCCCCGCACTTCCTGCCGGCGCGCGATTCCCTGAAAACTTTTCAGCGCGGTGTCGATTTTTGCTTTCGGCACGTCGTAAAATCGCGCGGCGGTCGCGGCCATCGCTGCGTTGCGCACGTTGAATTCGCCGACCATCGGGATTTCGTAAACGTCGTCGCCCAGTTTGAAACCGCGACCCGCTCGGTGGAATAAGCCACATCGCGGATCCGTTGCGCGCAATTCTTCGAGAAGCCGACCTCAACCATTTGGGCGAGGCAATCCTTGGCGACTTCGACGCAATTGTGGTCGTCGCCGTTGATCAGCACCATTCCGTTTTCGGGGACGATGTTGAGCAAACGCTTAAAGCTCAGTTTGATCTCGTCGATGTTGTTAAAGATGTCGGCGTGATCGAACTCGATGTTGTTCACGATCACCAGCTCGGGCAGGTAATGAATGAACTTCGAGCGCTTGTCGAAAAACGCGGTGTCGTATTCGTCGCCTTCGATCACGAAATACTTGGAATCGTTGAGCCGCGCGCCCTGGCCGAAGATTTTTCGGGATGCCGCCAATCAGGTAACCGGGTTTGCGTCCGGCTTTCTCCATGATCCAGGCCAGCAATGCAGTGGTGGTGGTTTTTCCGTGTGTGCCGGTGACGACGAGATTGTGTCTGCCGCGCAGAAAATAATTTTTCAGAACTTCCGGCAGCGAGAGGTAAAAAAGTTTCCGATTGAGAACGGCTTCCACTTCCGGGATTGCCGCGTTTCATCGCGTTGCCGATCACGACCACATCGGCGTCGGCCGGAATATTTTCCTTGTCGTAGCCGCGATGAAGTTTGATTCCCCGCTCCTCGAGAAAGGTCGACATCGGCGGATAAACGTTTTCGTCCGAGCCGGTGACGGTGAATCCGCGTTCGCGCAACGCCGCCGCGACTGCGCCCATGGCCGTGCCGCAGATCCCGAGGAAATGAAATTTTTGCGGCGCTTTTGTCATCACGCGTAGTTCTTTACCGCACGATGGGGACTTTGCGAGTCAAACGATAAGCTTTGCTCGCGCCGCCCAAAACACCAGATCCCAGTTCCCAAATCCCAGGAAAACTCCAATCGCCAAGCTCTAAAGCCGTCGGGGTGGTTAGAATATCGGAATTCTAGATTTCCTTGGGGTTTGGGATGTGGGACTTTGGGATTTCCGGCTGCATGCAGCCGGCGCTATTTCTTCTTAAACACTTCGACTGCGTTCCAAGCCTCGTCCGGCGGCGATTGGTCGTACTCGAGCGCACTGACGAGGTACATTTTTGCGAGAGCGTCGTCCGGATAAAATTCGAGAAAGTGCGAGAACAGGATCTTGGCGTCTTTAAAATCGCGCTTCCGGAACTTCGCGATCGCTTCTTCGTAGGTTTGCAACCATTTCAAAAACTCAGGGTCGACATCGTCGCTCCGAGCGCCGATTAACGTGAAAACTTCCATGGGCTCTGTTTTTCCCTTCACTTGCACGCGCGCGACCGACCGCAAATGAAATTCATCTTTCGCAAGCTCAGTCGCGCTTCGCCCAATTAAAATGTCCACGCCGTAAGTCCGCGTCAGGCCTTCCAAGCGCGACGCGAGATTGACCGCGTCGCCGATGACGGTCGGGTCGAGGCGTTCGTGCGGCTCATAGGAACCAATGTTTCCGACAACTGCATCGCCGTGATTGATGCCCACGCCAAACGCGAGCGGATCCACACCTTTCGTTTGCCATGCCTCGTTCAGCTTCGGCATTGCTTTACGCATCCCAAGCGCGGCACGAATCGCTGCCTTCGCATCTTCCGCTTCACCGCGACTGCTGACGTTGCCCCAAACCGCCATGATTGCGTCGCCGATGAACTTGTCGAGCGTTCCACCATTGTCGAAAACCATCGGCACCATCGCGCTGAGATATTCATTGAGTCGCGGAACCAAAACCGTCGGATCGGATTTTTCGACCAAACTGGTGAAGCCTACGAGATCGGAAAACAGTACGGTGACGGGTTTACGCGAACCCAGCATCGAGCTGTAATAGCCGCCCGGGTTTTCCAGAATTTCTTTGACCAGGTTTTTCGAAACGTAACGCTCGAGCGTGCGACGCGTCCGCAGTTTCTCCAGCCGCTCCAATGCATACTCAAACCCGAGCCCGGACAATCCGCTGGTGAGAAACGCACTGATCGGCGGGACGACCATCAGAAGCAAGCCAACGCGATCGTAAAGAATTCTCGCCAG
The DNA here is from genome assembly GCA_963801815.1 of uncultured Verrucomicrobiae bacterium. GTDB lineage: Bacteria > Verrucomicrobiota > Verrucomicrobiia > Chthoniobacterales > UBA10450 > AV40. Next base: position 316,708 of record CAWDGJ010000002.1, read on the forward strand.
ACCGAGATAAGCGGCGGCGATTAGAATTAGTGCGGCAAAAGTCATCAACGGTCTCCGCAGAAACGCGACTACCGCCCAAGCTGTTAATCCGCCGATCAAAACCAAAATGAAACCGATCCGAATCGGCGTGTCCCGAAGAAATTCGTGATCCATGCGCTGCAGCCAGGGCGTACAAATGAAAAGCAGGGCCGGGGGTCTCCGGATTGACCGGTGTGTCGAAGACGTCGTGTGCGATTTGCGAGGACGCGCCTACGATGACGATCTTGTCCTTAAAGAAGGCGCCATCTTGATAGTTCGCCTTCCAAAACTTCGGATCGAAAATCTCCCACAGTGGCCGTGGGGGATAAGCGTCCATTTCTCCAAAGCGCAGGAGGTGTCCTTCCAAGTCGTTCGGAATGTCATTGGCGCGCCCTAATTTTCTGAGCGCCCGCGTGCTTAGCGCTTCGTACGGTTTCTCATCGGGCAATGGATCGTTTCCGAGCAACTGTTGACCCGTAAATCGATACCAGACAGAACGAATTCTACCGTCGAGCGGATCCGGAAAAATAATCACGCAACCAACGCGGTCATCCTCCATTTGCGGAGCCGGGATCAAATCTGAGGTGGGCGGCACATTCACAGTCATGCTTCCCAGTTGCCGGACTTGCGACAAATCGAAGTTCGCGCCGATTACGACCTTGTCGCGATAACGATCCAGAGCGGCCCGAAAGATTTCGTCGCCCTCTTTCGGTTTATCGAAAACGATATCGAACATGACCAGCCGGGCACCCGCTTGAAAGAGGCGGTCGAGCAAAAGCCCCCAAAGTTCTCGCGACCATGGGTAACCGTGTTCGCTCATCAGTTGCAACGGACGATTGTTCGACCAGTCCTCTTCTTCCGCTTTCAACGACAAGCTGGTCTGATCGATTCCGAGAAAAACAAAATCATTATGCGTTTTGGTTTTGCGGCCTTCGCGCCGCAACACATCGGCAAAACTGCGTTCGCCGCGCCAAATGACAGAAAGAAACGGCGCGGTCGGAAAAAAATGGGCCAGCGAAACCAGGCCTGTCCAAAAAGCCGCGATCAGGCTCAGTATGAGCAACCGATGGCGATGGAGCCAATGCACGGGCGGATTATATCAGAAATCCGTTACAACGTTAAATCGTTACATCGTTAAAATGGGAAAAGAGTGGCGAAACATGATGACGAGGCCAAATCCGAAATCCGAATAACGAAATTCGAAACAAATTCGAATGGCCAAAATCTCAAATCATTAAGGAGTTTGGAATTTTTAGATTTCGGGCTTGTTTCGGATTTCGAAATTCGAGATTGGAATTTTTGATTTGCGGTTGTCATCCGTCATTTTTTACCTACCTTCTCCGCCCCGTCGCTAACGCGCCGGTCGTCTTTCCACCTGTCCAAACCCGCTACGGCGGGACGGGACTTATCAGCGAGCGAGGTCGGAGAGATCGATAATTAAACGAACAGCCCGCTGAACGAGGAGTCCCGCCAGTGGCGGGACATAACAAAAAATGCCAAGAGCCACCAACGCGCCGGCCAGCCGCGCGCGCCGCAAACGAGTTATCAAGTCCGCCAAAGGTTATCGCGGACGCAGATCAAAACTTTTCCGTTACGCCAAAGACGCGACCATGAAAGGCAAGTATTGGGCCTATCGCGATCGCAAAACGCGCAAACGCAATTTCCGTTATCTGTGGATCCAACGACTCAACGCCGCCGCGCGGGCGAACGGAATGACCTACAGCCGTTTCGCCGAAGGCTTGAAAGCCGCCGGCATCGGACTCGATCGCAAAATTCTCGCCGACATCGCGGTCAACGACGAGACCGCGTTCAAAGCGATTGTCGAACAGGCGAAGAGCGCGCTCGACGAGAAAGCGAAATCGAAGAAAAAGGCGGCGTAGGTTTTCTGTAGCGGCGGTCTATGACCGCCGCAATTATTGCGGAATAATTTTGCGACGCTCGCAGAGCGCTCGCTACAACGTTTGTCATGGCTCATCCGCTGGAACAACTGCGCGACGCCGCGCTGCGCGAGATCGAATCCGCCGGAGACGAGCAAGCGCTCGAGACCGCGCGGGTAAAATATCTCGGACGCAGCGGCAGCATTTCGGCCTGGGGCGAGCAAATGAAGACGCTCTCCAAGGAAGAAAAGCCGGTCGTGGGCAAGCTGCTGAACGAAGTTCGCACCGCAGTCACAAGTGCGATCGAATCGCGCACCGCCCATTTCCGTTCGCAAAAAGAATCAGGGGCACTGGCCAAGATCGACATCTCGCTGCCCGGAACGCCGCGCGAGATCGGCGCGCTTCATCCCCTCACTCAGATGTGGGAACGTTCGATCGAGATTTTCCGGCGAATGGGCTTCGCGCTCGCTGACGGACCGGACATCGAAGATGAATGGCATTGTTTCGACGCGCTTAACACGCCGCCGGAACATCCGGCGCGCAACGAACAGGACACATTTTATCTGCCGGACGGCCGACTGCTCCGCACCCACACTTCGACCGTGCAAATTCGCACGATGCAAACCGCCGAGCCGCCCATTCGCGTGATCTCTCCCGGCGCCGCTTATCGGCGCGATGAGCTCGACGCGACACACAGCCCGCAGTTCCACCAAATCGAAGGACTTTACGTCGATGAAGATGTCAGCGTCGCCGATCTCAAAGGCACGCTCGAGTTTTTCATGCGCGAGCTTTTCGGCTCGGATACCAAGGTGCGATTTCGTCCACATTTCTTTCCGTTTACCGAGCCGAGCTTCGAGATCTACGTGAAATCGAAAGCGCTGAAAGGCGGCGAGCAATGGATCGAAGTCGGCGGCTCCGGCATGGTGCATCCAGCCGTCTTCGAGCAGGTCAATAAAGCGCGCGGCGACAATGCCTACGATCCGGAAAAATGGAGCGGCTTCGCCTTCGGCCTCGGAATGGACCGGCTGGCCATGATCTTGTTCGACATCCCGGACATCCGCCACTTCGCCAAAACGATTTGCGGTTCTTAAGGCAATTCGCATGAAGAGCTTTTCAAAACACAACACGTGTCATTCCGAGTGGAGCGAGGAATCTCCCCTACCCGCACACTGTCACGCAAACCACATCCAGTCTCGCTCGGACGCGCCCGTTCTGATGCGAGATCCCTCACATTCGTTCGGGATGACAGAGATCTTGCGTCATGAAATTTTCCGTCAACTGGCTCCGCGAATTTGTCGAGTCTTCCGGAAGATCCTGAAGACGTCGCCGATTTGCTGACGCGCGCCGGTGTCGAAACCGAAAACATCGAAATGCGCGGCGCGAAGATCGATCACGTGATCGTTTCCCAAATCATTGCGTCATCGCGGCATCCAAACGCGGATCGATTCAGCGTTTGCGAAGTGGACGACGGCAGCGGCACGAAACGCCAGATCGTTTGCGGCGCGACGAACTACAAGGTCGGCGACAAGGTTCCGCTCGCACTGCCAGGTGCGAAGTTGCCGAACGGAACTGAGATCCGAAAAAGCAAACTGCGCGGCGTCGAAAGCGAAGGAATGCTTTGCAGCGCCATTGAGCTCGGACTCGGTACGGATGCAGGCGGCCTTCTGATTTTGTCGCCTGAGGCGAAAATCGGCGCGCCGATTAGCGATCTTTTCCCGAGCGACACGATTCTCGACGTCGAGATTACGCCGAACCGTGGCGATTTACTTAGTCATTACGGACTGGCGCGCGAAATCGCCGCGCTTACCGGCACCAAACTCAGAGCGACGTCCCACGACGCGAAAATTCCAATCAGGAAGACCGGCTTGGCAATCACCGCAACGCGCGAATGTCCTTTCTTCTCCGCGCGACGGATCGATAACGTGCACGTCGGTCCGAGCCCGCAATGGTTGCGCGCGAAAATCGAAAGCGTCGGGATTCGTTCGATCAATAACATCGTCGATATCTCCAATTTCGTGATGCTTGAGCTCGGTCAACCGACCCACGCCTTCGACGCCGACAATTTGAAAGGCGACATAAACGTCCGGCTTGCCCGCGATGGCGAAAAATTTCTCGCGCTCGACGGCAGGACTTATTCGCTGAAGCCCGACATGTGTGTCGTTGCCGATCAACACCGCGCGGTTGGCATCGGCGGTGTAATGGGTGGCGAAGAAACCGGCGTTACCGAATCGACCCGAAGCGTTTTGCTCGAAGCCGCTTACTTTTTGCCGGCAAGTGTTCGCAAAACGGCGCGTGAACTCAGTCTTCCGAGTGATGCCAGTTACCGGTTCGAGCGCGGCGTCGATCCGGAAATGATTTTACGCGCGTCCGCCCGCGCAACGGAGTTGATCCGTGAAATCGCAAACGGGACGCCGTCGAAAGAAGTTCACACAGCCGGGATGTTGCCGGCAAGTCCTACGGACGTTTCGTTGAGCTACGAGAAGTGCGACCGCGTTGTCGGCGTCACGATCAAACCAAGAACCGTGGACGAAATTCTGGAAGGGTTTGGCCTGAAGAAAATCAGTGCCGCCAAGAACATGAAATGGAAGATCCCGAGCTTCCGGCGCGATTTGCAGCGCGACGTCGATCTTATCGAAGAGGTCGTTCGTGCCTACGGCGCGGACCAAATTCCTGGCACAGACCGAAGCCGCTTCACCCCTTCGAGCGAAGCAGACCATGCCCACGACTCGGAATCACGAATGCGCGAACACCTCGTCGCCCGCGGACTTTTCGAAGCGCGGACGTCGAAACTAATTCCGCGAAGCGCATTGGCTTTCAGCGAAGGCGCTGTCCAGTTGCGCAATCCGTTGAGCGAAGACCATGTCGCGCTGCGGCCGAGCTTGATCGGAGGATTGGTCGGTGTTTTGGAACGAAACATTAACGCCGGCGCGGAAAGCGTCGCGATTTTCGAAATCGGGCGCGCGTTCATTCCGCCGGACGGAAGAGAAGAACGGCACCTGGCAATTTTATATTGGGGAAACACAGTCGTTGCGCAAAGCTGGCGGAATCAAACGAAACGCAGTTTCGATCTGTTCGATCTCAAAGGCTCGTTGGATGTCGTCGTTCCAAGCTTATCATTCCGTCCCGGAAAATTTCCCGATCTCGCGCTGGCGGTGGACATTTACTCCGGCGATCGAAAGATTGGTTTTGGGGGACAACTTTCCGCAGCAAGGTCGAGCGCGCCTGGTCCAGTGATGGTCGCTGAGCTGCATGCCGATCTGCTTTTGCGTGAGGAATCGTCCACCAAATTTCGTGAGCTGGAGAAATTTCCCGCGGTAACGCGCGACATCGCGATGATCGTGCCGGAAGAAACGCCTCACGAAAAAATCTTGCGAGCGATCCGGGAACCAAAAGAACCGTTACTCGAAAGCGTGGAACTGTTCGACTTATTCACCGAAAAAATGGAATCAGCACGAAAGTCGCTTGCATATCGATTGACATATCGAGATCGAAGTCGCACACTGACGAACGAGGAAGTGAATGCGGCGCACGCGAAAATTCGCGAGCGATTGCGAAGCGACCTCGGCGCGGAATTGCGCGAATAGTTCTTTGAGAGTGAGAGCCGCTCGTTGAGGGTTGGGAAGGAAACCAGTGCTTTCCACTCAACTCTCAGCCAGCGGCTTTCAAATTTACCCTGCGATGTTCGCGATTAAGGCGAAGTCCCCGAACCGATAGTTGATGAACGAAGGAGGCTTGGTTGTTGCGGAAAATGGCACGCCTTCATTGGAAGTCAGCTTCCGCAGCGACGGTCATCCGCCCTTTACCAAAAGGGAACGGGAGATTCACCTGAACGGCATCAGTGGGGTAAAATTTTAAAACCCGAACCGGATTTTCGGTTCGGGTTTTTCGTTCAAAGCGTCGAGAGGTGAACCGTTGAAGCGGACATGGATAAAACGTTTTAACGCTTCATCGCTGCAACGATTTGAAATTCTCCCGTCAGCATCGACAATGGACGCCGATGCGCGCCCTGCTCGCTCTCGAAGACGGAAAATTTTTCGAAGGCGAATCATTTGGCGCCACCGGCACCCGGGTCGGTGAAATTTGTTTCAACACCGCAATGACCGGTTACCAGGAAGTCCTGACCGATCCTTCCTATCGCGGGCAGATCGTGACGATGACCTATCCGCTGATCGGAAATTACGGCACTAATTCTCTCGATCAGGAAAGCCGCGAACCGCACGTGCGCGGATTTGTGATCGAAGAATTGAGCGAAGCGCCGAGCAATTGGCGCTCGGAAATGTCGCTCGATGAATATTTAAAGAAGTACGACATCATCGGCGTTCAGGGAATCGATACCCGCGCGCTGACACGACACCTCCGCACGCTTGGCGCGATGAAGGCGTGTCTGACGACCGAGCAGACGTCAGTCGAACAAGCAGTCCGGCGCGCAGTAGAAGGCGAAGGCGTGATCGGGATGGATTACGTCAAGGAAGTCTCGACGCCGGAAATTTATCGATGGGACCCGGACGACACATTGAGTCAGCCGTGGACCATTCAAAACGGTAACGGCGACAACAAACCGAAACTGCCGCCAATCCGGTTTCGGATCGTCGCCTACGATTACGGGATCAAACAAAACATTTTGCGATTGCTGCGTCAGAAAGGTTTCGCTGTCACGGTTCTTCCTGCATCGACAACCGCGGACGAGGCGCTCGCGCAAAATCCCGATGGAATTTTCCTGTCGAATGGCCCGGGTGATCCTTCGGCGTTGCCCTACGCGCACAAAACTGTTCGCGATCTCATGGGCAGGAAACCGATCTTCGGAATTTGCCTCGGTCATCAAATCCTCGGTTTCGCGTTCGGAGGATCGACATTCAAACTAAAATTCGGCCACCGAGGCGCAAACCAGCCGGTCAAGGATTTGAAGACCGGCAAAGTTGCAATCACCGCACAGAACCACGGGTTCGCCGTTGATCCAGCCTCATTGCCGAAAAACGTCGAGATTAGTCACATCAATTTGAACGACAACACGGTCGAGGGAATGCGCCACAAGGAGCTTCCAATCTTCAGTGTGCAATATCACCCCGAAGCCGCGCCCGGCCCGCACGACGCGTCGTATTTCTTCTCACAATTCGCCGATTTGATTGAAGGCAAGAAAAGCCGAAAGTGACTCATGTTTAATTCGAAACGCTTTAAGACATTCAGGAATATCTTCGCGATGGTTGTCATCGCATCTTTTGCCACGGCTCCGCTGGCGCTCGCCCATGACGAGAAATCGGATGCCGCGGCCGAGAAAACCGTGACTGGCGAAGTCGTTGATATGATGTGTTACGTCGATCATAACGCGATGGGCGATGGTCACGGACAATCCTGCGGCGCGAAGTGCATCAAAAACGGCGGGCCCGTCGGGATCGTTGAAAACGGCAAGGCCTATCTGGTCGTTGGCGAACACAAACCGATGAACGACGAGCTGGCGGATTCCTGCGGCAAAACGATCACGCTCAAGGGCAAGTTTGTCGAGCGTGGCGGGGTTGCGATGCTCGAGAACGCCGAGATCGTCAAAAAATGATTGTCATCCCGAGCGCAAGCGAGGGACCTCCCAGTCGAAGCGCGGATCACGCAAGTCAATTGGTGTGATCAATCACCTTTTGAGAGATCCTTCGCTTCGTTCAGGATGACGAACTCGGCGTCGCCGAAGTTCGTCATTTGTAGTACGGCCGCAATGACGGCCGGAGCTTGCCGACCTTAAGCGCGGTTTCGATTTCAGAATCCGAAGCCGCATCGTTGGAGAAGCTGCGTACTTCGCCGCCTTCCAAAGCTGCGAGTGGCAATCCGTTCCGAAACGATACCCGGTTCGTGGTAAAGGCCGGGACTCTTGATCCGGGAGTGAGAATTCCGTGCAGGTTCAACGGATCAGCCGCGCTAAGAATGATGAGTTGCATGCTTGGCTCGGATTTTCGAATTGATCGCAACAAACCGATCGCCTCCGGCAACGCGAATTGTTCACCGCTCGCACCGGCAATGAAATAGCCACCGCGAATTTCGCCGCGCGCTTCAAGTCGCCGATAGATCCGGCCGAGTTCATACCAGGTTACATTCAGACTTTCGCGCTCGAGCAAACGACGAAACATGACGCCGTAACGGCGCAATAAAACGCGCGCGAATTTTTCAACGGCCACATCGCGCTCAGCCGTATGCGCTCCGTTTGATTCCTCAGGCGCTTGCTTTCGAATCAACGACCAACGTCCGGCAAATTCGATACTCGCCAGATTGGTTTTGCGCCGGCGTTTTCCTTCGTTGCGACCAAGCGTCGGTCGCTTGTTTGATGGAACGAGCAACGCGCGTAAGCCGTCGAAACTGTCGGACGTGACAAAACCTAATGCCGCAAGTTCGGAGAGTGCTTCTTCAACTTGGGACGGCAACAAACCTGTCCGCTTCACGAGTTCGGTAAAAAATGAAGCGCCGTCGTTCCCAAGCGTGTCGCGCACACTTTGCGCGTTTGCTGAAAGTTCGATCGCCGATTTTGTAGAAGCCAGCAGCAGCCAATCCTCGAGATTTTCACGCTGATAAAGCGCGATTGGGCTGGTGCGCAGCGGCGCGGTTGCACGCGCATGCGGATGTTGCGGCGAACTCAATCGTCCCCAACCGACGCGACCTGAAGAACAAAGACGATCGAGCCACTCGGGATCATAATCGCTCACCCGCGCGCTGAGGACCGCCGATTCCCAGGACGCCAGTGGCAATTCACAACCATCGAGCTGTTCCAGAACCGATTGCAATCCTTCCGGCCCTTCAACGCGATGTTCCGAATCGACGCGTTGCCATGCGAAAAGGAAGCGATAGAAACCCTGCGCGGAAACCGGCTGAATTTCTGCGCGAAGCCGGTCGATCGTCAGCCGATGAATTCGCGCGAGCAATCGCCGATCACACCATTCCTGTTCCGTTGCGTCCGGATGAAATTTCCCGCGAAGAACGAAACCCTCTCCTTCAAGGCCAAGCAACCCCGCTTCCACTTCTGATTGCGAGAGACCAAGAATATCCTGCAATTCGGTGATCGTGACCGGTCCAGAAACTTCCATTCGTCCGCGCAATAGCTCGCGAATCGCGCTTGACCGGTCCCAAGCTTGTTTCTGCGCGGATTCCGGCGCCTCCAATGCAGGATTTATATCGGCGCTTGGATAAACCGCCTTCAATAACGGCACACGTTCGGCAACAACCCAAAATGTTTTGCCGTTCCAACGCATTTGTGCGGCGCGTTTCGATTCGACGAGCTCGTTCGATAATTTCTCGGCGCCGGCTCCGTTCGCTTCATGATGGACCGTCCGCTGCACCTCCTCACCCGTCATCACTGCCAGAAGCATCAAAGCGTCGTGTAATTCATCGGCGTTGGCAGCTTCAGGCCATGCTCCATGTTCTACTTTCTCGATTGCGGCCGAATCGAGAATACCGAGACCATCGCTGCCATTTTTTTCTGAAGCACGGCGCGTGTAAACGGCCTGAGTGCGACGTTCCTCAAGCGGCGCATTGTCCAGAAAGGCGTAGGGGCGCGCATTCAAAATCTCCGAGGCCAGCGGTGACGGCTCCGGCAAATCGCGCGCGATGCAACGAATCTCGGCATTCTCGATCTTGCGCAGCACTTCCTCGAGGCCGTCGATGTCCATCGCTTCGTTCAGGCAATCGTCGATCGTTTGTTTGACCAACGGATGATCGGGAATTTCGCGATCGCCAACGATATGCTCCAAACAGGCGAGCTGATCCGGAAACACCGCGGCCAGTAAATTCTCGGACTCCATTCGCTGCAACGGCGCGGCGAGCTTGGAGCCGCCACGAAATCGCGGCACGGCCAGCGAACGCGTTGCGTTCCACCGCCAGCGGATTGTAAACATCGGTGCGTCGAGCAAAGCTTGCACCAGTAAATCGCGAACGGTTTTTGAGTTGAGATAACGAAAAACTTCTTCGAGCGGAAATGAATGCTGCGTTCCCAGCGAAATAACAATCGAGTCGTCCGTTGCCGCGGCCTGCAGCTCGAAATTGAAAGATCGACAGAAACGTTTTCGCAACGCAAGGCCCCAGGCGCGATTGATTCGATTCCCGAATGGCGAATGCAAAACGAGCTGCATTCCACCCGATTCATCAAAAAACCGTTCCATCACCAACGTTTGCTGCGACGGTATTGCGCCGAGCGCGCGATAAGTATCGGCGAAATAATCGGCAATCTGCTGCGCGGCCTCGGCCGGCAATTTCAGGTCATCGACAAGCCATGCTCGCAAGCTATCCAAACCACTGGCAACTTGACCGACTGGGTCGGTCAAGTTTGAGAGTCGGCGTTCAATTTCCTGGCGAAGATTTGAAACAGCGACGGAAAGCTCGTTGGTCCGAGCAGGCGCTTCGCCCAGCCAGAACGGGATTCCTGGCGGCTGGCCTTTCGCATCTTCGACTCGGACCACGCCCGAGTTGATGCGCACGATGCGCCACGACGCGTTACCGAGCTGAAAGATGTCTCCGGCCAGACTTTCCACCGCAAAATCTTCGTTCACCGTTCCGACAAAGGTCTCGGAGGGTTCAAGAACCACGCGGTAGTCCGCATTGTCGGGAATGGCGCCGCCAGATGTAAGTGCGGTCAGTCGGGCCCCGCGCCGACCGCGGATGCGATGATTGACCGCATCGTGGTGGATCAAGGCTGAACGTCGCCCGCGTTTTGTGCTGAAACCTTCGGCCAGCATTTTTTCGACACTTTCGAATTCTTCGCGCGAAAGATCCCGATAGGGCCAGGCTGCGCGAATAAGCTCAAACAGTTTGTTCTCGTCCCAATCATCGGTCGAGCTCGCGGCGACAATTTGTTGGGCCAGAACGTCCAGCGGCTTTTGAGGAATCAACAGTCGATCCAACTCTCCGCGCCGAACCGCATGCACTAACGCGGCAACTTCGACCAACTCATCCCGGCTCAACGGAAAAATTCTGCCCTTGGGCAAACCGCAGCGCTTGTGTTCCGCGCGGCCAACGCGTTGGAGCAAAGTTGCGATCGAACGCGTCGTGCCCAGCTGACAAACGAGATCAACCGAGCCGATGTCGATCCCCAGCTCGAGTGACGCGGTCGCGACCAGCGCCTTTAGTTCGCCGCGTTTCAATCGGTCCTCCGCGTCGAGGCGCAACTTCGCGGAGAGACTTCCGTGATGGGACGTCACGGCGTCGGCCCCAAGAAGTTCGCTTAAATGATGGGTCACGCGCTCCGCCATTCGGCGGGTGTTTACAAACACGAGGGTCGTGCGGTGTCCCTGAATCAATTCGGCGAGCCGCGAATAAACTTCTTCCCAAACTTCGTTCGACATTACCGCTTCCAGCGGCGATTTCGGAATCTCGATCGCCAAATCAAGCTCGCGGCGATGGCCGATATCGATGATTGCGCAGTTTGGATGGCCGCCCGGATCGACGTTCCTCGTTCCGACTAGAAAACGCGCAACTTCTTCGATCGGTTTCTGCGTTGCGGAAAGTCCAATGCGTTGCAGTGGGCATTCGGTCAGCGCCGCTAGCCGCTCGATACTCAATGCGAGATGCGCGCCGCGGCGATCGTCGACCACAGCGTGGATCTCATCGAGAATCACGGTGCGCACTGTCTTCAACATTTTTCGGCCGGAATCGGACGTCACCAGCAGATACAAAGACTCGGGTGTCGTGACCAGGATGTGCGGAGGGGTTTTGATCAGCGCCTGACGCTGTGCTGCTGTCGTGTCGCCAGTGCGCACCTCCGCGCGAACATCAACATCGTGGCCTTCCTGTTTTAGCAATTCACGAATTCCCGCCAGCGGTTCCTGCAGGTTTTTCCGAATGTCGTTACTCAGCGCTTTAAGCGGCGAGACGTAAACGATTTGCGTTTCGTTCGGCAGTTCGCCGGCCGCGCCTTCGCGAAACAATCGATCGAGCGAAGCGAGAAATGCGGCCAACGTCTTACCAGAGCCCGTCGGGGCGGAGATCAACACGTCATGGCCGGATTGAATCTCCGGCCAGCCACGCGCCTGCGGTTCGGTAGGCGATCCAAAAGTTCGCTCAAACCAGCGCGCCACCGCGGGATGAAATTGAAAGGCCGACATGACGCAAGAAAACGGGCGACTAATTTACGCGCTGGGTACGGTTTGTCATTTCGAGCGGAGCGGGGAATCTCACAATCGAACCGCGGGCCACACAATTTACTTTGCGTGATCAGTCGGCCGATGAGAGATCCCTCACATCCGTTCGGGATGACTTGATAAGCGCAACGCGATCACTTCGCGCAACATCGCCAAACTATCGTGGACGACGCGGACTTTGCTGCCTTCCGAATGATTCCAGCGAACCGGGACTTCGCGCAAACGCAAACCGCCGCGATAGGCCAGGAAAAGAAGCTCGACGTCAAATGCAAAACCAACAGTGTGCGCTTTTTCTAGAATCGGCCGGCAAACCTCGAGCCGAAATGCCTTGAAGCCGCATTGCGTGTCCCAAAACGGCATTCCGGTCGCGAGACGCACGATCAAATTGAAAACCCGGCCGGCCTGTTCCCGTCGCCACGGCTGATGAACGCCAATCAGCTTGCGATCGAGGGCGCGCGAACCAAACGCGAGATCGACCTCTCCGCTTGCGATCGGCTCGATCAATTTCGGAATTTCACTGAGCGGCGTGGACAAATCCGCATCGAAAAACATTCCAATCGGCTTGGTCGCAGCGAGCAACCCGCTTTCCACCGCCGCGCCTTTGCCACGATTAGGAAAATTCTCAAGCAGACGAGCTTGAATTTTCGCGCCGGCCAGGGCTTCACGAACAATCTCCGACGTTGGGTCGGTCGACCCGTCGTTGACCACAATCAGTTCCGCATCCGGGCTTTCGGCCGATAAGTAATCGAGGGTTGAGCGCACCGTTCCGCCGATGCGCGCGGCTTCATTATAGCAAGGGATGGTGACGGAAAACGGCGGCAGCATGGTGAAGGCGAGATTCGTTAAACCGTTACAAGGTTACATCGGTTCGCCGCTTCACGATTGTCGATTCACAGTCTCTCAACGATAAATCTCGGTCACGAACTTGCCATTGGCATCGACGTATCCCCGATACATGCCGGAAGTGTTGAACGGCAACGCGATGTTACCGCTCTTGTCGATGGCGATCATTCCGCCGGTCCCGCCAAGTTTTCCAATCTTATCAATCACCGCGATCGACGCTTCCTGCAGCGTCTTCCGGCGATATTCCATCATTGCCGAGACATCATGCGTTGCAGTGGCCCTGATGAAAAATTCGCCGTCGCCCGTACCGGAAACCGCGCAGGTGGCATTGTTCGCGTAAGTGCCAGCGCCGATCACCGGCGTGTCGCCGACTCTTCCCGGCAGCTTGCCCGTTTTGCCGCCGGTTGAAGTTGCGGCGGCGAGGTTGCCGTTTCGATCCAGCGCGACGGCACCGACCGTGCCATGAAGATCCTGATCGCTGACGAAGAATTTTTTGTCGCCGTTGGCGCCGGTGCTCTTTTCCGCAGCCTTAACTTTTTGCAACGCGTCCCAGCGTTCCTGGGTGAAAAAATATTTCGCATCGACGAGCTCGACGCCGTGCTCCTTTGCAAACGCCTCCGCGCCTTCGCCCGCCATCATCACGTGCGGCGATTTCTCCATTACCAGACGGGCGAGACTGATCGGGTTCTTGACGTGCTGCAAATTCGCAACCGCGCCGGCCCGCAACGTTTTTCCGTCCATGATCGCTGCGTCCATTTCGTTGACACCGGCTGCGTTGAAAACGGCACCCTTTCCGGCGTTGAAGAGCGGATCGTCCTCGAAAACACGCACCGCAGCTTCAGTCGCATCCAGGCTCGAGCCGCCGTGCTGCAAAATTTCCCACCCCGCGCGGAGCGCGTTTTCAATTCCAGTGCGATACTGATGCTCCGCCTCCGGCGTCATCTTGCCACGCTCCATCGTTCCGGCGCCGCCGTGCACGACTAACCCGATTTTATTTGCTTTGACTGAACTCATTCTGCCGAACTGTTGTGCGCCGGTCGTCGTCGCAAGGGCGACCGCTCCCCAGATCAAGAAATTTCGCACCGACATACCGGTTTATGCCCGAAACAAATAGTCTGCCCTGGTCAGCCGCGCCAGTGCGAAGAAAACGCTTTTTAGACTTCACGACCTGAGGCACTTTCCCAGTCGGCATGGCGGAACAAAGGAAAGAAACAACCGAGGAGGGGCTGATCACGGCGCCGGTGGTCGCCTTGCAGGAAATTGGCAGCATTGGCGAAAATCTCTTCCGCGAGGTCGGAAGTATCTTCTGGTTCATCATCAACACGATCGACGAAACCTTCGAGCGTTTGCGCGAGGGCCGCGTGCCGTTCCGAGCCGCAAGTTTTTTCCGGTATGCCGAGCGGTCTGGTGTTGAGTCGGTGCCACTGGTCGCACTGGTTTCTTTTTTCCTGGGATTAACCATGGCGCTGCTGACCGGTTATCAATTGCAACGGTTCGGGACGGAACGCCTCGTGCCCGGGTTGGTGTCGATCGGTTTCACCCGCGAGCTCGGCCCGTTAATCACCGGCATCATGCTTGCAGCGCGAATCGGTGCCGCGTTTACCGCCGAGTTGGGCACGATGACTGTCTCGGAGGAAGTAGAAGCGATCGAAGCGATGGGAATCGGGCCACTCCGGTTTTTGGTCGCGCCGCGAATGCTCGCTCTCTTTTTCCTGATGCCGTGTCTTTCCACGATCTCAAACATCTCGGCGATTGTGGCCACAAGCCTGATCTCGAAAGCGTATTTCAGCATTGCCTTCCCGTATTTTATCGATCTTGTCCGCGACTCCTTACTTATCCGCGACCTGATCACCGGTGTGGCGAAAAGTTTCCTGTTTGGTTTGCTGATCGCGGCGATCGCCTGTTACCGCGGACTGAGCGTAAAAGGCGGCGCCGCGGGAGTTGGCAGCGCGACGACGTCGAGCGTTGTCACCGCAATCACCGTCGTGATTGGCGTCGATACTCTCTACAACGTCGTCTACGTGAATTTTTTCCCGACATGAGCGCGAAGAACGAGCATATGGTCCAGCTGCGCGACGTCGAAAAGGAGTTCGAGAACAAGAAAGTGCTCGATAGAGTAACCCTTGAAGTTGACCCCGCGGAGCGTCTCGTGGTCATGGGGCAAAGCGGCAGCGGCAAGAGCACGATATTACGTCTGATTTTGGGAATACTGCGGCCGGACGCCGGCGATGTTTTTTTCAAACAATTCGAGATCACGCGTTTGAAGCGCCGCAAATTGCAACAGGTGCGCCGGCACATTGGGATGGTTTATCAATACTCAGCCCTGCTGAGCTCGCGGAGCGTTCGGGACAACGTCGCGCTGCCGCTGGAAGAGCTAACGGACGAATCGCGCAAAGAAATCGACAAGATCGTTGATGAAAAGCTCGAACTTGTCGGGATGAAGGATGCTAGGGACCTGATGCCTTCGGAATTAAGCGGCGGAATGCGCAAACGCGTCAGCCTGGCTCGAGCGCTGACAATGGAGCCGGAGCTGGTCCTGTTTGACGAACCCACCGCCGGTCTTGACCCGGTGATCGCGTCGGTCATCGACGAGTTAATTATCAGCCTCACCGAAAATGCCAGAGTTACTTCCATCATCGTGACTCACGAGATGGAAAGCGCCTTTCGCATCGGCACGCGAATGGCTATGTTGTATCAGGGAAAAATCATTGAGGACGCCGATCCTGAAACTTTCAAACGATCCCAAAATCCTGTCGTCGCGCAGTTCTTGAGCGGAAGCACTGAAGGCCCCATTCTGGAAGGAAGCCAAGATGCAATTGCACAAAAATGAGATCATGACCGGCCTGTTGGTGGTAGGGACGGTGGCCGCGCTTATGTTCGTCTTGGTTTTGCTCGGTGCGCCCGGTCTTTTTCGTCCGTTGGTCACTTACAAAATTTACGTGGACAACGCTGCCGGCATTAAACAGGGCGCGGCCGTTATGCTCGCCGGTCGCAAGATTGGTCAGGTTCAAAAACTGTACTCGCCTGTTTCAAAGGAAGAGGAACGTCGCGCGGAAGAGGCCGCCGCCGCGTTTCATCATCCTGAACCGAACGCTGTGCCGTCAGAGGCCGACAAACCAAAATACGAAGCGAGAATTGACGTTCAGGTTGATCGTAACGCGATCGTTTATCGCGACGCTAATGCGCGACTTATGCAACTCGGTATGCTTGGCGACATGGCGATTGATATCACCCAGGGTACTGACAGTTCCGGTCGCGCACGTGACGGCGAAATTTTTGCCGGGGAACGAACACCCGACTTCAGTGAAGCCGCCGCGAAAATGCTGGACGTGATCAAGCCGGTCGCCACGGAAGCGACCAATACGATGAAATCCCTTCAAGAAACGGCGGACAACATCAATCACCTCACTGACGAGAACTCCGAACTGAGCCAGGCGCTCGTCCAGGTGAAGTCGTTTGGCGAACACATGGCCGATCTCACCGCACCGGACAGCGCGTTGTCTCACTCGCTTAACAACATCGAAAAGATCAGCAGCAGCCTGACCGAGAATGATAACTTGAAAGTGACGCTGCAAAATTTTCGCGATGCTTCCGATAAATTGAAGATCACCATGCGTGACCTTGAACCGGTTGGAAAAAATTTCGCCGAGTTCAGCGACACCATCAAAACGCAGCCGTGGCGGCTGGTTTATCCCACAACGAAAAAATATCCCGAAAAGTCGCCGACACCCTCGTCCAGCGAAGCCACCATCACCGTTCGCAAAACCGCGAAACCAAAAACGACCTCGACGGCAAAGAGCAGCGGCGGAAGTCGTTGATTGGCTAAACGGCTTTTTTGGCGAGCCGCGCTTCCAGAAATTTCAAAACGGCGGCTTCGCTCGAACGAAGGTCGACGTCTTCTTTTTCCAGCGCTTCTTCGGTCAACTCCTTCAATCCGTCGATTGACTCGTGGCTGAGGTAACTCTCGAAGATCGCGGGATGCACATAGCACTTCCGGCAAATCGCCGGTGTGTTGCCAAGAATTTTGGACACGGCGTTGATCGCAGCTCTGACGTTTGACTTGGCCTGCTTCTTATTTTCGAATTCTTCCTGCGCGTTTAAGGCAACCGCAGTCAACACGGTGCCCGCCAGCGTTCGAAAATCCTTCGCGCTGAAATCTTCGTCCGTAATTTCGCGCAAATACTCGTTCACGTCCTGCGAAGTAACGTTGCGAATCTCGCCGTCATCGCCGACGTATTGAAACAAATCCTGGCCCGGCAAATCCTGGACCTTGGAAACAATTTTCGCGATGTGCCGATCGGTCACGTCAACCTCGTGCTCTTTCCCACTTTTCCCCCGAAAACGAAACCGCAACTTCGAGCCCTTCACTTCCACATGTCGACCTTTCATGGTGGTGAGGCCGAAGGACTTGTTGTCGCGCGCGTACTCTTCGTTGCCGATGCGGATGAAAGTCCGCTCCAGCAATTGCACGACGGTGGCGAGCACTTTGTTTCGTGGAAGACCCTGCAACTTTAGGTCTTTGGCCACGCGTCTCCGGATTTTTGGCAACGCTTTCCCGAATGCGATCATACGATCGTACTTGCTTTCATCGCGAACTTCGCGCCAGCGCTCATGATAGAGATACTGTTTGCGGTGCCGCGCATCGCGGCCCGTTGCCTGGATGTGGCCGTTCGCGCTGGGACAAATCCAAACATCCGTCCAGGCCGGCGGAATTCCCAGACGCTTGATACGCAACAGCCGTTGGTCGTCGGCAATCGACTTTCCTTCGGTGTCGACGTACTCGAAGTTGTCGCCTTTTGCTTTTCGAGTATAACCCGGCCGATCGTCGCTCACGTAACTCAAACCGGCTTCCTCGGCAGCCTCGATCGCTTCGGCGACCAATTTTGCGCCGTTCCCGTTCCCATTTTTCGCCTGACTGCGCATGTAATTGAATTCGCAAGCCGATCTTCGGCCGGCGGTTTCGACTTCGACGGCGCAATGACCGCGCCTGTTCAATTCAGGAGCCGTAGCTCTTAGTGAACTTTTTCTTCGACTCGCCTTCAGTGGGGCTTTCGATCGGCCCGGAGGGCTCGGCCGCCGGCTTGGGCGTTTCTGGCGTCGATTCCGCGGGAGACTGTTTCGGTTGCGCAGCGCCCTGTGTCACCTGCCGCGAAACTTCCACAAAAACCATCTGCAGGTTCGAAAGAGCGTTGCGCAACACAGTGGACTCCTCGCTCGTTAGATTGCCGCGGGTTTTTTCCTGAATCATCGACAGTTGATCGATGAACATTTTTGCAAGCTCGAGGTTCACTTCGCCTTCGCCAGTTTTCGGGTTCGGGATTTGTCCGAGAAACAGTGCGGCGTTCTGAGCGTGCATCATCACGAACTCGATGAAGCGCTGGGAAAGCTCGCCACTTTGAGTGCTGGTTTGGACTTCAGCCATAAGAAGAAGTGATGAGTGACAGGTGACGAGTGGTAATGCTCATTAGCACAGCATTCTGCTCTCGTCACCCGTCACTTGTCACTTGTCACTTCTTTTCCGGTGGCCGCACCGTCGCTAAAACATACGGTTGATCGCGAAAATACTTTGCCGCCACTCGCTTGATCTCATCAAGCGTGACCGCGTTCGTTTCCTGTTCCAGTTTCTTGTAATAATCGAATCCGAGCCCGTAAAGCTCGTCGAGTGCAGTCTGGTAACCGAAAGAATCGTTGCTCTGCATGGCGATTTGATGTTGGCCGATCAGTTTTCGTTTCGCACGTGTCAATTCCTGGTCGGTCAAACCGTCGCTCGCCAGTTTCCGGATTTCATCGAGCAACGCCGTCTTCACCGGTTCGATCTTTTGCGGATCAGTCCCGAGATAAAACGCGAACAGCCCAGGCACCAGTCCCTGCATTTGGCTCGCCCCAACGTAGTAGGCCAGGCCCATGTTTTCGCGAATGCGAACGAAGAAACGCGAGCCAAGATCACTGCTCGCTTCATCGATAAGCTCGAGCGCATATCGGTCCTTGTCGAACATATCGACACCGCGATACCCGACCATGATTACGCCCTGGGCTTTCTCTTTATTGCTTTCCACGCTTTCCGTTTTCGTAATCGGCGCCGAGGGACGCGCGTCAGTCAACGCGAGCACGCCGGGTTTCATTTTGCCAAGCGTTTGTTCAAAAAGCTGTTTCACTTCGGCTGCGTTTACGTTTCCGAAAACGGCAACCACGCCGTTCTTGGCCACAATGTATTTGTCGCGGAATGCGACGAGATCTTTTTGCGTGAGATGCTGGACGGAATCAGCGGAACCATTGGACCGTAACGCGTAGGGATGGTCGGTAAACAACGCCTGGCGCAAAATATTGCGCGCGACCATCGTCAACTGTTCGTCTTCCTGTTTGATCCCGGCGACCTGAACCTGCTTTTCGCGCTCGATCACCTTCTCGGGAAAATTCGCATTGAGTAAAACGTCAGCGAGCAAATCGGCGCCGGTTTTCAAATCCGGCTTCATCACGTGGACGGAGACGCTCATGCTGTTGTTGCCGGCGTCGCTCGAAATCGATCCGCCGATCGCTTCGATTTGATCCGCGATCTGCTCGCCCGTACGCGTATTCGTTCCCTTAAGCAACACGCGCGACGTCAACCGCGTGATTCCGTTTGTCGGTCGCGTTTCGGCGAGCAAACCGCCTCGAAAAACCGCCGTCATCGAAACCAGCGGCAATCGCGGATCTTCGCGCACAAGTAACCGCAGGCCGTTGGAAAGTTCGAACTTTTGAATTTCTCCAGCCGCGATCGGTTTCGCTGCTTCCTGTTTTTCAGCAAGTGAGCCCTTCGGATTTAACGAGGCGACGGTCAGGTTTTGATCGACGAGGTACTTCGCGGCGACGTGTTTAATGTCGTCGAGCGTGACTTTCTGGACGGCAGTCAGATAATCACGACTGAAATCGAGGTTACGGGTAAGTAGCCAGTTCGATCCCATATCCGACGCCTGTCCGCGCATGGTCGTGAGTGCATCAAGGTGATGGCTCAACGACATCTTCTTCGCCTTCATCAATTCATCGGCGGTCACGCCCGCTTGTTTCACCTCATCAATGATCTGCCGGATCAAATGCTGGGCTTCGTCGCGCTTTTTCGGATCAACCGTGGCATCGACACCGAACAAACCCGGATCGCCCGGAGTGTAGGAGAAGGCCGACACACTAAAAGCGAGTCCCGCCTGTTCGCGCACCCGCCGATACAAACGGGAGCTTCGGCCATCGCCCAAAATTCCGGCGAGCAGATCGATTGCCGGAACGTCCGGATGGGTGAGCTCGGGAATGTGCCAGGCCAATGAAAGCCGGCTCAGTTCGGTCGCGAACTCGTTATGAACTTCGCGCCGCCCAAGTTGCGGCGGTTCTTCCGGCACGAAGACCGGCTTGAGAGACTTCTCGGGGTAATCTTTGAAATAATCCGCGAGCTGCTGGCGGATTTTTTCGGCATCGACATCGCCGACCACGATAAAAGTAAGATTGTTCGGCACGTAGCGCGACTTGTAGTACTGCATCACCTGCTCCTGGGTGAGCTGGTTGTAGATCTCGATCTCGCCAATGACCGGGAACCGGTACGGATGTCGCTGATATGCGGTTGCAAAAAGGAGTTGGCCAGACTGGCGATCGGGATCGTCTAAACCCATGGCGAATTCGCGCCGAATCACTTCCTGTTCTTTCACGTATTCTTCCGGCGGCAATGTGGAGTTCATCATCGCGTCGGACAAAACGTTGAGCGCGGTTTCTACACCGTCCTTCGGTACATCGATCCAAAAGACGGTGCGGTCGAATGAGGTGTAGGCATTAATGTAACCGCCGACGTCCTGAATTTTTTGGGCGATATCGTTGGCTTTCCGGGTCTTCGTTCCCTTGAACAACATGTGCTCAAGGATGTGCGAAAGACCGGCACCGAGTTTGTCATCTTCGTAAATGCTCCCGGTGCCGCACCACGCCTGCACGCTCGCCACAGGCGCACTGCGGTCTTCTTTCACGATCAAGGTGAGGCCGTCGGGAAGAACCCATTTCTTCGCCGTGTTCGGCGGGAACGTGATGGCTTCGACGTCATTCGTGGTCGAAGGTTTACAAGCGTTCAAATTCACCATGGCAAAGACAAAGGCGGAAACGAGGACTATAACGCGATACACAAATTATTGCTTATTTGATTCCCAATCAGCCGCGCCGTTCGATCAGGAAGTCTTCGGCGCCGGCAAACCCGGACGGGGTTCGACTTTTTTCTCCGGTGCGAACGGTTTCACGAACGCTTCCTGGAAGTCATAAACGTTTTTGAAATCTTCGATCGAATCCTCGTCGGTTTTCCCAAAGATTCCCGCGCCGATGAGATTAAAAACCATGTGGCCGATGTCCTCGGTCGCGTGAATCCCCCAATTTTCAAAAACAGTCATCACCAGCGGTCCAAATTCCTTGAGTGCATATTGGCGAACTCCCCCAAGCAGCTCGGGCCCGGAAACGTGTCGAATGGTTGTACCTTTCACTTTCTTCTGTTGCTTGGTCGTCAAATCGAGCGCGTCGCGGAGAAAAATGTAAGCCTCGCGTTGATAGCGATGGTCGGTCGCGACGATGGAATCGAGCGCTTCGGCAAATCCAATTTTCTGCATTAATGAAAAAGCGCGGCTTAACCGCGCCTACTAATCTAGTTGGCAAACCTGCTCTCGGCAACTACCGGGAACGGTGGCCGGCTTAGACCGGCCACCATCATTCCGCTCTTCGAAATCAGTAGCCGCTGGCGTAATTGCGCAATCCCATGGCGTTGAGCGTTTCAGTGGTTAACTCGCCGCTGATACCAAGACCATGTTTGGTTTGAAACCGCACAATCGCGTGCCGCGTTTCCGGTCCCATAACACCATCGATTTGCCCGCGATAAAAACCGTCTCGGCTCAAACGATCCTGAGCAGCCGCGACGGCCGAATTCCCGGACTGACCGCCATAACCATTTTGGTATCCGGACTGGTCATTGTAGCCGTTGTTGTAGCCAGACTGGTCGCCGGGATCGGTATATCCGTATCCGTAATCACCGTTGTACCCGTTCGGGTAGTAACCGTAGTTGTACGGATAATCGTAGTAGCCGTAACCATAGTACGGGTAATCCCACCACGGCCACCAAGGATAAAATCCGAGATCAAAGGCAAACCAGGAGCCGCCGATGAAACACCACCGATGGCCGTGCCAAAAGTGGTCGTGATGATGATCCCAATTGGCGCGCCAGTTTGCCGAATGTTGTGCGACGACGTGGCTACGCCAGTTCGACGCGAGTCGGTTCCCGTTCTGGAATTGCCTCGTGCCGGTTCGCTGATTGTGGAGCACAGCGTTGTTTCGCGCGAAACCATTTCCATTTTGAGCGAGATGGGAACTGTTTCTGAACTGATTCGCTCGGTTAACTCCCATATTCCCGGAGTTGAATTGCCGCGCAACGACCGGCGCACTCGACGTCGAGTGGACAAAACGCTGGCCATACACTGGCCCACGCATTCCGACGGAGGAGAAATGTCGACCAGAATACATCATTCGACCACCGCCCGCCGGCATCGAACGAAACGATGAGCTAACACCGCCTCGGGACACGCCGGAGTGACCCGAGACAAAATTCCCGCCGCCGCCGTTATGATGGCCGCTGGCGTAGGCACCTCCAACAAAAGCCGCGCTTGTAAGCAGTGCGACCGCTAACAGTTTAATTTTCATATAGATCCTTCGAGGTTGAGTTGTACTTATTGAACCACTCAGTTTAAGTAGTGTTGCACACGAACTTGCCCCTTTCGCCCGGTTTCTGCACGGCTTCGTCCCGCCATGCCGGTCAGAACTCCAGTTCCATCGCGTCGAGATAAATCGAGAGTGCATCCCTTCTTCTTGGCTTTTGAGACTCGCTGGCAGTGTCCGCTTTCAGATAATCGTCAAACAACCCACTCGACGTCTCCAGTTTAGCAGCCTCGAACCAGTTCATGTAGTCATCGATATTGCTCATCCGGACGGAGAGTCTTTCGCGCATGGCTTTTAATTTAGCCAGGCGAGCCGCGATGCCGCGATTTCTCCCAAGGGCAAGCTGCTCGGCAATCTGTTGATAATCCTGAATCACAGGGCGCAACACCGGATTCGCATGTACGGTCTGCAAGCACAATTCCTCGGCCAACTTTCGCAGCGCCAGACGTTGAGCCGACGTCGGCTTGATTCGCATAAATTCATCAAGTCGCATCGATTTGCTCAAGGTTTCGTTCAATTTCGCCTGGGTCTCTGAAAACGTGAGAAGGCCCCGCTCGGCCGATTTCACGCCGGAAATCCTCGATCTCCAGGCTTTTTCAAAATCACCAACTGCGGGAAACGCAGCCTGCAGATCTGCCAGCGGATCGGTTGAACCACGAGCGAGATTTTCGATGTAACGCCCGAGTTGAGCGCGACCGTTTGGACTCTCGGCAAGCAATTGCACAAGAACGAACGAATAAGCGCCATAAAGTTCCCTTGCTGCCGAATCGAGCAATTCCGGGCGTTGATGCAAAAACTCTTCAAGTGAACTGGGACTCGCCGGCACAGACAAAACAGCCGCGAGAGGCGCATGGTCGCGATTTGGCGCCGATTGAAGAAGCCCGTCCACCAGCCAGGTTGGCGGATCAACATATGCGTCTCCGAAAACGATTCTGGCCCGATTTCGGTAAATCATTTCCAACAGCACAGCGCGAACGAGCTCGCGCTCGATTGCGGTCGGATTGATCTCGAGTGAAATGGCGACGTCGAGCTGCAGTTTCAAACCCATTTCGGTTTGGCTCAATCCGAGGTCCGTCGCCGGAATTTCCGGCAAATTTACAGCGCGCGGTTGCAAGTTAATGACGATGGGAATTTTCCAGTTGTCGCGTCGCTTCAAGACGGCGAGCAGATCGGCCCTGGTTTTTTCGGCGATCGCGGAGATCACGCCGCGATACGCGGCGTCGACACCATAGATGATGAATTGTCCGGACGGGCTCACGCTACGCCCAGCAGGTTCGAGCCCGCATAGGGCGAAACGAAAGACCAAAAGGAAGAGCGAGGCGACGAAAACTCGGGGGATCCGGGGGTTCACAGACAGCGCCGCCAGAATAGTTGCCCGGTGCTCGAAATGGCGAGCACCTATTTTCGATCAAAAAAAGGTGAAACTCAGAGCTGTTACTTACGTCCAATCTCCGGAAGTCAAAGACTAGTTTGATTGGCTGGTTGGCTGGCTGGCGGAGCCGAAGGCGACGGCGCACTCCCGGCCACTCCCTTAACGGCCGGCGGCGCCATTATAACGTTGCCGTCATGGAAAGCGACGCTGTTCATCTTGCTTACCAATTTTCGCTCGCGATCCAGCGCGGCCCAGACATCCTTAAAAATAATATTAGCGTATCGCATGATTGAAGGATGAATCGGCAAGCGCCCGATCCAACCGCCAGTATTTACCACCGAAATCTGTTTCGCATGGTCATCCATCCGATAAGACACTTGGCTGTAAATAGGGTATCCGAAAATCGAACGTTCCCATCCAATGATGCAAATTCCTTCCTTAAAGACGACCGCTGCGCGGTCAAAGTTTAAGAACGGCTTGTCCAATACCTTCTTCTTTCCCGCCAATCGATATGCGAGGTAGGCGTTAATGTCCTTGTCTGAGTAATTGAGCGTCACCGATTTCCGGATTGCGTTTTCCAATTCGAGGTCGAGTTGCACCGGCGACGAAACTTTGACGGGGGGAGGAAACTCCGGTGGCAGCACCATCTGGATCAGGCCGGCCGCCGCGACGGCCCCGAGCATTAACTTGAGAGCCGTTAAAAGATTCCGACGGGTCCGGCTCGGGCCCTGCAGCAATTTCCGCAACCGACGATGCGTTTCCTCAGCGTTGTCGATTTTTTTCTTCGAAATCACCCCGGAGCGATCCAATCGTTCTCCACAATTGTGGCAATAAATGCGCTCAGCCTCATTTTCGTGGCGGCATTCTGCACAAACCAATTTACGCGTTGTCGTTGTGGTCATGGTGCCGATTCCTTCTTGGATTTGGTTGAAGGAGTTGATGGCGAGGTCTTTGACGTTTTCCCTTCCTTGCTGGCCGGTTTTTCACCGCTCGCGCTCGCAGGCGAAGGCGCTTCCTTCTTGGCCGCTTCCTGATACGCCTTACTGCGATAGTCCGTGCTGTAAAATCCGGAGCCCTTAAAAATAATTCCGGCACCCGTTCCAAGCAGGCGTTTCACCCTGCCGTGCCCCCATTTTGGCAACCGGCAAAGCTCTTTCGGGCATTGGGTAAATGGTTTATCGCGCATCGATTGGAATGCTTCGAAGTTTTGATCGCATTTTTGGCAGTGGTATTCGTAAGTCGGCATGGCGGGAGTAAGCCCGCAAGAGTCTGCTTACGCAAAAGCACAATTCAAGCCGCGTCCCGGTGCAAAATTGGCCCGATGCCTCTCTTGACTTTGGCAGCGTCGTTGGTAGAGGGTTCGACCGAAAAAAAATTATGCGTTGCTCATTTTATCTGCCCCTCTCGATCCTCGCGGTGGCCACGTTTTTTTTCACCAGCTGCGAGGAAGACGTTCGTTATTCGGGCGAAACGCAGTATCTCGGTGGAGTTTACGGGAATCAGCCGACTTCCAACGCGCCGGTCGACAATGTCTCTTATTGGGATGGCGACCACATCGGCGGCAGGCCTTCGGTCAAGATCAGCATTAAAGAACAGCGCGCGTATTTTTACAAAAACGGAATGCTCGTGGGCATTTCACAGCTATCGACTGGTCGCGAAGGAAAAAACACGCCCATCGGTCATTTTTCTATCATCAACAAAGACAAAGGCCACGCCTCCAGCATGTATGGCGACTTCGTGGACAAGAGCGACCAGGTCGTAAAGCCGAATGTCGCGGTGAGCGATCCCAAGCCGCCAGGCACACATTTCAAAGGCGCGTCGATGCCGTACTACATGCAAATCGCGCCCGGATTCGGGCTTCACGCCGGTTACCTGCCAGGTTATCCCGCTTCCCATGGTTGCATCCGGATGCCGGAATTCATGGCCGAGAATTTCTTCAAATCGGTGTCGGTTGGAACTCCGGTCACGATCACCAACTGAGTTGTAGCTGCGCATCTTGGGGCCGTCGCCACACTGGAAGATTTGTCTCCTTTCGGCGAAGGTTCGCGGTGGAAAAACCGCTCTCCACTGCGTTGCTTGAGCGCGTCGCGCAATCGGAATCGATTGCCCGCAAACTTAATCAAATCGCCGACCAACCCGCGTCGGTAAAATTTTCACACGTCATCGGTCCGGCGCAGGCATTTCTGGCTGCGGTGATCGCGCGAAACGCGCAAAAAACCGTTTGGATCCTTTGCCCAAATGTACGGGCGCAGGATTCCGTTTACGAAACGTTGCTCAACTGGATCTCAACCGCGCAGTTTCTGCCGGAGGCCGAGTTCGCCGCGGTCGAAAACGTTCTGCCCGATCCGGAAATCGCCGCCGAGCGTTTGGCGCTCCTTGCCAAGATCGACAGTGAACCTGGTCCGCACGTGATCGTTACGACGCGAGCGAGCCTCGATCAGCCCGCGCCAAAACGCGGCGCCGTTCGGTCCGCAACTTTACAAATCAAGCGCGGCGCCAACTCGACGATGGAGCAATTACTCGAAAAGGTGAGCGCTGCCGGTTATGAACGCGTCGCTCAAGTGACCACTCGCGGTCAGTTCGCCGTCCGCGGCGGAATCGTCGATCTTTACTCCTGGCAGGCGCCGTTGCCGGCCCGCGTCGAATTTTTCGGCGACAATGTCGAATCGCTGCGTGAATTCGACATCGACACCCAAACTTCCGTCCGCGATTTGCGCAAGATCGACATCCTGCTCGGCGGAGCCGAAGACAAAAGCGGCAACGTTCGAGATTACATCGGCACAGACGATCTCACAGTCGATCTCGAATCCGCGGAGGATTCGAGCGCGCGAGTTCAAATCAGCGAGAGCTGGATCGAAGAAGGCCCGGAGGATTTCGGCGGCGCGTTTCAGGATTGCAACATCGGCGAATTCGCCGTTGGCGATTTTCTACTTGCGGAAGCGAAGCGCGACCAATTCATCAAACACTTGAATGAGTGGCGCGCCAATCAAGCTCGCGTCGTCGTCTATTTTCAAACCGAAGGCGAAATCGAGCGTTTTCGCGAGCTAATCGGCGACGAACCTCTACGCGAGGTCGATCTCGTTCTCGGCACGCTCGCGTGCGGCTTTTGTTTCTCCGACGCGAACCTCGTCATTCTGTCCGCGGCTGAATTGTTCGGACGTTTCGCACCCCATGCACGCCGTCGGCTTTATCACGCGGAGCGGCATCGCGCTCAGATCGATTTCAGCGAACTGAACGAAGGCGACTTGGTCGTTCACCTTGAATATGGTGTTGGCCGCTTCCTCGGGCTCGCCACGATTCCGACATCGACGACAGCTGCAGGGATGAGTGCCAGTCCGGCTCGGACCGTGTGGCCCGAAAAAATCGCAGCCGGCACGGCCGCCACTACCGTTGGCGAACAGGAAGTGCTCGCCCTCGAATTCGCTAATGACGCGAAGCTCTACGTGCCGCTCGAACAAGCGTATCTCGTTTCGCGTTACGTCGGTGTTGGGAAGCGTTCTCCGCAGCTCAGTTCGCTGGCCGATTCAAAATGGGCCCGCGCGAAACGGACCGCTGCCGCGTCCATTTTCGATTACGCCGGTAAAATGCTTACGGTTCAGGCTGAGCGTGAGACTGTTCCCGGGCACGCGTTCGGTCCGGACACAAAGTGGCAGCTCGAATTCGAACATTCGTTCCCATTTCGGGAGACGCCCGACCAAATGAAGGCGATCATCGATGCGAAGATCGACATGGAGCGGCCGCGCTCAATGGACCGTTTGATTTGCGGCGACGTTGGCTTCGGCAAGACCGAAGTCGCGATCCGCGCTGCATTCAAAGCGGTGATGGACGGCCGACAGGTCGCGGTGCTCGCGCCGACAACCGTGCTCGCACAGCAACATTTCGAAGTTTTTCGTCAACGAATGCTCGATTATCCGGTGCGGATCGAAATGCTCAGCCGGTTCCGATCGCATGGCGAGCAGCGAAAAATTCTCGAGCTCCTGCGCCAGGGCGGCGTCGATATCGTGATCGGCACGCACCGGTTGATTTCGGGCGACGTCATTTTCAAAGATCTCGGCCTCGTCATCATCGACGAAGAGCAACGCTTCGGCGTTTTACACAAAGAGAAATTCAAGGAGCTGTTCAAACTCGTCGACGTGCTCACGCTTTCGGCTACGCCGATTCCGCGCACGCTGTATCTCTCGCTCGTGGGCGTGAAAGACATGTCGACAATCGAAACGCCGCCGCTCAACCGTTTGCCGGTCGAAACCATCGTCTGCGGTTACGATGAACGAATCATCCGCGACGCCATCAAGCGCGAGCTCGAGCGACAAGGCCAGGTTTACTTCTTGCACAACCGCGTCCAATCCATTGAGCGCGTGCGCGAAAAAATTGTCGACCTCGTTCCGGAAGCGCGCGTCGAAATCGGTCATGGCCAGATGGGTGCCGACGACCTCGAGGAAGTGATGGCGCGTTTCGTCGCCGGAAAAATCGACATCCTCGTTTGCACCACGATCATCGAGAGCGGTCTCGACATTCCCAACGCAAACACGATCATCATCGATCGCGCCGACCGTTTCGGTTTGGCCGACCTTTACCAACTGCGTGGCCGTGTTGGCCGGGCCGAGCACAAAGCCTACGCTTATCTGCTCTTGCCGCGCGAAATGATGACGATCGGCGCCGCGCGCAAACGCATCAACGCGATCAAGCAATACAGCTCGCTTGGCGCCGGTTTTCGCATTGCCATGCGCGATCTTGAAATCCGCGGCGCGGGCAGCATTCTCGGCACCGCCCAAAGCGGCCACATTGTGGCCATTGGTTTCGATTTGTATTGCCAGTTGCTCAAGCAAGCAGTGGCGCAACTCAAGGGCCGAAAATTTCAGCCACGGCTCGACGTGGATCTTCGCATCGATTTTGTCGCGACCAATGAAGCGGAGTTCGCTGGCTTCGGCCCTTCCCAGAACATTCCGGCTTTTGTTCCCGCCAGCTACATCAACGACACCGCTTTACGGATCAAAGCCTATCGCGAAGTGGCCGAGATCAGCACGCGAGAGCAGTTCGATCGTGTCGGAAAAGAATGGCGCGACCGCTTTGGCAAATTTCCGCCCGCAGTCGACAACTTGTTCCTCCTCGCCGAAATCAAGCTTGCGGCCGCGAAAGCCGGCATTACCCGTGTCGAAGTCCGCGAGCGGAAATTGATGCTGACCCGTCGGGGCGAATTTGTACTTGTCGGCGGCAAATTCCCTCGTTTAGTTGCAAAACCCCCGCACCTCGGCGAGGTACTGGAACTCACAAAAAAATTTACATGATCCGCCAAATTTTCCTCGGATTGATCGCGGCCAGCCTGGCAAATTTCTCATTGATTAGCCAGGCCGCCTTTGCCGCCCAGCCGGAACCGGAAGTAGTCGACGGCGTGGCCGCGGTGGTTAACGGCGACGTCATTACCTATTCTCAAGTCCGCGACCTTGTTGGCCCGCGCGAGAAATTATTGCGCGCTCAATTCAGTGGCAACGACCTGATCAGTAAAATCAAGGAAGCGCGGGAAGCTGCGCTCCGGGATTTAATCGATCGCCAGCTGATCATTCAAGCGTTCAAGAGCGAGAACTACCAGATTCCGGACCACTTCATCGAAGAACGGATGCACGACATCATCCAGAGCGATTTCGGCGGCGACCGAAACACCTTCATCAAAACGCTCGAGGCCCAAAATTTCACCATGGGCGAATTCAAGAAGATGGAGATGGAAAAAATGATCGTCCAGGCGATGCGCAGCCGGAATGTGAAGCTCGATCTCGCCGTTTCGCCGGTGAAAGTAGAGGAATATTACAAGGCCCACCGGGAAGAGTTCACCAGCAAGGAACAGGTTAAATTGCGCCTGATCATGATCCCGAGTCACGCCAGCGATGGCGAAGCGGCAGCGCAGAAAGCAATGGCCCAGGAAATTTTCAGCAAACTAAATCACGGCGCTGAATTCGAACGCATGGCGCAACTCTACTCCGAGGACAGCACTCGCGAGAACGGCGGCGATTGGGGTTGGGTCGATCGCAAGACGCTGGCCGCACCGCTCGAGAAAGCCGCGTTCGCACTCAACACGGGTAAGATCAGCAACATCATCGAGTTCAGTGGCAACTACTACATTCTTAAAGTCGAAGACAGACACGGCGGCGAAACCCGCTCGCTCGAACAAGCACGCGCGGACATCGAAAAGAAACTGATGCACGATGAGGCCCAGGCGCTTCAGGAGAAGTGGCTCGCCAGTCTCCGCTCCAAGGCTTACATCAAGACGTTCTAATACGTTTGTCTGTTAGGTAGGGGCGATTGACCTCAATCGCGCGTTTGTCGAAGATGCGCCATGCGACCGCGCATTGGAATCACGCTCGGTGATTGCGCCGGCATTGGACCGGAGATCGTCGATCTTGCTCTGAAATCGAAAAAGGTTCCTGATTCGGCAGATTACGTCGTCATCGGTCGACAGCCGAATTGCAAACCGGGCGCGTCCACGATTGAAACGGCGCGGGCCGCGGCCGCTGCGCTTGAAGAAGCTGTCACTCGCGCGCGACGCGGCGAGCTTCATGCGGTTGTCACCGCACCGATTCACAAGGCTCGCATGTACGAAGCGGGATTTAGGTTTCCCGGCCAGACCGAATTTTTCGCCGAACGCTGCGGCGTAAAGAACTTCGCCATGTGTCTTATCGGCGGCAAGCTCACCGTCGCACTCGTTACTTCTCACATTCCACTGGCGAAAGTTCCGAGCGCGCTCAAACAATCCGAAATCGTCCGCGTTGGCTTGCTCCTCGTCGATTTCCTGCAGCGCCGAACGGCGAGTCGCAACTTGAATGCATTATGCATTCAAGTTCGTATCGCCGTTTGTGGACTGAATCCGCATGCCGGCGAGTCGGGTAAGATCGGCCGTGAAGAAATCGAAACCATTGGGCCGGCTGTCGCCGCGCTGAAATCTGAAAGCGAAAATCTCAAAGCTGAAATTTCCGGACCGCACTCGCCGGATACGGTCTTTCATCGTGCGGTCGAAGGAGAGTTCGACGCTGTGCTTTGCATGTATCACGATCAAGGCCTGATTCCGCTCAAGCTCCACGCATTTCATAACGGTGTGAACACAACGCTCGGTCTGCCGTTCCCGCGCACCAGTCCGGATCACGGCACTGCGTTCGAGATCGCCGGTAAAGGAATCGCGCGGCCCGACAGCATGATCGCCGCGATCAATCTCGCCGTTGAACTTGCGCAAGCAAAAGAGATGAGATGAATCTGGAATCCACGAATGCATGAACCGAAAAGAATTGGGAAAAGAGAAAGCGCTTGAGCCACAGATTTACACAGATGAAACACAGATTTGCCGAAAGAAGGTTCTGCATTTGTGTCAACCTGTGTTCATCCGTGGCTTCTTAATTCCTGATTTCCTGGTTTCCTGATTAGTCTTTTTTCAAATGAACGCGCCCGTCGCCAAATACGCTTCCGTTTTCAACATCGGGCTTCAGAACACGTTCGTTTACCGCTGGAATTATTTTTTGCGCGCGGCGTTCGGATTGATCCCGCTCGCCGGAACAGTGTTTCTTTGGAACGCCGTTTTCAAAGAACGCGGCCGCGGACTGCACGGTTATGACTACGGCTCGATGATTTATTATTACCTGCTCACGATCCTGGTCAGCAATCTGGTCACGCCGACGGAAGATGAATGGCAAATCGCCGCCGACATTCGTGAAGGCCAGATCAACGCGCTCCTGACCAAGCCGATGAGTTATCTCACATATCGGTTCAGCATCTTTTGCAGCGGCCGGCTCGTTTACACCTTTGTCACCCTCCCGCCAATCGCGCTCATCTTTCTCTATTTCCACAACTACGTCACACTTCCACACGATCCACTCACTTACGTGCTCGCCATCGTATCGACGATGATGGCGGCATTCATCCAATTCTTCATCACCTATTCGCTCGCGATGATGGCGTTCTGGATTTTGGAGATCACCACCTTCGTGTTCATCGTTTACTCGTTCGAATATTTCCTGGGCGGGCAAATGTTCCCGATCGACATCATGCCGGCCGGTGTTCAGGCGGCGTTGAAATGGATGCCGTTCTATTACGAACTGTTCTGTCCGGTCGCGATTTTTCTCGGGCGCTTGAAAGGCGCCGAACTCTGGCAAGCCCTCGCGATCCAAACCGGCTGGCTGTTTCTCACCTGGTCAATGGCGCGAATGATGTGGCACCGCGGCCTGCGTCATTATCAAGCCGTCGGTGGATAGAATTAGCTATCTCTTCGGAGACTCTCGCGAAACTATGCGCCACCTGTGATTTGCAAGATTCCAGCTGATAAGTGCGCTACCTTCGTCTTCTAAACCCCATCCGACCGAAACCAGAAGATCGTCCCCTTTCCACTCCTTGATCTCAGCTGAGATTGGATTTGGTTCGTCGATTTTTCCTTTTGGGTGAAGCAATTTGATCAATTCGGAGCGCGTCAGTTTCTGAACACCATGTTTGTGCTCCCAAATCCAAACGCTCGTGGCGCGCTTACTGATCGAAACACTTAGCGCTACTGCCTCCTTCGTCGGATGCCAGAGAGCCTCATCTTGTCCGATCGGGCTATTGCCACTAAACCACCAAGGCGGCATTTCTGAGTCGCGATTATAAGCCGGCGACCATCCGATTAATTCTTCAGTGGATGTTGTAGTGTCGATCAAACACGGGAAGCTGCGTCGTTCGTAGATCACCCATCGCCCGTTCGGACTCCGGGAGAACATTTTTGAATCATAACGTCGCGTGAGAAGTCCGATCCCGCGCTCGGCCATATTCTTTTCGTCCTCAAAATCAACTTCCGATCGCAAATTACGCTGGAGCGCATTGACGTAACCTTCAGTTTTCTCTTTCGGAATCTGCCACCAGCGACTGCCAATCGCACGCGCCGCGAGTCGCCGGATCGAATTTCCTTCATCCGAAAGCAGGGGGAGCATTGCTTCCGGAATTCTGGAATCGGGCGACGTCAGAAGCTCCCGCAACGCTCCGATGCGCACGTCGGGGTCTTTATCTTTTAGCTGCGGCAAATAGATGTCAGCAGGGTTGGTCGAAGAGCCGGACAGAAAAAACACGACCAACAGTAACCCGATTGCGGCGATCGGTTTTGAAACATGTGATTTGTCGCTCACGGCTTGGAATCGCGAGCTTAAGAAACTTCGGAGTGCGAAGACAAGCGAATGAAAGATGTGACACCACGGCCTGCGGCATTATCAAGCGGTGGGCGGCTGATAAACATTCGCGCTTTGTAGCGGCGTTTGTTCTCAAACGCCGAATTAATAAACAGGCGCTTGGCACAAGCGCCTCTACAACTCTTTGCCTTCGTTGGCGTACGGCACAGAACGCCACGGCATGTCTACCGTTGATCGCTCGAAAGAAACCTTCGGTTCCGCGTCGAGAATATTGCTAAGCGCCGGATCTAACGCTGCCACTTCTTGCAGCGCCCAAACTTGTCCGCGGCGGTCAGTATGGTTTTCCACGCCGCACAGGAATTGCCACCCGCTGTCTTCCGGTTCGAGTGGAAGGTCGCGCGTAGCGCGCAAGATCGGACGTTCTGGATAGGATATATGTTTGCAGATTATCGCGGCGCTACGCTTCAAATCTTCGTAGCTCATCCTGTGATCACTTGCTGGTCGGTAAACCAGCGGCTTTCCAGGCCCTCAACCCTCCGGCCATGGAGCGGACGTTCTTGTAGCCCATCTTTTGCAGACTTTCGGCCGCGAGCGCGGAACGACCACCGCCGCCGCAATGACAAATAATCGTCATGTTGCGATCGGGAAATTTGTCTTCGACTTCGAGCTCCAACAATCCGCGACTCATGTGGACCGTATCGGGAATGTGCGATTCGTCGAACTCGTCTTTCTCGCGAACATCGATAATCACCGCGTCGCTGCTCTTCGTTTTTGCCGCAGCATCGGTCGGAGAAATTTCTGTGATCTTCTTTTTCGCTTCCGCGACCAGATCCCTCGTAACCCTTCCGTTCAGCCATGCTCAGAATTTAACCACGGATTACACAGATGAAACAAAGGAAGCTCGGAGCGCGAAATTCGAAACTCCAAACAAGCACGAATGATCGAAATTCAAACTTCGAGCGCTATGCGCAAGGTCGGTTTGAACATTTGTACTTCGAATTTGGAATTTGTTTCGGATTTCGAAATTCGAGTTTCGAATTTCACTCATACCGCAGCGCTTCGATCGGATCGAGAGCAGCGGCTTTGCGCGCGGGATAAAAACCAAAGAAGATCCCAACCGCGGCACTGAACATGAACGCGATGATGATCGAACTCAACGAGATGAGCGTCGGCCAATGGGCGTAGCTGGAAAGAATTTGCGACGCGCCGATTCCAAAAATGATTCCAATGACTCCACCCACCGAACTCAAAGTCACGGCTTCGATGAGAAATTGGGTAAGAATGTCGCTGCCATGGGCGCCGACCGCCATGCGCGTACCGATCTCGCGGGTCCGCTCGGTGACGCTCACGAGCATAATGTTCATGATCCCAATTCCGCCCACCACAAGCGACACGCCAGCGATTGAACCCAGCAGCACCGTCATGACGGCCGTTGTTGCGGTCGCGGCGTCGGCAATCTCCTGTTGGTTGCGCACCGTGAAATCGTCGTCGTGTCCCGGCCGAATGTTATGGCGTTGCCGCAACAGCGCGATGATCTGCTGTTGAGCGGCGTTGATTTCGCCGCCCTGGCCGACTTGAACGTCGATGTTGCGCAATGTCGTCCCGCCGATCACGCGTTTCATTGCGCTCGTGTAAGGCATGATCACAATGTCGTCCTGGTCGACGCCCTGGGTGCTCAAACCTTTGGGCGTCAACACGCCCAGGATTGTGAACGGCACGTTCTTGATCCGCAAAACTTGTCCGACCGGACTATCGTTGCCGAAAATCTGCGACGCGGTTGTTTTGCCAATCACGCAAACCTTGTTCGAGCTGCGCACGTCTTGATCAGTGAACGGCGCACCATCGACCAGCGGCCATTGTCGAATTTCCAGGTAATCAGCCGACTCACCGTAGATTCGCGTGAACCAATTTTGATTTCCGGCCGCGACCTGCGTGGTTGAAACAACTTCTTCGCTCACCGCGACAACGCCCGGCACTTCGCGACGGATCGCTTCCGCATCTTCGATTTTCAAAGTGCCGGCGCCGCCCCAACCGGTCCGGATCCCGCTCGAGGTGGTGCTGCCGGAAAAAATCAGGATCACGTTCTGCCCAAGGCTCGCGATCTGAGCTTCGACCTGCGCTTTCGCGCCGTTTCCAATGCCGACCATCGCGATGACGGCGGCGACACCGATGATAATTCCGAGCGCGGTCAGGACCGAGCGCATTTTGTTCCGGCGCAGCGCCCGAAGCGCAATGTTCAATGTCGATCCAACTTTCATGGGAAGTGACCAGTGACGAGTGGCGAGTGACCAGATTTGTTCATGACGGTGATTCAGAATCGATGGGAGCGATTTTTTCCAGCTCGGTGGTCGCAACCGAGCGCTGTGTGACATTGAAATCTTTCAGGATCAATCCGTCGCGCATCACGACGTTGCGCCGCGCATAGGCGGCAATGTCCTGCTCATGTGTCACCATAATGATGGTGATGCCGCGTTCGTTGAGCTGTTGGAAGATTCCCATAATCTCGACGCTCGTACGGCTATCGAGATTTCCGGTTGGCTCGTCCGCAAGAACGACTTCGGGATCGTTCACCAGCGCGCGGGCAATTGCGACACGCTGTTGTTGACCGCCGGAAAGCTGACTCGGGTGATGGTCTTCGCGTCCTCCAAGTCCAACCGAAGCCAAAACCGCGTCTGCCTTTTCGTGCAACTGCGCATTGGTCAGGCTGCGCGTCCCGTAAAGCAACGGGAGCTCCACGTTTTCGCGCGCGGAAGTGCGCGGCAGCAAGTTGAAGCTTTGAAAAACGAACCCGAGCTTGTGATTTCGAATATCGGCTAGCTGGTCACGATCGAGCCCGGAAACATCGGCGTCGTCGAGTAGGTAACGACCGGAGGTTGGGCGATCGAGACAACCAAGAATGTTCATCAGGGTCGATTTACCGGAGCCGCTTGCGCCCATGAGCGCGACAAATTCGCCGCGCTGAATTTCAAGTGAAACGCCGCGAACTGCACGAACATCGACGTCACCGGTGTGATACGTCTTGTGAACGTCCACGAGTTTGACGACCTCTCCGTTTTTCATGGGTGGATTGAGCGCTCCGCGCTCGATGTTAATCTTGGCGCCGGAGGCGCATACGTTTTTAGCATCGCCCGCGGAGCGGCCGATCCACCTCGCGCCGTTTCGTGTTTGCGATTCATGGAAATCTGCGCGCGCCGCTAAACGGATTCGTTCCGGGCGAAGCAGCTGCGCTTGGCGCCGTCAGTTGCGCTATGACGACGCTATCGCCCTCCTTCAAACCTTCGGTGACTTCGGTCATAATGCCGTCACTGATTCCGGTTTTGATTTGGACAGGTTTAGGCCGGCCAAATGATAAAACGTAAACCGTACGGTCGGTTCGACGTTCGCGCGCTCCGGTTGGACGCTGACCACCAGCGCCGGGCGAAGATGCCGGTCGCGGTTGTGGCGCAGGCGCAGCTGCTGCATCCGCGGGACGATAGCGCAGAGCGGCGTTCTTGATCTGAAGCACGTTGTCTTTGTGCGCGATGATGATTGAAACATTCGCGGTCATCCCCGGCTTCAATTTCAGATCCTTGTTTTCAACGCCGATCACCGTGTCGTAAGTGACGACGTTCTGAACGGTGATCGGTGCGTTGCGCACTTGCACCACTTTTCCGTGAAACGTGCGCGTCGGAAACGCGTCGACCGTGAAATCGACGTCTTGTCCAACCTCAACCGCGCCGACGTCCGCTTCGGCCACATTGGAGTCGATCTGCATTTTCGCGAGATCGTTTGCGATTTGGAAGATCACCGGCGCCTGCAAACTCGCGGCAACGGTTTGGCCGACGTCGACGCTGCGCGAAATCACTACGCCATCGATCGGCGACGTGATCGTGCAATGGTCGAGATCGGCCTTCGCTTTATCGAGCGCGCCTTGCTTGATCTTCACGGTTGCTTCGGCCTGATGCAGGCTCGCCATGGCCGAATCGAGATCCTGCTGCGCGGAATTCTTTTGCGCGAAAAGCTTTTGGATTCGATCTGCATTCAGTTTCGCCAACTCCAGCGCGGCTTGCGTGCTGGCGAGATCGCCTTCAGCTTGGGTGACGGCAGCTTGGAACAACATCGGATCGATTTGGGCCACGGTCTGTCCAGCTTTCACTTCGGAATTAAAATCCGCGAACAGCTTAGCGATGTTTCCCGAGACCTGGCTGCCGACCTGTACGTTAACCACCGGATTCAAAGTCCCGGTTGCGGTGACAAGTTGCGTAATCGGTCCGCGAGTGACGTTGGCAGCTTGATAAGACGCAGCAGTGCTGGAGGTGCATCGCCTAACCACGAACAAGACGACGAGCAAAGCGACAATGATGACGCCAATGGGTAGAAAACGCTTCATGTAGGATGTGATTTGACTTGGACTGTAATTAAAATGACAGGCAGACGTGGTTCGACGTTACATCGAGATCTATTCCATCATGCTTCGCAACTCGCTCATTCGCGAGATGAGTTTCAAGGCGAACTTTCTGCTTTGGATGCTGGTGGAAGTACTCTGGTTTGTCGGACAGATCGTTTTTTTCTCCATCATCTTCAGCAATGTCGACCGCATCGGTGATTGGACAAAATGGGAAGTGGTCCTGCTCGTCGGCACGCACCAAATGATCTCACAGCTTTTCCAGGCGTTCTTTTTCGTCAACGTCGCCGCCATTCCTGAACTGGTGCGGACTGGAAAGCTCGACTCTCTCCTCGTCCTGCCAATCGACAGCCAATTTGCCGTTTCCACGAAACAATTCGGACTCGACAGCG
Source organism: uncultured Verrucomicrobiae bacterium (assembly GCA_963801815.1). Classification (GTDB taxonomy): domain Bacteria; phylum Verrucomicrobiota; class Verrucomicrobiia; order Chthoniobacterales; family UBA10450; genus AV40. The sequence goes on from CAWDGJ010000002.1 coordinate 354,524, forward strand.
TCGTAAACGCGGCGGTCGGCGGCATGGTGGTCGGCGTTTCGCTGTCGAAACTTGGCTACGTGCCAACGACATTGTCGGTGGTGCTTTACTTCGTTGCGATTGGCTTCGGCATTGCAGTCCACTATTCGATTATGCTCAGCCTGGCCGCCGTCAGTTTTTGGATCGTGCGCGCGCAGGGTCTGGTCTACGGCTATTTCAATTTCCTGAACATCGCGCGTTACCCGGACTCGATTTATCCGCGCCTGTTCAAGTTCATCTTCAGCTGGATCATTCCAGTGGTTGTGGTTTCGAACGTGCCTGCGCGAGTGCTCGCCAAATCCTTTGGTCAGCCCTGGGGCCTCATGGCAAAATTGGTGATTGCGTCGACGATCATCGTTTGCCTGTCGCGCGCCTTTTGGTCGTTCGCCTTGAAGCGATATTCCAGCGCTAGTTCCTGAATCTAACGACGAATCAACCCGAATGAGCACGAATCCGGCAAAGGCGGCTAGCAAAGCGATCTCTGCAGGAGTTTGTCGCTGATTCGTGGCTATCAGTGTCCATTCGTGGTTAAAACACGATGAACAAACGGCTCCGAAAATCGTCAAATCTCCCCTTGCGATAATCAAGAATCGCTCTTAATTAAGCCTCCGTTTTTCCCGGCGGTCGCTCCGGCGACCGCCTTTTGAACTTTATGGCCACCGCAAAAAAGAAAAAAGTTACCGCTAAGAAAGCTGCCAGGAAGCCGGCACGGAAAATTTCTGCCAAAAAAGCGAGCGCCAGCCCGCGCGAGGCATTGATCACCAGGAATAATCACGAGAAAAAGCTGTCACCTTTCATTCGCAAACAGAAGGACAAGCTCCTTCAACTGCGCGATGCCATGGTTGATTCCATGGCCGGCGTTGCGCAGGACACGCTGCGTTCACGCGCAGAAGGCAGTGAAGCGTCCGCATTTGGAATGCACCAGGCGGACGCTGGTTCCGACGCCTACGATCGCGATTTCGCGCTCAGCCTGCTTTCACAGGAACAGGATGCCCTTTATGAGATCGATCAGGCCCTCAAGCGGATCGAGGTCGGGACATATGGAGTTTGCGAGATGTCGGGTAAGCCAATCCCGCACGCGCGTTTGGAAGCGATCCCGTTTGCTCGATTCACGGTTGAATGCCAATCCCAGCTCGAGAAGCAGAGCAAGGCTTCGCGCGTCCGGCAATCGGTCACCTCGCTGTTCGGACTGACCGAAGACGAAGGCGGCGAAGGCGAAGCCGAAGAATCTGAAGCCACGCCCGCGCCCGAATCGAAGGAGTAACGGACATGGCCCAGGAAATTATCACCCTCGAGTGCACGGAAGCGAAAGCGCTGGGCAAACCGGTATCGCGCTACATGACCACGCGGAACAAGAAGAGCCCGCGCACCCCGAACCGGCTCGAGAAAAAGAAATACAACCCGCATCTGCGGAAGCACACGCTCCATCGCGAAACCAAGTAATTTCATGCAACCCAAGACCGCCAAACGCCGTTCCGCATTTCGCCGCGCCAACCGGGCCATGCCCCGGCGCCGAATCGACATCTCAATCGAAGCGATCGATTACAAGAATCCCGACCTGCTGAAGAAGTTCGTGACCGAGAGCGGGAAGATTCTTCCCCGTCGCGTGACCGGAATGCCGGCGCATCTCCACCGCAAAATCACTCGCGAGATCAAACGCAGCCGGTCCGTGCTGCTGATGAAATAGCGCTCGATCGCGCGCAATACTTTTGTAGGAGACGCTGTTAGCGTCTCATGGGAAGCCGGCGGCTTCCCATACAGTTCTAGAGGCGCTCGTCGCGGCGAGCGCCTATCTATTAATTCGGTGCTTGAGAACAAGCACCGCTACAACGCTGTTACTTCTTTTGACTGACGACGATGCGATGACAGCGCACCAGCGAGGTAACCGATCAAAAGGGATATTCCGATCCTCTTCTACGCCTTCCGCGTCTTCTTGCCTTCGTCGATCAGTTTCCAGAATTCGCGGGTCTTGCCGAGGGCCTGGTCTTCCGAGCCCGGAAGTTTTGAGCGGAAAAGGAAATCGCGAAACGTGTTCTTGTGCAGAACGCGATGAATCGTGATTCCTTCCGGCATTTGCTCGAAATAGATCCGGTAATCTTTGGCGCGGTAACGATATAATTTTTTTCCTTCGCGTTCGATCACGCCGAAGTGCTTCGCGTCGAGCCGATCGAGATCTTCGGGTAGAATTTGAAACTCAGCCAGCAAATCGAGCTGCATCTTCTTTGGCAATGCCGACATCTCGGCCGCGCTCAGCTCGTTGAAAATGATCTGGAACATCAAGAAGAAGTGATGAGTGACCTGTGACCTGTGACAAGCATTTTAACTCGAAATCAAACGAACACTCGTTTAACCCGTTGGCCAATTCTTGTCGTAATTTCCCAAGTGATGGTGCCGGCTTTGTCCGCCAGCTCGATACACGGGATTTCGGCGTCGCCCTGGCGGCCCATTAACACGACTTCGGCGCCAGCATCGGCATCGGCGATGTGCGAAACATCAATCACCATCAAATCCATCGTCACGCGGCCGAGCAACGGGCATCGCTTGCCGCGAACCAACATTTCCGCGCCGCGATTGGAAAGATGTCGCGGATAACCGTCAGCATAACCGGCAGTCAATGTGGCAACTCGCATTGCGCTCGACGTGATGAACGTCCGACCGTAACTGATCGAAGCCCCTTTCGGCATACCACGGATCAACCCGATCCGAGTTTTCCAGGTCATGGCCGGTTTGAGCAGGTTTTGAAACTCGGGCAGAGGCGAAATTCCATAGAGAACCATTCCCGCGCGCACGATTTCGTCCACCGTTTCGCTGAACGCGAGTGTGCCCGCGCTTTGCAAGACGTGGGCTTTATAAGCGCCCGGAACCGTCGCGCGCATTTGCTGCACGATTTTACGAAACCGAACCAGCTCATCGCGCGTGTAGTCAGGATCGACATCGGAAACCGGCAGGTGTGTCGAAACGCTGTGGATGTCGATCTTCGGCAATGTTGCGACACGTTTGAAAATTTCCGGCGCTTCTTGTTCGACCGCGCCCATTCGTCCCATTCCGGTATCGACTTTGAAATTGATCGACGTCTTACCGATGCGATCGAAGGCTGTCGCTTCGTCGAACGTGGAAATTGTCGGGATGAACCCGCGCTCGACGATGGTTGGCATTTCTTCTGGAAGCGAGGGGCCGAGGATGATCACTGGGAGATGAAATTTTTCTCGAAGCGCGAGCGCCTCCTCCAGATTCGCAACCCCGAATAGCTGAACATCGTTCGCGAGAGCTTCAGCGACGCCCATCAATCCGTGGCCGTAGGCGTTCGCTTTCACTACCGCGAGCATCTCGGCCTTACCGATCCGTTCGCGCACGATCTTCGCGTTGTGACGCAACGCACCACGATCGATCTCAGCCCAGCAACGATAATTCGGCGTCATTTCTTCGGAATCGTAATGTGCGGCTCGCGCAAATACATTGGCTCCAACGGGGGTTGCGAGAAATTCCGCCCCGCTTCTCCGACCAGGCTGGCCAATACCTTCGCTGAAGGAAAACGAAGCTCGGGCCGCTCGAATTGCGGAAGTTTCTCGGTCGTGAAGATCCGCATCGTGCGTTCGAGCTTATCCAGTTTTTCGCGCAATTCACCTTCGGTCATCAAATCCGGGCCTTCGATCAGATTATTGTCGCGAATTGCAGCGAAGAAAAAGGTCTGACGCCGCGCGTCGCCGATCACGCAATATTCCTTCTTGTCGCAATCGATCGCACAGATCGATGGGAAACCAATCAGGCGGATGGAGGGACGACCTCCGTGTCGTCCTTTATCGTTGGACGGGACAGAGCCCGTCCCTCCATAAGAAAGCCCGATTGCGGCTGAAATTGCGATCCGGGTTCCCGCGTAGGAGCCGGGGCCGAGTCCAACGATAATTGTGTCAGTCTTTCCAAATTGTTTGCGCACCTCAGTTAAATGTTCGAAGAACGGACCGGAATTCTTTCGATCATTCGGCCACTCGCGATCGAATAGAAGATCGGTCGGCGAGGGCGCCGACCGTCGCACGCGAGGGCGCGTGCGCTCCCCAGAATCGAACAACGCGAGACTTCCTTGCCCACTGGAAAGTTCGAGGGCGAGAATTTTCATTTGGTATAACTTGCTGACTTCAACGGGATTTTGCGCAGACAATAGCCCAGCGTTTTAACGCTGGGTAACCGCGCCTCACCATTCGATCCAGTCCCGTTAGGGACGGCAGAACTCTCTTTCGTCCTGCGTGGACTCGATATTTGTAGCATCTTTAATCCCAGCGCTGAAGCGCTGGGCTATCGCCAGAAACAGCAGGCGGGAGAATTTTCATTTGGTCGTAATCGCGCGTTGCGTCTCAGATTTCGTTTCAAACGAGATCCAACGAGCGGTTTTCGGAATCAAGTCCGAAAACCGATCCGCCCATTCGATGATCGACACGCCGTCGCCGAAAAAATATTCATCCAGCCCGAGTCGCTCGACCGAGTGACGATCTTCAAGTCGAAAAAAATCGAAGTGATAAATCGGCAGGCGTCCGCCGGAATACTCGTGAATCAGCGTGAACGTTGGACTGGTCGCAGTTGTTTTCGCCCCAAAGCCCGCGACCAAGCCTTTCACGAACTGGGTTTTGCCACTACCGAGGTCGCCCGTCAGCGCGAGAACGTCACCGGCTTTCACAGTCCTCGCGATCTGGCACCCGAACGATTCGGTTTCGTCCGGGCTATTGGAAATGAACGTAGCCACGCGGAAGAAGTTCAGAGTTGAGAATTGAGAGTTGAGAGAAGCAACCGATGCGCGTCAGCTGAACTTTGGGGAATTTTTTGCGCCAGGTGCGTTGAAGTCGTGCGCGGTCGCGCGGTGAGATAGCGAAAAGAAGTTCGTAATCCTCGCCGTCCGAAACGGCGTTGTTGATTGTTGCGCCAGCGGCGAGCGGCAATGCGTTCCTGTCGATCTTGAAGCCGACCTTGCTGGCCTTCGCTAAACGCGGGAGATCAGCGCCAAGACCATCGCTTAAATCCATCATCGCGTGAATGTGAAAATTCTTGGTGAGCCAGCGCGACTCATTGATGCGCGGGACAAATCGCAGATGCTTTCCCCGCAACGAACCGCCAAGGCGTCCAGTAACGAAAAGATCGTCGCCTTTTTTTCCGCCGGCGCGCGAAACCCGGCGACCTCGTTCAACGAAACCCGACACGCTGACCGAAATGACAGCCGGTCCGCGGATGGCGCTGGTTTCGCCACCCACGATCGCGACATCGAATTTCGACGCGGCGCGCTTCAAACTCCGATAGAGCTTCTTGACCCACGCTGTCGATCTTGTCGCGGGAACAATCAGCGTAATGAGCGCGAACTGCGGAATCCCCGACACCGCGGCGAAATCACTCAGCGGCCGCATCATTGCTTTCGAGCCGACCAACTCGGGATCGCTCGAAGTTCTAAAATGGATTTTCTCGACCACGCAATCCGTTTTGAGCACGAGGAGGTTCTTCGCTCCGCGAAACGCAACGACCGCGCAATCATCGCCAATGACCTCGCGCGAACTGGGCAGTTCACGCAGCATCAACGCGAGCAGCGCGTTCTCACCGACACTGCTCAGTTTCATTGCTGACTCAGTTCGGGAAACGCGAGAAAGATCAGCTGGGTTCCATTGAAAAGAGCGTGCATCGCCATCGAAACAAGGATCGACCCGCTCCATTCGTAGGCAAGGGTGAAACAACTGCCGAGGACGAACAATGGCGCGGCTGACGGCAGATGAGTATGCGCGGCCGCGAAGATCACAGCGTTGAAAACGAGCCCGACGGCGACGCCGAAGTAGCGACGCAGCACGCCGTAAATGAAAAATCGAAAAATGAATTCCTCGGAAATCGGCGCAACGACTACAGCCAAAACAATGATTGTGACTCTCTGTTCGATCGTCCGCGAGTTGGTAAACAGATCGACAATCTCTTGCTTGCTCGATTCACCACCGAGAAACGTTTGGGTCAAGCCTTCCGCGAGCAGAATCAACGGGGTCGCCGCGAGCAGGAGCACGATCGCTGTGCTAACCGCGCGTTTCAGGCTGGTCTTGGAAAATCCGGCTATCGTCTCAATGTCGATCCCGCGCACCTTCAAAACCGTCGCGATGAAAAAGACGACGAACAGCGTCACCATAAAATTCGCGACCAAATCACGATTGTTTAATTGAACCGGCGAACGTCCAGCGGCGGCCGCGATATTCATCAAAAGAAACAAGATCAGAACCGCAGCCAGGAACGCCTCGAGCAATCCAAACGTCCGGACCGGTGGAGTATCGTTTGCCGGCGTCACTTGTGACTTTCTCGTGCTGATTTGACGGATCAGTGTCAGATAAATCGCGAGCCCGGCGACAACGAGCAGGCCTACAACAAGATTTGCAAGCGCGCTGGAGAAGGCACTCGAAAGCATTTCGTTCGAGCTACGGAGCGTAAAAGCTCGGCAGAAAATAAGCGCGTCCGGTCTCGAGCTTCGGCACGAGTTGTTTCGGTAACTCGAGCTCGATCTTCGAATCTCCGACCTGGCCGAAAGCACGGAAGAACCGGAAGAGATTAAAAGGCGGCCCGTATTTCACAACGGTTGCATCGGGCGCGTTACCAAGCTGTTTAGCCTTGGTGTAGGCATCTTCAATTTGACCGAGACCGTCGATCAGTTTGGCGTTCAAAGCGTCCTTGCCGGAAAGAATTCGGCCGTCGGCAATTGTGTTGCGCAGCATATCGGCCGGCAGACGGCGTTCTTTCGAAACAACGCTGAGAAATTTGTCGTAAGTCTGCATCACGAAACTCTGGATCAGATCGCGCTCTTCCGGCGTCATCGGACGGGCGCCGTTCAAGATGTCTTTGAATTTGCCGCTCTTAAAAACAACGGAGGCCAGTCCAATTTTGTTGAAGAGTTGCTCGTAGTTCAAAGTCTGGATGATCACGCCGATGCTCCCGGTGATTGTCGTTTCGTTGGCCATTAAATATTTCCCGCCACAGGAGACGTAATACCCTCCGGAAGCCGCCAGCGAATCCATGTATATGACCACCGGTTTTCTCGCGCGCGTTTTTGCGACGGCATTGTAAATTTGGTCAGCGGCTGTGACCTCGCCGCCCGGCGAATCGATTTCCAGGACAATCGCTTTCACACGGTTGTCCTCTCGCGCTTGCTCTAAGGCCAGGCACATGTCGTCGACCATCGTTTCGCTCACGTTTCCGGGAATCGAACCGCTGATCAGGCCACGCATCGTAATCAACGCGATTCGGTCAGGCACCAGGCGTCCGCCGCGCTGGACCACGATCTCGCGAAACTTCGGCATCGGCTCTTCCAGTCGTACGCCAGTAGCGAAACCGCGGAACGCCACCATCGCCAGGATGAAGTTGACGAACACGCTGATGCAGAGCGCCACGAACAAAAAAATACTGAGACAGCCAAGTTTGCGATCAGCCATAGGAGTGCGGGCTTGAAACTGGCGGAGAACCAGTGTGGGCACAAGCGGTTTTCAACAGGCGTAAAAGGGGGTCGCAAACGCGTTACCAGAATGTTACAGGCCGGGTTTTGCCAGAGGTAGATGGGCGCTCTACGGTTTGCTGGCAAGGAAGCTGCTCGGGGATATGGAGAATATAGGAAATTCTCAGAATTATATGAATAGCAGTGGACATCTCCCAGTCAGCGAAACAGCGGCCAGACGTGTTAAGAAAGTCAAAGGGCATAAACGCTCCAAGGGTCGCGGGCGCAATGGGAAGACCGGCGCGCAAGCTCGTCATGAATACGACACGAACATGGCCGCGGCCGGAACACTCACCCGGACCAAGGCGCTGCTACTGGCCGCGCTTCGAGTTTGGGAGCTTAAACACCGCGTCCAGGATCGGGAACCCTAACGCGAAGGCAGAGCGTTCCAACGCTTCAACTTTTCGGTTCCACTTTGACGTAAATTTCAGGCGGGGCGGTCGGAAAGTATTTTAAAAGCGCCGGACAAAGCCAGCCCTCCATTTTGAACTCGTTGCTGTAATACCAGTTCCCGCCGGATTCTTCACGTCGCCACTCGAGTTTGAAATCTGACCCGGGAAACTGTCGCGCGCTGAAGACCGCGCGAAATCCTTTCTCGGCGTCTGGAATTTTCGCCACCGCTTTGTCAATCATTGTATCGATGCCGGCAATGAACGGCTCGCGAAATAAACCGGCGGCCGGATCATCAAACACCCACGCCCCTTGATATTTGTACGGCGCGATAACCATCAGCGCATTCATGTCACGAACCGTTCGCGTTTGTTGCGCCGGATGCAACTTCGCGAAGGCGACGAGCGCGCCAACGGCCACAAGCACAATTCCAAGGGAAATCCAAATCGAGAACTTCTCCATTTGTATCATTAGACATCTCCGTCCGGCTTTCATTCAGGACGAAAATCAGTAATATTCGCGGCAATTTTGCGCCCGTAGCTCAGCCGGATAGAGCAACGGATTTCTAATTGCCTAACGAGTGTTTGCGCACATTTTCAATGCGTTGCATTGCGTGCGAATCATAGGAGAGCCTAACGAATTGGGTTTGCAGCGCGTTGCGCAGAATTGTGTGATTTTGCGGAAAAAAAATTCCAGACCGTAGGAGACGACCGCGAATCACTTTGCGCGGCTTGACCACTGAAATTGCTTTACCAAGAGCCGTTTTTTCGCCATCTCTTGTGACTTGTTAGTGTTTCAGCCGGTGGGCCTGCCAATTGGCAGGCCCGCTGTGCTCTGCCGCCCCGCAATAAGCAATCTAAAACTTGGCCGCAAGCACCCAGTCGCGCCACGGCACCTGATAGACCAGTATAGCCCCGAAACAAATCACATAACCGGCGGCGATTCTGGGAAATTTCTCCTTCGCCAAAGTGAAACCCATCACCCCCAGGATCCAGCCAAAACCGAAAACCGGAGCCGGAATATAAGTCGTGAAGATGAAGAACAGGAGAAGGATATGTGCGAGCACGTCCGTCACTGGCCGCCGGATGAGCAACAGCGAACCGATGAATAATTGAAGTGACAGATCCCACCACGTGAGAACCAACGCCGCGACGCGTGCCCGCTCCGAGCCCGGGATTTGCAGCTCGTTTCCCTCGACTTGGGCAAACGGACTTCGAAGTAATGCGATTCGCTTTTGCACTGCGTCCGGCACTGAAGGGTCGATCCCGATTAGTTTACCGAACGCGGTGAATCGCGAATCGACGTAGAGAAAATGCTCAAACATCTCGCCCGACCGATAACTGGACGAAGAGAGTTTCTGTGCACTCGCAGCAAGGAAGATAAAACAGAGAAAGAACCGGGCGTTAAACACGAGCGTTCGTCGCTGCTGCTTTGGATCAGCAAAAAGATGGGCGATAAACAGAACCCAGAGCCAATAAACCAGCAGGTACTTATGATTATCGGCCCCTTCCCAGTCGAGAACGATGACGACAGTTCCGGCAAGCGACAGCGCCAGCCAGAACTCCGCGGTGCGGATGGAGCGAGGATGCAGCACAAAAACGAGGAAACAGATTCGCGTTACTGTCTGGAAGACCCAGTGTTCGAAACCAAAGATCACCGCCAGCACCAACGTGAGTAGGCTTGCGACCTCAAGCAGATCGAGACCGTGCATGAATTCAACGAGTGCTTGGAACTGTGAAGCGCCGGGAAAACGTGCGGCGCTATTGGCAGATGAAGCACAATGCCCTGTCGCGGCAACGGGCACTTCGTTCTCCGGTGGGCCGGTCATGACTTTGTTTTGTCCGGCGCCGGCTGGATCTCTTCCGGCTTGAAGACAAATGTTTCAACCAAAGCAGCGTGGGCACGCTTCGTCACCGGATCGTAGGCGATCCTCCAGAATTGAATCTGCATGCCCCAGTCCTGTTCTTGCTCGCCGGACTTTCGTCCGTACGGCACCATGAGATAAAATGACTCCGCCGCAGTCCCGACAGCGTCGCCTTTCGCGTCGAACAGCGCCACCGGCAGTCGCTGGTGGGTCGCAGTCCAGTTCTCTTGTGCGAGCTCTCTCGCGGCTCGAAGGAAATTTTTGCGAACCGGATAATCGAGAGCGCGGTCCAGCAAATCCGCCTGTTCAGGGGAGAACTGGGTCAGCGGGTTGCGTCTGCCATCAGGTGCAACCACGAATACTTTCGCATAGCGGTTTTGCAGCCCATCGGCGCCGGCAAACATCCCCATGCCGCCGCCCTTCCAGGTCGAGAGATCGTGCGTGCTGCTGAGATAGATGTGCCGCCCGAGAATGATCAGTGACACGACCGGGACGCACAGCATGAGCGCCCATTGCCAAAATGGTGACGCCTGAGATAAACGCGGAATTTCAGATAGCCGCATATTATGCGTTACCGTGTGCGATCTCTCCTGATTGCCAAATTGCGACGAAACTTGTCGATCTCTATTTCAGAGGGCGTCGTCGCGCGAATTCCGCGCTAAAAAAAGCAGCCGGGCACACGGCCCGGCTGCCCACAATGACTTTCTTGAGCGACGTCTAGAACTTGTAGTTGAGACCGGCACGCACATTCCAGTCTTCGTTTTGGAAGCTGAAGCGAAAAGTCTCGTTACTCCCTTCGCCGAAGTTGGTGGTGAAGCTGCCGGTGCTCTCAGGATATTCGTAATAGAGACCCTCCATACGCGCGCTCCAGTGGCAATTAAACATATATTCGGCACCCACGCCGACCACAAAGCCAGCCTGCCAATCATCTCCTGTCGCAGTGAAGGGATGTCCCACGCTCGGACCTTCCTCAGCTGTCCATTTATCGTTTGAGTGCGAGAAAGCCACACCACCAGTTGCGTAGATGAGCGCTTTATCGACAGCGACGCCGGCACGTGCGCGCAAGCTCCCCTGAAAATCGACGTCGGCTTTATACTGCAGATGGGCAGCGTCTCCTGAGAATCGGTCAAGCGTGTGAGTATTCTCGGTGTTGAGATAGTCCGAGTCAGCCTCAAATCCGAAAACGAACGATCCCATTTGCCAATTGTATCCCATTTGGCCGCCGACAGCGACGTTGGTGTCCTCGATCGTGTTGGTGAAGGGATCAAACCAATCATCCAAGTCGGTGATGTTGGTGTGGAGACCGGCCACTCCGACGTTAAGACCGATGTAAAAGCCGCTCCAATCACACGGAGGCGGAGCTGGCATGACATTTTTGTCAACCGGAGCCGGACCTCCAAAGCTCGACGCCCCGATAAGAATTGCAGCGACAGCAGCAAACGATGGCAACAAATATTTGGTTAAGGATTTGTTCATAACGCGGGGGAGATTGCAGGTTCGGGGCGGGAGCGTCAAGCGAAAATTTTGCGGGTCCAGCCGCCCCCGGCCCCGCCCGGCATGTGCCGCCAGACAGAACTGGCGGCATTTTCGGAGTACTCTGGGATCAAAGCCTCCACCCTGATTTTAGGGGCTACCGTCCGGGTGCACCCACCCCTAATCCCCGAAACAACAATCCGTCCGAAGCGACGTTCACGCCGTCGTCGGGAAAACAATCACGTCAGCCTGCTTCGTCATTGCTAGCCTGAAGCTTACACGCCGCGCCTGAGCAATGCGCATCACGACTCGCGGCATTTGTTCGCGACGCGCTGCATCCAACACCACTTCCAAACTTCTTTGCCGCCTGCAAAGGCTCTGGCATAATAGCGGCCGGACTTATGCCGTAGGAGATGCGCCCGTAGCTCAGCCGGATAGAGCAACGGATTTCTAATCCGTAGGCCGGGTGTTCGAGTCACCCCGGGCGCGCTTTGAAATCGATCTGGAATCACTGCACGCGATGTCCGACCAAATTCGAACCAACAACAGTGAACGTTCTTGCTCGCTTCCTCTTAGCCGATCTCTGCTGCTGTCGTCGAAGCCGCAAACGCGCACGGTGTCCCCAGCAAAGCGAACCAGAGCGCGCGTAAACCGTGTTACCAGCGATGAAACGCCGGATGACCTTCTTTAACCGCCACAAAAACGCCGCGGCAAGTCGCGCAAACTTTTCCGCCACCGCTTAGTGTTCCTTCAATTGTCGCGCGATCACCGCTTAGATCGACAACGTGCGCGGCGAGCGAAATTGAATCGTTGGTCGGCGTTGGCCGCAGCAACTTGATCGAATATTCCGCCGTCACTGTGCACGGCGGATGATCCGCGCCGGCGTTTTTCATCAAGTGATAGGCCGCTGTCCAGTTGCAGTGGCAATCGAGGAGGGTGCCGATGATTCCGCCGTTTAACACTCCCGGGAACGCTTCGTACTTCGGTTGCGGCTGCCACTCCGCGACGACTTCGCCGTTCTTGGGAAAACTTCGAATGCGTAGTCCTTCGGAGTTGGCCGGTCCGCAGCCCCAGCATGAGTTCTCCGGAGCGTATCTTTCCTGGAGCGATTTTTCCATTGTAGCGGCGCTTTATGAGCGTCGGGCGAAAAATACGGCAGTCGTAGACCGCCGCTACAGATTTATGAAGAGCTCGGCGGACCGGGATATTTCCGCGGCTTTGGTCCGACGTAAAGCGAGCGCGGCCGGATCAATCGGTTGTGGTCGTGTTGCTCGGTGACGTGCGCGCACCAACCGGCCACGCGTGAAGCGGCAAACATCGGCGTGTTCAGCTCGGGCTCGAACCCGAGCATCCAATAAACCGGCGCGGCGTACAGATCGACATTGGCGCAGAGTCCTTTCTCGCGATCCATCACTTGCTCAAGCTTCTCGCAAATCGGCACCCAGTTTTCCTTGCCGGTGCGCTTTCCGAGATCGCGGGCAATCTCGCGCATGGCGGGTACTCGCGAATCACCTTTTTTATAAACGCGATGGCCGAAGCCCATGATCTTGGCTTTGGCCGCGAGTTGTTTTTTCAACCATTCTTCCGCGCGGTCCGGCGTTCCGATCTCTTCTAGCATCTTCATCGATTCCTCGTTTGCGCCGCCATGCAATGGGCCTTTGAGCGTCCCGACCGCAGACGTGACGGCAGCGTAAATCCCGGCGAGCGTGGACGCCGTCACGCGGGCCGCGAATGTCGATGCGTTGAATTCGTGGTCGGCATACAGATTGAAAATCGTGTCCATCATTCGCGTCTTCCACGCTTCAGGCTCTTTGCCGTTCAATTTGTAAAAGATGTTGGCCGCCTGGCTCAGCTCGGCTCTTTCCGGAACAGGTTCTTGCCCATGGGAAATGCGCCAACCGTCCGCGATCAACGTCGAGACTCGTGCGATTAGCTTGATCGACTTCCGGATGTCCGCGTCGTGCGAATGATCATGGAGATCCTTGTCGAACGCGCTCAACATCGAGACCCCGGTGCGGAGCATGTCCATCGGGTGCGTGTTGCGAGGAAGCAGCCGCAGCATCTGCTCAATCTCTTTCGGCAACGCGCGCTCGGATGCGATCTGTTCCCTGAACTCCTTAAGCTGCTTGCCGTTCGGCAGCTCGCCGTTCAACAAAAGATATGCGACCTCCTCGAACGTCGCTTTGTCGCCCATCTCGTGAATGTCGTAGCCGCGATACATCAGCCCTGCATTCGGATCGACCCAGCAGATCGCGGTTTCGCCAGCAATCACGCCGGCCAGCCCCGGGCTATACTGTGGTTTGGCTTCGGTGGTCATTTCTTTGGTCACGTTAACAACGATACGCGATTCGACAAATGTTCAGTCGCGAAAACCTTTCCACTCTTCCGCCGCCGGGTTGTAATCCAGGAGGTCGTAAAGCTCCTGTCGCGTCTGCATTTGGTCGAGCCAATCGTTTTGCGTCCCCGCCTTTTTTAGAGCGGCGAAGAATTTCGCAGTCGTTTTCATCGAAATCCGAAAAGCGCTCTGCGGGAAGATGATCATTCGATACCCGAAGTCCGCGAGCTGCCCAAAGGTCAGCAACGGGCTCTTGCCGAACTCGGTCATGTTCGCCATCAACGGAAAATCGATTTCTTTGGCAAAATCCCGGAACTCTTCGGCGCTCTGCAACGCCTCGGGAAAAATCGCGTCCGCGCCTGCGGCCAGATATTCACCGGCACGCGAAACCGCACTGTCGAAACCTTCCACCGCCCGTGCATCCGTTCGGGCGATGATCAGAAAATCCTTGTCGCCGCGGGCGGCAACCGCCGCTTTGATTCGAGCAACCATCATCCGAGCATCGACAATCGTTTTGCCGGCGAGATGTCCACAGCGTTTCGGGAATTCCTGATCCTCGATGTGACAGCCGGCCAGTCCTGCTTTTTCAAGTTCACGAATTGTTCGGGCTACAGCTTCGCCTTCGCCGAAACCAGTGTCCGCATCTACGATTGCGGGAATCCTGACCGCATGAGCCACATAACTGGCAAGCCGGATCACTTCGTCTCTCCACAATAGACCGATGTCCGGAACGCCGGCAGTTGAATTCGCCATTCCCGCGCCGCTAACGTAAACGGCGTCAAATCCCGCCTGCTCAACTTGCCGCGCCATCGACGCATTCGGCACGCCCGGCATCATCACTGCGCCCTGCGCGATCAGATCGCGCAGCCTCTTCGTCTTACTCTTGCTCATTTCATCACGCAGGCCGCCAACAGCTCGTCGACGGCGTTCGCTTCATCCAGTTTCCAGGCAAGATCGACAATCTTTCTCGCACGGGCCTCACCCAAAGCGGGAACAACCAAAGCGTTGAATTTTCCTTCCAATTGTTTGTCGCTCACCGGATTCAGCGCATTACCCAGTGGATAATCGACCCGCTTGGTTAGCTCGCGGCCATCTTGCAGCGTCACGTGCACAATGTTCGCAACCGCTCGTGCATATAGTGCGCTGAGCTCGGCGTTGCGCTGCACGGTAACATTCTCAAGAAATTTCCAAATCTTCGGATCCGTAAAACGCTCCGGCTGAAATTGTTTGTCCGTCACTTCGCCGTCGATCAACGCAATGCTCGTGATGTAGGGCAAACTGTGGTCGGCCGTTTCGCGCGTCTCCGGTTTCCACTTCTCCGGCTCGCTTCCAATGATGTCGACCGAGGCGTCATGGCTTTCGATTCGAACTGATTGAACTTTCGCCGAATCACCGACTTCCTTGCGCAGAAACAACGCCGCCTCGATCGCGCTTTGGCTGTGATATTCCGCAGGCCAGTACTTGATGCTCGTCTTCAAAATCATCGACGCCGGCCCTTTTCCAGGCATCGCCTCCTTTTTCTTGTCGAACACCGAGGCCACGTCGCCTAACGAAACGCCCAGTTCCTTTTCGAATCCCATTTGTCCTTCGAAAATCGGCGCCGGCCCGGTCATTCCAGCGCGCGCGAGCAGCGCGGCATAAACGCCGTGGCGCGCCGCATTCGCGAAGGCGACCCCTTTCCAATGCGAAAGTTCGCCGACGCGGGCTTGCCGGAACGCCGCGCAATTTACGCCCGCAATGTTAATGGCGTGTCGCGTTCGCTCCGGATCGAGCTTCATCAGCTTCGCAGCGGCCAGCGCAGTCGAAAATGCGCCGTAAGTCGGATGATCCCATCCTCGCGCGCGAATGCTGGCAGCATCGCAAAAGCGGCATTGCACTTCGTAAGCAATCGCTGCAGCAGTGATCGCTTCCTTGCCGCTTGCGCCGACGCTTTCGGCAACGGCAAAAACCGCCGAGAGATTATCACTCGGATGCGCCGGCTCCTTGGAAAGGTAAGTGTCGTTGTAATCAAAATAGCGAATGCAACAGCCGTTCGCGAATGCACCCCAATCCGGCGGCGCTTTGTGGCTCGTCCCGATGATTGTCGAACCAGCTTTTGCCGAAAAATCCGAAGCGACTTTGCGCGCGATTGCGCACGGTTCTTCGTTCCAGGCACCGATCGCGCAGCCCAGCGAATCGATCACGCGCCGCTTCACTTCGTGAACGACGTCCTTGGAAAGGTCCTCGAAATTGAGTGAGCATGCGTATTCCGCGAGCTGGTGGGCGAGTGTTTTTGTAGCCATGAAATTGAACGTCCAATCTGCCGACGAAAATCAGGTCGGCAAGCGATTGTCGGCGTTCTCGCGGTTGCCCTTGAGTCGAAAACCGCGCACAATCTTTTTCAGATGAACAAAGTTTACCCCAATGCGAAAACCGCCCTCGAAGGCCTGCTGCACGACAACATGACGATCGCCGCGGGCGGGTTCGGACTGTGCGGTATCCCGGAAAATCTTATCGCGGCGCTGCACGACAGCGGCGTCAAAGGCCTCACGATTGTCGGCAATAACGCAGGCGTCGATGACTTCGGCATGGGGGTCCTGCTACCGGCCCGACAGGTCAAAAAGGTGATGGCTTCATACGTCGGCGAAAACAAGGAGTTCGAGCGGCAGGTCCTCGCCGGTGAACTGGAACTTGAGCTCATTCCGCAAGGCACGCTGGCCGAGCGATTGCGCGCCGGCGGGGCGGGAATTCCGGGATTCTACACCCGCACCGGCTTCGCCACGAAGCTCACAGAAGGCAAAGAGACCAAAAAATTTGGGGATTGCGAATATGTGCTCGAGCCCGGAATCACTGCCGAATTGTCGATCGTAAAGGCTTGGAAGGGCGATAAATCCGGCAATCTCATTTACCGGGAGACGTCACGAAATTTTAACCCAATGATCGCGACCTGCGGCAAAGTTTGCGTGGCCGAGGTCGAGCAACTCGTTGAAATCGGCGAGCTCGATCCGGATCAGATCCATACGCCGGGAATTTTCGTCGATCGTATTGTTCAGGGCGCAAGGTACGAAAAACGGATCGAGTTCCGGACCGTGCAGGGCGCCGATCCAAACAAGAAAACTTCATCGCCAGTTCGCGATTTGATGGCGAAGCGTGCCGCGCAGGAATTGCGGGACGGCTACTACGTAAATCTCGGCATCGGAATTCCGACGCTCGTTGCAAATTACATTCCGGAGGGAATTCACGTCACGCTTCAATCCGAGAACGGATTGCTAGGCATCGGCCCGTTCCCAAAGCCGGGCGAAGAAGATCCCGATCTGATCAACGCCGGCAAACAAACCATCACGACCATGCCCGGCTCGGCGTTTTTCTCGAGCGCCGATTCGTTCGGGCAAATCCGCGGCGGGCATATCGATCTCGCAATTCTTGGAGCATTCGAAGTGACCGACAACGGCGACATCGCGAACTGGATGATCCCCGGGAAAATGATCAAGGGGCCGGGAGGCGCGATGGACCTGGTAGCCGGAGTCAAACGAGTTGTCGCGGTGATGGAACATACGTCGAAAGATGGCAGCCCTAAGATTTTGAAGAAATGCACGCTTCCGATCACGGGCCTTGGGGTGGTCAATTTGATCATCACCGACTTGTGCGTGTTCAAAGTGAAAGAAGGCGGCGGCCTCGTTCTCACCGAAATTCATTCCAACGCGACCGTGGACGAGATTAAGGCAAAGACGGGCGCGCCGTTCGAAGTTCGGTTGAAAAGCTAAAACGCTGCTTCAGCTATTTTGGTCGGGGCTCAAAATAAAGATGGTGATGCTTCGCGCATCCCGGGTTAAACCGCCGCTGGCAGCGCGGACAAACGGAGTTGCAATTCAGATACTCGGTGACGGTTAACTGCTGGCCGCAACCGCCGCACAAAATTGCCGGCTCATCGAATCTTTCTCGCGGCCACACAACCGGAGCGTGTCCAGCGAGCTTGGCGTGACATTCGTGACAGGAAAACCATTTGTCGCAGCACTTGAATTTAATCGCGACGATATCGTGCTCGCTGTGATAATGAGCGCAGCGCGTTTCATTATCGACATGGACACCGATGACATTCACGCCGTGAATCGTTCGTTCCATGTCGTAGGTCAGACGCCTATCGACTTACACTGCGCGCTCTCGCGGACACAAGAGTACGAGCAGCGACGCGATGACCCAGCACGCGATCATGAAAATAAATCCGCCGCGGAACGACCCCATCCCTTGACTCAGTTCGCCGATTATTTTGGGGCCAAAAAATCCGCCAATACTTGCAGTACAATTGATGAATCCAACCGCCGCGGCAGCCGCCGAGCTGGTAAGGAACGCAGATGGCAGCGCCCAAAATGATGGCAAATAGGCGATCGTTCCAAACACAACCAGTGAAAATATCGCTACCAGCGTAACGTTTGAAGGGGGAAGGAAAAACCACGCACTGAGCGCGACCGCCGCAGTTAATTGGGGAATGGCAAAATGCCAGCGACGCTCGCGAGTACGATCCGAGCTCCATCCCAGCAACAACATTCCGATGAGTGCCGCAGCAAACGGAATTGCGCCGACCCAGCCTATCCGTTGCACATCAGTCCACCCGGTGAGCCGCTGCAACATCGTCGGCATCCAAAACCAAAAGGCGTAGCCACCGGTGTAAGTGAAAAACAAACCCGCTGTCAGCATCAAGACGGCCGGATGTCGCAGTGCCTGCCAGATGGTCACATGCTCGACGTGCGCCTTTGCAGCCCGCTCTTCCGAAAGACGAGATTTTAACCAATCGCGTTCGTCAGGCTGCAACCACTTCACATCGCCCGGCCAATCCGGCAGCACGAACAGCGTCGCCATTCCGAGCACGATTGCAGGAACGCCTTCAAACAGAAAGAGCCATCGCCATCCGGAAAGGCCGAGCCAGTGAACCCCAAGGATTGCACCGGCGATCGGTCCCCCAATCATAAAGCCAACCGGAATGGCGGACATGAACCGCGCCACCGCTTTGGCCCGGTCGCGGTAAATAAACCAGTGGGAAAGATAGACGATTACACCGGGAAAAAATCCCGCCTCGGCCGCGCCCAACAAAAACCGCGCGCCGTAAAGTTGATGCGGAGTGTGAACAAAACCGGTTAGCGTGGTGAGAGCACCCCATGTAATCAGTGTGGTCGAGAGCGATAGCCGCGCGCTCCAATGTTCCACTAACAGCGCTCCCGGAATTTGCAGCGCGAAATACCCGATGAAGAAAATTCCGCTCGCGGTACCGAATACCGAATCGGTCAGGCCGAGGTCGCCCTTCATCCCGAGCGTCGCGTAAGCGATATTTGTCCGGTCGAGATAATTCGCGATGTAAAGGAGAAACAAAAACGGTAGCAGCCGCCGCGCAACTCGAGTGCGTGCAGTTTCCCCAGTGTCAGGTTGCAGAGCGTTCATGGCCGCGCGCAGCATATCGCCCTTCAATACGGTCACAATCCGAATCGAGAACATCGCGCAGCGAAATCAGTGCGAGTTTTGATATGGCAATGTCAGGCGCACGGAGTTACAACGCGCCATGAGATATGGACGGCTAGCCATCACAATGATTGCGCTCGTAGCCACGGTGTTGGCGGTAACACCGGCCAATTTTGCTGGCGAGTACACGGACAAGAGTTTTCTCAACGGCCAAGCCACATTCCAAATGAGCTTGGAGCAAAGTGGAAACACGATTTCGGTTTGGTTCAGCGTGGGATACAACGACGGCCACGGGCTGCTGCCCGAAGCCGATGGCAGCGGCAAAATGACAGGCAAAGGCATAGTCGAGTTCACGTTCAAGGACAGTGCGAGCAATGCCGGCACGGGCACGATCAGCCGTGCGGGCAACGACATCATTGTTTCGCTCAAGACAACTCGAGTAGCCGACGCACGTTGCCTTGAGCTTTATCGGCAGAACATGCGATTGAAACCAGCCGGTAAAAAATAGGCGCAAGAATCGGGTGTTCAGGTGCCGCGCAAAAGCGATCCTCTTGCATGAAAGCAAATTTTCGGATCGTTGCTTTGCCCCTCGCACAATTTCAGCCGCTTTTTACGCTAAGCGACGATCAGCTCGCTCAAAAAGGCGCGCGCCGAATGACCGTTGACGCCAAACCCGGGTTTCCATGCCGAGTCAGCCTGGAAGATGCGGAGATTGGCGAGCAGGTGGTCCTTACCCCATTCGCTCATCATGATGTCGATTCACCATATCGCGGGTCGGGACCAATTTTCGTGCGCCAGAAAGCGAAGGAAGCGGATCTCTCTGTCGGCGAAATTCCTGAAGCTGTATCGACCCGGACAATGTCAGTTCGCGCCTACGACAAGAATTCGATGATGATCGATGGCAGCGTCGTTCCCGGATCGGAGATCAAAGCACACATCGAAAGACTGTTCGCCAACCCAAAGATTGCTTACTTGCATTTGCACAATGCCGGCGCCGGCTGCTATTCGTGCAGAGTAGAACGCGCCTGATTAGACCATCGGCCGGAAGCGACCGACGACTTCCTGCAAACGGCCGGTGATCTGGCCTAACGAACAGACTTCAACGGCATCGAGCAGCGCCGGGAAACAATTCTTTCCGCTCTCGACGACCGCCGCAAGCTTATCGAGCGCGCGCTTCGTCTTCTCGGCGTTTTTCTTTTTGAACTTGGCCAGCCGGTCGACTTGCAACTGTTGTTTCTTGCGCGGCGTCCGAACGAGCTTCACGTCGCGATTGTCGTCGTCTCCATTGCGATACTTGTTCAGCGCGACGATCGGCCGTGTGCCGTCATAGATTTGTTGTTCGTAACGGTGCGCTGCGTTCTGAATTTGGCTGCGCTGATAACGTTCCTCCACCGCAGCCAGCACGCCACCCAGTCGCTCGATCTCCCGAAATTCCTCGAGAATCGCGGCTTCCACCGCGCGCTCGACCGCTTTCATCCCGGGCGAGCCGCTCAACATGTTCATGGTGTGCTTAAAGATTCCCGACTCTTCGAGCAGAATCGCCTGACCGTGGGCGGCGAGCCGAATCCATTCCTCGCTCGGCGTGGTGAACGGTTCGTCAGCGCTATTCGAATGACACGAATTGGTCGCATTCATGTAGGAAAGCATCAATTCTGCGGCAGTGCGGGTGAGATTGTTCTTAAACTCTGCCGCAATCAACGAACGCCCGCTGGTTTGAGTGTGTAATTTGTAAAGCTGTGCCTTTGGTCCGGCCCCAAACACGTCTCGCATTCCGATCGCCCAAATCCGTCGCGACACGCGCGAGAGGGCGATGTATTCCGCGTCGAGACCGCAATCGAGAAAGAACGAAAGCCGCGGGCCGAATTGGTCGACCGGGATTCCGCGCGCGGCGAACATTTCCGCGTAGGCAAACCCGTTGGACAGCGTGTAGGCCGCTTGCTGCACCGGCGTCGATCCGGCTTCGCCGATGTGATAGCCGCTGATAGAGATCGGATACCAACGCGGCATTTCGCGCGAGGTGAACTCGACCATGTCGGTCAGAAAACGCAGCGACGGCTCGATCGGAAAAATCGTTTCGTTCTGCGCCTGGACTTCCTTGAAAATATCGGCCTGAACCGTGCCGCGGAGTTTCGGAACGACATTTGGGCCGAAGCGCCGCTTAGCCGCCGCGATGTACATCGCCATAATAATCGGTGCGGGACCGCTGATGGTCATCGACGCAGAAAAATCGGCCGAGCCGAGATCGAACCCGTCATACAGGCGCACCATGTCTTCCACGGTATCGATCGCCACGCCGCCTTCGCCGATTTTTCCAAAAACGCCGTCGGCATCACTATCAATCCCGTAAAGCGTCGGACCGTCGAACGCCGTGCTCAGACGTTTCGAGCGTTGATGTGCGCTAAGAAAATGGAAACGCTCGTTCGTGTCTTCGGCTAACATTAATCCGGAGAACAAACGCGTCGGTTCCTCTGCCTGCGGAATTTTCTTTCCGGCGGTTTTCTTGTTATCGCCGTTTTTCTCGAAGCTCTCGATCTCGCGGATCGGCTCCAAATACATTTCGCGATACGCGCCGTTTAGATAGGGAAACTCGCCCGGCAATCCTTCCCCGAACAAAAAGCGCGCGATCTCGCCGGGCTCGTCGATTTCTGGCAACGCCAAACGCGGCAGCGGAATCCCAGTCGGGGTGCGCGTCGTCGGGATCTTTGCCTTGATATCGTTCCAGCGCCCGACCAGATCGCGGCCGAAATCCTTATCGGTCCGTGCGCGCTTCACCTCATCGAGAACGAACTGGTTGTATTTTTCGACCGACTCAACAACTTGTCCGAGCTTGCTCATTTCTTCCTCCGTTCCTTGGTAGGGACATCCCGTTGCGATGTCCGCGGACGGCGCAGCGCGCCATCCCTACCTGAAATTAAATCGAACAAACGATCCACGCCAGCGTCGCGGTGACGTTTGGCCACGGTATCGAGCAGTCGCTGTTTCCGGCGATTTTGCTCAAGACGTTGCTCGATTTCCGTGTGTGCGGTCTTCGCGCGCTGCAAATCGCTCTTGTTCACAACCACAATATCGGCCAGGTCGAGCATGACAATCTTCTGCAATTGCAATCGGCTTCCGTAATCGGGGTTCATCACCAACACGGTTTGATCGACGATTCCGTTTGTCTGAAACGGCATTGCTTCCTGCCCAGTGCCAACCGTTTCGATAATCACGTAGTCGAATCCGGAATTCGCGAGCAACGCCAGGCAACCTTGCGTCGCGGGCGAGAGCCCTCCGGCCTGTCCGCGCGTAGCCATGCTCCTCATGAAAACGCGATCGTCCTGGGAGTTGATCATCGTCGCGCGATCGCCGAGTAGCGCCCCTTCGCCAATCACGCTCGGATCGTGCGATAAAATCGCGACCCGCGATCGTCGATCTTTATTGAGGAACCGCAGCACCAATTCATCGATTAGTGTCGTCTTGCCGGCGCCGCCAGGACCGGTAAATCCAATCACTTTGGTGTTTCGGATTTCGGATTTCGGATTTCGGATTTTCCCATTTGCGTCTTCGATTTCCGTCAGCTTGTGGGCCAATTCTTGTTCCGCGGATTTTGGCTTAACTCTCTTACCGCGCGGTTTGCTGTATCGGTCGTGAACGAATTTCACCATTTCTTCGAGTGAAGTTCCGGCGAAGAAAATTTCGTCCACGCCTTTGCGTCGCATGATTTTCGCGTCGTCGTGAGTGATCGTTCCGCCGCCGCCGCCGAAGACTTTGATGTCGTCCGCGCCCTTCCTGCGCAGGAGATCGACAACTTCCGCGAAGAATTCGATGTGGCCGCCGTTGTAGCTGGAAATCCCGATCGCCCGCACGTCTTCCTGGATTGCTGCGCGCACGATGTCGGCGACCGGGCGGTGATAGCCGAGATACACAACCTCGATCCCGTGCCGGATGAACTCGAGATTGATCGTGTTGATGGCGCTATCGTGGCCATCGCAAATCGGGACAGCGGTGAGGACTCGAATCGGTGAAGCCATTTGAGAGCGAAAAGCCTAACGTTAAACGTTTGACGGGCAATGCGATTCTAGCCTAGTAGCGAGACGGATGAAAAGACCCCAAGCCTTACGAGTAATCGCACTAGCCTGGCTGGTCGCGGGCGTTTTGGATATCACATCTGCTTTCGTGATCGCGACGCTCAGAGGAACTGGATCAATTCGAATGTTGCAGGGAATCGCCAGCGGTCTGCTCGGTCGAAGCTCGTTTGATGGCGGCTTCGCCACCGCTGGATTGGGTCTGGGGATTCATTTTTCCATCGCTCTAGTCGCTGTGTTGGCGTTTTACATCGCCAGTTGCAAAATCAGTTTTTTGACACGGCAGCCGATTCTTTCAGGATTGTTTTACGGAATTGTGGTCTACGCGTTCATGTATTGGGTGGTTATTCCGCTCGTCTTCCCAACGGCCCACCCTTCTTATTCGAGAGATGTGACTGCTGTGATCATTCACATGGTTTTAATCGGACTACCGATTGCGCTGATTGTCAGTCGTTTCTCCGAACCATCGTCTGAGACATAAATGAACGACCCACTCGATTTCACTGGTAAAGTTGTTCTCGTGACCGGCAGCTCGCGCGGCATCGGCGCCGAAATGATCAAAGTCTTCGGCGAACGCGGCGCAAGCTGCGTCGTGAATTACTTCACCGATCCGCAGGGGCAAAACAAGACGGATGCGGAGAGCGTCGCAAAGGGATTGAAGGAACCGCTCATGATGGATTGCGACGTAACGAAGCCGGACCAGGTCGAAGCGATGATGAAGCAAATCCAGGATCGGCATGGTGGCCTCGATATTCTCGTGAACAATTCCGGCATCATCCGCGACCGCACGATCAAGAAGATGACGCTCGCAGAATTTGAGAGCATCGTCCGCGTGAATTTGGCGGGCACATTTAATGTGACGCAAAAGGCGATGGCCGTGTTACGAAGCGGCGGACGCGTCATCAACATGTCGTCGGTCAGCGGACAGATGGGTTTGTTCGGTCAAGCCAACTATTCGTCGAGCAAGGCGGCCATTATCGCGCTTACCAAAGTTTCGGCACGGGAGCTGGCGCGGCAGAATATTACGGTCAACGCAATCGCTCCGGGATTCATTGATGTCGGTATGAGCAAAGGCATGCCGGACGAGGTGACGGAGAATTTCAAGAAACAGATTCCGCTCGGCCGCCTGGGCGACGTCCACGAAATTGTGGATGCCGCGCTATTTCTCGCCTCGCCGATGGCGAGCTACATCACCGGCCACGTGTTGAACGTAAACGGCGGTTTCTACATGGGCTGAACGCGCGCGTCGTTATTTCAACGACGCAATGTCGATCACGAAACGGTATTTTACGTCGCTGCGCAGCATCCGTCCGTAGGCCTCGTTAATATAGTCAGCATTAATTTTCTCGATGTCGCAGGTGATGCCGCGATCTGCGCAGAAATCGAGCATCTCCTGGGTCTCGGCGATTCCGCCGATGAGCGAACCTGCCAGTCGATGCCTCCAGCGGATAAAGCTAAACGCCTCGACAGGAATCGGATCCGGTGGGGCTCCGATCAGGCAGAGCGTGCCGTCGCGCTTCAGCAGGCTCAGGTATGCGTCGAGATCGTGTTTGGCGGAAACCGTGTCGAGAATGAAATCGCAACTTTTCGCATGTGCGTTCATTGCGTCCTCGTCTTTGGAAATTACAACTTCATGGGCGCCAAGCCGCTTCGCGTCAGCGGTCTTGCCGGCGGAAGTCGTGAACAAAATTACGTGAGCTCCAAACGCATTCGCTAATTTCACTCCCATGTGACCAAGCCCGCCTAGACCGACCACGCCCACAGTTTGGCCTTTTCCAACTTTCCAATGCCGCAGCGGCGAATACGTGGTGATGCCGGCGCACAAGAGCGGCGCGCTTGCCGCAGGATCGACATTGTTCCGCACGCGAAGAACGAAATTTTCGTCCACGACGATACTCGTTGAATAGCCGCCGTAGGTCACGCCGCCCGTGTGTTCGTCCGGGCTATTGTAGGTGAACACAACGTCCTCGCAAAATTGCTCCAGGTTTTCGTGACAACTTCGGCAATCCCGGCAGGCGTCGACCATGCATCCAACAGCAGCGAGATCGCCTTCTTTGAATTTTTTCACACCCCGACCGACCGCAATAACACGGCCAATGATCTCATGACCTGGCACGCACGGGTAGGTTGTGCCGTCCCACTCATTGCGAGCAGTGTGAATGTCCGAATGACAGACACCGCAGAATAAAATGTCGATCTTCACGTCGTTTGGCAAAACATCGCGTCGAGTGAATGAAAATGGCTCAAGCGGCGATTTCGCGGAAGGAGCCGCGTACGCTTTCGTTTTCGCAGTCATGTAATTGACTCGCAGCCTACTCGCGGATTGCGCGTCGCGAAATTCCTAGTCGAGAGTTTGGACCAATAGCCAAACCGCTGCTGAAAGCACTGCCGCGAAGCACGACAACACCAGCGCCGCGCGGCGCGATTGGCGAACTTTGAATTCCGGTCGCGGGATGTCGTCATGAATGTGGCTGCCCTCGTAAAGCTTCATCAAAACAAAAGCGACTATGAAACCGACAGCAGCCCATTTCAGGGAACCCAAAGTGAGATCAAGCATTCAAAACTAGTCTAACTCCGTGGTTAAAAATGTTCAATTTCCAGCGTTGTCATCCACCGTCCGGCAAATTGGCTTGGCTCGTCGGTTCCTCTTGCTCGTCACCTGTCACTTATCACTGGTCACTTCTTGATCAGCGGCCGCCCTGCACGCTGAGTTCCCAGCGGTAGCCGTCCGGATCGTGAAACCAGATGCCCATGTTCCTGGAACCTGACGCTTCGGGTCCGATTTCATGACCAGGATCTTCGATATCGACCTTGTGCTTTTTCAAATGCCTCAGCGCCTTTCGTAAGGTCGACATGTTGGGCAAATGAAACGACATGTGATCCAGAGTTTCGGGCGACGATTTCCCTTTGAATAGCGCGATTGTTACATTGTCGTTCCCAATCGCGATTCCATGTTCGAATTCGAACTCTTTACGCAAACCAAGAACCCGTTGAAACCAACGCGCGCTTTTTTTCGGATCGCGCACCGCCAGTCCGAAATGACCCACGACGCCAAGTTTAAACGGCACCTTCATTTTCATATTTCAAAACGAGCCTGAGCATGCCAAAAGAGAACGCATTCGAGCATGATTGCGTTGGCATTAATTTTGTGCGCGGCGATTGCCCTGCTGGGAGTGATCACAATCGTCAAACCCGCCTTGGCGCACGATTTGACGCGTTTGTTCGCGGACAAGACGGGCATGTGGGTCGTAACGGCAATTCGGGCGGTCCTCGCTCTCGGTCTCCTCGCCGCCGCCAGCGATTCGAAAGCGCCAATGTTGTTGCGCCTCCTCGGTTTGCTCATCCTGATCGTGGCGATCGTGATGCCGATCCTGGGTTTGGACCGGCATAGGCGAATGATTGACTGGTGGCTGGCGCGACCGCGGACCGTGCAAATGCTTTGTGGCGCATCCGCCTTCGTGTTCGGGATTGGCTTGATCTATTTGATCCTCTAAAGCGCACGCATCGAAGGGGGCAAAGACTGAGCATGGGAAATGCTTTTTCCCTTGTATGCCTCTTGCACTCACCTCCACAAAGCCGGGCAAACGGGAATCACGTCCAGACCTGACTCCGGCATTCGGCTCGGTCTATTCGATCACCGAGATTAATGCCTACATTGCAATTCGAGATCAGTTACTCGACGAAGCGGAAAAGCTTCACACAACTGCAAAGATCGCGAGCACCGCGCTAGCCAACGATTTCGTCGAAGGCTGTCTAAAGTCACCGCGTCCTCCCTACGAAGCTCAATGCTTGCCGGAGAAAGATGCAATCCGCGAACGCAAACGCTGCGAGGCAGTTCGCGTGCGAATCGCGCAACTCCGCAGTTCGGCCGCCTAGCTGACGCCAATTAAAGATCGATTTGGATAACCGCCAGTCCGGCCCGGACTTTAATCCCTGCCCCACAACATCGCGACGCTCGTCGTCAGACTGCCGCCCATGTTGAAGGTGAGATAACGCTTCGCGTTTGGAATTTGGCGCGCCCCGGCTTGGCCGGTCAGATGTTGATAGGCCTCGACGACTTGTCGAACACCCGTCGCTCCAACCGGATGACCGTCGCCAATTAACCCGCCACCCGGATTCACCGGCAGCTCGAACGCGAATTTTCCTTTCATCTTTTCGTTGCGGACTTGCGGCAGCGCAGTCGCGCCGCTCTTCGCTAATTCCGCGCCCTTCCCTGGTTCCGCGAGCCCGAGAATCTCATAGACCACGACCTCAGTGACCGAAAAACAATCATGAACGTCGGCGCCATTTAAATCGCGCGGTTTCAAGTTCGCCATTCCAAACGCGCGTTCCGCCGCTTTACGCGCGATCGAAAATGTCGGCGCGTCTTTTTTGTCGAGCGGCAAATAATCGGTCGCGTGACCAAATCCCAGCAAGCGCGGGGTTTTCTTTTTGTCGCGGCCGATCTTCTCCAAATATTTGCCCGACACCAAAACGAGCCCCGCCGACCCGTCCGTGATCTGCGAACAATCGGAAACTTTCAGCGGCGGAGCGACGCTCGGGTTTTTGTCCGACACTTGCGACGCGCAATCGAGCGTTAAGTCGGCATCGCGCATTTGCGCCAGCGGATTCAGCTTTGCATGCGCGTAGTTTTTCCACGCGACCGTGGCGAGGTCCGATTCGGTGGCGCCGTATTTGTCGATGTAAATTTGTGCGATCTTCCCGAACAGTTTCGGGAACATGAAATCGCCGTACTCCGGCTTTTCGTTGTGATAATCCGCAGCCGCGCCAAGTACATCGGATCCGTCCAACGACGACATGGTCTTCTGTTGTTCCGCGCCGACCACCAGGACCGTGTCGTAAATCCCGCCCATGATCCATTCCGCGCCGAGTAAAACCGAAAGTGCGCCCGAAGCGCAGGCTGCTTCGGTATGCATTGTTGGAATGCCGCGCAATTTAGGATCGATCTCAGGAATGAACGCGCCGAGTTGTAATTGCTTTGTAAATTGCCCGGAGTTGAAATTTCCGACCGCGCCAGCCTGAATTTCGCCCGGGTCGATCTTCGCATCGTCAATCGCCTTCTTACCGGCCTCGACAATGAGATGGCGGATGGTCTTGCCTTCTTTCTTCATGTTGCGCTTAAAGTCCGTGCGCCCGCCGCCGAGAATGTAAACTGGCTCGTTCATAGGATTTTAATTTAGCCAAAGTCGGCCCGCTGTCACCCTTCTGGGGAGCGCACGCGCCCTCGCGTGCTAACGCCAGTCCGGCTCGGACCGATTGCGCCTCGCAATCGTAAACTTTTTCTCTGTAGATTTCGGCGAGGGCGCCGAAATCCGCACGCGGGGCGCGTGCGCTCCCCAGAAAAATGCGTCAGCCGCCGAAGGCGCTGATTCCAGTAATGTCCCGGCCGATCGCCAACGTATGAACGTCGTGCGTCCCTTCGTATGTATAAACACTTTCGAGATTCATCATGTGACGAATGACCGGATATTTATCCGTGATTCCGGCTGCACCCAAAATGTCGCGCGCTTTCCGGGCGCATTCGAGCGCCATCCGGGCATTGTTGCGCTTCGCGAGTGAAATTTGTTCGGGCCGCGCAGTGCCCGCTTCCATCATCCGAGTGAGGCGCAGGGCCAGCAATTGTGCCTTGGTGATTTCGTTCACCATCCAAACCAGTTTCTCCTGCACTAGCTGAAAACTCGCAATTGCTTTCTCGAACTGCTTTCTCGATTTTGCGTAAGCCAGCGCGGTTTCGTAGCAATCAATCGACGCACCAATCACGCCCCAGGTGATGCTCGTCCGCGCCTGCGACAAACACGATAACGGCGCGCGCAGTCCGACTGCTTTCGGCAAACGGTTCCCGATTGGGATCCTGCAATTCTCGAACCAGCATTCTGATGTCCGCGACATGCGAAGACTAAATTTTCCTTCGATGTCCTGGGCACGGAATCCCGGCGTATCTTTCTCGACAATGAATCCGCCAACCTTACCGTCGTCCGCTTTTGCCCAAACAACTTTTACGTCAGCGATCGACGCATTGCCGATCCAACATTTGCTGCCGTTCAAGATGTAATAATCCCCGTCGCGAGTCGCGCGCGTTTCCATACCGGCCGGATCCGAGCCGTGTCCATGTTCGGTCAACGCAAAACAGCCGATGCTCTTTCCAGACACCAAACCGGGCAACCAACGTTCCTGTTGTTCTAGCGTCCCAAAAGAATGGATCGCGTGAATGGTAAGCGCGCCCTGAACCGACGCCAACGAACGCAGACCGGAATCGCCGCGTTCGAGCTCTTGCATCATCAAGCCGAACGCGGTGTAGCTCACGCCGGCACAACCGTGCTCTTTTAAGTACGGCGCGAAAAATCCCAGCTCACCCATTCGCGGAATGAGCTGGTCTGGAAATTTTCCCGCGCGATGACACGGGACGATCTCGGGCTTCGCTTCTTCCTGGACAAACCGCCGCGCTCGATCGCGCGCCGCGCGTTCCTCATCGGTGAGGAGTTCTTCAATTGCGTAATAATCCAGCGAAATGTTGATAGCACTCAAGATCGGCAATCTCGCTGCGTCTTGGCAATCTGGAAAACATTATAAGGCCGAATACTACGTAGAAAGTCTGGGGAAACCTTGACTCGATGAGACACCGCCTGATAGGACTCGCGGATGAAAGTAGGCTGTTTGGTCGGATTTTTTGGGGCGATCGGTATCGTCTCGAGCGTGGCTGCCCCATTCACTGTGGTCAACACGAGTGATAGTGGGACGGGCTCATTGCGTCAGGCGATCCTCAACGCCAACGGTAACACCGGCGCTGATACGATTGGTTTTAACATTCCGGCGTCCGACCCGAATTGTGACCCGACGACGCATGTTTGTACCGTCACACTTGCTTCCAGCTTGCCGGCAATTACCGATCCAGTGACGATTGACGGCTACACCCAGCCCGGTACCAGCGTTAACACACAGGCAAATAGCGACAACGCCGTGCTGCGAATCGAAATAAACGGGAATGGAAAAGATGGCTTTGTCATTACCGGCGGAAGCTCAACTATCCGCGGTCTGGTGATCAATCGCTGCGGTGGCGTGAGTTTCACCGACGCAGGTATTACATTGCGCTCAGGAAATAATGTCATTGAAGGAAACTTCATCGGCACAGACCCGACCGGCGAAACTGCAGAGCCAAATGTCTTTTCCGGCGGCGTTCTGGTAAGTACTGGTGCGAGTAACTTGATTGGAGGTACGACGCTTGCCGCGCGAAACCTCATTTCCGGTAACACGCAATCATCTATTTCGCAGAATGGAAATGTGACGCTCGCCAATGCGTTTAGCGATCCAGCTCCAAGTGGGACGCTCATCCGCGGCAACTTCATCGGGTTGGATGCCACGGGACTCGTCGCGATACATCCGCAAGCCTTCCAGAATTCTCCTGGAATTGGGGTGAGCTATGGTACCAGCACCATTATCGGTGGAACGGACGCCGATGATGGCTCCACTGATGGAACTGTTCTCGCGCGGAATGTGATTTCCGGCAATGCGGAGGGCATCTTTATCCAAGAACCGAATGATGGGGTGACGATCATTGATGGGGTGACCATTGAGGGAAATTTTATCGGAACTGATGCCACCGGCGTGACGGCCCTTCCGAATTTCAGCGGTGGTATTTTTGCCCAGTCCACCGCTACGTACGCAACAAACGTCGCGATTGGCGGAAGTGCCGCCGGCGCGGGAAACGTCATTTCCGGAAACATGGGCAACGGCGCGTCAATGAGCATCTTGAGTGGAACAATAGAGGGCAACTTAATCGGACCTGACGCGACCGGCACCGTAGCTCTTGGTAACGGCGGTAGTTCCAACAACCATGATGGCGGCGTCGGCTTGCACATTGCCCTAGGAGGAAGCGGTACTCCGGCTTTTGATGTCCACGTCGGCGAGCCAGGCGTACCCAACATTATTTCCGGTAACTCCTCTGACGGACTCTCCATTACCGGCTTGGATTCTGGTTCGGTCACCGTGTGGGGCAACTTCATCGGAACACAAATTGACGGACAAACGCCACTGGCAAATCATGGAGATGGCATCTTTATGAACCGGCACGCCGCGATTGGCGGTCATGAAGTTGCCGGCCAGGGCAACGTGATCGCCAACAACACCCAGGACGGCATCTTCATCTCCAATCAGAATGGCAACATCGTCAATTCGAACATCTCGCTAAATTCAATTTATTCTAACGGGAGTTTGGGCATCGACCTCAATGGGGACGGAGTCACACTTAACGATAATTGCGACGTTGATGTCGGCGCGAATAATCTACAAAACTACCCAGTGCTGACGTCGGCCGTCATCGCTGGCGGAATGGTCACCGTTTCCGGCACGTTGAACAGCACAGGTGACGACACGATTCGGGTTGAGTTTTTCTCCAACACCACCTGCGACCCGTCCAGCCATGGCGAGGGGCAAACCCCGCTTGGATTTACGAATGCCTTCACCGACTCAAACACATGCGCCGCAAGCTTTGGTCCCATAGCGTTTTCCATTCCGACTGGTCAAACCGTTATCACCGCGACGGCCACCGATGGTGACAACACTTCCGAATTCTCTGCGTGCTTCAATGCGGCGGCTCCGACGCCCACACCAACGCCAACGCCAACTCCGACACCGACTCCAACTGCGACTCCGACGGCTACGCCAACTCCGACGGCTACCCCTAGACCTACGCCGACCCCAACGCCCACTCCTACCCCGACAGGATCCGGAGGTACTGTTCAAGGAGGAGGAACATTTCAGACCGGTGCAGGTCAGGGATACTTCAGCGTTGGCGTTTCGACGCAAAAGAAAGGCGGCGTAAATGGCCAGTTCTCCTACAGGGATCTTACCCGCGGCTTCGAGTTGGACTCAGTGAAGTTTACATCCTTGATCGTAAATGGTAATCACGCTCAACTCTCCGGTACAGGGAAGATTGGCAAGCAAGCCGTTTCCTTCACCGCCAATTTTATTGATAACGGTAATCCGGGAAGGCTGGATTATTTTTCTGTATCGATAAGCACCGGTTACTCTGCCGGTAACAATCTAAGCAGTGGCAACTTTCAAGTTTTCTAAAGCGTAATAAGAATAGAACTCAGTATGGCCAACAAACACCACAAGATGAAAAAACTGTTCTTGATCTCCTTAGCCTCTATTGCGCTATCAGCGCTCGTTTACGCGGGACCGGAACCGATCTCGACTAAAGAAATGAAACAGCCGGTCGCCGCTCCGGAGACGTGTCCAGAATGGTACGCCGACAATGAATGGAACGTGAGCATCTGGGGTACATACGCTTTTTGCGAAACCGATTTTGACCGCGCTAATTTATTCGACACCGAACGAACCTCGGCCAATGGCGGCGGCGCAGGCAGCTGGGACCGATTCTTGGGCGACGATCATGCCTGGGGCGGAGGTATCGATGCGAAATATTTTTTCCGTCGTTATTTCGGGATTGGAATTGAAGGCTTCGCAATGGAAGCCCACGAAAGCCAATACACGATCGAGGATTTCGGCATTGACGCTTTTCACAAGGGCAGCACCAATCACATAGTGGGAGCGGCACTTGGGACTTTGACCTTTCGTTATCCGATTCACTGCAGTCGTTTTGCGCCATACGTGTGGGCCGGAGGCGGTGGCATCTTCGGAGGGCAAACCGATCGCGAACACCACTTTGACACCGTGGTTCAAGACATAACCCACGAGGATTTATCAAAAGCGATGGGCCAATTCGGCGGAGGGTTGGAAGTTCGCATCACTCACCACGTGGGTCTGATCGGTGATTTCAGTTGGTCCGTTCTCGATGGTCCGGACAACAACTTCGGGATGGTGCGGACCGGACTCAACTTCGCATTCTAGGCTCAACCGTAGCGAGAGTCCGCTGAACCGCTGACACTAGCCGAGTCGCGGGTGGGAAGAATAGGACCACTCGGCTCCCGCCGCATAAGCCGTGACTAGTCGCGGCGCATTTTCAAGGTTCTCATTGCAAAGCGCTTTGCAACCGGCCGCTGGTTCGTGAAAATAGCAGGCTGCATGGCGCGACTTCACGAATATCAAGGCAAAGCGATCCTGGCCGCGAATGGTTTTAAGATTCCGCGCGGTCGCGCTGCCTCGACTCCGGACGAAGCCGTGGCGGTAGCCAAAGAACTTGGCGGGCAAGTTGTAATTAAGATTCAGGCCTGGACCACAGGTCGCGCCGGTATCGGCGGAGTTGCTTTCGCCAAGCGGCCGGCCGATGTCCGCGGTCAAGCGGCCAGAATGTTGTCGATGAAAGTGGGGCAGTTCCCGGTCGAAGCCGTTTTGGTTGAAGAAAAGATCGACATCGTGCGGGAGTTTTTTCTTTCGCTGGCGATCGATGACGCCGCGCGCGCGCCGGTGATCATTTTTGCAACCGGCGGCGGCACCGGAATCGAAGAACGCGCCGCTTCCACGAAAAAAATTCCGTGCGACGTCAAGACCGGCCCGCTCGATGCGGCGCTAAACGAAGCTGTCGCGTTGTGCAATCTTTCAAAAGATCAAGCGCCAGAGCTGGCCGAATCGATTCGCAAACTGTTCGCCGCCGCGAAAAGTGTGGAAGCGCGCTCGCTCGAAATCAATCCACTCGTTTTGACAAAAACCGGCGAATTCGTCGCCGCCGATTGCCGGATCACGATCGACGACTACGCGGTCGCGCGTCATCCCGAACTGAAGATCGAGATCGCGCGCGAGTTCGATCATCCGCCGACCGCGCTCGAGCGCGTCGCTTACGCAGTCGAACAAGCCGATCACCGCGGGACATTTTATTTCGTGCAGCTCGCGACTTCGGCGCCAAAGGAATCTAAAGGCCTGGCCGGATTTCACGGCGCCGGCGGCGGCGGCTCGATGATGTCGATGGATGCGATCGTGAATGCCGGATTCACCATCGCCAATTTCACCGACACGAGCGGCAATCCGTCCGCGTCGAAAGTTTATCGCGCCGCGCGAATTATTTTGGCGCAGACCGATCTGGTTGGTTATTTTGGTTCCGGCTCGGGCGTCGCAAGTCAGGAGCAATACTGGTCGGCCTACGGCCTCGCCAAAGCGTTTTTGGAACTCAATCTCGACATTCCGGCGGTGATTCGTCTAGGCGGAAACACTGAAGATCGCGCCGTCGAAATTTTGGCGCGCATGTCGAAGCTGCTAGGCGCGCGAATCGAAGGTTATCGAAAAACCGACACGCCCGCGTTCATCGCCAATCGATTCGCTGAGCTCGTTGCCGAATCAAAAGGCAAGAAATGGAAACCGCGCGCTCCACGAACTCCAAAGTTCATCGAGAATAAATCGGCAACGAAGTTTGAAGTGAAAGGTGGCCGGGTTTGGATCGATAACACAATGTGGCCCTTGATTCGGACAGCGATCGAAACTCATTCCGGCGGATTGATTGTCGATCGCGCGGACGCGCCCACAATCGCACTGCCAACAGAAGAGTTTGCCAACAAAGATTCCGAGCTAGTTGCCTGCGACGTGGAATGCCGGCTCGCCGAAATCGACGGCTTCTATTTAGAGCTCGATATTCCTGGACTCAACGAATTGATCGGGGGCGCGCGCTAATGGCAATCTTGATCGACGAGACGAAGCGCGTGCTGGTCCAGGGAATCACCGGCCGCGAAGGTCGCGCCCGCACGCGATTGATGCGCGATTACGGGACAAACGTCGTTGCCGGCGTGACGCCCGGAAAAGGCGGCGAGAATGTTCTCGGCGTTCCGGTTTTCAACACACCACAGGACGCCGTCAATTCGTTAGGCGAGATCGACATCTCCGTGCTTTTCGTTCCGGCAGCCGGCGTGAAAGACGCGGCGATCTCCGCGATCGAAGCTGGAATCAAACTCACAGTCCTCGTTCCCGATCGCGTTCCGGTTTGGGATGCGATGGAAATTGCTGCGGTCGCCAAAGCGCACGGCGCGATGTTCGTCGGCCCGAACACGCTCGGCGTGTTGAGTCCGGGCAAAGCAGTTGTCGGAATGATCGGCGGCCGCGCCGAGAGCGCACGGCAATGGTTCAAGCCCGGGATTCCAAAAGGCGTTGGCGTGATTAGTCGCTCCGGCGGAATGGCGTCGAGCACCGGATATTATTTAGGACAAGCTGGCGTTCGGATTTCGACAATCGCGCACATCGGCGGCGATGCCGTTCTCGGAATTCGCATTCCAGACGCCGCTCTGATGTTCGAAGCCGACCCGCTAACCGAAGCGATCGTGATTTTCGGCGAAATCGGTTCGTCCCAGGAGGAAGAGCTCGCGCAACTGATTCGCGATCGCAAAGTGACCAAACCGGTGATCGCCTACATCGGCGGCAAAGCGGCGCGCGAAGGAACGCGATTCAGTCACGCCGGCGCGATCATCGAAGGCGGACGCGGCACGCACGCCGGAAAAGTGAAAGCTTTGCGTGAAGCCGGTGCGACGGTGGTTGATGCCTTTGGCGAATTGCCTGGTGCGGTCGTCGAAATTCTGAAGAGAATGAATGGTCAAAGCCTGATGAACGAAACCGACAAGAATGCGGTTTGGAATAGCGCGATCACGCGCATCGAACCAAATCGGGTCGCGGTCCGCGGCTACGACATCGCCGAATTGATGGGGCGCGTTTCGTTTGGCGCGGCGGCCTACTTAATTCTGACAGGCGAATTGCCATCCGCAGCAGTCGGTCGCTTGATGGACGCAATTCTCGTTTCGTCGATCGATCATGGCGCAACGCCACCGAGCGCGCTGGCCGCGCGAACCACGGCTTCGACCGGCGCTTCGCTGAGCGCAGCGGTCGCTGCCGGAATCATGTCGATCAATCGACATCACGGCGGCGCGATCGAGGATTGCGCGCGCCAATTGAAAGCAATCGCGGACCGCTCGACGCGGGAAAAGACTTCAATCGAGGAAGCGGCAACGCGAACCCTCGCGGAAATGCGCGAACACGGCACTCGGATGTCCGGATTTGGTCATCGCGTTCACACCAAGGACCCGCGGACGGCGCGATTATTCGAACTCGCACGCGAAGCTGGAGTCGACGGCGTGCACATGAAAGCGGCGCGTGCGGTCGAAAAATCGTTCGCCGACGCAAAGAAAGCGCTGCCGATCAATGTCGATGGCGCCATCGGCGCGATCCTGGCCGATCTCGGAATGGATCCCTTCGCCTTCAACGGCATTTTCATGATCGCGCGCACTCCCGGACTGGTCGCGCACGTGATCGAAGAACAAACTCGCGAGAAACCAATGCGGCGGATCGACCCGGTTAAACACGGTTACGACGGACCGGCACCGAGAAGCATCCTTCAGGAAACTCCAAATTCCAAAGCCCACGCTTCAAAGAAGCTTCAATGAGATCAAACTCCAAGTATCCAACGCGTTTCTTGCTTTGGAGATTGAAGATTGGAAATTCCTTGGGGTTTGGTGCTTGGGATTTGGGATTTAAGTTATGAACGTCACTAGTATGAAAGCTCAGCCAACCAAATACGGTGTAAAAGAGATCGGAAAGCTTTTCCCCAGCCTCCTGAAGATCAAGCAGAGGTCGTTGCGCGAAAAAGTGGCGGCGGTGTGGAATGAAGCGATCACCACCGGTTGCGGCGGAAAAGGCTGGACCTTCGCCGAATTGCGCGCGGTAAAGTTCACGCTCCTGGCCGGCGACATCGACATGAAATTCGTCGAGCATCTCAATTCCTGCGCCCGTCAGTGCATCGCCATCGCGGATGTTCTGAAGAGATCGTTCCGGTGCAGCATTCCAATCAATCGCGATTACCTCATCGCCGGTTCGCTTTTGGCCGACGTCGGCAAGCCGCTCGAGTACGACAAGGACGCTGTCCGGCAAAGTGGTCCAGGGAAAATTCGGTCAGCAGCTTCGACATCCGTTCAGCGGTGTCGCGCTCGCCTACAAACACGGCATTCCCGCGGAGGTGATGCACATGATCGCGACCCACAGTCACGAAGGCGACAAGGTCGAGCGCTCAATCGAGTCGATCATTTTCCATCACGCCGATTTCGTCGACTTCGACATCGCCAAGCTTCTTGGCAAGCGGGCGGGAAAAAAATGATTGTTCCCGCTAAACACGCGAATTGACGCGAATTTTTTCGTTAATCTATTATTTCTTGATCTTCCTCTTGGCGTGATTCGCGTCATTCGCGGGTAAGCTTACTGGAAGGCAAACTGATATGGGATTGACGCTTGTTGAAAAAATTGCCGCACGCCACGCGGATGGATTCCAAACCGGCAGCAGTCGTTCGCAGCCGGGGATTTCATTTCAATCCGGCCGCGCCATGTGATGACGCATGACAACACCGGCGCGGTGATTCCAAAGTTCAAGCAGATCGGCGCGACGAAGATTGCCGATCCGGCGCAACCGGTGTTCGCGATCGACCACGACATTCAAAACACCACGCCGAAGAATTTGGAGAAGTACGCCAAGATCGAAGCGTTCGCGGGCGAGCACGGGATCGATTTTTATCCGGCCGGCACCGGAATTTCGCACCAGGTGATGGTCGAACAGGGTTACGTCGTCCCCGGCGCGCTCGTGGTCGCGAGCGATTCGCATTCTAATTTATATGGCGCAATGGCCGCGCTCGGCACGCCGGTCGTGCGGACCGATGCGGCGAGCATTTGGGCGACCGGAGTCACGTGGTGGCAAGTTCCGAAAGTCGCGAAAGGTCATGCTCAAAGGAAAACTTTCACCCGGCGTTACCGGCAAGGACGTGATCATCGCGTTGTGCGGGCTGTTCAATAAAGACGAAGTGCTCAATCACGCGGTCGAATTCGTGGGCGATGGCGTGCCGGCGCTTTCAATGTCGGAACGGATGACGATCGCGAACATGACGACGGAATGGGGTGCATTCGCCGGCGTATTTCCGTTCGATGAGGTAACCGTCAACTATCTCCGATCGCGCGTTCCCGAATTCACAAACCCGAATCGCCCGGGAAAGCGCGGAGCGAAAAGTCGATCCGGTTACAACAACATCGACATCGACAATTGGTGGAAGAATCGAAGCGAAGTCAGCGCCGACCCGGATGCTGAGTACGCGATCGAGCTCGAGCTTGATCTAGCGAGCGTCGTGCCGCACGTCTCCGGGCCTAACGAAGTGAAAACGATGGTGTCGCTTCCAGAGATGGAACGAAAACGCGTAGCGATCCAGAAGGCGTATCTGCTGTCGTGTGTCAATGCACGCTTCGAAGATTTGCACGACGCGGCTGAGGTAATTCGCTCGCGGGGCGGGCATGTGGCCAATGGCGTGGAATTCTATCTCGCGCCAGCCAGCGCCGAAGTGCAGGCAAAATCAGAAACGACCGGTGATTGGAAAACGCTGATTGACGCCGGCGCGATTACGTTGCCGCCAGGCTGCGGAGCGTGCATCGGACTCGGAAAGGGTTTGGTCCAAAAAGGTGAAACCGCGATCAGCGCGACCAATCGCAATTTCAAAGGCCGAATGGGCGACCGCGACGCGCTGGTCTATTTAGGATCGCCCGCCGTCGTGGCGGCAAGCGCGCTGGCTGGATTCATTTGCGCGCCGCAGACATTTTCAGACCGGCCGGCCGGCATTGCCGTTCGACGCGCGGAGAAAAAAGCGAAACCCGCCGGCTCCGTTGAAATCATGAAGGGTTTCCCGCCACAGGTTCGCGGCCGCGTTCTTTTCATCGACAAAGACAATCTGAACACGGACGGGATTTACGGCAGCAAACACACCTACCGCGATGACATGACGCCCGATGAAATGGCGGCGGTCACGTTCGAAAATTACGATCCGAATTTCAACACCCTTTATCAAAACGGCGACGTCGTCGTTGGCGGATTGAACTTCGGCAGCGGATCGAGTCGCGAACAGGCCGCGACCGCGTTGAAGTTCAAAGGGATTCCGTGCGTCATCGCGGCCAGTTTTTCGGAGACCTACAAGCGCAACGCGTTCAACAACGGCTTCGTCGTGTTCGAGTGTCCGGATTTGGTCACGTATCTGCGCGAAAACCTGAAAAATCGCGCGCCGACAACCGTTGGTCCGGAAATCACGATCGATTACGCGACGTCGGTCCTTACACTCGATGGGAAATCGTTTGCATTTCCCCCGTTGAGCCCGGCCGCTCAGGAATTGATCGTGGCCGGCGGCGCGGAAAATCTAGTCGCCTCGCGGCTGCGCGCGAAATCTTAGTCTGGGTAGCACACGCGCCCTCGCGTGTCGCATTCGGTGCCTCGCCGAATGCATCCTGTCTGACGCCCGTATCTGCGAAAAGTTCGAGGCGCGTGTGCTCCCCGGAACCGATCCGTTTCATCCGCGCAATCCACGGCACCAGAATCGTCCGCCAAACACGCGAAACGACGCTAATCGGAGTCTTGAGTCTCTGATTTTTCGCGTTCTTCAGCGTATTTAGCGGATCCAATCCCATTCTTCGCGTTCCACCTTGCGAGCGCTCGTGCCGCCGATAAGATCGACATCTTATGGCGAAATATCGAATTGCTTGGATGCCGGGGGACGGCGTTGGACACGATGTGATGGAGGCCGCGCGCCTCGTGTTGGACCGGATGAAACTCGACGCCGAATACGTGCCTTGCGACATCGGCTGGGAATTTTGGTGCAAGGAAGGCAATGCGCTGCCTGACCGCACCGTCGAAGCTTTGAAAGGAACCACCTGTGGCCTTTTCGGCGCGATCACCAGCAAACCGCAATCGGAAGCGAAAGAAGAACTCGCGCCCGAACTTCAAGACAAAGGTCTTGTTTACTTTTCGCCGATCGTCGGGCTGCGGCAGCTGTTCAATCTCCACACCAACATGCGGCCGTGTAAAAGTTATCCGGGCAATCCGCTCAATTTTCGCGGCAACAAGATCACTAACCCGAGCGGCGAAGACGTACCGATCGATCAGGTCGTCTTCCGCGAAAACACCGAAGGCATGTACGGCGGCGTCGAATTCTTTCCGTTGCCCGAGTCGGTTTACGAGGCGCTTTGCGCGAACCCGAAGATGAAGAAGTGGAAAGACAAGGCCGGTTTCGGAAACATCGCGCTCTCCACGCGGATCATGAGCAGGCAGGGCTGCACGAACATTTGCAAACAAGCGTTCGAGTTCGCCAAGAAAACCGGGCGCAAACGCGTCACGCTTGATCGAAAAACCGAACGTGCTACGCGAAACCGGCGGGCTAATGATGCGTTGCTTCAAAGACGTGGCGAAAAATTATCCGGACATCCGCGCCGACGACGCGAACATCGACGCGATCTGCATGTGGATGTTCAAGAACCCGCAGGATTACTCGGTGCTCGTGGCCGAAAACATGTTCGGCGACATCGTGAGCGATCTTTGCGCAGGCCTGGTCGGCGGACTCGGCTTCGCTCCAAGTGCGAATCTCGGCGACAAATACGCAGTGTTCGAACCGACCCACGGTTCCGCGCCAAAATACGCCGGCCAGTACAAGGTGAACCCGATTGCAATGCTGCTAACCACCAAGCTGATGCTCGATTGGCTCAAAGAAACCGACAAAGCGACGCGTTTGGAATCGGCCATCGCGCGCGTGATCAAGGAAGGCAAAGTCCGCACCTACGACATGGGCGGAAAGAATTCCACCCTCGAAGTCGCCAAAGCCATTGCCGATTACGCCGCGCTTAACCGAGGATCGAATCGATATGGCAAAACAAGCAACTGAATCGAAGACGTCTTCTCTCACACGTCATCGCGGAATGGGCGTGCGCGTTGAAATACGAAGATCTTTCGCCGGAAGCGATCCAGGCGGCGAAATTATTTTGGTTCGACTCGATCGGCTGCGCGCTCGGCGGCAGCCAGCAGGAAGACGCGAAGATTTTGCTGAAGCATTATCGCGCGATGTCCGCCGCGGCGGACTCGTCCGGTGGCGAGGGCGGCAAAGGAAGGGCGACCGCGTTCGTCTCCGGTTTCAAAACCAATCCGGTCGATGCGGCGTTTCTCAACGGCCACATGATCCGGGCGATGGATTACAACGACATTTATTGGAAAGCCGATCCGTGTCATCCGAGCGATCTCATCGCTGCGCCGCTCGCACTGTGCGAAAGCGAAGGACTGAGCGGCAAGGATCTGATTCTCGCCACGATCATCGCCTACGAAATCGAAATGCGACTTTGCGAAATCGGACGGCCCGGCGTGCGCGAATACGGCTGGCATCACGCGACGCTGAGCGCGTTCGCGGCGCCGGTCGCGGCAGGTCGCGTTCTGAATCTCACTGTCGATCAAATGGTTTCGGCGATCGGCATTAGCGCGGCGCGCACATTTTGTCCGGGCGCGGTAACGGCCGGAAAGCTGACGAACATGAAGAACACGGTCGATCCGTGGGCCGGACGAATGGGCGCGGAAAGCGCGCTGCTCGCGCGCGACGGATTTTCCGGACCGGAACACATCATCGACGGCAAGGAAGGTCTCTTCGCCGT
This sequence comes from uncultured Verrucomicrobiae bacterium, assembly GCA_963801815.1. GTDB lineage: Bacteria > Verrucomicrobiota > Verrucomicrobiia > Chthoniobacterales > UBA10450 > AV40. The sequence continues at coordinate 395,944 of CAWDGJ010000002.1, forward strand.
GTTCAATCACGTGCAATACAAAGGACGAACCGGCGACGTTCGACGGCGAAGGCTTGGTCAAAGATCTGCCGAACTCGCCGAAATCGCATTACCGGATTCTCGATTGCGGAATGAAAAGTTTCCCGATCGAAGCGCTCAGTCACGCGCCGCTGACCGCGATGATGAAGACGATCAAGGAAAACAAGATCAAGGCCGACGACGTGAAGGAGATCAAAGTCGAAGTGATCGCGCGCGCGGCCGATATTCTGGGCGATCCGCACAAGTATCGGCCGGATTCAAAAGAAACCGCCGATCATTCGCTGCCGTATTGCATGGCGGTCGGACTGGTCGATGGAATGGTGACGCCGCTGCAATTCAAAGAAGAACGCGTGCTCGACAAATCGCTCATTCCGATCATGGACAAAGTGAAAGTGGTCGCGAACGAAGAGTTCGAAGCGCTCTTTCCGAAATTTCAGCCGAGCCGGGTGACGATCACGACCAACGACGGCAAGCAACATTCAACGCGTGTCGATGTTCCGAAAGGCGATCCGCGCGATCCGATGACCGAAGACGAAATCGCGGTGAAATTCACCGCGCTCGGCGGCGATGTGATCGGCAAGGATCAGTGCAAGAAATTGCAGCGCTGCATCATGAACATCGACAGCGCGAAGAATTTTAACGAGCTGTTCGAACTAGCGACGGCGCGCTGAGTTCGAGGCATCGGGGAGCGCACGCGCCTCGCGTGCTGGCGATGGCGCTTCGCCATCGCGAACTTTGCGAGTCAGTGCGCAGTGACGACTCGAAGCATTTCGGCGAGGGCGCCGAAATGCGCATCGCGCGGCGCGTGCGCTCGACCCAGACTACACGGTTTCGCTGCCCGTCGCCGCACCAAACTCGAATTCCCTGCGCGAGCGGAAGCTCGGTCGAGAAATTGATCGTGTTGGTCTGGCGACGCATGTACTTCTTCCAGCAATCGCTCCCGCTTTCGCGTCCGCCGCCGGTATTTTTTTCGCCGCCGAACGCGCCGCCAATTTCCGCGCCGCTGGTTCCCGTGTTCACGTTCGCGATTCCGCAATCGCTCCCTACCACGCTCACGAATTTCTCCGCTTCGCGCACGTCGTTCGTGAAAATCGAGCTGGTCAGTCCCTGCGGCACGCCGTTCTGGATCGCGATCGCTTCGTCGAAATCGCGATACGTCATCAAGTAGAGCAGCGGCCCGAAGGTTTCTTCGTGAACGATCTTGAAATTCGGTTTTGCGTTCGCGAGGCACGGCGTCATGTAGCAGCCGCCCGGCATATCCATCGCGTTCCCCGCCGTAAAGAACTTCGCCGCCTTCGTCTTTCAGTTTCTGAATCGAATCCTGCACCATGTCGACAGCGCCTTTGTCGATCAAAGGTCCCATCAACGTCTTCTCGTCCAGCGGGTTCCCGATTGGCAGCGATTTGTAGGCGCTGAAAGAAGTTTCGTGCGCACTTTGTCGGCGATCGATTCGTGCATGATCACGCGCCGGGTGGAAGTGCAACGCTGACCGGCCGTTCCGACCGCGCCGAAGAAAATCGATTGCGTCGCCATTTCGAGGTCGGCAGTCGGGCAACGATGAGCGCATTGTTGCCGCCGAGTTCCATGATCGTTTTGCCCAGCCGACCATGAACTGTCTTTCGCGACGTTCAAACCCATCGCGACCGAGCCAGTCGCGGAAACCAACGGAACGCTGGGGATCGTTGGACAGTTTTTCGCCAACACTCTTTCGATCGCCCATCAGCAAACTGAAAATCGCCGGATCGGCCCCGGTATCGCGACAGACGCGCTCGGCAATTTTTGTGACTGCAATCGCGGTCAGCGGAGTTTTTTCGGACGCTTTCCAAATCGTTGCGTCACCGCAGACGGCGGCCAGCGCCGCGTTCCACGACCAGACCGCGACTGGAAAATTGAATGCGCTGATCACCGCGACAAGACCGAGCGGATGCCATTGCTCCATCAAACGATGACTTGGCCGTTCCGATTGAATGGTCAGGCCGTAGAGCATTCGCGATTGGCCGACGGCAAAATCGCAGATGTCGATCATCTCCTGCACTTCGCCTTCGCCTTCGGCGAGAATCTTGCCGGTCTCGAGCGTCACGAGTTGACCGAGCTCGTGCTTTAGCTTCGCGAAGCGCGTTGCCAAGACGACGAACGGTATCGCCGCGAACGGGCCCCGGAGTGTTGCGCCATTTCTCGAACGCTTCGTGCGCGCGCGCGATCGTCTTCTCGTAATCGTCGTCCGACGCCGTCCGAATACTGGCCAGTCTTCTTTCCGTCGATCGGGCGAGATCTTGTCGATCTTCGCTGCCGCCGCCGCGCCATTCGCCGTCGAAAACTCCAGCGTTTTCCTCGGTTAGACCAAGTTTTTCGAAGACTGATTTCATCGTTACGCTTCAACCCTTCAACGCTCCAACGGTTCAACCTATTTCCGCTTCCGGCAATACTGCCGGATCAATCCCATCGCTTCGTCGACGACTTCGGCGGTGATATCGAGCGCGGGACGAAAACGAATCGAACGCTCGCCGGACCGCAACGTGAGAACCCCGAGATCGTAAAGCCCTTTCCAAAATTCTTCGCGGGTTCGCCGTCGGGCAGATCGAAGGCGATGAACAATCCCCGACCGCGCACGGCGGTAGATCATTGGTTCGTACTGCTGCAATTCGCGCAGCTGTTCCAGAAAATGTGCGCCGACTTTGGCCGCGTTCTCGACCAGAAATTCCTCTTCGATGATGTGCATGAAATGGGTCGAACGAACCATGTCGGTCAGATTGCCGCCCCAGGTTGAATTCAAACGGCTCGGCAAACGAATCGCGTTGTCTTTCACTTCATCGAGACGCGGCCCGGCCATGATGCCGCAGACCTGCGCCTTCTTTCCGAACGCCATCAGATCTGGCAACACGTCGAAATGCTGGCAGCACCACGTTTTGCCGGTCGTTCCCAATGCCGGTTTGCACTTCGTCGAAAATGAGCAGGATGTCGTTCTCGTCACAGATTTCGCGGAGCTTCTTCAACCATTCGCCGCGAAAATGATTGTCGCCGCCTTCGCCCTGGATCGGTTCGATGATGATGGCGCAGATGTCGATCTTGCGTTTAGCGATCCAACTTTGAATTTCCTGCGCCGCTTTCTTTTCTCGCGAGATCACGTCTTTTTCGCGTTCCGATTCCGGCAATGAAAAATCGATGTACGGACACGAAACGCGCGGCCAATCGAACTTGGCGAACAAATCCGTCTTGCGCGGATCGGTGTTAGTGAGGCTCATGGTGTAACCACTGCGTCCATGAAACGCGTGACGAAAATGCAAAATCTGGTGCCGCGCTCGCCATGACCAGCCGCCATGTTCTTGCGCACTTTCCAATCCATCGCCGCCTTGAGCGTGTTCTCGACCGCGAGCGCGCCGCCTTCGATGAAGAGGTAGCGATCAAGCGGCGGCAAACCGGCGACGCGCGCAAACGTTTCGACAAACTTCGGCGTAAGCCTTCGAGTAAACGTCCGAGTTCGCGACTTTTACTTTCGCCGCGCGCAAAAGATCGCGCTGAACGTCCGGCTCATCGAAATACGGATGATTAAATCCGATCGGCATCGAGCCGAAGAAACCGTAGAGATCGATCAACCGATGACCGCTCGCGGCGTCGACCAGATAAGAGCCGCGGCTTTTCTCCAGATCGATGACGATCTTGAAGCCATCGAGCAAAATGTGCTCGTCGAGCACGTTAAGCACGCGCGACGCGTCGACAGATTTTTTATTTTTGCTCTTACTCAAACGCGGCCGCGACGCTGCGGGCCGCCTCGGTGAGCATGGGCGGCATACTCATCCGTTGATCGTAGTCTGAGCGGAGAATGCGGTCAACCTGTCGGACGACGCGAGGTTACTTGCGTACTCGAAGATCGCGCTTGTTTTTCGGCGGCCGCTTTTGCCAGGGCTGCCTCGTACTGCCCGAGTTCGGCGTCGTAAGCGATATTGCCTTGCACGTCACTGTGAAGAAGATCGCGCTTTTTCAAACGCAGCGCGTCGGCCCACACCTCCAATCGCTCGAATTCGCTGATTATTCGCGGCGCGACGCTCCGACAAATCTGACTTCGCGATCTTGCTCGACCGCATAATGATTCGGAGGGGCCGCCGGAGCGTTCGCAGATTCTAAAATGTCGCCATCGACGCAGATTCGGAAAAGCGCCCGGCTGCTACAAAGAAAATAGGCGAGCACGCACGGCAAGGACGGCCAACCGAAAGTAACGCGACGTCGGCGCGACTTCGGGATAACTTAAACGAAACAACAGCGGTCCAAACGGCAGAAAAGATGCCCAAGCCCCACCAAACGCTGACGCCAAAAGCGCCGCGCCAGCGAGAAGAATCACGACCGATCAGAGCGCACACCGCTCCTATTCCCAGAAAAATCCATCCGGCCACGCGTTGGCTTTGAGCAGGCGGAATGCCAGAAATCTGCAGCGGCGGTCTACGCCCGCCGACCATACCAACTGCGTAACCGCCGCTACCTGACCATCCCGTCGCGCAGGCTTGAATGCTTCCCGGCCATCAGTTCCTGCGTCAGTTGATAACCGCGCTTGTCGACGTTCTCCGCGGCGCCGGCAAAATAATGGTCGATCCGGGCCTTGGCCGAATTGCAGAAATAATTGGCGACCGATAAAACTTCGTCCGCCGATTCGCCATGATCGATTTTGTATTGCGCGAACGAACAGCTCGCGCTCATCGCGAACAGTTCAGTCGCAATGCCAACGAAGCGCGAAAGCAAAAGTTGCTCGCGATCGAGCTTCGGACCGAACCGCGCCATCGCGTGAAACAATCCTCGCGCCAATTTCTTGCTCGTGCGCGCGGCGTAATCGACGTGCTTTTGCAAATCGCGATGGAGACCATCGATCTTGCCCGCGCCGGTGGAGAACCATTGTCGCGGATACCAGCCGGCATAAAATTTTCCGGATGTGAAAACGGCCTTGAGCCGTTCCGACATCGGGAGAGTGGTATTGAAAATCGCGCCACCAACTTTCAAATGCGGATCGAGCGCTTCGCGAGCAATGAACAGCCGCATGATTTCGCTCGAGCCTTCGAAAATCATATTGATCCGGCAATCGCGCAGGAACCGTTCGACTGGCACGCCTTCTTCGCCGCGGCCTTTCAACGATTGCGCGGTTTCGTAACCGCGTCCGCCGCGCACCTGCATGGCGTCGTCCGAAATTTTCCAGGTCGTTTCCGTCGACCACATTTTGCACATCGCGGTTTCGATTCGCAGATCGCCGGACTTGCGATCCACCAAACCCGAAGTGAGAAACGTGATCGCCTCCATCGCGAAAACGTTGCCTGCCATCTCGGCGACCTTTCCCGCGATCGCCGAATGTTTTCCTATCGGTCCGCCCCATTGAACTCGTTCGGTCGCCCATTTGCGGCAAATTTCGAGCAACCGCTTTGACAATCCGACGCACGCAGCCGGAATTGTGAGCCGGCCGGTGTTCAACGTCGTCAGTGCGACTTTCAACCCCTGGCCTTCCTTCGCGATCATGTTTTCGCGAGGCACGCGCACGTTGGTAAATTTGACGATCCCATTGTAAAGCGCCCGCAATCCCATGAAACGGCAGCGATAAGTGATCTCCAGTCCCGGTGAATCGACATCGACAATGAAAGCGGTGATTTGTTTGCGCTCTCTGCCGTTAACGATCTTCGGCGCCGTTACGGCCATGACGACGAGGACTCCAGCCTTGATCAGGTTCGTGCACCAAAGTTTTTCGCCGTTCAGGATGAAGGCCGAGCCGTCTTCGGTCGGGTCCGCCCGCAAACTCATGTTCGCCGGATCCGACCCCGCGTTCCATTCGGTCAACGCAAACGCGGAGATCTCCTTTCGCGCGACCCGTGGCAGATATTTTTTCTTTTGCTCGTCCGTTCCGAACAACAGTAGCGGCTGCGGAACGCCGATTGATTGGTGCGCGGAAACCAGCGCGGTCAGATTTGCGTCCCAACTTCCGAGCAACATCGCCGCGCGCCCATAATTTACCTGCGATAAACCGAGCCCTTCGGTACTGCTTCGGGATTTTCACGCCGAACGCGCCCATCGCGAAAAGTTCGTCGATGTTCTTTTGCGGAATTTCGCCGGTTCGATCGATCTCGTCGGCATCAACATTTTCGCGCAGGTAATTTTCCAGACTCGCCAGAAAATCTTTCCCGGCCGCGCGGTCCTCCGCGCTCTGCTCCGGCCACGGATAAATTCGATTGAAATCGTAGCGGCCGATAAAAAGGTTGCTCGCGAAACTGCCGCGTTCATCCAGCGGATCGCGAGATGCTTCGGCCAGTTCGAGTGCCTCCCGCTTGCCCTTCGACATTTTGGAAGTGTCGATGACTGAAACGGGCGCGGCCTTGGCGCTGGTTTCCTCGCGAACCTGTTTGTCAGGAGCTTCCAGTGACGATTTCATGACTTGTAAAATCTTGTTCCGTCGCGCGCGTGCTTCTTCAAAATCTCGCACGGTTCAAATTTTTCTTCCCTCTGCGCGATCCGGTTCATTTCGTCGACCATGTTCTTCAAACCAAAATGTTCCGCGAATCGCAAAGGTCCGCCCCGAGTCGGCGCGAAGCCCGTTCCGAGAATCATTCCGTAATCGGCATCCTCGGGCGATTCGACCACTTTTTCTTCCACGCAACGCGCTGCTTCATTGACCATCAGGAACATCAACCGGTTGGCAAGATCGCCTTCCACTTCTGCGTCGCCGCTCCGCCGCCATTGATTGAGCGATTCGTTGGGCGATTGCGTCTTACCTTCGTATTTGAAAAAACCGCCGCCACTCTTGCGCCCGAGCATTTTCGCCTCCCGCATCTTCGTCAGAATCGTGGCGGTGGAGTCACGTTTGCCGTAAGCTTTTTCCAGAGTCGTCGCAATGTCGATAGTCACGTCAATTCCGATTTCATCGATCAATCGAAGCGGGCCCATTGGCATTCCCCATTTCAACAGCGCGTTGTCAATTTTCTCTCCATCGATGCCGCTCTCGAAAAGCCCGGCCGCGTCGAGCAAGTAGGGAAACAGAACACGATTAACCAGGAATCCGGGACTGTCCCGGACGACCACTGGAACCTTCATGACCTGGCGAACAAACGCCAAAGACTGCTCCTTCGTTACTTCCGACGTTTCCCTGGCAATAACAACCTCAACCAGTTTCATCCGGCTGACCGGATTGAAGAAATGCAAACCGATCACGTGATCGGGCGAGACGGTGCAATGCGCGAGTTCGCTCACTGGCAGGGCCGAGGTGTTCGTCGCGACGATGGTTTTCGAGCCGGCCTGCATTGATAGCTCGCGAAAGATTTCCCGTTTGATTTCCATCTTTTCCGACGCGGCTTCGATCACGAACTGGACGTCGCGCAATTCCATCGGCGCGCAGGAAGCAACGATGCGTGACCGGCCCTGCGTCGCTTTCTCCTCGCTCATCAAGCCGCGTTTCACGGTGTCGTTGTAAATTTTTTCGATGTTGGCGAGGCCGCGATCGAGAAATTCGCGATTCACGTCGCGCAAAATCACGGTGACGCCACGCGAGCTGAGCCATTGCGCAATTCCGGAACCCATCACGCCGGCGCCAATGACTGCTGCGTGCATCACTTTTGGAAACTCGGTTTTGGAAGCGCTTTTCTTATATTTTTCGGCGAGAAAAAAATTCCGGATCAAGTTCTGAGTGGATTCCGTTTTGCCAAGATCAACAATCGCCTCCAATTCCAAACCCAACGATTCGTCGACCGAGTTACGGCTGGCGGCATTGATAATCCCAAGTGCGCGCGCCTGCGCCGATTTCGGATCGGATGGAAGGGTCGTCTTTGCTTGCGACGCCGAAGCTTTTGCGGGCGCGCGCTTCCCCTCACCAAGTTTGCGGCGCGCGGCCTCGAGAAGTTTTTCCCTCGGCGCAACTTCATCGACCAGACCAAGCCTTAAGGCTTCGCTGGCTGAGTAAAGTTTGCCTTTCAAGATCACTTCCGCGGCGTTGGCCTCACCAATCAGTCGAGGCAAACGTGTGCTGCCGCCCCAAGCCGGAATCAAGCCGAGCGTCGTTTCCGGTAAACCGATTCGGGTCGCTGGTTCGTCCGAGGCGACCCGCCAATCACAAGCCAGGGTAACTTCGTAACCGCCGCCCGCAGTCGCGCCGTGAATCGCCGCTACCGTCGGGATCTTGAGCGCGGCGATTCGATTGAATACGCGCTGACCTTCGGCAATGAACCCGCGCATCTCACCCGTCGGCGCCTGTTTCAACAGGGTTTTCAAATCGGCGCCGGCGATGAAGATCGATTTCTTCGCTGAGGTAATGATCAAACCGCGCAATGAGCTGTCGCGTTCGATCACATCGACGTGTTCGCTCAACTCGCTCATGGTCGCGGCATCGAAAATGTTCGCGCCCGATTCGGGCCGATCGAAGGTCAAAATGCACACGCGGTCATCGCCTATTTCGCGTTGAATAAGTCCGCTTGTAGCAACCGAGGGCATTCCATTCATATAGGGTTATTTCCGGCAAATTCCAAGTGCGGAACGATTGCTCTTGATTGGGCGCAGTGATACAAAACTCGGGCGCGCGGAGGTCATTATGGTCGGCAAACTTTTAGCACCCGAAATCAGGAGCCTGATTGACGGGCGCGATTTCAACGGCCTGCGCGAGCTGTTCAAGGAATGGCCGCCGGCCGATGTCGCGGACGTCATTCTCGATCTTCCAGAAGACGACCAGGTAATTATCTTCCGGGTGTTGCCGGCCGCCCTGGCCGCGGACGTTTTCGAATACATCGGGATCGAAGAGCAGCAAAATTTGCTGCATGCCATGGCCCACGAACAGGTCGTTGCGATCCTGAATGAAATGTCCCCGGACGATCGGACTGCTCTACTCGAAGAGTTGCCGAGCGAAGCGGCGCGACAGTTGATCAAACTTCTCACGCCGGACGAGCGCCGGGTTGCCCAATCGCTTCTGGGTTATCCCGAAGGCAGCGTCGGCCGATTGATGACCCCGGACTTCATCGCCGTGCACGAGGATTGGACAGTCCAACAGGTTCTCGATTTCGTCCGCGAATTCGGCCGGGACCGCGAGACGTTGAACATCATTTACGTGGTCGATGAGCACAACAAGCTGATCGACGACGTCCGGATCCGGGAATTTCTCCTGCGACCATTGAGCACGAAGGTGAGCGAAATTCGCGACCGCAACTTTGTGTCGTTGAAGGTGACCGACACCCAGGAAGACGCGCTCAATCTGTTCCGCAAGTATGATCGGGCCGCGTTGCCGGTGCTTGATTCCAGCGGCGTGCTCGTCGGGATCGTGACTAGCGATGACATGCTCGACGTCGCCGAAGAACAGGCCACCGAGGACATTCAAAAACTCGGCGGTATGGAAGCTCTCGACGAGCCCTACACAACGATCCCGTTTGCGCGGATGGTAAAAAAGCGCGCTACCTGGCTCATCCTTCTCTTTCTCGGCGAAATGCTGACCGCAACCGCAATGCAGGGTTACAACAGCGAAATCGAAAAGGCGGCAATCCTCGCGATGTTTCTGCCCCTAATCATTTCCAGCGGCGGCAACTCCGGCTCGCAGGCGACGACGCTGGTGATTCGGGCGATGGCTTTGGGCGAGCTGAACTTGCGCGACTGGTTTCGTGTTGTGCGCAAAGAGCTCGTCTCCGGTTTGTCGCTCGGCATCATTCTCGGAACAATCGGGTTTTTCCGAATCAGTTTGTGGCAATACCTGCACATTTTTGATTACGGCCAATATCATTGGCTTGTCGCGATAACGGTTGGCGTCGCGTTAGTCGGCGTCGTCTTATGGGGAACGATCAGTGGCTCAATGTTACCATTTTTGCTGCGCCGTTGTGGGCTCGATCCGGCGGCATCATCAGCCCCGTTCGTCGCGACCCTGGTTGATGTCACCGGCCTGATTATTTATTTCAACGTGGCCCTGTTCATTCTTCGCGGCACGCTGCTATAAACGGGTTCTAAACGCGGGAGGCATTGGGCCCGCGCATGAGATTCTCGCGACTTATTTATGAGCAACAAAGAAGCGACCCACGGCGCGGGCGTTTCCAAGCAGATTGACGAACTGGCGACGATCAGTGTCGAAGAACTTTTCCAACGGCTCGGCACGTCTGAGGCCGGCTTGAGTGAAGAGGAAGCTGAGAAAAGGCTGGATCAATTCGGTCCAAACGAGGTTGCCGCGGAGAAAGAGCACACCTGGGTTTACCGGTTGTTTACCGCGAGCCGCAATCCGTTGGTGATTCTGCTGACGGTGCTGGCCACCATTTCGTATGCGACGGGCGATTTCCGCGCGGGCACGGTCATGCTGTTGATGGTTATTCTCGGATTGTCTCTCCGCTTTGTTCAGGAAAGCCGCGCGGACGCGGCGGCGCGAAATTGAAAGCGATGATCAGCGTCACCGCGACGGTCGTCCGCGACGGACAGGCCAGGGAAATACCGCTCAGCCAGCTTGTTCCCGGCGACATCGTTCACTTATCCGCCGGCGACATGATTCCCGGCGACGTGCGACTGATCTCCGCCAAGGATCTGTTCATCATTCAGGCCACGCTGACCGGCGAATCGATGCCGGTGGAAAAAATCGACGCGCCGGACACGCGCGCGGGCGTGGGTCTGTTCGAACGCAGCAACGTCTGTTTTCTCGGCACGAGCGTCGAGAGCGGCACGGCCACGGCGGTCATCATCGCGACCGGCTCGCAGACCTATTTCGGCAAGATGGCCCGCAGCCTCGCCGGCCAGCAGGTGGAAACGAGCTTCGACCGCGGGGTAAAGAAATTCACCTGGCTGATGATCCGTTTCATGCTGGTGATGGTGCCGCTGGTTTTCCTCATCAACGGCCTGACGAAGCACAATTGGAAGGACGCGTTTTTCTTTTCGATGGCGGTGGCGGTCGGCCTCACGCCGGAAATGCTGCCGATGATTGTCTCGGTCTGCCTGTCCAAAGGCGCGCTGGCGATGTCGAGCAAGAAGGTCATCGTCAAGCGGCTCAACTCCATCCAGAACTTCGGCGCGATGGACGTGCTCTGCACCGACAAGACCGGCACGCTGACGATGGATCACGTCATTCTCGAACTGCACTGCGACGTTTTCAAAAACGAAAGCGAGGAGGTGCTGCGCGACGCCTATCTCATCAGCCATTTCCAGACCGGCCTGAAAAACGTGCTCGACCGCGCCGTGCTGAAATACACGGAACTGCACAACGAGCTTTCGCTCGAGAAATACGCGAAGATCGACGAAATCCCGTTCGATTTTTCGCGCCGGATGATGTCGGTGGTCGTCGAAGGGCCGAACGGCGAGCGCCAACTGCTGACCAAGGGCGCGCCGGAAGCGGTGTTCACCAAATGCACGCATTTCGAAGAGCGAAGGCGAGATTTTTCCGATGGAGCCGATCCTGGTCGGCGATCTCGTCGAAGAGGTCAATGAATTGAGCGAAGACGGCTTCCGCGTGCTGGCCGTCGCCACCAAAAAGGTAGAGAAACGCGCGGCCTATTCCAAGGCCGATGAAGACGAACTGGTCCTGACCGGCTATCTCGCGTTTCTCGATCCGCCCAAGGAGACCGCCGTCCACAGCCATTACCGCGCTGCGCCAGAACGGCGTCACCGTGAAGGTGCTGACCGGCGACAACGATCTTGTCACGCGCAAGGTCTGCAGCGAAGTCGGCATTAACGCGGAAAAAATTCTGCTCGGCAACCAGGTCGAAAAGATGACGGACGAGCAACTGGCCGAGCTGGTGGACCGGACAGACGTTTTCGCGCGACTTTCGCCCGCGCACAAGCAACGAGTCGTGAAGGCGCTTCAGACAAAAAGGCCACGTCGTCGGGTTCATGGGCGACGGCATCAACGACGCGCCGGCGCTGCGCGCCGCCGACGTGGGCATCTCCGTGGACAACGCGGTGGACATCGCCAAGGAATCGGCCGACATGATTTTGCTGGAGAAAAGTTTGATGGTGCTGGAGGAGGGCGTGCTGGAAGGCCGCAAGGTGTTCGTGAACATCTTGAAATACATCCGCATGGGCGCCAGCTCCAATTTCGGCAACATGTTCAGCGTGCTCGGCGCGAGCGCGTGGCTTCCTTTCGTGCCGATGCAGCCGATCCAGGTGCTGACGAACAATCTGCTTTACGATTTTTCGCAGGTGCCGATTCCGACCGACAACGTCGGTCCGCAGCAAATCACCAAGCCGCGCCCGTGGCATATGGGCGAGATCGCAAAATTCATCGTTTTCATCGGTCCGATCAGTTCCATTTTCGATTACACGACCTACGCCATGATGTGGTTTGTTTTCAAATGCAACGATCTCGACCTGGTGCCACCGGCGGAACTCGCCGCGCGCTTCGCCAATTACTGCCGGCCCGGAACAAACCTACGCCGCCGCGCTGTTTCACACCGGCTGGTTTGTCGAATCGCTGATGACCCAGACGCTCATCATCCACGTCATTCGCACCAACCTGATTCCGTTCATCCAATCGCGCGCCAGTTGGCAACTCACGATGACCACGATCATCATCATGGCCATTGGCGCGTATCTGCCCTATTCGCCGCTGGCGACCTCTCTGGGCTTTGTGCCGCTGCCGCCACGCTATTGGCCGCTCCTGCTCTTGACCTTGATCTGCTATGTCGGACTGACGCAAGTCATCAAGACCTGGCTCATCCGTAAGACTTGGGTTTGAAAAAATTGCACTCGAATGAAAAGCGTTGCCCGCATCGGATTGGCTCTCGCGATCGTGCTCGGGCTCCTGTCATCTGCGCGTGCCACCACCAAAGGTCTCAGCCAAATCGTCACGCCTGATCTTCAAGACGAAGGCGATTTGTCCTTGAGCCTGCAAATTCAGGACAAGCGAATCGCGAATCCCTATGAATTGCAGGCAGAGCTAGGAATCACAAAATGGGCCGAGGCTGCGGTGTTTCGCGGATTCGATCCCGACGACTGGATTTTCGGGACTGAAATCGGATTGATCCAAAAGGAGCCATGGTTGCTGTCGGTCGGATTCGTCAACTGGTCGCCGCATCTCGATGTCGATCCTCAGCCGTACATCGAGGCCGGTTATTACACCGAGCACAACAAATTCATCGTCGGCGGGATTCATGCCGGCTACAAAAACGAAGCGATCCTCGGTTACGCCTACGATTTCAATAAACAATGGCGGGTCCAGGTCGATTTTCAGAGCGGTAAGGAAAACTCATCCACCATCGGTTTCACCTGGAACATCACTCCGGATTTTCAAGTGAACCCGGCGATCTACTTCGCGAACTATCATCCGGACCGAATCATGGGCTACGTCGTTTTCACCTACACATTTCATCTTTGGGCAAACAAAGAAAAAACGGGTGAAGCTGCGATACCGGGCCTGGCCAAATGACACCCGGCTGAGGCCGGTCGCTTACTTCGCGGCTTGTTTCCCAACGTGCCGGTTACCGGATTGATCGGCTATCTCTTCGAACGCCTCGCCGGATAAGGAAAAAAGGAGAAATACGAATCAGGAAAACAGGAACGCAGGAGACAGAATAAAATGAAATTCCTTCCTGATTTCCTGCTTTTCTGATCAGAGATTTTCTGGTGGCTTGATCCCGAACTGCTCGAACATTTTCTTAATTCGTTCGCGTTTCTCCGGCGTATCCAACTTGGCCTCGTCCGGATTCTCCGCCCAAAAGAGCACGTCGCGATAATCGCGTTTCGCAATTGCGACGAACTCGCGCAGCTTTTCCTCGTTTCCCTCGCTCAGTTTCAAAATCGCGATCTGCACCCGCTCGCGTTCGCGCTCGTACGATTCAACGCCGTAAGTGTCGAGCACCTCCAGCACGCGCGCCTGAGCGCTCTCCGGAAAACTCTTCTGAACAACTACAACAACTTCGTCGCGTGAATGTGGCATGAAAGCTCAGCGCGGACCCGAAGCGCGCTTCAAAAGCGCGTTCGCTTCTTTCTCAACTTTAGTCGCAAGCGCGGGACGATCTGCCGGTTTTAGCTCTGGATAATCAAACAGACGAAATGCGATCCGTAGCAGTTCTGTGGTTTTTGCATTCGGACCCAAATCGAGTGGTGGACAATTTGCGATGAGCACTTTTCCATTGGGGTCTGTAACGATGAACACCTCGGTGGAACTATCTAGGACTATGTATCTGTCGGCATCCGCCAGCGGTCTTGCCTGCTGCAACATCGCAAGCCAGAGGCGATGAATCAAAACGCCTGTCGATTCCGGGAGGGGAGCGTCATAGCGGTGAATCCTAATTGTTGCCGGATTGATTGGGCGCGTATTGCCGTAGCCATGCAAACATTTTCGTAGGCTGATATCTGGTTGTGTTGCGCTGATCCAGTAACCACCCGGAAACCCATTCGATTTTCGAAGATCGCGGTAAATCGAGATTACAGTTTCGGGCCTGTTCTCGAACGCCGGCTGTTGGAAAAACCGAGCTACTTCACCGCGCGTAACGAACAACTATCTTTGAATTAGATTTTCATACTCGGTGAACCGCCCGAGTGAGACTAAGTGGTCGTCCGCTGAAGCCGCCTCAGTTGTGCAACTGGCAACCAGAATCGCGAGCATCACCGCGCTCGATAGAATTCGCGCGTTCATGGGGGAATTGATTGAAGACTACTTTTTAATCGCGACCCATTCGTTCCGGGCGCGGGAGTCGGCCACGGCCTGGACGACGCGCATATAACGGACGCCATCTTCGAAGCTGGGTCGCGGCCGGTTGCGGCCTTTTGATTTCACCGCCGAGATGAAATCGTTTTCCACGCTCCACTCGGTCACCAGTTCTTTTGGAACGTTCATCTCTTCCATTTCGCGGCCGCCGTACTTGACGCTGCGAACATGTTCGTTGGTGAAATCGTAAAGCAACGCGCCGCGGTCACCGAAAATTCGCAGCCGATCGTTGGGCGCGCCGGCATGCACGCCACTGAACTCGAGAACGCCCTCGGCCCCATTCTGGAAAAGGCAAAGCACATTCAACATGTCGGGAATGATCACGTGATAACCGCGACGCTCGGCGTTCAGAATTTTTCCCCGCGCAAACACGCCGACGATGTCGCCGAGCCAGCGTTGCATCACTTCCACGTAAATCCCGAGCGTCAGCACGTTGAGGCCGCTGATTTCGATTTTCTGCCGCCAATGCGCCGGCGCTTCCGGATTCAAATACTGGCCGTTAAAACTTTGCATCCGAATGTCATGCGGTTTGCCGACGAAATTTTCGGCCAGCAATTTCTTGATCAACAGATCGGCGCGCATTCCGAACGGCGGCGGGCAAAGCATCGTGACCAGCTCGGGAAAACGCTTCGACGCCGCGAGCATTTCTTCTGCTTCAGCCAGGTCCATCGCCATACGCGCCTGACAGAAAACGTGTTTGCCGGCCTCGAGCGCGGAAATCGTCACCGCCGAATGCATGTAAGGCGGCGTGCCGATCCAGATGATGTCGAGGTCGGGTAACGCGAGCAGATCGGCCCAGTTCGCCATCGGCGTCGCACTCGGCAAATTCTCCTTACAAAACTTTTCGCTGCTTTCGTAAGTCGAGTTCGATACGGCAACGATGTCGACTTCGGGATTCTTTTTGAGCGCCGGCAGATGGCGCGTCTTCACAATGCCGCCCGCCCCGACGATTCCGATTCTTAGTTTGTTCTTCTGCGTCATCTGTCTGAATCAACCACGAATAACCACTAATGAACACGAATAAGGAGGAATGTTCATTCTGTCACCATCAATTCGTGTTAATTCGTGTCCATTCGTGGTTAACAGTTTCTGCGAGCAAATCGGTTGACAAAGCGGCAGCGCGCGGCATCTTGTGCGCCCCTCATCCAAGCACTATGTCGAGAGTTTGTGACATTACCGGTTCGAGGCCAATGCGCGGCAGCACGATTCGCCGCCGCGGTATGGCCAAGAAAAAGGGCGGCGTTGGCCGGCACGTGACCAAGAATGTGCCGCGCTGGTTCGCGCCGAATCTGCACCAGCACCGTGTCTGGGTGCCCGAACTGAAAAAGTTCGTTCGGGTTCGCGTGACCGCACGCGGGCTGAAGACGATCAACAAAAACGGCGCTTACAAAGCGCTGAAAAAAGCCGGCGCAATTTAGATTTGTCTGGGGAGCGCACGCGCCTCGCGTGCTGGCGATCGCGCCCTCGCGATCGTAAATTTTTTCACGAATCGCAGAACGATTTCGGCGAGGCACCGAAATCGACACCCGAGGCGGGTGTGGTCCCCAGAAGTCAACTTCCGCCGGTTTCTGCGTCCGACGGCGGTGCGCCTGCTTCCACCCGAGCTTCTTTTTCCGCAGCCAATGCAGCCGCCTCCGCGTTTTCTTTTTCTTCTGCAGGCGAGACGACAGCAGATGCAACGTTCTCGGTTTCTTTCGAAGACGATTCATTTGCAGGTGGGACGCCTGCCACCACAGCTTCTTCTTTTGGTTTCGTCTTTGCGCGCGGCAGATCGAGGGAGCCGTCGTTGAACTCGATCACGTAACCCGCGTTGATCAACCACAGCAGATCGGATGCGAGCGCGAGCTTGGCACGGTCCAAGTCACTTGCGGCCGACACAGTGCCAGTCCGGCTCGGACCCGCCTCTACAGACCTTTCGGGATCGACAATCAATTTATCGGCGAGTTCCTTGCGACCAATTCGCGGTTGCGCGACGATCGCGTCCAGAATTGTCCGGACCTGCGACGAAACGCCGGTCTCATCGTGACGAAACGGGCGCGGGAAAATTGGCGAGACGAACAACATCCCGCGCCGATGCCGGAAAACGTGCAGACTGGCTTCGCGAAATCGCGCGGCCAATTCCTGCATCATCGCGGACGGCGACTTCGTTTCACGGTTCCATTCGTTCTCGATGACGTTGTTCAATACACGATCATGCATGCGCCGGCTGGCCGGTCCGTCAATCGTCACCTCCGAAACAGCTCGGACGAGTCCCGGCAAATAATTTTTCTCGAAATGGCGCTCCGCTTCAGCCGCGGAGGTGAATGTCTGCGGCGGTTCTTCACGAGACGTCGAATACGTTGTCACTTTCCGCGCTTCTTGTTTCCACTTCTCGATCTCAACCGGATCGGTAACGATCTGAATCTGTCTTTGGTAATCGCCAAAACTCATCCGGCGGCTGAACCGTTGCTCGTAAAGATTTCGCAAACGCCGCTGGTAATCGTGATGATTGGTTGGCCCAAGCAACGTCCCGCTCAACCGATCGCGCGCGACGTTGGTGAAATTTCCTTTAATCGGTTCAGTCTCGGTAACATCGATCTTGTAGAAATCTTCCTGCCCAAAACGAAAGGCACTGCGTTCCAAAAAATGGCGGTCGACCGAGATCGCACCGTTTTCGCCAAGTTGAAAAAGCGAAACTTCCGGCGGTGCGGTCAATTTCACATCATGGCGTGGCGCTTTTTCCAAAAACAGGCGAGCGAGCGCGAACAACGAATATGCAACCGTCCCCGATCTGATTTGCTCGACCACGTTCTCGAGCGCGGCGGCGCGCGGCAAAAACTTCACCGCAATCGGCGGCAACGGTCTTGCCAAAGCCAGCGGGCGATTGGGCCGATACGGTCGATCCTTGCGAGGACGATCTCGTTCATGGCCGCGGGCAGGCCTTCGGTCCTCGCGGCGCGGCCGTTCCGGCAGTTTTCCTTTGCCCGTTGGGCGATCGAATTCGCGCCCCGGTCCTTTTCGGTCAGGCCGCCGTTTATCGCGCGGCCGACGGTCACGCGATCGTCCTTCTACGCGATCTTGCCCATCGTGCTGCGCGTAACGCTCCCCCGGCGGCGGCTCGCTCACCCACGCCGGCAGCATCTTCAGATCGACCAATTCGTCGAGATCGACAGAGGGGTCAGGCACAGCTGTTCTCTACGCCAATGCGCAAATAAAACCAGCGCGTTATGGGGTGCTGAAACGCGCAAAAAATAACGATTCTTTTACTTGCGGTGCGGCAAGCTGTGGGGTAAGCGTTGCGCTCCAACCCAAAAATTTTTTATGGCTGACAAAACGATTGAGGAAAAGGTCAAGGACATCATCGTCGAACAGCTCGGGGTGAATCCGGAGCAGGTCACGCCGCAGGCGTCATTCATTGAAGACCTGGGGGCCGATTCGCTCGACATTGTGGAATTGGTGATGGCTTTCGAAGAAGAATTTTCGGTGGAAGTGCCCGACGAGGACGCGGAGAAACTGCAGACCGTCGGCGACGTCATCAATTACATCAAAGAACGCGCCAAGACGACGGGCGGCGGTGAAGCAGCCGGCAGCGGATCGTAGCTTTTGACAGTGGCGGATTTTTCGCGCCGCCGGAAAATCCAAACCCCAAGCTCCAAGCACCAAGCAAACCTCAAGCTCCAAAACCCAAATCGCGTACAGCGTTATTTGGATTTTGATGATTGGAGCCTCCCCGGGATTTGGTGTTTGGGATTTGTTTTCTAATCCTTGGTTGCGCCCTTCCGCTACGGGCCCAGACTAACGACGAAAATGGACATCAGTTTGCTGCAAAAACCGTTGCTGCACGTTTTGGGGCACGATGTGTCGTTGCTGGGACTGATCGCGTTCGTGATTTGGTTCACTGCCGGATTGTTGATGGCGCGTGTGCTGCAAAGCGACGTCATTCGACGCCTGCTTAGCCGGCTGAAAGTCGACAGCAATCTCACCGCTATCATCACGACCATTCTCAGTCTGGCCGTGCTTATCTTTTTCATCATCACCGCGGTCAACGCTGCGGGCATCCCCTTGTCCTGGAACGTGCCACTCCCCGGCATCGCCCTAAGTTTATTTCAAATCTTCCTGCTTATCGCCCTGCTGATCGCGGTGTTCTGGCTCTCGTCCCGGACCAAGCGTTTTCTCTTCCACCGCTTTCTTGCTCAAAGCGGGCTCGATCGCTCGCTGCAATACGCCGTTGCCCAAATCGTCAGCAACATCGTTCTCATTGTCGGCATTTTCATTGTTCTCGATAACGCGGGAATTCATCTCGGCGCGCTGACGGTATTTGCGGGAGCGGTCGGTGTCGGTGTCGGCTTTGGTCTGCAAAACATCGCGAGCAATTTCATCAGCGGCCTTGTTATCCTGGCGGAGCGCCCGATCACCATCGGCGACCGTGTCGAAGTCGCCGGCATCGCTGGGCAGGTGCAGCACATTCGCGCCCGAAGCACCGTCATCGTGACCAATGACAACATCACAATGATCGTTCCGAATTCGAAGTTCATCGATTCGCCGGTGACCAACTGGACCTATGGCGATCCGCGGGTGCGTTTTCGAATTCCAGTCGGCGTGGCTTACGGAAGCGATATTGAAAAAGTTCGCGCCGCGCTGATAGCCGCCGGGAAAGAAAACCCGCATACGCTGAGCGATCCCGAACCGAGCGTCTTCCTGGACAAATTTGGAAACAACGCCATTGAATTCGAGCTGGTGGTTTGGAGCAGCGAGATGAGTTATCGGCCACGACGTTATCGGAGCGATTTGAATTTCGCGATCGAGAAGAAATTGCGCGACGCCGGAATCGAAATTCCAAACCCACAGCGCGACCTCCATATCCGCAGCGGCGTGCTGAAGGTGGAAAACGTCGCTGCGAAAGATCGAGATGGACGTTGAGCTGGCGGTTCCGCTGTCGGACGGTATCGCCAAAATTGTCCGAGTTGACGCGGTGCAAGGCAACGAGTTCTGGGTGCGCGCTTTCTCCGGCAAATCCAAGGACCATCGCTATTACGAGCTGATCGAACGGGCCCTGGCGAACCAGTTCGAGCACTACTACGTGGTGCTCGAAGATCATTCCGGCAACGTCCGCGCCGTTCAGCCGATTTTCTTCGTCCAACAAAATCTGGTGGAGGGCGTGCCGGGGAAAATCCGCGCGGTTGTCGATCTTATCCGCAGAAAATTTCCGCGCTTTCTCACGATGCGCGTTTTGATGGTTGGCTGCGCCGCGGGGGAGGGTCATTTGGGCGCGATCGATCCAGAAGACGAAGCCTGGCTCGCAAAGACGCTTCCCAAAGTTCTTCGATTGTTCGCCAAGCAAAAACGAGCGTCACTGGTCGTCTGGAAAGATTTTCCCGCGAAATACCGCCCGGCGCTGGCTTCGCTTGTCGAAAACGCCTTCGTCCGTGTGCCGAGTATGCCGATGACGCGATTACATATCGGCTACACGAGTTTCGACGATTACCTTGGACAAATCGGTTACGTATCGCGCAAGAGCTTGCGGCGAAAATTTCGAAAAACGGAGAATGCGGTGAAGATCGAAATGGAGGTTGTGACCGATGTCACCCCTTGCATCGATGAGATTTACCCACTGTATCTACAGGTCCACGAGCGCTCACCGATGAAATTTGAAGTGCTAACCAAAGAGTTCTTTACCGAGATCGGCCGAACAATGCCGGAGAGGGCGCGCTTTTTCATCTGGCGACAATCCGGGAAAATCATTGCGTTCAGCCTCTGCCTCGTTTCAGGAGATACGATTCACGATGAATGCCTCGGCTTGGATTACGAAGTGGCTTTCGAACTCTATCTTTATTTCTACACCCTCCGCGATGTGATTAGCTGGTCGATGACTCAGGGGCTTCGTTATTATTCAAGCGGCCCCCTCAATTACGATCCCAAGTTGCATCTCGGCCACGAACTCGCCCCACTCGATCTTTACGTGATGCACACGAAACCATTGTTGAATCCAATTTTCCAATTCGCGGTGAAATATCTCGAACCGACCCGGCATGATCCGATCTTGAAGAAATTTTCAAACGCCGCAGAACTCACCGCGTAAAGCCGACATCATGTCTGATCAACCTACCGGTTTTCGTAATCCCTGGTTTCAGTTCGTGCTGAACATCATTGGCGTTGTCGTTTACGAATTGCTGTTGAAAGCCGGTGCTTCGGCCACTGCCGATCCGACAAGAAGCTGGTCGTGGCTGGGGATAACGGCTCTCCAGTCACCGCTTACCTGGGTCGCCATTGGTGTAATCATCGTTGATCTCGTGATCTGGCTTTACATTCTGAGGTACATTCCGCTGTCGATCGCGTTTCCGTTGTCGCGAACCGTTGACGTGCTGGTGCCGATCAGCTGCTGGCTCATTCTCAGAGAGACAATCTCACCGATGCGATGGTGTGGCATCGCCCTTGTAATCATTGGGCTGGTCATCGTCGCCAAACCAGCGGCTGAATTGGAGGAACGCCTGTGACGCCGGTGGCCCTCATCATTATTTTGATCTGGCTGGCCACCTTCGTCGCGGGACAGCTTCTTTTTAAGCGGGCGATGGAATTGTCGAGAGCGGTCGGATTCAAGAACCGCCGGACCATTTCAGTTCTGGGCATCGGGATCCTGGTGATGACGGTTTCGTTTTGTCTAAACCTCGGTTTGCTTCAGCATTTCGATCTCAGCTATCTTTATCCGTTCCAGGGCTCGAGTATCATCATCATCACCTTGCTGGCGGCGATCGTTTTGAAGGAACGATTAACGTCCCGATTAGTTTTGGGCACATTGTTGATTGCTGCCGGCGTGGTGCTCGTTTCACTGAGCTAGCGCCGGCCACAAGCGCGCAAGGGTGGCGAAGTTGATCCTTCTGATTTCCGCGGCCGGCGGCAGCTCGAGCTTTGGATGATCCCAATTCGAGGCGAACTTTTGCTTCCAACGCGCGTATTTCGGTTCCGAGAACCCGCCACAGATGTCGCCGGCGACGATTTGATTCTGTTCGCGCAACTTTGCCAGCGCCCATTCAATATCGTCGACCATAAATCGACCGTTCTCCCAATTCGTAACGATCTGGTCAGCGGCAAGACAATCGAGATCAATCGTAACGTAAACATTCATACCGCGAAATCCCGCGGCGAACTTTTCAAAGTGCTCGCACCAGTTCTCACGCAGGATCGCGCCGGGACGTTGTCGATCTTGCGGCGGTCGATCATCAGCCCAGGGATGGACTTCAAGTTTGCCGGCGCGTTGCGCGGAACGGTTGGCAAAGATGTTGTGCGGCCACCAGCATTCGAAATTCCCGCAACCCCAGATTGCAATATGCCGCAGCCGGTCAAGTTCGAGCGCGCGATTGATCCAGCCGCCGCACGCCCATCTGGGCGGGCGAATGTCCCAATCAGGATGATTATCAAACGAAACCAGAACAAAGGGTTTTGTGACGCGGCGAAGCCAAAGCGCGGTCAGATAATGAAAGTCGCCCGAGCCATAAAGCGTGAATGGCATCACGCGCGCTGAGAATTCGCGATAAAACCCCTCGACCACCCGTGGTGGCGCGCAGAAACGCAATCGCGGTCCCCATTCCCGCGCGTCGACGGTCGCTAGCTGCAACGGCTCATCTCGCCAGGCGTCGTCGAGATTGAGATGAAGTGCGCCGCTCAGAGAGAATTATTTCTGCGGATGGGATTTGAACCGGTTGTCGCTTTGTTTCGCGACGCGGAGATTTTCAGCGACCTCGGTCAGACTGGGATCGAGGCGCAACGCCTCTTCGTACTCCAGGATTGCCTGGGACGTTTGTCCTTGCTGCAAAAGCAGAGTGCCGAGATTGCTATGAACGTCCGCGCGTTTGGGGTCGAGCCGGAGTGCTTCCATAAAATGCATTTCCGCGCGCTTGAAATCGCCTTTGCTCAAGAATGCAGTGGCCAGCTCGGATTGGGCATCGACCATTTTAGGATCGACATCTAGCGCTCGCTCGTATTGCGCAATCGCGGCATCGAGCTCTCCTCGCTTGTCCAGAAACATCGCGTAGGCATAAATCGGCATTGCCGATTTTGAACTTAATCGAATTGCAGCCTCGTATTCGGTGCGCGCATTCTCCGGCTGGCCGAGACGCTCCAGAAGATAGGCGTAAGCGGAATGAGTTTCGGCGGTGTTCGGATCTAGCTGGATCGCCCTTTCGTAATTTTTTTGGGCGTCATCCAGCTTCGACTTGGACAGATAGAGTTGGGCGCGGTTTATGTAAACTTTTGCGTAGTCAGGGTCGAATTGCAGCGCGATTTGGTATTCTTTCTCCGCTTCGTCGAGACGGCCAGCCTTTTGCAGCACTGTGCCGTAGTTGAAATGGGCCCGCGCACTCGATGGCAGATCAGAAACTACATAACTGTTCTGTTCGATTTCCGGGGCCGCGCGATAAACTTTACCAAACCACATCGCGGCGAGCGGCAATACAAAGGCGACCGCCCATTTTGCCCCATGTGCCGCCCAACTCGGAACAAGACCGCCGAGGCTTATGTCCGCAGTGCCGCCCGCGAGTCCGAGCGATTGACGCGTCGACTTTTCGCGAACTTTCCAAATGAAACCGTCGTAATAAAAATGGAGCAGGCCGGACGCCGCAACGAGGCCGGTCAGCAGGCGCGTCAGCGTTTCCATTCCAATGTGCGAATTTAAATAACCGATCGAGCCGTAGGCAAAAACCAATCCGACATACAGCCCAATCAACGCGCCGCTACGGCGGAAAATGAAGCGCATAAACCCGCCAATCGAGCTGTCCTTTTCGACGCGGTTGCGATTGTAAATCCAAACCAGCGACAGGTACTGGACGTCGTGAAAAACTTCGAACAAGGCGATACCAGCGAGAATATTCGCCACGCCGTTATTGCAATACCACCAAAACGCGACGCTGGTTGCGAAAAGCGCGAGCTTTACAGGGTTTTGCCGCGTTCCCGACGTCCACATCCAAACGTAATTTCCGAGCCAGATGATCGAAATCGCGATCGCCCCGAAAAGAAATGTTTGCTGCAGCGCATGAACGCCGACCGGCGGGATAAATGGCAAGCCACATCCGTAAAAGCCCTCGAGCGTATCGGTCATTCTTGCCGGCGAAAGAATCACGCCTGCCGCAAACCAGATTCCGCAGGTTGCGAAATCCAGTCGCCGCGTTAGCACCGCAAAAGAACCCATCTTCGCGTCGTAGATGCGACCGAAGCCGTAGGTCTGCATCATTCCGTGCCAGATCCCCCACAAGAAGACGATCATCACGACGGGATTCGTCTTGATGTCCCAAAAATAAAAACCGATACAGACCGCCAGCAAAAAGACCGGAGCGATGATGAAACGCCATTTGAATCGCTCGAACAAGGCGCGGTCGCCATAGGCTCGAATCATTCCAGGCAAGTGATGTCCCATTGCGCCAAACGCGGCGACGAACAGATAAATTTCCTGCGCGCTCCACCGTGCTTGCGCGGCCATGAAAAGCGGGACGATGAGCAGCGGGGTCCCGACGTAGAGGATCAGGTCGCGCCAGCTGTCGAGGATCCACGGATTACGCTTCGGTACTATAGCCCGTACCGGCGGAACGGTTTCAGGGCGCGAGAATGCGGTGACATGCTGCATGGCCGTGGCGGGGTCTATTTTCCTCAAACTGTCGAGAAAATCAATCCCGGGACGATTCCGACTTGGCAAAAGGCAAGATCGTCGTCATCTCCCATGCGCGCGATTTTGCCCGGCAACGCGAAGATAGAGTGAGAATAATGAGTCGAACACAACCTGTGGAACTAAAAGAGCACGAAAAGGAGCGCGATTTATTTTGCGTAGTCAGTGATGCGTTCCGAATCTTCGCCCGCCGCTCGTCGCTTATTCTTGGCAGCGCCTGGGCTTTTGCGGCCGCGATTCTGATCATCGCCGTCTGGGCGGTGACCGGCCCGATGTTTAACTTTTCGGACACCTGGCAGCTGATCATCAATACCGGAACCACCATCGTCACGTTCCTGATGGTGTTTCTGATTCAGAACACCCAGAACCGCGATTCCAAGGCGATGCATTTGAAGCTCGATGAAATTATTCGCGCGTTACAGAAAGCGCGGAACGAGTTGGTGGATCTGGAAGACCTTTCCGATGAAGAATTGGACAAGCTGGAAAATCAATTCAGGCGTTTGCGCACGAAAGCGGAGAACCAGGGCACGAATATGCGCCACGTCGAGCCTGAAACCGTCGAACCCAATCGTTAACTCAACTCTCGTTCGGTTTTTGGGCGACACCGGTCCGCAAGAAACCTTTTCCGCTTGGACAAAGTTTAAAAACCTCGCACTTCGCGCAATCTGGTTTGCGCGCAAAACAACGCCGCCGGCCGTGCCAGATCAACCAGTGACTCCATTCGGTCCAGTGTTCTTTCGGTACGAGCTTCATCAGGTCCTGCTCGATTTTCTCCGGGTCCTTGTGCTTGGTTAGACCGAGTCGTTGCGACAAACGGATCACGTGGGTGTCGACCACGATTCCCTCATTCATCCCGAACGCGTTTCCCAGGACCACGTTGGCCGTTTTGCGGCCGACGCCCGGCAGCTCGCGCAGGTGTTCCATCGAATCAGGAACTTTGCCGCCGAACTTCTTCGCGATCGTCGATGTTGCGCCCTGAATACTTCTGGTCTTGCTCCGAAAAAACCCTGTCGACTTGATCGCGTTCTCCAGTTCGGTCGCCGGCGCGTTCGCGTAATCCCTGGCCATCCGATATTTTTTGAACAACGCTGGCGTAACCAGGTTCACGCGCTTATCGGTGCATTGCGCCGAGAGTATTGTGGCGACCAATAACTCGAGCGGCGTTTTGAAATTTAGCTCCGTGTGCGCGTTTGGATAAACCCTCGGCCAAACTTTGATCAACTTCGCAACCCGCTCGCGAGGAGTCATCGCGGCCGAACCGATTGAACCGCCTCGCCCCATTTTTGCTTGGCGGTCTGGACTGCATGCTTGCCGCGCCGCACCGCGTAACGGGCCCAGGCAAATTCAGTCGCAAGAATCACCAGCCCAATCGGAATAACAATCGATCCCGGACCCGGCAGAAAAATAAGCGCAACGCCAAACAACACGATCGTGCAGCCGATCACACCAATAATGAGCCGGCGCAGAATTTTCGGCAGGCGGTTCAGGCCAATCGTTTCCCGAATTTTCCTGATCCATTGCACACTTCGCTCTAGCGCACGTGCGCAATGTTGCAACTATTCGGCGAACTTCGCGAGCTTCTGACTCAGCTCCGGCGGAACGTGCGCCACGATGATCGCGTCGTTGCCTTCGTATTTTAATTCAAGCACGTGGCCGACGCGGTGGATCTCGGCGACCAACGCCGACTCGCTCGCTGGAATTTTGAAACGCGAACGCAATCGCCACGCGCTTAGCGCGTTCTGCAATGCCTGTACGAGTTTGTTTACGTTTTCGCCCGTGCGAGCCGAGATCGCCACGCTTCCCGAAAATCTTCGCAGATAAGTTTCAATCAGATCCCGATTCTGCAGATTGTCGATCTTGTTGAAAACGATCAGCGTTTGCTTTCCAAACGCGTTGAGCTCCTTGATCACGCCCTCGACCGCTTCGATCTGATCGTCCACGCGCGTGTGTGAAAGATCGACAATATGAATGAGCAGATCGGCCTCGCTCACTTCTTCGAGCGTCGCTTTGAACGATTCGATCAGGGTGTGCGGAAGTTTTCGCAAAAATCCGACCGTGTCGGTGAGAAGCACGCGCTGTTTGTTGGGCAAAACGAAACTGCGCGTCGTCGGATCGAGCGTTGCAAAAAGTTTGTTTTCCGCGACCACGTCCGCACCAGTCAGCAGATTCAACAGGGTGGATTTGCCGGCATTCGTGTAACCAACCACCGCCGCCACTGGCCATTGATGACGTTTGCGTCCCTGCCGCTGCACTGCCCGCGTCTTGCGGACTGATTCCAACTCGCGCTCCAATCGTGCAATTCGTTCCTGCACCCGGCGCCGGTCCACTTCCAACTGCGTTTCACCTGGACCGCGAGTGCCGATTCCACCGGTTTGCCGGGACAAGTGGTGCCACATTCGGGTCAATCGCGGCAAAAGATATTGAAGTTGCGCCAGTTCAATCTGCAATCGGCCTTCGCGACTGCGCGCGCGCTGCGCGAAAATGTCGAGAATCAATTGCGTACGGTCGAGAACTTTGCGCGAAAGAAGATTTTCCAAATTGCGCCCCTGCGCGGGCGAAAGTTCGTCATCGAAAATCACGGAGGTAACTTCGCGATCTTGGAACGAATGCTTGATTGCTTCGGCTTTTCCTTTGCCGATGTAGTACGGCGCCGTCGGCCGATCCAATTTTTGCGTGATGGTATCGACAACTTCAGCGCCCGCGGAATTCGCAAGCTCGGCCAATTCTTCGAGCGAATCCTGCAAGTCCCATTTCGAGACGCCTTGCTTTTCCAGACCGATCAATAAGGCGCGCTCGTGATTTTTTTTCGGACGAGTTTCAATCATTCCCTTGCGCTACTCCCGACGTTTTCGCGACTTGCGAAATCCGCTTTACAGCTTCGACGTGACTTAGCACCGATAAATTCAGCGGTTGAAAATTAGTTTGTCGCCGAAACCAGGTCAACTGCCTTTTGGCGTAACGCCGCGTCGCTTGCTGAATCGCGGCCACGCATTGTTGGATCGACATCTTCCCTTCAAGCAACTCGCGAATCTCTTTGAGCCCAATCATCTTCGACGCGGTTTCACTCATCGCGCCGGCTGCGCGCACTTCTTCGATCACACCGTTTTCAAACATCTTTTCCACGCGGTGATTGATTCGTTGGTAAAGATCCTCGCGCTCTCGAAACACGAAGATGCCTGTGGCGACAGGTGTCTCGCCTGCATCCCAATCACCGCGCTGTCCCGATGCGGGTTTTCCACTAAGCAGACAAATCTCAATCGCGCGCACAACCCGCCGACGATTTTTGAAATCAACCGCTGTTTTCGGATCGAGGCCGCACAATTTTTTCTGCAAATCGGCCAGACTGAGTTCATTCAAACGTGCACGCAGATCCGGATCTGCCGACGGCCCGACCGAAAGCCCATGGGTGAGCGCTTTGATATAAAGTCCGCTCCCACCGACAACGACTGCTAGCTTTCCGCGCGAATGAATTTCGCTGATCACCTGCAGCGCGAGTCTCCGGAATTTCTGTGCGTTCATCTCTTCTGAGATCGAGGTTGTGCAGATGAGATGATGCCGAACCTTCCTGAGCGTGGCTGGGTCCGGTTTCGCAGTCAGCAAATCGAGGCCGCGGTAAATTTGAAACGCGTCGGCGCTGACAATTTCGGCATCAATTTTCTGCGCGACATCGACCGCGAGTTCCGATTTACCGGTCGCGGTCGGACCGACAATAAAGAAAACGCCCTGCATAAAAAATCGGGAGACGCACGCTTCAATCAGCGCTTCGTCTCCCGACTAAAATCACAAAGCTGCGATTAATCGTGCGAGTGTTCGCTCGATTTCGCGCCACTGACCACTAGCTTGCGGCCGAGAAATTCCTTGTCGTGCAACTCCTCCACTGCGCGTTTCGCTTCCTCGATCGTCTGCATCGAGACGAAGGCGAAACCTTTCGAACGCTGGTTATGGCGATAGCTCACAACCTCGGCGTTCTGGACGTGGCCGACGCCGTTGAAGAGCTCGAATAGATCGCTCTCCGTCGCATCGAACGACAGATTGCCGACGTAAAGACGCGGCGAAGTGACTTCGATTGACTCAGGTTTACGCTGCGGCCGTGGCTCCTGCGGTTGTTGCTGATGTTGCTGCTGGCCGTTACGCGATTGCGTAACTGGTTTTCGCTGGCCGCCGCCGTTTCCTCCAAAAAATGCGGCGATTTTCTGCCAGAATGTTTTTTTCTTCGGAGCTGGCGCGCGACGATCTTGGAAATGCCCGCGGCCGCCCCTTCGTCGAGATCGGCCGCGCCCAGGGCGCTGACGTCTCCCCTGTTGATACGAGTTCATGATGATTCTCAATAATTGCCCAATTGTTAAATGGACGGAGCGCCCCGAACACATTCGGGACACGGTCCGCGGCGCGCGAACCCTTCAAATAGCAAGCAGTCTGTGGCGCCGCTGGAAACTCCGCCTCGTCGTGCCGGAAATAGAATCGTCTTAGGATACAGCCCGTTTTACTCAGCCAATCAGATTGCGAAGATGACGAACCTCGCTTCATACTCTTAGCTTCTATGGAAACGGATGCCCAGAATTAGATTCCCGACATCTACGCGCCGATTATCGCCCGCCCATCCCGTGTTTGCAAGGGGTGGTTTTTCTAGAGCCTCGATCCTCGATGGTTCTAAAAACCAGCATCCAGTATCAAGTATTTAGTATCGTTTGCCGATCGCATCGCGCATCGAATAGAGGCGGGATTTGAAATACTCGCGCGCATGTTCTTCGCGAATTGGTCTTAGAAAGTACCCGATCTTGCGCGAGACTGACCGCGGCTCATATCCGAATTCCGGCATCAGATCGCGGCAGTGCCATTCTACCCAGCCGATTTCGTCCTCGGATAATTCGGTTTCCCAACGTGACGCCGGTTCGTCGCTCACTTTTGAAAACGCGATTTGCGCCGCTGAATTTCCGCCCCACGGCTCGCCAACTTTCGTCGGCGTAAGCACAATGTCGGCATCAAACGTCACCTCGAGATAGTCGCAAATGTTTTTCATGACCATGGACGGTTCTCGAATCAGTTGCTCGAACCGGACGAACAAACCGGACACCTCGCCCGCGCGGACGCGTCGAGCCAGTCGCGCGGCTACCCGCCAATGCGCGATGACGTAGTAAACCGAAAACCGTTTTGTGTTACGCGCTTTTTCCATCGCGATCTGGGTTGCGAGAATTGCGCGGGGATCGCGCAGGGTCACGATGAGTTTTGAGTTTGGAAACCGGGAAAAGATTTCATCGACGTGATTCCGGTTCGCGGGCGTCTTTTCCACCCAGCGTTTGACCTGATCGGGCGAAACGCCCAACGTCTCTCCGTACGCTTCCGCCATCAGTGCGAGCAAATCGCGCCGCGAATTTGCCGGATCGAACGCGACTCTTTCGAAAGTTTCCAGAAACCGCTGTTGGGGAAAATTTTTGTACTCGTGCTCGCGCCACCTCGGCTCGCCGCTAAAAAGCACCCGTGAGAAAGATTGCTTCGTCAGATAATCAAACTGCGCGCGCCGTCCGGAATCGCGATACTTTCGCAAGACTGTCGGGAAATATGCCGTCTCCTGCGGCAAGACCAAAAGCTCGGGATGATTGTCGAGTAGCGCGGCGACAAGCGTCGTTCCTGACTTCGCCTGCCCGGCGATGAAACAAGCGCGCTGATCAAACGGAGGGTTTTCCATCGGGATGATTGTGCTGCTTGACGCCAACTTCTTCAATCGCCGGCGTGGTCATCCCGAGCGCAAGCGAGGGACCTCACAGTCCAAGCCTTGATCACACAATGCAAATAGAGTGATCAACGAAGCTTATGAGAGATCCTTCACTCCGTTCAGGATGACTGCGTCATTTCGCGCGCGATTTCAAAAACCAATCAACAAACTTCGGAAGGCCGTCTCCGAATTTCGTCTTCGGGCTGTAGCCGAGAAGTTTTCTCGCCTTGGAAATGTCGGCGCAGGTCAACGGCATGTCCCCCGGTTGTTCCGGCAACCGATTGATCTTGGCTTTCTTTCCCAGCGCGGTCTCAATTGCCGCGATCAAATCCTTCAACTGAATCGTCTCGCTCTCCCCCAGGTTAAAAACGTCGAACATCGGGCCGTCATATTTCAGGGCCGCCAATGTTCCCTGAATGATGTCGTCGATGTAAGTGTAATCACGTCGCGTCGTGCCATCGCCAAACTGATCGATCGGTTCGCCCGCGTGAATTTTTCGCGTGAACTGATGGATCGCGAGATCTGGGCGCTGGCGCGCACCGTAAACCGTGAAATACCGCAGCGCGACAATCCGCATGCTGTAGAGATGCGAATATGTCGAACAGAGAAATTCTCCGGCAATTTTCGTCGCCGCGTACGGACTCAGCGTCTGGGTGAGTTGTTCTTCCTCCGAAAATGGAACCCGCTTCGCTCCGCCGTAAACCGATGAGCTCGATGCGAAAATGAATCTCTCAACTCCATTCGTTCGCGCGCCTTCGAGCAAATGCAACGTGCCCCCGACATTGGTGTCGTAATAAAGTTGAGGCTGTTGAATCGACGGCCGAACTCCGGCGCGCGCGGCAAGATGAAAAATCGCGTCGAACTTTTTGTCTCGAAACACGTTCGCAACCTTTTTGCCGTCGCAAAGATCGATATCATGGACGACGACTTGGTTTGCGACCGCCGAAATGTTCGCCCGCTTGATCTTCGGATCGTAAAAGTCGTTAAAGTCGTCGAGGATGGCGACCTTGTGACCGTCCGCGATTAGTCTTTCGACCAGATGCGAGCCGATAAACCCAGCCCCGCCGGTGACCAAAATCCTCATTAACCGTTAGATTAGCCACAGATGAACACAGATCGACACAGATTTCAGAATTGCTTCAGCTCCGATCTGTATTTCATCGGTGTTAATCTGTGGCTGGAATGACTCTCGATAATTGCACAGCGCTGATCACCGGAGCGTCCGCAGGCATTGGTCGCGAGTTTGCGCGGCAGCTCGCATCGCGCGCGCGAACGCTCGTCCTGGTCGCGCGGCGTGAGCAGCGATTGAACGATCTGCGCGATGAACTGCGCAACCGTAACGCGCAGTTGAATGTTCACACGCAAGTGGTCGATCTCTGCGACAGATCTCAAATCGACGAATTGGTTCGTCGGCTCGCGCAAGACAAGATCGACATCGATTTTTTGGTCAACAACGCCGGGCTCGGCGACTATGGGTCGGTAGCGACCAGCGACATCGAACGCGACGATCGGATTATTCAAGTCAACATCGCCGCCCTCACTTCCCTGACCCGTCAGTTGCTTCCGCGGATGATCGCAAGAAAACGCGGTGCAATTTTGAACGTCAGTTCGTCGGCGGGTTTCCTGCCAATTCCGGGCATGGCGGTTTACGCGGCAAGTAAAGCATTCGTAAACAGTTTCACCGAAGCGATTCGGACAGAGCTGCGTGGCAGCGGCGTTTCTGTGACTGCACTTTGTCCGGGCCCGGTCCACACCGAATTTGGTGAAGTTGCCAAACGTCCGGGACGCGAACCCGAAACCGGCCCTGAATTCGTCTACGTTTCAGTCGAGCAGACGGTACGAGACGCACTCACGGCCGTCGAAGCAGACAAGCCACTGATCATTCCTGGATTATTCATGAAATTCGGCATGTTCCTCGTCCGAATCACCCCGATGCCGATCCTGCGACGTGTCCGTCGTGCGAAAGCGATCTGATTGCGACACCTTCGATTGGGTCGCAGGCCTCGATCAGGAGAAAGACTGCGCAAGCTGACCAGGTTTGGGGAGAACAAGAGACCGGATAAAGCGTCGGGCCCGTGCCGGCTTGGCGGGTGAAGCCACCGAAAAGTTCGGGCATGCGATTTAATTCGAAACAGGTGCTGGCATCGAAGAGCGCCTGAAAGATCGCTTCGGCTTCTTTCTTCAGCCCGTAGCGGGCGAAACCAGCCGCGATTATCGCGTTGTCATGCGGCCAGATCGAGCCGTTGTGATACGACATCGGATCGTATCGCGATTCGGTTGCAGCAATTGTGCGGATACCCCAACCCGAAAATGATTCTTCGCTCATCAAGGTCGCTGCGACTCGCGGGGCTCGATCTGCGCTCGCAATTCCGGCGAACAGACAATGGCCGGCATTTGAACTGCGCACACCGCAAACTTTTTTTCTGCCATCAAGCGCAATCGCATAAGTCGAAAGCTCTTCGCACCAGAAAATTTCTTCGAATTGGCGGCGCAAGGTTTGAGCCTGATGAGCCAATCGGTCCGCGAGCACGTTTTTTTCAAAACTCCGCGCGAGATCTGCCGCCGCCCGTTTTGCCGCGAAAACGTAGGCTTGCACTTCGCAAAGCGCGATTGGCCCATCCGGCAAAGTGCCGTCGGCGTGAAAAATCGCGTTGTCCGAATCTTTCCAGCCCTGGTTGCGCAGTCCGCCGCGCGCAGAGCGCGCATACTCGATGAAGCCGTCACCATCGAGATCGCCGAAGTTGTCGATCCAACTCAGTGCCTGCTCGATGTTCGGCCAAATCGATCGGATAAGATCGACATCCGCCGTGCAGTCGTAATATGCGCCGGCGAGCATTACGAATAACGGCGTCGCGTCGATCGAGCCGTAGTAACGATCGAACGGGATTTCGCCGCACGCCGCCATCTCGCCGGTGCGCGTCTCGTGCAAAATTTTCCCAGGTTGCGCGTCTCGCTCTGGATTTTCTTCGGTCGCTTGGGTAGCGGCGAGATACGTTAGAACGCCGCGCGCAATGCCCGGGTAGAATGACAAACATTCGAACGCCGTGATGATCCCATCGCGGCCAAATGCCGTGCTGTACCAAGGAAGGCCCGCATAGGGATAAACTCCATGCGGCGTTTCCGTGAGCATCATCCGCAGATCGGCAAGCGAGCGACGCAGCCATGGATCGAGTTGCTCGTTCGCAGTGACGATTTGCTGATCAACTTCGGTCGCGGACCAGGACGCCGAGCGAAGTCGTCTCAATGCTTCGTCAAAATCGGCGACCGATGTCGATCTTCGATCACCCAATTCGCAGTGCACTGAAACATTGACAACGGTTTTCAGGCGGGGTCTGAGCCGGAAGCGTATCCGCGACCCAGCTGACTCCTCTGGCGGCGGATCGAACCGAATTGTCGTCCGGCGGCGCTGTCGATCCAATCCTTCATAAAAAAACTGGATCATGTTTGCGCGAAAGCGCGGTGGATCTACGCGGCCATGTCGCGCGCGTTTGAAACCGCGGACTTCGAACAAGTCCACAAAGTCGGCGTCGAATTCGATCGATAATTCGATTGTCGACTCGCCGCCGTTCTCAATTTCCAAGCGCTCGTAAAGCGTCGCGTCCAACAAAAATTTTGTGCGACGAATTCGGACGCCGCGAGAGGCAAGATCAACAGTGATGACTACGCTGTCGTCGCTGACTGCCGAACTTACGAGTGCCGGCCGTTCGTTATCGACCCTCAGCGCGAGTCGCGAAAGAAATCGGGTGTCCCGGTGACAGACGCCGCACTCGGGCAGGGCGTCGATGCCGCCGAACAGATCAAGCACGGCGAACGTGTCGCCGTGTTTGATCGCGTGTGTCTGATTTTCTGTCGCGTTATTGCTGCGCGTATTTGACTGAGCAGCCGTACGGTTTGGTCTGCGCGTTGGTGACCGGTTTGCCGGCAAGAGCTTCGTCGAGCGCAGACTTCACGTAATTGGTTGAGCTTGGAATGTCGGCGGGATTCGGTGTGGCCTTGCTGTCGATTGCACCTTCGTAAACGATTTTCCCATCCGGATTAATTACGACCATGTTCGGCGTGTTCTTGGAACCGTAAAGTTTCGCGACTTTGCTATCGGGATCGAGCACCAGCGCGGTCTGTTTTGTTTTCCACGAATCCATAATTTTCTTCGCCTGCTCGGCGGTAACGTTGCCTTCGGTACCGGGCGCGTTGGAATCGATGGTCAGCCAGACCACGCCTTTGCCGGTGTACTCAGCCTGCAACTTCTGCATGTTGTCGCTGCCGTAATGCTTCTTAACGAATGGGCACTCCGGATTGAACCATTCGAGGACGACGTATTTGCCCTTGTATTGCGAGAGCGTTTCCGTTTTGCCGTTGGCGTCGGGCGCGGAAAAATCCGGCGCGGCGCTACCAACCGGCGGAACTTCGGCGTAAAGCGCGCCGGCGGCGAGTGCAGTGACTGCGATCAGTATTAGTTTTGTTTTCATAAATTATCGAGAAGCGACAGCGATAGTTTCGAGTTTATCCAGAAGAATATTCTTAGTGAGCAATTCCGGAAAGACAATCGGTTCCTGCGATTTCCCCGGGTAAAGCACGTATAATGGGACACCCGGCCGGCCGAATTGTTGAAGTAATTTCGTGATGATCGGGTCGCCATTCGTCCAGTCGGCCTTCAGCTTCACAACGGCATGCCGCTGAAACGCCTCGCGCACCTCGGAGTTTTCCAGGACGGCCTTCTCGTTAAACTTACAGGTCAAACACCAGGCGGCTGTGAAATCTACAAATACGGCGTGGCCCGCGTCGCGTTCACTTTGCAATCGCTCAGGCGTGAACGGCTGCCAGTCGGTGTGTTGAACTTGAACGAGGTCAGGTGTCGCCGCGCGAAACTTGTCGGCAATGAAATAAAAGCCGCTACCGAGCAAGAGCACGAGCATGAGCACGAGCGCAGTGCCGCGTTTTGTTGGCGACGCAGTCGGAACGATGAACGCGCCTTTCATCCAACAGGCGATCGCGATGACCAGCAGAAAGCAGCTCGCCCAGATTGCGCCTTCGAGGCCGCGTTGCGCACCGAGCACGTAAATTAGAAAGAGCAGCGTCGCGAGCAGGAGAAATCCCATGAACTGTTTCACGTGGACCATCCAGGGACCAGGTTGCGGAAGAAACTTCATCCATGCGGGTTGGGCGCTGAGCAAAAAATACGGCGCGCTCATCCCGGCAGCCACGGCGACGAACATCAATAAAATGATTGAAGACGACTGGGTAAACGCGAACCCGATCGCCGGTCCGAGAAACGGCGCGGTACACGGTGTGGCAAGCGCAGTCGCAAACAATCCCTGAAAAAACGAGCCGGCTTCCCCTTCCTGGGTAGACGACTGAAGCATTCGATGCATTAGCGTTTGCGGCAGCGTGATTTCAAAAACGCCAAACAAGTCGAGCGCGAATGCGAGCACGATGACGCTAAGCCCCAAAACAAAATACGGGTTCGTGAATTGCGCGGCCCAGGTAATTTGATGACCGGCTGCCTTCAGCGCGATCAACAACAGCGCGAGCCCGACGAACCAGACAAAAATTCCAGCGATGAACGCGATGCCGTTACGAAAAACTCCACGGCGATCCTTGTCGGCATGTTTGATGAAACCGAAAATTTTGAGTGAGATCACGGGCAGCACGCACGGCATGAGATTCAAAATGAATCCCCCGATGAGTCCGAACAGCAGAAAACCGAGAAGCCCGTGAGACGGTTGCAGCGGCGCCCGGACAGCGGCAGCCGTCTGGAATGTGCCGAGCTCCCAGGCGCTGCGATCCTCGCCATTGGGCAATTTCGAAAATACAACCAAGCCCCGCATCGACGAGAAATCTTCATCCGACGACTCGACGGGAACTTTGAAAGTGATTTCGCTTCCGTTACGCGATTCAACAGCCGGATGACCAACCACGGTGTTGCCCTGGGGCAGGGGGAAGAAATCGAATGTTTGGTAATTGGCGATCCTCTCACTGGTTAGTTTGAGATGAAGGTCTTTGCCGATCCTGCTCCAATTTGTTGTCGCGGTGTTGGAATCCGGAAACTTCTTGGGGAGCAGACGCTGATAGCGCGCAAAAAGATCCGTGTTCTTCGGCTCAGCCGATGTTGATGTTGGCAACTCCAGCGAAAGGTTCGCACTGCCGGGAATGCAGATCTTTTCGCAAACGAGCCAGTCAGTCTGAGCGGAGAGTTTTGTCGAAGAATCATCGATTCTTGCCGGCGGTGTGATTTCCTGAATGAGGAAGACCTCGTCCTGATAGCCGTAAGTGAGGATGTCGCCCGGATCGATGGTCTTCAGGGGAATCGGCCATTGGATCTCGCCAACTTTCCAGCCCGGCGGGAGATTCCATTTGATCTCAGTCGGAAGACCAGCGTCGCCGGAGTATTTCCAGTAGGTATGCCAGCCGGGCGCCATCCGCAGAAGCAAACCGACGGTGAAGGGTTTGCCCGGAACAACCGCGGACGTATCGGCGAGTAGCGTTGCTTTAACCAACTCCTTGCCCTGGTAATTCTGCGCGGCTGCGGAAACGGCTGCCAAGATCCCGCAGGCTGCGATCGATAACTGACGCAACGAAAGCATCCTCGAAATTACCATCGGCCTAACCGCGTCGCAAAAAGAGATGGCTCGCATCGTGCTGCGAAATATGACATGCGCGGCCTGTTGACGTTCATAGTAATAGCTGGAATTGGCGGCGGTTTGTTCCTTGTGCAGAAACGAAGCGAGCAACAAGCGCAGGCGAAACAAGCTTCAGCTCAAGTAGCACCGACACCGCGTCAGGTTTACGAGCACGATTGGGCCAAGCATTCACTCGACACCACGCATTCGGTCATCGACCAGATCCAACGCCAGCGTAAGGACGACGATTTAAAGGACGCTGTTGGCAGGCGGTAAAATCGCGGCTGCGGAAAGTCCAGAATCACCTGGCCGGACCAACGGCCAAATCGCCGAGTTGCTTGTGGACGGCCGCTTTTAAATCGTTTGCCGAAATCGCTTCCCTAACGTCAGCGGCTGTAGCTGCCTGCTCATTGTGTCCGAGCTGAGCCAGGTCGCGCACGAGCTGACCTTCAGCGTTCACAACAACATCTCGGCCGGTTTGTTCGTCACGCTGAACATGAAACCGACCGTGGCTGATGCCGACGAGTGGAACGAATTGATCGTTGTTGTGTTCGACAAAGAGAATGTCGCGGTCGCCCACTTCGAACTTCGGCGTGTCGGTGACTTCCATCGTTTCGTCGCCGACAGTACCGCCGAGCATCCGGATCGTGTAAGACGCGCCGGCCTGCCCTTTCACATTGTCTTCAATCTGGAAAGTAACATAGCTCTCGATGTGGCGATCACCGCCCTCGCCCTCCCAAACCGACCGAGAAGCCGTCACTGTTCCCTGAAAAATGAGTTCGGCCTGTTGAACAAGTTGTTCAAATGTCGGCGGGATGACGGTCGTGGCGGAAACACGCACGAAGGTGAAACCGACCGCGATGAGCGGGAG
The DNA here is from genome assembly GCA_963801815.1 of uncultured Verrucomicrobiae bacterium. Classification (GTDB taxonomy): domain Bacteria; phylum Verrucomicrobiota; class Verrucomicrobiia; order Chthoniobacterales; family UBA10450; genus AV40. Next base: position 433,405 of record CAWDGJ010000002.1, read on the forward strand.
AAGATATTTGATTTTCATGTGAAAAAGAAGGTTCGTGATTTTATCTGCTCAGGGCTACAGAGGCACTTTTGGCAGACGACAAGCTATAACCCGATCCGGCCTGAAGTGTCATTGTCGCTGTTTTCCCCCGTTTTCCTACGGTCTGCTCAGTCAATGTCACCGTAGCTGAACTGGCGCCGGGCTGAATTGTGACCTGACCAGGCGTTCCACTAAGCGAGTAGTTCGAACCCATGGTCGCCGTGCCGCCCATTGCGTAGGAGACTGTGACGGTCGTCGATGCCGCACTCGACAACGAAATGGTAAATGTCGCTATGTCGCCAGTCCTAATGCTGCTCGGCGTAACTGAAAGCGACACTGAAATGCTCGAAGGAGGCGTGGGAGAAACCGTCGGTGTCGGCGTGGGTGTAGGTGTAGACGTTCCGCCTGACTTGAACGCAGTGTAATTGTACGGTTTGAAACTCCATGCTCCGCTGACTTGAGATGCAAGAGTTACGAAAATCGCTCGGCCATCGGTCGGAACGGTGACCGTTGCTGTCTGCGAGTGGATGAGGCCGGAGTTGTAAAGGTCGAAGCCGTTCTGTGAACTACCGACCAACAGGACGAACCCAGTGGCGCTTCCTGCAGTCCAGGTAAAGGTCACACTGGACGAAGTAAAGGTGGATCCGGGAAGCGGGCTGACCATTTGCACGGGCGCGGGGGTAGGCGTTGACGTCGGGCTGGCGGTTGCGGTCGCGGTGGGGGTCGGCGTGGCACTTGGCGTCGCCGTAGGAGTAACCGAAGGAGTGGGAGTTGGAGTAGCACTTGGACTTGGGGTTGGGGTTGGACGAGGTGTCGGAGTTGGCGTCGGCGTAGGAGTTGGTGAACTACTCGAGGCGCCGTACAACGCTTGAATCCCAGCAATATCGTCCGGTTGCAGCGTGTACGAATTATTAATGTACGCGTTCATGATCGCCGTCGATACGCTTGAATGGGCCATCCCAAGAAGGTGACCGCTCTCGTGAAGCACGACGCGTTGAATATCGAAAACCGACCTCAAAGGGCCGCGATATGAATCCCAAGGCTGGGCGGTATTCACCACGATGTCCGCCTCGGACATCGTGGACCCCGAGTAACTGTAATAGGTCACGGCCAGCGTGCTCCCGCCAAAGCTGTGCCCGAAAAATTTATTGCCAAACGAAAGAGAGTTAATGCGATCACCCGAAACGATGGGAGCAGTGGAATCCATCACTCTTCCGAGTTGCAGATTACCCATCGCGTGGTTCCACATGTCGAGTGCCGGGGAAACTGCCGCGTTCCAAGAGGTATTGCCGTCGCCTAAGGTTCTGCCGGCCGAACCAAGCTCCAATTGCAGAACCGGACTGGAGCCATTTGGCCATTTTGGACCTTCGAGCGCATAGGCATTAGCAACTTCGGGGAGAGCCGCAGCAATGATTGTGACCCCAAGGCAGAAAAGGGCAGTCTTTGAGAGCGACATTGATCGGTTAGAAAGCGGAGGGGTCATACTTTTTATGACTTCTAGAAAAGCAGCATTCGTGCGCGTATTTACCCAAAACGCAAGAATGCTATGGAACGATAAAAATCTTCTGCGACTCGGGGTCTTTTACTTTGCTTCCCGGCGCGTAACCGCTGACATCGATGTAGCCCCCATTGGCCGTGAACGGATTGAAGACTAAACCCGGTTTGCCCGGGACCGGTTTTGCAACTGGAAACTGTCCGATGGTAGCTGTCGAAGTATTTGTCTTTGCCTCGGTCGTGGCCGGGGTCGGCGTCAGCGGCGGGGTGGCTGATCGTTGAGTAGATTTGCGTGAGGCAACCTGCGGCGATGGCGATGCCACAGGAAGCGGCCTTCCCGGCTCCGCTACATCCGATGTGTTTGCAGCCGGCTCTGCGCCGGAGGGGTGGAACGGCGACATAATCGTCCGGCCCACGCCGCAGCCCGCGAAACCAATTGCGATGGGCACGAACAACGCAATCGCCAGAAACCTGCAATTCATCGCGTGGTTATAAATCGGCTTTCGTTGAACGCAACAAATCGGCGACAAATCGGTCAATGTCAGCATCAGCGGTCGCCCAGGAACTCATCAAGCGATAAACATCCGGCTCGATAAATTTGTAAAAATGCCAACCCCGCGCCTGGAGACTGCGCGCGAGCGAATCCGAAAGGCGAACAAAAACCGCGTTCGCTTCAACCGAAAACACAATGTCGATCCTCGCATCGCCTTGCAGACGTTCGCAAAGGCGCTTCGCCATCGCATTGGCATGCTCGGCATTGCGCAACCACGCGCCACTACTCAGAAGCCCGATCCATGGGGCAGACAGGAACCGCATCTTTGAAGCGAGTTGTCCCGCCTGTTTCAAACGATAATCGAATTCGCGCGACAGTTCTTTTTTGAAAAAGATCACCAGCTCGCCAGCGGCTAGCCCGTTCTTTGTTCCACCAAAACACACAACGTCGACACCGCGTTGCCAGGTAATCTCTTTCGGCGCGCACTTCAGTGTCGCAACCGCGTTGGCGAAACGCGCGCCGTCCATGTGCACAAACATTTCGTGTTTTCGCGCCAGTTCTGCGATCGCGTCGATCTCAGCCCGAGTGTAAACGGCACCGAGTTCGGTTGCTTGTGTAATACTCACCACTCGCGGTTTGTGCGCGTGGAGCTGCGGTTGTCGCGCGATGACGGCGCCCACTTCGTTGGCGTCGATCTTGCCGCGGTCGCCGTTGACTAGCAGCAGCTTCGAGCCTCGTGTGAAAAATTCCGGCGCTCCGCATTCGTCCGTTTGAATGTGGGCCTGGTGGTGACAAATAACACTGTGAAAAGGCTGGCAGAGTTGTGCGAGCGCCAGCGCATTTGCGGCGGTACCGTTGAAAACAAGATACGCGTCACAATCGGTCTCAAAAAGCTCGCGCACCAATTCGCGGAGTCGCCGGGTCCACTCGTCGTCGCCGTACGACTCAGCAGCCCCCCGGTTAGCTTCCTCGAGCGCAGCCAACGCTTCGGGACAAATCCCAATCGTATTGTCACTCGCGAATTCGTGGTGCTCGCCGGCCTTGTCCATCGGGATTCCTTGCTAATCGACTTCGGCGCGCGCAGCAAATAGCAATCGACTGGAAGCAGAAATTGCCTGACGGACTCGAGCCCAAGGGCCTGCAGGGTCCGCCAGGCAAATCACTCTAATGCTCCCTGAATCTGAGCCGCTGTGATGGCGGCTCTAATCCCAACATTCGGAATTCACCGGCAAAGTGACCGTATCTGCTGGCAATTTTTTTGTTATCGGCCAATCCCCGCCTTTACCTCGGATTGCGGCGCGATTAAATTTCGGCTTATGGGCGCTCTCCAAGCGGAAGTCGAACGACGCGGCGAAAGAATCTTCGAGCTGGTCGACGAACATCCCGAACCGCTTTTCAGCAAAGCGGGCTTTTATCAGCGGATGATGGCGCTCTCGATGCGCGATGAGCATTTCAAAGTGCAGCTCTTTCGCTTCGTCGATGTTCTAGCATCGCTCCATCGCGGAACCGACATCGTCCAGCATCTCGATGAGTACTTCGCCGACATGCGCAACGGCTATGGACCCCTGATTCGAACGGGCGTCCGCGCGGCATGGATGATGCCGTGGATCAGCGGCCAGCTGCTGCGCTGGAATGTCTCCGGCATGGCGCGGCAATTCATTGCTGGAAGAAATCCGGAGGACGTGACGAAAACGCTGCGTAAACGCCGCGCCCAGGGCATCGGCTTCACGGTCGATTTGTTGGGCGAGGCCGTCGTGAGCGAACAGGAAGCGACCGAATACTCCACTCGTTGTCTCGAGTTACTCGAACACCTCGGCCACGAAACGCGAGATTGGGGCGATCCACTCGGCAAGAACTCGGAGCTGTTCCCAGTCGTCAATCTGTCCGTAAAAATCTCCGCACTTTATTCGCAGATGAATCCGGCCGCGCCGGAGGACGCGATCGCCCATCTCGCGCCGAAGCTTCGGCCGATCTTGCGACGCGCGCGCGAACTTGGGGCGTTCCTGAACTTCGACATGGAAAGTTTCACGCACAAAGCTGCAACACTCGAACTTTTCAAAACGCTCTTCACCGAGTCCGAGTTTCGCGATTGGCCGCACGTCGGAATTGTCATTCAAGCTTACCTCCGCGACGCGGAAGATGATTTACGAGACCTGTTCGACTGGGGACGTAAACGCGGCACGCGCTTCGCCGTTCGGCTGGTGAAAGGCGCCTACTGGGATTTCGAAAAAATAAAATCGCGCCAGAACGGCTGGGCCTGTCCGGTTTTTCTCCAAAAACCCGAGAGCGATCTCAACTTCGAAATAATCACTCGAATTTTGCTCGAGAACGAATCGATCGTGACCGCGGCGTTTGGTTCGCACAACGTCCGCAGCATCGCACACGCGCAGGCACTGGCCGACCAGCTCGGAATCGACCGCAGCCGTTTCGAATTCCAGTTGCTCTACGGAATGGCCGGACCGGTAAAGCGCGCTCTCGTTGAAATGGGTTATCGCGTTCGGGAATACAGCCCGGTCGGCGAACTACTGCCAGGGATGTCGTATCTTGTTCGCCGACTCCTTGAGAACACTTCAAACGAAGGATTTCTGCGCGCGAAATTTTCCGATAATGTCTCCGAGGCCGAACTGCTGCGCAATCCAGCCGATCTTGTCACACAGGGTCCGAACGGCGCGCGTCATGTCGAAGTTAATGGCGACGACGCTTCCCTCAACGCGCCCCCCGGCGATACTTATGAAAACGCACCGCTTGTGAATTTCGCTTACGAACAAAATCAGGAACGAATGCGCGCTGCGATCGAGCAGATCCGGCCTCAGCTCGGCCAGAAATATCCGATCGTTATCAACGGCGAGAAAATTTGGACCGAAAAAACGATCGCTTCGATTAATCCCACCTCACCGGACGTGGTCGTCGGCCATGTCGCCGAAGCAGGAATTCCGGAAGCCGAGCGGGCGGTCAAAGTTGCTCGCGAGGCGTTTGATCAGTGGAGCCGCACATCATTTGAAACGCGCTGCCGATTGCTTGAGCGGGCTGCGGACATCATGCATCGCCGTCGCTACGAACTTTCGGCGCTGGAGGTTTTCGAGGTCGGCAAAGCCTGGGCCGAAGCAGACGGCGACATCCGCGAAGCAATGGATTTCTGCCGGTTTTATGCGCAGCAAATGCGCCTGATCGGCCGGCCGCGGCTGACTCAACACGTTCTCGGCGAAGAAAGTTATCAGCATTACTGGCCGCGTGGCGTCGCCTTCATCATCGCACCGTGGAATTTCCCGCTCGCGATTTTAACGGGGATGACGACCGCCGCGCTCGTTACCGGTAACAGTGTGATCTTCAAGCCTGCGGAGCAATCCGCGGTAATCGGCGCGATGCTAATGGAGATTTTCGAGGAAGCGGGCGTTCCGCGTGGAGTCTTGAATTATTTGCCCGGCAAAGGCTCGGTCATTGGCCAGCATCTAGTCGACCACAAAGATGTCGACCTGATTGCGTTCACCGGTTCGCGCGAAGTCGGATTGCGGATCTGGAAAAGCGCCGGCGAAACACGCGAAGGTCAGCGTGAGCTCAAACGGGTGATTTGCGAAATGGGCGGTAAGAACGCCGTGATCATTGACGCCGACGCAGACCTCGATGAAGCAATCGTCGATACTATTTACTCGGCGTTCGGTTATCAGGGGCAAAAATGTTCAGCCTGCTCGCGCTTGATCATCCTCGAAGAGATTTATCCCCGCGCGATCGAACGTTTACTCAACGCTGCAGCGAGTTTGCATGTTGGAAATCCGGAAGATCCCAGCGTGACAGTTGGTCCGGTGATCGATGGCAAAGCTCATACGAACATTCTCAATTACATCGAGAGTGGCAAACAAGAAGCGCGTCTCGCCTTTCAACGAGCGGACGTTCCGGAGAAAGGTTTCTTTATTCCGCCGACGATCTTCACCAACGTCAGCCCGAAAGCGAAAATCGCCTGCGAAGAAATCTTCGGACCAGTGCTCAGCGTTATCAAAGTGCGGGATCTCAACGGAGCGTTCGAGGTCGCCAACAGCACCGATTTCGCACTCACTGCGGGATTTTTCTCGCGCAGTCCGGCGAACATTGAACGGGCCAAGGCTGAGATCTGCGCCGGCAACGTTTACATCAATCGCTCATGCACCGGCGCAGTCGTTGGTCGCCATCCGTTCGGGGGATTCAAGATGAGCGGCGGCGGCACCAAGGCAGGAGGTGCCGATTATCTTTTGCAGTTCGTGGTTCCGCGCGTCGTTACTGAAAATATCACGCGCCATGGATTCGCGCCGGAAACGACACCGCAGTACCGCGACGAATTTCTCTGGCCACCGCGACACTGATCGAACTATCAGTTTTTGTAATACAACTGGATGACGGTGACGATCATGTAGATCACCGGCCACGCGGCCGCCGCCAGAATAATCCCGAACACCACCATCTCTTTCGCCCGTTCGCGCGCTGACTCGACCAGATATTGGCGGCCGAGATTGTACCGCCCAAAATCCCACTCATCACCTGAGTGGCCGTCCCAGCGGCTGTGACCGGGTTGAAAACAACAGTCCGTCTTCGGGAAACAATTACGCTGGGCTGAAGCCTGCGGTTTCACCGGGACTCACCCCAGCTTGGATCATTCCACGACGGGGTCAACGGATTGAACTTGTTGGTCTCCCGACTCACTCGCCGCTACTTCGCGGCTTTTTCGTCAATGCCGCTCGCCCCGCTCGCTCCATTCATCCACTCAATAATTTTTTCATGGCCGTGATTGAGCACGCTCACGTGGTTGGCGTTCTCCACGGCAAAAAATTCGGCGAATGGGAATTCGCGTGCGAGCTCGCGACCCATCCGGACCGGAATCACTTCGTCGCTTGTGCCGTGAAAGATCGCGACGCGCGCGTTTGGATTGCGCTTCAAGACATCTGCCAAATTGGCGCGATTATCGTAGCTCTCGATCAGCAATCTCGCGATCCATCCGCCAAAAATCGTCGCTGCTTCCTCCCGCAATGTGGTGAACGGCGCGATCAACACTACGCGTTCGACATTGCGCTGCGCGGCGAAATCGAGAGCTGCCGCTGCGCCTAACGAATGACCAATCGCACATAGCTTGAGATGGTCTTCATCGGTTTGCAACTTTTCGGCCAAAGCCTTTAGCGCAGCGTCTGCGGAGGCGCGTGTGCTCGCGATGGTCGCGTAACCACCGTTTTTTCCGTAGCCGGGGTAGTCAATTAACAGGAATGCGTCGCCGTTCCATGGATAATCGCGGAGGACGCTCGTCCAATCGAGCGCGAGCGATCCGTTGCCACAAAATGAGAGCCAAACTCGCTTTGGCAATGGTTTGCCGCCACCCGGAAGATAATACGCGCAAAACTTCGCCGAGCCGACGGTGTACTTGATTTCTTCTCCGTCTGCCGGCAGCGCGTAAGCGTAGCTATCATCGTACGGCCGCGGATGATAAACCATCGCGTGCTGTCGAAAATAGAGGATCGACAGCACTAAAAGCAGAAGCACGCAGGCTCCGAGGACTATCCGAATTATCTTTCGTGTGAACGATCGATCGCGCACCGTTCCTCAAGAACGTGCCCGTTGCGGCGCGATGCAAATCGATTTTACCTAACCCATGCTTTACGTTGTCGCCACGCCCATTGGAAATCTTGGCGATATCACGTTGCGGGCGCTCGAAATTTTGAAAGATGTCGATCTTGTCGCCGCCGAGGACACGCGACACTCGGGAATTTTGTTGAAGCGCTACCAAATCGACAAGCCGCTCGTTAGCTATCATCAACACAATGAGGCGATGCGCACCGCCCAGTTGGTCGAACGACTTGCTGCCGGGGAGAAAATTGCGCTCATCACGGACGCTGGAACACCCGGACTGTCGGACCCCGGCGCGCGACTGATCCGCGAATGCATTAAACGCGAACTCGAGTTTACAATCATTCCCGGACCCTCGTCGATTCTGACTGCCCTCGTTGGTTCCGGCTTTTCGGCTGAGAAATTCTTCTTCGGCGGATTTCTACCAATCAAGAGCGGGCAACGTGAACGTGAATTGAAAAGCGCAGCTGCCCGCGACGAAACTTCGATTTATTTTGAATCGCCTTATCGCCTGACTAAAACGCTTAAAGCCTGTCTTGCCGTCATCGGAGATCGACAACTCTGCGTCGCGCGAGAGCTGACTAAGAAGTTCGAAGAATTCCGACACGGCACCGCGGCGGAACTCCTCGCGCACTACGAAGCCCACCCGCCCAAAGGCGAAATCGTGCTTTTAATCAACGCGTTGTAGCCGCGGCCGGAGACAGCGACAGTTACAACCTTTTCTGGTTGCCAAACCAGGCCTTCTGTGAGACTTTGCGCGGCTTTTTCTCCTCGGAAGCGCTGATTTTATGACTTACGCAATCATCAAGACTGGCGGACGGCAATATCGCGTCGCGGAAGGCGACACGGTGGATGTCGATCTTCTGGACGTCGATCCGGGCAAAACAACCACGTTTGAGGTGTTGATGCATATCGATGGCGGGAAGATCAGCGACGGCGGGAAGGTCACGGCCGAAGTCGTCGAGCAACGTAAAGATAAAAAGGTCATCGCGTTCAAATATAAGCGGCGTAAAGGGTATCACCGCACGGTCGGTCACCGCCGGAAACTCACCCGGTTAAAAATCAAAAGCATCACCGGCGGTTCCAAGTCTAAGAAGTAAGTTCCCTCAACTCTCAACCATCAACTAAGAACTCTCCGCAATGGCACATAAAAAAGGACAAGGCAGCGTTAAGAACGGCCGCGACAGCGTCAGCAAACGCCTCGGCGTAAAGCGCTTTGGAAGCGAAACGGTCCTCGCGGGCAACATCATCGTCCGCCAACGCGGCACCAAGTTTTTACCAGGAAAAAACGTCGGCCTTGGCCGCGATTATACGATCTTTGCCCTCGTTAACGGCAGCGTGCGGTTCGACCGCGGTGGCCGTCGGGTCAATATCGACCCGATTTCGACAAAATAACTTCACTTCCCGATTGGCCGCGAGTGCGGTATAACCGAACGCGTAGATGAAATACCGCACGTTCATTTTGTTTGGAGCTCCGGGCAGCGGAAAAGGAACTCAAGGGAAGACGCTCGGCAGCATTCCGCGCTTCTTTCATTGCCCGTGCGGGGACGTCTTTCGCTCGATCGACACGCGGACGCCGGTTGGCAAAGCGTTTCTGGATTATTCGAGCAAAGGCCAGCTCGTCCCGGACGATGTCACGGTCGAGCTTTGGAAAGCGGCGATCGACGCCGCCGTCGATGCCCACAAGTTCAAGCCGGACATCGACATTCTCGTACTCGATGGAATTCCGCGGAACGTGAACCAGGCGAAAATCATGCGGGACATGATCGACGTGGAAAAAGTTTTTCACCTCGCCTGCCCGAACCGAGAAACGCTGTTCCAACGTTTGAAGAAACGCGCGTTGAAGGACAACCGACTCGACGATGCCAACGAGGAAGTCATCAAGAGACGGCTGGACATCTACGAACAGGAATCGAAACCCGTCCTGAAGCACTACCCGAAAGAATGTATCGCCGTGATTGACGCGATGCAGCCGCCCGCGAAAGTACTGTTCGACATCTTAGCGAGCATAAACGGGATTAAGAGTGAACCAGCACCAGCACGAGCAGCAGCAGCCGCAGCCGCAGCCGCGACAGCCGCAGTCGCAGTTTGAGAATTTCACCGCGTCGACTCTTTACTGCGAGAAATGCCGGGCGACGACGCCCGTTCGCGAGCGATTGCTCCTAGTCCTGCCGGAAAAAGAGATTTTCGATTATCTCTGCACTGAGTGCGGTTCCTCAGTCGGCCAGCGCGAAGTCAGCGCCGGCGAAAAAATGACGGCTAAGGCGACGCGGCCGAGGAGGCAAGTTCGCATTCCGCTTAAACCTCGAAGTCGTTAAGTGGCCTGAGCCGGACTGGCACTACCATGCGCATTGTCTTCATCGGCACTGGCGAAATCGGCGTGCTGACATTGCGCGCGCTCCAAAGCTCCGAGCACGAACTTGTTGGAGTCGTTACCCAACCGGACAAGCCCGTTGGCCGCGAACAAAAGGTCACCGCGCCGCCGGTGAAGGCCGCGATCGCCGGCAGCAAGATACCGATTTTGCAGCCCACGAAAATCAAGGATCCTACCGCGGTCGAGCAAATCCGCGCGCTCAAACCGGACGTGATCGTGGTGATGGCTTACGGTCAAATCCTGCCACACGCGGTGCTCGAGATTCCCAATATCGCTTGTATAAACCTTCACGCTTCACTCCTGCCGCGCTGGCGCGGGGCCGCGCCTATCCAAGCCGCAATCGCCGCCGGCGATCATCAAACCGGAATCACCGTGATGTACATGGACGAAGGGCTCGACACTGGCGACGTTTTGCTGCAGCGGAAGATTGATATCGCGGCAAATGAAACTGGTGAATCATTGCACGATCGGCTCGCCCAGATCGCGCCGGAAGCGCTGGTCGAGTCTTTGAAATTACTTCAGGCGGCAAGCGCCCCGCGCATTGCCCAAGATAAGACGGTCGCGACCTACGCTCCGAAACTAGATCGCGAAGCCGGTCGCATCGATTGGAAGGAAAGTGCCGAACAGATTGAGCGAAAGATTCGCGCTTACAATCCGTGGCCCGGCGCGTTCACCGAATTCAGGAATCGCAAACTCAAGCTTTTTTCGGCATCGATTGTCGATCTTCAGGGAAAGCCCGGCGAGACCTTACGCGAGGATCGCGAACTTGTCGTCGCAACATCCGATCGAGCGCTATCACTCAACGAAGTTCAGCTCGAAGGAAAACGTCGAATGAGCGCAGTGGAATTCCTCCGCGGCCTGAAACATTGACTGGCAGCCAGTTGGCCGGACAAATCAAGCATTTTGCTTTCAAAACGAAGCGTGCTCCTGTTTCATCTCCGCTGCGATGAAAACCGAAGCACCGGCTTACAAGCGTATCGTGCTCAAGTTGAGCGGCGAAGCGCTTCAGGAACGCGGTGCACGGGAAAACATTTCCCCGGCGATCGTCCGCCAGATTGCCGAGCGCATCAAAGAGGTAAGCCAGCTCGGAGTCCAGATCGCGATAGTGATCGGCGGCGGCAATATCTGGCGCGGGTCCTCCGCGGCAGTGCGCGGAATGGATCGCACGACGGCGGATTACATGGGAATGCTTGCGACGGTGGTCAACGCGCTCGCGTTGCGCAGCACGCTCACTCAGCTCGGAGTCGAAGCACGCGTCCAGACTGCGATCGAAATGAAAAATGTGGCCGAACCGTTCATTCTTGGTCGGGCGATTCGGCACCTCGAGCTCGGCCGGATCGTGATTTTCGCCGCAGGAACCGGCAATCCGTATTTTTCCACCGACACGACCGCAGCGTTGCGCGCGAGCGAGATCGGTGCCGATGTGATTTTGAAGGCGACGAAAGTGGACGGCGTTTACGATCGCGACCCAAACAAAGACCCGAACGCGAAGCGATTTGAGCGGATCAGTTTCAGCGATGCGCTGGGCAAACGACTTCAGGTCATGGATTCGACGGCGTTCAGTCTTTGCATGGACAACAAGATCCCAATTGTCGTATTCGACATGTACAAACCGGGAATTTTGCGGGACGCTGTGCTAGGGAGAAAAGTGGGAACGCTGGTTTGCGACGAACCGGAGACGAAGTAGAAATTTACGCACATGAACAGGGATGACATTCTTCTTGAAACCGAGATGTCGATGGAAAAGAGCGTCGATTATCTCGTGCACGAATTTTCCGGGGTGCGCACCGGCAAGGCATCGCCCGCGCTGGTAGAAAACATCGACGTCCAGGCTTACGGGTCGACGATGAAGTTGAAGCAGCTGGCGCTGATTACGACACCGGAGTCGCGCTTGCTGGTATTGCAACCGTTCGACGCCGGGACCGTTCAAGACATCGAGCGAGCGCTCAAGGAATCGAACATCGGGATTACGCCGGCGGTGGACGGAAAAATCATTCGGCTGCCAATTCCCGAGTTATCGGAGGAGAGACGGAAGGAATTGGCGAAATCGTTAGGCAAAATGGCCGAGGAAGCGCGTGTCCGCGTGCGAAGTAATCGGCGCACCGCTTTGGACGAAGCGAAGAAGCTGAAAGCTGGCGGCGGAATGAGCGAGGATGATGTGCGTCGACCTGGACAGCGAAATTCAGAAACTGACCGATCGCTTCGTCAAATCAATCGACGATCATCTCAAGCACAAGGAAGCTGAAATCATGAAGGTGTGAAGAGATTTAACGAATCAGCGATTTAACGATTTGCGAATGCAGACAAAGTTCGGACTTTCTGAAATCGTTAATTTATTGAATCGCTAAATCGCCACGAGCCGACTAAAGGCGGACTAAGTCGAGCAGAAACTGGCACCAGAGATAGACCATTCCGCGCCAGGAATATCTTACGTCGCCTTCGGGCGTATGTTTGAGCACACCCTTGTGAACGTTGTGCGCGATCTGTTCGCGTAAGTCGCGCTCCATCTCCTGCTCAATTCTCTCTTCGTCCAACGCTTCGATCGCCTCGACCTGGACGTTGTGCTTGCGCAAGAAAGCGCGGTGGCTTTGATAAAGTTGCCAGAACGATTGATCCGGCCGCTGGCGATTGATTCGAAACTGCGGCGTTAGTTTCAATCCGTAGGAGAGCGGATAATTCCAGGTCGTCCAGATGATGCCGCTCCGCGCGCGCGAGGAAATTCGCAAATAATAAAACGAGAGATCGTGTTGCTCGTTCAGACAAATCGTGGCCTGAGCACGATCTTCTGCTTTGTAAAAGAGCCGGAAAAATTGCCGGTAATCTTCCCAGTCCCAGCCGGCGTCGTTTATGTGGACGAAACCTTCGTTCTCAATCTCGCGAGTGATCTCGTTCAGCGTCGGAAACGTATCGCTCGACGGCGGCGACTTCGGGCGAAGCTGTTTTTCCTTCGGCAAACGCAACGTGCGAATGCGGGTGAGAATTTCCACCCATGGCAAAAAAAACCAGCTTACCGCCGCGACCGCACCAATGATCTGACTGCCGGTGATGAAGTAAAATGCGAGATACGAAACGACCAGGATGCCGATGGCTCCGGCTTTTTGCGAAAAAGAACTCTGGAAGCTACGCAGGGCAACACTAAGCACCGCGACGCCAAGCGTCAGGAAAAGGTTAAACAGCATTAGGTTTGATCTGATGCTCGCTCAGGAACTGTTCGAGTTGATCGGTGTCGAAATTCGCCAGAACGTGCTCGCCGGCAACAAACGTCGGCACATAAGTCTGCTCCGATAACTTCTTCATCTCTTCGTAAGCCTGGCGATCGTCGCCAACGTCGATTTCCAGGAACTTGTAGCCGCGCGATTCCAGATACTCTTTCGCGTCAATGCACCACGAACACCATTCGCGGCTGTAGAGCTTTAATTCCATGCGCGGGCGGAAATAAACGCGGTGCGGCGTGATCCGTCAATAGGACTTGGCCCAAATCACCCGCTTAGCGCCCGGTTGGCCGGTGAAAATGCACTTCCCCGGGTCCGCGTCACCGAACGGAACGACGCGAATCGTTACCTTAAGGTCGTTCTTGATTTGTTCCTCCACTTCGCGTGAACCGTTCCAGTGCGCCAGCGCGAAGCCGCCATGGATCTCCGGTTTGTTTGGATTCTTAGCCGTAAAGAAATCGTAAAACTCTTCTTTGGATTCGATGACGCGTGTGTGCTGCTCCTGAAACTCCTTCGCGCGGTCGTAAAGGTTCTGCTGGATCGACATCAGGATTTCCGGAGCGGTCGCCGCGAATTCCTGGATCGACATTGACTCCTTTGCTTTCACTGACTGGTCGCGCCGCGAGACAGCGACAGAGTTTGTTCCCAGATCACGCGGACCGATTTCAACCCGGATCGGCACGCCTTTCTTGATCCACTCCCAGTTTTTCACGCCACCGCCGAGATCGCGTTTGTCGACTTCAACCTCAAGCGGCGAATCAGCAAAATGCTTTCCTCGCAACTGCAAGGCGAGCGCGTCGCACGTCTCCAAAACTTTAGCGCGAGTGTCCTCTTTTGGCGTGATTGGCAAAATCACAATCTGGGTCGGCGCAATTCGCGGAGGCAAAACAAGTCCGTCGTCATCGCCGTGCATCATGACGACCGTGCCGACCATGCGCGTGGTCATTCCCCAGCTAGTGGTCCAGCCAAATTCCTGTTTGCCTTCGCGGTTTTGAAATTGGATTCCACTGGCCTTGGCAAAATTTTGTCCGAGAAAATGCGACGTGCCCGCCTGGATTGCCTTCCGATCTTGCACCATTGCTTCGAGGGTCAGCGTTTCGACCGCCCCCGGAAACTTTTCACTTTCGGACTTGGCGCCGGTGAAAACCGGGACGGCGAGATGTTCGCGAGCGAACCGTTCGTAAACTTCGAGAATCAGCGTGGCCTCGGCGCGAGCCTGCTGTTCCGTTTCGTGAACGGTGTGACCCTCCTGCCAGAGAAACTCGGTGGTGCGCAAAAACAAGCGCGGCCGCATTTCCCAGCGCACCACGTTTGCCCACTGATTTAAAAGAATGGGCAGATCGCGATACGACTGGACCCACTTCGCATAGCTCGCGCCTATGATGGTCTCGGACGTTGGCCGGACCACGAGCGGTTCGTTCAACGGGCTGCCCGGTTTCAGTTTTCCATCTGCGTCCGCTTCGAGTCGCGTGTGGGTGACGACCGCGCATTCCTTGGCGAAACCTTTGACGTGCTCGGCTTCCTTCGCGAAATAGCTTAGCGGAATAAAAAGCGGAAAATAGGCATTGCGATGTCCGGTTGCGCGAAACATCGCGTCGAGCTGGCGCTGCATGTTTTCCCATATCCCGTAGCCCCACGGCCGGATGACCATGCACCCGCGCACATCGCTCGATTCGGCCAGCTCGGCGGCCCGAACGACCTGCTGATACCATTCGGGAAAATCCTGATCGCGGCGCGGACTGATCGCGGTTTTTTCTGTCTTTGTCATCGAAGAGAACGAATTAAGCTCGTGCAGCCGAAATGGCTAGCCGCCTTTTTTGTAACCTTTTCGTCCATTTGTTGCTCTTTACTTTCAGGTATGAAAATCAAATCACTGATTATCGTGGCGACATTGCTTGGCGCCGTACAGCTTTCGCCGGTTTTAGTCGGCCAGGACGCGAATGAGAGTGCAGCGGGTCGGGGCGGTCATTGGCAAAAACGAATGGCGAATCTTTCGCCGGATGAGCAACAAAAATTGATCTCGGCACGACAAAAAGCCTTGCAGGATCCCGCTGTGCAGGCGGCTGAAGAAAAAATGAAAGAGGCCCGCCGGGCTTTCATGACTTCAATGCGGGCAGCGATGCTCAAAGCCGACCCATCGGTCCAATCGGTTCTCGATAAAATGCCGAGAGCTGGGAAAGCCGGTCGCGGAGAGACTGAGGAAGATTAAATAGTCAGCGGTCCCGCCTGTTAACGGGACACGAGCGCACCAGCTCGCTCGGCATAACCGCCGGCGAAATCGATCGTGCAAACCGTGCGGTATCGGGCATGGTGACCAAAAGCCGCGCCGGCGTAATTAAATTTCGGATTGAAGATATTCTTCCGATGACCACGCGAACGCACACCGTCGTCGATGATCAGCGCTAACACCACGCCGCGGGCAGTCTTTTGACTATAGGAAATGTTTTCGCCCCAGGTCGCGCTCCAGCTTCCGTAACGGCTGATTCGATCGCCCGGACTGCTGCGATCACTTCCATCGTGACCGAGCTGACCACCAACTTGTTCGGCGCAATGATCCGCAGCGGCGCGGCACATCCCCGTCGACAACGTTAGCGGCGGCAATGACCTCGCTCTCTCAAGAAAGTGGACTGCTTCGTCGACCGCGCGTCCGCCTTCGATCATGTGGAACGGGCGTGATTCGGCCGCGAAGGTCGCGTAAAGCCTTGGGTTTTCCCGCGCGAGATTCAACTCGCGGACCACGGACGTCGCGGAAATTTGCTCGGGCTCGGCGGCGGCGGCGAAATTCAGTGCAAAAACGGTGGTGGTGGCGGCTAGGATTGCGAGGCGCATTATAATTTCCATAAAGCACCTTTGATACCAGTGAACCGCCTGACGCCGCCTGTTGACAGCCGCCCACTCGGCCAGTAGTTTCCGTGCCCTTTTTCAAACGCCGATGAAAACGTTTTCCGCGAAGGCCAGTGATGTTGACCGCAAATGGTGGCTGATCGATGCCAAAGATCAGGTCCTCGGTCGCGTCGCAGTCAAGGCGGCGAAGCTTTTACGAGGAAAAGAGAAGGCGATCTTCACGCCGCATGTCGACACCGGCGATTTCGTGATCGTTATTAATGCCGGCAAGGTTCGTGTGTCGGGTAAGAAAGAGGAACAAAAGAGCTTCATGAGTTTTTCTGGATACGTCGGCGGACATAAATCCGAAAATGTCCGCGCCCGTCGCGCGCGTCATCCGGAATTGCTGGTCGAGCGCGCGATCCGCGGAATGATTCCGCATAATCGACTCGGCCGCTCCGTCTATCGAAAACTGAAGGTCTATCGCGACGACGCGCACCCGCACGGCGCGCAGCAACCGAAATCGGTCAAGCTCGCTTAAGAAAGTATTTTATGGCTCAAGCACAGGAATTTATCGGCACAGGTCGCCGCAAGACTTCAGTCGCACGTATTCGGATGACTCCGGGCAGCGGCAAGATCGATATCAACGGCCGAAATTTTGAGGATTATTTTCCAACCGTCCCGCTGCAGAACATTGTTCTACAACCGTTGCAAACTGCCAAGGTCGTCAATGCCTACGATGTCTCGATCAACGCCAGTGGCGGCGGTGCTACCGGTCAAGCTGGAGCCGCGCGCCTGGCGATTGCACGCGCGCTCTTGCAGACAGACCCAAATCTCCGCGGCGGATTAAAGAGTGAGGGGCTGCTCCGACGCGACCCACGAATGAAAGAGCGGAAAAAATCCGGACAACCCGGCGCTCGCAAACGCTTCCAGTTCTCGAAGCGATAATTTTTGCCTGGTAGCGGCGATTGACCTCAATCGCCATGGCTGTGAACCGCAAGCTACTTCGGTTGCTTTGGCGTCGGTGCACCAGTGGAAGCTGGGGACAAGGGTGGTCCGTCAGGTGCCGCACTCGGCCGAGCCGCCGCGGTAGCAGGTTTTGGTTGCTCCGGCGGTTTCAATGAACGCAAGTGCCGCATCGCCTCCACCGTCCACACAGTTTCCATGCGGTCGTCCCGCGCAGCAGCAGTGTCCATCGGTTGTCCAGGCATGCGGTATTTTGTCAGGATCTCTTCGCAAACCCGGCGCGCATCTTCGATTCGATTCTTCGCCTTCAAAATGGGGACCTCTGAAATCATTGCCAAAGGCGTAACGAAACTATTTGGATAGCTGGCCGCGACGCGCTGATACGTCGCGAGCGCCTCGTCGCTCTTGCCCGTAGCCTCGAAATTGGCCGCCTTTGTCAGCTCGGCGGTCGGCACCAGCTCATGATCCGGATTCTTATCGATGAATGCCTGCAATGTGGCGTTCGATTCGGAAAATTTCTGTTCGTTGCGCTGTTTGTCTGCCAGGAGCAAATACGCACTTCCGCCCGCCGGCGATCCGGGATAGCGCGAGATCACCTCCTGGTAATCCTGCCCCGTCTTGGCGTTGCCTAACAATTCCGCCGCGGATGTATCCCGCCGATATGTGTAGAATCGGTACCCGGCAAATCCGATCAGCACCAGGATCGCGACGATCAACGCCGCCGCGATTTCCTTTTGAAATCGCAACCAAAAGACACTGGCTTCAACAGCGGTGTCGGGAGTAGGTGGCGGAGCGGTTGGCATGGTGAATCTCGATCTGAGGCGCTCTTAGGGGCGCGCGAGTTTGCTCTATGCCACGCGAAGGATTCACGCGCAAGGGCTAGAAGTCGGCCGCTTCGATTCAGCTACATCGGTCCATTCCCGGGGAATGCCGGCGTTCCCGGGGGTTCTTGGCAAATTCGCCGCGCGGCTTCACTATCGTCCCATGAACTTATGGCATCAGCTTTGGGACCCGGTCCGCGAGTTTCTTGGCCTCGGCGCTCTTCCGGAAACGCTCACGTTTGTCCAAATCTCAATTCGCGGAATTATCGTCTTCGTTTTCACATTGATCATGGTGCGAATGAGCGCGCGACGATCGCTCGCCCGACGCACCGTGTTCGACAGCATTTTTCTGGTGATCCTCGCGTCTGTCCTGGCCCGCGCAATCAACGGGTCGTCAGACCTTTTGCCGACAATCGGCGGCGGCTTTGTCATGGTCGCTTTCCATCGTTTGCTCGCGTGGATCGCGTTCTACTCGCACCGGTTCGGCAACCTTATCAAGGGACCCGAGCGGATGCTGATTCGCGAGGGCAAGCTGATGCTCGCTGCTCTTCGTGGGAATCATATTACCGAACACGATCTCGAGGAAGATTTGCGGCTTGGCCTACACATTGAAGACTTGTCGTTGATCGACAACGCGCGGCTCGAGCGAAGCGGCGGCATTAGCTTCATCAAAAGAAACTCGTAAACGAACAGCTTCTGAATTCGGCATTGGACGTTGAGCGTTCAACGTTCGACGTTTTCTGAATGCAGCCGCACAATAAGCTATTTACTCCAGGCCCGGTTGAGGTTTCCGCCAAAACGATGGCCGCGTTCTCGCGGCCGATGATCGGGCATCGCGGCGACGATTTTAAAAACCTTTACCAAGATATTCATCCGCGCCTGCAAACCTTGTTTGGAACGAAGCAGCCGGTTTTTCTTTCAACGTCATCCGCGTGGGGCATGATGGAAGCGTCGATCCGCAATCTAGTCAATCGCGGCGCGCTTTGCTGCATGTGCGGCGCGTTCTCGGACAAATGGCTCGATGTTGCGCGACGCTGCGGCAAAACCGCCGAGCCACTTCAGGTTGATTGGGGGAAACACATTGACCCCAAGGATGTCGATCGCGCGCTCGCGTCCGGAAAATTCGACACTATCACATTGATTCACAACGAAACATCAACGGGCGTAATGAATCCGTTGCCGGAAATTTACTGCACGCTCGCGAAATACCCCGACGTCACGCTCATTTTGGACACCGTTTCGTCGTTCTCCGGCATGAAAATAGACATGGACGCGCTTGGAATCGACGTGCTGCTCACTGGATCGCAAAAAGCGCTAGCTCTGCCACCCGGCTTTTCATTGTTCAGTGTGTCCGACAAAGGTTTTGCTCGAACTGAAAAACAAAAAGATCGCGGTTATTACTTCGATTTTCTCGAGTTTAAGGAACAACAAGCGAGTTGGATGACGCCAACAACGCCAAGCATCGGCCACATCTTTGCGCTGCAATCCAAGCTCGGAGAAATCTTCGAGGAAGGACTCGACGCGCGTTACGCGCGTCATGCTCGGACAAACGCGCTGGTGCACGATTGGGTGAAACGAGCAGGCTTCGGATTTTTTGCCGAGGAAGGTTTTCGGTCAAGGACGCTGACTTGTGTCGCGAACAGCAAGAACATCGACGTTCTCGATTTCGCCCGGCGCCTGCGCGAGAAACATCATCTCGTCATCGATCCCGGTTACGGCAAACTTCGCGGCAAAACATTTCGTCTCTCCAACATGGGCGATGAAACCGACCAAACGGTTTCGCATCTCCTCGGTTGTCTCGACGACGTTCTGCCGAAATGAGTTCAGCCATGTTTGTGCGACAAGGCACTGAGGCAATCACGCAAACTCCGCTTTTCATTGCCGAGCTGCCTAATTTCTCCGCCTTAGAAAAAGCAGACCTTCCCGCAAAACCGCTAAAACTCTTCATCGCAGGCGATGCCGATAAATTATCTACCGATGAAATTTCCCGGATTGCTGAAGCTTTTCTAAAACGAGGCGTGCGGTATGTCTGCGCGTGGGGAACCGATTGTGAACGACTTCACGATATTTTTGACGAAACGTATGTAGGCGATGGAAATGAACCGTACAAGTTCGACTTGATGACAACGTGGCACGCCGATGATTCGTTCGGCGAGGCGCTTTGGTTTTTCCTAAATGCTGCACATGTCGACGAGGAGATTGCGGGCGCTGCTTCGTTCGCCGTACGGGTCGGAAACCCTCCAAACTCTGCACCGCTTTCGGAAGCGATTCCGCGAATTGAGGAATTTACCTCTGATTAAAAAAGCGAAGGGCGCCTTCGTTTCCGAAAGCGCCCTTCATATTTAGATGGCGGTAAGCCGAATTCTGTCGTGGATGATCATTTATCTCATTCGCCGTAGCGAACGCCCCCCGCCAAGGCGGGGTAGTGCGACGATACCCGAGGATTAACCCCGAAAGGTTTCGGGGCGGGTCGGACCGGCTGTCCTGCCTCTGTTTTGTCTTGCACCGCATGGGGTTTTTCGTGCCGCCCCGCTTACGCGGGACGCGGTGAGCTCTTACCTCGCCTTTTCACCCTTGCCTGCGCTTCTTTCAAAGAACCGGCGGTGTCTTTTCTGTGACACTTTCCGTCACCGCAATTTTTCAACCGCGGCGCCCGCGTATTTTACGCGGCATGCTGCCGTATGGTGTTCGGACTTTCCTCCAGCAAATCCCGCCAAAGCGGGATTCACCAGCGATCATCTGCCATCGACCGTATTCTAGCACATTCCGCGGCATTCGCAGCTGCATCAGGGCGATGATTCGCCGATTTCAATCAGGGCAAGATGGGTCCCATCCTGCGACAGTCGGAGGCGCAATGGCCATGAGCTTCTGTTGTCGACGTGGTAAGTGCACTGCAAATCGCGCGTCTCCGGATCAAAGCTTTGGATGTACGTGGTCGGGTACTTTCGCCCTCGTTGGCCTCCCAGCTCGTTGATCCGCGAGACTTCGTCCGTTGTCAGACCGCTCTTTTCCGCGTAAAAGGAAATCGGGAACGGACCCAGATCATTGGGGAAAACCAAAGCCAGACTCTTCCAGTCCTTTTCGGCCGCCGGCCTAACGGTTTCGGTCTGGACCGCACGTGTTCGGATGTAAAGTTGGGCCGCTGGAAGATCAATCACCACAACGAGCGGTCCGGCTTGATAAATCTGCGGCTCAACTCCGTCTGATACATCACCAAACCATTCGATGTCAGTCGATCCGGGGGCCCGATAGCCGGCGCGCTGCGAAAAACCGTGTTCGCTGCGACCACGCGCATTTCCATCGATGATTAACGTTCCCTGATTCGCCAGGGATATTTCCCGACGAACACTCGGCAACGGCTCGGGCAGCGACATACCGACCAAAAGCGCTACGATGGCGACAGCCGGCAACACGACCACAATCCCGGTCACGATGATGGCTATCTTGATTTTGCGAGACATCTGTTGTCTTCACGGCTGCAAACTTTGTACCATTGAAAGAAATCTCATTGGTTAGTCGATACTGGGTTTTTGCCGACGCCGATGAACGCATCCTTCCGCGATCACCCGCAGTTGAATTTGTTCGCGTAAGCAGCGGTCAATCTTTCGCAAAGCTTTTGACCAGCGGTCTGCTAATCCTATAGTGAATTTCCCCCTGTAAACTCAAACCGGAGGATTTGATATGCCACTCGCAGTTGGAACCATAGCGCCAGACTTCACTCTCTCAACCAAGACCGCCGACGGCCCGAAGAAGGTCAAACTCAGCGACAATTTCGGGAAGAAGAACACGCTTCTCCTGTTTTTCCCCATGGCCTTCACCGGGACGTGCACCGAAGAAATGTGCAGCGCCACCAAGGAACTTCCGAACTATGGCGGACTGAACGCGGTTGTTTACGGCATCAGCGGCGACAATCCGTTCGCGCAGGAAGCGTGGGCGAAAAAGGAAAGCATCGACGTCACGTTGTTGAGCGATTACGAGCACACAGTCGCGAAGGACTACGGCGTCGTTTACGATTCATTCCTCCCTCAAATCAATCTCGGCATGGGCGGCGTCCCAAAACGTTCCGCCTTCGTGATCGATAAGAATGGTGTCATCCAATACACCGAGAGCAACGACGACGCGAAACAGCTGCCGAACTTCGACAAAATTAAAGCCAGACTCGGCGAACTGAAGTGAACGACGAATTTAAAACGCTAAAGAAGTTCGACGCTGGAAAAGACCGGGAAGGGTTTTTCCATTCCCTGCCCGCCCTGGAAGAACAAGGGGTCGGGAAAATTTCGCGCCTGCCGGTGAGCATTCGCATCGTTCTCGAATCGGTGCTCAGAAATTGCGACGGCAAGAAAGTCAGGCCCAAAGATGTCCAGAGCCTGGCGAAGTGGAATGCCAAGAAGCCGGCCAACGAAGAAATTCCGTTCGTGGTTGCGCGAATTGTTCTCCAGGATTTCACCGGCGTGCCGCTGGTTGTCGATCTGGCCGCGATGCGCAGCGCCGTGAAACGCCTCAAGGGTGATCCAAAAATCATCGAACCCCTCGTCCCAGTCGATCTGGTGGTCGACCATTCCGTTCAGGTCGATTTCTTCGGTTCATCGCGCGCATTGCAGCTGAACCTGGACATGGAATTCAAACGTAATCGCGAACGTTACCAGTTCTTGAAATGGGGGGCGCAAGCGTTCAAGACATTTCAGCTCATCCCGCCCGGCATCGGAATTGTTCACCAAGTTAACTTGGAATATTTGGCCAAGGGAGTTCTTTCCACCGAACTCTCAACCCTCAACTCTCGACTTTACTACCCCGACACACTCGTTGGGACTGATTCTCACACCACCATGATCAACGGTCTCGGCGTAGTTGGCTGGGGCGTCGGTGGAATCGAAGCCGAAGCGGGAATGCTCGGTCAGCCGGTCTATTTTTTAACGCCGGAAGTCGTCGGCGTGCACATGAGCGGAAAACTAAGCGAAGGCGTGACTGCGACCGATCTCGTGCTGCACATCACCGAGATGCTGCGTGCGCAAAAAGTCGTTGGAAAGTTTGTGGAATTTTATGGCGAAGGCGCGGCGTCATTGCCGGTACCGGACCGCGCCACGATTGGCAACATGTCGCCGGAGTACGGTGCGACGATGGGATTTTTCCCGATTGATGGTGAATCAGTCGCGTATTTACGCGCGACTGGCCGCACCGAGGACCAATGCGCGGCGTTCGAAAATTATTTTCGCGCGCAAAAAATGTTCGGCATGCCACGCAAAGGCGAAATCGATTACAGCGTCGACCTCGAACTGAACCTCGCCGATGTGCAGCCAGCGGTCGCCGGGCCGAAACGGCCGCAAGACCGAATCAATCTGCCCGCGCTCGGTGAAAAGTTTCGCTCCCTGTTGAAGAAACCAGTGAAAGACGGCGGCTACGGAAAAGCGGACGCCGACCTTAACGCGAAACATCTGGTCCAACTGAACGGGAGCGCGCCGCGTGACGAACATATGCCCAACCTCGAGCCGGGCGACGAACGCAATAAGGCAGAGATGGTGACGAATAGGCCGACACCGGACACCGCGCAGGAAATTGAAGGCGCTCGTGCCGATCCGTTTCGTCATGGCCAAAGCGAGATCGGACACGGAACTGTTTTGATCGCCGCGATCACTAGTTGCACCAACACCAGCAATCCGAGCGTGATGCTGGCGGCGGGATTGCTGGCGAAAAAGGCAGTCGAGCGCGGTCTCAAGGTCGACCCTGCAGTGAAAACTTCGCTCGCCCCCGGCTCGCGTGTGGTCACCGATTATTTGGACAAGACGGGACTGCAAAAATATCTCGATCAACTTGGATTCAATCTGGTCGGTTACGGTTGCACGACTTGCATTGGAAATTCCGGCCCGCTTCATCCGAACATCGAGAAAGCGATCAACGACTTCGATTTGGTCGCGGCGTCCGTCCTTTCGGGAAATCGGAACTTCGAAGCGCGCGTCCATCAGAACATCAAAGCGAATTTCCTGATGTCGCCGCCGCTGGTCGTCGCGTTCGCGATTGCCGGACGCGTCGATGTCGATCTTAACAAGGAGCCGGTCGGCAAAGGGAAGGACGGGGATGTTTATTTGCGCGATCTCTGGCCATCGTTGACTGAGATTCGGGACGCGATGCGGTCCGCGTTGAAGCCGGAAGTGTTTCGGAAGCTTTACCGCGATTTCGCCGGTCAAAACCCGAAATGGAATGAGATTCCATCGACAACTGGCGAGGTTTATCAATGGGATGAGAAAAGCGATTACATCCAAGAACCACCGTTCTTCACGGATTTTTCGATGGAAGTCGGCAAGATCGAAAACATTCTCAATGCACGCGCTCTCGGGATCTTCGGCGATTCCGTCACAACCGATCACATTTCGCCCGCCGGCGCGATCAAAGCGACGTCGCCCGCCGGGAAATATTTGGTATCGCGCGGGATCAAGCCGGAAGATTTCAACAGTTACGGCTCGCGCCGGGGAAACGATCGAGTGATGACGCGTGGCACGTTCGCGAACGTGCGGATCAAGAATCTGATGGTGCCGGGGACGGAAGGCGGAATAACAAAGTATTTCCCAAATGGGGACGAGGGCGAGCAAATGTCGATCTTCGATGCCGCGATGAATTACGCGGAGAGAAACGTGCCGCTGGTGATTTTGGCCGGGACGGAGTACGGCGCAGGTTCGTCGCGCGATTGGGCGGCAAAAGGAACCCGCTTGCTAGGCGTGAAAGCAGTTGTGGCGGCGAGTTTCGAACGAATTCATCGGTCAAATCTGGTCGGGATGGGCGTTTTGCCGTTGCAGTTTCAAGAAGGCACCAACGCGCAAACACTTGGACTCGACGGTTCGGAAAAATTTTCGATTACCGGATTGTCCGACAAAATTCAGCCCGGCCAGGAACTGAAACTCGAAATTCGCAAAGGCTCGGAGTTGAGATCAGTTCCAGTGAACCTTCGCATCGATACTCCGATTGAGATCGACTACTATCGGCACGGCGGGATTCTGCAGTTCGTGCTACGACAATTGCTCTCGAAGTAGAACCTGAATCGGCGAACCTTCAGCGATAAACGCGGAACGCGGCGCGACCTTCAGCGTTTCGACAAATTGCTCGCCGTAAAGTGAAGCAATATCGGCGGCGAATTCAAAGCTGTCGGCGTTCCAAGTTTTCCAGCGAGGATGCTCAACGCGGTATTCGCTGCAACCGCCACGGAAACAAGTGTAGCCCCAGTAATGCTCAGTGATAAACTCGGCGTGCGAGCCGGCGGGAATCGCCTGCGGTTCGCCGGTCGCGGTCATTTTGATTGATTCCCACTTTCTGCCGCGTCGCCAGGAATACTCCACGCTCAATTTGAGATCCACGTGGTCGATTTGATGTTTCATTGGGACCGCTACGTAGTTTTCGCCGTAAAACGTGCGGGCGACGACCGCGATCGCACGGCGTGGAACCAGTTCACGAACAAAGACAACACCGCGGCGCCACATGTCCGCCGATTTTTTCCGCACGTAGAAGCGCAGATTTACTTCCTCAAAATCACGATGCAAGGGAACTGGAAGGCCGAGCAGGCGAGTGTCGAGAAACAGAAAACCGACCACGCTCAGAAACGTCTCACCGTTTTCGAAATCGATCTCGGTCCCGGGCGGCACCAGAGCCTCAACGAGCTTTGGATCGACCACGTAGTTGAGCATGGCGAGGTAACGCCAGTTCGCGGTGAGAAAGGGTTGCACCGCGGGAATATGCGACGGTCATAGACCGCCGCTACCGTTAATGCAGCAACTTTTCCAGCCCAGGATCAGGCTCGGCGCCCAGCGAAATTGCGACGCTGTAGTGATGTTTTGCCTGTTCGCGCGAGGGCGGCGACGAGGTTGCGTAGATCACCGCGAGATTGAAATGCGCGTCGGCGTAACTCGGGTTCTCATTAATCGCTTCGAGCAATTCTTTTTCGGCCGCTTCCTGCCAGCCTTTCTGGCTCGCCGTGATTCCAAGATAATTGTGGGCGGTTGGATTCTTCGAATTCAACCCGAGCGATTTGGTCAGCTCCGTCAGCGCGTTATCGAACTTTGCCTGGCGATAATAAACAATTCCGAGGGTCGTGTGAGTGAATTCGTCGTTTGGCGAAAGCGTGACCGCTTTCTTCAACGTGAGCTCGGCAGCTTTGAGCTTGCCGCTCCGGAAATAAACGACGCCGAGATTCGAGAGCGAATACAGATTGTTCGGAGTTTTGGTCAAGATCTCCTGATAAATCTTCTCCGCGGTGCGATATTTCCCCTTGTCGAAACTTTGCTTCGCTTGCCAGGCGAGATCGACAACATCCGACGGAACGTTTGGCTTAAATATGGCGGGAACGGTGTAATCGGACGAAGTTTGCGGCGGGTTATCGGTCGACATCGTTTTCTCGGGCGCCGGCGCGGACGGTGATGTTACTCTGCTCGTAGTATTTTTCGCGAAAGTGAAGCTCGCTTTAACCGCGGCGGGATTATCGTCCGAAATGGAAACTACCGGCTGCCGCAAAAGCGCCAATTCATCGGTGGTTAACCGCGTCACTGGTTGCGCCAATAACTGGATCTGCTGGGTGAGGGTCTCCGACTTGATTTGCAGTTTCGCGAATTCGGCGAGCATCAGCTTTTTGGCCTGGTCGCGCCGCGCTTCTTCCTGACGCTCGCGAACGATGATATTGCGGAGCATTTCGTTTTCTTTGGTCAGCTTGGCCGTCTCTTCCGGAGAAGCCCCAACTAATTTGACCTGCTCAAGTTGCTTGCCTGCTTCATCGAGCTGTGAGCGTAATTGCGCGACGCTAGCTTCGTAATCCTTGTTTTGCTTCCGGCTAACGGCGAGCTGACTCTGCAGATCGACAATCTGTTTCTTAACCTCGGCCAATTCCTTTTCTTTCTTTGGCTTCTCTGCGTCGATCTCGCGCATCGTCTTCTCGGCGGTGGCCAACTTCTGCTTAAGGTTGGAATTTTCGGCGACAAGGACGTCGACTCGCTGTTGGGTGTCCTTCAAACCTTTCAATTGCGTGACCGCGTTATCGCGTTCCTTGTTCGAGTTAACAATTTTTTGTTCCGCCTCGGCGGCGCGCGCATTTGCTTCGTCCCGCTCTTTGCCCGCGAGGGAACGCTGCTGATCGGCGGCGGCCACTTTAGCATTAGCATCATCACGCTCCTTTTCCGCGGCGCTGCGGCCTTGCTGCGCCGCAGCTAGAGCTTTCTTTAGCTGATCAACTTCGCCTTTAATCGCTTCTTGCGCTTTGCTGTCTTTCGAACCGGCTTCCGCAGTCTTCTTTAACGACGTCTGCGCCAGAGCCAGTTGCTCACGAACCTGCGTTTCCGTCGTTTTTGCCTTGTCCAAATCGCCCTGGGCCTTATCGAGTTTGGATTTCGTTTCGTCGAGCCGGCCGTTCAACGATTGCTTTTCATTTTCCACCACGGTCATTTGCGAACGCGCTTTCTGCAGCTCGGCTTCAAGTTTCGATTTCGTTTCATCAAGCCGGCTATTCAAGGATTGCTTTTCATTTTCTGCCGCTGTCATTTGGGAGCGCGCTTTCTGCAGCTCGGCTTCGAGTTGATCGACGCGATCGCGAAGCTTTGTGGTGGCCTGCTCGATGTTGATTTCGTTCGACGTTCTCGCTGGGGCCGGTTTTGGCACGGTTGATTGCGGAATTGGGGCAGCCTGCTCCTTGCTGATCTGGACGGCTGGGGCGGGATTCTGCGGCGGAACCGCGGTTTCAGTGACCACGCCGGCTGATGCCGTGACGCTTTCCTGCGTTCCGGCCTTATCCTGAACACGGAGGATGGCTTCACTTACCTTCCGGCCGCGATATTCGACGATGGCAGGTTGCCACTCGGGGTGAGTCGTTCGCAACTGTTCGATCAGGCTGCCGGCAAAGCGATACTTGGCCAGGGCTTCTTTGAATTGATTCTCGTGCTCGAGTTTCTCGCCCTGCTGGTCTGTCATGTAAGCTTTGAGGAACGTTTCGCTTGGATCGTCCGACTCGGCAGACAGGCTTGAGAGGGTCAGGCAGAATGCCAAGACCGCGGCAAGGGCGTAGACACATCTGTTCATGCGGGGGAGCGCGCCGATCCTAGCAAAAGGCGCATCGGTTGCAACGAAACGATGGGGCATCAGACCCAAAGGAAGCGGAGATTGTGCCACGCGCGTGAAGTTCTAGCGGCGTTTGCAATCGCGCGTCTAAAAACTAGAATCTCAGTCCGCGATGGTGGTCGTAGCTCAATGGTAGAGCCCCAGATTGTGGTTCTGGTTGTTGCGGGTTCGAGTCCCGTCGACCACCCGGCTTCGCAAACTCCAAATCCCAAACTCCAGGCTCCAAAGCTTTCTTAATCGACTTTGGGATTTGGAAATTGGAGCTTGGGATTGTTAAAGTTGTGTCTGTAGCTCAACCGGATAGAGCATCTGGCTTCGGACCAGAAGGTTGGGGGTTCGAATCCCTCCAGACACGCATTTCGTTCACGTTTCCAAGGCTGTCGCAATGCGCCTGACAACGTTTCATCGCACGACCTTGTTGATTGCCGGCGTCGCGGTTGTGGTCGCAGCCTTGTGGTGGAAATGCGCACGCGATCCGGCGATCAACTTTTTGCCGTCGGATGCTCGCGCCGAATGGATTGTCTTTCCTAAACCTGCGGAAGCCGGTGCCCACAGGATCGCCACCATCGACACAGTTTTTCGACACGAACTTCAACTCGCCACTCGGCCGAACTGGGCACAATTGCAGTTCCGCGCTGCCCGCCGAATCGATTTGAAGATAAACGGAAAGCCCGTCGAGATTACCAGCGCCCAGAACTGGAAAGACGTCAATTCTGTCGATGTCACCGGATTCTTGCAAAGCGACTCAAACAAAATTGAAGCACGCGTGTTCAACGACGATGCACCAGCGGCCCTTTGGCTTCGATTGACGGCCGACGGTCTACAACTGCGCAGCGACAGCAGCTGGGAAGCATCGCTCGCCGGATCAGCGTGGCGCCAGGCTGCACTCGCTTCAACGCCGAGATATCCGCAGCCCGGAAATCTTTTGGCCGGCGGCGAAACGACGTTCGAGGTGCTGCCAAAAATCTGGTTGATGTGGGCTGCGTTCATCGTCACGGCCGTCGCCGTTATGTTGTTAGGAACCCGTTTGATTGGAGCGATTTCAAAAAAAACAACAATTCAGTTGGCCGCAATCGCCAGCATCATGGCGATCGGATGGCTGGTCCTGTTCTGGAACAACACACACTTATTGCCGTTCCACTGCGGCTACGATTACACCGACCACCTCGCATATATTAAGTACCTTCAGGAGCGCCGAGCGCTGGCGTTCCCGACCGAGAGCTTCGAAGCGTTTCAGGCGCCTCTCTATTACATCGTCTCGGCGACCGTGCTTTCGTTAGGCCGATTGACTGTAAACGATCCGGGGTCAATCGCCGTTCTGCGAACGTTGACAATGTGCTTCGGAATCGCGCACTTCGTGATCGTTCTCCTTTGCTTGCACCTGCTATTTCCGGACCGGCCTAAAACACAACTTGTCGGACTGCTGGTCGCGGCGTTTTTGCCGATGCAGTTATACCTGTCTCATTACGTCACGAACGAAACGCTGGCGGCTGCAATGGTGAGCGCGACGATTTATCTCGGGCTGCGAATTTTGAAAGAGCCGCAAGCCTCGATTTGGCAATACGTCGCGCTCGGATTGTGCCTTGGCGCGGCAATGCTAACGAAAGCGACTGGGTTATTGCTAGTTCCCCCGCTCTTCGGCGCGCTGATTCTAAAAATGACGCACAACAAGGTTGCGCTGAGCGCTGCGGTGCAACGCATCGCGACAACGCTCATCGCCTTGTTTGCGACATGCGGTTGGTATTACATTTGGATTTGGCGCCATTTTGGGAACCCGATTGTAGGAAACTGGGAACGCGCTCTTGGGTTCAACTGGTGGCAAGATCCCGGATTTCACACTGCCGCTCATTATCTTCGCTTCGGTCGTGCGCTGGTGAATCCACTCTTCAGCGGTTACAGCAGTTTCGCAGACGGAATTTATTCCACATTGTGGGGCGACGGACTCGGCGGCGGTTTGTCGGACATGCTGTCACGAACACCTTGGAACTACGACCTGATGGTAGGCGGTTACTGGCTCGCATTGATACCAACTCTGCTGGTCGCTATCGGAGTCGTCGTCGCAACTTACCGGTTCGTTCGCCAACCAGCGGCGGAGTGGTTTCTCCTAATCGGTTTTTCGGCGGCAGTCTCGGTCGCTCTGGTGTTCATGACGTTAAGAGTCGCTTCTTACGCGCAGGTCAAAGCATTCTACGGACTCTCAATGCTGGTCCCGATTTGCGCGTTCGCTGCCGTCGGCTGGGAAAAAGTTGTGAGCACGTCACAAACACGACGTTTAATCCTCGGGGCATCGCTGCTCTTTTGGGCGCTGAATAGTTTTTCTTCTGTTTGGATACGCGACTCCGCGAACACGCACCTCTACGCCGGTCGTCGGCTCCTACAAGATCATCGATTAGATGCCGCTGCGAATGAAGCGACAGAAGCGCTCACCAAGGTTGGTTCGAGTTCATCGGTCGAATGTTTTCTCGCGGCAATTCTGAAGCAGTCCGGCCGAACCGACCAGGCGATTGAGCATAGCACGCGCGGTCTTCAAATTGATTCGGGCAATGCGTTCTGCCGGCTTCAAAATGCCAGCACTCTCGCAGAGGGTAGCGACGTTGCGCAGGCAATGAGCATTGCACAACAAGTAGTCGACTCTGAACCGGAGAGTTTATCGGCATATGACCTCTGGTTCACGTGCGCGAGAAGACTTCGATCAACAGACAAAGCGATCGTGATTGCACGAGACGCGCTCGCGATTTCCCCATTTGATGCCGAATTTCATTATCGTTTGGGGCTGGCCGCCGGAGAAGTCGGTGATTTCTCGACTGCGGTGACGCAGTCGGCCTACGCCCTCCTGCTCCAACCCAACCGATCGGAAATTGAAAAAAAACTGCATCTTGCTCTGCTCTACGCCGCAAAAAGCGGCAACGCATCCGAGCAGCTGTCGGTAATAACATCTTCGGCGCCCGATCTGCCGATATTACTCGACGAACTCGCCCGGATTCTTGCCACTGACCCAAATTCCGTGGTGCGTAACGGCGCAGAAGCGGTTCAATTGAGCGAACGCGCCTGTTTTTTGACGAACCGAACGCGCCCACAATTTCTGGCCACGCTGGCGGCTGCGTATGCTGAGAGCGGCAGATTCTCAGACGGTCTGAACACTGCACAACAAGCCCTTTCGCTCGCTCGACTGGCGGGTGACACATCGACGTCCACCGTTGTGGAAAAAATGCTCGACGCATTCCGAAACGGGCAGCCATATCGAGAGGAACCCATGCCATGAAAGTCTCCGGAAGCAGAACCGAACTCGACGCCATGATCGTCGGAATCGAGCTCACCCTGGTCAGCATTATTCAAGGGGTTGCGCTCACCGTTTTGATCGACAACTCCCGGGAAGTGATCACGGAACTGAAGTTCATTTACTGGCCGTATGTGCTCGCTGGTCTGCTGGTGATTTTCATTTTTTGGTCACGCGCAGTTTTGCATATCATCACCTTGATTCGCTGGCCGCTTGAGTTTGGACACAACTTTCTCTACATAGGCTGCGCACTGGTTGAAGCCGTGTCGTTCGCGCAGCTGTCCAAGCCCGCCAACTGGTTTGGGTTTGGCGCCGCTTTCATCGCGGCGGGGTGGGTCTTGTTTTTCTACGATCTCCACCTGATTCATGCGCGCCAGCGCGACAGCGGTGGTCAGGCCGGTAATCATTTATATGCGCGCGTGCGACGCGATCAGTTGCTCAATCTCGTCTTCCTACTTCCTGGCGTCTTTGTGCTCAATGTCGTTTGTGCTGTCGCCATTGAAGCATGGCCGGACATTTTTCAAACCCACGGCGCGCACATTTGGCTCGTTGCAATTCAGCTCATCGGCTTCGCAGGTTATTTGATCTACGTTGTGCGCTTCTACGTCAATCTTGCGCCGTTGATCGCTGAGGCCCATCGCGAATGGCACGGCAGGACTAACGATCGTGATCAGTCCTGAACCGACAAAGCCTTCCTACAAGTCGCTCAGCGCCTAAAACTGGAGCGCCTTACTCGCCAACTGCGTAGGCAGGTGCAATTGTCGAGTCGACCATGGACAAAGCGGCCGATATGACTGCACTGGATTCCCTAAAACCTCCGGTGACAGTTGGTTTTCTTACCGCCTGCGGAATCGTGATCGCGAACATCATCGGCACTGGTGTCTTCACCAGTCTCGGATTCCAGGTTGCTGATATTCAATCGGGTTTTGCTCTACTGATGCTTTGGATCGTCGGCGGCCTCGCTGCGCTCTGCGGCGCGCTTTGTTATGGCGAGCTAAGTGCCGCGCTTCCGCGGTCTGGTGGCGAATATCATTTCCTGTCCGAGATTTATCATCCCGCGTTGGGATTCATGGCGGGCTTCATTTCCGCCACGGTCGGTTTCGCCGCGCCAGTAGCGCTCGCGGCCATGGCCTTCGGAAGATATTTCGCCGGCGTTTTCAATTTTGGTTCACCGGTCGTGCTTTCCTTCGTCCTGGTCTGGATTGTTGGCCTTTTTCATTTTGGAAATCTTCGTCGCGGCAGCGCGTTTCAAAACTTGTGGACCATCGTCAAGCTGCTCTTGATTGCCACGCTCATTGTCGCTGGGTTCCTGGTTCGACCAAGACAGCCAATCGATTTTCTTCCCCACGCTGGAGACACGATCTCGATATTCAGCGGTGCATTCGCTGTTTCACTTGTTTACGTCATGTATTCCTATTCCGGTTGGAACGCATCGAGTTACATCATCAGCGAAGTGAAGCAACCGGAGCGAAATGTTCCGCGCTCATTGATCGCCGGGACGCTTATCGTGATTGTCGCCTACGTTCTCCTGAATGGAATTTTTCTCGCCACCACGCCCGAATCCGAAATGCGTGGCCAGCTCGAAATTGGATTAATTGCCGGGAAACACATTTTCGGCGGCAACGGCGGCCGCGTGGTCGGAGCGATCATTTGCCTTGGATTAATCTCTGCGGTCAGCTCGATGACCTGGATCGGCCCACGCGTGACGATGTCGATGGGGGAAGACCACTGGCTGCTCCGATTTCTCGGACGCAAGAACTCTTACGGAGTTCCGGCCAACGCCGTAGCCGTTCAGCTACTAATCGTGAATCTACTTTTGCTGACGCGCAGCTTCGAGCTGGTCGTGGTCTATATTCAATTTGCGCTCCTGCTTTGTTCACTCCTCACTGTAGTTGGATTGTTCGTGCTTCGCGTTACTCGCCCGAATATTCCGCGCCCTTATCGCGTCTGGCTTTACCCAATGCCGCCACTCATTTTCGCTGCCATCACTGTTTGGATGATGATTTACCTTCTCCGGTCGAAAACAACCGAATCTATCGCCGGGCTCGTTACTGCAATGGTCGGGTTCCTGCTTTACTTCTGCGCCGGCAAACGCGCCAGTCCTCGCCAATGAAAAACTTCCCTGTCGCAAAAATCAGTGTCGCGACATTGTCGGTCTTCGGTCTGCTTCTGACTACCGCGACGGCTATGAAATGGCCATGGCAGTCTGACACTCCGACACCGGCGCCGGCTATCGCGCCACCACAAAATGCCCAGCCGGAGCAATTAGCCGGACCGCCGCCGCCCGACGAAACCGCGCGTTTCCTTGCCGGGATGCCAATTTCAAAAAATTCGCCGCTAGCGCCGCTTACGAACGATCCCGCGTGGCAGGAACACGCGGCGAATTTCGAAAAAGCCTTTGCAAAACTGAACACACGCCAGCTCGCAAAACTCCACGCCTGGGAAGATCAATATTTTGCTGAAGCGCGCGAACACATTCCGGTCGCCTATTACATGTTCAGCGGCCCCGATTTCCTTTACGTCGACCAATTTTTTCCGAAAGCCGACGTCTTCATTTTATGCGGGAAAGAAGCACTTGGGCCGCCGCCGGACCCGCTTCGCGCCGGGAACCTCGCGAGCGCTCTGCACAATCTCGAGGATGCGATGAACTCCTCGCTTCGCTTCAGCTTTTTCATCACCAAAGATATGAAGGTGGACCTACAGTCGCAGGAACTGAGAGGAACGATCCCGATCCTCTATGTCTTTCTGGCGCGCGCCGACAAATCGATCAGGGACGTCACCTATGGCTCGCTCGATTCAGCCGGCAACTTCCAACAGTCACGAGGTGGGAGCGGCGGCACGCCCGGCGTTCGCATCCAATACATCGACAATCACACCCACGACCAGCAAACGCTGTATTATTTCACGACCGACATTTCTGACGGCGGAATTTCCTCATCACCAGGGTTTCTACGATTTTGCGACCACTTCGGCATCGGAGGAAGTTTTCTGAAGGCATCTTCCTATTTAATGTTCGAAAACGGCTTCAACCGGATTCGTAACTTCATCGTGGATCACAGCAAGACCATCGTTCAGGACGATGCCGGTATTCCGCTGGATTATTTGGACCGCGACAAATGGAACATTCGCGTTTTCGGGAATTACATCGGACCAATCGAGATTTTTAGACAACACAATCAGCCGAAACTGGCGGCGCTGTACCAAGAAAGCGCGCCGCCGCCACTCGATTTCAATTTTGGCTATCGCTGGAACCACACTGAGAGCAACCTCATCGTCGCGACGCGGCTTTGAGTTATTCCTGGAACCGGCGGAACCAGGAATACGGAAACACATCGCCGGGACAATCGGTCGGCCAGCGCGGCGGATTTATTTCACGGTGCGGTTTCACGATCGGATAATGGTCGCCGACTTTTCCGCAGCGTTGCCGGAGATAACGGATCAATTCTTCGCAGCAATCGAGTTGCGCGCGAGTCGGCTGGTCGCGATTAAAATCGCCGACCAGGCAAATGCCCAGCGCGATGTTGTTTAAATAGTCGCTGTGAACGTGGCCGCCGTTAATTTGCCGACGCCACCGATCACCGATTTCTACCTGACCGTTGCCGGTCGACGTGCCGTTGCCGATCACGAAATGGTAAGCGAGCCCGTTTTGCATCCTCCGAAAATGTCGATGGTAATAATCGAAGGCGGCCGCGTTCCCCTGACGCGTTCCGCTGTTGTGGACGACGATATATTGCCAGCGGCCGCGTGTGACTGGCGCACGATCGATCTGAGCGCGTACCGAGCTGGTCAGGTAACGATAGCCTGCGCCACTGCTGCTGCTTCCTCCGCCGCCAAATAATCGTGCCCAAAAACCTTTCGGCTTCTCGTAACCGTATTTTTCGATTGTCAGTTGTTCGGGCTCTTCAACAGGCGCAGCTAGGGCGGATTTAGCTCTGGGAACCGGTGGCGGCGGCGCAGCCGGACTCGGAACGGCCACGGCGCGCGGCGGTGTGCCCGTTGCCCGCGCTTCCGGAGTTTCCGAAGGCTTTGGTGAAGCTTTCTTTTTGCGACTCGACGACGGGGCTTTTCCCGACGTTGCTTTCTTTTTCTTCTTTCCTTTTGGCGACGGCTCGTTGGTTGGAGATTTCTTCGCCTTGGGTTTTGGCGTCGCTTCCGGGGTTTCACTCGGTTTGGGCGATCTTTCCGATTCCTCCGCCGGAGTTTTCTTTGGTTTCGCCTTTTTCTTTGCTGACGGAGAGGCTGATGCCGCTTTCTTTTTCTTGCCGGGCGATGTCTTCAGTTTCGGCGTTGGAGTCGGCGTTTTTTCGCTCGCCACAGAATCAACCGCGCGCGCTTTCAGGATCGGTTTTCCTTCGTCTGTTGTTTGTTGTGCTTCAGAGACGAAGACGGCAATGAGCGCGCTGAACGCGAAGAAAGTTGTCAACCAGACGCGCAAACGAAACACCGAGCGCAGCGTAACAGAGTGTTTGGCGCGATCAACCCGCGATGAAAATCAAAAACCAGTTCACGCAGGCAGCGCGCTGCCCGGGGCCGGCTCGTTTTTCACTTGGCCTTCGCGTTCGCGACGAAGAATCGCGTTCAATTTCCCGCCAAGCAGCAAGAACAAACAGGTGAGATACATCCACGTCAGCAAAATGATTATCGATGCCAGGGCGAGGTATGTCGCATCGTAACGGCTGTAGCGCGCGACGTAGAGCTGAAACAATTTCGTGACCGTTATCCAGCCAATCGAAAAAAAGACAGCCCCTGGAAGTGCTTGCCGGATCGTCAGGTAGTTTTCAGGTGTCAGTAGATACAAGACAAGCGCAAGACCGATCAACGCTACCAATGTGAGCGGAAGGTTTAAGTAAGTGACCCACACCTGAAGCGGAACTTTTAGTTGAAAATTTACCTCCGCGACACCGGCAAGCGTTTCGCCGAACACGATGGCGTTAAAACAAACTAGAATCACGATTCCAAACCAGAACAAGAGCAGGAATGAAATGACGTACTTTGACCACCAATTGCGCGGTTCGGTCACGCCATAAGTGTGACTCAACGCCTTCGAGATCGTCGCGATGAAAACGGTACCGCAATAAATTCCGAGCAGAATTCCAGCGTTGGCAATGAATCCGCTCGAGCCGGTCACCACCACGCTCGCGGCCGCGGCGTCCAGAATGTCCTGGACCTTGGGATCGGGCGGCAAAAAACTCTTTAGAACGCCGAATATCCCATGGAGCCTGGCGGGATCGGTTCCAAACAAGCCAAGCAAATGCCAGAGGAACAGCAACACGGGCGCGAGCGCAATCAAGAGCGTGTAAGCCATTTGAGCTGCCAGACCGGTCGTATGGTCGGTCGCGGTTTCCCAGACTAATTGCCGAAGAACCCGCCAGGTTGCCCGCAAGAATTTCACAGCGACAAGTTTACTTTGCCGACTGGAAATATCCATTAAAGTTCCGGCGCGTTGTAGCCGCCCCGCTCTGTCGGAGCGAATTCTCCAACACACGACAACACAGCGCCGTGGCTACAAGATTTTCGCGCCCAAAGAACCATGAAAAGAATCCTGATCCTTACCGCCGGCTTTGGTGAGGGTCACAATAGTGCCGCCCGCGGAGTTCGCGCCGGCCTGGCCCGCGTCGCGCCGCAAGTTGAAGTCGAACTTCGGGACCTATTCCCGGAAACATTTGGCGTGTTCAACGAAATCGTCCGGCGTGCTTATCTCACGCTGATCAATCGCTCGCCGAAATCGTGGGGCTATGTTTACAACTGGCTCGATGGAATAAAGAATTTTGACGAGCGATTCCACCGATTTCGTCGACTCAAGAAAAATCTCGGCATCCTGCTTGATCGCTTTCAACCCGACGCCGTCGTTTCCACGTTTCCTCCTTACCCCTATTTGGTTCAGCAAATTCTGGGTAACGGTCGCCGCTGTAAAAACATCGCTATCGTCACAGATTCCATCACAGTCAACGCGATCTGGTATCGCTCGCCGGCCGATTTTTTTCTCGTGGCCAACGAACAAAGTGCCAGCGTCGTGCGCGATGGCGGCGTCTCGACGGAAAGAATCAAAGTGTACGGCTTTCCCGTTAGTCCGCGCTTCGCCGACTTTGCCAAAGACCGGCAATCGCCGGCTGAAATCACGCCACGTGTGCTCTATGTCATCAACGCAGGAACAAGCCGCGCCGCCGGTCTTGTTCGAAGCCTCCTTCGGTTCGACATTCAATTAACCGTCACAGTCGGCCGTAATGAAAGACTTGGACGCGCCATCGCACACGCAGCAGGCGATCGCAGGATCGACATCTTCGGCTGGACCGACGAGATGCCACGGTTGCTTTGCGAGCACCACGTGCTTATTGGCAAAGCCGGCGGCGCAACTGTGCAGGAAACTATCGCCGCCGCGTGTCCAATGATCATCAATCACGTTGTTTCCGGTCAGGAAGAAGGCAACGCCCGACTGATTGTCGAAACTGACTCGGGCGCGATCGCGCACTCGAACAACGAAGTCGTGGCGCAGGTAGAGCAAGTTTTCGCAAAGAACGCCCAACAATGGCGCGAATGGTCGGCGAACATCACTAAACTTAGCCGCCCGCGAGCCTCACTCGATATCGCGGAGTTTTTGTTATCGCTCTAAACGTTTGTCATTCCGAGCGTAAGCGAGGAATCTCTCACAGACTTCGCTGATCACACATAGTAAGAGGTGTGACGCAAACTTCGCAGGTGGAATCCCTCGCTTACGCTCGGGACGACACGAAGGAGACCGACGACTCGTACGGAACGCTAGCGGGCGAAAATTTCTTTTCCGCCGAGATACGTCCGCAACACTTCGAGTTCGGGTGAGATCACGACCAAGTCACCTTCGCCGCCGATCTTGAATTGACCTTTGTTATTCAATCCAATAGCGAACGCCGGTGTGTCGGTCGCCATCACGATTGCTTCATGCAACGACACACCGACTTTTGTGACCATCGTGCGCACGAGATCGATCATGCGCGAAGCACTGCCGGCGAGCGCCGACCGATCCGCGACCAAACAAACGCCGGCTTCGGTGATGCACTTGGTTCCCGATAGCGAGAATTTCGAACCATCGGGCAAACCGGCGCCGGCGGTCGCATCAGTCACAAGGCAGATTCCGCGTGGGCCTTTCGCCCGATACAACATTTTCATCAGTGTCGGCGAGACGTGATGACCGTCGGCAATCAACTCGCAGATGATTTCCGGTTCGCTCATCGAGAATTCGAGCAGACCCGCCACCCGATCGATCCCGCGGCGCCGAGTGCTCGACATGCAATTGAAGGTGTGGGTGACATTGCGCATCCCGTGTTCGAACGCTTCGCGAGCATCGTCCTCCCAAGCGTCGCTGTGACCGCCGCTGATACTGACGTTGCTGGCGCGCAACTTATCGATGAGTGGAATCGCGCCGGGTAATTCCGGCGCGACGGTCATCCGCTTTATGATGTCAGCCTGTTCCAGCAGCGGTTCATACATCCTCGTCGTTGGCTGGCGCATTAAACTTGCGCGCTGCGCGCCGGCTTTAGCCTTCGAAATAAATGGCCCCTCGACGTGAACACCGGCAATTTGTTTGATCGACGATCTTTGCACGCGAACCTCACTGACTACTTTAAGAATGGATTTAAGGGGGGCCGTGGCGGTCGTCAGTAACAGCGAAGTAGTTCCACCGCTCGCGTGATAATCGCAGATCGCGCGAAAAGCCTTGGCCGACGCTTCCATGGTATCGTGGCCCATCGCACCGTGGATGTGAACATCGATAAATCCCGGCGCGAGATAGTTGCCTTGAAGGTCGACAATTTGTTCCCCCATCGCCGGCGCTTGGGCACGAATCGCCGTGATCACCCCGTCTTCAACGAGCAAATCGAGCCCTTCGCGAACACCGTTCGGGAAAATCAAACGTCCGTTCTTGAAGATCATCGAGCCAGTCTAAGCAATTCCCCCGCTCGCGTGAATACC
Organism: uncultured Verrucomicrobiae bacterium; assembly: GCA_963801815.1. Taxonomy (GTDB): domain Bacteria; phylum Verrucomicrobiota; class Verrucomicrobiia; order Chthoniobacterales; family UBA10450; genus AV40. The sequence continues at coordinate 472,493 of CAWDGJ010000002.1, forward strand.
TGATCTGAAAATCCGAGCGCCTTCTTAAATTGGAAATCTCGCTCGATTGGATTCCCAACTTTTTGAACCTGGCGGAACGATTTGCGGTCGACTGACCGATTCAGCCAAAGCCGATGACCCAGCACTGGAACGGGAAAATCGCTGCCGTGAAGAATGCGCGGCTCGATCTCAATTCGCAGGCAGTCCTTGAGATGCGCGCACCGGTTCAATGAAACCATGGCGCCGATGTCGCCGTAAAGATTCGGGAATTCGTCCAACATCGCGGCCCAATCATCGAAGTAATCGTGGTCGAAAGCTCCGCTCCTGGTCCCGCAATGGGCCGCGATGACTGTCACCCCGTACTCCAGCGGCGCCCTCAGCAACCGTGGATCGGCAAGTCGCGCGTTTACGACTGGAACGGTGTGTTCGCCACCGGTGTGCGCAAGCAAGGGTAACCGCGCGTCCGCCATTTTCTTCCAAAATGGAATGTAGCGTCGATCCATTGGGTCGATGTTCTGGCAATTCGGTAAGCATTTCATCAAGACTGCGCCGTTGGCGATGCACCGATCAAGCTCGTCGAGCGCATCGCTTCGCGCGGGATGAATCGAAACACCGGCCAGAAATTCGGGATGTTGTCGCGCCAGATCGATAACGACGTCGTTCGGCACGAACATGGAGCCAAGATCGGGACGCGGCGTTCCGTCAGGTTCATGAACTCGCTCGTGGGCGAGCAACACAACCGCGTCGAGCGACGATTCACGGACCAACCTGAGCAAGTGCTCCGCGTAAATCCCCTCCAGATCGCCTTCAAGCGCGCTCGCAGGCATTCCAAGCTGGCGCAACATGAAACCGGCAAGCGCGCGATGCCATCCTTTCAAGCGCAACCAGCCGCCCGAGCCGGCGAGACCATTGCCGACCATGTGAACATGCATATCGATCCGCATGGGAACTGATTGCGTTTGCGCGCCCAAAAGTCCATTTTCGACCCCGCGATGCAGCGAAATTTCGCAACGCGACGGGGGAAATTCGCGATCGAGAGCATTTTTTGGCGCCGAGTGATCGATTGGTCGGTGGATTACATTCCGTCGATCTTTCACCCGCCGTTGATTTGGATCGCGGCCTGGTGCTTTTTTTTTGTCGCTGCGCCGGCGCGTAAGGCGTTGCTACAAAATCTGCTCCTGATACATCCGCGATCGTGGCGAATCGCAAATTATTTTCGGGTAGTGCGCGTGTTCACAAATTTCGGTTGGTCACTGACCGACGCCGCCAGCTATCGACTGTCTGGAACCCGTTTCCGTTACGAGGTAGAAGGCGCGCGATTCATGGAGCAATTAACGGCTTCGAAAGGAGGCGGGATTGTTCTGACTGCGCATATGGGCAACTACAATCTAGGAGCGGCGTTGTTCGCCGAGCGATTTCATCGTCAAATTCGCATGGTCCGTGCACCGGAGCCAGACACGCTCGCGGCGCAGCATGTCGATCTTGCCTTGCAGGAATCAAGCGCCGGCGGGGTCAAAATAGGCTACAGCGACGATGGAAGATCGCTCGCTCTTGATTTGTTGAATGCGTTGCGGGCGGGCGAAATTATTTCCATTCAAGGCGACCGGGTGGTTGGCGAAGTGGCCCGCGCGCCAGTGACGTTTTTTCAGCGTGAAATTCTCTTACCGAACGGGCCGTTCGTTCTCGCTTTCGTATCCGAAACGCCAATTTATCCGCTGTTTATTGTCCGCACCGGCCTCCGGAAATATAAAATCATCGCGCGCGAACCGATCATTTGTTCGCGCATCGGCGAGTCGCGCGATCAAATCATCGCCGCAGCGATGCAACGCTGGTCGAACGTGCTGGAAGAAATCGTTCGCATTCGCTGGCCGCAGTGGTTCGCGTTTACCCGGTTGGTTTAACCGGGATTAACGAACTGAAAATACCACCGAACGAATTTTTCGCCGAAAAACATCCAGATTAACGCGCCAAGCGCGAGATACGGACCGAAGGGCAATTTCGCCGACCAAACGCGTTTACCGATGACAAGCGTGGCCAATCCAACCATGGAGCCAACCAGTGACCCCGCGAAAATACTGAAAAGCACGCCGCGCCATCCGAGGAAGGCACCGATCGCCGCCAGAAATTTCAAGTCGCCGCGGCCCATTGCTTCACGTGGAATTTCTAATTCGCGCGCCGTGCCCGAGATTTGATCGACCGAATCAAGCAGGAATTCTTCGTCGGCTACTCGGACGCGGTTGTAATGAAATTCCAGTACTTCAGGCCCAAAGGTGCGGTGATCGATCTTCGCTTCGTCGCAGTGAAGCAGAAGCCGGTCTTTTTCGCGCGCAAAATAATCGCTCCATAAACCACGTTCCTCGCCAACGACGAACTCCGCATCTTCACCGTGGCGCGTCCAGTTGAAGGGCGTCGGCACGTCCAGTTCCACCCGCTTTTTACCGAACGCAATTTTGCCACCCTCCAGGACGACCCAGAGAATGACGTAACCGAGCGCCGCCGCAAGCATTGAGCGGACAATCGCCGCCAAACGTGAGTCCGCGTTCATCAGATCAGGCACCAGAAAACTCGCGGCAATTCCGGCGATTGTTCCGCCAATCGTGATCTGATCAGGGATGATAAAGTGTTCGAGATCGACGAATGTCGCGACGACAAGGATCGAAACGAAAGCCCAATAAGCGATCGCCACCTGCCACGGGAAAAATTGCCAGGTGGCAAGAAAAAGAAGGGCTGTGAGCAGTTCGACACCGAAATATCGGAAAGCAATGCGCGCACCGCACTTGGCGCACCGCCCGCGTAAGAGCAGCCAACTGACGATTGGAATATTTTGCTGCCACGGAATTGTCGTCTTGCAGACGGGACAAAACGAACGGCGTGGTTTGTTCACGGAAAGATCGCGTGGCAGCCGATAGATTCCGACGTTTAAGAACGAGCCAACGACCGCGCCCAGAACGAACGCAACAACGGCGAATAGCGCAGTGTAGGATGAGATATCCAAGCGAATCAGGTTATGCTCGAGCGCGACGCCCGGCGCTCCATTATCCACGCGATCCAAATGCAGCTTTCGTAAAGCAGGGCCATCGGCAGCGCCATCGCGACCAGGGTCAAAAAATCAGGCGTTGGTGCGATGATGGCGGCCAAAATAAAAATAAGCACGATCGCGTAAGGCCGGGTACGGGCCATGAATCGGTAAGTGATAAGACCAAAGTAAACCAACGCGAGCACGACTACCGGCAGCTCGAAGGCCATACCAAAGCCGAGAATGAACTTGGTTACGAACGAATAATATTGCTGCACGGTCCAGGTCGGCGTCCAGCCGAGCGACTGAGTGTCGCGAAAAAAGAAGAGAATCGTTTTAGGCAGCAACCAGAAATAACAAACGAGTACGCCGAGCAGAAAAAGTCCGAAACTGCCAACGATCGCGGGAAAGAGAAAGCGTTTTTCCACGGCGGTAAGCGCGGGCAAAACGAATTCGGCGAGAAAATAAAGGAGCAAAGGAAAAGACAGAACAATCCCGGCGTAGAACGCCAGATGAAACGAAATCACGATTGAATCGGTGATGCCGAGTGCTTTGAGCGCGCCGACTTGAGGATCAACACTCTTTAACGGCGCCTGCATTACGTGCACCAGGGTTTGCCGGAAGAGGAAACAAAGAATCATCGCCGCAAAGATAGCGATTGCCATTTTCACAACGGTCCAGCGCAAGTCCTCGAGATGTTCGAGAAAAGGCTTAGACGTCTCGCTCTGTGGCAATTCGCGGAACTTGAAGATGTCGCGCAACGCCATGACGATTAATGCGGACCGAGCGAGATCAGGCCACGGGCCGCCAGACGCGCGCAGATCGCGAGCGTATTCGAATCGCGAATTTCGCCTTGGGCGATCATTTTGCTCAACTCACCAACATCGACCGCACGACACTCAAGGATCGCTTCTCCTTCCTCGCGCCTGTGCACGTCGGCACTGCGAACAGGTCGAACGAGGAAAAAATAGCAATGCTCATCGGTGAGTCCGGCTGAAGTGAAGAAGAAACCGAGCGGAATTGTTTCACCGCCGGGCGCGAGGTCATAACCAGTTTCCTCGTGCAGCTCGCGGAGTGCGACCGCTTCAATCTCCTTCTCGTCGGCTTCCGGATTGTCGACCTGGCCGGCCGGCATCGACCAAATCGCCGCGCGGATAGGAATCCGCTCTTCCTTGATCAGCAGGAATTTTCCGTCACTGGTCATCGGGGCGATCACGACCGCGGCTTTGCGTCTCACAGTCGTCCAGATTCGCGGTTCGGGAATTGAAGGCGTTTGAACTTTTTCTGTCACGACCTCCAGGTGCGGATTTGTGAACTCAACTTTACTGGAAGTTGTTTTCCACCCGTCCCCGTCCTGCACCAGTTTGTTTCGTCTCACGCCGGAAGATTATCCGCCAAGCTCTTTCCGCCAATGCTTGATCTGCGTCTTGACGTTTTCCGGCGAGGGCGCGCCAGTTGCGCGACGCGCAGACAAGGAACGGCGGACGTCGAACACTTTGACTACATCGGCACCGAACCGCGTAGAAAACTTTCTTAACGCGGCCAGCGGGATCTCATCCAGACGTTTCTTCTTCGCAATCGAATGATTCACAACGCGGCCGACAATTTCGTGCGCTTTGCGAAATGGCATTTCCTTTTTGACCAAATACTCTGCCAGGTCCGTGGCGAGAAGATTCGGATCGCTGGCCGCTTCTTTCATCCTGGCGCGATCAATTTTCAGCTTCGGGACCATTGCGGTAAAAAGGTCGAGCGCAGACGAAACTGTATCGAGGGAATCAAACAGCGCTTCTTTGTCTTCCTGCAGGTCGCGATTGTAAGACGATGGAAGCGCCTTCAGGGTCGTCAGGATAGACATCAGATTCCCGTAGAGCCGTCCGGTCTTGCCACGCGTGAGCTCAGCCATGTCGGGGTTCCTTTTTTGGGGCATCAAACTCGAGCCAGTTGAAAATTCGTCGCTGAATTCCACGAAACCGAATTCGCTCGTACTCCAAAGGATGAGGTCCTCGCTCAAACGCGAGAGATGCATGCCGATCATCGCCAGGCAGAAGATGAACTCGCAGACAAAATCGCGATCACCGACCGCATCGAGGCTGTTTTGACTCACGCGGCCAAACTTGAGGTCGCGAGCGATTGATTCGCGATCGAGTGCAATGGTCGAGCCGGCGAGCGCACCGGACCCGAGCGGGAGAACATCAGTCCGTGACCAACAATTGCCCAGGCGTTCGTGATCTCGCGCCAAACTTTCGACCTGACTTAACAAGTAGTGCGCGAACAACACTGGCTGTGCGCGTTGAAGATGTGTGTATCCCGGCATCACAACATCAGCGTGTTTCTGGGCGAGACCGAGCAGAGCCCTTTGCACTTTCTTTAGCCGTGAAGAGGTGCGGCCAATCTCGTCTTTGACGAAAAGACGCAGGTCGAGCGCAACTTGATCGTTCCGACTGCGCGCAGTGTGCAGCTTCGCTCCAGCTTCGCCGATTTTCTTTGTCAACGCGCCTTCGATGTTCATGTGCACGTCCTCGAGCGCTTCGCTCCATTGAAATTGTCCGGACGCGATTTCACGCTCGATTTCGTGCAATCCGGTTTCGATTTTTTTCTTCTCGTCCACGGAAATGATGGCGGCTCTGGCCAGGGCGCCGGCATGGGCAATCGAACCGGCGATATCGTAACGATAAAGGCGCCGATCAAACGATAGTGATTCGCTGTAGCGTTGCGCAACAGGCGCCATCGATTTACCAAAGCGTCCCTTACGCATGGAGTTCAATCCAGTGCTGCCCGTCGAATCACCGTGACCGACGTGTAAGCAACATCCTTCAGAACAAACTTGCGGACCTCGAGTGAAATTTTTCGAAGACGAAATTTTCGCAACAGATGAGCGGAAACTTCGCCCGCGAGCGTTTCCAGAAGCTTGGGCGACTGTTGCGCCAAATATTTTTTGGTTTCCTGGCAAAGGACTGCGTAATCGACGGTCCGGGTAACGGCGTCTTTCACATCGCGCAGGTCTCGCGCCGGCCAAAGCGTGATGTTGAGCACAAGCCGCTGTTTCTTCGCGCGTTCGGCCTTTGAAACGCCGACGTGTGCAAACACCTTCAATTGTTCGACATGAACCTGGTGCTCGGCGCCAATTCGCATTTATCCAGTTCCTATCATGATCGCGCGGTACTTATCCAACGCGAAAGCGAATATCGCGAATGATCTTGCCGCCGAAACGTTGTTTCAGCTTTCGGAGGATGTCGATCTTGGAAATCTGTTCGAGCTCGTAATGCAATGCCGGTTGCAGAACGCGGACGTACAAGATACCCCCGCGCAACGAGACTGGCGCTGAATGCGCCGCGATAAATTCGCCGACGATTTTACTCCAAGCCTCCATCACTTCATTCTCGTGCAATCGCTCCTTGAGACCGAGTCGTTGCATGAGCTTCGGCAAAACGTCCACCGGTGCGTTCCAGCGATCGGACGCAACCGCTTTCCCGGGCAACCCCCGCCACTCGGCGATGATCCTGGCGCGAAGAGAAGACTTCATGTGAACGGTGAAGCGTTGAACAGTTAAAGTATCAAAGCGAGAAAAAGATCAGCAGTCGACAGCCCCGCTTCAACCTCTTAACGCGTTATCCCTTCAACGGTCAGTATCGTCGCCGCATGTTGCTCGGCAAGATATTCAGCTCGGTCCGGTATTTCGCCACGGTCCGGCGGGCAATCGGGAATTCCGCGTTTGCTCAGAATTTCGACGATTTCCTTGTCGCTCAGTGGCGAATTGCCGTCTTCGTCTTTGACCAGATCGAGAATCGCTTCTTTCACGCTGGTGTTGCTCATCGATTCGCCGGTGGCGGTTTGGTAACCAGGCGTGAAGAAATATTTCATCTCAAAAACGCCCTGCGGCGTGGACATGTATTTGCCGGAGATGGCGCGACTTACCGTCGTTTCGTGGACACCGACTGCATCGGCGATTTGCACCATCGTCATCGGCTTTAAAAAGGCAGAGCCTTGTCGAAGAATTCGCGCTGCCGTTTCACAATCTGGTGCGCGATGTTGGAGATTGTCTGCTGGCGTTGATGAATGGATTTGATCAGAAATTTTCCGCTTCGGATCTTGTCGCGGATGTAATCCTTCACGTCGCTGCCGTTACCGTCCTGCGCCATGATGTCCTTGTAAGTGTTGCTGATGCGCAGGTGCGGGATCTGTTCGCCGTTTAAGATGACCTGATAATCGCCGTTCACTTTTTCAACTGTGACGTCCGGCAGAACATAATTTTGCGGAGCGGCGGCGAATATGGCACCCGGTCGCGGGTCGAGTTGCGCGATGTTGTTGGCGCACTTCTGCACTTGTTCGACGCTGATTCCGATTCGCCGGGCAATCTCCGGGAAACGGCGCTTGCCCAGATCCTGCATGTGGTCGGCGACTATTTTGTATTCGAGGCTGTTTTGTCTGCCTTCGCGTTTGAGCTGAATCAGCAAACATTCGCGCAAGTCGCGCGCGCCTACGCCCGGCGGATGAAAACTTTGAATCAGTGTCAGCATGTGCTCGAAATCCTCTTTCGGAATTCCGGTGTTGAGCGCCATCTCTTCCGGCGTCGTTTGAAGAAATCCGTTGTCGTCGATGTTGCCGATGATCAGCTCTGCAGTCTTGCGGTCGTCCGCGTTCAAGCACGTTTTGATTGAGCTGTCCCATCAAGTGCTGTTGCAGCGTTTCCTGGGTGGCGATTGAATCGAAAAAGAACTGGCGCTTTTCTTCCGCTTCCTGCGAGCGTCCGCTATAACTGCTCGATTGCGCCATGTAATCGCGCCATTCCTCATCGAGCTTGGCCAGCTTATCGAATTCCTCTTTGAAATTGTCGTCCGGTGGAGTCTCCGATTCTGCAGGCGCCTCCGGATTCGGCGGATCAGCCAATTCCTCCAGCACCGGATTGGTCTCCATTTCCTGCTGAACGAGATTGCGCAGTTCGAGCAACGGCGCCTGAAGAATGAGGAGGCTTTGCTGGAGCTGAGGCGCGAGGACCTGTTGCAGAGATAGATTCTGCGTTTGATGCATTCCAGGACCGGCCATAGTGTGGAGTTTACTGTCGGGCGAGCGACAGGCAAGCAGGTTACGGGCCGCAGGTGCTTTTCGAGGGGGAATTCTGCGCTTCCCAACGATTTGCGGAACACGAATTGCTATTCATGGGAACGATCCAAGTCCCGCTTAAATGAACCAATCAATTCCTGCGCTTCTGTTTGTCGCAACGTTATTCGCCGTCTCGTCGACTGTCGCTCAAGCGCCGGCCGACACAAACCAGGAGCCAAGACTTCTCGCCTTGATTAAGGAAGTTCAGACTCAGCAGGCGCAATTGGCCGAGAACCAGGCCAAGATCGAGGAAAAGCTGGCGGCTGTTTCGGAATCCGTGCGCACCGCCCGGATTTACGCAAAGAGGGGGAAATAATGCGCGTCGCAAGACTTTTCTGCTTACTCGTTCTTCTCTCGCTGAGCGCAATCAAGGCACAGTCGCCGGCACCGGTTATCGTCCAGGCGGCATCGCCCGGCACCGCCACATCTAAAACGGTCGCTACTATCCCGGTGCCCCAGCTCGGTTCCGGACGCGATTAAATTGCTCGAACAGCTAAAGGCGGCCAATGACGAAGTGCTCGCAAAACAAAAGGCAGCACTCGAACAGCTGGACGAATTGCAACAAGCCGTCGACGAGCTGCGCATCTTCTCAAAGCGCGGCTAAGCTCACCACCGGCGGACTTACAGTCCTGCCATGTCCCATTTCCGGATCGTGTCCTCGATCAACCGCGCGATCTTGTCGTTCACTTTATTGAAGTAACTCTTTGCCTTTGAGAGATCGAAGCTCGGATAGCCCTCGCCTTCTTTGTAAAGCAGGATGCTCGACGGAAATGGATATGCGTTCCACACGTTTGGCGATGGAATTGCTGTCGCCATTTTGGGCCCGGCGTAGCGCTTTTTTTGGACCAGTTCGGGATCGATCGCCAGCATGTAAGCAGTTTCAGTATTACCGGCGTGGCCGCCATCCTCGCCAAAAACCTCCCGACAAACATCGCTGCAATATGACCACCAATTCACGGTCAGGATTCTCGTGCTGGTATCCCGTCCCACTTCCTGCCCAAGCGTCATCAGAACCGCTGTCTGGCCTGCCCCGTGACCGTTCAGCATCACAATGTTCTTGAATTTGCTCCGGGCGAGTCCAACCACAACGGCGCGCACATATTCCCGGTAAACGCTTTCCGGAATCGTGAAATTACCGGGATAAGCGTCAAGCGATCCGGTAAACCCGTAGGGAACCACCGGCGCAATCATTGCATTCACGCGCGGTGCGATTTCGCGCGCCATGGTCAATGGAATTATGATGTCCGTTCCGTTCGCTGTAACGCCATGCGGCTCCATTGTTCCGAGCGGCAATAACACTGTGTCGATCTTCGCGGGTATCCACTCCCGAAATTCCATCCAGTTGATCCGCTCCATCTCTCGCGTCGTCGGACCACCTTTTTTTCGCGAAACTTTCATCACCACGTTTCGGCAGAAGCCGATCTGAATTAGCTACTTCTTCTTCGGCTCGATCTTGCGGTAGAGCGTGGCCATGCTGATTCCAAGCATGTTGGCCGCTTTCTCGCGCGAGCCGTCACAGTGAGCCAACGTCGCTTCGATGTAATTGCGCTCCTGTTGTTGAACGAAATCATCCAAAGTCTCTCCGACCGGCATGCTCGCGATCGCCTCATCGGTTTTGACACCTTCCGCGTGATCGACAATGTGCGGCGGCAAATCGGCTGTTAGAATCAGATCGTTCTCACACAACGCGCACGCTCGCTCGATCGCGTTCTCCAATTCGCGGACATTTCCTGGATAGTGATAATGACAAAGAATGTCGATCGCGACGGGATCGATCTTCTTTGGTTCGCCACCAGTCGCGCTCGCTTGCTTTTGCAAAAAATGGTTCACGAGCAATGGCACATCTTCGAGCCGGTCGCGCAGCGGCGGAATCTCAATCGGAATAACCGCGAGCCGGTAGTAAAAATCCTCGCGAAACGTTCCATCTTTCAGCTTCGGTTGAAGCCGCTCATTGGTCGCGCCGATCACCCGAACATTGACCGGCGAGCTCTTGTTGTCGCCGACGCGCCGGACTTCGCGCTCTTGCAACACGCGCAGAAGTTTCGTCTGCAGTTGCGGCGCCATTGAATTCACTTCGTCGAGGAAAATTGTTCCCAAATTCGCTTCCTCAAACAATCCGCGCTTGTCCGCGACGGCGCCGGTAAAAGATCCTTTCTTGTGACCAAATAATTCCGACTCGAGCAAATTTTCCGGCAATGCGCTGCAATTGATCGCCACGAAGGGATGATGCTGACGATTGCTGTTGAAATGAAGCCCTCGTGCGACCAGTTCCTTGCCGGTGCCGCTTTCACCAACGATCAGCACCGTGCTGTCGGTGTCTGCGACTTTGCTAATCAGGTTGTAAACGTGCTGCATCTTGCCGCTCGTGCCGATGATGTTCTCGAGCTTGTGTTTTTCCCTGAGCTCTTTGCGGAGATACGTGATCTCACCGACTGCCGCCTGATAATCGAGCGCCATCTGAATGCGCGTTTGCAGCTCGTCGATCTTGAACGGTTTGAGAATGTAATCGCGCGCGCCCATCTTCATCGCTTGAACGGCTGTTTCGGCCGACCCGAACGCAGTGATGAGGATCACGGAAGTTTGGCGCTGATGCTCGCGAACGTGCCGTAACACATCGAACCCGGTCATCGTTTCCATTTTGATGTCGGTAATGACGACTTCGGGTTGAATGGCGTCGAGCTGCTCGAGGGCCTTCGAGGGGGCGTTGAACGGGAAAACCTGGTGTCCTTTTTCGCGACAGAGAGTGACAATCACTTCTATCATCGCAGGTTCGTCATCAATGATTACGATTTTAGCCATGGGAAATCTCAGCGCGGAGAATATTTCACTTTTGAGAAAAAGAAAGCGATTTTGAGAATTTTGCTGGTTAGGCCGAAATTCGGCCGTTGAGCATGGACCAACCGACAGCTCGATCGAATGCAATAGTGTCTTCGAGAACTGACGTCGATTTCGCGATTGGGATCGCGATGAGGTCCGCGAGAAAGCCTTGGCGAATTTTTCCAAGATTTCTCTCCTGTTTCAACGCGCTCGCCGGATTAACCGTTACTAGTTTCAAAATTTCCCCTGGTGCAACGCCGGGAAACTTCTTTTGAAACGCCCGCATCTCGGCGAACAAGCTGAGATCATCGTTGCTGGCGAGACTGTCCGTCCCGAGACCAATGTTGAATCCAAGCCCGTGCAGCTTCTGAAACTCAAACGGCGAGTATTCAAAATACTGGTGGCTCCGTGGGCAGTGAACGATCGACGAGCGATCCACTAATTTCTCCAGCCGTCCGAAATCGCCGCCTTTGAGCTCGTTCAGGTGCACGAGGAGGTAAGGGACAGTGCCCCCAATCGCCAGAAAACGTTCCACTGCTGTGCCCTTGCCGCAGTCCGTCATTTCTCTTCCAATCTCCTTGAGAAACTCATAAAGCGCTCCGCTGGCATTTTGAAACATCGACAGCTCCTCGCGCGACTCAGCTAGATGTGTTGATAGCAAAACATTGTTGTGCCGAGCCACCTCCTCGCAACATCGATACAATTCCGCGGATGCGGTGAATAGCGCATGCGGCGACAGGCCCCAATGCTTTTGTGATTTCAATCGTTCGACCGCAAAATCAACAAGCTCGCTGGCGCGGGCCGGATCGCGGACATCGATCAACTCAGCGAACCACCAGGTTCGAATCGGGGCTTCGACTTGCGAAACCAGTTCCGGAAACGCGGTCAGGTTTGCCATTGTCGTCGTCCCGAATCGCTTCGCTTCGGCGAACCCTTCATTGATCGAGCGAACGTAATCTTTTGACGACAGTTTGGATTTCTCAGCGTTGATCGCGCGAATCCAATCGCTGAACGATTTTTGCGGCGGGATTTTGCCGCGCAGACAGCTGTAATCGAGGTGACAATGCGCGTTGATTAATCCTGGCAACAGGCCTTGCTCCCCAAGATCGACAACTTCGTCGGCCGAATGCTTCTTCGTGATGTCGGAGAACTTTCCAACATCGATAATCCTGTCCGCCGTTACCACTACCGCGCCGTTGTCGATCGGCGGACCATCCATCGTCACGACAACTCGCGCGCGGATGATCATGCTGGGTTCGTTTCGCCTCTGACCACTTTGCGACATTCGGCCACGAGCAAATTGCAGGCTTCTGAACAAAGCAACGGGATCGCGTGCTCGCCGCGGCCAGTTTGGTCGCAGGCAGGATCAAATTTCTCCGGCGGCAGTCTCGATGATGAAGGGGCGCCGATTTCATCGCGCTTCCACAAGACGGTTCGCAGACAACCTCCGTTCGATTTGCAAAAATTTCCGACCAAATCGTCAATTTGCTGGTCGGAAACTTTCGCCGCCACCCGATACATCCCCGATTGTCGATTCAACGTGCCACGAAGTGTCGTCATCGTTAATCGATTCGCCTTCCATCTGGCGAGGATCGCCAATCTACCTGGATAAAAATAGTCAAGCGCGCGCCGCAACTCGCCAAGATCGACAAGCTCCAGGAGCCAGCCATGCCGTAGATTCGGGGCGGTTTTCAGTGGGCGATAGTTTTCGTCATCATCGTATCGAGCAATTTCAATCGCATCTTCGGGTTTCCGAAAGTTCTTAAGCTTGCCGCTCGGTCGATCATCCCGATGACACAACGCGAAACCGTTGTTGGCCGTTCGTTGAATTAGGACCTGACCGATCGAAGTGCTGTCGCTCAACGCCGACGCAAGCGTTGTCTCGATCGAATCCGGCATTGCGCCAGCTATGCCAAGCAATGCGCGATCAGGCCAGCAGCGCGTTCGAGAAATTGTCGGTCTTCGTCGCCGAACGCGTTCACATTGTCACTTTCGGCGTCGAGCATACCGACGATGTGACGATTTTCACCCTTGAGCGGGATGATGATCTCAGACCGGGTCGTATGGAACGCGGGCAGGTAACGTTTGTCTTTGTGAACGTCCCCGACCACGATCGATTTGCCCGATTCCAGCGCCGCACCGCATAACCCCTGGCTGATTGGAAAACGGGGATAGGCTGACGGTTCATCGCCAGTGCCGGCCAAAATCACAAATTCGTTCTTCACGATCTTATAAATAGCGATGAACCGGTAATCGCGCGCCGCCCGGATCATCTCCGCGACTTGTTTGATACTTTTCTTGGTGCAGCCGCTGGCCAAAACGTAAGCCCCGATATCCTGGAGTTTCTTCAACGTCTCGGTATGCATGGCGGCTTGAGTAGGTCAGGAAAGATTGCGAGGCCGGGCGCACGCGCAACTTTTCTTCGGCTGTTAAAATTGAGGGTCCCCAGCCCGGCTGAAAAACGGCCGGCCTTGATGGCCTGTTTCAGAGACTCGAAATTAGTGTTCCCCTTCACGATTTCCTGCACCGAAGCGCCGATCGCCGCGGCCTGTTCTAATCCAAATTGGAGGAATTTCACAATCGTTCCCCGGCTCTGGTTGCGAGTTCCACAATAATGTCGGCGATCCGCGGATCTGTGCCGATCGAACTGGCATAAAAAAGCGAGCGGTTGTCGATTCGGTACGGCCCGCGTTGAAAGATGTCCCGGCCTTTTTTCGCGGACGAGGTCGATCCATCCTCGGTGATTCCCAGCAACACCGGAATATCTTCGTAACTGTGAAGCCCGTCCGAAATAAAGAACGGGACTACGACGACGTTGGGAGTGCTGGTGAGCAATTTCCAATCGGACACGAGCGGAAATTCTTCCATATAAACATTGAGCACATTCGCGTAGCGCCCGAGCGCGCGAATTTTTTCCGCTTCCCGCTTTGCCGCCACCGCGCTGTTTTCATTCAAGTCCGTTCCATGGGCGACGATCAAGAAACTGGCCGCGTTTTCCGGAACGTTTGGGGCAATCTCTCTCGCGCGCTGCACCAGTAACTCGGTCATCAGAGGATGATTGCCAACCGGCTCGGCGTAACACCACGTTTGACCGTCCGCGCGCCGGGTAAGCTTCCCGTTCAGCTCGAGCTCCCGCGGGATGACCGTTTGTGTGAAATAACCTTCACTGATGAAGTTTGGCACGACGCAGACCTCGCGAATCGTTTGCGGGTCGAACAAGAAGCGAGCGTCGCGCAAGCTCGGCTCCTCTTTCCAAAACGCGCACTGGACTTCCCCAAAAATGTTTCGACGCCGGATTTCAGCAGCGTGCCCGAGCGTCGGCGCGCTCGAGTCAGGGTTGACCGTCGAACCATGGCCAACGATCAACAAACCGGCGTCAGGTTTGCTTTCCACGCCTCATAATTAACCACGAAGAACGCGAAGGGCACGAAGCTTTCAACAGAATATCCTTCGTGATCTTCGTGTTGTTCGTGGTAAAATTTCCCGATGAAATTCCGGACTTACAAAAACACTGACCTGGCCGTCAGCGAGGTCGGTTTCGGGCTGTGGACGATCTCGACCGGTTGGTGGGGAAATTTTACCGAGGGCGAAGCGATCTCGCTCCTGCACAAGGCGTTCGACCTTGGCGTAACTCTATTCGACGCCGCTGACACCTACGGGAACGGCCTGAGCGAAGAATTGATTGCCAAGGCGTTCCCAAAACAACGAGACGAGATCATCATCGCGACCAAGGTCGGTTACGATTTCGTGCACTACGGTGAGGCGCGCGGGCGTGGTCAGCGCGAAATTCCGCAGGATTTTTCGCCGTCAGCGATTGAACGCGCCACCGATGCCGCACTAAAGCGACTGCGGACCGATCGGATCGACCTGTTGCAACTGCACAACATCCGAATGGAGCAGATTTACGACGACGCGCTTTGGAAAACGCTCGAGAGACTAAAGTCGTCGGGAAAAGTTCGTTACTACGGGATCGCGCTCGGTCCGGCCATCGGCTGGCTTTATGAAGGCGCGAATTGCATTCGGGAGCGCGACGCCACGAGCATTCAGCACATTTACAACATGCTTGAGCAACATCCCGGTCGCGCAATGCAGGACGTGGCCACCGAATTAGGCAAGGACACAATGTTCCTCATTAGGGTGACGCACTCGTCAGGAATGTTGGAGGGTAAATATACGGCTGACACCGTTTTCCCGCCGAACGATCATCGCAGTCATCGTCCCCGCAGTTGGCTCCTCAACGGGGTCAAGAAGATCGACAGGTTACGGTTTCTCGAAAATTCCAACCGCACACTCGGACAAGCGGCGCTGCTTTGGCTGCTCGCGGACGAGCGCGTGGCCTCAACCCTGCCGAACATTTACAACGAAGAACAACTCGTTGAGTTCGCGAAAGCGCCGGATTGTCCGCCCATCAGCGCCGACGACCTCGCTAAGATTGCCAACCTTTACTCTGAAAATTTCGGACTCGAACCCGAACAACTCAAGTTCAAGGGGACCATGGAGCTGCCAACAGAAACGGCAGCTGCCTAATCTGACGCGTCGTCTTCTACGGGTTGGGCCCGGCGAATCTCCTGGGCCGGTTCTCGGCGCCCACGGTTCGTCGACGCGGACGGTTTGTAAATTTCCTTGAAGATATCGGCGATCATTGGCGCTGCCACGGTGCCGCCGTGGATTTTGCTTCCCACTTCGCCCTCATAAACCGCTGAGAACGCGTAACGCGGTTCAATGGCGGGCAAAAATCCCGCGAACCACGCTGCGGTGCGTTCCTTGTTCTTCGGACCCCATTGCGCTGTCCCGGTTTTTCCCGCGACTTCAACACCATCCAATTGCGCTTCATGCCCCGTGCCGTTCGGACCGTTGACGACATCGATCATTCCTTCGCGGACTTCGTCCATGGTCGTCCTCGAAATATCCACAGTGCGTTTTTCGCGCATCTCGTAAGCCGTCACAATTCGCTGATCAACGGACTGCACCTGGCGCACCAAACGTGTCTGATAAAATTTTCCGCCATTGGCAATAATTGCCATCGCCTGCGCCATTTGCAGCGGCGTGATCTGCGTGTCCCCTTGTCCAATCGATAAGTTCGCGATGTCGCCGTTGAGAATTTTGCGGCCGTGGGTCGCTTTCATGTAATCGTCGTTCGGGACGCGCCCCTCCGCTTCGGCACGTAACGGAATCCCGCACTTCGCGCCAAATCCAAGTTTGAGCGCCCAATCGATGATCGGCTCCGCGCCAGTTTTTATTCCGACCTGATAGAACCAGGTGTCGCACGATTGAGTGAGCGCCTGGACGAAATTCAGCGCACCCTGGTCGCCTTTTTTCCAATTGTGAAAGGTGAGATTGCCAATCTGGATCGCAGGAACGCATTGATACATATCGTCGGAATGGACAGCTCCGGCCTCCAGCGCGGCAATTCCGACCGCGACCTTGAACGTCGAACCGGGCGGATAGGACGAGCGAAAAGCGCGCGCCAATAGCGGAATGTCGGGGTCGTCCTGTAATTGCTTGAACTTCTCCGCGGAAATCGACGGCACGAAAAGATTTGGGTCGTAAGCCGGCCATGAAGCCATTGCCAGAATGTCGCCGTCCATTGGATCGACAATCACGATGGCACCGCGCTTGGCCCGCGCCGCGAGCGCTTTTTCCGCTAATTCCTGAAGCCGTAGATCCAACGTCGTTACGATATTGTTCCCGGGAACGGCGGGGTTGATCAATTTCTCGGACGTCTTTCGACCGTCTTTGTCGAACGTCAGCTTGTATTCGCCGTGCTTGCCGGTGAGCAATTCATTGAATGTTTGCTCGAGGCCATCGCGCCCCTCCGTTTCCGGCCAAAGCGTTTCGTGGTTGTCGATGATCCCATCGAGATTCCGGCCTTTCTTCCCGATGTAGCCAATGATGTGGCCGGCCAATTTGCCGTTCGGATAAACGCGAACATAAACCGGACGCACAACCAGCGATTCTTTTGCTCGATCCTTGACCGCGTCGTACTCCGTCTGGCTCAGATTTTGCGCGACCTCCAACGGAAGGATTCCGCGGTTGTGGTAATGGCGCAGGATGGCGTCGTCGGAAATCTTGATCGGACGCCCGATTAGCTTGGTCGCTTTATCGATCTTTTCCCGGGCAAACGCCACGGCTTTGTTGTCCGTAAAATCCAGCGGCGTTGGGAAACTAATCGCGAGATTGTAACTGACCTTATTCTGGGCAAGCGGAAGACCGGTACGATCGGTGATTTGGCCGCGCGGGGCTGGAACATCCAGAATGTAGGTCCGGGCAAGCTTTTGAGTTTCGAACGTTGGGATGATCGTCTCTTCGTCTTGGGTTGGGGGCAGGCTCGGGCTCGGCGTAGCCACCGGCGGCGACACTTGCCCCAAAACAAACGCCGATAGCATTGGCGACAGCAGAATTACGGCCCAACCCTTCATCGCGAGATCGACACTTTCGGTTGCACGATACTTGCGTCAATGCCGCTGCAGAAAGTGATGCAGTTCCTCCGCAAGTTTTCGTCCAATTCCTTCAGTGGCGGCTATTTGATCGACGCTCGCTTTGCGCAGGCGATTGACCGAGCCAAATTTCCGAAGCAGAAGGTTTTTGCGGTTCTGACTCACCCCCGGGCAATCATCGAGAATGCTTTCGTCGATTCGCTTCTTGAGCAGCAGCTGATGATAAGCGTTCGCGAACCGGTGTGCTTCATCGCGGATTCGCTGCAACAGATGCAACGCGCCGGAATCGGCAGGCAATTGCAGCGGCATCGCCCGGCCTGGCCGGTAAATTTCCTCATGCTCCTTCGCCAAACCAATAATCGGCAAATCGTGCAAGCCGAGTCGCTGCAATTCCCGGCACGCCGACGAAAGTTGTCCTTTGCCACCATCGACAATGATCAGGTCCGGTAAACGCACCGGAACAAACTGCGGACTGCGGATTGCGGATTGCGGAAAAACATGAGTTTCGAGTCGGCGAGCAGTTTCGAACGCACTTTCCTGCGAATGCTGCGGCGAAAGATCGATATCTTCTCTTTCCACATTCCGAAGTCCGGTTTCCGCAATAGATAAGAGTACTCGCGAATACCGCCGCCGCACCACTTCCGCCATGCTGGCGAAATCATCCTGACCCTGAACGGTACGGACGCGATACCGCCGATAACAATTCTTGTCCGCTACGCCGTCCCGGAAACAAACCATCGAAGCGACCACGTGCGTCGTGGAAATGTTCGAGATATCGAAACATTCCATCACGCGTGGCAGCCGGGGCAATTGCAATGCATCAGCCAACGCCTGCACATCGGCGATCGGATCGATCGCGCTCGGTAACGTGCCTCGCGTGAATCGGCGCGTTGACCTGGTTGTTTCGCGCACATCGTCAATCATGTTCCGGAGCTCGGCCGCTTTCTCGAAATCCATCTTCTCGGCTGCTTTGCGCATCTCCGTTTCCAACATGTCAATCATCTCGCGCGATTGACCCTCCAGAAATTCGCAGGCTTGCGTGACACGTCCGCGATACTGCTCCGCAGTGATTTCGCTCAAACGAACCGGCACCTGGTAAGTCGAGGACTTCAATTCGCGTTCGCTCGGCGCGCCACGGCCAAACGTCAGCACGCCAAATTTCTTGCGCATCAAATTCAGCGTCTGACGTAACGCACCGGCAGCCGCAAACGGTCCAAAATAGCGTGCGTTGTCATTTTTCTTCAGCCTCGTGAGTCGAAACCGCGGCCATTCTTCCGACAGGTCGACTTTGACCAGCAGGAACCGCTTATCGTCTCGAAACGAAATGTTATAGCGTGGCCGATACTCCTTGATCAGCTTGCCTTCCAGCAACACCGATTCGGCCTCGCTGCGAACCACATGAGTCTCAAAATCCCAGGTCGCCTCAAGCAACGCCCGTGTTTTCAAATCCGCCTGCGCCAATTTCGAAGGCAAGAAATAAGAACTGACCCGCTTTCGAAGATCCCGCGCTTTGCCGACGTAGATCACCCGGTTGAATCGATCGCGCATCAGGTACACACCGGGTTTGTGCGGCACTTCGTGCACCTTTTTCTGGAGATCGGGTTTTTGTTTGCGTGAAACGGCCATCGAATCAGCCGGTAATGTACGCGCCACTCCTAAGATCGACAATTGCGTCCCGGAAATCTTAAGCCACCCGCCGTCGCGGCAACGCTGACTGAACCATCATCAGCTCGCTCACGTTTTCCGGCGTGAGCAAACCGACCAGACGTTTCATGCTGTCGAGCACCGGCACGGCCGGGCAATTGCACTCCTGCATGATCCGAAACGCTTCTTCGAACCGCGTTCCCGTCGTCACAGTCGGGATGTCACGCCTCATCACATCGCCGACGCGAATCGAACCGTCGTCTTTGCGCAGCGCCGCGATCAGGTCGTGTCGGGTCAAAATCCCGGCGACATTTCCACCTTCGTCGAGCACCGGAAAATCGTGCTGCGACGTTGCCAGCAAAGCGTCGACTGCTTCCTGCAGCGTCGCTGTCTCGGGCAATGTACGAAATTCGCGAACCATCGCGCTCGAAACCGGAAACCGTCGGGACACATCGCGCATTTGCGCGAGGGCCGCCTCCTGTGACGCGCCGATGTAAACAAAGAAAGCGATGAAAATCAGGAAAGGATTTGGACTGAACAGGCCCGGGATTCCAAACAGACCAACTATTCCAAAAAGGAACGCGAAAGCCTGACCAACGGTTGCCGCGACTTGAGTCGCCCGCGCGTAAGTCAGGCGAGTCGCGAGGAGAGCGCGCAGAACGCGACCGCCATCCATCGGGAAAGCGGGAATGAGGTTAAAAAGAAGAAGGCACACGTTAATTTTCAAAAGATTGGCCAACAGATCGCCGCTTTGGAGTGAAGCGCTTAACTCGCCCGCGCCGTGCGATCCGATCACGACGAACAAAGACAACGCAATGATCGCGGTCACCGCTGGTCCGGCCGCGGCAATGACTAGCTCCTGCCTAGGTTCTTCCGGAATTCGTTCCAGCCGCGCTACTCCGCCGATCGGCAACAAAGTAATGTCAGGCGTGTTAATACCGTACGCCTTCGCCGCCAGCGCGTGACCAAATTCATGGAGCACGACGCACAAAAACAACAAAAGCACCAAGATCGCCACGGAAGCGGAGGCGAGGGCGACCCAGACAATCAACAGCAGAAAAGTGATGTGGATGCGTAACTGGATGCCGGCAATCCGGACGATGGGAATAGACCAGCTCATGGAAGCACTTTCGTTCGTCTTTTAGTCGCGCGCCAGAAGTGTTGAAGACGGCTCGCTCGCAATTGAAACTGGAGTGCTATGGAGATTGTTGATGTTGCCATTGTCGGCGCTGGCCCAGCGGGTTCAACCTGCGCTGCGTTCTGCGCGGCCGCAGGGTTGCGCGTGGCCCTGATTGAACGTGAAAAATTTCCGCGCGAAAAGGTTTGCGGCGATTGCCTTAATCCCGCGTGCCTGTCAGTTTTGCAACGGCTCTGCCCAGGCGATCAAATTCAAAATTGGTCGCACGCGATTGTCGACGGTGTCGATTTCATCCCGATTAATGGACAACGAGTCAAAGTAAATTTCCCAAGCGGCACTCGATTCATCACGATCAAGCGCAGCCTTCTTGATAATGCATTGCTCAAGCGCGCCGGTGAACTCGGCGCCCGTGTTCACGAGGAGGCAACCGTCGTCGCGCTTCACCAGACCCGCGACCGCGATTGGAAGATCGATATCGTTCGCGAAACATTTCTCGCTCGCATTTTGGTTGGCGCTGACGGACGAAATTCGACGGTGGCGCGACTTCGCAACCTGCTTCCACCGCTCGAGCGAGAACGAATCGCCTTGCAAGCGCACATTCCATTGCCGCCCAATTTCGGAAATCGCATCGTCTTGCAATTTTTAGCCGAAGGTTATTCCGGCCAGGCACCTGTGAACGACCGTGAGCTCAATCTCTGTCTCGTGGGTACGCCACCGACCATGCCATCCATTAGAGCCTGGGCTGAGAAGCGCTTCAATCTCCCGGCGACTCAGTCGTGGCGCACAATCACTCCGCTTACCCGCGCACCGATTGCACCGGCCCGGGAAAATTTATTCTTTATCGGCGACGCGGCGCGAGTAGTCGAGCCGTTCACTGGCGAAGGAATCTATTACGCGCTGCGCTCAGGCGAGCTCGCCGCAAACTCCATTGCGAAAATCATGACTGGTGAAGATCGACAATCTATCGTGCAGAAATTCACCCGAGATCATCGCGCGATGTATCGCGGTCGATTATGGATCAACCGCGTCGCCCGTGAAGCGGTGCTCCATTCGCGATTTGCGTCACGATTGGCGGGCATTGCTGGAGTCAGTGGCCCGGTCCTCCGCTCATTAACACGAAAGATAGTCGGCGCGCCTTAACAACTTGAATGCATAATGCATTCAAGTTTGGATAAGGGTGCGAGTCGGATGCGCTTTGCTGCGGCGTTCGGAGCCTAATCGTTGGCGAAAGCGAGAGATCGTCAGATCGATTGTCGCGCCGCCTTGACCGTATTCGACATCAGCATCGCGATGGTCATTGGCCCAACACCGCCCGGAACCGGCGTGATTGCTTTCGCTTTTGGCGCCACTTCGTCGAATGCAACATCACCAACGAGCCGGTAGCCGCGTTTGTCGCTTTTGTCTTCCACGCGGTTGATGCCGACATCGATTACGACTGCGCCTTCACGAACGTGATCAGCTTTCACAAAGTGTGCGCGCCCGATCGCAGCGATCAAAATGTCCGCCGAGCGCGTGATCGCTTCCAGATTCTTGCTCCGCGAATGAACAACGGTCACTGTCGCGTCCCCGCCTTTGGCTTTTTGCATGAGCAACAAGGCGACCGGTTTTCCAACGATCATGCTGCGTCCGAGAACGACCACGTGCGCTCCCGCAATGTCGATCTTGGTCTCAATCAGCAAGCGTTGAACGCCGAGCGGGGTGCAAGGCACAAACCCGGTCGGATCGCCCATTGCGAGCTTGGCCACATTGAGCGGATGAAAACCGTCCACATCCTTGGCCGGATTAAGCGCTCGCACAATCGCTGTTTCGTCGATTTGTTTCGGCGGCGGCGATTGGACCAGAATTCCATGAACAGCAGCATCCCGATTTAGTTCTTCAACGCGGGCCAGCAATTCTGCCTGACTCGTTGATTCTGGCAGCTCGAGCTTGACGGAATGCAATCCGAGCTCGCGGCTCATTTTGTCTTTTGAGCGAACGTAGGCGCGCGATGCCGGGTCGTCGCCCACCAGCACCACCGCAAGTCCGGGCGTCACACCCTTGCTTCTCAGCTGGGCGATTTCGCCGCGAAGATCGACATAGACTTTTTCGGCAATAGCGCGGCCGTCGATCAAATTCCCCATCAGCCGACCTTAAATGAGCTAGCGGCGTTCAACCAGCGACATCAGCGCGTTTTGCAACCGCTGGCGCTCAGCTGCGAATTCTTGGTCGGTTGAGGTGGATCTTATCCGCTCGGGCTGGCCAATGATCACGCGCACTTTCGAAAATGGCTTCGGAATGATGAACCGGTCCCAGCTCTTGACCCGCCAGCAGCTGGAATATTCCATATTCATCGGCAAAACCGACACGCCGGTTTTTTGGGCAAGAAAAATAATGCCGGGCCCAAGTTCATACGCCGGACCACGCGGGCCGTCCGGCGTAATCACGACGTCGCGCCCGCCCCCAAGCACGGCGCTAAGTTGAAGGAGGCCGCTTGCTCCCAGCTTCGAACTCGAACCGCGGACAACTTCGTAGTCGAAACGGTGGATGGCGTCGCTGAGTAAATCGCCGTCGCGACTCGCGCTGATCAAGGCCGCGCCAGGGCGATTCGGAAAAAAACGCCGAAGGACAAGCGGGAAGATCAACAATCGATTGTGCCAGAGCGCGCCAATGTAATTCTCCACGACTGGCTTGCCGACGATGCCTGCACGGTCGTGGATTTCATAGCGCAACGTGCGCCCAAGCACTTTCAAAAGATAAAACCCGAACGCGATTAACCAGCGCGCTTTCCAACCTTCGATCTTCAAGGTTTTTTGCGTGCGCCACGGCGCGCGGGTTGATCGGCCCAGCGATAGGCGCGCGAGCTAGGCAGGCCAATCTGATCGAGGATGCGCCACACTACAGTATCCACAACATCAGTGACGGACGCGGGCCGGCTGTAGAATGATGGAATCGCCGGCAGCACGACGGCGCCTGCTTCGAGAAGCGTGACCACGTTGCGCGCATGGATCAAATTCCACGGCGTCTCGCGGGGAACGAGGACAAGTTTGCGTCGCTCCTTCAAAAAAACGTCAGCCGCGCGAAGCAGCGCAGTGTCACTGGAGCCGGACGCAATCCGGCCGATCGTTGCCATTGAACAGGGAGCGATAACCATCGCATCAAATTTCGCGGAGCCGCTGACAAACGGAACGTTGAGATCATTTTCGGCGTGCTGTGCGATACCCTTTGGAATTTTGAAAGCGCCAATCTCTTCTCTTGCTACCTGGTTGGCGTGACCGCTCATGACCAAATGAATCTCGTGCGCCGCGGGATCGATTTGGTCGAGCAATCGTTGCAGATAAATCGACCCGCTGGCGCCGGTGGCCGCGATAACAAGTTTCATCCGCGAAGAGTTTGAATTTAATCCGTTAAGGGGGCAATAAGATACACGATGGTTAAGAAACTGTTACACACTCGCTACCGGGTGAAGGACCTGGAGAAGACGGTCCGTTTTTACAAGGACGTGCTCGGGCTCCAGGAAACACGCAGGCACACATCTGGCCGCGGTTCACAATTAGTTTTTCTCAAAGCGCCAGAAAGCGAAGAGGAAATTGAACTCTGCAAATTCGACGAAAGCGGACCGGTCGTGGTTGGCCCCGATCTGACGCATCTTGCGTTTGAGGTCGACGATCTGGACAAATTTGCGCGCGAATCGGCGGCGAAAGGTTATCCGCTGTCCGACGGCCCGCATAAGACGTCTGGCGGAAGCGCCATTGCCTTCATCGACGCACCGGAAGGGTATGAGATTGAATTGATCCAGCCCGGCAAAGATTTGTAGGCGTGGCTTGCGCGAATTGAATCTTTGTCTTCTAATTTGCCGCGGCATGAAACGCTGGTCTCGCATCGCAGTCACCTATGTCGCGATCTGCGCCGCCAGCATTTGTCTGGCAGTTGAACCGACGGCGATTCCGCCGGACGAAGAAAACTCGAATGCAGTTCGACCAACTGGCGTTCCGAGTCGACAGCATTCAAAGCCCAAATCGACACCCACAGCGAATTCCAATTCGGAGGCTGCGTCGACAGCGACCCCGCGGGTTCGCCGGGCACGTCGCGCGACGCCAAGACAACGCGATTCTGACGACGATGCGGTCTCGATCCAGGCAGTTCCGGCCTCAATTCCAAAGACAACGGCCAATTCGGTCATCGTGATCGATGTCAGCAATGGTCAGGTGCTCTACGAGAAAAATGCGGACGCGATTCGCGCACCGGCAAGCACAACGAAACTGTTGACCGGATTGATAGTCGCTGAGAGCGGAAATCTCGACCGGCAAGTGAACGTGCAACAAATCGATACTTTGGCGGAGCCGGTGAAGTTAAATATCAAGCCGGGCGATATCTATTCGCGGATCGATCTTCTGCGCGCGCTTTTGGTTAAGAGTCCGAACGACGTCGCGCGCTGTTTGGCGCGCGATAACGCCGGCAGCATTGAAGCGTTTGCCGAAAAAATGAATCAGCGCGCGTTCGCCATCGGTGCGCGTAACTCACGCTGGGTCAATCCGAACGGGTTACCCGATGCGCGTCAATATTCGACTGCACGCGATCTTTCAACGATCGCCCGCGTAGCTTATGCGAATCCACTGATCCGCTCCATCGTTTGTCTGCCGCAGTTGAATTTTCGCTACGCTAACGGGCGAACCCGGGAACTTGAAAATACGAACAAGCTTCTAAAGCGGCTGCCTTACTGCAACGGCATGAAAACCGGCTACACCGAAGCCGCCGGAAAATGTTTGATCGCAAGCGGCTCCCGACCCGGCAAGGACATCATCGTCGTCGTTCTAGGGGACAGTCACTCGGGCGTTTGGCGTGACGCTGGCGCCTTGCTCGCTTGGGCGCTATGGAACCCATCCGCAGGCTAATCGATTACGCGCGGCAGCTGGACTAAACGCCGGCCTGTTATGGCGTGCGGGATGAAGCCCAATCACGCAGCAGCGGGTCGGGCATCAAAGCAGGATTGTGATCAACATCCGCAGGCGCGTCAGCCGGAACATCTTCCGGGCCTTCAGCTGGAGGCGCTGGTTCCTCACCGGGAGCGCCGGGCGAGGTTGCGTTGCTGGCGTACTTCGCCGTCAAACGCTGCTCGAGCGTCTGATTGGCAGCTGTGGTCTGCGAAGTCGAGGAGCAAGCTGGCAGGAGGGCGAGACCGAGCAGACAAAAGGCGATTTCAATTTTCATGGTGCGCAAAACTTTAAATCAGTGACGCGTTTATAATTACTATAATTCAGCCGTGAATGGCAAGCACTTTTCTTCCTTTCACAAAAAACGGCTCAAAATCGGTCCTAACTTCTGGATTGTTGCCTTTGGCCAAAGCCCCCGTTCCGTCGTCATGGCAGCGTCCAATCCAAAGTGCTCCGGCCAGGTGGCTTCGGTCGGAATTCGAGGGATCACCTCGACCAGGACCTTCTTCGCCGTCTCCGCATTGGCGGTTAAATGGCTAAACACGGTCTGTGCCGAAACCGGCTCTTCCTCCGTCTTCCAGCAATCGTAATCCGTGATCATTGCCATCGTCGCAAGGGCGATCTCGCCTTCCCGCGCCAACTTTGCCTCCGGCAAATTCGTCATCCCGATCACATCAAAACCGTGGCGCCGGTTCAACTCCGACTCCGCTCGCGTGGAAAACGCCGGGCCATCCATGTTCACGTAAGTACCGCCATTGTGAGCCCTGACGCCAACTTTCTTCGCCGATTCGTTGAGCAAATTCCGCAGGCGTCCGCTGATCGGCTCCGCAAACGAAATGTGCGCCGCGATCCCTTCGCCAAAAAACGTGTGGACCGCCCGCGAGCTCGAGCGGTCGTAAAACTGTGACGGTAACAGGATGTCACGCGGTTTGTATTTCTCCTGCAAACTGCCGACCGCCGTCACAGCGATGATCCAGCGGACGTTGAGCGACCGCATCGCGAAAATGTTCGCGCGATGATTCAACTCGTGCGGCAGAATTCTGTGACCGCGTCCATGCCGCGGTAAAAAGTAAACCTGCCGGCCGCTGATCGTGCCTCCAATTAAAACATCGGACGGCGAACCAAACGGCGTTTCGATTTTTTGCTCGGAGGCATCCCGCATTTGCTCCATTCGATACAAACCGCTTCCGCCGATGATACCGATTGCCGGACTCTTCTCCTTCATTCGCATACCGATTTAATCGAAAAGATCGCCAACTTGGAAAGTGGATAATCTGGCGATGGCGCTGGCGAAACGACGGTGTATTATTTCGCCCGCCGATGCCCAAGTTTTTCATCAAAACCTACGGCTGCCAGATGAATGAGCGTGACTCAGAACAGGTCGCGCATTCGCTTATCGAACGCGGCTACCAACGCGCCGATTCTGAATCGGACGCCGACGTCGTGTTACTGAACACTTGCAGCGTCCGGGATATGGCCGACCAAAAGGCGCTCGGCAAAATGAGAATGCTCGGGCGGATCGCCAAAGAGCGCCCCCAAGTTGTTTTTGGTTTCCTTGGCTGCATGGCGCAAGCCCGCGGGGCTTCGCTCCTCAAGAACCTGCCGCACGTCGATCTCGTTGTTGGCACGCAGAAGTTTCATCGGGTTGCAGATTCCGTAGACAAAGCCCTGGGAAGAAAACGTTCTCGCGCGATGGACGATCCGCGATTTTCCATCGTCGACGTCGAAGAGGAAACAGGGTCCCAATCGACAATCCACAGCCAAGAAATCGCACCGAAACAGGCAAGGGCGTTCGTGTCGATCATGCAGGGATGCAACATGCACTGCACATTTTGCATCGTGCCGCAGACACGGGGCGCAGAACGCAGCCGTTCGATCCAAGAAATTGTCGCCGAGGTTCGCGAGCTTGTTTCACGCGGCGTAAGAGAAGTGACGTTGCTCGGACAGATCGTCAATCTCTACGGCAGGCATGAGCTTCCAAACGTCGACAACAAGAGTCCGTTCGTGCAATTACTCGAAGCAGTGCATGAAGTCGCCGGCCTGGCGCGGCTCCGCTTCACTTCACCGCATCCGATCGGCTTTCGTGCAGATTTGATCGATGCCTACCGGCGGTTGCCGAAGTTGGTCGATCACCTCCACCTGCCGTTACAATCAGGTTCAAATAAAATCCTGAAGGCAATGCATCGTACCTACACCGCCGAGAAATACATCGATCTTATACATCGTGTTCGTGCGGCCAGGCCCGGAATCGCTGTAACAACCGACATCATCGTCGGATTTCCGGGCGAAACGGACGGCGATTACGAACAAACGAAAAGACTCGTCGAGCAAGTCCAGTTCGACAATGCGTTCGTATTTCGCTATTCGCCGCGCCGCGACACGCCCGCTGCGGAAATGCCCGGCCAGATTGAGGAACGTGTCAAAGAAGCCCGCAACCATGATTTGCTCGAGGTCGTCAACGAGTGCGCGCGACGAATTAACACACGTTTAATCGGCCACACTCTTGAAATTCTTTGCGAGGGTCCGAGCAGAACCAATCCGGCGCGCTTGATGGGACGCACCCGCACGAACAAGATCGTTTTGTTTGAGAACGTCGAAGATCTCGCGGGGACATTTGTCGATGTTCAGATCGAGCGCGCGACCGGATTCAGCCTTTATGGAACGCCGATGACTGACGACCTCCGAACGACCAGCGCCGCAGCATGATTTACGATCTCAATCTAAAAACCGCTGGATTGATAATGGGCGTGCTGCTCGTCCTCATAAGTTTGCCGGGATTCGTAAAACCCGCGCTCATCCAGGACTGGCTAAGGCGTCTGCCCCGCTCCCGAGTCGCCGGTGTTTTCCTTCTCACAGTCGTCCTGGTTTGGTCGTTCTGGTTGCTTGCTACCATGGAAATGGGCGAATTCTCCAGCTTTCGGCGGCCACTCCTGCTGGCACTGCCAATTGGCTATCTGCTCGTGATTCGATTCGTCGACGAATTCCTGGCTGTCCGCGCGCTCGGAATTCTCTGCCTGCTCGCCGCGGAACCGCTGCTGGAGGCCGCTTTTTTCCGTTACGAGACAAGTCGACTGCTCGTAACAGTGCTGGCGTATTTGCTCATCATTGCCGGATTGTTCTGGGTCACGATGCCATATCTGTTGCGCGATCAAATCAGTTGGAGCGCGCGAAGTGGCATTCGCTGGCACAGCCTTCATGTGTGCACCGTAGCCTATGGCATCGCGCTGTTGGCCTGCGCTTTCACGCAATACTGATCCCGGATTGAACCGTATCCTGGTGATTCGCGGC
Organism: uncultured Verrucomicrobiae bacterium; assembly: GCA_963801815.1. GTDB lineage: Bacteria > Verrucomicrobiota > Verrucomicrobiia > Chthoniobacterales > UBA10450 > AV40. The sequence continues at coordinate 500,822 of CAWDGJ010000002.1, forward strand.
GGCGCGATTGGTGATTTTATCCTGACCCTGCCGGCGATCAAAGTGTTGCGAGACTCACATCCCGCGGCACACATTGAAGTTCTTGGTTACAAGCACATTGCGCTGCTGGCAAAAAACCGATTCTATGCCGACCAAATCCTCTCGATCGAATCGGCAGCACTCTCCGGATTCTTTGCCAAAGATGCTGACCTGCCGCACGAGCTGGCAAGCTACTTCGCCAGTTTCGATCTCATCATCAGCTATCTTCACGACCCCGACCTGATTTTCGAAACGAATCTGCAACGGAGCGGCTCAAAGAAAGTTATCCGTGGACCGGCAAAGATCGAAAACTCCAATCACGCGACTAGGCAACTCGCGCGCCCGATCGAAGAGCTTGGCTTATCGGTCTCAGATTTCGCGCCAAGAGTTTTTCCTTCGAAGGCAGATCGACATCGCGCAGTGGAATTTCTCCTTGGATTGACCACGCCGATCGTTGCGCTTCATCCCGGAAGTGGGAGCGAGAAGAAGAATTGGCGGCTACAAAACTGGATCAAACTCGGAAACTACATCCACGAGAATTTCGCAGGGTCGCTTGTGATCGTTTCCGGAGAAGCCGAGCAATCGCAAATCAAAAAGCTTCAGACAATCTTTGATAATTCGCGGACCCGGTTCGCGAACTCATTGCCGTTGCCGCATCTGGCTGCTGTTCTGGAAAAGACGATCTTTGTTGGGCACGATAGCGGCATTTCGCACCTGGCCTCGGCGACCGGTGCTGAATCGATTCTACTCTTCGGCCCGACCGATCCGGCTGTTTGGGCGCCATTAAATAAAAACGTCCGCGTGATTCGCGCTCCAAGCGGAGACCTGTCGCGCCTCGACGTTGAGCCCGTGCGGCAGAGACTCGATCAGGAACTGATGCGCATCGGCATCAGCACGTAAAGAAACGGCGTCTGGATTTTCAACACGCCAGGGCTCATTTCGTCGATCAGATCGAGAAAGACTTCGTCTTCGGTCAGATTGCGCAGCGGGGCCATCAGAAACTCCGGATTGAAGGCGATCGAGAAATCGCGGCCTTTGTATTGCACCGCGAGCGATTCCTTGGCTTCGCCGACTTCCGGAGTGTTGGCCGTGATGTCGATGTTGTTCTTGCTGAAATTAAGCTTGATGGAGTTCGACTTTTCACTCGCCAGCAGCGACACGCGCCGCAGTGAATTAAGCAAGGTCTCACGCTCGAGGGTTACGCGCTCCTTCGCTTCCGCAGGAATGACCTGCTTGTAATTGGGATAATTTCCCTCGATCAACTTGGAGACGAGAAGCGTCTTGTTTAGATCGAACGCGATCTGGCCGCTGGCCACGCTCACCTTTACATCACCCTCATCGGTCAGAAGCCGCTGCAGTTCAGTAACGGCTTTGGTCGGAACAATGATATCGGTTTCGTGGCTGCGCGGAATTTCCAATTCAATATCGACCATCGCCAGGCGTCGGCCGTCCGTTGCTACAAGCGTGAGCTTGTTGTCCTTAAAACTGAACAGTAGCCCGTTGAGAACGTAGCGCGTTTCGTCGGTTGAAATGGCGTAAGACGTCTTCCGCAAACCGTCGCGCAAATCCTTCTGACGAATCGTGACCACCTTGGCGTCCTCGAACTTCGGCAGTGGCGGAAATTCCTCTTCGGGCAACCCGAGGATCTTGAAAAAGCTTTGACCGCTGCGAATCGAGGCCGCGTTTTTTCCATCGACGTCGATCTGTATTTCGCTCGCAGGCAATTCGCGAACGATGTTAAACAAACGCCGCGCCGGAAGCGTGGTGGCACCTTCTTTTTCCACTTCAGCTTCAAAGCTTCCCCGAACGCCAACGTCCAGATCGGTGGTCGTGAGATGCACGGTACCGTCGCTTGCCTGGAGCAACACGTTCGAAAGGATCGGCAATGTGGTGCGAGTGCTGACGACGTTTTGGACCTGTTGCAAACCTTCGAGCAGTTTTTCTTTCGTGACGCTAAACTTCATGAGAACGAAATCTGGCTAAGATGTTAGGCGGGCGATTTTATTCGGCAACCGCAAAGTCTTGTGCGTTAGGATCGACCAGGTACACTCAGCGTTGCAGCGAACTGTCGATGAACGAAATCGTCTGCCGAATGTTGTCCTGCTCTTTCATCCGTCTCTTCACCAATTTGCACGCATGCAACACCGTGCCGTGGTCGCGTCCGCCAAACGCATCGCCGATTTCGTTGAGCGAGGATTTCGTCAGCTCGCGCGCCAGATACATCGCGACCTGTCTCGGAAACGCGATATTGGCCGGCCGGCGTTTGCTGGTCATGTCCGCCAGGCGCACGTCGAAGTGTTCGGCCACTTTTCGTTGAATTTGCTCGATCGTGATCGAGGTGCCGCGCTTCTTCCTGCAAAATGTCCTTGAGCAAATGCTCGATCACTTCCTGGGTGAGTGCTTTACCGCTCAACGACGCGAACGACGCGACGCGCATGAGCGCGCCTTCAAGGCGACGGACATTGCTACGGATGCGGTTGGCGAGGAATTCGAAGATTTCGTCCGGCAACTTGATCTGCATCCCTCGCGCTTTCTTGCGCAGAATCGCCAGCCGCGTTTCGATGGCCGGTGGTTGAAGCTCGGCGGTCAGTCCCCATTCGAACCGCGAGACCAGGCGGTGCTCGAGGTTCGCGATTTCCGACGCCGGGCGATCGCTCGACAGCACGATTTGTTTGTGCCCGTCAAAGAGAGTGTTGAAGGTGTGAAAAAACTCCTCCTGCGAGCGTTCTTTGCCGCCAAGGAATTGAATGTCGTCAATGCAAAGCAGATCGGCCTGACGATAGCGCTTGCGAAACTTGACCAGATTATTGTGCTGAATGGCGTCGATGAACTCGTTGATGAACAGTTCGCTCGAAAGATAGATCACTTTGGTGTTTTTCTTTTTCGCGAGCACGTACTGACCGATCGCCTGCATCAAGTGCGTCTTGCCGAGGCCAACGCCGCCGTAAATAAAAAGCGGATTGTAGGTGCGGGCTGGTGCTTGAGCGACGGCGAGACTGGCCGCGTGCGCAATTTCATTGTTCGGCCCGACTACGAAGGATTCGAAAGTGTTGCGCGGATTTAAGTCCAAACGAACTGTTGGTCAAAGGTTTGGCGTCGCGAACTGAGTCACTTTGCCTGGAACGCTGCAACTAATTCGGCATCTTCAACCGGCGCTTCAGAGGAAGATAAACTTGATCTCGCGCGGCTCACCCAGCGCAGAGAGCACGGCTGCTTCCAGCGCCGCCATGTGATTACTCTCGATCCAATATTGATAGATGTTGTTCGGGACGCGAAAGCTCAGCGTTTTCGAAGTAACGCCAGCCAGTTCCACTGCCGAAAACCAGCGTTTAAATGTGTCGGCGCTGACGCTGTGGTTTGAGCGCGGCCGAGAGTTTCTGCCAGAGCTGCGTACATTTCTCGTCCATGGGAGTTGTTAACAGTGTTACACAATCGCCATAAAGGCGGTTATGAGAGGGAATCGTTGGTCCTTGCCAAGGCATCTGAGTTGACAGCCGTGCCTCGGCGCGAAGCATCAAAAATCGGTTAAAAATGCCAAAATTGCCAAAATACGAGGGGAAATGTCGCGTTTAGCTTACAGCCAGACAGTCGCTGTGCGGGAACATCGATCATATCCTTGGAACTTTCTGATCCGTGCGGTTAAGGCCTTTCTCATTCTAGGGATTCAATCTTTCTCAGAACATGTTCACATCTTATTCACACGCGCCTCTCTTTCGTCCCCTGCCGCGGGCTTGAGATTAGAAATCGCGCGCAACATCGACAAGAAAAAATCTGAACTTTATTTTTATTTCTCGGTCAAAAAATTCTTGACTGAAAAAGCAAAACGAGCGTGTCCCCGAGCAGCAAAATTTTAGGTTTTCATCCGCTGTCCCATCTCGATTCCCACGTCTGCGGCATTTCCTTTGCTGCTGCGAACTGCTAATGTCCCGTTGCCGTTTCCACTGACATGTTGCGCGCGTTGATTTCACTTCTTCTGCTGTCGCTCGCGCTCGAATCTGCTACTGCCACCGATGATTTGACCCCTCCGTTTGGGTTTCGCTGGAACGATCCGATGTCGCGTGTGGAAGCCGTGCTTAAGGGCGCCAAAGCGACGATCCTCTCGCGCGAGAAAAAGGAGAACCGCGAAGTCTGGACCGTGGAAGGCCTCGTTCATCCCGGTTTGAAACGGACGCTGTTTACTTTTAAAGGCGGCGCGTTGTTCGGCGTCGAATTGCAGTACGAATATCCCGATTGGTCAATCGAGCGTTACAATGAACGCATGGGCGAAATCCGCCGTTACTTCGACGCCAAATACGGGACCGGCAAACTGGTCTCGCGGACACGCGATACCGATTCCGACGTCATTCAGACTTTGGTCGGTTACCAGTGGACGATCGGCGCGACGATGCTCGAGCTCTTCTATTTTTCCGCGCAACACGACCAGCTCGTTTTCCGCACGATCTCGGTCGATTACAAGGCGCTCTGACGGCTACGCCGTAAATCCCAGCCTCCAATGTCCAAAAACCAAAGAACGTCTAAGTTCCAATTGTTCAAATTGGGATTTCGATCTTCGCTCGTCAGAGCGTCGTCTCCGCAACCGCGCGTTGCCGATGTTTCGCGCCGCGTTGCGTTTCCTTTTGCAGCCGCTTGAGTTTGCTCGATAGACTCGATTTCAGCGGCCGAGCTCATTCGATCGATAAACAGGATTCCGTTGAGATGATCGACCTCGTGTTGGATCGCGCGCGCCAGAAAGCCGCTCGTCTCAATTTCGATCGCGTTCTCCTCCAAATCCTGTCCGCGCACCGTGATTGACGTCGCGCGCGCGATCTCGCCGGTGATTTCGGGAAAACTAAGACAGCCTTCGGTCCCCATTTCCGTTTCGCCGCCAGGCTCAACTTGTGGATTGATCAGCACCAAAGGCATCGCGCTTTTCGGGTCGATCGGGCTTCCGTTCAACTTCATCGACGTGGGTCGGTCTTCAACCTGCGAGATATCGAGCACTGTTAGCTGAATCGGTTCCCCGATTTGCTGCGCCGCCAGGCCAACTCCATTCGCGGCGTGCATCGTTTCGATCATGTTCTGCGCCAGCTCGCGGAGGCGATCGTCGACCTTGTCGATTCGTTTTCCTTTCGCCCGCAACACCGGGTCCCCGTACTGCACGATCGGCAACTTCATTGTTCGCCGCGGGTAAAGGCCGGAAGATTTTTTACGCCAGCCAGCTTCAGCGCATCCATGACTTTCACGATAATTCCGAAGGACGCCTTTTTGTCCGCTTGCAAGGCCAGCGAACCTCGTCGCGTCTCGGACAAATTACGGACGGCGTTTTCCAAGTCCTCCACCGCGATAGGCTTCCCATCGAGTTTGATCTCATCGTTCTCGCTCACCGTCAGAATCGCATGCTCGAGCTCGGCAGGGGCGGTCGTGGCCGTTTTCGATTCGGGCAGATTAATCTTCACCTCCGGCTGATCTTTTTTGAAGGTGGTCGACACGACGAAGAAGATCAGAAGGATCGTCAGAATATCGACGAGCGAGACGATAATGATGGAAGGTGCGCGGCGTTTGCGGACTGCGAATTTCATCGGATGTCGATCTGGCCTCACGCCATCGGCGCGATCTCTGGAGTCGCCGGTTGGGCCGGCGTCATTGGTTGCGCTGGTATTTGAGGCTGTGCCTTTCGCGCGCCGGCGAGACGGTTGTAATAACACTTTGAAAGCAAATCGGTCACCAGCGATTCCATCTCCACCGAGAGCACTTCCACTTTTTTCGAAAAATAAACGAACGCAATCAGGCTCGGTACCGCAATTCCCAATCCGAATACGGTGCAGTTCAACGCTTCGGAAATTCCTCGCGCGATCATTTTCGGATCGGCCGAACCGGCGCTGACGCCAAGGCTCGCGAAAACGTGCACCAAACCGGAAACGGTCCCGATCAACCCAATCAATGGCGCGATACCGATGATCACTTCCAACACCACCAGCCCGCGCTCCAACCGCACCATTTCATAGCGCGCTCGAGTTTGGACTGCTTCGACATTCTCCGAGCGCGGCCAGCGCAAATGCGCCAGGGCCACGCGCACGATTCGCGCGAGCGAGGAGGGGTCATGTTGCACGATGCGAAAGAGGTGTTCCGGACTCGCGCCCGGCGCCAGCCGTTCCATCTCCCCCTCAATCGTGAGCGGCAGCACATTTTTCTCCCGAAGCGCCAGCGTCCGCAAAATAATCACCGTGAGCGAGACGATCGAACAAACCAGCAGCGGCCACATGAAGATGCCACCCTTGGTGAAAAATCCGGCAACGGTTTCAAACACGTTCGACATTTAAGAGATCAGTTCGGAAACATGGTGAAAGTGATCTGCTCGTCCAAACCTTCCGGAGGCAGCGTGCTGGCTACATCTTCAGGTATCGGAGGCAATTGGATCTCCAAGATGGATTGGAGACACACGTTGGCAAACGATTCGTTCGAGGTGTTCTTTACGACCTTGAGATTCTTTACCCGGCCGCTCCGGTCGATTGAAAAGGCAACCTGCGCAGTGCCCAAGCTGATCAAATCCATCTTTTCGGGAACATACGCGTACCAGCGCGAGCCGATAGCGTCGAAAATCAGCTTTTCGTAACGGCCGAGCGGCGTTCCGACTGCATTCACCGATGAGATGCCACGATTCGAAATCGATCCCGCGGAGCGCGTGCGTTCCTTCATCGGCTGATAGATCGACTTCGGTTGCTGCGGTTTCGTCTGAACAGTGGGCTGCACCGTCGGGCGCGGCGTGGAGGTCAACATCGCTAACTCGTCGTCCTTTGAAATTGGCGTCGGCTGCGGTGTGGACTGAGGAGTTGCGGAAGGTTGTGGTACGATACTCGGTTGGGGTTGTGCGCCTTCGTTCGGCAACGAATAAGGATGCGTGTCCAAATCAAAGTTCGGCCGGTCTTTCCCTTCCTGCGTAGGAACCGGCATATCTGCCGCCGCGGGAACCTGACTGGCCGCGATCGAGTTCGCGTTCGATTCGAACGTCTTATCTTTGGGCGCCTCGGTTTGTTTTGATTCGTCGTTCGGCACGAACATCGCGCTCTTGGTGGGCGCCGGAGTCGAAAGATCGACAAACGAAAGCTCAACCGGTTTGTCCTCTACCGTCGAAAATGGCGAATAGAGCAGGCCGCCATAGACCGCCAGCGAATATCCGATCACGAGATGGATCGCGAGCGCAACCAGGAGCGCCCAAAGAACCTTGCGCATCTCCTGTTTTCGTTCTCCCGCGTCGTCCGCCGAGTGGCCGATAATGAACTCCGCTGTAGTCATGAATTCAGAATCGAAACATTATCGCACGCCCGAGATGGTGACAAACGGCCCACTCTTCCTCTTCCGCTGAGTCTTAATCCTTCTCTTACTCTTACTCTTACTCTTCGTCTTCCGAGCGTGATGAAACAGGTATTGCTGGGCGTAGCCGCCATGGTTTCCAAAGTATTCCTCTGTGAACGTCCGCAGCCTCCCCGCGTTCAATCTTCGCGCCCGGGGGAAATACCTTTCCCTCAGCACCCGATCGATCCAGACGTCGATGGGAAAAGCGCGTAACCGCTCGTAGGCGAAAAGCATCACGCAATTAGCAACCTTTGCGCCCACGCCCGGCAGGTCGCACAATCGTGCCCGTAGATCGACGTCGGAAAACTCCGCCAGCTTCTCAAGATCGAGATCGCCCGACGCGATTCGTCGGGCTGTTGCCAGCAAGTTCTTCGCGCGATAGCCCAGACCGCATCCGCGCAATTTCTTCTCCGAGCTCGCTGCGATTCGTTGGGCGGTCGGAAATGCGTGAACGATGTGACCACTAATCTGCCGCGCCTCTCCAAAGCCTTCCCGCAGTTTCATCGAAATCTGTCGAATGTGCGCGACCTGTTTCATCGACGAGCAAATGAACGTCGCGAGACATTCCCATTTTGGCTGGCGAATGATTCGCAGGCCGTGGCAAAAATCGCGCGCGGCGTTCATTACCGGATCGCTTGGGAACGAAGCGCAAATTTCGGCAAGCGGATGATCGAGCGCGAAATAATGTGACACGATCGTCCTCAAACTTGACTGGTTTAAACAGTCAAGTTGCGGACTCCCGCCTGAGGCTTTAAGAGCATCGCCACTTTGTTCGACATAAACTGGCCGGTCTCCAATCAGGCCAACGAAGCCGGCGCCGGCCCTTGCCCAATGAAACACCTGTCCGGAATCGAGCGTCATTGCCACGTCAAAATCGAGCGCGGGAATTGTCGTAGACTTCATTGGTGGATCGAGCAGTCCCTTGCTCGATGCTAAGATCTTGCGGCAAGGCCGCCATTAATTAACATCGCGCGACGGAGCGCGCGATCCACCTTGCACGTTCCCGAAATTCTGTCACCTAAATCGGCAACATGGACGCGCGCCTGGCGATCGATAGCGGAGTTCTGGTCCTTTACTTCGTCATCATCATTGGAATCGGCCTTTTCATGGGTCGAAAGGAAGAGAGCCTGTCCGATTTCGCGCTCGGCGGACGGCGCATTCCGTGGTGGGCAGTGCTCGCTTCACTGATTGCAGCTGAAACAAGCGCCGGCACATTTTTCGGAACGCCGGGCGAAGGCTACAGCCACCGCGATTACACCTACTTGCAGCTCGCCTTCGGCACGATCATCGGACGCATTCTAGTCAGTTACATTTTTATCAAGCCGTACTACGACTATAAAGTTTACTCGATTTACGAATACCTGACCGCGCGCTTTGGCGTCGCGAGCAAGAACGCGGCGTCCGCGGTTTTTATGATCACGCGCCTGCTCGCGTCGGGCGCGCGGTTGTATGTGGCAGCCATCGCGCTCGCGCTCGCTTACGAAATGATCAGCGGCGTTCGCCCAAACCAGACACAAACTCTCTGGATTTATATCGGCGCCACCATTGCCATCGTCATTCTCACCGCCATTTACACCACGTTCGGTGGAATCAAGGCCGTCATCTGGACTGATCTCATTCAAGCCTCGATCATGATTGGCAGCGCATTGATCGCGCTCGGCTTGCTTTACTCAGCCATCCCCGGCGGCTGGCAAGAGATCGTAGAACGCCATGGCCCGTTCAAGGTTTCAGATCTTATCGCCACCGGTCTCGATCCCGCCAGACATGGCTGGGACCAGATCAAAGGCATGTTCGAGAGTGAGTACACAATCTTTGCCGGCCTGATCGGCGCCGCGTTCATCACCATGGGCACACACGGCACAGATCAAGACATGGTGCAGCGCATGTTAACCGCCAAAGACATACGCCGCAGCCGCCGCTCACTCATCTGCTGCGCGTTGGCCGACGTTCCCATCGCCTTCACGTTCCTCAGCATCGGGTTGTTGCTCTGGGTTTATTATCAAGCCCACCCCGATCCGACACTGTCCAAGACCCCGAACGAAACGTTTTGCCACTTCATTCTCTATCAAATGCCAGTAGGTCTTCGCGGTTTGCTCCTCGCCGGAATTTTCGCCACCGCCATGGGTTCGCTCAGCACCGCGTTAAACGCGCTCGCCACCAGCTTCACTCGTGACTGGTATTCGCCTTACATCAATCCCGCGGCTACCGACGAACAGAGTTTGCGCGCGGTCCGCTGGGCCACGGTCTGGTTTTCCGTCCTGATGATCGTCGTTGCATCGACCACTGCTTATCTCGTCATCGTGCACCCCAACGTGCGCATCATTCCGATCGTGCTCGGAATTTTCGGTTACACCTACGGCTCGCTCCTCGGTGTCTTTTTTGCGGGCATGCTGACCAGGACGCGCGGGAACGATCGCGGCAACATCATCGCCATGATTTGCGGTTTCATTGTCGTCGCCATCCTGAGCGGGTTGCCAAACAAGATCGCGGACCTGGTCGGCGCGAAACTTTACGAACAACCCAGCTGGCTTCCGGTGATGGAATTTCCCTGGTGGATTTGTTTCGGAACGATCGTCACTTTCTCCGTGGCGATTCTTTTCCGGACTGCCGTCGGAAACGGACCGGACAGCGTTAAAGAATTGACTGGCCAGAGCGCGCCAACTAATTGATTTGTAGCGGTATTTTTTCCGCACCTTCAACCACTGAATCTTATGCACGTTGTGACTGACAAATGTAATGGCTGCAAGTTTACCGACTGCGTAGAGGTGTGCCCCGTGGCCTGCTTCTACGAAATGGAAAAACAAGTGGTCATTCACGCGGACGACTGCATCGATTGCACGGCATGCGTGGACGTGTGCCCTGTGCACGCGATCTATGCAGAGGCCGATGTTCCTTCGGAATTTGCCAAAGATACGTCGAGTTCAACACGACCCAAGCCGCGCAGCTGAAGGATTCGGGCGCGCCGGCAATCACAACTAAGAAAGATGCCCTCCCTGGCGCGTTGGAGCGAAAAAAAGCCCTGGGCTATCCGTAATTCAAGCCTCTTTTCGAACCGGCGATTTATCGACGTCGAGTTTGATTTTCAACTCCCGCAACTGGCGCGGATCGACGTCGGCCGGAGACTGCGACATCAAATCCATTCCGCGATTATTTTTCGGGAACGCCATCACGTCGCGGATTGATTGGGCGCCGCAGATCAACATCACCAGACGATCGAGCCCGAGCGCGATGCCGCCGTGCGGCGGCGCTCCAAGTCGGAACGCCCGGAGCAAATGTCCGAACATTGATTCCTGATCGGATGCGCTCACGCCAAGCGCCTCGAACATCTTGGCCTGCAACTGTGGCTCGTGAATTCGGATACTACCGCCACCAATCTCCACGCCGTTGAGCACAACGTCGTAAGCTTCCGCCCGGATCTCACCAAATTTTTTCGGGTCATCGAGCATCGCAACGTCCTCGGCTTTCGGACGCGTGAACGGATGGTGCATTGCGTTCCACTTATTTTCCTCGGCGCTGAACTGCAGTAGTGGAAAATCTGTCACCCAGAGAAAATCGAGGTCCGAGCCGGACAGGCGGTTGTCTGTTGTCTTTGAGTAGTTGCTGCATCTCGGCGATGCGCAATCGCAAGCGACCAAGCACCTCAGAAGCGATCTCCCATTTGTCAGCGCCAAATAGAATCAGATCGCCCTCCTCAATTCTCAATTTCGATTTCAGCGCGGCCTTCTCCGCATCGCTAAAAAACTTCACGATTGGCGATTTCCATTCGCCACCCTCGACTTTGATAAACGCGAGGCCTTTCGCGCCAAACGTTTTTGCGATCTCGGTTAACTCGTCGCTCTGACCGATAGTGAGTGCCGCAAAATTTTTGGCGTTGATTGCTTTCACCACCCCGCCGGCATCAACCGCGCCGCGAAAAACCTTGAAATTGCTCGCACGGAAATCGTCGCTGAGATCGACCAGCTCCATCCCAAAACGACGGTCTGGCTTATCGCTGCCGTAACGACCGACCGCTTCACGATAAGTGAGACGATCGAACGGCGTCTTAACGTCAAGGTTGAGGGTTGATTTGAAAACGGCTGCCAACATTCCTTCGGTCAGCTTGAAAATGTCCGCCGGCTCGACAAACGAAGCCTCGATATCAATTTGGGTGAATTCCGGTTGCCGATCGGCCCGAAGATCTTCGTCTCGAAAACATTTCGCGATCTGGAAATATTTTTCGACACCGGCGACTTGAAGCAGCTGTTTGTATTGCTGTGGCGCTTGCGGCAAAGCATAAAATTTTCCGGGTATCGACCGGCTTGGCACCAGGAAGTCGCGTGCGCCTTCGGGCGTGCTTTTCGATAAGATCGGCGTTTCGATTTCTAGATAGCCTTGCGAATCGAGATAATCGCGAGTGGCCTTGGCGGCGCGATGCCGAGTCCGCAGATTGCGCGACATCTCTGGCCGTCGCAGATCGTAATAGCGATAGGTCAGTCGCAAATCTTCGTTGTGAACCTCGGCGTCGATCGAAAAGGGAAGATCGTCCGCACGATTCAGAATTCGCAATTGAGCCGGGATTAATTCGATGTCGCCGGTTGGCAGCTTTGAATTTTCCGTGCCGGGCACGCGCGGCGCGACTCTGCCAGAAACCTGGATCACGTCTTCGCTGCGCAAAGTGTGCGCTTGCTTGGCGAGCTCCGGGTTTTCTTCGGGACGAAAGACGACCTGCGTCAGTCCTTCACGATCGCGCAAATCGATAAAGATCACGCCGCCGTGATCGCGCGATACGTGGATCCAACCCGCGAGCGTCGCGTCCTTGCCAACGTCGCTTTTGCGAAGTGAATTGCAGTCAGTCGTGCGATACATGGTCAGGCGGAATCCGAGACCCTGAAGAATTTCGCGATGCTGTCCAGCAGTGCGCCACCAGCAATCAAAGATTCTTCGCGCGTTGCCAGATTTTTCACTTTCACCTGAGGCCATTCGTCGCCGTAAAGAAGTGCGATGGACGCGCCGGCATTTTCCGCGGTTTGAAATTGCTTCGCGACCTTGTCGGCCGTTAGCGGGTAATCGACCCGATAGCCGCGATCGCGCAGTTCCTGGATTTGCTCGAGCGCATCGCCCCGGCGCTGCTCCTTCGCAATCACGACATAGATGTCGATCTTGTTTTGCTCCTTAATGGTGGCTGTCAGCTTCTCACGTGTCGCCGGGCGATCGCGGAGCAATTCTCCGAGAACGACGTCACCCATCGCAAAACCAAGCGCCGGCATCGACACTGCGCCGTCGCTAAGCTGGGCAATCAAGTTGTCGTAGCGACCGCCGCCGGCGATCGCACGCAGTTTTCCCGCGCGGTCAAAGACTTCAAAAACCGTCCCGGTATAATAAGCAAGACCGCGCACAATTTTAACATCGATGTCGACAAAGCCGGCCAGGCCACGCGCACCGAGGCCGTCGACAAGTCGATCCAGTTTTCCGCTGCGTCCACCCTTGTCGAAAATCGAGAAGACCGGTCCGGCAAGGTTTCCGAGTTTTTCTTCCGTTTTCTCTCGTGGTTCGCGGCCGGATTTATCGATGATCTGCAAAACTTCTTCCCACTGTTCGGTCGGAAGCTTTTGTTGCTGCAGAAAGTCCGTCCAAAACTCGCGATCGCTGATCCGGACGACAAAATCTTTTTCGGTCAGCCCGAATCCGCGCAGGATGTCGATGCAAAGCGCGATCAGCTCGACGTCGGCCGCGAAATCGCTCTCGCCCATGATGTCGCAATTGAGCTGATAATGTTCGCGCAAGCGGCCGCGCTGTTGTTTTTCGTAACGGAAAAATTGCCCGATCGAAAACCACTTGAGCGGCTTCTTGAATGAGCGTTCGTGCGCCGCGACCACCCGGGCGAGCGTCGGTGTCAGCTCAGGCCGCATGGAGACTTCGCGGTCACCTTTGTCGGTGAAATTGAAAAGTTGATCGACAATTTCAGCCCCACTCTTTTTCCGGTAGAGATCGGTCGGCTCGAGAACCGGACCGTCCCACTCAACGAAGCCATAACGGCGAGAGATCTCGCGCCAGCGCGCAAAGATGTAATTTCGCGTCGCGCAATCGTCGGGCAAAAAATCCCGAAAACCTGGAAGCGTTTGCATTATTTCAAAAACCGGACAGCCGACTGGGCGCGAACCATTTGTGGTGCTGCGGTCGAATAAATCGCCGCTGCCCGCAGTCAAACTTCTTCACAACAAAGAGCATTGGGTAACCAAAGCAAAGGACAACTATGAAAGAAACTACATTAGCGAAAATATTGGCCGTGGCTTGTGGTTTGGGTCTCGCGACAGCGTTGGCTCAAACTTCGACAACGGTCACGACCACCAAAGACGCTGCGACTGGAACCGCGGTCACCGAGACGAGCACAACGAGCGCCTCGGGGACAATTGCGACCTACACGCCGGGAACCGATTACTTCACGTTCGAATCGAGGGGGACAACGGGCGCACCGGTGCGGTACTATTACAATCGGGACACGGCTGTGCTCGATCCGGAAGGTCACACCGTAACCTGGTCGGCTGTTCGCCCAGAATTGCCCGCCACTGTTTATTATGTGCGCGAAGGCGATCGGATGATTGTTCGCAAGGTCGTCCTGAGCAAACCAACGGTCATCGAAAAACAGACGACAACGACGACGACAACAACCGACAAGCGGTAATTACAGTCACCGTCTCGTTACGGCGCGCAGCGCCGTAGCTACACCATCAATTCGAAGCGCCCGTGACGAAATTCGCGGGCGCTTTCGTTTCAATCCCCGTAACCGCGCGGAAATTTCTGATGCCATTTCCACGCGCTGTCGATGATTGCATCGAGTGATTGAAACTGCGGTTTCCAGCCAAGCTCACGACTAATTTTCTCCGATGATGCAACCAAACGCGGCGGATCACCCGGCCGGCGCGGCTTCTCCACGATGTCGATTTTGCGCCCAGTAACTTTGCGGCAGGAATCGATCACTTGCCGCACGCTGGCGCCTCCGCCGGTGCCGAGATTGTAGAAGTCGCTCTTGGATGCACCAAGCGCGAGAATGTGGGCCTGGGCCAGATCGATAATGTGAATGTAATCGCGAATGCAGGTGCCGTCCGGTGTTTCGTAATCGATCCCGAAAATCTCCACGTTTGATTTCTGTCCAAGCGCAACCTTGAGCACGTTCGGGATCAAGTGCGTTTCAAGCCGATGATCCTCTCCGAACTTCTGCGACGCGCCTGCGGCATTGAAGTAACGGAGCGAAACAAACTTCAACCCGTGAATTTGATCGTACCAGCGCAGAATTTTTTCGAACGCCAGTTTCGATTCGCCGTAGGGATTAATTGGCTGCTTCGGGGTTGTTTCGTCGATGGGCAAACGCTCAGGCGGGCCAAAAATGGCACAGGTCGATGAAAAAACGATCTTGGGCACACCGGCTTTCACCATTGCGTCCAGAAGATTGAGCCCGTTGGAGATGTTATTTCGAAAATACTTGGACGGATTTTGCATCGACTCTCCGACCAGCGCGTTAGCGGCAAAATGCATGACCGCGTCCGGCTTCAGTTTCACAAGCGTTTTCTCGATCGATTCTCGGTCTTGAAGGTCGCCCTCGGCGAATTCCGCGCGAGAATCAATCGCTGCACGATGGCCTTCGCTAAGATTATCGAAAATCGAAACAACGTGCCCCTTATCGAGCAGAAGTTCGGCGCAGACGCTGCCGATATAGCCCGCTCCACCGACGACGAGAATCTTCATTCTCGGGAAAATCGGCGGACTACGCCGTTAATCAATCCAAAGTGCGACTCGCCGACGGTTTGGACGACGCTTGTCGCGAATTCGTTGTCTTGGCCGACGATTGGCTCGAATTCAAAACCACCCGTGTCGCAGTGGCTGGATTCTTTTTTTGCAGCGAGACGATCATCTTTTGGACCTGGACGTGTTTAGCGCGCGGTCCCAAGACTTGGAGACTCTTCTCCTCCGAACCCCATTGCAGGATGTCGATGTCGACGTTGCGTGCACCCCAACGCTTCATTTCAAGCTTGGTTGGCTTGTAGAGATCGATCGTGTTCGTGCCGACCAGCGCGGTCCCGTAATCGTCTATAATATATTCTTCCCGGGTGCTGACGATTCGAAATCGAGTCCCGACAGGAAACACCGACCAATCCGCCGCCGCACTCATGACGTGGTGACCGGACAAATACGTGCCAAGCGCGTTGCGAGGGCCGCCCTTTTCTTTGTGGGTGTAGGCGGTCGTCCGAACGTTGGCCATGCGACCGAGATGAGAGTTAGCGGCCGCTACAGCAGCCAACGGTTTCTGAATGGCAGGTTGCTCCGCGCAACCGACAAGAAAACAAATAGCTGCAAGAACTATTGCAAGGTTAAGGCTTTTTGACATTTGCAATACCGCGGCCTCAAATAGCACTGAAGCGCGGAGTGGCAAGAATAATTTTACGCGTTCGCAATCTTATCTTTCTGTCCACCAGCAGCTTCTAGCTGGGTAAATTGGAGCAAAAAGCGGGCTAGTCTCGAAAATTATTCACACGTTGTTCACTAGTTACGCTGAAACTCCGTCGTGCAGTGCGGACAACGCGTCGCCTTGATCGGGATCGACATCGTGCATGCCGGACAATCTTTCACCACCGGCGGCGCGGTCGGCGACGGTCTCTTCATTTTGTTTATCGCCTTCACCAACAGAAAGACACAGAACGCGACAATCAAAAAATTAATCGCGATCGTGATAAAATTGCCGTAGGCAAACACCGGTCCTAATTTTCTCGCCTCAGCCAGCGACAACCCCGCGGTGATTTTATCCGACAACGGAACGTAGAGATTGCTAAAGTCGAGATTGCCGGCAACCCGTCCGATCGGCGGCATCAGCAAATCTTCGACAACTGATGTGACGATCTTCCCAAACGCAGCGCCGATGATGACACCGACGGCGAGATCGATTGCGTTACCTTTGACGGCAAATTCCTTGAATTCCTTCCACATGCCGCCTGTTTAACTACTGGACCACGATGTTCACAAGCTTTTTTGGGACAACGACAACCTTGCGAACGTGCTTCCCGGCAACGAGTTCCGCGATTTTCGGATTCACCTGCGCTGCGGCTTTCATCTCCTCTTCCGTCGCCGAGATCGACATCATGATTCGGTCGCGAACTTTTCCGTTTACCTGGATGACAATCTCCACTTCATCTTCGATCAGGAATTTCTCGTCGTAAGTTGGCCACGGTTGTTTGGTGATATCCCCGGAAGATTTCAGCTTCTCCCACAATTCGGAACTGAGATGCGGCGCGAACGGATTTAGCAAAACCAAAAAGGTCCGCATCGCTGCAATCGGAATCACCTCGGCCCCGCTCTGCGGGATGAACGCATTCACGAAGATCATCATCTGCGAGATCGCGGTGTTGAAGGAGAGGGATTCGATGTCTGCAGTGACTTTTTTTATCGTGGCGTGGAGGATCTTGTTTTGCGCCTTGCTAAGATCGACATCCTTGAGCGCCGCCGAAAGTTGCCATTCACCCGCCTGGTTTTCGCTCATCATTAATCGCCAAACCCGCGCGAGAAACCGCGACACGCCTTCGACGCCGCGCATGCTCCACGGTTTCATCTGTTCCAGCGGGCCCATGAACATTTCGTAACAACGAAACGCGTCCGCACCATACTGATCGATCACGTCGTCAGGGTTCACAATGTTCCCGCGCGACTTCGACATTTTCTGGTTGTCTTCGCCGAGAATAATCCCCTGATTCACCAAACGTTGAAACGGTTCGGGTTTCGATAAGTATCCGAGATCGAACAGCACTTTGTGCCAGAAGCGCGCGTAAAGCAGATGCAACACGGCGTGTTCAGTTCCACCAACGTAAAGATCGACGGTGCCCGGATGGTCGCCAGCTGCCCAATATCGCTCAGCTTCTTCGCCGACGAATCGTCTATCGTTCAGCGGATCGCAAAAACGCAGGTAATACCAACAGGAGCCTGCCCACTGCGGCATTACATTCAGTTCGCGCGCCGCTTTCTCCGAGTATCGAATCCAGTCCTTGGCTTTGGCCAACGGCGGTTCACCCGTGCCGGTTGGCTTGTAATCCTCAAGCGGCGGCGGAACCACCGGCAATTCTTTTTCTTCCAACGAACGATGCTTTCCGTCTTGCCAAACAATTGGAAACGGTTCGCCCCAATATCGCTGACGTGAGAAAAGCCAGTCGCGAAGCTTGTAGTTGATCGCGCGTTTTCCGAGCCCACGCTCCTCCAACCAGATCGTAATCTTTCGAATCGCGTCACGCGACGGCAGCCCATCGATGATCGGCGAATTGATCGCGATCCCATCGCCAACAAATCCGATGGGATCTTCGTCGCCCGGCGGCTGAACCACCTCTCGAATCGGCAAATCAAACTTGCGCGCGAATTCGAGATCGCGCTCATCATGAGCGGGGACTGCCTGAATCGCACCCGTGCCGTAACCGAGCAGGACGTAATCGGCAATCCAAATCGGGATTTTCTCTTCGTTAGCGGGATTGATCGCATAAGCGCCTGTAAAGACGCCGGTTTTTTCTTTCGAGAGTTCGGTCCGCTCGAGATCACTCTTGCGCGCGGTGCGTTCGCGATACTCCCGAACCGCCGGCCACTGCTCTTCGGTCACGATTTGATCGACGAGTGAATGTTCCGGTGCGAGGACCATGTAAGTCGCGCCGTACAGCGTGTCCGGGCGTGTCGTGAAAACGCGGATCTTATTACTATCGACTTTGAAATCGATCTCCGCGCCTTCGCTGCGGCCGATCCAATTGCGTTGGAGTAATTTGATTCCTTCGGGCCAATCAAGTCCTTCGAGTTCGTTGATCAAGCGCTCAGCGTAAGCGGTTATTCGCAACATCCATTGCCGCATCGGTCGTCGGACGACCGGAAACCCACCGACTTCGCTTTTGCCATCGACAACTTCTTCGTTCGCCAAAACCGTCCCGAGTTCCGGGCACCAGTTCACTGGCACATCGGCGACATAAGCCAGCCGGACTTCGTCCGGATTGTTGCCGCGATAAGTGGAAATTGGCTCGGCCTTGTTCGTTTTCGAGTTGAACCAGGAATTGTAGATCTTAAGGAAGATCCATTGCGTCCACTTGTAGTAGCGCGGATCGGTGGTGTTGATCTCACGCTGCCAGTCGTAGGAGAAACCAATCCGTTTCAGCTGCGATTTGAATTTCGCAACGTTTTCGCGCGTGGTAATCGCAGGATGCTGACCGCTCTTGATCGCATATTGTTCCGCCGGCAATCCGAACGCGTCCCAACCCATCGGATGCAGCACATTGAAGCCGCACATCCGTTTGTAACGCGCAATGATATCGGTGGCGGTGTAGCCTTCCGGATGTCCGACGTGCAAGCCCGCGCCGCTCGGATACGGGAACATGTCGAGGACGTAGAACTTCGGTTTTCCGGAATCGAAGTCCTTTTCGCCGGGATTGAGCGCGTGAAAAACCTGCCGCTCGTCCCAGATTTTCTGCCACTTCGGCTCAATCTGGTCGAATGGATATGGTTTGCGGCGCTCGCTGCTCATCGGATTATCAATCAGGAAAGCAGGAACACAGGAAAAGCAAATGGACTTACTGCTGGCGACGCGCAACCCACATAAATCGCGGGAATTTCGCGAACTCCTGGGCGCTGACTTTGAAATCAAAGATCTTAGTTCGAATCCCGAGATCGTGATGCCGGAAGAAACGGGACGCACATTTGAAGAGAACGCAATTCTCAAGGCGGTCCACGTTTCCAAACGAACGAACGAATTCGTGATCGCAGACGATTCAGGTCTCGAGGTCGACGCGCTCGGTGGCGCGCCGGGAACTTTTTCCGCGCGCTACGCCGGTGAAACGGCGAGCGACTCGCAGAACGTCGACAAGCTGCTCCGTGAACTCAAAAATGTCGCCCACCGATCGGCCCGTTTTCGCTGTGTCATTGCACTTGCCCGCGCTGGAAGAGTTTTGGGCACATTCGAAGGTGCGATCGAAGGAAAGATTGTTGATTTGCCGCGGGGCAACGCAGGCTTCGGCTACGATCCAGTGTTTCAACCGGCCGGATTCGATCGAACTCTTGGTGAAATGGCAGCTGGACTGAAAAACAAAATCAGTCACCGCGGCAAAGCGACCGCTGCATTGCAACTAGCTTTGCGCGAAATGGAGAATTAGTGCGGCGGACCAGGCGGCGGCGGTGGGGGTGGAGCACCAGGAGCACCAGGAGCACCAGGAGCGCCCGGAGCAGCGGCTCCCGCCGGGCCGCCGGCGGCTGCGCGAATCTGATAACCGACTTTTTGAATTTGCGCGCGGCGGACTTTGTCGAGAACGGTAATAACGTCACCGTGTAGCGCCATCCCTTCGGCGCTGATTGAAACCTTGATGTTCGGATTTGCCGCGTGCAATTGGAACAGGCGTGGCAGAATTTGATCGTCCTGTACGTATTGGCCGTCAAAACTGACAGCGTTACCGGCACCGACCCGAATGGAAACGTAGTCTTTCGTCGTAGTCGGCGGCGGAACCGCAGCGGATGGCAATTGAATCCTAATTCCCTTCATGTGAGTCTGGCTCAGGCTCACCATCATGAAACTCGCGAGGAGAAAGAACATGATGTCGATCAACGGAATGATCTCGATTCGAGCGTGTTTCTTGGGAATGGGCGAAGAGACTTTCATAAGGCTTAATAGGAAGCACCGGTCATCGTGAAGGTAATCGGGACTTTTACCTTGGGCGCGCAAGCTCCGGGCCGAAATCGCCAGCGCCTGAAGGTACTGACCGTGGCATTATCCAAAATTGGGCTACCGATAGATTGCGCCATCGATGCATCGGTCACGTTGCCGCTGGCGGTATCAACCGACAGCACTGCAACACCGCTTCCGGTTTGGTGACGGCTGCGGGCTTCGTACGGATAATCCGGCTTTGGCGCAAAGATCGCCACTGCCTTAGCGCCTGAAATCGACATCGTGCCAGTCACGCCCTGAGGTGCCTTGACCGGCCCAGCGGGTCTGTTTGTTTTTGGCGGCGGTGGCTTCTCTTCATGGAACTCGGGCTCGACATCGGGAATAGGCGGCGGTTCCTGAATAGGAATGTCTTCAGGAGGCGGTGTCGGTTGATCCTGCGGTTCTAACTGCGCCTCCACCGTGGCCGTCGGAATCGTTGAAAGATCAACCGCAGGCGGTTCGTGTTTAATTCCCGCAATCACCACCGATGCCGCCTCTATCAAAATAGCCCCGCCCAAAGAGGCCCAAAATTGCCAGCTCGGTGGCGGCTTATAGAGAAGTGGTTGGGCCATAAATCAAGGACCTTGCGGTCCCGGCATTCCCTTCAAGGCTTCGCTCTTGATCTCGAATGCGACTTTGTAAAAGCCGGCCGAACGCAAGAGATCGAGCACGCGAATAATATTGAAATGAACCGTGTCCCTGTCGCCGCGAATGAACACCTTCGCTTCCGGATTTTCCGCGTGGACTTGTTTTAACTTTTCGAACAGCGCGTCGTAGGTCATCTCGGTCTTGTCGAAATAGGGGTGGCCGTCCGCATCCACTGAGACACTGATGTATTCGTTCTTGGACTGCGTTTCACCCATCTGCCCGGTCGGCAGATTCACTTTCATTCCCTTCATGTGCACCTGGCTCAGGCTGACCATCATGAAGCTCGCCAGCAGAAAGAACATGATGTCGATCAACGGAATGATCTCGATCCGCCCTTTCTTATGAGGAATGGGTGAAGTTACGTGCATAAAAAAGTACTAGATGGACGAACCCTTGGCCGAACTGGGCGAGCTCGGTCCGTGGGCAATCGTCACTTCTTCGCGGCGGCCTGGCCTTTGAGCTTCCAACATAACTTCGAGATTGGTGGCTGCGGTTTGTAACTCGAACTCTAAGTTAGACACGCGCGAAGTGAAAAAGTTAAACGGAATCAGCGCAAAAATAGCAATGCCCAAACCGCACGCCGTCGCGATGAGCGCTTCGCCGATACCGCCGGTGATCGACACGATTGCAATCTCCTCATTCCCCAATGCGAGAAAGGCCTTCATGAGACCGGTGACCGTCCCCAATAAGCCGAGCAATGGTGCGAGAGTCACCAACGTGTCCATCACGACGAGGAATCGGCCTGCCCGCTTAATCTCGATACCGGCCGCAACCTGCAACGCGCCCTGCAACGACGCGTGCTGATGATTCAAGCCGTTCCACATCATGCGCAGAACCGGGTCCCGCGAATCACGCGATAGTCGCGACGCTTCCGCCACGTCGCCGACTTCGACCGCGGTGAAAACTTTTTCGATCCGTTTCGGGTCGCGCCGGAACCAGCGTCCGCCCCACCAGAAAACTCGTTCGATGACGACAGTAAGAGCGACGATCGACACCAAGAGAATCGGCCACATCACCGGGCCGCCCTCGTTAAATTTGTCGACCAAGTAGTTGCCGGTGACCTTGTTTTCGTACAAGTGCCCGGAAGGAGCGGGCGTACCGCTTGCCGCCGGACTCAAAGTCGCGGTCACGCTTGCTCCCGGAGAAACACCCACTGCCGGAGCACCGGCCGGTGCAGTTCCTGGCGCGCCCGGCTGCATCCCTGCAGGTGGTTGGCCTGGAACTCCGGGTTGCTGAGCTGGCATACCCGGCTGTTGAGCTGGTGCGCCCGGTTGCGCAGCTGCCGGATTCATCGGCGCGGCTGCGGGCGGCGCGCCGGCCGGCGGAGGCGGCGGTTGTTGTCCAGGCCGCTGCTGCTGTGGCGATTGAGAAAACGCAGTCAGCGCGATCACGCTGAGACAGAGAGTTAGGAATGTTTTCATAATTTCGGCGGAGTTGAATTTACTGCTCGGTACATCCGTTTTATCCCAAAAGGTTTGGACGCGAGTCGAGCAAAACTTTTCACTTTTCTTTAGTGGACGCTCTCCAGGCTAGCGTCGTTTAATATTTCTTTCGCATCAGCCACACTGACAGGATGTAAGACAAGTACCCGACCCGAAGGTCGGTCTGGACCCCGAAATCTAACGCGCGTTTGCCACGCGATTGCGCAGGGCCGGCCAGTCGGCGATCTGCGCTTCCAAGCCATCTCCTGCTCGAATCGGGCCTACGCTGGATGGAGTTCCCGTCAGAATTACGTCCCCGGGGAGCAAAGTGAGCGACTGGCTCGCGAACGAAACAATTTCCGCAGGCGGATAAATCATCTGGCCCGTCCGCGCCCGCTGCCGCACTTCGCCATTCTGCCGCAGTTCGATTTGCACATCGCCAACATCGATGCCGGCATAAACGAATGGGCCGATAGGCGTGTAGGTATCGAACGACTTACAGCGTCCGAATTGTTTCTCCGATTTCTGCAAATCGCGGTCGCTGATATCGAGACCCACGGTGTAACCAAAAATAAAATTAGGTGCTTGTTCGACCGAAACATCCTTGGCGGCTCGTCCGATCACAATGCCAAGTTCTGTCTCGAAATCAGTTTGATGCTCCGGAAAGGCGATCTCAACCGTGCCGTTATGCGGCAGCAACGAAGTCGGAGCCTTGAACCAGATCAACGGCGTGCCCAGCGGCGTCCGTTTCATCTCAGCGATGTGATCCGCGTAGTTCAATCCGACAGCAATCAGCTTCGAGGGCGCCACCGGAAGATCGATAACAACGTCCGGCAACTGTCGAACTTCGCCGGTGGGTTTGATACCGACCCAATATGGCTCTGCAAGAACATGTATATCCTCGCCTCGGACTTCACCGTAGAAGAATCTATCGCCTGCTTTGAATCCGCCAAAGGTGCGCATTTTCCAAAACCAAACGCTTATCTTGGCGCAATTGCTACAAAATCACGCACTGTTTTTCGTTCGGAAATTGAAAATGCGCTTCCGTTCGCACGTTTAAACCAGAACGCGCTCGACGAGCCGCCGTCGAGGTTCAACACGCGCTGGATTTTGAAGTCGGGAATCGCAACGATGGCGAGAATATTCGATAAATCCGAAAGGGTGACATCCGAGCAGAACCCCAACGCGGCCTTGTCACTGGTCCCGGCAGCTGCAAACGTGCGGCGGGCCGCTTTCGTCGCCTCCAGGCCGTGCACCGATTTGCCGAGATCGACGATCATCGGCCCACACTCGACCGCGGTATCCGGCTTCTGGGTAAGCGAAAATTCGGACATGCGCGAGATTTGAATTTTTCTCCTGGTCGAGCTGAGCACACCCGAAAGCAAACGCGCCTTTTGCAGCGGCGCGACCAGTGTCCCATCGACGATGAGCAATCCGATCGGTCGATACTCAGGATCAAAATAGCCGCCGTTCACTCCGGCCAGGAAACTTCCGCGGGCCATCACCTCGTCCAGATCGAGTCGCGGCTCGACCGGCTGGTCCACCATTCTCAAGAGACACGTTTTCGTCGAAAAAACGGCCAGTTCCAGCGACGCACGATCTCCGCTGTTCGAGTCCTCTACCACGATGTAGCGGTGTTCGAGTCCTTTCACCGAAGACGGTTCCGACTGGGAAGAAATTTGCGACCACTCCCCTTCAGCAGTGGAGAAGACAAGGAGAACAAGAATCCCGGCGCTACGCTTTCGCACCGTATTTGTCGAGTAAGGCTTGAAAACGTGGATCGTTACGAATCGGGTCCCAAATTGGATTCAATTTCAGCATGGCCACTGTCACCGAGCCTGGACGCTGCAGTAAACCGTCAAGAAGAGCAACCGCATCGGTGGCGTCGCCCAAAATGGCGTGAATTTCCGCCGCCGATTGAGTAATCTCTGGGCCATCAAAAGCGTCTTTGCTTTCGGGCAACAATTCTTGAGCGCGCTTGATTTCGGCAAGGGCCGCCTCTTTCTGGCCAAGCCAGGCCAGCGCTTCAGCCAGTCGTGAGTGGGCCGCGGCATCGTCCGGAGTCTGCCTAGTGTTATCTTCGGCATAACGCTTCGCCCTTTCGAAATACCTCGCGCGCTCCGGCTGTGTCACCGATCGCCTTTTTTGCGACACCAATGGTTACATATTTGCCACACAATGCGCCAGGATACGCCGTGATCATCGAATCTGAAAGCTTGTCTGCGAGATCCGCGGCTTTTCTAAACTGACGCAATAAAATAAGCATCTGCGCGCGACCGGCCACCAGTTGTGTCTGGATCTCCGGACTCAGTTTACTTGGATCGATTTCGTCCAGGAATTTTTGCGCGAGAGAGAAATCGCCTTTCTCGTCAATGGCAACCTTACACTTGACCTCCATGAGACCGAACGCATTCGGGGTAATCGCCAGCCCGCGGTCCAAGATCTTGTTCGCCGCATCCCAGTTTCGCTGCATTTGATAATTAATGGCGAGGTTTTGCATCGGCCACGTGTCCTTTGGACCAAGGGCAACCGCCTTTTCCAAGCTGGCGTTCGACTCATTCCATTTGCCCTGACGCCGTTGAATGGCGCCGAGCGCGAGATAAACCTCGGACTCGTTAGGCAATCCACGCTGCGCCATCTCGAATTCACTCGCTGCGGCTTCGAAGTTGTTGTCGATATAATAATAAACAAATCCGAGGGCGAGATGCGCTTCGGGCAGCTGCGGCTGCAATTGGACTGCCCGCACCGCCAACGAACGCGCCTTTTCCCGTCGCTCCGGTGACCGCCCGAACGAGTGGACGATCCAGCTTTCAAGTTGGGAATAGCGTGCGAAGGCCAGCGCGAAGTTGGGATCCAACGTGATAGCGCGCTCGTACGCCTCCTCGCCCTCCTTTAATTTCGCCAAATCCTCGTAAGAGCTGCTGTGCAGATCGTGCGCCCGAACGTAGGCAAGGTAAGCTTCACCGTTCTGCGTTGGCTTACTCTCCATCTGCGCTCTTTCCGTTGGCGAAAGCTTGGCTTGCAATTCGTTCGCGATTTTTTGGGCGAGGTCGGTCTGGATCGCGAAAACGTCGTTCAGGTCACGATCGTAATCGCTGGCCCAAATGTGTTCGTCGTTATTGGCGTCGATCAATTGGACATTGACGCGGACGCGATTGCCGGAGCGACGCACACTGCCTTCAAGAATCGTGGAAACGCCGAGGGCTTTGCCGATCTCCCGTACGCTCTGCTTCGCGCCTCGATACGGCATCACCGAAGTCCGCGAGATCACCTTCAGGTCGCCAATCTTCGAAAGATTCGTGAGAATGTCATCCTGAACTCCGTCCGCGAAGTAAGCGTTCTCTTTTTCGTCGCTCAGGTTCTCAAACGGTAATACCGCGATCGATTTGTCGACCTTATGAGCGGCCGCGCGCGGCAGGAGAAAGAAACCGGCGGCGGCGGACATGACAACGCCGGCGGCGGCAAGCATGAACAGATTGCGACGCCGGTGCGTGGTCGGTGAGGCTTGGGTCGCTGCGGTTTGGGTCGCTGCGCTTGGGGTGCGGCGAATGCCGCTCGGCGTGATGTCAAATACCCACGCCAGAACCAGCGCGAGTGGAAATCCGATCAGCAACAAGGCGATCACGACCCGAATGACTGAGTTAGAAATGTCGAAAACAGGCAGGACCTGGGCGAGTCCCTGCGCGAGCGCCCAACTCGCCACGATATAGGCGATCGCGACGCGGTACACTTTCCGCCGTTTCAGCTCTTCGAAAAAGCCGGTCATAACAACAGACTCAGGTACATTAACGTTCAACGGCAACCGTTAGACAGGCAAATGGAAGGTGCCGTTCACTTAACCCCAGTCGCGAACACGGTCTGGAAATGCGGGTTTTG
Source organism: uncultured Verrucomicrobiae bacterium (assembly GCA_963801815.1). Classification (GTDB taxonomy): domain Bacteria; phylum Verrucomicrobiota; class Verrucomicrobiia; order Chthoniobacterales; family UBA10450; genus AV40. The sequence continues at coordinate 526,799 of CAWDGJ010000002.1, forward strand.
TGTCTCACGCGAGACGACCGAAACATCAACGTCGCGAAATCCGCTTTGCTCAAGAAGCTCGTGCAATTTCACTTCGCTGAATCCCAGCCAGCGGTCGGCATACAGATCCCGCGCCTTGTCGAAATTGTGGCTGAGCAGATCGAGCACAACAATCCGTCCGTTCTTTTTGAGAATGCGATACGCCGATTTGATCGCGCGCTCCGGCTTGATCGCATGGTGCAACGCCTGACTCAAAATGGCGAGATCAACACTCTCTTTGGCAATCGGCGGATCTTCGAGATCGCCCAACCGGTATTCGAGATTCTTGAAACCGTGCTCCTTCGCCAGCTTCGAACCGAACTCCACCATCTTCGGCGAATTATCGACGGCGATCACCTTGCGCGCGTTCTTCGCCAGCAATTGCGAAAGCGTCCCCTCGCCTGCGCCGAGATCGACGATGGTCAATCGGGGAACGAGCGAGATCAGCGCATGCGAAAGCGCCTTCCAGGAACGGCCTGGCACATAACTGCGCCCAAATTTTCCGGCGAGCTCATCGAAATATTCACGCGCCTTGTCCTGGCGCTTACGCAACGTCAGTTTCAAAGCGGTCCGATCGCGGACGGTTTCGGGAACCTCGCGGACCAGAAGTTGCAGAATTTGCTCCACCCGATCGCGCGCTCCATTTCTCCCCGGGTTTTTCTTCGCACCGTAATAAACATTCTTGCCGGCGCGGCGATCTTCCACGACGCCAGCCCGTTTCAGCTGCGCGAGATGACTGGAAATGCGGGACTGGCCCATGCCGAGGATTTGTTGCAGCTCAGCAACGGAAAGCTGTTCCTGATCGAGAAGGAGCAGCAGGCGCAACCGGGTTGGATCGGCTAGGAGCCGGAGCAAATTAATCGTTGACGGCATTCTTGAGTCAAACGATACATCTACATATCATGATTGGTCAATATGTCCATCGCGACAGCGACGACGCCGCGATTCGTTACCTCATTAAAACGTTACATCGCCATCGCCTTGTTGGCGCCACGATCGTCGTCTTACGTTGTAACCCTTAAACCACTTAACGAATTATCTCTTCAGACATGTCGCGCCGTTACATTTTTTCCTCCGAATCCGTTGGCGAAGGTCACCCCGACAAAGTTTGCGACACCATCTCTGACGCAGTGCTCGACGCCTGCCTCAGGCAGGACCGGAACAGTCGCGTCGCGTGCGAAACTTACGCAAAGTCGAACATCGTCATCGTCGGCGGCGAGATCACGATACCAAACCTGCACCCGGACAAACCGCTCGAGAGTGTGATCCCGATTTCGAAAATCGTGCGCGATACCGTGCGCGAAATCGGTTACGTGAACGACGACGATGTTTTTCACGCTGACAAGATCGCGATCCAAAACATTCTCACAAAACAATCGCCCGATATCGCGCAAGGCGTGGACGCGCGCGCCGCGGAAGGAAAAGAAACGGCCGAACAAGGCGCCGGCGATCAGGGACTGATGTTCGGCTTCGCCTGCGACGAAACGCCCGAGCTGATGCCGGCACCGATCATGTTCGCACATCGCCTTGGTCGCGAGCTCACGCGTATCCGCAAGAGCGGCAAAGTCGGCTGGCTCCGGCCGGATGCGAAGTCGCAGGTCTCCGTCATTTACGAAGACGGCAAACCGATCGGCATCTCGTACGTAGTGATTTCAACTCAGCACACCCGCGACGTAAAACATTCCGAGATCCGCAGTTTCGTCATCGAGGAAATTATCAAGAAAGTCTTGCCGAAGGAGATGTTGAACGACGACACGCAATTTCTCATGAACCCGACCGGCAACTTCGTGGTCGGCGGACCACAAGGCGACACTGGCCTGACTGGCCGCAAAATCATTGTCGATAGCTACGGCGGCATGGGCCGCCACGGCGGCGGCGCTTTTTCAGGGAAGGATCCGAGCAAAGTTGATCGCAGCGCGGCTTACATGGGACGCTGGGTCGCGAAGAACGTGGTGGCAGCCGGACTCGCTTCGAAATGCGAAGTGCAATTCGCCTACGCGATCGGTCATCCCAAGCCGCTCAGCGTTCACATCGACACGTTCGGCACCCATACCGTCGATGAAGAAGCGATCGAGCGCGCAGTTCTTGGCACATTCAGCTTCAAACCGGCCGACATCATCAGACAGCTCGACTTGCTTCGCCCGATTTATTCGAAGACCACGAACTACGGCCACTTCGGCAAAATCGACGACCCCGATATCACCTGGGAGAAAGCGGACAAAGCAGACGCGCTGAAGAAAGCCGCGACATAATTTTATGAGCACAACAACGACCGAACCGAAAACAAAGCAGAATTACAAAGTCGCCGATATTTCGCTGGCCGACTTTGGTCGCAAGGAGATTTCGATCGCGGAACAAGAAATGCCCGGACTGATGGCAATCCGCGAAAAGTACGCGCCGCAAAAGCCACTCGCCGGTGTTCGCATCACCGGTTCGTTGCACATGACGATCCAGACCGCGGTGTTGATCGAAACGCTTGTCGACCTTGGCGCGACCGTGCGCTGGGCGTCCTGCAATATTTTCTCTACGCAAGACCACGCTGCGGCAGCAATCGCTAAGGCCGGCATCCCGGTGTTCGCTTGGAAAGGTGAATCGCTCGAGGATTATTGGTGGTGCACTTATCGCGCGCTTTCGCACCCTGACGGCAAGGGCCCGCAGTTGATCGTCGATGATGGCGGCGACGCGACGCTGCTCATTCACAAAGGTTACGAGCTCGAAGAAGGCAGCGATTGGGCAAAATCAACATCGGCGAACAAGGAAGAGCAGGTCATCAAGGATTTGTTGCTGGAAGTGCAGCGCGAGAATCCATATCGCTGGCACGAGATCGCGAAGGAGTGGCGTGGTGTTTCTGAGGAAACGACCACCGGCGTGCATCGCCTTTACAAAATGGCGCAGGAAAACCGTCTGCTTGTTCCCGCGATCAACGTCAACGATTCCGTCACCAAATCGAAGTTCGACAATCTCTACGGCTGCCGGCATTCGCTGGTCGACGGACTGAATCGCGCGCTCGATGTGATGATCGCCGGCAAAGTCGCGGTTATCTGCGGTTACGGCGACGTCGGCAAAGGCTGCGCGCAATCGCTGCGTGGTCAAGGGCGCGCGCGTCGTCATCACCGAAATCGATCCGATCAACGCCCTGCAAGCAGCGATGGAAGGTTACGAAGTTACGACCATCGAAAACACGCTCGGCCGCGGCGACATTTATATCAGCGCGACCGGCAACACCGACGTGATCACGTTCGAGCACATGCAGAAAATGAAAGACCAGGCCGTCGTCGGTAACATCGGTCACTTCGACAACGAGATTCAGGTCGACGCGTTGAACAACGCCAGCGGCGTGAAGAGAACGAACATCAAACCGCAGGTCGACAAATACACGTTTCCCGACGGACACGAGATTTTCCTGCTGTCGGAGGGCCGATTGTTAAATCTTGGCAATGCGACGGGTCATCCGAGCTTCGTGATGTCGAATTCATTTTCGAACCAGGTGCTCGCCCAGCTCGATCTCTGGAAGAACCGCGACACTTACAAGCCCGGCGTTTACGTTTTGTCCAAGAAGCTCGACGAAGAAGTCGCGCGCCTGCATTTGAATAAGATCGGCGTGAAACTCACCAAGCTCACCGAGAAGCAAGCCGATTATCTCGGTGTGCCGCTCGACGGCCCGTTCAAGTCAGAACATTACCGCTACTAGATCGAGCTCATCACGCGGTGGCAGCGGTCAGTTTTCGTTTCCTGACTCTAAGGTTGAGCATCTCGACGAAGACCGAGAAGCTCATCGCAAAATAGGTGTAACCCTTGGGAATGTGAAACCCGAGGCCATCACCGATAAGGTTCACGCCGATGAGCAAAAGAAAACTGAGCGCGAGCATCTTCAACGTTGGATGGCGGTCAACAAATCGGCTGATAATTCCGGCAAAGAACATCATCACCCCGACCGCGAGCATTACCGCGGCGATCATCACGGCGATTTGATCAACCATACCGACGGCGGTAATCACCGAGTCGAGCGAGAAGACAATGTCGAGCGCCAGGATTTGCACCAGGACTCCGGCAAATGATGCCCGAGCACGCGCGACCCCATGTTCGTCATCTTCCTCGAGGCGCAAATGAATCTCCCGCGTGCTTTTCGCGATCAAGAACAAGCCGCCGGCAATCAGAATTAGCTCCCGGCCGGTAATATCGACCCTGGAGATTGAGAACAACGGTTCAGTCAATCCCATGACCCAGGTGAGCGACAGCAGCAGCAGAATTCGGGAGATTGCCGCGAGCGCAAGGCCCGTTCGGCGCGCGCGGTCCTGCTGCGCCCCCGGCAATTTGCCGGCAACGATCGAAATAAAAATAACGTTGTCGATTCCGAGAACGATCTCGAGCACAGTGAGCGTGAGTAGACCTATCCATGCCTGCGGACTAGTCAGCCATTCCATATTTACCTCCAATCAATCGTCGACAGCCCTGTAGTCGGACAGGAGTCGCGATTACCAGAACGATTTCTGAATTGCTTCGACTTGTGTCGCTTCGATGTAAGTGCAATCCGGCGTTTTGCCGCGTCGCCATCTGCCGACGACTCGGACATTGCGGTGGGAACGAACGGCATCCTTCAGAATTTCTGATTGATGCCACGGCGCGGCCAGCGAGATCGATTTTGATCCGTTGTGAAAGACGAACACGACTTGCGATGCGCACGATTCGCCCGGATACAAGGTGACTGTTCCGACCTCATCGAATTCGCCGCCGGCTCGGACCGCGCTCGGTCGAAACGCCACAGGCTTGACCCTTTCCGGTTCCCCGCAACTCGCGAACGCGAGCACGATCAAGAAGAATAACCCGCAGCGTGAGACGAATTTCAATCTGTTAACTGAGGGCGGGTCCATCGGCACTTGTGATGAAAATCGGTCAGCTGATGCTCGCCGTGACCGCATCGCTTGATTGTCCAACCTCTTGGCCGTTCAAAACTGCGCGAGCAGTGTACTTGAGTTCGCCCTTGCCGGGTGACGTATCGATGGCTGGGGTGCGGAAAAAGAAACCAACTTTCTTCGGAGATTTATCGCCTTTGCCCTGACGATAAAGATTAATCCCAGAAACGCCGCCGCCCGCTTTGCGAAATGGAATCGTCACGAAGTTTCCTGTCTGCCGCGCGCGGCCGAGCTCGGCTTTGTATTTGGACGCGTCAAATTTCTCGGTGTCGATCCGAAGTCTCCGCGCAATGCCGGCGTTGAATCTCGGGTGTGCTTTGATTCGCTCGACCCTCGCTTGCCGGCGGGTGTCGATGCCCGGCCGCACCGGATTTGGCGCAGTTTCGTCGCTAGGTAGCTTGACATACTCGCTCGAAGACTGGCCGCTCAACACTGCGTTGCCGGCGTGTCCGGGATCGGCGTCGATATCCTGCCCGAATGCCGTCAAAATGTGAACGGCGTATTTGGAATCGTTCACGGCATTCCCAATCTCAGCGTCGCTGAAGTCCAGATCTTTTCCGGTATTTGGAAATTCTTCGGCAAAATTATCGTACCAATCAATCCGACCGGCGCGCTCCGCTGGAAAATAGGATTTGCTCATCAGGGTAACGTTCCTGCGGATCGTTGTACCGGATCGAGTCGTATCGTCAATTCCGTTCGCGGTGCATGGCGATGAATCGACCGAGAGCGCGACTTTCATCATCCGGCGCTGCCTGCAGATTACGCAACATTTTCTCCTGGTCTTCGCGAGAACGGTTCTGGCCAAGCTTGAACTTCGCCTCGACGCGAACGGCCTCGATCCTGAAGCCGACGATCGCCTTCAGCATCGCCGCGGTTTCCTGTTCCGATAAAGGAATCTTCCAAGGGGCCGGCATTGTTGATTCAAACTTCTCCGTCGTATCGACCACGATTTGCTTCAATTCGGCTTCGTCGACCAGCGACGGTTTTCCGTAAACGTGGACGACCGCATAATTCCAGGTCGGCACGGTATGCTGCTGTTCGTACCACGACGGCGAGATATAAGCGTGCGGTCCATGAAAAATGCAAAGCACTTCGCCACCGTCAGCAAATTGCTTCCATTGTCTGTTTGCGCGCGCCATGTGACTGCGCAGAGTGTTCGCCTGCTCATCGAACAACACAGGTAAGTGACTCGCGACAGTTTCTCCGCCGGCGTTTGAGATTAGCGTCGCAAAGCCGTGTGCCTGAATAAACGCGTTGATCGTTTCACGATCTTCGATGCGGTTCGGAGTCGGGATGTACATTTTTTCAAAGTGACAAGTGACCAATGACCAATGACAAGTAAAGAATTACTAGTCTGAAAACTTGTCACGTGTCACTCATCACTTGTCGCCACTCATGAGAAACCGCCAGGCCGCCCTCATTTTCATTCTGGTCACGGTGACGCTCGACATCCTGGCGATGGGTTTAATCATCCCGGTCCTGCCGAAGTTGATTCTCGATTTTCTCGGCGGCCGGATGACCGATGCCGCGACCTGGAGCGCGCGTTTCGCCGTTGTGTTCGCCTTGATGCAGTTTGTCTTTTCACCGGTGCTCGGCGTTTTGTCCGACCGTTTCGGAAGGCGGCCGATCATCTTGTTGTCGAATCTTGGCCTCGGGCTGGACTATGTCGTAATGGCAGTATCGCCAACGATCGGCTGGCTTTTTCTTGGGCGCATCATTTCCGGAATCACCACCTCGAGCATTCCAACGGCAATGGCCTACATCGCAGACGTGACACCAAAAGAGAAGCGCGCCGGTGCGTATGGAATGATCGGCGTCGCGTTTGGCGTGGGATTCACATTTGGACCGGCGATTGGTGGTTTGGTCGGCGACGTCAATCCGCGTCTCGCGTTTTGGGTCGCGGCTGGTTTGAGTCTGGCCAACTGGCTTTGGGGATTTTTGTTCGTACCGGAGTCGCTCGCTCAGGAACAGCGGAAGGCATTCTCGTTGCGACGCGCCAATCCAGTCGGTTCACTGGTCTTGTTGCGTTCACATCACGAGCTGTGGCGATTGGCCACGATCCAGTTTCTCGCTTACACCGCGCACAACGTTTTCAGCGTTTGGGCGCTCTACGCGATTTATCGATACGCCTGGAACCAGAAGTGGATCGGGCTTTCGCTGATGGTGGTCGGAATTTGCACCGCCGCCATCTCGGGCGGCTTAACCGGTCGAGTCGTAAAACTTTGGGGCGAGAAGCGAACGCTTTACACAGGTCAATTCTTCGGCGCTGTCGGAATGTTCGTGGCTGGGTTGGCCCGCAATAGCGCAACTTATCTCGCGTCGATTCCGATCATTTCGCTTTGGAACATCGCGATGCCGGCCGCGCAATCGATGATGACCCATCGCGTTAGCGAAAAAGAACAAGGCGAACTCCAAGGCGCGATCCAAAGCATGCGCTCGATCACTTTCATTATCGGGCCGTGGGTTTTTCTGAAAGTTTTTGGCTGGTTCATTAATCCCAAGCATTCCGTACACGTCCCGGGCGCGCCTTACTATCTGGCCGCCGCGCTTCTCTTCACGGCGATGTTGATGTCGACTCAAATCAAGCAAGCTCCCGCGGTTTCAGCTGGCGCGGTTAGTGAGACGCCGGAAACCCCTCCCGAAATTGCCGCGACTGGCGCCGCACCGATTGCATCGCAAGAAAACATTTGAGGAATCACCGGGCGTCGGCGATTAAATCGGCGTGAGAGTGGCTGCGCGTTGCCTGATTACCGCGATTGTGATTTCTTCGTGGATCGCGATTTCCAACCATTGCGCGATCAGCGCGGTTGCGGCCAAAACGAAAACCACGCAAAGCAGCTGCCCGTTTCATTCCAGACCGGCAACACCTTCACCCAAGTCGAGCGGATCCGAGTGCTGCAAGAATCTGCGCGCGATCACTCCAACGCCGGCAAATAACCTCGCGCCGGCAATTATCGATCTTCTTCCGATCGATTCAGGACTCCATCGACTCGCGGTTTTGAGGACGGCGCAGACTTTTTCCCTCGAGCTCGCGGCACTCGATACCGGACCGCCTGGAAGGACTTCCTTTGCTGAATTGAATCAGAGCCTGCGCGCGCACGCTCCCCCATTTTCCGCCTAACACGATCCGAATCGCGGATTTTTCGCTGTGGTGGCAGGCGTCTCGCCTGCATTCGCCAAATCGCAGCCGGCACGGCTGCCGCTACAGATTAATGACACGACGAATTTTAATTTTGATCGCGAACGCAATAACCTTCGCGGCCATTGCTCAGGCAGGGGCGATTGACCCCAATCGCCCGCCACCCAAGCACCAGCTCTATACCTGCCGGATGCACCCCGAAGTGGTGCGCACCGAACCGGGTCACTGTCCAAAATGCGGAATGACACTGGTGCCCCTCCGGGAGGCGGTTCAACGAACCGCCATCGGGCGATTGGGTCAACCGCCGCTACCTGCCGACAAAGAGCGCGCGACGCGCGATGCGAACAGCAACGCGCTGCCGATGCACGAACACGCCAATCACGAAATGGAAATGAAATCGTCAATCAACGTCGTCGATCCAATGAATCGCGAAGGCTCTGGCACAAGTTGGTTGCCCGATTCGTCACCAATATACGGGCACATGTTCATGTTTGGCGATGACATGCTCATGTTTCACGGCGCAATTTTCCCTCGCTACACCAACGTAAGCAGCGATCGCGGCGATGATCGGGTCGATTCACCGAACTGGATCATGGCGATGTATTCGCATCCATTCAGCGACGCGACCCAACTCGGCCTCCGCGCCATGATGAGTCTCGATCCGCTAACGGAAGGCGGCCGCGGTTATCCGTTGTTATTGCAAAGCGGTGAATCGTGGCACGACCAACCGTTGCATGATCGACAACATCCGCACGACTTGTTCGACGAACTTTCCTTTTCGCTTTCTCAAAAATTCAACGGCGACGTCAGCGGCTACGTTTATTTCGGTTATCCGGGCGAACCGGCACTCGGCCCCCCAACATTCATGCATCGGCCGAGCGGGATGGATGATCCGGACGCCCCGATCGGGCATCATTGGCAGGACTCAACGCACGTGACGTTCGGTGTTGCGACTGCGGGGATGCAATGGAACACCGTGAAAGTCGAAGGAAGCATTTTTACCGGACGCGAACCGGATGAAGACCGTTACGACTTCGATCGACCGCGTTTTGATTCCTTCAGCGGTCGAATTTCGTGGAACCCGACGTCAGACATCGCCCTTCAAATTTCCCACGCCTACATCAAGAGCCCGGAAGCGCTGGAGCCAGACTTGAAGCGTCATCGCACGACGGCATCACTCATATATAATAAGAGGCTCGGACCGGACTCGAATTGGGCGACGTCGCTGGTATGGGGACAAAACGACGACACTCATGAGGACAAAACGGAATCCGTGCTGCTGGAGAGCGATTACCAGCGAGAGCGCAATACTTTTTATGGACGCTGGGAATGGGTTGAGAAATCAGGACAAGAGCTCGTGCTCGCGCCAGTCGATCAGGCCGAAATTGTTTCCATCAACGCGCTTTCAGTCGGCTATGTGCGGGATCTTTCGCACGGTAACAACATCAACGTTGGCCTTGGCGGACAATTCACCGTTGATTTGTGGCCAGGCGAGCTTGATCGCTACTACGGCGGCGGTCCCGGTTACGGATTCCAAGTTTTCCTGCGCATTAGACCGTCCGGACACGAGCATGCGGACCGGGAACGTCCCGCCGAGATGAAATAGCGAGACGATCAGCCACCGAGCTTGGCAATGATTCCGTCTAAAATTCGACTCAGCGCCACCAGCGCCACCGAGCAAAAGATTCCCTTCGCCAGAATGTACCAGGCGATTGCTTCGTTCTCGAACTTAGCTTCGAAGACTTTGTTCCCGAGCAGAAATGCGTAGACGCAGATAACGAGAACAACCAGGGCGGCAGGCATGGCGACTGACTTTATTGATTTCATAGGCAGGACGTTTATTGGCTACAGTTCGTTAGCCGAAGCCGAAACTTTCAAAATTTCTGAACTCGGGCGCTGTAACGGCAGGCGTCTCACCTGCAAATTTTAAGACTGCAGCCGGGGACGGCTGCTACCACAGAAGAGATAACGCGGTTGTCATTGGACACGACTGTGAGAAAATTAGCGCCCGTCATGCATCGCCTCCCAAAAATCAGTTATCACGACATCGAACGCATTATTGAGTTCGATTTCGTCCGCGCGACCGAGGCCGCGGCGCTGAACTCGCTCCGCTGGCTTGGGCGCGGCGACAAGGAATCGGCCGATGCCGCCGCCTGCGACGCGATGCGCGGAATGTTCGATCTTATGAACATTTGCGGCGAGGTCGTGATCGGCGAAGGCATCAAGGACGACGCGCCCGGAATTTTCAAGGGCGAACAACTCGGCACCTGGTTGCCCGGCGCGCCGCAGTTCGATATCGCGATCGATCCGATCGACGGCACCACCAACATTTCCAAAGGCGCGCCGAACTCGATCAGTTGTATCGCGGCGGCGAGCCCGGAAGAGGGAGTGAAAGTCGCGCTGCGCGATATTCCGTCGTTTTACATGTCGAAACTGGCCTACGGACCGCGAGTGATCGATTACATGAAGAAACGCGGCGACTCGCTCCACATCGACATGCCGATTTCCGAAATGCTGGCGATCGTCGCGCGCGCAACCGATAAACGCGTCCAGGATGTCGTCGTCATGATGCTCGACCGGCCGCGGCACAAGGAAATCGTCGAACAAATTCGCGCATGCGGCGCTTCGCTGCGCATGATCGGCGACGGCGACATCGCCGCGGCCATGGCGCCGTCGTTGCCGGAGAGCGAGATCGATCTTTACATGGGTATCGGCGGTTCGCCGGAAGCGGTGCTGGCCGCGGCCGGTATCAAGTGTCTCGGCGGCGAAATGCAGTGCAAGATGTGGCCGCGCGACGACAAGGAAAAGAAACAGCTCATTGCGGACGGTTGGGAAAAGGATCTGGGCCGCGTTTACTTCGCCGACGATCTCGCCCACGGCGAGAACATTATTTTTTGCGCGACAGGTATCAGCGATAGCGCCTTGCTGCGCGGCGTGAAAACGAAGGGCACCACTGCGACTACCCATTCGATTTTGATGCGGGCCAAAAGCAAAACCGTTCGGTTGATTCGGACGCTTCACAATTTGCAGAACAAGACGATCCGGCTCCGCTCCGACAATCGCGAGCATCTGATTTGACGATACCGGAGACTGGACAGCGGATACCGGATAGAATATCTGCGCGGTTCACCCTTTCGGTATCCGGTCTCCGCTTTCCGGTATTAAGCCAATCTCTTGCTCGACAGAGGCACAATAGTTGGTTCAAATAGCGTCCCAACCTTTTTGCCGCTTATGAGACAAATACCCAAAACTGAATTGTCGCCGGATAACGGCTGTATCATCGACATGAAATGGAAACTCGGGCCGCTCGGCTATCACCCCAGTGGCGCCGGCAAAGACAACATCGAGCCTTCCAAGGACATCCTCCGGCTGCCCGAGCTCGTTCTTTACGATCATATCGGTTTTAAAGGCGCCTACGCGCGAACCAACCTTAGTTTTCATTACATCGGCGATTTCTGGAACGATCGGATCAGCTGCGTCATCGTGGTCAGCGGCGTCTGGCGATTTTATCGGGACGAATATTACAAGGGCCCGTATTGGGACCTCGGCCCCGGTTACTACGAAAGCTTCTTCACTGCCAAGGGGCCCGACGATGTCGTCAGTTCTTTTCAGTGCATCGCGCTAACGTAGTGAACGATCATTCGCTACTCGCGCTCTTTGAAGGAAGCGTTATTCAATAATTTCAAGCCGGAAGCCGCGGCATTACCCCCTGCTGCTAGGTTTTATTTCGCCGAACTGGTCGACGGATGCCACAACCCGAACGCCGACGGCCAATGTCTATTGTTCGCCAAAACCTGATCGCTGGCTCGATCTGTTTCCTTTGCTTTCTGCTCTTTTACGGAATCACGGCGCGTGGCAAGCTTCAGGCGTCGGATGAAGCTGCAGTTTTCGCGAGTGGAATCTCACTCGCCACGAGCGGCCACTTGGCAATCGATCAACTGCGGCCGCTTCAAGCCCACGTGAACATCGGCGCCGAAGGACCGGACGGCCATCTTTATACCAAGTATTTTCCGGGAAATGTCTTCACTGTTGCGCTGATCTACAAGCTTACCGCGCGCGCCGACGATCAACCATATATCTGGTCGATAGAGATTGCGCCAAGTGCTACCGGCGCGTGGTGGGCGTTGCGCGTGAACGCATTCTGGGGCGCGCTCGGCATGACCGCGCTGTTGTTTCTCGTGCGGCGTTATTTCGGTTGGCGAACAGCAATCATCACAGTCGTGTTGATCGGAACTTGTTCCGACTGGTGGTATCAATCGCGCGGACTTTACTCAGAAGTCGCTGCCGGAGCGTTACTGATCGCAAGCATGCATTTCGCCTTGTCGGACAGTCCATATCGCAGCGCCGCGGCGCTGGCATTGTCGATCTTGTTTCGGCCCACAAATTTGATCGCGGCGCCGTTTTGGATGATTGCATCGTGGCACAAGGGAAAGAGTGCGCTTTCCGCCTTTGTGATTATGGGCAGCCTCGCGCTACTGGCGATCTATAACTGGGCCCGCTTTGGGTCTCCCCTAAATTTTGGTTACCCGGAAGGTAATTTGAACGTCCCGTTTCTCACCGGATTGCACGCCATGTTTCTCAGCCCGGGACGTTCTCTCTTTGTCTATTCGCCGATCCTGCTGCTGGCGATTCCAGGCATATGGATTTTTTTCAAACGCGACCGTCGTCTTACCGTGCTTTGCTTATTTGTCGTTCTAGGTTACGCGGCGGTTGTCGCGTCGTGGGGACCACTCGGTTGGGGACTGAGTTGGGGAATGCGACTGATGACGCCGATACTGCCGGTGTTAGGCTTTTTAATGGCTGGCACAATCGACTACGTGTTTCGAAATAAGTGGGCGATTATTGTGCCGGTTGCGCTGGGTTTGATTGGATTTGCAATCCAGATCGCGGCCCTGCTCCGCGACCCGACGCACGTATTGATTGATCAAGTGCAAAGCGGCAACGTAAAATTCGAAGAGACGATCTACAGCGTGCGACATTGCTGGCTTGCGCTACAAATCGAGGCCGCCCGTCACTCTGAAGCGTGCGACCTGGATTCCTACACGTTACGGCGGCTGCTCACGAGTTGCCCGGACTAGGCTGCGGTTCTCGCGAGCTCGAACACTGCCTGCACGCAGCCCCAGGAGAGAGTGAAGCCAGAGCCTCCGTGGCCGTAATTGTGAATCACGGTTCGACCGTCGCGAAGTTTTTCTCTTTCCAGACGCACACCTGATTTTCGAAATGGACGAAGACCAACGCGTTCGCGAAGCACGGGTGGAGAATCGATTTCTAAGACGCGCGCACATTCGGCGACGATCGCTTTGGTCGTCTTCGGATCGGGAATGAGAACATCGCTAGCGTCGTTCGTCCCGCCGAACACGCAATCGTTTGTCCGGGGGATCGCATACATAAGCGGCGCGTCGTCGCACACGATCGCGCAATTCAAATTGTCGGGTTTTGGAACGATCGCGACCTGCCCGCGATGCGGTTCGAGATCGGCGTCGTGCGCGAGTTCGCGCGCGCCGATCCCGGCGCAATTGATCACGAGATCGAATTTTGGATCGACATCTTCGGGTTTCTCAAAGCAGACGCCGTTCTTGATTTCGCCGCCGGCTTTCTGAAAACGGTTGATGAGATAATCGAGGTAGATGGTGGTATCCATTAGAGGCACGCGGAGCGAAAAGCCGCTGGAAAAGTTATAGCCACTGGCCCGCGGCCCGTCGGCAACGGCGCGTAGCACCGTGCCTACACCGCCCAAATCGCGCGCCCAACTGGGAATTCCGATTTCGCCGTGTCGACAATATTGTCGGAGCTCGATCATCGAAACGCCGGTCTCCAAACTTGGCCGTTTAAAACGGTCAGGTTTTTGTCCCTCAGCAGATCGGATATCGCCAGCGAGATCGACCAGCACGTCGTAAGTCGCGAGCGCCCAGGGAATCACTTTCTCGGCCGGCTCTGCGTCGTAGGGAAACCAAAGCGCGGCCGCGGCGCCCGAGGTTGTTCGCGTACCGATTTCCTTCGCGAAAATCTGTACAAGAGAATCCGCGCTCGGCGAAGAGCACGCCGCAAGTCAGTCCTGAAGCGCCTGCGCCGATAATGGCCACGGATTTCGCCATGGAGAAATTTGTAGGGCAGGCGCGCCACCTGCCAACTTAAAAACGCGACCGGAGCGATTGCTCTACAATTTTTCGGCGGCTAACGTAAATTTGGCTCGCGCTAAAGGGCTCGTAAGAAGGCGACGACTCAGGTAGGATTAAAGGGATGGTTTCATTGAATCGAAACGGGCTCACCAACAAGGTTCTCGAAGGCAAACGAATTTCGCCGGACGAGGCGATGCAGCTCTACGGTTTGCCACTGGAAGAGCTTGGTGCGCTGGCCAACGCGCGCCGAAATCGGGCCAAAGAAAAAAGTTACGGCGGACGCGGACGCGAGATCGTGACTTACATCGCCGACCGCAACATCAATTATACTAACGTCTGCAACGTTTACTGTAAATTTTGCGCGTTCTATCGGACCGAGCGCGACGAAGACCACTACGTGCTGTCCCTGGAGCAGATCGACCAAAAACTCGACGAACTTTCGGCCGCCGGCGGAGTTCAAATCCTGATGCAAGGCGGACATCACCCGAAACTGCCGTTTCAGTGGTATGTCGATCTTCTGCAGCACATCAGAACGAAATATCCGCACATCAACATTCACGGATTCAGTCCGCCGGAGTTCCAGCATTTCGCCGAAACTTTCCGGATGCCACTACGCGAGGTAATTTCCGAGTTCAAAAAAGCCGGGCTTGGCTCGATCCCCGGCGGTGGTGGCGAGATCCTGGTCGACCGGGTCCGGAAGAAAATCTCACCGTTAAAAATCAACAGCGACCAATGGCTCGAGGTAATGGAGGTGGCGCACGAGCTTGGTTTGAAATCGAGCGCGACCATGATGTTCGGACACGTAGAGACGGCGGAGGAGCGAGTGGAACATTTGCGACGAATCCGCGATCAACAGGACCGGAGCGGCGGATTCACCGCGTTCATCTGCTGGACGTTTCAGCCGCAGCACACCGTGTTGAAGGTGCAACAGCCCACCGGCGTGTCGGAGTATTTGCGAATGCAGGCATTGTCGCGCATTTTTTTAGACAATATTGACAACATTCAGAGCTCGTGGGTGACGCAGGGGCCCGGCATTGGGCAGATTGCGCTCAATTACGGAGCGAACGATTTTGGGTCGGTGATGATGGAAGAGAACGTAGTGAGCGCCGCAGGGACAACTTTTCGCCTCGACGCGACACAAATTGAATCGCTCATCCGCGATGCCGGATATGAACCGCGCCGGCGAAATAACGTTTACGAACTGTTGAACTGAACGCCCTTTCACGCTGTCTATAAATGACGCCTTAACCACTTTCGACGAAATCCTGCCTTGACGATCGCCGCCTTCTCCTCTAATTCCCGCCTGTCCCGCGCCCGTTTCTGCGCCGCGCGGGATTCGGCATTTTGATTGTTATGAGAGAATTCTGGGGCATGGGGCGGGGCTGGACGTTAGCGATGCTTTTGGCCGCCTCCGCGATATGGTTTGGCACGGCGTCCGCCGCACACGGACAAGGTGCGCCGATCATCCGTTCGATTGACGTCCAATATTCCGGCCCGGCCACGGTCGCCAAGGACCGGATCTTGGCGCAAATGCGCACTGCAGTTGGTCAACCCTACTCGGATTCAACGGTGGAGGACGACATTCGCAATCTTTACAAAACAGGCACGATTCAAAACGTGCGAATCTTCGCGCAACCGGAAGGCGACGGCGTGAAAGTGATTGTGGCGGTGCAGACGCGGCCCGTCATTCGAGAGCTGGTCATCGACGGCGCACATCGCGTAGCCGCAAAGAAACTGCGCAAAGAGATTTCGGTAAGACTTAACGCCCCGGTGAATGAGGACAGCCTGCAAAAGGCGCGGCAGAAGATTATCGATATTTATCAGAGCAAGGGTTTCACCGACGTGACAGTCGATTTCCGGACCGAACCGATCGATGAAAGCAAAGGAACGGCCCGGGTGATTTACACGGTGAACGAAGGCGAGAAGGGCGCGGTAAAAGAAGTCCAGTTCGAGGGCAACGAGCATTTCAGCGAGCGCATGCTACGCAAGCAAATGAAAACGCGTGGAAAAACGTTGCTCAATTTCGTCGATAAATCGGGACGCCTGGATGAAGTCCAGCTCGGACAGGACCTCGATAAGATCAAGGAGTTTTATCAAAACCACGGCTACATCGACGTGGAGGTGCAGGAACTAAAGCGAGAGCGCAAGAAAGGGCCACTCATCATCACAATTGGGATCAAGGAAGGGACTGAGTACCACGTCAACAAACTCACTTTCGAAGGCTACAAGCAGACGACGGAGCAAAAAATCCGACTGCTCCTGAAGATGAAGGAGGGCAGTGTTTACTCGCCAAAACAGTTGCACGATGACGCGAGAGCAGTGGCCGATGCTTATGGTCAGGGCGGATATGCCGATCTCGTAATATTGCCACAGGGAACGCCGGCGGGCCCGGGCTTAATTAACGTCCATTACAAGATCGAGGAAGGCAATCGCTCGTACGTCGAGCGGATCGACATCATCGGCAATACCCGGACCAAGGATAAAGTAATTCGGCGCGAGATTCTGATCGCACCTGGCGACGTGTTCAACACTGTCCGAGTCGACACGACCAAGAAGCGACTGGAGAACCTTGGCTTCTTCTCCAAGGTGGATGCTTATCCAGAAGACACTGGAGTTGAAGGCCGCAAAGATCTGGTGGTTCAAGTGGAAGAAAAACGCACCGGCTCGCTTAACTTCGGCGCGGGTTACAGCACGATCGATTCGTTGATTGGGTTCGTGGAACTGACCCAGACTAACTTCGATATTACAAATTGGCCGGGACTCACTGGCGGCGGCGAAAAATTCCGCGCCAAGGCACAGGTCGGTTCCCAGAGAAAAGATTTCGTTGTTTCTTTGACTGAGCCGTATTTTCTCGACCGCCGGCTTTCATTGAACGGTCAGGCGTTCTATTCGGACGCCACTTATCTCAGCTCCGTTTACGACCAGCGGAACTACGGGTTTTCTACTGAACTGCGGAAGCCGCTCTTTTCGTGGGTCTATGGCGTGCTCGGCTACAGTCTGCAGAACTACGAGATCTATAACGTTTCCGCGGGCGTGTCGCCTGAGATTCGAGCGGAGGAAGGCACAACTACAAGAAGCGCGGTGTCGACGAGTCTTGTTTGGGACCGTCGAGACAATCCCTTCTTAACTCGTAAGGGCGAGAGGATTTCCATTTCACCGTGGGTAGCCGGCGGTCCTCTCGGGGGAGACGAACAGACTTACGGACTTGATGTCGAGGCGACGAAATACATGCGAGTGTGGAAAGATGTGATCTTTCTGGTCGACGCCGAAGCATCAACGGTTGACGTGTGGAACTCGCCGCAATTTAAAAACTTCGAAACTATCGGCACCGTCGTGGCCGGTCCGCATGTGCCGCTCGCGTTTGATGCGATGGGAAACCCCTGCACCGATATTGGAACAGGGGGTTGCAATCCGGTACCCCCGCAAACGTTTACCCAATCGATCCCGGCTGTGCCGATTTACGATCGTCTTTACCTCGGTGGCTCAAATAACCTTCGCGGCTTCCAGTTTCGAGATATCAGCCCGAAAGACACCAATAATCAGCCTATCGGTGGACAGACGATGTGGCGCGCGACCGGCGAAATTAGCTTTCCGATCGTCGAAAAGGCACGCGGAGCAATATTCTCCGACGTTGGCGCGGTCAATCCCGGAGCTTGGACTTTCGGCGTAGAGACGCTCGACGTTCCGCGCGGCCCGAATCAGATTGCAACGTTCAGATACCAAACGCAGCAGGCCAAATTGGGGCTTGGGCCATTTCCGTCTCCGCTCACTCCTCGAAGATCGTTCGATAGCCTGGGCTCCGACGTCGGTATCGGCTTGCGACTGGATCTGCCGATCGGACCGTTGCGGCTCGATTATGGATTCCCAATCGATACCGCCGGAAATGCGAGCCACGGCCACCTGAATTTCAGTGTGGGCTACCAATTTTGACCCCGTAATATTAGACTTGCGGTCGGGCCGGTTTCCAACGACTTGTTTACCCCTTCTTATGAAAAAGATGCTGTTTTTGACATTTGCTTCGCTGCTCGTCCTGCCGATCGCCGTGCAGGCGCAGGGATTAAAGATCGGGACGGTGGACATGAACCGGACCTTTCGGGAATACAACAAAACCAAGGACGCCGAGGCAAAAATTAACGACGCCAAGAACCAGGCGAAGAAAGAATACGATGAACGTGCTGACGCCTACAAGAAGGCGCTCGACGACGTGAACAATCTGAACAAGCAGCTTGACGCGCCCGCCTTGAGTGCAGACGCCAAGGCGCAAAAAGCCAAGGAGCGCGACGACAAAATCTCCAACATCAAGAACATGGAGCGTGAGATCACCGAGTTCCGGCAAACCCGCGAGCGTCAGCTTCAGGAGCAGGCTCTGAGGATGCGCGAAGGCATTGTCAAAGAGATCAGCGACGTCGTTATGGAAAAGGTCAAATCAAGCAACCTCGACCTGGTTTTCGATAAGTCGGGCAACAGCCTCAACGGCGTGCCGGTCCTGATGTACTCGCGCGACAGTGTTGATTTCACCAACGACGTGATCGCCGTTCTGAACAAACCCGGCCGTTCAAGCTCGGTTAATATGAACATGGGTCCGACAAGCGGCGCTTCCGCGACACCAAAGAAGCCTTAATCGCGGTTTTCGAATCAAAACACACGCGGAGAGCAAGCTCGCGTGTGTTTTTTGTGTACCGATCGGAACTTGAATTAGATTCTGAGAGATTCACAGAGTGAAAGATCGACGACAGCTATTTTTTGCCGCCAGTGCTTTGCTGTTCGGGCTCGCCACATCAATCTTCGCGACCCCAACCTGGGAAGCGACGCTGACCAAGGACCCTCCAGGAAATTTTCCGGAACCCCGCCCCGTCCAGACCACCTATCATTTCGGCTGGTCCGGTATCACCGCCGGCAAGGGTGACATCCACTTTAGCAAAGTTGGCGGTAAACGATTCCAACTTGAAGCATCGGGCGGAACCACCGGCTTCGTCCGTGCTCTGTGGAAACTAGATGCCACCTACCATGGAACTGCGAATGATGAAACGCTTCACCCAATCGAAAGCACGCAAGTCGAAGCATATCGCCGAAAGAAAATCACCACCGGGCTGACTTTCACGGATTCTAGCGTGACCCGCACCCGCACCGAAAATCCCGGCCCGAAAGATACGAAGCCGAAGTCGTTCAATTTTCCAAACTTGTTCGATTTGCACAGCGCGATGCTTTACTTGCGAAGCCAGCCGCTCAATGAGCACGCCGTTTACCGAATCGTGGTCTATCCGGCGACCTCCGCCTATCTTGCGACAGTAACGGTGCTGGGCCGTGAACACGTATCGGTCCACGCCGGAAGTTACAACGCGATCAAGTTCGATGTTCAACTCAAACGTCTCGGCAAGGACCTTGAGTTAGAACCACACCGAAAGTTTAAGCGGGCCACGATCTGGATTTCGGATGATCAAAATCGCATTCCGCTTCGCATTGAAGCGCAGATTTTTGTCGGCACCGTTTTCGCCGAACTCTACGCGGTGCAGTTCGAGCCGGAAAAATCCTGACTGCACGCGTTCGACCCCGGGGGAAGTCAGCGTTCGTGGATCCATTCACCGCGCACCGGCTGTTGCGGCGGACGACGACGCGGAATGTAGACGGGTCTGTTTCCACCCGGCAACAGTTCAAGTGCCGCAAGAGTTTCCAGATCGAGCCGGCCGGTGACGGGCAAGTGCACCCGCGCCTGATACGCGCGCAGCGAAAATTCAAAATCGGGGCCGACCATCCCGTCTAACGGACCACGATAAAGTCCGCGCTGCGCCAAAACATTTTGCGCCGCAACTATGATATTGCGTTGAACATCCGGCGGCGCTGACTGATAGGGCGTGCCCGCAAAACTCCCCGCCGGAGCCGTTGGAACCACGCCTTCATCGCGCGGTTGTCGATCTTGCCGCTGCGGTTCGGGAAATGGTTGACCAGTCATCGGGTTCGTCGGTCTCTGACGTTGTTCAGGTTCCGGCTCTTGTTTTAAAGGGGCTCTCAAGACCGACGTATCGGGCGCGGGTGGCGCAGTAGTCGGCGATGCTTTGACCACCGCGCGGCCCCCAGACGAGTCGACGCCAAGGGACTTCAGCGTTTCGTCGCTGAGATCACCGGTAATCTGCAATCCATTGCGAATTTGGTAACGCCGAATTGCCGCGGTCGTGTCCGCATCTTTGTTGCCGTTGATGTCGCCGTAATAGAACCCTTGGTCCTTCAAAGCCTGCTGCACGCTCTCGATCGCTGGGTCGGCAAAGGCGACCACCGCCGACATCAGGAGGATCAGACCCGCTGTTCGCAGTTTCATATGGATGCTTGCTTTGACGCCGAAATTTTCGACCTATTCAGGCCTTGGGAGCTGTAACCGCCAGAGTCAACTGACGTTCCTTCAAGACGTCTCGGTATCGGAGAATCCCTTCACTGATCGCCGCCGCCATTTGTTCGCGATAGTCGTTACTCTCCAATTTAGCAATATCATCCTTGCTACTGAGAAAACCTGCCTCCACCAGCACGGCCGGAACACCAACGTTCGCGATAACAAAAAACTGCTCCGATTTCGTTCCGCGGTCCGGCGCCTTGGTCCTGACCACCATTGCTTCCTGAATGAAGCGGGCCAGACTTTGGCTGGCTACCGTCGGGGATTCAGACTCCGCACCCTGGAAGAAAGGGATCCACGAAACCACACGCGGGGCCGGAGCCGCCTGGTGTTCGGCGTAATAGGTTTCGACTCCGCTCACGATTTTTTTCCCTTCGTTAAAGTGAATGCTCACGAAAATGCAATCGCGGGCGCGGTTTGTAACCGCGGCTCTATCCTGAAGCGAAACGTAACTGTCACCAACTCGAGTCATTAGCGTAGCCACGCCCTGCGCCTGGAGCAGTCTGTCCACGCGTTGCGCGATGTCGAGTGTCAGGTCTTTTTCGTAAATGGTCCCGCAGATCGCTCCGGAATCCTGGCCACCGTGACCGGGATCGATGACCACGAGTGCAAAAGGTGCCGGCACGCCGCTACGCGAGGAACTCACCGGGGGAACAGTCAAAAGAATTTGCCACCAGACGAACGATCCCAGCATCAGCAAGAGTCCCAACCAGGCGACAACGTTTTTCATCGCCCAAATCTGACCCGTTGGCTTCTGAAACATTATCAGGTCCGAATGTTTGTGCGGACTTCGGCGTCCGTTAAAATCCGATAACGGATCGCGCTCCTGCTGTCGCGTTCAAGGACTGCTGCCTCCACTCCAGAGCTTTCGAGTTGCTTATTTCGATTTTGGCGAATTGCATCGCGGCCCGGCAATTCCTTGATTGCATCTTCGCCCAAGGCCATCCGGCCGACACTCCACGCATCTGCTGCAATCGTTATCGCGTCCGGCAGTTCGGCGTCCGTAGCATGATTTTGTTGCAGGAAGGTTTCCATAAGTTCCGTCGACACCTTCGCTCCGCTCAACACCGCGAAGCGTTGTCGCGATTGAGCAGCCGGGCCATCGGCTGCAATCGAGCCATCGTAGTCAACGGACAAAAACAAATCTTCCTTCGGGCTCGAACCAATCTCGGCAAAAAGTAATCGCGCCAGATAGGGCGGGCCGTAGACTTGTTCGAACGCGGTCTTCATTACCGGACTTAAGGAGTAATGCGCGAGACGTCGAAGCGAAACGTCCGAGGCCGAGCGGGTAAATCCTTCCGTGCTCGCCAATTCAATCGCCGCCAATCGCAGTCGTTCTATGTCGCCCGGATGACCGATCGCTCCCATCGCGATCCGGTCGTAAATCTCGTAAATCTTCTGGCGCGAACGCCGGGCAATGGTGAAGAAGAGAATTCCATCGCGATATCCGACCGCTGCGATCGGGCTGCCCGGGGCGAGTTGTGTCTCAACGTACTCGCGCCGGTTCGCGATCGCCTCCACCCAACGATACGGTTCCTCGATCATGCTACCTTTTGTTTGAAAACCTGGCCGATCTTTTCGTCCGTCAACGTCGTGATGCCGTCGCGCGAAACGATCTTGATCAGTGGAAAAATTTTGCCGCTTCGATCGACGCCACCAGTCGACGTGTCCGCTTCTGCCGCGGTATCGAGAGCGCGCAGCGTTACCGCCACCGCCTCATCTTGGTCCAGCCCATGAAGTTTTTTCGGTCCCCAGTTGTTTTCGTAATAAAGAATACCGCGCACCGCCGGCGAACCGGACCCGGTCGCAGCGTAATCCGTCACTTCAAATTGCGCGCCCATGGCGTCATAAAAATAAAGGCGCGCCTCAGGTTTCGAATTCGGATCGTAAGTCGCGAAGATCGGCACCACCACCCCGACCCCTTGCATGACGAAACCAAAATTGTCGCGCAGCAATTTGGAAAGCGCGCGCACCTTTCCGTCCACGCTCATTTCCTGTAGTTGCGTCCGCCGAAAATACTGAAACGAATGTTCGAGCACACGCGCCATCTCCCATGCAGTCGCCGGCACGCCCGCGATCGCCATGATTGAATGGCGATCGATTTCCAAAACCTTATCTGCGCGATCGTAAACTACGGTGTTGCCGGCAGTCGCGCGCCGATCGCCGGCCACCAGCACGCCGCCCGAGAATTTAAACGCGAGAATCGTCGTCGATTCCGTTGGAACAAAAGAATGACCGCCGCCCGCACTGGTGACTTCCGGCGCGCTCTGCAGGAGACCCTTACGGCGCAACAGCGCCGGGAAATCTTCACTCGCTCCCGAGAAATTCGGATCGAGGGCCAGAGGTGGCTTGTCCATTATTGCCCCGTTCGCTGGCGATAGCGCTTCGATTGATTGGGATCCACCTTGCGCATCTTCTTGAGCAAATCCTTGGTGTCAGGCCGCGAAATGTCGGGCGAGCGCGGACCTCCTTCGTCTCCCTGCTTGGGACCCCACGGAGCGGGATCGAACGGCTTTTGCACACGCTCCGGCATGCAAAAAATTTAAGGAGAAATAGAGTAAAGGCAAGCCGGCTCCCCCTCCGGTTCTACCTCGCTTGCCAGCGATAGCGGCTGATGGCAAAATCCGAGTCCGATGAGATCGCTGGTTACGGGAGCTGTGGGCGCATTCGCATGGATTGTAATTGCGGGCTCCGACAACTTCGGACAAACAATGGCACCGACGCCGAACCAGTCTGTGAGCCAGGCTGTGCAACTTCAGGAGCTCACCAAAAAAATCGACGAACAAAACGCGAAGATCGACATGCTTTCGCAGGAAATTCTAAAACTTCAGCTCGAGATCGCCAATCATCGCCCCGGCGTCATGATCGGAGAAGGTGCGCCAACAGGTTCGACGTCGACATCAACCACTACTGCGACATCCAGCGCGACACCTGAATCATCCACCAAGACCGGCAATGACAACAATCACGTCGTCGCGCGCGGCGAAACGCTTACGTCAATTGCAAAAATGTACGGCGTGAGCGTGGGGGAGCTCCAGAAATATAACCACATCGACAATCCGCTGAAGTTGCAGGCAGGCCAGACTCTTTTAATTCCACCGTCTCCCATCCCGTCACCATCTTCGTCCGGCGAATAATCGACGGAGAAAGTCTAGATCATCTGCTCGTCGGGAGACTCGATCGGCGCTGCTTCGAGTTCTGGTTCGGTTTCATCGATCTGTCGGCTCGATTCGAGCAAACTTTGCTCGCATAACCGCGCGTACTTGCCGCCATGTGAGATGAGCTCATCATGCGTGCCGCGCTCAATGATGCGGCCATGATCGAGGACAAGAATTTGGTCGGCGTGAACAATTGTGGAAAGCCGATGGGCAATCACGATTGACGTTCGGTTCGCCATCAAATGTTCCAGCGCCTCCTGAATTAACCGTTCGGTCGCCGTGTCCACGCTTGCAGTCGCTTCATCCAAAATCAGAATCGGCGGATCTTTCAACAAGGCGCGAGCGATGGAAAGGCGCTGTTTTTCGCCGACGCTCAGTTTCACGCCGCGCTCGCCGACAACGCTTCCCATCTTCTCCGGTAACCGCTCGATGAATTCGCGTGCGTTCGCCACGTCGACTGCGCGCCACAGCTCGTCATCCGTCGCCGTTGGTTTTCCCATTAGGAGATTTTCACGGATCGAGCCGTTGAACAGGAAACTTTCCTGCGTGACGACGCCAATATTCTCGCGCAATGCGCGAAGGCTGTATTCGCGAACCTCTTTTCCATCGACAAAGATTTGTCCGTCGTTTGCCGGCAATTCGTAGAAACGCGGCAACAAACTGACGAGTGTCGACTTGCCCGCGCCGGTTGAACCGACGAGTGCAATCGTCTCGCCCGGGCGGGCGTGAAACGAGATGCGATCCAACGCAAGACGCCCGTCGCCACTGTAGCCGAAGCTAACATTCTCGTAGCGATACGTCGCCGACGATGGCCGATTCCGTTCCCGGCGTCAGCCAGCCCGGCTCAATCGGTTCATCGATAATTTCGAAAACGCGTTCACCGGCAGCGCGGCCGGCCTGAAGCAGTTGGTTGAGCTGATGCAGTTTCCCCACCGGCTCATAAAGATAACCACTCAGCAACAGAAACGCGCCGAGGTCGCCGAGTTGCATTGAGCCATTAAGCACGGCGCGTGTCCCGACCAGAACCGTCACGATCACGCCGAGCGTCCCGATCAAGTACATCGACGGATTGTAGGCGGCCCACACTTTCATTACGACGAGGGTGGCCCGGCGCAGTTCGTCGCTAACGCGATTGAATCGTTGATGTTCTTCTTTTTCGCGCGCGAAGCTTCGGATTTGCCGAATGCCGGAAAGATTGTCGTGCAGCAGCGCGTTCATGGCGGACGAAGCGCGTCGTTGCAATCGATATCGACGATGCGCCGTCAGGGTGTACCAAAGCGCACCAGCCGCGAGAAATGGCACCGGACTCAGCGCGAACAAGGTCAGTGTAAAACTGACGTAGCACATCATCGCGAACACAATCACCATCTGCAGGACAGCAACAACCCCTTGCTCGACGCCGTCGATCAGCATCCGCTCCACTGAGGTCACGTCTTCGAGTAACCGCGTCATGAGATCGCCCGTCGCACGATTGTCGAACCAGCGCAGTGGCAACAATTGAATGTGTGAGTAAAGGTCGCTGCGAAGATCAAAAATGACGCGCTGTTCGAACGTGTTGTTAAGGATAAGGCGCAGCGAATTGAGCCCGTTTTGAAGGAGCGCCGCCAATACCGCGAGCAGGATCAGGGGTGCCAGTTTTTCCGGGTGATGTTGTCGGATAACGACATCGAGGATCTGCTTTGTCACCACTGGGAAAACGATCACCATCAGCGTGCCGATGATCGCGCAAGCGAGCATGCTGAGCGCGAGGCCCGGGTAATGTTTTAAATAACGAAAAACCCGGCGGACAGTTTCCATCCGAGGCGTACGATCGGAACGATCGTCCGAACCGGTCGCGTGACTGCCATGAAATCCTCCCATTTTTAAATCTACACCTGATCGCTCCCGTAGTAGCCGGATTTATGACGACCTTTGAACGTAAGCTCTGCGATCCCAGATTTATCGAGCTCGCCGAGACCCTCCGCGATCATGTGCTCGTACTGTTCTTTGGTCGCGCGAGCGAGTGGCAATTCAAGACCGAGCTGACGAGCCAGCTCATAGGCGATGCCGCTGTCTTTGGCCGCGTGGGCAGCGGAGAAGAAACAACTGTGATCGCGGTTTTGCATGTCTTCACCGTCGGTCTCGAGGACGCGCGAGTTGGCTCCAGTCTGTGCGAAAACTTCGCGAAGCATTTTCAAATTAAGGCCGAGCGCAGCACCAAGGCCGAGACCTTCGGCCAGGCTAGCCGTGTTGATATTCATTACCATATTGACGAGCGCTTTTACTTTCGCGGCTTCGCCCGCTTTACCGATGAAGCGAATGCTCGCAGCAAGCTCTCTTAAAATCGGTTCGGCCTTCCCAAACGCTCTCTCGCTTCCGCCGCACATCAAATAAAGTTTGCCTTCGCGCGCCTGGGTGATGCTCGAGGCCATGCAGGCTTCAAGCGATTCCGCGCCGGCTTTCTCCGCGAGTTTCTCAACTTCAACATGCACCTCCGGCGAAATCGTCGCGCAATTAATAAAAAGTTTTCCTCGCGCGTTTTTGAGCAGATTGTCGCCGCTCCCGGAAAAAATTTCTCGCATCGCGTTGTCATCAGTCACAACCGTGAAAATCACGTCGGACTCGGCCGTGACTTCCGACAAATCTTGAGCTGCCGCGCAACCAAGCTCCGTTGCGAGATCAGTCGCTGCTTTGCGATTGGAATCGTAAACCGCGGTGATATTAGATCCGCGATCTTTCAACCGCCGCGCCATATTCGCGCCCATTCGACCAACGCCAATGAAGCCAATATTCATGTTTGAGGTTTGGTGTTTGAGGTTTGATTTCTGCTCGAAGTGCGCCGTCCTGCGGTGAAGATCGCAGTCAACTCATCGGCTTCTTTGAGCACTTCCTCCAATTTGTTTGCCGGCAGCAAGTTTCCATCGCGAATCAATTCCAGCCAGTAAATCGTTTCGTCAGCTTCTTCCGCAACGATCCCAAGTTTCGCAGCGAATTCGGCGCGCGAGCGGGAGCGACAGGCAGCACGATAATTGGCACCAATCGAGGTTCCACTTCGGACAAGCTGATTTGAAATCGCACGACCGGCGGGACTTCGAGGCAGCGCATCAACCAACTTCAAGATTCGCAAAGCAAACGCTTTCGTCCGGCTCTGCAGTTCCTGTTTGTTCATGGGGAAACATCTTAAATCTTACATCCAACATCTTACATGCCGGAAAGCCCTAAAGCTTTCCGGCGAAGAACGGATTGTGCTGCTTCTCTTCTGCGACCGACGTCATTGGCCCGTGACCTGGACAAATGATTGTTTCATCGGGAAGCGTGAGAATTTTTTCGAGATTATTTTGCACCGCCTCTTTGTAGGAAACGCTGCCGCCGCCCATTGAGCCGGCGAAAAGCGAATCACCGACGATCGCGACCGGCCGGGCGAGGCCGGTGCAAACAAACGTCATTCCACCGGGGGAATGTCCCCAAGTCAGCCGGGCTTCGATGTCCACCTTGCCAAGGCGAAAATGTTTTCCTTCTTCGATTTTTTCGGCGCCGGGAACCGGTTCGCCCGCTGGCGTAAAAACTTCGGCACCTGTCTCCTCGCGCAACCGCGGCAGATCCGCCACGTGATCGGAGTGCGTGTGCGTCAGCAAAATCATCTTGATGCTCAGATTTTCCTTCATCGCCAGTTTGAGCATGCCGTTGCAATCCGCGCCGGTATCGAAAGCGGCGGCGTGTTTCGAACCGGAATCCCAGACGAGGTAAGCATTCACCAGCATTCCGTTGTAACTCGTGCTGAATTGGGCGAGTCCGTCGACGTTCTCGATGTTTGCCGGCCTGTATCTGCCGCGCGCAAGATCGACAAGCGTATCAGCATCGAGATTCAAAGCCGGGGCGATTGCACGCAAGGTCGCTTCATCAACTTTTCCGTCGCGCACTTTGTGAATCGCCTCTGCACTCGCGCCTGATTTTCTTGCCAGCTCACTGTCGGAAATTTCCAAACCACGCTGCGCTTTGCCGACGATGTCGCCAAAATTGTCTTCGAGTTCGATCATAACCTTTGTTCGTCAGTGCGAGAGGGCGTGCGCTTCTCTCTGACCGCGCAATTCCCGAATTTTTTCGCCAACCAGTTTCTCATACGCTCGAGCAACATCGATAACGGAAAGCGATTTGCCGGTTTCCTTTTCCATTGAGGTCATCGTGATGTTGGAAATTCCGCACGGGACGATGTGGGCGAACGGCGAGAGATCGCCGCAAACATTCAACGCGAAACCGTGCATCGTGATCCAATGCCGGACTCCGACGCCAATCGACGCGATTTTCCGATTTGCGACCCAAACCCCGGTGAGACCTTCGCGTTGAGCTGCCGAAATTTTGTAGAGCGCGAGGAAATCAATCAACGTTTCTTCCAGCCAACGCAGATAGCGATGCAAATCCTGGCCGCAGCGGCGAAGATCAACAATCGGGTAGCACATAAGTTGTCCCGGGCCGTGGTAGGTTGCCTGGCCGCCGCGGTTGATCGGGAACAAAGGATGCGGCAACTGCGTCGCGTCTAGCAAACTCGATTTGTCGGGCGTTCGCCCGATCGTGTAAACGGGTCCGTGCTCGAGCAAAAGAATTTCGTCGGCGGCGCTGGATTCTTCGCGCTTTCGCGCAACGGTGTCTTCCTGAAGCGCGAGCGCATCAGCAAAATCGACGCGACCCAGCCACGAAACTCTAAGAAGGATCTCGCTCATATCTGTTTCGCTCCCGGAATTCCCATGCGAGCGGTTTCCTGCGCACGGACGTGCGTGAGACCGATTGCGAGCGCATCGGCGGCGTCGGAATCGGGCGTTACCGTCAAGCCCAGGAGCGCCCGGACCATGAACGCGACCTGATTTTTTCCCGCGCCACCGCGGCCGACGGTGGCTTGTTTGATTCGCGTCGGTGGATATTCGAACACCGGCAGCCCGTGCTCGGCCGCGGCTAGAATCGCGGCACCGCGCGCCGCGCCAAGCAATATCGCGGTCTTATAACTTTGCACGTAAATCACCGACTCCAGCGCGCAACAATCCGGTTGGTGCTCACGAATCAATTCCGCGAGCTGATCCCGAATCGCGACCAAACAGGATGATGAGCGCAGCGATTGCGCGTTGTGAATCGTCCCGAAATAAAGGGCACGCGACTTGCCGTTGTTCGCATCGACGATCGCGACGCCGGTGTTGCGCAGCGAAGCGTCAATAGCGAGTACGCGCATCTTAACGAGCCAATCCGAGCGCGAAAAAAACGCAACCGGCAATTCCAAAAAGCAAACTCACTACCCAAAAGCGGCGGAGCTTGGTGAGGGCGGAGATCGCAGCAATAGCGATCGCGATCTGAAACATGGTGACGCCGCGGGCAAGAACTTCGTGTTGATGAAAATTTGATTTGGCTTCGTCTTGTTTCTCATTCGCTCCTTTCTCAATCTCCTTTTGCTCGTCCTGATATCGCTCTGCCTTTGATCGGTCTTCTTCGGTAGCGTTCCCGCCCAGCGACATTTTGGCGTCGAGAACTGCGGCTTTGATCCCTTTAGCTTGGTAATAGGCCCATTGATCGGACGATTCGATCTGGCTCATCATCGCTTCGTTGGCGTGCATTCCGGAAAGCAATCCGGCGACGGCGGCGAGAACAGCGAGAATTGCGGTACTGAGCGCGACCCAGGCAATCCAGCGTTCTCCTCCATGCTCGGCGCGGTGATGAATTTCTTCGTGTAAATTTTCCAACGGCACTTCGGCTTCTTCCATGCGTTCTACCTTAAGATCGACATCAACGCCTTCAAGATCGGAAAATTTGCCGGCACGGTTTTCACGGTGGGCATCATCGGGGTCGGATTTCTGGCAATTTCCCACGCTAACGGGCTCGACCAACGCTTCCGGGGCGCGCGCCCGTTTTATCTGGTGATTATTGTTTCGACCGTCAACGGCGTCGTCATGGACTTCCTCAAGATTAATCCTGTGCGAGCACTTTATTGGACGGCCGTGATTAACGGGATGCTCGCGCCATTCTTGATGGTGGCAATCTTACTGATCGCGCTCGATCGAACGGTGATGAAAGGCCAGCCGAGCGCCGCCTTGAGCGCAGTGGTAGTTTCGGTTGC
The DNA here is from genome assembly GCA_963801815.1 of uncultured Verrucomicrobiae bacterium. GTDB lineage: Bacteria > Verrucomicrobiota > Verrucomicrobiia > Chthoniobacterales > UBA10450 > AV40. The sequence continues at coordinate 556,604 of CAWDGJ010000002.1, forward strand.
AACCCTGTTAATGTTCGGCGCGGCGATCGGGATGTTTATCTTCTGAGCGGTAAGCGAGCAGTCGCAGCGCGTTCAACACTACGACAACCGTGCTGCCTTCATGGCCGAGCACACCAATCGTCAGATTGATCTTTTGCGCGAGCGCAGACACGACCAGCAAAACGATTACGCCGAGCGATATGATGATATTCTGACGAATGATCGATCGCGCGCGCCGACTCAGCATGACAGCGTGCTCAACATTCTCGATCTTGTCATGCATTAAAATCACGTCGGCCTGCTCGAGCGCCGCATCCGATCCGCGTGCGCCCATGCCGATGGCAACATCGGCGGCCGTTAGACTGGGCGCATCGTTAATTCCGTCGCCAACCATCGCCACCTTCTTCCCTTCCTGCCGCCAGCGGTGAATGCATTGCAGTTTCGCCGCGGGCGCGATCTCGGCATGCACCTCTTCAATTCCAACCAACCGCGCGACCGATTTTGCGGCAGAAGCCCGATCGCCGGTCAAAAGCGCGACGGCGATTCCATTTTGTTTCAAGAATTCGACCACGTCCCACGACGCGGGGCGAACTTGATCGCGCAGAAAAATGATTGCTATTGGTCGGTGCGTGGCAATCCAAACTTCGGCATCACTGCCGCTGGAGAGCGCGGGCAGCTGAATTCCCCGGTCAACGAGAAGCCGGCGATTGCCCACCAAAATTTGCTCGCCGTTGATCGAAGCTTCCATTCCAAAACCCGGAATGTTTTGGAAATCGGTTGCCTTCAGCGAAGCGAGGCTGCGCTTTTCCGCTTCGCGAATGATCGCGCGTGCGAGGGGGTGAGTGGAAAATCTTGCGACGGAGGCAGCCATTGCGAGAACTTCCTCTTCGGTCTTAACGTCGAGGATGTCGATCCTACGCACTGCTAGGGCGCCGGTCGTCAATGTTCCGGTCTTATCGAAGGCGAATTGATTAACGCCTGCCAAATTTTCAATTGCGACACCACCGCGAAACAAAATGCCGTTGCGCGCACCGGCGGCAATCGCAACGAGGATTGCCGACGGAATTGAAAGCACCAATGCACAGGGCGATGCGACCACGAGCAAAGTCATCGTGCGGTAAAACGCTTCGGTGAAAGGCTTCTGCGCAAACAAAACCAAAAAAACCAGCGCACTTAAACCAAGGGCGAACCAGGTGTAGTAGCGACTAATTGCGTCGGTGAATCTTTGGGCCGGCGCTTTTTGCTGCTGAGCAGTCCGAATCAGATCAAGGATTCGATGGAGCGCGCTATCCTCAGCTGGGCGCGTCACGCGAACCACCGCCTGGCCATCGAGGTTAAGCGTGCCACTGCTTACAGAATCGCCGCTTCGTTTTGGAACTGGCAAAGATTCGCCGGTCAGCGCCGATTCGTCTGCCGAAGTGGCGCCTTCGATGATGACGCCATCGACTGGGAACAAATCCCCGGCTTTGATCAAGAGCTCATCGTTGCGCTGCACTTCCTCAATTCGAACATCGACCCACGATTTACCCTGGCGACGCAAGGCACGTTGGGGCGCAACTTTTAAGAGCGACTCAATCGTTTTGTTCGTGCGATGATTGGCGAATTGCTCGAGCGCATTGCTCAACGAGAACAAAAAGAGCAATGTCGCACCTTCAGTCCAGGCGCGGACCGCCGCTGCGCCCAACGCAACGAAGATCATCAAAAACTGAATGTCGATCTTGCGCTGTTTCAGACCGCGCCAAACATCGTGGGTCGCGAACCAACCACCGGAAAAATAGGCGAGCGCGAACAAGACGATGATTGATGCGGTCTGAAATGCGGCGCGTTGCAACAAAAAACCGGCCAGCGTGCTCACGCCGCAAATTGCGACCAGCACCAGCATGATTCGGTAATCATGCGGGACCGCGGGCGGAACCGGCCGGTTCCGCCACTGCGGCAGCTGAATGCGCTCCCAAATCAAGCGCCCTTCGTTCGGGGGATGCGCCCGATGAAATTCCAGGACATGATCGTTGATCTGGTGTTCGTGAAACAGCGAAGATTGGCCGTTGCGCGCCACGGAAATGCGCCATTGGCCGTCGAACTCACGATGCACTTCGGCCGCGACCCGATACAAAAGTCTCTTCGACGGCTTTCGGTAAAAACCAAGATCAATCTCGCGCCCGGCAGCGTCGATGCGCACTTGCTTTACCTGCGGATGCCGGGCAAGGATCCGTTCAACCCTTTGTTCGACATCGAGCAAGGGGCTTGAGCGTTGGGTCGGCAATGCCAAAGCTTTCATTTCGCCAGCTTCAGCCGTGGCGCAGCCACCAGCCCATCAACACTGCAAACGACACAATGACCGCGGTGATATATATCGCGATGATCTGTTCCATAAATCGGTCCTTTCTATCAATTTCTGCTCGCGCCCGGTCGCGACGTTGCCGCTAGGTCTTTGGCAAAAGCCAATGAACAAGCAGCGCGTAAAGTCCGACCGTCATCAGCGCGAGCATTACAACTACGTAGTCCACAATTTGGTTTTCCTTTCTGCTGAATAACTTGGCGTCACTTCAGGTGTGTCGCTCGTCACGGCTTGCGTTTAGCTGAGCAAATATTGCTAGGGGCCGCCGTCGGCGGCGCGCGCTGCGCAAAAAACGCACATGATTTAACAAGCGCGGCGCAGCGAATCGACGGTTTGCAAGCCAAAGTGCCGGCATGAAAACGCAAACCTTGTCAAAGCGCAGAACTTCGAATGCCATAAACTTGCAACGAATCCTGGTGCCCGTTGATTTCTCGCCGTTATCGAAGAAAGCGTTGCTGTATGCGACACGGTTGGCCCAGCAGTTCGGCGCCGAGATTAATATTTTTCACGTCGTCGAGCCGGAAATCCCGCCCGCCTTCGACGGATTCATGATGGCGCCACCGGCGGTTTCGAATGGGGCGGCCGCGAGCAGTGCCGGACAACTTAAGAGTCTGGTGAACCTGGTGCGCAAAACCGGAGTCACGCGTGTTAACTCGAGCGCTCGCTGCGGGCTGGCTGCCTTTGAAATCGTTGAAGCGGCCAAAGAGCTCAACGTCGACCTGATCGTGATAGCAACACACGGCTACACGGGTTGGAAACATTTTGCGATCGGCAGCACTGCCGAACGTGTCGTCCGCGCGGCACTGTGCCCGGTGCTGGTCGTTCGCGACAAAGAACACGAATTCGTTTGAAATCAAAAACCAAAAGGAAATCCGATGAATGCACTGCTTGAACCACCCCCAAAGAAAACGAAGAAGATTGAACCGGAATCGATGGCCACTCGAGTAGCGTTCCATCCATTTCTGGCTGGAATGAATCCGACGCAGCTTGCGTTGCTTACCGATTGCGCGATCCCGGTAAACTTCAAGAAAGGCCAAACCATTTTGCGCGAAGGCGAAATGGCAAACCGCTTTTATTTGATCGAGAGCGGAAAAGTCGTTCTCGAATCCGGCGAAGGATTCGGCGAGCCGGTGGTCATCGAAACAATCGGCGCGGGAGACTTGCTCGGCTGGTCGTGGATGTTTCCGCCTTATGTCTGGCATTTCACCGCGCGCGCGGCCGAGCCAACGAAGGCGATTTTCTTCTACGGAACAATCCTGCGCGAGTACTGCGAGCGCGACCATTCGTTAGGCTACGAGCTATTCAAGCGGATGACGCCGGTGATGATGAAACGACTGCAATCGGCGCGTCGCAAGATGCTTTCTGTCCATGCGCATCGGGCGTCACTTGAACCGGTTGTGCTGGAGTCGCCCTTCCTCGACCAGGAACTCGACATTGCGGAAGAGCGAAAGTAAATCGTCTCGAAACGCGCTCCAGCGTGGCCGAATCGGCCATGACGCTTAGGCTGGGTTGGACATTGACGCTAATTCGTCTCGCGCGGATGTTATCCTGTTTCCCTGTCCAATGGTTGACTTACAGGCTGAGCGCGAAGATTCGAACAAGCAACTGATCGACATGTTGCGGCGATCCCGGCTGTTCCGTGATTACGAGAATGTTTTCACTAAAGCGACCGGTCTGGCTTTAACCTTGCGGCCGCTTGAATTCTGGCAACTCGCCCATCGCGGCAAAAAGCATGAGAACCCGTTTTGCGCCATGCTCGCGGAACATCCGAAATCGCTGGCCGTTTGTTTGCAGGCGCACCAGGACATGATCGATCATACCGGTTTGCTTCCGCATACGGTGACTTGCCCGTTTGGACTCACGGAGACGGCGATTCCTGTGAAACTCGGGGCCGATGTTATCGGTTACCTGCGGATTGGACAGGTTTTGCGCCACACCCCGGCCAAAGCGGATACCAACAAGGTAACCCGCGAGCTCGAGCAGGCCGGCCTCAAATTTAGCGGTGAATTGCGTAAAGCGTGGGAAAGAAACCCGCTGATTCCGCCCGACAAATACAATGCGATCGTTCGATTGCTCTCATTCTTTGGCGAACAACTCTCCGCTTTGACGAACCAGCTCGTGGTCGAGCGCCAAAACGCCGAGCCGCCGCTGGTGCAAAAAGCGCGCGACTACATCGACAAGCACAAGACGGACGCGTTGTCGCTTTCCGCCGTCGCGCAAGCTGCCGGCGCGAGCGTGTTTCACTTTTGCAAAGTGTTTCGGAAATCGACCGGTTTGAAGTTCACCGATTATGTCGCACGCGTGCGGCTGGAGGACGCGCGAACGCAATTGCTCAATCCGAATCGCCGCATCAGCGAAGTCGCGTACGACGTCGGTTTCCAATCGCTGACCCAGTTTAACCGCATGTTCAAACGGGTATTCGGCCAATCGCCTACCGAATTTCGCGAACATCTGAATGGCAGAGGCGCTGAAAAAGCTTCAAAGACTTCGGGTCGCAATCGCTGACTGTAGTCGGCTTTGCCGGCGCATCGATTTGGAATCGACTGCAGCGACAGTAAACCGGCTGGCGCAAGAAACGGCTGATTTTTAGCAAACAACGGCGAGCCAGGTTATACCTCCATATCGATGATGTTTGTATGAAAACACCGACTATCCGAAAGATCCTGGTTCCGGTTGATTTTTCACCGATGTCACTCCAGGCAATCGACACGGCGAAGGGTTTTGCCCAGCGATTCGGGGCGACCGTTCATCTCGCTCATGTCCACCAGTTTTATTGTCCAGCGGAATTTTGCCCACCGATGCCACCGATCGTTCCATATTCCACTTATAGCTACGACGCGGCGGCTGAGAAACGGGCCGTTCGCGACCTGTCCCTTCTTGCCACCAAACACGATTTATCGGCCAAAAGCGCACATCTTCTAGCCGGCGCACCGGCTTTCGACGAGATTTGCCGATTGGCCAATACCCTTCACGCCGACCTGATTGTGACGTCAACTCATGGCTGGACCGGCTTGAAGCATGTTTTTCTTGGAAGCACTGCCGAGCGCATCATTCAACATTCGCCTTGCCCCGTTCTAGTGTCGCGAGAAATGAGCCGGCGATCGAAGAGTGGCGCCCGCGCTTCGATCGACACCATCCTCGTCCCCGTTGACTTTTCGGACTGTTCGCTGGAAGGGCTGAACTACGCGATCGCGTTCGCCGAAAAGTTTGCGGCCAAGATCATTTTGCTGCACGCAATTGAAATCGGCTCTCCCTACACCGCCGACGGCTACGCGATGTATGATCTGACCGCGCTGATAAAAGCCGCCCAGGAAGACGGTGAACGGCAAATGCGCCAATTCGTTCAACGCGCGAAGTTCGGTCGCGTCCCGTTTGAAACCGTGACGAAGACGGAATCAACGATCGATGCAGTTTCCGAGGTCGTGAAAGATCGGAATGTCGACCTAATCATTACTCCGACGCACGGTCGAACTGGAATCAAGCATGTCTTGGTCGGCAGCGTTGCCGAAAAGATTGTGCGGCATGCACTTTGTCCTGTTCTGGTCGTTCCTTCGCACCCCGACGTGCGAAAGGCACACTTGTCGCGCCAGGCTCGACCGGTCCAAATCACGAAACGCGCGACAAGGCGTCGAACTCTTCAGCCCATCGAGGCGTTCACGCGGAAATACCGAAAGCTCGGAGTGAATCCGTTTCCCGAGCGACGTAAGACAAATAAATTCCGCGAGTCGCACTTGCTAAATAAATGACATCAAAGGTGAAAAGAGTATGAAACGATTCTTATTAACCGGTGCGCTCAGCCTAATTTTAAGTGCAACCCTTCTTGCTGCGGCGCCCTCCAAATCAATGCCGCAAACCTCTGCCCAACAGCCACTCACCTACGCGAACATTGTTTCCTACTTCAAATCAACACACCTGCGTGCAACCGAAGTTCAAAAACGTTGCACCGTATTCTTTGAAGGCGAATGGACGAGTTCGAATGTTTACAACTACTGTCTTATCATCGTTGAAAATTCGGATGAGGACGTGCAGGTGACATTTTATCTCACCGATGCTCACGAGATGAATTGGGTCACGGAGTTCCTGGACTCGCCGCTGTTCGCGCAATCGGAAACTCAAGCTGTCTTCGGGCTAATGAATTCCGGCGATAACATCAAAGATCAACGGATTGGCCGGTTCCGCCGCGTCGACTACCATCGCTGGAAACCGCGACACGCCGAAATCCTCGTATTTAGTTTCACGCCAGCGCGATCCGGGCGATAAAATCGTCTCGTGCCAAGTAACCCGGTTAGCGGAAACAACGACGAAGCAAACACATCATTAGCGAAGAGTGCTGACCAGCGGCTGGCCGCAACCGCGTCGCCGGAGCGCGCGGACGAAATTTTTCTGCAGGGCCCAAAATCCCGGCTCGACGAATTCATCACGCTCCTGCGAGTCATGCGCGACTTCCTTCGCGGATTTCGAGTGCTGCATTTTGTTGGACCATGCGTGTCCGTTTTCGGCTCTGCCCGCGTGAAAAACGACAGTCCGTACTACGATCTTGCGCGAAAAATGGGCGAGGCGATCGCGCAACTTGGCTTCACAGTGATGACCGGCGGCGGACCGGGAATCATGGAGGCCGCCAATCGCGGCGCCAAGGAGATTGGAGGCCGCTCAGTTGGCTGCAACATCGAGCTGCCGGAAGAACAGGAACCAAACGCCTATCTCGATCGTTGTGTGAGCTTGCATTACTTCTTCGTCCGTAAAACGCTTCTGGTGAAATATTCCTACGCATTCGTGTTCATGCCCGGAGGCGCAGGTACGCTCGACGAACTGTTTGAAGCGCTGACGCTTGTCCAAACGGGTAAAATCAAAAATTTTCCGATCGTCATCATGGGCACCGATTACTGGCGCGAATTGATCGCGTTGATCGATAAAATGGCGAAAACAGAGATGATCAGTGCCTCTGATTTGGACTTGATCTATGCCACAGATTCAGTCGACGACGCGATTGCGCATATTCGCAGTAAAGCGATTGAGTCATTCGGTCTTCGTCTGGTTCGGCGGGGTCGGCGTCACCTGCCGTGGCTCGGGGAACGTGGATTGTCGCAAAACGCAGTTTAATGAACCGCACGTCTCGGGTTACGAATCGTCAGCCATATCGCTACCAATAAGGCGCCTACGAATGCGCACGACATGTCCTTCTGTGCGTCCCAAATGTCGCCCTGCATGCCGAGATAAGCTGAGCCCAGATCAGGCCGCACAATCTGGGCGACTCTGGCCTCGAGAATTTCGAAGAAACTACTTAACGCCCAAAGCGCAGCCGTAGCGAGCCACGGCGCCCAGTTCATTTTCACATGGGCGGAACGAACGAGAAGTTCGGACATCGGATAGAGAATCAGGAAACCGAAAGTAAAATGAATCACCCGATCGTAATGGTTGCGCGACAAGTGCAGCCAATCCTGTAGCCAGAAACCGATTGGAACTTCCGCGTAGGTGTAATGCGCGCCGATTGTATGAAACGCGAGAAAAATGAGGATGAGCGCGTAAGACACATTTGAGAACTGAAACTTCGGATACGTGGTGCCGAGGACGATGACGGTCGTGAAAACCAGTAAATTTTCCAGGAACCAATCGCTGCGACTGACCGGCCGGATGGCCAGCCCGATCCAAAACATTAGGTAAATCGCCAGGGCGATTAGGAGAAACCGGTTGTGCGCAATTTTCACACTCGATACTTCTTGCGACCAAAGACCCCGACCGCTGCCATCATCATCAAGGCGCCGAGCATTGCGGAAAGCATATCGTTCTGCGCATCCCATTCGTCCCCCTGCCCTCCGAGCCAATTCACGCCCTGACCAGGCGCAACGATTTCCGCGACGATTCCTTCCAGAATTTCGAACAAACCGCTCACGGCGAGGACAACTCCGGCTGCGATCCAAAAACTCCAGCCGCGCCGAATTCCACTGAATCGCACTAGCAGTTCGCGGATCGGGAATGCGAGAAAAAATCCAAAACCAAAATGAGCGACGCGATCAAAATGGTTGCGTGAGAATCCGAAAGTTTGTTTCGCCCAAAGGCCGAGCGGCATTTTCGCATAGGTATAATGCGCTCCAATCATGTGGAGCACCAGAAACAGCGCGATGCAAATATAAGCCGCCTTGGAAAGCTCCAAGCGCCGATAGGTGAAAACCAGCGCAACAACAAAGATTACAACTAAAATATTCTCAAGCAGCCATGCCTGCCGATCCACTGGCTGGATTGCGGTCAGAATCCAGATTCCGGCGCAAACGACGGCCAGGAAAGCGACGAGTCGGGTTTGATTCACAGTAACTCCGTCTCCGATGTTGGCCGATAGGCCTCGGTAGCAACAGATCGAATTCCTGAAAACTTAAATCTCAGTCCTCTTTTCTACGTTGGATGCGGCCGCATCTCGTCCAACGAAGGAATTACGCGCCCTGACCAGAAGTCGACATGCCAGTCGCTAGTGCGGTCACGAACGCCATGCCCATCGCGCTTGCGACATTCTGTTCAGATGTTGCGCACAGGCTGTTAACCAAGAAATGCCAAGCATTTAGCAATTGGCGCGAGACAGCTGGTCAAACGATTCGCAATTTTGAGCCATGAAAACTAAATTACATCGAAGGAAACTCCGCGCTCGTGATCAGGAGTTAGACATTCCGAAAGTTTGAAGTGACCGTAGGGTTAAGTCGGAGTGGAAGTCGCGCCATAACTCGGATTGACCCTGATCTGTCTTAGCCGGATACTACTTCGTTTCCTGTTCCATGGTTAAGTCCCAGGCTGCCGGCGCGGATTCGAACAAGCAACTAATCGACATGTTGCGGCGCTCCCGACTGTTTCGTGATTACGAAACCGTGTTTACGAAGGCGACTGGCCTGCCTTTAACCCTTCAGCCGCTCGAGTACTGGCAGTTGGCTCATCACGGGAAAAAACATGAAAATCCGTTTTGTGCGCTGCTCTCCGAACGGCCCGCCACTCTTGCCGTCTGTTTGCAAGCGCACGAGCAGATGATTCAACATACTCACGTGCTGCCGCATAGCGTGACTTGCCCGTTCGGCTTAACCGAAACCGCGGTGCCGGTGAGGCTCGGCGACAAAGCGATCGGATATCTGCGAATTGGGCAAGTGATGCGTCACGTTTCGTCCCAGTCTGACGAATCTAAGGTGAGTCGCGAGCTGGCAAAGCACGGGGTCCAATTCAAGGGCGATATCCGCAAAGCGTGGGAACACAATCCGCTGTTCCCGCCGGAGAAATACAATGCGATCATCCGATTGCTCTCGTTCTTTGCCGAACAACTTTCCGCGCTGATCAATCAGATATTACTCGAAAAGCAAAATGCCGAGCCGCGGGTTGTCCAGAAGGCCCGGGAATACATAGCGAACAATAAAAAGGAGGCACTCTCATTGGCGGCAGTGGCAAAGGCGTCCGGCGCGAGCATGTTCCATTTCTGCAAGGTATTTCATAAAACCACTGGGTTGAAATTCACTGATTATGTTGCCCGCCTTCGACTGGAGGACGCAAAAACCGAACTCTTAAATCCAAGCCGACGGATCAGTGAGGTCGCTTACGATGTCGGTTTTCAGTCGCTAACGCAATTCAATCGAATATTTAAACGCGTATTCGGCCAATCGCCAACAGTGTTTCGCGAGCACCTGAACCAGAAAGAGGCGCGCAAATAGCACTTTTCGCCGGCTAAAAATTCATGGGGTTCTACCTGAAGCAGATCCGCCTGCTTCGACAACCTTAAATGCTTGGCTTCCCGGAGATCAAATGGGGACTGTTCCTGCCATTCATTTTTGAATGCCAGCTGTTTGCCACTTTAGATCCCACTCATGGAGGCATCACGGTTCGGGTTAGTCCCTTCTTTTCTGTGCTGCACGAGCCGCTTCGAGCATCTGATTGTGCTCTGCTTCTCTGATTCCTTCTTCGACAAGCTGCGCACTCTCACTCCGTCCTTCGCTGTCCTCGTCTTCGCCAAACGACTCCGTCGTGTGATGGCCGATTGAGCCTCGTACGGGATCCCAGCGTTCCGATTCGGGCATCGACTCCAGAACTTGATCTAGAATATCAATGTCCGGTTCGCCTGTTAACTCACGTTGGGCCTGTTCATAGTCAACCTGGGACGGTTGCGGGGGAACATGGCCTGCGATAGCGGCTAATTCATGCGCGCGAGCTTTTACCATCTCTGGAGTCACCGTGCCAACGCCGGTCGCATTCTCAGTTATAATACCTTTGTTAAGAGGATTCTTGTTCATGATGTTAGGCGGCGTGCGACCGCGCACGCCGTCCCTTTGGTTCTCTCTCATTGCACTTTGACTTCAATCGGTTTCGGTTTCACTGCCGGAATTTTTGGTAGGTGCACTTTCAATACACCGTCGCGGAAGTCGGCCGCGATTTTGTTCGCGTCGGCGTCTTCCGGGACAACGAACGTGCGCTCGAAGAAGCCGTAGGAGCGCTCGATCCGGTGATATTTCTTTTTCTTCTCTTCTTTCTCGACTTTCCGCTCGCCCGAAAGTGAAAGAATACCGTTTTCGACTACAACTTTTACCTCTTCCTTCTTCATCTCGGGCAAGTCCGCCGTGAACAGATACTCATGATCGTCTTCGGTGATATCCACCAAGGGTGACCAGTCAGGTAACTTCAGGCTCTCGCCGTTTTCCATCCGGCGAACGAATCCCACTCGATTTGGGAATCCATTCGAGAAGAAGCTCCCAAGCCGATTTTGCAGCTCGTCCAGTTCACCGAAAGGATTCCATTTAATTAATGTGCTCATTGTTTTTTGCCTTTCTACTAAGACAATCTGGTCGGATCGCAGACGGACACTCATCGGGATTTGCGAGAATCTGTTCGGATTTTGCGCAAAGATCCCGGCCGATCACAAATCAGTGCCTCCCGTCCGACGAAGCAAAATTCGTCAGGGGAAGTGAATTAGTCGTCGATGGCGGTTACACCGCGCACTGACACGATCCGGTCGGTCGTTGTCCTATTCGGAAAACCCCACGGCCTATTCTGGCCAGCCGAACAGGACAAGAACTGCGCAGTGGTTCGCAAGATTCGCGAAGCGCAACAACCTCCCCGCGTGTCTTCTGAAAACAGAAAGATGAACTTTATGAAAGTAAAAGATGTAATGACCAAAGACGTCAGGATTTGCGGAATCAATGACACTCTCGCGAACGCGGCGCGAACGATGTGGGTAAACGACTGCGGCATCCTGCCAATTGTTAACAACGACGGGGTCGCGGTCGGGGTTGTAACCGATCGCGACATTTGTATGGCCGCCGCCAGCAAAGACCGGAGGCCATCGAGCATCTCGGTCGCTGAAGTGATGATGCGCCAGCTCTATTCCTGCCCGCCCGAAGCCGATATTCGCGAAGCGTTGCAGATCATGCGCGAGAAGCGGGTGAGGCGGTTGCCGGTCCTCGACGACAAAAAGGTGCTCTGCGGAATTCTTTCCCTGGACGATGTTGCGGTAAAGACGCGCGCCGCTGACAAACCGGCGGAGCTTTCGGCCGAGGATGTCGAGATAACGCTCGACGCGATTTGCCGGCGCACTGCGCAAAAGGAGGCGGCCTAGGCCGGAGCGATGAAACTGCACGAACAACACGATGAGTTGTCGCGAGACATCGTCGAGTCGCACATGGAATCTGTGCCGCTTCAGATCCCCGCCGGCAACGCAATGCTTTCCGGCGATTTGGAGATTCCTGAAAATGCGGCTGGCCTGGTGTTGTTCGCGCATGGTAGCGGTAGCAGCCGTTTCAGCCGGCGCAACCGCGCTGTCGCTGGAATTCTTCGCAATTCCGGAATCGCCACGCTCCTATTCGATCTTCTAACGCCGGAAGAAGAAGCCGAAGATGCATACACTGGCCATCTCCGGTTTAACATTGGTCTGCTTAGCCGACGGCTCGCCATCGTCACACAAGAGATGGCCGATGATCCGCGCTGCCGAAATTTTCAGATCGGATATTTCGGTGCGAGCACTGGAGGCGCGGCGGCATTGCGCGCCGCTGCTGCTCTGGGAGCAACAATCCATGCGGTAGTGTCGCGTGGAGGAAGACCCGATCTCGCCGGCGATGCTTTGTCTTATGTGAAAGCGCCGACGTTGCTTATCGTTGGCGAGCGTGACGAGCAAGTTCTGCGTCTGAACGAGCAAGCACTCGAGCAGCTGACTTGCCAGAAGTCTTTGGCGGTCGTGCCGCATGCTACCCATTTGTTCGAGGAAACCGGCGCGCTCGAGGAAGTGGCGCGCCTCGCAGCCGACTGGTTCGCAAAACATCTGAAATCAAAACAATGAAAACACAGTTCTTGAACCGCAGCGAAGCGGGAAAATTCTTGGCCCAAAATCTCGGAGCCTACGTTAATCAAGACGGCGTCATCGTGCTGGCGTTGCCGCGCGGCGGCGTGCCGGTCGCCGCGGAAGTGGCGAAGAAATTGAACGCCCCGCTTGATGTGTTCGTGGTCCGCAAGTTGGGCGTGCCGGGTCATCCGGAGCTCGCGATGGGAGCGATCGCTACCGGTGGAGTGCGGGTAACGAATCGTGAGGTCGTCGAGGCACTGCGAATACCGGAGATCGTTAGTGATGCCGTGGCCGCGCAGGAACAGGAAGAGCTCGCCCGTCGCGAGCGCGCGTATCGGGACGAGCTTCCACCACCGCAGGTGCAAGGAAAAACTGTCATTCTGGTCGATGACGGAATTGCCACGGGTTCAACGATGCTGGCAGCAGTCGCTGCCCTTCAGCAATCGAATGCTGCGCGAATTGTCGTAGCCGCTCCTGTAATCGCAGGATCGACATATTACGAGATGCGACGGGCAGCTGACGATGTCGCTGCGGTATTAGTTCCCGACCACTTTCGCGGCGTTGGCGAGTGGTACGAAGATTTTTCGCAAACGACCGACGACGAAGTTCGTGCGCTTCTTGCCGAAGTGAGCCGGCGGCAGCACGCGGCCGCGGTCTGAGGCAGTCGGCATGCGTATGTGTCCGCCTTACGAATGAAGAAGCGGGGCAAGAATGTAAGACGCAGCACGCGTGTACTATGAGCTACAAATTGATCCTCGATCAGTCGTTAGGCCGTAATCTGCGCCGCATTTTCCGAAAACAAATTGACGGCGCGCTTGCGGTTGCGAATGGCAAAACGGACCCGAACGACACGGCGGTCCACGCGATGAGAAAGCGTCTCAAGAAAGCGCGCGCCGTGCTTCAGCTCGCACGAAATGAAATTGGTCGCGACTCCTTTTGTCGCCAGGACCAACGGTTGCGCGACGTAGGCCGACTAATGACGGAGATTCGTGACGCCGAAGTGCGCTGGCAAACCGTCCAGCAAATTGAAAATGCCATTCATCATCACGATTGCGCTTTTCGCAGATTCGACATGATACTGCGCTTCGAACTGGAGGATTTTACTGTCGCGTTTCAAGGCTGGAAAGAGCAAGCAAGGCCGTTACTCGAAAAAGCACGCGACGCGGCGAAGAAATGGCATGTCCGCGAGTACAAGCGCAAGCATTTGCGGGGGGCATTACGGCGCAGTTACAAGCGCGGACGTAAGGCTCTCGCCGCAGTGAAGGTCAAGCCATCGACCACTAACTTCCACGAGTTACGCAAACAGGTAAAGCTGCTCGGCTATCAACTGCGCATCATTCAGCCATTGAATCGCGTTGTGGTCGGGACGGTGAGCAATGAGTTAACTGAGCTCGGACATCTGTTGGGCCGCATCCACGATCTCAGTTTCTTGGCCGACCGGTTGCGCCGGGAACGCGGCGAGCGGGAGTGGCGGAAGAGGTACAGGGATTTGTTGGCGGTCATCCAAAGCAGTCAGGTGGAACTAGAGCACGATGGGATGGAAATCGCGGAACGGTTTTTTGCAGAACGCCCACGCAATTTCGCTCTGCTTGTCGAGAAATGGTTTGACGACGAGGAGCATGCGGACTCGGCCTCGATTGCACAGCTGCTGATAGCGGCGCATACGAACGGCGCCTCGACTGGCAAGAATTGCGCGGTTGTTCGCAAAATCCGCCAAGCGGATTTCGGTCCGCTGGTGTTTGCTGCTTCGCAACCAAAATAAGTTTATGAAAATACAAGATCTAACGATACAGGACTCAGAGCAGGTGTTGCACGTAAAGAAAATTTTGGTGCCGATCGATTTTTCCGAGCCGTGCAACAAGGCATTTAAATACGCCCTTGGTTTTGCCCGGCAATTCGGATCGGAGGTTGTTTTGATTCATGTCATCGAACCGGCGGCAGAGCCGTTCGCAGTTGAAGGCAATGGGAACACGCAAAACGAGTTAGTCGTCGCGGAGGAAAAAATGCAGGGGCTTGCCGACGCTTCGCCTCGGCAGGGAAATCTCTACATCACCTCGGCCATTCGCACCGGCGTCGCGACCCACGAGATCGTGGAAGCCGCTAAGGAGCTCGATGTCGATCTCATTATCATGGCAACCCATGGTGTGAGCGGCTGGAGACGTTTTGGCATGGGGAGCACTGCCAATCGGGTGGCGCTGGTGGCGCCTTGTCCTGTTCTAACCGTCCGAGAAAAGGAACACGAGTTTGTTTAGAAAACGCAACAATGGGAATCCTGAATCCATGAAAACACATCAACCCGAAGTTTTTGAAACCACGCTGCAGAAAACAAATCTGTGGCTGAGAGAGCTCTGCGATGCATTGCATTGGGACGATCATCAGAAGGCGTATCACGGACTGCGCGCAGTGTTGCATGTCCTACGCGATCGCCTGCCAGTTCCAGAAGCAGCGCATCTGGGCGCGCAACTACCGATGCTCGTGCGCGGATTCTATTACGAGGATTGGAAGCCCGGCGCGACGCCGACGAAAATCAAAACGCAACAGCAATTTTACGATGCGGTCCGGGAGAAGTTCACGGCCGACCGCAACGAAAACCCAAAGCGAGTAACGGAAGCTGTGTTGATGCTCCTTTGCGCCAACACTTCACCCGGCGAGTTTGAGAAAGTCTTCGAGATTTTCCCGCCCGAACTGCGCGAAATTTGGCCGGAATTCAAAGCCGCGATGAGCGTATGACAACAACCGCGCTCATAATTGTGGTGGATCGCGGCCGGCTGAAAGCCTATCGCGTGCGAGAAACGCCGACGCGTGGGGCGGCACTGGAGTTGGTCCAGGCGTTCGGCATTCCGAACATGAACGATTTATCTCGCACCCACCGTACCACCGCCGCCACCGATTGGCCACAGCTCGAAATCGAGGAAACCAGGCGTCTCTGCAAACAACTCGCACACGAAATCACGAGACTTGTGCAACGCGACTTCGGCGAGGGATGGTCCCTGGCCGCTCCGGAATCCATTTATAACGAAATCATCGACTTTCTACCGATCGAAATTAAACAGCGAATCGTCGAGCACGTCCCAGCTGATCTGGTGAAGATCCCAGTGGCGAAACTGCGATCGCATTTTAGATCGCTGCAACCGATCTGATTTTCGCACGCCAAAAAATGCCGCGTCTTTAGCAAAAGGCGCGAAGATCAGGCTTTCATTCCGGGTACCGTATTGCATGAACACAACATTGGAATCGACCGCGGCGACAACCACGGCTGAAAAACCTCCACTCGTTTCCAAACGCACCGGCCTCGATCAAAATCGGGCTGGGCGAATCAAAATTGAATCCATTCTGGTGCCGCTCGACTTCTCGCGTCCCGCGATGCAGGCGTTCGATTACGCAGTGACTCTCGCAAAGAGGTTCGACGCCCAAGTCGAGCTGCTTCACGTTCAATCACCGGATGAAGCGTGCGCGGTTCCCGGGGCGGGCCATTTGATTCGTGAATGCGCCGAGAGGGCGACGCTTATTCACAAACGACTCGGTCAACTGGATGGCGCGCAGAAGCCGGAGTTTTGGCCGGAACATTGCCGCATCCGTGCTGGGCATCCCTACGAGGAAATCTGCAAGGTCGCGCGCGAATTGAATGTCGATCTGATTGTGCTCGGGTCGCGAGGAAATACTGGATTGAAGCGTGTTCTCCTCGGAAGCACGGCCGAACGGGTCGTGCGGTTTGCGCCGTGCCCGGTGTTGGTGGTGCGCAAATGGAAACGAACGAACCCGATTCGAAGAATCCTTGTGCCGACCGATTTCTCCCAATGCGCCCTTGCAGGCGCATTGTACGCGGCGCGGTTGGCCAAGACGTTAAGTGCGACTATGCACCTCTTTAATGTCGTATTTCCAATTTCGCCGGTCCTAATCGAGCGTGTGGCGGTCAATTTGCCGATCGACAACACCCTGGCGATGCGCGACGCGCGATCGGATATGCAAGCGCTAAGCAAGATTGATTTGTTCAAAGGTGTAAAATGTCGAGGTGTAGTTCGATCCGGTTATGTCACCGATACGATCCGCAACGAGACCGCAAATGTGGATCTCGTTGTAATGTCGACGCATGGCCGAACCGGTTGGAGACACGCCGTCATTGGCAGTGTCGCGGAGCAGATTGTTCGCTACGCCAAATGCCCCGTGCTGGTGGTGCCAAGCCATTGCGCGATGTCATAATACTATATGCAACAGGATGCCATCGAACTTGTCAGTAAGGCCGCTGAGCCGCTGGTTGGGTCGCCGCATGATTTCGATTCGCTCACCGACTTGATCGGTGATGCCCGTTTCGTTTTGATCGGCGAAGCCAGCCACGGCACCCACGAGTTTTATCGAATTCGTGCGCAGATTTCGAAATTGCTGATAGCGCAAAGCGGATTTCAGGCGGTGGCAGTAGAAGCGGATTGGCCGGATGCCTATCGAATCAATCGATTTGTCCGAGGCGCGGGCAACGATCTCGATAGTGTCGAAGCGCTAAGCGGGTTTCGACGTTTTCCGCAATGGATGTGGCGCAACGCAGATGTGCTCGATTTTGTGGGTTGGCTCCGCGCACACAACGACGAACAAACCTTAGAAGACAGGAAGTGCGGATTTTACGGCCTCGATCTTTACAGTCTACAGGCGTCGATCGAAGCGGTCCTCGCTTATCTCGACAAGGTTGATCCGGTAGGGGCAAAACAGGCGCGACAGCATTACAGTTGCTTCGAACATTTCGGCAAGGACATCACCGCCTACGGTTACGCCACCAGCTTTCGCATGGCGCCGAGCTGCGAAGATGCCGTCGTGAAAAACCTGGTCGATCTTCGTCACAAGGCGATGAATTATTTGCAACGCGATGGACAGATCGCGGCCGACGCCTACTTCTGCGCCGAACAAAACGCGCTAGTTGTTCGAAACGCCGAAGAGTATTATCGAAACATGTTTCGCCGCGAGGTTTCGTCCTGGAACTTGCGCGATACCCACATGATGGAATCACTCGCCCGTCTAACGAATCACCTGAGTAAAGCCGATTCGCCCGCAAAAGTTATCATCTGGGCGCATAATTCGCACCTTGGCGATGCGCGAGCGACCCAAATGGGCGAACGCGGCGAATTAAATCTCGGCCAGCTTGTGCGCGAACATTTCGGTAAACAAGCGGTGTCGATCGGCTTCACAACCTACGACGGAACCGTCACAGCCGCGTCGGACTGGGACGGGCCAGCCGAGCGTAAGAATGTGCGACCGGCACATCCGGAAAGTTACGAAGCGTTGTTTCATGATGTCGGTGTTCCGAATTTCTTTCTCAACCTGCGCGACGATGTCGAGCTTGCATCACATTTGCGTGGCGAACGTCTCGAACGGGCAATCGGCGTGATTTACCGGCCGGACACAGAATTGATCAGTCATTACTTTCACGCTCGGTTGGCAGATCAATTCGACGCGATTTTGCACTACGATCACACCCGCGCGGTCGAACCGCTTGAGCGCACCACCGAATGGGAATTAGGTGAGGTCGAAGAAACTTTCCCAAGCGGGCTTTGAACTTTGTGTCCGCATTAAGGTTTCATTTGTTCATTGTCGCTGCTGTCGCCATCCCGGTGGTTGCTCAAACGCCTTCCGAGCAAAGCAGCCAACTTCCTTCGCAAGCCAAGCCGGTCCAAGGCGTGATCATGCCGGTACCGAAAGAGATATTCCTATCGCTCGACAAATTTCAGGATGCGAACTGGCGAGCTGTGCAGCGTCCTGAAGTTGCCCGCTGGAAATCACACGGAGATCAGATGCAGATCGCGACTCTGCTTGGAGTCGTAATGGCCGAAGGTTTCATCGCGACCGAGGCTCAAGACTCGGCCGAAGTAAAAAATCTCGGCAACACCGTGTTGAAGTTGGCGCGAGGACTCGGCGTGGAAGAGAGCGCTCTTAGACGCAGTCGCAGCATTATGGAACAGGCAGATAAAGGTGACTGGGCGGCGGCGCGCGAAGAGTGGGATGGTGTCCTGTCAGATCTCGAGAATGGAATGGTTCAGCTTAAGAGCGCTCAACTCACGCAGCTGGTGAGCCTCGGCGGATGGTTGCGCGGGACCGAAGCGCTCTGCGCACTGATCCTTCAAAATTATTCCCCCGATCGCGCAGAGCTTATTCGGCAACCAGTTCTGGTCGATTATCTGGAAAAACAAATTCTCGGGTTGAATACTGAAACAAGAAACCGTCCGATGATTGTAAAGATGCTCACGGGATTACGGAGAATTCGCGCTCTCATCCAAGACGAAAACGGGCCGCCGACAGAGAAGATGATCAGAGAGATCGAGGGAATTTCCGAAGAACTGGTCAAGCTTTCGTCACGGCGACCTGCGGAACCCTCAACTTGAAGTCGCAGAAGAGACCACACCATCGAATTGAAGTTTTTGTCAGTCGGATCGAGCAACTCTTCAATTCTATGGATCCTTCCCCGTTTCACGAGAGGGATTTGGACCATGACGCTGAAGAATTCATCGTCAGCTGGGCACAGGAATTCCCAAGAAAGGATCCAATTTCTTTGCTCGTCCACGTCAACGAATTGCCCGCGGGTGGCGATGTTCAACGCAACGTCGAAACGGCTGTGCATCACTATTTCGCGTATCGGGCTAAGCTAAATTGGCTCGACTTTCGTCATCTTCTCAGACGCGGCCGGGTTAGCCTGGTAATCGGGCTGGCTTTTCTCGGCGCGTGTCTTGTGATGAGCCAACTGTTGTTACGCAAAAGCGAAAGCACGTTGGCGACCGTTCTCCGAGAAAGCCTGACTATTGGCGGCTGGGTGGCGATGTGGCGGCCGATGGAAATCTTTCTCTACGAATGGTGGCCGCTCCGGCGCATGGGGCATTTGTTCGAAAAGTTGAGTCGCATGCACGTTGAAGTGCGCAAGCGAAACCCGTAGCAAAATGGGTACTCGCGATGTCGGGCATTCGCAATTTTTGCGTGGTTAAAGCCAAGCCATGGGTATCCGGCAGGAATTGAAAGACCTAGGCTTCAAATAGGAAAGGAGGCGTCATGAAAAGAATGCTAATCATGGAAGCGCGAACGGCAGCGTTGCTTATAGCGTTTGCGGTTGGCCTCGGAATCGCGGTGCATCCATTCTTCTTTCTGGTTGCTTTGGCGATTTTCCTGGTCGCCGTCATGGAATGGACCACTGAAAAGCTCGGCGAATATCTGCACACGTTCAGACGGACCTATCGGCACGCGTGAACCTGCTGAAAGCAACGTTTGCCTTGAGCGATCAAGGTTTACGAAGTTGCGCCGCTTCCATTTTGACGGTCTTGGGAGCTAACGGTCCTCGGCCGCCTGATCGCGCATTACGTCACCTACGCGACGAGTTCCATTGAAATTGGATGTCCCCATTGGTCGCAACTCACGCAATGACATTCCAAATTCTTCATCACCGCTTCGACCAGTTGCGCGACCTGGTCAGCAGTCACCGGCTTGGTAAGGTGTCGCGCGGCTCTTCCTGTCAGAATCAAAGGATGATACAAGTCCTTCTCAGTTGAAATAAAAATAAGTGGCCGTGGCGGCTGCCATCGCGAAAGTTTCTCCGCAATCAACGTACCGTGCAGGTCCGGATCGTAATCGAGGATGATCGCGGCGACGTCCTCGAGTTCGAATGCTGTTATTTCCGACAGATCGCGTTCGAGTTGCACGACTCGAACATCAAATCCGGCGGACTGAGCGGCTGTTAACGTTGCATCAACAGTATCGGCATCAGCATCAACCAGAAGAATGACATTTGGTTTCATAACCTGCTCCTTTCACTGAAATAATCTGGCATAGCGATGGGGCCGCCACCGTGCGGCGATTGGCTTTTGCTTTGCAAAAATTGCCAAGGCAAAGCCGCGCAAAAAATGGGCGGGGATTCGCAATTGCTGCAGAGAACAATCCCACCGTTCAAAGATAGTTATTCCAACGAAATCCCAACTCAATCCTGGAGAAAACAATGAACATCCGCACTGCCCTTCTGCTTACTCATGATCCCGATTTCGAAATAAATGTGACCAAAGCGCTGAAAGAAAGTGGCGCAGAGATTCTGATTACTCACGACGTCGATCATGCCCTGGAAATGGCCTGTCAACATGCTCCCCGGCTCGATCTCGCCATCATCGATCGGAGTGATTGCCACGCGATTACGCTGCTAACCGCGATCAAAACGCTTCACCACGATTTGCCGGTGATTGTTATGGCGGCCAGCGACTCGTACCATTGCGCTGCCCTCGCTTATGCCAATGGGGCTGCCGCTTGTCTCGCCAAGCCGATTTCTGCGGCAGAACTGAGGCTCTGCTTTACTCAACTGTGCGAACCGAAACTCAAACTGGCTGAAGTGTGAAAATATGAAAACAATTCTCGAACCCGAAGTGTCCAACAAAAGAACCCAAACCCAAATGTCGAATTCGGACACCATGCGCGCGAATGTGTTCCACGGACCGAACGACATTCGCATCGAAGAAGTCGCGCGCCCTCATGCGGGTGTCGGGGAAGCAATTATTCGGATCACGCTCACGACCATTTGCGGGACGGATCTGCATATTTTGCGCGGCGAATATCCGGTCAAATCTGGCCTTGTGATTGGTCACGAGCCAGTCGGCGTGATTGAAGAATTGGGAGAGGGACTGATCGGATACGACATCGGCGACCGCGTGCTGGTCGGCGCGATCACACCCTGCGGACAATGTCGCGCCTGCTTGTCCGCGCAATGGTCGCAATGTGGTCATGGGGAAGACGTCGAAGCAATCGGTGGCTGGCGTTTCGGCAACACAATCAATGGTGCGCAAGCCGAGTATCTGCTGGTTCCAAACGCGCAGGCGAACCTCGCTAAGATTCCGCACGCACTCACCGACGAACAAGTCGTCCTGCTCGCCGACATCGCTTCCACTGGATTCAGTGGCGCGGAGTCAGCCAACATTCGCATTGGCGACTCCGTTGTCGTTTTCGCGCAAGGCCCAATCGGACTTTGTGCGACTGCGGGCGCGAAATTGATGGGCGCTTCCTTTATCATCGGAGTAGAGAGCGATCCGGTGCGAATGAAGATGTCGAAACAAATGGGCGCCGATGTCGTACTCGACCCGCACGATGTTGACCTGGTCGAGGAAATCAAAAAATTAACGGGCGGTGGCACCGATGTCGCGATCGAAGCGCTCGGTCTTCAGCAAACCTTCGAGAATTGTCTGCGCTGTTTGCGACCTGGCGGAACACTGAGCAGCCTCGGCGTTTATTCCGGAAAACTTCAAGTGCCCTACGACGCATTCGCCGCAGGCATCGGCGATTACAAGATCGTGACGACACTCTGCCCCGGCGGCAAGGAGCGCATGCGGAGATTGATGTCGATGGTACAATCAAAGCGGTTCGATCCAACACCATTGCTCACACATAGTTTCAAGCTCGAGAACATCGTCGAAGCCTACGACTTGTTTGGTTCGCGCCGGGACGGGGTCTTGAAAGTCGCTATCCGACCATGACAGAATTGTGGATCTTGCGTCGGAAAGAAGAACCATGGGCATGAATACAAAAAATGATCAACGTCCGATCGTATGCGGAACTGATTTCTCTGCCTGCGCTATGGAAGCGGCAGATATTGCGGCGGCGATTGCGCGGAAGCTGTCAACGAAGCTTGTTCTTGTGCACGTGAACGATTTCCACGGTCTTGGCGTCACAGATCCGCTGTTGCTCGAGGCCAGTACGTCTCGCAGGAACGCGGAGCTGAAACGATACGCCGATCGTCTGGCCAAATTAAAGACCGTGGTTGAGAAACGAGTGGTATCCGGTTCGCCTTTTGATCAGATCGTTAATGCCGCCGTCCGGTGCAAAGCCAGGTTAGTTGTAATTGGCGCAGTTGGGCATGGTCTGGCTAAGCGCCTGTTGATCGGAAGCGTTGCGGAAAGAGTCGCTGAAACTTCTCCAATACCAACGTTGATCGTCCGGTCGCGGTCAAAACTCTTAAGCTGGGTCAAAGGCAAGCGCCGATTGAAAATCCTGGTTGGCTACGATTTTTCCGCAACAGCCGACGCCGCGTTACGCTGGATTGCGCAGCTTAAGCCAATCGGCAAATTTTCGATCATCGCGGCAAATGTTCACGCGCCAAGCGAGGCGCATCACAGCGAGCGGGAGCTGTTGGAGCGCGCTGCCAAAATACTACCGCCACAGGGAACAACGGTCCGACTAGTTCCGTCTTGGGGAAACTGTCAAGGCGCGCTGTTTTACGAGGCCGTGCGCGAACATGCGGACTTGATCGTCATCGGCACACATCAACGACGTGGTATTGAGCGAGTCCGCCTAGGATCCGTCTCGCGCGGCGTACTACGTCATGTAACACAGAATGTCGCCGTTGTGCCCCCAGCTTCAAAACGAAGTCTACGTAAATGAAGAAGGAAAAAGGCAAATCAGCCAAGCCACGAGCTCGTAAGCACAAAGCCAAACCGGGTTGAAGATTCCGGGGACCGCCCGCCAGAAATGCAAGCGGCTGTCAAAACTCCGTGGCACCAGCTTCATGTCGATGAAGTTGTCCGGCTTCTGGAGACCGATTTGTCAGCCGGACTCTCGACCCCAGAAGTCGAACACCGACAAGAAGAATACGGCCCGAACAAATTAACCGAGAAGAGAAATACATCTGCTTGGCAGCGATTTCTTCTGCAATTCCATCAGCCGCTCGTTTATGTCCTCATCACAGCAACGGCGTTCAGCGCGTATCTCGGCCAATACGTTGATGCGCTGGTCATCTTCGCGGTCGTGATTTTCAACGCGATTGTTGGCTATTTTCAGGAAGCTAAAGCGGAAAAAGCTATTGCCGCGCTGACGAAGATGATGATTGCCGAGACAACGGTGCGTCGCGATGGACATAAACACCGAATCGACGCAACAAAGTTGGTGCCGGGAGATGTGGTTTTGCTTGAATCCGGCGATCGCGTACCGGCCGACTTGCGTTTATTTCAAATTCGCGGCCTCCAAATCGATGAGTCGTCACTTACTGGCGAATCAGGGCCGGTTTACAAACACACCGACTCGCTCGCATTCGACACTGTCCTGTCCGATCGCAAGAGTCTGGCATTCGCTGGAACGTCCGTAGTCTCGGGTCGCGGCGAAGGCGTCGTCTGGGCGATCGGGGACAAAACGGAAATGGGCCGCATCGCTCGGCTCATTACCGAAGCTGTCGATCTTGTGACGCCGCTTACCCGAAAGATCGCACAACTCAGCCGCCTGTTGCTTTGGCTCATTCTCGGGCTCGCGCTTCTGACCGCGGCCGTCGGATTGTGGCACGGACAAAAGCTGATCGATATTTTTATGGCCGCGGTTGCCATGGCGGTCGGCGCAATTCCCGAAGGTTTGCCCGCCGCCGTCACCGTTACTCTAGCAATCGGTGTTTCGAGGATGGCCCGCCGTCGCGCGATCATTCGTAAATTGCCGGCGGTAGAAACACTCGGCAGCACAACCGTCATCTGTTCGGACAAGACCGGCACGCTCACGGAAAATCAAATGACCGTGCAGGAAATTTATGCGGGCGGCGAATTTTACCGGGTCACTGGCAGCGGTTACGAATCAACCGGCGCGATTCAGCGAAGCGGCGAGAAAGTTATCCTGGGTCACGAACATGCTTTGAGGGCGTGTCTTCGGGCAGGGCTCCTGTGCAATGACACGACCCTAATTCGTGAAGATGACGGTACGCGGGTGCAAGGTGACCCGACGGAAGCCGCACTCATCATCGCGGCCGAAAAAGCAGGAATGTCGCACGGAGACATTCATCGCGAATTGTCACGGCTCGACGCGATTCCATTCGAATCCGAGCAACAGTTCATGGCGACGCTCCACCGCGGCAAGGAAGGTCACATTATATATAAGAAGGGGGCGGTAGAGCGCGTGGCCGGCAGGTGTTCGACCATGCTGGACGCCTCAGGTACCGAGCAGCCAATCGATCGGGAAGCAGTTCACGCGGCCGCCGAACAGATGGCGACCAAAGGTTTGCGTGTCCTGGCGTTTGCACAACGGAAGATGGCAACCCAAGAGCACGAGTTAACGCATCATCACGTCGCGCGTGACCTGACCTTTCTTGGTTTACAAGGAATGATCGATCCGCCAAGGCCGGAGGCGGTCCAGGCGGTGAGACGTTGCCGAACTGCTGGTATTGCCGTCAAGATGATCACTGGAGATCACGTCGTCACGGCGAGGGCGATCGCTAAACAGATCGGGTTGAACGGCCAACTGGACATTAATTCGCCAGTCGCAATCAACGGCCGCGAATTGGATCGTGTAAGCGACGATCGTCTGCCGTCGATCGCGGAACAGACGTCGGTCTTTGCGCGAGTTACTCCCGAACAAAAACTGCGACTGGTCCGAGCGCTCCAGGCGTGCGGTCACATCGTCGCCATGACAGGTGATGGCGTGAACGACGCACCCGCCTTGAAACAGGCGGACATCGGAATCGCGATGGGGATTGGAGGGACTGACGTCGCGAAAGGCGCAGCCGATATGGTGCTGACCGATGACAATTTCGCTTCAATTGAAGCTGCCGTTGAGGAAGGCCGCAGTATTTTCGATAACCTCAGAAAGTTCATCGTCTGGACGCTGCCAACGAACGCCGGTGAAGCCCTCATTCTGCTCACCGCGATTTTTCTCGGAACCGCACTTCCGGTGCTGCCATTGCAATTGCTCTGGATCAACATGACCGAGCCGCTGTTTGGACTAATGCTCGTATTTGAACCAAAAGAATGCGGTCTGATGGAACGACCGCCACGAGATCCGCGTCAACCGATTCTCACGTTTCCGCTTTTTATGCGCTCAGCGTTCGTTTCGATCCTGATGCTGGCCGGGGCATTTGCATTGTTTCTTTGGGAACTCCACGCCGAGAAAGGGACGCTGGCCGAAGCTCGAACGGTTGTCGTGAACGTGATCGTGATGGTTGAGGGCTTCTATCTGCTCAACTGCCGCTCTCTCACTCGTTCGACTCTTTCAGTCGGTTTGTTTTCGAACTTGTGGCTGGTGGCAGGCCTGGTTGCCATGATCGCTGCCCAATTCCTTTTCACCTATGCACCAATCATGAACCGGCTTTTTCATTCCGCTCCCATCGGCGGTGAGGCGTGGCTGCGAATCATTGCGATTGGCGTTGGAGTTTATTTGGCGGTGGGTCTTGAAAAATGGATCCGTTTCGCCGGATCGAGATCGAAGACAGCTGGGTGAACGGTTACGCCGTGGCAAGAAACGCCGATTTATTCACAATCACCGGTTAGTATCACAACCATTGAGGGCTAGATTTTGTTAAAAAGGAGTCATCATGAAAAGAGATTCGATTTACGAGCCGGAGCCGCGAACGATCGTGGTGCTAACCGCACTCGCGACTGGGTTGGGCCTCGCCTTTCACAAAGTGTTCTTTGGTTTGGCCGCAGCGATTGCTCTAAGTGTGCCGTTTGGCCGCCTGATTGAACAACTGCGCGAAACCGAAGAAAGGAATACTGCACAACATCGGCATGCCTAACAATTGTCAGCGTTCGGTGCCCGAAACCATCCGGCACGGATGGGGCCCCGCATGCCACGATCCGACCTTGAACGCGCCGCGATTACATCAACGGAATAAATCGCCTGTTTGGCGTCGGTTAATCGTATTTTTCGTCGGCGGCGCCATGCTCGCTGTTGGCGTTGTGATGTTGGTTCTACCAGGCCCCGCGATCATTTTTATACCACTTGGTCTGGCAATTCTCGCGACCGAATTTCGATGGGCGAAGCAGTGGCTCTTCAGAGCTCGTCAGTTTCTTCATCATCGATTCAAAAATAAAGATCACCTTCCCAATCACCCATCATGACGCTGGATCAAAGTATCGCATTCAAGTTCCGGGATCTGGAGATCACCCAAGACGCGCTGGCGCTGCACTTCTATGACGAAAAAACAGTCATTCCGTTGGCCGAAATCAAATCTTATCGATTGGACTGGCTTCTACACGATCCGGTCTTTGGGAAAAAGTTATGGTTTCTGTTCCTGACCGTTGAACTGGAAAGCGGCCAGGAGGAATCTGCGCCTGTCACATTCGTAAAATTCAATTACCTCGGCGAAGATCGAGAATCGCGCCGGCATATTGAGCACACGCTGGCGGACGCGCTCGACGCGGCGATCGCCCGTACGGCGGCACCCGCGCAAAAAATGGTCTGTATTTAGCAACGCGCGTGCAGCGCAAAAGGACACATCCGGCGAAGCTCAGGTCGGATGAACTTGATTGCGATCAAAATGCTGCTGGGCGACCGGGCGAAGTACATCGGCATCATCATTGGCCTGACTCTTGCGTCGTTCCTCGTGACCTGGCCGTCGGCGCTCTTCACCGGCGTGATGCAACGGTCGTTCAGTTTTCTGACCGATGTTGGTTTGCCTGACATCTGGGTAGTCGATCCACAGGCCCAATACGTCGAAGATGTTAAGCCGCTTCGAGACACCGAAGTGTTGCGGGTGCGCGGGACAGAAGGGGTCCAATGGGCGGTCGGTTTGTACAAGGGCGCTCTGCGGGCGCGAATGGATGATGGCACGTTTCAAAACTGCACCGTCATCGGACTCGACGATTCGACGTTAATCGGCGGCCCGCCGAAAATGATCGCCGGCCAATTAGCGGACTTGCGCGAGGCAGACTCCATCATTGTCGATGAAGCCGGCGCTCGCGGAAAATTGGCTAAAAAACAACCCAATGGCCGACGTATTCCACTGAAACTCGGTGATACGCTCGAACTGAACGATCACCGCTGCGTCGTCGTCGGAATTTGCCAAATCACGCAGACTTTCCAAAACATTCCGGTTCTTTACACGACCTACTCGCGGGCCACGACAATTGCTCCGCAGGAACGGAAGCTACTCTCATTTGTTATCGCCAAGGCGAAGCCAGGCATCGACATCGGCGCGGTTTGCGCGCGCATCAACGCGCTCGGGCTGAAGGCATATACCCCTGCGGAATTCAAAAAGCTGACCTTCTGGTACTTTCTTAAATACACGGGCATGCCAATCAACTTTCTGACCGTGGTGACGCTCGGGTTCATCGTTGGTGTGGCTATTTCCGGCATGACGTTTTACAATTTTACACTCGATAACTTGCGCTACTTCGGGACGCTCAAGGCGATGGGCGCAACCAATCGCAAATTGTTGCGGATGATTTCGCTTCAGGCAGCAATGGTCGGTGCGATTGGCTATGGTCTCGGGATCGGGGCGGCATCCGCCTGGGGCGGTTTTCTCAGCGGTCGGACTCAGATCGCCTTCAAATTGCCATGGCAACTGCTTCTGGTCAGTGCCGTCGCCGTTCTTGTCATCTGCGTGGGCGCGGCCGCCGTGAGCATCCGCAAGGTAATGAAACTTGAACCGGGTATTGTTTTTCGAAGCTGAGGTGGACTTATGGTTGTCGATCTTGCGCCTCAAAAAGTTGCGACCCGGATGTCGGTACGCTGCACGAACCTGACCAAGACTTACGGCACAGGCGGCACTGCTGTTCGTGCTCTCCGAGGAATCAATCTCGAAGTTCGCGCGGGTGAACTGATGATGTTGGTTGGGCCGTCCGGCTGCGGAAAGACAACGCTTATTTCTGTGATCGCCGGCGTTCTCAGCCGGGACGGCGGCGACTGTTGGGTCCTAAATCGCGATTACACGAGGATGCCGGCTGACGCGATCACGCAGTTTCGCGCGCAAAACATCGGCTTCGTTTTTCAAGCGTGGAATCTAATTCCTGCGCTGACCGCGGCGGAGAACGTGGCCGTTCCTCTCATCATCAATGGTATAAGCAATCGGGCCGCGATCGAACGCGCTTCGCAAATGTTGCGCAAAGTCGATTTTGACGACCGGATGATGCAGTCATTTCCGCAGGACCTTTCCGGCGGGCAGCAGCAGCGGATCGCGATCGCGCGGTCGCTCGTCCACAATCCGAAGCTGATTGTTTGCGACGAACCGACCAGCGCCCTGGATAGCGAGACCGGCCGCAAGGTCATGGAGCTGATGCGCGAGCTGGCCGTCGGAGACGAACGCGCGTTAATCGTCGTCACTCACGATTCGCGCATCTTCGATTTGGCAGATCGCATTGCGGAGATGGACGACGGCGTGATTACGCGGGTGCTCGACTCACCGGAACAGATGCAAATGGGGAAATAAAACTATGATTCGAAAATACATTCTACCTGCGGTCGCAATGATCGGCATTCTACTGGCCATACTGGTCGCGTCGCGTGCGAACAAGACATTGCCGCCGGCCGCGCCAGTGGCCGGTGCTCCACAACCTCCTTACCGCGCATTCGTTGCCGGTGCTGGTATCATCGAAGCTAATACTGAAAACATCGCCATAGGCACACAGATTGCCGGGATCGTGTCGAAGATTTATGTCCAAATCGGCAGTCAGGTGAAAGCGGGCGACGCTTTGTTCACCATCGACGATCGCGCGCAACGAGCGTCGATCGCTACCGACACGGCGGACGCGAATGCTGCCCGTGCCCAAATGGAACTGGCGAAATACGAACTGAAGGTCGGCGACCAATTAATCGGCAAAAAAGTTATCAGCCAGGAAGATCTCGAAACCCGACTCCGCGTTGCGGATACTGCAGAGGCGCGATACTTACAAGCGCAGGCCAATTTGGAAGCGGCTAAGACTGATCTTGAACGTCTGACCGTGCGTGCACCGATCGATGGTCAGATCATGCAACTGAAAGTTCACCCTGGCGAATTCGCGCCAACCGGTGTTTTGGCGCAGCCGCTCATTTTGCTCGGCAACGTCGAGCCGATGAACGTGCGGGTGAACGTGGACGAGAACGACGCCTGGCGGGTGCGCCCAAACGCGGAAGCGATCGGATATCTTCGCGGAAACAATCAAATCAGGGCGCCGCTGCGCTTTGTTCGATTCGAGCCGTACGTGGTACCGAAAATGTCGTTGACCGGCGACACGACAGAGCGCGTAGATACTCGAGTGTTACAGGTCGTTTTCAGTTTCGATCGCGGCAATTTGCCGATTTACGTCGGCCAACAAATGGACATCTATATCGATGCATCGCTTGAACAAAACCGCGAAACTTCCGCTTCCTCGCAAATGCACTGACCGGCCGGCCGATCGGCTATCTCGGGGGGCATCGAACTTGTTAGGCCGGCGACGGCCCGCGCTCGACGCAATGCTTGCTCCGAAATCAATCGCTATTGTCGGCGCCAGCGAAAAGCCAGACAGCGTCGGACGCGCGCTAACGGAAAACCTTCAGTCGTTCAACGGCCGCGTTTTTCCGGTTAATTCAAATCACGCAACGATTTTGGGACAGAAAGCCTATTCGAAAATCAGCGACCTTCGGGATGATGTCGATCTTGCCGTGATTGCGACGCCCGCGGCCACCGTTCCAGCGATTGTGGAGGAATGTGCAATGCATGGAGTGAAAGGCGCCATCGTCGTTTCTGCCGGGTTCAAGGAGTGCGGCTCGGCCGGCGCGGAATTGGAGAAACAAATTATGCAGCGGCGCGGGCAAATGCGAATCATCGGGCCGAATTGCGTAGGCGTGATGCTGCCGCACATCGGGTTGAACGCAACTTTTGCAAAGCCGATGGCGCTTCCCGGAAACATTGGCTTCATCAGTCAAAGCGGCGCACTTTGCACATCGATTCTCGATTGGAGCATGTCGATCCAACTCGGATTCAGCGCGTTCATTTCAGTGGGCTCAATGGCGGACGTGAACTGGGGAGATTTGATTTATCATCTCGGCGACGATCCGCATACGCGCAGCATTTTGCTTTACATGGAATCGATCGGCGACGCGCGATCATTTCTTTCCGCGGCGCGTGAAGTCGCGCTTACCAAGCCGATCATCGTCATCAAAGTTGGTCGTACCGCCGCGGCAGCGAAGGCGGCCGCCTCGCATACCGGCGCTTTGACCGGAAGCGACGACGTTCTGGACGCGGCCTTTCGCCGGGTCGGTGTTTTGCGAGTTGATTCGATCGAAGAATTATTCGGACTCGCCGAGTTGCTTGGTAAACAGCCGCGACCGGCCGGTCCGCGTTTAGCGATTGTGACGAATGGTGGCGGCCCCGGCGTGCTCGCAACCGACGCCCTGATTGAATGCGGAGGAAAACTTGCCGAACTCTCTTCGGAAAGCTTCGACAGGTTAAGCAAACTGCTGCCGCCGCACTGGAGTCGTGGCAATCCGGTCGACATTCTCGGCGACGCGGATCCTGAACGTTACGAAAAGGCGATCGATATTGTTGCACACGACGAAAACAACGACGGGGTGCTTGCTATTCTCGCGCCACAAGCCATGACGCAGACGAGTGGAACCGCGGAGAGGCTACGCGTATTCGCGAAACTCAGGGGCAAACCGATTTTGGCCAGCTGGATTGGAGGAGGTGGCGTTCGGCCAGGCGTCGAAATCCTCGACCGCGCAGGAATTCCAACCTTCGAATATCCCGACGCGGCCGCACGCGCGTTTTGCGCAATGTGGCGTTACTCGCAGAATTTAGACGCTCTTTACGAAACGCCGTCTCTCGCAGCCACTACAAAAATTGAGAAAGACAAAGTCGCACGAATCATCGAGCGCGCGCGCAAATCGGATCGAACGCTACTCGACGAAGTAGACTCGAAACAAATCCTCGCAGCTTATGGAATTTCGGTCGTCGAAACGAAGATTGCCAGGAGCGAGAAACACGCTGTCAATCTAGCGGCGGAAATCGGAGGCGCAGTCGTACTGAAGGTATTTTCAGAAACAATCACGCACAAAAGCGATGTCGGCGGGGTGAAGCTCAACCTGCGCGGCGCGAGCGAGATTCGGCGGGCCTATCGCACAATCTCGAGCTCAGTTCTCAGAGCGGCAGGCGATAAAGCATTCCTTGGAGTCACGGTCGAACCGATGGTCGAGAATCCCGGTCTCGAGCTGATTCTCGGCAGCAGCACCGATCCGCAATTCGGACCCGTTCTCCTGTTCGGCGCCGGCGGGCATTTCGTCGAAATTTTTAAAGACCGCGCGCTCGGTCTTCCCCCGTTAAATCGTACACTCGCACGTCGCTTGATGGAACGAACTCAAATTTATCGGGCGTTGAAGGATTTTCGCGGGCGCAAATCGGTCAATCTCGCCACTCTCGAAGAATTGCTCGTCCGGTTTAGCCAGCTGATCAGCGAGCAACACCGGATCAAAGAAATTGATATCAATCCGCTCGCCGTTTCAGCGGACGAAATCGTCGCCCTGGACGCTCGAGTCGTGTTGCACGATCCAAAGATCAAGGATGCCGACCTGCCACGGTCGACAATCCGGCCTTACCCAATCGAGCACATCGTTAGGCGGAAAATCAAGGGCGCGAACGTGACGATTCGGCCGATTCGTCCAGAAGATGAACCGCTGATGGTCGAATTTCATAAAACACTATCCGATCGCAGCGTTCATCTGCGATATTTTGGGACCCTTAGTCTTCGAGATCGCATCACTCACGAACGACTGCGGCGTGTTTGCTTTATCGATTACGATCGCGAGATCGCACTGGTCACAGATCTGAAAAACCGCGATGGCAGTCATCAGATTCTGGGTGTCGGCCGCCTGGTGAAGGCGCACGCCGCGAACGAAGCGGAGTTCTCGGTTTTGATTGGCGACCGGTGGCAAGGGAAAGGATTAGGCACCGAACTTTTGCGATTACTTGTTCGGATTGGGCGCAAGGAAGGTCTGCAGCGAATTATTGGCCACATCATGCCCGAAAACATCATGATGAAAGCCGTTAGTGAAGAAATCGGCTTCCGCTTGCGTCTGTGCGAAAACGGAGACGAATGGCTGGCTGAGATCGACCTTTAACCGCCGCCGGCAATGTCAAAGCGTGTGAGCCGGGCGAACGTCGACAACCCCCCAAAGCATGGATCGATCGTGCTTTGCATAACTTTCCTGCCTGGAAGATTGAGGTTCACCAAAACTGCGCAGCACGACCGGCGCTCCGGGCGCAGCAGCATTTCTTACCGCGTCGAGTAGGCGACGCTTATAATCATTGTTCGTTCCATCGACAATGTTGGATAAAGAAAATCCGCTGAAACTTCCTGAAGGCTGAGCTTCGAGAAACGCGATTGCATCTGCACAGGCGAGCTTGATTTGTTTGCTCTGCACAGCCGGCTGCTCGAAATCCTTTTCACCCAGAAGTAATAACCAAGCTGTACGGATTTTGCCGATTGGAATGAGTGGCAAAGCAGCGCTCCATTCGAGCGCGCAGGATTGTCCCGAAATTTTGGGGCAGGCAATTGAGAAACGTCCTTGAGTAAATCGAACGCAGAGAAAATCGCGAAAGAAGAAAATCAAACGCGATACGAAAGCGTCCGGTATTCAAATATTTTCGCCAATAGGAAATCTGCTCTTTCGGATCATCTAAATTCAGGAAGGCTCGCAACCGCGATTTGCTCCAGCCGGCCAAGGGCGCCAACACGCGACCAAAACCAAGGATGCGATCCGCACTGCCCAGCTCAACCGGTCCGCCGGCAAGTCGCCGTCGCACATAAGCAACCTGAATCGGATTGAGATCGACCGCGATGACATCGTGGTAAGCGGAAAGCTGCATGGCGGTGCAACCCGCCGAGGCGATACAGAAGATTCGCCCGACCGTTGGAAACGCGGCCAGCTCAATCGTGGCATCTTCGTACATGTGTCCAAATAAAAGTTTGGAAGGACCGGGGCGCGGATTGAAGCGACCGCTCTGCCAGGCCGTTTTCGGAATAGTCGATTTCAGCTCCATGCTGGAAAGCTGGCGGAAACCCAGACCAGAACGAGGAACGCGAAATTTTTCACGACCATTCCGGCCGGGTCGTGAATGAGATGACGGGCCCA
Source organism: uncultured Verrucomicrobiae bacterium (assembly GCA_963801815.1). Taxonomy (GTDB): domain Bacteria; phylum Verrucomicrobiota; class Verrucomicrobiia; order Chthoniobacterales; family UBA10450; genus AV40. The sequence goes on from CAWDGJ010000002.1 coordinate 589,987, forward strand.
GAGAAGACCACAGGTATTGAGAGCAACCAGCAGCGCGGTTTGAAATAGCGCACAAAGAAACGGCGCGGCGCCGCTCAATACCCAGACGCCGACCAGGACTTCAACAATTCCGAGTAACTGAAGTAATCGCAGGCCTAACCGGGGGCCGTATTGCGGTACGGCCTCGATGACCCGGATTTGATTGGGTTCCCCATTTAAGAGCTTGCACCACAAACCTTCATAAAACCACACGGCCGCAACCGCGACATGGACGATCCATAACGGCAGGAGAAGATGTGACGGAGTCATTCGTCGCTGCCCGGTCAGTGAGGTCGAATATTGTTCCGCATCGCGTTGAGGATGTGCCGGTGAAAAGAGTGACAGACGGCTCCTTCGAACCAGCGAAATAGCCATCTCGGTTTATTCGGACTTTCATAACGCGTGGAAAGCGCAACTCGTGTTCGATCGTGTGACAATCGATGAAGGACGTAATCACCTCCGAGCACCCTGATTCCGCCGCGCAACGCAAGATTCTGTTCGACTACATCGAAGGAATAACTGTGCCCATGATTTACGTGCGTCACACGCTTAAGGAGATGTCCGGTCCGGTAATGACATTTGACCTCGCCGCCAATTTCCGATTTGGGACCTTCACTTCCGATTGGCATCGGAAGGAGGCTCCGCAGGAAAAACGGCGCAGATTTTGCGACCTCCTCATAAAACATCAACGCCTGCCACACTGCCTCAGACGACGCGAAAAAATCCTGGCAGGTAACGACTGAGGCTGAGTGCAACCTCGCGCCGTTGCTCCCGATTCGTATTGCAGGACTGATCTCCGCGCCGTTTCTCGAGCAGCACGAATTCTGTTCCACCGTGAGGCAAGGATGAAGTTCCTGGCTCCGGGAGTCCACTGCTAAAGATATCCATTCCCTCTGAGCGCAAGAAACGCCTCTCTTTTGCCAATACCTGCGTGGCCGGTTCACATCGGAAGTCGTTTGGTAGGACAAACGCAAGCTTCCCGAAAGGACCTCAATGAACACAACCGCCGCTGAAAAAACCTTACGAAGATCCCCCCGCACGCGCCGACGCCCGAAAATCTCTTTTGGTCCACGCCGCGGGACGTTCCTCAATATCGCGACTCACATTCGGACGCACGGCAAACCGCTGGATCAGACAACCGTCGAGAATTGCAACACCTTCGATCTTTTCTACCGCACGCTCTGTGCGGTGATGTACAACTATGTTCCGCTGTCCGGGCACCCGGGTGGATCGATTTCGTCAGGCCGCATCGTGTCGCGGTTGCTCTTCGACGCAATGGACTACGACTTGTCGCAACCGAACCGCAGAGACGCCGACATCATCTCCTACGCCGCGGGCCACAAAGCGCTCGGGCTTTATGCGATGTGGGCGCTGCGCAACGAAATCGCACGCATCGCGGCAGCCGATCTTCTACCGGCCGATAAGAGAGAACAACTGCGGTTGGAAGATTTGCTCGGGTTCCGGCGGAACCCGGTTTCGCGGACTCCAATGATTACCAACTTCAACGCAAAAACGCTCGACGGACATCCGACCCCGGCCACCCCATTCGTCCGGCTTTCCACCGGCGCGTCAGGTGTTGGCATTCCTTCGTCGTTTGGGCTGGCTTGGGCGGCGGCAGACGTTTACGGAGAGGACGCACCGCGCGTACATATTATAGAGGGCGAAGGCGGGCTGACCCCGGGACGGGTGGCAGAAGCGCTCGCTGCAGCGGGAACGGCGTCGCTCGATAACATCATTCTCCACGTCGACTGGAACCAGGCGTCGATCGATTCGAATCGTGTCTGCCGTGAGCTGGAAACTCCGGGCGATTATGTGCAATGGACACCGGCCGAGCTTGCCTACTTGCACGATTGGAACGTGATCTACGTACCGGACGGTTTCGATTGGCAACAAATTACCGCCGCGCAGCGTCTCGCGCTCGATCTTCACACCGGCCAGCCAACGGCAATCATTTATCGCACGGTCAAAGGCTGGCAATACGGAATCGCCGGCAAAGCGTCACACGGCGCGGGTCACGGCCTTTGCTCGCAGGAATTTTTCACAGCGCTCGCGCCATTGCTGCCAAAAGAGTCCAAACAGTTGCCATGCTGCAATGGCGCGACCCAGCGCTGTCGCGCCGGGGCGGATACGCCGGTCATCGAGCACTGTTATTGGGAAACACTTCGAATCATTCGCCACGAATTGGAAGCACGCTGGCCGATTGTGGATTCTCTCGCGGCGCAACTGCGCGCGGCCCAGACCCGGCTCAACACCCGGCGTCGAAAGCCATCTATCAGTGCGCCGCAGGTGAGAATCGCGTACGAAATTGCGCGTGAGACGAATGGCGCGGTCCCATCTCACCTGGTTTTGAAACCCGATACAAAGGCGACGTTGCGGGACGAACTCGGACGCGTCCTGAATCATTACAATCGCAAAACGGGCGGCGCGTTTGTGGTTGCCGCTGCGGATTTGCTCGGATCGACCAGCATCAACAAAGCAACGGAAGGTTTCCCGAGCGGTTACTACAATTACCAGACGAATCCTCGGTCCCGACAACTCGCGATCGGCGGAATTTGCGAGGACGCCATTATGTCGATGCTTTCCGGGATCTCTGCGTTCGGCGAACACATCGGCGCCGGTTCGTCTTATGGTGCATTCAGCGCACCGCTCGGCCATATTGCTGCGCGCTTACACGCCATCGGACAACAAGCGCGCGTAGCCACACACAATGGCGAGTTCCATCCGTTCTTCCTGGTTTGCGCCCACGCCGGATTGAAAACCGGCGAAGACGGCCCGACTCACGCCGATCCCCAATCCCTGCAATTATTGCAGGACAATTTTCCGCTTGGAACAATGATCACGCTGACGCCGTGGGATCCACAGGAGCTCTGGTTCCTGGTTTCAGCCGCGCTTGCGAAACGGCCTGCCGTCATCGCACCGTTTGTAACGCGGCCGCCGGAAATCGTGGTTGACCGCGTGGCGCTTGGTTTGCCGTCAGCGGCCTTGTCGGCCCAAGGCGTTTACTGTTTGCACAAAGGCAGCGAACATTCGCGAGGCACGGTTGTGCTGCAGGGAACCGGCGTCACGAACACGTTTGTGCAACAGGTATTGCCGTTGATCAAACGCGACAAGGTCGACATCAATGCTTATGTCGTCACATCGTCGGAGTTGTTCGACATGCAACCGGAGGCGGAGCGCGAACAAATCTTCCCGGCGGCGCATCAACATCAATCGATGGCGATCACCGACTTCACGTTCGCGACAATGATGCGTTGGGTTCGGTCAGATTACGGCCGGGCGCATTCGCTGCATCCGTTTCGCCACGGTCACTTTCTCGGAAGCGGAACCGGCGCAATGGTGATGGCAGAAGCGGGGTTGGACAGCGTGGGCCAGCTCAACGCGATTCGTGCGTTTGTTAAAGCCGGGCACTAAAGCTGACCACAAGCTTCAGCGTTCCGTGGACGAATTGTTCGTTCCGCGAATTTTGCGGACTTCGTTTGCCGCCTGAGTCAGCTGTTTGCTGACATCGTCCCGTGGAATTTTTAGTTCAATGACAAAAACGCGGTCGGATTTTCGCGCGCGGACAAGCGCGGAATCGAACTCTCCGTTGGTTGAGGCAATGATGCTGTTTCCACCGCCAACCAGATCGCAAATCTTGTCGTAGTTCCAACGAGTGATGGTATTGAAGCAACCGCTGCGGATCTGGCGAAGTGTGCCGTACCCGTCGTTGTTCAATACGATGATGATCGGATTCAATCCAAGCCGGACTGCGGTGGAGATTTCGACGCCGGTCATTTGGAATGCCCCATCGCCTACCAAAACGTAGGGACGCAGTTTCTTCGCCGCGAGCGCCACGCCGACTCCCGCAGGAACGGCAAAGCCCATCGACATGTAGTAAGCAGGAGCGATGAACTGCGGCTGTCGGGCGGCGCGGATGCCGACCGCCCCGAAAATGGCGTCGCCGATGTCGGCGATGACGCAGCAACGCTCATCCAAATGAAGCGATAAAATCCGAAAAACATTGGCCATTGAAAGCAGGTGTGGTCGTTCGCTTTTTTTCAACGGCGTTGGCAGTCCATCGACATTCAAACGCTTGAATCGCTTCGGCGTCACCCGTGCGGTCGCGAGCGCCTCGAGAAATTCCCGGAACTGGATCGAATCATATCGATGATATTGAACATTCACCCGTTCGGTCGTCGCCAGCACGGTGCGACTGCGATCCAACTTCGCGGTATTGAATCCCATGCTCATGTCGGTGATGAAGGTGCCGAGCATCAGGACGAGATCTGCGGATTCGACGTAGTCGCGGACAAAATCGTCGCTGCTCATCACTCCGCCGTAAACACCGATGTAAAGGCGATGATTTTCGGGGACAGCGCTCTTGCTCAAAAGATCCGCAGCGATCGGAATGTTCATCCGTTCGGCCATGCGCAAAACGAGTCCGGCCACGCGATATCGCGCTAGCTCGACTCCGGCGAGAATGACCGGTTTCTTAGCGCGCCGAATCAACTCAAGCGTTTCATCCAACGCCGCGCGCAGCGTGTGCGGATCGGATTTCATCGGTTCCGCGGGGGAAATTCCAATGATCGGAATTTCGCGGTCCACCACGTCGTGCGGAACCTCGATGTAAACCGGCCGCTTGTGTCGCAAGCACGCTTCGACGCAACGCACGATTTCGGACGCGGCGCGTTGTTCGTCGAGCAATACCGTGCTTGCGACGGTAACTTCGTCGTAAACACGCCGCTGCGTCTCGAAGGTTTTCACCTTGTGATGCAGCAGCGGATCTTTCTCACGGTCCTTTCGCCCGGGCGCGCCACTCACCACCACGATCGGGGATTTCTCCGCGTAGGCGCCGGCGATCGCGTTCAAAACATTGAGACCGCCGACACAATAGGTGACGCACACCAGTCCGATGCCGTTGATGCGCGAATAAGCATCGGCTGCGAATCCGGCTGAAGGTTCGTGCGTCATGGTGACGCTTTGAATTTTTGATTTCTCGAGCCAGGTAAATGTCGGCAGCGCGAAATCGCCCGGAACACCGAAACTGTGGCGAACACCGCGACGATAAAGATACTCGAAAAGAAATTGGCCGAGCGGCATCGTTGCCGGAAACGAATCGGCCAAAAGCGCGGGAGAGGCTTTTGGAAATCGCGGGCGCGAAAGATAGTCGGTCACGGCGAAATCATTTTTCATATGAATGTGCCTGGCGCGACGTTTTTCGTGACTTCCGGCTCAATCGCCAAACTCATCATCTTCTTCGCTTCCGTCGGTCATAGGCATGAGCCAATGATGCCGGCGAAGGTCTCGCTCGTAATAAGCGTCAAACGCCAAACCGGCCCAACACGCGACTGGAACGAGCAAGCCGAAGCCCGCCGTTGCCAGACTGAGCAGGATGCCAACCCAAACTGCAACTGGCATTCCCACAAACATCCAGATGAAGCCTGTCGCGTAATGGCCTTTGTAAATGTGACCGAGACCGGGAAGAAACGTGAGCAACGCGGCGATTTTATTCTCCGCGCTCACGACCTGTCGATTTTGCAGCATTGATGTTGCGTTCATTGTTTTACCTCCTTGTTTACCACTCAGGATGTCTCAGGCATTCCACGATAATGACCGCGTAGAGCAGTATCATCGCTCCGATGCCGGCTGAGATTACGTATTCCATAACGACTCCTTTTAATTTGTTGCTCCTAGGTTAGCCAGGTCCTCGCCCCGGACTTCCCTCCAATTGCTTTTTGCTTTGCAAAAATTGCGGGGCCCCGTCGCGACAAGCGGCCCATCCGCACAAAATCTGACGAGGAAATAGCAAATGCTGCAAAGCGGAGGCGCGCGGTCCGGAGCTAATTGTAATGTGATGCTAGGAGTTAATTGCCAAGTTCAATTTCACAACGTCGCGCACAACGGCCATCCCGCGGAACCTCGCGACATCTGGGAAGCGCGCCGCTTTATCGACAAACATCTCGCCGAGCCGATCTCGCTGACTCAGGTCGCAAAGAATATCGGCATCAATGTCACTCACCTGAGCGAAAAGTTTAAAAAGGTAACCGGCATAAAGTTTGTCGATTACGTCGCACGCAACCGGTTCGAAAGAGCACGCGACCTCCTAGAAACCATCGATCTTCAGATCAGCGAAATCGCATTCGCGGTTGGGTTCCAATCCCTTTCGCAATTTAACCGCGTCTTCAAAAAGCTATCGGGCAAATCGCCCAGTGAATATCGCGTGGCTTTGTCTAGGTCCGGCAAAGGAACGTGATGTCGACTTTGCTGCTACATCGAATCGATCGTTTTTCCAAAAAAATGCATTGTCGAATCTTTGTATTTCTGTCACAACTGCGGCCGCGTGCGACGTCCGGGTATAACTCGATGGCTCCACGGTAAACGCGAAAAACTGTTGTGGGCAGTCGGGGGAACAGCCGCGCTCACCGTCATTCTGCTTTCTTGCAGCACGTTTGAAACGAATCGCACGATTCTCGCACCACCCAGCATTCCCGGTGCGGAATTCGTGGGCTCCGAAGCCTGCGAGACCTGTCATGAATCGATCACGCGAGATTTTCGAACCGCGACTCACGCGCGTTTGAAAGCTCCGGGCGACAACGCCAAGGAGATGGGCTGCGAATCATGCCACGGCCCGGGAAGCCTCCATGTCGCCGGAGGTGGCGATAAGAGCAAAATTATTAATCCGCGAAGATCGCCGGACGCCTGTTTCCAATGCCACCTCGAAGTCCGCGCGCGATTTGAAATGCCGCACCATCATCCAGTGCTCGAAGGAAAGATGAGTTGCGCGGATTGTCATAATCCGCACGTTGGCCGAGCGATCAAAGGCGGTGGAACCAGTTTGCCGCAGCAAGTCAAAGGCGGTGGCACGCTGCTTCTCGGACAGAACGAGACATGCTTCCAATGTCACGTTGCGCAAGCCGGTCCGTTCGTGTTCCAGCATGAAGCGTTGAAGGAAGGTTGCGTGAGCTGCCACTCACCTCACGGTTCCGTGAACGCGCGCATGCTCAATGAGCGCAATCAAACACTCTGTTTGAAGTGTCACTTCCAGGAGCAGAAAGCTGGCGGCCGTATCTTCATTGGCGATTCCGATCACACTAGCCGTCTGCCACAAGGAACCTGCTGGTCGGCCGGCTGCCACGAAGCCGTCCACGGTTCGCAGGTAAACGGACACTTCAGATATTAATATGAGTGCGTTTCGATTCTCTCCTCTGCCGGTTCGAGGTTTCGTTCAGCTGACGTTTCTCAGTGTCATCACGCTTTGCCTCAGCTGCCCGCTACGTGCAGACGTAAACGCAGATGGAACCGAGACGTCAGGCGGAATATCCGCAAATGACCCCAAGGCTGTTGTTGCGGAAGGGAAAGATGGTAAATCAACCGCCGCGGCGAGCACGACCGAACAAGAGACTGAATACAAGAACTGGATCGAAGTTGGCGTCGGCGGAACGTGGACGAGCGGTGACAAGGCGCAGTTCGAACAGCAGCACTGGCTGCCGGGCGATCAACCTTACGGGGGGATCACCGATATGCACTACGAGCACAGCGTTGGCGATAAGGCCACGTTGAGCATTGATGGTCACGCCCTCTGGGATATTAACGATTACGACATCAAAGTTGATCTATCGCAGCCGAACGTCGGCTACATTCGCGGAGGATATACCGCGTTTCGCACCTGGTATGATGGCAATGGCGGATTTTTCCCGCCGCACGGCGGCACCTGGTTCCCGCCGGCCTTCGACGAGATGCACATCGACCGCGGCGAAGTCTGGCTGGAAATGGGACTTCGCGTTCCGGATTGGCCGGAAATCACCATTCATTGGTCCCACGAGATCCGGGATGGCCAGAAAGATTCGACGATTTGGGGCGACACGACTCTGACCGGTCTCACGATTAATCCTGCTCGAAAACTCGTGCCCGCATATCGAGACATTGACGAGAAGCGGGACATCCTCGCGGTCGACGCCACAAAGACATTCGGAAATACCGACGTCGGTATCGGAATGCGCTGGGACCATTACACCATCGACAATAACCTTCAGCTCGAGCGCGGCGCGGGCCAGTTGCCGCCGGCGGTCCCACCTCCGGGCGCGCAACGATTCATCACTCAGAACGATCAGAACGATGTCGATGATTTCACCGGACATATTCTGAGCGAGACCCGCATCAAAGATAATCTCTGGTTTACCTCGGCCTACTCCTATACCACGGAGGGAGCAGATCTTTCCGGCTCCCGCATCACCGGTGAAGGTTACAATTCGATGTTCGTAACCAGCTTTCCGCAGCTCCAGTCAAACGACCACGCAATCCTGAATCTCGCCGGCATGTCCGAGAGTCGCGAGCATGTATTCAACGCCAATCTTTTCTGGATGCCGTTCAAAGACTTGGAAGCGCTCGCTGGTTTTCGTTACACCCATGAAAACATCGACAGCTCGTCGACGTTCTTGGATGACAACACTGCTACCGCGCCGCCCCCGACGCACTACACTGCTGCAATCCCGAAAGCTGCCGATACATCTGAAGAAACAGACGAAACGGCGGAGAGACTGGAGCTTCGCTACAAGCATTTCCAGAACTGGCTCTTTTACGCCGAGGGCGAATGGGAAGAGGATTGGGGTGACGTTCGCGAGCATGAAGTCAGCGGAACACTAGTTGGGGGTGTGCCGGTGCCATCCGACCAGGGCCAGCTAAATAAAGACACGAACTTCTTCGACCAAAAATACACCGTCGGCGCTACCTGGTACCCTATGACCCGGCTGAACATGGCGGCGCAGGTACTATTATAGAGAAGCCGATTACGACAATGACTTCCACACCGAGCTCGCAACGCCCCCGGTTCCTGGTTCGGAAAGAAATCAGAGGCTCATCGGCCAGGACTGGACCACGAATGATGCGAATATCCGCATCACGGCGCGCCCTAAACTTCCGGAGATGCTCGGCACGCTTTCGCTGGTGACGCGTTACGACTTCATGCAATCGGAAGTTTCGGGGAAATGGGCGATTTCACCGACATCCCCCTTCCCGCCGCCGAGCAACACGATCTTAAACGAGGAAATGACCGGACTAATCACCAACCATGTGGTCAGCGAGAGCGCGACATGGAGTCCGTGTCCGCGCTTCTATCTGCAGGCGGTCGGTGAGTATGTGTTCAATCAAACCGAGACGCCGGCGAGCAAGATCGACCTGATCGCGACTGGCGTGACTCCCTACAACAGCGCGACGGTAGTCGATTTTCGAAACGATTACTGGACGGTGACGGCCGCCACCGGTTATGTGCTCGACGAGTACACCGATCTACGTGCTGATTACACGTTCTATTGCGCGAACGATCACTTTAAAAACAGCCGGGTGGCGATGCCGTACGGACTGGGCGCAACCGAGCACACCCTGGGGGCCACGGCCAGCCGTCAGCTCACGAAGCAGATTCGCCTGACCTTGCAATACAAATTCTTCGATTACCGGGACGAATTGTTTGGCGGTCACAATAATTACACTGCAAACTCTATTTTTTCTGGGCTTCAATATCGTTTCTAAGTTTGGTAAGAACGTAAATCCGAAGAAAATCTGTCTATGAAAACAATTGTTTCACTCGTTGTCGTTTTACTCGTTGCATCCGCAATTTCCAGCCGGGCGGCCGACGCAAAAGCCTTGTGGACGGCTAATTGCACGCCGTGTCATGGCGCCAGCGGAAATGGCGACACTAAAATGGGGAAAACCCTCGGCGCAGCGGACCTGACCGATGCGAAGAAGCAGGCGTCATTCACCGATGCCCAAGCCACCACGGCGATCAAAGACGGCGTGAAGCAGAACGGTAAACTGGCAATGAAGGCTTTTGGCGGGAAACTGTCCGATGATGATATCAAGGCGCTGGTGGCCTACGTCCGGACTTTGAAGAAATAGCAGACGCGCGGCGTCGAAGCTGGGAAAGCAAAATCTTATGAAACGAAAAATCGGCTTGTTATTGGCAACAATTCTTAGTTCGGCCGGAATAGCGGCGGCCGCAGACGCAAGCGCCACTTGGGCTGCGAATTGTGCGTCGTGTCACGGAAAGGACGGGAGTGGTAACACCATGATGGGGAAGAAGCTCGGGGTAAAGGATTACACCAAAGACCAAAGTTTCAGTGACGCCGATGCCACCAACGCGATTAAGAACGGCAAAGAGAAAATGAAAGGCTTTGGCAGCAAGCTCTCCGACGCCGACATCAAGGCACTGGTCGCGTACGTGCGGACATTGAAGAAGTAATCACGCGCGCACCGGAAACGTATTCCGTGAAGGGAAAAATCTGTCTGTCACTCGCAACGATCATGTGTTCGGCAGGAATTGCGGGCGCCGACGCCGGCGCAACATGGAATGCGAATTGTGCCACCTGCCACGGGAAAGATGGTAGTGGCAACACAATGATGGGCAAGAAATTGAACACCAAGGATTATCGCGATCCCAAAGTACAGGCTGTGTTCAGTGACGGCGAAGCCGAACGGGCGATCAAGGAAGGCGTTAAGACCAATGGCAAGGAGACGATGAAGGCGTTCGGCGGAAAAGTTTCCGACACCGACGTCAAGGCCCTGGTCGCCTACATTCGCTCGTTCAAAAAGTAGTATATAACTTTAATTTTTACCGATTTTCCCAGGTCGGGCTCCAGTGGGATCAACAATTTATCTAGACAATTGATCGATGGCTGAACCGGTCGCTTCCTCAAATCCGCGACCGCAGCGTTTTCGTAATTGGATCAGCTGGTTCGGGCTCCTGCTCGCCACCAGCGCGCTCTTTTCTTTCTTCTTACTCTTCGCGATCGATCTCTTTGCAGGTCATCCGAATCCGTATCTCGGAATTCTCGCATACGTCATCGCCCCGACCTTTTTCGTTCTTGGCCTGGCCATCACTTTGTTCGGGGCAATTTTGCAGTGGCGAAGAAATCGCCGCGCGGTAAAAGCGGCCGAACCGCTCGTCCTGAAAATCGATCTCTCCCGGCCTCGGGACCGCAAGTTTCTTTGGGTGTTCGGAGGCGTCGCGGTTCTGTTTTTGTTCGTGACCGCGCTGGGCAGTTACCAGACCTACCAACTGACCGAGTCGGTCCAGTTCTGCGGAAAGGCCTGTCACCTTCCGATGGAACCGCAACTTGTTGCCGCACAACACACCGCGCACGCAAAGGTGGAATGCGTCGCATGCCATGTCGGTCCCGGTGCGGCGGCGTATTTCAAGACCAAGCTCAACGGCGTAAAGCAGCTTTATCACACGGCGCGGAATGATTTCGACCGCCCGATTCACATGACTGCCGCCAATCCACGGCCGCCGCAGGCGATTTGCGAGCAGTGCCACTGGCCGCAGCGTTACGTCGGCAACGTCGACCGCACGTTTCAACATTTTCTCTCCGACGAAAAGAACACACCGTTCGCAGTGCGGCTGCTGTTGAATGTCGGCGGCGGCGACCCATCCAACGGCCCGCCCGGCGGAATTCATTGGCACATGAACATCGGCAATAAGATCGAATACATCGCCACCGACGAGCAGCGAATGTCGATTCCGTGGGTGCGCATGACCAATCCACAAGGCACCGTCACCGAATATCGCGATCCCGATTTCAAGGGGGATCTGGCGAAGTATGAGATTCACACGGATGGATTGCATGGATTGCCACAGCCGACCCGCGCATAAGGTGCACACACCGAACGATGCGGTTGATCTTGCGCTCATGACCAACCGGCTCGATGCCAGCATTCCCTGGGTCAAATCCAAAGTCGTGGCAGCGCTGACACAGCCGTACAAAACAAAGGCCGAAGCCGAACAGGGAATCTCGACTGCTTTGAAAAAGGATTACCCCGACCCGGCCGTGGCCGATCGCATTATCAACGTTGCGCAATCGATCTATAGCGAAAACTTCTTCCCGGAAGTAAAGCTTGATTGGCGAACGCATCCGGATTTCGTCGGGCACAAAAACTGGAATGGCTGTTTCCGTTGCCACGACGGCAAACACGTCGCGGCCGACGGGAAAATGTCGATTAAGGCGAGCGATTGCAAATCGTGTCACTTGATTCTGGCGCAAGGCGATCCCGCAGGGATGAAGCAAATCAACGCTCAGGGCTTCGATTTCGTTCATATCGATGCTCCCTACTCCGAATTTTCATGCACTGATTGCCATACGGGCGGTCCTCAGAAATAATACTGGGGCGATGAAAGGGATTCTGTTTTTGATTTTGATGGTCGCCATGCTCGGGGCCTGCCAAAAAAACTCTGAGATCAAAGTTTATCGCGTTTCCAAAGCACCACTCGAAGAGTCGGCACCCGATCAGCAGGCGGCGATGCCGGCGAATGCACCGTCGCCTTCGATGCCTGGTGGCATGGCTCCAACCATGTCCACAGCTTCCGTTCCCTCTCCGCCGAATTGGGAACCGCAACCCTTGTCGCAGATGCGCCAGGCAAGTTTTGTCGTTAAAGGCGACAAGGGCGCGGTTGCAGACATTTCGTTTGTCAGTCTCGGCGCTTCCGCGGGCAATGTGCTCGAAAATGTGAATCGCTGGTTGTCGCAAATTGGGCAACCGGCAATCGACGAGCAAAAGCTCAATCAAATCGCGCAACACCTCACGACTTCGATCGGCGACATGACGATTGTCGATTTGGCCGGCTTGCCCAGCGGCGCTGATCCGGCGAAAGACGGCAGAATTATTGCCGGAATGACTTCCGTCAATGGCTCGACATTATTTTTCAAGATCCGTGGTAACGACGCGTTGACCGAATCGCAGAAGGGCGAGTTCATCAAATGGGTTGCGGCGATTTGCAACGCACAAGGAGGAAACAAAATGCCGCAAGCCGCGGGCGCGATGCCGCCGCAGACTTCAGACAATCCGCAGATCAAATGGCAAATGCCCGCGAGTTGGAGCGAAGTTCCGCCGTCAGCGATGCGTTACGCAAGTTTTAGCGCTGGCGCCAACGACGACAAGATCGACATCTCGATTGTCACATTTCCTGGCGAAGGGGGCAGCGACGCCGACAACGTAAACCGCTGGAGACAACAGATCAGTTTGCCGCCGATGACTCCGGCTGCGGTCGCCACCCAAATCGCGCCCTTGAAAACGGGCGACGGAACTTTTTCGACCGTGGATATTGCCGGCGCAAACGCGCGCACCCTCGCCGCCTGGACACGGCGCGATGGACACGTTTGGTTTTTCAAGGCGACGGGTCCGGGCACCGCGGTTGAAAAAGAAAAACCTAATTTTGTGAAGTTCCTTCAATCCGTCCGATTCTAAGAAGATGCTCCGTAAGATTATCGATTTAACCACGTCACTGAGGCTGACAATCGTTTGTCTGGCTGCGGCAATGGCGTTGATTTTCGCGGGCACGCTCGCCCAGATTCATCTTGGCATTCACGAAGCGCAGCAACGCTATTTCCAAAGCTGGCTGGTTTGGTGGCCAGCCGAAGGAAATGGTTTTCGAATTCCAATTTTCCCGGGCGGCCACCTCATTGGCGCGATATTGCTGGTTAATCTGATCGCCGCGCACGTGAAACGGTTTCGCTGGACCTGGCGAAAGTTTGGCATCCATCTCACCCACGCCGGACTGATCATTATGCTCGCTGGCGGGCTCTTCACCGATCTGTTTGCGGTCGAGAGCCACTTGCGGCTCGAGCGCGGCGACACGAAGAATTATTCGGAAGACCAGCGGCACATGGAACTGGCTGTGATCGACACGACCGACAAAGATCTCGACCAGGTCACGGCGATTCCCGAGTCGGTTTTGAAAACCAACCGGACCATCGATCACTGGAGTCTGCCTTTTCGAATCGTGGTCCGGAACTTTTACGAGAATTCTCGCCTTAGAATGCTAAGCGAAGCCGGGAGCAACGTGCGGCCGATTGCAAACCAAGGGCCAGGCGCGATGATCGCCGTTGAACCGGTGCCACGGACAACCGCGCAAGACGAGCGGGATGTGCCAGCCGCGGCAATCGAAATTCTTCCCAAAGATGGCGGTTCGCTAGGCACCTGGCTTGTTTCCGACGCGCTCGGGGCGCCGCAAACATTTTCCTGCGGCGGCCGGACCTGGATGCTCGCGATGCGGACCGCACGTTATTACAAACCCTACAGCGTGACGTTGCAAAAGTTCACGCATGAGAAATACGCCGGCACCGAGATCCCGAAAAATTTCGCCAGCAAAGTCACGTTGATCGATCCGGAGCGAAACGTAAATCGCGACGTGCTGATTTACATGAATCATCCGTTGAGGTATCGAGGCGAAACATTTTATCAGGCGGGTTTTCAGCAGGACGATCGTGCGACCATTCTTCAAGTTGTGCACAATCCGAGCTTTCTCGCGCCATATGTTGCCTGCATAATCGTCGCTGCCGGCTTGCTCTGGCAATTTGGTTTCCATCTTGTCGGATTCGCGCGGCAAAAACGGAGGGCTGCAACGTCATGAAACGGTTTATACCACTTGTTGTCTTGCTCGTGATGGCCGGTTGGATCGCTGGAAACTGGATGCCGCCCAAAATGGCAACTGGCGATGTCGATCTCACGAAATTCGGACAACTTCCGGTGTTGGTCGGCGGGCGGGTTAAACCGCTCGACACCGTCGCGCGCAATTCGCTCTTAATCATCCATGGCAAACAAGAGCTGCGACTCGAGAACGGCCGCAACTTGAGCGCGATTCAATGGCTGACCGACGTTCTCTTCAAAGCGTCGGTCGCGGACCAATACCCGGTGTTTCTGGTCCAAAACGACGAGGTCCTGGGCCTGTTTGGCTGGGAGCAAAGTCAGCGGAAATATTTCAGCTTCGTCGAGTTCTCACCGTTCCTAAAACAGATCGAAGAACAAGGCGACCAGGCGGACAAACTCGAGGCCGTGCAACGCTCCGCCTTTCAGAGCGCGATCCTGAATCTGCGAAATAGCCTCGTCCTCTATCAGCGGCTGAAGAACAGCGTTCAACTCGAAGGAACGCAAAACTTCGTGACCGAATTGAAAACCTACATCGCAAATGTTCCGGGAGCCGCCAAAGCGGCCACTCAGGCTCAGCGTGGCGAGAATTTCGATCGATCGAAATTGAATGACGTAGCCGAGCTAATCCAAAAATACGAGAAGGCTTCGGAAATGGCTTATATCCTCGCTGTTCCACCGTTGGATCAGGGCAAAGATTGGCATTCGATTGGAGACAGTTTGCTGCACTCGGTCGCGACGGGTGAAATTCATTCGATCGTTTTCGAATATGCGCAGATCGGGGACGCCTATCGTGCAGGCGATCACGCAAGCTTTGATCAGCACGTCGATGTTGCGGCGAACTGGTTTGCGAAAGAACAACCAAACGCGGTCAAGCGAGCTTCCTTCGAGTCTTTGTTCAATCGCTTGCAACCGTTCAGCCAAAGCATGGCGCTTTACGTCCTCGCGTTTTTGCTGGCATGCGCTTCCTGGCTCGGCTGGAGCCGAACCCTTGCCCGCACGGCGTTTTATCTTTTGCTGCTCGCGCTCGCGATTCACAGCTTTGGACTGTTCTCGCGTATGTATCTGCAGGAGCGTCCGCCCGTCACAAACCTCTATTCATCGGCAATTTTCATCGGCTGGGGCGCGGTGATTGTCTCGCTGATTCTGGAACGGATTTTCCGGGATGGAATCGGCGCGGCCTGCGCAGGCGCGATCGGATTCGTCACCTTGATCATCGCGCACCATCTCGCTGGCAGCGGCGACACGCTCGAAATGTTACAGGCCGTCCTCGACACCAACATTTGGCTGGCGACGCACGTCGTTTGTATCACCACCGGCTACTCCGCAATGTTCCTGGCCGGAATGCTCGCCATCATCTACATCGTGCGTGGCGTTTTCACGAACTCACTGAAAAAGGAGACGGCCGATTCACTGGCGCGCATGACTTACGGCGTGGTTTGTTTCGCGACCCTGTTCAGCTTTGTCGGCACGGTGCTTGGCGGAATCTGGGCCGACCAGTCATGGGGACGCTTCTGGGGTTGGGACCCAAAAGAAAACGGCGCCGTGCTCATCGTCCTCTGGTGCGCGATCACTTTGCACGCACGCTGGGGCGGATTCATTCGTCAACGCGGACTAATGATGATGGCGGTCTTCGGAAACATCGTGACTAGTTTTTCCTGGTTCGGCGTGAACATGCTCGGCGTTGGGCTGCATTCCTATGGCTTCATGCAGAAAGCGTTTCCCTGGTTGCTTGGGTTTATGATCAGTCAGCTTGCGTTAATCACGATTGCGAGCATGCCTTTGGAACATTGGAAAAGTTTTCGCGCCGCGAGTAACGCATCGCCTGACGATCAGCTGTCTGCTCCAACAACAGCTTGATACCATGATCGCCGCCCGATAGCATTTTGGATCGAACCATGGAAGAACGAGGCCCTTCCAATTCGAAAACGTCCCGTCGACATTTTCTCGATCTCATTCTCGGGGCCAGTGCCCTGGCCTGGGTCGCGAGTATCGCGTATCCGGTCATTCGTTATCTCAAGCCGCTTCCGCAAACCGGGCCGACTGGACCAACTCATTTAACGCGTGACGAGGCAGCCAAGCTCGAGCAAAACAAATTCGTCATCGTACCGGTGAGCGGCCAGCGGGTGATTGTGTTGCAATCGCAGGACCAGTTGTTCGCGTTTGGCGCGAAATGCACCCACGAAGGTTGCACAATTACTTATTTGCCAGGGCAATCGGTCATGTGGTGCCCGTGTCACGATGGCCGGTTCGACATGAACGGCCGCGTTCTTTCCGGTCCGCCACCCCAACCACTCACGAAGTACATCGCCCAACGCCAACCCGACGGCAGCATCATCGTTTCTGAACAACACGCCTGACAACAATAAGCCGAAGGGCGGCGGTCTGATGGGCTGGATCGATCGACGTTATCAAATAACGCCGCTTTTCGAATTTTTGCGGCACAAAGAAGTGCCGATCGGTTCGCACTGGATGGGTTGGTATTACCTCGGAGGTGTGACGATGTTTTTCTTCATCGTCCAGGTAATCACCGGCGTGCTCTTGCTGATGTATTATCAACCGGGCGAAGCGACTTCCTACGAAAGCATTCGATTCTTGACCACAAAAGTCCCGTTCGGGTGGCTCATTAGATCAATTCACAGTTGGAGCGCGCACCTGATGATCATCTCACTGCTGCTCCACATGTTCAGCACGATGATGTTGAAAGCGTATCGCCCGCCGCGCGAAATCACCTGGGTCTCGGGATATCTTCTGTTTTTGTTGACCCTCGGTTTCGGTTTTTCCGGCTATCTGTTGCCGTGGAATAAGCTGGCTTATTTCGCGACGACGGTGGGCACGAATATCGTGCAGTCAGTGCCGTTGTTGGGCGATTGGCTGTTGCAGGTTCTGCGCGGCGGACACGATGTCACGATCAACACGCTTTACCGGTTCTTTGCCGGGCATGTCGTGATTCTGCCGCTCGCCTTCGTCGGATTGATCGGCTTGCACTTGCTTTTGATTCAACGCCAGGGAATGGCACCGCCGGTTGGTGCGACGACCGCGCCGCGCGGAATGAAGTTTTTCCCAAGCTTCGCATTGCGCGACCTGTTGCTCTGGTTCGCGTGCTTGATGTTGCTCGCCACCCTCGCCGTTTTTCTACCTTACGGTCCCGGAATTCCCGGAATGGACTGGGAGCTCGGCGATAAAGCCGACCCATTCGCGCCGGCTTATCCAGGAATTAAACCGGAATGGTATTTCCTTTGGGAGTATCAACTGCTGAAGGAATTTCCTCCGCATCTCTTCGGACTCGAAGGACCTCAAATCTGTTTGTTCGTGATCGCGATCCTGCTTGGCATTTGGGCGATCATCCCCTGGTTGGATCGGCGCGCTTTTCGCAATGTGCACTCACCCGCATTCAGTGATTTTGGCTGGGCCGCGATTCTGTTCCTGACCTATCTGACGCTGATGGGCTGGGACATCGGTGCGAAAAGCGGAAGCGATGACCCCTCCTCATTGCAGAAAATTGCGCACACTTGCGCGTTGTGGACTTTGGGCGCAGGCGCCGTCGTCGCAATCGTCCGGGCCTGGCGGTTCGAGCATCGCTGGTTCATTCTCACCGGCGCAGCGTTGCTGCACATCACGCTCCACGGCTTGTTAGGGCTCTCTTATCTGCTCGCCGCACTGATTTCGGGCGGCGCCGCTGCCGTCGTCATCATCGCAATGTTCATGCTCGACCGCGGCAACCGGAGTGCCGCTCCATGAAAATGTTGACCACCTTCGCTGCGGTAGCGTTGCTTTCGACCATCGCGTATGCGGCCGGCCAAACAGAGACCAAAATATCGCCGAAGCTTGCTGCAATGCTCGACGCCAAGGACGAGCAGGGCAAACCGATCGTCACTCTGGAACAGCGAAATTATTTCGAGGGACTGAACGACAATCTCAAAGAGTTGCTTAACCACGCCGCCGAGAAAGAAACGATCTCGCGCGCGGAACACTTATCGATTCTTCTCGGTTTACAGTTGAATCCGCAAAAGATGGAGTTGTTGCTGCAAAACAACTGCATTCTCTGCCACAGCGATTCCGCCAACCACACAGCCGACACGCTTTTTGCTGTCACGTCAGGGGCCGAGGCCGCGGCGTCCCACATGAATCTGAAACAGGTGGTCGAAGACGTGCATTTTCGTCGCGGCGTTTCATGCGCCGGCTGTCACGGCGGTGACCCGACGGCTGACCTTGGTCACGACTTCGTGAAAGAGTGGCCGGAAAAAGATCGGGACAAGAATCGCGCCTGGGTTGTCGCTTTTTGCGCGCGCTGCCATTCCGATCCGACAAAGATGCACGACTTCAATCCGGCGCTGCCGACGGATCAGCTCGCAAAATTCAAAACCAGTCCCCACGGTCATCGACTTCTCGATCTGCACGACGATCGCGCGCCGTCATGTGTGAGCTGCCACGGAGTCCATGGGATTCGACCGGCAAAAGATCCGCAGTCCAAGGTGTATGCCCAGCGCGTTCCCGAGACGTGCGGCGCGTGTCATGCAAATGCCGAGATCATGGCCGGCATCACGAAGGCTGACGGATCGCCGATGCCGACAACACAGTTGGCCGAATACAAGAAAAGCGTTCACGGGCGAGCTTTGCTCGAGCGCGGGGATCTCGGCGCGCCCCGATGCAATACGTGCCATGGTAATCACGCAGCCAGTCCCCCCGGCGTGGCCCAAGTCAGCAAGAGTTGCAGCATCTGCCATTCGGCGAACGCCGGCCTGTTTGATGGCAGCAAACACAAGCAGGCTTTTGATCAACGCAACTGGCCGGAGTGCGGCAAGTGCCACAGTAATCACAACATTGTCAAAACAAACGACGCGATGCTGTCGACTGCGGCCGGCGGTTTGTGCGGAGATTGCCACCGGCAGTACGCCAAGGACAATCCCGATTGCATCCAAAGCGCGGATTATTTTCACCACACCATCGCGCAAATGGACGAAGAGCGGAGTCGGTTCAGCGCTGAGTCTGAAAAACTCGCGGCCCGAGGTTTGGATGTCGAGCCGATCAGCAATCAGCTCACCGAGCTCACAGACACGCTGAAGAAATCGCGCACCTATGTGCATTCGTTCAGCCGGAGCACTTTCCAACAAGCAGCCGCGCCGGGATTGGTCGCGATCACGAAAGTTCAGGAGTTAACGAACGCGGCGCATCAGGAACACAAGTATCGGCAATACGGCCTGGGCGTGAGTATTGCCGTCATCGGACTGTTGATGCTGACGATTTATCTCAAACTGCGACAGCTCGAGAAATGATGCCGCCGTCCGACCAGAGCGACCAGAAAAAGGAATTCTTTCCGAGCGGCGCGATTTTCTTTTTTGCGTTGCTGTTGGTTTTCTATGCAGCGCTTTGGCTCGTGATCTACTGGCTGATGATCGCGCGCAGTTGATATGACTCCCGCGCTTAAACTCGAACGGAGAATTGTCGTCATTGCAACCGCCTTCGTGATCGTGCTGTTCGGACTGGCCGCGATGGCAATCAACATGTTTCACGTTGGCCTTCCTACCTGTTTGACCGACATCAAACCTTTTGAGAAAGGCGAGCTCATCACCCACTCACCAACTCATTACGAAATCCATTACGTAGCGAAAATGTGGGACTTCGAACCGGCCGAAGTCGTTGTGCCCGCAGGATCAACCGTCGACGTTTATGTGAGCACGCCGGATGTCACGCATGGACTCATTCTTCTGGGGACGAACCTGAACCTGATGGTCGTCCCGGGAGTCGTGAATTACGCGCGCCTGAAGTTCGATCAACCGCACAACTACCAACTGCTTTGCCACGAGTATTGCGGGACCGGCCACGAGCGGATGGCCGCCAATTTGCGCGTGGTCGATGCGACAACATTCGAGGCGAAGAAAATCGCGCCCGCCCCACCAGAGATCAACGACGCAGCCTACAAGCTGCTCGAAGCCAAGGATTGTTTCACCTGTCATTCGATCGACGGTTCGGAAGGAATTGGTCCGACGTTCAAGGGAATGTTCGACCGTAAAACAAAGCTGAAGAGCGGCGCCACGATTACTGCGGACGACGCCTATCTGCGCGAATCAATCGTCAATCCCAGCGCGAAAATCGTTGACGGTTTTGACGATGTGATGCCGAAACCGGAGGTGACCGGCGAAGAAGTCGACGTCATCCTCAAATATCTCGAGAACTTAAAATAGAAAACTGATGGAACTTCCTAACGAACGCCCGTTTTCGCCAAACGCCAGTCCGGATCGGACCTACGGCGTGGCGAGCATCGAGTCAGGACTGAAACGGATGATTCTGATCGAACTGATCTTTCCGACCACGTTGCTGATTCTCGGGATTTATCACGGCCTGATGCAGGTGCTCTATCGCGCAGGCCACATTCATACGCGGAAGGTCCTGGGACTCGATTATTACCAGGGTCTGACCCTTCACGGCGTCGTCAACGCAATCGTGTTCACAACTTTCTTTGCAGTCGCGTTCGGGTACGCGGTGATTCGTTTTTACCTCGGCAGGGTGAACATGAAGGTCGCATGGCTCTCATTCGCCTTGATGATCGTGGGCACGTTGCTTGCCGCCGCTGCAATTTTATCAGGAACATCGAGCGTTCTTTACACGTTTTATCCGCCGCTGCGCGCCCATCCGGCGTTTTACATCGGATTAACGCTGGTCGTCGTCGGTTCCTGGATCGCGTTCTTCAACTGGCTGCCAACCTATTTCACGTGGAAACGGGAGCATCACGGACAGAAAGTCCCGCTCGCGGTCGTCGGAATTTTCGCGGCATTTATCGTTTGGTTGATCGCAACGATTCCGGTCGCGATCGAAATCATCTTTTTGCTAATTCCGTGGTCGATGGGCTGGGTCCCAACCGTGAACGTCCCGCTCGCCAGAATGCTGTTTTGGTTCTTCGGACACCCGCTCGTCTATTTCTGGCTGCTGCCGACCTACGTCATGTATTACACGATGCTCCCGAAAGTTTCGGGCGGAAAATTATTCTCCGACTTCGCGGGCCGGTTAACCTTCATGTGGCTCATTCTTTATTCCGCGCCGGTCGGCATTCACCATCAATTCACCGAGCCGGGCATTAGCAGCACGTGGAAATTCGTCCACGCGTTTTTCACCATGCTGGTGGCAGTTCCAAGTTTCGCGACCGCATTTGTGATGGCGGCATCGATGGAGCTTGGCGCGCGCGCCAACGGCGGCCGCGGCTTGATTGGTTGGTGGAAAAAACTTCCCTACCTCGACACTCAGCGCTGGCTCTTTAGTTATTTCTTCTGTGGCCTTTTCATTTTTATTTTTGGCGGCGTGACCGGAATCATCAACGCCTCGTACAATTTGGACATCGTCGTGCACAACACCTCCTGGTTGCCGGCACATTTTCATCAAACCGTTGCCGGGCCGGTTTTTCTTTCTTACATCGGGATGACGCTGTTCCTGGTCGCGAAATTGATGGGCAAGGAAATCAAGTTTCCGCGCATGAATGTTTGGACTCCCTACATCTGGACGCTCGGCATCATGATTTTCTCGACCGGACTTTTTATTGGCGGGGCCGCGGGTGAACCGCGCCGCACGAACATGGGATTGACCTACACCAATCCTCAGTCGCCGCTGTATCACTCCGACTGGCAGGCTGCGAAAATGCTCGGCAGCCTCGGTGGAACCATCATGGCAATCGCAGCGATCATGTTCTTCATCGTTTTCTTCGTGACGTTGTTCAGCAAATCGACAAAGCCGGGCTCGCTTGAGCTCATCGTTTCCGAGCCGTATCACGACGAGCAAGTGCGTGCCGTGCAAAGTTTTACGCCGTGGTTAATTGGAGCGGCGCTTCTGCTTGTAATCGCTTATGCACCGCCGATCGCGCAGACGCTGCGAAGCAATTTTCCGGGCGCGCGGCCTTATACTCCGGATCGACCAACGCCAATGACCTTTTCGAAGCCGTGAACCAAACTCTCACGCTGCTCGCTTTTGCATTTCTCGCTTCGAGCGCGCCCGCGAATGTTGTCGATCTTGCTCCGCAACGTGGCCGCATGATTCCTTCGATTCATTGGATGGACGAAACTGGACGCGCACGGCAACTGTCAGAATTCTCCGGATATCCGTTCATCCTTCTTCCCATTTATACCCGTTGTCCCGGTCCGTGCCTGCAAACTGTCGATCGCTTGAAGCAGGCGCTGACCGATGCTTCGGACAATCCGCGCCAATTTCGAGTTCTCCTCTTTTCCTTCGACCCGTCCGACAACGCGGCGACGCTGGCGAAATATCGGCGGCGGGAAAACATTCCGCTCAGTTGGTCGATCGGTGCCGGCTCACAATCCGAAATCGACGCGTTGCTCGAATCAGTTGGGGTTCAAGTTGGCAAAGCCGGAACGGAATTCACGCATCCCAATGTTCTTGTCGTCCTCGATTCGAAGCTGCGGATCGCGAAATGGATTTACGGGACAAACTATTCGGGCGCCGATGTCGATCGTGCGCTGAAGGTCGCCGCCGGTGAAAGCGATTGGATCGGCCAACACTCGCAAATGCTTTATTCGTTGCTACTTTTCGCCGGCTCCGGCCTTTGCGTGGCGCTCTCCTACCACTTGATGCAGTTCTTCTCGCTGCGGCGCTCAAGCCGCAGTGCATCGGTTATTGAGCCGATCGCCGCCGATCGCTAAGCCTTCGTGGGTCTCCTCAACGATGTGGTCGACCACAGCCTTCAAATCATGGCTGCTGCGTTCCCACGCGGCGAGTTGTCGGTCCGCGCCGGTGCCTTCGCTCATGATTTTTTCGACATGTGCGATTTCACGACCGAGCCCGAGCTCGTCCACTTCCGTTCCGATGAACTCGAGCATTTCGTGCAATAGGGTGCGCTCGTCGACTTCACTGCCGCGTCCGAAATCAATTAGCTTGCCGTCCAAACCGTAGCGGGCTGCGCGCCATCGGTTCTCATCTATCAAACGCCGCGGATAACTTCGGAACGTCACATTCTGTGCGCGCAGCTTGTGCAGTTTAACCACGATCGCCTGCATCAGCGCGGCCAGCGCAATCGTGTCGTCCACCCGCGATTGGGCATCGCAAATTCGAAACTCGATGGTGTTAAAAAACGGATGGAGCCGAATGTCCCACCAAATCTTCTTCGCGTTGTCGATGCAGTTGGTGGAGACCAGCAACTTCAGGTAATCGTCGTACTCCGATAGACTTTCGAACGCGTCGGGAATTCCAGTTCGGGGAAAGCGCTCGAAGATCATCTGCCGGTACGCTTTCAATCCGGTATTTTGGCCAAGCCAAAACGGCGAGTTCACTGACAATGCGTAAAGATGCGGCAGGAAGTAGCGCGCCTGGTTCATCACATCGATTGCTTCCTCGCGATCGGGAATGCCGACGTGCACGTGTAAACCCCAGATCAAATTCGCCCGCGCGATTTGCTGCATGTCGTTCAAGATCGTCACGTAACGCTCATCCGGACTGATGAGCTGGTCCATCCAATGCGAAAACGGATGCGTGCCGGACGACGCGATTTTGAGTCCTTCCATCTCCGCAATTCCCGCCAATTCACTGCGCAGCTCGATCACCTGGCGACGCGCGTCGTCGATGTCGTGACAGATTTCCGTTCCGAGTTCGACGACCGATTGATGAAACTCGGCTTTGACGCGTTCTTTTAACAACACTTTGCCGTCCGCGAGAATCTGTTGAATGTGCGACCGTAGCTCGCGCGTTTCTGGATCGATGATCTGGAATTCCTCCTCGATCCCAAGCGTGAATGTGTGATCGCGCGTGCCCGATCTCTTTGCCGAAGTTCTGGCCCGTGGCCGATGATTTTTCTTCGGGGTTAAACGGCGATCCAGCATCGCGATAGAACTATTCGGCATCTTCATGGTTCGATCATACTGGAGACGCGTGACGTCGCTTCACCGTAATTGTCAATTCCTAGCCATTTCTTGTTGGGAATAAGCCGCCCGACAGCAAGAAACGCACACCATTAGCCAACTCGCGCCAAGCACCCGCGATGCGGCCACAGCATAGTGTCACATATGAAAACCGAATCTCTGCTCCATCCTCTCGAAAATAAACAGGACCTTTGGAAAGAAATCGCCGCTCACCCGTTCCTCGCCGGAATGAGCGCGCATCATCTCGACCTGCTGGCGCGTTACGCGACGAAAAAACAATTCAAACCGGACGAAGTCATTTTTCGCGCCGGCGAGCCTGCCCATGGTTTTTACCTGGTCGAGACCGGACAAATCGCGCTCGAAGGCTCGGTAATGGAGCATGGACCAATCGCAACCGACATCGTCCAAGCCGGCGAACCACTTGGCTGGTCATGGTTATTCCCGCCATATCGCTGGCATTTTGACGCCCGGGCGCTCGAACCTGTCACCGTGATCTTCTTCGACGGCGATATTCTTCGCCAGCACTACAACGAAGATCTGACGCTCGGCCACGATCTCTCTCAACGAATGTGCAGAGTGATGGTGCATCGGCTTCAGGCCACCAGACGCAAATTGATCGCGACGATGCACAATTGCCGGCCTAACCAATGACAACTACACTCAGTCCTATTCTCTCTCAACAAACGTCCACTTCCAAAATCGTAACTCTGGACAACATCGAGTTGAGTTTTGGCGATAAAAAAGTGCTGGATCGCGTGTCACTGGATATCGCTCCACAGGAACGACTGGTGATTATTGGTCAAAGCGGCGCGGGCAAAACGACGATCCTCCGCCTCATTCTCGGAATTCTGAAACCGGACGCGGGCTCGGTGTTTTTTAAACAAAATGAGATCTCGCGAATGAACGATCATGAATTGGAAAGCGTTCGGAGACGGATCGGAATGGTCTACCAGGATGCTGCGTTGCTCAGCTCGATGACGGTGCGGGAGAACTTAGCGCTCCCGTTGGAAGAACTAACCGACAAAACCCCGGGCGAGATCAACCGGATTGTCGATGAGAAACTGGAAATGGTTGAATTGGCGGGAGAGGATAAACTGATGCCGTTCGAATTGAGTGGTGGGATGCGCAAACGTGTCGGCCTGGCCCGGGCGCTGGTGATGGAGCCGGAACTCATTTTGTTCGACGAGCCAACGCAGGGACTTGATCCCGTGATCGGTGCGTTGATTGACGAACTGATCATTGACCTCACAGAGCGAACAAAGACCACGTCGATCATCGTGACGCATTTGATGGACAGCGCATTTCACATCGCCACGCGACTGGCTATGTTGCATCGCGGCAGAATCATCGAGCAGGGAGCACCGGAGGAGTTCAAACGCTCGACAAATCCGGCTGTGGCCCAGTTTTTGAAAGGAACAACCAGAGGTCCAATCCTCGAGCGAAGCAAATATCACATGTTGTCTCCGGCCGACTGACGCTGACGCGACGAAATCGGTATAGAAGAGCGCAACCAAAGAAGGCTAAAAGGGGTTTTATTGATAAGATGGTGTTTATGAAACAGTTGTTGGTGATTACCTCAGCCGCGATTTGGCTCGTCGCTAACCACGGCGCGTTGGCCCACGGGAATAACAATAGCAATGCTTCGGATCCGGTTGCGCCGGCGACGCATGGCGGTTCTGCACCGGCGCCCGCGCCGCCGGCACCGACAACTGCGGGCGCACCGCATCTCAGCGGACTTGCCCACCCCAACAACGGCGCGCCGTATTCCTACGGGTCAATGCCATATCGGCCGGTTGTCACCTATCAGAACGGCAACCGGACGTTGAATTACCCCGCAGTGGGCAACTCCCTGGCGCATCACTCAACTCAATCAATTACGCACAGCACGGCCGTTCACAGTACCCACTCCTTGCAACACGTTGGTGGTTCGCAGAACAATTTCGCGGGAAATACCGCAACGAAAACGCGACAGCTCGATCCACAAACGGCGATACGTTTACACAATTGGAAAGGCAACGTTTCCAGCGCGGCGCAGGCGCACCAGAACAACGCGAATAATTCCCATCATCATCACGACCATGATTGGTGGCGTCATCATTGTGTTGCCTTCATTTTTTGGGACTGGGGCTGGTGGGGTTGGGATGACGGCTGGTGGTATCCGGCCTGGGGCTACGACCCGTACTCTAGTTATGAGTACAACGCGCCGATTTATGGTGATGTAACGCCGGAACAAATCGTCGCCGCCATTCAGGCTCAACTGCAACAGCTCGGTTATTACACCTACGCGATCGATGGCCAAATGGGTCCGCTAACTCGTGCGGCGCTAAATCGCTATCAAAGTGATCACCGATTGCCGATCACCTCCGTCCTTGACCCAGCAACACTGGGATCACTCGGCATTCTTCAGTGATTGATCGTTGTGCGTCACCTTTTCAGTCCAGTGGACTCTTAACTCCAAGGCCCGGACGATTCAGCACGTGCGTGTAAATCATCGTCGTGCTTACATCTTTGTGGCCTAATAACTCCTGCACGGTGCGAATGTCGTATCCGCGCTCGAGCAGATGGGTGGCAAACGAATGGCGCAAGGTGTGGCAGGTTGCGGGTTTGTTGATGTCTCCTTGACTGACTGCATCCTTTACCGCGCGTTGGAGAATGCTTTCTGCAATGTGATGGCGCTGTTTTTTCCCCGAGCGCGGATCGATCGAGAGACGCGAGGAAGCGAAGATGTATTGCCACATCCATTGTGGGCCGGCGTTTGGATATTTGCGTGCCAGGGCATGAGGAAGGAACACGTCGCCAAAACCATCGGCCAGGTCCTGCTCGTGTTGCGAGCGGCGTTTAAGTAAGTGTCTCTGCAATGCCTGTGCAAGATTTGTCGGGAGCATCGTAACCCGGTCTTTGCCGCCCTTAGTGTCGCGCACTGTAATTCTCAGGTAAGCAAGATCGATATCTTTGACTCTCAGTCTGACACACTCCATTAATCGGAGCCCACTTCCGTAAAGTAATCCCGCCATCAGCTTTGGCGTTCCGTGCAGGTAAGAGAAGATTTTGCGAACTTCGGCGCGTGTAAGCACCACCGGTAACCGCGCAGGCTTTTTTGCCCGTTCAACGCGATCGAGCCATCCGATTTCCTGCTGCAGAACTTCGCGATAAAGAAAGAGCAAGGCGCTCAGCGCCTGATTCTGGGTGGCTGCGGCCACGTTGGCCTTCACTGCCAAGTGGGTAAGGAACTCGGTTATCTCTGCTTCAGCCATTTCGGCTGGATGCCGTTTGCGATGAAACAGGATGTATCGTTTGATCCAATCGCAATACGCGTGTTCGGTTCGAATGCTGTAATGCTTACGCCGGATCACGTCACGAACGCGGTCGAGCAATTTTACCTTGTTGGGAATTGACGGCGAGCCTAGCATTTCTGGGAGGGAGCCCCCATGATGAGACCCAGAACAAAGAATATCAACCGGATTAGACGCCAAAATGGCGCCTTTAAATACGCCATTTTGGCGTCTACTTCTCGTTAGATGACGTAGTGCGCGATCAGCTGTTGCGATCTTAGCCCTCGTGTTGCCAGTCGTCTGCTGCGCGTCAGAGGAAGTTGAGCTCACTGGCCATGAAGCTGAGGCGATCTCTCTCGCCACGAAAGTTCTCGAAAAGTAAGCAAGGTTCCAGAGACCAGGAAGGTCATCCGGTTTACGGCGATTGAAGCACTACGCATGTGGACGTCGCGCGTCACGGCCGAAAGTTACGAAGTCATCTTCGTCCCGACGTGGTCGCCGGCAGAGCGGCCGCATCCTGGTGGCAGCACAGATTATGGCTGCTGGAAGTCCACTACATCATCGCTCTCGATCAGATGAAGATTCTCGAAGTAACACTATGCGAGATAGCTCGACCCAAGTCATCTAACCAGCCGATGAAGCCAACGGCCCCGTTGCGAGAGAACTCGCGGCGTGCTTGCCACGACACCCTGCGTTGGCTTATCTCTGTCTCGTTAGATGTGAATCGTGGCGCACATGGGCCCATTTGACTACGCCGTTGGCCTGATATCGATCCTCGTCGGTCTCGCTCTCGCGGACGTAGGCGGGAGCCTGCACAAGTTGCTGCGACAGGGACGGGCGGTGAGATGGGACGGGCGCGTTATCCTTTCTGTCACTCTGGTGATTTCTGTGATCACCGGAATGTGGTTCTCCGTTTGGGATCTTCGCACCGTCAACGCTGTCTTATGGTACCCGTTCTATCTCACGCTCTTTCTGGAGTTCATGGTGCTATTCCTCGTTTGCGCGGCGTGTCTCCCCGACGACGCTGTAGAGGATCGCGATCTCGGAGCCTTCTACGAAAAGAATAGAAGGTACCTGTGGTCGCTGTTCGCGTTGTTCGAGACTTCTGTCATTCTTCACTCGCTGTATTTTCGAAGCCATGTCGCCCACCCATCCACGGTGCGGACACAGCTCTCTGCTTGCCGCAGCAACAATTTGCGCGCCGCTCTTCGTTTACCTGCTGCTTGCCTTCGTCCGCTCTCGGCCGTTCCATTACGCGGCTCTGGTGACGTTGATAGTATATTATCTTTACGGCTATTGGAGCGCTACACTGCCGACATGACCGCTTGTCTGCTAAACACACGTTTGTTCCGCTGCGCAAGCAACATCTAACCAACGCGATGCAGCTAACCACCGGCCGGTCCGAGTTCCCGCTCAACGCGACTTCCACATTCAACCTGCAGCCACGCTCGCTCTCGCCAGCGGTAGCTGATCTTGTGTCTCGTTAGATGTAATGCTCATTACGAAAGCGGCGGCGGGTTGGCTGCGGATCATCGGCGTCATTCTCATCTTCGTGGCTGTTCGCATTGCATTTCCCGCTTTGACTCTATCCAGCAAAAAACTGACTGCGGACTCTGGCGACACAACTCACGCGTGGATGAGTCCAGGGCAGACGCTCGCAGTAGCGGGATTTTGTCTCGTTGTCGCCATGACTTGCATTATCATCGGTTCCCTCTCCGATAATGAGTCCGATATTTGACCCGAAACACATCTAACCAATCGATGAAGCCAACGACGAGCCGCTCTGCGGCAAGGATGAATTAAAAATTATGAAGTATGAAATAAAAGCAAAGCTCGCTTTCACTCGCGGCAGCCCAGTTTGTTCTCGTTAGGCGATGAGATCGCCGGCTTGTTAATCGGTCGGGTGTGAGTGCTGAATCAACTCCCAAACGAAGCAAAACTAGCGCAGGTCTGCTGATGTTCCGGCGGAAAAACAATTCGCTCGAATTTCTTCTCGCGCATCCGGGCGGACCGCTTTGGAAAAATAAAGATGACGGCATCTGGACGATTCCAAAAGGTGAACTCAACACGGAGGACGAAAACTTATTGAGTCGCGCGCAGATTGAATTTGAAGAGGAGATTGGAATCAAACCCCCTTCAGCCAATTGGATTCCGCTTGGCTCAATCAAACAGAAAGGCGGCAAGACCGTTCACGCCTGGGCATTCGAAGGGGATTTGCCTGAGCGATTCGAGGTGAGGTCGAACACGTTTCAGCTCGAGTGGCCGCCGCGTTCCGGAAAATTTCAGGAATTTCCCGAAATCGACCGCGCTGAGTTTTTCCCGGAAGAAATCGCGCGCCGGAAAATCAAGCCGGCACAGGTGCCGTTTTTTGATCGCCTGCGGGACGCGCTAGCGTCAAAATAATCTAGTGCTGTTCGGGTGTTTCCGGCGCAAGCACGCAACGAAAACCGTAGATGACATCCCGTTCGTTGCGATCAACCACGTTGCGATAAGACGATTGCATCTCCAGCTTGTTCATCGTCGCCCATGAACCGCCGCGCAGGACTCCCCAATCGCGGCCCGTCGCACTGGTTCCACCTTTGTAAGTATCGGCCACCCATTCCCAAACGTTGCCGCCAAGATCATACAGACCGAATGAGTTAGATTTAAAACTTCCGACCGCCGCGGTCGCGCCGTGTTTCTGCGAAATTCCGTAGTTCCCCGCGCCGTTCGGCGGCGGCCACTGTTTGCCCCACGGGAACTCATTTTTGATTTTGCCGTCGCGCGCCTGTGGTGTTCCGCCGGGTTCATTTTGCAATCCGACCGCCGAGCTCCACTCGCGATCAGTCGGCAATCGGTATGATTGTCGATCTTCGATCAGATTTTCGTCGTGCTCTTTATCGGTGAGCCATTTGCAAAACGCCACCGCGTCGAACCAGTTCACTTTCACGATCGGATGGGTCGGCGCCTGTTGAAAATCGGTCGGTTCGTATCGTCGACCGGTCGCCTGCAGAAAGGTCGCGTAGTCCTGGACACGCGTCTCCCAAATCGAGAACGCGAATCTCGCCGACGGGACAAATTTCATGCCAAGCGAATTCGTGAACGGCTGGCCCGGCGCAGGTCCGATGCTTTTTTCCAAACGGGCGGCCAGAAATGTCTGCTGTTGCGGATCGACTTTGCCGGTGACCGTGGTCGGATTGTAGCCCGTCAAACGCAGTTCGTAAGTCACCTCGCCTGGCTTCACTTCTTCGATCACGAGGGGCGTTTGACCAAGCTCCCTGCCATTAGCCCGCACGAGCGCGCCGCCGGGCGCGCTGGTAATTTTCACGCTGCCATTTGCGAACACAAAATTCACGGAGTTCGCCTGTTGGGAGGCGAGGTTGATCTTCTGTTCCTCGTTGGGCCAGCCCGCGAGACGCGCGGTGATCAGATGTTCAGTCGCCGGCAATTCAAGTTGAAGCGGGGTCCGGCCACGCTGTGCCCCGTCCAAATTAATTTCGACGCCACTCGGCTCGCTTGTGATTTTGATTGGCGCCGTGACAAACGCGAACGACTTTCGAGCGGTTTCGCCGCGCTGCACTTCGATTTGATCGCGCATTTCCCAACTGCCCCGATGCGCCACGACCGAATACTTTCCTGTCGGTAAATCGGCGATCGATTGTGGCGTCACGCCTTCTCGCGAAATCTGGCCATCCTCACTTTTCAACGAGAATTGCGCTCCCGCCGGATCAGATTGGAGCTCGGAGCGGTGCCTTTACGTCCGCACGAGACGAAATTCCGGAGGCTGTGGCGAACGCAGCGCACCCAAATCAACCGTGGTTTCAATCGGATCGTAACCCGGACTCATTATCCGCAGCCGGTATTTGCGCTGGTCCAAGTCTTCGAACGTCGCCGGACTTTTCTCTGCATGATCGCCCAAAATCACCAGCGCACCCGGCGGATCGGTTCGGATCGTCGTCTTCAAGTGCATCTCGGGGCCCGATGCGCCGCGCCAGAAGTAAAACCAGTAACCGAGCTGCGGCGATAGCGAGGATCGACATCGCTGCCATCGCAATCTTCCAGAACGATCTCGCGCGCGGGCGGCCTTCGCCGTTTTCGAGCGCCGTCAAATCGCGGTTCATTTCCCCCGCTGTTCGATAACGTTTCTTCGGATCGTGCGCGCACGCCTTGACCAAGACGTCGTTGAGTTGCATTAGCTGCTCACGGTCTGGGCGCGCACTTAACTGCGAATCGATTTCCGGAAAATCGAGTCGATCTTTTCCGGTGCTGACTTCGTAAAGAAGTTTGCCGAGACTGAAAATGTCGGCCTGCGCCGTCCCCGGCCCTTCCGGAGGCACGTAACCTTCCGTTCCGACAAACGATTGCTGACCGCTCGCCGCGACCAATCCGATGTCGGCAAGTTTCGGCACGCCATCGATGAAAATAATGTTCGACGGCTTGATGTCGCGATGCGCCAGACCGTGGACGTGCAGCGCTTCGAGGGCTTCGGTCAACGAAAGCCCGAGTTGGATCGATTCATCCGCAGACAGGCGTTTGTGCCGCGCAAGATCGCTTTTCAAAGTGCGCGGCTCGTAATTGACGACGTCGATCTTTCGGCCGGCCAAATGATCGTCCGCCAGCTCCATGCTGTAGTAGAGATGCTCGCTGGTGCGACCGACGTGAAGAATATCGACGAAACCGGCGTGCTCCCGCGAGATCGGCTCGAAGGCGGACATACCTTCAAACTCGCGAAGGAACGCGCGCTCGCTTTCAAACGTGCTCCGGTAAACAATTTTGACCGCGCGCAGACCGCCCGTCACCGTTCGCGCCATCCAAATTTCGCCATAAGCGCCGCGACCGATCACGCGCAAGAGTTCGTGATCGGGAACAATTGGAATCTGAGCGGAAACCTGGTCCGGAATGATGCCGATTTTACACGGCGGCAGCACCAGAGGCAATTCTGGGGAGCGCACGCGAGGCGCGTGCGCTCCCCAGACGAAACGGCCGAACTCACCGGCCCATTTTTTCCAGTGCGCGGATTTCCTTTTTCAGGACGGCGCCGACGCGATGGCGCGCGAGATAAACCTGACCAACGCTGACCCGAAGTTGCTCTGCGACCTTCTGAGCGGGCCATTCCTTCCGCACGTAGCAATCGAAAATCTGAAATTGTTTCGGGTCGACTTTCTTTTTCACGCGCGCGATCGCGCCTTCGAACAAGTTCTCCTTCCACTCCGCGTCCCAGACCGCATCGAGATCAGCCACCCGCGAATCGGCAACGCGCTCGACGGTGGCAGTGAGGCGATCTTCCGCCGCGCGCGGCTTCTTGGCGTCTCCCGGTTGCCGTTTCCGGAATTGATCAACGATTCGCCACCGCGTGATTTGCAAGAGCCAGCCTTTGAACGAGCCGACGGCCGGATCGTATTTCAACTTCTCGATGTTCTTCGCCACTGTGATGATCGTTTCCTGGACGACTTCCTGGGCCTCGGCGTCGGTCAGGCCGGATTTGCGGGCGGCCGAGTAAATCAGTTTCCAGTAACCGTCGAAGAACTCCTGCCAATGTTTCCGGTCGTTCCAGTCGGCTAATCGTTCGATCAGGCTCCGACGCGTTGCCACTAATCCGGTTTTCATGCTTTCCAATGCGTCATCGGAGTCGGTTTGAAATTAGCCCAGCCTTTCAAGGCTGGGACAGCATATCTATTCTCGTTACAGTCCTGCAAGGACGACAGAATGATCTCTTTCGTCCCGCCTGGACTCGTCTGCAAAAAACGCGCTTTAGCCCAGCGCTGAAGCGCTGGGCTATTCTCATTTTTAGAAGCACACATCTTTTGCTTTGAAAGATTTCTCGAAAACACCCGTAATTCCCTCATGATAATCCCAGCCTCCCTTTCCAAGCTTTCCGAACTTGTTCTTCGCCCGGTATTTTGGATCGGCCGGGGCCTCACGAGAGCCTGGTTCGCAATTTTCGGTCGCGTTTCGTGGAGCCCGCCGGATTGGTTCTCCCGAAGCCATTCAGCGTGGACCCAGTTCAGTGACACCCGCCCGCGAACAACGGCGTCGGTGTTGATCGCGGTCCTCTTGGTTTGCTGCGGATCGATTTGGACCTGGCATTGGTACCAAGCTCGCCCTAAACCGCATCGCGTTTCCGCCACGGTCGCGGCAATTCCCGTCACCAAGTTGGACAAAGAACTGCAGTATCCGCCCCTGGTCGTTCGATTCAGTGATCCAGCCGCGCGATTGGAGGACCTGAAGAAACCTTCGGTCGAAGGGGTTCGACTCGAACCGCAGGTCGCAGGCGCGTGGTCATGGAGCTCAGACAAGGAGCTAATCTTTCGACCGACGGGGGATTGGCCGGCCGATAGAAAATTTCAAATCATCTTCGATAAGAGATTTTTTCCAACTCAGGTCCTGATGGAGCGCATGACTTACGAGGCGCAAACACCTCCGTTTTCCATCGCGATCTCGCAATTGGAACTGTATCAGGACCCAAGTAATCCGAAGCAGCGCCAGGTTACGGCAACTTTGGAGCTCACTCACGCAGTCGAACCCGGCGAACTAGATCGACACGTTCAGTTGTTAATGGTCGGCGGCTCGCCGGTGTTCTCGCCGTCGGACCAGCCACCTCATTTCACGATCACTTACGGATTGCACCACCGACTGGCCTATTTGCGCAGCTCCAACGTGGCACTCCCGGAGAAAGAGGATTTCATGAAATTGACGGTGAGCGCCGGCGTGCGAACGACCCAGGGCGGCGCCCAAACTCACGACGGCGGCGAACAAAAAATCCAAATCCCGTCGGTCGCGACGGCCTTTCAGATCAATTCGATTGAAGGCAACATTGCCCGGAACAAAAACGGCGAACCCGAGCAGGTCCTTATATTAAGTACGACCGCCGACATCAGCACGAAGGAACTCGCCAAAGCGGTCAAAATTTGGCTCCTGCCGAAGCGCGAGATAGAAAAATCCGACGACGAAGACACGGAAAGCGCTGATCAAAGCGACAGCGAAACAAGATCGAGCGACTCGGAAGAATCTGACGACACCAGTGAGTCGAAAAAAGGCGAAGCAAAATGGGAAAGCGCAACCGACGTTCCCGACGAAATTCTCGAGCAAGCCAAGCCGGTCCAGTTCACGACGCTCCCATCGGAGAAGGCGCAAGATCGACAACATGCTTTTCGGGTCCGCGTTGAAACCGAGGGTGAGCTTTATGTGCGCGTCGCCAAAGGCGTCAAGGCATTCGGCGACTATCCGCTGGTCGAAGATTACAACGCCGTCGTGTCCGTCCCCGAGCTTCCACGCGAAGTGCAAATCGAAAGTCAGGGCGGCCTGCTGGCGCTCAGTGGCGAGCGAAAACTATCCATCAGGTCGCGCGGCCTGAATGCAATCGAGTACGAGATCGCGCGCGTCGCCACGACGCAGATCAATCATCTCGTCAGCCAGACCGAAGGCAAATTCGAGGACCCGGAATTCAAAAATCCGAGCCTGTTTAACCAGGAAAACATTTCGCGAATCGCAATTCAGCATCAACCAATCGCGCTCGAGAACAAATGGAAGGCAAACTATTCCGCGTTCGATTTTGCCGAACAACTCAAGAAACCCGCTGACGGCGGCAGCGAGCGCGGCCTTTTCTTTTTGACCGCGCGCGGTTGGGACCCTGAAAAAAAGAAGCCGATTAGCGGAATCACTGACAACCGGTTCTTACTCATTACCGACATCGGCATCCTGACAAAAAAAAGCGTCAATGGCGGCAGCGACGTCTTTTTAGTTTCGATTAAAACCGGCAAACCAATTGCCGACGCAACGGTTGAGATCCTGGGGAAGAACGGCATTCCGGTTCAAACCGCGAAAACGGCGCCAGACGGACATTGCGCGTTTGCGTCGGTGGAGAAATCGGAGCGCGAGAAAGCACCGGTCGCGTTCGTCGCCCGCAACGGTGACGATATCGCATTCATGCCCTTCGCGAGCGAGGACCGTGTCCTGAATTTTTCACGGTTCGATATTGAAGGCGCGGAGAACATCGGAGCGGAAGGTCTCGACGCCTTCGTTTTCACGGAGCGCGGCGTTTATCGACCGGGCGACGAGATTCACGCTGGAATGATCGTCAAACAGCGCAACTGGCAGGGAAATCTCAAAGGTCTCCCGGTTGAAACCGAAGTGGTCGACGCTCGAGACCTGAAAGTGCAGACCAAAAAAATCACCCTGCCCGACAGTGGGTTCGCTGAGCTGAACTATCTGACCGCGAACGAGTCCCCTACCGGCACCTACACGTTCAATGTTTACCTGATCAAAAACAACAGACGGGACACCCTGCTCGGATCGACAACCGCGAGCGTAAAGGAGTTCCTGCCTGACCGGATGAAAATCGAAGCGCGGCTATCCCAAGCTGCGCCAAAAGGCTGGATCAGTCCGACTGACGTGCATGCTGCGATCACGCTGGCCAATCTTTACGGCACACCGGCGAGCGACCGCCGCGTGACTGGCAAAGTGGAGCTCGAGCCCGCAGCGTTTTCGTTTTCCGAGTTCAAAGACTTCACGTTTTTCGATCCACTCATCGATGAAAAGAAATCGCGGAGCGAGCAAACAAGCGATCTCGGCGAACAGAAGACCGACAACGACGGGCATGCTGACTTTGATCTGCAGCTCGAACGCTACGCCGATTCCACCTACGCGATGCGCTTCATCGCCGAAGGTTTTGAAGGTGAAGGCGGTCGCAGTGTCACAAGTTATGTCAGCGCGCTTGTGTCCGCATTGCCGTACGTGATCGGCTACAAAGCTGATGGCGATCTTCGTTACATCGACATGAACAAACCGCGAGCGGTCGATCTGATCGCGGTCGACCCGCAGTTGAACCGCATCGCGGTCGAAAACGTTACGCTCAACGTAATCGCGCAGGAATATGTTTCCGTTCT
Source organism: uncultured Verrucomicrobiae bacterium (assembly GCA_963801815.1). Taxonomy (GTDB): domain Bacteria; phylum Verrucomicrobiota; class Verrucomicrobiia; order Chthoniobacterales; family UBA10450; genus AV40. Next base: position 626,389 of record CAWDGJ010000002.1, read on the forward strand.
CAAAAAACGAGAGAACGGAAATTACGGTTACGAGTCGGTCCTGCGCGAACGGCCTGTGAAATCGGAAAAGATTGCTGTCGCGGCCGGAGGATTTCATTACCCGCTCTCAACTAACGACCCAGGCGACTACGTTCTCGAATTGCGTGACGACAAGAATCGCGTGGTGAGCAAACTGAGGTTCTCAGTCGTTGGCCAGGGCCAGATTGCCCGATCGCTCGAAAAGAACGCAGAGCTGCAAATCAAGCTCGACCGCAAGCAATACAATCCTGGCGAAGATATCGCGATCAGCATCATCGCGCCTTACGGGGGCAGCGGTCTGATCACGATCGAGCGCGAGAAAGTTTACACTTACAGTTGGTTTCAAACCAACACCCCGAGCAGCATTCAGCATATCCGGCTGCCGGAAAATTTCGAAGGCAGCGGTTATATCAACGTCGCGTTCGTGCGCGCGCTCGATTCGAAAGAAATTTTCGTCAGCCCGCTCAGTTATGGCGTTGTTCCATTCACTGCGAACGTCGAGAAACGCCGGCTCAAAATCGACATCGATAGCGCGGCCACGGTCAAGCCGGGTGACGCGTTACATATCGGTTACAAAACTGATCGACCGTCCGGGATCGTTGTTTTCGCGGTCGACCAGGGAATCCTGCAAGTGACCGATTACAAGACGCCGAACCCGCTCGCTTACTTCTTCCGCAAATGCGCGCTCGGGGTTGAGACTGCGCAGATTGTCGATCTGATCATTCCGGAATTTTCGCTGTTGCGGTCGCTGTCCGCTTACGGCGGCGATGGCGGCGAAGAAAAACGACTGAATCCATTCAAACGCATAACCGAAAAACCAGTCGTGTTCTGGTCGGGGATTCTCGACGCCGACATGAACCGGCGTGAAGTCGTTTACAACGTTCCCGATTTCTTTGACGGCACGTTGAAAATCATGGCCGTCGCGGTTTCGAGCGACACAACCGGCTCATCCGAGCGGGACGCGCTGATTCGTGGCCCTTTTGTGATTACGCCGAGCGTACCGGTCCTGGCTGTCCCAGGAGACGAATTCGAAGCCGGCGTCACCGTGGCCAACAATGTCGAGGGCTCTGGCGCCGACGCCGAGATCGAACTGCGCGCCGAAACGTCAGCGCAATTGTCTGTGAACGGGCCGGCGACCCAGAAGTTGCAAATCTCTGAGGGCCGCGAAAAGAGCGCTGTATTTCGCTTCCACGTGAACGACGCGCTTGGCTCTGGCGAAATCAAATTTACCGCAAGCCGAAACGGGACGGAAACAAGGCGACGCGCGACACTCAGTGTCCGCCCCGCCGTCCCCTTTGTAACCGATGTTCGCAGCGGCAGTTTCAAAAAGGCGAGCGTCGATGTTGCGATCAAGCGCCAGATGTATACCGAACTCGCGAAACGCGAAGCCGCGATTTCGGCGACGCCGCTCGGTTTGGCCCACGGCCTTGATGCTTACCTGAAGGCTTTCCCCTTCGGATGCAGCGAGCAAATTACCAGCGGCGCGTTTTGTCGACTCGCGTTGGCAAACGAAACAGACTTCGGCCTGAGCCGCGCAGAGGTAAACGCGCAGCTTGAGAGAACGTTCAGTATCCTGCGCCGCCGGCAAAACGCCCAGGGTGCGTTCGGATACTGGGCGCCAGAGAACGGCGAACACATCAGTTTCAATTCCGCTTACGTCATGGATTTCCTGAGCGAAGCGAAGGCCGCCGGTTTCCCGCCTCCGACCGAAATGTTCGCGACCGGACTCCGCAGTTTGCAACGAATGGTCGCCAAGCAACCGGAGGATTTGATCGACGCGCGCCGGATTGCCTACGCGATTTATGTCCTGACCCGCGAAGGCGTGATTACGACCAACTACATTCTCAATCTTCAGGATTACCTGAATAAGAAACACGCCGAGGAATGGGAAAACGACCTAACCGGTGTTTATCTCGCCGGTTCGCTTAAGCTTCTCCACAAAGACAAGGAAGCCGAGGCGTTGATCGACAAGTTCAAGATCGACAACAAAGCCGAGCGCACCTACGAGGATTTTTGTCAGCCGCTCGGCACAAATTCGCAATACGTGACCGTGCTCGCGCGACAATTCTCCGCGCGGCTCAAAAAGATTTCAGCGAACCAATTCGAGCAAATCTTGAAGCCGATCGGCGACGGTGAATTCAACACCCTGTCCGCCGCCTACGCCGTCCAGGCGTTGAAAGCGTATTCGCACGTGATTGCGCAAAATCCGCCGCAATTGACGATTGCTGAGATCCACGCCGATAAACGCGAAGTCAGCCTGACCAGTGCGGCGAAATTGCTTCAACGTGTTCCGTTTTCAAAAGACGCGACCGTGCTGCGTTTCAAGAGCACGCCACCAATCACCGGACCGGGCGCGTTTTATCAAGTTGTGGAAGCTGGATACGATCGCCACGCGCCTGAAAAAGCAATGAGCGAGGGCTTGGAAGTTTTTCGCGAACTGCTCGACAAAGACGACAAACCGGTGACTCGAACAAAACTGGGTGAGCCCATTCATGTGCGCGTGCGCATACGCAGCACGAAAAAAGACGAAACCTTTACCAACGTCGCGGTGATCGATCTTCTGCCGGGCGGCTTCGAAGTGGTTGGGTCTTCGTTACAACCAGGCGTGTCTTCCATCAACGGCGTCGATTACGTCGATGTTCGCGAAGATCGCGCGATCTTCTTCGGCGCCGCAGACGAAAATGTCCTCGAGATCAATTATCAGATTAAATCGACCAACCGCGGCGAGTTTGTCGTCCCGCCAGTGTTCGCCGAGTCGATGTACGAGCGAAACATCAAAGGCCGCGGAGTGGGCGGCAAAATCACCGTAACGGAATGAAAGCGAGGCAAGAATCTTCTGGGGAGCGCAGGCGCCTCGCCTGCTGGCGGTCGCGCCCTCGCGACCGCGAACTTTTCCAGGGTGAAACTTTTCGGCGAGGCGCCGAAAAGAGCACGCGGGGGCGCGTGCGCTCCCCAGAAATCCGCGTTTCGCGGGTGAGATCCCTCGCGTTGCTCGGGATGACGATGTGGTCGATTTGGCTATTCTTGCCGAAGCCGCCGTTACTCGACGGCATTTCCTTTTCGCAATGCGTGCGTGATCGCAACGGTGAATTACTGCGCGTGACCTTAACGCCAGACCAGAAGTTTCGGATTCGGACGTCGCTTTCCGATATTTCGCCTGAGCTAATCGACGCGACGCTGCGCTACGAAGACAAGTACTTTGCGCGACATCCCGGAGTGAACCCGATCGCACTCGCTCGCGCCGGATTCGGGTTTCTTCGCGGCGGCGCGCGGACTGGCGCTTCCACCATCACGATGCAAGTAGCGCGTCTGCGGTTTCACCTGCAAACGCGAACGCCGATTGGAAAACTGCGGCAAATCACTCGCGCGCTCGAACTGGAGCGGCATTATTCGAAAGCTCAGATCCTGGAGGCTTACCTGAACCTGGCGCCTTATGGACGCAACATTGAAGGCATCGGTGCGGCCAGTCAGATTTACTTCGCCAAAAGCGCGGCGCACCTGACGCGACCCGAATCAATTTCACTGAGCGTCATCCCGCAAAGTCCGACCCGCCGCGCGTTGTACGTGAATCGCGAAAATCGTTCCCTCAATGCCGCCCAGGAAAATTGGTACGATCGCGCCGGACTCGATAACCAATCGCCCGCGCGAGAATTCAGCGCGCGCGCGGAAGCCGAACGTGCGTTCCTTGCGCCGCACTTTGTCCAACAAGTAATGGAAATGGCAGGGCCGGCGCGCGGCGCCGACCGGACATTGCACCGCGATGTCCCTACCTCAATCACCACAACGCTTGATTTGCAAAAACAGCAACTGATCGAGCGAAGAATCTCCGATTACATCCGCGCAAATCGCAATCACGGGTTTCAAAACGCCGCTGCCATGCTGATTGACGTCCGAAGCATGGACGTGCTCGCGCAAGTGGGTTCTGCGGATTTCTTCAACGTCGAAATTCAGGGACAAGTTGATGGAACACGCAGTCCGCGTTCACCCGGTTCGACTTTGAAGCCATTCGTTTACGCGCTCGCGATCGACCAGGGCCTCATACATCCGTTATCGATCCTGCCAGACGCGCCGCGGAGTTTCGGGGATTACAATCCCGAAGATTTCGATCGCGATTTTTTCGGGCCGATTCGCGCGTGCGATGCTCTGGCGCGAAGCCGGAACCTTCCGGCGGTCGTACTGGCGTCGGAGTTGGCGAGCCCAACCTTGTATGAATTTCTGCGCGGCGCCGGAGTCTCGCTGCCGCGCTCGGAACCACTTTATGGTCTCGCGCTTCCGCTGGGTGGCGCAGAGATAAAAATGGAAGATCTCGTCCGGTTGTACGCCGCACTCGCTCACAACGGCGAGCTTCGTCCGCTTCGCCGCATTCTCAGCCAGCCGGCTTCTGCAAACTTGACTGGTTTAACCAGTCAAGTTTCAAGAAAGCGCATTATTTCGCCCGAAGCCGCGTTCTTGACGCTAGAAATGCTCAATGTCCCACGTCCGGAAATTGGTTACGTGGACTCGAGCAATGTCGCTCCAGTGTTTTGGAAAACCGGCACGTCAAACGGTTTTCACGACGCATGGTCGGTCGCGGTTTTCAATCATTACGTGCTTGCGGTTTGGATTGGAAATTTTGATGGCAAATCAAATCCGGCACTCATTGGCCGGTCGGCCGCGGCGCCACTTCTTTTTCAAATCATCGACGCTCTTCGCGCCAGCTGGCCGGAACCGGTTGAGCCGCATCTTCCCCCGCCGAATGCAAATTTGAAACGAGTGGAATTCTGCGCGGTGTCCGGAGATTTGCCGGGCCCACATTGCACCCAGCGAATCGAAGGCTGGTTCATTCCCGGAATTTCGCCGATCAAGACGTGCGATGTGCATCAGGAGGTTCTGGTGGACGTCGCGACTGGTCTGCGGGTCCCGGTCGATGACGGAACTCGAATTCTCCGGCACGAAGTTTACGAATTCTGGCCCAGCGACTTGCTGACCCTTTTCGAGCGCGCCGGTCTGCCGCGACGCTCGCCGCCGCCTTTCCTGCCCGGAACCGAATCGGAATTCGCTGCTCGAAGTGGAAATCCACCGAAGATTATTTCTCCTTCCGACGGCGGCGCGGTTCTGATGGCAACTTCGGGTGAGATCCCGTTGCGGGCAAAGAGCGACGCGGACGTGCGCGAGATTTACTGGTTCGCCGACAAGACGTTTATCGGAAAATCGCGGCCGGCAGAAATGCTGAGCTGGAAATCATCGTCGCCGGGCAGTTATCAATTGATCGCGCTCGACGATCACGGCCGGTCGGGTTCCTGCCGCGTTGAGGTTCGTTGACACCCGTGCGATTGCGACGGCTGGCGACTGCCGCTACAGGTAAAATGTGTCCCGTCAATACACCCTCCATCGTCCTGCCAGATCGACATCGATCCACATCGATTACGCAGCGGAGCTTAACGAACAACAGCTTGCAGCGGTCACGGCGCCGCCCGGGCCGCAGCTGATAATCGCCGGAGCCGGTTCGGGCAAAACCCGGACACTGACATATCGCGTGGCTTACCTGCTCGAAAACGGGATCGATCCGCGAAACATTTTATTGCTCACGTTCACGAACAAAGCCGCCCGGCAAATGCTCGAGCGGGTCGCGAACCTCCTGCCTATCGACGCAAGCGGGATCTGGGGCGGAACGTTTCACTCGGTTGGCAATCGAATCTTGCGACGGCACGGCAGCGCGATCGGCTACAACAGCGGTTTTACGATCATGGACCGCGAGGACCAAAAAGACCTGATCAACACGGTGGTCGCGAGCGCGGGAATCGATCCAAAAGAGATCCGGTTTCCTAAAGGCGATGTGCTCGCGGAAATTTTCAGTTTCGTCATCAACACCGAGACACCGATGGGCGAACTGCTTGCGGAAAAGTTTCCGTATTTCCTGCCGCTGCTGGAGAGAATCCAAGACGTTCAGGAACGCTACGAGAGGAAAAAGAAAGCGACCAACTCCATCGATTTCGACGATTTGCTCCAAAAGACATTATCGATGCTACAGCACCACGAAAGCATCGCGCAGTTTTATCGCCGGCAATTCCAATTCATTCTCGTCGATGAGTATCAGGACACGAACAAGATCCAGGCGGATTTGATCGATTTACTCGCCCAGGAGCATCGCAACGTCATGGTTGTCGGCGACGATGCGCAGTCGATCTATTCCTGGCGCGGCGCGAACTTCCAAAACATTCTCGAATTCCCAAAACGTTACCCGGACGCGCAGGTCTTTAAAATCGAGATGAATTACCGGAGCGTCCCGGAGATCCTCGACGTGGCGAACGCTGCGATTGCTACAAATGTCGATCAATTCAAAAAAAACCTCCAGCCGGTCCGTGAATCGAATTCGGTAAAACCGGCGGTCGTCGCGTTGAATGACGGCAGCGAACAGGCTCAGTTTGTGGCCCAACGAATCCTCGAATTGCGCGATGAGAATGTCGAACTCAACGAGATCGCAGTGTTATATCGCGCGCATTTTCACGCGCTGGAGTTGCAGTTGGAGCTGTCACGGCGCGGAATTCCCTATCAGATCACGAGTGGCATCCGGTTTTTTGAACAGGCCCACATCAAAGACGTGATCTCGTTTTTGCGACTGGTGTCGAATCCGCGCGATGAAGTTGCATTTAAGCGTATGGCCAAACTGTTTCCGGGCATCGGTAACCGCAGCGCAGACAATCTTTGGAACGCCTGGGAAAAGTCACTCAATGAAAAAGGCGAAGTCACTTCATGGAGCGAGCGACTGTTGCCGATGAATGTGAGCACAAAATCGAAAAAACACTGGGTCCAGCTCGCCCATACGCTCGACGAAATGGCACCGCGGGGTCAGCCGAATCCGCCCTCCGAAATGATCACGTCGGTGGTTGAAGCGATCTATGATGACTACGCGAAGGTCAACTTCACAAATTACGAGCTGCGAAAGGAAGACCTGAATCAACTCGCGGCATTCGCGCGACAATTCAAAGACCTTAACGAATTTCTCTCCCAACTCGCGTTGATCAGCAACGTCGACACGGAGGCGGCGCCAAACCAGACCGCCGACCGGGAAGCGGTAAATCTCTCCACGGTTCATCAGGCCAAGGGCCTTGAATTTCACACTGTGTTCGTAATCTGGCTGACTGACGGAATGTTCCCCAGCAGCCGATCAATGGATGAGCGCAAAGATTTGGAAGAAGAACGCCGCTTGTTTTATGTGGCGATCACGCGAGCGAAGGACGAACTCTACCTGACCTACCCCCATATGCGTTTGAGCGGTGGTTACGGTGACGTCTTCCAACGGCCATCGCGATTTCTCAAAGAAATTTCAAACAAACTCGTCGAGGACTGGGACGTCAAAAGAGGCTGATTATAGCCACGGATGAACACAGATTTGCACAGATAGATGTTAACGATCGGGCAAGAGGCTGAAGAACACTTTCCACACAAGGAGATTACCGAATCCATTATCGGAGCTGCCTTCGAAGTTCACAATGAGCTCGGCTATGGATTCCTCGAGCGTGTTTATCAAAGTGCCTTGCAGGTGGAATTGCTTCGACGTCGAAGAAGCGCCGAAATCGAGAAGCGCATCCAAGTTCAATATAAAGGCGTGGTCGTTGGCGACTACGAGGCTGACTTGATTGTCGACAATTGTGTAGCTGTCGAAATAAAGATTTCCCCGCAATATGACAAACGTGATGAGGCTCAGCTTCTTAATGAGCTGAAAGCAACCGGCCTGAAGGTAGGCGTGCTGGTGAATTTTGGTCGAACGAAAGTCGAGTTCAAGCGTCTCGTCTTCTGAATCTGTGTTTCATCTGTGAAAATCTGTGGCTGAAAGGGATTGATGCAGTTATCGACGGAGAAAAAGATCGCAGGCATTCTGGCGCCACTGTTCGGGTTGCGCGGCGAAAATGATCTGGGCATCGGTGACGTCGCGGTTTTGCGAGAGTTCATTGACTGGGCGGCCGAGATTGGGTTCAGGCTCGTACAACTCCTGCCGATTAACGAGACCGGCGGGGATCACAGCCCTTACAACGCGATCAGCGCGATGGCAATCGAACCGACGACTTTGTATCTCGCGCCCGGCTCGCCAGAAGAGTTAACGGAGTATCATTACGACGCGGTGTTGGCAGATGCCGACCTTGCAAAGCTTCGCCACGGGAACGTCAAACATGCGACAGTCAAAAAGTTAAAGCGTCTTCTGCTGGAAAAAGCGTTCGCGAACTTCACGAGATACTGTCCCAAAGAGCGACAATCTCTCTTCCGGCAGTTTTGCGCACAAGAATCGGCGTGGCTCGATGATTACGCGGCGTTTCGAGCGTTGATGGAAGAGAACGATGACAACGAATCGTGGGACACTTGGCCGGCGGAGCAGCGCGACCTCGAATCCGCCGGCGCCTGGCTGGCGCGCCAATCGTCCACGAAGCAGAAGAGGTTTTCGCAACGCGAAAATTTTTTCCGCTACGTCCAATGGGTTGCCTACGAACAATGGTCGGAGGCGAAATCTTATGCCGAGCAACGCGGCGTCGCGCTGATGGGAGACATTCCTTTCGGGGTCAGCTATTACAGCGCGGATGTTTTTGCGCGCCCGGATGAGTTCAAACTGGACTGGTGTGGCGGCGCACCGCCTGAATCCCATTTCAAGGACGATCAATTTACTCAAAAGTGGGGCCAAAATTGGGGAATACCGCTTTTTCGGTGGGACGCAATGCGTAAGCGAAACTTCGATTGGTGGCGGCAACGCGTTCGCAGCATCCGGCAAAGTTTTCATCTTTTCCGGATCGATCATGTCCTCGGCTTCTACCGCATCTACGCATTTCCGTGGCGGCCACATCAAAACACGAAATTCCTGCCACTCGAGTGGGACCAAATGCTAGAACGAACCGGCGGCCGCGAGCCGCAGTTTGTTTCGCGCCGCGACGACACCCCTGACAACTGCGAAGCGAACCGGCGCGAAGGCGAAGAGTATCTTCACGCGGTGTTGGAAGAATCAGGCGACGCGCGCGTGATCGGCGAAGACCTTGGAACCGTGCCGATTTATGTCCGGCCGAGTTTGCAGTCGCTAGGCATCGCCGGATTCAAGATCCCGCAATGGGAAGTTTATCACGGACGCGTCACGCCTGGCGCGGAATACGAACGCCTTTCCGTCGCTACCTATGCGACGCACGACCACAAACCGCTGCGCGCCATGTGGGAGGAGGCGTTCGAGCATCCCACATCCACATCCGACCAGTCACGCGCGGAGCTCGAAAAAATCGCGACGTTTGCGGGGTTCAATAGAGATGGCGAATCCATAGAATTTGAACGCGACTTTTATCCCGTCGTCCTGGAGGCGCTTTTTAAATGCGAATCGTGGATCGCAGCCGTGATGATCACTGATCTGTTGGCCCGTTCATATCGTTTCAATGTTCCGGGGACGGCCGCGAGCTCCAATTGGTCCCGACGGATGCAGCGGCCGGTTTCTCAGCTGCGGTCGAGCCCGAAAGAGCAACAGCGAATGAAATTAGTTCGCGAGCTACTGGAAAAGACCGGAAGAATTTAGGTAGGGGCGATTGAGCTCAATCGGTCCAAGCCGGACTGGCATTTTGGCGGTTCGGTGAATGGAGTCGACGGGAGCCGAGCGACATGGACGGGAAAGCCCGAGAGGGTGAGCGAGCGGGGGCGAGCGAATCAACCGCCCCTACCAGAAAAAATCTGTGTTTCATCTGTGCAAATCTGTGGCAAGGAAATCTCTATGAAATCTCCAATTAAAGTCGCTGTCACTGGTGCCGCCGGCCAGATTGGCTACGCGCTCCTCTTTCGGATCGCTTCCGGCGAAATGTTTGGCAAGGACCAGCCAGTCGCGCTTCATCTGATCGAAATCCCCGCCGTGCTAAACGCTCTCGAAGGAGTAGTGATGGAGCTTCATGACTGCGCGTTTCCGCTGCTGGAATCAATCGTCCCGACAGCCGATCTCGACGAAGGCTTCCGCGATGTTAACTGGGCATTGCTGGTAGGTAGCGTTCCACGGAAGGCCGGTATGGAGCGCAAGGATCTTCTCGGGATCAACGGGAAGATTTTCGTCGGACAAGGCCAGGCAATCGAACGCAACGCTGGGGCCGACATCCGAATCCTCGTCGTTGGAAACCCTTGCAACACGAATTGTCTGATCGCGATGAACAACGCGAGAAAAATTCCGCGCGACCGTTGGTTCGCTATGACACGTCTGGACGAAAACCGCAGCCGGGCCCAGCTCGCGCACAAAGCCGGAGTCGAAATTACTCGCGTCACCAATATGACGATCTGGGGAAATCATTCGTCGACGCAATATCCCGACTTTTACAATGCGAAGATCGACAACAAGCCGGCTGACAAAGTCATCGGGGACGAGAAATGGTTGAAGGAAGCTTTCATTGCCGCGGTCCAGCAACGCGGCGCAGCGGTCATCAAGGCGCGCGGACTTTCATCGGCAGCTTCGGCCGCGAACGCCGCCATCAATACGGTCCAGTCCCTCACAAACGACACCCCGGACAACGATTGGCACAGCGTGGCGCTCTGCTCGGATGGAAGTTATGGCGTCGAGAAGGATTTAATCTCGTCATTCCCCACCCGCGTTCGTGGCGGGAAGTTGGAGATCGTGCAAAAACTTCCGATCAACGATTTCAGTCGGGACAAGATCGACAAATCCGTCGCTGAGCTGAAGGAAGAGAAATCGCTGGTGGCCGAATTGCTGGGAAAATAATTCTGGTAGGGGCCATTGCCCTCTAGCGGGAGCGTAACCGCTCCTGCTTAAGCTTCTTCCCGAGGCAGCCGTCGCGGCTGCAGGCCATCGATTTTGCAGGCGAGACGCCTGCCGCCACAAAAATCAGGCTTTTAGCTTCTCACCGGTCAATCGCTCAAACGCTTCGACGTATTTCGCCGCCGTCCGCGCGATCACGTCCCCGGGCAACCGTGGTCCGGGCGCGGTCTTGTTCCAATCGAGCGTCTCCAGGTAATCACGCACGAACTGTTTGTCGAAGCTGGGCGGACTTTGTCCGACAATGTATTGGTCCGCCGGCCAGTACCGCGACGAATCAGGCGTAAGCACTTCATCGATCAAAAGCAATTTTCCGTCGCTACTTCCGAATTCGAATTTGGTGTCGGCGAGAATGATTCCTTTTGTTTCGGCATGGTCGCGCCCGGCCGAATAAATTTGCAGACTCAAATCTTTCACGCGTTGGGCCGTTTCGGCACCGAGAATCTTGGCGCAGGTCGCCATGTCGATGTTTTCGTCATGGCCGGTATCAGCCTTCGTTGCCGGCGTAAAAATTGGCTCCGGCAATTTCGACCCGAGCTTCAGGCCGGCCGGAAGCTTGATTCCGCAGACGCTCTGGGACTGTTGATATTCTTTCCACCCGGAGCCGGCGAGATAGCCGCGAACAACGCACTCGACCGCCAGCGGCTTGGTTTTCTTCACAATCATCGACCGGCCTTCCAGTTGCTCGCGAAACGGCCGAAGTTGTTTTGGGAAAACGTTGAAGTCGGTCGTAATGAAGTGGTTGTCGATCTTGCCGAATTTGTTGAACCAGAAAGCGCTGAGCTGATTCAGGACTGCGCCCTTCTTCGGAATGGGGTCGGGCAGGATCACGTCAAAGGCTGAGATCCGATCGGTCGCGATAAAGAGCAGCGTGTCGCCGAGATCGAAGACTTCGCGGACTTTCCCACTCCGCAATTTTTTGATTCCCGGAAGATCGACAATCGATTGTGCGTCGGTTTGCATTTACCATTCTTTGCCATGGCCGGACTAGTCGTCAAACCGCGAGCGCGAATTCTTCACGGGCACGACTGGGTGTTCTCCAGCGAAGTCCTGAAAGTTTTCGGCAACCCAGGCGACGGCGACGTGATTTCGCTCAAGGACGGGCGCGATAAACTGATCGGCAGCGCAATTTACAATTCGAAGTCGCAAATTGTCGCCCGCCGGTTTTCGCGCCAGCGGCAGGACCTCGACCTCGATTTCTTCAAACGCCGGATTGCCCAAGCGTCCGAATATCGCGACCGACGAAAAGTCGATTCGACACTGCGACGCGTCGTTTGGAGCGAAAGCGACGGTTTGCCGGGCGTGATCATCGATCGCTACGGCGATAATTTTGTTCTCCAGACGCTCACCCTGGCTATGGACCAGCGAAAAAAGCTGATCGAAGAAGCGATTGCCGATTTTTTCGGATTGAAAACGATCATCGAGCGAAACGACTCCCCGGTGCGCAAAGCAGAAGGACTCGACCTGCGCGCTGGCGTCCTGGAGGGTCCGGCGCCGTCGGGACCGGCTACAATCACGATTGAGACGACACAGAGGTCATCCCTCGAATTCGCTGTCGATCTCTTGCATGGGCAGAAGACCGGATTTTATCTCGACCAGGCGGCGAACTATTCGATTGTCGCGGCGTTCGCCAACGGCCGCCGAGTTTTGGATTGTTTTGCAAATCAAGGCGGGTTTGCGCTGGCCTGCGCACGTGCCGGCGCCGGCGATGTCGCCGCGGTCGAGGAGAGTTCGGACAACGTGACCGCAGGAAAGCAGAACTCGGAACGAAACGGGCTCAAAGTGCGTTGGATCGAGCAAGACGTGTTCAGTTTTCTGCGCAGCGCCGAAAAAGCCGGGGCAGAATACGACCTGATCGTTCTAGATCCACCGTCATTCACAAAAACGAAGGGCGGACTTGGTGACGCGCTCCGTGGTTATCGCGAACTCCACCTGCGGGCGTTCAAGCTTCTTTCAAAAGACGGCCTGCTCGCCACTTTCTCGTGCTCGCATCATGTGAGCGAAGCTGCGTTTGAGAAAACAATTGCGGACGCGCTGGTCGATGCGCGCCGGTCGGCGCGCCGATTGCGCCGGTTCGAACAAGCGCTCGATCATCCGGTGCTGCCGACCATCCCCGAAACCGAATATTTCAAAGGCGTCTTGCTTGAAATGATGCCGGGACGCTGAATGTGGTTGCTCGCTCAATGAAAATAGCCCAGCGCTTAGCGCTGGGTTCGTCGATGCAAATAATTCAAGTCCTGGGAAGGACGACAGAATCGTTGTTTTGTCCCCAGTCTTGAAAGGCTGGGCTATTTTCTGAATGCATCGTCCAAACATTCTTGCTGAAAAATCTGGAATTTTGCTGGCGCGTCATTAATGTGCGCCCAGCCCCGAAGGTTTTCGGGGCGAGCGGCAAGCGCACGCGAGGTGAGCGACGATTGAAAAAGTTTGACATGCCGGAAAAAATTCGACCGATCGAACAAATGTTGGAGTTGAGTGAAGAGGAGCCGCTGTCCCCAGAACACCTGGATTCGCAGGTCCAAAAAGCCCAGGAGCAACTCCTTCAGCTCAAGCGGCAACAGGACCAGATTGAGAAGCAGAAGCGCGAGCTCGAAGAGCTGAGCCGGAAACAGGAGGAACTCGAACGCGGCCGCGCCGAGATGTCCGACAAACTCACCCGATCGCTGGTTATTTTGGAACGCGAAGCCTACGACTCGCAAAAGCGTCTCGAGCAATTACGCGCAATGCGGGAAAGTTTTGGACAACATTTGGAATTGATCGAAGCGATCGATCCGAAAAGCTGGAGCTCCACCGAGTTGCACAAGGAATTGAGCCGGGCGCTGAGCACGGTCGAAGGGGCACGGGTCGAGTACACTCAGCAACGGAGTCGTCTGCCGGCGACCGAAAACAGCGATGGTGGCGATGCCTTGCCGGAAACGGAACCAGTTTTTTCCAGCGGCGGACGTTCCATTCTGCAATGGATGAAAATCGGATTCGCCTTCAGTTTGCCGCTGATCGTTTTCGGATTCATCGCGCTGTTCCTCTTTTTCTGGATGGCGTCAACGGGCCGGTGACGCCGCATGCTTCGTCGCTCGCCTAGATCGACCACGCCACTCGATCAAACCAAACAAGAATTGGCGCGCCAGGAATCTGAGCTGCGCGAACAGATGCAGAAACTCGAACGGATGATTGCCGATGCACCGCGCGTGGCCGAGGAAGTGGAAAAGCGTCAGCGCGAAGAGTTACTCATGCGCGCCAGCCAGGGCGGCAGCCGGTTAGACGTTTCGCTAACGCTACAAGATTGGCGCCACGGCGACGCCGGACCGGTAAAGCGGCGCGGATCGCTGCGTAAAGAAAGGCGTGAAGGACGAATCCTTTTTATTGTGCTGGTCATTGCGGTTTTGGTCGCCGCAATTTGGTTACTCAATCATCTTCATTTTTGAGCCATGGCCAAAACAACCGATCTCGACGTTGCCTATATATCAAAACTCGCGCGGCTGAATCTGAGCGACGAGAAAACCAAGCTTTTTCAAAAACAATTGGCCGACGTTTTAAAATACGCCGAGAAATTGAGCGAAGTCGACGTGAGTCATGTTGAAGCGTCCGCTCACGCCGTTCCAATGTTCAACGTCTTTCGTGAAGACGAGCCGTGCGATTGGTTCACAGCCGAAGAGGCACTGAGTAACGCGCCGGTTAAAGCAAATCAGCTCTTCGTCGTCACCAAAGTCGTCGAATGAGCCGGTCCGATCTGGCGTCGCTGACAATCGCCGATTGCCAATCCTGCCTTCGGCGCAAGGAAGTTTCACCGCGCGAAGTGATCGAATCGCTTCGTGCGCGCGTTGAAGAAGTTGAACCGAAGATCGATGCCTATCTGTCGATCGATTTCGAAGCTGCGCTGAAGGAAGCTGAAAAGGTCGACATAGACCTTCCGCTCGGCGGCGTGCCGATTGCGGTCAAAGACATCATCAATGTGAACGGTCAACCGTGCACCTGCGGCTCGCAGATCCTCGAGAACTATCGCTCGCCTTACGACGCAACCGTGATTGAGAAATTGCGCGCGGCCGGTGCGATTCCGTTGGGAAAAACCAACATGGACGAGTTTGCGATGGGTTCGTCCACCGAAAACTCGAGCTTTAAAGTCACGCACAATCCGTGGGACTTGTCGCGCGTTCCCGGCGGTTCGAGCGGCGGTTCGGCAGCTGCGGTCGCGGCGGACGCTGCCATCGCTGGACTCGGCACCGACACGGGCGGTTCGATTCGACAACCGGCGTCGCTCAGTGGCGTTGTCGGCGTCAAGCCGAGTTACGGCCGCGTTTCGCGCTTCGGATTGACCGCGTTCGCGTCGTCGCTCGATCAAGTCGGCCCACTTACCAAAACCGTGCGCGACGCGGCGATGATCATGAACGCGATGGCCGGGCATGATCGCCACGATTCAACTTCGCTGCCCGATCCGGTTCCGGATTACACAAAAAATCTCGGACGCGATTTGAAGGGCGTTCGATTAGGAGTTCCAAAAGAGTACCGCGTCGAAGGAATCGATCCTTCCGTAAGTTCGGCCGTCAACGCGGCGATCAAACAACTGGAGTCGCTCGGCGCCGAAATTGTCGATGTGAGTTTGCCGCATACCGATTGCGGGATCGCAGTTTATTATTTTCTCGCGACCGCGGAAGCGTCCGCGAACCTGGCACGTTTCGACGGCGTTCGCTACGGCCATCGCGCCAAGGACCCAAAAGATTTGCTCGATTTTTACGGCCGCACGCGCGGAGAAGGTTTTGGTGCGGAAGTGAAACGGCGAATCATCCTCGGCACCTATGTTTTAAGCTCCGGGTATTACGACGCCTATTATGTGCGCGCGCAGAAAGTCCGCGAGCTGATCCGCCAGGATTTCGTCAAGGCGTTCGAAAAGGTCGACGCGATTGTATCGCCGACCTCGCCGGTACCGGCATTCAAAATCGGTGAACGTACTGAAGATCCGCTGGCGATGTATCTGGCCGACATTTTTACGGCCACCGCAAATCTGGCGGGCATCTGCGGGATCAGCATTCCGTGCGGGTTTGCAAAAGTGAACAGCAGCCAGCTACCAATCGGCTTGCAGATTCTGGGCAAATCGCTCGACGAAGCGCGCATTTTCCAAATCGCGCACGCCTACGAGCAAAGCACCGACTGGCACAAAGCGCGATCGCCGATCGCGAAACTCCAATAACCAAAGCCCAGACCCCAAATTGAGAGAGCCGAAGACGGGATTCGAACCCGTGACCTACGGTTTACGAAACCGTTGCTCTACCAGCTGAGCTACTTCGGCGATTGGGCGGCAAAGATTACATTCATTGCAGCTGCGGACAAGCGCGACTAATCCGGCAAGACAAACGTCTCGCCGATTTCGCGGAGGGCGATTCGGTCCGGCTGATCACGAAGCGCGACTTCAAAGCGCTCGATCGGTTCGCGAAACGGCTCGAAGCTCAGTCGGAAAGTCTGGTGATGAATCGGCATGATGAATCTGGCGCCGGCGTCGTTCGCCATCTGGATCGCCTGCTCGGGATCCGCGTGCGTTCGGATCCATGGGTTGTAGGCAGCGATCGAAAAGACTGCAAGATCGACGGGGCCGTGTTGCCGCACTTCAACAAATTGATCGGTGAACGCGGTGTCGCCGCCGAAAAGGATGCGGCGATCGTCACGTTCGATTAGATAGGCATTGTAACCGCGGTAGTCGTCATGCTGCATGCGTGCACCCCAATGTCGCACTGGCAGAGCGGTGATCTTGATAATACCGGCCGCGGTCTCAATCGATCTGCTTTCGCTCCATTCCAATTCAGTGATGTCGCGAAGCCGCGTCCAGTTTAACAAATCGCGGGTATTTCGAGCGGTGATCACTTTTGTCGATCGGCCAAATTTCCGGAGCGTGTGGCAATCGACGTGATCGAAGTGCGCGTGCGAGAGGAGAATGATGTCGATTGTCGGAAGCTCATCGAGCGTCAGCGCAGGCGCGGTTAAACGTTTCGGGCCAATCGTGAACAGAAATGGGATTCGGATTCCAATGCGCGAAAAAAGGACGGGGTCTGTCAAAATCGTAATGCCGAAGAAATTAATCAGGACGGTTGCGTGTCCAAGCCAGGCCACGGTGATTTGCAGATCGCTCCATTTGGCGGGATTGGGTTTGGCGAAGGCCGGCTTAATCGGTTGCCAGCTCTTCAGAATTGCTTCCCGCCACAAATAAGAAGCCCAGCGGCGAACGCGTCGGTTTCGATAACTCGGCTTTACCGATACCTGTTTTGATTCAGTCCCGATGCGCACTCCCATTAGAAGACCAATGCTGTCATCTCCCTCTGTTCGCTACTGCGATTGCGAAAAGTCCTGTGCATAAGGCGAGGCCGCACAATTCAATCAGGCTGGTCATTTTTACGGCCGATTGTTGAACGGACTCACTCATCCCCTGTCGAAGGCAGATCGATGCAGCTGTTCTGACTTGATAAATGGCCGAACGCACGGGAAAAAATATCGGGATCGTCGGGGGCGGCATCGGGGGAATTGCGGCGGCAGTCGCTCTTCATCAAATCGGCGCAGACGTGTCGGTTTACGAACGCGCGGTCGAGCTTCGCGAGGTCGGCGCGGGAATGATGCTTTGGCCGAATGCCACGCGGGTTTTGCGCGAACTCGGATTGCTCGAACAGGTCGTGGCGCGCAGCGGCCGCAATGCGCATTTTCTCGTTCGCAAAAGCACAGGCAAAATCTTGATGAGCATTGCGCTGGGACAATTTGAAGTCCCGGCGGTTTGCATGCGCCGCGCCGATCTCTTGTCGATTTTGTTAAGCGCGCTGCCGAAGGAATGTCTGCGCCTGGGCTGTGAGTTCGAGCGGCTGAAACAATCGAACAGTAAAGTTCGCCTCTACTTTAAAGATGGTCAGGAGGCCGAGCATGACGCAGTTATCGGCGCTGACGGCATTCGGTCCCGGATCCGGGCGCAGCTGTTCGGGATCTCAGATCCGATTTATCGCGGATACACGGTCTGGCGCGGTCTTGCTGCATATGACGGCCATGCGACCACGCCAGGATTCAACAGCGAGTCGTGGGGCAAAGGAATGCGCTTCGGAATTCTCAATACCGGCCACCGGCGATTTACCTGGTACGCGACCGCCAATGTTACAGGGCATCATCTCGACTCAACTTCCGACCGAAAGCGTGAGCTTCAGCAATTGTTCTCCGGCTGGCACGAGCCAGTGGCAGATTTCTTGGAAGCCACTCCCGAAAGCGAAATCTTAAAGAATGGGGCGCGCGACTGTGCGCCGCTTAAACAATGGGGCAAGGGATTGGTAACGTTACTGGGAGATGCGGCGCATCCGTGCACGCCAAATCTCGGCCAAGGGGGCTGCATGGCGCTGGAGGACGCTCTAGTTTTGGCCAAAAGCATAAAGAACGAAACATCTCTGCGGCCGGCGCTGCGTCGCTATGAATCGCGGCGAATCAATCGAACCAGGCACATTCAGCAGCGATCGCTTTTAATGGGGCAGATCGGTCAGTGGCAAAACCCGATCTTCGTAACCGGACGACACATCGTGACGCGCATGCTCCCAGCAAAAATATTCGAGCGCAACTTGCGCAGGGTCTACTCTTATCAAACGTGACTACCATGCGCACCGCGGTGAGCGCCTTGTTGATTTTTGGGGCTCTGATCGGAACGGCGTTTGCCGATGATTCCAATCTCAAATCGGACGAAGTGTATTCGGCGTGGCTGCAGATGTACGATTTAAAATTCGACGAAGCGCATCGTGAGTTGGCTCGTTGGCAGGAAGCGCACCCGGATGATTCACTTGGCCCCGCTTCGGATGCCGCTGCCTATTTGTTTTCGGAATTAACGCGCTTGGGTTCTCTCGAATCCGCACTCTTTGTCGACGACAACCGTTTCAAGAATCGAAAGACCCTGAATCCGGACCCGCAAATAAAGGCTTCGTTCGACGATCGAATCGACCAGGCGGATCGGCTTGCAGACTTAACGCTTCAGAAATCGAACACCGATGCTCGCGCTCTTTTTGCTAAGACCCTAACCCACGGACTTCGCGCCGATTATGTCGCATTGATCGACGGACGCGGAGTGAAAGCGTTGTCGTACACAAAGGCGGGTCGTATTTACGCCGAAAGATTGCTGGCCGCAGACTCGCAAGCGTTCGATGCCTATCTCGGGCCAGGAGTTGAGAATTACTTACTTGAGTCTAAAACCGATTGCATTGCGCGTCCTGCTTCGACTGACTGGTTCGCAAGTCGATCGGGAAGTGGGACTCGAAAAATTACAAAAGACCGCGCTGCAAGGATACTATCTGGAGCCGTTCGCGAAACTGCTGCTAGCTGTGGCCGCGTTACGCGATGGCCACCCTGAAAAGGCGCGCGAGATCCTCGCCGAGCTGCATCAACGCTTTCCCGATAATGAACTCTACACGCTCGAGTTGAGCCGACTCGCGACCACGACGCAGTAAACATGACCACCTCGCCACAATTTGATGTCGATATCGTCGAGATCCGGAAGCATTACGATCGTCTGTCGCGTTTCTATCGAATGCTGTGGGGCGAACATCTTCATCATGGCTACTGGGAAAACGGAGAATCGATCGAACGCGCTCAGGTAAAATTAATGGAACAACTGGCCGAGAGGGCCCGAATTCCACGCGGCGCCCAAGTGCTGGATATTGGGTGCGGGCTCGGTGGCTCGGCGTTTTGGTTGGCGGATCAATACGATTGTCGCGTTACCGGGTTTACGATCAGTCCAGTTCAAGCGCGAATGGCGACCAAAAAAGCGAAAGCGAAGCACCTGGCCGATCGGGTTCAATTCGTGGTGACCGATGCAAATGCGTGGCAACCAAGGCCTGAAAGCGCAGAAGTCGTCTGGATCATGGAGAGCAGCGAACACTTTCGAGACAAGAAGAGCTTCTTCCAGCGATGCGCCATCGCATTGAAACCTGGCGGCGTCCTTGCAGTATGTGCATGGCTACGCGGAGAACAGTCCGCGTCAGACAAAGATCGGGAATTGGTCGCAACCATTGGACGGGCCATGTTCAGCGCAAGTCTGGATACGCTCAGCCATTACGCGGCCTGGATGCGTGAAGCGAACCTGACGGTTGAAACCGCAATCGATATCACGAAAAACGTAGCTCCAACTTGGGAACATTGTTTCGGAATGGCGCGGCGCTTGAAATTGAACTGGCTGGTGCATCTCGCCGACGCTCCGACGCAGCGCTTCGTCCAATCTTTTCCACTTATGACCCAGGCCTACGCCACCGGAGCAATGGCGTTCGGCCTATTCGTTGCTAGAAAGTCGCCATCTAACGGATAACTATTCCAGCTGAAAATGAATCGGTTGGAAGGAATTTTGCAAGCGAAACGCAACGAGATTGCGCGGTTGCGGCCGCGTCGCACGGAATTGGATCGGCAAGCGCTCGCACGAACGGATTTTCGCAGCTTTCAATCCGCCCTGCAGCAAGACAACGAAAAGATCGCGGTGATCGCCGAGGTAAAAAAAGCTTCCCCTTCCGCGGGAGTTATCGCGAAGTCGTTCGAGCCGGTCGAGATCGCCGAGGATTACGAACTGAATGGGGCCAACGCGATTTCAGTTTTGACCGATGCAGAGTTCTTTCAAGGAAAACTGGAGGACCTCGTAAATGTACGAGGTAACGTTTCACTGCCTGTGCTTCGGAAGGATTTCATTTTGGATGAAATTCAGATCGCCGAGTCGGTGGCAAACGGCGCGGACGCCATTTTGTTGATTGTGGCAGCACTGGAACAATCGCAACTTGTCGATCTCCTGAAATCGGCGGCAGAATACAAAGTCGCCACACTTGTTGAGGTTCACACTCAAAAAGAACTGCATCGGGCACTCGAAGCCGGCGCGAAGATCATGGGAATCAACAATCGCAATCTCGCCACTTTCGAGGTTGATCTCGGCGTCACCGAAAGTTTGTGTCGCGAAGTTCCCGATGAAGTCACGCTGGTGAGTGAAAGTGGAATCAAGACCTCACAAGACGTCGCGCGTCTGAAAGCGTGCGGCATAGACGCGATCCTGGTCGGCGAAGCGCTGATGCGCGGCCAAGTCTCGATCGAAGAGCTGCGCGCTGCGGATTGAATTGTCGATTGCTTGCGTAAACTCGACCGTTTAAAGCGGTCAAGTTTTGGTCAGCGCAGCATCACGATTTCCGGGTTGCGAAAGCGCGCCGGATTGATCGCCAAAAGCCGCGCGGCTTGGCAACTGCGCCGGCGCGCGCAACCAGCACGGGGCAGTTGGCATGATTCAAAATTGTGCGCGTGAGATCGCCCATGATGTAATGCCGCAACATCCCACGAGCCCGGGACGAGCCTGTGACGATTAAATCGTAATTTTGCTCGCGCGCTTCGGTGAAAACCTGATCGATGACGATACCGTGACGGATCCTCACTTCCGTGGGCACGCCGCCTTTCTCCAAGTCCAATTTTTGCTGGCACAAATTCATTCCGAGCTCCGATTTCGACGCGAGTAAGCGATCGACATCTTCTTCGAGCCGGACTAGATCGGCGTACATTGCGGGCGGTTCGGCCATGACATGCAGCAACGTCACGGAAGCGCCGACGGCCCCGGCTAGTTTGCCGGTCAGTTGCACTGCCTCTTCGATGAATTCCTTTCCACCAGTGCAAACCAGAAAACGTTTGAGCTGTGCCCACTCTCCCACGGCCACCAAAACCGGCGGCGAGATGGCTTTGATCAGCTCGTACATCGTTTCTGACCGCCAATGCAAACCAGTCGCGCCGGTTTTCCTCGCGCCAACAATCACCAAATCGTACTTAACTTTTGTCGTTTCGTTTGAAATCTGACGAACCGGATCGCCTGCGCACATCTGGATCTTCGGCGACACACTTTGCGCCCGCAGCGAGTCGACTTGTTTTTCCAGCGCCTGTTGCAGCGCAGATTCGTCTTCGGGTTTTTCGGCAACGCCGAGCACGACAACATCCGCTTTAAGGGGCGCGGCGAACGCTGCGCCGAGACGGATGGCACTCTCGGCGGCGGGCATTCCATCGCTGCAAATCAACATTTTCATGCGGCGTTACAATTTGTGTCCAGTCATCAACGTGTAAATCACAATAGCCGCACCGATTAACGGCAGCGGCACGAAGGCGAGCCGGATTTTCGGACCGGCGAAATATTGAGTTGAGATCGCGCCTATCTGCGCGCCCACGGCCGCGCCGGTGTTCATGACAAGGGCGATCAGGATGTCGACGTTACCTTTGATGGCGTGAGTGAACGTTCCGTAGCTTGCTGAAATAATAATCTCGAACAAATCAGTTCCGACTGCGAGATGAGTTGGAATCCCGAGGACGTACACCATGGAGGGCATTCGGATGTAGCCCGCGCCCCCACCGAGAAAACCGCCGAACAGTCCGCCAATGAACGCCACCACCAGGATGACCCAAAACGAAACCGTCACTCCGGAAACGGGTAAATCCACCATCGGCCAAATCTTGAAGCGCTGAATTCCGCGGGCGAAATGGCCAAATTCAGAATGATCCTCCTTCGCTTTTTTGCCGCGCCCGCTGGACGACTTCAGAGTCTTGTGGCTCTCCCAAACCATGAACGTGGAAATGCTGAGATAAACCACGATCGAAACAATGCTGACAACGAAGTTTACGTTACCCGCACGCTTCAGGACCTGAATTAGTTGCGCGCCGATTTCCGCGCCGCCAATCGTGCCGACCGCCATGATCAATCCGAGTTTAAGATCGACATTCCCCAGTGCGCGGTGGCGTTTGGCCGCAACGACTGATTTACCTACGATGTGCGCCAAGTCTGTGCCAACGGCAAAGTTCCAATCGAGTCCGACCGCTCGCAGTGCCGGTCCCGCGATGAAACTGCCGCCGACGCCAAAAAATCCGCCGAGGATCCCAATCAAAAACCCGATCAGCGCGAGATAAATTGGGCTGATGTGCGCGCCAGAGATCGGAAAGGGCATAATTATTCAGAGCGACCGCGGAGCATTCGCAAAAGAAATGTGGTCACACTCTCCAGCACCACCGCCTGGCCGATGATCAGGAGAATTGCGATTATCGCGTAAGTGTAACGATGGTGGGTCTCGAGCCGATAAAGCCACCCGCCGAGGAAATGGAGGACCAGAAAGAAATAAGCCACGACCAGCGCCGCGTACACAACCAACTCGATAGAAAATGCTCGAAGAGTCTTGGCTGTTTCCTTTTTCATTCGTTCCACATTCTTCGCTTCGGAGCGCGTTTACGGCCGGGTCTGATTGTTCAAGAGGTCAAATCCCGTTGCACGTCCATTCGTTTATCCTTAACGTTTCGATCTCACTGAACGAGATAAATATGGCCGACGCGGCAAATAAATATCCCGAAAACGCTCCCGGAAAATTCTACGTCGACGAACAATGCATCGATTGTGATTTGTGCCGCGAGACGGCACCGGCCAATTTCAAACGTAACGATGACGGCGGGCATTCCTACGTTTACAAGCAACCGGAGAATCCGGAAGAAGAAGCTGTTTGCAAGGAAGCAATGGAGGGTTGTCCGGTCGAAGCGATCGGTAACGACGGGTCGTGACCGCTGCGCGGAAACACCAAGCAACAAACTCCAAATCCCAAGGAAACTCTAACTCCAAACGGCTAAACGAGAGACACGGTTTTGAGGTTGGGCGGTTGAATTTTGGGATTTTGTTGGGGTTTGGTGCTTGGGGTTTTGTGCTTTGATGACAGAATTTGTATCGTGAGCCCATCGGGAAAAATCACCCGGCATCTAATGCCAGTTGCGCTAACAATCGCTGGTTCCGATAGCAGTGCCGGTGCTGGAATTCAGGCCGATCTGAAAACATTTGGCGCGCTGAACGTTTACGGTTTGAACGCGGTGACCTGCGTTGTCGCGGAAACGCCTGGCAAAGTCTCGCGAATCCAATCGATCGACCCGGAAATGGTCCGCGCCCAAATTGAAGTGATGGCCAGAAATTTTCCAATTGCAGCCATGAAGACAGGACTGCTCTGCTCGGCCACGATCATTTCGGTCGTCGCGCGCGCGATTGTCGATTTTGGGCTTCGGATTCCGCTGGTAGTTGATCCCGTGATTACCGCGACCGGCGGGGATCCACTTCTTAAACATGACGCGATCGAAACTTACGAAAAAGAGTTGTTTCCACTCGCATCGCTCATCACGCCGAACCTCGATGAAGCGTCGCAATTGCTTGGCCGAAAAATTACCGATCGCAAAACGATGGAAGAGGCCGGGAAAGAGTTAAAGGACAAGTTCAAAAGCGCGATCCTGCTCAAAGGCGGTCACTTGTCTGGCGCGGAAGCAGTCGATTTTTTATTTATCGATGAACACGTAACCGAATATTCAGCGCCGTTCGTTCGGGACGTCATGACCCACGGGACGGGCTGCACTTATTCGGCGGCGATCACCGCCGGGTTAGCAAAAAATCTGTCGCTCAGAGATGCGGTCGCTGCTGCGAAAGACTTTGTGACCAGCGCAATTCGGAATCATTGCCGATGGGGAAATATTCACGCGCTCAGCCATTTTGCGTAGCCACGGCGTTGTGCCGTTCTCAATGACACGCCACAGGCGCGGGGCTACAACGTTGCCCACCTTATGCTCGACGCTTCTTCTTCAACTTCTTCCAGCGTTTGAGCTGCATCGCTTCTTCGGCCGCAGCGGTCTCCGCTTGTTTCTTGCTGCGGCCGCGACCTTTCCCGAGGACGATCCCTTCCCATACCGCCTGCACTACGAATCGCTTGTCGTGTTCGGGGCCACTTTGCGACAGAACCTCGTAAACCGGACTCTTTGGCGAAATGCTTTGCAATAATTCCTGCAGGTTCCCCTTCGGATTAATATCAACCGGTTCCTCGGCAAGCAGCGCCAAATCCGTTTTCGCCTGCGTCAAAATAAATTTCCGCGTTTCCTCCAAACCGCCGTCCAGATAAATCGCGCCGATCAGCGCTTCGAATGCATCGGCCAAAGTGGATGTTCGCGCGCGTCCTCCACTCGCTTCTTCGCCGCGGCCCATTAATAGAAACTGGCCGAGGTCGATCGCGGCAGCGTGCGCCTTCAACGCATCGCGCGAAACCAGCCGCGACCTCAATTTCGTCAACTGCCCTTCGGGCTGGTCTTTAAAGTGCCCAAAAAGATATTCAGTGATCACGAGTTGGAGAATCGCGTCTCCCAGAAACTCCAATCGTTGATTGTCGAAATGGCGTTGCTGGGTCTCATGACCGAGACTCGGATGAGTCAATGCTTCGGCTAACAGCAGTGGATTGCGAAATTTGTAACCGATTCGTTCTTCCAGCGGATGCACGTCAATGCTTCTGATAGATTTCCAGCGAGGTGACGACGTCCAGTGCACGCTGCAATACCGTATCGCGCGACGGTTGGCTCGATCGTGAGCGAAGCCGGCGTTGCGCGTCCGGGATATCCAGCTCGGGATTCGTTCCGGCTATTAACGCTGCTTCGTTCAGGTGCGGCCGTTCGGTTTCATAAACAAATGAGCCCATTCCTTTCTCGGCACTTTGCCGAAAGATCTGACGTTTGTCCGCCTCCGACATTTCGACCGGTAAATCGGGTTTTACTCCGCCTGGAAACAACGGCTGACCATCAGGCAGAACCGCTTCGGCGGATGCGATCCGGAGAATCTTGCCGCTGGGCAAGGATTGATCGGAATATTCTACGGCTCGGCCGGCGGTCATTTGGCCGATGATCAAAGCTTTGTTGTAAAGTTTGAGCACGGCGGCGAGCGCTTCCGCGCCGCCAGATGTATCAGCATCGGCCAGGATGACGATTAGTCCCTGGAATACGGGATCGCGGTCTGAAGTAAATTGTCGATCCTGCCGTACGGCCGGCTTGTGCACATTGAACAGAGTTTTTCCTTTTGGACAAAAACGTCTCGCAAAGTCGGCGGAGCTCGCGAAATCTCCGATCTTGCTGGCGCGAAGATCGACAATCAGCCCGTCAACCTTCTTCTGGCCGAACTCCTGCAGTTTCTTGTCGAGTTCCTTGAGATTTCCGCCGTTGAGCTCACCGAGGCGCAAATACCCGATATGGCCTTCGAAAATTTCGCTGTAAAACGGAGAACTCGGTTCAGCCGTCGCGGCCTCGCGGTTCGGCAAAAGCATCAATCCGCCCGGCATACGAACCAGCAAACCTGTAAGGGTGGCCCGATTCAGTTCCGCGTCTGTGATCGCATCCGGACTGGTGAAATTCGCTTTTAAGAGTGAAAGCGCCGCTTGCAGATCGGCCGAGCCTAAAGAGTTAATAACCTGCTCGGTCGTCGGCGTTGGCGAAGGCGAGGGAGATTTAGCGACTGCCGGACTGCTACTTGTCGGCGCCGAGGAAGGCGCGGGCATTTGGCCGAAGACCGCGCCCACGCCAAATATCGACACCGCCGTTGCCGCCGCCCAATTGAACATCGCCTGAATTCTTAGCTGCTTGCCGCGCCAAGAGCAATATCGCGCCGGAAATGACAGCCATCGAAATGGATACCCGAAACGGCCTGGTAAGCCCGTTCCCGCGCATTCTTAATGGTGAGTCCAAGCGCGGTCACCGCCAGAACCCGCCCCCCGGATGTCACGACTTCGCCATTCGCGTTTTTCGTTCCGGCGTGAAAAACCTGAACCGCTTCAAGTTTGGCGGCATCGCTCAAACCCGAAATTCTCTTCCCGGTTTCGTACTTGTTTGGGTAACCAGCCGACGCGAGAACAACTGTTACCGAGGCGCCTTCGTTCCACTCGATCGTTTGAGCGTCGATTTTCCCGTCGATGGTCGCATCCAACAATGGAAGCAAATCGGACTTCATTCGCGGCAACAGTGCCTGAGTTTCCGGGTCACCGAAGCGGCAATTGAATTCGAGCACGCGCGGCCCATCGTCAGTGATCATTAATCCGGGATACAATAGACCGCGATAGACAACCCCTTCCTGACACAGTCCGTCCAACAACGGTCGCATGATTTGGTTTTCAAATTGCGACTGTAGTTGCGAGTTCCAATTGTTGGCGGGACTAAATGCACCCATCCCTCCGGTGTTTGGACCTTTGTCGCCATCGAATACGCGCTTGTGATCTCGCGCCGATTCGAGCATTCGATAATCTTTTCCGTCTACAAGGGCGTGCAGGGAACATTCGCTGCCCTTCAAAAATTCCTCGATGATAATCCGTTTGCCGGCGTCGCCGAAACGCACTTGGTTCATCATCGCGTTGATCGTCGACTTCGCCTCAGTCAACCTGGACGCGATGATCACGCCCTTGCCGAGGGCTAGTCCGTCGGCCTTAATGACGACCGGAAACTTGAGCTGCTCGGAATACTCGAGCGCTGCCTTGCTATCCGAAAATGTGTGCGCTTCCGCGGTTGGAACTTTTCGTGCGCGCATCAATTCCTTGGCAAAAATCTTGGACGACTCGAGGCGCGCCGCGGATTTGGTCGGTCCAAAAATCCGCAGCTTGTCGCCCGTGAACAGGTCGACAATTCCCAGCGCCAGCGGGTCGTCCGGGCCGACTACGGTGAGATCGATATCGTTCTGCTTCGCGAAGGCGAGCAATTGCCCGAGATCGGTCGCCGGAATCGCGACGTTCTCGGCAATCGCTCCAGTTCCGGCGTTCCCCGGCGCACAGAAGATTCGGTCGACTGCCGGTGATTGCCTCAGTTTCCAAACCAGGGCGTGTTCGCGGCCGCCGCTCCCGATCACAAGAATTTTCACGAGAAGGCATTGTAGAGGCGGCTGTGTCGGCTGCAACGCATTCGCAAACAGGCAGGCGAGATCGCGATCTTTGATTCGACGCCGACGCGCCCCCAAATTAGTCAAACAGGCTAGTATTGCCTATACAGCGATTTCAGATTGTTACATCCGGACTTGCGCGCAGAAGGAGCGCATCTTAAAAAGTCGTATGGCTTCAGTGATGGATTCGCAGTGCCCGTCGCGTCTCGTTCTCGACCGGATCGCGGACAAATGGACCGCGCTAATCATTCAACTGCTGGCGAAAAAGACAATGCGTTATGCGGAGCTCCATCGGGAGATCGGCGGTATCTCGCAAAAGATGCTGACGCAAACGTTGCGTAGCCTCGAACGCGACGGTTTGGTGAATCGCAAGGTCTATCCAGTGGTACCGCCGCGAGTCGAGTATTCGCTTTCCAGACTTGGGCGGACCCTCATCGAGCCGCTGCGCGGTCTGTGCCGTTGGTCGGAAAAACATCTCGCGGAACTGCAGGCAAACCGGGCCCGAGCCAGGGCGAAACACGACGCCGCAGCGGGTTAGAGCGACTGCCACAATTCTCGAGGCCCGGATCTCGACTCTCGTAGTTACTCCGAGTTTAGCTCGAAGTTAATCTTCACGTCGTAGTGATCGGCTTTGCCCAGCCCGTCCGGCAACGGTTCGACCTGACTCACACGGTTCGCCAGCGCTTTAACGGAATCATCGAGCTCTGCATTTCCCGACGAACGAACAATTTCGAAACTCGAGACGTGTCCATCTTTTTCAATGCGGAGCTTCACCAGCACTGAATTTTTCCCGCCGGCATCGGCGACGTGACGTCGGCTGGGCCCATTCGCTGTAAAAACGATCATGCAACATGCTGCCGTACCAACCGAACTGCGATTCGTTTACGCTTCCACCGGCGCGTCCACCGCCCGCTCCCTTGGTTGTGCCTTTACCGGCGCCAGTTTGCGTGGCCGGAGATTTTTCCGCGGGCTTTGTGTCGGGAGATTCGTTCTTGGCCAAAACAATTTTCTTCTTCTCTGAGTCGGGTGTTTCGGACTTTGCAACGGCCTCCTCCTTTTCTTCATGCTTCGGCTTTGGCTTGGGTGACGGCTTCACTTTGGCAACCGTCAGTTTCTTCGGCGACGGCTTTGGCGCGGGTTTCGGAGTCGGCTTTGGCATTGCCTTCCGTTGCGGGGTCGCACTCGGTTTCGGTGTTGATGTCGATCTAGGCGATGGCGCTGGAGTGGACAATTGAATTTCGCTCGGGGCCGACGTTAGAACCGGCTGGTCGGCGTCTTGCTGTCGCGATTTCTCGGTTTTCGACTCTTCGCGCAGCGGAGATTTTTCACGAACCTCCGGCTCCTTTTTCTCCGTCACGATTCCATCCCCGGCGCCGCCGTTCATCCAAACCACACTTTGCGCGCCCGCGTTGTTGTTGCTTGCGCTGCTCCAGCGAATTAAACCGATGAAGAGCGCTACGTGCGCGGCGGTGATGAGGCCGACGTTCGTCCAAAACCGGAGGTTCTTCGGCATTGCTATTTCTGCTCGGCCCGGGTCGCGATTCCCACCTTCATGATTTGGGCACGCTGCAACGCGTCCATCAACGTGATTAGTTTCTGCACGGGCAAATCGCGATCTGGCCGGATCACAACTGCAATTTCAGGATTGGCCCGCTTCATTTCGCTCAACCGCGCCGTCAACGATTCAAGATCCACAATTTGATTGTTGAAACGAATCGATTCGTTGCGATCGATCGAAACGGTTTGCACTTGCGTCGCCATAACCGGCGGATTTTTCGCGCCACTCGAAGGGATAATAAGATTCATGCTGTTCTCGAGCAGGGGCGTGGTGATCATGAAAATGATGAGCAGTACGAACGCGAGATCGAGCAATGGCGTGATATTGATCTCGGAGAGGGATGACAAACTCTGCCGTTGCGAATAACGCCTCATCTCCGAAAGGCCGACTCGCGCACCGCGTGATCGACGAATTTATGTTCAAGCTCGGACGCCAGTTCAGCCGCAAAGTTGTCCATCTCCACGATCATTCCGCGAATGCGCGTGACCAGAAAGTTGTAGCCGAACATCGCCGGAATCGCGACGCAAAGAGCGGTCACGGTGGTGATTAAGGCGCCGGAAACGCCTGGCGCCATCGACGCGAGGCTCGGCGCACCGGCCTCGGCCACGCCGGTGAACGCGTCCATCACGCCCCAAACCGTACCGAGTAATCCCAGAAACGGCGACCCACTGACCGCGGTGGCGAGCAAAATCATTTGCGACTCGAGCCAAGCGCGGTTTCCCCCACTGCGCGTTCCATCGCAGCCGTGACCGAGCCCATTTGCGGCGCGGAAATTTTGTCCGCGATGCCGAGCCGCGCTTTAAAGGTTTCGTCGACTTCGGCCGAGCCAAGCAACTGAAAGGTAATCTCCTGGCACCCCGCGCGGTAAACGTTGAAGAGTGGCGAACCCGGAAAACGGGCATTCTTTTCAAACAAACGCAACGGTTGCCGGTCCTGTCGAAAAGCATGGAGAAAACGCGCGTTTTGTTTCCGCGCGAACTGGACCACGCGCAGCTTCGTGACCATCACCGACCAGCTGAAGATCGACGCGACCGCGAGAAGAAGCAGAACGAGCTTGCCGGCAATGGTGGCGTGTTCAAACGCAAAGAGCAGACCGCCGGCAGCAATCAACAACGCTATCAATCAATTCACCCGCCGGAACTATTAGCGGATTCTGACGAAAGCGAAAGGGCTAGTCCTGCGTCGCAGCCAACTTTTTCGGAAAGCTTGGCCGCAGTTTGGCGAAGATCACAAACGCGAGCCCGATTGCGATGAGAAAAAACGAGTAGAACTGGCCGTGGGTGAATGGCCCAAACATGCTCGCGTCCGGTTCGCGGAAATATTCGCACACGATCCGAAAGATCGCATAGAAGATGAAGAACAATCCGGTCAGGACACCGTTTGGCTGCCGCATTCGCGTGCGCACGAACCAGAGAATCGAAAAGAGAACGACCCCTTCAAAGAAAGCCTCGTAAAGCTGCGACGGATGTCGTGGAGTCAAAATTCCCCGCAGAATCTCTTTCACCTGGGGCTGGTGGCGCACTGCGACCACAATCGCGTCCGGCGTATTGAGCGCCGGATCGAGCTTGGTGCATTCCGTAATCGCCTGATTCGCCTCTGTGAAGTTTTCGTTCAGCTCCTTCGGAAACTGCATTGCCCAGGAAACGTCGGTCGCGCGGCCGTAAAGTTCGCCATTAATGAAATTCGCGCAGCGCACGAGAAATAACCCAATCGGCGCCGCCACGACGAGATTATCGCCCAGATTCGTCCAGGAAACTCTATGACGGCGTGCGAAATAAAATGTGAACCAGCAGAACGGCGATGATGCCGCCGTGGCTCGCCATTCCGCCTTCCCAAACGCGCAGAATCGACAACGGCTCGCGCAACATCTCCGGTTTGTACAAAAAAACGTAGCCAAGCCGTCCGCCGACAATCACGCCAAACAGGGCGCAGGCGGTGATGAAATCTCCCACTTTGTTAAGCGGCAGATCGGCATACCCGCGCCGGACTAACACTCGATAGACGACATAGGCAAACAGAAACGCGAGCACGTAACCGAGCCCGTACCACCGACGGTCCGACATTATCGTAAATGCGAAAGATCAGCGGATCGAGATCGTGAATCCAATAAGCGAGCATTTGGTGCGCGATTTTCACCGCGCAGTCGAACGATTCAATACTTTTCGCAAGAACGGCGCCGTCCGGCTGGTCTTGTTCTTCACGACCTGCTCCGGCGTTCCAACGGCAACGACTTTACCGCCGTCCGCGCCCGCCTCCGGTCCAAGATCGACAATGTAGTCGGCCTCCGCGATCACACTCAAATTGTGCTCGATCACGATCACGGTGTTTCCCTCATCGACCAATCGATGCAGCACCTTGAGGAGAAGGTCGACGTCTGCCATGTGCAAGCCAATCGTCGGTTCTTCGAGCAGATAAAGCGTCGAACCGGGCTTGCGCATTTTGCGAATCCGCTCGTTTTCGGCGCGACCGACGCCCCGTTTCAATTGGGTGACGAGCTTCAGGCGTTGCGCTTCGCCGCCGCTTAGCGTCGGACTCGGCTGGCCGAGCTTGAGATAACCGAGTCCGGTTTCGACCAGCAACGAAAGCGGCCGAGCGATCTTCGGATGGGCCGAGAAAAATTCCGCCGCTTCTTCGATCGTCATTTCCATCACGTCGCCGATCGATTTGTCGTTGTAGAGAACTTCGAGCGTTTGCGGATTGTAACGGCGCCCGCCGCAGTCCTCGCACGGCACGAGCGCTTCCGGCAGAAAATTCATCTCCAGTTTGATCACGCCCTGGCCTTTGCAAGTCTCGCATCGACCGCCTTCGGCATTGAACGAAAATCGACTGGCCGAATAGCCACGGACGCGTGAGACCGGCAGTTGCGCGTAGAGGTTTCGAATCTCGTCGAATACCTTGATATAAGTGCCCGGGGTAGAGCGCGACGTTTTGCCGATCGGCGATTGATCGACTTCGTAAACTGCTTCGATTTTCTCCGTGCCACTGACGAGCTTGAATAATTCGCCGTTGCCGGTCCGCTTTTTGTTTTCCAACTGCTCGATCACAGCCGGTAACAACACATCATGCATTAATGTCGATTTTCCCGATCCCGAAATTCCGGTGATGACTGAAAGGCGTCCGACTGGAAACCGAACATCGACATTTTTCAGGTTGTTGGCGTGAGCCCCGTGCATGTCGATCCAGTCCTCGACCATTCGCAACGAACGGCGAGATTCGCGGGTCGGATGCGAAAGCGGTCTCTTGAGACAACGACCGGTCTCGGAATTTTTGGCGCGCTCGATGTCGTAGAGGGTGCCGGTGGCGACAACTTCGCCACCGTGCAAACCCGCGCGCGGCCCAAGATCGACAATGTGATCGGCCCGCCGCATCGTTTCGTCGTCGTGTTCTACGATCACGAGCGAATTTCCTTTCTCGCGAAGTGCGTTCGAGCGTGTCGAGCAACCGCAGATTGTCGCGGGGATGCAGTCCGATGGTCGGTTCGTCGAGGACGTAAAGCACGCCGCGCAGATTCGAACCGAGCTGCGCCGCCAATCGAATTCGCTGCGATTCGCCGCCGCTCAAGGTCTTTGCGGAACGTCCGAGCGCGAGATAACCGAGACCGACATTCTCCATGAACCGCAACCGCTGCTTAATTTCGGGAATCAGATCGGCCGCAATGGTTTGTTGCCTACCGGCGAACTTTAACTTGTCGATCTTTTCCGCTGCTTCGCTCGCGGAAAGATTCGTGAACTGATCGATCGGCATTCCCTGCACCCGAACGTGTCGCGCAACCTCGTTAATGCGCGACCCGTGACAACGCGGGCATTCGTGCGCTTCGGTTTCTTCGATCCATTCCGATTCCCGCTCGGCGCGGAGCTCATTCTCCAGAACCGAATCGCTGGTTTCCTCGGAAGCGGTTTGAAATTCCTGATCCCAAATTTCGCCGAACCCGCCGCATTCTTCGCAGGCCCCGTGCGGCGAGTTGAACGAGAACAACCGGGGATCGAGCTCCTCGAAGGCGCGCCCGCAATCCGGACAACTCATCTCCGTGCTCACGATGGTGAGCCGATTTTTCGCATCGAGCAGATGCGCCGTGCCCCGGCCGATCTCCAAGGCGCGTTGCGCGAGATTGCGCGCTTTCACAATCCGCTTGGCATCGATCACGCCGACAACAACCTCGATCGTGTGTTCTTTGAAACGTTCCAGCTTTCGGAACTGTGGAATCGGAATCAGCTGCCCATCGACAAACAGTGTGTCGAAGCCCTGACGCTCGGCCCAGCGCGCGACATCGGTGTGAAATCCTTTTCGGGCTTTCACCAGTGGCGCGAGCACCTTGAGCGGGCCGCGCTTTGCGGCCGCCTCGATCTGTTTGACGATCGCGGCCAGACTCTGGCTCTCGACCGGCAAATCGCAGTCCGGACAAAACTGGGTGCCGGTTTTCGCAAAGAGCAAACGAAGAAAATGATAAACCTCGGTCACTGTGGCGACGGTCGATTTGCCTCCGCCGCGGGTCACGCGCTGCTCGATCGCAACACTCGGCGGCAAGCCAGTGACTAGATCGACATCAGGTTTCTCGAGTTGCTCCACGAACTGCCGCGCGTAGGGCGACATGCTGTCGAGAAATCTCCGTTGTCCTTCGGCAAACAAAATGTCGAATGCGAGGGTCGATTTTCCTGAGCCGCTTAATCCCGTAATCACGACCATCTGGTCGCGCGGAATTTTGACGTCGATGTTCTTGAGATTGTGCTCGCGTGCGCCGTGAATGCCGATCGCACCGTTGGTCTTGGTGATTTTGAAACGCGACGACGTTTCCGCTGCGTGGGCAAGCTCCTGCTCCTCATCTTCCGGATAAGAAATTCGTGGCGAGGCGCCACGAATAGCACGCGAGGCGCGCGCGCTCCCCAGAATTGACTTCAAAAATCTTCCAGTGTGCGATTTCTCATTCTTTGCGACCTGCTCCGGCGTTCCGGTCCCGACGACTTCGCCGCCCTCTTCGCCCGCCTCCGGACCAAGATCGACAATCCAGTCGGCGCATTTGATCACTTCAAGATTGTGCTCGATCACGATGAGCGAATGTCCGGCGGCGACCAATCGCTGAAAGACCTGAAGCAGCATCGCGACGTCATCGAAATGCAGGCCCGTCGTCGGCTCATCGAAGATAAATAAGTTTCCGCGATGCTCGCCATTCGTTTTTGCAGGCGAGACGCCTGCCGCCACAGAAGACTCAGCCAAATGACGGACGAGCTTGAGGCGCTGCGATTCACCGCCGCTAAGCGTGTTCAAGGGTTGACCCAGCCGCAAATAGCCGAGACCGACTTCGTCCAAGACATCGAGCGGTTCCGACAAGGTTTTCGTCTCGCCGATCTTGGCGAAGAACTGAATCGCTTCCTGCACGGTGAGGTCGAGCAAATCGTGAATCGACTTGCCGTGCAGCTTTATTTTGAGCACGTGCGGCTGGAACCGTTTCCCTTCGCACTCTGCGCAGCGCACATAAAGATCACTCAGAAATTGCATCTCGATCTTCTCGAATCCGGTGCCGGAGCAACGTTCGCAGCGGCCGCTGCCGGAATTGAAAGAGAACGCGCTGGCGGTCAGGCCTTGCGACATTGCTTCCGGCTGCGCGGCGAACATTTCGCGGACCCGATCGTAGAGACCGAGATAAAGAATCGGCGTGCTGCGCGGTGTGCGCGCAAGCGGGGATTGATCGACCATCACAACCTGATCAATGCGGTGGGCGCCAGTGACGGATTTGCAGGCACCCACTTCTTGATCGGACGATTGGCCTTTGGCAACGAGCAAGTTCCGGTAAAGCACTTCGTGGATCAGCGTCGATTTGCCTGAACCGGAAACGCCGGTCACGCAGGTGAAAACGCCAAGAGGAAGATCGACGTCGATCTTCTTGAGATTGTGTTCGCGCGCGCCGGTGATCTTAATTGACACGCTCGATTTCCGTCGCGATTTCGGGGCCGGAATTTTTTTGCGACCACTCAGGTAATCGGCGGTCAGCGATTTGTTCTTGAACAACAGTTGATCGAGCGCTCCGTTGAACACGAGTTCGCCGCCGCGTTCGCCCCGGCCGGGCCCGATGTCGATCAAGTTGTCGGCCGCTCGAATGATTTGTTCTTCGTGCTCGACCACAAGCAATGTATTGCCGCGGTCGCGCAAATTGTGCATAACGCGGACGAGTCGTCCAATGTCGCGCGGATGAAGCCCGATGCTCGGCTCGTCCATGACGAACAGCGTGTTGACCAGCGATGCACCGAGACAGGTGGTAAGATTCACGCGTTGAACTTCGCCGCCGCTCAAGGTGCGCGTGGAACGATCGAGGGTGAGATAACCGACACCGACCTCGCAAAGATAATTGAGACGCGCGCAAATCTCGTCGCGCAACATCTGCGCAGTCGAATCATTTTGCTGGATGCCGATTTTTCCGAGTAAATTGCGCGCGTTCGAGATCGGGAGAGCGGCGAAATCGGGAAGAGTGAGAAGGATCGCGGATCGCGGATTGGGGATCGCGGAGAGTTTGTAGTTCAGCGCTTCAGGTTGAAAACGGCCCCCGTGGCAGCTCGGACACGTCGTGTAGGAGCGATACCGGCTGAGGAGAACGCGCATGTGCATCTTGTAAACCTGCGATTCTGCCCATCGGAAAAATCCACGCACGCCGTACCAGCGGTCATTTTCATAATCGTCGTCGCTGTAACTCTCTCCTCGTTCCCGC
Source organism: uncultured Verrucomicrobiae bacterium (assembly GCA_963801815.1). Taxonomy (GTDB): domain Bacteria; phylum Verrucomicrobiota; class Verrucomicrobiia; order Chthoniobacterales; family UBA10450; genus AV40. The sequence goes on from CAWDGJ010000002.1 coordinate 662,102, forward strand.
GCAGTGGCGACCGACCTCTCGCCATTGATAACGAAATCCTGATCCGTTTTCGGCAATTCTTCGAACGGCACATCAATATCAACCTCTTCCCGGGCGCAGGCCCGGAGCAGATCTTTTTGCGATTCGCCAAACTCCTGACCACGAAAAACACGGACCACGCCCTGTTTGATCGACAACGAGCGATCGGGAATCGCCTTATTTAGGTCGATAGTGATCGTTCGTCCGAAACCGCGGCATTCCGGACAAGCACCAAGCGGACTATTGAAACTGAAAAGTCCAGGCGACGGCGGACGAATATCGATATCGCAATGCGCGCAGTGCCAACCCACGGAAAAAGGATGAGGGTTGAGGGATGAAGGCTGAGAGGCGGAATCAATTGGGATGATGTTAACTTTCCCTTTGCCAAAGCGCAGAGCCGTCTCCAGCGCTTCGACCAGACGCGCGCGATTTTCGGAAGTGATCGCGATCCGATCCTGAATGACTTGAACCCGCGCCCCGAGCCGTTTGATTTTTTTCGAGTCGTCATCGACCCGCACGACTTCATCGTCGATCCAGACCCGGAGGTAACCTTGTTGCTGGAGAAATTCGAAAAACTTTTGGGGATCGGTTTTGGCCGGAACGGCAATCCAGAAAGTAACGAGAACCGTTGCCGGTCGTTGTTTCTTGTCATCCTGAGCGGAGCGAAGCGGAGTCGAAGGATCTCTGGATTTCTCTGAAATAGTCAGAGATTCTTCGCTGCGCTCAGAATGACAGGCTGAGAATAGTGAGACAACTTGATCGGCAATCGACTTTGCGGTTTCGGACCGGATCTCGCGGCCGCAGTTCGGGCAAAGCGCTTTGGCGATCCGCGGCCAGAGCAATTTCAAGTAATCGTTGATCTCCGTCATCGTGCCGACGGTCGAGCGCGATGTCTTCACCGGGTTCGATTGCTCGATCGCGATAGCCGGCGGGATTCCACGAATGTCGTCGACGCGCGGCTTGTCCATGCGGTCGAGGAATTGCCGCATGTAAGGCGAAAACGTTTCGACGTAACGGCGCTGGCCTTCGGCGTAGATGGTCTCGAACGCGAGCGAGGATTTGCCGGAACCGCTCGGCCCCGTGACGACGGTCAATTTCCCGAGCGGAAGATCGACATCGACGCCTTTAAGATTGTTCTGACGCGCCCCTCGAACCTCAATGCAGTCCGTCGCGCCGGCTTTCGCGCGTTTTTTTTGAGCGATCTTCGAACCCACTGGAGATTATCGGTGCGCGTCAAACGCGATGCAACTTCGGTGCAACGTAATTGGACCAATCGATCGCGCCCCAACCTGGTGACTCTTCGGGTCAATTACCTACGCCAAACTCGGCGGACTAAGGGCTTTGGGTGAACGTCGCGGTTTCGGTAATGGGGCCGTTCATTGTGATCGATCCCATCTTCGTTGTGCCCGAGAAGGAACCGCTGCCAGTGCCAGCCCAATTACTGAAAGTAAAGCCAGTCGATGTAGTTGCGTTGATCGCTCGATGGGATCGACGCTATTTTGCGAATTTTTCGGCAAGCCTGTCGTGTTGGGCGAGCAGTTCGCGCGGCATGTCTTTGCCCAGCGAGTCGAAGAATTTCTGCTCCGCCTCGAGCTCCCATCTCCACTCGTCAGGCTTGATCGTGAACAATGCGCGCATCGTTTCGCGCGTGACATCGAGCTCGGCGAGGTCGAAGTCCTCCGGTCGCGGGATCGTGCCGACCTCAGTTTCGGCGCCGCCGCCATGCCCCTCGCAGCGATCGAGGATCCATTTCAAGACGCGCATGTTTTCGCCGAATCCGGGCCACAAAAATTTTCCGTCAGCGCCTTTGCGGAACCAGTTCACATGAAAAATGAGCGGCGGATTGGTGAGACGCGGACCAATCTCGAGCCAATGCTGAAAATATTGGCCCATGTTGTAGCCGCAGAACGGCAACATCGCCATCGGATCGCGGCGCACCTGACCGACGGCGCCAGCTGCGGCCGCGGTCGTTTCCGAACCCATGGTGGCGCCGACGTAGTCGCCGTGCTCCCAATCGCGCGCTTGAAAAACGAGCGGCATGGTGTCGCTGCGGCGTCCGCCGAAAATGATCGCACTGATCGGAACGCCTTCGCCTTTCTCGAAATCGGGATCGAGCACCGGGATTGTTGCGGCACGGCGCGGTGAATCGCGAATTTGGGATGCGCCGCTTTTTCTTTTGAATCCGGCGTCCAGTCGTTCCCGCGCCAATCGATGGCGTGTTTCGGCGGCGGACCGTCCTTGCCTTCCCACCAAACGTCGCCGTCATCGGTCAGCGCGACGTTGGTGTAAAGCGTGTCGCTGCGCGATCGTCTTCATCGCGTTCGGATTCGATTTGTAATTCGTCCCGGGCACCACACCGAAGTAACCGTTCTCCGGATTGACCGCGTACAAGCGGCCATCGCGGATCTGCATCCAGGCGATGTCGTCGCCGACGGTGGTGACTTTCCAGCCGGCAAAATGTTTTGGCGGAATCAGCATCGCAAAATTGGTCTTGCCGCAGGCGCTGGGAAACGCCGCCGCGACGTAATGTTTTTTCCCTTCGGGCGATTCGACTCCGAGGATCAACATGTGCTCGGCCATCCAGCCCTGCTTGCGTCGCGAGATAAGAGCCGATGCGAAGCGCGAGACATTTCTTGCTCAGCAAAACGTTGCCGCCGTAACCGGAGCCGACCGAAATGATCGTGTTGTCCTGCGGAAAATGGCAGATGAAACGACGCTGCCGGATTGACATCTAATAGATGAGTGCACGCCGCGGTTCCACTCCGCTTTCGGATCGTTCCCAAGCCGCTTGACTGCGACCTCGCCCATGCGGGTCATGATTCGCATGCTGAGCACGACGTAAATCGAATCGGTGATTTCAAATCCGACCTTGGTCAGCGGCGAATCGGGCGGGCCCATGATGTAGGGAATGACGAACATGGTGCGTCCGCGCATCGCGCCTTTTAGCAGTCCGTGTAAGTTTCGAATACGTCTCAGCCGGTTCGCTCCAGTTGTTGGTTGGCCCGGCTTCTTCCTTGGTCGGGGTGCAGATGAAAGTGAATTGTTCGACCCGCGCGACGTCGTTCGGATTCGAGCGATGCAAGTAAGAGCGCGGAACTTTCTGCTCGTTCAGTTTGAACAAGACTCCCTGCTTCATGCCTGGTCGAGCAGGAACTGGTGTTCGCGCTCGGACCCGTCGCACCAGAAAATGTTTTCCGGTTTGGCGAGCAGCTCGACTTCGTGCACCCAATCGAGCACGGCCTGGTTTTGCGGCTGGCGGTCGCCGATTCCTTGCGGCGGCGAAATGGCGGGTGCGAGATTTTTCATGACTACTCGGCTCGACCTTGCAGGGTATCGTCCTGCTGGATCGAGCGAGTGACGAATTTCCTCCGGTTCGGGCCGTTCTCCAAGAAATTTTTCGTCCGAGATAGGAGCCGCATCAGCGTTGGACTGGCAGCTTAAAGATTCAATGAGTCTTGCACATGGAATGCTGCGGTTGTCTATTTGTAACATGTTCGGGGTCACTACCTCTGATGACTACCGGCCGGTGACGTGGATGGGGCGTTACCCGGTTGATGTGACGACGATCTTGGTCGGGGTGCACGTGGCCTGCGCCATCCTTACGGCCTTCTTGTTTGCGATCGGGAACGCTGGCGTTCTGAACTACGCGATGTTCGATAGCATGGAGGTCTTGCGCGGACAAATCTGGCGCCTCGTTACTTACGCCTTCATTCATCAGCCAGCCGGATACGCCCTGCTCTGGTTCGCGGTCGAAATGTACATGCTGTTTTTCTTCGGGCGCGAGGTGGAGCGGTTCATTGGCCGTCGAGCCTACATCTGGCTTTACCTGCTCTTGCTGATCGTGCCGGCGCTCATCCTGGCGGCATGGGGGCTGAAAATGCGCACGGGCCTCTCGGGTTCCGGAGCGCTCCACTTCGCCGTGTTCGCCGCGTTCGTGACCCTTTATCCAAACGTTCAATTCTTTCTCCGAATCGCGGCCAAATGGGTCTTCGTCATTCTCGCGGCGATCGCTACCTTGAGCGCACTGGCGGCGCACGATTGGCAGGATCTCCTGGTGCTTTGCGCAAGTTGCACACTGGCGTTCATCTTCATCGAATTCCGCGGCGCCGGCCCGGAGTTAGCATGGGTCAGCAACCTTAAATCGCGGCTGCGGCCGAAACCGAAACTGTACGTTGTGCAGAAGCCGACACCGCGCCGCGTGGTCGAACCTGACGATGTCTATGCCTCGATCGATCCAATCCTGGACAAGATTTCCAAGTCCGGTATGGGCAGTTTGAACGAGACGGAGCGAAAAATTCTCGAGCGCGCCCGAAACCGTTTGTTGAAGAAGGATTAGAAAACGTTGGTAGGGCAAGCGAACGCCGCAACGATTTGGCCGCTCTAAAATTGGCAGGCGAGGCACCTGCCTTACAATTTTCAGATTGAAGGCATACCGAGAAGCGTCGCCACAAATTCATCCACGCTCTCGGAATGGAGCAGAAGTGTTCGCAACGGCCGATCCCTGGTGATGCGAGCAATCGCGCCGACGACAACGAGGTAATCGCTGATTAATCGTTCCGGCACGGCGATCAGGAAAATCAGGTACGCGATTTCCCCTTTGCCGCTCCACGGAACTCCTGCCTCGCTTCGGCCAATCGCCAGGACAATTTCGTCCACGAGTTTGCTGCGTGCGTGCGGAAACGCGACTCCGTCGGCGGCATAAGTTGAATTCACGTCTTCTCGCGCATGCAGTTCCTCCAAAAACTTTGTCGCATTGCCGATCTTCCCGGCGGCTACGAGCAAGTCGACAAGCTCACGCAGCGCGTCCGACTGAGTGCGGGCAGAAAGATTGAGCGCGATTTGGTTCCGATCGATGAGGTCAGTCAGGACAATAGCCATGGAACGGTAAGGAATACTAAGCAGGAAATGTTGGATTCTGTGTCAGTTATCCAGTTAATTGATCGGTCGTGCCAACTGAAAACGGCGTCCCGGCCGCAACAACCCAGGAAAGGACCGTCTCGCTCCAGCGCAGTATTTACGACCCCGGATACGTAAATGCGATGTCGCATTTTTATCGTGGCGAAATGAACCGGATCATGGTCTGGCGACAACGTCTCGACATCACAACGAACTGGGCGATCACCAGCAGCACCGCGATCATCACCATCGCGTTTGCGAACGCGTCAGTGCCGCACATCATTTTCTTTTTCAATCTCGCCATCGTGTGGGTGATGCTCTGGATCGAGGCGCGCCGCTACCGTTTCTACGACGCTTTCCGCGCACGCATCCGGATGCTGGAAGCGCATTTTCTCGTCCCGATGGTAATGGAAAACCGCGATCTCCTGCAGGGCGAGTGGAAGAAACTCGTCTGCGAAGATTTGATTCTGCCCTGTTTCAAGATCAGCAAGCTGGAAGCGATCGGCCGCCGGTTGAAACGGAATTACGTTTTCATTTTCATTCTCATTTTGGTGGCATGGATCACAAAGATCTTTCTTCACGCACCGATGGCTATGGACAGCTTACCGTCGTTTTACAACGCGCTGCGGGTAGGCCATATCCCATCGTGGTTGGTCGCGTTCGTCTTCGTCGGGACATTCGCCAGCATCATTGGAATCACGATTTACGTGAGCAAGAAATCCTCCGGCGAAATCTCTGAATTCGGAACACACCGCTCGCTCTGGCACATTTGAAGAAGTTGATAGTTGTTGGTTGAGAGTTGATAGAAATGCGCGATGCGGACCGCTATCGACTATCAACAATTGACTAACAGCTTTGCCAAACTTTGCGAGATCGTCGCGAAGTTACGCGCGCCTGGCGGTTGTCCGTGGGACCGGGAACAGACAAACGAATCACTATTGCCAGCGACCATCGAAGAGGCCTATGAAGTCGCCGAAGCGGCACGGGCAAAGGACGACGCGCATTTTCGTGAAGAGCTGGGCGATCTTCTGCTGTTGGGGGTGATGCACGCCGAGATCGCGAACGAAGCCGGGCGATTCAGCATCGACAATGTGATTAGCGAAGTTACCGAGAAACTGATCCGCCGGCATCCGCACGTTTTTGGGAGCAGCGACGCCCGTGACAGCGGCGCAGTCTTGAAACAATGGGAAGCAATCAAGCGCGAAGAGAAAAAGACAGATACGCATTATCTTGCGAGTCTGCCGAAAGCGTTGCCCGCGCTTCAGCGCGCGCAAAAAGCACAGAGCAAAGTCGCACGCGTTAATTTCGACTGGACCGAACTCGGCGACGTTATCGCGAAAGTAGAGGAGGAGTTGGGCGAGCTGAAACGGGCGATCAAAAGCGAAGATCGACAAGCGATTGAAGATGAAACCGGCGACCTGCTGTTCGCGGTGGTGAATCTCAGCCGCAAATGCAAACTCGACGCCGAATCCACTCTCCAAGCCGCGACCGACAAGTTCGTTCGCCGGTTTAACCTGTTGGAAGATGAGCTAAAAGCTCGCGGGAAAAAACTCGGCGACGTCGGTCTTGCCGAGCTGGACTCGATTTGGAACGAGCTAAAGAAAGATACTCGATCGTAGATCCTTGATGCTCGATTCCGACCCAGTCCCAAGGAGCCGGCATCTTTGGCGAAGCACGTTTGCTTCCGCCCCCGATCGCGGCATATTCCCCGTCCCCGATGCAAATCCTGATCAACTGCCTGCTGGCGATTTACGTTCTGGTCGCGCTGCTGATGATCCTCGTGATCTTGATGCAGCGCCCCAAGAGCGAAGGACTTGGCGCGGCGTTTGGTGGCGGCATGACCGAAAATATCTTCGGTGCTCAGACCACGAACGTTCTGGTCAAGTTTACCTCGTGGCTAACCGGGATTTTCTTCATCCTTACCTTTGTCTTGTCGATCTTTTATGCGCACAGGACAAGCCGTGACACCGGACTTCGCAACGAATTGCTGAGACAGCAAACGACGGCACAACCATCGGCGTCACTGCCGCCAGTGAATCCAAATGCGCCGGCAGTCCCGGCACCGGGCGCACCAGTTTTGCCACAAGCGGGAGCTTCGCCGGCAACGACACCACCGATTGTTCCATCGCCTACACCGGCGCCTTCCAAGCCTAAGCGATAAGTGCTCTGTGGCCTCATCGTCGCGGTTGCCCAGCCCTTGGCAATTGTCGATTCGCGCGCAGAACAACGGAGCATTCATCGATCTGCTCGTGCGGAAAATGCCAGGCCGTCGAAGTCCACCCTCGCTTACATGCTGGACGGCGTCGCTCGGGCCTAACTGCTAAACGCTAACTCGAAGCGCCGACGATTCACTCGGCAGGGGTGGTCTTGGGAGATGGCGATTGACGTGCAGTTCCGAAATTGGCTCCTGCCCGCTAAATTTCCCCTGCGCGAGTTCACGCAATTGTTACTTCGCCGTCATCAGACCGTAACATTCACTTTCTAGCTTCTGCGCGTTGCGAGGAGGGCGGAGGCGGACGGCGCTCAAATCGCGATCTAACTCCGCGGCGAATGCCGCAACCTAAAAAAAATTATGCCTAACCAAAATATGTTTTCACTAACAGCCGGCGGTTGCCTGGCTGCATTGATGTTACTACCTCTTCAATCGCTCCGTTCGGAAACGTCTTCAGACGTCGACCGGCTGACGAAGCTCGAGCAGGCGGTTCAGCAATTGCAGAACCGTAACGCTGAACTGGAGAAAGAGGTAAGCACTCTAAAAAAACAAGCCGTGTCGGCGGTCGCACCTCCGGCAGAGGGACCGACGAAGAGACAAGTCACCTACGACGGGAAAACTTACGTTGAGAAAGAAGTTCCGGTAGAGAAAACAGCCGCTGATAAGTGGAAGTTATCCACGCCTATCACGGAACTCGAACTCTTCGGAGACGTTCGATTGCGTTACGCTTACAACGGTGGCCAGACAGATGACGATTCACCGGTTGGCGCGCGCGCTAACGGGGTCGCGGGCCGTGACGACTGGCAGGAGCGTGAACGCGAACGCTACCGAATTCGGCTCGGCTTGAAGGGAACCGTATTAGATGACTGGTTTTTTGGAATCAGACTCGAAACAAGTGCCAGTGATCGATCTACCAATGTAACGTTTGGTGATGATACATCGACCTCTTCACCCGGCGGCGGAGGTCCTTTCGCCAAGGGCAGCGACGGCATTGAGGTGGGTCAGGCCTACATCGGATACAAAGGTTTCAAGGACATCACATTGACGGGCGGCAAAATGCCAAATCTGCTGGTGACCACACCAATGGTTTGGGACCCGGACATCAATCCCGAGGGCCTTACCGAACAGTGGAAGCACACCTTCAGCTTTGGCACAGCCGGCGAAGCGCCAGCGCAGTCTTACGGCAAAGACGGCAAGAACGTCGCGCCGGTTGCGGTTAAGACAGAGCCCCTGGTCAAGCTCGATATCTTCGTGAACCTGGCTCAGTACGTTTACGACGACGCGAATCCGGAAAATCCGCTTGGACCGCGCGCCACCACGACCGCAAACGGTGGTCACCAACTTGTTCCTAACACGGACGCATTCCTAATGGCTTGGCAGGTTGGCGCAAAGGCCACTTTCCCACATGGCCTTTTCTTTCAGATTGCTCCGACATTGTATAACTACACGGGCAACGGCGACACCTTCAACGTTCATTATCAGGGAGGCGACCCGAACCTGACCAACGCAGCGTCGCTGGCGCAAAATCAAACTGGAATCAACAGTTTGCTCGTCTTCGACATGCCGATGGAGTTCGGCTGGAAGCTGTGGAATCTCCCGATGCACATTTTTGGCGATTTCGCAGTCAATTTCGAAGGGGATGAGCGCGCCAAAGCAGCCGGACATCCTAGTTTTGGCGATCAGCGCTATGCGTTTCAGGGTGGCGTCGGGGTTGGGCAGCTGAAGAAGAAGCACGATTGGCAACTCGATGTGTATTACCAACTCTCTGAGCAGTACGCGCTCGATCCAAACCTTGTCGACGACGATATTTTCGACAGTCGTCAGAACATGCAGGGCGTCGTGGTTAAGGCGGGATACGCGCTCAGTGATGCGGTCAGCGTTAACCTCACGTATAACTATGGCTGGCGTTACGATGACAATCTTGGCACCGGTGGAACGCCAATCGCAATCGGAGTCAATCCGCTTGATCAGTACCAGCTGTTCTTCGCGGATCTCATCATCAAGTTCTAGAGAACAATCAGAAGAAGAATTCACACGACAAGGTTAGGTCAGTTTAAGCCCGCCGTGGACGGTACCGCGGCGGGCTTTGTCGTTTCAAAAAACGTGGAGCTCGACCGATGTCGGCCTTAACTCAGCCCCGATTCTCTTTTGAATCTCCGATCACACCGCGGGAGGGGATCCATCACGTGCGAACGGCATGGATTTCCGACGTTCATCTCGGCACGCGGACGAGCAATGCCGCCGCGCTTCTGGAATTTCTTCGCGATTACGAATGCGAACAGCTCTATGTCGTCGGCGATTTGATCGACATCTGGCAATTGCGTCGAGGGCGTTACTGGCCGCAGCAGCACAACGACGTGATTCAGAAGATTCTCCGCAAAGCCCGCAAAGGCGTGCCGGTAACCTTCATTCCTGGGAACCACGACGAGTTCATCAATTCATTTGGCGGTGCCTACGGAAACATCTCGATTCAGCAACACGCAATTCATCACCTGGCCGATGGCCGGCGAATGCTCGTCATTCATGGACACGAGCTTGACACCGTGGTCCAGAACGCAAAGTGGCTCGCGTATCTCGGCGACGCCGGCTACCAATTCCTGCTCTCGCTCAACCCTGCGATAAACTTCTTCCGCCGGCGATTCGGCCTCGGCTACTGGTCGCTCAGCGCCTACGCAAAAAAACGGGTGAAGGACGCGGTGAACTTTATCGGTGAATTTGAGAAAGCAATCGTGCGCTATGCCGAGAAGTTTTCAGTCGACGCCGTTTTGTGCGGCCACATTCATTCAGCCGCGATTCGTCAATTCGGCGATATCGATTATTACAATTGCGGAGATTGGGTGGAGAGTTGCACGGCGCTGGTCGAACACCAGGATGGCGCTCTCGATCTCGTCAGCTACCCAGCGTTCCCGGTGAAGCAAAGTGGAAGAATGGCCACGCCTCTGAACAAAATTTCGGCAAGCGTCACCGCATCGTCACGCGCTTTTGACAATTCGTAACCTGACCGCCCGCGGCCGGCGATTACGCTGATTCATGCGCGTAATCAAGATTCAACGAAGTATTCGTAGACGGAATAACTCAAACAATTCGAATGCCCAGCGATCCACTCGCCGATTTGGGCGAGACTTTTTCGCGAAAGAGAGCCAAATCGAGTTTGCTCTCGAAGCGATGCTCTTTGGGGTGCTGGTGGTGCTCTCGGCGTGGCCGATCGTAGCCGCGGCGGGAGCGATTAACAAAATGTTATAAAAAACATTTGCGGGTAGCGAAAAACTGCGCCGGGCCGCGCTCAGTGCACCGGACTGCTGGCGCATTTCTTCGGGGTTACGGAAAAATCCGCAACCGATGGACAAAAATACCGCCGTTATTGCAACGCCGGCCAAAATCCGATTCACTGGTGAAGCTTGGCAGCACTTGCAATGAAACACAAAAAAGGCCGCGAAATTGAGCGCAAGTTTCTGATCAAACACCTGCCCGTCCAGATCCTCCACTCGCGACATTTTCCCCTTCGACAGGGTTATCTGGCGAACGAAGCCCGCGGACGACACGTCCGCTTGCGAAAAAAAGGCAAAGTGATGTCACTTACGTTCAAGATGAGCCGCGGGCGCGGGCCAAGCCGGGAAGAGCGCGAGATCAGAGTGAGCAGCAAACAATTCGCCACTCTGTGGCCGGCGACAAAGGGCAGACGATTGAGCAAAACGCGCTACGAGATTCCGTGGAAGAAACTCAAGATCGAAGTCGACATTTATCACGGCCGCAACCATGGTTTGATAGTGGCTGAAGTTGAATTTCCGAACCACTCGAGCCGCCGGAAATTCAAGCCGCCGCGGTGGTTTGGACGAGAAATCACCGGTGAAAAGCGCTACAGCAACGTGAGACTGGCCCGGGAATAAAATCGACAATGAGCTATCAATTGCGAAAGGGAGAAAAGCTTGGCGAAGGCCTTCGCCGGATTTGCTGCAAGCAAATCGAGAGCGCAATTGCAGTTGTGACGGGCGACAAAAAGGCCGGCGACACACCCGTCCATGAAATGCGCAAACATTTGAAGAAGGCGCGTGCCGCTCTGCGACTCGTCCGGAAAGAAATCGGGGCCGGCCTCTTTCGCGAGCAAGACCATTGCCTGCGTGACGTCGGGAGACTGACCTCGGAGATCCGCGATGCCGAAGTGCGTTTGCAAACGGTCCGGGAACTCCAGGGAATTTCTCAACGCCGGCGCCGCGCCGCCGCCTATCCCAAACTCGAGGGAATGCTGATGCTGGAGTTGGAAAATTTTATGGCGGCGTTCGCGGAATGGCAGACTCAGGCGGCACCGATGCTGAAACGCGCGGCCGCCAATGTTGATTGCTGGCCGCTCGACCATTTCGATTGCAAACAGCTTCGTCGCGCGGTGCAGCGAAGCTATAAGAGTGCACGAAAAGCTCTCAAATGCGCCGAGGCTTCGCCCACCGTGGAGAATTTCCATCGCTTCCGAACCTGCGCCAAAAGACTTTGGTACGAGGTGCGCATTTTGCGTCCAGTGCATCCAGTCGTGCTAAAAAATCTGTCCGATGATTTGGACGCTTTGGCGAGTCTCCTCGGACGGGCCCACGATTTGAGCTTTCTTGGAGATCGTCTCCGGCGCGAGAACCAAAACTCGGAGTGGGAGCGCGAAGGGCACAAGTTGCTTGCCCTGATTGAAGTCAGTCAGGGTGACCTACAGCGCGGCGCGGCAGAGCTGGCCGGGCATTTTTTTGCGGAACGTCCGCGCGATTTCGGCGATCGGCTCGCCAGTTGGCTGGAAGACTGGGAGAACGAAGAATCGCCATCGATCCTGGAAAAGCTCGTTACCTGAGTTCCCGAGTAACATCGGGACGGATTACTTGGTAGCAACCTTTGGCGGGATGAGCCAGAGCAACCGGCCGTCGCGCCACGAATGATTTAGCTCGACCAAGGCGATGCCAGCCTTGGAAAGCTTCATCGCTGCCCCGGTCAATTCGGAAATCGTTTCGGTAAAGTCCGGCTCGTGACCGACGATCATCAAACTTTCCTCGGGATATTTCTTCAACAAGCGCTCCAGATCGGCGCGACGGAAACCCGGTGCGAGAAGTTTGTCCTCGCGGCATTTTACTGCCAGCCGCTCGGCCGCAATCTCCGCCGTCTGCGACGCTCGCGGAAGCGGACTCGTCACGATAAGATCCGGCTGCGCTTTGATCCGTTTCAAAAAGGACGCGACCTCACGCATTTCTTTCTTGCCGCGCTTGGTCAGCGGCCGCTCATCGTCGTCTTTTTTCCAATCGGGCCAATCGGCCTCGCCATGCCTGAGAAAATAAAGGTCCATTGTCGATCTTGTTTCGTTGTTCCTAAAAAATTTGCCATTTCGCTCGGCCAGTACGCGGGTCGTTCTGCCAAAGCCGGACACCGCCTAGAAAGGCATTGCGATTGTGCCCCCGTTCAGTGTCGTCAGGGAAACCGCCAAGCTTCTTGGCCTTGCCGCCGCCGAGCACAACGTAATCTGCGATGACGGATTTCTTTAGCTGGCCCACCGCAAAGGTGACTTCGCGTTCCCATTCCTTGTCGCCGAGTTCATCGATTCCAGTCTTTCCCAAAAAATCTTCGATGATTCGGTGATCACGATAAGGCAAGTCTCCCAACTCCAGCGGGAGCACCACCTCAGGCAAGATGAGCGTAGAGCCCAGGCCGGTGCCCAGTCCAAGAAAGAGCATTCGACCACCGCGATAACTGCCAAGCGCCTGAAGCGCCGCGTCGTTCAAGATTCGGACCGGTTTTCCGAGGGCCTTTTCGAAATTGAACCCAACCCAGCCTTTGCCCAGATGTTTGGGCTCGCTCAAAATCCGACCCTGCCGCACCGGAGCAGGAAACCCGATTGCAATAGCGTCATATTTCCAACCGTTCAACTCCTCCTTCACGTGCGTGATCATCGCGCGCGGGGTCATCTTCGGTCCCGATTTAAATTTGCGCCGTTTTGCGCGCGAAATCATCATCTTCACGTGGGTGCCGCCAACGTCGATTACCAGTATTTTCCGTTTCACGATTTCTTCGGCGGCTCCGGCGCGACCGTTATTGGGATCAACTTATCAGCCGGAGGCGGTTTCTTGCGGCCCTGCGCTTTGGCGCGTTCGCGCGAAACTTCGCGAAAATGCCATTGCGCCTGCGAACGCTCTTCCGGGCCTTCTGGTTTCAAGCGACGATAGCTCCCATCTGGCTGCAACTCGCGTGACTTCACCCGATCATCCAAGAATCTTGGGAGAACTTCATTGATGATGAGATCGCGCAACTGGGGCGTCTCGATTGGAAATGCGACTTCTACCCGGCGAAGAAAATTTCGCGGCATCCAATCCGCACTGGAGAGGTATATCTCAGGCTCGCCGCCATTTTCGAAATAATAGATCCGGCTGTGCTCGAGAAACCGGCCAACGATGCTGACCACGCGAATGTAATCGCTAAGGCCTGGTACCTTCGGTCGCAAACAACAAATCCCGCGCACCACCAGGTCGATTGTGACTTCAGCACACGACGCTTCGTACAGCTTTTCGATGATCTCCTGATCGACCAGTGAATTGAGTTTGGCGACGATGCGGGCCGGCTTGCCCGCGCGGGCATTGTCCCGCTCGCGCTCGATTTTAGCGATCAAGCGTTGTTTCATGTCGAATGGCGCCACCATCAGCTTTTTCAGACCGGGATAACCGGCAAGACCGGTCAGGGTGTTGAAGACAATCGCGACTTCTTCGGTCAGAGCGGGATTACTGCTTAATAAACTGAAGTCGGTGTAAATTCGCGCGGTACGCTGGTGATAGTTGCCGGTGCCCAGATGAACGTAGCGCCGGAGTTGATCGGTATCGCGCCGGACGATCAGCAATGCCTTGCAATGAGTCTTCAGTCCGACGACACCGTAGATCACGTGCGCGCCCGCTTCCTCGAGCCGGCGGGCCCATTGAATATTGGCGGCTTCATCAAAACGCGCGCGCAATTCCACAATAGCGGTCACTTGCTTACCGGCAGTGGCTGCGTCGATTAGCGCTTCGACGATGGGCGAATCGCCGCTCGTTCGATAAAGAGTGATTTTAATCGCGAGCACTTGCGGATCCGTGGCCGCTTCCTCCATGAGATCGACAATCGGTTCGAAACTGTCATAGGGGTGGTGCAAGAGAATGTCCTGACGCCGCATCACTTCAAACATGTCCGCGTGCGGTGGCAGCGCCGGGTCGCGGCCGGGTTGGAACGGCCGGTCCTTCAAATTGGCAAACGCATCGTTGGTCAAAAGCGGGCTGAGATGCGTCATCGAAAGCGGACCGTCCAGTTTATAGGCGTCGGCTTCACTCAGATCGTAAAACTCCTGCAGCAACTCGATGAAATCTTTCGGACAATCGGCTTCCACTTCCAATCGAACTGCGTCGCCTTTACTGGAACGCCGGAGTTCCTGCTCGATCGTTCGCAAAAGATTTTCCGCTTCCTCGTCGTCGATGTAGAGATCGCTGTTGCGCGTAACGCGGAAGGCGTGAACCCCGTCGAGGATCAAATCGGGAAATAGTTCGGCGATGTGCTGTTTAATCAGCGAGGCGAGATAAATGTAATCCCAGGGCTCCTCTGGACCCCTCGGCATGAGAATGAGTCGCGGAATGACGCGCGGGACTTGGACAATCGCGAAGAGAGGCTCGCCGCGTCGTTTCGTCTTCGCACGCACCAGAAGGTTGTGGCTTTTGTTCAGCAAATCCGGAAATGGATGACTCGCGTCCACGGCCAGCGGCGTCAGCATCGGAAAAACTTCCTCCCGAAAATATTTCCGCGCCCAGGACGCGCGTCTGGTGCCCAGTTCCGAAACCTTGCGAATCCGGATCCGGTTTTTTTCCAGCTCAGGAAGCAACTCCTTATTGAACAGCTCGTATTCGGTGGCGACCAGCTCGTGGGCCAGGCGCTGGATCTGGTTAAACAGATCGGTCGGACTCAATCCATCCGGACCAACGTCGCTTGTTTCGCTCTCAATCTGTTGCTTGATGCCCGCGACGCGAATTTCGAAAAACTCGTCCAGGTTGGAACTGAAAATGGCAAGAAACTTTACCCGCTCGATCAACGGTTGAGTGGGGTCCTGCGCTTCTTCCAGGACGCGGCTATTGAATTGAAGCCAACTTAGCTCGCGATTAATGAAGTTCCTCGGATCACCAAAGCGCTCGCGCGCGCTGCGCTCATCTTTGAGTGGGACAATCGGCGCGCTTTGTTCCGTTTCGACCCTGGATTGCGCCTGCGGCATCTTTCAAAGATCGGCCATCAGCGGTGCATGACAAGCGGCCCAAATTCAGGTCACAGCGGCAATACTTTGGTGGCGAATATCCTCGGCCGCCGCCGCGTAAACCGCGTCCTCGGCGATGTTGGTCGCGTGATCGCCGACACGCTCGAGACAGCGCGAAATGAAAATCAGATTGAGATAACCGCGCAGCTGCTTCGGATCCTCGGCCATTCGGTCGGTCAGCCGACGGCCCGCCTTCTTGTTCATGAGATCGAGATCCTTGTCCCGCGCTACAACCGCGCGACCAAGATCAACATCCTCCCGGGTAAACGCGTCGATGCTGTCTTTGAACATGGCCATTGCGTGCGCCTGAATAGGCACAATCAATTCAATCTCTGGAAGGGGCGCGTGTTTGTTAAGTTTTCGCGCACGCCGGGCAATGTTCGTCGCCTGGTCGGCGATCCGTTCGATGTTCGGCGAGAGCTTCATCGCCGCTACGACCCGACGAAGATCGGACGCGACCGGTTGATAGCGAAGCAGGACGTCGACTCCGTCCTTGTCGATTTGCTTTTCGAGCTGGTCGATTTCTTCATCGTCCGCGATCGCCGTAACACACAAATGATCATCGCGCTGCAGTAAGCCCCTGATTGCGCGGTCGAGGGTACGCTCAGCCAGGCCGGCCATCATCAGTACAGTGTTGCGCAACGAACTGAGCGCTTCGTCGAATGTTCCAAGAATATGCTTCGGTGTAACCATTCCAATTCCTCCGCCGCCGGTTTATTAACCAAATCGTCCCGTGATATAATCCTCCGTCTGCCGATTGCTTGGATTCGTGAAAATCTTCGAAGTCGGCCCAAACTCGATTAGCCGTCCCAGGTAAAAGAAGGCCGTATAGTCCGAAACGCGCCCGGCTTGTTGCATGTTGTGGGTCACGATCACGATCGTGTAATTCTTTTTTAGTTCCTGAATTAGCTCTTCGATCTTGGCGGTAGCAATCGGATCCAGTGCGGAACATGGCTCATCCATCAGAATAACTTCCGGTTCCACTGCAAGCGCGCGCGCGATGCAAAGTCTTTGCTGTTGGCCACCGGACAGGCTCGTCCCCGGTTTATGCAGGTCGTCTTTGACCTCGTCCCACAAGGCTGACATCCGCAGCGATTTCTCCAAACGTTCGTTCAGAAACTTTTGATCTCTCACACCATTGAGGCGCAAACCGATGACTACGTTCTCGCCGATCGACATCGTCGGGAACGGGTTAGATTTTTGGAAAACCATCCCGACGCGCCGTCGAACGATCACAGGATCAACATCGGCCGCGTAAAGGTTGTCTCCGCGCAAGCGCACCGTTCCATCGACCCGTGTGCCTGGTACGAGTTCGTGCATGCGATTGAGCGAGCGGAGAAACGTAGATTTTCCGCAACCGCTCGGTCCGATGATCGAGGTGACTGCGTTCGACTGAATGTCGAGAGTCACGCTATCGATCGCGCGCTTCTCTCCGTACCAAATGGACAGATTTTTGACTTCGAAGGTCAGCTGTACTTCTTCTGAGTCCAAGGACGACTCCGGTGTTCGGTCGTGTGTTTCAAGGACGGTTGGATCCGAAGCAGGCATAATCAGATTAACCATTGTGGGATTCCTAGGACGTAGATGGAGCGCGTTCCCGGGTGAGAATCCTCACCAACACGTTAACGCAAAAAATTCCGATGACGAGCACAAGTGCGCCCGCCCAGGCTTGTCGGTGCCAATCGTCGTAGGGTGAGATCGCATAGGTGAAAATTTGTAGCGGAAGCGCTGCAATGGGCTGGCTAAGGTCGTGGTTCCAAAAACGGTTGCCGAAAGCCGTAAACAGCAATGGCGCCGTTTCGCCCCCGATTCGGGCCAAGGCAAGCAAAATTCCGGTGATGATTCCCTTGGACGCGGTTTTCATCACCACATGTACGAATCGTTTTCCAGCGGACGACCCCGAGAGCGAGCGATGCTTCGCGGTAGCCATTGGGCACAAGCAAGATCACTTCCTCCGTCGTCCGTAGAATGAGTGGAATCATGATTAATCCGAGCGCGAGTCCGCCGGCGTAGGCGGAGAAACCCTTGAATCGCAGGACAACCAATCCGTAAACGACTACCCCCCAAGTGATCGACGGAACCCCGTTAAGCACATCGGCAATAAAACGTAACATAGAGTTACCGCGCGCCGACCCATACTCCGCCAGATAAACTCCACCAAGGACCCCAACCGGAATCCCGATCACGGAGCCAAGGGCAAGGAGTTCGAGTGATCCAGAAATGGCGTTGACCATTCCGCCTCCTGGGGCGCCGACTGGCTTTGGCAACTGTGTGAAAAAATCCCAGTTTACTGAGCTGGCCCCATTTACCAGCAAGTGAAAGAAGACCAAGCCCAGCGGCGCAATCACTAGGACAGCTGCGAGAAACGTGCCTGACGAAACGAGTGCGCTTTTGAACTTACGCCAGCCATGTCTGTCTTTGCGCCTGGAATACATCGCTATTGAACCGCCCGCGTTGTGGATTCCATCGTCATTGTGCGGAGGAGAAGTTGTGCAAGCAGGTTCACCGCAATGGTTACGCCAAAGAGCACCAGGCCAATCTCAAACAATGCTTGGAGATAAATGTCGGTCGTCGCTTCGGTAAACTCATTGGCAATGACACTGGCCAGCGTATACCCCGGTTTGAACAGCGATGCGGCGATCTGCGGTGTATTTCCGATCACCATCGTTACAGCCATCGTTTCACCGAGCGCGCGGCCCAGCCCCAGAATCACGGCGCCGAAGAGGCCTTTTCGCGCGTAACTCAGGACTGCGATCCGGGTCACTTCCCATCGCGTGGCGCCCAGACGCGTAGGCCGCCTCACGCTGAAGGTCCGGTACGCTCCGCAAAATCTCGCGGGATACTGAAGTGATAATCGGAAGAATCATGATCGCGATAATGATTCCTCCCGCCAGCATGCTCGTCCCGTAGATCGGCCCGGTAAAAAATGGCGTCCAACCGAAGAGTTTTTTCAAGGCCGGAAACGGATAATCGCGCAGCCACGGAATCATCACGAAAATTCCCCACAGTCCAAGAATCACACTCGGAATCGCCGCGAGCATTTCGATGAGTGACACGATCGGCTGCCGGACCCAAAGCGGCGCGAGGTCTGTCAGATAAACGGCGGTGGCAATGCTGAGCGGCACCGCGATGATGAGGGAGATCAGCGATGAGACGAGTGTGCCGTAAATGAACGGCAAGGCGCCGAATTGCTCTGCCACTGGGTCCCATGTCGATGTGAAGAGAAAGTGGAATCCGAATTTCTGGATTGCGAGAGAAGAACCGCGCGCCAGCTGCCAGCCGATTAAAAAGACTAGCAGAATGACGACCAACGCCATTCCGAGGGTCAGCCATTCGAACGTCTTGTCACCGAAGCGCGACGGCGGAGCCATTCGCGCCGACGCGGAACGTTCATCGGCTAGCATCGATGCGGCGAGAGCCATAATCTGCTTATTAAAATCCCTGCGTTGGACAGGAAAACCTACGTCTTAATCTCAGCAATTCGTTTCAAAATTCGATCACGAACATTTGCCGGTAACGGAGCGTAGTCCAAATCCTTCGCCATATCTTCTCCCTTTGTCACCATCCATTTCAAAAATTCGACGAGCTTTTTACCCTTGGCGACGTCTTTTTGCTGCTCATAGACCAGCAGCCAGGTTGCGCCCGAGATCGGATAGGCGTCCTTGCCCGGAGCGTTTGTCATGGAAAAGCGGAAATCATCGGGAATTTGCGCAGTTGCCATCGCTGCAGTCACGGATTCCAAAGTCGCTTTCACGAATTCGCCATCCGCATTTTTCAGATCGGCATACGGCATTTTATTTTGGATCGCGTAAATCAATTCCACGTAACCAATCGCACCCGGCGTCTGCTTGACCTGACCGGAAACGCCCTCATTGCCTTTGCCTCCAATGCCGGTGGGCCAATTGACGGACGTATTGTTTCCGACCTTCTGTTTCCATGGCGGACTGATCTTGCTCAGGTAATCGGTAAATATGAACGTCGTGCCGCTTCCGTCCGAACGATGGACCACTACAATCTCCTGGTCGGGCAGCTTCACTCCCGAATTCAGCGCGGCAATTTTCGGATCATTCCATTTCTTGATTTCGCCGAGATAAATTCCAGCAATCGTGTCGCCATCGAATTTTAGTGCCGGATTGCCGGTCAGATTGTAGGTCATCACCACAGCGCCGGCGACCGTCGGAATGTGAAGAAGTTTCCCGGGCGCTTTGGAAAGGTTATCATCACTCATCGGACCATCAGAGGCGCCGAAGTCAACGGTTTGCTCCAGAATTTGTTTCTGCCCTCCGCCCGAGCCGATCGATTGGTAATTAAATCGGACCGATGGATCGACTTTTGTATAGGCGTCGAACCATTTTGAATAAATCGGATATGGAAAGGTCGCGCCCGCGCCGTTGATCAGCATTTGCGCCGAAGCGCTAGCGCTCAGCCCAAAGGCGAGTATGAGCCCCAATAGTTTGCCGCCGAGTCGAGAGAGGTTTGTCATGCAACGAAGTTGCCGCACCCCGGTTCGGCCGGTCAAAACGTTTACTGTTACGTTTGTGTGACAGTCTGAGTCGGACTGGCGTTGGGCAGAATCACTCGGATCGTCGTTCCTCTTCGGGGCTGACTGTCCGCTTCTACCCGTCCCCCGTGAAGCTGGGCAATGTGCTTGACGATCGACAACCCGAGGCCGGTGCCGCCAAGTTCACGGCTGCGCGCCTTGTCCGCGCGATAAAATCTTTCGAAAATCCTCGGCAAATCTTCCGCGTCGATTCCAACCCCATCGTCCCTGACACTTAACATGATCTCACCATCACGCCGCTCGGCCCCAAGACGAATCTCGCCGCCTTCGCCCGAGTACTTCACCGCGTTATCGAGCAGATTGTCGTAAACTTCGCGCAGCCGTTCTTCGTCCGCGCAAATGATCGAACAATCATCGGCTATGTCCACGACAACTTCCAAGCCTTTGGCCGAGATTTTTTTCTCCAATCGCGAACGAGGTCGGAAAGAAATCGTAACAGATCGATCTCACTCGTTTGCAGGTTCGAGCTGCCCGATTCCACTTGCGCCAGCGTTAACAAATCGTTCGCGAGCAAGCCGAGACGCTTCGAGTGCTGGTCCATCACTTCCAGAATACGAGCGGTCTCGCCCCGCGGCATTTTCGGATCGTCCAGCATGGTTTCGATGTAACCGCGGAGGATCGACAATGGCGTGCGCAGCTCGTGCGAAACATTCGCCACAAAATCGCGCCGCATTTCGTCTGCCCGCTTCAACGCCGTGATGTCGTGAAACAAAACGACCGCCCCGGCCTTTGCGCCGTTGCCGAGCTGCATCGGCTCGGCGCTGACATGCCAATGCCGTTCCGCCAGCGTGATCTCGCCATGAGTTGGTTCGCAATCTCGAAATGTGCGAGTAATAAGCTGGTCCAGGCTGGCCTCACGCACCGACTCAAGCAGTGGTGCACCCAGTGAGTTTTCATCAAGGCCAAAAAGTCTTTGAAATGTTTGGTTGAACAGCGCGATCCGGCGTTCGCCGTCAAGCACCAGCAATCCATCCTGCATCGCGGAAAAAATCGCGCTTTGTTCCGAGGCGCGCCTGGCAGCTTCCCGGTCGAGTTGCCGCTGACGCGAGGAAATTTCTTCAAGCGCGACGCCGACCCTTCGCGCTTCCTGGCCACCTTCTATCAAGAACGTGCGCGGTTGATGGCCGCGTCCGATTTGCCTAACGAGTCGCTCGATCTGGCGCCAGGGCGCGATCCATCTTCGCCAGACGACGAATCCAACTAGAATTGTCGACCCGGCGATGGCGGCGAGCACAATCCAGGACATCGTTTATTTCTCGCGGAGGCGGTAACCAAAACCGCGCACGGTCTCAATGATGTCCCCCGCTTTCCCGAGCTTTTCGCGCAACCGCCGCACATGAGTATCGACCGTCCGGGTATCGATGACGCTTTCGTAACCCCAAACTTCATTCAGCAATCGGTCGCGCTCTTGCACGCGACCACGCCGTTGCATCAACGTTCGCAACAGTTTGAATTCGAGGCTGGTTAGATTGACTGCTTTGCCGTTGACCGAGACCTGGTGGCGCGCGGGATCAATCGTGATCGCACCAGCGCTCAATTGCTCGTCAGTCTCTTCCGCGGAGCCGCGGCGAAGAATGGCTTTGATTCGCAGAACGATCTCGCGCGGACTGAACGGCTTCACCACATAATCGTCGGCCCCGAGTTCAAGTCCGACGATCCGATCGATTTCTTCGGCCTTGGCTGTCAACATTAAGACCGGAATTTGTCGCGTCCCCGAATCGGTCTTGAGAATCTTGCAAACTTCGAGACCAGACATTTTCGGCAACATCAGATCGAGAATGATCAGATCCGGCTTTTCGTTTCGCGCTTTTGCCAGACCGGTCGCGCCGTCAGACGCGCTGGCAACGACGAACCCGCCGGCTTTGCGCAAATTCAGACTTAAAAGGTCAACAACGTCTTTTTCGTCTTCGACGACGAGAATTCGCTTGCTCGACACGGCGTCCATTCGCGCGAGGGATTTGCGAAAAGCTACTTCGATTCCCCCGCGACGGCGGGTTTCACGCCGGCCTTTTCGTTCAAGACCTGGGTGAATTCCTGCAGGCTGGAAACGATCTGCGGCGCCTTGGTCAGCACCGTGCTGGCCAGTTTTTCGGCGTAATCCGGCCGGCGCTGCGACATCTCCGAGAGCGCCATCATGACGGCGAGCGCATTGTTAATCGAATGCTTGATCTCGCTGAATTTTTTCTGCAACTGGGCGATTTCTTCGGCGAAAGGGTATGATTGGTTCGCTCATGATCGGGATTTTCGCTGGAGAAAACAGGAGGCTGTGCTTGACTGATAGGTTCGAGATTTCTCGTCCGATGCCTGCGCAAGTTATCAAGATCAGTGGTGCGCGCCAGCACAATCTAAAGAATCTCCACGTCGAGATTCCGCGGGAGAAGCTGGTCGTGATCACCGGCCTGAGCGGCTCGGGAAAGTCGTCGCTCGCCTTCGATACCCTCTATGCCGAAGGCCAGCGCCGTTACGTCGAGAGCCTCTCCGCTTACGCCCGGCAATTCCTCGACCAGATGGAAAAGCCGGACGTCGATTTCATCGAAGGCCTTTCGCCGGCGATCGCGATCGAGCAGCGCAGCGCCGGCGCGAATCCGCGCTCGACCATCGCGACCACGACGGAGATTTACGATTATCTGCGCGTTCTTTTTTCGGCGGTCGGCCAGCCGCACGACCCACAGACCGGCCAACCGATTTTCCGGCAAACGCCGCAGCAAATCGTCGATCAGATTCTCGCCTACCCGCCCGGAAGCAAAATCATTCTGCTCGCGCCGCTGGTGCGAAACCAGATCGGCGAGTTTCGCGACGTGATCGAGAAGAGTGAAACGCGAAGGCTTCGTCCGGGTCTCGAGTCGATGGCGAAATCGTCGAGCTTGACCGGCCGGAACCGATTCGGCTGAAGAAGGGCGAGCGACACACGATTGAGGCGGTGGTTGATCGGTTGGTGGTGCGCGACGGAATTCGGACCCGGCTGGCCGATTCGGTGGAGACGGCGCTGAAATGGGGCAACAACAGGTTGTCGATCTTCGATAGAGAGCAGAGCACCCAGCGAAAAGTCTAGATGGGAAGAGCTCCGCTATTCGACCGACTACAGTGCAGGAGAACGGATTTCTCGTTAGGCGAGCTGACGCCGAAACATTTTTCGTTTAACAGCCATCTCGGCGCCTGTCCGGCCTGTCATGGGCTCGGCACGCAATTGGTGTCGATCCCGAGCTGATGATTTCCGATCAGACGCGAAGTATCGCCGAAGGCGCGATCACGCCGTGGCGGCGCGGGACGAAACGAATGCAGGCCTATTACCGCGAGCTGCAGGGCGCGCTGGTGAGGCATTTCGACGTCGACGAAGACATTCCGTTCGCAGATTTGCCCGAGAAATTCAAGGACGCGCTCTATTTCGGAACCAACGGCGCGCCGATCGAAATGAACTTCGGCGGCAACGGCGAAAAGGAGCGCGCCCATTCGAGGGACTGGTCCCGCAAATGCAGCGGCTTTACGAGGAGACGCAAAGCGAATTCACGCGCAACCGGATTCGCGCCTTCATGACGCGCGTGCCCTGCACGGTCTGCCACGGCGCGCGGCTGAAACCGGAAATTCTCGCGGTCACGATCAAAGACCGAGAAGGGCGCGAACTGAACATTCACCAGTTCAGCGAGCAGACGATTGAAGCGGCGGCGCGTTACATCGACAATCTCGAGCTGACTCGACAGCGCAGAAAAAGTCGTCGCCGATGTGGTGCGCGAAATTCAGTCGCGCCTGCAATTCCTGGTCGAAGTCGGGCTCGGTTATCTCACGCTCAATCGCGAGAGCGGCACGCTCTCCGGCGGCGAAGCGCAGCGAATCCGGCTCGCGACCCAAATCGGTTCCGGACTGGCCGGCGTTCTTTACGTGCTCGACGAACCGAGCATCGGGTTGCATCAGCGCGACAACGCGCGGCTGCTCGGTACGCTGCGCCGGCTGCGCGATCTCGGGAATTCCGTCATCGTGGTCGAGCACGACGAGGAAACGATTCGCGCGGCCGATCACATTGTCGATCTCGGTCCGGGGGCCGGACCGCGCGGCGGCGAAATTGTGGCGCAGGGAACACTCGGCGAAATCTTTGCGCGCCAAGAATTCGCTCACGGCTGATTATCTGTCCGGGCGTTTACGCATCCCGGTTCCAAAACATCGAACCGAACCGCGATCAGTCCGAAACCGGGCGACGAAGAACGAAGAAGGCTGGCTGATCGTGAGGCGCGACGGAAAACAACTTAAAGAACATCGAGGCCGCGTTTCCACTCGGCTGTTTCACCTGCGTGACCGGCGTTTCCGGCAGCGGCAAATCGACGCTGGTCGACGACATTCTGCGGCGGGCACTCTTTCGGCAGTTTTACAATTCGAAAGACAAACCAGGCACGTACCGGGCGCTGGCCGGCGTCGATCAGATCGACAAGGCGATCGTGATCGATCAAAGCGCGATCGGACGGACACCGCGCTCGAATCCGGTCACCTACACCGGTGCGTTCGCACCGATTCGCGAATTGTTTGCGCAACTTCCGGCAGCCCGGGTGCGCGGTTACGACGCGGGCCGGTTCAGTTTCAACGTCAAAGGCGGCCGCTGCGAAAATTGCGAGGGCGGCGGTTTGATCAAGATCGAGATGCATTTCTTGCCTGACGTTTACGTGCAATGCGAAGTCTGTCGCGGCCAGCGTTACAATCGCGAGACGCTCGAGATCACTTACAAAGGAAAAAATATCGCCGACGTGCTCGATCTGACGGTGGATGAAGCAGCGCGATTCTTTCGAAACGTGCCCAGCGTTTCGGACAAACTGAACGCGCTTCTGGATGTCGGACTTGGTTATTTGCGGCTCGGTCAGGCCGGCACAACGCTTTCCGGCGGCGAAGCGCAGCGAGTCAAGCTGGCGACCGAGCTGGCAAAAAAGGCGACCGGTCGGACCGTCTATATTTTGGATGAACCGACGACTGGACTGCATTTCGCCGATATCGAAAAACTGCTGCAGGTGTTGATGAAATTGCGCGATGCCGGCAACACGCTGATCGTGATCGAGCACAATCTCGAAATGATTAAGTGCGCGGACTGGATCATCGATCTCGGGCCGGAAGGCGGCGAACTCGGCGGCGAACTGGTGGCCGCTGGTCCGCCGGAAGAAATCGTGGACGTTGCCGCCAGTCATACCGGGAAGTATTTGCGGCCTCTCTTGCAGAAGAAATGAAACGCGCTCTCAACCTCGCCGGCGTCGTTTTGATTACGCTGTCTTCATTCGCGCGCGCGGACGTTTCAAATCAGCTCACGGAGGCGGCGAGGCCACTAAGCGATGGCGTCCCGGAAGTCGCGGTCACTCGATTGGAGGCTTTGTTGAAGCAAAGTCTGTCGGAGGCGGATTGGCGCGCTGTCGCGGAAAGACTGCTCGAAGCGATGGTGGCCGCAAATCAGACAGCTGATGCCCTGAAACTGTTGGAAGACCCGCGATTGCAGCAAAGCGCATCTGCAAGTTTTTGGCATGCGCAGTTGCTGGCCAGGCTGCATCGCGAATCTGAAGCGTTGGCGCTGTATAGGCAAATCGCAAGCGGCAACAACTCCGCCTTTCGCGCGGACGCCGTCTTTGGCGCCGGGGAAATGTTGCGGGCGCTCGGCCGGCGAGATGAAGCGCTGGACAATTTTGCAACGTTGTTTCGCGACCCGAAATGGAGCGTGAAAGCGCAGCTGCGCGCCGCAGAGATCTATCTGGACAAGTCGGATGTGGCGAACGCGCGACGTTTGCTCGACAAAATTCAGCCAACAATTGCTGATGAAAAAAAGGAGCGCCATTTCCTGCGAGGCAGGCTTGAGCTCGCTTCCCAAAGACCCGACCGGGCGATCGCGACGTTCAATTCGATATTGAAGCAACCGGAGGGTGCAACGCACGAGACTTTGACGGCTGTCTTATTCGCATTGGCGGACACGCATCTGCAGCTGAACACGCCGGATCTCGGAGACGATTCACTTGAAAATTTTATCGAACATCACCCTCACGATGTCGATCTCGCTCGCATCTTCGCCAAGCTGGACGAACTTTACCGCGCCGAACGCAAGCCTTCGAGGACCGAACTCGATCGATGGGCCAGGGATCCGGCCGAGCCGAGGCGCGCGTTCGCTCATTGGTATCTGGCGCGATTCGATTTGCGGAACGGACGGCGCGATCGAGCACTGGAATCGTTCGCTGCGTTGCAAAAGAATCATCCGCCGAACCCCGCTCTCACCCCGGCGTTCATCGAGTTTGCTCAATTCGAGCTGGAAGATCGTCGTTTTGATGAAGCGCTCACGATATTGGATGACGCGCGAATGCTGCGGCCCAATCCGGCAATGCTCGATCGCGTCAACCTCCTGGCGGCCGAAGTTAAGTATCGGGCAAGGCGTTTTGACGCGGCGACCGCCGACTTTGAACAAATAGCCAGGTCCGGTTCGGCCCTGGCGCCGGTGGCAATGTTCGACTCCGCGCTTGGCTCCTTGCAACAAGGGGATGAACCGAGGTTCGTCGCCAACGTCGAAGAGTTTGGCAAAAAGACGAGCGATGAAAAATCGCGTGCGGATCTGCGATTGGAAGCGGGATTATCACAAGCGGCCAAAGGTGATCAGCGAGCAGCCGAGTCGCTGAATAAGTTTTTGCGCGAATTTCCGACGAGCGGGCGAGCTGCGGACGCGTGGGTCGCGCTGGCCGAGCTCGCGTTTCATGCGACACCGCCACGAATCGATGAAGCCCGTAAATATCTCGCCCGCGCTGCGGAAGCGAAACCAAGCGTGGTTGCCCAGGAACGAGCCGATTACCTGGCGATCTGGTTGGAAGACACATTGCCGGGTGCCGAGACCAAGGCGACGGAGGTGGCAAAGCGATTTGTTCAGCAGCACGACACCTCCGCTCTTCTGCCATCGGTCCGAATGAAGTTAGGCGAGGTTTATTTTCGGCAGGAAGATTTTGCAAACGCGGAAACGCAATTCGAATTACTAGCCGAGCAGGATCCGAAAGGCCCGCTCACGGAACGGGCGCTGTTTTTCGCAGGCGAAGCAGCGATGGCTGGCATGGCCGCGCAATCGCTCGACCGCGCACTCGTTCTGTTCGATCGAGTCGTGCAGCTCAATGGCGATTTTAAATGGGCGGCGCGTAACGAGCAGGCAGTGATCGAGCGCAAACTAGGCAAACCGCAGGACGCGCTCGCTCTTTATGAAGAAGTCTTGAATGGCGCTGCTCGTCCGGCCGAGCAACGCGAAGCGATTTGCGGCAAGGGCGACATCTTTTTCGAGATGGCAGCAAACGATCCGCAAAATTATCAGCGCGCCATTGAGTCTTATGACCGCCTGGCGGCAGATCGAGAGGCGCCGGCGAATTGGCGCAATCAGGCGCTGTTCAAGAAAGGACTCTGTTTGGAAAAGAAATCGGACCGGGCCGGCGCTCTCGCCAGCTTCTACGCCATCCTTGAGGAAGGATCGCATTCGGAACGTCCACATGAATTCTTCTGGTTTTACAAGGCGGGATTCAATGCGGCCCAGCTCCTGGAAGCTGATTCAAAGTGGGAATCCGCCGCCGCGGTTTATCAAAAGCTTGCGGCCGCGGGTGGTACTCGCAGCAACGAAGCGCGAGACCGCTTGGACCGGCTTCGTCTCGAACATTTCCTGCGCCAGGAGTAGTCGCCTAACGAGCGCATTTTCACTTGCCTTTGGCGTAAAAAAGGCTCACCCTGTGGTTATGACAACTGTGACTAAGTTAGCCACGGTCGCCCTGTCGATCGCGATCTGCGCGTCGGCATTCGCTGCTCCGCAAAAGAGCGTCACAACCACGAACAAGCCTTTAAAGGCTGTGAAGTGCACTGTGATGATCACCGGTTCTGCCTGCCGGCAGGACTGCTCGCGGCTCAGTGTAATCCCGAACACGTCGTATCCGATCGATCGAATTGGCGGCCATTCGGCAGCAAGCGATTAATTTTCAGCGAATAATTTCGCTGGAAGTAGTTTCCGGCGCCCTCACGCCGGGCCGAATCCTTGTTTTTGTTTGTAATTCCTGAGGCGGCAAGCGTGGGCCGCCTCTGTTGTCTCTGGACATCGTTTCCATCGCCTTGATGATACGGGTAAGCGCGTCGTTCACCGGGCAATCAAGACCATGACGGGCACCGAGCGCGACGATAGCTCCGTTCAAGTAATCGATTTCCGTAGTGCGACCGCGCATCAGGTCCTGTCGCATCGAGACGATGTTGCGCGACCCGGCATAAACCGAATTTATTTCATTCATAAAATCGATATCGAGACTCATCTTTTCTGCGGCGGCGACCGCGACGCATTCGTTAATCACGAGTTGCTTGAGGCGAGATAAGCTTGGATCGACAATTTCTCCGACTTCGCACTTAAGTATCGTCGTAATCGGGTTTACGACACAATTGAAGACGAGTTTGCGCCAGACTTCAGTATGGATGTCGGGAGAAATGCGGCAATCAAGTCCCGCCGCATCGAGAACATTTGCGACAGACTGGCTACGCTCATGGCGTTCAAGAAGTGTGGAACCTTTCGCCATATATCGAATCGTCCCGGGACGGTCGAAGATTGCGCCAAACTGAGTAATGCCACGGATTACGACTCCACGTCCTCGAACTCTGTCACGCACTATACGGTCGCTATCCAAACCGTTTTGAAGTGCGACGATGGTTGTGTCGTCCCGGACAAGCGGTCCAACTGGCTCGAGTGCTGTCACGGTTGCCGGCACTTTAGTGGTAACCAGAATTAGCGTATCCGGCAGAATGCAATCAATGTGCGTTGCTGCTCGCACGCGAACAGTTTGATTCTCAATGCCCTCGATACGCAGACCGTCTTCTTCAATCGCCCGCACGTGATCGGGGCGACCAACAAGCGTGACGTCATTCGTACCTGCAAGTTTGGCGCCGTACAGGCTGCCGATGGCGCCGGCTCCCAGGATGAGGATTCGCATCGCGGCAACCGTAACATGTCTCCACCCCAGCAGCGACGCCTAACAGGCGGTCGCGACGCGAATCAGCCATGCCGACAGGACAGAAATTAAAGGGAACCAGTCGGCGAAGCCGCTGCCAACGCGCGAAGCCGGGAGACTTGGGCCAGCGTCGAACGCGCCTCATCATCGCGCCCCATCTTTGTCAGAATGTTCGAGAGCAAAATATACTGACTCGGTTGATCCGGCTGGCGAGCAATTGCGCGCCGCTGGATCCGGACTGCTTCGTCGAAACGTTTTTCATTGACCCGAATCAAAGCAATAAGCCGCAATGATTCGGCGTCGTGAACATCGAGCAAACTGGCAAAACCAAGCTCCGCCGCAGCCCGTTCAGGATCATTCTTCTGAGCATACAGATGGCCCAGCGCGAGAGCAGCGCCATGGTGCCACCAGTTTGCTCGTAGGAATTGTTCGACGATCGGTATTGCTGCGTCGGGACCTTCGTTCACCCGGCGCAACTCCGACTCGAAACTAACAAGGTCCCACACATTCGGATACGAGGCGCGCGCGTCCGCCAAAATCTTCAACGCCGCCTGGTCGTCCTTCGCTTCATGCTTCATCTGAGCAAGGTTTAACGCAGCCAGCCATGTTCGCGGGTAGTCATGCCGGGTAGTAACGGCGAGTTTGACCGTCGCATTGAGAAGTATTTCCGCCTCGCTCTTATTTCCCTGGAGCCTGAGTAACGCGGCAAGTGTGTTCCGGGCGGTTGAATAATCCGGCGTATTCTTCAGAATTTCCCGCAGTATTTTTTCTGCGGCTGCGTAGTCGCCACGACGGCCGTAAATTTGAGCAAGATTCACCGAGACCCGGCTGCTGTTGCCTCCCGCGGCTAGTGTTCTCTTATAAAAAACTTCTTCATTCGCCCAATCACCGCTTCGGACAAAACTGCGTACACCCAATGCCATGGTCGCCACAATTGCCGCAAAACCGATCGTTCCTCGCCAGCGCGCTGGAACTTCAATCGCCCAGCCGGCTAGAAAAATAAGCATACCGACGCTTGGCAGATAGAGCCAATGCTCGGCAACGGTCGCATTCAGTTGAATGATGTTTGAGATCGGTAAAAAGGCAGCGAAAAACCAAATCGACCCAAATACTCGTATTCGCTGCCCCGGACCTTTCTTACAAGCGCCGTAAACAAACAGTGCGAGCAATACCAGGCCGAGGATCGACAAATACTCGATGCTAATTGTTCGTCGCCAGTCTGCATTCGAACGCCAGCTCACCGGTTCTACGACAGTGCGTTCCATGTGAAGGTTCGCGGGAAAAACCATCAGCCGGGCATAATCACCGAGCGCTCGCGCCATGAGCATTGCGCGGACCGGAGCGGTCCACCCGGCCTGCTGCGTGGCGCCCGCTGTCGGACGCTCTTCCGGCAGCTGTCGAAACGCGGCGTAAGCCGCAATTAAGGCGACGCAGCAAATAACCGCACCCAGCCGCCGCCGACGCGAGATTCCTCTTTCGATCCACAACAGATGCGCGACAAAAAGGATGATCCAAATGCAGGCTATCTCTCGGGAAAGTAACGCGAAGAGTCCGCTTGCGACAGATACTCCGTAAAATGTCGAGCGAATGAGTCGCCGCGACGTCGTTTCAGCTTTCAGGAAGAGCAGCCAGGCGGCGGCGGCAGAGAAGAAAGCTAAACTGTCAGCCCGCCCGGAAATGTAATCGACCGCTGCGCTGTGCGTAGGATGTACGACCCACAGCATCGCCACGAAAAAAGCTGCATTCGAAATCCAAGGCGCATGACGCTGCGGAAAGATCGACCTTTCTCGAAGAAATGAACCGAGCAGATATCGAAGCAGGAAATAAAGCAAAATTCCGGACCCGGCATGCAACAAGGTGTTGGTGAGATGGAAGCCGAACTCGTCTGTGTTCCAGAAAAAATAGTCAAAGATTAAGGAGATGTTTTGGGCCGGGCGGTAATGAGCTGACATCGAGTCGAGAAACAAATGATGGCGAAACGTTTCCAGAATCAGATACGGACTCTTAATGAACGGATTATCTTGGGAGAGGTATTGATCATCCCATATCCGTTGGCCCTGCAACGCCGGTGCGTGAACCAGGATTCCAACACACCCGAGAATGGCAGCGCGAAGCCAGTCGCTTTTTAAATACGCGCGAAGCTGCGACTGCGATCGCTGTCGACGCTGATCTACATCTTGGTCCGGCCTAACGAGTGGGATTGAGGCAGGCATTCAGTATTCGGTGCGGCTTGGAGCTTCAATAAAAATGAAAGGCGTTCATCCCTGTGTGAATGAAAACTTCCGACACAAAGCAACCGCGGTCAGGACGGGTGGTTAGCAGTTTTCTAAACATGAGCTGATTGCGATTTTGACTTCTGGTCAGACGAATCGCGATCACCGGGCCGTTGCCCGTTTCTCACGACTCATTCCCTGCCACTCCCGGTCGACCGCGAATGACAGGAGAATGAATCGTCAGATTCCTTACGGACCGTATGGCGACCAGAACCCGGTGCTCGCTACGTCGGACAACACCGTGTAGTCGGCTGGCGGCACCTGCGGAATCGTGTCCACGGTCTGAGTACCGTAGGCCGTTCCCAGGAGGCTCTTGCCGTTATTGTAAAGGAGCGAACCCTTCTTCAGGTAGTTCGTCCAATCCGCAACTCCGACGAGATCGCCGGTTTTGCGGTTTGTTTCGATCGCGTACTGGTCAACCGCTGAGTCGATCATGCGCAGATCGTTCAGAATACGGCTGGCCTGTGAGCGTTTGCGCGCCCGGAGAAATCCGGGAACGGCAATCGCGGCGAGTAACGCGATGATCGCAACTACGATCATGATTTCCACGAGGGTGAAACCCGCGCGGCGTTTATTGATGGCGTTTAACATGCTATTGCTTTCTTTTGTTTGTTTGACTGCGCTCCACGATCTCCGATCGCGAAGTGAGCCAAATGTGAGCAGTGTTAATGCCAACATCCCTGAAAACTAAGCCCCGAGCCGGGCGCTTCTTCCTAGGGCCAGATAGCCTGATTTTCCTCGTCGCCTTCGTCGATCGCCTATGGGCCCTTCTGCGGCTGACCCATTCAGCCCTTTTGATCCCCTCGCGGGGCGACATGCATTTTTACAACGACTGGGCGAGGCAAATCCTCCATGGACAATTCAGCCAGCCCCTCGCCTTTTATGGGCTACCCGGCTACGCCTACCTCCTTGCGGGTCTCTACAAGGTCTTCGGCGAAAATCCCTTTATTCCGGGGTTGCTGCAGGCTGCTTTGGACGCTGGGACGGCCGTTCTCATCTTTCGCATCTGCCTAGCCGTGTTAACACCTATTGGGTCGATGCCTATCGCCAAAGCGAGCATCGGAATCGCGCTGGCGCGGTCGGATGGGCGTTTTTCGTTCCCGCCCAAGCTTACTCAATCGTCCTCATGCCGACCACTTGGTTCGTTTTCGTTTTTTGGTTCGTGGTCTGGCGACTCGTCCGGACAAACGCGGCCCCAGCGGCTCTCGAGTGTTTTTTTCTCGCGGTCCTCGTCGGCATCGTGGCAACAGCGGTGGCCACAGTGCTCGCCGTTATTCCGCTAATGCTCGCAGCCATCGTCTTCAAGAAGGGAAACGGCGAGCGGCGGAGATTAATGACGCGCATCTTACTGTTGGTCGTCGGTCTGGTGCTCGGTACTTCGCCCTGTTGGGTGCACAATTATTTCATCGCGCACGATCCGGTCGCGTTGTCTGCCCACAGCGGCATCAACTTTTGGATCGGCAATAATCCTCAAGCCAACGGCTACCCGCGTTTTCCGCCAGGATTACGTGCCGGCCAGGCTGCCATGCTTCAGGATTCCATCGATCAGGCTGAAGCGGCTGCCGGTCATTCCCTCAAACACGCGGAGGTCTCCGGCTATTGGTCGAGCAAAGCGAGAAACTTTATCGCTACCCAATTCAGCGACTGGTTGAAACTGCTGGGACTAAAGCTACGCAATTTTTGGAGCGCGTTTCAGTACGACGATCTCAGCATCATCACGATTCTGCGCGAGGAAGGAGTGATTTTGCCTGGTCTTTATTTTGGCGTAGTCGCCGCCCTCGCGATTCCGGGAATTATTTTGGCCTGGCGTATCGCATCGGCATCGCGGTGGGTTCTTTCGGCGATCTTCTTGTCGATGATCTCGTTGCTGCCCGTTTTCGTCACCGAACGTTATCGACTCATCGTCGTGCCCGGTCTGGTGATTTTCGCGTTGGTCGGGTTATTGACCTTATGGCAGAAGATCGTCGTCGGCGACCTGCGGGCTGCGGCTCTGTACCTGGTGATTCTTTTCCCATCAACAATGTTCGTTGCGTGGCCGCAACGTGATCCGTCGCTTTGGGCGCTGGACGCCTATAACGCTGGTTGGCAGGCGCTGGAATCAAACAGTTTGGCGCTGGCCGAGAAGAAACTCGCCATCGCACATGCTTACGTCCCTGAAAATTCCGAAACCCTTTTTGCAATCGGTAATCTGCGCTTAGCGCAAAACAATCCAGAAGCCGCTACTTCTTTTTATCGGGCCGTGCTGAAACTCGACACCCGGCACAAAGGCGCGTTCAACAATCTCGGAATCATCGCTCTCGAAGCCACCGATTACGAAACGGCCGAGACTTGGTTTCGACATGCCGCCGAGGTCGATCCTCGCAACGCCAAAACCCATTTTCTGCTTGCGAAAACTTTTCTCGGCAAAAAAGACCCTGCTGCTGCGCGCGCTGAAATCGACGCAGCGATCGCCCTCAAATCCGACCAGCCGGAGTTCATCGAGCTGAAAACCGAGATCGACAACCAGTTACTCCGCTGATCCCCTGGCAGGGTTCGAGGGGCACTGAAGCTGCTGAGCTTCGGCACGATGGAACTCTCTCTTCGGCGCGACTTGCAATTCGCAGCAGCTGAGACGAACCCCAGCGGGTTACGCACGCTTGCGGAGAATTCGCGGATTCGCCAGCAAAATGTTCTGATCATTGGAGCAGCGTTTGTTGGGTTCGTGCTAAAGCTAGCGATTGCTTTCAACACGTTCGGCACAAATGACGTCGCCGCTTTCTATATGTTCGCCGGATCGCTCCGCGAACACGGCTTGGAATGGACTTACCGAAACGGTGTCATTTTTTTCTCGAATTTTCCTGTCTTCAATCATCCGCCAGTAACGGCCTACTATCTCGAGCTGATCGACCATCTTTCGAAGAATCCGCTACTTAGAGACTACGGCGTCACGTTTCCGTTTCTACTTCGGCTGCCGGGAATCATCGCTGATTTGATATCAGTTCTCGTTCTCGCGGCAATTCGCAACACGACTCCGACCCGCCAAATCCCAATGTGGGCAATGCTGCTCTTCGCCTTGAGTCCGGTCTCGATCATGGTTTCCGGGTTTCACGGGAACACGGATCCGATAATGGTGATGTTCCTGATTGTTTCGGCCTACATGTGTTTGCGTGAGCGGCCAGTGCTTTGCGGAATTTTCTTCGCCTTGAGTTGTCAGATCAAAATCATTCCGCTCCTTCTGTTACCGATTCCCTATTTCTTTTGGCTGAAACGCGGGACCGCCAGGCGATTTGTCGTTCCGTTCACGCTTTTGAGCATCGTATTGTGGATACAACCGGTGACACAATTTCCCGCGCTTTTTCTTCGAAATGTTTTTTCCTACAACGGTTATTGGGGCAGCTGGGGAATCAGCTATTGGCTGAAATTAACCCACTGGTCCCAGCTCGACGGCGGTTTTTTCAATCTCCCGACTGGCGCGGCTGCTATTTCATGGACACTGAAAATCGGGATTGTGGGTACGATAATTCTACTGGCCTGGCGTCGACGCCACCTTTCTGACCGGGCGCTCCTGGATTCGTTCGCCTACGCGTGGGTTGTTTTCTTCGTCTTCGCTCCAAGCATTGGTTCGCAATATCTGGTTTGGCTGGCACCATTCATTCTCCTGCTTTCTCCGAAGTTTTACGGCTGGCTCACCCTCAGCACCACGTTAGCTCTCTTTTTTCTTTACAACGATCTCACGGGCGGGTTGCCGTGGTACATCGGCATCGCCAGAAACAACTCCAACGGAATGGCCCCAATGGTTGCTTGGGGAATTTGGCCATGGGCAACCCTGCTTGTTGGCGTGGCTCTTTTTTGGAAAGACGCGATCATGAGCCATGCGCATTTGCGCGCCGAGAGGGCGTAGATCATGACCGAACCCCGGCTCGGCATTCGTAAGATCGAGATCCTGTTGTTGGCGATCATATTCGTCGGCGGAATTTTTCTTCGAATCACCCCGCAGGCTTTTTCTCCGGGTGCAATGCTAAACGCGCTGGCCCCGATTCATCCCGAGCCGGCCTACAAAAAGTTGGGCTTTGATGAGGAGCTTTATCGCAAGTACGTAGACGCTCTCACCCAGGAAGGACTGAGTTCGTATCCCGGACTCGTTGAAGCCTACATCGAAGCGCAGCCAGAACTTAAGGGGCCCGTTCTTCCGCCGGTCCGCTTTCTCTACATCTTTACCGGTTATTTATGGCACTCGTTGTTCGGAGTCGAAACACTTGAAGGTCTTCGTCAGATCGCGTCGTTGTTTAGTATCCTGACCCTGATATTGGCAACGGCGTTTGCATGGCGGTTACGCGGCCCGAAATGGGCCTGCGCCATCGCGGCCTTGATGGCATTCGCGCCGACGCAGCTCCACATGTCCCAACACGCGCTAATCGACGGTTTCTTCACCTTCTGGGCGCTGCTCGCACTTTGGTTACTCTGGGAAAACTTAACCGTGCCGAATGATTGGCGACGACTCCTCGCTTATGGCATTGGTCTCGCCCTGCTTGTCATCACAAAAGAGAATTCGTTTTTCTTCTGGCTGGCGATTGTTGCGTTGATCATTGCCAACCGCTGGCTGCAATTCGGAACTACTACCCGTTCGCTGTTGCTCGTCACAGTTGCCGGTCCGCTACTCGGAGTCGTGATCCTCGCTTTCTTATCGGGCGGTTTTGGCACCTTGATCGAGACATATCGCTTGCTCGTGACCAAAGCGTCCACGGCACGATACGCCATTCTGACTGGCGACGGACCGTGGTATCGCTACCTGGTCGATCTGATGCTCGTCAGTCCGATCATTCTGGCTCTCGCGATTGGCGCAGTGTTCAGACTGAATCGAGCGATGAAGCCGGAGCTTTATTTCGCGATCTTTATTGCCGCGAGTTATGTCGTGATGTGCAACGTGAAATATGGAATGAACCTGCGCTATGCCAACATGTGGGACATGCCGCTGCGGTTTCTCGCGCTGAGTTGCCTTTCCAGTCTCGTTGAACCGTTCGCTCGTTACCGGAATCTAATCTTCGGTGTCGCGGTGGCGCTGATCGCCGCTTTTGAGTTCCATCAATACATCATTCTGGCAGTGCGTTACCCGCTCTACGAGTTGATCACGCACGACATTCTTCAGGCGCTAAGAATCCTGAAAACACCTTACTAGCTCTCGCGATCAAGCGGCTCGGATCAGCGCTTCGGCCTTTGATCCGCTGCTGGAAATCGTTTCCTGCAGCAAATTGTTGACGGTTGGACGCGCTTCCGCCCGGATGAAAATCTGGTAAGCGAAAAGACCCTTGCTCAAACGAATCAGCACCGCGTTCAGCGTCAAGAGCAGTCGCGACAGAAACGTTCGGCCCAACGCGAGCGGAAACGGCGCAGGAATCCCACGCAATTCGAGAATCTTGTAGCCTGACTGAGTTAACAGTTCGCTAATCGACCGGAACGTGAACAAACGCGTATGGGTCACGTCCAGAATTCCCTTTTTGCCGTAATTGAGCTGACCGAGCGTCAGCATGAATCGAGTCGCAAAAAATCCGATGTTCGCCGTGGTCAAGATGATCTCCGGCCGCTTGCAACCGGTCGCGAACCGCAGTTCATCCATAAAATGCGCCGGATCCTTCAAATGTTCGATGATATCGAGCAAAAAAATCTGATCGAATTGCGAAACGTTGATTGGAAATTCGGCGCGATCCAAATCCCAGCGGACGAAATCCATGTTCTTCCGTCGCACATCGTCACTCGGAATGTAACGATCCAATCCGGTGACGTGGCAGCCGAGCTTCGCAAACTCAGCGCCGACCCGGCCTTGGCCGCAACCGATATCTAAAATTCTGCGGCCCGGTTTGGCCGCCGCGATCGCCGCGGTATGCGAGGAAGCGTATCCGAGCTTTAGATGATAAATCTCCTCGACCGCCTCAACGTCGTAGCGTCGATCGTAAAAGAGTGACAACTGACACAACCGTGCCCGCACCGTGGTTTTGAAAATATTCCAGGCGTACTTCATCGCGTCGCGGTAAGGAATTCCGTCGCCGTAAAACATTGGAATGGCCGCTTCCAGAATTCGGAGTTTCTTCAACAGGAATTGAATGACGATCTCAGTGTCGAAATGGAAATCGTTCGTGTTTTTCTCAAACGGGATTTGGGCAAGAGCGCGGGTCGCGTAAATCCGATAACCGCAGTGAAAATCCGAAAGCTCCGTGCCGAGCACAGCGTTCTCGAACGCCGTAAACACGCGATTGCCGATCCATTTGCCAAAAGGCATGCCTGCTCGCAGGGCCGCATGTTTGTCGATCAATCGCGAGCCCAGCACCGCGTCCGTTTTGTCCTCGATCACCGGTTTCAGTAACGCTGGCAATTTCTCTGGAGCGTATTTTCCATCGCCATGGAGTAATGCGACGATGTCGAACCCGTTGTCTATCGCGTACCGGTAACCGAGCTTCTGATTGCCTCCATAACCCTGGTTTTCGGGTGTGCGCAGGACGGTGATTTTGAATTCCGAGTTCTGCTGCTGATAGCCGACGCCGCGAGCAAAGGTTTCGTCGCTTGAAGAATCGTCGATGATCAGCACTTCGGTGTCGTTCGTCCGCAACGCTGGCGGGATCCGGCGCAACACTTTTTCGATCGTCGCTTCGGCGTTGTAAGCGACGATGAAAATTAGCAGCCGTTTGTCGGCAAGATCGACATCCTCGGACGCAAAACGATCCAGCTCGTTTAGACGCATGCCTCTCCGGCAGCTAGAACCGCGCCAGCCGATTGTCAGCTGACGAATCGGGCGTGATCCGGTTGACGAGAAACTTTAGGACAATGCCGAATCGGCGGCTGCGAGGATGAGTTTGTCGTCATTATCGCCCAGATCAGCAAGAAAACTGCGGATTCTTCGGAACGATTGCCTCAGGAAAAGCTCGGCCGCGGTGTTCTTCTGCGACGGCGATCCCCCATTTCGCTGGGAAAATTGAATCTCCGCATCCCATCGGCTCAGCGTTGCCGCTGATGCGAATAAATCCATCGCCGCGCCGGCAATTCGTTCCTGCACCAGCTGCATGTCCAGAATCGGTTCGCGATAAAGGATCAGGGACTTGTTGACTGCCAGGTTGAACCGCCAGATCAATCGCCCGAGCTGGTTAGCCAATGATTTCAGTTCGGCGCTGCGCACGGGCACGTCAGGAATTCGCACAGTAGCGCCGAGACGATTCATGCCCGCGCTCCAAGCTTTGCCGATTCCGCCTTCGCGCGTCGGTTTCAACACTGTGTCGTAAATTTCCTTGAACTCCATGCCCGGCCCACGCATCCCGACAAGCGCGACGAATGATTTCAGAACTTCGT
This sequence comes from uncultured Verrucomicrobiae bacterium, assembly GCA_963801815.1. Lineage (GTDB taxonomy): Bacteria > Verrucomicrobiota > Verrucomicrobiia > Chthoniobacterales > UBA10450 > AV40. Next base: position 700,611 of record CAWDGJ010000002.1, read on the forward strand.
TGCTGCCTTCGCCGATCTGGTTGATGCGCGCGTCGCGCAACATTCGCTCGAGTGGACAATCGGTCATGTAAGCCGCGCCGCCATGGATCTGAAAAGCTTCGTTTACGCATTCCCACAGCAGCTCGGTCGTGAAGACTTTCAACATCGCGGTTTCGACCATGTAATCTTCGAGGCCGCGATCGATCAGCGACGCCGTGATCGTCGTCATCGCTTCCATTGCATACGCGTCGGCCGCGATCCGCGCGATTTTCTTTTTCACCAAGTGAAAGTTGGCGAGCGTCTTATTGAACTGTTTGCGAGTGTTCGCGTGGTTAATCGCAAGTTGTAAGCAAGTCTTCGCCGCACCGGTGCAGCACGCGCCAAACGTGGTGCGTCCAAAATCAAGAACTGTCAGCGCGACTTTCAAACCTTTGCCGAACGGTCCAAGAATATTTTCTTTCGGCACCCTGACGTTGCGCAATGCGAACCGGCCAGTCGCCGTTCCGCGGATTCCCATTTTTTCCATTCGCGGCTCAATCAGGTCGAAACCTGGCATATCGGGCGTAACCAAAAACGCAGTGATCGCGTCCTTGCCCGGTTTCCCCGGGACTGGCGTGCGGGCCATTACCGTTAAAACATGCGCGATCGCGGTGTTAGTGATGTAGCGCTTTTCACCATTCAATATGTAATGGGACCCGTCTTCGCTCGGTGTTGCCGTCATTTGCACGTTGGCGGCATCCGAGCCTGCTTCACGTTCCGTCAATGCGAATGCTCCGAGCCATTCGCCTGTGCAAAGCTTGGGCAGCCATTTCTGTTTTTGCTCATGCGTTCCGAACAACAAAAGCGCGCGAATTCCTATCGAATGATGCGCATTTACAAAAACCGATGTTGATGCGCAACGAGTCCCTAGTTCTTCCAAAATCTTCGTGTTCGCCAGCTGTGAAAAATCGTGGCCGCCGTACTCTGCCGGCGCGGTCATCCCCAACACGCCGACTCGCCCAAGGCCGTCAATCACTTCCCGCGGAATGTCTGCCTGTCGATCAATCGCCGTCGGATCGAGCTTGGCGTCGAGAAATGCGCGCAACTCCTTCAACGTTTGATCGAGCTGAGTTTGCTGCGCCTCTAGGATCCGCGGATACGGCATCACCCAGTCGGACACGAAGTGCCCGGCGAACAGGCCTTTGACGAAACCAAGGGCCTGCGGGCCGGTGAACAACAGCTCCTCGGCCTGCTGCATTTCCTTCTGTCTTTGGAGTTCCGCTTCAGTCATAGGCAATTTATTACGCCGTAGGTCGCCGCGGCGACCCAAGCCGAGAGCGACCGCCGTCGAACGAACGGCGGTCACGAATTGTAGCTAACCCACAGCGTCTGTCCAACGTTGTAGGTGAGGTTTGGCCACGTTGGCTAGCTGCAGCCCTGGCTGGTGCCGCACTCCGTGCAAACGCCACAGGCGCCGGCCCGGATCACTTTGTCGCTGCCGCAGTGGGAGCAGACGATGTCCATGAACATGTTCCCGAGTGCTTCCTGCACGCGGTCGGCATGGCTGTGGCCGTTCCCCGCGATCTGTCCCGCCATGGCGGGACCGTCGTTCGGAATATGATTCGTGATCACGTCGAGAATTTCCTTTTCGCCAGTCCGCGCGAGATCAGAAACAGGGCGATTGAGCGCCTTCTTTTCCATCTCCGGAATTTCTTTCATCGGCAGCTCGCCTTGGCCGCGATTCGGTGAAGTCGCTTCCTTGTAACCTTTGATGAACTGGCAAGCCAGCCAGCGGAACACGTAGTCGGTGATGCTGGTCGCGTTGCGGATGTCAGGATTCTTGGTGAACCCGCTCGGCTCGAATCGTTGATAGGCGAACTTTTTGACGAGCGATTCCAGGGGCACGCCGTATTGGAGCGCGATCGAGGTGAGCGTTCCGACGGTGTCCATCAAGCCGCCGATCGTGCTGCCTTCCTTCGACATGGTGATAAACAGCTCACCCGGTTGGCCGTCTTCATACAAACCGACCGTGATGTAGCCTTCGTGGCCCGCGATCTCGAACCGATGGGTCAACGACATCCGCGTGTCGGGCATTCGATGTCGAATTGGTTTGTCGACCTTGTCGCGCATTTCTCGAAGTTCGTCTTCGAGCTCAAGGATTCGTTTTTGGAAATCTTCCCGATCGACCGTGACGTCAAGCGCCACATCGATGTCTTCGGTGGTGCCGCCCATGTCGCGGGTCTTTCGCGTGTTCAACGGAGCGGAGCGTTTCGAGCCTTCGCGATAAATAGCGATCGATTTCAATCCGAGTCGCCAGCCTTCAATGTAGCTGTTCGTGATGTCGTCAACCGTTGCGGCTTCGGGCAGGTTCACTGTTTTCGAAATCGCGCCGCTCAAGAACGGTTGCGCTGCAGCCATCATCCGCAGGTGCGCCATATAATTAAGAGAGCGTTCACCTTTGAATGGTTTGAACGCGCAATCGAAGATCGGCAAATGCTCCGGCTTCAATCCGGACGCAATGGTCGTTCCGTCGGAATCGATCACGTCCTCAATCGTATCGAGCGCGTCGATGTGCGCGATGATCCGGTCGATCTCCTCCGAATTGTAACCAAGTTTTTCCAGCGCGGGCTTGACGGTTTGGTTCACGATTTTCAACATTCCGCCACCGGCGAGCAGTTTGTATTTCACTAACGCGATGTCCGGTTCGATTCCGGTCGTATCGCAATCCATCAGGAAACTGATCGTTCCAGTCGGTGCTAGCACCGTGACCTGGGCGTTGCGATAACCGTGACGTTTGCCAAGTTTCGCGGCGCGGTCCCATGTTTTCGCCGCCTCCTTCTTTAGATAAGCGAATTCGTCGATATCTGGAATCTCGTTCACTGCGCACTCGTGCAGATCGATCACTTCGAGCATCGACGCGACATTGCTTTTCGCGACCGGCTTGGGAACGCCGCTGCAGCGCGCCTCTTTGTAGCCCGGGAATGGGCCAAGCGCCTCGGCCATGCGGGCGCTCTGTTCGTAAGCTTCGCCAGTCATGATCGACGTGACGGCGCCGCAAAGCGCGCGGCCTTCCGTGCTGTCGTATCCGTAACCGTAGCTCATGATCAACGAACCGAGATTTGCGTAACCCAGTCCGAGCGTGCGGAAAATGTGTGAGTTCTCCGCGATCTCCTTGATCGGATAACTGGCGTTGTCGACCACGATTTCCTGCGCGGTGATGAAAACGCGAACTGCGGCCTTGAAACGTTCAACATCGAACGTGCCCTCGGCGGTCTTGAACTTCATCAGGTTCAGCGACGCGAGATTGCAGGCCGTGTTGTCGAGAAAGAGATATTCGCTGCACGGATTGGTGGAGTTTTGGCGACCGGTGCCTTTGCAGGTATGCCATTTATGAATCGTGGTATCGAATTGCATTCCGGGATCGCCGCAAATGTGCGTCCCTTCGGCGATTTTTCGGAGCAACGTGCGGGCGTCTTTGCGCTCACAGGGTTGGCTGTCAGTGACCCGGCGGGTCCACCATTCTTTGCCTTCCAGCGCCGCGTCCATGAACTCGTCGCTTACCCGCACGCTTAGGTTTTCGTTTTGATACATGACCGAGCCGTAGGCGTCACCGTTGTAGCTGCCGTCGTAACCTTGCTCGATCAACGCCCACGCTTTCTTTTCCTCCTTTTGCTTGGCATCGATGAATTCTTCAATGTCCGGGTGCCAATCTTTGAGCGTGTTCATCTTCGCGGCACGGCGCGTCTTGCCGCCGCTCTTCACCACGTTCGCCACTTGATCGTAAACTTTCAGGAACGAAAGCGGACCGCTCGGCTTGCCGCCGCCGCTCAATTTTTCCTTTGTCGATCTTAACGTGGAAAGATCGGTGCCAGTGCCGCTGCCGTATTTGAACAGCATCGCCTCGCTCATCGCCAGACGCATGATGTCTTCCATCGTGTCTTCGACGTTTTGAATGAAACAGGCGCTGCCTTGCGGATATTCGTATTGGGTCGGTGCGCGCTCGGCCTTTCCAGTCGCGCGATTATAAAAATAATTTCCCGCACCGGCGTTCTTCCCGATGCCGTACTCGATGATAAAGACCGACGTTGAACCAGACCGGCGAATTGAACGCGCCGTGTTGATTCAAACAAAGCCAGGTCAGCTCGTCGTAAAAAATTTCCGCCGCCTCCGCATCGGCAAAATATCCGTCCGCGATTCCCCAATCGGTAATCGTCCGCGTTACACGATGAATCAGTTCCCGCACTGAGCTTTCGCGTCCGCCCTTGTGAGGGTCAGTTCCGTGCGCGATGTCGCCGTAAAAATATTTCGAGACTGCAATTTTGGTCGCGAGCGCGCTCCAACTCTTCGGCACCTCAACGTTCTCCTGTTTGAAAATCGCCGTGCCGCTATCGTCGGTAATTTCGGCGGTCCGCCGCTCCCACTCGGTTTGTTCAAATGGCCGAATATTGGCGTCGCTGAATGTCCGTTCGAACTGGAGACCCCGGCTTTTGGTTGATCTCTGCCGGCGGCGATCGACGGATTTGCGCGGTTTATTCAGGGTTGACGGTTGGATTCCGGGTTTGAGTTGGATCATGGGGCACTTCCTACAACTGGTGAATTAACGGTGAATTGATGCTAACAGCCCGGCCAACAAGTTGTGAATTTCAGGGAACAACAAGTAATAGCGGAAGGCCATTGGCGGACATACAATATGCAGGGCAAAACGCGTTCAAATCAAGAATTTAATTGTAACATTTCGCCCCGTTGATGTCGTCCAGACTTCTTTGCTTCACTGCAGCGCCGAGAAGCTGGTTGGATCCATGAAGTAGCGGTCAATATGGTCCACCAAGGACCCATTTTTCTCCGATTCGGCCTTCACCTTTTGCCACTCCGGATCGGCTTGGAAGGAGGCCCAATTCTTCTCCGCCTCTTCCCGGCCTGGATGTTCCAGAATGTAAATAAACAGATTTTGAGAACTCGGCGGATCTTGGGGAGACCAGTAACCAACGCTGTTCATGTTGTGCCGTTTGAAGATAGCGTCGGTGTGGTCGCGAAAGCGCGCTTTTAATTCGTCCATTTTGCCCGCGTTCACATGGTACAGGCGCAGCTCGTAAACGTGATGTCCGGGTTCCGCGTTGGATCCTCGCAGCGTGCCGAGACCGAACATCACCGCAGCGCCGAAAAAGAAAAATATCAGATGCGATGTTTTCATGACCGCCATGATACGCCGCAATCGTTTGTCGTCGAAACGGCCTACGTACTCTTAGATACTAGGAACGGCGCGACAGGTGGCGGAAGGGGTGGGATTATCCAAAGCTGCGCTTTGGCTCCGGAGTAAGAGCTTCGCTTGTAACCCTCGCGCTTCGCGCCCCACCGGTCGAACGGCGTTCGAATCTCCGAAAAGTTATGCGCCGGGCCCGACAACGGTTTGAGAAAAGGTAAAATCCGCAAGCTGGCGGAAGGGGTGGGATTCGAACCCACGGTGGGTTGCCCCACGCTCGATTTCGAGTCGAGTGCCTTAAACCGGACTCAGCCACCCTTCCCTTTCAATCGGCAGAAAACTGCGAACGGTCCGAGCTCGCCACGGGACGAGTCCATCGGCGGACCGGACTCGCGGTCAACGTCCAACATCCAACGTCGAATGCAAACAGGTCGAGATACGATGTGCGGGGCTGGAGGTTGGGCGTTTCTTGTTCTTGGCGCGAGTAGATTGACACTCGCTCGCCTCCCGGTTGCCGCGGTCCTACCCTGGGCCGTAATGCCAGTCCGGCTCGGGCCCTTCTATGTCCCGCGTCCCATGCGCTCCCTTCTTGACTAAAGTGTCCGCGGCGCACTAAACGTCGCCTCGAACAACGTTGGCTGCGGCATCGTCAATGCTCGGGAAGGGAAGGCGCGATGATTAGGGCAAATTGTCGGGCACGCTTCACCGCCGCTGATTTCGATTTCATTGTTCGCACACTCGCTCATTCATCGAACGATCACGTTTCACTGGTCGATCTTCTGAGTGATGCCGAAACGCGAGATGCGGTGCTCGATCATCCAAAGCTGGTTGAAGCGATCCTGTCCAACCCTGCGCACCTGCGCATTTCGTCGCAATTTTATTTCTACGTGCTTGCCCGCCACGTTTTGCAACAAGCCGGAATCGGCGACCGCAAACTTTGCGATTACGTCGGATCTCTTTTGGAAACCTTTTCCCGGGCGAGCCAGTTGCAACGCCCTGACGAGATCGAGAACCACGCTCTCGAATATATTTCCGATATGCTCATCGCCCTGAAACGGATGACGCGCGAGCAAGCCTTCCTCTTGCGAGCGCACATTGGAAATTATTCCCTGTTCATCAGCGGAATTTTTCACGAGAGCGCGCAACGGCGCTGTCAGCGCGGCGGACCGGACCTGAGATTTTACGAGGAAATCGGCCGCACCAATTATCAAATGGTTGCTTCGCATGAAACAGCGAAACGATGCGAACTGAACGATGTCTTCGCGAACCTGGCCGGCCAATTTCGCGGCGTTCGCCTCGCCTTGAACGATCTTTCCGACCGGTTACTCAATCTCGACGATGATTTGCGGCCGTCCCTTGTTTTGTGAACGAGACGCTCTTCAGCCAGATCCAAAAACTTCTCGAGCGCACCTATGTTCACGTCGGAATCAATCTGGAAGATTGTTTGATCGACAGCCGCCGCTGCATCCAATTGTCAAGGCTGGCCGGGAAATCAGCCCGGGAACTGAGCGAGATCGCGCGCACTTTTCTCCGCACCGCAAACGATCGTCTTTACGTCGGTATTTATTATTCGCACTGGCTTATCGAACAGCTCGAACGCCATGACCCGCGCGCCGGATTGAGCGATCGAAATATTCGGTCGCTAATCGTTTTTGTCGAAGAGATCAATCACGCGCTGCACGCCGCGCTTCAATTCCAGAACGGCGCCCGCGAGATTGCCTCGGAAGACTTTGCGCGCAATCTCGAGCTCCAGGCCCAGGTCGACACTTACCTCGTTCTGCTTTTGTTCGTCGCATTCTTTCGAAAAACGCAGCGCGTCTCGCGCTTGGATCGGCGCTGGTTGCGATTTCACCTGTTCAATCGCCAATGCCCGGACGCGTTCGCAGACCGAAACCTGCGCGCGCGCTATTTGGAAACCGCCGAACTGGCTGCCAGTTATACGCACTACCTCGACACGCTCAACGCCGCTCGCCGCGTTGAAGAAATCCGTTTCTTCCGCACGCTCGACTACAGTCGCAAAAAAGAACGGGTTCTCGCACTTCCGGCTGCAAAAATTCCGCCGCTCTTGCGAATTTAATTTGCGAAAACAAGATCGCGGTCGCTAAATACAGCTCGTGTTCAGTTTGACGATGCTCGGCAGCGGCAGTGCCGGAAATAGTGCGCTGGTTGCGACCGATCATTGCAAAATTTTGATCGATGGCGGACTGAGCGCGCGTCAGATCGTTCTCCGGTTGGAGCAATGCGGCGTGTTGCCCGAGCAACTCGACGGCGTTCTGCTCACGCACGAACATGGGGACCACGTTTGCGGCCTCGAAGTTCTCTGCCGGAAACTGGATGTGCCGATTTACGCAAATTCGCAAACCGCCGAAGCGGTGCGCTGCGGTTGTTCGTTGGATCAACATCCAAACTGGCGAATCTTTCGCACCGGCGCCGAGTTCACGATCTGCGACATCACGGTGCAACCGTTCCCGGTGCCCCACGACGCCGTCGATCCCGTCGGCTTCGCGTTTTACGCCGGCTCGAGCAGCCTTGGCTTCATCACTGACCTCGGTTACGCGACGAAGATGATCGTCGAGCGATTGCGGCAGGTGCATACCCTCGTCATCGAAACCAATCACGATGAGAAACTTTTGCAGAACGACACCCATCGGCCCTGGCCAGTGAAGCAACGGATTCAATCACGCCACGGACATCTCTCCAACAGCGCGGCGGCGAGCGTGATCGAAGAGTTACTGCCGGGAAAAGTCGACCGGGTGGTGCTCGGACATCTTAGTCGCGATTGCAACACGCCCGAGCTCGCGCTCCAAACCGTGCGCGCTGCCCTGAAGAAATGCGGCAAGATTGATATCGAAGTCTTTTGCGCGACCCAATCGGATATCAGCCCGCAATTTCGGATCGGCGAAACAACGCGCGGACATTTCCAGCCGACGTTTGAGAGCGCATTTTTTCCCGCAGCATGAGTCCAGCGATGGCGACTGAAAGGCCACGGCGGAAGGTCGCGGCCAAGCGTGAAATGAAGATCCGTGACGCGCGTGAAGCCGATCTCCCCGCGATCATCCGGATTTACAATGCCGCGATCGTCACCCGTATCTCCACTGCCCAACTGGAAACGGTGACGCTCGAGACGCGACGCAATTGGTTGAATGATCATTCGCCTGACCGGCATCCGTTTTGGGTTTTGGAAATCGACGACGACGTTGCCGGCTGGCTGACGTTGAAATCTTTTTTGCCGCGCGGTGCTTACCGCGACACGGCCGAAGTAAGCGTTTACGTGGATGAAAAGTTCCGGCGGCGCGGAGTAGGACGCGCATTGCTCGCCGAAGCAATCTCACGCGCACCATCGCTTGGACTCAACGCAATGGTCGGCCTGATTTTCGCGCACAACGAACCGAGCTTGCGGTTATTCGAGGAACTTGGGTTCGCAAAATGGGGATTGCTGCCCGGTGTCGCGCATCTCGACGAGGTCGAACGCGATCTCACCATCATGGGTTGGCACGTCTAAGATCGACAACTGCTCACACTTCTTCCGGACCGACGACGAGATGAACGACGCCGCCGGGCTCGGAGACGAAGAAGCCGTTGAAATCCTCCCGCAAATTTTCCACTTCGTCACGGCGCGCGACGCCGTGAACCTTTAAGAACGCCGCGGCTGCTTCCGTGTCGTTCGTTTCGATCTCGAGCCAGATGTCGGGATGACTGAGGTTCGGTACTTTGTCGATCCAGAGGCGGTTCGGGCCGAATTGAAAGATGCAGCCGTCCGGTTCCTCCTCGATCAAAGGCAAATTGAGCGTATCGCGATAAAAAGCGACGGTTTGCTCGTAGGTGTGCGACGGACACTTGATGGCAATGTTGGCGCCACCGGAGAATTGAGGTCCATCAAGCTTCGCCACCATAAAGGTCGATCTAACCTCGCGGGCCGCCGCGGTCAAAGATGCTCGACTAATTTTTGGGCGACGGCCTTTGCCTTTTCCAAGGCGGTCGCGTCATTGGCGAAGCCGCTTACGCCAATAGTGAGAAACGCGTTGCCTTTAACGACGTAAAGCATCAGCACGCGCGATGCGAATCCGCTTTCCCCGCCGGCAGCGAACATTTGGGCGGCATCGCCGACGCCCGGCACATCTTCCATTGATCCGTTCGCCGCCGCGACCAGCTGAAGTTCTTTATCCGGGGCAATCGCATTCGGACTGGGCAGCTGAAGGCGAATGACCAGGGATTTTCCGCGACGCATGCTGTAGTAATTGCATTTTGAATAGTAACCGTCGGCGCCTTCGCCACTCCGCGGACTTGGATCTCTTACCGCTTCACCTAAAATGTCGGTCGCGTCGGATTTGGTGAGGATCTGCGCGACATCTGGACGATTATCCGCGCCTAAACTTGAATTCGTTAGGCCAGCGGCCAGAAACAATACTCCAATAAATTTGTAGATCGACATCGTCATCCGCCGCCAGCGCCAGTGCCCCCGGGTTCCGTCATCGCGACCGGATCGAGCGCGGCTTCGAGTTCCTTTTCTGGCAGAATTTTCTTTTCGCGACAGAGTTCTCGCACCGTTTTCCCCGTCCGGACGCTTTCTTTCGCGATCTCGGCCGCGCGATCGTAGCCGATTTTCGGGGCGAGCGCCGTTACCATTGCCATAGACAGTTCCACCAGTTCCTCGCAACGCGCCTTGTTCGCCTTGATCCCGGTAACGCATTTTTCACAGAAAACGTCCACCACGCTCGAAAGCAACCGGATTGATTCGAGAAGATCGTGCGCCATCACCGGCATCATCACATTGAGTTCGAAATTCCCATTGGCGCCGGCCCAAGTGATTGCCGTGTCGTTGCCAAAAACCTGTGCGCAAACCATCATCATCGATTCGCACATCACGGGATTGACCTTGCCCGGCATGATCGAGCTGCCCGGTTGGGTCGCCGGCAATTGGATCTCACCGATGCCGCAGCGCGGTCCGCTGCCTAACAAACGAATGTCGTTCGCAATCTTGAACAAACTTGTCGCGATAGTTTTCAGCTGGCCGCTTGCTTCTACCACTGCATCTTTGCCGCCCTGGGCTTCAAAGTGATTCTTCGCTTCGTAGAACGCGATTCCTGTCCGCTGTTCGATGTGTCGCAGCATTTTCTTCGGAAGATTGAGATGGCGATTCAACCCGGTTCCCACCGCTGTGCCGCCCAGCGCAACTTCGCGCAAAACCTCGAGTGCTTTTTCGGCGCGCTGCTTCCCGTAGGCGACCTGTTGAGCGTAACCGGAGAATTCCTGACCGAGTCGGACGGGGGTTGCATCCATCAAATGGGTCCTGCCAATCTTAATAATGTCCCAGAATTCCTTGGTCTTCGCCTCCAACGCCGAGTGCAATTTCGTCAGAGCCGGCCCAAGATGATTCTTCAGTTGTTCCGCGGCGCTAATGTGAATCGCGGTCGGGATCACATCGTTACTCGATTGTCCCATGTTGACGTGATCATTCGGGTGAACGAGTTCGCGAGATCCAATCTCTTTGCCGGCTAACTGGGCGCAACGATTGGCAATGACTTCGTTCGCGTTCGTGTTGGTGCTGGTCCCGGAGCCAGTCTGGAAAATATCGAGCGGAAAATGTTCGTCGAGTTTCCCCTCAATCACTTCCTCGGCGGCCTGCACAATCAGGGCCGCGCGTTCGGCGTCGAGCAAACCGAGATCGTGATTGGCCTGGGCCGCAGCCCATTTGATTAAACCCAGTGCGCGAATGAATGGTCGCGAAAAACGGTAACCGCTGATCGGAAAGTTGAGGACGGCGCGCTGCGTCGAAGCGCCGTGAAGGGCGGATTCAGGGAGCGACATTTCGCCCATTGAATCTTTCTCAATCCGCATTCCCCTGGCCGCCATGAGTTATTTGCGGAAGGTCGATGCTTCGGCTGCGACCGGCCTCTCGCCGTTCTGGCCGTTTCCCCTCTCAAAAACCGTGATGAACATCGGTGGAATATTTTGGAGGAAATACTCGGATTCCGCGTGCTCAAAAATCTTGGCGTGCTGTTTCAGTTCGTTCGTAACTTGATAAATAATGAACCGACCGCCCGGCATGAGCGCGTCGTGGGTTTGTTGGAGCAACGCGCGCTTCTTGTCGATCTGGAGAATGCTGAACGGAATCCCCGAGACGATGTAATCGCACGCCGCAATACCACGCCGATGCAGTTCGCGCTGCAAATGGGCAGCGTTATCATTAATCACGTGCACGCGAGGATCGTCGCTAAACTGACGGCGCAAATCGCGCGAAAACGCGGGGTCGAGTTCGAAAAGGAGCAATTGGCAATCCGGCCGCATCCGGCGCGCGATCTCACGAGAATGGACCCCTTCGCCCGGGCCGTATTCGGCAATTACCCGGGCCTGGTCGAAATCGATTTTGTCCGACACCCGCTCGACCAACGCCTTTGAGCTTGGCACAATGGAGGCGATCTGGAACGGTCGTTTCAGGAATCGCTTGAAGAAAAGCGCACTCATCGAAAAACGAATAGTCACCTTCAGCCAGGGGATTGTCCAGTCGCGAGTGCCCGGGTGGCCTCGGCTGGCCTTTGACCTCCCTGCTCCGATAAGCCCAAAATGAGCAAAGAAAGGATTGACACCTATTCTAGAATTTATAATGCTTAAGGCTAGCGAAATGTCTTGCCCATTTTCTTCTGAATTGGTGATTTTCCCACATGCATAACCTCCTAACGGTCAAGGAAACGGCCAAATACCTGCGCATCCCGTTGCCTACCGTTTATTATCTCGTCCAGCGTGGCCAGCTTCCCGCCATCCAAATCGGCGGCCGCTGGCGCATTAAGAAGTCCTCGCTCGACAAGGACATTTTGAAAGAGGACAAGTCCGGCCAACCCACCGTATTGGTCGTCGATGACGACGAAAGCCTTCAGAATCTTTTCAAACTGTTCCTACGCAAAATCGGCTTCAGCCGCGTCGTTGTCGGCACCGTCAAGGAAGCGCTGGCTGCTCTCGAGAAGCAGAAATTCGATCTCGTATTTCTCGATTTGAAATTGCCGGACGGTCCCGCGGACGACGTCTACGACGCGGTCAAGGAACAGCAACCCGAATGCTCAATCATTATTATTACGGGTTATCCCGACAGCGCGATGCTCGACCGGATTTTGGCCAAAGGTCCGATCACGGTTTTGAAAAAACCGCTCAAGGTCGAGCAATTGAAAGAGACCGTTCGCATTCTCGGACACAAGGAAGCAGTCAAGCTCGCGGCCTAGACCTGCGATCAGGCGCGGTCTTGACTGATCACCTATCACTGGTCACTTATCATTCCGCTAGGACGCGCGGTTAGCTCAGTGGTAGAGCACTACCTTGACACGGTAGGGGTCAGAGGTTCGAAACCTCTACCGCGCACCAGTTTCTTTTTATGAAATCGATTCCTATCATTTTGGTATCGGTGATTATTTCCGTCAGTTCGGTTCGCGCCCTGACTCCGAATCTTCCAGCCGGCACCTTAACGCCTGATTTTGGCATCATGACACGGCTTGGTACTTTTGAGCACGCCATCATTTACGGTCCCGCTCCGAAGGTGTCGCGCCATTGGAATGGAAGTGGTGTGGTGATTCTCGATCTTTCCGTTCGCACCGGCTTGGTGGATATCGCACGGATTTGGCAAAGCACGGGAGTAAAGGAAGTCGATGACGCTCTGGTCGCCACGCTCCAGCAATGGCGCGTTAAACCGCGGACCGTCTACAAGCTTTATGTGCCGGTTAAAATTAGCGGCGGTCAGGTTCATCTCGGCTCCACTCAGCAGCTGTAATTTCCAATGCGCGGCCAGTCCGGAATTCTCAAGAACGCGATCAGCGCCGCCACAAAAACGATTGAATCTATTGCCGATCTTGAATCGCAGATCGTAAGCGCGGCGGAATTAATTTCCGAATGCCTAACGAATGGCAGGAAAGTGCTGGCCTGCGGAAATGGCGGCAGCGCCGCGGATGCGGCAGACTTTTGCACCGAGTTCGCATGCCGCTTCGTCGAGGATCGCCGGCCATTTCCCGCGATGAATCTGTCGCAGGGCGGCAGTTTGATCACTGCGACCGGAAACGATTACGGGTTCGACGAAATCTTTGCCCGACAAGTGCGCGCCTTCGGAAATTCCGGCGACGTTCTGATTGCAATTAGCACCAGCGGCAAATCGAAAAATATCCGGCGCGCCATCGAGGAAGCACGCGCACGCAAAGTAAAAACAATCGCATTGCTCGGACGCGATGGAGGTTCGACCGCCGGCCTAGCCGATCTCGACCTGGTCGTGAAAGGCGATGCGACTGCCCGCATTCAGGAAGCGCACAAATTCATTCTCCATGTGATCTGTGAGATCTGCGAAACGCGTTTGCCTAAAAATTAGTGCGTTACAAATCATGAGCCGAATTCTCGCCTTCGTATTCTTTTTTTTCGCAGTAAACAAGGTCACGCTAGCTGCCGACTATCCACCGCCCACCGAAGGCGACTACAAAATTCGCGATTTCAAATTCGCGTCCGGCGAAACTTTGCCCGAGCTGACTATTCATTACCGAACGCTGGGCAAGATCAACAAAGATGCTACCGGTAAAGTCACCAACGCCGTTCTCATCATGCACGGAACCACCGGGAGCGGCGCGCAATTCATTCGACCGGAATTTGCCGGAGAACTTTTCGGGAAAGATCAACCCCTCGATACAACGAAGTTCTTTGTCGTGCTTCCGGACTGCATCGGTCACGGCAAATCGAGCAAGCCGAGCGACGGGATGCACGCGAAATTTCCGCGTTACGGTTACGCCGACATGGTCGAGGCGCAGTATCGCTTGCTGACGGACGGCCTTGGCGTGAATCACGCGCGTTTGGTGATGGGCACATCGATGGGCGGGATGCACACCTGGCTTTGGGGTGAAACGCATCCCGATTTCATGGATGCGCTGATGCCGCTGGCGAGTTTGCCGACGCAAATTTCGGGGCGTAACCGCGGCTGGCGGCGAATGGTGATCGACGCGATTCGAAACGACCCCGCCTGGAACGGTGGCGAATATCCGGCAGCTGCCGGACAACCGCCGAGTCTGCGCACCGCCGCTTACATGCTCTGGTTCATGAGCAGCAATCCGGTCCTGCGACAAAAAGAAGCGCCGACGCTCGCCAAAACGGACGAGATCCTCGGCAAATTTGTCGATCAAATCGTGAAAACCGACGACGCGAACGATGTCCTTTACGCGCTTGAAGCGTCGCACGATTACGATCCCGGTCCCAATTTGGAAAAAATTCGGGCGCCATTGTTGGCAGTTAATTCAGCTGACGATTTGATCAATCCGCCGGAATTGGGAATTCTGGAGCGCGAGATCAAACGTGTTCCGCACGGACGCGCGATCGTGATCCCATTCAGTGATCAAACGCGCGGACACGGCAGCCACACCGTCGCCGCGCTGTGGAAAGATCACTTGATCGAGCTGCTCAAGGAGTCAGAGAAAAAATGAACCGCGGATTACGCGGATAGGTTTCCGGGGAGCGCACGCGCCTCGCGTGCCGGTGATCGCGCCCTCGCGATCACAAACTCTGAATAGAAACTCGAAGAGCTTTCGCTCGCACCAGAATAAGATCGACATCGAAAGGCGGCGATTTTTCAATCGCTCCATGAAAAGCGCACTAATTATTTCGCTGATCGCTTCCTCCGCTTTCGCCCAGGACTACGACGTCATCATTCGAAACGGCGACGTTTACGACGGAAGCGGCGGCTCGGCGCAACATGTCGATATTGCGATCAAGGGCGATCGAATCGCTGGCCTTGGCAATTATTCGAAGGCAAGCGCGAAAACAATCGTCAATGCCACGGGCCTCGCCGTCGCGCCGGGATTCATCAACATGCTTTCGTGGTCGACCGAGTCGTTGATTCAGGATGGGCGTTCGCAGAGCGAGCTACGTCAGGGCGTAACCACCGAAATCATGGGCGAAGGCGAATCGATGGGGCCGGTCAACGACCGGCTGCGCGCCTACATACTTAAACAGCAGTCGGACATCAAATACGACATCAAATGGAACACCCTGTCTGAATATCTGCAGTATTTGGAGAAGCGCGGAATTTCCTGCAACGTCGCATCGTTCCTGGGCGCGACCACCGTCCGGGCTTACGTCATTGGTTTTGAAGATAGGGCGCCGACACCGCAGGAGCTCGATCAGATGCGCGAAATCGTCCGCAAGGAAATGGAAGCCGGCGCGCTTGGTATCGGCACCTCGTTGATTTATCCGCCCGCCTTTTACGCGAAGACCGACGAACTGATCGAGATGTGCAAAGTCGCGGCGAAATACAAAGGCAAATACATCTCGCACATGCGCAGCGAAGGAAACCAGCTCCTTGAAGCGTTCGACGAACTGCTCCGGATCGCGCGTGAAGCGAACATTCCGGCTGAGGTTTATCACATCAAAGCGGCCGGCCAGAAAAATTGGCCGAAAGAAGATGAATTGCTGGCGCGAATCGAAAAAGCGCAAAAGGATGGACTGAAGATTCGCGCGAACATGTACACCTACACCGCGGCGGGCACCGGACTCGATGCCTGTTTTCCGCCGTGGACGGAAGACGGCGGTTACGAGGCGCTCTTCAAACGTCTCCGCGATCCGGCGACTCGCGAGAAAATCAAAGCCGAAGTGCAGGTCGACACCGACAAATGGGAAAATCTTTACCTCGCCTCCGGCTCACCGGACAAAATTCTCCTGGTCGCGTTCAAGTCAGACAAATTGAAACCGCTCACCGGCAAAACGCTTGCCGAGGTGGCCAAAATGCGCGGCAAAGATCCGATCGAGACCGCGATGGACTTGGTGGCCGAAGACGAATCACGGATCGGCACGGTTTATTTCCTGATGTCGGAAGAGAACGTGAAGAAGGAATTGCAGAAGCCGTGGATCTCGTTCGGCTCGGATGAAGCGTCACAGGCGCCGGAGCCGCCGTTCACGAAATCGAATCCGCATCCGCGCGCTTATGGAAACTTCGCGCGCGTGCTCGGCAAATATTGTCGCGACGAAAAAGTGCTCACGCTTACCGGAAGCGATCCGGCGTTTGAGCGCACAACCGGCGCAAAATCTCGAGCTCGATCATCGCGGAATGCTGAAGGAAGGAATGTTCGCCGACGTGGTGGTGTTCGATCCGAAAACAATCACCGATCACGCGACGTTCGATAAACCGCATCAGTATGCGACCGGGGTGAAACACGTTTTCGTCAACGGCGTGCAAGTGATCAAGGAAGGCGAACACACCGACGCCAAACCCGGCCGCGCCCTGTGGGGCCCAGGGAAAGTGAAGTGACGTTAGATGAAAGAGCGTCTCTGCTTTCACAGCTTTGGCCCCAAGTACTGTCTTTCCTAGCTGTCGGCTGCGTTGTCGGTGTCGTCGTCGCACGCGAATTGTTTTCGCGCTGCTGCTTAGTCTTCCCGCGAGTATCGGTTGGCTGATGCTCGTGGCGTGGTATGAAGGCACTTTCTCTGATCAGTTCTCGCTCCAAGATCCGTCGGGGATTATTTATTGGGTTGGGCATTCCGTATCTGCTGTTTTGTTTTCTCCCGACAGCCGTCGCAGCTCTGCTCATCGCGATCATTTGGCGAGTCCGTTCGAAAAGAAGCACGGCACACTAAGATCGACATCTAGCCGCATCGGTTGTAGCGGTTTGCGGCTGCTGATTTTCAGAATAGACACGCAACGGGTCGACGTTCAGCGTAGTCTAATATAGAGGCAGATACCTTTTGAAATGGACCCTATCGACAGCATCAAGTTGCGCTGGCTCCACGGCGCGTTGCACGACGTCACTTACGAGCTGGCGCGGTCGCAGTTTCAGTTCGCACCCCATACCTGGGAGCCGGCGATCAATGCCTATCGCTGCGAGAAGTGCATCCGGATTTGTGTCGATCTGGCCGGGGTCGAGCGGTCGCAGATTGATCTGATTGTCGAGCCGCAGCGAGTGCTTATCCGGGGCGCCCGAGAATTGCCCGAGCCTTCGCACGACGAAGGTCGCGCCGTTCGATTGCTGGCCATGGAAATCGATTACGGGCCGTTCGAACGCGAGATCACCCTGCCGGATGAAGTGGAGATCAACGAGGCGGACGCCGAGCAACGCAACGGACTGCTCTGGATTTCGCTTCCGATTAAACAATGACAAACGAACAAGATTTTTCCCTGCAGCCTGCAGAACTAGAAATGAAATCCGGCGCGGACCCGACAACGGCGATTGCTGCCGACATGTCCGACAACAGCAAAATCCCAAAGATTCCAGAGGAATTGTCGATCCTGCCAGTGCGCGGATTCGTCGTTTTTCCAGGAACAATTGTGCCGTTAAACGTCCGCCGTCCGGCGTCGATCGCGTTGCTGGATGAAACGTTGCCGCGTACGAAAGTAATCGGGTTGCTAACGCAACGCGACGAGGCAAAAGAAGATCCGGAACCGCAGGACCTTTATCACGTCGGCACGGCTGCGCTGGTGTTGAAGATGATTCGTCAGGCCGACGATCATGTGGTCATCATCGCCCGCGGTCTGCAGCGATTCACTTTGCGCAAGATCGCGGCGACTTCGCCATTCATTCGCGCGGAAATCGATTTAATGAAATCGATTGCGCCGACGCCGAGCAAGGAATGGGAAGCGACTTTCCGAAACCTGCGCGATTCGGCCGCGCGTTTGTTCGAACTGAGTCCAGAAACGCCGGAGCAAGCGCGTCTGATGGTGTTGAACATTACGGATCCAGAACAGCTCGCCGATTTTCTGGCGCCAAACCTGAACGTCGATGTCGCGCAAAAGCAGGCGATCCTCGAGGAACCGGACATAGCGAAGCGCGTCGAGGTTGTACAAAAGCACATTTCCGCGCAGCTCGAGATCGCGCAGATCCAGGAGAAATTGCAAAAGGATGTCGCATCGCAATTTTCCGACGCGCAACGACGCGCTTATTTGCGATCGCAAATCAAAGCGATCCAGCATGAGCTCGGCGAAGATGAAACCGGAAGCGAAGAGCAGGTCTCGCAGTTGCGCGAGCGACTGAAGAAAGCTGAACCGCCGCCAGAAGTGCTGGCCCAGGCGGAACGCGAACTGAAGCGGCTCGATTTTATTCCACCCGCCAGTCCGGAGTACTCAGTCATCGTCAGTTACATCGAGATTATCGCCGATCTTCCGTGGAACAAATTGAGTGAGGACCACATCGATCTTGATCAAGCGCAACAAATTCTCGACCGCGACCATTACGATCTCGAAAAAGTGAAGCGGCGGTTGATCGAATATCTCGCAGTTAGAAAGCTTAACCCGAACGGACACGGACCGATCTTGTGTTTTCTCGGCCCGCCTGGGGTCGGCAAGACCAGTCTCGGCCAATCGATTGCCGACGCGCTCGGCCGAAAATTTGTCCGGATTAGTCTCGGCGGGATGCGCGATGAGGCGGAAATCCGCGGACACCGGCGCACCTACATCGGTTCGATGCCAGGGCGGATCATCCAGGAATTGCGACGCGCCGGGACACGTAATCCGGTTTTCATGTTGGACGAACTCGACAAGATTGGTGCCGATTTCCGTGGCGACCCGGCCAGTGCGATGCTCGAAGTGCTCGATCCGCGCCAGAACAACGCGTTTGTCGATCGCTATCTCGATGTGCCGTTCGATTTGTCGCAGGTCATTTTTATCGGCACGGCCAATTACATCGACGGCGTTCCCGAACCATTACGCGACCGGATCGAGGTGATTTCGCTGCCCGGTTACACCGAGCGCGAAAAATTGGAGATCGCGAAACGATATTTGATTCGTCGACAGCTCGAGGAGAACGGACTCAAGGCCGATCAATGTGAATTCCAGGAGGATGCGATTCGCCGTATCATCAATGATTACACGCACGAGGCTGGCGTTCGCGAACTCGAGCGGCAGATTGGCGCGATTTGTCGGTCGGTAGCGGCGAAGTGTGCCCGTGGGGAATGCCAACGAGTCGAGGTTACCCCCGAATTTGTCGGACAGACGCTCGGGCCGGCGCGTTATGTGCGCGAGAGCAAATTGAAAACGAGTCAGCCCGGCGTGGTGACTGGCCTCGCCTACACGCCTTACGGTGGAGAAGTGTTGCACATCGAGGCGACGCGTTATTCCGGGAAGGGTAACGTCACGTTAACCGGCCAAATTGGAAACGTGATGAAAGAATCCGTGCAAGCGGCGCTCAGTTTGGTTCGAAGTCGCGACGGCCAAATCGGGGTCAAGCCGGAAGATTTTAGGGACATGGACATTCACGTGCATGTTCCGGCCGGCGCGGTGCCGAAGGATGGCCCGTCCGCGGGCATCGCGATGTTCACAGCACTAGCGTCGCTGTTCGCCAACAAACCGGTGCGGCCAGATGTCGCGATGACCGGTGAAATCACACTGCGCGGCCTGGTTTTACCGATCGGCGGATTAAAGGAAAAAAGTTTGGCCGCGATGCGCGCCGGAATTTCGACGGTAATCATTCCGAAGTTGAACGAAAAAGATCTGGTCGACGTTCCGGAGGAAGCGAAACAGAAACTAAAATTTGTGCTGGTCGAAAATGTTGATGAAGTCCTCGCCGTCGCCTTGGAAAAGAACGGCGGGACGGAAACGGCGCATCCGGTCGTAGCGACAGACGGCGAAGGAAAAGATTAGTGCGAGACGTCCGATCCGGTGTCGGCGCGCTGCTCGATTTGTTGCAAGCTCGGACCTGAGGTGCGGATCCAGTCACGCGTCGCGCTGATATCACCCTGGTTCACCGGTTCGGCCCGCGCCACGATGTCCTCGCCCACTTTCACCGGCGCAGCCTTAGGGGCTTTCCAGTGACGTCCGAATTTGTGGAGCGCATAATACATCGTGCCGGCCTCGACCGCGCCCACTCCGCTGCAACGCGTGGCGTTGTAAAACATTCGATCGCACTCCTGCCACGGCTTGGTGTGTTGATCATACGAGACATCGTGCAGCACGGACGCGTTGCGATATCTCCCTTCGAACGGCCCGCCCATCAGCGACCAAAGCGATCGCGGAATGGAGGCGCCGTCGACGACGGAACCCGCCGGGGCAATCCAAACCACGCCATTCGGATCGGTGTAACGCAGCTCGCTCAACAACGTCATGGTGCGTCCGTCATTTTCCCAGCGCGCTTCCACGTAACCGCTGTAATGCCCCCACTTGTTCGACGCCTTCGAGGCACCGCGGACCCAGGCGGGCGTTTTGTCACCGGCGCAACCGATTAAAAAAGCGGTGGCAATTATGAATGAAAAGGCCCTCATGTTTCCCTGAAAACGTCCAACTTTTAACGTTCGACGCGCAACGTCAAATTCGATTCAAATCCGTCACACAAATGTTTGCCAAATTCAGTCGCGTCGAAATCGTAATGACGCTGTCCGGCGGTGCGGAGGGCGCGTTGAGTTCCTTTAACTCTTCAACCGTTCAACGATTCAACGAGACGAAGCCTAACTCGTCCAAGACCTGAAGCGTTTTCGAATCGGCTTTGTGTAGCGGTCGAGGTCGATGTTTTTCACGCCTTCGCTCACCGCATCGGCGGATTCCTCGAATTTCTCCTTCATCGAGCGAAACGCCGGCCAGAGAAACGGCAGAGAGAGAATGCTCCAATTGATTCGATCGAGCGGTGCTTTCGAATCCTCGTCATTTGCGCGCGACGCGTATCGGATAGCCAGACCAATGGCAAGGCCGGCGGCGAGCGCGCCAACGATCATCGGAACAGGATTCTCGCGCAGAAATAATTCAGTGCGTTCGCGGGCCGAAGTCGATCTGCTTCGTATTTGTTCTCGACGCCGGGGGCGTGGTTCTAAAACGCTGGAGATCTGGCGGCGCCGGCGTGGGCGTGGCCGGCCGTTTTGCTCCGCTGAAGCCAGTGGATCATCATTTACAAAGTCTTCTTCCATCGGGTGCATCCTCCACTAATTCGCAAGTCCCGCGCCTCGTGCGCCGGTAAATGAACTTATCATGTCTCCGAATGTTTTCCCGAGGAAACATTTAGTCGCTCGTAGGCGGCTACGATCTCCTCCGTTGCCAGGACGAAGATCACTTCGTCGAGCGTGCTATTTTCTTTCAGAAAATCGCGCACGGTTCGGGTGGCAATCGCAGCCGCTTCGGTAATCGGATAGCCATAAGCGCCACAACTGATGGCCGGGAATGCGACAGTCCTGATTTTGTTCTCGGTCGCGAGACGCAGCGAATTGCGATAACAATCCGCTAAGATTTCTGGTTCGCCGCGATGTCCGCCAGCCCAAATTGGGCCTACCGTATGAATGACAAACCGCGCCGGTAAATTGTGACCGCGAGTCATTTTCGCTTCGCCCGGCCGGCAACCGCCCAAAGTGCGGCATTGTTTCAGTAATTCAGGTCCAGCCGCGCGATGAATCGCGCCATCCACTCCGCCGCCCCCGAGCAACGTCGTGTTGGCAGCGTTCACGATTGCGTCGACATCGAGCTTGGTGATGTCGTCCTGGATAATGTCGATTCTTGCGTTTGCCATTACGGCGCGAGCCGATCAATCGACCATCCACCGCTTTTCTGACGGGTGTAACGGAACCGATCATGCAAGCGATCGATACGTCCCTGCCAGAATTCCATGCGGTCGGGTTTGAGGCAATATCCACCCCAATGCGGCGGCAGCGGAATCGAGCCCTTAGCGAAGCGTTGCTTCATCTCTTGCAAGCGAGCGTTCAGAACTCGACGCGCGTCAATCACTTCGCTTTGGTGCGATGCCCAGGCTCCTAATTGGGCGCCGGCCGGTCGACTGTGAAAATATTCCTCGGATTCTTTGCGAGAAGTTTTTTTGACCCTTCCCTCGATCCGAATCTGCCGCTCAACTTCCATCCAGTACATCACGAGCGCAGCATTCGGGTTTTTGTCTAACTGGCGGCCTTTCTCGCTCTCGTAATTGGTGAAGAAAACGAAGCCGCGCTCATCGAAATGTTTAAGAAGAACGATGCGCGCGAAGGGTTTGTCACCGGCGCACGTCGCCAAAGTCATCGAATTCGCGTCGTGAATGCCGGCCGTGATCGCGGCGGAAAACCAACGATGAAATTGGTCGATCGGATCAAGCGCGAGATCGGCGCGGCGTAAACCTTCGCCAATGTATTCGTGACGGAAGCCGGCGTAATCGAGCGGTGTCTGATCCATTCGTAAGCGTTCATGCCTACGATATTCTCAGCGCGGAAGATGTCGACCCCGTTTGACTTCGCTTCAGTCAGGCCGCCGCCGCGGCTGCGCTATCGCCTCGAGAAAGTTCCCAGCCGACAATCGCGCGTTTGCGGATCGGGTCCCAATGATAATGCCCGAGCGCGCCAGTCTCGCGAATGACACGATGACACGGAATGATGAATGCGATCGGGTTTGCGGCGACTGCGCTGCCCACCGCTCGCGCGGCTTGCGATTGACCGATCGCTTCCGCCAATCGCCCATAAGTTGTCAGGGAACCGGCCCGGACCTGCAACAAGGCGCGCCAGACGCGCACCTGAAATTCCGTCCCGCGAACAAGAGCGCGAAGAGGGCGATTCACTGTCGCGAGGTCGGCACGGTCAAAAATTCTAGCGGCAACTTCAGCAATTCTCGCGTCGTTGCGTTGCAACTTCGCGTTCGGCCATTGTGACACGAGGAGATCTCGCGCGCAGTCGCGCCCGTGTTCATCGACAAAACTGAGATGACAGATTCCCCGTTTGGTCTCGGCAATGACCGCTTCGCCGAACGGCGTGTCAGCGAAGCCGAAATCGATTTCGAGCCCGGCTCCGCCGCTTTTCATTTCACCCGGAGAGGCCGCCTCAAGCGTGACACATAGATCGTGCAATCGGCCAGGTCCGGACAAGCCGGCGTTAATCGCGGCGTCGAAAACATTGTCGCCTTCGCGCAGGAGTTGTCTCACGTGTTCAAGGGTAAGGCACTGCAAAAAATCCTTCGGGGTAACGCCCGCCCAGTTCGAGAAAAGCCGGTGAAAATGAAATGGACTCAATCCTGCCGCATCGGCGAGTGCAGCAAGGTCCGGTTGCTCAGTATGATGTCGATCCAGAAAACGGATCACCCTGGCGACGCGCTCGTAATCGTTCATATCAGCAGTTTGTCATCAGCCTGAAGGCGAAGCCACCCGCTTCTTGCTACGATTTTACAAACGTTTGGCCGAACCGCGAGTGTGGTTTAACTGGCTTGCACTACGCGACTGAGCGCGCGGGTCAGGGCTTCAGTGGCTTCGTTGTCATCCTGGTAGCCCCAGACGACAATCTCGAGGATTTGCGCGCCGATCTCGCGCCGGCCGCGCAACGCCGCGCGCAAGCGCCCACGGAACGACCAGTCTTCCTCTATGGCTGCGGCGACGCTGTCGTAAGAAGAACGCGCGTCCCAGTAACAGTAAAAAACATGCAGGGGCCCGCTATTGTCCGTGAATCGATAGGAGCGGACTGGCAAACTGACTCCGTTCACCTTGAGCATTCGCAAACCGTTATCCCGTTCCATCGTGCGACCGCTCGCCGGGAGACAGATGTCGGGACGATGCACTTTGGTAAAGCGGGCCGCGGTCCGTCCCGGAAACCATTTAAAGAAAAACATGAGCCAGTGATGGCCGTCAGCACCTTCCCAACTTGCGCCGCCGCCTTCGTTATATTGGAGTAACGATTCTGCTTCCGGAGTAATCGGAACGGACTTGTAGTTACTCTCCGAATCCGGCCAGTGCACCGCCCAATGCGAAGCGACCACCGGCTGGTGCGAATGATACCAAAACTGGACCGCGACTTCGGCGAAGACCAGCCAACAAGTCAAGAGCGCGATTGGCGCCCAATTGAAACGAGCGGTAGACAATTCATTTTGAATAACGCGGGAGATTGGCGCTTCAGTTCCGCGACGCAGCATCCCGAGGCTTACCACCCAAAGGCCAAACAAGCAGACGAGCAAGATGGAGAAGCCTGCGGGATCGTGCCACGCTTCAATTCCACTCGCGCCGCGGTTGGTCCCGACCCAAACGAGAATGGCGGTGCGGACAACATTGCAGATGAAGGCGAGAACGGCGCCGATGATGACAAGAAGAATCCGGCGCGCCACGCTAAAGGAATAAAGTTCGCCAAGAAAAAGCGAAATCATGAGAGTGGCCTGAAGCGAACGAACACCACTGCAGGCCTCTTCAATTCCAATGAAACCCGAACCAACTTCGATGACGTTGCCGTGGCGCAAAGCCGGCACCCCGGCGAGTTGCAGAAATATTACATTCAACGCGGTAACTGCCCGCATCAGATCTTGAATGACAATCTGCTCGATTCGGACCGGCCACGGAACCGCGACAAGAAAGAACAAGAATGGAAAGGCGAAATGTCGCAGCCGGCCACCACCGCCGGTGAGATAAACAAACGAAAGGGAAATAGTAACGACGACCAGTGCGAGCAACCAGCTCAACAACCGCCAGTCGGGATTTGCTTCAGCGACAAATCGAATCGGCAAAAACAGCACCGCGCTAACAACGATGAGTAAAATCGACAATGTACGAGCTGTTGGTGCCGTGCCCGTTGGAGCGGGCCGAGTTTGCCAACGCTTCCAAAGCAGATAGGCCAGCAGGATTGGAACGATGATACCGTAATTGTATTGGGCATTCAGCCACCACTCGCCTCTCAGTTGATTGATCAGCTCAAACCAGAGCAATCCAAAGCCGACCGCCCCGATGAACCAGCCTTTGGGTAAGGCGCGTTTCGCAGGGACAACCGCAGCCGGCCCAATCTTCTCGTCCATGTGCGGCATAAGGGTAGCCGAGGCCGAGCAACTTGCGAGCCCCCAGGGAGAAACCGGGGAGCCGAACCGGCATCGGCCACGAGATCTGTATCCCGTGATAACAGCAACTATCGGCCGCAATGGTCAGTCAGTAACGATTACTTCGCGACAGCCAGAATCTTGTCCAAGTCGGCTATCACCTTGTCGAGATCTGGCTGAGTATTGCCACTGTCAGACAAAACTCGGCCTGCTACGTCCGCCAGGATCAGGTGTGGTACCTCGCGAACGAGCTTTTCCTGAATCGCCCCAATTTTGCCGCCCCGCTTATCGAAAGCGATGGCCGGCCACGGCATATTGGTTTGTGAGATGTAATTCTCCATTGCAAATGCCGAGTGGTCGACACTGCAAAAGATGACTTCAAACTCTGGGTGCTGAGGGGCAACTTGATTGTAATAATTTATAAGTCGCGATGTGAATTGACGGCCGTCCTTCGACCAGAACGCCGAGAAAAATAGAAGATAAAACTTTTTCGACTGAAGGGCTTCGTCATCAAACGGAACCAAACTTCCCTCGTGCCAGAAAACCAGGTCGTCTTTGAAAAGGTCATACATCGTGCGGCCGATTTGCCGTTCCTGCGGCACATTCGCGGCCGGCGGGCCGGGTCGATCGCCCGTCGCAAGAGCAACACTGGGTACGCTAGCCTGCTGTCCGCGCTCCAGTCCTTTTTGCTCTTCTTTAGCGGCCGCAATCTCCGCGGCCGATAACTGGCTAACGCGACTCCGAAGTTCTTCGATTAACGCCGCACTGGCTCCGACTTTTGTCAGTTCCTTTTCAGTCGTGGAATCGAAAGTATCGACAAATTTCCTGGTCGATAATTCCCGCAATACTTCTTCGCTCGAATAACCAGAACGCAACATTAGGCTCACATCCTTAACCGTGAGCGGAATAACAGCAGCAAGGACAGAAGTAGAAACCAGCAAAAACAGCCCTACGAGTGTGCGCGCCATTAAGCTGACTTAAAGCAGAGATCGCGCCCGGAAGGCTGGTGACGGCCAGGCACTCAGCCAGTTCAACAGCCGTGCCCCGGATGCGGTTCGACCGGTTGATCGGCAGCTCGGAAAGAAGAACTGAACATTTGTAGGCGAAGCCTCTTAGCAGTAGCCATGCTCCTAAGTCTCTTATCCATGAGCTGTTGAGATTGGGTACTTAACGCCGAACAATCCTGGAGTGGCACAACGGTTGGCGCGTTCTAAGCTGAAAGAAGAAATCGCCTATGAGATTTCTCCATCTAATGCGGCCGCAGTTCGTGTTGGCGTCGGGGTTGCCTTTTCTCGTTCTGCCCATGCAGGCGATGACAAGCTGGAATTGACATTCTAGAAACAATCTCATTTTGACTCATATGAGCGCGCCCGTGGAAAAGTCGGTCGAGAGAACCCAGCGAACATTCATCAACCTGTTCCTGGCCATTCTCTGCGTCGTGCTGTTCGTAGTTACCGCAATCTGGGGCGGACGCGATCTTTACACTCGCTGGCAGGAGAAGCGACTGGCTCGACGAGCGATAGTTGACTTACAGCACGGAAATGATCGTGATGCCAATCTCGCGGCACGGACGATTCTTGAGTTGAAGCCGGTTAGTGCGCCAGCTGCACGGATCATGGCGCAGCTCGCTGAACGACGCGGTGACCGGGCCGCGCTGGATTGGCGCCGCAAGGTTGCTCAAGAAGAACCAAAGTCGGTTTCCGACGAATTAGCTCTGGCGCGCTGCGCACTCCAGTTCAAAGACATCGTTACGGCCCAGCGGACATTGGATGCTGTTGAACAAAACGGGCGGAACACAGCAGAATTTCACGCGGCTTGCGCGCTTCTTGGGCAAGCGATGCATGAAGACGAAAAGGCTGATCAGGAATGGACCGAGGCGATTCGCCTCGACCCGCAAGATTCCTCTTACCGATTGCAGCTAGCAACGCTGCGGCTTCGGGCCAACGAGCCTAAGCGCCACACCTCCGGCGAAGAGATGCTAAACGCGCTTCGAGCCGATCCTACCCAACGGGTTCCGGCGACACGGGCGCTAATTATTGATGGCGCAGCGCAGCGTATCAACAGCGATGCCCTGCTAGGGATGGCGCAGGCGCTCCAAGCTTATCCTGAAGCCACCTTCAACGATCGCCTCCTCTATTTGGATATTTTGCGCCAGTTGCACGCGCCGGAATTTGCGAACCAGCTAACCAGTTTCGAACAAGACGCCAATTCGGATCCGGTAAAACTGGGCGCGTTGATTTCGTGGATGGCGACAAGCGGCCTGAGCCTGGTGGCGATCGACTTCGTGCGCGGGTTGCCACCTGAGACAGTCACCAAGTGGCCGGTGCCAATCGCGATGGCTGAAGCTTACGCTAAGTTCGGCGATTGGGCGGCGCTGGAGGCGTGGGTCACCAACAAAGATTGGGGGCAATCCGATTTTATGCGGCACGCTTACCTGGCGCTTGCGTTGCGCAATCAGAACAAAACAGCCGCAGCGGAAAAGGAATGGGCGGCGGCGGAAAAGCAGGCAGCAACTGAAGCGATGTTTCTATCGATGCTGACTCGAGCGACCTCAGAGTGGCGTTGGAAGAAAGAGTGGACCGAGTTGCTCTGGAATCTCAGCAATTACCCCGAGACGCAATTCGAAGCGCTGCAAGACCTCTACCAAAAATACACCAACGACGGGGATACAGCAGGGCTTTATCGGGTCCTTGTCCGATTGCTCGAACTACTTCCAGACGACGAACGAATTCAAAATAACCTCGCCCAGGTTTCTCTCCTGCTTAACGCCGATATGGAACGAGCGAGGAAACTCGCGGAGGAACTATATCGAAAGGAGGAAACGAATCCGGCTTACGCATCCACCTACGCATTCGCTCTCTACACAAAGGGGGACGCTAAAGGCGCGGTGGAAATCATGAACTCGTTGAATGAAAGCCAGCTGCGTGATCCTGCGGTGGCTGCTTATTATGGGGTTATTCTCGCGGCCAGCGGCAATGCGCAAAGCGCCCGCGAATATCTCAAACTCGGTATCTCAGCCAAGCTTCTTCCCGAAGAAAAAGCGCTGGTTAAGAAAGCGGAGAGCTCGCTCCAATAGCAGAGTTGCCACCAAAAAAAGAGCGACCGCCCATCGGAACGGTCGCTCTTCAGTCAAACAAGAGTCAAATTCTTAGGCTGTCACACGGCGACGGCGCCGGGCTTCAAAGGCAGTCACGGCAATTGCCAACAAAGCAGTTGGGATCAGGCTTGTGGCTTCCGGAATCGGAGAAACCGTTGCTTGGAAGGCCCATAGCAATTCGTCACCAGGACTCGCGATCACCGAAATATAATTATACGTGCCGAAACTCGGAACACTGATCCAAGTGTCATTGGTCGAATCGCCGTAAGTATTGAGGAAGGTCCCGCGTGAGCCGAGCGTGTTCGACCCATAAAGGCTGAACGACTCGTTCGGATCGATGCTGCTGACCTTCAGTTTCCCGCCCGTAAACCCTTCGCTGAGGATCGAGCTAAGATCCAATTGAATGTAATTGTCTGTCTGGATCTCATTATGCGGCGTGCCGACGAATCCGAGGCCGTGGTCTGGGCTGGCATCCTTGTAATAAAGGTCGTGAGGCGTGTCAGGTCCGCTGACAACATCGAAGCCATATGCGGTAATGGAATAACCGCTCGAAGCAAACGTGTGACTGGCGGAGCCGAGCGATGCATTGGCGTTGGTAGGGTTAAAATCCCAGGTAACGAGGGTAGCTCGGGCCGGGGTGGCGGCGAGGGCGAGAATGGCGGAACAAGCCAGGACGAGTTTCATGGAGAGTGTAGATAACTTCATTCGTTGTTTGATGATTTCCATAATTCTCATATTTGCGTCACATGGTCAATAAAAATCGCATGCCACGCCGCAAACTTTTTGCCGCCCTCCCCTTTTTAAGGGGGCTTTTCCCGGCAAGTCAAGAAAATTTGCCCCTCAAGCGTGGGAGGCGCGCCTAGAACCTGCCAACGATTGGTGGGTGAGTTCCACCCCGACGGCGGGCCATTCTACCCAGCACGATTAGAAAAGCATCGTGCTCGATGCAAAGAGCTCCTAAAAACCGACACTACGCTTGCGACAAGGCGCCGGTTACAGATTGTGCCAGGAATATTGGCTGCTAAGAAATGCCTTTTGCAAGTCCTTGAAGTCGGAAGATCGACAGGTGAGCTGGCAGCGGACTTGTTCTGGGCCACGGTTTATGAACAAAATCGAGCGCTCGTAGTTGTTGCCGAGCAGGCTATAGCTAATGACGACGAGAAAAGTCTCTCTGTTTCCTATCCGCAGCGGAGCCTTCTCTTGGGACTCCACAACGACGTTACTGCTGCCTTTGGGAACCAAAACGAGAACTTCCGCCACGAGTTTTTTAATGGCCTCATCATCGAATTGAGTCTGATCCGGTCGTGAGATTGTTGCGATTGTTGCTTCCGCCTGAGTTTTATTTGGGGGATGCAACGTAAGTTCGGTCGCGGTGGCAGAATACTTCCAGCCACGCGGCGATTGATAGGTTACTTTCTGGTCCCCGTCAGAAAAGGCGAGCTGCTTTAGTTTGGCGCCGTCCAGCACGTATTCATCGATCGTTGGTGTCATTACCAACGCGGTTCTGCCGACGTCTGCCAGCAAGAGACTCGCAACAAATGCGAAAATTAGAGAACGTACCATCTGCCCTTAATATAACTAACCACCATCAACGTACCTGGCGGCGGATTCGCCTTGAAATTCGTATCGAATAACCATTCTCGCGTGGGCGGAACATAGACGTTGGCCTTGCCCCATTCACCAATGGATTGCTGGCTCTTGAATAGTTCCACCATGGAACCGTAATAGCTGAGCGTCTGATTCGTCCAGTTTTCAAGAAAGCGCGGGAAGTTCTCCGCACCGCCGCTGTAAGAGCCATCTCCGCCTACCGCGGCTGTTGGCACAATCCCCGCGACAACCGCCACATTGTAAGTCGTGGGCGACGCAGTGGGAACAGTTCCAGAATTCGCATCGCTCCAACTGTTGGATAACAGATTCAGCGCGTCGGCAAGAATCGAGCAAGGTGCTCGGGTATAGCCGGAGACGTTCGAGCTCGGCGGACTGGACGGATTGATGTAGGTGCCATCTGAATTGAAGTTGGCAGGATTATTCGACGGAACCGCGCTTCCTGTACCTCCGGTATTGAAGTCTCCCTGAACGTAAACTGGATTATTACTCACAACAGTGAGCCCGGAAGTTGGGATCTTGCTTCCATTCTTGAGTCGGATGCCACGCCGACTGGCTGTCGTGTTATTTGGGTCGTAGACATAAACAATGCCGTTGAAGTTGCCTGACTTGTAATTCGGATTGGCGCCGGCGCCGCTCTCTATCGCACTGACATCGAGTGTGGAAACATGCATCGTGGCGCCTTCACGATTATCCTGGATCGTCTGACCCGTGCTAATCGCGCCGTTAAACATGCTATACATCCAATAGTTTGGCGATACTAGTGAAGGCGCCGCCGTCCCACTGGTCCAAACTGGTGTGAACGCATAGTTGGCTCCGCTTGGATAACCGATGGTGTAGGTGTTGTTCGCGTTAATTTGAATAATCACGCCAGCCTGGTCCCAGAGACGCTGACCTGCTAGCGGATCGCTATTTCCCGCGACTGGAGGCTGAATCAGCTCAGCATAGCTGTCGTTGTTCGGATTCGCGTCGGCAGTATTAAAAATCGAGGTCGAATCCAAACCAAAAGGTTGGAGCGCCTGGTCGCGAGCGGGCGGGAGGCCGCTAGGATAATTCGGTGCTGCCGGCGTCTCCGGATGTTGCCCATCTCCAGGCATAAAGCCGACAAACCAGTCCGATCCATAGGTTACTTTATCGGCAAATGTAAGGGTGTTGTGACCTGTGTACAGATCCGAGTTCGTATGCACCCACCCGGTTACGGTAAACAACGGCCCGGGATGGATTTCGAGCGGATCGACATAGAAAATGGCCCAATTCCAAGGCGAGAGCTGCTGCTTCGAGAACACGCGCCGCACTTTGGCTACGACCTCGCGCTGCGTAGAAGATCCGAACGAACTATTTAAGGTTACGTCAGCCGACGCGATGTAATTGTAGATCGCGGATGTAGTGGGTGAAACTGACGATACGCTACCAGTCAATTGTCCCAGCTGTGGTTCAGGAGTCGCATTCGCGCTCGCCACCGCGTTATATTCAGCGTCAACTCCAACCACTTTATAATTCGAAATCGTGTAGGTCGCGTCGAACTCGTCGTTCGCCGGATCATAGCTCGCCCCTCGCTTCACGAAATTCGAACTCGACACGTTGGGGAAGGGCGATGGTGTCGGTATGGCCGAAAAATCGCTCGTCTTTTTAACGGTGGTTGGTGAGGTGCGACAGGTAGACCGCCAGTTGTTGAACATGACCTCGATCGCACTGTCTCCGATCGCGAGCGCGTTCTGCAAGGTAGTTGTCCGTTGCGTATTACGGCTAACGGTTGTCGTATAATAGACTGCCACGGCAACAATGGCCATCAGGATTGCCATGGTCGAAATGACTACGGCGAGCGTGCTTCCGCACTGTCTTTGATCGAATCTTGTTTTCATTGGTAAGTGGTGAGTCGTGTTTTGAAGGGGACCTGGCCGTTAAGCAGGATGTTTGCGGATTTGTAGCCGCGATTGCTGTATTGAGTGTCAGATGTAGACAGATCGATCGCGGCGACGAAACGGTAATAAAGGGCACCGGCCGCAGTCGCTGGAGTGCTAAACGGAGTGGAGTTCGTCACATAATTAGCAACGGATTTGGTGTTGCCTTTCCACTTCCAATTCAGGTTGTTGCCGGATACAGCGTAGGAACACCGGTCTGTGATGAAGCACACAATATCGCCGCCTGTGCTCCCGGTGCCTTTGATTGCGACAGGCATTGTGCTCACCGGATAGGTCACCGGTGGAGTCAACGCCGGCCCGGAGATGTTGGTAAGAGTAGGCTGAAAGTCGCCGCTGCCGCCGCTAACTGCCGAAATATCCGCTTCAATTTGATATGCCGGAATAATTACGCGTTGACCGACAATTGGCGTCGGACCCGCATTAGATGTCAGAACCAAATGGATCTTCGTGTCGCCAACATTGACATCATTCTTGAGCTTGTGCGGGCCGCTTGACCATTGTTGAAAGGAGATTCCCTCGGCTGCGGTGGGTGCCGGCGAAGGATACGCCGTGCCGGTAGCATCAGATAGCGCAGGCAGCGACACGGCGCCGTGCAGGTCTTGAAGCATGTCAACCATGGCCACCCGGGCCTGTTGATGCGCGACGTTAACGGCTGTGTTCTTGGCGCCCAGGACGGTGCTCGTATACAAAATCGCACATAAAACCAAGCCGACCACCCCCATGAGGGCGACGGTAAACATCAACTCCACAAGTTTGAAACCAGCCGATTGCGAAGAAACTTTCATATGTCAGACGTGCGGATGGTGCTCACTGAATAAGTGTAATTACGATTCAGGTAGGTGAAGGTGATCGTGAAAACAGCTTGATAAGTGTTTGGAAGGCTCCCCGACAGATTGGTTACCGTTTCCGTGAGGGTGCCATTAACTACGAGAACAACATTGTTGCTGGCATCCCGATACTCATAAACAGGAACATTGAAGTTAGTGCCGTTGACGGAAATGTTGTGTGTGCCCACGGTCATGTCGTACGTCGGATAGCTGCCGTGGCTGGCATCCACGGGAACCTGAGCCGTTCCATCCGAGTTGGTCTTCTGAGGATTAAACGGGCTCATCGACTGGAACAGATCAACTTGGTTCGTGAGGACCGTATAAGCGCCGGTGCTATTGCGACTCATTGTCGCAATAGAGTTGACCTTGGTTAGTGCTCCAATGGTCGTGGCAACTCCAAGACCTAGGACAGCAATGGCGATAATAGTCTCCACCATTGTGAACCCAGCGGGGCCACAGGTTTGTTTTGGACGGCGTCTCATATGTCGAATCGGCCCAGTCTTAGTGCTGGCACGACCGGGAATTATAATTTCCATAGGAGCACGTTGAGTGCCATTTGGATTTAAGAAGCTGCCCTGCAAGGCCTTCGCCTACGGCAGCGCTAATAAGGCCGAAGGCCGCCCGCGCGTTGAACAATCCCGCCTGCGCAGCTTCGCCCAAGTGCCGCAGATTTCTTGCCGAAGTCTGCCGAAAGTTAAACATCCAGAACGGTCCGGCCTGTCCTTTTCGTTTACGCGTGATTCGTTAAGTTAAGGGTTCAATGACTTCCATCTGGGACCGTGCCAATCCGCAACTGCGTGATCTCGCCGTCTACGAACCGGGCAAACCGATCGAAGAAACTGCGCGTGAGCTCGGCGTGCAGCCTCACGAAATCATCAAGTTAGCCTCCAACGAAAATCCGCTGGGGCCTTCTCCAAAGGCGATCGACGCGATTCGGATTGCTGCCGGCTGCGCCCAACTTTATCCGGATGGCGGGGGATTTCTTTTGCGCAATCGGCTCGCGATGAAACTCGGCTGCGACTCCGAAAACATCATCCTGGGGAACGGTTCGAACGAAATCATTGAATTCATCGGCCACGCTTTCCTGCAACTCGGTTACGATGCCATGGCGTTCGAGCACGCCTTCGTAGCATACAAGCTCGTCGCCACCTTATTCGGGGCACGGGCCATTGAGATCCCCACCTCGGAGTTTCAGCCGGATTTAGACGCGTTGCTGGCGGCGATCACACCCAAAACGAAAGTAATTTTCATCGCGAACCCAAACAATCCAACCGGAGTATTGATTCCGCCGGGCAAGGTCACAGACTTTCTCGCGCGCGTACCTGAAAACATCGTAACCGTGCTCGACGAAGCATATTTTGAATTCCTCGACAATCCTCACGATACGCTGGGTCACATTCGAAACCGAAATGTGATAATACTTCGCACGTTCTCGAAAATTCATGGCCTGGCCAGCTTGCGCGTGGGATACGGAATCGCCCGCCGGGAAATTATCGAGGTTCTGCAAAAAACGAGGCAACCATTCAACGTGAACGGAATTGCCCAAGTCGCCGCATTGGCGGCGCTCGAAGATATCAATCACATTGCCGAAACGAAGCGTGTTGTCGATGCCGGTCGCGCTTTTTTGGAGAAGGAATTTGACGCGATGAAACTAAAATTTGTTCCGAGCGCCGGCAATTTTGTGTTCGTTCACGTGGGTGATGGGCCGGCGGTCTTTCAGAAGATGCTGGCCCGCAAAATCATCGTCCGTCCTCTCGTCGGATACGGATTGCCCGAATGGCTCCGGATAAGTGTCGGAACTATGGAACAAAACAAACAATGCATCGCCGCGCTAAAGAAAGTGTACTCACATAGAATCGACGTTCGGCGCTGATACCATCGCGGCGATATCTACTCCAGTCGGAGAAGGGGCCATCGCTCTCGTGCGAATGTCCGGTCGGAAAGCGATTGCGATAGCGGACAAGATTTTTCGGGGGAAAGAAAAAGCATCATGCTTCGGCTCGCACATTCAACATCTGGGCGAGATCATTAACGATTCCGGAGATTTAATCGACGAGGCACTGATGTCGGTCCATCGCGCGCCCGCAAGTTACACCGGCGAAGATTTGGTCGAGATCAGTTGTCACGGCGGAACCTTGGTGACTGCTAAAGTTCTGGAAGCTTGTTTGCGCGCAGGTGCGCGCTCCGCCCGACCAGGCGAATTCACCGAGCGCGCATTCCTAAATGGCAAAATGGATCTCACCCAGGCCGAGGCGGTCATGGACTTGATTCGCGCGCGGACCGATCTGGCACTGCGTTCCGCAACTGAACAGCTCGAAGGGAAGCTCGGAGAAAAAATCAGATCGATTCGAAATGCGCTCGTTGACCTTCTCGCCCATGTCGAAGCCTCGATCGATTTTCCGGAGGAAGGAATCGAGCCGGACGAGGGCGAACAATTGCGCGGCCGCTTGAATTCCATTCGAGAAAGGATTTCAGCCCTGCTTGCCACCGCGGACCAGGGCCGCATTTTGCGCGAAGGCGTTCGGACCGTGATTTACGGTGCGACCAACGCCGGCAAGTCGAGTTTGCTAAACCGTTTGCTTGGCTACGAACGAGTGATCGTCAGCGACACTCACGGAACAACTCGTGACACGATCGAAGAAACCGTGAATCTCCGCGGCGTTCCGGTTCGCCTCCTCGACACCGCTGGTTTGCGAACATCGACATCGGACATCGAACGGGAAGGAATTGCGCGCACGGAG
Source organism: uncultured Verrucomicrobiae bacterium (assembly GCA_963801815.1). Lineage (GTDB taxonomy): Bacteria > Verrucomicrobiota > Verrucomicrobiia > Chthoniobacterales > UBA10450 > AV40. The sequence continues at coordinate 735,636 of CAWDGJ010000002.1, forward strand.
CGCTCGTTGATGCACGCGGACCTGCGTCTTCACATCTTCGATCGAAACGCGCCGCGTCCCGCGCATTTCGAACAAGACGCGATCGATCGGAATGAAATTATCGTCCTAAACAAGAGCGACTTGCCTGAGCACAATGATTGGAAGAATTCCAGCGGGCTTCGGATTTCCTGTGTTACGGGAAAGGGAGTGAAAGACCTCGAGGACGAGATCATAGCCCGTCTCGGCAAACAGAATCTGCGGCCGGAAAACGCAGTCGCCATCAACCTGCGCCACCACGATTGTTTGCGCCGCGCGCTTGAGGCATGTGACCGTGCGCGACGCGGAATGGACGAGGCATTTTCCGCAGAATGTTTCGCCGTTGATCTGAACGAAGCGCTCCGTGACGTTGGCGAAGTGATCGGCGAGACAGGCGTCGAGCAAATTCTGGATTCCGTCTTCAGTCAGTTTTGCATCGGCAAATGAAGAATGCTTACGAGCGACTCGTGAGGCCGCTCCTCTTTTCGATTGATCCCGAAAGTGCGCACCATTTTGCGCTCGCTTGCCTGCGCGCAGGATCGATTCTCGATCCTGTTCTGCGCGCGTTGAAGCGGTTTCATCCTGAACCGAAGCCGAAGAAAGTTTTCGGTCTTAATTTTCCAAACCCGATAGGCCTCGCCGCCGGATTTGATAAGAACGGTGTTGCTTTGCCTGCTTGGGCGGCGCTCGGCTTTGGTTTTATCGAGATCGGCACCGTCACCGCCAAAGCGCAGCCAGGAAATCCCAAACCACGGATCTTTCGACTGCCAGAACAAAACGCGTTAATTAACCGACTCGGCTTCAACAACGACGGCGCTGACACGATCGCGCAACGCCTGCAAAAATTGAAGCGAAGCGGACGCTGGCCGGCCGTGCCGATTGGAATCAACATCGGCAAATCGAAAGTGACTCCGCTCGAGCAGGCGGCCTCGGATTATCTCTACTCTTTCGAGCGATTGCGAGAATTTGCCGATTACATCGTGCTAAACGTCAGTTCGCCAAATACTGCCGACTTGCGCCAGTTGCAAGGATCCGAAGCGCTCGGCGAACTTTTACGCGCGATCGGCGAGAAAAATCTCATCACGCGTAAACCGATCGTCGTGAAAATCGCGCCCGACCTTGGGCCGAACGATCTCGAACAAATTGTCAGCACGTGCGAAGCAAACAAAGTCGCCGCTATCATCGCAACTAATACAACGCTCGATCATTCGTCGATCCCGTCGGACCAGGACGAGCAGGGTGGGCTGAGTGGAGCGCCGCTGCGCGACAAATCCACCGCGTTGGTTCGCGCAATCGCCGCGCGATCGACAATTCCAATCATCGCATCGGGCGGAATTGTCGACGGCGAGTCAGCGCGCGAAAAATTCGAAGCCGGCGCGCAGCTAATACAGATCTACACCGGTCTGATCTATCGCGGACCTTCGTTGCTGGGCAAAATCTCGGAAGCGTTGAAATGAACTTGGCGCGAAAACTCGACAAGTTGGTGAGTCGAGAAGGTTACCGACGCGCCTGGCGACGTGCAAAGCGTTCCATTTTTCGATTACCGTTTGGGCCAGTGCTTGCCCGGGTCGATCAGAATCGTCTGCGCGAAATTCAAAAACGCTATGCCGGCTCAAAGTACGCCAACATCGACAAGTGGTTGCGGGTCAATCGTGAGCGCGTCCAGGATTTGAAATTGCATCGCTGCCCGCCACAGCGCGTTCTCGATCTCGGCTGCGGCGGCGGGTATTTCCTCTTCATCCTGAAACGTTTCAATCATTCTGTGCTCGGCCTTGATGTCGATCGGTCGGAACTTTTCGGCGAGTTGCTCGAGGCCTTCGACGTTTCCCGCGTTGTTTTCGAAATAAAACCGTTGCAGCTGCTCCCCGATCTTCGCCAGCAATTCGATTGGATAACCGCGTTCTCGATCGGCTTTGATCGCAACCATGAAACCAAGGTGCGATGGGGAACCAAGGAATGGGATTTTCTGCTTCGCGATTTACAATCGCGACTCGCCCCCGGCGGAAAAATCTATCTGGCGCTTAATCCTCTGCCGAGCGGGGAATATTGGACGTCCGAACTGTATGATTTCTTTGTGAGTCGTGGCGCCGATATCGAACGCGAGCGCATTTTTTTCGGCAACGGACTTCGCGTCTGATCACAGCGTCGAATCTTCGAGACGCGCGAACGCCCCCTGGGCCGCGAATTGTTTCAGGAGGGAATCAAATGTTGAAATGGGCTTTTATATTTCTGGTTATCGCGCTGATCGCGGCCTTGTTCGGATTTACCGGGATCGCTTCGGCCGCGGCCGGCATCGCGAAGTTCCTGTTCTTCCTGTTCCTGCTGGTATGCCTGATCTTCTTCATCATCGGCATATCAATTGGGAAAAAGGTGATGTGACCTGATTCCAAGCCTGCGCGCTGGAACCGCGCGAACGTGTCCGCGAAAACGGCGAGGCTTGGAGTTATTTACCCGTCCACGGTTTCCACGGCAGGAGCACGTTTTTCGTGCGCAATCTGCACTTGTCGCTCACCAACGTGAACGTCAGCTTGTCCTGATCGCGATTGAATTTGTAAACGCCTTCTCCCTTGCAGGATTTCGGGGTGTGCGATCCACGCGACTCCTTAATCGTGATGGTGTCGTCAGCCACAGTATATTTGCCCCAAACGCTCGGATGATTGCTGTTGTTCAGTGCAACTTCAAAAGTGCCGCCCGCTTTGAGCGCCCAAACCGTGCCCAGCGCATTTGTCCAGGTTCCGACGAGCGAATTTTGCGGCGCTTCTTGGAACATGGCGCACCCGGTGAGGAGCGCGATTGCGGTCAACGCGACAACGATCGGAATCTGTTTCTTCATGCCTCGATGCTGTCTGTAACGGACTCTCTTTTCAAGCAAAGAACAATGCATCGTCTTTACTGACATGCCTCCCGGCCTAAGTTGCAGCAATGGCGATTTCAGAAGAACAGGTGCGAAAAGTTCTGAGCACGGTCCGATACCCGGGGTTTAGCCGGGACATCGTCTCGTTCGGGTTGGTCAAAGGCATCGACGTCGCCGACGGCGAAGTGAAAGTGCAGCTCGCGCTGGCCACAAACGATCCGAACATTCCCGCTACGATCAAGAGCGATGCCGAGAAAGCTTTGCGTGAATTAAACGGCGTTCGCGCCGCAAAGGTTTTGATCGACATCCACGCAGCACCCGCCGGCGCCGGCGCAACTGTCGGCGCGACGCGCATTCCTGGAATCAAACACGTCATCGCCGTCGCGAGCGGAAAAGGCGGCGTCGGAAAATCCACCGTGGCTGCAAACCTGGCGGTCGCGCTTGAACAAACCAAGGCGCGCGTCGGTTTGTGCGATTGCGACATTTACGGTCCCAGCATTTCGCTCATGTTCGGTATTCACGAACGGCCGACCGCCACCGACGAGAACAAGATTATCCCGATCGACCAGTACCACTTGAAGTTGATGTCGATGGGATTTCTGCTCGACGACACGTCACCAGCGATTTTGCGCGGACCGATGGTGACGCGTTATACGCAACAATTCTTGCGACAAGTCGAGTGGGGTGAACTCGATTTTCTAGTGCTCGATCTGCCACCCGGCACCGGCGACATTCAGCTTACCATCGTGCAAACCGTTGCGTTGTCCGGCGTAATCATAGTCACAACGCCGCAGGAGGTGGCCCTGATCGATGCGCGAAAAGCGGCGACGATGTTTGAGAAGGTCAACGTTCCCGTTCTCGGCTTGATTGAAAACATGAGCTACTTCGTTTCGCCGTCCGACCACAAGCGCTACGACATCTTTGGCAGCGGCGGCGGCGAGCGCGAAGCGAAGCGCCTCCGCGTTCCGTTGCTCGGGCAGGTGCCGATCGACATCGCAACCCGCGAGGCCGGGGACCGTGGCGAGCCGATTGTTTCCCAAGACAAGCAGTCCCCTGTGGCAGTGGAGTTTACGAAGATTGCTGGCCGAATTCGCGAAGCGTTGTCTGAATCGGATTCGCCGGCAAAATCTAAATAGGTATGACCAATGCTACGTCATATTTGTGAACGATTTATCGGTTCCTGTTGACTGGTTCTCGTTTTTATGGAAAACAGTGGCCCAATGCCGCCTGTCCAAGAGGAAAAATCGAAGTTCGTTAAGAACTCCGTGCTTTATAAAGAGTTCCTGGCCGAGCGGGAGGAAATTTTGAAACACAAGTGGATCGAGAGCGAAAAAGCCGGCAAAGACATCGGCTTTGAAAAGGCGCTGCTCGATTGGATCGTGAAACATCGCTCCAATTGGAGAGCGAGACGATTGAAGGAGGCTCGCACAGAAAAGGCAGCCTCCTAAATTTTGTACACCTTTAAAGCGATCCAGTGAGGTCGCCAAGGATGTAAATGAACGAAAACGAAAATACTGCCAGTTCGGCTCGCGCTAGTGCCAGTCCGGGTCGGACCCCGATTATGGACGCCGAAGCGATTCGGCGCGTTCTTCGGCGAATCGCCCACGAAATTATTGAACAAAACGCCGACCTAAAGTCGGTCGTGCTCGCCGGCATTCCGTTGCGCGGGATCGAGATCGCCCGACGACTCGCGGAATTCCTTCGCGAAGTCGCCAAGATCGAAATCGAAACGGGAACGATCGATGTCGCGATGCATCGCGACGATGTCGGCACCCGCGCCGAGTTGCCAATGGTACACGCATCGAAACTCCCGCTGCCGCTCGAGGGGCGAACGGTCATCATTGTCGACGATGTTCTCTTTCACCGGCCGAACTGCGCGCGCCGCCCTGGACGCGATAAGCTCCTTTGGCCGCCCCGCCCGCGTCCAACTCGCCGCATTGGTCGATCGTGGCCATCGCGAACTGCCAATTCGCGCCGACTATGTCGGCAAAAATCTGCCGACCGCGACACGCGAGCAAATTCAAGTGCGACTTCAGAACGTCGACAACGAACCGGACGCCGTTTGGTTGCTCAAGGAATGAACTGGAACCGCAAAGATTTGCTCGGACTGCGCGAACTCTCCGTGGACGAGATCAATTTCATTCTTCAAACCGCAGACGCATTCAAGCAGGTCGGAACGCGCGAGATAAAAAAAGTTCCAGCTCTTCGCGGCAAGACGCTGATTAATTTCTTCGTCGAGCCGAGCACCCGCACTCGCACGTCGTTTGAGCTGGCCGCATTCCGGCTCAGCGCGGACGTGATCAACATCTCGGCGTCGACCTCTAGTTTGACCAAAGGTGAAACGCTCAAGGACACCGCGCGTAACCTGGAAGCATTGCATGCTGACATTCTCGTACTGCGGCACAGCTCCGCCGGCGCGCCGCAGTTTCTCGCGCAGCGATTGAAGTCGAGCGTGATCAATGCCGGCGACGGCGCTCACGAACATCCGACCCAGGGTCTGCTCGACATCTACACAATTCGCGAGAAACGCGGAAAGATCGACGGGCTCAACGTCGTAATCGTTGGTGACATTTTGTTCAGCCGCGTCGCACGCTCGAACATCTTTGGCCTGACGAAACTCGGCGCCAAGGTCACGCTGGTCGGTCCGAGCACGCTCGTGCCGCGAGAATTTGAGAAGTTGGGTGTCACGGTTTCGCACCAGATCGACAAAGTGCTCCCCGACGCTGACGTCGTGAATCTGTTGCGGATCCAGCATGAGCGTCAACGAAAAGAGTATTTTCCTGGAATCGGCGAATACACCACGTTCTTTGGTCTTACTAAAGAGCGCGCAAAACTGTTGAAGCCGGATTGCCTGGTCATGCATCCCGGCCCGATCAATCGCGGTGTCGAAATCGACAGTGAAGTCGCCGACGGCCTCCAAAGTGTGATTCTTGATCAAGTCACCAACGGCCTCGCCGTCCGTATGGCCGTTCTTTATCTCTGCGGAGGAATCTCCACGTGAGCGCGACCATTATTCGCAACGGCCGCATCATCGATCCGGCGAACAATCGCGACGAAGTCGGTGACCTCGCCGTTGTCGACGGCAAGATCGCCGAGCCTTCCGCTATCCGCGATCCGAAATCCGCAATTGAAACGATTGACGCAAAGGGTTTGATCGTCACGCCCGGTTTGATCGACATGCACGTGCATCTGCGCGAACCGGGGTTCGGTCACAAGGAGACGATCGCTTCCGGGGCGCGGGCGGCCGCGGCCGGCGGATTCACGACGATCGTCTGCATGCCGAACACGTCGCCGGCGGCGGACAATCCGGCAACGATCGCGTGGATCAAGGATCGCGCCGCCGAGGCGGCTTGCGTAAATGTTCTGCCAACCGGCGCAATCTCGAAAAACATTGCGGGCGACGAATTGGCGCCGATCGGTTCGTTAGGCCAGGCCGGCGTTGTTGCGATCACGGACGACGGTCACTGCATGCAAAACCACGAGCTGATGCGGCGAGCGGTCGAGTACGCGCGCATGGTCGAATTGCCGGTGCTCGATCATTGCCAGGATTACAGCCTGGTCGGCAACGGCGTGGTTAATGAAGGCTACTGGAGTATCCTCCTAGGCTTGCCCGGATGGCCGGCCGCGGGCGAAGAAGTGATCGTGATGCGAAACATTTTGTTGGCGGAACTTTGCGATCATCGCATTCACTGCCAACACATCAGCGCAGCCGGAAGCGTGCGGCTCATTCGCGAAGCGCGAAAACGCGGTGTGAAAATCAGCGGCGAAGTTTGTCCGCACCACATCGCATTGACCGATGAAGCGATCCAGAATTTCGATACGAACTACAAAATGAATCCGCCGCTGCGATCAAAGACCGACGTCGATGCGATCATCGAAGGAATCGCGGACGGTACCTTGTCGATTCTGTGTTCGGATCATGCACCGCACGCCGGATTCGAAAAAGAAGTCGAGTTCGACCAGGCGCCGTTTGGAATTGTCGGACTCGAAACGGAGCTTGGACTTTTCATCAACTCGCTTGGCCACCAGCACCGAACGATCGACATCAGGCGTTTGATCGAAATGTACACTGTCGAACCCGCGAAACTTTTGAATCTGCAAGCCGGGACGCTGTCGGTCGACTCGGCGGCTGACGTCACCCTGATCGATCCGAATCTCGAATGGACGGTGCGAGTCGATCAATTTGAGTCGTTGTCTCACAATTCGCCGTTCGACGGATGGAAACTGAAGGGCCGAGCGGTGCGAACGATCGTCGGCGGAAAAACGGTTTGGAAACTCTGATCTGTGGTGGCAGCCGTCTTGGCTGCACCATTCAACTGACTTGCAGGCGAGATGCCTGCCTCCACAGAAGGTTAGCCTGAAAATCCGCCGCTGATGTAGCTCTCCAGGTGCGCGATGGTTGCACTTTGGGTGGCGATCACATATTTCACCAAATCGCCAATCGAAACCACGCCGATGACTTTGCCGCCATCCAAAACGGGCAAATGGCGGAAGCGCTTATCGGTCATTGCGCGCAAACATTCCTCCACGCCTTCGTTTGGATGTGTCACGGTCAGGTTGGTGGACATGATCTCGGAGACTTTCGTCTCGGAGGATTTTTTGCCACGCAACATCACCTTGCGGGTGTAATCGCGCTCTGAAAGCATGCCGACGAGCTTATTTCCCTTCATCACCAAAACCGCGCCGACGTTTTTCTCGTCCATCATTCTGACGGCATCGTCGACGCAGGTCTCCGGTGTTACTGAAAAAATCTCGGACGGCTTTTGTCCAAGAACTGCGCTGATATTTCCGCTGACGTCCATAATCCTCCAAAAATCGCGGAACTCTAAAATACAACAGCTCGAGTCGCGTAGGCAAAGGAAATTCAGAGCGGCGCACCCGTGTCGGCGAGAAAGAATCCCTCGGCAAACCTAGGAAGACCGCGCAAATTTTCGGTCGATCAACCGATTCAAGTGATCTGCGATGGCCGGTTGATCGAGACGCTGAATGACTTCATTTAAGAAGCCGGTGACAAGCAGACGCTGGGCGACTTTTGACGGAATTCCCCGCGAGCGCAGATAAAACATCTCGTCTTCGTTGATCTGGCCGGAGGTGGCGCCGTGGGTGCAACGGACGTTGTCGGCCATAATTTCCAAGCCGGGCATCGAGTTCGCCTCGGAATCGTCGCTTAGCAAAAGATTGCGGACCTTTTGATACGCGTCGGTGAAATGCGCGTGCGGTTCGACGCGAATCAGTCCGCCGAACGTGCAACGCGCCTTATCGTCGAGCGCATTCTTATAAAGTAGATCGCTCGCAGTGCGCGGCGAAATGTGGTCCTGCAATGTGCGCGAATCGAATTCCTGATCGTTGGTTGCTACCGAAACCGCGAGCATGTCGCTGCGGGCGCCTTCACCAACCAGCCGGCTCAAACCCTCGAATCGCGCGTAACGCGCACCGAGGTTCAGATTTAAACTCATCGCCGACGCGTCGTGATCGACGATGGTCGAATTCATTTGCAGCGCGATCACTTTGCTCGCCCATTCCTGCGCGCAGACATAAGTAACCTTCGCACCCGGACCGGCGATCAAATCGTTCACCCCGCAGGCGAAACCTGCGGCATCGTGATCACACGAACGAAAATGTTCGATGACAGTCACTTTCGCCAGCTCGTCGGTAACGAGGAGCAAGTGGGGAAAGATCGACATGTTGTCGTGGCGCAACCAATGAAAGATCTCGATCGGTTGTTCGATCTCGACGCCACGCGGTACGAAAAGGAACGTTCCATTTGAAACCATCGCTCGATGCAGCGCCTCGAACTTCGCTGAACCGAGCTTTGCTTCGGTCGACATGAAATATTTCCGGAAAAGATCGGCGTGCTCGACCATCGCGCGCTCAAGCGGTTGAAAAATCACGCCGCGCTTTTTCAAATCATCGGAGATAACGTTACGTTCAACTAGTTGATCGTTCGCGAAAATCATGCGACCGGCTGCTTCGTCGAGACCGCTCGAGTATTTCAGGATATTTTTGCGGTCGTCTTCCGAAAGTGGGCCCGGAATTTCGAATGCAGTGAGATCGAGAAGATCGACATTAGAAAAACGCCACTGCTGGTCTTTGCGTGTTGGACGCGGAATTGATTCGAACTTTTGCCAGGCCGCGCGCTGTTGTTCGCGAAACCAATCAGGCAAGTCACCCGACTCAACCAAGCCCGAGAGGACCCGCGAGGACTTTAGATTGTTCTCCTGTGTAACTGACGGCATGTCGATTTTTGGGAAACCCGCCGGCGTTAACCGACGGAGCCTTCCATCTCGAGCTCGATCAAACGCTTCAATTCGACCGAATATTCCATTGGAAACTGGCGGACGAGATCGTTGACGAACCCGTTCACGCTCAAGCTCATCGCCTGTGCTTCGGTCAAACCGCGCTGCTGCATGTAGAAAATTTGTTCCGCACTTACTTGCGAGACGCTCGCTTCGTGCTGGACTGCGTTGCCGGTTCCGCGAACGGTGATTGCCGGATATGTGTCGGTCCGTGAAGTCGCGTTAATCAAAAGCGCGTCGCATTCGGTGTTGTTTTTACAATTCTTGAGATGTTTCGGCACGTGGACGAGCCCGCGATAGGTCGCGCGGCCTGTGCCGATCGAAATCGACTTCGAAATAATGTTCGATGTCGTTTCATCGGCGGCGTGAATCATTTTCGCACCGGTGTCCTGGTGCTGGCCGTTGTTGGCCAGTGCGATCGAGAGCACTTCGCCGCGCGATTTGCGGCCTTTCAATACCACGCCCGGATATTTCATGGTTAGACGCGAGCCGATGTTGCAATCGATCCACTTGATCTCGGCGTCTTCGTGAGCGAGGCCGCGTTTTGTGACCAAATTGAAAACGTTGGCCGACCAGTTTTGCACTGTGATGTATTGGATCTTGGCGCCCTTGAGGGCGACGAGCTCGACCACCGCGCTGTGCAGCGTTGTGGTCTCGAACTTCGGCGCGGTGCAGCCTTCCATGTAAGTGACTTCGCTTCCTTCGTCGGCAATGATGAGCGTGCGTTCGAACTGGCCGAAATTTTCCGCGTTGATCCGGAAGTAAGCTTGCAGCGGATGTTTCACCTTCACGCCGGGCGGCACGTAAATGAACGATCCGCCGCTGAACACCGCCGCGTTGAGCGCGCTGAATTTGTTGTCGGCAATTGGGATGACCTTGCCGAACCATTTCCGGAAAATTTCCGGATGATGTTTCAGTCCCTCGGTCGAACCGACGAAAATCACGCCCTGTTCGCCGACCGCTTTCTTGATGTTTGAATAAACCGCTTCGCTGTCGAACTGCGCTTCCACTCCGGCGAGAAATTTTCGCTCTTGCTCAGGAATGCCGAGCCGCTCGAATGTGCGCTTGATGTCCTCCGGCACTTCTTCCCAAGTGCGCTTAGCGGCATCGCCGGACGCGAGGTAATAACGGATTTTGTCGAAATCGATCGCCTCGAGATCCTTGCTGGCCCAATGCGTCGGCAACGGTTTCTCTAGAAAAGTTTTCAGACCGCGGAGACGGAACTCACGGACCCAATCCGGATCTTCTTTGACGTCGGAAATAAAGTGGACGGTTTTCTCGCTCAACCCGCGCCCTGCGTCCTTGGCGTAGGCGACGTCGTAATGGAAATCGCCGATGCTCCGATCGATATTGACGGCTTTGCTTTCAGGTTTCATTATCGGTCCTATCTATCTAGTTACTGCCATCTCGCCGGCAGATTCGCGCGCCCAATCGTAACCGCGCTCCTCAAGCTCGAGCGCTAGTTCTTTTCCGCCACTACGTACGATCCGCCCGGCGACCATGACGTGGACGTGGTCGGGCACGATGTAGTTCAAAAGTCTTTGATAATGCGTGATCAAAAGAATGCCCAGCTGCGGGCCCCGCATCATGTTCACGCCGCGAGCGACGACCTTCAGTGCGTCGATATCGAGACCGCTGTCGGTCTCATCGAGCACGGCGTATTTGGGAGCGAGCATTGCCAACTGCAAAATCTCGGCCCGCTTTTTTTCGCCGCCGGAAAACCCTTCGTTGACCGCGCGCGACGTAAATGAGCGATCCATTCCGAGGAGCTCCATTTTCTCGTAAAGCTTTGCGTAGTAATCCGTGGCTTCGAGCTCTTCGCCCTCCGGCAAGCGCGCTTGCAACGCCGCGCGCAAAAAATTCGCAATGGTCACGCCCGGAATTTCGCTGGGATACTGAAACGCCAGGAATAGACCTTTGCGGGCGCGCTCATCGGGCTCCATCGCGAGAAGATCTTCCCCGTCCATCGTGATTTTGCCTTTAGTCACCTGATAATCAGGATGGCCGGCCATCACCTTGGCCAGCGTGCTCTTGCCGGAGCCGTTCGGCCCCATAATGGCGTGCACTTCACCCGGGGGCACGGCCAGGGTCAGACCACGGACGATCTGCTGATCGCCAATGGCGACATGGAGGTTCTCAACGCGAAGCTCGTTCATAAGCAGGGGTTAAAAATATAAGCCGATTCGGGGTGATTGCGAACCGGATTTGAGCATTTTGACGCCCGCATGTGCGCGCCAATCTGGCGCGGCTTCTTCTTATAATTCCCATCACCAGGCATTCCGATTGCTCAGATAAGACCTTGTGAACTCCGACGAGAAAGACCCGGGTATTACCGATAAATCGCTTTTGAAAGAGGACGTCTCGAAAGCGACCAGCGAGTTAAACAATCTTCTTCAGATCATTTCCGGCACCACCGCCGAAATCGCCAACATGAGGCAAGGAAGCGATGGTTCTGAGCAATATCTCTCGATGCTTCGGACAAGCATTCAACGAGCCGAAGCGGTCGCAGGTCATTTGGCGGAACAAGCCGGCGGGACCCACCAAAAAGCGGCGATGCATCCGCAGGTTTCGGGATTTGTGAAATCGAAGAAGGTCGCCGAAATGCCGGTAGCCAAACCGCAAATTCTCGTGGTCGATGATGAAGAGATGGCGCTGACGTTGGTCAAACAACTTTTGACCACATCCGGATACCAGGTTACCACCGCCCAGTCTGGATTTGAGTGTCTCGATTTGTTCCGGCGGCGACCACTCAGTTATCAGCTGGTCCTGCTCGATTTGACCATGCCGTTTATGGACGGCGAGGAAACTTTTCATCGTCTGCGGGAGATCCGAGCTGACGTGCCGATTCTCCTTTGCACGGGCTTCATCCAAAATGATCGGCTGGAACGCCTGATGACTGCCGGCCTGTCCGGCTTCTTGCGAAAACCGTTTGCGCCGGAGGAGATCGCCAGCCAGGTGAAAGCAATTTTGGAGAGTGCAAAATACTCTCGAATGGGCGGATTTGGCGGCAATTCTTCGCTGGTCGGTTAGTTGCACGCGACGCGTTGCCCCTCTGGCATAGCGTTGACGTAGCCCGAAAATTTTTCGGGGTTATTCTTGGTTCGAATCGTTGCGCTTTCACGCAAAACGGACAATCTAGGGAGTTCGTTGCCCTGTGGTGTAATGGTAACACAGCGCCCTTTGGAGGCGTTATTCTTGGTTCGAGTCCAAGCGGGGCAGCCATCCAAATTCCCCTCTAATTCTCGCGCCAGGAAAAAGATATGTCGCAAATGCGCGATTTGGACTTTGCGAATAGAAACGCACAAAAATGCACAAAAACGCAGTCTATTCGTCAACTATTCGTCAAACATTTTGAGCGGTGAAACCGGGTTTGAACTCTTATGGAACGAGAACCCGTTCCAGCCTGCTGACCCGTTGAGTTAAACAACTGATCCAGAATCAGATTCGCGAGGAGGAGATGGCTTCGCTAGGACTCGAACCTACCGCGAAAATCCAAATTTCCCTCATATAATCGCGGCTTGGAAGTTGTCGTACGCACAAATACGCACACAAGAAAAATGGATTGGGGAGCTTTGACGGGCAAAAACAGCGCACCAACTGGACACCTAACTTTCCGGCGCGGTGACGTTCCGTTTATCTCATCGCACTCAGATTTCCAGCGACGCATTGAGCGCGTACACGCGCCCCTAAAACACGAAATTCGGTTCCGCGAAACTTTTGCGATCGGGTTGTGGACGTGCACGAATTCGACCGGAGCGTGTCCGAACAATATAAGCTGTTCCTTTTGGGCGACTACCTCCGGGCAAGCCCGGAACACCACCCTCCAAGTCTGGACAGTTGAAGAAGGATTTGGGATTGGAAGTTTGTTCCGCCAGACATGCTGCGCGGCTTGCGCGGCCAACAATTTTCGAAATCATGAGGTCTCCTTTTTCATTGTTCTGGTAACTGTGCCAGTGTGCGTGAATTCGGCGGGACAACCCACACGGTCATGAAGAGCGGATTTCGCCTCGCCCAAGAGAGTGCCTCTCGCTTCGTTTCAAAAAACCGATCAATCACTACTGCGTTTCGCTCGGAAACGGTGCGGCCCGAAATTCGCGCCGCTTTGCGATTTCTCACCGCGGGGCCGCTATCAACTGCCGCCGAATTAGTGCCATCGGGAAAAATCACGCTGCTTCCATAAGCAATGTGCCGCGTATCGACCGAACAATCTCCGGTTTGTAGTCGTCGGCCGGTCGATTGACTACGGTTGGAACCAGCATCGCCGCGGGCCCAGTAAACCGTAACACGCGCCAGCAATGTCTGCTCGCCCGCGAAGGTGACTGGCACTACCAGTAGAGCAAGTGCAATGGTTATGACGAGCCCTTTCATAATCGTTTCCGATCTGGGCGCGATAATGTCCTTGACTGCGCGGGCGGCGAGATTCGCGTCTCCAGCTGGGTTAGGTTTTATTATTGGCGTATTCATATTTTACCTTTGTTGAGTTAGTTAAAGCCATCACGTGGCATCGCGCTCACCGCTTATTGTCAGAGTCGTCCCTGATCTTGTGCAAAAGTGGATTCGAGCCCCATTAGGCTCCGAGTTTTTGTAATACAAAAAGTCGCGGACTCCTGGCGCATTCTCAAAGCGCTTCGTTCGCTACGTTCAAAAGTCTTTCCGCCGGGGAGATCCAACGCCTCCAATTAAGCGCAGTTTGCTGCGGTTCCACTGCCGCGGTGCGGTATGCCTCTCGGGCATGCTGAGAGAAGAAACATAACCAATCGCTTAACGCGGGGTGTGAGATTCTTAGAGCTTAATGTTTATCTTGACGCTCTTAAGGCTGTTCGCAAGATTCCGAAGCATCTCATCAGTTCGACTTGTAGCCTCGTCAACTCCCCGCCGAAACTCTGTCGTTTCGATGAGCATGTCGCAAGAGGGGCACTTTTGACTGTCAGCCTTCAGCCATTTCACGGTCTTATTGATTTGCTTGCCGCACTTAAGGCACGTAATTTCCAGAGGTAAATTGTCGAATGAGAATCCCATAGTCTCCATTCGCACAATAAATAAAACTTTTTGAATTGGCCAGCCCTTTACGCGAAGGCCGCCTCAAACTTCGCATCTTCTTTCCGGCGCAGGTAATTTTCTATCAAGAAATTCTGCCCACGATAAATTGCCGGCTTATCCATATGTTAGGCCGCTAAACGACAATGAGAAATACACTAGGCCTGGGCGGTCCGCAACGCGACCTGCTATGCAACGGGCTGAGCGGCTTCCTTTTCTGGTGTCTTCCGTGGTTTGTGTTCGCGCTTGGTTGGGCTGTATCGCCCGTTTGGAGAACCGTTTTATGGACTGCATCCCTGGGTGCTATGGGAACACTATGTCTGCTCGACGCTGCCCGATGCGACCGCGTCCACTGTAGTTTCACGGGTCCGTTCTTCATCCTGAGTGCTATTGTTTCGCTAGGATACGGTGTTGGGCTCTTGCCGCTTGGCCCGGTCGGATGGAAATGGATTTGTGCCGTAACAGTTATTGGCGGCATCGCCCTCACCTGCGTTCCAGAACTCATCCTCGGTCGCTATCGGCGAAATGGACCTGACGACGCCTAACTCTTTCTCGTTAGGCGTCGCTTACGCTCGCTGAAACAAAACACAAATAATGCAAACGCATATCGGTTCAGCAACGTTGCGATGGCTCTCTAATCCACCGACCTTCCGCACTCTATGAACATCTTTAGTTTATCCCACCTGCTTGAGCTGGTGAAGGAACTCCCAAATCCAGAGGATTTCATCCATGCTGAGCGGAATCGCAGTTCCGTGTTTCGCATTCCAGTTCGTGATTGGGATGCCGTCCGAGACGCAGATCATCCCGAACGCGAGTTTGACGCACACGAGAACGCTTACGTCGAGTTTGAAATTATCCAATGGAAGAACACCAAAGGTGTCAATGCGCCACGCTGGGTGTTGAGAGGGTTCGTTGCTATGTGAGTCATGAGCATCTGCTCCAGTCATCCCGCAACGCCTAACCACCCGATGAAGCCAACGGTCCCATTGCGGAAAAATCTCAACGTGTTTGCCAAGACACCCTGCCGGGGCTTATCTCTTTCTCGTTAGGCGGCGAAATAATTTCGAGGTAATAATGGTTGAGACCCACGGCCTTACGCACATCAATCTAGCCGTCCGCGATCTGGGACGCGCGCTGCGGTTCTATGAGCAGGTCTTCGGTCTGCGCGAGTACGGGCGTGGGGACGGATTAGTCCATACTCAGGCTTTTGGGAGACACGACATCGTCACCTTCACCGAAGATCCCACCACCGCCGGTCTCAGCGGCGGCATCGCGCATTTCGGCTTTCGGCTCGTGGACCCCGGCGACATCGACCATGCCATCGCCGAAGTCGAACGCGCCGGAGGGCGCTTGCTCCGTCGTGGGGAGTTCGCTCCCGGCCTCCCCTACGCTTACGTCGCCGATCCGGATGGTTACGAAATTGAGATCTGGTTCGAGTGAGCTACCTGCGCCGCCTAACGTTAGATCCTGTGGCGCATGGCGATATTCCGGCAAGAAAGATCGTGGTTGTGACGTAGCAATCGGAAGCCGCATCCGAACGGAATTGTAGCGAATTGCGTAGCAGCAACCGGTTTTCTCACGAAGCGCGTCCGTTACAAATCAGCTGTTTCCACGAGGGAGCTTGTGTGAAACCGGGCGACCCCGGCAACAACACCATCGAAAAAACCCTGAATTCAATTTGTAGCTAATTTCGCAGCAGCCGAATCCATCTAACGGACAAAAACCGAGCACGGATGATGGGTCTAAGGCCCTCCACAGGCGTTATTCTTGGTTCGAGTCCAAGCGGGGCAGCCACGTAAAAGACCTTCGGTCTCACGTGGCTCGCGCCAATTATCTGCTCGACGTAGGACTCGACAGCGGAAACGCAAACGTTGCAGACGGTGAAGCTGTCGAGGGGGCGCTCGCAGATGGCGATCGCCGATGGACTCGGCGACGGCGTGGGTGTCGGAGTCGGCGGCGGCGGAATAATATTTTCCCAGTGATGCAGGGGCACGGTCGCGCCGCCGATTTCTTCAACTAATTTCTGACACTTTTGCTGGAGTTTGTCCAAATCTGGCGGCCCAAACGGCGTGTCAGCAGTTCCGGGAAAGATCAAATAGGTGACTTTCAATTCGCTGACCGGCCGACTGTAAGGCGTGGATTGCGGATTGATTTCTTTTGCAATCCGAAACGAGGCTTCGCCAACCTTGTCGTTCGGGCCGATGTCTCCCACAATCGCCGGATAAATTGCATCACCGAAAATGACGAGGGAATAGTCGCCAGTCTTTCCTCCATCGCTCGCGTGCGCGAACGCGCCCGGAATCACAATGTAAGGATCGGTCGTGCCGATGAGGAAGCTGTATTTCTGAAGCGTAGTCACTTCTGCGCGCAATTGGGTGATCGCGGGTCGCAAATCGCGCTTGCGATCGGCCGTCGTCGTCTTGGCATTGAATTCGTCTTCCGCCTTTTTCAATCGGTCTTCGGTGGCGGCGAGATACGGATTTGGTGCCGGCATTTTCTTCGACCAACGATAACTGGTGAACGGCTTGAAGTTCGTCGGCGCACCGGTCCCGACCGGCATCCGGTCGCTATCCGAACCATCACAATCGACATCCATGTCGGCTTGAAGCAGGAGCGCTTTGCGATGGGTTTGAGGGTGCTGCAATTGCAGGATTGTCTGACAATCGAAGAAGTTGTGACGTGAGAGCAGCAGATCCAGCCGGCTAAGATTCTCGCGCAGCATTCTGAGCTTCGTGTCGTAGAGCTGGGCGAATAACGGCGAGACCGGCTCGGTCGGGAGCATCGTCGAAAGCGCGGGCAACAGCTCCGGCAGTTTGGGATTCACTTTCGCCAGTTCTTCGATTGTTCGATTCGGCGTCGGCACGCGCGCCTTCAATTTCAACTCAATTACGTAACTTTCCGGATCGACGCGTTCAGTGGTTGCATCTGCTCCTGGAGTCGGCTCAACAGTCGAGTGCAAAGTGATTCCGCTGAATAATCGGCCGGTATCAAGTTTACCGGCAATCACCGGCGGTCGCGTGGGCGACGACTCCGGAGTCGAGGTCGGGGTCGGAGAAGTTTCTCGCGGCGCGAAATATTGCAAACGCTCCTGCGAAATCCAGCGATACAGAATCAAAGCAAAAATTATCGCCGCCAGGAGAACGACCAATCTTCGCAACGTCCGCAAACTCAGGTTTGCCACGGATTACTTTTTCAGCCAGGCGATGATCGCCACCACGATCCCGATCACGCTCAGGATCGACATCAGGCCGGCCGGCATCGCTTTGCCGGTGCGAATGAATTTCGGGATGAATTGCGCTGCCAGCAGGAATGAAATGATCAGCGCAATGACGATTCCAATCATCCGGTTCGTCGGCAAAATCCAACCGGCGACAAGTAGCAAAACGCCCGTGACCACGCCGGCGATGATTGACGGCAAACTGCCGGCCTTCACATAACCGATCACCCCGCCGATGATTGTCAGCGCGCCGAAGATAAGAAAGTAAAGCCGCGTCGCGTCCACGTGTAAGCTTGGGACTCGTAATCCAACCAGCCCACACTGTCCAGCCGCGCCGTTATTTCGTCTCGAGGCTTCGAGCCGGACTACGCTAGCGTGCGATTCACTTGGCCAATGCCAGAGCGCAACGCGTCTGCTACATTCGCAAGTGCACTCATTCCGCTATCGCAACGGAAAACTTCATTGCGAAGATGTCGATCTTGCCCGGGCCGCGGAAGAATTCGGCACACCGCTCTATATATATAGCGCGAACACGATTCTCGATCACTTCACCCGGCTCGATGCCGCGCTCGCACCGGTCGATCACCTGATTTGTTATGCGGTCAAAGCCAATTCGAACCGCGCAATCCTAAAACTCCTGGCCGACGCCGGGGCGGGATTCGACATCGTTTCCGCTGGCGAACTCTTCCGCGCGATCAATGCCGACGCCGATCCGCAAAAGTGCACGTTTGCCGGAGTCGGAAAGTCGGCCGTCGAAATCGAATATGCCCTGGACCAGCGCGTTTACAGTTTCAACGTCGAAAGTGAAGCCGAGCTCGAGCTCATCGACCAGATCGCCGGCGAAAAAAAATTACGTGCACCGGTCGCGCTGCGCGTGAATCCAGACGTCGACGCGCACACTCACAAATACATCTCGACCGGTTCGCACGAAAACAAATTTGGAATCGCGCTGACTGATGCGCCGGCGATATATGAGCGCGCGAGCGAGAATGCGCAGCATCGAGATCGTCGGCGTGCAGATGCATATCGGTTCGCAAATTACCGAAGCCGGACCGTTCGCCGCGGCAATCAACAGAGTCGCGCCGGTCGTTCGCGATTTGAAATCGAAGCACGGCATCAAGTTTTTCAGCATCGGCGGCGGCATGGGAATCATTTACCGTCGCGCGTTGGAGAGCGGCTCCGGTAAATGGTGGCACGACCACGATGGCGAATCTTCTGCGTTCAGCGTTCAAGATTACGCGAATGCGATCATTCCATTGCTCCGCGACCTCGACGTTCGGATTCTGGTTGAACCCGGGCGATTTCTGGTCGGCAATGCCGGTGCGTTGCTGACGCGCGTGCGTTACATCAAAGAATCAGGTCAAAAAAAATTCGCGATCGTCGACGCCGGAATGAACGATCTGATTCGGCCGGCGTTGTACCAAAGCTTTCACGAAATCGTTCCGGTGAAACAACCTGGAGGGACGGGCTCCGTCCCGTCCCCACAAAGAAAGGACGACACGGAGGTCGTCCCTCCATCGCAGGAAAAAATCGACATTGTCGGACCCGTCTGTGAATCCGGTGATTTCTTCGCGCTCGATCGGGAGATGCCTAAGGTGCGCGAAGGTGACCTGCTCGCGATTATGAGCGCCGGCGCCTACGGATTCACCATGGCTTCGAACTATAATTCGCGACCGATGCCCGCCGAGGCGCTCGTCCGTGGCAATCAGCTGAACCTCATTCGCAAACGGCAGACCTGGAATGATTTGATCGCGAATGAAGTCTAGATGCCGTTGGAGCTGCCGCCGTCT
Source organism: uncultured Verrucomicrobiae bacterium (assembly GCA_963801815.1). Classification (GTDB taxonomy): domain Bacteria; phylum Verrucomicrobiota; class Verrucomicrobiia; order Chthoniobacterales; family UBA10450; genus AV40. The sequence goes on from CAWDGJ010000002.1 coordinate 754,845, forward strand.
CTGGCGACGGGGTCTTCCAATCTGCCGATGGGGAGATCGGTAGCGTAAAACAGTAGCGAACCGATTGAACTCCAAAGTTGCAGATCCTCGTTTCCTGCATAAATAGTGCTTCCCCTCGAATCGAGATGAAACGTCTGCTCCTCGTTTGCATGTTGTTGATCCTGCCGTGGATGGCGAACGGCGCTAACGTTCCAAAAGGCGAATGGGTCCTGCTCGTCGGCGGTCCCTCGTTGAAGGAATGGGAACAATACAAACAGCAACCGCACGATCATTGGTGGGCGAATTTCGTCCGGGCCGCGCGTTTGCGGACCGAACAACTGCGCGACGGCCTCGGGCCGGACGCGCCAATCACCTGGCTGGTTTACAAACAGGGCTACATCGATCGCATGGCCCAGGAACATCAGGATCTGCTCGCGTTGATCGGAACCATTCGCGATAAATTCAATCTCAAACTGGTCTGGTTTAAGAACGGCGATGACGTCATCAATTATTTGAACAACGGCCAGGACCGTCGGCAGTTGAAAGTCGCGGGATTTGAATATTTCGGACACTCGAACCGCGCCTGTTTCATGTTCGACTACAGCAGCAACGTCGACAGCGCCTCGAAATCGTTCCTGCACGAATCCCAGCTGCGCCAAATCCACGGCAACATCTTCGCCAAAAACGCCTACGTTCAGAGCTGGGGCTGTCACACTGGCGAAGAGATGAGCGCGTGGTTTTATCACGCCACCGGGATCAAGATGATCGGCGCACTTGGCAAAACGCAGTTCATGATGGAAGAGCTGCCCATTCTGACGTCAGAAGGCGGCAAGTGGGTGACTGCGCCGGAAAAGATGCCTAACAACTAACGTTGTTTTTCTTGCAGCCAGTCAGATTGGCAATAAGCAGGCTTGAAATTTGCAGCCAAATCATGGATGGAAGTGCGAACCCAAGTAATGAAAACCGATGACCAGAGAGGAATCAGCGTAATCCTCCTTTACAGCGCGCTGCTGTTTGCGCTCATCGGCTGGGCCGGTGGAATGAAGGCCGAATACCATTACCGGGCACAAATCTCCTATGGCAGTTTTGTCGTCGCGGCCGTGCTGGCAGGGCTAGCAGTCTTGCTCTTCCTGTTTTCGTTGGGCAAGCGACGCGGCTAGCAACGTGACGTTGCATCCGGTTCTGCCGTCAACACTAGGAAAACACGCGTTCAACCAAAGCGAACGCGCTCCCCATCGAGCTGCGCGCCGCGCTTCAGAAAGAATTCGCGGATTTCGGGCAGAAAATATCGCCCATCCTTGCCGGAATTAATTTCCAATAGGATCTGGCCGCCTGGCTTTAGATGCCGGTTCAGGTCGTTCAGAAAAAATTCCCATTCGTCCGGCCTCCAACCGCGGGTTTCATCAGCATTGCGATTGAACGCGGCCGAGAACGCGGTGATGAGATCGAATGTCCGCCCGAAATCTGGCAACGGCTCGAAGGCGCGTATCCGCCAGGTGAGCCGATCGACTCCGAAGAGCTCAATCAATTCGTTGGAGAGCGAATAATCGCCAACGTCCAGGCCGAGGCAGCCATGGCCAAACTGTTTCGCCAGAAAAAGAAAAAAACCGGCGCCACAGCCAAGATCAAGAATTTGCCTTGGTTCAGAGCGATCGAGTTCCAGTTGCTGGATGCGCGGACGATTGATCTCCAGCCAACGGGAGACATCCGCATACTTCGCGTAACGAGAGTCGGAACCACTGTGGCGCCGTTGAATTGCGCTCAACCGCTCGACGTCGATTTTCGCGACGATCTGATTCATGTCAAAGCGCCCGCCGAATTTCACGAACCGGATCTTAAATGGCCCGGCCCTGAATGTCGCTTCGGCAATTTACTCCTTCATCACAGCCTGAAGTTGGTCCCTGGCGCGAGAAAAAATTAGACGGCGGCGACCATTTCTGGACCACCGCCGTCCTCTCCCCCATGACCCTGAGGCTTTATTGAGTCATCGCGCTGTGCAGTTCCTGCATTGCATTGTGCAGGTCCTGTTTCGCTTTTTGGATCGCGTCGAACCTTGACTGCTGGTCCGCCGTCAACATCGGGCGAATCTGGGACATTGTCTTGTCCATGATCGCCTGAGTCTTTTGCATGGCATCCTTGTGGATGGCGATGATCTGCGGCTTCGCCTGATCCAGTAACGGTTGAATCTTCGTCTGTTGGTCAGCCGTCAGATTCAATGACTTGGTCAGCTGTTGCACGCCAAATTGCTGCCCGCGGAAGCCGTGATGACCGGCGGGAGCGCCGGTTTCGTCTTGCGCGTTAACCAATGCGAAGCCACCCAGCGCAATCGCGCTCGCAGCCGCGAGTGTAAGTAAGTTTCTTTTCATATTTGTTTCCCATTTTCCAGTTCGGCCCATTTTCACGGGCTGTTTGATATTGGTGACGGAGCGATGCGGTTTTTGGTTACAGATTTTTATTTGCTGTCGTTCCAACGCATGAAAACCCGAACCCAAATTGCCAAACTCAGAACCGCCACGGTTGAAACGCCGCGGCCAAAACCTTTGCTGCTTGCGATTTTGGAGTCGGAGTATTTGGAACTTGGGATTTGGTGCGTTTATTCGTAACCAAAATGCCTCCACCCGCGTCTTTACGTGTAGCGTGGATACAATTTGGACATGGATGATCCTGAACCTGATGCGCTGGTTCAAGCCGCTCTTCGGCATGACGACGAAGCGGCTCGTGAACTGGTGCGCCGACTCTATCCGCTTGTCGCAAAAATGGTGCGGTCCCACCGGCCGAGACGAACTCCTGAGGAGGATCTTTGCCAAATGATTTTCATCAAGGTTTTTCAGAAGCTCTCTCAGTTTTCCGGCAAAGTTCCGCTGGAACATTGGGTCTCGCGCATTGCCGTGAACACCTGCCTCAGCCAGATCGAAGCCGAAAGAGTGCGACCGGAGTTGCGCCACGCCGATTTGAGTGAGGAAGAGGAAGCTGTCGTGAAGAACCTCGCAGTCGCGTCGGACGAGCTCGCGCCGGACCGTCAGCTGGCGTCCCGCCAGCTGGTCGAACATCTGCTGGAGTTTCTCAAACCGGTTGAACGTCTGGTGGTCGATTTGCTTTACTTGCAGGGTCGTTCGGTTGAAGAAATCCACAAAATTACCGGGCTCGGCGTTGCCGCCATTAAGGTGCGGGCGTTCCGGGCGCGGCAAAAGATGAAAACCCAAATGGCAAAGATTGGAGCCGGAACAAGCCTATGAACGATTTCGACCTCGATAGACTGCTGCGAAGTGCGGCCCGCGTTAAAGACGATGCGCCGGTCGAAATGCCGTTCGGCTTCGACACTCGCGTCATCGCTCTTTCGCGCAGAAACGGAAACGGCTCCGCCATGGCGCGACTGTTGCGCCGGGTCGCGCTGGTCGCTGCAGCCGTAATTGTTTTTGCCAGCGCCGGCGCTTACCTGGAATTCGACCGCAGCACTGACGCGATCGTATCGTCCGGTAACGAATTCGCCATTGCTGACTCCGCTATTCAGGACGAAGTGGCGCAATGAATAGCGCGCTCAAGTGGAAATTAATCGCCGGTTTCCTGCTGGTGTTCATCGCCGGTTGCGCCGCTGGCGTATTCCTGACGATGACGATCGGCCACCAATTCATGTTTGGTCAGCATCCGCCGGTTGGACCCGCGTTGAAAAATCGTTTGCGCTGGCAACTACGCTTGACCGACGAACAGATGACGAAGATTTCGCCGATCATCGATAAGACAAGCGCACAGCTCGAAGAAATCCGCGGTGACACCGGTAAACGCGTTCGCGACGTGATTGCCGAGTCGCATCAAGAGATCGCGCAGTATCTCACGCCCGAGCAACAGCAACGGCTGAAACAGATGGAAGAGCGACGGCGGCATTGGATGCAACAGCATCACGGCCCGTGGCAGCACCGGAACGGCACCCCGACTCCCGAAACATCACCTCAGTGAGAGGTGATTATTTCGCGGCCTTGGCCAGCAAGTCGCGCACTTCCTCGTCGCTCGTCTGCGAGAAATCTTCGTAGTACTGGCCGACCGCCTGGAAAGATTCCGGAGCGCTGGCGCAAACGACTTCATCCGCGACGTCTTCGAACTCGCGGCAGGTTTCCGGGGGACCAACCGGCACTGCGACGACAATTTTTGCCGCGCCGCGTCGCCGCAAAGCCTTCACCGCAGCCCGCATCGTAGCGCCAGTCGCGAGACCATCGTCGATCAGAATGACCGTGCGGCCGGTAATTTCCGGCGCCGGCCGGCCGTCGCGATATTCATGTTCCCGACGTTCGAGTTCGGCAGTTTCCCGTTGCGTAACCGCTTCGATAATTTCTTCCGCGTTCGGCAAAGCGGCCACGACATCTTCATTCAAAACCCGCACTCCACCGGACGCAATCGCTCCGACCGCGAGCTCTTCAAATCCTGGCACACCGAGTTTGCGCACGATAAAAACATCCAGCGGAACCCGCAGCTCCAGTGAAACTTCGTATGCAACGGGAACTCCGCCGCGCGGAAGTCCCAGCACGATCACATCATCGCGCCCCGAATATTTGCTGAGCTTGGTCGCCAGAAATCGTCCGGCTTCGGAGCGATTTGGAAAAGCGCCTTCCATGCGACGATCACCTTTTACCGCGAATAACGTCGCTCAGCGGAACCATTTCGGCGATCGGCTGGCTTGATTCGATATAATCGCGAAAGCCGGGCGCGAAGGCGGCGCGCCGCAATTGCCACCAGCTCTGCACTCCCGGAAGGTGAAAGTACATTCGCGCGTAAGCGTCCCACCCTTCCCATTGCTGCGCGTCGAGCGTCCCCTGGCGTTTTTGAAACCACGCGTTTTCGGAAAGCTTGAAGACCGCGAGCAAAACAGCGACGGTCCGTGCCCGGTCCTCGTCGCTGGCGCCGTCCCAATCCTTGATCACGCGAGTGAATGCGCGGGTAAATTCGACGTCGTGCGCTTGCGGCCCAAGCAGCTCCATCAGCGACCTGGTCAGCGAATCGACCACGACCGATTTCTGCGAGCGGGTGTTTTGACGAATTTGCACCGCTAGATAAAACAACGACGCGACAACGCCAATCGCCGCGATCAATTGCGCGATCGCGTTGATCGTTTCCAGCTTCACGCCCGACCTTTTACCAAACGGCTCGGCATCTGACGACGCCGTTCTTCCGTGGAGGGGCACGCGCTGTCGTGCCCCTAAAATAATGGGACGCGACGGCGCGCGTCCCTCCAGTTGTTATCTTGGCAACGGTTGTTCTGAATTCGCCATGGCGTAGGCCCAGACCGCCACGATCGCGGACGTTTCCGCCAGATTTTTCGGGTCGATCTTGTCGAGCGTGTCCGCCGCCGTGTGGTGATAATTAAAATAGAACCGGCCATCCTGAATCGGCGCGAACGACGGCACGCCCGCCTTTTCCATCGGTTCGATGTCGGCGCCGGCGTGCTCGCTCAATTCAAGGGCGCCAGCGCCCGACTCTTGCAGTATCGCCGCGACCGGTTTCAACAGCGTCTTCACTTCCGGCTTTGCTTTGACGTGAAGCCCAACCGGATGATCGGCCCCATTGTCCGTTTCCATTGCGGCGAAATGATTCGCCCAATCTTTCTCGTGATCCTTCGCGTACTGCTTCGAGCCGCGCGTCCCGTTCTCTTCGTTCATCCACGCGATCACGCGGATGGTGCGTTTCGGTTTCAAATTCAACTTGTGGACGAGATTCGCAGCTTCCATTGAAACCGCCACGCCCGCGCCGTCGTCGATCGCACCGGTTCCCAGGTCCCACGAATCGAGATGGCCGGAAACAATCACGACTTGTTCCGGATGTTCGCTGCCCTTGATGTCGCCGATCACATTTGCGCTTTCGACGTCGGGCAATGTTTGCGGCGTTAGCACAAGTTTCATTTTCACGGGACCTTGCTTCACCAGATCGGCAATCAGGTCCGCGTCTTCGCTCGTGACCGCGCCCGCGGGAATTTTCGGGGCGTCATTCGCATACTTTGTCGATCCGGTGTGCGGAATGCGATAATCGGCGCCGCCAACCGAACGAATCAAGCACGCGACTGCGCCTTGTCGCGCAGCCGCGCTCGGCCCGTCGCTTCGATAATCGACCGCTTCGCCGTAGGCCTCGCCGCTGCGTCCTACCGCGGCCATCTGTTTGTCGAACGGATAAGTGAAGAGCACGATCTTACCGGCGACCTTGTCGCGCGGCATCGCTTTCAGTTCGTCGAAATTTTTTACAGCGACGACATCCGCGGTGATTCCTTCTTTCGGAGTGGCAACGCTTCCGCCGAGCGCGCAAAGCACAATCTTTTGCGTTGTTCCGTCTGCCATTCCTGGAAATTGAACTAGCGCGGCGGTTTCTTCGCCACGCACCCAATGCGGCACCATCGCCTTCTCCAGCTGCACTTCGCAGCCGATCGCTTTCAATTCGCCCGCCACATACTCAACCGCTTTCGCCGCTTGGGCCGAACCGCTCAATCGCGGTCCGATGTTGTCGGAAAGATGCGCGACTTCGCGATACGCGTAATCGCTGCTCAGGGCGGCTTGTTGCAGTCGCTTCAGATCAGCGAGCGTTTGGGTGGAAAAAACAACCGGCGTGGCGGTCGGCGATGGGGTTGCCGACGCCTCATCGTCCTCACTGGGAGAAGTTTTTGCCATCGGCTCGGCAGACTTGAGAACGACAGCTGCTGTCAGCAAAAATCCGACACCAAGAATGTATCGCCACTTCGTCATCCAACGAAAATGTAGAGTTCCGCGTGAATGACAAGCACTCACATCCAATGGCGATTTCCTAACGTTCCGCAAATGCCAGTCCGGCTCGGACCGATTAACCACTTAGGGTCTGGTTCGTTCCTCAAATTCGAAATCCGCAAACCGCCAGTCCGGCTCGGACCGAAGCTCCAAACAAATAGGAATCCGAAATCTCAAATCAAAGTGGTCAAAAGCTGCAATTCAAACATTCGATTTTTGAAATTGTTTCGGATTTCGGAATTCGAGCTTCGGATTTCCGTCTCGTCACTTGTCACTATTTCACCCTTCCTTCATCGAAATCGATCAGGTCCGGAATGCACTCGATGTCACTGCGATCTGCGATTCCCATCTCCTTTTTTCGCTGCTTCCAATCGCGGCGTGACACGGTCGCGCCAGCCGAGTTTCGAAATGAATCCGTTCCAGACAAACAAGTCGCCTTCGTTCAGTCGCCGGCCTTTTTCAAAACACCATTCCAGAATCTCTTCATCGGTGCCGCCTTGTTTCACCCGCTCGATCAAATCGCGATGATGGATCCGCAGAAAATTGCACAGCGCGCTGTCCGCCGTCTGCAGGCGCGCCGAAATTCTCCTGATAATCTGAGTGCAGCTCACCGCTCAGATGCAGCCGGATCTTGTCCAGCATCCGCGGGAAATACATCACGCCCTTGGTCATTTCCTTCGGGCTCTTTGGAAACTTACGTTCGCATGTCAAAAAGGTAGCGACGATTGACCTCAATCGCCATGGCTGGGCTCACAAATTCGAAATCCGACACCGAGTCTGGTCACGAAGTTCGAATAGCACGATCAGGTCAGAATCAAAACGGAAACGCCTGAGCTACAAACATCACATTTTGAATTTGTTTCGGATTTCGGATCGAGCTTCGAATTCGAATCTCTCACTCGTCACTCGTCACTTCTTAGACCAGTCCCTGGTCCATCATCGCGTCCGCGACTTTGGAGAAATCCGGCGATGTTCGCGCCGTTCACGTAATTGCCCGGCGTGCCGTATTTCTCGGCGGTGCGATAGCAAACGTCGTGAATCTTTTTCATGATGTTGAACAGACGCGCGTCGACTTCTTCGCGCGTCCAACGAATTCGCATGCTGTTCTGCGCCATTTCCAATCCGGACGTGGCCACGCCGCCGGCGTTGGCGGCTTTGCCGGGCCCGAACAGAATCTTCGCATCGAGGAACTGGTTCACCGCGTCGATCGTGCTCGGCATGTTCGCGCCTTCGGAAACGACGTAGCAACCGTTCTTCAAAAGATTCGCCGCGTCCTTGCCGTTGATCTCGTTCTGGGTCGCGCTCGGAAACGCGCACTGCGCCTTGTGATTCCAGAGCGGATTGTAATCGAGCTTCGGATCCGTCTTGGTGAATACCGCGCCTTTGAATTTGTCCGCGTATTCGGAAATCCGACCGCGCCGATTGTTTTTCAGGTCCATCACGAACGCGAGCTTCTCGCGATCGATCCCTGCCTCGTCGTAAATGTAACCGGCCGAATCCGACAGCGTGACCGGCTTCGCGCCTAGCGTGATCAACTTCTCGACCGTGTACTGCGCGACGTTGCCGCTGCCGGACACGAGCGCGATCTTGCCTTTCAAATCTTCCTTGCGCGTCTTGAGCATTTCGTCCGCGAAATAGACCGCGCCGTAACCGGTCGCTTCCGGACGAATGACCGAGCCGCCCCAGGTCAGACCTTTGCCGGTCATTACTCCGGTGAACTCGTTCTTCAGTTTCTTGTACATGCCGAACAGAAACCCGATCTCGCGCGCGCCGACGCCGATGTCGCCCGCCGGAACGTCCGTGTCCGGCCCGATGTGCCGGAACAGTTCGCACATGAACGCCTGACAAAACCGCATCACTTCGGAATCGCTCTTGCCGTGCGGATCGAAATCGCAACCGCCTTTGCCGCCGCCCATCGGCAGCGTGGTCAGCGCGTTTTTGAAGACCTGTTCGAACGCGAGAAATTTCAGGATTCCCAGGTTCACCGTCGGATGAAATCGCAGCCCGCCTTTGTACGGGCCGATCGCGCTGTTCATCTGGATCCGGAACCCGCGATTGACGTGCAGCTCGCCTTTGTCGTCCTGCCACGGCGACCCGGAACATGATCACGCGCTCGGGCTCGATGATCCGCTCGAGGATTTTCGCTTTGCGATAACGCGGCTCGCGATCCAGCACCAGCGTCAGCGATTCGGCGACTTCCTGGACCGCCTGGTGAAACTCCGGTTCACCCGGGTTCTTCGCTTTGACCCCGGCCATCAAATCCGACACGTATTTTTCCACAGGTGGCGGGAACACTGCCAGAAGATCGCTGCCGTCAGCAAATACGACCGAGACCTGACCACGGATTACACGGATCGGACGGATGATCCTCGGGCTCTGGGGCGATCTTAAACTTTCAACTAAAGCGAAGCGTTCTATCAGCCATCAACTTCTGCGGCTTCACCACAGAGGCCACGGACCTCACGGAGGAATCGGCTGGATTTCGGTGGTGGCAGGCGTCTCGCCTGCGAACTCGTCACCTGTCACCTGTCACTTCCGCATCCAATTCCCATCAGCAATCCGTTCTCGAGCACCGACGGATTGATCGTCAGAAACAGAACGACGCCGTCCACGGGCGAAATGATTTTCTCGAGCACGTCGCCGAATAAATCCCCAACCGAGCCGATCTCCTGCCCTTTCTTGAGTACGTCGCCCGCCACGACCTTCGGATACCACATGCCGGCATTCTTCGTGTAAAGCCACTCAAACTTTGTCAACACTTTCGACTCTTCTGTGGTGGCAGGCGTCTCGCCTGCATTTGTTTTTTTGGATTTGGTTTTTGCCTGGGATTTGGAACCTGGGATTTGGGATTTCGGTCCGCCTGCAAGCATTCCCAGATGTCCCATCACATTTAGCACTCCATTCACGAGCAATTCCACTTGGTCCTGTTGCAGCTGCCCCACTCCACCGGCTTCCGCCAGAATCGCTGGAACACCTTTCTCCGCGGCCGCTGCATAACTCGATGCCCTTTGCTCGGCTGCACGGGTTTCGAAACCGTCAGCACGTAGGGCAACCCGAACGCGAGCGCGATTTCCTTTGATTTCATCGCCACATCGTCTTACCGCCGCTCCGACAGATGACGAACGGAACCAGCGCTTCCGGAATATCGCCGCCGTGAAGATCGATATAGGCGTCGGCGTGAACGACGAACTCGTGAATGAGAGCGTGCGTCATCTGCTCGGAATAACTTCCTTTGGGATCGCCGGGGAACACGCGGTTCGGATTCACGTTATCGACCGGACAAACAAACGGCGTGCGCGATCGAAACGACGGCAAACTCAAGACCGGCATCAAAATCACCGTGCCGGCGATTTTCTTTGGATCGAGCGTTTTGCTCAATCGAATCACCGCTTCGATCGCGGGATACTCGCCGCCGTGCACGCCGGCGTTCACGAACAACACCGGTCCCGTTTTCGCGCCGGTGACTGAAATTACCGGTCGCGGCTCATCCTTCGCCAACGCCGCGCCCGGCAACTTGATCAGGTGCCGCTCAGTTTTGCCCGGCGTCAGTTCACCTAGAATCGGAATCTTTTGCATTCAAACCACCAATAAACACGAAGCCACGGATTACACGGATAGACCGGATATGACAGGAATTATTCGAATTCCCCCGACGCAGTTGTAGCGGTGCTTACAACAACGCGCTCTCGTCATTGCGCGGTTTTTCGTTTGTAGATAGCTGCGCCGTAGCCGCCAACATCGAGCGGATCATCGCCACCGTACGCATGAAGTTGGTAATCCCGAGTCAGCCACTCAAGAATTTCACGACCTTTTCCAGGGGCCTCACCATAACGATCAATTCCATGCGCGCGCAGGTCGCGACTGATAAGAACAACGCGGTCCGGTGGATTAGCCTCCAGTTCACCCGCCATCTCGGAATTGGATGGAAAAAAGTAGTAGTAACGCACACTGCTCGGAATCCGAGCGAGATAGTTGATGATAGCGCCTTCCGGTAGAACGACGAGGCTCTTGATCCTGGCGTCCTGCTTCAGAGATGTGGTTGTGCCTTCGACCAGTTCGCCAGTTCCGTCTAGCTGAGGCGGAAAGGTGTAAAAACGATCGATGCCTTCGCCGATGGAGTCGGTTTTCAGACGCAGCAACTGTTGCGAGTCCTGTGCGATGTTGACTACGCCCGGAACAAGCAACGCGAGGACGGCGGTCACAACCAGAACACGTTCGCGGGCGGCGAGCCGTAACCACTCCGGTAACTCACTCAGAAGCACGGCAGGAACGATTGAACCTGCGATGGCAGCTTGAAAAAAGCCGTAGTGATAAATTCGACCGTTCAAAAACATTCTCGCCATCAAGGCCGTTCCGAGGACCGCCAGCAAGGTCGCGGTAATAATCTTACGCCTGTTCCCGGGCACCGATCGCAAAGACACTATGAAGCGGACCAAGGCGTAAACGACGAGCAGGCCAAGCAAACAACGACCGATCTCCCGCCAATGTACGGCGGTGGATGCGATTGCCCCCACGGCACCCGTGAAAACAACGGCCAATCCGATAGTTACTCGATTAGGTGGCAGCTTTCGACCGAGCCAGCCAACCAGAGCAATTGCGCCGATGACAAGGAAGGCCACCAAAGTAGCAATGAGATGTTGCTTGAGATTATTGCCAGCCTCCGACATGCCGGAGAAGTCGCCCTGTAAGCCAGTGGAATAATCTCCCGCATTCGCTGCAATAATTTCCCGATAAGCGCCCGCCGACATGACCAGGGCTTCTTTCACCGGAACAAAAACGGAGAAGTAACTTGTGAAGGCCAGGGTGGGAAGCGCAGTCCCGACAAGTCCAAGCAGAACAGAACGCCACGAAGGTAGCTTGTGGTATCGCCAGCACAGCACGGCGGACACAATGATCAGAGCTGCTCCGGATAGTATGAACTCCGGTTTTAAGACAAAACAAAAACCGTACAACAGGCCGGCGAGAAAAGTCCTGAATGGCGTCGGTTCTTCGATCCAGCCCGACAGCACATAAACCATAGCCAGGCTTATAAGCATGCCGTGGGTCGCTTCGTGAGAATAAGGTGTGGCGTAATTGTAGTTGGCGATACGTACAAGTTGGCTAAACCCGAAGACCGCGATGAAGGTAGCAGTCGCTGCGAGAGCGCCGGCAAAACCCCAGGCGCGCCGGCAAAGAAGAAAGAACAGCGCCAGGATAGCTGCAAAAATGATCAGGTTAGCCGTCACCAGGACCATCATGCCCGGTTGAAAGACGGTGAAGAGCATGGCGTTGAAGTATTGTGAGAGAGGGCCGTAAGCCTCTTCAACGTCGCGATAGAGAAGAGCACCCTGCGAAAGTCGCCACGGGACGTACAGCTCTCGGCCAAAGTCGACGAGCGGGTCGGGCCATTTACGCCAGGAGGCGGCGAAAAAATAGACAAAGAGCGCCAACAGGAACACGAGCCCCAGCCATTGGGCGATCTTCGGCAGACGCATGGAGAGAATATTTAATCAGGAATCCACGAATCGAGGAAGTCAGGACACTCTCACGATTTCAGTTTTCAGAATTTCAGTTTTCAGTTTTTCAAGCTGATCACTGTCACTGGCTTGCCACGCCGTAGTCAGACGAATGGAGCGACTGGGGTGAGCGACATGGCCGGTAACGCCGCGAGGTAGCGGTCGAGCGCAGCGGGAGCTGCCGAGATACAAGGCGGGTCACTTCTTCTTTAGAGCTTTTCGAAAAATGACGGATCTATCGTCGGATTGACCGTGATGCTCTGGATCTTCGTGGTCTCGAGCACTTTGCCAGTCTTCAGGTCTGTCTCTGAGTTGGCGAACGCGAATTGGACACCTGAGATAGTTCGAAAATCCGTGCTTCGCTGCTCGATCGTCGTCGGCGTTGGATCGATGTCCACGTGCAGAGGACGAACGTCGCGGCGCCGCGTGATTAACCAGGTGTTCGGATCGACATAGAGCGTCGTGCGATAACCATCCTTCAATGTCAGTGCGAGCGCATAGTAGTTGATCCCATCGATTTTCTCCCGGCCCGCAAGCTCGATCTGATGGCCGCGCTGTTTGAGCTCATGCAAACCAAATAATTTTCCCGGCAGTTCGACCCCGTGCTGAAGAGCCGCTGTCCCTTGGGCCGATGCAGGCTTGGATTCCTTACCGTTCCATTCCCAGCCGTGCTGTCCGTCGAATGCTTCAGTGAATACATGTTTGCCCGCCACAGAAGCATCGATCCGCATCTTCCCCGGACGCGCCGCATAATACACTCCATCGACCTCAAAACCCGGATCGGTGATGTGCAGATCGACTTCGATTGATTGAATCGCCTCGATCGCAGCCCGGCCGCCCATCGCCTTGGTGTTGCGATCGATCACTTCGTCAAGCGTCGTAGGAGTACCATCACAACCGAACGACAAAAGACCAAGAAGCCCCAAGAGCGGGATCATCCCACGCGTTGCTGTCATCGAGCAAACGACGACGCCGAAACCCGAATTTGTCTGTCTTCCGCTGCCGTACTTCTTAAATCTTAATTCTTCCTTCTGACTTAAGTTGATCCGTGGAATCCGTGGTTAAGGATCCTTTTCCTGGATTCCTGATTAATTTTGAATCCCGCTTGGTAATCGCGGCGAGGCTAAGAGTTTGCCGAATTCGCTCCACCGTTTCTCGGGATCATCTCCAGCTCGCTTCTCGATGTATTGGCGCACCATGTCTTCGCCGAGGTTGTAATTGATCACGTAACTTCGGTAACGCTGGATGAATTTCACCCGCTGCTGCGCGCGGGGCGGTTCCATCACCGCGTATTTTTGCAACCATTCCGCCGCGGCGTTCTCGTCGATCTCCCCGTTGATCAATCTTCGCGCGGCCTCGTTTCCCGCGTAATTGAGATCCTTCATCAAATCCTGCACTGCGTAATATTCGTCCGCGCGCTTCGGATCGATTCCCGCCGCCGGGAAGAGTACTTCTTTCTCGAACTTCATTCGCTCGGCCTTGGTCGGGAACGCCACGTCTCTTCCGAAATTCGCGGTTCCTTCCGCGATCAGTGATTGCGGCGAGAACAACGCGTAAACCGAAAACTCCATCCAGCCGCGATCGCGCACCAGGTTCTTTTCCAGGAGCGAATTGTAAACGTGATGTCCGGGATAACCTTCGTGGGCCGCGAGATCGACCGCGCGATCGATGTAGATCGGCAGATCGGTGTTCACCTGGATCACGCTGTGGAAATTGCCTTTGTACCAATTGTAACCGCCCCACGGTTTATTGTTCACGTACTCGACCGTGAAACTCTCGTTAGGCGGAAGCGCAATGTGCGCCAGCGTCCGGGCGCGACACTCCTTGATCGCGAGTTGAAACACCGCATCGAGTTTCTCCTTCGGAATCACAAACGGCTTCCGCCAATTTCTCGTAGCGCTCCCAAAGTGGGCCCGAACCGGGGATCTTTTTGTCGAGCTGCGCAATGATCTGATCGAAGTGCGAATCCGGATAGGTCGGCGCGACCGCGTCGTAAAGCGCGCGCGACTCATCATCGAACTTTAATTTCTCGCCCTTCAACATCCGGACCCTCGCCCCCAGCGCGGAAATTTGTTTCTGCAAATATTCCCGCCGCAATTGAATCAGATCGTTGTCCGCCATCCCCGGCGCGCAACAATCCATCTCGTCGCCGGCTTTTTCTGTGGCGGCAGGTCCGAGCCGGACTGGCGTTGTCCCCGGCTGCATTTCTGCCAGCTTCGCCTTTAGCGCTTCGCCCTCAGAGCTTATTTGATCCAGCGATTGCTTCGTCTTCTCCGCCTGCGTCTTCCACTCCGACGGCCCGTAAAACGCATCCACATAATCCGGATCATGTTCGCCGAGCGCCAAAACCAGATGCGCGTACCGCTTTGCGACCGCGTTCATGTCATCCTTTCCCGGCGCGGCGAAACTCAACGTTATCAAGCCGAAAAGAACGAACAGTAAAAATATCCGGCGCGTAAGGAACATTTGCTAACGACTTATAAGCTGCTTGCCGGCGCGTTTGGGAAACTCAGAAGCCGTTTGAAAAATCTCGCGACTCTTGTCAAATTCATGAATTTGGAATTCCTCCACGAGAGCGTAAGCGTGTTTACAATCTTCCGCGGTGGAGAGACTCTCCAGCTTTCGCATATCTTCGAACGAGAAAAGGCCAATCTCTATGAAGAGTCTAATGAATTGCTTCGAGTATTGTTCAATGTGACGGAGGCTCTCTTCGCCGACCAAATTGGCGAAATTCGATGCGATCAAGGTGAACAGATAGACGTCTTGGATGAGGTAGCGCATAAATGAATGCGGATGAAAATTGCCACCGTCCAAAGTGACCTTGCCTCGATTCGTGAGTGCCGAGGCGAACGCAAACGACAAAAAATTCAGAATCTGCACTTGGATCGAAAGGATCACATTTGAGTAGATGCTGTCCTGATGAGACTGAGTGCCGCGAAACTCTCGGTACTCATCGGTGTCCGGTGTATTCAGAATCATTCTACGATAGCCCCATTGAGTCGCTAAGAGATCGACGATTAACTCAAAGGCTCGCTGTTCTGAATCATGAAAAGGCCGAATTTTCTCGGCGAGTTGGCCGACATATGCATGGGCCACTTCATGATTGGCGATGAACTGGGCGCAAAGATCATATCGATTGCTGACATCTGGGAGCTTCCAGATCTCGAAAGGAGTCGCGGTCGCTAGGAACCGTATGGCAGATGCTAGGCCTTTATCCCGACAAATCTTCAGCGTCTCCGAGAAATCTTTGCCCAGCTTTTGAACTGCTTCTGCAAAAGCCGAAGCGGTTCGTTTAGTTGGAGGGCCGTTGCTAAAAAGAATTTCACCGAATCTGTAGCAGATGGCGAAGAGCAGAAGCGGCGTAAGCGGCGTCGTGGATATCTTAAATCCCGTAACCCCTCCGTGCGGTGATTCCCAAGTCTCAATTCCCGCGTTAAAACTCCACCAAGTTTTGTCATCCATTCCTTGGAGAAACGAAACGAGAATCGACTCCGGCAGCTTTTTAGCGTGCAATGCTTCCGTTGCTATGCAGAGGGTGTTGTAAGCAAAACGGTCATACGGATAAATTTCGTGTCGCTCCAAGGAGAAGACGCTTGACGGGTACTCAATTACCGAATTGTGAAGCGTGTCGATGGGTTCCTTCATAGTCGCGCCCGAGTTATACGCGAAACAGTTCGGACAACGCCGCATTTCTCGCTTCGTCTTTTTCGAGCGAATCGGTCATACGTTCCAGTTTTCGATATGCTTCGACATCGCCTTGTGAAATTGCGACATCGGCCAAAGCACTGAGATCATTCCTCTCTTTCAGCCTCGCCAGCTCGCCACGAAGCGATTCGATATCGGCCGCAGCTTTCTTTGTTTTTTCGGCCATGTCATCGACCTCTTGCGATCTCCGATCGACTTGCGTAGTGACATCGTCGATCTTTGACTGAAAAGATTTGATATTCGGCTCGACTGATTTCGCGAGCAGGTGAGAAGCTTCGGTACTCGCCGCCCTTTCGACAGTTTTTTGAACGTTTTCGTTCTTAAATTGATCTGCGACGAGCGCTTCGAGCTTTTTCTCCAACCTCACTTTGATGCCCCACAAACTTAACCCTGTAACACCGGAGATTAAGGTTATGAGCGCTAGCGTTCCAACCAACAGCTGATTGCGAATGACTGCTTTGATCTCTTGTTGCTGACCTTTTGTAAAACTCTGGGGGCGTCCCGCCATATTTGGATCCTCCTGTTAGATTAAAGCAAAACAGCCGAGCCCTTGCGAGCTCGGCTGTTTGTTAATTGTTGTTTCGATTTCGACTTAGTAATCCATGCCGCCCATTCCGCCCGGTGGCATTGCCGGAGCTTTTTCCTTTTCAGGAACTTCCGTGACCAATGCTTCGGTGGTGAGCAACAGACCCGCGATCGACGCCGCGTTTTGCAACGCGCTTCGCGTGACCTTGGTTGGATCGACGATGCCGGCCTTCACCAGGTCGACATATTCGCCTTTGGCGACGTCGTAACCTTCGTTGCCTTTGCGCTTCTTGACTTCCTCGACAATGAGCGCGCCTTCCGCGCCGGCATTGTCGGCCAGTTGACGCAACGGCTCTTCAATCGCGCGACGCACGATCTGGACGCCGACTTTTTCGTCGGCGTCGAGACCTCGCATGCCCTCGAGCGATTTCTGGGCCCGGATCAATGCGACACCGCCACCCGCGACGATGCCTTCCTCGACCGCCGCACGCGTGGCGTGCAGCGCGTCTTCGACGCGCGCCTTCCTCTCTTTCATCTCAGTCTCGGTCGCTGCGCCGACGTTGATGACGGCAACACCGCCCGCGAGTTTCGCGAGGCGCTCCTGGAGTTTCTCGCGATCGTAATCGCTGGTCGTCTCTTCAATCTGACGACGGATCTGAGCGACCCGGCCCTGAATGTCAGCACCCTTGCCCGAACCTTCGACAATGGTGGTGTTTTCCTTGTCGACGGTGACGCGCTTGGCTTTGCCGAGATCTTCAATCTTGATGTTCTCGAGTTTGATGCCGAGGTCTTCGCTGATCAGTTTGCCGCCGGTCAGCACCGCGATGTCTTCGAGCATCGCCTTGCGACGATCGCCGAAGCCCGGAGCTTTGACCGCGCAGACTTGGAGCGTTCCGCGCAATTTGTTCACGACCAAGGTCGCGAGCGCTTCGCCTTCCACATCTTCCGAGATAATGAGGAGCGGACGTCCGGCTTTCGCGACTTTCTCGAGCAATGGAAGCAGATCCTTCAAGCTCGAGATTTTCTTCTCGTAAATCAGAATGTACGGATTATCGAGAGCGGCTTCCATCTCCTCCGCGTTGGTCACGAAGTAAGGCGACAGATAACCTTTATCGAACTGCATGCCCTCGACCACATCCATTGTGGTCTCGATTGCTTTCGCTTCCTCGACCGTGATCGTGCCGTCTTTGCCGACTTTGTCCATGGCGTCGGCGATGATCTCGCCGATTTTCTTGTCCCAGTTGGCTGAAACGGTCGCGACCTGTTCGATCTCGCTGCGATCGCTTACTTTCTTGGAGATTTTTTTCAGCTCCTCGACGATCGCATCGACGGCTTTATTAATGCCGCGCTGCAACGACGTCGGGTTGGCGCCGGCGGTGACGTTGCGGAGACCTTCGCGGTAAATGGATTCCGCGAGAACAGTCGCCGTGGTCGTGCCGTCGCCCGCGACGTCCGAAGTTTTGGAAGCGACTTCGCGAACGAGCTGCGCGCCCATATTTTCATACGGATCTTCGAGCTCGATTTCTTTCGCGACCGTCACACCATCCTTGGTGATCGTCGGGCTACCGAATTTCTTGTCGAGAATGACGTTGCGACCGCTCGGTCCGAGGGTGGCCTTGACGGCCCGCGCCAGTTTCTCGACTCCGCGCAGCAAAGTGTGCCGCGCTGCTTCATCGAATTGTAATTGTTTAGCTGCCATAATTTTTTGTTCTTCGTTATTTTGGTTAAAAGTTATTCGGAAGAATCTTGAGGAACCAGGAAGCAGGAAACCAAACCAATTTCTTGGTCTTCTGAATCGAAACTCATTTCCTGCTTTCTTGCTTTCATGAGCGATTCTTTTGTTCCTGCTTTCATGCTTTCCTTAGCGATCGTTTTCCTTATCCGATGATGCCGAGGATGTCGTCCTCGCGCATGATCAGAAATTGTTCGCCGTCGATTTTGATTTCGGTGCCGCCGTATTTGGAGATCAGCACCTTGTCACCCTTCTTCACCGTGAAATCGACTTTCTTTCCTTCGTCGTTCACTTTCCCGGTGCCGAGAGCGACCACTTTGCCTTCCTGCGGTTTTTCTTTCGCAGTGTCGGGAATGATGATCCCGCCTTTTTTCACTTCCTGCTCTTCCATCGGTTGCACCAGCACCCGATCTCCGAGCGGTCTTACGTTAACGCTTGCCATAAGTTAGTTTTTTCTTCTTTGGTTTTTGTTTTTGGGTTGAGCCGGCGACCCCGAAAACCTTCGGAGCCACCGGCAAATTGTTTTCTTTAGTTAATCTTCTTCACGAATTTCGCGTCACTGGTCACACGTCATTCGTCACTTCTTTTTGTCTTCGTCCACGACTTCGAACTCGGCGTCGACAACGTCGCTGCCGTCACCGCTCCGCTTAGCGGCGCCGCCTTGTTCCCCGCCTTGGCGGGGCTGTTCCGGTCCAGGTTGTGGACCCGGCTGCGGACCGGCTTGCGCTGAAGCTTGTTTATAAAGCTCGGCGCTGATGTCCTGGAACTTACTCTGTAAATCGTCGTAAGCACGCTTAATTGCGTCGGTGTCGTTCTTGTTGATCGCTTCCCGCACCGCGGCGATTGCGTCCTCGACCGGTTTGCGTTTGTCGGCCGGAACCTTGTCGCCCAGTTCCTTGAGTTGTTTCTCGGACTGGTAAGCAAGCGTGTCGGCGTTGTTCTTGATCTCGATCGCTTCCTTCGCCTTTTTGTCTTCGTCGGCGTGCGATTCGGCTTCCTGACGCATCTTCTCGATTTCGTCCTTGCTCAAGCCGCTCGAGCCAGTGATGGAGATTTTCTGCTCCTTGCCGGTACCGAGATCCTTGGCCGAAACGTGGAGAATGCCGTTCGCGTCGATGTCGAAGGTGACTTCGATCTGCGGAACGCCGCGCGGGGCCGGCGGAATTCCATCGAGATGGAACGTGCCGAGATTCTTGTTGTCGCGCGAGAGCGGGCGTTCGCCTTGTAACACTTTGATTTCCACGCCCGGCTGGTTGTCGCTGTAAGTCGAAAAGATTTGCGACTTCCGGGTCGGAATCGTGGTGTTGCGCGGAATCATCGGAGTGGCCACGCCGCCCGCGGTTTCAATCGCGAGGGTGAGCGGAGTCACGTCGAGCAACAGCACGTCTTTGACGTCGCCGCGCAGAACGCCGCCCTGGATGGCCGCGCCAATCGCAACCACTTCGTCCGGGTTCACGCCTTTGTGCGGCTCCTTGCCGATCAAACCGCGCGCCGTCTCAACAACTTTCGGCATGCGGGTCATACCGCCGACGAGCACGAGCTCATTCACTTCGCGCTCGGAAATTTTCGCGTCTTTCAAGCACGCTTTGACCGGCGGAATCGTCCGCTGAATCAAATCGTCGGTGAGCTGCTCGAGTTTGGAGCGAGTCAGTTTCTTTTGAATGTGTTTCGGACCGCTCGCGTCCGCCGTGACGAACGGGAGATTGATTTCGTATTCCTGCGAGCTCGAGAGCGCGATCTTCGCCTTCTCGGCTTCTTCCTTGATCCGTTGGAGCGCATCGGGCTGCTTGCTCAGATCGATGCCGGTGTCCTTTTTGAACTCGGCCACGATCCAATCCATCACCTTCGAGTCCCAGTCGTCACCACCGAGGTGGGTGTCGCCGTTGGTCGCTTTCACTTCGAAAACGCCATCGCCGATTTCGAGAACGGAAATATCGAATGTGCCGCCGCCCAAATCGTAAACGGCGATCTTCTCGTCTTTTTTCTTGTCCAAACCGTAGGCAAGCGACGCTGCGGTCGGTTCGTTGATGATGCGCAACACTTCGAGGCCGGCGATTTTGCCCGCGTCCTTGGTCGCGTTGCGCTGCGAGTCGTTGAAATACGCCGGAACGGTAATGACCGCCTGGGCGATTTTTTCGCCGAGCTTCGCTTCCGCGTCGGCTTTGAGCTTCGACAAAATCATCGCCGAAATTTCCGGCGGCGAAAATGTTTTGCGTTCGCCGTTCACTTCCACTTGTACGTGAGCGTCACCGTTGGCGGCCTTCACGATTTTGTAGGGCACGCGGTGCTCTTCTTCGTGCACCTCGTCGAACTTGCGGCCCATGAACCGCTTGATTGAGAAAATGGTGTTCTGCGGATTTGTCACTGCCTGACGCTTCGCAGCCTGGCCAACCAGTCGCTCGCCGCTTTTGGTAAACGCGACAACCGACGGCGTCGTGCGGGCGCCTTCAGAATTTTCCAAAACTACCGGGTCGCCACCCTCCATCACTGACATGCAGGAGTTAGTGGTTCCCAAATCGATACCTAAAACTTTTGCCATAAAATTAAATTTCCTTTCGGTTTCCTTTGTTGGTCGACTCACCGATTGCTGCCTCAAACCATGTGCGGCGAGACATTCGACCCACCGGGTCTTTAGCACAGGCTGAGCCGCGGAAGAGCGCTGAGGCGTAACTACCTGATGATAAGACGATAACTGCGAAATTCGTTCTAGTAATTGCAGACCAAATCGGGACAACGTGTCCCATTTTGCAATCTTTCAAGTTGTTCAGTCGCGCCACTGCGGCGCACGCCCGAAACCCCAAATCCCAAGTTCCAAATCGCAAACAAATTCCAATGGACCAAAATCCAAACGTAGCCGGGATGTTTTGATCTTTAGGGGTTTGGGCATTTAGATTTTGCCTGGAGCCTGGGGTTTGGGATTTGGAGCTTCCGCCTTGCGGCTTGGGATTTGGAGCCTGGGATTTGGGTACTTCCGTCCCGGCAGCGGCATAAGCCTCTGCTCGTTGCTCCTCCATGCAAACGACCAACAGCCCAGTCCGAAAGGTTGATTCCGATCCGGATATTTTCTTTCACTGCCAGCACTGCAAAGCCGCGTTGGTCGCGAATCGATCGGCTGCGGGCTTGAATCTGGCCTGCCAGAAGTGCGGGCAGCAAACGCTGGTGCCGAAACAAGAAGCACCAAACTCAACCGCGATCGCCTACGCGGACGAACTTCGCGGGAAGTTGAAGGAAAACGAATCGCAACGCGCCGAAGTTACCGGTTACATCAACCAGCTCACGATCCAGTTGCATCGCTGGCAATTGCGTTTGCAAACGTTGGACGAACGCAAAGCGCAGCTCGAAAAAGATTTGGGCGGTAAGTAGGTGGCCTAAATTCCTTTGTAGGGGAAGCTGCTAGCTTCCCGTTTTGAAAGCGAGACGCTAACAGCGTCTCCTACAGATTATTTGCCAAAAGAATTTGGCGCGCGTCGCGCGCATGCGTACCCTTTTCGCGTGCGGCAATACCACGACCTTCTCCGACTCGTCTTGGAAGAAGGTCAACCGCGGGACGATCGCACCGGCACAGGGACGTTATCGATCTTCGGCGCGCAAACCCGATTCGATTTGCGGCCAAACGGTCCGGGATTTCCGCTGCTCACCACCAAGAAGCTGCACATGAAGTCGATCATCTACGAATTGCTTTGGTTTCTGCGCGGCGACACCAACATCAAATATCTCAACGAACACGGCGTCACGATTTGGGACGAATGGGCCGATGAAAAAGGAAGTCTCGGCCGCGTTTATGGCGCGCAATGGCGGGATTGGCACGGCGGCAACGGTGTGCGCGTCGATCAGATCGATAACCTAATCGCGCAGATCAAAAGGAATCCGAACAGCCGCCGATTGATTGTGAGCGCATGGAATCCCGCCGAGATCGAAAAGATGGCGTTGCCGCCGTGCCACGTGCTCTTTCAGTTTTATGTGCAAGGCGGTGCACTGAGCTGCCAGCTCTACCAACGGAGCTGCGATTTATTTCTCGGGGTACCGTTCAACATCGCCAGCTACGCGCTGCTCACGATGATGTTTGCGCAGGTGGTCGATCTTACCCCGGGTGATTTCGTCCACACCTTTGGAGATTTGCACCTTTACAACAATCATCTCGAGCAAGCGCGCGAGCAGCTGACCCGCGAATGCCGGCCTTTGCCGCGAATGAAATTAAATCCCGCGGTGAAAAACATTCAGGAGTTCAAGTTCGAGGACTTCGAGCTCGTCGATTACAACCCGCATCCGTCGATCAAAGCGCCCATTGCGGTGTAAGAGGAAAGCACCGATCCCAGGATAGGACTTTGTGGAGGCAGGCGTCTCGCCTGCAAAAGTACGAACAAGCAGCCGAGGACGGCCGCCACCACAGTCGGTTTGCGAGACTTTCACCGTCAAGTTGGGTTGAAAGAAGATGTGAGGGCATGCTGGGGAACACTAATTTTATTTCTAGTCGCGACAGTCGCTTCCGCGCAGACCGAAAATCCGTCTCGAGTTGAAATCGACCTGAGTCAGCAAACGGCGTATCTGATTCGTGGCCGGCGAATCGTCATGCAATCGCCGATTTCGAGCGGACGTTACGGACATCTCACCGAGACCGGCTCGTTCAAAGTGATCGAGAAGGAACGAAACCATTCCTCGAGCATTTACGGCAAAATTGTCGATGCGAATGGCCGAACCGTGGTCACCGATGCCGACGTGGACATGAAAGTGCCGACGGGTTGCAGATTCGTTCCGGCGCCCATGCCGTGGTTCATGCGTTTTCACGGCGCGGACGGAATGCACGCCGGGTACTTGCCGGGTTATCCGGCGTCACACGGCTGCGTGCGAATGCCGGATCAATTAGCAGTCGCGTTTTACAATGCGGTAGACGTCGGTACGCCGGTCACAGTCTTCGGGCGAACGCCGCGCACTGGCGAATATTCTCGATTTGGCCCACAGCCGCAACGCGGTTCGTGGCCGTGGTTCCGGCTGCCGTTCGGTCCGCGATACGAACCTCCGCCTCGAGTTTACGAGTCGCGGCCGATTGACCGATAACCAATTTTCTGTAGGGGAAGCTGCTAGCTTCCCAACTTGGGCCGAGACGCTAGCAGCGTCTCCTACAGCGGAAGACTTTACGGACGTTGCGTTGTCGTCTTCTTTAGCGTCGAGCTGGCTGCCGTCTTTGGACCTTTGGAAAGGTCGATAAGGTCGCCCAGAATGTTGAGCGTTTCATCGCGTTCGGGATCGATTACCGGTTCCTTCGTTTCGTCCCCCGAACCGATCGTATCCGAATCGTCAGAATCGTCCGGCGCCGCTTCTGGTGAAACTTTGTTTACGCCGTCCTTTTTCGCCTGCGCCAGCTTACCGGGATACATGATCAGCTGGAGATTCGGTTTATCGACATTATCGAGGGTGACCCGATAGATGCTCGGTTCTTCTTCATGCCGGGCGAGACGCTCTTTGGCGCGCACATCTTTGCGGGCCTTATCGTCTTGAAGTTCCTTCCGGCGCGCGTCCTCATTCAAGGTAATGCGATTCTCGTCGAGCTTATGGCGGAGACGTTCCATGTCCTCCATCACGAAATGAAATTCCGGATCGCGTTGCACACGCTCGGCCGAACGCTGTTTCAATTCTTCGATGAACAACGGATGGCCCTCCGACCATTTGGTGTAACGCGCTTTGGGCACTTCGTCGTAAGGCAGCGGATTCTTTAGTGCGCTTTCCCCAAATTCAGGTAAATCGGTCAATGTCGGCAAAGCAATATCGGACGCGACGCCGTGAAGTTGAGTCGATCCGCCCGCCACGCGATAGAATTTCTGAATGGTGAGTTTCAGCTCGCCGTCATCATCGGACCGGCTGCCAAGCAACGAAGTAAACCGTCCGATGGGCAGAATCGTTTGGACGGTGCCTTTGCCGAAAGTGTTTTTGTCACCCACGATGATCGCGCGCCCATAATCCTGAAGCGCCGCGGCGAAAATTTCGCTGGCCGACGCGCTTTGCCGGCTGGTCAAAACGATCAGGGGCCCGGCATAAGCCACGCCTGGATCGGGATCGCTCGAAACAACGATGTTTCCGTTAGAGCCTTTGGTTTGCACGATCGGCCCGGACTTCAAAAATAATCCGGTCAGCGAGATCGCTTCCTCGAGCGATCCGCCGCCATTACGACGAAGATCGACCACGAGTCCCGAAATGTTTTCCTTCTTCAGACGCTTCAGCAACGCGAGCACGTCCCGGGTAGTGCTTTTGGAATGCCGGTCCATGTCGGCGTAGAACGAGGGCAAGGTAAGCCACCCAAGTTTCACAGGGTCGCCATTTTCGTCCTTCTTAATAATAATGTCAGCGCGCGCTTCCTGGTCTTTGAGCTTAATCTCATCACGCACCAGGTCGACTGTCTTGCGCTGAGATGGATCAGGGGCGTTCGCCGGAATCGCCAGCAACCGCACTTTGGTTCCTTTCTTGCCGCGAATCAGTTCGACGACTTTGTCGAGACGCATGTCACGCACATCAACGAACTCGGTCTGCCCTTGCGCGACCGCCGTAATTCGATCGCCGACTTTGAGGCGCCCGTCTGTCTGGGCCGGTCCGCCGGGAACAAGGCTTTCGATTTTCGCGTAGCCATCTTCGGTCCGCAGCATCGCGCCAATGCCGACCAGCGACAGACCCATTTGAATGTTGAAATTCTTAAAGTCGGCCTTGCTTAAATATTCCGAGTGCGGGTCGTAGGTCTGGGCCAGGGCATCGAGGTAAAGTTTCACCTGCTCGTCGCGATCTTCCTCATGAACATTGCGGTCAATGCGATCGTAGCGACGGGCAATCAGTTGTGGACCGGGTTCAATCGGATGCTCGCTTAACTTTTCCTGGAGCAACTCGCTGGCGATACGGCCATGCCAAAGCTGGTCCGCGTCGGCCTCGTCCTTCGGCCAGGGCGCTTTTTCCCGACGCACTTCGACAGTGTCGTTCGTTTTGAAATCCATCGGCTGCTTAAGGAGTTCCTTCACCTTGGCCACTCGATCGTCGACCCGCTTTTGGTAGAGATCGTAGATCTCGTAAGCCGGCTTCAAATTTCCCAGCAACACATCATCGGCCAAAGCGGTGCCGTATTTCGCCGTCAGGGCGTCGACATCCTTTTGAGTAAAGAAAAGGTGACTGAAATCGAGGAGCTCGAGGTAGTTACGGAGGAACTTCTGGGAAACATCGGCGTTCAGTGGTTGATGGGTGTAATGACCTTCCTCAAGAAGCCGCCCGACTGAGACGCAAATCTGCTCGGCGTCCGATTTTGCCTGGACGGCCTGAGGTGTAACGCCGGTGAAAGCGAGTGAAGTGACCGCAAACAGCAGAGAAAGACGTGTTTTCATGAAATCGGCGCGGTCTCCAGGTTCGCAGAGTTCGTGCCTAAAAGCAACCAATGACCCCTAATCGACATGCAAGCAGTTGAGACAATGATACGCCCAGAACATTCAAAATCTTTCAAGAACCGCGACCTGAGGTAGTCATCGGTTTATTCCCGAGCCCGGCTAGCTCCGACAAAGCAGCACGTTTAGACTGGGTGGAATGAGATACGAGACTTTCTGTGGCGGGATTTTCGAAACGAACTGCTACCTCGTCCCCGCGCCAGAGGGATGGATCCTGTTCGACGCGCCGCAAGGGGCGGCTGATTGGGTCGCCTCGCAGAAGGTCGACCTAAAATTGCTCTTGCTCACCCACGGACATATCGACCACGTCCAGGACGTGGCGGCTGTAAAGCAGCGCTTCGGCTGCCAGCTGGGCTGCCATCCCCTGACTGCGCCGATGATCTCAGACCCGAATTTCTTCCGGGACTTTGGCTTCGAGTTGGAGATCCAACCCGCAAAGCCTGATTTCTTCGTTGAAGAAACTCCGAGCCAAAAATTTCTCGGCCTGGAAATGCAGGTGTTCGAAGTCCCGGGTCATTGTCCCGGGAGCCTTTGTTTTTTCTCGCGCCCGGACCAGTTGCTGATCGGTGGAGATGTTCTTTTCGCAGGCGGAGTGGGTCGGTGGGACCTGCCAGGTGGAGACGCCGATGTCCTGTTCAGCGGAATCCGGGAGAAACTTTTTCCGCTCGGTGATGCCGTGACCGTTTTGCCGGGTCACGGACCACCGACGAAAATCGGAACCGAACGCATGACGAATCCGTTCGTCAGCTGACCCACTCGGGTCCAAATTTAATCCGGGAAAAATTACTGCAGCCCGGCCAGAAGATTTTGGAATGATTCCAGGCCGTCGATCTCACCGACGATCTCGCGGAGCGAATTCAGCGCTTTCGGAATGTGCTCAAGGAAATGCTTATGCCCTTTGACCAGACCGAGAAATCCGTAGGCGCCCAAGGCCTGCATTAGCCGCTGCATCGCGCAAAGCCGGAGCGTTTCCTGGAAGTCGCTGTCCGGCTTTTCCCCACAATAGTGTTCGAGCAATTCATTCCGCTCCGCGTCCGTGAGATCGACATACGGATCGTAGAGCAATGAGGCCAGATCATATTGGGCCAGCCCCGGCCGCATTCCCTGAAAATCGATCAGATAAGCCTGGCCGTTTCGGATCAAAATGTTTTGCGATTGAAAATCGCGATGGACGAGGACGCGCGGCCGCTGGGCCAAGTTCTCTGCGATCTCGTGCAAAACCGGCGCCGCCGAGAGGTTTTCGATTGTCGATTTATCGACTTCGAAATACCGGCCGAGACAATTTTCGAAAAAGTAACTTTGCTCCCAGAGATAAAGCGGGGCGTTGAACTCAGCCGGCAAATGCTGCTGCATATCGGTGCAAACCGATTCCGGGAGCTGGTGAAGTTTGCGAGCTTCATCCAAAGCCGATTCATAAAATGCACGCCGAACCAGCCAGGGCTCGGTTCGATAATTAAATAAATCGCTTTCTCCAAGGTCCTCCAACCAGATCAGGCCTTCGGTCACGTCGTGGTAATAAATTCTCGGCGCGCGGATCTCGTGCGCCTCCAGGAACTGCGCGATTTCAACGTAATGGCGATTCTCGTCGCGCGAGAGATCGTACTTCACCAGGATCAACGACTGGTCTGACGAACAGCGGACGCGATAAAATTTCCGGTCCGACCCGCCTTTTTCGATCGGCGTGATTTTTACTTCATCGACTTTGAACCGCGGAAAATGCCGTCGCGTTTGCCGAAGGAGGAGTTCGGTTTTCATGGTTTAGACGTCAATGTTGCGATGAATACCGGTGACGGTTTTTCGGGCGCGGACAATACAACTAAACAGCCCGGCATTGGAAGCAATTTGTGAACCCGGCCACACAATTGTGTCTTCTAACACTGCGTTCTCACCAACGCGGCAATCCCGGCCGACGACCGAACAACCGCTGAGCCGTGCACTGGGATCGACAACAGCAGTTGGGTGCACCGGCTTCAACCATTCCCGATCTTTCACGTAATCGGGTCGCCAACCGGCAAGGATCGCTCGATGGACGTCGAAATATTCGGTCCGCGATCCAAGATTGAACCAATTTCCTTCGTCCAAAACCACACCTCCGATTTTGCCGCCTTGAGAAATCCAGTCCGCCAGAATGGGGATGAAGGATATTTTTTCGCCGGTCGGAATGTGTTGGAAGACCGATTGATTCCAGACAGCGATGTTCGCAAAGTCGAAATTACCCGGGACATCGCGCCGATTTGAAATGTCGACCACGCGGCCGTCTTGAAAGGCGATCGCCGAACCCAACTTCGTTTTCCTCAGCGCGAGCGTGACCTCATTCGCGCGATTGAAGTGTTCGTCAATCAGAGGCCGCAAAGGGACGTCCGTTAAAATATCGCCGCTATAAGTAATGAATGGTTCACTGCCAAGCTGGGGCTCGATGTTTTTGATCCCGCCGCCGGTCTCGAGCAGCACCGGTTCGTTCACCAAAGTGAGATCGACTCCGGCATAACGATTCTCCGGAAATGTTTCCGCGAATTTTTCCGGGAGCCTATGAGTATTGATGAAAAATTTTTGGATGCCGATGTCCATCAGGTGATCAAGCGCAAAAGTGATGAGCGGCTTTTGAAAAATGGGGATCAGTGGTTTGGGCAATTCGTCGGTCAACGGGCGAAGTCTTGTGCCAAGGCCCGCGCCAAGGACGAATGCTTGTTTGATCTCGGACATGGCGTTAAAAATCGAGCATGCCCGAAGAAACCGTATGGCGGGGGAGTGTGTCGCAATGGAAAAACTGCGGGTTCTTCGCCGTCCAAGCGGTGTTGGCGGCGGCGATCATTGTTATTTTTGCAATGACCCGTCGGAGCGCGCCCGAGATGAGGAACTTCAGTCCGTACATTTTAATTTTGCTGGCGGTCCCAATCTTTATCGCTGCGAGGCGTTATCTCCAAACGAAATGCACGATCTACGAGGTCACCAGTGAACGTCTGAAAACGACCGAGGGAGTCTTGAGCAAAGTGACCGACACACTCGAGTTCTATCGAATCAAGGATATCGAGAGTCAGCAGCCGTTTCTTTATCGGCTACGTGGAATCGAGAACGTTCAGCTCAATACCTCGGACGCGTCATCGCCACTGGTAACAATTGAAGCGGTTCCCCGGCGCGCGGGTCTTGCCGACCTGATCCGAAACCAGGTTGAAACCATTCGACAGCAAAAAGGCGTGCGGGAAGTCGACGTCGAATAATTGTCGGGCTGAAAAATACCCTTCGAACATCACCATCCGGCGCTCTCGTGACGCCGTAAATCTTGTCGGGTAAATTAACGTGACATCGAAATCAAAGACGCGGCGTGTCCGATTTTCATGCACATTACCGGCAAGCTCCGGAGCAGACCGTTCCGGGGTGCGGGTTGAATCGACGCTAAAAGAATAGCGGATTTGGGTTATCTCGGTCCAAGCTGCGTCAGACCTTGCTCGAGCTCGCTTAAAGAGAGGCGAATCCTGCGGGGATATTTCTCAATCCAACGCTCGGAAATCTGCTTGAGCGGGGCGGGATTTAGGTAATGGAGTTTT
Source organism: uncultured Verrucomicrobiae bacterium (assembly GCA_963801815.1). GTDB lineage: Bacteria > Verrucomicrobiota > Verrucomicrobiia > Chthoniobacterales > UBA10450 > AV40. Next base: position 783,975 of record CAWDGJ010000002.1, read on the forward strand.
GCGCGACCGCGCCACAATGGAACGACCAGCCCCGCGTTGATCAACAGGCTCAGGTGCTTGCTAATTCCCTGCCGGGTCATGGCGAGGTGCCGGCAGAGCTCATTGAGAGTCTGACCGTTGTCTTGGTGAAGTTGATCGAGCAAGGCGCGGCGACTTGGGTCGGCCAGCGCTTTGAAGACGTCATTCATTAGAATATGCAACCAAACGGTTGCATATTCTTTCCAACCAGGCAAATGATGCGGGCTACACAGGCGCTAGTCGATGAATCAACTAGCGAACGACCGGACCGAGTCGGATCAGGTCTTCTTTAGGTAGAGCGTGCGCGTGCCGAAGTCGATAATGCCGTGATGCCGGTTGAGTATTTCGGCACCAAGCAATCCAACCGCTGGCGGAGAGAGCTGCAACGCTTCGTGCAAAATGCCGCCTAGATCGATCACGCCTACATCATTCCTGCCAATGTCGACGACGCCAACCGACAGTTTCCGAATCCGGGCAACGTCCAAGTCTTCTTCCTTGAGATTGATCGCCGCTGACGCTAACCGCGTCTGTTCGGTCGGAATGTGCAAACGACGGACGAAAGGCCTATGCAAAAGCGTCGCGAAGGCGCCAGTATCTACCATCAGTCGGGCTTGCGAACCGTTAACCAGACCATCGACGTACAAATTGGAACCGTCGGTCACAAACATCGGCACTTTTTGAAAACCACGGAAATCGAGACCGGGCACGGGAAGGGGTTGGTCCGGCTGAAGGTTTAGGATCAGAAGTTGTCGCTGGCAATCCAGGACGGCCCTGCTGGCAAAAAGAACATCGGTCCCAAGAATTCCATCCGCCTGTTGTTCGTGCAGACTGCGCGCGAGGTGGCGTGGCCCGCTCAGGTCGGCGGAGATCGCGGGCAGCTCTCCTACAGTCAGTCCACCGAGGCGCAGTGTGTGCGCCATCACTAAACGATTGTAGGAACCGTTGACCCTGACCCGCGCGGGATATTTGGAATCGGCAGGGACCTCGCTCACCCCAAAATGGCTGCGTCGCTTTGAAGCGATAACCGTCCCCGGCGATCCGCTGTCAACGATCAGCAACGCCGGCTTACCATTGATCCAGGCATGGACGAGCAAATGATTTTGTCGGGAGCGCTCCAGTGGAAGCGCTTCGAACTGGGCAGCTTGTCGCTCGGCCAAAGATCCAGCACGCGCCGAAGCCGCAAACAATGCCGAAGGTACTGAAACACCGATCCCGCAAACGATCGGCAAAATGACACGCGTCCCCCACAAAAGAAGTCGGCCCCTGGAAATCACGCGCCCGAGACTACCATCTTTCCCAGAATGCGGAAATGAATTCTGCTGACGGCCTAATTCGAGAAAGGATGCCGCCCAGCTTTTTGGCGTTGCCCGATTCGACCCGGTAAGATTAACTCTCCGCGACTCCGAGCGCTCTTAAGACCGTGGATACCTCGACGACCTCGCCCCCCGCAGCCGACCAGAAATTCGTCAGGGGCCTCGGCTTGCTTGATTCGACCATGCTCGTCGCGGGATCCATGATCGGCTCGGGGATCTTTATCGTATCCTCAATCATTGGCCGGCAAGTCGGCGCGCCTGGCTGGCTGCTCATCGTTTGGATCGTGACCGGATTGCTGACGCTGATGGCCGCGCTCTCTTATGGCGAGCTTGCCGCGATGATGCCGAAAGCGGGCGGGCAATATGTGTATTTGCGCGAGGCGTTCTCGCCGCTGTGGGGATTCCTTTATGGTTGGACACTCTTCCTCGTCATTCAAACTGGAACGATTGCCGCGGTCGCGGTCGGGTTTGCGCGCTACACCGGTGTTTTGATTCCATGGTTTTCGGAATCGAACTACCTGGTCGCGCCGGTGCGTTTTGGGAGTTACGCATTCTCGCTTTCCACCGCGCAGTTTCTTGGTCTGGCAATGATCGCGCTCCTGACATACATGAACACGCGCGGACTAAATTTGGGCAAGCTGGTCCAGAACATTTTCACAACGGCCAAGACCGGAGCGCTGATCGCGCTCATCGTGCTTGGAATTGTGGTTGGAGTGAAATCGGGCGCCGGCGCGGAAAATTTCCACAACTTTTGGGGTCTGCGCGGCGGATTACAGGAAGTCGGCGCGGGACTGACCGCTGCAACCGCGTTTGGACTTTTTGTCGGCATCTGCGTGGCCCAAACCAATTCACTTTTTTCGGCGGATGCCTGGAACAACATCACCTTCACCGCCGGCGAAGTGAAAGAACCGCGGCGCAACATTCCGCTCTCCCTCGCGTTTGGAACGTTTCTCGTGATCGGACTTTATTTGCTAGCGAACGTTGCCTATTTGGCGACGCTTCCATTCGCGGCGATCCAGAACGCGCCAAGCGATCGGGTCGCATCTGAGACGGCCAACGTAATTTTTCCCGGAGCCGGCGCGACGATCATGGCTGTGGCGATCATGATTTCGACATTTGGCTGTAACAACGGTCTTATTCTCGCCGGCGCGCGCGCGTATTACGCGATGGCCCGCGACGGTCTTTTCTTCCGGCGAGTAGGCGAGTTAAACAAAAATCACGTTCCGGCGTGGGGCCTGATCATCCAGGGAATTTGGGCTGGCGTCCTTGTCTTGCCGCGCACAGTGAAAACGGACGCCGCCGGAAATGTCACCGGGTACGGAAATCTTTACGGCAACCTGCTCGACTACGTAATTTCGGCCGCGCTGATTTTTTACATCCTGACAATCCTGGGAATCTTCTTGCTGCGCAAAAAGCGACCCGACGCGGAACGTCCGTATAAAGCTTTCGGTTATCCGTTCGTCCCCGCGCTTTACATCGTGGGCGCGAGTATAATCCTGGCTGTGCTCTTCATATATCAAACAGCGACGACGTGGCCCGGCCTCATCATCGTACTTACGGGCGTACCAATCTATTTTCTTTGGCGACAATCAAAGCCGGCTTAGTCACCGAAACAAGGAAACCTGACGAATGGGCAATCTATTCAAGAGAAAACCGCTTGATCGGTTGATGGCCGAAGCCGCGGAAGTTGGCGAGCATACTCTCAAACGTTCGTTAGGCTGGGTGAACCTGGTTGCCCTCGGAATTGGCGGAATCATCGGCGCAGGGTTGTTTGTTCGGACTGCGGCGGCCATTGCGGATCGAGCCGGCCCGTCAGTTGTCCTCGCGTTCATTGTCGCGGGCATTGGCTGCGCGTTTGCGGGACTCTGTTACGCGGAATTCGCGTCGATGATTCCGGTTGCAGGCAGCGCTTACACTTATTCGTACGCGACCATGGGCGAATTCATCGCCTGGATCATTGGCTGGGACCTTATTCTCGAATATGCCGTCGCCGCGGCCACGGTTTCGACTGCGTGGAGTGAGTATTTCAACCGAGTCCTCAGTTGGTTTCACTGCATGATTCCGTATCAATGGACCCATTCGCCATTCGAACATGATCCGGGCGGCGTTTATGGAATCATGAATATCCCGGCGTTGCTAATTTTGTTCGCCCTTACGTTGTTGCTTATTCGAGGGACGAAAGAATCGGCGATGGTGAACGGAGTAATCGTCATCCTCAAGGTGAGCATCGTCCTGCTCTTTATCGGCATCGGCTGGCAATTTATTAACCCGGCAAATCACACACCGATGATTCCGGCACCGACAACTTACACGACGCCCCAGGGCATCACTCATAGTTACGGCGGCATCATGGGAATTCTCGGCGCCGCCGGGGTGGTGTTCTTCGCTTACATTGGTTTTGATGCCGTTTCGACTGCCGCTCAGGAGGCAAGAAATCCAAAACGTGACATGCCTATCGGAATCCTTGGCTCGCTCGTCTTCTGCACGATTCTCTATGTGCTGTTCTCCTACGTCTTGAGCGGTGTCGCGACGGTCGGGGATTTTCGCGCCGCGGGACGTGAAGCGTCCGTCGCCTTCGCGATCAGCAAATACATGCACGGCTACGAATGGCTTTCAAAATCAGTCACGGTCGCAATTCTCGCCGGATTCTCGTCGGTTATTCTCGTGATGTTACTCGGCCAATCGCGCGTGTTCTTTTCCATGAGTCGCGATGGCCTGGTGCCCAAGATTTTCTCAGATGTGCATCCGCGTTACCGAACGCCCTACAAATCGAACATGTTATTTTTTGTTTTCACCGGCCTCCTCGCCGCGTTTGTCCCGGCCGACGTCACCGGTGAAATGACCAGCATCGGAACATTGTTCGCGTTCATTCTCGTCTGCGCGGGAGTGTGGATCATGCGCGTCCGGAGTCCCGAATTGGAACGCGGGTTCCGTGTTCCCGCAGCGCCTGTTGTTTGCACACTCGGAATCATTGTCTGCGGCGCGATGATTTACGGCCTGGGCTGGACCAATTGGATGCGATTGATTGTTTGGCTGGTGATCGGATTCGTTTTCTATTTCAGCTACGGCAAGAAACACAGCCGCCTTGATGCGCCCAAGCCCCCTGAAATGCCGGCGGGAATTGACCTGACTCGTTAGGCCTAACTCCAGCTGCTCTCGCTGAAGCCGTTCATCGGACTGGTTGCGCCACGCCCCAGAAGAGCTTCGGCGCGTCGACGCAGGGCCGCTCCATTTTCTCGAGCAACGAACACACGCCGCGCGGCTGCGAGTTCGTCAGGCGACAAATTCATCGCCCGCAAAATTTCCCAGTCTTGTTCCGTCAAAAGGGCGCGATCCTCCTCACTTACGGCGCGTTGTTCCAGACGCGAAATCATTTCGCTAAGGGCGTTCGTGTTTGGAGCGCGGGAAAGATCGATCAGCCGTTGAAAGCTGAGATGGAACGGAATCGTCGCAACATCGACATTCTGGCTGGTAGCAACGCGCTCAGCGGGGGTGGTCACTTGCTCGGAAGTCGTCACGGAGTTCCATACGTTTTCAGGCTGATAATAACCAATCTCCACCCGGTAATCCGCCCGCGGTTCCGAGACGGTTAAATAGCAATTGCCGGCCAGGGGCTCGACCGCTTCCGACGTTTCTTCTGAGCCGTCAGGGCGATGAACACGCAAATGCACCTGTCGATCCACCGGAGCGGTGTTCTCGAAAATAACGGACCAATCAATGTTCCAATAAACAAAAAGTGTTTTCGGATCACGCGCGATCGCAAACAAAAGCGGCGCACCATAAACGCGCGGCAATTCAATCGCATCCGAGAACTCGGACGGTACTTTGGCGTCACTCCTCGCCAGCCGAACCACCGGCCCATTCGACACCCGGTATCCCTGCGGTCCGGTCACGCGCGAATTAGATTCGTTGATTGCTTTTTCAGACATCTCTTTATCTGGGATAAAATCGCCGGAAATCGAACAAACAGAAAGCGGAATTTGCGCCAGATCGCAGAACATTGACAGTCGATTTGCCCATTTTGCGACGACTTGTGAAGCCTTACATCATTTTCAATCCGAATGCCGGCTCGGTTGGCGATCGGGAAATTGCCATAGCGCGGCTCCAGGAGCTTAAGCCAACTGCTTTGCGCATAACTCGAAGGTCCGGAGACGCAGAACGGTGGGCGCGAAAAGCTCGTGCTTCCAAGGCAAGACACATTGTGGTCGCCGGCGGCGATGGAACATTGAATGAAGTGGTTAACGGTGTCGGCGTGGGGGCGAAAAGTCTTCGCATCGGACTCGTCCCGCTTGGAACCGGCAACGATTTTGCACGCACGCTGGGACTCCCTTCCTCTATTGACGATAACATCGACATTCTTCGCTCGGGCAAAGCGCGCTGGATCGACATTGTTAGAGTGACGAGCAGACGGAACCGTTATTTTGTGAATGTTTCTGCCGGCGGCTTCAGCGGCCTCGTGAATGAGAAAATGACGCCTGAGATCAAACGAACGTGGGGACCTTTAGCCTACGTTCGCGGGGCGGCCGCGGCCTTGCCGAAACTCCACGCCTACAAGACTGAAATCTTGTTCGATGATAGCGAACGATTATCCATCGACCTTTACAATGTGGTCGTCGCAAATGGCCGGTTCGTTGCCGGCGGATTGCCGATTGCGCCAATGGCTGATCCCGCTGATGGAAAACTCGAGGTCGTCCTGGTTCCAAAGCTCGGCCCCGCTGAAATAGCATTGCTGGCCGCTGAAATCATTTTAGGTAAACATCTCTCGAGCAATGCAACCATATTTCGACAAGCCCGAAAGGTCGCGGTTCGATCGCGCCCAGGAATGTGGTTCAATGTCGACGGCGAACTGGTCGGTAACGCACCGACTGTATTTCAAATTATGCCACGCGCGCTAAACTTCATCGTTAAGTGACAAGATCAAAGATAGTACCGCTGAATGAATTGACCGGGCGCGTTAAGAAACTGCGCGCCAAAGGAAAAAGAATCGTCGCCACCAACGGCTGCTTCGATTTGCTCCACGTTGGACACGTTCGCTACTTAGAGTCCGCTCGCGCGCGAGGAGACGTGCTGGTTGTTGGCGTAAACGGAGATCAATCAGTTTGCAAATTAAAGGGTCCCGGGCGGCCGATTAACAATGAAAGCGACAGGGCCGCCGTTCTCGCGGCGCTCGACTCGGTTGATTTGGTGATAATCTTTCCGGAGCTGCGCGCGACGCGATTCATCGAACTCGCGGCGCCGGATGTTTACGTGAAAGGCGGCGATTATACTTCTGAGACGCTTAATACCGAGGAACGAACGGCGCTTCAGAAAATCGGTTCTAAAATCGAGATCCTGCCTTTTGAAAAAGGCTACTCGACTTCGGGACTGTTGGAAAAACTTCGGGGAAATAATAAATGAAGCAGCTCGGTCTGGGAATTCTCGGGTCGGGCAAAGGATCAAATTGTCGCGCAATTCTGGAGAGCATCCGGGCGGGAACGTTGGCGGCGCACGCCCGGGTCGTGATTTCCGATGTCTTGACCGCGCCGATACTAGAAATCGCGCATGAATTTTCCGTCCCGAACGCGTATCTCCCGCCGGGGCAATTTCGTACCCGACTGGAGCCGGGCGTCGAAGCGGAACTGGTCCGAATGCTACGCGCGGCGGATGTCGATCTGGTCGTTCTCGCCGGCTTCATGCGAGTCCTCAAATCAACGATCCTCGAGGCGTTTCGACATCGAATCATCAACATTCATCCATCGCTTCTACCGAAGTTTCCGGGACTGGAAGCCTGGAAACAAGCGCTGGCAGCCGGCGAATCCGTTACGGGATGTACCGTGCATTATGTCGACGAGAAAATAGACCACGGTGATATCATCGCTCAGCGCGAAGTCCCTATTTTGCCTAACGACTCTGCGGAAAGTTTGCACGCACGAATCCAGATAGCCGAGCACGAACTTTATCCCGCAGTCATCGCGCAATTGTGCGCCCAGCATTCTTCCTAACCGCGCTCCGCTTTTTGATCGCGAGCCAGCAAATCTTCCATCGCGCGAACGGCAGGTTTGGCTTGATGAACCAGGGCATAGACTTCGTCGATCACTGGAGTATCAACGTTTAATTTACGGGCACATTCGTAAGCACTTTTTGAGGTAGGAATGCCTTCGGCGATCGTTTGCATCGACGAGGTAATTTCGTCCAGGGGTTGGCCTCTTCCGAGCTGTTCGCCGACGCGGCGATTGCGACTCAGTTGACTAAAGCAGGTCGCGACGAGATCTCCGGCACCGCTTAATCCGTAGAAGGTTCGTGCGTCCGCGCCCATTTTCGTGCCGAGCCGGATCATCTCCGCCAGTGAGCGCGTCACCAGCGCCGCTTTCGAATTGTCGCCCAACCCGAGTCCGTCGCCAGCGCCCGCCGCAATGGCGAAAATATTTTTTAGCGCTCCGCCAAGCTCGATTCCAGTCAGCTCCTCGCCGGTGTAAATCCGGAAACGTGGCGTGCCCAAATACTGTTGCAATTCGGTTGCCCGCGCCGGATCCGTGCAAGCCAATACAGTCGCGGTCGGGAGTTCGCGCGAAACTTCGATCGCGAGATTTGGTCCGGAAAGTACGGCCACGGCCTGCTCTGGATAGATTTCAGTCAGGATTTCGCTCATGCGCTTGCCTGTGCCGTGTTCGATGCCCTTTACGCAACTGAGAAGGACCGCGTCACTCTTGCTGACAAACGGACGCAATCGGTCGGCAACTTCTCGTAGCGCCGTAGACGGCGTAACGAAAACAATCAAATCGGCATCGGCGCAGTCTCTCAGTTCACTCGTTAGGCCGACTGATTTTGGGAGCGTCGCGCCTGGAAGATAAATCCTGTTCTCGCGTCGCTGTCGGATCTCTTCGACACGCGACGCGTCATTCCCCCAGAGCAAGACTGTGTGTCCTCGGTTTGCCCAAATTAACGACAATGCGGTACCCCAACCGCCAGCTCCAATGACTGCGATTCGTTCCAATTTCACTTGCGAGGGAAGCGTGGCTCTGTGCCACTGAGCAGACGCGACATGTTAGATCGGTGGCGAATGACGACAATCGCCCCGAGGCACAACGAAAAATAAACCAGGACCGGCGATTGCAATTGATGCAAAAACAGCAATGCGATCATCGCCACCGGCAGCGCGATCGCAGCCGCAATCGAAGCCACGGAAACATAGCGCGTAATCTTGAAGAGGACGATCCACACCGCGCACATGATTACCGCGGCTATCCAACTAATGCCAAAAATAACGCCGAGAGACGTCGCAACTCCCTTGCCACCCTTAAAGGCAAGCCATACGGGAAAACTGTGGCCGAGTACCGAAAAAATTCCACCGAGCGCCACGCAAAAATCAGCGGCAATTGAATCGAAGTGGCAACGATGCGCAATTGCACCTGCAAGCAAAACGGCAACCAGACCTTTGAGAAAGTCCACCAGGAACACCGGATACCCGAATTGTTTACCCAGGATGCGGGTTACATTTGTTGCGCCCACATTTCCGCTGCCGACCTTTCGCATATCGACCCCGCGCAAACGGCCGACAACGTAGCCGGAGGGAAAAGATCCAAGCAGGTAAGCGATCAAGCCGATGCTGACAAAGCAAAGCATTGGTTAGGCTAATGAGTTGGGGATTCGGTAGCGCGGCCGTGTCCAATATATAAAGTATTCCGAATAAGCCAGATATGCAAAATTGAAACGTCGGCCGACGTCACTCCACTCAGGCGTGCAGCATCCCCTAATGATGTTGGACGGATTTTGCGGAGTTTTTGCCGGGCTTCGGAACTCAAGCCGGTAACCGTGTCGAAATCGAAGCCGTCTGGAATTCTTTGAAGGCGGCTCTTTTCCAATTCCTTGTTCTGATGAGTCTGCCGATGCGAATAACCCTCGTACTTAATCTCCGTTTCAATGAGCTCCCAGATTTCCATTGGGGCTGCGGCTCGTAATTGCTCCGGCAAATCGGAGGATCCAAACTCGTGGCGTCTTAGTAATTGACTGGTGGGCACGCCGCCGACTCTTATCTGGCTCGCCAACTCGCGACACTTCTCAAGCAATTGTATTTTCTCCTGAAAATATGCCCATCGATCTTGACTGATCAGCCCAAGTTCGAAGGCCCGTGGAGTAAGACGCCGATCGGCATTATCGTGCCGCAAGTGGAGTCGCTCCTCTGCGCGACTGCTGAACATTCGATAAGGTTCTTCAGTGCCCTTTGTGACGAGATCATCGACTAAGACGCCGATGTACGCCTCGTTGCGATTTAAAGTGAACGAGGGCCGGCCTTGAACGGCCAAGGCAGCGTTAGTTCCGGCAACCCAACCTTGCGCTGCGGCTTCCTCGTAGCCCGAGGTACCATTGACCTGGCCGGCAAAATAAACACCGCGGACCAATTTCGTTTCAAGCGTATGCCGAAGCTGAGTGGGTGGAAAATAGTCATACTCGACGGCATAGCCTGGTCGCATTATTTCGGCTCGCTCCAAAGCGGGAATCGAATGGACGAACTCCAGCTGCACATCGTAAGGCAGACTGGTAGAAATCCCGTTAACGTAATACTCCTCGCTATGTCGCCCCTCCGGCTCCAAGAAAAGCTGATGACTCTCCCTGTGAGCAAACTTTACGACTTTATCCTCAATTGACGGACAGTAACGCGGCCCCGTACCTTCTATTCGACCGGCATAAAGTGGCGACCGGTGAAGGTTCTTTTTAATAATCTCCCGGGTTTCAGCGGTCGTCTGAGTGATCCAACAGGGGAGTTGTTCCACGTGGAACTCCGTCCTCGAGACTTGATTTAAGGTAAAAATATCGCCCCCCGCTTTCACCTCGTCCGCCCCCCAGAACGAGAAGCGGGGCGGTGGCTCGTCTCCGGATTGGATCTGACAACGGGCAAAGTCGATCGAGCGACCATTTAGGCGACATGGGGTGCCCGTCTTAAAGCGTCCCACTTCGAACCCCAGCTTTTTGAGATTGGCGCTCAGTCCGGAACTGGCGTCGGCCATTCTTCCGCCTGGCTTGCTATTTTCACCAACGTGCAGCAGTCCCCGCAGAAATGTGCCGGCCGTAACGATCACGCTCTCGCCATTTATAGTGAGGCCTAAGTCAGTCTCGACGCCGGTCACTCTGCCATCGGAAACAAGCACCTTGGAAACTGTGGCCTGCTTCAAATCCAATCCGGGTGTCCGCTCGAGGATCGCCTTCATTCGAAATTGGTACGCTTTCTTGTCGCACTGGACTCGCGGCGCGCGCACTGCCGGTCCTTTGGATTTGTTCAACATTCGAAATTGAATGCCTGTGGCATCGGCGTTTAGACCCATCGCTCCACCAAGCGCGTCAATCTCTCGAACTATTTGGCCTTTGGCTAACCCGCCGATTGCAGGATTGCATGACATCTGGCCAATCGTGTCCAGATTTTGAGTTAACATCAGGGTGCGACATCCAAGCCCGGCCGACGCAAGTGCCGCCTCGATTCCGGCGTGACCGCTACCCACGACAATCACATCATAGTGAGTAGGTAGCTTAAACATTAGGGCATTTTTCTAAGGTTCTTTGCTCGATCGTCAATCGGCAAATATTACGTAACATGCTTATGAACAAAGTGTTAACAAAACGTACAAAGCTATCAGGAAGCCGAAGTATTGGAAATCTGATCGGGGGGAGTTTCTCGCAAAGCCCTCAGCGCCATGCGCGTTAAGAGAATAAACAAAAGCACCGTGATCGCAAACGCTCCACCCCAGGTCCAATACTCGACGAGACGAGGGTGACTCCGGCCGCGCGCCAGATTCAGACCGAGCTGCCCCAGAGTTCCGAGGTAAGTATAAAGAAAAAGTCCGGGTGCGCGCCCGGCTGCCGTCCAAAGCATGTATGGCCAAAAACGGATTCTGGTTAGGCCAAATAGATAATTGAGGAGACTCGTTGGAAACAATGGGTGGAGCTGACATAAAAAAATTATTTTCCATGCGTCACGCGCGACTGCTTTTTCCAGCACCTGCAGCATTGGGTTTCTGGAAAATTTTGCGCTCAGGTATCGTCCGCCTAACCAACGGCTCAGCGCGAATGAAACCGCTGCTGCAATACTGTTGCCCAAGAGCACGATAAAAAATCCCCACCAAAGACCGAAGAAAAATCCCGCACCAACGCTCAAGATTCCGCCCGGCAACAGAAGGACATTGCATGCGGCGAAAAGAAGCGGATAAAGGATTGCGCCTGATCTGCCCATTCCGGTGACGCGACGCTGCAGCTCCGCCACCAAAGAAATAATTGGAAAGAAGTGCGACAACAACGCCAGGCCGAGGATCACGATCGCAAACCCGGCCAACTGAAAATAGGTCGCCCGCCGACTCTCGAACATTCCGGCAGTCTGCGCGGCTCAGAGACTCCGTGCAAATTCGGCCAGAGCCGTTGTCGTTTCGTAATGAAGAAACGGTGTGATCAGGTAAACGCCCGGAAAGGAATCGAACACTGCCCCAATAATCTTTTCGGCAAGTCGCCGTCCGCACGCCCGAACGCTTTTCTCGTCAGCGCACTTGCCTAACTCCGCTCGCACCGAGTCTGGAATGATAATTCCTGGAACCTCGTGATGCAGGAATTCCGCCTGCTTCGCGCTTAACAAAGGCCATACTCCGGTAAAGATTGGGATTTTCAGATGCCGTACGCGCCGATGCATCTCCTTCACGACATCCACATCGAACACCGGCTGCGTCATCGCGAACTGCGCTCCAGCTCCGACCTTACGCTCCAGGCGTTGGACCTGTGCATCCAGATTCTTTGCGTTCGGATTGAAGGTACAACCGATCACAAAATTCGTAGCTGCCTTCAACGATTTGCCGGCATGCGTGAATCCGGAATTGAGTTGTTTAATGATCGAGATCAACTCCACCGAGTTCACGTCGTAGACGGAGGCAGCTCCCGGATGATCTCCGACTCGGGCCGGATCGCCGGTGAGCGGCAAAACGTGCCGCATGCCAAGCGCCGCCATCCCCAGCAATTCGCTTTGTAATCCCAGCACGTTTCGATCGCGACAGCTCAAATGCAGCAACGGCGTAATGTCGAACCTTTCCTTTAACATCGCGCCGACCGCCAGATTGCTCACTCGCAGAATCGCCAGTGAATTATCAGCCAGAGTGATCGCATCACAGCCGGCTTGGACCAGGGCCTGCGCGCCTTCGAAATATTTTTGCAGCGCCAATGTTTTCGGCGGATCGAGTTCGCAAATTACGACCCTTTTCCCGGCGGCGATCTTGTCGAGCAAACTTTCCTCCGCTTTACGCTCGATCTCCAATGGCGCGCGACTCGGTTGTGAAATCGCGTGGACAGTTTTCGATCTAACCGGGCGAAGATCGGTAATGGCCTTTGCCACGGCCGCGATGTGTGCCGGCGTAGTTCCGCAACAACCGCCGATCAGCCGCGCACCCTGGGTCGCGATTTCGCGCGCCGCCCTCGCGAAATAATCGGGATCGGTGGGATAAACATACCGGCCTTCGGTGTAGCGGGGATATCCTGCGTTCGGATACGCCGCCAACAGTTCGCCGGCCGGCAGTTTTTCAAATAACTGGACCATCGCTCGCGGACCATTGAGGCAATTGGCTCCCACGATCTTTGCGCCTAACTCACGGCTACGCGCGAACGCGTCGACCAAAGGCATTCCCGACTGAAGACGCGCCTCGGGCTCGCAGGCAAACAACGAAACCACGATGCAATCGCTTTTCGGAACTGCTCGAAGAGCGATCTCCATTTCTTCGAAATTCTGGAACGTTTCGAAGAAGATAAGATCGACATCTTCCTCGATCAGTGCCGTCACTTGCTCGCGAAAACATTCGCTTCGATCGATTCCGCGCTCTTCCGCTTCGTGGCCGCTGATTCCCAGCGGACCGACGCTTCCTGCGATGCAAATTTCTTTCCCGGCGCTAGCTTTTCGCGCCAAACGCGCGGCCGCTTTGTTGATTTCAACAACCCGGTGTTCCAATCCGAAACGCGACAGCCGCACTGAATTAGCGCCAAACGTATTTGTCTCGATCACGCTCGCGCCCGCGGCGACATATTCCCGATGAACTGCCACAATACGATCCGGGGCGCTCACGCAGAGTTCTTCCAGGCAATGATCCACGGGTACACCGCGATCGAGGAGTAGCGTACCCATCGCGCCGTCGCCGCAGACGACCCGCTCTTCCAGTTTGGCCAGTAAATCCATCGCGCTTTGCGCTTACTGCCGGGTGCGTCTCAGGTCAATTGAATCGCTACGGCAAAATCGGGAAATCGAGTTCACCAGAGCCAGAGCCAGAGCCAGAGCCAGAGAACGTTTTTAAAACGTTTCATGTTGCTTTGTTAAGCAATGCCACAGCAACAAGCCAACAAGGTCCAATAAGTTCCAATAACTTTCATCCGCCCGTTCTCGATCGGGGTTGTGTGCACTTGTTGACACTGTTATCAACAGGTTGCTTTGCTGGGAGGTCTCGGCACAGCGCCACAGTTGTTCGCGCGAAGAAGGAGAAGAAGTATGGGTTTCTTAATTAGAAATACTAATTCTATTTGCGAACAACTCGCGCTCTTGCTGCGAATCTAAATAGCAACGCTATGCTGCCAAATGTCGCCGCACCAGATCGGCCTGCCTCCCAAGGGTCGACATTTGCTAAGGTGACAGCGACGTCTAAATCATCCGACAGTTTGTTCGAGCGCGTCGCCTGGCTTTATGCGTTTTGTCGAGAACGACTGTTTCGGGACGACACGGACCGAATTATTTCGGCGCTTTGGCAAAATCAAAGTCCGCCGTCGGGAGTTCAGGTGATCGAGCTCGGCTGTGGTCCGGGATTTTATTCAAGAAAACTGGCGCAACGATTTCCACAGATTGTGGTAACCGGCGTGGACCGCGCGGAGCGTCAGCTTTGCTGGGCCCGGGAACGCGCAAGTGCCAGTTCAGTTCAAAATTGCGCATTCAAGCGCGTGAATATCTTATCTCTGTCATGCGCGGATGCATCGTTCGACGCTTTGGTTGCTTCGCGAATCTTTACGGTGCTGCCTGAGCAGCGTCGGGCTGTGGGCGAGATGTTTCGGGTCTTAAAATCGGGAGGTCGCTGTTTCGTTGCCGAGCCGCGCTTCTTTTTTTGGGCTTCCATTCCGCTTTTTTCCATGTGGTTACTGGCAAGCGTCATTCATTCAGGCAACGGTTATCGCGAACCGATGACAGCAACCGTTCTAAACGTTCGCGCGTTTGCGCGTTTATTTGATCACTTGCCGTGGAAATCTGTTCGCATCTGGCGGGACGGGCATTATCAGTACGCGCTTTGCGAAAAAGGCTGAGAATTCTGGATCCTGCCGGGCCAACGCACGCGTCAGGAAAACTCTGTGCACTGGCGGTAATGACCAAAGCTCCGCGCGCGGGTACTGTTAAAACGCGACTGGTGCCGCCTCTCACATTCGAAGAAGCGGCCCAACTAAACGTCTGTTTTCTTCAGGACACCGCTGCGACAATTCAGCAGGCTTGTCCCGAGAGCGCCATCGGTGTTGGTGTCTATACGCCCATCGGTTCGGAGGCTGCATACGTCGATATCTTGCCATCCGAGTTTCAACTCCTCCCTCAGCGTGGCGATGGTTTTGGTGAGAGACTTGCCTTTGCCGCGGAAGATCTCTTCCGTTGCGGCTTTTCTTCGATTTGCCTGATCGATTCCGACAGCCCCACAGTTCCCGCCGGAGCCTATGCCCAGGCGATCGCCTTGTTATCGCAGCCCACCGACCGCGTAGTGCTGGGTCCTTCGGATGACGGCGGCTATTATTTGATCGGCCTGCGGAAAGATCATCCGAAACTGTTCGAAGGAATTGATTGGAGCACCGAACGCGTTCTGGAACAGACAAAACAACGCGCCGAAGAGCTCGCCTTGGAAGTTTCGTTGTTGCCGGCTGCTTTTGATGTCGATGATGCCACGACATTGCAGCGTTTGTGCAACGAGTTGCTGTCAGACAAATCCCGCGCTGGCGTCGCGCCGCAAACGCGGAAATTTCTGGCCGAACTGATGGCGAAGAAGCGATTCTAAGCCGATGGCCAGGAACCAAAAACGTGCGCTTGTCACCGGCGGCGCCGGTCTGATTGGTTCGCATGTCACGGATCTTCTCGTTCGCGAGGGATGGCAGGTGCGCGTGCTCGACAATCTCGAGCCGAATACGCATCGCCGCGGCAGACCAGCCTGGATCAACGCCGGGGCCGAATTCACTCAAGGCGATCTTCGGGATCGAGCCACCATCACCGCCGCACTCGATAACATCGACCTCGTATTCCATCAGGCCGCTTACGGCGGGTACATGCCGGAGATTTCAAAATACGTCCACGTCAATTCGTTAGGCACAGCCCAGATGCTCGAAGTCATTCGAGAGAAAAAACTGCCGATCCAAAAGATTATCGTCGCAAGTTCGCAAGCCGTTTACAGCGAAGGCGCGGGCACCTGTCCGAAGCATGGCTTGGTTTTTCCGGACGTCCGGCCGGTCGAGCAATTACGGAATGGCGATTGGCAGGTGCATTGCCCGATCTGCGGCGAAGTCACGCAGAGCGCACCAACTCCGGAGAACGCACCTGTGGGTGGCGAAACCGTTTACGGTTTGACCAAACTGGATCAGGAAAAGCTGGTTTTGCTCTGGGGAAAACAAGTCGGGATTCCCACCGTCGCGCTGCGTTACTCATGCACTTACGGACCCCGCCAATCGATTTTCAATCCTTACACCGGCGTGATCGCAATTTTTTGCACGCGTTTGCTCAACCACCTCCCGCCGGTCCTTTACGAAGATGGTAAGCAAACGCGCGATTTCTCATTCGTGGAAGACATCGCCCGCGCAAATCTGCTCGCGGCTGAGACCAACAAACTCGACGGCCTCGCGGTGAACGTTGGCAGCGGTAAAGGAACGCCTATTCGCAAGATCGCAGAAATTCTTTCGCAGCTTCTCAAGATCGACATCAAGGCGGAAGTGCGCAGCGAATTTCGGCCGGGCGAAATGCGTCATCTCACCAGCGACACAAAATTAATTCGCTCGGCCGGCTACCGGCCGCAGGTCGACCTGGAAGATGGAATTCCGCGTTACATCGATTGGATCAAAACCCAATCGGATATTCGCGATTATTTCAGCGAAGCGAGCGAGATTTTGAAGAACAAGGGAATCGTCCATCGCGTGAAAAAGAAGTGAATCCGATCGGAGCGCTAGATTTCAATGCGCGCGCGTTGCACTACGCGCGCAAGGATTTTCCGCTGCTCGAAGCGGACGCGAGCGTTGGACAAGCGATGGAGAAAATCCGGCGGGAAGGGATCGGCGAACGCGTGGTTTATTTTTACGCGGTGGACGAGCAGCGAAAACTGGTCGGAGTCGTGCCGACTCGCCGACTGCTCACGGCGGCGCGCGAACAGACGCTGCGCGAAATTATGGTGCCGCGCGTGGTCGCGCTGCCGGCCACGGCCACCGTTCTCGAAGCGTGCGAATTTTTCGTGCTCTACAAGTTTCTCGCATTCCCAATTGTCGACGCGGATCGCCGCGTCATCGGCGTAGTCGATGCCGATGTGTTCACGCAAAGCATGCTCGAAAGCGAAGAAGGGGAAAAGCCTGCCGGGCGCGACGATTTTTTCGAGCTACTCGGCATTCATCTCGCACAAGTTCGCGACGCTTCGCCGTGGCAAACGTTTCGCTACCGATTTCCGTGGTTGATGGCGACGGTCGCGAGCGGGACTGCGTGCGCGCTTCTCGCCGGCGCGTTCGAAGTCACGCTCGCACGTAGCATCGTCATCGCATTTTTCATGACAATGGTCTTGGCATTGAATGAAAGCGTGAGCATGCAATCGATGAGCGTGACAATCCAAAAACTGCACTCCGCGCGCGTAACCTGGCGATGGTTCGTCAACGCAGTACGCAGTGAAATTCTGACCGCGGTTCTTCTCGCCATTGGCTGCGGCGCGCTCGTCGGCATCATTGTTTACGTGTGGCGGCACGATCTTCGCGGCTCGCTGGTCATCGGCGGCAGTATCGCCACCTCCCTGGTGACGGCGTGTCTTTTTGGACTCGCCGTTCCATCGCTTCTGCATCGCTGGAAATTCGATCCCAAGATCGCCGCGGGTCCAATCACGTTGGCACTGGCTGATTTCTTCGCGCTCGCTCTGTATTTCACCGCTGCGTCGTTGGTTCTCCGATGAGCAACGTCTCGGTGGTGATTCCGGCCCTGAACGAGGAAGAACCGATCGCCGGCGTCGTCCGCGAATGCCTCACCACAAAAATTCCGAACGAGATCATCGTGGTCGACAACGGCAGTAGCGATCGAACTGCGGATCGCGCACGTGAAGCAGGCGCACGAGTCGTAACCGAACCGCGACACGGTTATGGCCGCGCCTGCGCCGCAGGAGTCCGCGCAGTTTCGCCAAGTTCGGAGGTAATTCTCTTTCTCGACGGCGACGGAGCGGATTGCCCCGAGTTCATATCGCAACTCGTCGATCCGATCGCGGCCGATAAATATGATTTCGTGATCGGTTCTCGCACTCGCGGTCAACGCGAACCGGGCAGCATGAATTTCCAACAAGTTTTTGCGGGTCGATTCGCCGGTTGGCTGATGTCGATCTTATACGGCGTTCGTTACACCGACATGTCACCGTTTCGCGCGATCCGGCGCGACGCCTTGGAAAGATTGTCGATGAAGGAAGAAACTTACGGCTGGAATTTGGAAATGCAGATGAAAGCTGCGCGCTCCGGGTTGCGAATTCTTGAAGTGCCGGTCAATCATCGCTGTCGCACTGGTGGCGTATCGAAAGTTTCCGGGACACTGCGCGGAACATTCGTCGCCGGCGCGCGAATCTTGGCAACCTTTTTGAGAATTGCGATGAGCAGAAAGCCACAGATGCACACAGATTGACACAGATTTGCAAAAAACAGTTGTCTGCCGATCTGTGTTTATCCGTGTTAATCTGTGGCGGACCGATTTCGGATGAACTCACCTTACGAATTGCGCACGGGCAGAGCAGTCTTTGCTGGCTTGCTGGCTGGACTTGTCGCTGGAATCGCGATGACGGTCGTGATGCTGTTGCTCGCATGGTTCGGCGTGGCGACGCCGCTCGCGATCATTGGCGATCGCCTTTCGGTTTTCATTAAACCTGGACCATTCCTCGGGTTGATGGGCCGCGTCGGCGGATACAATCATCTCAAACAACTCGGCGTGGGATCGACGATGGCGGGCCAGTTGCTCGTCAGCGCGCTTGGCGGCGCGGTGTTTGGTTTGTTGATGCGACGTAATCCACGGCGTGGCGTTACGGCATGGACGATGTCGATCTTCGTCGTCTTGCCAATTATCGCGCTCGCGGTTCTTCTCTGGCCGGTTCTCGGCACAAGCTACATCGGTTTCCCGATCGCCTCGGCACGAATGATCACGTTGATTGGCTTTGCGCTGAGCGTTTTGGTTTTTGAGCGAACACTCGTGGGAAGTTTTCATTTTCTCACCCGATCGAAAGCGCAAGGCGACAGCACGGAATTTTCGCCGCCAATTGGCCGCCGCGCGTTGATCCTGAGCGGGCTCGGCGTTGCTGGTCACTGGTGGCGGGGTTGCGTTGTTGAGAAAACTCTACGACGACGCGGCGTTCAGTTACGACGGCACACAATACAAAGGCCGCATCGTCAAGCCGATCACGCCTAACGAGTTGTTCTATTGCGTCACCAAGAATGTGATTGATCCGAGCGTGGATGAAGATCTCTGGCATTTGGAAGTGAATGGGCTCGTTCAAAATCCAAGAGCATATCGATTTCAGGACTTGGAAGGGTTCACAAAAGTCGAACAGGAAACGACGCTGATGTGCATCAGCAACGGACTCGACGCCGGATTGATGAGCAACGCAGTTTGGAAAGGCATCGCCCTGGTTGACTTGCTCGACGCCGCTGGCCCGTTGGCCGGCGCCAAGCGCGTTCGACTCTATGGCGTTGATAATTACACCGACACGATCCCGATTGAGAAAGCGCTCGAGCCCACCACGCTGCTCGCCTTAGAAATGAACGGCGAGGAATTGCCCGACCGGCACGGCTATCCGATGCGCGCGATTGTTCCCGGATATTTCGGTGAGAAACACGTGAAATGGCTGACTCGCATCGAGCTCACCGGCGCCGACGCGAAAGGCTTTTACGAAACCCAGGGCTGGGGCCCGGACTTCATCGTGCCGACACGATCGCGAATTGACGTTCCTGATCACAATTCACGATTCTCGATTCACGAATCACCGGTCAAAATTAAAGGCATCGCGTTTGGCGGCGATCGCGGAATTTCGCGCGTCGAAATCAGCGACGACGACGGCGAAACGTGGGCTGACGCGAAGATTGATTATCCAGGGACAAAATTAACCTGGGCGCTTTGGAGTTATGACTGGCAACCCGATGGTCCCGATGATTACACGACTGGTCGTCCGCGCCACCGACGGTGAAGGCGAGGTTCAGGAATGGGAAGAAGACCGCAGTCCGTTCTCCGGCGTCACCGGCTTTCATAAAATCAACGTGCATGTGATTGCGTAGTGAGTCAGGTAGGGGCGGTTGATTCGCTCGTGCCCACTCGCTCACCCTCTCGGGCTATCCCGTCTATGTCGCTCGGCTCCCGCCGGCTCCATTCAC
Organism: uncultured Verrucomicrobiae bacterium; assembly: GCA_963801815.1. Classification (GTDB taxonomy): domain Bacteria; phylum Verrucomicrobiota; class Verrucomicrobiia; order Chthoniobacterales; family UBA10450; genus AV40. The sequence continues at coordinate 803,891 of CAWDGJ010000002.1, forward strand.
CGAACCGCCCGTAAATGCCAGTCCGGCTCGGACCGATTGAGGTCAATCACCCCTACCTCTGACACTTCGCGCACCAGGCGGTGGTGCGGCCGGCGACGGTGGCGTGGCGAAGTGGAATGCGATGGATGGGGCAGGTGCCACCGCGTTTCCATTTTTGATGAATCAGCCAGTTGCTTTGGAGGATCAGAGAAATCTTTGCCGAGCGTTTCGAGCGAGCGGCGCACAACCCATTTGGTTGCGCGGAAAATAGCGGCGCGTTCGCGGGTTGTGAGCTTTCGAATTCGTCTCGACGGCAAAACTTTCGCGCGCCACAGAATTTCGTCGGCCATCCAGTTTCCGATTCCCGGGAAACCACTCTGCATCAGGAGGGCGGCTTTGATCGGTGCCTTGCGATGCCGATCGAGAACTCGTTGAAAAGTTTCTGATCGAATTCGTGTGAATCGATTTCTGGCGGACGACTTCTTCCACCAGTCGGGTTCGTCTTTGCCGTGATGAAAACGAACGTGCCCGAGTTGGCGCGAATCGGTGAAAACAAGTGCACGCTCGCGTTGAACAAGAACCAGATGATCGTGTTTGCCCGGGCGAAAATCCGTCGACTCGACGTGCGTTTTGCCGGTCATCCCGAGATGAATGCCGAGCCAGCTATTTTCTGAAAACTCGAACAGCATTTGTTTGCCGCTTCGTTTCGATCGCAACAGGGTTTGGCCGATCAAATTCTCACGAAGTGCATCGCCATCGGTCCCGCGGAAGACGTATTTCCGGGAATGCGCCTCAACCTCGACGACTTCGTGGCCGATTCCGGCGTTCCACTGTTTGCGAAACCATTCGACCTCCGCCAGCTCTGGCATGCATTAAGGTAATTCGATCGCTAAGGCTGCAGTCAATCCCGCCGGAACGGACAAATCGTGCACGATCCAGCGATCCGCTGGTCGTTGGGCCGACGGGACACCAAACGGAATTACGTCCGTCGGCAGTTCGATGTTTGCCAGATCGTGGCGCAAACCTTCGCCAGTCGCTTTAACGTAAGCTTCTTTTCGCGTCCACGTCCGCAAGAAGGCGGCAGAGCGGTGCGCCGGATTTGGAATTGCGGTCCAAACCTCGAGCTCACGTTCGGACAGAACGCGCGCAGCGAGTTTGGATAATGATTCCTCGTCGGCTGGAAGTGATTCGGCCGATTCCAAATCCACGCCCAACTCGCGGTCCCAACTGGTTGCGATTAACGCCCAGCCTGCAGCGTGAGAAAGATTGAACTTTAGCTTTCGCTGATCGCCCGCTCTGTTTTGAACTTCCGGTTTTCCCTGCGCGGATTTTTCCAAGACGAGCGCTGTCGGCGAACAGTCAAGGATTCCTGCGAGCCCAAGGCGGAGAAGGCCGTGAGCAGCAACGTAGCGATGCCGATCTCGCTTGAGGTAAAATTGCTCGGCGCGCGTGCGCTCGGAAGAATCGAGCGAAGCGAATAACTGCGTAATTTCGTCCGGTGAAAAGGAATCGAGATGGGCGATCCAAAGTTGGACACCGCTTTCCGGAGACGACAGCGACTTAAGATGTTGCCCCGCTCCTGACAAGATTTCTGGTTTCAGATAAGCGCCACAGTTCATTGCCGGAAACTCAGTTCTTCGGGAACTGAAGACCGCGACTGAGTACGGATTCACGGCTCCCCTTTGCAGGCAACGATCGATTGTTTCCGCCAAGGGACCGACGTGCGCGGTAATGCATTCGAGATGGCTGCCCTTTAGTTGATATACCGAGGCCTTATGAGCCAATCGCCGCCATGCGCGGTCGAGATGATCGCCGCGTTCCAGCAGGTCTTCAGAGAGAAGCACGGACATCGGACCGCGGTATGGTTTTGGCCGATAACCTGTGGCCGCCCACAGAAAACTTGAAGCCACATCTCGCTCCGGGATTCCCTCGTCTTGTGCCGTGGATATCGTCGGCCGATTGCGGGACAAGGCAGAGATAGTGCGATTTCGGATTTTCCGCATCGCAGATCGGAGCTTTTCGGCGATCTCGAGTTTCCACCACCAAGCAAATTTTGCCCGGAGCAGCGCCCACTGTTTAAATCGGTCCAGTTGCGTAGTGCCGTCCCAACGGAGCCATTCACCAAGAGTTTCGCAGACCCACCGCAATGCCTGCAACGGCTTGTCTCGCGGTTCGGCATCGATAAGAACTAACATTTCGACCGTCTCGCCACTGGCGATAATCTGCTGAGCAAGTTCGTAAGCGACAATCGCGCCCAGACAGAATCCTCCGATGATGTATGGACCTTTCGGCTGGACTGTGCGGATCGCTTTCAAATGGGCTGAGGCCATCCGTTCAATGCTCGGCATCTGTGATGGGTGGCCTATCTGTTGGGGCGGCAGAACGTAAAGAGGTTGATCCGTCCCTAAGGCTCGCGACAGCTTCAACGTATAAAATCCGCCGCCAAGAAGGTCTCCGTGCAAATAAAAGAACGGCGTCCGCGATCCATGCTCTTGAATCGTCAGCAAGCTGGCTGATTCATCGATGACTTCGTGGACGATTTCGGCAGCCAGGGCTTCGACGGTCGGATTCTCCGCGAATTTGTATGACGAATCGATTGTCGTGCCGCAAAGATCTTCGGCGCGTTGCAACATGCGCGAGACCAACTTCGGATTGCCGCCAAGCTCGAAAAAGTTGTCCCGGATTCCGATTCCTCGAACGCCGAGCAGCTCTTCCCAAATGGCGATGAGCTCGAGTTGAAGGCTAAGGTACGGGCGCACCTTTTGATTTGAGCCGCGCTTTGCTTTTCCAATCCAGCCCGCGACGGCGTTCGGATATTTCGTTTCCAGCAATTTCGCCATTGCTGCCACGGTGGGCGCCTCGATGAAAATTGCTGGCGAAAGACGCTGGCCGAGATTTTCCGACAATTGATTTACAACCTGGAGTCCCGTCAGAGAATGGCCTCCCAGATCGAAGAAGCTCTCAAACGGATTCACGTGATCCAAGCCAAGAACGCCGGCCCAAATCGCGGCGAGTTTTTGCTCCAAAGATGTGCGAGGTGCTGCAACCCGGACGGTCGGTTCATCATGAAAATCGGGAATCGGCAGGGCGGACCGATCCAGTTTGCCATTCGCCATGCGGGGCAGCTCTGATAAGGTCGTGATGACGGATGGCACCATGTAATCCGGCAGCGATTTGCGCAGTGTCGCGAAAAGTTTTTCGGGGGACGCCTGTCCGACCACGCAGGCGACGAGGCGCTTTTCCCCACGGACGTCTTCGCCTGCGACGACAGCGGCATCATGAACGTCGGGCTGCCGTTTCAACGCAGCTTCAATTTCACCGGGTTCCACGCGAAAACCGCGCAGCTTAATCTGGCTGTCTTTCCGGCCGAGGAATTCGATCACACCGTCGTCGCGCCAGCGTGCCAGGTCGCCAGTCCTGTAGAGTTTGGATCCATGACTGAATGGATCCGCGACAAATTTTTCTGCGGTCAATTTCTCTTTCCGCCAATATTCGCGCGCGAGTCCATCACCACCGATGCACAATTCACCGAGCGCGCCGATCGGAACCGGTTTCAAATTGGGGTCGAGAACATAAGCGGTAGTGTTATTGATCGGCTTCCCGATTGGAATGGAACGGTCTGAAGGCGCAACCGACCGAATTGGATGGCAACATGCGAAAGTCGTACTTTCAGTTGGCCCATAGCCGTTTATCAGACGCGTGTTGGGCAAGGCGTTCAGGGCTTTGCAAACATGGGGAGCGGAAAGAACGTCTCCGCCAGTCAGCAGCTGACGTAATGGCTGCAGATCTTTCACGCGCTCATCGACCATCACGTTAAACAAACCGGCCGTAAGCCAGAGTGTGGTTACTGCATATTCCGCAATCGCGCGTCCAATCTCTTCAAGAGTTGGTGGTGCCGGCGGCATGACCGCCAATTTTCCGCCATTTAAAAGCGGACCCCAGATTTCAAATGTGGACGCGTCGAACGAGATCGGCGCGAGTTGGAGGAATGTCTCGTCGGCCGAGAAGGACGCGTAGTTGGTATTCTTCACCAACCTGACGACGGCACGATGCGGAACCGCAACACCTTTCGGAGTCCCGGTCGATCCCGACGTGTACATAATGTAAGCAATGTCGGTGGCGGCGAGGTCAAGCTGAGGACTCGTCGCCTCTTCTGCCGGGAATGATTCGGTATCGATGCAAATAATCTTTGGATTCCGCTTTGGTTTGCCGAGATCTTCTAGAAGTTTGTTCTGGGTCAAAATTACCGGCGTTTCCGTGTCGGAAATCATCGAGGTGATTCGTTCGGCTGGATACGATGGATCGAGTGGAACGTAAGCTCCTCCCGCTTTGAGGACGGCCAGAAGCGCCACCACCATTTCCAGCGAACGCTCCATGTAGACGCCGACTGGCACATTGCGTCCAACTCCGAGCTTCTGTAACCGCGTCGCCAAACAATTCGCGCGCCGATTCAGTTCTGCGTAAGTCAACTTTGTTTCGCCGAAGGCGATGGCGACTGCTGCCGGTGTCCGCGAGACTTGCTGCTCAAAGATTTGATGGATCGTCGCGTTGCGAGGGTAATCGGTTCGCGTTCCGCTCCATTCTACCGGCGGCAGTCGGGACGTATCCTGCCAAACCGCTCTGACCAGATTGCTCACTGTTTCAGTTGGAGTAGCGACGATTCTGTCGAGCAATTTCAGCCAGCGAGACTTTAGTAGCTGAATCGTTTCGCGTTCGAAAAGGTCGGTGTTGTAGATAAAATTTCCAGCCAGTCGTCCCTCGCGATCCTCGAGACCGAGCTGGAGATCGAATTTCGCCGTGTCCGCTTTGACATCCATGTAGGCAAAACCCCACCCGGGCTGAAGCGGATCGAGAGGCGGCTCCATTACCATCAGGACCTGCAGTAGCGGAGCGCGGCTCGGATCGCGTTTGCGGGCGAACTTCTGGACCAACAACTCAAACGGCGTCTCATGCGAGAGCGCTTCGAGAACTGTAACTCGCACCCGCGCGACGAGATCGACAAATCGATCCGCTTTTGAAAACGAACACCGGATCGGAATCGTGTTCAAAAAGCAACCGAGCAGATCCATCGTCTCCGCGCGGTCGCGGCCACTGCTGATTCCGCCGACGACAATATCTTCCTGCCCGGTGTATCCGTGAAGCAACGCGGTAAACGCCGCGGCCATCACTGCGAACGGCGCGGCCCGTTGATCCCGGCTTAACGCCTTCAGCGCAGCGTTCGTTTCGCTTGAAACCTCGAACAGCTCCATCGCCCCCGGATAAGTTGGTGACGGCGGGGGTGGATGATCAGTTTTTAAATTCAGAGCCGGCAAATCAGCCAGGGCACTTTTCCAATATGAGAGGTCCTGCGACGGAATCGATTTGATGGACTTCCGCTGCCAGGCTGCGTAATCGGAATATTGAATCGGCAAATCGGGAAGCTGCGGCGACTGATTTTTGGAAAACGCTTCGTAACCCGCCACTAACTCAGGCAACAACACCCGATAAAGCGAGACGCCGTCAAAAATAATATGGTGAAGCGTGATGTAGAGACGGTGTTCATCGTCGCGCATCCGCACGAGACGGAGCCGATACATTGGGCCCGTTGCCAGATCGAAAGCCTGATGCATGTCGGCGGTGGCGAGACGAAGCGCTTCGGCTTGGGGCTGTGGATGCCGGCGAAGATCGACAATTGGAATTTCTACGCGCTTCGGCGCGGGCCGAACAATTTGGACACACTCATCGCCGTCCCATTTGAAAGTGGTCCGCCAGGCTTCGTGGCGACGAACAATTTCGGTAAAGCTTCGTTCCAGAGCCGAAATGTCCAGCGGGCCATACCGATAAATCGTGATCGGTTCGTTGTAGATCAACCAACCGGCGGCGAGTTGCGAATGCAGCCAAATTTGCCGCTGTGGATAAGACAGCGGCGTCGGCCCAGATTCTTCTCTTCTTGGAATCGTTGCCGGCTTTGCACCGCGGAGATACTGCTTTAGCAGGGCGCTCCGCGCTTCCGAAATTCCGGCTACGGTTTTCTCGTGAGGCTGCATTCAGTTTTTGGAAAATGTTACCGGCAACGCGGTGAGTCCGCGCAGACCTGAGTTTTCCCGCCAGGTCAATGGCCCGGGTTTGAGGTTCAGGCTCCCCAGTCTGCGCAAAAGGACTTCGAAAGAAATTTGTCCCTCCATGCGCGCCAGCGGCGCGCCGAAACAGAAATGACTCGACCAGCCAAAGGCGAGATGCTTGTTGTCTTTGCGATCTAGAATAAGCCGATCCGGATCCGGAAAACGTTCCGGGTCACGGTTAGCCGCGGCCATGATGGCCATCACTGCCTGCCCTTTTCGGATTTTCTTTCCGCCAAGATCGACATCTTCACGAGCGATGCGACCGGTGTGCTGGCTTGGGCTTTCGTAACGCAGCAGTTCCTCGATGGCGGACGGAATGAGATCTCGATTGTCCAGCAAGCGGTGAAATTCTTCGCCATTTTGCATCAGGGTGAACAGACCGCTGCCAATGAGATTGGTCGTCGTCTCTTGTCCGCCGACCATCGTGACAATGCAATTCGCGACGATCTCCTCTTCTGATAACCGATCGCCATCCAATTCGGCGGTCATAAATGAGTGAATCAATCCCTCCTTGGGATGTGTGCGCATTCTTCGGATCGCTTCCTTAAAGTAATTCACGAGATTGTTTGTGCTCGCGAGCACTCGCGAAACGCGATCGGGGTTGTGTTGAAAATTTCCGAGCATCTCGGCAAAGTCGGCCGACCATTTCTTAAGGTTCACGTGGTCCTCGGTCGGCACGCCGAGCATTTCCGCCGTGACAATGGCCGGCAACGGCGCGGCGAAGTCTGCGATGATGTCCATTTGTCCACGATCTTGAACTTTATCGACCAAATTCTCCGCGATTTCCTGGATGTGTGATCGCAACGCCGCGACGCGCTGCGGTGTGAACGCGGTCGAGGCGAGGCCACGCAGGCGGGCGTGAGCCGGACCATCCATGAAAAGCATTTGCTTCACCATCACCTTGGCAATCGGGTTCAGCGCGGAAAGGCCCATGCTGGAAAGTTGTTCCGGCGTCGGGGTGCGATCGGCTGAGAAAGCACTGAGCACGGTCACTACATCGTCATACCGGGTCACGACCCACGTCTGCAGAAAGCGGTCCCAATGGACTGGATCTTCCGACCGCAGTTTATGATAGAGAGGATAAGGATTTGCCAGAACCTCCGGTTCCAGCAATCGGACAAGACTCAAACTGGCATCCGATGAGGGCATTATTCCCTTTTCGCGTTTTCATTCAGTGCGGCCATGGCCGCGTCGACTTCTGCTTCATTCATCGCGCTGACTTTCCGCGCGAGAGCCTGCTCGATTCTTTTTGAAAGCTGGGCCACCGTCGGGGCATCGAACACATCGAGTAGTTTAAGCTCGGCCCCGAATACACTGCGGACATGTGCGACGATCTGCGCTCCGAGAAGGGAGTGCGCGCCGAGATGAAAGAAATCCTCGTGTACGCTCACTCGCGATACTTTTAGCACGTCGCTGATAATTTCGGCCAGCGCCCCCTCGGTTGGATTACGAGGGGCGACAAACTCGGCATCAGTAGCACGTGTTCGAACCTCCGGCGGCGGCAACGCCGCGCGGTCGATTTTTCCGTTTGGCGTGAGCGGCATCACCTTCAGCCAAACGAATGCAGACGGTTCCATATAGTCGGGCAGTCGTTGGCGGATCACGTCGCGCAGAGATTGTTCCGTCAGTTTCGATCCGGCTTTTGGAACAACGTAGGCCACGAGCCGCTTTTCACCGAAATCGTCCTCGCGTGCAGCGACCACGCTCGCTTGCACCGATGGGTGTTGGTTAAGCACAGCGCTGATTTCGCCCGGCTCCACGCGATAACCCCGGATTTTTACCTGATCGTCAATGCGCCCTAAAAAGCTTATCTCACCAGTCGGCAGCAAACGGCCAAGGTCTCCGGTTCGATAAAGCAGTCCGCCATCGCTGCCAAAAGGATCGGCGACAAATCGTTTTGCGGTTAAGTTCTGCCGATTCCGGTAACCGCGACCGACGCCGAGTCCTCCGATGTAAATTTCGCCGGCTGCGCCTTTAGAAACCGGTTGGAGCCGCTCGTCCAAGATATGGATGTGAACATTATCGATTGGAAATCCAACAGACGGCAACGAATCGGAGTTTTCGCTCGGCGCAATTGTCCCTGAAGTAGCGACAACAGTGCATTCCGTCGGACCGTAATTATTTACAAACGTGAATGGAAGACCACTCGGCGGATGACGATGCAACGTGTCGGCGCCGGTGAGCAGGAAGCGTACAGCCGATTCCGCCGGCCAGGTTAAATCGAGTAACTGCTCGGCAATTGCAGTGGAGACGTAGCTGATCGTGATTCGATTTGCCACCAACCAATCTCGCAAATTTGTGGCCGACATCCGGGTCGACTCATCGGGTATATAAATTGTCGCCCCGGCGGCGAGATGAGGCCAGATTTCCCACACCGCGGCATCAAACGCGGTCCCCGCCTGAAAACTCGCGCGGGTGGATTGGTCCACCTTGAAGGCCCGTAAGTGCCAGTCGATCAAATTGGAAAGATTTCGGTGTGCGATCTCAACACCCTTCGGCTGCCCGGTTGAACCCGAAGTGTAGATGACATAGGCCAGGTTCCGCGGTCGGATGTCGCTCTTGATGGGCGTCGCCGGTTGCCGTTCGATATCTTTTTGGTCCACATCCAGATTGACGGTTTTGATGTTCAAGCCAACGAAGTGGCGCGCGAGTTTCCCGTTTGTGATTACGAGCTGGACGCCCGCATCTTGAGTCACGAAACGTAATCGCTCCGACGGCTCGGCCGTCTCTATCGGAAGATACGCGGCGCCGCATTTCATGACCGCGAGAGCAGCGATGATAAATTCCGGTGATCTTTCGAGACAGATGCCAACCAACGGTTCCGAGCCTGCCAAAGACGGAGAAAAATGATGAGCGAGCTGGTTTGCCCGGCGCTCTAACTCTCCGTAAGTCAGTGCCCCGGAATCTGATTGGACTGCGATCCGGCCGGGACCGAGCTTGACTTGAGCAGCGATCAACGCCGGTGTCATTTCGAGAAGTGTGAGTGGCCGTCGGACCAGTTTTTATGGTCATTCTATGAAGTTCGCCTGTAGGATCGAGTATTATCGAGCGTCTGAAGCGCCATCCGTGCCGTTGGCTTTCCGCGCTTGCGCCACATGCTAGATTGGTTTGTGGAAAAAGTAATCATTGTTGGCAGCGGTTGCGCAGGCCTGACTGCGGCAATCTACGCCGGGCGGGCCAATTTGGGTCCCCTCGTTTTAGAGGGACGTCAGCCCGGAGGCCAGCTTTCCACCACCACGCTAGTCGAAAATTTTCCAGGATTTCCCGAAGGAATCGACGGACCGCAGCTGATCATGAACATGCATCAGCAGGCCGAAAAATTCGGTGCGCGCTTTTCCTACGCCGAAGTGACGGACTTCGAACCAATGAACAATCACATTCGGGTCAAAGCGGATGACGAATGGCTCGAGACGCGGGCGTTAATCATCGCCAGCGGCGCGTCGGCCCGTTATCTGGGGCTGGACGACGAGGAAAAACTGATCGGCCACGGCCTAACGAGTTGCGCGACTTGCGACGGCGCGTTCTACAAGAACGTGCCGGTGGCGGTAATCGGTGGCGGGGATTCCGCGGCCGAGGAGTCGACCTTCCTGACCCGGTTTGCCTCGAAAGTTTATCTCATCCATCGACGCGACCAGTTGCGGGCGTCGAAAATCATGCAAGACCGTGTGTTCGCGAACAAAAAGATCGAGCCGATCTGGAACACAGTCGTTACGAAATACATTCCGGATGAAAAGGGCGAGATGTTCGCAGTCATGTTGCGCAACGTGAACACGCATGAGGAACGCGAGCTGGCCGTCTCGGCCGTTTTTGTGGCGATCGGTCACGATCCAAATACGCAAGCGTATCGCGGCAAGCTCGAGACCGATCCAGAAGGGTACTTGATTGCGAAACGTCTGGTCGAAAGCAAACATCCCGGCGTGTTTATCGCCGGTGACGTCGCGGACCGTGTTTACAAGCAAGCGGTCACGGCAGCCGGCTCGGGCTGTGCGGCCGCGCTCGAGGCGGAGAAGTACTTAAGCGAATTGGAATCGCGCTCGTGAGTGACGTCCGAATTGTGGGCAAGCGGAGCGCTTGGCCTGCAACACCGTAGAGTGCGTGAAAGTTTGTGATCTAACCCAGTTTTATTCGCCGCGCAGCGGCGGGGTTAAGCGGTACCTGCACGAAAAGCTCGATTACATCGACCAGCATATGCCGCTCGATCAAGACGTGCTCGTTGTTCCCGGTCAGAAAACCGGGGTCGACGTCCGCGGAAGATCGCGGATTTACACAATCCGATCACCGCTGATTTCGAGGACCGGTCGTTATCGGGCACTGGTGAATCTCCGCGCGGTGGGCAGAATTTTGAAGAGTGAGCGGCCGGACATTATCGAGTCGGGTGATCCTTATCAACTTGGCTGGAAAGCAGTTCGCGCCGGCCGCGCGCTGAACATTCCGGTTGTCGGCTTTTATCATTCGCATTTTCCGGAAGCGTATTTGCGGGCCAGCGCGAAGCTTCTGGGAAAACGGGCCGCTGGACGCGTGATGAAGTTATCTCGGGGTTACGTGCGCCGGCTCTACAACCGGTTCTCCGTTACACTGGTGGCGTCGGACCGGTTGGCAAAGGTGCTCAACGATTGGGGCGTGCACAACGTCCGGGTTGTGAAACTCGGAGTTAACGTCGACACCTTTCACCCGGACGAACGTCATCGGGGCTCGGTTCGGAGTTCGTTGGGGATCGCACCTCGCCGGAAGCTGCTGCTTTACGTTGGACGACTCGCGAAAGAAAAGAACACCGCCAGACTCTTCAACGCCTATTCGATTTTGAATCAACGAAAGCCAGATGCGTTTCACCTGCTGGTGATCGGCGAAGGACCACAGCGCAGCCAACTGCGCCGGTTACAGCAAGAGCAGCGGAGCGTTTCGTGGATCCAATATTGCGCGGAGCCGGGCGACCTGGCCCGCTATTATCGAGCAGCCGATTTGTTCGTTCATCCGGGCGTGCAGGAAACATTTGGACTCGTCGCGTTGGAAAGTCAGGCTTGCGGCACACCGGTCGTTGGAATCCGAGGCACGGCGCTGGACGATTTGATCTTTCATGATCAGAGCGGCTGGGCGAACGAGAACACCGCGGAATCGCTGGCCGAAGCGGTCGAGCGATTCAGTGCGCGGGACTTGCCGACCCTCGGGAAAGAAGCCGCCGAGCAGGCGGCGCGGTTGCATGCCTGGCCGAAGGTCTTTGAACGCCTTTTTTGCATTTACCGCGAGGTATGTGCAGACTACAAAGGAAATTCGCAAAAATGAGCACCGACAACTCATTCACTATCCGCAGTTATCGCAAAACCGACCGCGAGGCGGTGCGACAGCTGTGTTGCGACACTGGATTTCTGGGAGCTCCAATCGATCCCGTCTACGAAGATCGACGATTGTTCGCTGACTTTCTCACCACCTATTACACGGATTGGGAACCGGAGTCCTCTTTCGTGATTGAAATCAATGGGGAAATCCGTGGCTACCTCCTTGGCTCGCGGAAGCCGTTGCGCAATCAGCTCTACTCATTTTGGCAGAATATTTCGCTCTTTTTGAAGGCGCTGACTCGCTACTTTCGTTACAACGTCGCGTCGCGTCGCTTCGTGCGTTGGATTTTAGTGAATGGTTGGCGCGAAGTGCCGGCCGCACCACGGCGGGTTCCGCATTTCCACATCAACCTGCTTCCGGACGCGCGGAAAATGTCGACCACGCGCGCACTCATGAGCGCGTACCTAAGTTACCTTTATCGCTGCGGCGAAAAACGCGTCTACGGACAGATCGTCACGTTTGAAAGTCGGCGCGGAGAACAAATGTTCGAGCGTTACGGCTTTAAAGTTTTGAACCGCGCCGAGATCACGAAGTACAAGGCGTTTTATCCGCAATCAGTTTATCTCAGCACCGTGATCAAGAACCTGGAAACGGCCGAGCCGCTGCGGGTGACGTCGCGCTCGCGCTGACTTTTTGTCAGGGCGCTATTGGGAGCCGGATTCGCGGGCAGCGCCGTGATAGTGCGGCAAAAGCCAGCGTCGCGACGATACTAATTCCCGTGCCGAGATACAAAAATGGGGGAGAATAAAAAAGTTCGACGCTATGCATGCCCGCTGGTAACGGGACGCCAAGCAAACCGATATCAGCTCGGACGACTGGTACGGACTTGTCGTCGACTCTGGTGTGCCAGCCATCGTCAAATGGCATTTGAAACAGGAGCACGCTGTCACGATCGACGCTTACGTTGCCGGTAATTCGCGTTTCGCGGAAGGTGCTTAGACTCAGAGCATGCGAACGCAGGCGCGCGAGAGCGTCTGTGTCAGAAATATCACGCAACTGCTGCTCAAGCTCATCAAGGCCAATTTTTTTGATCTGCAGATTGGACAACCTTGCTCCATCTCCAATGACTAGCGCATGCTGGAACGCCCTTTGTTTTGTCCATTTTGGCATTTGCGAGAAAGCTTCTTCTGGGAACCAGCTGTCGAATGCAACCCCAAGCGGCACAAAGGCAGTATTGCGAAAGACGTAAATGTCGTCGTAACGATTAAGGAATTCGTAGTGATCAGCGGGTGCGAAACGGTCCGGCTCCTGTGTGATGAGAAACTTCTCGCAAGCGAACGCGGACAGGAGCGGTTCCCAAAGCAAACCAGTGGACCATTGAGCGTCAGTCGGGAGGTTGTCGGCTGGAATTGCTTCGGTTCCGAGCAGGAATCTCACGTAGTCGAGGTTGTTGAACGAGCTATAGGACATCGTTCCGTAGTAGCCGAAAACCATCGCGTCGTTATAGCTGATCCGATTTGCCAGGCCGGATCCCCAAGTTTTGTTGATGCGAAAGAAGGTGCGCTCGTCCGTCCCGTTGATATCGCGCAATGCTTCAATTGTGTGATCGTTATAACCCTTGCGTTGTCGCAAGTCTTCCTTGCTCAAAGTCGGACGATTTACAGTAAGCTCGTCAAAATAGACGAGGTTGATAAGGCCAATCAGGGCAACGATCCAACCTGCCAGTTTTTGTCGCTCAAAAAATTGACCAGCCGCCAGCATGGCAGCCATCAGCCCTAGCGTAATCGCGGCTAGCTGCCGTATGCCTGGATCGACAACCGTTTGCTCCAAAGGAATCGGTAGATAGAGAAAGCTGACCAACGCCAGTACAGTACCAATTAACACCCAGTAATTTAGTCTGCGCTCTTCCTGATACGCGGAAAACGCTCGCATGCTCAGCAAGATAAATCCGAAGATCGAAAAGAGAGAGAAAGCCCGAAAATATCCGCCTTTAAAAAACCAAAGTGCGTAACGAAACCATGGAAAGAGCACTGGGATGAGAATGATGACGAGAAAGAGAATGTAAGCGACCCGTTCCCGTTTCGTAACGGTGAGAAAAATCTGGGGCCACATTAGGAGAGTGATCAAACCGCAAAATGCCACGGGCGCTTCGAAATAATTTTCCCACCCGTGAAATTGGTCACCCGAGCCAAGAATATCGTTTGAGAACGGGCGCATTGCCGCCGTCAAATAGTAGGCGAGAGATTCCAAATGAAATATATTTCCGGGAGAAGCTGCAAAAGCGAAGTTTGGGATCGTTCCCGAGCCTCGCGGGGTATTGAGAATGCAGTGCAAACTGCCAATCCAAATTACAGCACCCAAGCCAACTCCAAGGAGGCAGCTAACTCCGATTTGTGTTGCGGCCCACGCCCACGTTCGCGGATTCCATCCATGGATTTCGATTAACCGGGCCGGGACGTAACAGATAAGAACCAGCGCCGCCAGGAAGAGATGAAACACTGTTATTAGCCCCACTAACGCGATGGCGAATGGTAGATAGAACCAGCGGCCGCTGCTGATGGCGCTTTCGCCGGCAAAAAGCAAGAACGCGAAACCAACGACTTCATCCGCGTTGATGATCCAGCAGCTTCCCATACACATGTAGGCTGAAAATGCGAGGAATAGCGAGCCGAGTAAGGAGCTGCAAAAATTCAGGCCTCGAATCTGGAGGTAACGAAAGAAAATCAGTCCGGCGATTAGAGTTTTCAGCAGATGTTGAAAGATCAATGCGTCCGCGATGAATCTTTTCGGCAACCAAATCACCGGCTCCCAGATCAGGTCGCCGGCAAGGTAAAAAATGCTTTGGCCCATACCGACAGAAAATGACCAGGACGGAAAACCTTCGTGCCGGACGTAGTCGGAGAGATGGACGAGAGTCGGATAATAATCGTTCAGCGAGTCAGCACCGATATCCAGGTACAAAGGGAGTCTGTCCCTCCACAGGAAATCGTGAAAGATAACAGCGCCGGCCAAAGTTAGGGCTAACGCAACTATCAAATCGGGAATGAATTTCTTCGCGCCGGCGTCCTTCCGTGCAGGCCCGGGAGCCAGCGAACACGCCCCGATCATAAAACTAAAGCCTTTTTTATAGGAGCGATCGCTCGCGGCCTCATTCCAGTTCGAGATTATCCGGCTCTTTTTAAAGATGAAACCAATTATGCTCGCTCGTGAAAACGCTGTGCTTCACCATCATCTCCGAAATTGATGCGATAATCATCATCAAACCGACTCCGATCCACGCCGGAAAGCCAATCCTGAGACGGCGAACAAACTCGCTGACGCCATAAGCGAACAAAAGAGCGAACGGCACCAACGCTCCGAGCATCAATCGTCCGGATGTGAAGTACGGATGATCCCGAGATGGAAAAATGCAACGACCAAAATCGAATTCGATCGACAGCAGAAAGAAAAGTGAGATCGCCGCTATAAAGCCGATTGCTGCGAAGAGAAGAGCCTGCGATTGAAAATTGGAGCGCAATTGACCTGGGCGGATTGAAATAAACGCCATCGCAATAAAGATCAAAGATGAGATGGCGTAAAAATTATCTACCAAGTGAGAATGAAGCTCACGATTATGCCACATCAATTCTCCGCGCCAGAATCGTGCGATCAGTTCCGACCAAAACGTCCACAATCCACGGAGAGAAAAGATCGGATGGTGCAACCATTCGGAAAAGGGCTTTCGCGTCCAGTCCAATAACGCCATTTTAGTATTAGAACCGGTGATATCGCCAAAGTTTGTGCGACACCAATGCATCCAACTAAGAATTGGAACTCCCGCGCAAAGGGCCATAAACACGAAGGCGACAATGGTCGATCGATCCCGTCGGTGAGTGGGAAGCAGGCAAAGGACAAGGATCGTTCCAACTGCGCTCGTGATTAGCGGCAAGTTACTCAACTTCGTCAGGAACGTCGCGGCGATGGCGAGACCGGTGACGGCGCCCAAGTAAACAGTCGGCGGTTTGGACAACCATTGCAGAATGCAAAGGAAAACAATGGCGAAACAGACCGGGGACAACACATCATTGGTCATCACGTAGAAAGCGTCTTGTGGAATCAACGCGAGCACGAGCGCGGTCCCAATCGGTAGGCTTGTAGATCCCGGGGCGATTATCCGGCCGGCGCAAAAGCCGATTGCGACCAGGATGGCCACCAATAGTGCATTCAAAAAACGGATCCAGTACAAGCCTTGAATACCGTTCAATCCAAAAAGCTGCCCTGTTTTCCACCAGAGAGCTGCCAGCGCATAATAAAGTGGAGGTTGTGATACCTCCCAATTTATTTCGCTGCTCCAAGCCGTTTTTGTTACATCGATGACTGGCTTCGCTTCGACCAGTGGCTGTTTCCACAAAGGCTCGGGAAATTTTCCGTCCTGAAACTGATCAGGCGTGTGAATAAATTCGGGAGAAGCGTAAAGGCTGATGAGATTTAATGCATAGCTGCTAAGCACGTCGAAATTGCGAGGAACGCGACCGTCGGAATAACGCGCGATCACGTCGAAGTGAAGATCTTCGTCGCCATTACTGAAAAATGGGAACCCCGCCGCGTAGAGAAAAGTCCGCAGCGCTCCTACCAGGCACAACAGCGCTATCAGCCACCGTTCGTCTCGCCACATCTTCATGCTGCCCGGGTCGTTACGGGCGAGGTTTGCTTTGCGCCTGTCAAAAGCGTTTCGAAATGGTGTCTGCGAATCTGAATTAGCACTCCGATTCTTAGCCTAAGACCGCTGGCCATACTAATCATGCGAACGTTGCTTCCTGGCTTTGTTAAAAACGGAGGACCGACGGCAATGTCCATTGTTGTCGTAGCTGAGACTCTACGCTACTTTCTCGCCGCATTTTTTGCCGGCATAGTTCAGTTGGTAGAGCAGCTGATTTGTAATTCAAGCCTAACGAGTTGCGCAGTTTTTCACAGCGTTGCACACGTGCTTTTCATAGGTGGCCTAACGAACCCGATTTGCAGCGCGTGGCGGATATTTGCGTAGTTTTGCGGCAAAAAATATCGCCAGCCGTAGAAAACGACCGTGAACGTTTTTGGCCTGCGCGCGCGGAATGGGTCAGGACGAAGCCGTTGACTCACACGATGTCCGGAATGATAATGGTCGCTAAGGGGAGGAAGGTATGACCACGGAGAACTTCCATTTATCGGCTGCTTGTTGTCGACGACGATCTTGCTGCCAGGGTTATTGAAGAAAGGTGAACGACGATGGACGAGGTCATTCTTGCCGAACTTGGCGATTATCTACTCGCGCACTCGAACGAAATCATTGACGAATGGCTGCGAGCTGTCGAACGCAACGTTGGCATGATCAGGTCTAGATGTCTTCCGCGCAACGAGCGCATCGATCATCTGCCGCAGCTTCTCCAGAAGCTGGCGGAGCTGCTTAAGTCTCCGCAATCGGTGCAAAACAGCCTCGAGATGTCTCACGCTGCGCGAGTCCATGGAGAATATCGGTGGCGACAAGGTTACCGGCTCGACGACGTCATATGCGAGGCGAGCATCGTTCGGCGGATTCTGTTCCATAATTGGATGGATGCGTTCGCGCGGCAAGCACCACAGTTCGAAGGGGCAACTCGAAGAGTTGTCGAAAATATCATCCACCAAGTCGTCGACGATGTCGTTGCTAACTCAACCGAACAATTTGTCGAAGAACAGGAAAGGATGATCTACCTCTTAAACTCCGAACTGGCCGATGCCCTCGCCGAAGTGCGTGAGCGCCGCGTTCTTAGCGGTTCAGTAGGGTAGCAATTCCGCCGGTTCCCTCGAATTGTTGAACCTAAGGGGAGTGTGATGCTCCAAGGCTGCAGGACTTTTCGCGCGCGCGTGGAAAAGTAGCTGGCTCTCTTTCACGCGCGGGAAAGGGCGGGGTCGGTTCGACGCAACACGAAGTACCGAATTTTCTTCAAAGGGCGGATCGCCGCGACGCGGGCCTCGTCTTTGGGTCGTGTGCGCCCAGCGGCCCTTCGTGAAAGCTGCCGCTCAGAATGATTGCGTCTTCGCCAGAGCAGGGATTGTCGCCCATCGCGACGAGCGTTCAATTGTGGCTCGATGTACAACATATGGCATATATTGTGCTATTTCGATCAGGCGACTACGAGTAATAGTGGTTTCTCCGAAATTGGAATGGGCTCGTCTATTTTAGGATTTATTATTTGGCCCGGCAGGTCAGGCCAGCAGGTACTGGTATGCGATCTACCCTCGTCATTGGCGATTCGGTCCAGGGCAGCCAGGTAATTATATTTACGCGGTTGAATCCGCCCCCTCTAAATTATCGCCGTTGTATATCGGTCAGACAAACGACTTGAATCGACGATTGCTGGAGCGCGATTCGGGGCTCCATCTGTTCCGTGCCACCCATCTTTGCGCTCATTTCAATTACTATGACTATGGCGCATGCGGTCGGTTAGCGGAGGAGAGAGACCTAATCGAACTTTGGCGGCCTGCGTGCAACAGATCGAATCACCCGTCTGGCGCGGAATTGTTAGTTCCGAGGCCCAATCAACGCCCGATTGCATCGTCCTGGGTTATGATTTCAAATGACTGCAGCACGAGCGCTAGCGCCTCGTTCTAGGATTTTTCTGAATCGGGTGAATGCGCGTCGACGCTAATACACATCTGGTGCGCGAACGCGGCGAGCGGACTAAGAATCGCCGAAAGCTCCAATCCGGCGTCACGGACGGCACTGGGCGAGAAACCACAATTTTTAGCCAAGATTTGAACAGACGAACTTTAGGAAGGTCTTATGCATTCACATGAGCGGAGCTCAAAGG
Source organism: uncultured Verrucomicrobiae bacterium (assembly GCA_963801815.1). Lineage (GTDB taxonomy): Bacteria > Verrucomicrobiota > Verrucomicrobiia > Chthoniobacterales > UBA10450 > AV40. Next base: position 822,054 of record CAWDGJ010000002.1, read on the forward strand.
CGCGTTAAGAACCTCCCCATCCCGACTTTCGTCAGCACTGAGCAGGCGATGGAATGGGGATCGCAGCTAAATGCGGAGGAACATGCCACGCTCGTTGACAGGCAGCGTGCGTTGAGCAACACCGCGTTTGCCGAGTGCAACCTGCAACGCAAGGTCAATCTCGTCACCCAAGCGCAGTTAATGCGCGAGGCAGCCGAAGCGTTTGCGCCAGCCTGAACCGACGACCCGTTTTTCTCAACGAGAAAGAGATCAGCGACGCTTACCGGGGCCAGCGTGGCTCGAAGTGTGAATGTTTTAGTCTTCTGAAATGCGAACATGCGCCGCGTTCCGTTGCCACCGAACGCCTAACCAGGATAACTGTCTTTTCAATGGGGCCTGCGGCGATCACCACGACCGAAAGGAGGAAACCGATTCGCATGTTCATAGAAACTGTCCACGAGCAATAGCAACTCATGTCCTCTGCGTCCTGCGACTATGGAGCGATCACGCCTTATTTGTTTCGTCTTAAACCCTCAGCGGCCTTTACACTTTTTTTGCGACCGTTGATGACGAACGTATTGTTTTCTCCCAAAGTTGACCACGGCCCGCGCAGCACTTCACTAAAGTCCACAAACCGCCAGTCGGTGACGTCGGTCTCTTTTAAGCCGAGGTAGTCTCGCACAGCAGGGGAGACATCAAGGCCTGCACCCCCATTTAGATTGGGTTTTGGACGTTCATTGCCAAACACGTATTGCCAATGGTCTGTTCGGAATGGTCCTGCGTCTTCCCATTGTGCATAAGCGATTCGATTGCCTTTGCGGATCGCAACCCATCGATCTTTACAAGTGGAAACAGCTGGGCCCTGATACGCTTCTTTAAACCATGGAACAACGCGAGGTGCTTCCGGTCGGTGGCCAGTATGTGCTTTATCGTTGTAGGGAAGTGCGCAGTAAAATGGGTTCTGCCGCGGTGTAAATCTTACCGGGATATAATTACTCCGATGGGCGGGATTGGGGTCATCAAAACCGCCGTAGCTTTTTGTCCACTGTTTGTCCCAGGCGCTTGTCCGATTCGGCACGAGATTGTGTCCACCGGGCTGTTCGCCAATCCAAAAAACTGTTGTTACGATACTTGCTTTCCACGCGAAGCCTGAAGACTGAGAGACGAACGATTTTCCGATGAGGGGCTTTTCTTTTTTTGTGACCACTTCGATTTGAGCAGCGAAGGACGAATCAAATGCAATGAAGAGCGCGAAACAAGAAAGGCCAAGTGAACGGCGTTTCCCCATAATTTTTCCAATCGCCTCCCGTTCAAACGCTGCGTGAAGCCGCGAAGATATGCTTCGCGTTTCGCAGCCTACACTATCACGTGGACACGAGATTTGAAGACCGATTTTTTCCGGATACACTGAGCACCAAGTGCAATCGGTACCATCGTAGATGCCGGCATAGCTCAGTTGGTAGAGCAGCTGATTTGTAATCAGCAGGTCGTCGGTTCGAATCCGTCTGCCGGCTCCCTTGTAAGGCAGGTCGCTGCAGTCATTGACCAAACAACACATCAATGACCTCCGACCTGATTCGTGCACAGCCACGAAAATGATCCATTCGGCAACAAGCTGGGTTCGTGCAGACGACTATGTCGAGCGGCGTTTTCACCAAAGGCCGGGCAAAGCGCGGTAACGAACTCGGGTGATGTAGGCTGGCCAGTCAGGGTGTCGAGAAATTACTCGCTCCTCGGCGTAGATGCGGTAAACCAGCGACGCCCAACCGATCAAAACCAGAAGCAGTGTAACCGAACTCCATTCTTGGAGATTGTATCCAATGTCCGCTACGAGGTACGAGAGATACATCGGGTGGCGGACGAATCTATAAGGCCCTCTCGTGATTAAACCTCTCAAAGCCGGACGGACCCCAAACAGTTTCCCGAGCTTGAGAAGGCTAACGAGACTAAGGAAAGCCGCGATCGTTACCAAGACCAACCCGGCGGCCGGCCACGCCACATTCCCGGGCGACCAGCGTAGCCAGATGACTTGGGCATAGGGATAAACATAAGCAACCCCGACCGCGACACTGGAGACGATCGAGTAATCCCATACCCGCGGCGGGGGCCGCGTGACCGCGATTGCCAGAACGATGAAATGTTGCAGAACATAAATCCAGTCTGTGATCGTGAACGTGGGCGTGAGTAAAAAGAGGATGACCAACTCCGTTAACGTGACGCAAAACAGGAGAAGATCTGCAAGACGTCGCCCAAACATTTTAAAAGCGCATCGAACTACTTAAGTTGGAGATTACTGAGTCGCTAGGCAGCCTTGATAAATCCCGAAAAAAGCTGGGTAAGCCTGCGTAATCTGCGGTCAAACAAAATTGTTCGTCGACCTGTGGAGAGGCGACGATCAGCTCACCACCGCATTCCTCGATAACCCCAGGCGCCGTACCACCGGTTGCTCCAATACGGATCCATTGAGTAGGCCATGTAGTAATCCTGCGCGATCCGCTGTTGGATACAGAGGTTCTTGTAACGCTGATACTCCGCTTCGTGACCAACATACGCGATTTCCGCTTTCTCATCCTTAAAGGCGTAAATGGTTTTGCCCTTCATGCTGATACGCTGAACGTGATTCGCCTCCATCTTCGCATAAACTTCCTTTTGGAGCGGAGTTGTCGGGGTCACCGTGTGGAAGCCAGCCGCCGATAACAACGATTTCGTGTTGGTCGCTTCCATTTCAGCGCAGCCGGTGAGAAAGGAAATAGCGCCAGCTGTGGCAATGAAGGTTGCGATGCCGAGTATAGTTCTCTTTAGATTCATAGGTGTTACCTCCGAGGGAATTCTCGACCGGCGAACGCACGGTGAGCCATAAGACCTAAGTCTCATCGATTTCGAACAGCGCTCGTAGGTTAATAGCAGGCGCGAGACGATATGGAAGCCATACCGCAAAGCGGACCCAAGAAAAAATGGATCGAGCCGGTCACGGCATTAATCATGGCGCTGGCAACGGTCGGCACGGCATGGTGCTCGTACGAATCAGCAGCGTGGACACGCCACAGCAATCGCGCCATGAATCAATTCAACGTGTTGGAGCGAAAAGCCGGTCTCTTGAACATCCAGGGGCTGCAAGCAGCCACCATTCATGCTGCAATGTTTATGCAGGTGCTGGCCGCGCGACAGGCCGGCAACAATCAATTGGCCGATTTCTATGTACAACGCTTTCCGCCGGACGTGCGAAAAGCCTACGACGCCTGGATCGCGCAGAAGCCTTTCGAGAATCCGAATGCAGATCCGCATCCATTCGTTCCGAATCTTTATGAAATGCGCGGCTCACGTGAAGCTGCGGAAGCTACGGCGAACGCTGCAACGCAAATTGAGGACGCGCGCCGTGCCGGCAGTCTCTCCGGCCAGTACTTGGCTAGCACGGTCTTATTTGCAGCGGTGCTGTTTTTTGCCAACGCCGCCAGTAGGTTCGAAGAACCTTGGGTGCGCAAAACGTCGTTCCTTTTTGCCGTCGCGATGTTTCTCTTTGCGGTCGCGCGCATCGCCGTCTTGCCGCGCTGACAAAACGAGCACCCAACGCGGTTTAGTGACCGGTTGGTAATTCCGTGGACGAATTCGGCGACGGCGGCAACAAATAAAGTGTGGTCGCGAACATCACGTAAACCATCATGACTAGAACTCCGACGAACCAGGTGGACCGACCGGAACTCGTCACCAGCGCCGCGGTAAGAGTTGCGAAAAACACCATCACCACCGCGCCAGGCCAGAAATCCAGATTCATGGGCGCTGGCCCAACAAAAAAACTCAAGAGAACAAGAACTGGAGCCACGAAGAGGGCTATTTGCGACGCGCTGCCGAGCGCGATGCTAACGCTAAGATCGAGATGATTCTTGCTCGCCGCCGAAAACGCGGCCGCCATTTCGGCAGCGGCACCGACCAGCGCAACGACGACGAAACCGACGAATGCCGGGGTCATTCCGAATGCAACCGCCGCCTGTTGGACCGAACCGACAAAAACTTCGCTCACCAACGCGACGAGAATCGTGACACCGGCAAGCGTAATCAGCGCAAGATTCATCGGCCAGACCGCTTCGTGTTCCTCTGATGTGCCGGCGAAGAGTTCCCGGTGCGTTTTCAGCGAAAAGAAAAGACCGAGAACGTACGCGATCAAAAGCAGGATCGACAATGCGATACTGAGATCCTGTACAAACCGCGGCGGTCGCGACGATCCATTGGCTCCGAGCGCCGAAGGAATCAAAAGCGCGACCGTTGCCAGAAAGAGAAGGCCGGCCTGAAACCGCGCCCCGACACGGTTGTATTCCTGAACGTGATGACGCAAACCACCCAGCAGAAAAGAGGCGCCGAGCATAAACAAAGCATTCGTGACGATTGCGCCGGCAATAGATGCTTTGACCAGCATGTATTGACCGGACTGAAGAGCGACAATCGCAATCACGAGTTCGGTTAAGTTTCCCAGTGTCGCATTCAGTAAGCCGCCGACTGAGTCGCCTGTTTTAGCGGCCACCGATTCGGTAGCGTGACTCAAGAGCAGAGCGAGCGGCAGAATCGCCAGGACGGAGAAAACGAACAAAAGAGTGTGCGATTCGGGTTTCAGCTTTTCCGTAACCAACACGACCGGGACAAAAATCAGCAGCCAAAGCAGCGGGTTGCGTCGGATTTCATGGAGGAGCGGTCTCATCGAATTGTCATTTTCCGCAGAACGCGGCCGGTGAGAATAAGACCAAGGTCCGATGGCTGGCTCGCCGCGGCCCCGCTTAAATCAAAGCTGGAGTTGTATGCCATTCGAAAAATTTGACCTCGAGAACCTCAACAAGGAGCGGCGCAAAGCGCTGGGCAAGACAATTCGAACAGTCACCACCGAAGAGTTGAAGAAGATGGGCGACGAGATTTTTCGTTACGCCGACGATCCCTGGCGAGAGACGTTCTTCAACTTCATCGCCGAAAATCCCGGCTCGACATTTCACCACGCTGTTACCAGCGACGGTTACAACATTGTTTATTGCCGCGACAAAGACAAAGGGATGTGGTTCCTGCCCGGAAGCGGCATGGGCCCGCTCCAGGAACGCGGACGAAAAGCGATGAAAGAAATGATCGAGGGCGGGCGCTGACCCGACATGCCGGTCGGCATTCCTAAGCGACCATGAGCAAATCAACCAAGGCTTTTGGACAATCGGACGTCGTTCGGCTGAGCGACGAAGACGCGACGGTGGCATTGCTCGAGCGCTCAGTTACCGGCCTCTGGGAGGTAGTGAACGCACTGACGCGGCTTCGCCGTACGACCAGACAAAATTATCGCGTCACAATATTCGGCTCTGCGCGACTCCAACCCGCTTCGGTCGCCTATGAAGGCGTGAAGAAACTTGCGGCGGAGCTGACCAAAATGGGGTGCGACATTATCAGCGGCGGCGGTCCGGGGATCATGCAGGCCGCAAACGAAGGCGCATTTTCGGTTGACCCGAAGGCGTTGCATCGCTCGGTAGGGATTCGAGTGGAGCTTCCGTTTGAACAGCAGATCAATCCCTTTGTCGGGCTCGCTTACGAACACCGCACTTTCTTTTCGCGTCTCCATCATTTCATGATCGCTTCAGACGCGTTCGTGGTCGTGCCCGGTGGAATTGGGACTCTCTTGGAGCTGTCCCTTGCGTGGCAGTTGCTTCAGGTGCGCAAACTTTACAACACGCCCCTGATTTTGGTCGGAAAAATGTGGGCCGACCTGGTCGAATGGGGCCGAAAAAACATGCTCAGAAAAGGAAGCGAGCTCGCCACCGAAATCGACTTCACGATTCCGCATTGCGTAAACACAATCGATGAGACTCTGAAGCTGATTCGATCCAATCGAAAAGCGTGGCTGGCCGCGCAGAAAAAGAAACGCTAAAGCGCCAAATCGTTGCTCCAAATTTACGGCGCGTGCAATGCTTCGAGTGAAACTTTTAGCCATTCAGCCGCGGCTTCCTTTTGCTTGAAGAGTCGAACTTGCAAAGGCGAATGGTCCGTCAATAGCGCGTGTAATTTGAAATAATGCTCGAACGCCGGGTCTTCGACATAAAACGCTGACTTAATCGATGCCCGGCCGACGCGCGACATGCGACGATAGAGCGCAACATGAAAAACGTAGCGAAAATTAAGTTCGACCGAAGTTAGTTCACTGGTGTCGACAAAACGACGCTCGTTCGCGTTCGACTTTGCTTCTTCGTCTCTGATAAAAGCGATAATTTGGTTTACCACCTTTTCGTTCAGGACGCCCCGCGGTTTCCAGAGAAGAAGGCGGAACTCGGGACGAAAATGGACGTCCGCTGGAACCTTCATCGCAAAGTTTTGATTCTCTAAAGACTCTTGAGGTGCAATTCCAAAATCCGATCGAGCTCGGCAATCGTTTCCGGAAGACCGGTCGATCCGTGCGGTCCGGGAACAATTTTTTCTGATTTCGCTCCGTCGAGATGCGAGCTCCAGTAGGCGACAACGCCGTCGGTGCTGTTTGGTGAATCACCCTTACCGCGATCGCCGATGATCGAGTGATACGGGACTGTGATTGGCGCGTCGTTGATTACTGGCAAGGCAGGATTCGTCGGCTTCAACCCGAAGATACTAGTTGGGAGGCGTTTGGAGCTTCCGGTCAACTCGGCAACTTCGGTACTGGTCAGCGAGTCCCTCATTGTTGTGGCGAGCGTAACCGGAAGGGTAATCAAACTGATGCCGAACTTGCCCACTCCGCTGGTGGCCATATCGCTTCCGCGGTGCGGAGTACAGACAAAAACGACCCTTTTAATCCTCGGATTGGCTCTGAAAGTTGTCGCGCGAACAATCAGACTATTGCTGGATTTATCATGGACGATCTCTCTGCCCAATTGCCCCATTCTCTTTTCCCACATCTGGGCGGAAACGTTGATCACCTGATCGTGAGTGAGCATTCCTCCCATGCTATGGCCGACCACCACGTACGGTTTGTGATTAGGATAGCGTTGGTCGACCTTGGCCAACTCTTCCCGCAATCGGAGGGCGGAATAGAGAATGGGATTACCGGTTGGATAAGCGAAGACCCAGAATTGATAATGCTTTCGAATCTCAGGGTCGGCCTGGAGTCCGTTGATCGTCTCGACCCAGGTAAACGGGGTCGAGAAAAGGCCGTGCACAAAAAGGACTGGAATCCGATCCGGATCGTAAGGCTGCATAAAATACAAGCCGGTCTTGTCCATATAATGGGCCGAGCGAAATCCTCCCATCAACCCGACCAACAACAGATTTGCGGGCGGCTGGTAGTAGCTGATGGGCGCAGAGAAATCGGCAGATAGCGGACGGGTTTTTCCTTCCACCACAGCGGTGGGCTGCTTTGCTGGGCGGCGCAATGCCAGTGTTGCTTCGGTTCCCTTAAAGTCGAGCGTCGCCGTGACTGGTGCGCTGATCCCTCTGAAAGGCGCGAACTGCTCCCGAGGCGCGACTTGTCGCACGCCAACGAGCGAGCCGCCTACGCCGATCTGATGATTCTCTTTCCTAATTAACTTTTCTTTGATCTGAGCTGACGGAATGAAGGAGGTAAAATAATCGGGCGACCAGACGGCAGGGGCGGCAGGTTGCAACCGCAGGTGATAAATTGTGTTGTTCGCCGTGAGCGTTAGCGGATGATTCCAGACACGTCCTCCCGATGTCGAACGCAACAGAATTGTTAACTCGGCGGCGGCGGAGTTGTAGGTGTTAAGAGCCAATGTCTGCGTTCCAGAACCTAAGTCCGGCGCGGTGAGCGCCGCGGCTTGCAAGTAATCTGCCGCGCGAACTTCGAGCGAGAGCTGCGTCGATCGCGCGTCGCGTAAACTTTTGGCGGCAGCCACCACATTCGGCGAGCCGGCCGGCTGGGTCGCGCATCCGGCGAAAAAAATGGCGCTCGTGAGGGCCGCGATTAGCTGCAAGCGCTCCGGTATATTTATTGAACCAGTATTCATGACGATTTTCGTGTCGCTTGAAGAGCAACCAGGCGGGCGATTAAAGTCGCGACGTAAAGGAGACCTGTCATCGCCTCCATCGCAGCGAGCATGCGCGCCACCTTTGCAACTGGCGTGATGTCGCCATATCCAACGGTGCTCATAGTGATGAAGCTGAAATAAAAACCATTGAAGCCTTCCAGCGATTTGTCGGCTCCGTTAAAAGCGAACGCATTCGGAATCAGCTCGGCCACGAGCCAATAGGCCAGAGTCCAGAGCAAGCCGAGGAGCAGGTAAGCGGAAATACTTGCGCACAAGACCTCCGCGTCGACCTCCGACGCAGTCAGAACAAATCGCAACAGATGGATGATAACGAAAAGCACGACCAGGATTCCGCAAACAAGAAACAGTTCCGGCGGCATCAGATCGGGGCGGAAATGATGGGTCCATCGGCCGGCCAATGCGGCAAAGGCCAGCACCGCGGCAATGACAACAGTTCGTCGCCGATCGGCGATCGCCAATACACCCGAGACAAGAACAACCGTAAAGAAGATCGATTCAATGAGAGGACCTGAGGAAAGCGGCTCGAAGAACGGCATGGAAACAAAAAATGCCGCAATTACGATCAAAAGTTCGATCGTACTGAATCGCCGGAGCGACCGGCTGCCCGATTCAATGTGTGTTGTCATAGCCGTTATCATCGAGAATAATGTGTCAACTCGGAAGAGTCGATTCGTTCACTTAACAAATGTTGCGAAACCAATTGTCGGTCCGGTATGGGACGAAAGTCCTATGATTTAGGTCCGACTAATTTTTCGGGAGACCTTCTCGAATAAGACGCGAGAAATCCGGATCCTGATCAGCCGCGCGAGCGCGTTCGTTGATGTGACTGCGTTGCTTAAGTTCCGTGAAAGGCAAACCGCCCGTGGCAATGAGATGGCGCTCGTACAACAGCTCGTCGCCTTTGCCGTTGACCAGAATCCGCCAGTCCCACGGCATGCGCTCGCCGGGCGGGTGCTGTGTGCGGATGCTTGTGGTGCAGTTGGTGGTAATCGCGTTATACCAGCGCGGTTTGTCCCGCAGGGCGTTGAGCGAATGGATGTATTCCAGGAAACGTTCTCGCGCGCGCGCCGGAGAAATGGTCGTGCGGTAAAGATAGATGTCCTCCTTACGGTAGTTCGTTCGCAGGCGGATCACGTCGCGCTCGTCGGCCACGATGTAGATGAGTTCGAACCGCCGGTAGAGCCCGCCGACGGTTGAGTAGGTCTGGCCGAGCTTCTTGCGTGTCTCGATGGAAAAACACAGCGGCGGCGCATCAGCGAATTGGAAGCTAATGATGGGATGCGCGATCCACGGCGAGCCCCAGTAATCGATTGCAATGTCGATCCCGGTGATCTGGGAGATGCGCACGGTGCGCGTCTCCCAATGCGGTGTATAGTCGGTTTCGGTGCGGTAGTCACAGTTGCGAACGTTGTGCAACGTCACTTCGTCGCCGTTGATCTCCGCCCATGCGAGTTGGGTCACGTCCTGTTGCCAGTTGGCCTCATTGCTCGGCTTAAGCGTGAGCCACCAAATAAGGACGGCACCGAACAGAGCGGCGAAAGCAGCGACCTTTCGCCAGAATCGCCTAACGAATACGAATACTGCGACAAACACGATCCCGATCAGGGTGGCGACAACCTTGTTCCCGTTGCCAAATGGTGCGTCAAACCACACGGCACCGAAAGCCCAGGCAGCGCAAATGAGGGCAACGGCTGCGAGAGAAAGCACAGCCAGGCCGTGGAAGATGCGCCTCCTCCAAGAGATATGCGCGCTGTAGCCAATCTTCCTGGCTGGTGGCACTACGATTGCCGCGAGCAGTGTGCGTCGAGACGCCATCAGACGATTCGTTTACCGCAGCGGTCCGGGGACGATGTGCGTGTTCAACGCGATATTTGCCTCTTTTAGGTTCTGTCGCGCGAGCGGCGACGCGTCGCCGCTGATTGCAATTATCAGGCCAGAAGGTTTTTTGCCAAAATCCGACGTCTGAAGAACTCGGATGAAATTCGCGGCATTGTCGGTCCACGCGGCGTAATCCCATTGTAGCGCGACGACAGCGCGACCATCCTTTTGGATGGCAACTGGAATGCGACCGACCCGTTGAATTCGAGCTAACGGTTTCTTGGCATGAAGTTCCGACAGCACGCGCGAGGTACCGAGATAGAAGAGAGCGTCTCCTTCGTCGGTAGCTTCTGATCCGGCGAGATCAAAAAAGGCCGCGCGATTGGCCACTCCATCGAGCGTTTCAAGATTCATCACAATGGCGGTCTGCACACTCGGCGAAAACGCCGTGCTGTTGTTAAACCGGTTCGCTACCTCGCGATCGCAGCCCATGGCCATCATCGATTTTAGATTGCGCAACCGCAGATCGGAGGGGGCTTGATCGAGCAGGGTTTGATTAAACGTGTTCGTTAGGCCAGTCCCGGTCAGCGCCATTCCCGCCGCGCCGCCAACGGGCATGGTGGCGACAGTGAACGTCATTTTTCCGGCAAACGTAGCCCAGGCGAGTCCATTCAATTCCCGCTGCAAGGTTTCATTGCTGGAATAGGGGTCCACGCCGAGTTGAATCGCAACGGTTCGTTTGGCCTTTGAAAAACCAACGAGGCTGGCCGCATTCGAATCTTCATACTGACTGCGCTCGCGTCCCTCGGTCTTCTCCTTCAGGCTTTGTCCCGCGCGGTTGGCAAATTTGAATAGGCCTTTAGGGACTCCGGTGATTGTACTCACCGGGCGCGTGACGACGTCTTTAGCGACGACGAGTGGGCTCATCGTTGCCGCCTTGAGCGCTTTCTTGTATTCGTCCGTGCGCGAGACTTCCTTGAGTTTGCGGATGGCGGCGACCTCACCCACTCGGCGCACCAACATAATGTTGCCGTCAGCTTCGAATTCGCCGTACTCGGAAGCGATTAAGTAACGGTTACGCCCGGTGGAAGTGGGAACTTCGTCCTGCACGGTAAATCCGTCACCGGCCAGAAATTCGGGTTTGAGAAGCTCCTTTGCGCTAAGCATTGGCGGCTCCTCGGTGTTAGTGGGTGCGGACCCGGTCTGTCCGAGGAGAGAGAACGGGGCAAGCAGTAATAGAACGATGTATTTTTTCATAGGGTTAAACGTGGTTGGTTAGGAAGCGGTATGGCTATTCGTGGTGTTTTCGTGACTTTCGGACTTTGAATTTTGGCATGAGCCTGGTGGATCAGCGTTGAAATGCTTCTCTTCCTCGTTCAAAACCTCGGCGTTATTCATTTGTCGGCGTCCATCTCGGATTAATCGCGTGGCTTCAAAAAAATCGCGACCGAGGCGATGGTGAAGAGGAGAGGGAAAATTGCACGGCAGTAACGGTCAATTTTCTTGGCCCGTTTCACCTGCTGATTGGTCGCCAGGTTCGTCGTCACCAAAACCTGGATCAGGGAAATGAAAATAAGTAATGAGCTGACCATTATAAATGCATCGAGACGCGTCATATAAGGCAACCGTGGCACCTGGCTGTCGACGGCGAAGCGATAAGCAATGAGCGTAAGCATGGAGGTCACCGCTACACTGATCTGAGAACCGGCATTGGTTGGATCAATCCAGAACACGGTCCACGACATCATCACGATGAGAACGAGGGGCAAAATCACCTTCAAAATGTAATACGACACGTTGCGTGATGCGGTGAACTCGAAGACGTAACCCGAATTCTCCAAACCGGGCGTAATAGCATAGGCGAGAGGTTTGAAATTCCATTCCTTGACCGTCCAATCCGGCAGCGTGATCGATTTCGAGATTCCGCCGGCCTGCTTAAAGCCGGCGTCGACCCATTTTTGCTCCGGCACGAAATTGAGTTCGTTGGTGCCGTATCTCATCGCGGCGAACTGCACGCGGAAAGTTTGGTGGTCAAAGGGAAATGATCTCAAGCGCAGCGCTTCCGAGAACGAACCTACGAATCGCTGACGATAGAGCACCGCGCCATCAGAGTCGACATCGACGGATTCCGGAAGCCGATGACTGACCGAGTTCGTCTCATTAACTATGCCCACCCTCGGGTTCCAGATTTGGTCAAGCGCGTAATGCATCACTCCGCCGCTAGTGTGGGCCAGACGCGGATCCTTCCAACGCAAAGCAATGAAAACATCAGCGCTGAAAGTTTGTTCTGCACTGTCAATGCTGTTGATGTCGACGATCCACATGGCGACGGAGACTTGCGTCGGCCCCGAGTCAGCGTTCGGCCGGTCGATTGCGGTGGGCGTTTCCGCACCGCGCGACCCTTGGACCGCGACGGCGAGGAATCCCGCTACCATCAGTGACTTGATTCCCCCCAGGCTGCGCCTAACCTGGTGGCTTTTCAGTGCGGTTTTCATTAACGCTTTCTCCTGACACTCTATATTGATAGAGACAGTGCTAGTCAGCGACTGACTTTCGTTAGGTTCTGAACTAGCCATTTTTCGGAATCATTTGAAAACGTAGGTGCAACTCACCGTAACGGTGTAGTTATCAGAACTGGTAGTGAGCGGAATTTCGCAGCGGGTGCCCAAGATCCATTCGCCGCGCCCTCCAAAGCTACGCCCTACCTCTAACTTGGCGGTTGAACTGAACTCGCCATGCGCAATGAAACTCCATGTTTCTTCAAATTCGTTATAGACGTACCAGTTTCCGGGCAGCGCAACGCTAACCGCCGGTTTCAAATGGATTTCCTGCTCCTCTGAAACCCCCGTTTCAGTAATGAACGATTGATTGAATTGGACGAGAGTTTGGAACTTGAACGTACGGCAAGGCTGCACCGCAAATGCAACGATTGGCGAAAGGCGAAAAATTCCATCTCCCAAAGGAGGTCCCCCTGCGGTATCGAATTCCGCCTCGACGCCGGCGGCGTAACGAAAAATACCCTCGCCATGGATGACATGTCCGATCCGAAACTCGAGGTCACCAAAGCCAGCGCCGCTTTCTACTCCACTGACATGACCGGCGTCGTAATGCACCGCTGGTAAATCCACTTGCACCGTCCAGTCGCGCTGTGCCGTCTTGCCGAACGCATAGGCGAGGTTGAGCGTTACTGTATCCTTGGCGGCGCCCAATTCCTGATCTTTGAATTCATTGCTTAGCGAAAACCGACTGCTGAGAATAGTGCGGTCAAGACCGACATCAGGAAAGGCATCCGCGTTTTCCCCTACAGAGGATGTCGTTCCTGAGCTTTGCGCAAGGTCTGTGGAATCACCGGCACGAGCGGCCGCCGTGAAGAGATAACTCGCCATGAGCGCCATCATGATCGAAAGGAATGCGGCGATGAACGGTCTCGTCGCCCTGTGGGAAATTTTGTCCGGATCACGCGAATTGATAAATGACCACCATTCGAGTTGCCACTTCTTAACGCCGGCATCCTCTGACTCTCACCACTGATCGTCGGTAGGATGCCAGGTCTTGTCGGGGTTGAAACGGTCCGTGCCCTCGAATGTCTTCAGGGTATCCGGTCCAAAGTCCTTCTCATAAACGGTCCCGTTAGCACCGACCATAAACGTCTTCACGCCGGTGACCCGATACTGGGCCGGAGCCGCCGCCAGCGCGAACCCGCCAATCATGGCTCCCTGCACCACAAAATCCATTTGGCCCAAAGGGGCCGCCGGACCTTGTCCCTTGAGGACTTTGAAGTAGTAGCCGTGATACGGTTGAGGCTTGTCCTTTTGCGTATAGCCTTGCGCCAAGGCGTTGGCGATCTTCTCGCCTACTGGCCCTCCCCAGGTTCCATCTGCGTTCTGCCACGCCAGACCATCATGTTTTCCCGGCGTGCTGATAATTTTCTGCGCGTATTGATTCACTTTTGCATCGTCATGCTTTTCCTGAGCGTATTGCTGCTGCGCTTCGACGAATCCGCGACAAATCGCAATCGCGTCCAGCTCATTCGAGCCGATCCGACGATTTAGTATTTCCTGGCGACCGATCTTGGTATCGAACATCCACTTTCCGTGTTTTTTCACGATTGGGATTGGCAGTGGAAAATCGTCGTTCCCAACAGTCACGATTGCCTGGTTCGAGTTCTTTGGATCGGTTCCGACATTGATTCTTTCTTTTGCCTTCGCTGCAAACGCCGTCGCTTTGTTTTTGTCTGCAACAGGGTCTTCGGAGCTAACAATGTCATTGGCGTCCGGTCCGAGAATTTCCTTTAACGCGGGAACGTCGAAGGACGCCGCGGCTTGAACAAGACTGTCGGCCGCTTCTTTCGGCGTGTTGAATTGCTTTTGGGTTGATTCGGCCGCCGCAGTTTCTTTCTTGGTTTCAGTCGCTGCCTTCAAAGCAGGATCGACAACGAGAGCAGCCACCATCGCAAACGCGATCAGGAAAACTTTTATTGAGGTCATGAGGTTTAATTTTGATTTCATTTGTTTTTCCTCGGGCATTGATTTCTAGCGTCGACCTCCGCCACCGCCTCCTCTTCCGCCACCACCGCCACCGCGGCCTCCACCACCGCTAAAGCCGCCGCCGCCCATGCTAGAGCCGCCTCTACTGCTGGCAGAGCGCGCCGAATTTCCTCCTCCACCGCCGCCGAAAGCGCCGCCACCCCCACCACCGGAAGGACTACGGCCGCCGATACTTTCTGCGCCGCCACCACCGCCACTGGCACGACTAGATGCGGCACTGGTATTCGCGCCGCCAGATTTCGAACCGCCGCCAGCGCCCTGATTGGCTGCGGCGTTGCCGCCACCAGATTTCGAAGTGTTACCACTACTCGAGTAAACGTTGCCGTTGTGCACAGCGTAGGCATTGCCACTCGCAGTCTTTGCTACGGCCGTGTTCCCGTACTTGGTCGAAGCACCGGCCGCGGCTCCGCCTCTTGAGGTCTGGGCTGTTGCGGCAGTGCCATTCGCACCGGAGTACTCTGGTCGCAGTTGCCTGATTGGAGTAAGGAGTTCCACCGCGATACTGAGAATTGTGCTGCCATGTGGTGCTGCTGACGTTCGCGTTGTTGATGTTCGTCTTGTTGTAGGTGTTTACGTAAGTGTTGTTAACGTTGACTTTGACCGTGTTGCTGCTTCCCCATCCGCAACCGTATCCCCAGCCTCCGCTCCAGGCCGCGCCCATCGCAACACCCGCGCCAAACGCCAGAACAGCACCGGTAGCTGGTGGGTAATAAATCGGCGGGTATGGGTAAACCGGCGGCCCGTAAACGACTACAGGATTGTACGAGGGTACGTAAACGATCTGGGGGTTGGCTTGCTGGATCACAATCACTGACTTGCCTTCGACCGTCTGGGTTTCCACTTTCTGCTGCTGGCTGGATTTTAGATTTCCTGCAGTCTCCGCCTTGACGCGCATGCGCTGCACCGCATCCATCACATCCGATTGCTGCGCGAGGAAGGCATTTCCCAAGTCCGTAGTCCACTGGATGTTCTCTGCCAGTTGCTTGACCGTATCTGGAAGCGCCGCCATGGACTGGATGCTGGGCTCCCAGTGCTGCTTCTGCACTGCATCCGCCAGCGCCTTGTCTTTCAAATTCTTATTCTTCCCTAACCACTGCTCTAATTGAATGATCTCCAACGGATAAGTCGATGCGGCCAACGTCTGGGCGAGGAGCGGATCCGGATAAAGTGCGATCGGCGCGACCAGCGAATCCAATTGATCGTTTGGTATCTTCGGCGCTTCCTCCTGGGTAGGTTCGTTGGTTGTCGTCGTCACGATCTGCGATTGCGCTGGCGGCGACGATGCGGGTTGGCCGAACGAGACCAGCGCGCTGCTGGATAAGATGGCCACTATGCCATGAAATACGTTTGTGAAAAATCTGGGTCGAGGACGGTTCGATATCATAGGTTTAGCATTTTAGTTGGGTGTCGTTTCATCCGTTGGCGATGTCAGATTACTTCCTCGCAGCAGTGAGCGCGGCTTGGATATGGGACTTTAGGCTTATGCTTGGGACGCGAAGGAGCGACTCCAACAACTAATCCGGTGAGTCGTCTTCCTCGTCGTCGTCGGTTTCATGCCAGGTCTTGTCCGGGTTGTAACGGTCCATGCTCTGAAACGTTTTCAACGTGTCCGGTCCGAAATCCTTTTGATAAACGATCCCGTCCGGGCCAACAATGAAGGTCTGGACTCCGGTCACTCGATATTCGGCCGGCGCCGCAGCCAGAGCGAAGCCGCCGATCATCGCACCCCCCACCACGAAATCCATTTCGCCCATCGGTGCGGCAGCTCCCTGGCCCTTGAGCACTTTGAAATAGTAACCGTGATAGGGTTGGTCTTTTTTCGTGTAGCCTTCTTCGAGAGCTTTGGCGACTTCTTCGCCAACTGGGCCTCCCCATGTTCCATCCTGATTCTGCCAGGCGAGCCCGTCGTGCTTGCCGGGCGTACTCAGAATACGTTGGGCATACTGATTTACTTTTGAATCGTCGTGTTTCTCCGACGCGTAATCGTGCTGCGCCTCGGCGAAGCCACGACAGATCTCGATCGTGTTTAGTTCATTTGCGCCAATGCGACGATTGAGAATTTCCTCGCGGCCAACCTTTGTATCGAACGACCATTTGCCTTTCTGTTTCACGACCGGAATCGCCAATGGAAAATCATCGTTACCAACCACGACGACGGCGCGATTCGGATCTTTCTTGTCGATCTCGACCGATTTTTTCTCCTTGGCCTTGTTCGCGAACGCGGCAGCCCGGTTCTTGTCCATCACTGGATCTTCCGAGCTGACAATATCTTCGCTATCCGGGCCGAGAATCTCCTTCAACTGTGCAATGTCCCAGTTTCCGGCCGCTTGAACGAGTGCGTCCACCGCCTGGTCCGCGCTATCGAATTGCTTTTGCTGTCCTGCTGGCTCTTTCGCTGGCGCAGCGGCTGCGGAACTTTGTTTCTTCTCCGCGGCATTGGTGACGAGAATGAGAGCGGCGCAACTAACCGTGGCCGCAATGATCATCAAGAGTTTCGACGAAGTCATAAGATTTGGTTTTGTTTTCATTGGTTTTCTCCTCATCGAATTACTTTTTAGCGCCGACCTCCTCCACCACCGCGTCCGCCTCCTCCGCCGCCGCGTCCGCCGCCGCCGCCGCGACCTCCGCCGCCACGTCCGCCGCCGCCGCTAAATCCGCCGCCGCCCATGCTGCTACCGCCTCGATGACTGCTGGCGCGCGCATAATTTCCGCTGCCGCCACCAAATCCGCCGCCGCGGTTTCCGTAGTTACCGCGTGACGACGCATGATTGCCGACACGATTTTCGCCACCTGCGGGACGAGTAGCTGGCCTGGTGCTCGCTCCGCCGCCCGGGCGATTTCCCGCACCAACATTTCCGGAACCAGTTCCACCGCCGGGACGATTGCCCGCGCCGGTTCCGCCACCAGGACGGTTGCCCGCTGCGGCACCGCCACCCGGGCGATTGGCCGGCAACGTACTGGCTCCGCCCCCTGGGCGATTGCCAGCGCCGGTTCCGCCACCGGGACGATTGCCCTGGCCTTGGGTTCTGCCGCCATATTTGTTGGCCGTGTTTCTGTCTCCATACGGAGCATTGCCTCGGTGTTCTGGTCGATGCTCCCACTTCCCGCCGTTCCCGTTACCAGGTCTGTTCCCGGGTCGGTTGTTGTTGTTCCAGTTCTTGTTCGAGTTATTCACGTACTTGTTGTTGTAGTTGATGTTGACGTCGCCCCCGTGGCCCCAACCGCAACCCCATCCCCAGCCACCGCCCCAAGCCGCGCCCAGAGCCAGACCCGCCCCGAACCACAGACCCCTTCCGGCGATGTATCCCGGATAATAGTAAGGATAATAGGGATAAATCGGCGGACCGTAGACAACCACCGGATCGTAGGAGGGAACATAGACCACTTGAGGATTTGCTTGCTGGATAACGATCACTTGCTTACCCCCTTCGACTGTTTGCGTCTCGACCTTCTGCTCCGCGCTTGTTTTCAAATTTCCGGTACCCTGGGCTTTGGCACGCATGCGTTGCACGGCGGCCATGACGTCGGATTGCTGTGCAAGAAAGGCGTTCCCCAGATCAGTCGTCCATTGAATGTTGCCGGCGAGGCGCGTAACCACGTCCGGGAACGCTGCCATGGCCTGAACGCTCGGATCCCAATTCTGTTTTTCAACCGCTTCGGACAGAGCCTTGTCTTTCAAGTTCTTGTTTCGCTCCATCCATTGCTGAAGCTGAATGATTTCGAGCGGATAAGTGGAAGCGGCCAGCGTCTGGGCCAATAGCGGGTCGGGGTAAAGCGCAATCGGCGCGACGAGCGAGTCCAACTGATCGGCCGGGATCGGTGGAACCGCTTCGGTGGCGGCGGTGGTGGTTGTCAGCTCCTGCGATTGCGCTTGTGGAGCCTGGGCCAGGACAACAGGTTGGTCTAACGAGAGTGCAGCAACGCTCAAGATGGCGAGCCCGCCATGAAATAGATTTGTCAAGAATCCGGGTCGATAATTTCGTCGCTTCATAGCTTTTCTACCTTTCTTTGCTGCGAATAGAAGGGTGCCGACTTAACTTTCCCGAGCATATTGGACTTTGGTCCCATACCCGCAGCGGCGTTCTTGATGTATGGAACGGAGAAGTCGCGCGTGAATGGCATCCTGATGGGGATGATCCCGCTTGACGGCCTAAACCGCTCCTATAGCGGGCTTGGCCAGGGCAACCCCGCGCGCAGCTCTCTCTATATATATAAGAGAGTCGGCCGGGTGGGGTGCCCCGGGGAGGGCCGATTTAACCGTGGAACCGCGGGCCTGCTTGGGGAAAAGAGTAGGCACCGAATTGGCGCTATTTTGCCGTCCACTCGACCTTGCCGGTGTCGAGATCGTAGGAGCCTTCGACCACGCGGACCTGGGACGAGAGCTCACCGAGTTGGGCATCACTTCGAATCTTCTTTGCGACCTCCGCATCATTTTCATGAATAGTATTCGTTAGGGGGTTTGCAGGGCCAATGGCTTCACCGGGGCTCCCGTCCATCTTCTGATTTTAGAAAGGGGTTACCGGCAAACGGTTGCCATGATGTCCTAGCCAGACAATCGGTACGAATGCGGCCTATGCGACAGGAAGCATAAGCATCCGCACGGCGGCGAACAAAAAGCCTGCAAGGGCGAAGAACAAACTGCTTTGGCGCACGTATCGGTGGTCGAATTTTCCGGAAGTGCCGGCAAAAAACAGAACGGCAGCGAACAGGACGGTATTGCTTAGATAGTGCGCCGCCACCGCGCTCGCTCGTTTTGCCGCGGCGTCGTTTCGTCCGGCGTCAGCGTTGGCCTGTCGTGCGTCCTGGACGAAACGGGGCTGGTAAAGATTTGGCACAAACGGATGTGGGTCCGCTTTTGGATTCTCGAACGGCTTTTCCGCGATCCAGGCGTCATAGGCTTTGCGCAGTTCCGGCGGAAAACGGTCGAGATAAAAATTCGCTAACTTCTCTTTACCAGATATCTGGGCATCGATGAACTCGGTAAACACTTTCGCCTGGAGTAACGTTGTCTGGCCGCCCTCCAAGTGAAGCAGCGCGGCTTGTTGATTCGAGCGACCGGCTTCAGTAGCGAAACTGCTGCTTTGTCCATTCCATTCCGAAGATTGATATGAACACCACGCTGTGCCGAGCGTCGACAACGCCATGATAATCGCGGACGCAGGTTCGAACCAGCGCCGCTTGTCTTCGCTTGGATTCGGGTCAGTCATGTGCCGAAATGATTCCTGCTTGGCGAGGCTTCATTTAGAAGGCCGACTTTTCCTTCCCCTCTGTATATTATAATATAGGGATCTTCGGAAGACGCGGAGTCTTAATAGATCCGTCGACGAGTTTCTAAAATTGTACACCGACCGTGATTTGAGGCCCGTACATAGAAACGTTATAAAGGAAGCCATCGCTATCGTAATCGTAATAGAGATAGCGGCAACCAAGCTCGGCATAGATGTTCCGGGTAAGGTCACAGCCGAGCGCGCCGTAGGCTTGGACGGTGACCTTGGAGCCGACGTCAAAGCCGCCGACGTCCACCTTGCCAGTCACATAATAAGGTTTTTTCAGATTGTAGCGCCCGCTGAGTCCGACGTAGGGATCAGTCCAATATTCAGTGAGACCGAAACCGCGATTGAGATTCTTCCTAAGGACGCTGGCGATCTTCTGCTGCGCCGTCATAGGGTCCTGTCGAGCCGCAAGGATGAGTTTGAGTAATTTTATCTTCACTTCCTCCCCTAGAGGTGGAATCGGCAGAGGAGGATTGTTCCCATCGAGCCGGTGTTGCAACAGGCGCTCGAGCAATCCCTTGAGATCCGAATCAATGGCATTCGCTAAAGCAGCGGCGGCCTGATCGATCTTGGCGTCAGCGGCCGTCAGTTCGAGTCTGTCAAACATATTCGTGTAACGCGCGCCAGCCCGGAGGTTGAGCCACCCGCGCGGACCTTCCAGGACCCGGTAATAAACCTCTCCATCCGCGATGTATTGATCCAGGGTAATATTTGCCTTCTTGACTAACCCATTACCGTAGACTCCATCCGAGAGGCTCATATAGAGAAAATCTCCGTAAACCCCGAAGCGGCCGTATCTCGCTTCTGCGCTAAGAATCGTAATCCCAGCAACGTGGGTGAGGATTTGATCGAAAGGGACGGCTACATTCGATGTAACCCCTTTCAGTCCAATATCGCCCGACATCCAGGCGAGCCAGCCTGGGAATCCGATATTGAAGTACCAATGATCGTTGTCGGTGATCGTTGGTGCAGGCGCGACCTCTTTTGACTCGAGTTCTACCGGCCCGGCCTCCAGCACGCGTGCAGCTGCAAACAACGCACACGCGAAGAAGGGCAATTTGATTTTCATGGCTCGATATTCGCCCGCCGCAGCTGAGATCTTAGATGATTGTTCGACATTAGTCGATTCGCATTATTTTGGTCCCTTGGAGGCCAAGTCCGGCCATCAAGCCTTGCTGATCGAAAATGAAAGCATAGATGCCGCTGTGCAGGGTGTTCGTCACTGAAAAGTACGAGCCATGCCCTCATCCACGATCACCACGCTCGGACCAGTGCCAATCTCCCAGCCGCGGGTGTTGTTGATCCAATCTACGGCCTTCTGACTCATAAAGAAAAGTGCGTAGCCATATTTTTGTACGCCGGCCTGCAAGCCATAGGAAGCGGCGACGGTCCGATAGCGGCCGCTTGGTTGGCCGCGAACAAAGAGAACTCCTTTGCCTCCTTGAGCGCCGACAACGAAGCCGGCTTTAACGACATTGGGAAAAACTAGAACCGCCAACGCTTTGGATTTGGCTTTGGCCGCACCTGGATTCTGATCCACCAGCTGTTGCAATGCGCGGCGGGAGTCGCTCGTTAGATCATCCGCGGACGCGGTGCTAAGGAACGCGATCGTGGCGAGCATCAAGCCAGCCGCGTGCTTCCATTTCGATGTGCTGTTCATTTTCATACATGTGTTTGTTTCTTTAGGTTGGTCGAGGTTCGCTAGTTGCATTCCGGAGGAACGTGTAATTTCGATGGTGTGTGAAGATCTCATTTAATCCTTACCGTCTTTGCCATATGTCCCCGCGACTGGTCCCGGTTGCGGTTTGGCCGTCGGGTAAAGAAGCGTGAAGTTTAGGCGCAGACCCCAATCGGGACCGTAACGGGGCGTGTCGGCGTAATACTTTCCGCCCAGCTGAATGCTGACAGGTTGTTTCCCGATCTTCAGGACCTGGCTAATTTGGAAAATGAGCGGGATCGTCCACTTGGCGTCGCCCGGCGTGTTGTCCCAGTTGGCCGTGTCTTCCGAGCTAAGCGTGAAAGTGGTGTGCGTCTTGGTTGTGTACGCGAGAAAAGGCTGGAGATACATTTGGCTGATGCTTTGTCGATGCTCCTCAATTGCGACCGACCAGAGCTGGTTCATCAGCACGCCTGCGGTTAGCCCGCCCACTTGCTTCAGCACCACGACCGTGGGTCCGATGGAGAATGTGCCAGTGCCGAGAAATGGGTGGGTTCCCGTGGGATAAAGAAAGGCGGGGCCGATGCCCCAGATCAGGCCAAACGGTCCCGGTTTCTTGGGGGAAAAGAAGAAGCTCTGCAGCGTGTCGCTCAAGCCGTCCTGCGAACGATTTTGCGCGGGCAAGTTCAAATTCTTCGGCACATTCTCGACGTAGAAAAGGTCGTGTTGCGAAACGACCGGGATGATTGTCCGCAGAATCAGATTCCAATCTTTGTTTAAGGAAATGGGAATGACTGGCTGAATGTTCAGCGTGAATTTGTAGCCGTTATGCGACGGCCCGTAGCCGAAGTCCTCGTTCGCTTGAAACGGTACGCTGATTAACGAAGAGATCGGATTCGCCAGTTGCTTCGCCAGGTTCGTAGCTTCGTCGTCACCGGATTTTTCCGATGCGGCCTCGGTTGCTGTGACTTCACCCAATGCCATTCCATTCGCGTCGACATTCGCGAGCTCGGTGGCGCGCAATTGATAAGTCGACAAAAGAAAGGCAGTGAAGATTGCGCTTGCGGTGCAGAAGGTTTTCACACGTTCGTTCCGTTTGGCGAGTTGGGTCGGGCCAGGCGCTGGAGTTTCAGCACGCCCCGAGAGTGACAAAATCCTGTGAGAGGCGCATATGGGACTTTGGTCCTACGCGTTCAGAAACCGCAAAGCCGGCAACGGAGTCGACGAGATTACCGGCTAATCCAAAAAAATCGCACAGCCTGGTTCGCTGCCCACGCGAATTAGCGAACCGAAGTAATTGTAATTTTGCTGCGCTTAATTCTCAACTAATACCATCCTCTGGCCCTGCCAGATCGCGGTAAACGAATAGTTTTGTCCAGGCTGAACGTTGATCTCTTTTTGCCAGACCGGTGAGAAAACCAGATTCGGAACAACTGTCGCCGAAATCATATGGTGACCGGGTGCTAAATAGCCATCATAACTCCGGCCCTCAACGAGACCGGCGACTTTCTTTCCATCGACTGAGAGCGAAAGGGAAATGGTGTCTCCGAAGTTCGCGACTCGCTTAACCATTAAGCGACCTCCCGAGGCCGCCGCGAAGGAAGACGTCACGCCAAGTAGAACCAATGAAAAGACGGTGACAACCAAAGCCGTGGTGATCGATTTAGATTTCATATTCAAGCTCCTCTTCATTGACACTACCTTCATCAGGCTGGCATTCGTATCCGACCTTAGGCCAATTCGAGGATGGCAGCGGCCAACGCACGAGTAGTCGCCGCCATTTACAGCGGTTCGTTGGTGGATTCGTTGTCCTTCTGATGTTGCCGTGGATCCTGATCTAGATCGAAATTACTCGTCCCCGGTAGTATTCATCGGTCCGAGTCCGTCGAATTGTTCAATTCGGACATGATTGGGTCCGGCAGTTTCAGTAACCATATCGGGGCGATCCTGCATCTCTTGTTGAACCCGACGGGTGTTCTCTGCCCTGCTAAGTGTCTGTTTGTAGGCATCGAATTGCTGCTGTTTGCCGACATAGATCTGATCTTTCTGGGTAGTCCGATACACGTAGAACAACTTATGTTCATACGTGACGGCCCACACTTGCCCTTCCGGCAGGCTCTCGACTTGCTCTCGCTGCCGCTGGGTTGTGACCGTCTTGAGACGGAATCCCGATTGCGAGAGTAACATTTCTTTAGTGGCGCTCCCTCCGGCCAATAGGGTTGTCGCTGTTCCTAACGCCAGAATAGCTGCGGCACTAATAACAACTAACGTAGTTAATCGCTTCATGATTTATCCTTTGTTCGTTTCTATTTGTTTATGCTTGCCGACGTACAATTTCCGATTGCAGAGAACTTTGCACGGCGAACGTCGTTCTTGCTATGAGACGTTGGTCTGATCCCAGGCGTCATGCGGGTACGGCGTGTGGGCGTCGAAAGGCCGTCACAGAATTCTTGCCGTTTAGGGTCTTGCGGCTTTTCCGTATTGAATTCCTTCGCTGTAAGCGAGGTCTCGATACTCGGAGAATTAATGGCAGTATTAGCGCTGATGCACCGGCAAGGACCGTGGCGCCAGCAATGAGCGCGATGAGTTTGATATTCTTCATATATATATGTGCGTGGTTGTGACTTTTCTGGTTTCCTTCGCGCTAACTATTCCCAACTCGGGAGCAGTCGCATGTTGGACCAAAGTCCAATCCCGTGCTTCGGCGTTCCTTTTAGTCCGGGATGAGTGCTGTCGGGATTGGTTAAAAGTGGAAGCGGATGCCAGCGCCTACCAATTGCTGACCAACCTGCTTATTGCCGTTGCCGACATCCAAAGCGACATAGTCGAGGAATTTGTACTCCACGAATGTGCTCCACTTGCATGTCCAGTAATAATCGGCACCAGCGACCACATCAAAGGCCAATGAGCCACTGTCGGCACCGCCGCCGGTGGAAAAAGTATTACCGGTGCGGTTGATCGTAATATCACTGCCCGCGGCCGCGGCATAGTACGCTCCCACGCCTCCTCCGGCGTAGGGCTGAAACTTCCCGAATGCGAACCGCGCGATAAAATTCGTCAGGAAAGCCCCGGAATTGATCAGATTGCTGCTATGCGCCACCTCGGTGCCATTTAGTTTGACGTGAATGTCGGTGCCGATGCCGTTATAAAAAAGATCCTCCTCGATCGTCGGACGAAATGTTCCGGTACCGAAAACGTATCCGACTTTTACTCCTCCGAAGCCGCCGATATTTTGGTCTCGCGAGATGCGAATGTCGTCGCCATTGCTAAAAACAAAGTCACGACTTGTGGCAACATCCTGATAGACATTGGCGCCGCCTTCGAGGGCGACGTACCACCCGGTGCCAAAAGGACACTCCACCGTAGGTGCAGTGGCCACGTGCTTGAAGTCGGGCGAACCGGCAAAAACCGAGCCGCCGAAAAGAACGCAAATGGCAATTGAGAAGAGGATGTTTCGTTTCATAATTTCCCATCCTCGGTGTCCGCCAATGCTGTTGCCATGGGACCTTAGTCGTATGCTCCGAATCGTTGAGTCGCCTCGGATGGTTAAGCCAGACGTTAAGTCGAATCCCCGCTTAGATATCGCGAGAGGCTCCCTACGACGACATCGCTTTCTGAACGAGCTGCACCAGAACCTCGTCTTCGAAAGGTTTGGTGAGAAAGCCGAAAGCTCCTGAATTAAGCGCGGCTTCATGCACCGCGGGATCGTCGCGCCCGGTGAGAAAAATAATGCGCGTTTCCGGCGAGTCTCGCCGGAGGCGAGCCTGTACTTTCAAACCGTTCATCTGGGGCATCCATACGTCGAGGATTGCGACGCGACACTTGGCATGTTTGAGGTTAGCTAGGAAGGCGTCCGGATTGCTAAACACCTCTGCAATCAAACCAGCCGACCTCAGTAAACGGCCAAGCGCCTTGAGCATCGAAAGATCGTCGTCAAGGAGCCAAATGGAATCCCGGTCAGAACCGCTCAAAGGTCTGCCCTTCGCACCCGCGTCGTCTGGAATTTTAAAGAAAAGGGGTACATTTGCGGTACCAATTTATCAATAGGACCGGAGAACATTTGCTACACTAAAGGTTCCATTGACGCGTTACCTATGAGACCATGGTCTCATCCCGCTGAGCACGTAGCACTGCCGTGCTTTTTCGCCAACGGGCATTTGGCTGTATTCAGGTTCTGACTCGCTCTCCCTGCTATTGTTCTCTGACTGTGGAGTTGTCTTGTTTCTTCTGCGGTAGACGAACTGTAAAACATGCGCCACCGCCCTCACAATTTTCTGCTGAGAGGGTCCCGCTGTGTGCCTCGATAAGGCTGCAAGCAATCGCCAGTCCCATTCCGGTTCCCTCGGCTTTTGTCGAAAAGAATGGCTCGAACAGCTGTTGAGCCATTCCGCTGGGAAAGCCGGGACCAGAATCACGGAAGCTGACGAGAATGTCTCCATTTTCACTATGGGCCGCATGAATAACAAGGCGCCGCGCGTTGGAGGGCACAGCGGTCATTGCTTCAAATGCGTTGAGCGTGAGATTGAGAAAGACTTGCAAGAGCTGCACCGGATCTCCCCAAACCTGGCCCACGCCGGGATTAACTTCGGTTACCACTTTCACATCTCGTTCAATGGCATCAGCGTGCACGATACGAAGAAGCTGTTGGATGATGTCCTCGATCTGGATTAACTCGCGGCGGGCTTCGCCTTTGCGAACCAGGTTGCGAATGCCCTGAATAACTTCACCGGCCCGGCGACCGTCAGTCACGATATCGGCCAGCAACTCAGTCAAGTCATCGACTTTGATTTTGCCGGCGGCGAGTAGGCGTTGCCCGGCGCTGGCATTCGCTACCATCGCGCCAACCGGATTGTTGACTTCGTGCGCGAGTGAAGCCGCCAGTTCGCCCATTACGGCGACGCGTCCCACCCGCGCCAATTCCAGGTTTTGGCGCTGATGCTGCAACTCCGCCTGCTTGCGTTCGGTGATGTCAATGCAAGAGCCGATGTAACCAAGGAACTCGCCGTCGGGGGCAAACCGCGGTGTTCCAGTATCCAGAACGAGGCGATATTCGCCGTCACTTCGCCGCAAGCGATACTCCATTGTGAAAGGCTGCCGGGCATCGAAGGAACGTGCATAAATCTGCATGCAGCGGTCGATGTCTTCCCGATGCACGCCCTCCGCCCACTTATTGCCAAGCTCCTCTTCCAGTGTTCGCCCGGTAAAATCGAGCCAGCCTTTATTGAAGAAGGTGCAAAGCCTGTCTGGACCCGACACCCAGATCATGACTGGCGCCGTGTTGGCCATGGCGCGAAAACGAGCCTCGCTTTCCAGGAGTTCTTCCTCCGCATGTTTGCGGAGTGTGATGTCGCGCGACACCCCGCGCGCAAAGGCCGGTTTGCCACGTTCGTCTAACTCGACGGTTCCATAACCCGAGATCCAGCGCGTGCTTCCGTCCGGCAGCTTAATGCGATATTCGCTTTCATTCTCGCCACCGTGCTTGAACATGCTCTGCACAAGTTGCTTCATACGTTCGCGATCCTCCGGGTGCACGACTTGGAGCAATCGGTCAAAGGCCACTGGCTCCGAATCCGTGAAGCCGAACAACTCTCTCCATTTCTCCGTTACCCAAAGTTCCTTATCCTGAACGTTGCAATGCCACAGACCAAGATGCGCCGCGTTAGCCGCGAGGTTAATCCTCGCCTCGCTTTCCCGGAGAACATTTGTGCTCTTACGCCGTTCCTCGATAAGCACGGTAAGAAACATTAATGGAAGCGAAATCGTGATAAGAAACAATTGGAGCGAGAGCACGTTATCCACCAACATCGTTGTGACAAAAGGTCCGTGACCTTCGACCGCACCAGAGATGGATAAGAACGCGACGAGCAGGAGAGACGTCAGGAGCCCAGTCGGACCGAATCGAACCGCGGCCCAAAGAAGCGCCGGCAGCGGCAAATAAAGTAGCGCCGGAGAGGTGTGTTGCCCTGACGTAGGCTTGATGAAAACGAAAACGCTGATTGCCAGTAACCCGCATCCCACAAGGGCAGCTTCGATGCAGCGAGCAAGAGAAACTTTCCTGAGAGCCGCCCGACCGCTGGCGATCCAGGTCATGATGGCCGGGGCCAACGTCAGAAAGGAAATGACATCCCCTAGGAACCAAACGCGCCAATCGAACCAGTAATTCCCTCCTGCACGATTGAACGCTCCTACGAATGCCGAGATGAAAGGAGCAAGAACGACTGCAAAAAGGATATAGGCCACAAGGCCTCGCAGGTTGCTGAAAGCGCGAAGACCACCGGCTAAACGACGCACGCTGACCGTCGCGATGAGAACTTCAATCGTGTTGCCGATGAGGAAGCACAAGATCGCCCGAGGTGTGTCACCTATCTGTAGGTCGACGATGATGTTAGAGAGCAACCAGACAAGAATATATATTGTCCAAGTCCGAACTGGCGCCCATACCAACACCGAGAAAAGGATTGCGCTTGCTGGCCACAGAGGCGCTATGTGATAAGGCTTAATCCGAAACGCAAGAGCGAACCTGGCGCAAACATACGTGACGGCTCCGACGATCAGTGCGTTAAGCAGTAGCCGGATGACGTCAGCCCTAGCCGGGACGTTTTCGCTGCTCGCGTCGTTTGGCGAACTCATCGTGACTTGTTCGCGACGAATCATGCTGCCTTTGATTTTTCCTCCCGGCTCATTGGCGGAGATGCCGCTGTTCGGATTTGGATAACACCGGCGATTTCTTTGAAGGTTGCGACGTCGCCTCGGCCGAGGCTAGTGAAACTAGAAACTTTCGCTGGCGCGATTAAATGCTGCATAACGCGCGTGGGCTCGTTGGAATGATAAGGAGAACGACACTGAATGTAAATTCATATCGAGGCCGAATCCTGTTCATTTCGTCGGCGGCCAAACCCGACAAATTTAGCGCACTGCTACTTCCGTCGAGTGCGGCTCGCCTTGGGCTATCAGTGTTTCAACGGGAACACCGAGCCATTTCGCGGCGACTTGGCGGTCCTCGAACATTTCGACTTCCAAAGACGAGTAATCAGTCATGAGAGCGTGGATTTTAACGAGATGCGCCGCTTCCGGATGCGTGACGTAAAACGCGGACTTTATCGGCTCACGCCCGGCATAGGAAAGACGCCGGTAAAGAGCGATATGAAAAACATACTTGAAGGTCAGATGGAAAGACTCAACAGCCGAGAGATCACAAAAGCGATTGAACGGGAGAGCGGCCATGGTTTCTCTTCTGAGCAGCTTCACCAGGACTTTGTTTACAGCTGCTTCATCAAGAATGCCGCGCGGCCTCCAGACAAAGAGGTGTAAATCTTCGTGGAACAGAACATCTGGCGCGGTTTCCTGCTCTCGGATCACATCGTACGTTCACTAGCCCCAGTCGCCCCCTAGGTCTATTGGACCTTAGTCTCATCCTCGCGGCCGCCGGATCACTGTTACCATTGGCCCCGATTGCGGTGGCCGAATTGGAAGTATCTTCCGTCATCCTGTTTCTTGCCTGAATCCCCATGTCTGCTGAAGTTAACGACGAAATCGAATTGGAGCTGGCACATGTCCTCTTCATCGACATCGTCGGCTACTCGAAGCGTTTGATTAACGAGCAACGTGCGTTGCTGAATACACTCAATCAAATCGTCCGCAGCGCCGACAAGTTTCGCGAAGCGGAAGCGGGCGGTCGCTTGAAAAGAATTCCTACCAACGACGGCCTAGCCCCATCTCCGTTAACTCGTGCAACAATGTTTGGTTCCGCGTCTTTGTGTTGTCCTTAGGGCTTTTGGGGAGCGAACAAGAGGCACGGGACACACCAGACTGCCATAGCCGCGTGGAGAAGCACGGCCGGCCAGAGCGCGATTCCTCGCAATCCCAAACCAACGCCGGCCAAAGTGAGGAGCGCGGCAACAGCAACGTTGTAGAGGAACATGGCCGCGACTAGTCCCCGCGCCGCGCGGCTGTGTGTATCATCGCGCGCAAGCCAACAGGCGACACCTAGCGCGAGCAGCGCGACTCCGGCCACGCGCCCGAGCATCGTTGCGACGGATGTGTCAAGCGGCGAACCGAGCAATAGTCTGACGACAAAGGATGGCGCGGCCATCAGCCCCAATCCCGTAGGCATTTCAATGATGGCGCTAATCCTCAACAGTTTCTTCATCCAGCTAATCTTTCAAGCGAGCCACTCTGTCGGCAATTTCTGGAAGCTGCTTGCGATCCTCTGCTGTCATCTGCGACGGGCCGAGGTCAAAGGTGAGCTTGTTGATTTTGCCGGTGAACTTGAACGGACAATCGTAGTGATACTCCAAGGCAGCCACCGGGGTGCGGGTGTCCATTCCCACATCGAAGGTCTCGTCTTCTGGGAAATCGATGGGGATGGTGTGCTCCATGGATTTCTTGGCCACTTCCTTCCCATCCACAGTCAGCGTGCCGGTGCCGCCCTTGCCTAAACCGGGACCTTCGGGTTTGAAGTCGAACTTAATCGTATGCTTGCCGCCCTTTAACTCCGGGCCTTCCCAAGCCGTCCGCTTGAGATCGAGGAAGTTATAGAGAAAAACCAGGTGTCCCCGGCCGAATCCCAATTCGCCTTTGCTCAGGAACAACCCGTAGCCACCAAAACGTCCGCCGTCGGTCACGATCATGCCTTCCGCGCCGCCTTCAGGAATCTCGACCTCGGCGGTGATGCTATAGGACTTTTCCTTGATGTCGGGTGCGGCGGCGTTCGGGACATCGCTCAAGGTCCCTGAATAGGTGAAGGTCGTCCGTCCCGCCGTCGCGCTTGGACGCTTCACCGTGAAGCGCGCCAGCGTCGAGTTGTCGAGCGGCAACACGTTGTACTTCGCCGCTTCGGCGTAGAAGACACCTTGCAAGGTTTTGAGTTTGTCCGGCATTTTGGCCGCGAGATCCGTAGACTCAGTGACGTCGTCGTTGAGATTGTAGAGTTCCCATTTGTAGCCCGTGAGCACGTCCGGCGGCGGAGCAGTGCTAAGAATCCACGGGATCGTTACTGGAGTCGTCGCGGCCATCCAGCCGTCCTGGTAAATGGCGCGGTTGCCCAGCATCTCAAAGTATTGGGTGCTATGTTTAGTAGGGGCGTTGGCGTTGGCCTTGTCCCAGGTGTAGGCCAGGCTCACTCCTTCGATGGGTCGTTGCTTGATGCCATTAATAGTGTCGGGCGCGGAGATGCCGGTAGCTTCCAGTATTGTCGGCACGATATCGATGACGTGGTGGAACTGATTTCGAATGCCTCCGACATCGTTGATATGGCCGGGCCAGGAGATGCACATGCCTTGAGCCGTGCCGCCCCGATGCGATGCCACTTGCTTGCACCATTGAAACGGCGTGTCGAAGGCCCACGCCCAGGCCGCCGCCATATGCGGGAAGGTCCGCTCCGATCCCCAGAACTCGTACCAGAGGAACTGATCCTTCACTGGAACAGAGATACCATTGAAGGTTGTGAACTCGTTAGGCGTGCCGTTAAGCATCCCCTCGGCACTCGCGCCGTTGTCGCCGCTAATGTAGATGATGAGTGTGTTATCGAGCTTGCCCATGTCCTCGACCGCCTGGATCACCCGGCCAATCTCGTTGTCGGTGTAGGCGAGATAAGCGCCGTAAACGTCGGCCTGTTTGATGAAGAGTTTCCTTTGCTCCAAATCGAGTGTGTCCCACTCCGGCAGGCTCTTTGGCCACGCTGTCAACTGCGCATTGGCGGGCAGGATGCCGAGTTTCTTTTGGTTGGCAAAAATGGTTTCTCTCACCTTGTTCCAACCGCCGTCGTAAAGATGCATGTCGCTAATCTTCTTGATCCATTCGGGAGTCGGATGATGCGGCGAATGCGTGCCGCCAGGGACGTAATAAACGAAGAAAGGTTTGTCTGGCGCAATTTCGCTTAGTTGCTTCATGTAATGGATGGCCTCATCGGCCATCGCCGTGGTCAAATTCCAGCCCGGATGCCCGAGATAGGGTTCGATGACCGAAGTATTCCGGAACAGGTTCGGTTGCCACTGGCTGGTGTCGCCGCCGACGAACCCATAGAAATATTCGAACCCCAAGCCGGTCGGCCACTGGTCGAACGGCCCGGCCTGGCTCGCTTTGTAAAAGGGTGTGTTGTGATCCTTGCCGAACCACGAGGTGGCATATCCGTTCTCCTTGAGGATTTCAGCGATCGTGCCGCAATCCTTCTGGATGACCGAGTCGTACCCCGGAAAACCCGTCGCCGCTTCACCCACCACGCCGAAGCCGGCCGTGTGGTGATTGCGCCCGGTAATGATCGCCGCGCGCGTCGGTGAGCAGAGAGCACAGGAATGAAACTGCGTGTAACGCAACCCCGCCTTCGCGATGCGATCCAATGCCGGCGTCGGCACGACCCCGCCGAACGTGCCGGGGGCACCGAATCCGCAGTCGTCAGTCATGATAAGTAAAACGTTGGGCGCGCCTTTGGGCGGCACGACGGTGGGCGGCCACCACGCTTTCGACTCCGTGGCCTTTTCCTTGATCACGCCGCCAAACGTCGGATCGGGTGCGGGCAGTTGTTTGCCATCGATAGTGGTGGTGGCATTGGGTGCACCGAGTGTGCCGGTCACTTGCTGGGCTGGCGCGGGTGGGGCAACGAACATCGCTGCCGCAACGACCAGAACGTGCAGGCCGCAGTATTTCGTTTTGTCTTTCATAGTTTGGTTCCGGTTACTGAATCTACAAAAGTAATGCGGCGGTAATTCAAGCGCGGTTTGTGATCGTTACACTTGTTAGGCGTGGAGCGCCGTGCCGGCACGGAGTGAGCAAAGGCATACGTTTCCCGAAATTCTCAGGTTCGGCCTTCTTTGCGCCAATTGGACCTAGGTCGTACGAAGGGCGTTTCAACACCGGATCAACGCGGCAGCAACAACTTGCCTTGGATTTTCGGTTACTCGCTGAGTTTGTTGTTCCGTTGCGCCTCTTCGAGTGTCTTGATGTCGTCGGGCGACAACTGCGGCCGGTCCACTTTGATCGTCAGCTTGTTAAGCTTGGCGGTGAGCGGAAAAGGAGGCAGATAATCCGAGTCGTTTACACCGGTCAGCGTGTCGGAGCCAATGTCGAAACTCTCGTCCCATTGCAAAATCATGGGCAGGGTTTTCTCCATCTTCTGGGTGGCGACTTCCTTCCCGTCAACCTTAAGAGTGCCGGTGCCGGGACGGCCAAGACCGCTCATATTATTAAAGGCGAGCGTGCCGACGCCAAGGCCATCATACTTGAAGTCGAACTCGACCGTATGTTTGCCGGGTATGAGCGCGTCCGGGCCTTCCCACTTCACGCGTTTCAGGTCAATCAGGTTCCAGAGGAATACCGGTTTGCCCTTGAGCAGGTAGAATCCGTAGCCGGCAAACCGGCCACCCGAGGTCACAATCATGCCTTCAGCTCCGCCTTCAGGTACATCGATGTCCGCCGTGATGGTGTAGGAGGTGTTGAGCAACATCGGGGAGTCGCCCTGTGGCAATCCGACCATCGGGAGCGTGTAAACGAACTCGGTGCGACCGGCCGTGATGTTCGGGCGCGGCGCCACGATGCGGGCGGCCACCGATGCGTCCATCGGGAAAACCTCATACTTCTTCGCTTCCGCTATGAACATCTGTTTCATCGCCTTCACTTTGTCCGGATATTTGCTTGCCAGGTTCTGGGACTGACTGAAGTCCTTGTCCAAGTTGTAGAGTTCGAGCACCTGGTTATTGAGCGGGTCGGGATTTGCGGGGCCAAAGGCTTCCCACGGCGCCCGATTCACTTGAGTGCTCAGCAGCCACCCTTCGTGATATAAAGCCCACTGGCCCATCATCTCGAAATACTGGGTTGTATGCTTCGAGGGCGCCTTGGCGTTCTTCGCGTCGAACGTATAGGCGAAGCTCGTACCTTCGATTGGTGCTTGCTTGATGCCATCCACCATTTGAGGCGCGGGAATGCCGGAGACCTCCAGGATCGTGGGCACAATGTCATTGATGTGACAGAACTGTTGGCGCAGGCCGCCTTTGTCCGCGATGTGACCGGGCCATGAGATGGCCATGCATTGACGGATGCCGCCAAGCTTCGAGGCGTTCTGTTTGAACCAGGTGAAGGGCGTATCAAAGGCCCAAGACCAGCCCGCCGACATGTGGTTGTAGGTCTGCTCCGTGCCCCAGACGTCGTACCACTTCATCTGGTCGGCGACGGGCATCATGTTTACGCCGTTAAAGAATGCGACTTCGTTAGGCGTGCCAACGGGCCCGCCCTCGGCGCTGGTGCCATTGTCGCCATTGATGTAGATGATGAGCGTGTTATCCAGCTTACCCATATCCTCGACGGCCTGGATGACACGGCCAATTTCGTAGTCGTTGTAGGCCTCATAGGCGGCGAAGACTTCCACCTGCTTGACGAAGAGCTTCTTTTCCTCGGGCGTGCAATCATCCCAGTTCTTGAGAATTTTCGTAGGCCAGGGCTCTAGTTGGGTATCCGCCGGAATCACCCCAAGTCGCTTTTGGTTTTCAAAAATTCTCTCGCGCAATTTGTTCCAGCCATCGTCGAACAGGTGCATGTTGTGGATCTTGTCCACCCATTCCTTTGTCGGATGATGCGGTGCGTGCGTGGCGCCTGGAACGTAATAACAGAAGAACGGTTTGTCCGGCTGGATCTGGTTAACGCGATTGAGGTACTCGATGGCGTCGTCAGCCATGCCGGTGACCAGGTTCCAGCCGGGCTTGCCTTGGAAGGGATAGATCTGCGTGGTGTTGCGGAACAGATTCGGTTGCCACTGATTCGCGTCGCCGCCGACGAATCCGTAAAAGTATTCGAATCCCTGTCCGATGGGCCAGTTATCAAACGGTCCTACCTGGCTGGCGCAGAACGCCGGCACGTTGTGATCCTTTCCGAACCACGACGTCGCATAGCCGTTGTCCAAAAGGATGCGGCCGATGGTCGCCTTGTCCTTCGGGATGATGCTGTTGTAACCCGGGAAACCGGTCGATTGTTCGGAGATCACGCCGAAGCCGGCTGAATGATGATTGCGCCCCGTGATGAGCGCGGCCCGCGTCGGCGAGCAGAGCGCAGTGGAGTGAATATTATTGTAGCGCAAGCCGGAATTAGCGAGTCGATCCATCGTGGGTGTCGGGATGACGCCGCCGAACGTGCTCGGCACGCCGAAGCCCGAGTCGTCCGTCATGATGAGCAGGATGTTGGGTGCTTTCTTGGGCGGAACGATTCGCGGCGCCCACCACGGTTTGGATTGAAGGGCTCCCTCCTTAATGACGCCGCCGAACTTCGGATCGGGTGGCGGGAGTTGCTTACCATCGATCGTGGTCGTGGCGCTGGGCTCACCGGGCGTGCCGTTGATTTGCTGAGCTGGCGCGGGTGGGACGACGAACATCACTGCCGCAGCGACCAGAAGGGCCAGGCCGCCGTATTTTGTTTTGTCTTTCATGGTTTGGTTCCGGTTACTGAAATCTGCAAAAGTAATGCGGCGGTAACTCGAGCGCGGTTGGTGGTCGTCACACTTGTTAGGCGTGGAGCGCTGTACGGAGACGGATAGAGGAGCGGCATGCAGTCCCGCAATTCTTAGCCCCAGGTTTTCAAGCGCCAATTGGACTTAGGTCTTACAGAAAATGCCGGGGGCTACGCCTGGCGCAGCCCCGCAAGTTTCAGAGGTGAGGCTACCTAGTCATTCACTCGAGCGACGGCCTCTGCCTTGGCCTTCAGTGAGACTATTCCGTCTCCGTTATCTCTGCTTGCTGTTAAATCCTGTCTTGAGAGATCAATCAAAGCACAGGCCCGAGGAGGGCCAGCGTGTTGTTCCAGAACTTTCGTGGCAGAGACCACGCCTCCAACATCTCGCGCGTAACTGGCCGTGACTTCTCCAGGTAATCCATCTGCCGTTCGCGCATGGCCGCGGTCAGCGCAGCATCGAGTAGCAGAATGTTGTTCTCGTAGTTCAGGTCGAAACTGCGCCGATCCATGTTGGCCGAGCCAATGAGCGTGACATCGCCATCAACCGTGAGCGATTTGGTGTGCAGCAGTCCGCCGACGTACTCGTAAATCAACACGCCAGCGGCGAGTAGATCGGGATAGTAACTGCGACTCGCGCCAGCCACGATCCAGGAATCGTTGCGCGCGGGAAGAATGATCGTGGTCTTTACGCCGCGGTAGGCCGCCGAGCAGAGTGCGTTTTGCAGCGACTCATCGGGAACGTAATATGGCGTCGTAATCATCAAATCGTTGCGCGCCGCGTAAATCAGCGCTTCGAACAACTCCGGCATCGCGGAGCAGCGAACGGTTGGTCCGGTGCCGACCGCCTGCGCCACAAAGCCCAGCCTGGGAGCGTGTAACGGCTCCCGCAACAAGTCGTCCAGGTTTTCGTTAGTCGCGCTCATCCAGTCAACCGCGAAGAGGCGCTGATTCTCCTGCGCGATCGGGCCCTCGAAACGCATCAGCGCATCCACCCACGGCGCAAACTTCGCCTTGATGAGAAATTCCGGATCCGCGCAATTTTGGCTGCCGCAGTAGGTGATGGCATTGTCGATCACCACGATCTTGCGATGGTTGCGCAGATCGACTCGCCGGAAGGGTGCCCGCAACACGGGGTGACTGATCGCGAGTGCCACGCCCACTTTCACGCCCGCGGCCTGCATCGCCTTCCATTGCTCCGATTTCAGCAATCCACGCGAACCGAGATTATCCACCATGGCACGGCATTGCACGCCCCGTCCTGCGGCCCGCTTGAGCGCGTCGGCCACGCGGCTCCCGTTGATGTCGGTGAGCCAAATGTAGAAGAGGACATGGACGTGATCCTTCGCCGCATCAATGTCCGCCACCATCGCGTTGATGGCCGCGTTCGAATCGGCCAGCAACCGTGCCGAATTGCCCGCGATCGGTTCGAAACCGCTGATGGATCGGCCGACCCGAAACAGATGCTCGTAACGATCGGGAATCTCCGTTCGCAGATTGGCGTCGTCGTCCGCTGTTCCGGGGCGGGGCGGCGGCATGCGATTCTCGATGGCTCGCAATTTGGCCGCGCGCCGGCGGCCGATATTCACCTCGCCGAACAGAGCGTAGGCGATCACGCCGAGCAGCGGCAGCGCGAGAATTACCGCCACCCAAGCAATGCGCGAGGCGGGTTCGCGATGCGGCCGCAACATCACGCGCACCAGGACAACGAGCTCCACCGTTAGGCCGGCGGCCAGTATGATCTTGGGGAAAGTCATCTTGCGTCCAAATCAGATTAGCCCGCATTTGCAGATCTCGTCATCATGCTGCGCGATTATCGACTAGTCGACCTTAAGGTCTAAGACGTGTCGCCCGCGAGAATAAGGCGGGCAACGCGGCGCTGCACAAGGGCATTGGAACATCTGTGGCGATAACGCGTCTGAAGCGCAAGCAAGCGTCGCCAATTCGTAAGCTTCAAGAAAAACAATCTCCAAGCACCAGAGAAACTTCAAGGGCCAAACATCAACGCCTAACACCCCAGCCTTTGGAGCTCGTTCGTTGGTTCTTCTCTGGAAGCTGATCAACTTCGTGCGTGGCAATCTCATAGGACGTCTTGTTGTTTTGGTTTCCCCAGAGTCATCGATCGGCCGATCCTTCGACTATTGGACCAAGGCCGTACGACCACACGCGGAGTACCCGTGAGAATTCTTCACCGGGTAAGCCGGCGGCGCGAAATGGTTCGATACTACTTTGAGAGATACCGTCTTCCAAAATGACGCCAGACTTCACAATGACCGCCGCGTCCTATACAATCATTCAGTAAATCCATGAGTCCTATCATTGCCTCAATCATCACACTGGTCGCCCTTTGCCTTGCGATTCTGGTTGGACACCAGATTCGCCGCACCCTGCCGGATCGTCGATTGAACGATGAAACCAAGGATACGGTAAAACTCTCCATGGGTCTGGTGGGGACTCTGACGGCTCTCCTTCTCGGCCTGCTCATCAGCTCAGCCAAGAATTCTTACGACACGCAACGCAGCCAGGTGACACAGATGGTGGCAAAAGTGGCCGTGCTCAATCGTGTGCTAGCCCTTTACGGCGACGAAACACTCCCGGCTCGTAAACTGTTTCGTCTCGCGATCGAAGATGCGATCCGACGGTTGTGGCCGAAAGACAGAAATGCTTCCGCACAGCTGCAGCCCAACACTCAGGTGGCGGACTCGGTTTATTTTGAAATTGAAGCTCTCACGCCGGCCAACGATCGCCAGCAAAAGCTCAAGGCGATCGCCGAGACTAACGCGGTTGATATTGCGCAGCAGCGCGCGTTGCTCGTGGCGCAGTCGGAAAGGTCCGTCTCGGCTCCGATGCTGTTGGTGCTTGCTTCCTGGCTCATCATCATCTTCGCCAGTTTCAGCCTGCTCGCTCCGCCGAACCTGATGGCAAATCTTGCTTTGGTCATTTCGAGTATCGCCGTGGCCGGCGCAATTTTTCTTCTTCTCGAACTCGACCAGCCGTTCGATGGTTTGCTTCGAATCCCGAACCGCGAAATGGTCAACGCCTGGCAGCAATTGCCGCAGTAACCGCTAAAAACCAATTCCGGTCTCGATGTAAGGACCGTTCAAGTCGGTCTTGTTTGTAAAACCGCCTGACATGTAGTCGTACTTCATGTAACGGCCGCAAAGCGCAAAGAATTGTTTTCCGACTGAATCAGTCTTCGATAGCGGCTGCTACCTCTTCTGCGTCTTCCTCAGATTTCTTATCAACCGCGCTCAAGTTTGATGGCTTGGTGTCGATTGTGACTTTGATAATCTTGCCAGTGAACTGATTCTCTCCCGGCTTGTAGTCGTTGGAAACCATTGTTTCGTTATCCACGCCTACATCGACGCCTTCATCGGCTGAAAACGCGTACGGTTGCGTCTTGGGAATTCGCCCGGTCGCCACTTGCTGGCCATCAACGTAGAGCGAGCACTTGCCACCCGAGCCAGGTTTTGGCGCATCGACTATGAATTCATACTTGATCTCGTGTTTGCCTGCTGGCAAGGCATCCGGCCCGGCAATGTTGGTTCTCTCCACTCCGAAGTAATTGTACTCGTGATGTATTTTTCCCTCTCTCATATAGAGCACCCACCCTCCGAACGCGCCAGCCTGGGCGATGATCACGCCGTTGGTGTTGGCGTCCTTGATTTCGACAGGTGCGGTGACCGTGTAGGAGCAATTCTTCACATTGATGAACGCGTTTTCGGTAATGCCGACCATGCCCGGGTAAACTGTTAACGACGTGCGATCGCCTATCAGGTCGGGTCTCCCGGCAATGGCCGCATTAAAGCGCTCTGATCTGCGGTCATCGATAGGCAGCACATGATTCTTGATTGCCTCCTTCGTGAAGAGGTTCTGAAGCTCTTTCAACTTCGACGGATTCTTCGATGCCAAATCAATCGCTTCGCTAAAATCGTCGGCTACATGGTAGAGTTCCCAAGTGTCCTTGGAAAGCGGCGGAAGCGGCACCATGAGCCAGGGTATAGAGTGGCGCGTGCATGCTACCCAGCCATCATGATAGATCCCGCGGTTTCCAAACATCTCGAAATACTGAGTAGTGTGCGTTTCCTTGGCGTTGGGATTGTCGAAGGCATAAACCATCGATGTTCCATCGAAAGGTCTTTGCACCGTCCCGTTCACGCTTTTCGGAAAAGGCAAACCTGCGGCTTCCAAGACAGTAGGTGCAATGTCCGTCACGTGAGTAAACTGGGAGCGGACTTCTCCTTTTGCTTTAATGCGCGCCGGCCAATGGATCACAACACCATTCGTAGTTCCACCATAATGCGACGCGATTTGCTTGGTCCACTGAAACGGAGTGTCGCCCGCCCAGGCCCATCCTATGGCATAGTGTGGGAACGTGCTTGGTCCGCCCCACTCATCCAGATGCGGCATATTGATCTCAGCGGTGTTGATGATCCCGTTCAGCGCCATCATTTCGTTGTAAGCGCCCTCTGGTCCGCCTTCCGCGCTAGCACCGTTATCGCCGACGATGTAGATGAACAATGTGTTGTCCATTACTCCCATCTCGCTCAGCGCATTCGCCAGTCGACCCACCTGTTCATCGGTGTGCTCGGCAAAACCGGCGAACGTCTCCATTTGTCGCGCCTCAAGTTTTTTCTGATTCGGTGTCTGAGAATCCCAGGATGGAATTTCTTTTGGACGCTTCGTTAGCTCCGCGTTCGCCGGAATGACGCCAATTTGTTTCTGGCGAGAAAAGGTTTCTTCGCGCAGCGCGTCCCAACCCTGATCAAACTTGCCCGTATAGCGCTCAATATATTCCTTGGGAACATGATGCGGAGCATGCAAAGCGCCGGTAGCAAAGTAGACAAAGAAAGGCTTGTCCGGAGTTAACGAGTGTTGCGCCTGCATCCAGGCGATCGCCTGGTTAGTCATGTCGACGGTAAAGTGGTAATCAGGATCATGCGCCGGCTCAACCCGGATGGTTCCATCGAAGATGGCAGGCGCCCACTGATTGGTCTCACCGCCGATGAAGCCATAGAACTTGTCGAAACCAGAATGCGTCGGCCAGCGGTCAAGCGGTCCGGAAACCGAGACCTCCCACGGCGGCGTTTCGTGATACTTGCCGAAAGCGGCGGTGCTATAGCCATTCAGACGCAGCATCTCTGCGAGCGGTGCGACGCTCTGTGGGCGGATGCCGCTATTGCCGGGAAATCCGGTGGCGAGCTCCATGATCGCGCCCGCATTGTTAACGTGATGATTGCGCCCCGTTAGCAGCGCCGTGCGAGTGGGAGAACAAAGCGCAGTGGTGTGGAAATTGTTTAGGCGCAACCCGGCCTCAGCGAGTTTGTCCAGGGTCGGCATCTTGCACGGCCCGCCAAAGGCGCTTGATTGTCCAAAGCCGATGTCGTCGAGCAAAACAACGACGACATTGGGCGCTCCGTTCGGTGATTTGATCTCAAACCGCGGTGGCGCCTTGGCGTTGCGAGCATCCAATTCCGTGATTGTTGGGTACTGCGGTTCGCGGATCGGCAGCACCGTCCGATCAAGTGTTGCGGGCGCCTGATCCGCCTGGTCCCATGCGAATGAAGCGGCGGCAATCAACCCGAGTGTAAGAAAGGCGAGCTTAGTTTTGATTTTCATGGTTGTGGTTTTCAGAATTTGAACAGGAGATAACGGAGGAACGGAGTTTCAAATTTCTGTCTCTGTTTTCTCTGTTTGCTCCTGTTGAAATGGGTTCTTTATTTCAGATCGAACTCTTTGAGTTCCTTCGCCGCCGTGCCGTAGTCGCCCAGTTGATAAACCGCCGCGCCTGCCGGCGAAAAGGTGAACGGCTCAAACGGTTCGGCCAGCATCTTGTCCAGGTATTCCCGCGTGGCGACGCCGGTGGAGACGTGCGGCTCGAAATGCGCGCCCGCGTGTTCTGTGGCGAACACTTCGACATAGGGAATCAACTCCGGGTGGATGTCGGGGTGTTCAGGCGTGGTGAAGAACGCGGCGGTCGTGCCGGTTTTCACCGTGAGCGGTTTCACCGCGGCGATCAAGTCCGCCTGGAGCTTGAGTAATTCAGGCGTCGGTTTCACGACAATGCCCGAAAGCCCGATGCTTCCACTCGGAAGGTAATAGTATTTGAAGGCTTCCAGCTTCAAGGCGGTGATGTTGCCAGCGGCCAGTACCTTGTGGGCGGCGGCAAAAACTTGGTCGAGATTCGCCGTGGGCACGAAGCATTGATACATGGAGATATGCGGACGATGCGCGGCGTCCAGCGAGAAGCCCTTCGGAAAGACTTTGAGCAGACGGTCGTTGGTGGCGGTCGCGTGCTGGATCATCGTGGCGTCCGGTTCCAGTAG
This sequence comes from uncultured Verrucomicrobiae bacterium, assembly GCA_963801815.1. Lineage (GTDB taxonomy): Bacteria > Verrucomicrobiota > Verrucomicrobiia > Chthoniobacterales > UBA10450 > AV40. Next base: position 863,070 of record CAWDGJ010000002.1, read on the forward strand.
GATGTCGATGGCCGTGACCGAGTCTTGATCCGCAGAGGGTGACGCGGTTTGCGCGTGAATGTTTCTCGCCAGCATAGCGAGGGCACACGCCATCGCTCCTTTGATTAGAAGATTAGTTAGGCTTTTCATAGTTGGGTTCCTTCGATCGATTTTTTTACAGGAGATAACAGAGGGAACGGAGTTACTTGGAAATTTATCTTTGAACAGGAGCTAAAAGATTTCCGCTCCGTCTCTGTTATCTCTGTTTCCTCCTGTTAGATTCTGCGGCTTATTTCTCGAAAGCGAACACCTTCTTCCAATCGTCCTTCATGCTGACGACGGTCCAGCCATCCTTCTCCGCTTGTTCGTATAGCGCCGGCGTGAAGGCGCCCAGTTTGGTATCCGGCAATCCTTTTGCCGGACCGTAGGCGTATTCGCGCGCCGCATCATCGTGCAGCACCAGCAACAAGAACCGCGCGCCGTTGCCGCCCTGCGCGTATTCGAGCATTTGCTGATCGCCTGTCGAGTTACCGAACGCCGCAATGGGCCGGCGGCCGATGTGCTGATTGATGCCAACGGGCTTGCCGCCTTTGTCGTCGTTGAAGTTCAACGCCGGCAAACGCACGAGCACGGGTTGGCCGTCGCGCATCTCAAACTGCGTCTTCACACTGCTGCCGATTACTTGTTCCGGCGGAATGCCATAAGTCTTCTCCGCCCATGGGCGCATGAACTCGATGCCGCCGCCCGAGACAATGAATGTCTTGAAACCGTTCGCGCGCAGGTAGGCGAGCAGTTCGACCATCGGCTGATAAACGCACGCGATGTAGGGCTGTTTGAATTTCGGATGCCGCGCAGTCGCGAGCCAGTCCTTAACGATCTGTTCGAAGTCCGTCGTGGTCATGCCCGCGTGCGTGGCCATGAAGAGTTCGAGGACCGCGTGTTCCCCGCCGGCCAGCGCAGTTTTCACGTCACCCTTGAGCAACGACGCAAAGGGTTCTTTCGTTTTCCATTCCGGATGCTGCGGCGCAAGCGCCTTCACGCGATCGAGCGCGAAGAACAATTGAACGGGCATCGGCTGTTCGCACCAGAGCGTGCCGTCGTTGTCGAATGTAGCGATGCGCTCGGCGACAGGTACAAAATCCGGTGAGCCTTCCTTCGTCACCTTATCGACAAAGGCGATAATGGCCTCCTTCGGCGCAGTGTCGTTCCACGAGGGAAGCGGATCCTGGGCTTTGAGCGTAGTGAGGCCGGCGAAAGCGATCGCCAACAGGACAAGTGTGTTGCGGATGGGTTTCATGGGTCTGGCTTTCAGATTTTTAACAGGAGGCAACAGAGGAAACTGAGTTTACTGCTCGAAAACAAAGGCGGATTGAACCAACAGAAGACAATGAAGGAAACGGAGTCCTCCCGAGATCATCTTTGTTAGCCCTGTTTGCTCCTGTTAAATCTTTCCGGCTCATCTCTTAGACTTCCGGCGCCGGCATCGGTCCGAAGAATATCCGCAGGGCCTTTTCTCTGCCGATGACGCGCACCAGTTCGTGCACCATGCAATACGCGGAAATGAGCACGAGCAAAATGATCTGAATGGCCCAGAAGTGCGGCCAGATGATTTCCGAGAGCAATTTTTGGTTGCCGGCGACAAAGCCGCCGGTCTCGCGCCAAAAGTCGAAAAGTCGTTCCAAATAATGAATGACCGCAGAAAGCAACCAATAGAGAATGGTTTTCCAGGCGACGTTGTAGATGAGGGGTTTGTCCGGAAAACGATTGATCATCGGCAGCATGTCCGCGATCAACACCGCTTTGCCGAGAATGAGAGCGGCGACGGCAATCGACGTGGAAGAAGAGGGCGCGAGCCCCGTTCCTTTCAGCATCAATACGCGCACGTACGCGACGATATGGAGTGCAACGAAAAAGTAGATCGTCGGCGGGAGCAGCTTAAGGAATTCTTCTTTAACTTTGGCAGCAACTTTCATGTCAGCTGCTTTCGGGTTCCGGCTCTTCTCATATATATATATATCTATACGATATAAGCATGTGCCGAAGAAAGGCGGGCGGCCCTTACGAGCCGCCCGTCATGAAGTGATTTCTGTTTCGGTTACTGGCCGGTGCCTTTACTTGCGGCCTCAGCCTGTTCCATCTTTTTCGCCATCTCCGCTTTCACGGCATCGAGGTTGAAACTCGCGCCCCGCTGCATCGGCGGGTAATCAAGGAAGGTCTGGAGTTCTTTGCCCATGACCTGCTGGACGAAGACAAAGCGCCAGAATTGGAACTTGAACCAATCGAAGTACTGCTGGGCGCCTTCTTTCGTCCCCATGTTAGGCCAGCCCTGGCGCTCGAATGGATCGAGACGCAGATTGATCAGGTAGGGGACGTCGACCTTCGTCTTTTCGCCGAGCCAGCCTGCTGGTTGGTCGATGAAACGATATTTGTAATCGTCAATGCGGACTGCGCCGACTGTGCTCTCGCCGAGGTAGAAGATCTCGTGACGATTCGATGGTCCCTTGCCAGTGATAGCGGCCATCTGGTCGTACCCGTCCAAGTGGTTCTTGTAAGTCCGGTCGCCGAGTTTCACTCCTTTAAGCAATTGGTTCGTAATGTCTGGGTTGCCGGCGGCATCGAGGAAAGTCGGGAACCAGTCCATGCCGGAGAAGATGCCGTTCTGCACGGAATCCGCCGGAACGTGGCCAGGCCAACGGAGGATGCATGGAACGCGGAAGCCGCCTTCCATGACCGTCCCTTTGCTCTGCGCGAACGGCGTTGTTCCGCCATCGGGCCAGGTGAAGAGTTCGGTGCCGTTGTCCGTGGTGAACACAACGATGGTGTTATCGTCCAAACCCAGGTCTTTCAGCTTCTGCATCACCAAACCGATGTCGTCATCGAGTTGGGCCATGCCGGCTTCCTCTTCCGACCAGCCATTCTCCGAGTTGCGCATCTTCTCGTACTTGTCCGAAAGATGGGTGACGATGTGCATGCGAGTCGGGTTGAGCCAGCAGAAGAACGGCTTGCCGTCCGTTTTGGCCTTTTCAATGAACTTCAAGGCAAGGTCACGAATCTCGTTGTCCACGGTTTTCATCCGTTCGGGATAAAGCGTACCAGCGTCTTCGATCTTTTGTTTTCCGATTTTACCCCAGCGCGGCATCTCGGTGGGATCGTCAGTAGTCGTTGCCCAAGAATGCACCATGTTGCGCGGGCCGACTTTATCGAGCAGATCTTGCGGATAGTTGGGATGGGCCGGATCTTCCATCGCATCCAGGTGATAAAGATAGCCGAAGAATTCGTCGAAGCCGTGGACGGTGGGCAGGAACTCATTGAGATCGCCCAGATGGTTCTTGCCGAACTGGCCGGTGGCGTAACCCTGCGCTTTGAGCGCGGTCGCGATGGTGCAGGCTTCCGCTGGGATACCGATCTTGGCACCCGCCTGGCCGACCGTGGTCATACCGGTGCGGATGGGAAGTTCGCCCATGATGAAGTTCGCGCGCCCGGCCGTACAACTCGCTTCCGCGTAGTAGTCGGTGAAGAGCATTCCTTCTTTGGCCATTTTATCGAGGTTCGGTGTCCTGCCGGCCATCATGCCGCGATGGTAGGCGCCGATGTTCCACATGCCGATGTCATCACCCATGATCACGAGGATGTTTGGTTTCTTTGCTTGCGCAAAAATATTGCTTACTGACAAGGGTGCGAGCAATGCAATCGCGACAATCAGTACGGACGTAAACGAAGATTTAGTAGAACGCATAGAGTCGTAACTTTGCGTGTTATCCCTTGATCAGGATATTGGACTTTAGTCCTACCGGGCAGTGCCCCGCGTCTCCAGATCCTTCACGCAACGAAAGCCGAGATAATTCGTGCCGCCCACAACAGATTTACAGAAGAAAACAGAGAAAACGGAGGGGGATGTCTCAAGACGAAACCTTGGCCGAACTCTCCTGTTTGGTTTGCTTGCTCCTGTTCTCCCCACTGCATGCACGCTCTGTTCACCCGGGCTTCCGAGCTGACTGAAATTATCATTGGTGCGGCTATCGACGTGCATCGGGGCAAGGGGCCCGGCCTCATCGAGTCCATCTACGAATGGTGTCTAACGAAAGAGTTTGAACTGCGTGGGTTGACATGCGTGAGTCAGAAACTCCTGGTGGTTGAGTACAAAGGCTTCACGCGGGAGGAACCGCTGCGATTCGACATGCTGGTCGAAGGTTGCGTGCTGGTTGAAGCAAAGGCCGTGGAGAAAATTCTGTCTATCCACAAAGCGCAACTTCTGAGCTACATGAAATTACTGAATGTGCCACTTGGGTTGCTCATCAACTTCCATGAGATGAAATTGACCGACGGTGTTCACCGCTTGATTCTGCCGGAAGCCAATCGATGATCCCTGAATTTTTACAGGAGCAAACGGAGAGAACGGAGACGAAAAAGAAAAACTCTGTTTCCTCTGCTACCTCCTGTTCAAAATCCGCCTGCCCATCCGTCCGGAGCGAATCAAAGAAACTAAGACTTCGACAAGAGCAAAATGAGAGAATCGGAAGCAACAAGCCCTCCGTTTTCTCTGTTCCGTCCTGTTAGAAATCAATAAGGGAGACGTGGCTACTGTCTGGCAATCTTGTCCTTCACGCACCGAAAACCGAGATGATTCGTGCCGGTGTTAACTTCGCCTTTGCCGCGTGTGCCGACGATGTAACGCGAACAGTATTGCGCGTTGCAAAGAAAGGAACCGCCGCGGTGAACACGCTTTTTCTCGTTAGGCTCGGCCGGATCGAATGGTGAATCCGGTCCTTTAGGATTACTCGTTAGGCCGCCGTCTTTCGCCAGCTGTGCATAATAATCGGGACGATACCAATCGCTGCACCATTGCCAGACGTTCCCGGCCATGTCGTAAAGGCCGTAACCGTTCGCCGGAAATTTCGCGACCGGCGCGATACCGGCGTAGCCGTCTTCGGCCGCGTCCTTCACGGGAAATTTTCCCTGCCACGTGTTGGCCATCCATTTCCCCTTGGGACGAAATTCGTCGCCCCAGACAAATGTTTTTCCTTCCAAACCTCCGCGCGCGGCGAATTCAAATTCGGCTTCGGTCGGCAAACGTTTGCCCGCCCATTTCGCGTAGGCTTCCGCGTCGGGATACGCGATCTGCACGACCGGATATTTTTCTTTTCCTTTAATATCGCTTTCCGGTCCGTGCGGATGACGCCAGTTCGCGCCCTTCACGTAGGTCCACCACTGGAAATGATCGTTGAGCGGCACTTCGTGATCGGTCGGCGCAAACACGACTGAGCCCGCGACCAGATTCTCAGCGGGCGCGGTTGGAAATTCTTCTTTCGTCGGCGCGCGTTCGGCGATGGTGACGTAACCGGTCGCTTTCACGAACTTCTCGAATTCCTCGTTAGTCACCGTCGTCTTATCCATCCAGAAGCCATCCACCCGAACGCGATGGATCGGCTCCGCATCGTTCGAAGCCATCGGCATCTCGTCGCTGCCATGGCCATTCATGACTGCGCCCATCGAAAACTCGCCGCCGGGAATCCAAACCATTCCTTCAGGTTTCGGAGCGGCGCTGCTTGCTTCCGTTAGGCCAGGCAATGCGCACCCTATCAGAAGAAGAAGCGCGCTCGGGAAATGGGATGAGAATTTTGACAACTGTTTCAAATTGACTACAGGCTTCCGATCGAAATTTTACCGGATTTGGCGGCGCTTTTCCATACGACTTTGGTCTAATTGGTCTGTCCAATGCCGACGCGTACGATCCGACGAATGGCAAATCGCAGCGCGCTTGGTCTCACTTTCATCGCGTTTACATCGGCGTTGCTATTGGCGACATGCGCGCCCTATGGACCGTATCATCCCAACACGGCCGATAAGCCGCTGAATTCAATAAGAGGCCCGGCCGACGGGCGCTACAAAATGGCCTTCATCGAATTTGGAGATCAAGGCTCGGCTCTGGATGAGTCACAGCGCGCTGCGGCCCTCAGTGTCATTCGCAAAGCGGAACGTCCACTTCTCTTCGTTTACATCCACGGCTGGCAAAATGACGCCACATCGGGTGATACCTGTAAGTTCGAACATTTTCTCGACACGCTGTCGCGCTTTCCGGAGATGCGCGAACATAAAATTAATTTGATCGGCGTTTACATTGCCTGGCGCGGCAAGGACCTTACCGTCCCAGGCCTCGATCTACTCACCTTCTGGAGTCGCAAAGCAGCGGGCGGAGAAGTTGCGGCTCAAAACGGTTGTCTGGCTGCGATCAGCGAGCTCGCTTTGGCGGCGCGAGCCCCCGACAAGAAATTGCATCATTGCGTGCTCATGGGCCATTCCTTCGGCGGCTTGGTGCTGGGCAACACGATTTCCCATTCGATTCTCGATGCTAGTGCCAATGGTGAACGGAATTCGAGTCCCTGGGACATGGCGGTGGCGTTTAACTCCGCCGATGATTCCATCAGCACGCGCCAGCTCATGTCGGAGCTGGACTATCTATATAAGTACGACCCGGCGCGTCATGCTTACGTGAGCCGGTCGGGTGGCTCGGGCAAGGTCGCAACGCTAGACGAGAACCGGCCGCTTCTGATCATGTTGCAAGCCGAAAACGACTCAGCAACAGGCGGTTTTTTCCCAATTGGAACGGGTTTCGCCAATCTGATGGGTTTTCGATATCACTGGGCCCGGGTCTCGGTGCCCGGCCACGACGGGGAGAAGGTTTCGGAAAAGGAATTCGAAACGCACACGCCGGGGAACAACAAGTATTTGGTCAACTATCAGGTTGTTCCACGGGGAGAAGCGACGCCGCCGCCGTGGTTGAAAGGAGTTGAGAACCGCGCCGTGGAAGCGAACGCGGTGCGCAATCTGCAGGGCCGGATCTTTTATACGAGCACCAAAAACGACGGCCATGAAAGTAAAATTTGCCCTGGTTCGACCTACGATCCCGATAAGATAAAAGAAGCAACGGGAAACGAGGTCTGGCGGAAATGGGAAATTGTTTACACCGGCAACGCGCGCATTCCGTTTTGGATCGTCCGCGTCCCAAAGGAAATCATTTCCGGGCACGGGGGATTGTGGAGCGACAATTCCATCGCGCTGTTCACTGCCCTTTACCGCCTGCACTTTCCGGTTAACGCTCAGGGCGTTAACGTGCTGCCTTCCACCACACAGATTCCAAACACTCCCGACGCGGAACGTTCAAACGAAGACAAGTTGGCCGGGGAATAGGACGTTTGGAGGAAGTGAGCCGCGACTGCAGTCAATCGCGAGTCAGATCCCGCATAACCCTTCGCCTGAGCAAGCGCAAGTTGAACTCTAGGCCTACGCCTGTGACGTCCGACGCCGGTTAATGCGTCGTGTAACCGCCGTCGATCACAAACGTCTGACCAACGGCGAACGAGGCGAAGTCAGAACAGAGAAACAGAACCATGTTCGCCATCTCATCCGGCTCCGAAAAGCGACCGATCGGCGTGTTGGCGAGAAAATGCGCGCGCATGTTTGGATCCTCAAACCACGTCTTCGTCATCGCGGTATTCACCAATCCAGGCGCGAGCGCGTTGATACGAATTCCCTGGTTCGCGTATTCGACGGCGGCTGCTTTGGACAAGCCAATGACCCCGTGTTTGGCCGTGACGTAAGAGCTGATTCCAGGCTCCGCGATTATTCCCGCGATCGACGCGTTGTTCACGATCGCACCACCTCCGTTTTTCAGCATGTGCCGGATCTCGTGTTTCAGACAGAGGAACACACCTTTGAGATCGACCGTTAAAGTGTTGTCGAAAGTTGATTCATCCATTTCGGCCACCATCACCGTAGGAGGCAGAACACCAGCGTTATTAAATGCGCAATGTAATCCGCCGTAAGTGTGGACGGCGGCCGCAACGAGAATTTTCACGTCACCCTCCTTGCAAACATCGGTCTTCACAAACAGAGCTTCGCCGCCGTCTCGCTTGATTGCTTCGACCGCGTGCGCTCCTTCGGGATCAATATCGCCGATCACAACTTTGGCGCCGCTGCGGGCAAACAACAGCGCCGTTGCGCGACCAATGCCACGGCCTCCGCCGGTGACGATTGCGACCTTTCCAGAGAAGTTGAATGGTGTTTTGCTCAAAGCGATTTATATGCTGGCGCGTTGTCACCGCTTCCCGCGTTTCTAGGTTCTAATCGTTCGAGCGGCAGGCCGAGCCATTCCGCGGCGTCTTCGCGCCTTTCGAAAATGCGGAAGTTGATCGGCGAACCCTGGGTCAGGACCGCATGGAGTTTGGCGTAATGAACGATTGTCTCATTTGTTCCCAGGAGCGCCGATTTGATTGGCGGTCGACCGGCATATGTAAGACGGCGGTACAAGGAAACGTGAACGATGTAACGGAAGTTTAGATCAACTGCATCAGCTTCGAGCGTGTCGGTAAAGCGATCGAAGGGTTCTTTCAGCTTCGCCTCCAAATCTCCAAGAACACTGATGGCTTTGTTGATTGCGGCCTCGTTGAGCACACCGCGCGGCCGATAAATCACCAAGGGTATATCTGGGTGAAACGTGATCTCAGGAGGGAACTTAATGTGGTCCGGAATTTTCATCTATTCATTGCTTCGCATACGAAGGCTTCGGATCGGTTGGGACAAGCGGCGTGTCAGCGGCCCAGTCCCCAATGATCCGGTAACCGACTGCTAGCAACGTAGGACCAAGGAACACGCCAATAAAACCAAACGCCAGCGCACCGCCGAGGACGCCAAATAGTATCAGGATGAACGGCATGTCGCTGCCCTGACTGATGAGCCACGGTTTCACGACGTTGTCGATGCTGCTGACGCCGAATCCCCAAATCAGCATGAACACCGCCCAGCCGGTCGAGCCTTGATGAAATAACCAGAGCATGGCGGGAACCCAAATCAGCGGCGGACCAACCGGCACCACCGACAGGAAAAATGTGAGCAACATCAGCATCCCGGCGCCGGGCACACCCGCGATGAAAAAACCGACCCCAGCCATGACCGCCTGAATGAGCGCGGTCCCAAGAATTCCGTAAACAACGCCACGAACAGTGTCACCCGCGACTTTCAACAAACGTCGGCCGCGTTCGTCGGCTATGCGCTCCACTGTTGTCACCATTCTTTGGGCAGCAGACTCTCCGTTTCGAAACAAAAAGAACGCAACCAGGATACTCAATGCGAGTTGCGCGAGACCGCTGATCAGCATCTTGCCAAGCGTGACCAAGAATGCACTTGTCGGTGCGATTAGGCGCTTGCCGAGCTCAAGTAGCTTCTCACTATCGTTCGCGACGATCTGCCAATGATCGACGACGCGCTTTCCAACGAGCGGCAGCTTTTGCAACCATGTGGGCGGCGCGGGCGGTCCGGTTTGGGTCCAGGAACGCGCAGCCGCGGTCAGGTCGCGAACGTTGTCTGACACCGCGGCACCGATTATCACGAACGGCAAGAAAACCACGAGAATCATCGCCGTGGTCATGATTAGCGCAGCCAGGGTTCGGCGGCCGCGAACTAATTTGAGTAACCGGCGATAAATTGGCCAACTGGAAAACGATAAGACTACTGCCCACAACAGGGCGGAAACAAACGGGCGCAAGACGAGAAGGCAGCCACCCACCAGCAACAGCATGACGACTCCGCTGATGATCCGTTCAAGTCTGGTGTGAATTGGGTGAGTGTTCTCCATGGTAACAGGAAAGTTGATGGAGGCGACCAGCCAGCAGGGTCGCACGCCGACCTAACCGCGGAGTATTAGACTTTGGCCGTACTAAACGACAATCTTTGCTCCTATTTTGAGAGTTGGGCTAAGCGTTGCGCATTGGCAATCGGCTACCGCTAATCTTTGGCGAAAGTTTGAATTTCATTCTTGCACACGTGCGGCATGAGCCAGCGCATCGCGCACGGCGCCGATAAATTTGTCGTCGTTGAATGGCTTGGTGAAAAAAGCAACGGGGCCAATCTGCATGGCGGTCGCGCGCGCGGCCAGATCTTCCCGCCCGGTGATGACGATTACCCGCGGGCGTGGGTTTAGCGCGCACATCCTCGCCAGAATTTCCAAGCCAGTCACGCCTGCCATCCAGATGTCTGTAATAACAACCGCCACCGGGTGAGTGGCGGCATGCGCGAGAAATTCTTCCGGCTTGTTGAAAGGACGAACCTTCAATCCATCCGCGACGAGCAAATTTCGCATCGAGCGCAACACCGAAGGATCGTCGTCGACTAGACAGACCTCCTCGGTTGCGATCGTTTCGCTCATGCGGCTGCAGTCTGTTGAACAGGGCGCACGGCCGGAAGGCGAATGGAAAAACGTGCGCCCCGATCCGGTGCATTCTCGGCGGTGATGGTTCCGCCGTGGGCTTCAACGATTGAGCGAACAATTGCGAGGCCCATGCCCATGCCGGCCTGCTTGGTCGAAAAGAAGTGATCGAAAACTTTTTCCGGTCGATCGCCGGGAATGCCCGTTCCAGAATCGCGCACGCTAACTTCGGCGGTGGTGCCCTTGTCGGAACGTGTACTAATAATGATGCGCCGCTCGGCCGGCGGAAGAGACTCCACGGCATCGAGCGCATTCATGATCAGGTTGAGCAACACTTGTTGGATCTGAACGGGAGCGGCCTCGACTTGCGGCAAACCGGGGTCGAGTTGAGTCGTAATTGTTGTTTCTCGTCGCATGATATCGGTCCCGACCAGGCGCACCGTGTCGGAGATCACTGCGTTGAGATCGAGAAGTCCCCGGGCGCTCTTTTCTTTGCGAACGAGGCCGCGTATTCCCTGAATTACTTCGATCGCGCGACGACCGTCGGCTGCCATGTCGTTGAAAAGTTGTCCGATGAATTCAAGGTCGACGTTGCCGCGCTCGATCACGCGACGGCCAGCCGAAGCGTTATTGGCAATCGCTGCCAGCGGTTGATTAAGTTCGTGCGCGAAGGATGCGGTCATTTCGCCCATCAGCGAAACCCGATTGCGGTGCGCCATCTCTTCGCGTTGCGTCTGCACCTGAAGGTCGGCCTCTTTTCGAGTGCTGACGTCGACCGTGACGCCAATTGTCTCGAGCGGGTTTCCGCTTTCATCCTTTAAGAAGCGACCGCGCATAATGACCCATCGTATTCTCCCGTGAGGGAGGAGCAGTCGATGTTCGCTTTCGAATGTTCCGTAGAGAGCGCTCGCACGATCGTATTCGGCTTTCACTTTTGGTCGGTCGTCCGGATGAACGCGCGACAAGATCAAATCGCTGCTCAACGGCAGATTTGAATCAAAGCCATACATCAGGCGCCCGTTTTCGCTCATCCAGGCCGGCGTTTGATCGGGATACAAAACCCAAAAGCCGAGATCGGCAGATTCGGCAACAAGGCTGATGCGCGCGTCTCGTTCGCGTAAAATTTCGTGGTCCCGCTGACGCTCAATCGCGATGCCGGCGATGTGGGTGGCGATTTCGGTCAGCCGATTCTCCTCCGGACGCGGTCCTCGTTTCTCAGCACGATACATCGCGAACGAACCAAGGACGTCGCCACGCGATGAAAGGATGGGCGTGGACCAACAGGCAGTGAGTCCGCAGATTTCAGCGAACTTCCGATAATTCGTCCAAAGCGGATCGGTCATCACATCTTGGACCACGACTGGTCGTTTGAGATACATCGCGGTGCCGCAGGAACCGTTGCGCGGGCCGATGGCTGCGCCGTCGACTGCCTTTACGTAAGCCTCCGGCAAATTCGGCGCCGCCCCGTGATGGACATGCTCGCCATCTCGACCGAGCAACAAGATTGAGCAACGCAATCCTTCGGCCTGTCCTTCCATCAGCAACACAAGGCTCTTCAGTACGTCAGGTAGTGGCGCGTCGGCCGCGATCATTTCCAGAACATGACTTTGCCCGACGCGAAAAAATTCCTCCTCCTTGAGTTGAGTGATGTCCTGGCAAACGGTCACCCCGCCAACCAATTCGCCATTCGTGCCGCGGAGCGGCCGGCCCGTAATCCGTGCCCACATTCCTCTGGTTGCCTTTTCGTGACGTACAAACATCTCGACGTTGTTCACTTCTTCACCGCGAATCGAGCGGACGAGGGGCAATTGTTCGTGAGGAAAAGGAGTCACCTTGTCCGGTAAATAAAGTCCGTAATGCTGAGACCAGTCGCTCGCGCCCGCTTTGATCGCGCCGGCCCCGAACATTCGTTCGGCCGCGGCGTTGAAGACAAGAAAGTTTTCGTCTTTGTCGGCGACGATCACGGCGTCACCCATGTCCGATAAAATGGAGCGCAAAATTTCATTGGTCCGGGACAGCTCGGCGGTGCCCTGCGTAACCTTCCGCGCCAAATCGTCTCGACTCGTGCGCAGGGCCTGCTCCAATTCCCGTTGCTCGGTGATATCGGTGTTTGTTCCAAACCAGCGCGAAATTTTCCCGTCGGCGTCAAAAATTGGAAGCGCGCGAGAAAGGAACCATCGATAATCGCCGGTTTTGCTCCGCAAGTGGAATGTATCTTCCCACGGCTGGCCAGTGGCGAACGCGACCTTAATTCGTTCGACGACTCGACCGACCTCGTCCGGGTGATGGACCTTTTGCCAACCCCATCCCTGTACCTCTTCGAGCGTCGTGCCAGTGTAATCGTACCAACGATCGTTGTACCAGAAAATGGAACCTTCGCAGTCGGCCATCCAAGCCAGTTGCGAGATGGAATTAGCCAATGTGCGAAACTGCCGCTCCCGCTCGCTCGCTTCGCTCTGCGTCGCTCGGTGAACAAGATCCAGTTGTCCGGCGACGGCGATAATAACGTTGAGTAAACCTTCGTTCTGTTCGCGCGACTCGCGCATGAAGAATTCGAGAATGGCGATGACTTTGTCGCCGGAGATGATCGGTATCGCGACGCCGGTTTTTAGTCCGGCGGCCAGAGCTGCGGCAAATCGCGGAAAATTAGGATCCTCAGTGACGTTCTCAACCCACGCTGGCTGTTTCGATTGCCACACCCGGCCAGGAAGTCCGACGCCCGGTCGGAAGTGCGCATTCTGCGAGATGGTCCTGAAATTGTTGAGCTCGCCGTCACCGCAATAGCAGCCGGGGCCAAGATTGAGGACAGCACCATTGGAATCGGGCAACCACGCTTGGCCGAGTGTCCAACCTGTCCTTTCGCAAACACGACGCAGCACAATTTCCAGTGCGGGCGAGAGATCGTTCGCGTCCGCAATCTCCATCGAGATCGTTTGCAGCAAATTGAGCTGCTCATCACTGCCGGTGAGTGGGAAGCTTGGGGCAATGGCAGTCGACGGCAGAGCGCTCATAACAACAAATCGAATGGGACTACGGCCTGAATGGAAAAGCTCGGGCGACCAACGACGCTATGCTTCGCCCACGCGCACCTTAACCCTTGTGCCGCGTTCATATAAGGGATAGTCCGTATCGCATATTTCCGGCTGTGAGGCAAGTTCGGTTGTCATAACTGATTGCTCCTTTTCAGGTTTGCGATCTTTTCAGCAACATAATTGCGCCCCCGATCCCGGACAGAAGTGATGCCGCGAGGATCGCCACCTTTGCTGCCTCCAAAATTTCCGTTGGACCAAAGGCGAGATTGGCGATGAAAATCGACATCGTAAAACCGATTCCACCGAGCGTGCCGACCCCGATGACATGTCGCCATCGCACCCCGCTGGGCAGCCTGGCCAATCCCATGCGCGTGACCACCCAGGCAAATAAACTGATGCCGATTGGTTTCCCATACACCAAGCCGCAGATAATGCCCAGCCCGACTGGGCCGGCGATTGCATGCCTGACGCCGCTCTGGAGAGCAACCCCCGCATTCGCCAGCGCAAAAACAGGCATGATGACGTAATTCACCCACGGCCCGAGCGCGTGTTCGAAGCGCAACATCGGCGATTCCACTCGCTCGCAGTCGCGGGCCAGCGCGTGAAGCGCAGCACTTTTTCGCGCGCTCGTTAACATTCTTTCCCCCGCCGCATCCGCGTCTCGAAATTCTGTGAGAATTCCTTCGCTTCGTGCGAGAAATGCGCGGCTATCGATCCGTTGCCGGGCCGGGATTGTCATCGCCAGTAGAACGCCGGCGACGGTGGCGTGAATCCCCGACTTTAGAAATGCGATCCAAAGTGCAACGCCAAGTATCGCGTACCAGATCGGATGCCGCGCGCCTGCACGATTCAAGGTGATTAGCCCGGCAAAACAAATTCCGGCGACGGCAAGATGAATTCCCGAAATTGTCTCCGTGTAAAAAAATGCGATGACGAGAACCGCGCCGATATCATCCGCGATCGCGAATGCGGCCAGAAAAATACGGAGCGATGGGGGAACGCGATTGCCTAGAAGAGCGAGAACCCCGAGCGCGAAGGCAATGTCAGTAGCCATTGGCACACCCCACCCGGCTGCGCCGGGGCTGCCGTGATTGAACAGCAAATAAAATCCCGCCGGAACAAGCATGCCGCCGAGCGCGGCGGCGATTGGTAACGCAGCTCGCTGAAACGATGCCAACTCGCCGACCAGCGATTCGCGTTTTATCTCTAATCCAACAAGAAGAAAGAACACAGCCATCAGTCCGTCGTTGATCCAGAAGTGGAGCGACTCCGAAAGTGTGCTTCCAGCAAAGCCGAAGGTCAGATTTGTATGCCAGAGATGAAAGTAGCTCGCGGCCCAGGGTGAATTCGCCCAGACCAGGGCAACAACAATGCAGCCAATTAAAATTAGTCCGCCGGCGGACTGCAGTTTGGCAAACTCCTGAAACGGCCGGACAAGTCGTTCGATCGGGGTCGGACCAGCCAGCCGCCTTTGATTCATGCCGAGAGATTAGTGCACGAATACTTGATGTTACAGGCTGCGAGTAACAATTGATGACAAGGCGCGTCCGGCCCGGGGCGGTTGTTAAACCGGCTTTGGCTGCAGCAGCTCAAGCCGGTCGGCAATCAGTCGGCCGCGAAGAGACAGAACCACACCTCGTTATCCCGCAAGAATCCCATCACGCTTCAGCAGCGCCTCGTAGGTCGCGTACTTATATAGATCGCCGAGAGTCGGGTAATTGAAGCAGACCCGGTTAAAAACGCTCGCGCCCACTCCAGCCAGCATTGCGATGAGACCGATGTGGACGAGTTCGGTCGCCTGTTCGCCGACAACATGCACGCCCAGCAGTCGCATATCCTCCGGACGAAAGATAAGCTTTAGAAGACCGTGCTCATCGCCAATGATCTGGCCGCGTGGATTGTCGGCATACCGTGCGCGACCAATCACGTAGGGAATATTTTTCTCCTTCAAAGATTCCTCCGTTTGTCCGGCCATGCTCGCTTCCGGAATTGTATAGATGCCGGTCGGAAGAATAGGCGCTGCTGATTCCTTTTGTCGGAAATCGAACGCAACACACGCCGCTAACCGCGCCTGCTCCATGCCAGTAGCCGCGAGCGCCGGCGCACCGACGACATCACCCGCGGCAAAAATATGCCCAACTTCGGTCCGGCCCTGCGCATCCACCTTGATCAATCCGCGCTTACCGGGCGTGAGACCAGCGGCGGCAAGATCGAGATCGGCGGTATTGCTCTGGCGGCCGGCCGCGACCAGCGCATCGTTTACCGCCAAGGTCGCGCCTGATGTAAGCGTGAGCGTGACATCGCCGGTGGGCGGCGCGTCACAACGCGTCACTTTTTCTTTCCAGATAAACTTCACGCCAGCTGCGGTCATTGCGCGCTGGATGCTTTCCGAAATCTCGCGATCGAGAAAACTGAGGAGCGAGTCGCGTCCGTCGATCAAATGCACTTGAACTCCGAGCGCGGCAAAAGTGCAGGCGTATTCCGCGCCGATCACGCCCGCGCCGACGATCGCCATGGTTTTGGGCAGCACGCCGATCTCGAGAATTTCGTCGGAATCGTGAACCCGAGGATGTTCGAATGGAAATTCCTGTGGACGCACGGGCGACGAACCGGTCGCGATGAGAATTTTCTCGCCGCGCAACAAAGTATCAGGCGCAACCCGCACCGTGTTGGGATCCACAAAGCTGGCCGTGCCATGAAACATTTCAACCTTGTAAGTTCGCAGTTGTTCTACTCTGCGCCGGCGTTCGTGAGCAGCGACGTTTTCCTTGTGATGCATGAAATCGGCTACGGTCGCCTCTCGCCGAAGTGAGAGGTCTATCCCAAAAAGTTTGCGCGAACGCAGGCCTGAGAGAGCAAGCGCGGTTTCGCGCAAAGTCTTGCTCGGGAGCGTGCCGGTGTTGATCCCGGCGCCGCCGACCTCGCGAAGTTTTTCCACCAGCGCGACGCGCTTGCCTAAAATGCCCGCCGTATTCGCTCCGCAAATTCCTGCCGGACCGCCACCGATCACAACAAGATCGAAATCCTTAGTCATATTTTCAATGTCCGGTCGTCGGTATGAAGCAAAACATGAGCGCGATGATCGTGTACACGGTCACGAGTTGAACGCCCTTATACCCAGTAGGGCCAACAACACGGCGCCGCTGATAATTCGTTCCAAGTTGGTCTGCTCAATCATGAGCGGCTCGATGATTGAAAATTGTCGATCACGTCGGCAACGCTAGTGAAACGATTTATGCCACCAAGCTCGGCGTCGACGCCTTGATTGCGCAATCGATCGCGCACGGACGAGCGCGGTTCGACTGCTTGGAACCGGATGCCTTTGGCCGTGATTTCGGCGGCCATCCCCGCGAGCGTGTGCGCACTTTGCAAATCGACGCGCGGCGCCGCGGAAAGATCTAGGACGACCAGCTTCGGTAACGGGGTCGCGGCGCGGACCCGGCTCAGGATTGATTCGCAGACGTTGTCGACGTTGAAATAAATGAGACCCGATTCCGGCCGGAAAATCATCGCGTCGGGAATGAGTTCGTTGTCAGCATGCCGTTCGCGATCTGAGAAACGGCGGGTGCCGGGAATTCGGCCGAGCAAGGCGACGTGCGGTCGCGATGCTGCGCGCATCAATTGAACGAGCGAGATTGCCGCACCGATTAAGACGCCGCGAAGCAAACCGGATGTGAGTACGCCGGCGAAAGCCGCGATCGCCACCACAAACTCCGAGCGATCGTTGCGCCAAAGTTCTTTGAGAATCGAGACCTTGAGCAGGCCGGCTACTGCAACCAAGACGACCGCGGCCAGGACCGGCTGCGGCAATGCGCTGAGCAGATGGGAGAAAAAGAGTACGACGATGAGAATGAATATCGTCGCCAGAGCAGTAGATAGCGGCGTGTGCGCACCGCCTTCTTCGTTGACCAGCGATTGCGACGTTCCGCCGCTGACTGGAAATCCGCCGCCCAGCCCGGCGGCAAGATTGGAAACGGCGAGCGCGAGATTTTCCTGATTCGCATCGAATCGCCCGCCGTGCTTCGCCGCGAACATTCGTCCAATCGCCGCTGTTTCCACGGCGCCGAGGAGAAAACAAGCGAGCGCCAGCGGAAGCAATTCATTGAGATCATGCCAGTAAACCGCAGGCATCTTGAGTGGCGGAAGGCCTTGCGGCACGGTCCCGATCAACTTCACGCCGCGAGTCTCAAGTGCGAGTAAGGACGCGGCGACAATGCCTCCGATTACGACGAAAAGTGCAACCGGTTTGTTTTTCAGAAAAATTTTGCCAAGGATTAGTATTGCCAGCGCGATTCCACCAACCAGGAGCGACGTCGGATTAGTTTCACCCAAGTGCTTGAAGAAAAACCCGGCGTTTTCCCAGAAACTTCCGTGCGCACCATGAAAGCCGAAGAGCTTTGGCAGTTGCGTGCTGGCAAGGAAAAGCGCGACCCCGCTCTTGAATCCCGTCATGACGCTTTCGGAAATGAAATTCACCAATACGCCGGCTTTGACGATCCAGGCAATGAAGCCAATCAGGGCAACGAGCAGGGCAGTTCCGGCGGCAAGCGCCCCGAAGCGTGACGTGTCGCCGCCGGTGATTTCGCCTAACGACGCACCGATAAGCAGCGAGATTGCCGACGTTACGGAGATGGCGGTGTGTCGCGAGCCGCAAAAAATCCAGAAGACCAGGCCGCTGAACAGGCACGCATAGAGTCCCGCTTCGGGCGGCAAACTGGCCAGCGACGCGTCGCCCAGTGCCGCCGGAATCAAATAAGCGGCCAGCGTGATTCCGGCGGCAACGTCTGGACGAAGCCAGCCAAGCTGATATTCGCGGAGCCAGGAAGCCGCTGGAAAAATTGATTTCCACCAAATGCGGGCAGTCGTCATCGAGGTCGATCTCCGAGGCGATCGGTACTGTTTCCGGTGGCGCGCCTTGTATTCAACCGCCCAGGCCCGCGCAGCTTCCAACGGATGGCGGGTCTTCTGCCGGTCGAGCCACGCCTTCAGTCCTTCTTCGTCAACTGGGAGCTCAGCAATTCGCGGCCGGCCAAGCAGTCGCCCGAATGTTTCCATAACGTTCTGAATCGAGGGAAACACGATCTCATCCAATATTTCCGGTTTTCCCTGACAGGCGTAGGCATTGAAATCGACCCAGCATCCGTCCGGACGGAGCACGAACATGCGCGTCTTCGGGATTTCCGCAGTCGGAGACACGCCGGTCTGCGTGACCAAGTACGGTCCATCGCTCTCGGCGGATCCGAGGTTCAATACCTGGGAATCCCGATGGTTGTTGGTAATGGCGCGCATCAGGTCCGGGCGCCGTACTCATTATATATATAGTACAGCCGTGGGGCTCGGGGTTGGCATCGTCGAATATGAGTGGTCATAGGGCGTTCAGTGGGAAGCCGGGGCGACAACTTCCGGCGGCTCCGTTCCCATGGGCGCGGGCTGCCCGATCGGTGAGTGTTTCTTTCCGCCCATGAACCTCTCGACCAGGTAGAAGAGAACTGGGATTAGAAAGACGGCGATGAAACTGGCGGCCAGCATTCCGCCGATGACCACAAAACCCATCACCTGACGGGAAAGTGCCCCGGCGCCACTGGCTCTGGCTAACGGAACGCAGCCAAGAATAAATGCGAAGGAGGTCATTAGGATCGGCCGCAGTCGCAACTTGGCGCCTTCGAGAGCGGCTTCGACGAGACCGAGACCCTGCTCGAGTTTCATCTTAGCGAACTCGACGATGAGAATTGCATTCTTGGCGGAGAGGCCGATGAGCATAACGAGACCGATCTGGGCGTAGACGTTCAATTCATATCGCCCGACCATCAGCCCGGCGAATGCGCCCCAAACCGCGATCGGCAAGCTGAGCAGAACGCTGAACGGTAGGGTCCAGCTTTCGTACTGCGCGGCCAGGACAAGAAAAACGAAGAGCAACGACATGGCGAAGATGACGCTGGCGGATACGCCTTCCTGGGCGCGTTTTTCCTGGATAACTCATGCCCATGTAAGCAAATCCCATCTCGTTAGGCATCGTCGCCTTGAATACTTCCTCCATCGCTTTCATCGCCTGACCGGAGCTGTAGCCGGCGGCAGGCGTGGCATTGATTTGAGCCGAACGATAGAGGTTGTAGCGCATGGTGAATTCCGGCCCGCTGATTGGCTTGTGTTGAGCACCGCGCTCAGCGGCACCATTGCGCCGTCTTTGTTTTTCACGAAGAACTGGCCGACTTGCTCGACGTTCGTGCGATAGTCGCCCTCGGCCTGGACGAAGACCTGCCATTGGCGGCCGAACCGATTGAAATAATTTACGAAGTAGCTGCCCATGAACGTCTGCAGCGTCTGATAAACCGCGCTCAGGTCGATGTTCTGCTTCAAGCACTTTTTCGCGGTCTACGTTCAGGAAGACCTGCGGCACGCGAGGGCGAGAACATCGGCGTGACGCCGGTAAGCTCCTTGCGTTCGCGCGCAGCCGCGACGAACTTCATGACGTTCTCGGCGAGGAACGCGACATCCTTCCCGGCGCGGTCCTGGAGCAGGAACGTCACGCCACCGCTGGTGCCGATGCCCGGAATGGCCGGCGGTGAGAACGCGAACGCGCGCGCGCCGGGAAGTTTGGCGAACTCACTGTTCACGTGTTTGAGGATGGCGCCGTATTGCTCTTCGGGAGCTTTCCGCTGCCTTCCATTCCTTCAGCGAAATGAAGAAGATGCCGCTGTAGCTCGTGTTGACGCCGCTAAGAAAGTTGTAGGCCGGTAACGGTCGACTACGTACTCGACTCCTGGCGTGTTCTTCAGAATCTCCTCACAGCGTTTCATCACTTCGTCGGTGCGCTGGAACGAGGCGGCGTCTGGCAGGATGACTTGCGCGAAGAAGTAACCCTGATCTTCTTCCGGCAGAAAGCTGCCGGGAACAGCGCTTGCCGAACATCCCGGCAAGAAACACGAACCCGACCAGAATGATTACGGCGATCAGCGATTTGCGGATCAGAAGATGGCAAGTGCTCGGTGAATTTATCTGTCGCTACTCCGAAGACGCGATTAAACCAGTCGAAAAATCTTTGCAGCAGCCCGCTGCCCTTTTTCTTCGGCTTTAGTAGCATCGCGGCGAGCGCGGGCGAAAGCGTGAGCGCGTTGAATGCAGAGATGAGCATCGAGACCGCAATCGTGACGGCGAACTGCTGATACAATCGACCGGTGATTCCGGGGATGAAGGCCGTCGGCACGAACACGGCCGCAAGGACAAGCGCAATGGCGATGACCGGTCCGCTCACTTCGTCCATGGCCTTCAGGGTGGCCTCTCGCGGCGAAAGTCCGTGCTCGATGTGATGCTCGACCGCTTCGACGACGACGATCGCGTCATCGACCACCAGGCCAATGGCCAGGACCAGGCCGAACAGCGAAAGCGTGTTTACCGTGAATCCGAACATCGGAAACAGCGCGAACGTGCTGACTAGCGAAACCGGCACGGCCAGCAGCGGGATGAGCGTGGCGCGCCAGCCCTGCAGAAAGATGAAAACGACGAGGATGACGAGCAGCAGCGCCTCGATCAGGGTGTGCTGGATCTCCACCATGCCCTCTGTAACAGCGAGCGTGGTGTCGAGGCAGACAACGTAGTCGAGATCGGCCGGAAATTTCTCCGACTAACTCTTTGATTCTCTTCTTCGCGCCGTCGGCGGCGGCGATCGCGTTTGAACCGGGAAGCTGATAGAGGGCGACGAGCGCTGCGGGCTTGCCGTTGAGCCGGCCGGAGAGCGCATAGTTTTGCGCGCCGAGTTCGATGCGTGCCGATATCTTTCACCCGCACCATGGAGCCGTCGACATTTGCGCGAACGACGATATCGCCAAATTCCTCGGCCGTTTGGAGACGGCCTTGCGCCCGCACCGCATAAGTGAACTCCTGTCCTTTCGGCACCGGCTCACCGCCAATGGTGCCGGCGGGGTTCACCGCGTTCTGGGTGTTAATGGCTTGCAGGATCTCCGGAATCGTTAGGCCGAGCTTGGCCAGCTGGTCCGGCTTCACCCAAATGCGCATGGCATATTGTCCGGCGCCGAAAACCGTTACACTGGCGATGCCTTTCACGCGGGTGAACTCGTCGTTCAGGTTAATGTTGGCGTAGTTCGCCAGGAAGACGTTGTCGTAGGTCCCTTTCGGCGAGTAAAGCGCGAACATGATCAGCGGCGACGATGTCGATTTCTGCACCGTGACGCCGAACTTGTTGACGTCCTGTGGCAACTGCGACGAAGCCTGGTTGCTCCGCATCTGCGAAAGAATCTGGTCGGTGTTGACATCGGTGCCGACTTCGAAGTTTACCGTGAGCTTGAGGGTGCCGTCGTTGCCGTTGACCGACTGCATGTAATTCATGTTGTCGACGCCACTCATTTGCTGTTCGATCGGCGTAGCTACCGATTGCTCGACCGTGAGCGCGTCGGCGCCGGTGTAGGTGGTTTTGACCTGAATTTCCGGCGGGACAATATCGGGAAACTGCGCCACCGGCAGACGCAGATACGTGATAATGCCGACAATCGTCATCACGATCGAAATGACGATCGCGACGATGGGTCGATTAACGAAAAACTTGGCCACGGCGGTTAATGGCTCTCAGGTTTGCGTTCGTCGTTTGTGCCCGGCTTCTCTCCGGAGTTGCCGGCAAGGGTTTTCTCGGCCGGAGGTGTCCACGGTTTCGCCACCACCGGCGCGCCGGCTTTGATTTTTTGGAGCCCTTCGACTACGACTTTCTCGCCCGACTTCAATCCCGAGGCGATCACCCAATCGGTGCCGGTGCGTGCGCCGACTTTCACCGGGCGGATCTCTGCTTTCCCATCCGCGCCGATAATGCCGAGTTGATAAGCACCTTGAACTTCGGAAACCGAACGTTGCGGCACGACGACGGCATCCTTCAAAACCTGGGCCACGATCCGGGCGCGGGCGTAGAATCCGGGGCGCAGAACACTACCGGGGTTCTTGACCAGAGCCGTGACCAAAATTGTTCCGGTAGAGGCCTGGACTTGCCGGTCCACTGATAGCAGCTTTGCCTTTTGAGAAAAAGTCGATCCATCCGCGAGAATTAGGTCGATGTTCTCGGCTCGCTGATCGATTGGTTTGTTCAGCGTCTCCTGTACGCGTTGATTTGCCGCCAAATAGTCCGCTTCGCTGACCGGAAACTGAATTTTCGCCGGATCCAGCGTTGAAATGCGTGGTCAGCACGACGTTGCTGCCAGTGCCGACAAGATCGCCTACCTGTGCCTTTGCGAGGCCTACAATTCCGTCAACTGGCGCAATCACCTTGCAAAAGTTCAAGTTCAGCTGGGCGTCGTCCACGGCTGCTTGCAAGGCGTCAACTTTGGCGATGTTCGCTTCAGCAAGCTGCGTTTTGTTGGTGTGCTCCTGTTCGGAGATCACCTTTTGACTGAAAAGCTTGTCGCTTCGTTCCCTTTCAGCGATGGCGGCAAGTTTGACAGCTTTGCCTTGCTCCAGCTGGCTTTTTGCCTGAGCCAGCGCGGCTTCGGAAGGCCGTGGGTCGATTTCGAAAAGAAGGGTGTCTTTCTTAACCAGCGAGCCTTCACTGTAATCGCGCTTGATCAGGTAACCGGTTACCCGTGCGCGAATCTCGGCGTTCTCCGAACCGTCGATGGTTCCGATCCATTCGCGATAAACCGGAACGTCGCGGGTGGCTGCCGGTATCACCAAAACTTCCGGCGGAGCGGCAACCACCGTTTCCTGCTTACTGCAGCCACCGAGGCTGACAAAAGCCAAGCCCGCGGTAAGCGCGCAGCCAGCGGCAAAAGAACGTCGCGAAGTCATAGATTCGCCGGCTGCGACAAACGAAATTCGAGTTTTGTTCCGGGCGCGAAAGTATCTTCACCAAAGCTGAAGCTTCCTCGTTTTGCTCGAGTGGTGTGCGCGGGCTGAGGTTGTAAGGGATTTGTTTTGATAGACACCATCTTTCCGTTAACAGACACGCCGGTCAGAACCAGCGTGAGTGGCGAAGAGCTGGTAGTCGAGCGCGAACCACGCGATGCTTGAATAAGTCCGATGACAGGCGTTCCCGCGGGAAGGCCGCCGACACTTTTATCGAGTGTGCCGGTGAATTGGTTGCCCGGTTTGGCATGGGTAGAAATCGGCGCATTGGTCCGGACAACGAGCGTTGTCCCGGCGGGAACCGTGGCCGCAGACATAGAGTACTGCGTCGCTAGTACGCCGCAGACGAGAATTAGGACAAATATATTTTTATTCATGGCGATGGTAGGAGTTGAGGTTTCCATTTAGTTTGCCGCCATGCGACTCGGCCCCGGTATTGGACTTTAGGCCTACTCCATTGCGAGCTCGGTGGGTGACAGATTTCGCTCCGACCCGTCGGCTAAGACGGTACGAAACCACGCTTGGAATCGCGCTTTGCGTGACGACTCTCTGGCACGCCGCTCGCTACTTCTTCATTAGCTTTCTCTTCGCGGCCGCAAGCTCCTTCAGTTTGCTTTCGCCAACTTCCGGGTATTTCAACTTGAGATCGGCAAGGGTTTCAATGACCGCCGCGGCGACGACCACGCGAGTAAACCACTTGTTGTCCGCCGGGACGACGTACCATGGCGCTTCCTTCGTCGCAGTCTCCCGGATCATGTCTTCGTACGCTTCCATGTAATCGTCCCAGTAATCGCGTTCGGCAGCGTCGTTGGCGGAGAACTTCCAGTTCTTGACCGGGTTATCGATTCGTTCGAGGAACCTCCGCTTCTGTTCTTTCTTTGAAACGTGGAGAAAGAACTTCCGGACAATGACGCCGTTGCGGGCGAGGTATTGCTCGAAATTGCGAATATCCTCGAAACGGTGCTCCCAAATTTTCTTTCCCATCAATTGCGGCGGCATTTTTTGTTTTGCGAGAAATTCCGGATGCACTCGGACGACGAGGACTTCTTCGTAGTAGCTGCGATTGAAGATTCCGATGTTTCCGCGGTTCGGCAGACACTTCATGCAACGCCAGAGAAAATCGTGGTCGAGGTCCTCCGAGCTTGGCGATTTGAACGAAAAAACCTGACATCCCTGGGGATTCACGCCGGACATCACGTGCTTGATCGCGCCGTCTTTCCCAGCGGCATCCATCGCCTGGAAGATCAGCAACACACCCCACCTGTCCTGGGCATAGAGTTTGTCTTGAAATTCGGCCAGCGCTTCCACCCCCATCGCGAGTGCTTCCTTGGCGCGGGGCTTGTCTTCGCTGGTCAATTTCAACGTATCATCAGGATCGACATCCTTCAGTCGAAAATCTTTTCCTTTGGTGACACGAAACGGATCGGTCACCTCATGTACTCTCTTAATAATTTCTTTGGTTTTCATAGGCATTTAGGTCTGCGTCTAGTGTGTTTAGTTTTGCTGCATAAATTAATCTCAAAATTTGACGGTCACCGCGAAAATGAACGTTGCCTCACGCGTTCCGGGGCTCAGCCAATAGGTGGTAAGATCGACTTTCTTGTATCTGAACCCGACCAGCGGTCCACGCCGAATGTCCAAGCTACTGCCTAACGCCTTGGTCCGATCCACCACGAGACCAACCTTGCACCAACTCGCGGGTGCGTAGCTCAGTTCGGACCAGCTGTAGAAAAAATCTCCCGCATGAATTGCGGAATCGAAAAAGTATTCGCCTTGGGTAAAAAATTCAATCGGCTCGTAGTTAATCGAAATTGCATAGCCCGGCGCAATTCCGGTGATATCGCCGAACACGCCGCCGACCATCGGTGTGGCGTCAAGCGTCAGCTTTTTTCCGAAACTGAAGTTGTAGCCGAGCCAGAGCGAGCCGGTCTTGAGCGCTTCATAATTATAGCGGGCTTCCAGATGCAACCAGTCGTGGTCGGCCGTGAAATTCGGATTGGCATAATCGCGCGAATGCTGCGCGAGATAGGTGGAAATAGATAACGAGCAGTCCCATCCGGTTTCCGCAGTTTCGTCGGCGGCTTCCAGCGGAGCAATTGTCGCAGCTCCACCAAACGACTCAGAAGCAGCCAGTCCGAGGACAATCGCGAGAGCGGCACACGCGCGCGTCATTTCAGCCTCCTAGCAAAATGGCAATGCCGACGAGGATGAGGCCAATCGTCACCATGGCTGATCCCGCGGCGAGTCGGTTAAAGCCGGCGTATTGCGCCCACTTTTGTCCGACGAAAAAGAGCATGACGAGGAGAAGAGAGTTGGAAACGCGAAGAGCGAAACGCGGCTGCGAAAAAATGAAGAATGGAACTGCCGCTGGCAAACACGATACAAAAACCAGCCAAAAGCAGGCGAGGGCGCCATAAAGATCGTCTTTGGTCAGCGTCTTCGTCGCGATCTTCGCTTGCGCGATGTGCTTCAGGACCGAACGGCTCAGCGCGTCGGCCTGTTGCGAATCGAGAAGCTCTTGCAGTTCCGGTTCGATTTCCTGCTGGATGAGCGCGAGCGCGGATTGTTCGTCGGAAGCACTTTGTACCGCCCGGACCAGGCGCACTTTGCCGCTGCGTATGGTGATGCAGTTCATAATGTACATGACCGCGTCGATGAGTCCCCAGGCGAGATTACAGCCGAAGGCGGCTAGCAGAAGCTGACGCGCTCCGGCCGAACCGTCGGCCACGGTCAGTCCGGCGGTCAGTGTGACGGTCAACACCATAATCAAGCCGAACAAAATTTCGCCTAATCGGCTGGCTGGATCGAGGTATTTTGAAACGAACGGTCTCATTCCTCTCTTCGTTCGGTATGAGCCGTTACGTGCATCGGCTAGATCATGCCGGAGACATGTGGATTTCGTGACGTGTTGAAACGTGTGGTCGAGAAAGAACTGGCGATCTGGGTGACAGTCGCGATTGCGATGAGAGACGCAATCACAACGCCGACGAGGACAATTTCCAGCAAGGTAAAAATCGCGGTTGTGACGCGGTTATGACCTTGGCCTAACCGACGGGGATTTCCGGCACCGCGACCGCAGATTGTCATCGCGTCCCGATTAAATGCCCGCATGCGAGTTACCTCAGTCCGCCGCGAAGTAACTGGAATCAGCAACCGGTTTCCGCACTACCGGATTGTCGGTTACGATGACTGTTGTACCCGGTTTGATTTCGTCAGTCAGTTTCTGGGCAAATTCGGTATTGAAACGAAGTCGTGACGCCAGGCTCTCGGCGTCGATACCGCGACCCTCGCTACTCACACGCATCCATTTTCCAGCTTCACGTCCTGGCGCCAGTTGGCTCTCCTTGCCCGTCGTTCCTTCGAGACGCGTGAAGATGTGACTGCCAAGACGGCTGCCAAGACCGCGACCGTTAATCTCGAGAGCCGCGCGCCCGATCGGATTCCCATTGCGATACACGTACATCGTTCGATCTGCAGAACTCAGAACAATCGTGATCGGACCCTGAGGACTTCGCTCCGGATGCCATTGATATTCGTCGCGCGCGAGATGACGGATCATGTCGGGCGTGAGGTCCTTGGGTGCAAGCATCAATCCTGGATTCGAGGCAAGATGCGGCGTCGGGGTCTTGCCGTCACCCACGACAACCGTACCGCCACTCTTTGTTACGGCGAAGAGCAACTGTGAAAAATCGTACGGCAGTCGAATACAACCGTGACTGGCGGCGTAGCCGGGTAACTGGCCTGAGTGCATCGCGATGCCGGACCAGGTCAGTCGCTGCATGTTCGGCATTGGCGCGTTGTCGTATTTTTTCGAGTAATGCTCCTGCTTTTTTTCCAGGATAGTGAAGACACCTCCAGGCGTACTATTGTTCTTGCCGCTGCTTATGGTGCTTCGCCCGATGAGAATCCCGTTTCGATAAACATGCATTGTTTGTTGCGGGATGCTGACCAGCAAAACGACGGGGCCGCTCGGAGAAAGTTGCGGATTCCACCAATACTCACCCGGTTTGAGTGGTCCCGTTGGCTTACCCGTGGGACTTCCCTTGGTGTGAAACGAAGGCCTCTCCATGGCGTAAGCGCTGAATAGCAAGGCGACAGAAACAACAACAAAGGAGACGAATTTCATGGCGTAGATGGCAAGCTTGCCTGCTGGATAGCGGCCCGAGTATTGGACCTTAGGCTTACACTATGGCAGGCGCTTGCCGGCCCTGAGGACCCGACCTGCGCTTAGCCTAACGAATTAATTCGCCGCGACTGCCGACTCGATACCAGCGAGAAACGCGGCGTCATCTACCGGCTTCAGAAAGAAAGAGGACGCCCCCGTGTCCATTGCCCTGGAACGGACTGAAGGATCGTCCTTGCTGGTTAAGACAACCACTCGACTCGACGGCGAAAGCTGGCGCAGCCGTGATTGTACTTCGAGGCCGTTCATGATCGGCATCAGGATGTCGAGCACCACGACTTTCGGATGGTTGACTTCAGCGTAACGCAAGAATTCACGTGGATCGCTGAAGGCTTCCACTTTCCATCCAGCCGAGGAAAGCAATCGGCCCGTTGCTTTCAAGACGGACGGATCGTCGTCGACCAGACAAACCGTGATCCCGTGCGTCTTAGGCGCTGAGTTCAAGTCCGACCTCCCGTTTTGCGGAAAGGAACCGTTTTGGAAATAGGCGCTGTGCTGATGTTCCGACATATTGCTTGATCAAATTAATCAGTTCATTCTCCGAGAGCAGGTCGCGCGCCGGATTGTGATGTGGCTTGAGCGCGATAATCGTCCAAGTGGCGGGCGAGATTTCTCGGAGCCGGGCCTTGATTCCCAAACCACGCGCGCGCGGTCCGCCAAAATCCAGAACGGCAACGTCCGGAGAATGAGTTTGCGCATACTGCAGAAACGCATCTGGATCATTAAATGGTCGGGTCTGCCAGCCTGCGGACGATAAAACACGCTTCTTGGCCTTGAGTTGCGACGGATCATCATCGAGCACGCAAATCAAGATGGAATCAACGTCTCGCATACTTAATCAGGCTAGTCAGTCACCAGCACTTCGCGGTATGGGACCTTCGTCCTATGACTCGGGCGATTAGCATTAACGATCAGTGGCCCCGGTCTCCGACTCTACTTGTCGATATTCTCTTTAGAAGCGTCCAACGCTGAGTGCACTGTGTTTAGAAACTTCTCCTCGTCGAAAGGCTTGAGAAAAAAAGCGAACACGCCGGCTTGCGTCACCGTGGCTTCGGCGCCTGCGTCTTCGCGGCCGGTAATAAAGATCAAACGGGTGCGCGGCGACTTCGCGCAGAGATGCGCGAGTAGTTCCATCCCGGTCATGTGCTCCATCCAGATGTCCAGTATCGCGACCGAAACCGGGTTCTTTGCGACATAGTCGAGAAAGATTTCTGGTTCGGCAAAGGTCCGCACTTCAAAGCCGGCCAACTCCAGCAAGCGACCCACCGACTTTCTGACGGACGGATCGTCATCGACAAGACAAACGACTTCCGGTTTCAAAAACCGTTGTTTGCTCAGAGACGACTCAGGTTCAACCGGATGACTCGTTTGCACAGAGTGCAACTAACTCAGAGTGAGCGGGAATTAGAAATTAGACCTTGGTCTTATGGAGCGAACGGGACCCAACCCCGGCCTTTTGCGCGAGGCGAATCAGCTCTGCCACCGAGGTGACGCCAAGTTTTTGCATCACGCGACCGCGATGAACCTTGACGGTTTTCTCAGCCATGCCGAGTTCGGCACCGATTTGTTTGTTCAACATGCCGGTCGTCACCAGCTGCATCACTTCAAATTCGCGCGGCGTCAGTGAATCAAGAAGCCGGCGCGATTCGTTTTTCTCCGCGGCTCGCTGGCGCTGCTTAACGGATCGACTCAGCGCCTGCTCAACGCACTTCAAGAGCTGGCTCGGCTTGAATGGCTTTGGAAGAAAATCAACGGCGCCGGCTTTCATCGCGCGCGCGCACATCGGAATGTTCCCGTGCCCGGTGATGAAAACGAGTTGCTCCTCCCGATTGCGCTGAATCAGAGCTTCCTGAAAGTCGATTCCATTTAAACCCGGCATTTGAACATCGACGATCACGCAAGAGGGACCCTGATAAGACGGTCGCGCCAGAAAATCAGAAGCTGATGCGAACACCTCGGCGTCGTAGTCGGCGGAGCTTAACAGGCGTTTGAGGCTTTTCCGGACCGATTCGTCGTCATCGATCACGAACACGAAGGGTTTAGGTGCGCTCATTTTTCTGCGGTCGGCAGAACGAAGTAAAACCGTGCCCCGCCTCCATTAATATTTTCAGCCGAAACTTTACCGCCATGAGCTTCAATAATCGAGCGCACAATGGCCAGGCCCATGCCAAGGCCTTCCTCCTTCGTTGTGAAAAACTGTTCGAACATCCGTTGGCGAGCTTTTTCGGGAATCCCCGCCCCATAATCTCGCACAATCATTCGGACGGTGCCGTCGCCATTCTTCTCGGTGGCGATCTCTACTTTGCGCTGACTTGGCGGTGTCCCATTCATCGCCTCAAAGGCATTGATGACGAGATTGATGAGGACCTGCTGAATTTCTAACGGATCACCTTCAATTCCGGGCAAACCTTCTACCAGAGAAAGCGTCAACTCGCATGAATGCAGCCGCGCATCCGGCTCAAGCATATGTGCCACACGCCCGGCGAGGTCGTTCAAGTTTATGCGTTCTCGCAATCCGCCACCTTTATTAATGGCGTTGCGAATGTGCTGAATAATGTCGCTGGCGCGCCGTCCGTCCGCTGCGATGTCAACGAGGATCTCACGAAGCTGTGCAAGGTCGACATTGCCGCGATCGATGAAACGCTGCGCTGCGCTCGCGTTACTGGTGATCCCCGAAAGCGGTTGATTCAGTTCATGGGCGATAGACGCAGTCGTTTCGCCCAGCAGATTGATTCGGCTGAGGCGACTGATTTGCTCGCGGCTGCGGCGCGCGTCCTGTTCGGCCTGTTTTCGTGCGGTCACATCCATCGCGACGCCCAGTAAGCGTGACAGGTTGCCGCTCGCATCGCTGACACACCGGCCGCGACCGCTGATCCAGCGGAGGGCCCTGTCGGGCAGCACGATTCGATACTCAATTTCGTAGCCGCCCTGCGTTTCTATTGCGTGCTTTATCGCCAACTCATGCGCGAGACGATCTTCGGGATGAACCCGATCACGAAACGCTGCGTAGGTAACTGGAATCGTTTGATTAAGTTGAAAAAGTTCGACCGCTTTGTCGGACATCCAGAATTCGTTTGTTTTCGTGTCCAGTTCCCACACGCCCAGGTGCGCAGTGTCGGCCGCGAGTGCGACTCGCTCTTCAAATTCGTGCAAGGCTTGCTCCTTTTTCAACAGATCGGTGATGTCAACACAGGCGCCAATGTAACCTCGGAAATTTCCATCCACTCCAAAGCGCGGCATACCGCGGTCCGTCAACCACCGGTATTCCCCGTCCTGTCGTCGGAGCCGATACTGCATCACGAACGGTTCGCGGGCATCGAACGCATCGCTGTAGGTTTGCAAACATTTGCCGAAATCATCGGGGTGCACGCCCTGGGTCCAGCCGTCTCCGCGCTCCTGTTCTATCGTTCGTCCGCTGAATTCAAGCCACGCTTTGTTGAAGAACGTGCATAGTTTATCCAGGCCCGACATCCAGATCATGACTGGCGCGGCGTTGGCCATTGTTCGAAAACGTTCCTCGCTCTCAAGCAGAGCAGGCTTCGCTGGCTTGCAGCTTTAAAGCGACTTGTCCGGCGCGAAACAGGTCGGAGCCGAGTTCAAATGCCATCGCGAACAGAATCGCTGCAAAGGGAAAGCTGACAAAATACGGCTCGTTAATGATCTGGTGCTGAGTTATCGCCGCGACACTCGCCGCAACCAGCACGAACAAGCTAGTGCTTCCACCCACGACCAAAGCACGACGGCGACTCTCAGGCGTGCCTTGTCTCCACAAGGCGATCGACGCATCGACCAGGAATAGCAACAGGAGCACCGAACTGAATTCGGCCAGATAAATGCGGGAACTAATCACCCCTACCGCCGCCGAAACGTTCTCGCCGAGGAAATGTAATTGCCGCAACCCGGTGATTTCCCGGTAACTGAGACTTGGTGTCACTGCGAAGTTGACGATCAGGCAGACAAAGCGCATTGCACATGCCGAGAGTCCTAGCCAAAGCCGGCCGGTGCCGAGATAAAGGCGAACAAAGCCGACGAGTGCAACTACTAAGAGGAAAATCGGTAGCTGCATCCATCGCAGCGCTTGAACAAAGTGCTCGATGGAGTCCGCTCGCATCATCAATAATTCGCCGACCGCGATTCCAATCACCGCGGCTGCGGCCAGGACAAAAAACAGATGTGCTCCGCGCCGCTGCCAGATTCCAACTAGAAGATGTGGCAAAGCGAGTGCCACACATCCGCCAACCAACATCGCCCACAGGAAAGTGACCCAGCTCATAATTGATTCCAAAAAATGATAGTTGGGCTGCCGAAGCCTGAATCGCCGCGAATTGCGTTTGTTGCCGCAAATCTTGTGATGGGTTGACCCCGAAAACATCGCCATCGGGTAGAGTCCGAACAGGCTGCCGCGCCCAACTCAGCAGCTACGTGCGACACGCCTCGCATACAAAGACAGACGTGCGCCCAAGCGTCATCGTTCCGTATCAAGGAGAGTGAGTTCCCCAAGCTTCCTTTTAACACGCTGCGGGACCTTTGAGAAGTCTATGTTTGGCTGCTAGGCTGTCGCCCAATCCAGCCGGGGAGTTTTGGGAGTTTGATCGCGCTCGATGAAATGCGCTTTCGCACCAAGGACGAGCGCGCCGACCACAATCGGAGCGCAGATCAGGATCTTCATGAATCCCAACGCAACCAGCGCGACGATTCCCAATACGATCGAACCTGCCCTCAAAAAACTCGCAAGTCTGAAAGAAAAACGTTTGGTCAGCACCGGAAGGCCTTGTGCAATCCACTGCTTCATCCCGCCATCGACAACCGTGGAGTTCACATAGCCGGACGCCCGCAGAATTCCTGCGGCGAGACTGGCTTTCACGCGATCATCGGAAACTACATAAACTGGTTCCGCTGTTCGCCGCCATCTTAGAAATCCCTTGGGCTTTACAAGTTCGGCAAATGGAAGCGATCGCGCTCCGGGAATGTGCATCGCCGAAAATTCCTTCTTCGAACGAATATCGATCAAATCCAGCGGTTCATGGTTCTCGATCAACAGCTCCAGTGTCGAACAATCCAGCGTTTTCATTCGCAACCTTTTTATCCTCAACGTTGTGAAGTGCATATGAGACCTTCGTCCCATGGCAGGGGGGCGGGCGAACCTCTATGGTTCGCCGCTAATGCAATTAAAGGAGTTACAATTTATGATTAATGTAAAGAAAATCGGGATTCTGCTGCTGGCCCTTGGCCTAACCACGGCGTTCGGCGCCCAGACGGCGGCGGCGGCCGAAGAAAGACCAGATGCAACTTTAGATCTGAGCAGCGGAGCAGTCGCCGCCGGAATCGGTTTCAGCTGGGGCGGTGGGACACTGCACTACAAAGGCAAGGATTACCCCATCAAGGTTAGCGGAATGTCGCTGGGCAAAGTCGGGCTGTCGAAAGCGACCGCGCGCGGCAATGTCTATAACCTTAAACATCTCCGTGACTTTGACGGCAATTACACTTCGACCGGTGTAGGAATGACTCTCGCCGGCGGGCGTGCGGCCACGGCAATGAGAAATCAGCACAACGTTAAAGTCGCCGTTTACTCGACGACCAAAGGTCTCGATGTCACCATCGGCGGCGCCGGCGTTGACATGACGATTAAAAAATAAGCTGACAGTTTCATGAGTAATGGGCGCGCCGTCGATCCGGCGCGCCATTTTCATTTCCCCGCTTCACTAGGCGGAACTGCAATCGCAGATGCTGCGAGGTCGTTCGCAAGATCGACATCGTCCCTATGGGTGCGTGGCCCCGCGTGGAACGGTTTCTGGATGCTCAGCGCTATCAAGTGTCAGACCCGAATGTTCGACTGGCGGCGCGCGGCTTGCTCGCCGACCCAGACAAAATCTGATTCAAGAAACGCAAGGGATGGTGGGCAGATAGTCGCTCCTGCGCAGACCTTCTAGTCAAAGAAGGAGTTCTTATGAAAACGAGATTAGTCGCAGCGGCTGCGGTTCTATCGGCAGCAATTCTGTCGTTCACCGCACCCTCAGTGTTGGCAGGACGAGGCGGAGGCCATTTAGGTGGAGGAGGGTTCTCGGGTGGCTACGGAGGCGGAAATCGGGGGTACTCGGGTGGGATAGGCGGTTATTCCGGCGTTCACAATTACTCCGGCGGATCGCTGAATTACAGCGGAATGCGCGGTTACACCGGAGGCGGCTTCAATCGGATCTATAGCGGGAATGGGCAGGGTTATGGTTCGACACGCGGTCATGTTTACAGTTCACGGCCAGCCGGCCAAATGGTAACGAACGGTAATCAGTTCTATTCTTCTCAAAGATCCTACGGACAGCGCGTCAATCGAAGTCAGTCCGCGGTGAATCGAACGAATCGGGTTGCCACGAACACTCGCATTCAAAGCGCGTATGGGAATCGCGCCGTTCAGCGCAACGCAAGGACCGGGTTCGTCAGCAAACAGAACCTGACTGCTCGCGATGGAAAGACCAATCGGGGAGACTGGGCCCGTAACAATCCGAAGAACCAAAGCCGGTTCGACCAACGGACCCAGGACAGGCTTCGCAACTGGCAGGGTAATAAATCCAGCTGGGTCGAAGCAAATCAACGTCACCATGGCGATCTAGATGGCAATAATCACAATCACGATGGTCATCACCACCACGATCACGATTGGTGGGACCATCATTGCGGCGCCGTCATCCTGGTCGATTGGGGTTGGTGGGGCTGGTGGGACGGTTGGTGGTATCCAGCCTGGGGTTACGATCCTTACTATTCCTCCTATGCCTATGATGGTCCAATCTACGGCTACGGTGGACTAGCGCCGGACGAGGTCATCGCAAACGTCCAAAGTGACCTACAGAATCTTGGTTACTATTATGGTGCCGTCGACGGAATTCTTGGCCCACAAACACAAGAAGCGCTGATCCGCTTTCAGCGTGATCGTGGCCTGCCGGTGACAGGCGCTGTCGATCCCGATACAGTCGGGTCACTCGGCTTGGGTTAAACTAATGGTTGAGCGCGGCGGACTTCTCGCCGCGCTCTGCTGCTCCAGCTGGTCGCGAGACTTATTGTGCTCTGCCCATCGCCCTGTATTCCACGAGCAAGGGCTTCGACGTCTCGGTCGGCGGTGCCGGAGTTGAGATGAAGCTCAAGAAATAGCGGGCAGCGTTTTCAAGACGAACAAACAAATCGGAGTTTGCGGCCCGGTAATTCGGCGTCATATCGAACTTACCGCCTCCTTCGCGGGCGATCCGATTTTACGAGGGAGCTGTCTGTCGGCTTCCGCCTCCATTCGCCGCGACGGCTTACGGCGAGCAGGCCGTAATTCGTCAACCTTTCCCGGCGAAGTGGAGAAAATTCAGAATGTCGCTGCGGAGCTTGAGAAAATTGGCGCTGTCACGCTGGCGCGGGCGACTCAAGCTAACCTCAATCGTTCGCTCAATCCGCCCCGGGCGCGGCGTCATGATCATAATGCGGTCGCTCATGTAAATCGCCTCGTCGATATCGTGTGTGACGAGGAGCATCGTGGTGCCGCGCGTTTGCCAAAGACGAAGGACTTCATCCTGCATTCGCATTCGGGTAAATGCATCGAGCGCGCCGAGTGGTTCATCCAGGAGAAGAATCTTCGGATGATTGATCAACGCCCGGGCAAGCGCGGCGCGCTGGGCCATGCCGCCGGACAAATGATGCGGATAAACATTGGCGAATGCTTCAAGTCCCACCAACCGCATGAATTGATCGACCTCCGGTTTCTTTTCATGCAAAACGCCCCGCGCCACGAGGCCGGCCTGAATATTGCGACGAACGGTCAGCCACGGAAAAAGATTTGGGTCTTGAAAAACGAGACCCCGATCGGCGTTGGGCGCAATAATCGGCTCTGATCCGATTAAAAGATCTCCATCGTCGGTAGAATCCAGACCGGCAATGAGACGCAGCAGAGTGGACTTGCCGCAACCGCTTGGACCGATGAGCGAAACCAGTTCGCCGGCGGCGAGTGAAAATGAAACGCCGCCTAGAACTTGTCGGCGCGAAAGTGGATTTTCCGGGGCGGGAAAACTTTTCTTAACCTCACGGACAATCAGCGACGCCGCGTCAATTTCAGCTGCTGCTACCATTTGATTACGCCTTTTTGCCAAACCAGCACCCGATCTCGCACTTTGAAGAGAAGAGTCATAATGGTTGAGAAGAAAGCGGCCATGATGATGAGGGCGGCGAACACTTTTCCGTATTCCGCCCAACCCTGCGCCCAGCTTACGTACCACCCAAGCCCGGACTTCACTCCGACCGATTCCGCGACAACGAGTGTGAGAAACGATGCACCCAGTCCCATGAATAAACCGATAAAAATGTTAGGAACGGCCGCAGGGATCGCGACGCGGAAGATCAGGTAGGCCGGTCCAGCGCCGAGAGTGCGAGCGACATCCAGGTAGGAAGCGCGCGTGTTCGAAATGCCGGAAGCGGTGAGCATTGTGACCGGAAACCAAACCGCAAGCGCGATCAACGCCGCCGAGGAAATGGTGGCCGACGGCGAAAGAACCAACGCGAGAGGAATCCAGGCAGTTGCGGGAATTGGTCCGACAACTTTCAGGATCGGCATTCCCCAATATCTGATCGGAGCCGACCAGCCGATACAAACGCCGCTGACCACTCCGGCGATCACTCCAAGCGAATAACCACTCAAGAGTAAAGCGAGCGAGTGCCATGTGCTGTCGAGCAAAAGCACGCGATCATTGATCAAACTTCGCAACACGGCCGAAGGACCCGGAAAGTACGGGAGCGGAAGGAGGTGAAGTCCCAGCGTGATGACGTCCCAAACGCAGAGCGTAAAAATCGCCGCGGTAAAAATTGGCCACATGTTCGACATCCATTGACGCAACGCCGCCGAAAAACGCCGCCCGAGCGCGAGGAGAATCGATACTCCGATGATTTCGGCGAAAAGAAGTTTGTAAGAATGCGATTCCAGCGGCGGCTCGTTTTTCGCGATAAACATGTGCACCGCAAAAGCGATTGCCGCGGCGAGCGGTACTGCCAGCATTGTCCGCCAACGCAAAACGGATGGTGGCTCAACAAAAGCGGTCCGGACTAAATCCTCCTGGGCTTCCATCGATCCTGAGACGGCAGCGAGTTTCGTCCGCTTATTTCTGTGCTGCCAGTACCTTTTTCGCTTTGCAGCAGGAGCCTTCCGTATCGTGCAGAATCAATTCGGCGTACAAACGAATGTCCTGGTCCGGAGGGACCTGGCCACCGGCAACTTTTTCGACCTGCAAATTTTGCAGCCAATCATCCGTGACTCCGTCGAGATGAACAAAGGCGCGCTTGGCTAGCTCGGACACGTCCGTTGTCGGACTCAGCATACCGGCGACTTTCATCTCGGCGGCTGCTGAATTGACCGCAAGCTCAGCGCCCGAAACACTTGGGATGTAACGTAAGTGAGAAATCGCGACCGTGTTTAGTTCCGGGTTAGACGCGAGATATCCTTTTTCGACCGACAAGCGCGCCGCGGCCGCGGGATTTGTCTCAACCCATTTCGCGGCCTTGAGCAAAGCCCGCGTGGCCCCGGCCGCGGCCTTCGGATTCGCGGCCAGAAATTTTCCATTAACGATTACCGCGCAGCAATATTCGTCTTTATAAGGAGGATCCTTCGCTTGATCGGCAACGTTCTTCACCTTGCCCTCAGCAATCAGCAAACTGCCAATCGGCTCGGAATCGGCCACGGCATCGACTTCTCCCTTGTCGAGTGCGAGTCCGAGTTCTCCGGCGGGAAACACACGCCAGGTTATTTCTTTGCTCGCGTCGATGCCATTCGCGCCCAGAACGCGGTTTGCGAAAATGAACGGCGGAGTTCCCATTCCGGGAACGCCGATTCGTTTTCCTCGCAGATCCGCGATCGAACTAATGCTGCTGTTCTTGGCGACTTGAACCCGGAGACAACCGCGATGAATTCCGCCGGTGAATTTAACATCGAGTCCCTGTTCGATCGGCTTCAGGAAGTACATCACCAGATGATGCGTGATATCGAACCCGCCCAAAGCAAGAATGTCCTTGTAGTTCGCCCATTCGCATTTCACCAAACTGACATCGAGACCTTCTTCTTTAAAAAAACCTTTCTCGACTGCGCTGAAGATCGGCGCTTCACAAGTGAGTCCGATGTAGCCGACCCGAATCTTGTTCGAAGCCGCCGACGAATTGGAATTGTTACGACCGCATCCGGTCAGCAACAGGGACATTATCGCGAGGAAGGTGCCCAGCCTGGTGTCGAACATGCAAAGGGAAGTATTCCGTTGCGTTGAATGACGTCAACGTTTCTTTGCCGTCTTTGATTCCGGCGGCCGCAGGTAAAGATTCAATCCGCCTACGTCGACAATTCCAAAGTTCCAGGAGAGATATTCTTCGCCCAGAAGTCCGGCGTCGCCCAATTTCGATGCGCCAACTGTGATCTCCGCATTGTGGACAGTAAGGTTGCCGAGGGCCAGTTCTTGAATCCGGGCTATCTTTCCAGGAAGCGCTCCCCCGGTTGCGCCTCCGATCGTAAAATTCATCGACGATGCTGAGGCTCCAGACGCAGAGGCGATTGAGGCAGAAAGAAATGTGCTAGCCGCTCCAGTATCGACGATCAATGAAACGGGATGGCCGTTAACACCAGCCTCGACCTCCAAATGATGGCGCGAATCAAATCGCATTGGAATGCGGGTAAATCCTCGGCCGGCCAAAAATTGCGCAAGCTTTTGGCTGCTCGCCGCGGACGATCCTTTCGGATTCACATAAATCATCTGGCGCGCACAATCGATTATCATTCCGAACTTGGACATTTCGTGCGCGCCAAACAATCCATCAAGGTGAGGTCCGCGAATTGCGTTAATGTAGGCTGCATCGGCCACCCCGATGGGTACGTTCACGAATGTGCAATTACCCATTTTGAGGGTAGCGATACTGGCGATACCTGCCCGCTCGGACAATCCAGTCATGCCGGTAACAGTCATTCTCGTTTCTCGTACCGGTAAGTTGAGAGATCTCACGCTTCCCCGATCGAGCAACGTGAATGGAGCGCCAGTGTCAATGAGCAGAGCCATTCGTCGCCCATTAATGATTGTTGTTGCGAACAGGTGGTTGCCTAACCGTCGCTGAAGCGGTGAGCCGCCGAAGCCTTCACGTTCTAAAAATGTCTTAACCGCAGCCGGCGCTGCTCCGGCCCGAGAGTTGGCGATCGCAAGGAACAGAGCTGCCCAAATCGCGACTGCGAAGGGGAACGTTCTCATGATTTCTTCTACTCCAATTTGGAATTTAGATGCAAGGCGGACGCCTAGAGCAACTGATACGGATCGACGTCCACGGTCGCGATTACGTCCTCCGGAAGTGGTAACTTTTCGAGCGTTTGGTGCACGAAGCGGCTCAGGCGCACGATCGCTCCGCCGCGCAGTAAAATGTGAAAACGGAACTGGCCTTGCAGTTTTTCCAACGGCGCGGGCGTTGCATCGCTCAAGATGAACTCCGGCGGCAGGGCCTCTTTCAAGCGGCGCACTAGAGTCTCGGCCGAGAGTTTGGCGCGGCCTTCATGCTCCGATCGGACCGTGACCAAAATTGCGTGTTTGAATGGTGGAAAATCGCAGCGCTCACGGAACTCGAGTTCCTGCTGAAAATAACCGGCAAAATCGTGATGCCGGGCAAACTGGATCGACGGACTAAACGGGGTGTAGGTTTGGACGAAGACCTCCCCCGGTGTTTCGCCGCGGCCGGCGCGCCCCGCGACTTGAGTCAGCAGCTGAAACGTCCGTTCACCCGCGCGAAAGTCGGGAAGATGCAGCGCGAGGTCGGCGTTAATAATGCCGACCAGTGTCACATTCGGAAAATGCAAACCTTTCGCGATCATTTGCGTTCCAACGAGAATGTCGATTTTGCCGGTCCGAAAGTTTCGCAGCGCTTCGCGGTAGGCTTCCTTCCGCGTCATTGAGTCGGCGTCCATGCGGCGCACGTTTGCTTTCGGAAACAAATGAGAAACAGTCGATTCCACTTTCTCCGTGCCGAATCCAGCGTAAATCAACGCGTCTTTACCACAATCCGGACATTTTTTAGGGACTGCGGCGGTGTGACCACAGAGATGACAACTCAGCCTCGCCATGTGGCGATGAAACGTGAGCGCAACACTGCAGTTTGGGCATTCACGCGCCTGGCCGCAATTGCTGCAAAGCAGCGACGTGGAAAATCCGCGCCGATTTAAGAACAAAATTGTCTGCTCGCGTTTCTCCAAACGATCGGCAATCGCTTGCGAAAGCTTTTCGGAAAGTATCGGCACAATCTTTTCTTTCCGCCGCTCCTGTCGCAGATCGACAATTCGAATGAGCGGCATTTGCCGTTCGTCAATGCGTTGAGTAAGCGCGACCAGATCGTATTTGGTGCCAGTCCGGCCCGGACTTGTCGCGTTGTGATAGCTCTCGAGTGACGGCGTCGCGCTGCCAAGAACAATCGCGCATTTCTCGATCCTCGCGCGCATGACGGCGACGTCGCGTGCGTGGTAACGCGGCGCTTCTTCCTGTTTGTAGGTTGTCTCATGCTCTTCATCGACGATGATCAATCCAAGCTCCTTGAGCGGTGCGAACACTGCGCTGCGGGCGCCGATCACGATTCGCGCGCGGCCCGAATGGATCTTGTGCCATTCATCATGACGTTCGCCCTGGGACAAATGGCTGTGCAGGACCGCGACCGTTTCATGAACTTCAGCGAAACGGCTTTTGAAACGCTCG
Organism: uncultured Verrucomicrobiae bacterium; assembly: GCA_963801815.1. Taxonomy (GTDB): domain Bacteria; phylum Verrucomicrobiota; class Verrucomicrobiia; order Chthoniobacterales; family UBA10450; genus AV40. Next base: position 903,024 of record CAWDGJ010000002.1, read on the forward strand.
ACCGTTTGCGGAGTAAGCGAAATTTCCGGGACCAGCACGATTGCAGTCCGGCCTCGATCGAGCGCAGTGCGAATTGCCTGGAGATAGATCTCAGTCTTGCCGCTGCCGGTAACGCCGTATAACAGAATCGGCCTGGCGTTTTGCGACGCAGCGAGTGCATCGGTAATTTTCTTCAGCGCAGCAATTTGTTCGGCATTCAATTCCAGATTCGCGCTGGCGACGAATTGTTCTTCCGCGTGAGGATCGCGCTCGATTGCCTCTTCGCGCAGCTCGACCAGGCCGCGTTTAGCCAGCGAGCGCAACGTTTGATTATCGAGCGATGTCTGTCGCAACAATTGCGCTGCCGGCACCGGCTTCTCCAATTTCGCGATCACTTCCAGTAACTCGGCCTGGCGCGGTGCGCGCCGTCGCAACTTGTCGATTTCGCATTGATCGATCTTGGATGGATGAACAACGAGCTGCTTTTTCCAGCCGACCTCCGCGCGTCGGATTACTTGTGGCAACAAGCTCCGCATGACAGTTTCGAGTGGGCAGCAGTAGTAAGCGCTCATCCACTTCGCGAGCTCGAGAAGGCGCTCGCTCAATACCGGACCCTCGCCGACTAGCGCTTCGATCGGCCGAATACCCCTGGCATGGCTCTCTTCCAGCATGGCAAGAACAGTTGCCAGGGCCGATTTGTCGCGAAATGGAACCCGCACCCGCGAGCCGACACCGACGCGATCGGCAAGCGTTTCCGGCACGGAATAATCGAGCTCGCGCTGGATTGCGCGATCGATAATTACGCGGACATAAAGGGGCTTCATCATCTGGCGGGTTACAATTTAATTGAAGTTTGGGCACATCACGAGCAGCCGCCTTCGTTAAAGCTACGGCGTGGCAAGTGAGCCCAAAACTGAGATAGTGACGTTATGAGGTTCGTTTGGAAACTTATTCTCTGTTTCCTGCTCGCGTTGGCGGCCGGTTTTGGCTACCTCGCGCTGCGATCAGGAGACGCGTTCTACAGTTCCTACGAATGGCTCAGCCCGGCGCGATTTCAGCAATACGATTCGATCATTACCTCGGTTGCGACAGGACACGGGCTTGATCCGATGTTGGTCAAGGCTGTGGTCTGGCGCGAAAGCCGATTCGAGACAAAAAAATATGGGATTGCTGGCGAACGCGGCTTGATGCAAGTCAGCGAAAAGGCCGCCAATGAGTGGGTGCGTCAAAACAAGATCGAAAATTTCAAGGTCGACGATTTGTTTGACCCGAAAACGAATTTGGAGGCGGGATCTTGGTACTTGCGCCGCGCACTCGATCATTGGCAGACCGAGTCGGAACCGTTGCCATTCGCGCTGGCGGAGTACAACGCCGGCGCGAGCCGCGCTCAGCGTTGGGTCGGAGCGGACGGGATCACCACCAGTCAGTTTTTAGATAACATCGATTTCCCGGCCACGCGCAGATACGTTCAGTCAATTCTCGAACGTTACTCTTTCTACAGGAAACGAAATCGAATGTGAGCCCGCGATGATTTTCAGGCATAATCAGCGGAAATCTTCGCGTTCAGTTCGGTGAGGCTGTCGACCTTAAGCGTAACATTAACGCCTCTCTGCTTCAGTGCTGCGATTACGCTTTCGGTTGGGATATTGCCGACTAGCGCGTCTTGAGCAAACGGACAACCTCCGAGTCCGCCGATCGCCGAATCGAACCGACGACAGCCGGCGTCGTATGCGGCGAGAGTTTTTGCGCCGGCGTCAGCTCCCGTGCCATGCAGATGGACACCTATCTCGCAATCGTTTCTTGATTTCATTGCCGCGGTAACGACTTGCCGGATCAACGGCGGGTCCGCGACTCCAATCGTGTCCGCAAGTGAGATGGATCGGATGCCGAGCTCAGCAATTCTTGTAACCGCCGTGGCAATTTCGCTTTCGTTCCACGGATCGCCGTAGGGATTTCCAAACGCCATCGAGACGTAAACAACAAGGCCAATCTTGGCGTCGATCGCGTGTTGTTTGATTCTTCTGAGCGTTGCCAGGTTCTCTTCGGGCGACTGGTTCTGGTTTCGGCGAAGAAATGTTGGCGAAACCGAGCACGGATATCCAAGCGTGGTTACCCGATTCGTGGCGACCGCGCGCTCAGCGCCTTTTTCATTAACAACGATCCCGATGATCTCCGCATCAGATGGAATTTCTAGTTGCGAGAGAACCTGTTCGCTGTCCGCCATTTGTGGCACTGCTTTTGGCGAAACAAAACTAACCGCGTCGAGGTGTTTGAAGCCCGCATCGAGGAGACAGCCGAGATATTCGATCTTGAGCGGGGTCGGAATCTGTCGGGGCAAGCCCTGCCAGGCATCGCGCGGACATTCGATTAACTTTATTGGCTCGACTGGCATGCTCTGTAACGGCGAGAATAGCCCAGCGCTTCAGCGCTGGGTCAAACGGTTTTGTCCGTCAAAGTCCTTTAAGGACGAAAGAAACTGCCTGCCGTCCCTGACGGGACTTCTAATGGAGCAAATGGCTCATCCCAGCCTTGAAAGGCTGGGCTGTTTCCAACCTGCGATTCTTCATTAAGAGTGGATCAATGACGAAATCGCAAATCGCCGACATTTTGCAAGAGATTGCCACCCTGCTCGAGCTTAAGGACGAGAATCCATTCAAGATTCGCGCTTACGCCAATGCGGCACGGTCACTCGAGACTTTTGGCGGCAACCTCGATGATCTTCAGGACGAAGAGGCATTGGCAAAAATTCCCGGCGTCGGCAAGGCGATCGCGGCCAAAATCAAGGAACTCGCCGCGACCGGAAAGCTGAAATATGTCGAGGAGCTGCGCGCTGAATTTCCGGCCGCGATTCTGGAATTATTTTCCATCTCCGGCCTCGGCGCGAAGAAGATCAAGGCGCTCTACGAAAACTTAAAAATCAGCTCGATCGAACAACTGCGCGAGGCCTGCGAGTCCGGACGGGTCGCAGAGCTGCCGGGGTTTGGCGAAACGACGCAGACGAAGATTTGTGCTGCGATCGAGCAACGCGCGAAGCATTCCGGTTATTTCCAATTTGGCCAGGTTGCGGCCGACACCGAGGTGCTGCAGCGCGAACTGGCGGCGCATCCCGATGTGCTGCAGGTCGATGTGGCCGGAAGTTATCGGCGGCGGCGGGAAATCGTGCGCGATGTAGATCTTGTCGTCGCGACCAAGAAGCCTGCCGCGATCACGCAGTGGTTCAGCAAACACCCGCTGGTCGAGTCGATCATTGCCCAGGGGCCGACCAAGACGAGTGTGCGGTTGCGCTCAGGGATTCAATGCGATTTGCGAGTCGTTAGCTCAGCTGAATATCCATTTGCGCTTAATTATTTTACCGGCAGCAAGGAACACAACATCGAGATGCGCAGTCGCGCACTCGCGCGAAGCTGGACCTTGAATGAATACCGGCTGGCGCAGTTGCAGCCTGATCCGAAAACGAAAGTCCAAGGCGGACGGGCAGTTAAACGACCGACGATCAAGATCCCAACGGTTCGAGAGGAAGCCGATTTGTATCGCGCGCTCGGGCTCGATTTCATTCCGCCTGAATTACGCGAGAACTGCGGTGAATTCGAGGCCGCGGAGAAGCATTTGCTGCCGAAGTTACTCGAAAAAGAGAATCTGTGCGGGACGTTCCACTGCCACACCATTGCGAGCGACGGTCACAACACGTTGGAGGAAATGGCGGCGGCCGCACAAGAGCTTGGGCTGGAATACCTGGGGATGGCCGACCACAGCAAGAGCTCGATTCAGGCACATGGGATCGATGAGGCGAAACTAAAATCGCAAGTCGCAACGATTAGAAAGTTGAACAAGAAGTTCAGCGGGTTCCATTTATTCGCCGGTATCGAATGCGACATCCTGCGCGACGGGAAACTCGATTTTGACGACGAGATTCTGTCCGAATTGGATTTCGTAGTGGCGTCGGTCCATTCGGTTTTCAATCTGTCCGAAGCCGAGATGACCAGGCG
>CAWDGJ010000003.1:0-945354 GCA_963801815.1 uncultured Verrucomicrobiae bacterium
GATCATTTCAAAATTATTTTGGGCGAAAGATTCGCACTCGGAAATTCAACTTGGTGATGTGAGAAACCTTCTCGCAACGGGCTACGATGCGCCGTACCTGCAGCGCTGGACGGGGAAGCTAGGACTGGTTAGCTTACTTCAAGAGTGTTTGGATGACTGACACCCCACCAGAAATAAAACGAAGAGTCCGCGAGCAAGTCATGGCGCGACCGGCCGAGGAGCGGTTCGTGATGGGCGGGCAAATGTTTGATGCTGTGCTGGAGATGGTGAAGGCGTCGCTTCCGGCGGGTTTATCGGAAACGCAGCAAAGACGGGAATTGTTTAAACGTCTCTATGGCGTGGAACTAAAAACCTAGCGACTGGACTTTTCAGCGGCAGAGACGTCGTCTTCTATTTTCTACTTTTTACTTCCTAATTTGGCTCACTCGCGCTCCCGCGCTCGCGCCAGCTACCCTAGCTGCGTTACCGCCTGCTCGCGCGTGTTCTTAATTCCTAATTTCTACTTCTTAATTTCTACTTTCTGGACTCAGCTGTCTCCTCGCGGAAGGACGGGCGCGATCGCGAAATAGACGATGGGGATAAGCGCCACGGCCGCAGCGGCGGCGATGGTCGCGATATTGAACGACAAGGCGAGAGTGTGATTAACGGGTTTGAGCGATAGAGCGCAAGCGCCGGCGATGAGCAGAAGGCCAATCGCTGAAGCTTCAGCGATGATGAATCCGATAACTTTGTTGCGACGGCGCAGCTGGGACATCTTTAGGTGATAGTTACGCTCCCGCTAGTGCGCGCAGATTGTTCCCAGGATATAGATTGCTGCAGAGCAGCATCGCTGATAGTCGATAGTTGATAGCCGTGACCGCAGACCTCACCGTTATCTTCCATTATCGGGGTGATACTTCCGGCACACGTGGGAGTCGTTGAAAGTTCTTCGATGAAGATCGGGTGGCTGGAGTGCAGCCGCGGCAGCGAAACGCCGAAAAAGCGCAGCTCTGCGCCGGGTCGTTTCCCTATGCGCATAAGCGAAATAAAGCGCGCTGTTTTGAGATAAAGTGAGTGTCGTTTCCATGGTGCTCCGATCGTGAGAAAAGCGCCCGAACGGCAATTTGATCGGACAGGATCAATCTACATGATAAACAGGCGTTCCCTAAGGTTATTTGGGTATCAGAAATCTTAACCACGGATGACACGGATGTGCACGATGGACACGGACCGGAGGACGGTTGAGAGGTTGAAGAGAGGAAGCTCAAAACGAAAACTGACAGCTGACAGCTGACAGCGGACAAGAGAAGTTGAGTGGATGAGTTGTCAGTTGTCGAGGGCAACGAAGATAACAAAGGGATCCGCCTTCAGGGATTACGGCGCGACAAGGCAGCGGTTCGCAGGGCGCGAACTTTACGGCGGGAGCGGTTTTCGGGAGAAAACCTTACGATGGGAGATCGCAACCGTAGGTTGTCGATCTAGGGAAATCGGCGACGTGCCTTGGGAAGGCATGCGTGAGTGCGAAGACGCGAGTCGCACTAGGGAAGCCGGCGACTCGGTTTTGGTGAATGGAGCGCGTGGGACGCGCGAGATAGAAGGTAAAGCGACGAGGGTAGGAGCGAGTGCGCGCGGGCAGCGCACGAGTTTCAAAACCAAGCGTTTCTTTGTCAGTTGTCGAGGGCCACGAGATAACGAAAAGACAAAACGTCCTTTCGGAGTAGAGTGGGGGGTGCCGACTTACATTTACGAGACCACCGATCCGACCAAACCGATCCGAAACTTCGAAGCGAAACAAAGCGTCCACGACGAGCCGCTCACGAAAGATCCGGAAACCGGCGAACCTGCGCGGCGAATAATCTCGCTGGGGTATAATGTTCTCATTCGCGGCAAATCAGTTGGTCCGTCAGTCGGCTCAGTTGGCGAGCACTGATCGAAAAGTTGATAGCTGTAGTGCGCGCAGATTGTTCAGGATATGGCTGAGAGCGCTCTGCCTTTAGCGCCCATGCCGGGCGTCGTCCTACACCCGATGAGCCATCGGAGGGCTTTTCGGAATTGACATTTTATGGAAGGCCTTAATAAACTTTCTGGATTATGAAACCCCTAGTGTTTTTCGGTGGCCTCCTCCTTGGTGGCTCTCACCGCGCAAGCCAACAGCGTCACCTTCACTGACACGAGCTTCAATCTCGCTAACTATTCCGAGACGACTTATAAGAGTAACCCGGCAATTGGCATCACCTTTGACCAATGCCCTTCCTGCGGGAATCCGAACCAGGCGTTGCAAATCATGGTCAGCCAGGTCGCCAATGGAGACATATCGACCATCGGATTCGTGAACAACACTTTTCTCTACAACCCATCCGTTCAAGGCGCCATCAACACAATCGATGCTTCGGTGGACAAACTTTTCAACACCAATCAGCCGGTCGATCTCACCACAACGTACGCGAATACGTTCCGGCCGCTGATCGAGCAGGATCACACGTTCTACCTCGCCGCCATAACTGGCCCGACCTTCAACGGCGGCAGCACCGGCTACCTCAATTTTTCCCAGAACGGACTGACGGCCAGCGATTTCGTGGAGTTTGATTTTACCACCGGCGCTTTTGGAACGACAAATCCGGATTTCTCCGGCGATCCAATTCTGTTCGGCCTGGCCCAGCGCACGCAGGCTTCAAGTCCGGATTTACGCACAGTGAACTTCGAGCTTGGATTACGATAATCTGAACCTCGGCATTCATTCAGCTCCCGATTCCGGCAGCTCGATTTTACTCTTGGCCGGCTCCCTGGCCATGCTGGTGCTACTTCAGCGACACTTGGCGGGTCGCCAGACGAACGCCTAGCTTCGTCTCGCCGCCGAGGTAACCTAAGTCCGACCGGCTATTGCGTCTCACGGAGATCGCAATAGCCCGGATTGAGTATGAAGTTGTCGTTCAAGCCCAAGGAGATTGACGATCATGTCCTCAAGCTAACGGTCGGCTTGATCGCGTTGAGTCTGGCTAATCTGACTGCGTGGTTGTCCGCTGACTCGATTGAGTCAATCAGCGCCTCGTACTACGAGGACGGTTGGGCCCGCGATTTCTTTATCGGGTTTCTGTTCGCAATCAGTTCGTTCTTGTTTGCCTACAACGGAGATAGCGCGCGCTGAGATGATACTTAGCAAGATCGCTGCAGTAGCCGCGCTCGGCGTGGTCCTTTTTCCCTGCCGGTGTGGACAACCTCCGAACATCGTTACTTACGTTCATTACACTTCCGCAGCGATCATGTTCGCCGTGCTGGCGTGTTTGTGCGTCATCTTCTACCGGCGCGCCCGCGCAAAAGGTCATCGTGAGGCGCTGTGGCGATCATATATATACGCTGCTTGCGCAATCACGATCCTCCTGGTGATCGCGGTATTGGGGATCGACAATTTCACGGGGAACCATCTCGCTTCAAAGCTGCCGCGACTGACTTTCTACGGGGAGCGCGCTGGCCTGATCGCGTTTGGAATCTCGTGGCTTGTGGCCAGCAGAGCCCTTCCTTTCATCACTACGCCGGCAGAGCGCGTTTCACTTCTGCCGGTCAAAAGAAGTGACGAGTGACGGGTGACGAGTGACAAGGAAAGTTGAGAGCTTGAAACGCTGAAAGCTGAATGGAGTGAATGGGATGAGCGACATGGCCGGTAAAGCGGCGAGGTAGCCGTCGAGCCTCGCGGGAGCGAGCGAGATATAAAACTGACACGCTGACACGAGTGGCGGCGCCATTAGACAACGAATGGGATAAGGCGTTTTACGCGCCGCGAATAAACCTCATACTCTGTCGGAAATTTTTCGAGCATGAGTTTTTCTTCGTAGCGCAGTTTGATCCACAGTCCCCAGAACACCAACGGCAAGGCGATGATCCCGGCGACGTGACCGAACACGATCACGGTCCCGACGAGCATGATCAGCAGCCCGGTGTAAATCGGATGTCGCACGATCGCGTACGGCCCGCGCGTAATCAGTTCGTGGCCGCCTTTGAAAGTAACGACGCCGCTCCAATTGCTTCCAAGGGTGAACCTCGCCCAGAAACAAAACAGTAAACCGGCAATGCATAACACAACACCGGTCCATGCAATCGCGTTAACGTGCGGAATCACGCGAAGATTGAGCGGATCGGAAAGTCGCGGGCCTTTGAAAATCAAGTAAGCGCCGACGGCCAACGGCAGCATGTAACGCAACAATCCCCCTCCTCGTTGCTGATAAACCGATTGCTTGGTCCAGAACGCCGCGATTAGCCAGACCACACAAAACAAACCCCAGCAGCCGCTGATGATCTTGAGAGCGAGAGGAAAGGAGTCCAAAGGAAGAATTAGGAATTAGGAATTAAAAAGTAAAAGCAGAAAAGCGCTGACAACTGAAAGCCGACTAATTTTTCCGGATCCAGTCGGCCGCTTGCTCGTAAGTGGGAAATACGGAGATCTCGCGATACTGCTTCCGCGACAGGCGGACGTAATCGAGCACACGCTTCAAGACCGGAGAAGCGCTGCAAATGATCGCGTGCTGAACGGGCGGATTCGAAATCGGATCGGCCGCCCACGCATCGAGTGATTCGTTAGAGACAGAAACGTCCCTGACGTTGGATAAATCACAGATGCGCGCGAACGCCGGATCCGCGGCGGGATCGGTCTCAATTTGACGATGCGCCAGGGCAAGGTCGGAATCAGTCAGGACGTCCGACCCGCGCATCATGATCACACGGCTCGTCTTGTCGATTGTAACCTCAAGGGACACAGCGAAATACCGCCCGATCATTAATAAACTGGGAACAGACGGGAAGCAAGTTGGGATCAGATCCGCCACGCGGCCTATCGGGAGTAACCAGCGGCCGGTGAAGTTGATAATTGAGAGTGACCCAAACTAGGAGTTAGAAAGTAGAAATTTCAGAAGACAGAGAACGCAAACTTCGTTAGGCGGAAGTTTTACCCGCGGGTGCGACTAAAACTTGTAGATGAGCCCGAAGGTAGCGTGGTGTTCTTCTAACCCACCGCTGAGATGTCCGGTAAATGTCGGAGAGTTGTTGACGGTGCTGTCGAAGCTAGCGCTACCGAGATCGACGAACTGATATTGAACCCGCGCGCTCCAGTTATTAGTAAGCGCATATTGCACACCGCCACCGACCATCCAGCCGGCATTGGTTTCGGTCGTGTTGCCTGCGAGGCGTCCGCCGGGCGGAGCTAAATCGTGCAATTTTTGCGACCAATCCAAGTCGCCCACCGCAACCCCGCCGGTGACATACGGAAGTAAACGCCCCAGTGCGTAACCAATCCGCGGAGCCACGGTAAAAAGATAATGCGTTTCAAGCGACGAACGGATTTCCAATGGCGGGACGCCTACTCCAAGAATAAACGCGCCGGTGTCCGTCGATCCTCGCGACCATAAGTATCCGCCGGCGCACTCGAAGCCGATCACCCATTTGTTCAGTTGGTAATCGAACCCGATCAATCCGCCAAGTTCTCCACCGTCGGTACCAAAATCTTCCGACCCGCGCGATTCGAGCCCGCGCTTGAGCGGCGGGATCTGATTGAATGTTCCGCCCAAACTGAGATCCGGATCAATCTGACCGCGGATGTACCCTCCGAAAACTCCCAGATGAAAGCCGGTCCAGTTAATAGCGGAAGAGGGTGTTGGCGGTGCCGGTGCTGGTCCCGGGGACATGACTTCCGGTCCGCCGTAGAGCGCGCCGCAAAGTACGCAGGTTGCGATGAAGGTGATGATGAGTGTCGGTTTTTTCACGTTACAAATTGATTAAGTGACTCGGGCCTGAACACTTAAGCTATATCTGTACCGCAGAGGAAGTTGAGAGCTGAAATCGGAAAGCTGAAATCAGAAAATTGAATGGAGCGCGTGGGACGCGCGACATGGCCGGTTAAGCCGCGAGGGTAGCGGTCGAGCACAGCGGGAGTTGCCGAGATACAAATCGGAAATCAGAACAGACAACCACGGATCCGCCTTCGTCGCGCAGTTGCCGGACTACGGCGTGACAGGTTACAAGGATGGCACGGATGCGTAGAAGATGCTGAGAAGTTCAGGCGTTTAGGAGAGCGCAGATGTCGATCTTTTGCTTGATCGAATCACGACGTTGTGTCGCAATAGTGGCCAATTCAATCAATCGAAAGGAACACCATGCTCTGGACTATAGTTGTTATCCTGGTAGTGCTCTGGCTTCTCGGCTTCATCACCCACGTTGGCGGCGGTCTCATCCATCTCCTGATCGTGATTGCCGTCATCATCGTGATCATTAACCTGGTCCAAGGCAGACGCTGACTCTGAGCGGATAGCGGTCAGCGGTTCGCAGGCGCGAACTTTACGGCGGGAGTGCGTGAGCGCGAAGACGCGAATCGCACTAGGAAGCCGGCGACTCGGTTTTGGTGAAAACCGAGCGGACGGAAGTCAGAGGTCAGAAGTCTGAGGTCCGAGCCGGTGGCGGACTGCAATAAGCGGGCTGCTCTTGGCAATATCCGGCGCGCAGTTCATCAAGCGCGGGCCGAGAGTTCTGCATGAATGAACAAGTAATAAACCTGATTGTAAAAAGAACAGGGATCACCCAGGAGCACGCCGAGAAGGCGGTGCTCGTGGTGTTTGATTTCCTGAAAACGAAATTGCCGGCGCCGATCGCCAGCCAACTGGAACCCTTCCTTACCGGTGGACCCGCGAACGCGACAAACCAGCAAGCGGGTGGTTTCGTGAAAAAGGTCGAGGGAGTCCTCGCCGGGAAATAACCAATAACATATCAACGGCACGCTTGCCTGCTCCCCCGCGCGACAGCGCCTCGGACTGGCAAGGGTGTTCGTCGATCTTGATGGGTAGTTCCATTTAGAACGGGAACTACTTGAACGGATGGAAGAAGACGTCGTGAACTCGCGCAGAATGTTCCCTTATATATATAAATAAGGCCGCCGAGATTCCCAATCTCGGGGCTCGGCCTCCCTCCCAAGCACGTCCCCGTCCAGCCGTAAAGTTGACACCTAGCCAACGCTGCAGAGCGGCGTCGCTCGTGAACGTCGAACAGCTCTAGGCGGCTACTTTTGCTAACGAATCGACGAGATTGCGGAGTTCGTAGACATCGAACGGTTTGGTCAGCATGGTGTCGACCTTGAGTTCCGCATAGGCGCTGCGGTTTTCGTCGGTCAGATGCGCGGACAAAACAACAATCTTACCGCCAAAGTTCGCCGCGCGCAGACGTCGAACCAACTCGATGCCGGACACTTTCGGCATTTTGTGGTCGATAATCACAACATCGAAGACCTGGGAATGGTCGGCCATTTTGACCAGCGCCTCATCGGCGCTAAACGCGAGGGTCAGTTTTCGCTCAGAATTACTGAGAGTGAAGGCCAGGGCGTGCGCGACGCGAAACTCGTCGTCAACGCTAAGAATGTTCAACGGCTTGCCCACGGTAACTTGGTTTTTCGAGCAAGGCGCGTACCGGGAAAAAGTAAGAATTACGAAGTAGGAATTAGAAAGTAAGAATTTGGAATGGAGGAAGTAGGAAGTAAAAGCTGAAAAGCGGAAAACTGAAACGCGGAAATCAGCAATCAGCGTCGCCGAGGTATCACGGGCACGATTCCGAAGAAGATGATCGGGATCAAAGCGACCGCTGCGGCGGATCCGATGGTGATGATGTTGACCAACGAGGCCAGGGTCGAATCTGTCAATCGTCCGGACAGAGCGATTGTCCCAGCCAGCAGCAGAAGACCAGTCGCTGAAGCTTCAGCAATGATAAATCCGATCACCTTGCCACGATGCCGGCGGTCAACTTCCGATTCCGGATTTTGGGCGGGCTGTTTCACTTAATTTAAATTGAGAGCAGATTTTAGAAAGCGGAAAGCGGAATTAAGAAGTGACCAGTGACAAGTAACGAGAGGTAAAGCGACCAGCAGCTCGGAAGCAAAACACCGCCCGCCATCGGATGATGACGAGCGGTGTTCGGTAATTTCGCGCGGACGGCCGCACGGTGGTACTGACTATTGCTTGATTGTTATTGCCGGTCGTAAACGTCTACTTCCTGTTTGTTAACGCCGGGATAGGTGACGGTATTGGTCAGCGTTTTGCCATTGGCGGAAAGTACCCATCGATCGGTCTCGTTGGTTTTCCCGTTGAGTTTGTAGGTGAGTTCCATCGTCTTGTCGTCGATCTTTTGGCCGGAGACGGTGGTGCCTTTGGCTACTTGCGGGCCCTTGGGCGTGTAATCTTTGCCGTCGAGTTTGAAATCGGTTTCGCCTTTATACACCGGACTCTTCAGCGAGTAGCCGTCCTTACCTGACGCCACGAACTGGATCGTGTTGGGCGAGCCGATCTTGATTTCGGTGCTCTCCCACGTTCCAACCAACCCGGACGTCCCGTCAGTCCGCTTGAGTTTGGTCTGATCGTGCGAGGTTGAGCCATTGGGCCGTGTCTCGGTGTTGACGTAAGTGGAGGTGGCGCCATCGTCCGATACCGTCCACATGGCATCGCTGATGGTTTTGCCGTTTCGTTTCGTGACCCAATGCCAGCCGGTTGGCCCGCTCTTGGTCACCGACCAGGTGTTGCCGTACTTGGTCGTGTGCGGTTTGCCATCGAGAGAAACGGTCTCGGCGTCTTCGCCAAAGGCGAATTTGTATTGGTTGTTCCCGGCGTCTTCCACTTTGTAAGTGAGGCCGTTGAGCTCGCTCTTGTCCGGATTGAATTTCCACCTCCCGACGAAGGAATCGTCCGCTGCGAGCGCTAAGGGCGCAGCGCAAAGGCTGAACCCGGTAATTGCCACCAAAGTGGCAGTAACTAATTTCATGATGCTTTCTCTTTCTAAGTTTTCAAATAAGGGAAGTTCATCCAAGACCCAGGCCCCCTTTGTGGACGAACGACATCGAAGCAAAGCGCGCTTCGACACGCGTGTGAGCGCTGAACGTCGCCCCCGCCTTCGCGAAGTCAAAGGAATATAGGAAGTGACCAGTGACGAGTGACCTGAAAAGTTGAGAGCCGAGAGTTGACAGCTGAAAACTGAATGGAGCGCGTGGGACGCGCGACATAGAAGGTAAAGCGACGAGGGTAGGAGCGAGTGAGCGCGGGCAGGAGCGAGCGAGTTTCAATGGAGCGAATGGGATGAATACGCCGTGCTGGGACGCCGGCGGATGGACTGCATTGGTCGCCTGGCGCGGCGACCGAGCGAATCGGGAGATCGCGAGTCAGCGACATGGCCGGTTAAGCGGCGAGGTAGCCGTCGAGCCTCGCGGGAGCGAGCGAGATACAAAACTGAAACGCTGAAATCAGAGGTCAGCAGTCAGCAATCAGCAATCAGAGGCAACGGCCAAGATTGGGATAAATGATTGATTGTGTTCTGGTAATTATAGGCGATACTCAAGGTAAGTTTCTCGACTGATTCGCCAAAAGTGACGGGTGACCAAGCTGGACGCCCGAAGATCAGATAGAAAAGCCTGTTAATCCATTATGAAACCAGATCTCGTTCAAGCCGCGGCCGCAGTTATTCCGAATCAGCAAATTCTCGTGAACATGGTGTCCCGACGGGTCCGACAACTTTGCCTCGGCCACCGGCCGTTGGTGGAGTTTGTTCCTGGGCTCGGTCATGCTGATGTCGCACTCTCAGAAATCGCGGCCGGAAAATTGGTCTACGAATCGACTCTCGGACAGAACGGTAAAGATGCCGCGGCCCAGGTAGTGGCGTTTCCCGGAGTCATCGTCGAGAAAAAGGCGAAGAAAAGAGCAGCCTAACAAAGACCAGAGGTCTGGGGTCAGGCAGAAGTGGCAAGTGCCAGAGATCTGAGGTCATCGCTCAGCTACTTTCGTTTTTTCGCTGAAATTTCTAATTTCTAATTCCTACTTTTGAGCTTCTCGTTTACCGTGTGCCGATCATGATCAAAAAATTTGCTGTTCCGTTCTTTGCTGCGCTTCTTCTCGCGCCGATTGGTCACGTCTTCTCGCAGGATGCGACGCCAAACATTGACGAAGAAATTGCGAAAGCGCTGGCGGCGAAGCCAAAGAGTGCAACGGAGATGAAAAAGATCGAGGCGCAGCAAAAGGCCCAATTGAACGAGATGATGGCCGAGAATGACAAGGAAGAGGCCGCCGAGAAAACCAAGCAGAAAGCCGCGGCCGAGTCGGCGCTCGATGCCAAAGGACCGGTCGCTCTGCCTGATTGGACACCGAACGTTCCGCAATTTACGCCATCAGGGCCGATCACGCGCAAACTTGTCGACGGCCAACCGATGACGGTACTCAGCGGCACATCTCCACTTTCGCCGGAGGCATTGTGCGACGCCTGGGACACTTTCAAACGTGACAAGTTTAGTCACGAGCGCACCGGCTCGGACATTAATCACCACGTTGATTTATCGGTTAAGTTCAGGAACGGCGAGGACAATACCGAAGTGAAGATGGAAGCTGAACGCAAACCCGGCGCAAAAGTTACTCAAGTTACAATCTCATCGCCTTTACCGGTCCCGGCGCCAGCCGGCGACAATTAGTCCGCATGCCAAAAAGAACTCACGATGGTGCGGGGCGGCCCCGAGTGCTGGTGTTGGTCGATGAATCGAACGTCGGCAGCTCGGTGCGCACTGCCGGACGCGGTCTGGATTGGTTGAAGTTGCGAGATTATTTGGCAGGTCCAAACACTGGCCGAGAGCTGATCGAGATGGTGGTATATGCCGGATTGCCGCCGGCAATGTCGATCTGGCAGGAAGAGCGTGATAAGAAAAACAAGTTTGTGCAATGGCTGCGCTCGAACGGATTCATGGTCGTGACCAAGGATGGATCGCCCGCCGAGGAAGGCCGTTACAAGGCGAATGTGGACGTGATGATGGCAATCGACGCGCTCGAACTTTCAGTCGAGATGCAACCGGACGTGGTCATTCTCGTGACCGGCGACACCGATTTCGCCCATCTCGCGATCAAATTGCGGCGTCGCGGAATTCGAGTGGAAGTGGCGTCGGTGACGCAAAATCTCGGGAACCTATTAAGATCGGCCGCGAACGAAGTGATCGATCTGGCGCAACTTTTTCGGACGTTCGAGCTAATCAAAGTGGAAGAGCCGAAGACGGACGGGCGTCGGCCGCAGCAGCAGCAACGTTCGCAGCAACCGAGACGCCGGCCAAGATTTCGACCGACGCCGCGGCCGAGAACTTGAGAACTGAGAGTTGAGAGAAGTTCAGAAGAGATAAAGCTTTCGGCTTTCAGTTTTCCGCTTTCAGCGTTTTATTGATTGATAATGAAATCTCTTCGTTCGCTCGCTACCGGCGCCGCTCTTATCGCGATTCTTTGTTTTGTCGCTGCATCTTTTGCGCGTGCGCAAAGGGAAAAACCCGTGCCTGGCGAATTGAAAGTAAAACCGGGCAGGGAGACCCAAACGTCGGCTGAAGGCAGCGCATCGCCCGGCAGCAAGGAGGCGAAGAACGGCGATAAGGACAAAGATAAAGAGGAGGAGAAAGAGCCGCCTCCGAGTGTCACCGAGCACACGATCACTGTCGGCGGCAAGACGATTCATTATCGCGCGACGGCCGGTTACATGGTGATGCGCGATTGGAGCGAAAAGAAAAAGATCGGAAGACGGAGAAAAAGCGGGCGAGCCGGCCGCGTCGCCAGCAAAAGAAGGCGACAAATCGAAAGATAAGGACAAAGACAAAGACGAGCCGAAACAAAAGGCGAAGGTCTTTTACATCGCATACACGCGCACCGACGCCGGCAACGATCCGTCAAAGCGACCGCTCACATTTTCGTTCAACGGCGGACCAGGCTCGGCGAGCGTGTGGCTGCACATGGGCGCGCTCGGCCCGCGCCGCACCGAATTGACCGAGCGCGGCGAAGCGCCGCTCGCGCCGTATCACCTGGTGGACAACGAAGCGACGTGGCTCGATGCCACTGACCTGGTCTTCATCGATCCTGTTTCGACCGGTTACAGCCGCAGCGTGCCGGGTGAAGACCCGAAGCAGTTTCACGGATTCAAGGAAGACCTCGCGAGCGTCGGCGATTTCATCCGGCTTTACACTTCGCGCAACACGCGCTGGGCATCGCCGAAATTCATCATCGGTGAAAGCTACGGCACTACGCGCGCGGCAGGGTTGAGTGATTATTTACAGGAGCGCTACGGCTTTTACGTCAACGGGATCATTTTGGTGTCGAGCGTACTTGATTTTTCGTCGATACGCTTCGCTCCTGGAAACGACCGGCCGTATTCGCTTTTTTTGCCGACCTACACTGCGGCGGCCTGGTATCACAAAAAGCTGCCGCCGGATTTGCAAAACAAACCGCTGGCCGACGTGGTGCATGAAAGCGAAAATTTCGCGTCCAACCAATACCTGCTCGCGTTGAATCGCGGCGATCAGCTCGACGAGAATCAGCGCAAAGAACTTGCCAGCAATCTCGCCCGGCTCACGGGCTTGCCGGCAGAGACGATCGCGCAATGGAATTTCCGGATCCCCGCGCGGCGGTTCTTCTTCGATTTGCTCAAGGACAGGAACCGTTCGATCGGGCGCTACGATGCGCGTTTCACCGGCATTCGTTACGAACCGGGCACGGAAGACTACGATTTCGATCCGAGCTACGAAGCTGTGCTGGGTCCTTACAGCGCGACGTTGAACGATTACGTGCGACGTGAGTTAAAGTTCGAGAGCGATTTACCGTATGAAATGATCGCCGACGTGCGGCCGTGGAACTTCGCAAACGTTGCGCAGAACCAGTATCTCGATGTCGCTGAGGATTTGCGTAAAGCGATGAGTCGCAATCCTTATTTGAAGCTTTGGGTTTGCTGCGGCTACTACGACCTCGCCACTCCTTATTACGCCGCCGAGAACGTGTTGCACGGGATGCAACTCGACCCGACCATCCGCGACAATTTACGGATGACCTTCTACGAAGCCGGTCACATGATTTACATCAATCACCCGTCGCTGCTGCAATTCCGTAAGGACGCTGACGCGTTTATGCAGGACGCGCTCAAACCGCGGGTTGTTTCTACCGCTGCGCCGTAGACACGAAAGTAAAAAGTAAAAATTATGAATTAAGAAATGCAGCACTGCCTTTTGGGCTTCTGGCCGCTGTTAACTTCTTAATTTTTAATTCTTAACTCTAACTTTCGTAACTATCGCTCGGCGATGGTTACCGAAACCAGCTCGTCTCCGGCTTGAATGGCATCGACCATTTCCTGGCCTTGCCGAACCTGGCCGAACACGGTGTGTTTGCCGTTCAGCCAATCGGTCGCGACGTGGGTGATGAAGAATTGACTGCCGTTCGTATTCGGACCGGCGTTCGCCATGGACAAACTGCCTACCTGATGTTTGCGCGGATTGCTTTTCACTTCGTCTTCGAATTGGTAACCAGGTCCGCCGCGCCCGGTTCCGGTCGGGTCGCCGCCTTGGACCATGAAATCGGCGATCACGCGATGAAAGAGCGTGCCGTCATAAAACTTTTCGCGAGCGAGGAAAACGAAGTTGTTAACCGTTTTCGGAGCGTCTTTGGCGAAGAGGTCGCAGACGATTTCTCCCCGCGAGGTCTTGAACGTGGCTGAGTATTGTTTGTTGGGATCGATCGTCATCGACGGCGGAGAGCTGTAGTTTTTGGGCATAAGGAAAGTATGAATTATAAATTAAAAATTAAGAAGTCGAGACGCACGATGGGTTATCCTTTCTTTAACCTTTTAATTCTTACTTTTTAACTCCTACTTGCTGCGTGATCCACTCTTCGACACGCTGTTGGAGCAAGTCTAGCGGCATCGCGCCGCCGTTCAGGATTTCATCGTGGAATTTCTTGATATCGAATTTTTCTCCGAGTTGTGTCTTGGCCTCATCGCGCAACTTGAGAATGGTGAGTTGCCCCATCTTGTAAGCGAGCGCTTGCCCGGGCCAGGCGATGTAACGGTCCGCTTCAGTTTGCACCATCGCGTCGTTGAGGTCGTTGGCGTGCATGTAATCGACCACCTTCTCGCGGCTCCAGTTCTTGTCATGAATTCCGGTATCAACCACCAGCCTGACAGCGCGAAGCATCTCTGAACTGAGCCGGCCGTAATCAGACACCGGGTCTTGATAGAAACCGATCTCTTTGCCTAACTCCTCGGAATAAAGTGCCCAACCTTCGGCGTAAGCGGGATAAAAACCATGCAGCCGAAACTTCGGCAAACCTTCCAGGGTTTGGGCGATGCTGATTTGGAGGTGATGACCCGGAACGCCTTCGTGATAGGCAACGGCTTCGTCGTCGACCAGTGTGCGCTTGGTTGGATTTGATACCGCAACGACCACCCGGCCCGGACGTTTCCCATCCGGCGTGCCTTGGACGTAATGCGTGGCGGCGGCTTTCGCGAAATCGGGAATCGGTTCCACCGTCACCGGCGATTTCGGCAACAATCCGAAAAGTTCCGGCAACTTCGGTTCCATTTGATCGATGTACTTTTTATAGTCATCCAGAATCTGTTCCTCGCTGGTTGGTTTCCATTTGGGATCGTTGTTAACCGCTTCCCGGAAGCTGGCGAGGTCTTTATATCCGTTGCTTTGGGCGAGCTTGGTCATCTCGGCTGTGACGCGCTCCACTTCCTTCAGTCCGATCTCATGGATATCGGCCGGCGTGACGTTCACGGTGGTCATCGTTTTCACCGCTTCGGCATAGCGCCGCTTCCCATCGGCGAGGCTCTCGATCGAAAGCCCGGTCCGTCCTTTCGGATCGTATTCGGTGCGCAGGAACTCGGCGAATTTCTTGTACGCCGGAAAAACGTCGTCGTTGATCGCCTTTGTGATCTCGTCGGTCAGGCGTTTCTTGTCCTGCTCGGAAAATTCTGTCGGAAATTTTTTCGTCGGCTCAAGGAACGGGTTCGCGGCGATGACGCCGTCGCATTGGCCGGGTAACTTCTCGAGCAGGAACTTGGGCGGCATCAATCCATCCTTTCCGCCTTGTCGCATCACCTCGGTTGTTTGTTCCAGGACCCGCGGGATCTGATGTAACCGGGAGATGTAATCCTGATAATGCGGCACAGAATCGAACGGCACCGCGTTCGGCAAATCGGCGAGCCGGGTGTGCACGCCGTTCTGCTGGTTCACCGGCATCTCGTAATTCTTCAGACCGTAGTTCACGTCTTCGCGCTCGAGCTGCTTCTGGAGTATGCGATGACTTAGCAGGTCATTGTCGCTCATCCCGTCGGTCGGGAATCGCTTTCAACCGAGCGAGAAAATTATCGGCTTCCGCATGTTGGCGCGCGATTTCAGCGAGCGAAACCTGGCCGAGCTGCGAGTTGTAACGGTAATCGCCGAAAGCAGTGGCCCGCTCCGGAAAATTCTTCAGCCCTGTCTGATAAAACTCTTCAAAGAGTGCAGTCTGCTTCGCCACTCGATCCGTCAATGACTGCGACGCCGCCGCCGCCGTCCCGTTAGCGACGAAGACGGAGCCCGCCAATCCCAGAACCAACCCGAAAACAAATGAGTATCGCATATCGATAGATACCGTAGCAGAAGAGGTGACGAGTGACAGGTGACGAGTGACCGCGTAAAGCTTCGCCACGCGGCCTATCGGCGGTGACCAGTAGGTAGCGGCGATTGACCTCAATCGCCATCCGATCCTCTGCGACTCAACGTCTCAAACTCTTAACGTCTCAAACTTTTTCATCTTCGAAGATTCGCAGCATGAAATAGTGAATTACGATTAGTAAGCTCACTGAATTCTCGTTCCGAGTTCCAATTTTATTTCAATCTTCCCGCAAATGCGCTGGCCAACAGGAGCATCGGCCAGGAAACCGCGACCAAGACGAGGGCAAAGGCAATCAGCTCAGGCAAAAAATCCGGCCGGCTTCGATAGGCATAGCGATCAGTGATAAAACGACGGATGCGTATCCGCATCGGTGTTGTGCTTTTCATAAGTCACTGAAGCGAACACCTATTGGGTCGCAACTGTTAACTGCCAAAAGTGACACGATTGTTACTTCAATTGACCAGCCCGGCCTGACAACTGGAGACAATGTGACTCAGCGCGGGGGAGGTAGCGGCGATTGCCCCCAATCGCTATCTGATCCTTCCAAGTCGTCACTTATATAATATAGAGGGGTCTGTGCTGGCCGGTGATCTCTGATCGCTGATTGTGACGAGTTGACCGTTAGTTCGCCCTAGCCAACGGCCGCTTGCACGTGGTTTTCTTCGTCACGCGCGACCGGTGTCGGTTGGCGATCACCTGAAGTGTTGGATGGTTCGCCATTCGCTGAAGCCATCGCAGAGGTGTGAGGCGGTGAGTCTTTGAAAAGAGAAATTACCTGGCGCCGGTTCTCCAGTTCTTTGTCGATCCTTTTCTTCCAACGCGCCGGAACCGCCGGGGATGTTTCGGACAACCGGTCCATCTGTCGTTGAATGTCGGTGATCGATCGATGGAGCTCAGTCGGATCCGACGGCGAGAACGTTTTCAGGATTTCCAGTGATCGTCGCAGCGCGCCGTACCGGGCGCAGGCAATTTTGTGTTGGTCGGCCCGTTGCGATAACCCGAGAAACGTTTGCAAACAGGCCAACAGCGCCGCCAAACCGCTGGCCATCCCAATTCCCATCTTGATCGGATCGCTTAAGTCCGGGCGTCCCAGCCAATAAAAAATTGCCGCCGCCACACCGGTCGCGAGGATGATGATTGGGACGCCCAACCGATAATGCCAGCGATTGAGCCGGCTGCCGCACTCGTCGTGGGTCAGCTGATTATCGCGCGCTCGTTCAAACCAGCCGGTTATGAGTTTCTCGACATTCGGGTCCATTCGCCGCTGACTCCTTCGGATTCAGATAACCGGAATTTGGTCGCTAAGGCGAGAAGAAAAAGAAGTGGCGGGGAGGACAGAAGGCAGGGGCAAAATCGAAAATTCTGCGACGAAATCACAGCAGACAATACCAAAAAGCCGCAGGGACGTGTGCCTGCGGCTCTTGTTGATCGATATCTCCTGATTGATTCGATCAATCCAGAACGACCACGTGATCAATCACCTTTTGGTCCCCGACGCTCGTGTAAAAAACCCGCACCCTGCTCCCAGGTTGGACTGCGGTTACGATCGGGTCACCCTTCTTGTCCACAATGCGGCCGGGTCCGTCGAGCGTATATCTGCCCGGCTTTGCCGCATCGTCCTGACGAATCACCAGCGTTTTGGGCGGCTGATAATTGGCCGCCGCGCCGTCTTCCGCCGCGGTAATGATTGTTCCCGTTACCGTGACTGTCTGCTCCACTGGTTGTTGTTGTTCCCTTGTGATGCGAACGGGTTTGTCCGAACGCCAGCGGCGCCACCAGTGCGCAGCAGGCAAGGGTCACCATTGTTTTTTTCATATGATACATCCTCCTCATTTAGTGTTTAGAGTTGTGCAGTTGTGCCGCCGTTCATTTGGGTCGCTCAAATAGCGAGCCGACGACGGAGGAACAGGCAAGAGTGGCTGGAAAAGCTTAATCTGCTTAATTATTTACAGAGTTAACGAACTGCGTCTGCAAAGCTGAAACGCCAAAAGCGGAAAGGCAACGCCGGATTAGATTTGCTTTTGCTTTCTTACTTCTTAATTCTTAACTGGGTTTCGGTGGCTGAACGATTGCTTTTGATTTGTATTACGCTGCTCGCGTTGTTCGTTGCAGTCGCGCGGGGCGAAGGGAATTATCAGTCAACGCGTGATGGCAAGACGCTCGTCTGGAACAGCCATCCCAAACCAGGCGACGTCGCGACCTGGTCGGGTGACCGTGACCGTGACGATTACGCCCACGGGTTTGGTCAGCTCGTCTGGTACACCAAAGAAAGCGGAAGCGATAAACCGCAACTTTATGCGCGTTACTGGGGGCGAATGGTAAACGGAAAACTCGAGGGCCCGGTCAATGTTCATTCAAAACGAAAAACGCATTATGCGATTTTCATCGATGGCGCCCGAGTAAGCGGTTGGGCAGCCGGCACTGCGCCGTCACGAGCGACTTCGCGTTGGAGCATGATGGTCGCGAAGCGGCGAATGAATGCGGAATCGGAACCCGCCTCCGCCGAAGAGCTCCGGCGTGGCGAGCCGGAATCGCCGGCGGCGGGACCGCTGCCAGGAAAGGAAGAAGGAGGACGGCAGAAGATCGAAGGCAGAGAACAGGTGTTACAATCAGACGAGTCGATTCAGGACCTTTACAGCGAGCGCTGGCCAAAGATCGACATCGATGACTCGTTGCGATTGCTCGTGTTTCCGCCGCGGGCGTTACGCTCGCTCTAAAAGAAGGTGAGGCGGTGAGGTGTGACCCCTTGCGAGCTGTAAATTTGACGCTAAGTAATGCGCGTGATTCTGTCGCGGCGCGGCCTCCCGGACGACTTGAGCGCATTTCTCATTTTTTCGGCAAGATATTTGCTGCCTTGAAACGTCTCCAAAGGTCGACGCCGGACGGTGCTCCGTTACTCAAGAGATTATGAAGCAAGACTTTAAAGCGCTCCGGCTGTCCTACTTGACCCTCGTCGCGGCAGGCGCAGTCTTCGGCGTCGCGACCTCTCAGGCCGTGGCCCAGGACGTTTCCGCGACCTATGTCTCCGGCGCGGAAGTCGCCGTGAAATCGAACGGTTTCTCCGCCGAGGGGAAAACAATAAACATCGCACTGCAATTTGCTCCGTCCCCGGGCACTCAGTTGATAGTGGTGCAAAATACCGGCCCTGGAATCATTCGGGGCAGATTCAGTAATCTGGCGCAAGGACAAACCATTACCTTGACCTACGCCGGGCTGGTTTATCACTTCGTCGCAAATTATTACGGAGGTAACGGCAACGATCTCGTTCTTTTGTGGACCACAGGCGACGAGCTTGTGCCGCCAGTGGCAAAAAGTAAGCTCGATGGCCAGCTCCTTTTGGCGCTAAGAAAAAGTCGCGGACAACCTCCCTTCGACCGGCCGACAACGCTGGAACCTCAAATTCCGATCAAAGATGGCGACCGCGTGCTTGTTGACATCGAAGGCTCGGTATCGAACGCGCTGCTTAGCCAGGTCACGTTGGGTGGGGGATCGCTGCCGGGAAGCTCCCCTCCAAGTGCGACGACGCTCCGGGCGATGGTTCCACTATCGCAATTGGAAACACTCGCGGCGCGCTCTGATGTGAAATCGATTTCACCGGCAAAACTTTCTGTGACAACTCGCCTCGAATCACAATAGCCAGGCCAAGAATCATGAAGCGACGTTGGTATCAATTCGAAAAACTGGTTCGTGCCTGCAGAACCCAGCCGCGCGCGACGTTTCTGGCTTTTGTTTTGTGCCTCGCGGTCACGGCCGCTCCAGCGCTCGCGCTAACCATCAATCTGAATTTCGATCCGGATTCCACGTTTCAGAATGCCGGCCTGAGTTCTACTGACATAGCGAACATGAAAGCCGCCGCGGCCTACGCGGCTTCCCAATTCACAACCAACCTCAGCGACGGCGTCCATGTGAATATCAGGGTCACTGCTGTTGCGCGGAACAAGTACACTCGGAGAAAGCAACACCTTCCTCACCTCCGTCTCGAATTATGCCTCGCTCCGGTCTGCCGTTGCGGCCGATGCGACGACAGTCGATGACGCAACGATTTTGGGCCCCGGCGGCTCTCTCCCCACGAGCGATCCCATTTTCTCCTCTCACCTTTACATGCTGAGCACTGCTGAAGCCAAGGCCTTGGGCGTGAGTCCGGATGATTTTTCGAACGATGGCACGTTTACGTTCGGTGGTGGATTCAGTTACACCTACGATCCCAACAACCGTGCCGTTCCCGGCAAGATCGATTTCATCGGTGTCGCCATGCACGAATTCTCCGAAATCATGGGACGAATTCCACTGATGGGTGACAACCTTACCGGGTCTCCTGACTACATGCTCATGGATTTGTTCCATTACACCGGCGCCGGCACGAGGGGCTTAAACGAGGGTCCGGGACGATCTTTCTCGATTAATAATGGAACGACTCTTCTCAAAGCTTTCAACAATGCGAATGCGAACGGCGGGGACTCTCAGGACTGGGCGAGCGGCACCAACGACTCTTTTAACGCGTTCAGTGGTTCCGGGGTTGAGAACGATTTATCTGCCGTGGACCTGCGCGTGATGGATGCCATCGGATATGATGCCACCGGCAGCGGCACTCCTACTCCAACTCCAACCGGGACTCCGAGCGGAACTCCTACGCCAACTCCCACAGCGACGCCGACGCCAACAAGTGGCCCGGCAGTCATGCTTAGTCCAGTTCCAGGTACGACGCTGGCAGGCTCAACTGTTACGTTTCAATGGACTGCTGGCA
Organism: uncultured Verrucomicrobiae bacterium; assembly: GCA_963801815.1. GTDB lineage: Bacteria > Verrucomicrobiota > Verrucomicrobiia > Chthoniobacterales > UBA10450 > AV40. The sequence goes on from CAWDGJ010000003.1 coordinate 20,173, forward strand.
GCGCCACAGCCTATATCCTGCTCGTGGGCAGTTCACTCCACGGCTCTGATATTTACGGTTCCGGCGTCGTTCACACCCTCTCGGCGACAGTAAACAGAATACCCACTGACGGGCGCACGATTTACGTGACGTTAAGCTCTCAGGTTAATGGCTCTTGGATCACCAACAATTACACCTACACGGCGTCCAACGGAGCTCCAACCCCAACGCCGACGCCCACTCCGGTGCCGACACCTACTCCGACTGCCACACCGACTGCTACTCCTACCCCAACAGCGACGCCGACTGCTACACCAACCGTCACGCCCACACCAACTCCAACCGGCACTCCCACACCAACCCCGACGTCGACACCAACTCCAACGCCGACATCCGGTCCCGCAGTAATGGTTAGTCCAGCTCCGGGTTCAACCTTTACTGGCCCTACCGTTACGTTTCAGTGGACCGCAGGCAGCGCCACAGCTTACATATTGACACTGGGCAGTAACGCAAAGGGGATAGACATCTATTCGTCCGGAGTGGTCCACACCTTGTCTGCAGTCGTTAATAACATTCCGACCGATGGCAGGGCTGTCTTTGCAACGCTCTATTCTCAAGTGAACAACACTTGGCAAAGTAACGCCTACACCTACACGGCTTCCAACGGAGCTCCAACCCCAACGCCTACACCGACTCCGACTCCGACACCTACTCCAACACCGACGCCGACACCTACGCCTAGTGCGACGCCGACACCAACTGCAACGCCAACTCCGACGCCAACTCGCTACTCCCACGCCAACACCGACTGCACACCAACCCCACGCCAACACCGACTCCGACGGCGACACCGACCGCGACACCAACTCCAACGCCGACATCCGGTCCCGCAGTAATGGTTAGCCCGGCTCAGGGATCAACCTTTACTGGCTCAACGGTTACGTTTCAGTGGACGGCTGGCGGCGCCACAGCTTACATATTGACACTGGGCAGTAACGCAAAGGGGATAGACATTTACTCGTCCGGAGTGGTCCACACCTTGTCCGCAGTCGTTAATAACATTCCGACCGATGGCCGGACAGTGTTTGCAACGCTCTACTCCCAGGTTAACAACGTCTGGCAAAGTAACGCCTACACCTATACGGCTTTCTCCAGCGGGGCTCCAACTCCGACGCCTACTCCACCGCAGGGATAATTGTTAACGTCACTCTCGGTAGCTCGATCACGACAAATTCAACCTGCGGGCTGCGATTGAATCGGTGATCAAGCAAGCGATCACGAACTGTGAGGATAATTCGGCTTCCTGGAGTGTTCGGATCGAGGTCGCTCCGGAGTTCCCCGGCGCCTCGACAAGGCATGGAGTGCCAAATCTTGAATCCTGCCGCCCTGCGGCAATCTGCATTCCGGAAGCGTTATGGATGTACTACCGGCAGCGTAATCTTTAGATGCCTGCTCATCTTCATTTTACCGTAACCACATTCCAAAATCGCAGATAAGATAATATCTGCCCGTAAGCTGTTGATTTTTATGGTTGCTGCTTACTAGCGATCCCATTTACCATCGTCGCCAATCCTGAGACCAAATCCCCTTTGAATCGAATCCTTTTCCTAATTGCACTCGGTCTCAGCTTGGGGATTGCGGCTCCAGTTTTGTACCCTATCGCTCAGACGGCAGTTACTACAGCTGGACCCAACGCTATCGCGCCACGCGGTGGCTTTCCGAAGCTTCCGGCGTTCGCAACCAACGGCTCGATTCCCCAATCGCCGAGCCCAAGCTACGTCGGTGGAACTTGGTCAGCTTTAGTTAACCAAGCTCCAGATAGTATCAATTACATGCTGTTGTTATCGGATGGCTCGGTAATGGCAAAAGGATTTGCTCCCGATGGAACCGGAAACGCGTGGTACCGGCTCAAACCGGATGTCACTGGCAGTTACATCAACGGAAGCTGGACAGTCCTCCAGCCGATGAACGACACTCGGGAATACTTTTCGGTACAGTTGCTCACTGACGGAAGAGTGTTTGTAGCTGGAGGGGAATACCCTCGGGATACGAATAATAACATCATTGGTAGGGCGACAGCGGAAATCTATGATCCGGTCACAAATATATGGACTTACATTAATCCACCTGTTTCCCTGCTCGACCCTGCGTCGCCGTCACCGGCATTAGGGAATGGAAACCAAGCCTTCTCTGATTCGGTCAGTGAGATTCTCCCGGACGGCAGCGTTCTGGTCGCACCGGTAGGCCCAAATACATACGGTGGCACATTAATCTACAGTGCTGCCACAAATTCGTGGTCAGCCGGGCCTACTCTTGCGAACAATGTTGGATACCAGGACGAGGCGGCGTGGGTAAAGCTTCCGGACGACAGTATCCTCACAATTGACCCGTTCGGTCAGAACGGCTATTCGGAGCGTTACATTCCTAGCTTAAATAGCTGGGTTTCTGACGCCAACGTGCCTGTCAACCTATATGACCCATATGGTGGTGAAGAGGGCGCGGGTTTCCTCTTGCCGAATGGACAGGCGTTTTTTCTTGGCAGCACAGGAGTAACTGCGCTTTACACGCCTTCCGGTTCGACGGCAGCTGGGTCATGGACCGCTGGACCGGTAATACCGAACTCACAAGGGACTCCCGATGCGCCGGCGGCAATGATGGTCAATGGCAAGATTCTCTGCGCCGTTTCACCGCTGCCGACTTCTGCCCAGCATTTTCCATCCCCCACGAGCTTTTACGAATACGATTACAGCACAAACACGTTCAATCAGGTGAACGGCCCAACCGGCCAAACCCAGCCCGAGCCTTCATATCCATCTGTGATGCTCGACCTGCCAGATGGAACTGTGTTGTACGCAGACTCTGATTCTCAGCTGTATGTCTACCAACCTGCCGGAGGACCGCTAGCTAGCGGAAAACCGACAATTAGCTCCGTCACCCTGAATCAGGATGGTTCGTATCAGCTCACAGGCACGTTACTCAATGGGATCTCCGAAGGCGCCGCTTACGGCGATGATTGGCAGATGGCGACAAATTACCCGATCGTTCGGCTGGCCGATAGTCTCGGACGGGTCTACTACGCCCGGACCTACAATTGGAGCAGCAGAAGTGTTATGACTGCCAATCAGTCGGAAACAACGACGTTTACGCTTCCTGCCAATCTATCATCTACTACGACGTACTCTTTAGTTGTCGTGGCGAATGGAATTGCGTCAGATCCCGTACCCTTCAGTATCACTTCGACTCCAACCCCGACTCCGTAGCGGAACCCCTACGCCAACTCCAACAGCAACGCCAACGCCGGCGCCAACGACCGGCCCAGCAGTGATGCTTAGCCCACCCCCGGGATCGACTTTCAGCTCCTCAAGCGTGACCTTCAACTGGAGTGCCGGCAGCGCCACCGCCTATATTCTGCTGGTGGGCAGTTCTCAGCACGGCTCTGACATTTACAATTCGGGCATCGTCCACACTCTCTCAGCGACGGTAAACAGAATGCCCACTGATGGGCGCACGATCTTCGTGACCTTAACCTCTCAGGTTAATGGCTCTTGGATCACCAACAATTACACCTATAGGGCTTCTGGCGGAGCCCCGACTCCAACGCCTACACCCACTCCGGTGCCGACACCTACTCCGACTGCCACACCAACTGCTACTCCTACTCCGACTACCACACCAACCGCTACTCCCACGCCTACACCGACATCAACGCCTACACCAACTCCGACTCCGACATCAACCCCCACTCCTAGTCCTACCCCAACTGCTACTCCCACTCCCACTCCGACGACCGGCCCAGCAGTGATGCTTAGCCCACCACCGGGATCGACTTTCAGTTCGTCAACCGTGACCTTCAACTGGAGCGCTGGCAGCGCCACCGCCTATATTCTGCTCGTCGGCAGTTCTCAGCACGGCTCTGATATTTATAATTCCGGCATCGTTCACAACCTGTCGGCGACGGTAAACAGGATGCCCACTGATGGGCGCACGGTCTTCGTGACGTTAACGTCTCAGGTTAATGGCTCTTGGATCACGAACAATTACACCTATAAAGCTTCTGGCGGCGTCCCGACACCGACGCCGACTGCCACGCCTACCCCAACAGCTACTCCGACTCCAACGCCGACACCGACTGCTACCCCCACCGCAACACCAACTGCCACGCCGACACCGACTGCAACACCTACTGCGACTCCTACGTCGACTCCAACTCCAACGGCCACTCCAACACCAACTGCTACTCCTACGCCGACAGCCACCCCGACTCCAACGCCAACTCCCACTCCGACTCCAACAGCGACCCGCCCTACCCAGCAACCGGCCCAGCAGTGATGCTTAGCCCGCCACCGGGATCGACTTTCAGTTCCTCAACCGTGACCTTCAACTGGAGCGCCGGCAGCGCGACCGCCTATATTCTGCTGGTGGGCAGTTCTCAGCACGGCTCTGACATTTACAATTCGGGCATCGTCCATACCCTCTCGGCGACGGTAAACAGGATGCCCACTGACGGGCGCACGGTCTACGTGACGTTAACCTCTCAGGTTAACGGCTCCTGGATCACCAACAATTACACCTATACGGCTTCCAACGGAGCTCCGACCCCGACACCCACACCTACGCCTACTCCACCGCAGGGATTAGTTATTAACGCCACTTTCGATAGCTCGATCACTACAAATCCAAACGCCGCAGCGATTGAATCGATGATTAATCAGGCGGTTGCGAAGTATGAGTCCTTGTTCGCCGACCAAATGACAATCTCGATTCTTTTCCGTTACTCAACCACCGATCCCGACGGCAGTCCCCTCGATCCAAACAACATCGCGCAAAGTAATTTCGGAGTTTACACCGCACTCTCTTGGAACACCGTCATTAACGCGTTGAAGGCGGACGCTAAGACAAGCAATGACGCAACCGCGAACGCCACTCTGCCCGCAACGGCCATGTCGACGAACATAATTCCTTCGAGCGCAGGTGGAAGAGCGGTCGGAATGAATACACCACCGATAATGTTCTCGGATGGAAGTGTAGGAGCTGGAGCGCTCCGTACGACGGAATTGTTACGCTTAGTTCTGCACAACCGTTCCAGTTTACCCGTCCTGTCAGCGGCTCTAACTATGATGCCTTGCGCGCAACCGAGCATGAAATCGATGAAGTTCTGGGTCTTGGGTCGTATTTGAATTTCGGTGGAAACAATCTGCGACCACAGGACTTGTTCAGTTGGTCGTCGTCTGGAAACAGAAACCTCGGGACCGGTGGCTCGCGCTATTTTTCCATCGACAATGGAAACACGGATATCGTCGGCTTTAGTCAGGACCCAAACGGCGATTTTGGAGATTGGCTGAGCGGCTCCTGCCCGCAGTCCACTCCCTACGTGCAGAACGCCTTCGCTTGCACCGGTCAGTCATCCGATGTGGCCGCGACTTCACCGGAAGGTGTTAACCTGGATGTCATCGGGTATGACTTGATTGGTTCGGGTCCGGACGCCACAGCGATCCAGCCGGCGCCTCCGAACAATAGTGCTGCTGCCGCGATTCCAGTCCCGGCCGTTTTCGCGGCGGGCAGGCATGTCAGTCACGGGCAACCCGGTGAGATCGAACGCTAAATCGCTACTTCACTAGGTCGCATCCATCGGCTCGTTCTGGCGAAAAACTCGCCGCGGCCGTGCGGTTGTCGACGCCGTTTATGTAGCAATTTGCCGCCGGTATGTGACCTTTTTTCAGCTCTCAGCTTTCACCTTTCAGACATTCCTCCTTTGTGGCGCCGATCACAGCAATGAAAAACATGAGCACGACTGCGCACCAGCTCGCCGCGCCGGCGGATTTTAGCGCGAGCAACGCCGGATGAACCCCAGTTTCTCGAAATGGCAGCGAGAGCGCCGCCGCGGTCGCGACCATCGCCGCAAGCAATGAAATTCGAGAGCCGCGACGCTGTTCAACGAAGACGAGCGTGAGTCCGACAACGTAGACCAGCGTGAGCATGATCATGTGCCGGGCGGTTGTTTGCGGACCAAAGATCAAGGCAAGAACAATTAAGGCGGCCCATTCGATGTTGGTGGTCTGCGCATGTGCGCACTCGACCTTCGCCACAGCGGGCCGGAAGAGATCGACATCGTAACGACGACCAATCCAAATGATCGCGCCGACGATCGCGACAAATAAAAGCGCGATAACGATGACAGCCACGGTGCTCGAAAGTTGTAGCGACTGGGTTAACCGAAAAACCGACGAGCTGAGCGAAACGGAGTTGCTCCAGGCGATGGAATTGACAACCGGGACGCCGTCGCCGGGCACGACTTCCGCGAATCCGCGTCCGCCAATGACTTTTTCCAAGACTGCTACGGCATTCACGATGTAATCGCCGATCAATCGGCGGCCGATTTCGATTGTGGGCAGCACGAAAAAAAAGGCGAATGAAAGCGCGGAAGTGACGGCTGCGCGGTAATTTCGTTTGATGACAAAGTAAGGCACGAAAATCAGCGCGAGATATTTGAAGTTCGCGCAGATGCCGGCGGTGATCGCGGCCAGTTGTGGCCGCTGGTCCAGCCAAACCAGGATCAACGCCAGCCCGAGCAGAATGAGGCAATCCGTCTGGCCTAGAATGAACTCGCTCCGGATTTTTTCGAAACTGAGCAGAAGCGCGCCGGCGCTAACGAGCAACGGCATTGCCCCGTCGCCGTCCCGTACTGCGAGCTGCCAACTGCCGGTGATTTTTCGCGAAGCCACGATCGTCGCGGCGACGGTGATGATCGCGATTAGGACAAGCCAAACGAGAGCGGCCACCCGTTCGGGCAACAGCGCCAGCGGTTGAAAAACGAAGGCTAGCAAAGGCGAGTAAATGTACATGCCGTTGGCGGCCGCGTGGATCTCGGCGTGATCGATCATTGCGCGCGCGCCGAGGTAAACGACATGAAAGTCATCCGGCGCTTTCGCTTCCGCCCATGCCCGATTGAAGCCGGGAATTGCCGCAGCTGTGAGCAGAAGCCCGATAGCGACAATGGCGGCGCCGCGCGCGTAACGCGGCAAACTATGTGGCTCCAATCGCACCATCCTGCGAGAATAATTTGAAAACGGGTTTCTCGAATAGCCTGCGCCGCCTGAATTATGTGTTGGGCAAGACCTCAGGTTCAGATGTGACGTCGGTGTCGCGTCCTGGCGAGAAACCGGCGCCGGCGGTTTGGTTCTCGACGCCAAGATTTGGCTAAACGTGCTCGAGATGCTTTCCGCAAACTGTACCACAACCCAATCGTGATGTAAGACCAAAGTCCGAAGACCAAGGTCTCATGCGCAAAAACGCAATTGTTGGTTCAATGCATCGGTAATCCAATACTGAGAGGAACCATGAGCACCGAATCGACAATCACCCAAAATGGCGCGCTTTTCTTCGCGCAGCATCGAGCTTCAAAAAGGATCGTGCTTGTTCGGAAGTTACGAGCCAAAGCAAGGAAGCATACGCCCGCTGATGCGTTCCCGATCGGGCGCCTAAACATCCACGAGCCGCCTTTGTTCAGTGGAGTTCACTTTCCCCAATTAGCACCCTTGGAACAATTTTGAACAAGCACCAGGACCGCGATTAAATGACGACAACGCTTTCATATAAGTCGCCACTCTCGGACAAAAAAGGACCCAAATTATGATAAGATCCAGCGTTATTTTTAGATATGGCGTGCTGCACTCTCCGCCGCCACCCTTAAATCTTTCACGAAAGTCGCTTTCGAGGTCTCGCCGAGTCCACATTTATACTGGCCTCTCTAGGCAGATTCACCGCGCGCCGCTGTTGAGACATGGAAAACAGTTGGCAGCGATTATCTTAGCGCTGGGCTTCCTTGTCTGCTCATGGTTCACCTTCTCAACGCCCCACACCTCAGCTCGAAGCTACCCGTATTACGATACGCAAAAGCCTGTGCCGCCATGGAGCGAGCCCACGCCACTTGAAGGCAATCGCGACAGAGCGGGAGCGCACCGTTGAATATGCTTACTGCAATGGCAAGCCGCGTTTCCGCAGGTGATCTAGATTATGATCTAAAGCCGTGGGGTTATGAGGTTCACTGCGCGATTCCGTGCTCGTCAGATTGAGACGAGCTGTTTGGTGAAATCCATTACGCCGCGGTGAGTCAGCGAATCAGGCGGACCGAAGCTCAAATTGCGAGCCAGAAACAATTGCGCAATATATGCGAAATATTGAATGTTTAAGGACGACCCCCATTTTCCATTTTTGAAGTAACTTTGGTCAGTGGAAAATTTCCCCTTAACTCGGCGGAATCTCTTGCGGGTTTTGTAATTTTTTCTGAAACATTGGATTGACATTCACTACGAATAAATGTTTTCATAAAGTCCTTGGTTCAAGCTGGTCATGAAAGGCTTACGATCGATTGGCTTTCTCAAACTCTTGACCGCGTCCGCTTGTTTCGTGTCGGCCGGCGTGGCATTTGGACCCCCATTGCCATCAAATTCCATGGCAGAGCAGGTGACCTCACTTCCCAAGGTGAGCCGAGCGGAGGAACGATTGTAAATCCAAATGACTTTGGTGGTATTCCGGGTAGCCCGTTAGGATCTTACATCGGCCCGACGACGGACCCCAGCGGAACCGGCGACCCAAATGTTTTGCTGGGCCCCATCGTCCCTGTGAGTCCACCAATCACCGCTCCACACATCGCCCCCATTGCGGACCCCACTGGCATTGGCGACCCTGTGAGTCCACCGACCACCGCTCCGTTCATCGCGCCGACGACGAACCCCAGCGGAACCGGCGGCCCAAGTGTTCCGCAGGGCGTCGTCAGTCCTAATACGCCAGTTACCGCTCCGGACGGTGGCTCTTCGATTGAAATATTGTCGATCGGCCTGGTGGCACTCCTTCTTTTTCGCTGGAAGATGGTGCGGGCCGCCAATCGCGCGATTTAGATTCGGTCCGAATTCGAGAACGAAGCGACCGGCCAGGAATTCGCGGCTGCTTCACGTGGTTTCTTGCGGATGCCCATCGCATGCCGCTCGGGGCCCCTAGAAAATGAATGATTTCGTGAATACAGTTTCCAACCCGACGGTTGCTGAATTTGCCAGAGCCAAGGTCGTCGAAACTCGGGCGACGATTTTTTCGAATACGGTTGTTGCGGATTAGCTCGGCTGTCGGGCTAGACGAATCTGGGGAACTTCCGACGACTGACGCGAGGTCGTCTTGCAATGGGTTTCGCCATCGCCACTCGTTAACTCACTAAATCCAACAAAGAGCCGCACCACGCAGCGGCTTTTGTTGTTTGGATTATCTCATGATTGGTCCGGGATCAGTTCAGAACGACCACGTGATCAATCATTCGTTGGTCCCCAACGTTGGTGTAAAAAACACGCACCCGTGTGCCCGGTCGGACTGAGGCTATTACCGGGTCGCCCTTCTTATCCACAACGCGACCGCGCCCATCGATCGTGTACGAGACGGGTTTGTTCGCATTGTCCTGACGGATGACCAGCGTTTTGGCCGGCTGATAACTGGTAGCCGCGCCGTCTTCAGTAGCGGTAATGATTGTTCCCGTTACCGTGACTGTTGTTTGAGTTTCGGTTGTTCCGTTGTGCGCGGAACGCGTTTGTCCGAAAGCCAGCGGCGCAACAAGTGCGCAGCAGGCGAGCGTGACAATTGTTCTTAACATATAATACCTCCGTGTTTGATGGTTGATTTTTTCACTTACGCGGATGTTCATTGCTTAATGCATGCCCAACTGCGCACTCAGATGTAATCAACGACTCTTGAGGCTCTTACACAGATCCGCGCATTTTTCGCCACACGCTAACTTTCCCGAACTTGGGACTGAGCCGTGTCGTTTTTGGGAACAGGACACAGCAAAAAGCTAACTCCCTTAAGTATCTATAAAGAGAGCAACGATTCCCGAACCAGTTGGAGTCCCAAAACTCAGGCAGCAGCAATCTTCAGCCAGTTCTTCTCCATCTGGGCCGCCGCTCGTTCGAATCCGGCTCGCTGGCCTCGCGATTTTCCGAATCCAAGAAGGACGAAATCTCAATCACCCTGCCGTGTTTAAAGATGTACGCATAGGGGGTTTGAACCCATTTTTCCGACAGTTCGGGATGCCCCAGCCGTGAAGTTTTTGCCGGTTTCAGGTATTCAAGCGACATATTTTGTTCCCTCTCTTTTTTCCCTGCGTCGTTTCGTGATCTCCTCATCTGGCTCGATTGCCCTCACGCGGCATGCGCTATGGCTTTGTTGATTTTCTTGAAACTCTCGCTCGGAAAAATTCCTTTGTCGCAAGTCTCAGTGTCGAGAACTACGAAAGGAGGCACTTTGCCATAGTGAAAACCGGAGCTGTCTTCGTACCCTTCGGGTATCAAACGATGTAAAAAGCTCACGGCAACGCCTTTTTTCGCAGTTTCTGGCGGGAGGCCGAACTGCCAGCTTTGAGCAACAGTGGCGGTTGAGTTTGTCATAACATTTAGTTCTTTCTCGCAACGAGGCTAGCGACTCATGCGGAGCGGCGCTCTTCGATGATTGTGAATTGCCGTGCATTTCTTGTTCGTCCCGGCGAGGTCCTCCGTATGACGTGTCTTTAATAGCGTTGCTTGGGCGCAAGCCATTAGGGGGAAAGAAGGCTAGGCGCGATCGCGCTCCCCGGAATCTCGTTCTGGCGAAAAACTCGCCGCGGTCCGGTTTTCCAATACCTATCGCTCATCACTTGCATATGCCCTTTGTTCTTCACAACACTCCTCTTTTCTTATAGAAACCGCTATGAATGTGAAAATCTCCGCAATCGCACTAGGGCTACTCTCTTTCATTTCGCTAACAAAACTGTGCGCGCAATCGCCCGGTCAACTTTACGCTCTCGGTGTAAACATGGGCATCCTCTCCTACCAACTGACGGCGATACAGAATGGTAAGGATCTACCGTACAGTCCAAGCGGCGTTTAAGGCGATGTCGAGTTCAGTGCAGTCCGCCGTGGCCGCTAAGAAACAGATTGATACCTCTGCAGGCGGTGCATTTTTGCCCGATGGCAACCCCAGTCTCTCAGACTGGGCGCAAGAAATAGCGACAGCAACCCCAGAAGACAATCTCGGCTGGTATCAAACAAATGTCGCGAAGGTTATATCACAAATCACAAAGATAAGGTCTGATTACTCCCTCCAATTGGCGAAGGGTGGCCCACCAAACCTCGCTCAAGCCTATGCGCTCGGAGTGAACCTTGGAATTGTTGAAGGCCAGGCTACCAGTGGCAACAACGATGCTCGGAGCGTCATTAACGATGCGCTGGAAAGCGCAAAGGGCCAAGCGCAAGCGTTGGGACTTGATCTCGGACCGTTAACGACTCTCCAACAGCAGATCTTCGCCAAAAACCCTGCGGATGGAACGAATAAATATTCACTCGACGACCTTCACAATGGAGCCATCGCCCTCCGCGCGTCTTACCAGACGCTGCTCAAGTAGTGTTAGGCCGGACATCCGAGACGGTAATAGTATACGCGCGATTCGCGGTACGCCGTCCGTCCGTTTCCTTAGGGGTGTGAACGGACGGACGGGCGTCAGCGCGGACAGCGGACGGCGAATCAGAACGCTGAGAGGCTCGTGGATTAAAGATAACCGCTACTTCGCGTGAGACGACATCCGTCAGACCAAAGCCTAGCATGACATTTGTGACGCGGTAACCGACCAGAGATAGAATATGCTGCCCCTGCAATTATAGACCAACATCAAATCAAAACCTCATAATATGAAAATTAAACCGGAACAAGCGGTCAATGCAGTAATAGCCTTTAAAGAGCGCCAGCGCATACAAACGCAAAAGGAAGACAAGATCATGTTTGATCGGGTAAAAAACCGGAAAGCCTTTGAGAAGAAAAAGGAAGAAATGATAATGAAGGCGAATGGCTTAAAGAAAAAGGACCTGGAAGGAATCAGGAAAGAGACTCAAAAGAGTTTTAAGCAATCGCTCGAGGCGTTCAAAAAGATCAAGCGGCCCAAAAAAGAGCCAGCACTTCAATTATTGTCGCGGTATGCAGAGCGGTATGGTAACCGCCATCCAGATCCGGGACCAGGTCCAGGACCAGGCCCACAACCAAAGGATATTACCCAGAGTATCTGTTTCGCATCAGCTATTAACTGCAAGGGTGAGTCGTGTGAAAGTCAGAACGCAGTCATCTTTCCGGTATTCGAGTCCGATTCAGTAGGCGGTTATTTTGGCAATGAAGCGTTCGTGGCATCACCGGATCGGTCGAACAGTCTCTTTTATTCGTTTGAACCTTTGCAGAACGGTACAGCAACCATTATTTCAGAAGTGCTGCTCACCGGTGTGGTCTTTGCTAACACCGACGCAATGGTGGCAGCGGCGAGCTTTTTTGTCCCAGGCGCGTGGGGTGCACGAAGTACCAGCGGATGTGAAACTCAGCTTGCGAATGAATGTATGGCAGGGTAACACGATCATTGCTTCAAGCCCCGACCAAGTCGTAGCGGATATTCATTGCCAGGATGGGGACAGCAAATTTCTGGCGTTCCGGGATGATTTTTTCTCGCTGATACTAACAACAATTGTTACACAGAATGAATCGATCGTCATTGAATTGACGGCAGTGGCGAATCTTACTGGTCGATCTCAGTTTGGCATAGCTGTTGTTGATTTTGCGAAAGGACACAAGTTAGATAATTTCGATTTTGGGATTCGGGTGCCACAACTTTGCGTGTTCTTCGATAGTCCTGTTGTCAACGTGCCGTATTGATAAGGCGCAAACGGCGTCAGCATGGAGAGCAGTCGAAGCGGCCTGTACCGATTGAAGAAACAAGGCGGAAAGTGGAGCATCATCGAGATGGAGCATTACGGACACGTCCTTCCAACCGCAGACGCCTAGGCCAAGGGACCTCAATCTGATACAACGCGCAGTTTTTCCTGCAGCGCGATTGGTTCGTAGTCGTAATTAAAGATTCAAGCTAAACGCGATCGCGACTTCCTGAGTCTCGCTCTGGTGAAAAACTGGCAGCGGCGGTGCGGTTCTCGACACCGAGTTTTGGATAAATGTGCTCGAGATGTTTGCCGACGGTCGCCGGTCGAATTCCGAGAATGGCCGCGATATCCGCGTTTGTTTTTCCGCGTCCGAGCCAGGTGAGCACTTCAAGTTCGCGCGCAGTGAGCGCCCCGTGCCGGCGCGGCCAGTTTGAATCGGATGCATCGATCTTCTCGAGCAGAAGATGGATTGTCTTGAGACCGTAGCTGGTCTGGCGCTTCACGTACAGTCGCGTCTTTCCTTGTCGGACAACGAACGGGCTATCGCTGCGCGATCGATTGTGCAGCCACTTACGGAGCTCGGCTGGCAAATTGCCATTGTTGCTCGGCTCAAAAAATTCGGTGAGCCACCTGCCCGCCGGACCACCTGCAAACTGGATCGCGCCGGTGGAGCTCGCCAGTACCGATCGCTCTGCGACGATTAGAGGCTTTGCGTTGGAGGGTGGGGGAACGCACAACAACAACACTGCAGCTAAGTAATACTCTATCTTACAAACGAGTTTTTAAAAGATTTCGCAAGAAAAAATTTGCAAACTGACATTCGCGTACGGCGTTCGCCGTATATACGACGAACCAGCATCTGTCGAAGATGTCGCCATGCGTTCTCCCCAGAACTTATTTCTATTTGTCACGTTTCGAATCTTGCGTCACTCGCTGCGATTCAGCGCCAGTGGGTTTCGCATCTTCAATTTCTCTGAAACACTCAGTCCGGTCTTCATGGCCGCGATTGCAGTGATATTTTCGTACACGGCGAGAGGTGATGTCCCGATTACCGCGTATCTCTCTCCCGAACCTGTTGGTCCATGCCCTTTAGCGTGTCAGTGCGATGGAAATTTCGACAGCGTCGTTTGGGATCAGTTGGAAGTCCGCGTTGGCCGTGGTTTCGCGCCTGGATTGTATGGCGTTCGATACCGCTACTATAACAGTGCGGGATTGTTAGGCTGGACCGGTAACATCAACGTCAGCATGCGTGCGGACGGCAGTTTTACTGCAGGCCCCGAATTCGATTGGCCGGCCTTGTACGGCGGTTACGCGCGCTATCCCGGGCAAGGTTGGGACACGAATGGCGGACCGAGCCCGTTCTCGGTTGATGGCGATTTAATACGCATTAGTGCGACCGTTTGTGGTGGAAATGCGCAGCTGTTGCACGGGCGCGTTAACATCCAAATCGGAACTCCTTCAAGTGAGCATCAAAAACGTAACGATGTAAAACGCGGCGGAGATCAATGCTCAGGGTCTGGGGACGGGATTTCTCCATCGGCGCCGATGGCCCGTTACAGTGCTCATGCGATGTCCGCGAGTCTCAACGTAGAAGACACTCCCTTTCGCTACGCTCCTCCTCGCGGCCCGCCAATCGATTTCATCGTTACCTACAATCAACGCGATGCTGCGCCATTCCATGGGATTTCTTATTCGAATCTTGGGCCACGATGGAGTTGTAACTGGCTTTCTTATATAAGCGACGATCCAACGGACCCGTCTGCAAGCGCAATAGTCTTTGTTCCAGGTGGCGGGACTGAAGTCTATTCCGGCTTTGATTCGGGGACTCAAAGTTATTCGCCAGACCTACAGAGCCAGGCGGTCCTGGTTCGGATTTCCCCTACGAGTTATGAGAAGCATCTATCCGATGGCTCGAAACTGGTCTATTCGCAGAGCGACGGCGCAACGATTTACCCGCGGACGATCTTTATGACGCAGGTTGTTGATCCTGCCGGCAACGCCGCGACGATTAGCTTCGATGCGAACTTTCGAGTTATTGCGATCAGCGATGCTTTAGGACAGGTCACGACTGTGTCGTACGAACTTCCCGACGACCCACTGAGGATTACCAAGGTCGCAGAACCATTTCCAGCCGGACGGTCCGCGCAGTTTACATATGCGAATGGTCAACTTGCCACAATCACCGATGAAATCGGAATTCAGTCACAATTGCACTACGCGCCGGGGACCGATTTCATTGATTCGATAACGACTCCGTATGGCACGAGTCGTTTTGCCACCGGTGCAGCCGGAAGTAACAAATGGATCGAAATGACCGACCCGCTCGGTGGCAAAGAGCGCGGTAGAGTACCGAGATGGTGCGTCAGGCGTTAATGCTAGCGATCCTTCGACCACGGTGCCTGCCGGCTTCACAAATTCGAACCTCGACGTAGCCAACACGTTTTACTGGAGTAAGAAGGCGATCGAAATGTTTCCGCCGGTAAACGGCGTTTACGACTACACGAAGGCAGAAGTCATTCATTGGTTGAAAGATTCCGATGGGCTGCTGGCCGGCATAATCGCAAGTGAAAAACCGCCGCTCGAGAACCGCCTATGGTACGCCTACGCCGGCCAGTCTGATACGAACCATACGGGTGCGATGGGTCAGCCAGCAAAGATTGCGCGCATCCTCGGCGACGGCACTACGCAGAGTTCACAGTACGAATATAACAGTCTGGGTCACGTCACCAGAACAACGGACCCAGTCGGACGCGTCTCCACTTTCGTTTACGATACAAACGGCATCGACCTGTTGGAGGTCCGCCAGACAACGGGTGCGGCGAGCGAATTGCTGCGCAGTGTTACTTACAATTCGCAGCATGAACCACTGACTGACACGGATGCTGCCGGCCAAACCACCCAGTTCACCTATAATAGTTGCGGCCGAATTTTAACTCGTAAGAACGCCAAGAACGAGACAACCACCTTCGGTTATGGGGACGGCACAGTCGCCCATCCATTAGGATATCTCACTTCAATCACCAGTCCTCCGTTTAACGGTGCTTCAGCTACGACGACATTCGCTTACGATTCGGCGAACCGCGTTCGAACAGTCACTGATCCCGACTCCTACACAACCGTCACGGATTACGACAACTTGGATCGGCCAACCCAAATCATTTATCCTGACGGAACGACTCGGCAGTTTCAATACGCCCAGGATTTCGGCCAGGGTGTCATGACCATTCTTGATCTGACCGGTAGCAAGGATCGTCGCGGTCTCTGGACGACTCGTCATTACAACGGGAGTCGGCAAATGGATTCGATTACCGATCCACTGAATCGAACAACACACTTTGGTTGGTGTAGCTGCGGCTCGCTGACGAGCATTACGGATCCGAAAAACCAGATCACGACGTTCAATCGAGATCTGCAGGGGCGGGTTTATCAGAAGATTTTCGCAGACAACACGGCCATCAATTATCTTTATGATGGACAGACAAGCGCCAATAGCGTCGGCGCGAGCAGCCGCTTGAAATCGTCGACTGACGCGAAGAATCAGCGGACGAACTATTCCTACTTTGCCGACGACAATGTTCAGCAAATTGCTTACACGAATACCAGCGGACAATCCCTGAGTCCTCCGACGCCGTCGGTTAGTTTCACCTACGATTCAACCTATAACCGGATCAAAACAATGGTCGATGGCACCGGGACGACCATTTATACGTACAATCCGATTACGGCGTCGCCGACGCTCGGAGCTGGGCAGCTTGGCAGCATCGATGGCCCAATCACGAACGACATCATTACATTCAATTACGACGAGCTCGGCCGCCTAACCGGTCGTTCGATTAACGGAGCTGCGAATTCGAGTTCCTGGTCCCTCGACAGCCTCGGTCGCGTGAGTTCGACAGTTAACAAGCTAGGAACATTTACGAACGCTTACGTTGGCATAACGGGTCGCTTGAGCAAGGTGACCTATCCGGGCGGCATAAGCGTCAATTATTCGTACTTTCCAAATGCACAAGACAAACGGTTACGGGAAATCAAGAATTTAACGCCCAAGAATGCGCTCATCTCGCAATTCGACTACACCTACGACCAAGAGGGTCAAATTCTTACGTGGACGAACAATTATTCCGGCTTGAATCCTGCTCCCCAAAGATTCGATTTGAGCTACGATAACGCAGATCAATTGATCGCGGCATCCCTCAAGAACCTTTCGACGAACGGGCTAATTAAGCAGTACACATACGGGTACGATTTCGCTGGCAACCGAACGTCGGAACAGGTTGGAACTATTACCACCGCGTCGATACCAAACATCGTCAACGAGTTGACCAGTCAGAACGGTGGAAGCAATCGTACCCTGACATATGATCCCAACGGCAACTTGGTTAATGATGGAGCGAAGCGGACGTTCGAATGGGACGCCGCCAACCGCCTTACTGCAGTCAATTATACCGGCACGAAGAATCGCACCGAGTTCAGCTATGATGGACTGAGTCGAATGTCTAAGATCGTCGAGAAGGCCGGGACGAAGGTCCAATCGACGCAGAAGTTTGTGTGGTGCGGAATGGAAAGATGCGAATATCGAGATGCCAATGACGCACTCACCCTCTGCATTTATCCTCAGGGCCAATACAAAGGGACAACGCCTTACTATTTTACGCGCGATCATCTCGGATCGATACGCGAAATGCTCAAAAGCGACGGCAGCGTCGGCGGCCGTTACGACTACGATCCATACGGAAGATCGACAACGGTGAAGACCGCCGTGCCCGACTTCAACTTCACCGGCTTCTATCGCCATTCCAAGAGCAATCTCGATTTTGCCGTCTACCGCGCCTACGATCCAGATCTCGGTCGATGGCTAAATCGGGATCCAATTGGAGAAAATGGGGGTTTGAAATTGTACGCCTATGCGAACAATAGCGTTACAGGTGCAATTGATCCCGACGGCTCAGATGTGATCGTGTTATTTGCCTCGCGGGCAGTCAGTGCTTGGGGATGGTTTCCACAAGGCCATATCGCCACTTTAATCGGAAGCAACCAGACCGGCTGGTATTATTACTCGCGCACTGGCTATGATCGCTGGCCGTGGTTATTTGGGCCAGGTGAGTTCGCCAGAGACTATTTCGGGACTTTCGATCAATTTAAGGCCAGTAACTACGCGGCGCAGTACACGGATGCATACCATATTATGACGGGGGCAGATCGAGATGCGGCCATGGTCGAGTATGCTGAGGAACACTATAACGAGCGTTACCACTCGATTATTCCGCAAAGCAATAATTGCGCTGATTTGACGGAAGAAATACTCGCATATGGCGGGATTCCAACACGTGGAAGTAATCAGTACAACCTACACATTCCGTTTACATCACAATTCCCTGCACCTTTTGATTTCGGATATGTCGGAAGTCCCGAGGTTCCGAAATTTCTGCTCCAGAACATTATTCGAACGGGTGCAGGACGTTTATGGCAGGTATCACCGTGAACATTGAAATGTTTGGCAGAAACTGGCAACACTTATGGCTGCACTGATTGCGCAATCACATGCCAGTCGAAGGTGCCTCATCCTTGTAGTCGCCGCGATACTGGTATCGTGTGTGTTGTACGGCTCTGTACGAGTCCTGTGGGTGCTTGGTCGCGCCGGCGTAGGATTTCCGAATGGATCAAAGAGCGTTGCTGATTCTAGATCTGGCGGTTTCTATCTCGGCACGTATACTCCTACTCGGCGCGTGGTGTCATTGCGTGATGGCTCGCTGATTCATGTGCCGGATGCATGGATGGAACATGCTTGGAGGCCGCGCCTCACATTGTTTCTTCGGGACCACCGAGTTACCGCGGATGGTTACTATCTCTACATTCCAATTTACCCTGATGAGTCCACTGGTTCTAAGACGATTTGGCCATTTAAGTTCGGCCTACGCCTCGATCAGGTCGAGCGACAGATTAGTCGTTATCCTGGTATATCGTTCAATCCAGAGGAAGGATTCCGGGTATTTTTGGATTCACCATCGGATTCGGTTAAATTCATAGTCGAGCAGAAAGAGCACGAAAGTGACACAGGGAATCGCGTTGTCGCTACAATCGAATTTAAGCGCGCATTTTAAACAACCCACTTAAAACATCGCATAACGTCCGAACTGTCCGTATCGGGTGAAAACGCGTATCGTAATAGTTTTCTGGATTCTTATGCATGGCGCCGACTGGGCCGCCGAGCCGCAGCGCGCGAAGGGACTATCAGTACACATGCTGCCCTATCGGGTAGCTCAGATGAACGGGCAGAGCGGGGGATTCGTAGTGCGCGATTCCAATGGCGTCGAATCCACATATTCCGACCCGCAACAGCTTATTGCATTTTTTCAGACGCTGCCTTTGGCGACTCGCGAAAACGGTATTTGGGTTGTGACGACTAATCCTGCCGCCTATTCGGATGTCGAGCGGACGAAGCTGAAGACGCTCATTTCCCTTTGCCAGGAGAAACAGTTTCCGGTGTTTACTTGTCGAGGCTCCGAACTCCCAAGTGGGTGGAAACAATCAGATGTTCCAGCGGATTGGAAATGATTCCAGTATCGGCGCGGATGATAGACCCGGAGGTCGTAATTAAGAAAACATTCAACATTTGAAGATTTGAATTTTCGTTGTCAGGGATCGTTCCTCCACGATGGCTCGTGCGCCCCGTATACAGCTTGAAGATGCCCTCTATCACGTCTGCCGCCCGCGGCAATCGGAAAGCACATTGTAAGGCGACTTATCGCTTCAACAGCCGCTCATATTGATCGTGCGGCCCAATCCAGACCCACAGAAATCCGTCGGGCACATCTACCGCGATCGCGCGATAGCCGGTTGTTCCGATCCGAACCGAATAGGCGTCGCGTACTTTCTTGAAGCGTAGCGCGGATGCGCGCGGATTTTCCTTCCAAAGACGATATGTCCGCTTCGTCGCTTGCCTAATCGGCTCTGGCAACTCGCGATACAGCTCCCAGAACTCAGTCGTTCCCGACGATTTCATCCATCGGTTGAGTTTTCCCGCTCGCGTGCTCTTTCCGAGCACGTTCGATCAGGTTATCGAGTCGCCCGGACTTCACATCTTCCTCGAACTGCTTGTCCCACAGCGTGTCGAGATGTTCGCGGAGTTCCGCGGCAAGTTGCCACGCTTGTTTCGGAGGCAGTTTGCGGATCGCATCTCGAATTTCAGTGACCGTGCTCATTAGCATTAGTTTACAGCAGGAACTGAGTGGATGAAAGAACACAAGCGGCTTGGCTCTTTCCACTTCGGTTAAACCCACGGCGACAGAGCGCCGTGGGTACAATATTTAGTTCGAAATGTTCACTTGAACATATAGTGCGAATTTACTGTAAAGTTGAGCCCGTGAAGGGCTCCAATCGGGCAAAGACGAAGTCCCAAAGCCCAGGGTCCGACCTATCAAGCGCCGATCACTCAACTCTCAACAGATGCCAGTCCGGCTCGGACCAACCATCAACTGCCGAAATCTTGGGCATTTTCCACAAGTGGGGAGTCCATACCCTCGGGCAGTTGGCTGCTCTTAATAAAGAGGAGCTGCGAAACCGGCTCGGCCCGGAAGCCGTCCGACTCTGGGAACGGGCTAACGGCACCGCCACCCGGCTCCTTAAATTGGTTCAGCCGCCGGAAACTTTTATCGAAAATTACGAGTTCGATCATGAGATCGAGACCGCTGAGCCATTGCTGTTCATCCTCCGCCGGTTTCTCGAACAACTCGCTCTCCGGTTAAGCAGCATTTATCTGGTCGCGCGCGAGCTAACCCTCACGATCACATTCGAGGAACAAGGAAACACACAGTCGTGTGTTCAAAATCCCGCAGCCAACGAACGACGTCGATCTTCTCTTCCGAATGCTCCAAACGCACCTGGAGAATCCGGCAGCTGCCGGATCCGAACATCCGATCGTTGCCGTCGCGCTCAGCGCGGAACCGAGCCGGCCGGCGTCGCAACAATTTGGATTGTTCGAGACCGCGCTAAGAAATCCGCATCAGCTTTACGAAACATTGGCTCGATTGGTTGCGCTGGTCGGGAACGATCGCGTCGGTACACCGGTGATCGAAGAAACGCATCGGCCGGACACGTTTCGAATGGAGCCGTTCGACTGGCGTCGAAATGACGAATGTCGAATATCGAATGTCGAAACAAAACCGGCGCTCCGAAGGTTTCGGCCGCCGGCGCGGACGTCGATTTTTATTTCGAATGGACGTTATCTCGGAGAAAAAGCGGGCGATTGGGGATACTGCCAGTCCAATGCAAGTGCGGCTCGCACCTCGGACTGGCCCCTACCTGAATGCAGGCGAGACAATGCCAGTCCGGCTCGGACCTGCCGCCACAGAAGAAGCGACAAAGTCCGCGGACAAATTATCGATCAGGCCGGGCCGTTTCTACTTTCAGGAAATTGGTGGGACGAAAAAGCGTGGGCCCGCGCGGAGTGGGACATGCAATTGAAGAATGGCGATCTGATTCGCGCTCACGAAAGCGCGGGCGTTTGGGAAATCGACGGGATCTACGACTGAGGAAGCGCGCGTGTGTCTTATCGCGAACTTCTGCGCACTTTGGCTCGTGCGTATTCCCTGGTGGTCGCGACTCTCATCGCGGACAATCCCACTAACGCCAGAGCCAAGAATGTTATCGTCGCGCCGCTGTCCGGGACATGGATGATATAATCCTGGCCGGGACCTGAGACTGCAATCAGGTTCGCTCCTCTGCCGTTGTAACTGGAGAGACTCTGAATGAGAGCGCTGGCGCCGTAATCATTGCCCGAGATAGTGAAATTCGAGCCGCCGACAATCTCCCAAATGGCAATTTGCAGACCTGCCGCATCTGCGGCGCTCATGGTTGGCGAGTAATCCATTGCCCACAACTTGCTAATCTCGTCGGCCTTAACCGCCCCCATGGTGCCGGGAGGCTTGGGAGCATTTGCAAGAGCGACAAATTGATACCCCGAAGATGAGCTGAGGCTGAAGTGAAAGGGGTCGATGCAGAAACCGTTGGCTGGTGTTCCATCAACAACGAGTTTGTTTATTCCGGCATAAACGCCACCGGTATAAAAATTGGTGACCGAAATAGTGACAATTTCATTGGGATCCACACTGAGCTCTTGAACGGTGAACGCTCGTGCTGGAAGGGCGAACAAAACCAGCAAACCCGCGATTCCTAGGAAACTGCTGAAGACCGATTTGATCGGGGCGTTAACTCTTGGGTTCAAGGGATTTTCTGAGGATTTCACGATATCAATCGTAGCAAAATTGCCCCTAAAATGGCAATAGTTTTTTACGTATTCTCAGGCAGATCGTGATCGAAGGTTTTGCCTCGGTGAAATGTTCAATTGAACATTGCCTGCATTTTGCCCTAAATTGCTCGTAGATGCCTTACGTCGAGCTTCATGTCTGCAGTGCGTTCAGTTTTTTGCGCGGCGGCAGTTTTCCCGAGCAATTGGCGGAGGTCGCCGCCGAATTGCAAATGCCGGCAATCGCGTTGTGCGATCGCAACGGTGTTTACGGCGCCCAACGGTTCTCGGTCGCCGCTCGCGAGCACGGTGTGCGACCGATTATTGGCACGGAATTGTCGATGGAAGGCGAGGGGATTTTGCCGGTGCTGGTCGAAAATCGGTACTGGCTACAAAAATTTATGCGAACTCCTGACTCAAGCGCATTTGCGCAGCGAAAAAGGCAAATGCGAGATCAAGTGGAACGAGCTGCCGCAATTTGCGGAAGGTTTGGTGGTTTTTGTAGGGGAAGCAGTTTGCTTCCCTCCGAAAAAACGAAACGCTGACAGCGTTTCCTACAAAAAAAGAGAGGACGCTAACAGCGTCCCCTACAGACCGAACGCACTCGCGCCAAAACTTGACTGTTTAAAACAGTCAAGTTTGCGGACCGGAATTGAGCGACTCATAAACGCCTTTGGGCGGGAAAATGTGTTCGTTGAGATCCAGCGGCATTTCGTTCGCGGCGAGGAAGAGATCAATCGACAGCTGGTCGATCTTGCCCGCGCGAATAATTTGCGGTTGATCGCGACCAACGGCGTGCAGTACGCGAAGCCGTACGGCCGCGAAGTGTTGGATGTGTTCACCTGTATCCGCGAGCACACCCATCTCGATGCCGCCGGAAAACTTCTCACTCAAAACGCCGAGCGACATCTCAAGGGCGATCGCGAGATGCGGGAATTGTTCCGCGATTTGCCGGAAGCGATCGACAACACCGCGCGCCTGGCTGAGCGCCTGACCTTTTCGCTGGAAAATCTCGGCTACGAATTTCCGGAGTATCCGGTGCCGTCCGGGCACAGGATGGATTCATTTTTGCGCACGATTGTCTGGTTCGGCGCGCAACAACGTTACGCCGCGGTCAGCGCCAAAGTGAAACGCCAGCTCGAGGAAGAACTCGCGCTTATTATCAAGCTCGGGTTCCCCGGATATTTTCTGATCGTCTGGGACATCGTGAATTTTTGCCGCGAGCACAACATTATGGTCCAGGGCCGGGGCAGCGCGGCGAACAGCGCGGTCTGTTATTGCCTCGGGATCACGCCAGTCGATCCGGTGAGCAACAATCTGGTGTTCGAACGTTTTTTAAACGAGAGCCGCAAAGGCTGGCCGGACATCGATCTCGATCTTCCGAGCGGCGACCGGCGCGAATCGGTGATCCAGGAAATTTATCGGCGCTACGGCAAACACGGCGCGGCCATGACCGCGAACGTGATCAGTTATCGCGGGCGGAGCGCGGCGCGCGAGATCGGCAAGGCGCTGAATTTTTCGCCGAGCATTCTCGATCGCTTCTCGCATTTGTTCGCGAACGGCGATTTTCCACACACGATGGAGTTGGAATCGCAGATCGAGCAATCCGGTTTGCCGAAAAATCATCCGCGGATGCCGGCGTTCGTCCGGTTGTATCGCGCGATCTACGGATTGCCGCGGCATCTCGGCCAGCATTCCGGCGGGATGATCATTTGCCAGGACAAGCTCAGCTCGTTTGTGCCGCTGGAGAACGCATCCATGCCGGGACGCGTGGTTGCGCAATGGGACAAGGACGATTGCGAGGACCTTGGCATCGTGAAAGTCGACCTGCTCGGGCTCGGAATGATGTCGGTGATGCAGGACGCGCTCGAACTTTGTCGCGAACGCGGGCATCCGCTCGATCTCGCCCACATTCCGAAAGACGACAGGGAAACGTTCGAGATCATGCAACACGCGGACACGATCGGCGTGTTTCAAATCGAGAGCCGCGCCCAAATGGCCACGTTGCCGCGGATGAAACCGAAATGTTTTTACGACGTGGTGATCGAAGTGGCGATCATTCGGCCGGGACCGATCCAGGGCGACATGGTGCATCCGTATTTGAATCGGCGCGCCGGCCGGGAGCCGGTCACCTATTTCGACGACCGATTGAAACCGGTGCTCGAACGCACGCTCGGTGTTCCGTTGTTCCAGGAACAAATGCTCAAGATCGCGATGATCATGGCCGATTTTTCCGGCGACGAAGCCGAGGAATTGCGTCGCGCATTAAGTTTTCATCGCTCCGAGGAACGAATGAACCGCGTGAGCGTGAAATTGCGCACGGCGATGGAACGCAAAGGCGTTGCGCCGGACAAGATCGACAAGATCATTCAAGCGATTACGTCGTTCGCGCTTTACGGTTTCCCGGAATCGCACGCGATCAGTTTTGCGATCCTGGCTTACGCCAGTGCGTATCTGAAAGTGCATCGCGCTCCGGAATTTTTTGCGAGCCTGATCAACAATCAGCCAATGGGTTTCTATACGCCGGCGACCATTGTGAAAGACGCGCAACGTCACGGCGTAAAATGAAACCGGTGTGCGTGAAAAAATCGGATTGGCGTTGCACCGTTCTGGACAACAACACATTTCGACTTGGGTTTTGTGTGGTGAACGGATTGCGCCAGGAGCACGGCGAACAAATCGAACGCGCTCGAAACGATCGCCAATTCAGGTCGCTCGAGGATTTCAAACGGCGGGTTTCGCTTTCCAAAGAGGAATTGCGAACTCTGGCGGAACTGGGCGCACTGAATTGTTTCGCGAAACATCGGCGCGCGGCGATGTGGAAGGTAGAAGAGCCGATGCATGATGATCTGGTAGGGAGCACATGCGCGCTCGCGTGTTAATGCCAGTCCGGCTCGGACTTCCGGCGCCCCCGCCGGAAATCTCCCGTCTCGTTTGGCGAGGCGCCAAACGATGCACGGTCCGAGCCGGACTGGCCTCGCGCGTGCGCTCCCCTGCAACCGATGACCGTTCAGGAGCGGGTGACGGCGGATTATCAAACGATGAATCTCACCACCGGTCCGCATCCGATGAAACTCCTGCGCGACCGATTGCCTGACATCTGGCGCGCGAGCGATCTCGTGAAGGCAAAACATGGATCAACGATCCAAATCGCGGGGAATGTGATTTGCCGTCAACGCCCGGGCACCGCCAAGGGATTTGTGTTCGTGAGCCTGGAAGATGAGACCGGAGTTTCCAACGCGATTGTCGATCCTGATTTGTTCGAGCGCTACCGGCTGTTGATCACGGAAGAAGATTTTCTTGTCATCGAAGGCGAAGTTCAGAATTCGGAAAACGTCGTGTTGATCAAGACCCACGCGATCAAGACCGCTGCTTCACCTGCCCGCAGTTGCTACAGCCCAGCCCGCAGCAGATGCAGCGCTTCTGGCGGGGTTGCAGGCGGGTGGCGAGCTTCTCGGGAGCGAGTCACACGATTTTCGCTGATGGAGGGACGACCTCCGTGTCGTCCGAATTAGATTCGTCGGACATGACGGAGCAATGTCCCTTCACTACTCGCCGGCGGAATGCTTGGCCGGTTCTTTTGGCTCGGCCGGTTTCTCCGCCGGCTTTTGATCGGACTCGATCCATTCGGTGTGAAACACGCCTGGTTTGTCGACCCGCTCGTAAGTGTGCGCGCCGAAGAAATCGCGCTGCGCCTGTAACAGATTCGAAGGCAACCGGGCGGAGCGATAACTGTCGAAGTAAGCGAGCGACGCGGAAAACGCCGGAACCGCCACGCCGAATTCGATCGCGGTGGAAACTGCGACGCGCCAGTTGTCCTGCGTGTTCTTAATAATATCCGTGAAATACGAGTCGAGCAGAAGATTGTGCAGAGCGGAGTCGCGTTTGTAAGCGTCGACGATGCGGTTGAGAAATTTTGCGCGAATGATGCACCCGCCGCGCCAAATCGTGGCGATGTCGCCGAAGTTCAGGTTCCAATTGTACTGTTTGCTGGCGGCACCGAGCAGCTCCATGCCCTGCGCGTAGGAAACGATTTTTGATGCGTAAAGCGCATTGCGCACTGCTTCGATGAGCTTCTTGCGGTCGCCGGTGAATTTCTTCGGCTTGGCTGCGGCAAAATCTTGGATGCGGCAACACGGTCGTCTTTGCGCGACGAAATCACGCGCGCTTCCACGGCGGCATTGATGGTCGAAATGACGACGGATTGGGCGATGGCGGATTGCAACGTCCACATGCCGGTGCCTTTCTGGCCGGCCTTGTCGAGAATCACATCGACGAGCGCTTTGCCGGTTTCGGGATCGATTTTGCGGAAAATCTGCGAAGTGATGTCGATCAAATAACTGTCGAGCTCGCCCTTGTTCCATTCGGCAAAAGTGTCGGCGAGCTCTTTGTTGTCCATGCCGACGACGTCTTTCAGAATTGCGTAAGCTTCGCAGATCAACTGCATGTCGCCGTACTCGATGCCGTTGTGGACCATTTTGACATAATGGCCCGCGCCGTCCGGACCCATGTAACGGCAACACGGTTCGCCGTCGACCTGCGCCGCGATCTTGCGATAAATCGGCGCGATAATTTCCCACGATGCGCGGGAGCCGCCGGGCATGAGTGATGGACCCTTGAGCGCGCCTTCCTCTCCGCCGGAAACGCCCATGCCGACGTAATGAATCCCTCTTGCTTCCATCTCCTTGCAGCGGCGTTGCGTGTCGGTGAAAAGCGAATTGCCGCCGTCGATGATCACGTCGCCCTTCTCCATCAACGGTGCGATTTCGCCGATGACCTGATCGACCGGTTTGCCGGCCTTGATCATCATCTGGGCTTTGCGCGGTTTCTTGAGCGCGCCGATGAATTCTTCGATTGTCCGAGTCGGCCGGATATTTTTTCCCTTCGCGCGAGTGGCCGCGAATTTGTCGGTGACCTCAGTCGTGCGATTGAAAACTGCGACCGAAAATCCCTTCGATTCCATATTGAGGACGAGATTTTCGCCCATCACAGCCAGGCCGATGAGGCCAATATCACATTGATTCGCGGTCATTTTCGATCTCCCTTCTTGCAACGCCGCCGTGGCGCTGTCTGAATGTAACGGGCGATTGAAACACATGGCAAACGCGGTTTGTGAAATCCTGGTGACGGAATCGGCATTACAAGCGCCGGACCAGAACATCAGTGCTGAGGCCGGTGCGGTGGTTGATTTCTTTGGCGTTGTTCGAAAACTGGAAGACGGTCGCGAGATTCAAGGGATCGATTACGAAGCGCACGTAAAGATGGCGGATCATCAATTGCGACTGATCGCAAATGCGGCGGCGGAGAAGTTTCAATTGAAGCAAGTCGTGCTGCATCATCGATTCGGATTTGTGGGCGCGGGCGAAGCGTCGTTGTTCCTGAGAGTCAGCGCGCCGCGGCGGACGGCGGCCTTTGAAGCAAGCAAGTGGATCGTCGACGAACTAAAGAAGAAAGTCCCGATCTGGAAGAAACCGAAATTCGCCAAGGTTCCCGTGCGTCTTGGCACGAAGAAAAGGACGGCCCACAGGGCCGTGGCTACACGATGAACTGGGCGAACCGTTTAACTTTGAGCCGGCTGCTGCTGACAATCGTTTTTGTCGCCGCGCTCAATTCGTCATGGCATTACGGGCGGACGCTGGCCCTGGTTATTTTCCTGCTGGCTGGAATCAGCGACTTCGTCGATGGCGAGATTGCGCGGCGTTACGGCATCGTGACGAACTTCGGCAAGTTAATGGACCCGCTGGTGGACAAAATTATGGTGGCGGCGGCATTTATTTCCCTCGTCCCCCTCAAAGCCGTTCCGGCCTGGGCGGCAACCGCTGTGGTCGCGCGCGATTTCCTGATCACCGGTTTGCGAATGATGGCGGGAGCGAAGGGAAAAATTTTGCCAGCCGAGCGACTCGGCAAACAAAAGACTTCCTGGCAGGTGGTCACGGTGATTTTCTTTCTCGCGCTGCTCTCCCTGAGCGAGCTGCGGTACGCGAGCGAAGGATCGATATGGTGGATTCGGGCATGGAACGACGCGGGGCCGGTCCTGGTGTGGATCACCGTCGCCCTGACCATTTATTCCGGATTGCTCTACGCCTGGCGTCACCGGGACTTGATTGTGCCTAACGAGTAGGTGCCGGCCCGAATGATCGCAATCGGTGAGTGAGATCGATGAAGAAAGGCGTGACTAGCGGAAAGCGACTGAACCATGAGCCGCCGAGCGTGACAGCGAAGCTCGGATGGCGGTACCACCACATCGGGATTCCACACACGCGGCCTCGTGCTCAGGAGCATCATGTCGCGCACCTCGGGGTTCACGTCGCCGGTTTTGAGACCAGTCCCTACGGGATCGAGTGGATCCGATTCGAACCGCATTGTCGCGTGCCCGAGATCGTCAGAACTGTTCCGCACATCGCCTTCGCCGTCGACGATTTGGACGAAGCCCTAAAAGGTAAGGAGATTTTGATCGCACCGACCGAGCCATCGGTTGGAGTTCGTGTTGCGTTCATACTTGACGATGGAGCACCGGTTGAGCTGCTACAGTTCTACAAGACCAAGGCCGTCCGCCCGAAGACAAGGCGGCGTTAGGCCGGTATGACCACGAGACATTTTCTACGCCTCATTGTTTGTTTCGGTCTGTTCGCTTTGATCTCTCGTGTCGCCGGTGCCGAATTGAAAATCACGCAGGACATCATTCCCCCAGGGAAATGCGGACGTCCCTTGCATCGGCCGATGCGTCCGACATTTATCACTATTCATTCGACCGACAATACGTCTCGTAGCGCCGACGCTTTGCATAACGCACTCGCTATGAAGAAAGGGCTCCGAAGCCGTCACAATCGCACTGGATTTCTCACCTGGCATTTCACTGTGGATGATCATTCCATTTACCAAAGCCTGCCGACCAATGAAACCGGAGAGCACGCTGATTACGAAGGCCAGGGAAACAGGTCGTCCATTGGGATCGAAATGTGTGTAAACCGGGGCAACAATCTTGGCAGCACCATCGACCGCACCGCGCGACTCACAGCCAGACTGATGCGCCAATATCATATCCCTCTCGATCATGTTGTCCCGCATATGCACTGGCGCAGGATCCGCTACAGCGACGGCCGCGACGAGGGGTTCAAACAATGCCCAAGAGTCCTGCTGGATCGCGGTCGTCTTGGTTCAAAATGGAGTGCATTTATGGCCAAAGTCTCCTTTTATGCACGATGAACTTGGCAACGGCCGGGATGAAGGATGAATTATGAATGGAGCGAATGGTGATGAGCGACATAGAATGGAGTCCCGGGCGTGGAGATGGTTCGGGGGAGCGCTTTATAGAGCAGCTCGGTAGAACCATCGATACGGTGGAGTTCGCGTAATTGTTTGATGCACTCCTCGTTGCGCCGGTCCCTGGCAGTTTCGATGGGACCTTGGTCCAACAGGACGGACGGCTCTTGGAGGCGTAGTTGCAGGAATCTATGAATGCAAAACCCATACTTTTTTTTAGTTGCTTTGTTGCGGTGACGTTGACCACGTCGCTAGTCACGGCCGCACCACATGGTAGTGGCCAGCATTGGGGTAGTGGCCAGCATTGGGGTGGCGGCCAGCGTTGGGGTGGCGGTAATTGGAATGGCAATTGGCATCACAACCATAATCACTTTAATGATGTCACCTTCATCGGCGGTTTTGGCGGCTTCCCGTTTTGGGGCTGGGGCTACCCGTTGGGTTGGAACTACCCGTATGGATATTACGGCGCTTATCCCTACGGCTATTACGGCAACGGTTACTACGGTGGCGGGTATTACGGTACCGCCGGTTACGGCTACGGACGCGGCTATGGCTACCGGAATCTCCACACCTATTACGGTCGTCAGGGACATAACTATGGCTACGTCGGCTATGGTCACCGGTCTTCCCACACCTATCACGCTCGTCACGGGCATCGATAACTATTGCAGTTTTGCCGCCGGGTTCTGAACGAAATGAATCCGTTCGGAAAAATGATGGCAGAGAGCATTCTATTCAGTGGTTGGTTTGCGAGCTTAGTATTGATCGTCTCAGTCTCGCTGGCATGCTATTGGGTGGTAGGACATCGGAGGTCGAAAAAAGAAATCGCGGAACAAAGCAGAGAGAAACAAAAGCCTTAATAGGTATCTGTTTTGCCACCCGCCTGCGTCGTCACGCGCAGTTTGTGATGGGTTATCATCGCCCATATCACGATCAGCATATATGGTGATTTTTTACGCGACGGCTCTGTCGCCGGGCAATGGAAGCGACGCCGGCGCAGCGAGGAGGCCTAACCAATCGATGAAGCCAACAGCGAGCCGCTGCGCGGCAAGGATGAAGTAAAAATTATGAATGGAGCGAATGGTGATGAGCGACATAGAAGGTAAAGTGACGAGGGTAGGAGCGAGTGAGCGTGGGCAGCGAACGAGTTCCAAGTATGAAGTGGAGGACTAATCCCGCTCCCGCTCGCGGTGGCTTATCTCTTTCTCGTTAGATGACGATGGCTTTCAGTTTGCGGATGCGAAGCACCGCGAGCAGCCGCTTCCACCAACTGCTGTTGTTGGATTGAAAAGTGAGGCCGGCGGAGCGAAAAATGGTTCGCTGGCTGCCAATATCGATAGAGATCGTGCGCTTATAAGTTTCAAAGAAATGCCGATTCCGTCCGGGGTGAACGCCAACCACGAAGCGGGAGACATCGCGAGTAGGGAAGTTGACGATCTTGCCGTCCAGCGAGCCGCCCTCGTAGACAACTCTGAGCGTCTTCAGAACCCTGGGATGCTCGAGATCGTCGAGTCTGTCCTGCTCATCTGTGACCCGTATAGCAATCGCCGTCATAAAGTAAATTTCCTTTCTTTTTCTGGAATTTGCCATAGGACTTTAGCCTCAGACCAGTTCCGTTCAGGAATGGGTGAGCTTGACGCCAGTTTCGAGGTCAGCCTTTCCCGGCAACGAAATTTCGGGATTCGCTTGATCACTCGGGTCAGAGAACGTGACTTGATCGGAATAAAGCAGCTCACTGACCACCTGAAAAATCTTGAGCTCGCAAACGTCGCACTTTTGGTAAAGCTCGCTCAGAACCCTTGGACCGTGCGCAAGCTGGTCCCAAATTCGTTGGGCAAGCGGACGTAGCGTTTCGGGCGAGGCGCCGTTCCAATGCAATTCTCTGGCGCACGTTCGTAGTGGTTTAAGATGGCTTCGCATTCCTTTTTTCAAAGCATCGAGCTCGTCACGATATTGACAAGCGGCAATGAGGAGGTCGCTTCGGGCGGCAATCGGAGCTGATTGCGTAGAATCAATCAGTGAGCCTTCGCCAGCGGCGAAGGTGAAGCTACCGGAAAGATTATCGCTCAGAAATAATTGCCAGAAGGCTTCTTCGCCGGTGAGATGCTGGAATCGTGCGGCTCTCGGTTGGCCAGATTCGAAATAAAAGGCTCCGATGGTGTCACCTTTATCGTCTTTTATGCTGAGCTCGCCGGTTTGGCAGGAGCTTATGATCGTCTGATGAATGGTCATGAGATCGAAATGGGAAATGCGACCTCTTAGTTCAAGGGAATCGTCTTGTTCGCCGACAAAATCGCGCTCCTTGAGCAAACGCGCGGTCATTTGCTCGCACAAATATCGAAAGAACGATGGGACGAGGCGTATCAATTCAGGAAAGTTCGCGCGGGGGAAACATTGCAATTTCGATGCCTCTTTTGCGCGGATGAGCTGCGACCGGCGCAGATCGGCGAAAACTTCGATGTCACCAATGAGATCGCCGCGGTAGAGAAGCAGGATTTTGCTTGCGGGGCGGCTTTCTTGCGTAACTACTTCGAGCACACCGCGATTGACGATGTACAGCGCGTTGCCCGGCTCGCCCGGCGAATAGAGGGCGTCACCCTCAGCGACGTATCGGACCCAGGACAACTCGCCCATAGCTTTGAGCTCGGATGGCGTGAGGGTCGTGCAAAACGCAAAAAAATCGCGTTGCATTGTCCATCACGACAGCAGGATTCGTACATTGCACGCTGGAAAATTTGTCGGTAAATGAGCCTTCACTCCCCCAAACGGGCAGCGACCTAAACGTGTTTGCCACGACTCTCCCGTTACCTATGAAAAAAGGAGAGCGGGCAACGGGAATCGAACCCGCATGGCCAGCTTGGAAGGCTGGAACTTTACCATTAAGCTATGCCCGCGTTTGAGGACGGTAAGTTGCCGTGAGCAGTTCCGGCTGCCAAGCGATTTCTGCCGTGGTCGCCACCCGCACTTGCAATTTCCGCGCGTGCGGTCTAGCTAGCGACATGAGGAATCTCACGGCTTTTTCCGTAGGCATCCTGTTCAGTTTCCTGCTGTCGGCGCGCGCCGATTTAATCATCGTCCAAAAAGTCGAAGGATCGGGGCAGGACGGCGACATCACCGTGAAAATCAAGGGCGACAAGGAGCGAGTGGACGCGCCTGGGCAACCAACTCGAATCATCGATGGCAAGACCGGCGAAATAACCAATCTGATGGACGACCGAAAGAGTTTTGCGAAAATTTCCGCGGCGCAAATCAAAGCGGCAGCGGACAGCGTAAATCTCAATGCGGACAAAAAATCGGCCTCGTCTCGACTCAGTGCCACTGGAAAGAAGGATATCATCAGCGGTTACGAGACCGAGGAATACGCTTACGAGACGCCGCAGTTCAAAGCATCGTTTTGGGTGGCAACTAAATATCCGGGGGCCGCGGAAATCTTGAAGCAAATGCAGGCCCCAATCGCCGGAGCGTTGAAGCCGAGCAACATGGGAATGCCCGATTACACGGATTTCAAAGGCTTGCCCCTGAAGACGGTCATCGCTGTCGGCCCGAATCAGGTCATTACGACGATTGTCTCGATTAAGCAGGACCTGCTCAGCCCGAGCGAGTTTGAAATTCCAAAAGATTTTCAAGAAGTGACACGGCGGACCCAATCGGAGACTCAGCCGGGCGCGAGCCCCAATTCTTCGGCGACGCCATAACCGGCTCGCGCTTAAACGCGTGGGCCCAACGTTGCTGCTTGCTTCCAACTCCCCGCGACGTCGCGAGTTATTAATCGAAGCCGGATTCGCGTTTGAAATGTCCTCGCCGCGAATCAAGGAAAGGTTCGATGCCGATCTTACCCTGCGCGAGCTGACGATGCTGAACGCCATTCGCAAGGGAATGGCAGCGGCGCGGGCGCATCCTAAGCAAGTTGCGCTGGCGGCCGACACACTCGTCGCGATCGATCATGAGATCCTCGGAAAACCGCGCGATGCAGACGAAGCGATCGCAATGCTCGAGCGGTTAAGCGGACGCGTCCACGACGTTTGTACTTCGGTTTTCATTTGTCACCTCGCGGGCGCAAGATCGACGAGCTTCTCAGAAATCTCGCGGGTCCGCTTTCGCCGGTTGACCCGCGGCGCGATCGATCATTATCTCGCGCGCATAGATCCGCTCGATAAAGCTGGCGCTTACGCCGCCCAGGGTTTTGGGAACGAGATCATCGAAAACATCGATGGCTCGTTTACTAATGTAGTCGGGTTGCCAATGGAAAAAGCGGTCCCAGCACTCGTCGAATTTGGAATCAATTCAACATAAGAAGACCCGAATCTCAAAACAATTTCGACCTCGAAAATTCGAATTCCAAGGACGGTAAAACCTAAAGCGTCGGAGTATTAATCATTCGGTACTCGGATCTGTTTCGGATTTCGATATTCGGATTTGATGCTAACGAGTTTCGACAAGTTCCCGCTTGGATTTCACCGGCGCCGGCGATTTGTCGCGTTTGAGAACGCGATAGAGGAACCAAACGATGAAGCAATTTGCCAGCAGCAGCAGCAGCGGAACGAGGATGGAATGATGGGACATCAGACGGTGCCAGAGGTGTCGCACCTCGAGCGGAATCAAAGCTCCCGTGGCGAAGATCATCAGAAATTCGGCCCAGCGTTTTTCCATGTAAACGCCGATCCCTTCGGTCAGCAGCACCGCGCAGTAAAAAAGTGCGAGCAATCCGGTGGCGCGCAGCGCGCCGCCGCCGCGAGGCGATTTCCTGCAGCTTGTTCAAAAGAAAAACGACTGCTCGGGTGTGATGAAGCAGCAGCTGGTCTTCAGTCCAATCGGAAATCTGGTCGAGCCAAACCGGGCGACTGTTTAAAAAAAGAATCGAGAAACCGAGAACGAAAAGGAGAACGCCCTTAAAGATTTTGAAGAGCGCGATCAGCTTGAGATAACGATGGCGACGCGGTTCCTGCAAAATTGCAGGGACGTGCGCCGGGTTACTCATCCGCTAACTCTCCGCCGAACTTTTTCACTCTGCAATGACGGGATTCGCCCGACAGCAGATTTCCAGCTTATTCCCGTCCGGATCTTCGAAGAACAAGGCGTAATACCCGGGGGTGTAATCCGGGACCACTTCAGGGCCTTCCAAATTCTTGCCGCCAGCCTCTCGGACCAGTTTGGCGATCTCATCCACTTTTTCCCGCGTCTCGGCCCAGAACGCGATCCGGGTCCCGTTTGGCCGGTGATTCTTGTCTTCGCTCAAACAAAAAAACTCCGAGGGCCTGTCGCCGCCGGCAGAATAGAAAGCATGGAACGTCTCGCCTGAGCTTCCTTCGGGCGGTGGCTCATGTTTTTCGCGAACAAATCCAATCTGTGGCAGAAATTTCGCATAGAACTTCGCCGCGGTCTGGAGATCTTTCACCCGCAGATCGATATGGTCGAGCAATCGGGTTTTCATCATTTCGACTTTCGGTTCTCGCGCCGGATCATCAACTTTAACGCCGACCACGTTTCGTCAACCGCGCAGACTTTGATGTCCACGAATCCGAGCGGCAACGCAACCGCCCGCACCACGTCTTCAGTCACATCCGTGGCAACGCCGGACGCTTTCTTTGGCCATGAAACCCAGACCACGGCGTCATCCGCGATCTTTTTCCGAAGCAATTGCAACTGCATTCCCAGGGCGCGCCGCTCTTTAACAAAAAGATGAACAAACCTGGTATTTCCAACCGGACGCGTCGCAAAATTCACTCCGCTTGGAATTTGCCCGAGCAGTTTCCGGTAATTAGGGGGAGCATCGATCGCGACGATGATTGTGCCTGGCTTGATTCCGAGTTTCTGCGGAAGGGGAGTGCCTGAGTAACCAGCCATCGTGACGTTTACTGAACGCGGCGGCGGCACCTGATCAATCGAGAATCCACGCGCATCGTTTACCTGGAAGGCCGGAGGTTGTGGATGCAACCGGTTCTCTTGGGTCGAGGAAACTAAATATACTGGATTAGTTTCCAAAGTGGCATTATTGTCAATTGAGTATGAGACGCGAAAACAAACGGCGAAACCACAAGACCAATGCTGGTCGCCGACAAATCGTCGAAGCCGCGCGCGCGCATTTCTTGAGTCACGGATTTCGCACCGTGACCATGGACGATCTGGCGGAGGAGTTGGGCATCAGCAAGAAGACGCTTTATGCGCATTTTCCCGGCAAGATCGACATGTTGGAAGCGGTGCTCTCCGATAAATTCGCCAGCGTCGAAGCGACACTCAAGGACGTGATGCGCGCGCACCCGCACGATTTTGCAGCCACTTTGCACGAGTTGCTCGCCACCACGCAGCGCGAGTTGGATGAGATCAAGCCTCCGTTCGTGCGCGATATGCGGCAGAAGGCGCCGCAGGTTTTCAAAGTCATCGAGCGTCGCCGCGCCGCGTTGATCGAACGCTATTTCGGAAAACTTTTCGTGGAAGGTCAGCGCGCCGGAATGGTTCGCAAAGATGTGCCGGCCAAACTCATCATCGAGATTTTGCTGGCAATGGTCCAATCGATCATGAATCCACCGAAGATGGAAGAACTCGGACTGATGCCGAAGGAAGGTTTCGCCGGGATTCTCAAGATTGTTCTCGAAGGCGCGCTGACAACCAAAGGACGAAAGGCATGAAGGTTCGGTTCGTTAGGCAAGATCGACGATCAGTGCGCCTTGCGGGGGCATTGGTTCTCCTTTTCTTGCTCGGAGGTTGCCGCGATCGGCCAACGGACCGCTTTCAGGGTTATGTCGAAGGTGAATTTGTTTACATCGCTTCGCCGCTTGCCGGCCAATTGGACACGTTGTCCGTTCGACGCGGTGACCAGGTGACGACTGAGCAGCCGTTATTCGCACTGGATGAAGTCGCCGAGAAAGCGGCGGTCGATCAGGCAAAAGCGGCATTAGTCCTTTCCGAGACCGAGTTCACGCGGCAGGCAAAACTGCTTCTGATGGGACCGGCGGCCCAGCAGGATTACGACCGTGCGCGGTCGCAGCGCGATCAGGATCGACAACGGCTCGCCCAAGCGCAGTGGAACTTCGATCAGAAAAGACAAGCCGCGCCGCAATCGGGTTTGGTTTACGACACTCTATTTCGTCAGGGCGAATGGGTAGCCGCGGGAAAACCGGTTGTCGTACTTTTGCCGCCGCCAAATATCAAAGTGCGCGCGTTCGTTCCGGAAACGCGCGTCGGCACGATTCATTACGACGATCCCGTTCAAGTTTTCGTGGATGGCGTGCAAAATCCGTTCGTCGGCAAAGTGAGTTACATTTCGCCGCGCGCGGAATACACGCCACCGGTCATCTACAGTCGCGAGAGCCGATCGAAGCTCGTGTTCATGATCGAATCGGTTTTCGAGCCGCAGGTCGCGGCGAATCTGCATCCCGGCCAGCCGGTTGACGTGCGAATTCAAATCCAAATGAAAAACGGCGAGCCGATCATCGACGTTCGCGGCATGACCAAGCGGTTCGGCGAACTGCACCGCGGTCGATCATGTCGATCTACAGGTGCGCACGGGCGAAATCTACGGCTTCCTCGGACCGAACGGCAGCGGCAAGACGACGTTTCTTGCGGATGCTTTGCGGATTGCTCAGCGCGGACGACGGCAGCGGACAGGTGCTCGGCCACGATGTGATCGCCGAAAGCGAAGCGATCAAACGTGAAGTCGGTTACATGACGCAGCGATTCAGTTTTTGGGAGGATTTGAGCATCGAGGAGAATCTCGATTTCGTCGCGCGCATGTACGACGTGAAGAACCGGCGGCAAACGGTGCGTGCAAGCATCGATGCAACTGGGTCTGGCCGAACGCAAAACGCAACTCGCCGGCCAGCTTTCCGGCGGATGGAAGCAACGGCTTGCGCTCGCCGCCTGTCTCATTCATCGGCCAAAATTGCTGTTGCTCGATGAGCCGACGGCTGGTGTCGATCCAAAAGCGCGTCGCGATTTCTGGGAGGAGATTCATCGACTCGCCGCCCAGGGACTCACTTTTCTCATCACCACGCATTACATGGATGAAGCCGAGCGCTGCCAGCGGCTGGCTTACATTTCCTAAGGCAAATTGCTCGCGGACGGCACGGTCGACGAAGTCATCGCCCAGGTTGGCCTAACGACTTGGTCGGTGCACGGACCGGATCTCGCCCATTTGGCCGAAGAACTGCGTAAAACTCCGGGCGTGCAGCAGGCCGTCGCCTTCGGCAATTCGTTGCACGTCAGCAGCACGGACGCAGCTGCACTCGAACGTGCCATCGCGCCTCTTCGCCATGATCCCTACGCTTGGGAGCGAATTCCGTCCGGATTGGAAGACGCATTCATCAGTTTGATGGAGCACACGGACAATTGCCGCATGAAAAAGCATCCCAAATTTTCGTTCGAACGATTGCGAGCGATCGTCGTGAAGGAATTTACTGCAGATGCGACGCGACCGGCTCACCTTTGCGATGATGCTCGGCATTCCGCTGATTCAGCTCACGCTGTTCGGTTACGCGATCAATTCCGATCCGCGGCATCTGCCGACGGCCGTCCTGCTCGCCGATCACGGTCCGCAGGGTCGAACGTTGCTCTACGCCATGAAGAACAGCACTTACTTCGATTTCGTTCGACAGGTGAAAACGGAGAACCGAAGCGCACGATTTGCTCGCGCGCGGCCAGGTCCAGTTCGTGATCAACATTCCGGAGAATTTCAGCCGCGATCTTTTGCGCGGCGATCGGCCGTCACTGCTGGTGGAGGCGGACGCGACCGATCCCGCCGCGACCGGCAATCGCGCTCGGATCGTTGGAGCCGATATTCGATACCGCGCTGCAAAACGATTTGAAGGGGCCGCTTGAATCGCTCAACGCCACCAACGGCCCGATCGATCTGCGCGTCCACGCGCTCTACAATCCGGAGGTCGTCACGCAATACAACATCGTGCCCGGCCTGATGGGCGTGATCCTGACGATGACCATGGTCATGATCACCGGTCTCGCGATTACGCGCGAACGCGAGCGCGGCACGATGGAGAATCTTCTCTCGATGCCGACCCGACCGAGCGAAGTGCTCATCGGAAAAATCGTGCCCTACATTCTGGTCGGCTACATCCAGGTCGCAGTGATCCTGATCGCGGCCTATTTTCTTTTTCACGTGCCGATGCAGGGCAGCATTCTTCTTCTGCTCGTTGTCGCGCTCGTCTTCATCGTCGCGAACCTCGCGATGGGCATCACGTTTTCCACCATCGCGAAAAACCAACTGCAGGCAGTGCAGATGGCTTTCTTCGTTTTTCTCCCGTCCATCCTGCTCTCCGGGTTCATGTTTCCGTTTCGCGGGATGCCGTATTGGGCCCAGATCGTCGGCGAGGTGTTTCCGCTCACTCACTTTCTGCGCATCGTTCGCGGCATTCTCTTGAAAGGAAACGGCGTAGTCGATGTCAGCCTTCAACTTTGGCAGATCGCGCTCTTCGCCCTCATCGTTCTGGCAATCGGGATTAAGCGCTATCGCCAAACGCTCGATTAGCCGGCGATCGAATCGCTGACCAAAAATCTGCGCACTACCAGCGCCCAGAGCAAGAGGATGATTAATTGGTACCAGGCAAAGAACCGGTCGTAGCCGCGCTTGCGGACAACCAATCCCGCTGCCGCGAGAACTGCGAAGTGACCGACAAACGGCAAGTACCAAACTGGGTCGAGCAATCCGCTGCGAAGAGCCGTTTGTGTAATGTCCATCAAACAAAACGCAATGAACGCAGAGTAGTAGCCGGTTCGATTCCCCTCGAACCGATTCCGTCGTTCCTCTTCTTCCGACAAATCGGGCGGATAAAGAAAAGTCGTAAGCAGGTAGAGCGTGATCGTCCAGACGATCAGCACGAGAAATTTATCGAAGCTCCAAACGACATTCGTGTTCCATTTGAACGCGACCCACCAGTTCAATGAGAGCACCAGCAAAGTCGCAAGCGTGAGAACGATGTGCACTTCGTCCATCGGCGTCTGTTTGCGCCGATAAAACGCGCGTCCCGCGCCGGCCAATAAATTGGTCACACCCAGCCCGATCACGATCGACATCAAAATCGAGATGAACTCAAAGCTGCTCATCAAGTTGAGCGAGTTTTGGTTCTGCATGACGCGCGATGTTAACGCGGGCCCAATCCGAAAATCGAGTCGGAACTCACGTCCTGATCACAACGTCTGTTTCTTTTCGATGGGTTTTTCGCGAACGAACGAAAATCGGTAGCCTTCGTAAACCGCAATCGCGTAAAACAAAATGCTGGTGGACATGAAGTCGTTCCACAGGACATCCGTTACTTTTGATAGATCGGCATTGTTGAGTGCCTGAAAAATCCAACATGCAGTTGCGCTGACGCAAACGCGATTAAGGAAAAGTAATTTCCCAGAACGCATCCGAACAGCGCGAGAAACGCACCCAGGATTCCAAACGCTTTGCCTCCGTTCCCGATTCGCACGGCAAAACCGACCAGTGCGCCGATCCCAATGGCCACTAATCCTATTTGATACTTGGTTGTGACGGTTACGATGGCCCAAACGACCGCGCCGACGAAGGCGGCGGCAAGACCGGCGAGTGCGCCAAGAAACAGTCTCCTCTCCTGGAGGGAAGCGACTTCAGCCACGTTGATTGATTTTTGGGGTGGTTCTAGTCGTTCGTGTCTTTGAGAATCGACTTTAATTGCTCGCGCAATTCCGGCGAACTCTTGTGGCCATGCGCTGAGACCGCGTGTTGGACCGCGGCATCGAGCACTTCCTGCTCGGTGCCGGAAATTCGCAGCGAGCAATTTTTCGCGCTCGGATAATCGCGACAATCGATCGATTTGCGTTGCGCCATATAAACCTCGCTAGCTCTTTTTCAATTCGGCCAGATCCTTCAACACTTGCTCGCTGTGATCGACGGGCTTCACACCGGTGTAGACCTTGGCAATTTTTCCTTCGGGATTAATCAGGAAGGTGTTTCGCGCGGCCATCGTCGTTCCCTTGTAATCCATCGTCGATCCGTACTGCGCCGAAACTTTTCCGCCCGGATCGGCCAGCAGTTTGAAGGTCAGTCCTTCTTTCGTGCAAAATTGCTTGTGCGAATCGGCGCTGTCCACGCTTACGCCCAGAATTACCGCTCCGGTCTTATCGTACTGGGCGAGGTCGCGCTGGAAATTTTTGGCCTCCATGGTGCAACCGCTGGTCATGTCCTTCGGATAAAAATAAAGGACAACCCATTTGCCCTTGAAATCCTTGAGACTGACCTGCGATCCGTCACTGGTTGCCAGACTGAAATCTGGCGCCGCGGTGCCGGCGGCGGGTTGAGTCTGGGTTTGAGTGTCGGCGCCTTGCATCGAGTCCGATTGTAGCGAAGCCAACGATTGCTAACAGCAGCGATTTTTTCATTTTCGTTTCCTTGGTTGAGACAGGAAGGTTATCCCTGAACTCTTGAAAATCAAAACGCCTAAAACCACCGGCGCGTTTTCTGACTGATTGCCTGCCTAACGAATCTATCTAAGCGTGGCGTTGATTTTCTCGATCAAGCGCGTCCATCCGCCGCGTTCTTCTTCCGAGAGATCGGACGCAGTATGATCCTTGGTCCAGCGAAGAAACGCCTTGGCCAGGCGATACTGTGAAAAATCACCGCCAATCTCTTTCTCGAACACTTCGACAATCGAGGACTCAGGTTGCGAGGCCGCCGCGGCGGTGATGTCCCAGCCGAGGCGGTTTTTGCTAACTCGCAACAGTGTTTCGCGCAGCAAATCTTCCACCCGCGGAGAACGCACACCGTTGCGGGCGTCTTTGCTGCGCAGGATCGCCTTGTGACCGAGCGTGCGGACCAGGTCGTCCTGGTGAGCGCCGCGATCGCCGTTGGTGTCGGAATCGAGCAGCGCGGCCACCTTCAACTTTTTTGCGTGAAGAATCGTCGCGAAATAAGCGACCTTTGCGGCGCCATTGGTAGGCATCAGCTCAATACGCGGATTTAGATCCGCAATTCCCGCTTCGCGGAGCATTTGCGCGACCGCTTCGACGTACCACAAATCGGTGAGACTCTCGAGTAACAGGTTCCGCTGCTGTGAAAACAAGCTTTGAGCGAGATCGTAACCGAGCGATTCCTGAAGCGGCAAAAGTGCCGCAGGGTCCTCGGCGGTCGCGTTCGTGCGGACCTTTGTGCCGGCGCGGCGATCGATCATTTCGACCACGCGGACACGATTTAATTCATCGGGCCCGACCAAAAACGGCGAGTGCGTGGTGTAAAGCAACTGATTCGACTCGGCCAGGCGCGAGATGGTGGATCTAAATTCCTGCTGCTTCAGTCCGTGCAGGCTAAGACCGGGCTCGTCCAGCAGCAGAATCGCATTTTTGTGTTTGTCAGCTGATTCGGCAAAGAAGACGACGAAAAATGAAACCAACCATTGAAAACCTTCCGAACGCTGATCGAGCTCAATCTCGACGCCGAGATCGTCTTCCACCACCACTTTGAGATATTGGCCGTCGGCCACGATGCGAAGCCGTTCCGCTTCCGCGCGTTTCGCGTCCGGTTTCCACACGCTGCGGAGTTCCTCGCTTAAGCGCACGCTGGCGGAGTTGAGTTGATAGGCCCGGCGGTCGAGCTGGTCGCGATAATGCCTCCAGCCTTCGATGTCGCCCGGCTTGGGCTCGTCCGCTTTTCCAAGGTTCGACAATTCGCGCGCACTGAATCCGAGCAGGCGCAGGAGACATTGATTGCCGTAGTCGTAGGAGTCACCATCAAGAACATTCGTTTCCAGCCGTTGGGCAAGGTGCTCGAGGTGAATCAGAGGGCGCACCCGAAAGTAATCGCGGAACCGCACGAACACCGGCAGACGCTGGTGCAATGTCCTCAGTGCAGTATTCCGGCGCTCCTCGAGCGTAACGGCATCCATTAATTTGTCGTAACGCTTTTCTTCCGTCTCGTTGCCTTCTTCGATGAGCAGCAAGATTTTCTCCAAGCCCTTCTTCAACGCAGCCGCGCGCTCGCCTTTGATTTCATCGGCATCTTCCCAGCCTCGCGTCGCTATAGCGAACGCCGTGCTCGGAGTTGTGGCCGGCGGAAATCCATCTACTCCGCGCGGCACACGCGGATCGACATGCGCGAACAAACGCACCAGGTCGTTCTTTAAATCGGCAAATCTTTGCGCCGCTGGTCCGCCTTCGAGCATGTGCCATGCACTGTTGTCCACCCGGCGGCCGTAAATGTAGCGGCAGTCGCGAAATTCCGCCGGAATCGTTTCCTTGTCGGCTGCTTCCAGATCGAAATGTCCTTCCACGATCGTCGTCTCGCCGAGACGAATTTTACCCGACATGACATCATTGAACTCGGCGCGCGGATAATCGCGCAACGCGTCGAAGCTGCGAATGCTGCCCGGTGGATTGATCCGTTGCAGGGCCGAGAGCAGCGCGCTTTTCCCCGCCTCGTTAGGCCCAACCAAAATTGTTTTTCCAGGTTCGATATCGAACAAACCCGTATCGCGAATGCTGCGATAGTTTCTGACCCGCGCTTTTCTTAATCGCATCGATTGACCTCCAGTGTCTCGAAAACTTTTAAAAAAAATTGAAATCGATTACGATAAAAATCAAAAAAACCTTATTCACCGATTCACACATGTTGTTCACAAAATCATCCGGTTCAGAGCAACAGCCGCGCATTTGGACAATTGGGCATTCGACGCGCACGATCGACGTTTTCGTTTCGCTGCTGAACGAAAACGGGATCAAACTCGTGGCCGATGTCCGAATGTTCCCGGGCTCGAAACGTTATCCGCAGTTCGGGGCGGAGGCGTTGGCGAGGTCCTTAGGCGAGGCTGGAATTCGTTACGAACATTTTCCGGAACTCGGCGGCCGTCGGAAGACAAGGCCCGATTCGAAGAATACCGCCTGGCGCAACGAATCGTTTCGCGGTTACGCCGATTACATGGAAACGGACCAGTTTC
Source organism: uncultured Verrucomicrobiae bacterium (assembly GCA_963801815.1). Lineage (GTDB taxonomy): Bacteria > Verrucomicrobiota > Verrucomicrobiia > Chthoniobacterales > UBA10450 > AV40. Next base: position 63,258 of record CAWDGJ010000003.1, read on the forward strand.
GCAACGGAATCGCGCGGCTTCTCGATTTCGCCAAGAGAAGTGGGCCGACTGCCCGGCCCGCATCGCCTACGCGAAGCGTTGCGGGCGTGGCAATCATGTGTGCCGAAGCGGTCTGGTGGCGTTGTCATCGCTCATTGATTTCAGATTACTTGAAAGCCCGCGGCGTCGAAGTCCTGCACATTCTCGATCACAACAAAGTCGAGCCGCACCCGTTCACGTCGGCCGCGCGAATTGTAAATGGCGAATTGAGTTACCGCGATCTTCTGTAGCGGCGCTCTATGGACGCCGCTGAATTTTTAATTCGGCGGTCGGAGACTGCCGCTACAACATTATCTCGGATCGGTCACGCGGCCGATGAACAGGCAGGCGCCGCTCGGCACATGCTGGATCGCATAAAGAAACGGGCGATCGACTTTCACGTGAATCGGTTCTTTTGGTTTCTCGAAGTGCGCCGTCAGTTCCATCATGACAACCGCGGTTGCGGCAGCGGCCTCGGTCCCTTTTTCGTCCACTGCAATGAATGTTTTGTGAAACACGTTTGAGATCGCGAGATACTTGTCTGGCTGGCGCGGCGACATTCTGTCGAAGTTCGCGCTGCCCTGGGGATCGTCGAACGCCGTTTTCATTCCGAGGGCTTTCAAATTATCCGCTAGCGGAATTGTCGGTGGCTCGATCTTGAATTTCGGAAGCTCAAGATCGACATCTTGCACCTGCAGCTTGGCGCATTGGGCAAAGGTGTCGGCGTTGAGTTTCGATTCCAAGTTTTTGAGCCCGGTCACTTCGTCCGGAATCAGGACGAGGAACTGCAATTCGCTCCCGGAGTAGGGGACGCTAATCGCAGCGTATCCTTCGCGCTTGGCGTAGCCGAACATTTTTTGATTCTCCATCGTCGGCACATCGACCGGCGCGCCACCGCGCACATGAAATGGTTTCGGTTTCGTGACGGCGTCGTTGAATTCCCGGGCCCACGGCGCCTTGAGATAAATCGCGTTCGCCAGCACAAGTCGCGTCAATTCCTTGATGCCGCCCCGCGGAATTAAATCGCGGATCTTGTCGCGCGTTTGCTCCGCGACCCATTGGTTGATGTGTGCCCGGGCCGACTCCGGATCTTGCTTGAAATCGAGCGTTTCAAATGGCGCGCCGTAGAATTTTTTCACCAACTCACGGAATGGATCGCGAAAATCGTAGCCGCTCTGTGCAAACAACCGGTTCGCGACCGCCAGCGTGATAGGCTCGCTCGGACCGCTTCTTTTCTTTGATTCATCGGCAATCTTCTTTGTCTTCTCCGACATTTCGCCAAGCGAACGTTGTAGCGAAGCGAACGAAGCGTGGATCGCGTCTCCATCCGGCGGAAAATGGAGGACCCGCGCCATTTCCGTACGCGTTTCGCCGTCCGCGCCGGCAAACGTCATGGCGAGCGCGGTTTCGATCGAATACGGCGACAAACAAAGATTTTCTTCGCCGATTGCGAGTTGACGGTAAAGATCGATGCCGAGCTGATTCGTTGCCTTTGCAGCGAGATCGAAGTCCGCAGCATGAAGCCAAGCTGCGACAGTGCAAAAGAGAGCGACGATCAATTTCCGCATTGCAGCCGAACTCCTATCACGGCGGCGGTTGGGATTGAAACCAAAACGGCACGCCGCGCGCCCGCCCTACAATCTTGCGGCGGCCCTCAACGTGGATTAGAAAATCCTTTCCCGCGCGGGTCGGTAGCTCAATCGGTAGAGCAGCGCCCTTTTAAGGCGTTGGTTCCGGGTTCGAGTCCCGGCCGACCCATGCTTCCTGTAGCGGCGCTCTATCAGCGCCGCATTATTAGTCCGGCGGTCACAGACCGCCCCTACAGAATTTTGAGCAAATCGCGCAGCGAGTTTTTCGCCCGCTTCAGTTTGAAAATCGACAATCCGGCTCCGCTCGCAGCTTTCCAATCGCGTTCCGGGTCGTCACCGACATGCAACGCTTCGCTCGCTTCAAGTTTTATGAACTTCAGGGCGCGCCGGAAGATTTCCGGATTCGGCTTGTCGGCGCCGATCTCGCTGGAAACGAAAACATGCGAGAAAAATTTCGAAATGCCGAGGTGCTCGAGGATCATTCGCAGCCGCCCATCGAAATTCGAAACAACGGCAAGTTGAAATCGTGACCGCAATTTCTCCAAAACTTCGACCACCTCCGGGTAAAGCTCCCAGACGCCGGCTTCGGCGAAGTGTTCGTAGGCGATCTCAAAAAAATTATCGCGGTCCAATTCGCTCAGCGCCGGCGCAACATCATCGAGCACTCGCTCGACGACTTCGTGCCACCAATCTTTGTCGTCGTTCTCGCGTGGGCCATCGACGGGCATTCGCGCCGGCATCGAGCTCCACGCTTCAGCGAAGGCGCGGTCCAGTTTTGCCGCGTTCAAGTTTAATCCAAGTTCGTTCCCAACGAGCGCATAATGATGCCCGACGTTGTGGGTGAGGTAAAAGAGGGTGCCCATCGCGTCGAAAAAGATCGCTTTTGGCTGCGTCTCGCTTTTGTTTTGTTTAGCCATGAATTCCGCTAATCGATGGAAAATCGCTTTCCTCGTCCTCGCAAGCTTTGTTGCGGGCGCGGTGACCGGCGCATTTCTAATCATGGGCTCGGCGAAGGACGAGATGCGTCGCCAGCGCGATCCGCTTCGATGGTTCACCAACACGCCAGACCGCTGGCGCAGCCAAATGAAACTGACGCCGGACCAAGACCAGAAAATCCGTCCGATTTTGCAGGAGATCGACGATGAACTGGCCAGCCGGCGGGCGGTGAATCTTCGCGAGACGGAGGGAATTCTTTCGCGCGGGGAAGATCGGATCTCGGCAATCCTGACGCCAGACCAGCGGTCGCAGCTTCATCAAACGTTTGAGCAACGCCGGCAACGCGTTCGCGATTGGATGGGCGTGGAGGGTCAGCAAGAGCAATCGGAGTCGGCAGAGTCCTCACCTCAATCCTCCCCGGTCGCCAGCCCATAGAAGCTACAAAGCGACAGGTAAGGGTATTCAATAAAGCGGTCGCCAGTAAAAATTGTTTCCGTTCAAGTGGCGCTGGTTGGACAATCTAGCCCGGACATCGGATTAGTTTGCATGCTGCCGGTTGAGCACAACGATCCGATCAACGCCAAGATTCTCGCGATATCGGAGGACAAAATCGAAGGCTTTGTGCGCGAGCCGTTCGAAGAAATCGCGCGTCGCTCGGGCGTGGATGTCGATGATGTAATGGCGCGGATCGCGGCGATGCTCCGCGCGGGCACGATTCGGCGCGTTCGGCAGACTCTTCTGGCCACCAATCTCGCCGACGGCGCACTGGTCGCCTGGAAAGTTCCGGAAGACAAAATCGACAGTGCATTCGATTTTATGTCTCAGCGGGATCCGTTCTCCGGTCACGTGGTCGTGCGCTCTACCGACACCGTCACTGCCGGCTCGGAATACAAACTTTGGACGACGTTAAAGGTGCCACACGGATTTTCGCTGGAGAAGCATTGCGAGTTGCTGACAAAGAAAGTTGGCGCGCAAAAATTCCGGATCATGCCGGCGAAAGGAATTTTCACGCTCGGGGTCGGCCACGTTCGCCGGAAAACAATCGAGCCGGGCGAGAAAGCGGATGGGCCCGCGAAAATGATCCGCGTGGAAGTGGTCGATCTTAGCGAACATGAATGGGAAATTTTGCTGGCATTGAAGCGCGAGCTTGCGCCGGAAGAAATTCGACCGCGTCCCTGGGCAGCTCGCGCGCAGGAAGCCGGCGTCAGTCTTGATGAGTTTTTCCGGGTGGCTGAAGATTTGAGCGTGCGCAAAATCATCGGACGTTTCTCGACATTTCTTGAGCACGTGAAGCCGTCGCAAACCGGCGTCCGTGTCACACGTTTCAATGCGCTTTTCCACTGGGCGGTGCCAACTGGCCGCGAAATTGAAACCGGTGGTGAAGTAGGCCGTCACCATATCCTGACGCATTGCTATTGGCGGGAGGCCGGCCCTGAATTTAAGAACGTGAATATCATGGCCGTGGCTCACGGTACTGAGAAACCGCGTTTGCTCGAACATAAGGCGGCGATCGATCGGCATCTCGCGGCCTGCGGCATTCCGGTTTCTTACACGAATGTTTTCTGGGGCGGACGCAGCGAGATCAAGCCATCGGAAATTTCTCCCAAGGTTTATCGCGAGTGGCTGGCACGAGCATGAGTACTGTGGCGGCAGGCGTCTCACCTGCGATAATCAGTCGATTTGCAGCCGAGGACAGTGCCAGTCCGGCTCGGACCTGCATCCATAGATGAAAACGCTCGTCGAAAAACTTCGGGCCGAACTAGACCTCACCAGTGCGGATGTCGATGCCGCGGTCACTCAGTTGTTGTCCAATGAAGTCGACGATGAACTCAAAGCTGAGTTTCTAACGGCACTGCACAAAAAAGGTGAAACTGCGGAGGAGATCGTCGCCTTTGTTCGGCCGCTGATGAAGCGCGCAGTCGATCCGATGATCGATCCCGCGCAGCTGCCCGGGCCGATGGTCGACATTTGCGGAACCGGCGGCGACGGGCTGAGTTTTTTCAACGTTTCAACGGCCGCCATGTTTGTGGTCGCGGCTGGCGGGGCGGTGGTTGCGAAACATGGCAATCGCCGCGTGACTTCGAATTGCGGCAGTGCCGATGTTCTTGAGCAACTCGGAATCGCAATCGAACTCACGCCCGGGCAACTTAATGAAAGCCTGAAGCGTCACGGTCTCGGTTTCATTTTCGCGCGAAAATATCATCCGGCGTTCGGCGCGCTCGCAGCGATGCGCGAACATCTGGCAGGGCAAAAAACGCGCACCGTTTTCAATTTGCTCGGACCGTTGCTCAATCCAGCCCGGCCGTCGCGGCAATTGATCGGCGTTTTCGAGCCGCGCTTAACCGGAATGTTCGCCGATGTGCTTCAACAAATGGGATGCAAGCGGGCGTGGATCGTCCACGGGCTCGGCGACGAAGGCGCAGGAATGGACGACATCTCGATCAGCGGTGCGACGACGATTGCGGAATTAATTGATGGAAAAGTGAACCTGGCAGTTTTGGATGTCAGCTGGCTGGGCGTCGCGCGCGCGTCAGTAAGCGAGTTGCAAGGTGGTGACGCGCGACAAAATGCGGAGACGATCGAGGGGATTCTCTCCGGAGAAATTCAGGGGGCTAAGCGGGAAATGACCGTCGTGAATGCTGCCGGCGGATTTGTTGTTGCGGGCCGGGCAGGTGATTTGAAAGAGGCGATCGAACTGGCGCGCGAAGAAATCGATAGCGGACGCGCACTCGAGAAACTGCGCGCGTTGCAGAATTTTCAGCCGAAGAGTTCGGCGTAAGTCCGGTCGAGATTTCGCAACAAGGCCAGTGCGATCAGGTGTCGATCTAACCGTGCGCGGCGAACAATCGCGATGGAAGTAGCGCGCCCGCGCAGTTCTTCCGAAAACTCGCCTGGCGAATGATTCACGTTCACGCCTACTCCGACAACAGCCACGTGCGGCGCATCCGGTTGAGCCCGCATTTCCACAAGGACACCGGCGATCTTGTGCTCATTAATATAGACGTCGTTCGGCGGACGCACAGTCGCCGGCAGATCGAATTCGTCGTGCAACGTCTCTGCGATCATCGCCGCTACCCAGGTGGTCAGGCGCGCTGAGTCTTTGATGTCGATCTTCGGTCGGAGCAGGATCGAAAACGACAGGCCTTTGCCGGGGACGGATTCCCATTTATTTCCGCGCCGGCCCCGCCCGGAGGTTTGATGCTCGGCAAAAACGCAAAGACCTTCCGGCCAATCGCCCGCCGCCATTTGCCCGATCACGTCATTGGTGGATCCCGTTTGTTCAAGGACGATGACCTCGCGGCCAATGATGAGCCCGCCGCGCAACTTCTCCGCGCGAAGTCGATCACGCAGCGGCATGGTTGATCTCGAGAGAAAAATCGATCGCCCGCGGAGAATGGGTGAGCGCGCCGATGGAAATGTAATCGACCCCGGTGGCAGCGATTTGGCGGATGTTCTTCAAGGTGATTCCACCGCTGGCTTCGAATTTCATTTTTCGTTTCTTGCCGAGTGCGATCGCTTCGCGGATTTCCGCCGGCTTCATGTTGTCGAGCAAGATCATATCGACGCCATCGATATTCAGGATAGCGTGAACCTGTTCCAGTTTGTCGGCTTCGACTTCGATCTTCAGATTCGGGTACGCTTCCCGGAATTTTCGGACAGCTTTCGCAAACGTGTCGAAGTTGGCGTTGAGAGCCAGGTGATTGTCCTTGATCAATGCCATGTCGAATAAACCGAAGCGATGATTGGTTCCTCCACCCGCGACGACAGCAGCCTTTTCCAATGCGCGAATGCCGGGCGTCGTTTTGCGAGTATCGAGAATCTTCACATGTTTGTTCGCCGCGGCGTCGACAAATGTTCGCGTAAGCGTCGCGATTCCGGACAGGTGCTGCAAAAAATTCAGCGCGACGCGCTCACCCTTCAGGATGGAGCTGGCCTGTCCTCGCACTTCCATCACGCTTTCGCCGGCGCTTATTTCGGTCCCGTCTTTTGGCAACACACTAACTTTTAGATCTTTGTCGATTCGGCGAAAGACTTCGGCAGCCGTTTGAGCTCCGGCGAGTATGGCGCGCTCACGAGCCACAATTTTCGCGGAAGCCTGTGCGTTCTTCGGAACAAAAAACTCCGTGGTTACGTCGCCGTCGCCGATGTCTTCGCGCAATGCGACATCGATTGGATCGACAATCGGCGGTTTCATTGTCGTTGCTCGGGATGCGGCGCCTGGTAAATGCAGCGCCCGCGGACGTAGGTTGCGAGATTTGCCTGTGGTCCGCCGCGATAAATGCACAGCGAGACAACGTCTTCGGCGGAGAGCCTGGCCAGGCCGTTGTGGTTTGGGTAAGGCAGAAGACCCGCGAGGTCGACAACGATCAGGTCCGCTTCCTTTCCGGCCTCAAGCGTCCCAATGGCTTTCGCTTTGCCGAGCGCACGAGCGCCGCCGTGGGTGGCCAGATAGAACGCTTCACTTGGACGAAGCGGCCGCAGGTTGGGTTCGTAAGCAGTCCGTGCTTTTTGCACTTCAATCGCCGCGCGCATCACCTGCCACATATTCAATTCCGGCCCGCCGGCGACGTCCGATCCGAGTCCGACATTGATTCCGGCTTTCAAAAGCTGGTCGAGTTTCATCAGGCCACTGCCAAGAAAGAGATTCGAGCTCGGGCAGTGGGCCACACTGGATTGCGCCGCCGCGATGGCGGCGATCTCGCGCGGATTCAAGTGAATGCAATGGCCGAGCACGGTGCGTGGAGTCAGAAGGCCGCATTTTTCGTAGACGTGGGTGTAATCGCGCGCGCTCATGTGAAGGTGGTGCACCTTTTCCAGTTCTTCGCGATTTTCCGCCAAATGCGTTTGGAGATAGGCGCCGAGCCGCGCCGCCAGTTCCGCCGCGCCACGCATGAGCTTGTCCGAACAGGTGACCGCAAATCGCGGGCTGAAAGCGTATTCCAGCCGACCCTCCGCAGCGCGATGCCACTTGCGGCAGAGCCGTTCGCTTTCGAGAAGAGAAATAGAAAGCACCTTTTTTGGCTGAATCTGTCCGTAGGAGCCGAGATCCATCATCATTTTGCCAAGAATGGTGCGCACTCCGCTTTGAAGCGCCGCTTCGAAACCGATGTCGCAGCTGTCTTCGTATATCGCCGCGTATGCCATCACCGTGGTTGTGCCGTTTCGCGCCAGCTCACGGAAAAATAGCGGCGCTTCCGCGCGCGCCTTTGGCCCGGTGAAATCGCGTTCGACTGGGAAAATGTGTTGTCGCAGCCAGGGCAGCAGTTCGCTCTCCCCTCGGGCAACAACTGAGTACTGAGGCAAATGAGTGTGGCAATCGATCAGCCCTGGGAAGATCGCCGCCGGTCTTCGATCGATCCACGGAATTGAGTTTGGCGGCTGCAGCCGGCGGACATCGTCATAATCTCCGACTTGCAAGATTCGGCCGTTTTCGACAAGGACGGCGCCATTCGGCCGTCCCCGCAAGGTCCCGAACTCCGGCGTATCGATCAGAAATCCGCGGAGGCCGAATCGGCTAGTGTTGCTCTGCATAACCGCGGCCGCTATGAAAGCATTTCAGCTGGCTAAGCCGCAACATCGCAATTGGAGAGGGGCCTTGAAGAAAAAAAAGATTCGGGCAGCGCACGCCAAGGAGAAACAGCAAATACGAGAAACGTGCAACCGCCCGAATCGCCTTAACCTGTTTAATTGGACAGCGGGCGTTGTCTGGCGTTCGAATTTTTTACGATTTTTTCGGACACGCGAAAAGTCCAGTGCATCAACAGCTTATAGCTTGAGTTCCGCCTGGGTCGAGATCGCGACCTTGGCAGCTTCGGCCTTGACCTCTTCCAGCAGCGACTTGAATTCGCATTTTTCGAGTTCTTTAATCAACGCCGGGTAGTCGGGCTGGATTGTGAGGTCGTCGATCGGCAGCGGCAGTTCCATGTGGCAATCGAGGGCGACCATTGCGCGGTTTTGCAGAATCTGCTCCCGCGCGGCGGTGAGTTTGAGTCGCATTTTGTCACTTTTGACTTTGTCGACGTTCGCCAGCAGTTGGTCGAGCCCCCCGAAATCTCGAATCAGGGCGCTCCCCGTCTTGCGCCCGAGACCGGCCACTCCGGGAATGTTATCGACCGAATCGCCGGTCAACGCGAGGACGTCGCCAATCAAGTTCGGTGGCACCTCCCATTTCGCGGTCGCTTCTTTTTCGCCGAGCAACGCGAAGGCGTCCTTTGGCGAGGGGAGGTCGGCCTTGGCTGTCGTGTAAACTTTTACACACGGCCCGATCAATTGGTACAGATCCTTGTCGTTGGTTGCGAGAATCACTTCCATGCCTTTGCGTTTGCAGGCAGTCATCGCGTAACAGCCCATCAAATCGTCCGCCTCGGTGTTTGGCAGCGAGATATTTTTGAACCCGAGAAGCGATGTCAATCTGCTTTGAATGAAGTCGAGTTGCGGCACCATGGGCAACGGCATTTCCTTGCGCGTTTCCTTGTAGGCCGGCTGTAATTTCACCCGCCGCTCCGGCATTCCCTCGTCCCAAAACACGGCGCCCAGATCGGGCTGCAGATGCTTGATCATCAACCGCAGCGTTTTGGTGAAGCCGAAAATCGCATTCGTTGGTTCGCCGCGCGAGTTGGACAGGTTCGGGATCGCGAAGAACGACCGGTAAACGTAGTAATGTCCGTCTATTAAGAGAAGTTTCATTGACTAGACAGGATTCACTCGATTCCGAGGATTTCAAAATTCAGAAAGTGTAGCTTGTTCCAACAAATCTCTCTGTTAATCCCTCAAATCCTGTCAAATTATCACGCTGATGGCCGAGCAATGGATCATTCGAGTTCAGGGAAAGGATTACGGCCCGGCCGATCTCGAGACATTGCACGAATGGAAAGCTGACGGCCGGGTGCTGCCGGTAAATCCCGCACGCCGAAGTGACGTCGAGGTTTGGCAAACTGCGGCGGAAATTCCCGGTTTGTTCCAGGTCGAACGGCCTCCCGTGCAGCGAGCCATAGCGGCGGCCGTGTCGCGTGCCGAAATCGGAGGTTCAAATGCGGCCGACACGGCCGCCGCTACAACATCAAAGCCGCCGACTCAAAACATTTTGACCGAAACATTTCGGATTTATTTCCGGGGCTTCTTCCAATTCTTCGGCCTGTCGCTTCTTAGCATTGTGCCAATCGTTTGCGCGGAACTGACAAGCCGTTTCATCGACACGGCACCCGGGGTGGACGTCGATCTTCGGACTCTTGTCGCCGGCGCGTTTGGATTTTGTATGATCGTGCTGCGTCTCGTTCTGCTGCCGGTTTACATCGCTGGGATTCAAATCCTCAGCGCCGAGCTCGCGACTGGAAATCGAATCAGTTTTCTCAGCGTCCTCAATAGCGCGGTTAAATATTGGCCGCGCGTCGCCGGCCTTTGCATTTTAGTTTATGTTATTTTCGGATTGTTAGTTTTGCTCGGTTTGGTGTTGCTTTTACCGGCGGCAACCTTGAATACCGTCTTGTCGGCCGTGATCGTGCTAGGCCTGCTCGTAATCCAAGTCTGGTTGTTCAGCCGTTTTTTTATCTACGTTCTTTTCTGGCAGCAGTTCGCTGTGCTCGAAAATTTGAACGCCGCCAATGCGCTGCGCGAAAGCAACAAGCTGGCCCGGAGTGGCCGCGATCTGCCTTGGTATCAACGTCCGATTTGGCGCGGGGCGCTCATTGTTTCAATCTGGTCCGCGTTTGTGCTGGCCATCACTATCACGCCGCAGTGGGCGATCCTGCGTGATTATTTCCAGGAAATTATGCGCACCCAGGACCCGCAGGCGCTTTACGAAAAGATGAGCGCCGCCATGCAAACCCACGGCCTTGATTATCAGGCTCTGCTGCTCAACGTCGTCCAACGAATTCTTCAACCACTTCTCGGCATCGCATTTGTCGTGCTCTATCTCGATTCCAAGCCCGGCGCCGAGTAGGTTTTCTACGAATCAAACTTGGCTAAGCGAACTTTCGCGCTAAAAATCAAGCGCTGGCGCTGCCTTAATCGAATCAGCATCGCGTTATGACTGTAAAAACCTGGCTCGGTAAACCGCATCCGCTCGGTGCGACCTGGCTCGGCAACGGTGTGAACTTTGCAATTTTCGCGGAGCACGCGACGAGCGTCGAACTTTGTTTGTTCGACAATCTCGACGCCCCCAAAGAGAAAGTCCGCATTCCGTTGCGCGAACGAACCGAATACGTCTGGCACGCCTTTCTGCCGGACGCGCGGCCCGGACAACTTTACGGTTACCGCGTTTACGGTCCCTACGATCCGGCGCACGGTTTGCGCTTCAACGAATCCAAGCTGTTGCTCGATCCCTACGCGAAATCGATCGCCGGCCAGATCAAATGGTCTGACGAAATGTTCAGCTACGTTGTTGGCGATGCCAACGAGGATCTCGCGCGCGATTCGCGGGACAATGCGTGGGCCATGCCGAAATCGGTCGTGGTCGATCCCGGATTTGATTGGGGGAACGACAAGAAACCGGAGACGCCGTTTTCGGAAACGGTGATTTACGAAATGCACGTCAAGGGATTCACAAAATTGCGCGCGGATATTCCCGAAAATTTGCGCGGAACGTACGCCGGACTCGCGAGCCGTGAAGCCATTGAGTATCTGAAAAATCTCGGCGTCACCGCGGTTGAACTCTTGCCGATTCACACTCATCTGGACGACAAGGCGCTGCTCGATCGCGGGCTGACCAATTACTGGGGCTACAACTCAATTGGATTCTTCGCGCCACAAGCCGAATACTCGAGCAATCGCGAGCCTGGCAGGGAAGTGATCGAATTCAAAGGGATGGTGCGGAATCTTCACGCCGCTGGCATCGAAGTGATTCTCGATGTCGTTTATAATCACACCGGCGAAGGAAATCATCTCGGTCCGACGGTTTGTTTTCGCGGCATCGATAATCCGATTTACTACCGGCTGCTCGCTGACAATCCGCGCTTCTATTTAGATTACACCGGAACTGGGAACACGGTTGACACGCTTTGGCCGCCGACGTTGCAGCTGGTCATGGACAGTTTGCGCTATTGGGTCACCGAAATGCATGTGGACGGTTTTCGGTTCGACCTGGCGACGGCGCTCGCTCGTGACGGCACCGGTTTCAACAAGTTCCAGGCATTCTTCAAAGTGGTTCAACAGGACCCTGTCCTGTCGCAAGTGAAATTAATCGCCGAACCATGGGATGTGGGCGAGGGCGGTTACCAAGTCGGAAACTTTCCGCTGCCGTGGTCGGAATGGAACGGAAAATTTCGCGACGCATTCCGCAGTTTTTGGAAAGGGGACGAAGGTAAGATCGGCGAGGTGGCGTATCGATTGAGCGGCAGCCCCGACCTGTATCAGGACGACGGCCGCTTGCCGAGCGCGAGCGTGAATATCATCACCACGCACGACGGTTTCACGCTCAACGATCTCGCCAGTTACAACGACAAGCACAACGAAGCTAACGGCGAGGAAAACAAGGACGGCGACAACAACAATCAATCGTGGAACTCCGGGGCCGAAGGTCCGACAGACGATCCCAAGATCAACGCGCTTCGGCGGAGACAATGCCGGAATTTTTTGACCACGCTTTTTCTATCACAAGGGGTACCGATGCTTTTGGGCGGCGACGAATTCGGCCGGACCCAAAACGGAAACAACAACGCCTATTGCCAGGACAATGAGATCAGCTGGTTCAACTGGCATCACGATAGAGACCAGAAACGTTTGTTTGAGTTCACACGCAGACTGATTCAGCTGCGGCGGCAACATCCCGTCTTTCGACGACGAAAATTCTTGCAGGGCAAACCTCTTCCGGGCGGCGAGATCCGCGACGTGATGTGGCTCAATCCGGGCGGCACTGAGATGACGTTAGAAGAGTGGCAATCGCCCTTTGTTCGTTGTCTCGGAATGCTCCTGAGCGGGGACGCGGATGACTTGAGCGACGAGCGAGGCGAGCCGGTGCGCGACGACACTTTTTTTCTTCTGGTCAACGCGCATTACGAGTCGATTCCATTTCTTCTTCCTGGCGAAGAGAATCTCGAATGGGCGCAGATTCTCGACACCACGGACGAAGACGGTTTTCTCAAGACGCTGAGAAAATTTCCTTCCGGTGATGATGTCGATCTTGGCGCGCGGTCGGCGTCTTTGTTCATCCTGACTCAGGGCGAACAATCGCGCGCACGGACAGAATCGTGGAGGAAACGCTTGTTCAAGTTTGCCGAGATCAGCGCGGAAGAGGAGCGCACACATTCCTGAGAATTCTTGGGACGCGATCTTGTGTTCGAAGGCGATTCTATTATAGAGAAGTTGAATGAGCGCTCGTCCAACGCGCTACCCCCGTAGCAAGTTATGATTCCGGCTTCAATCGTCATCACAGCAGACCGCGGCAGCCTGAAAGCTTACCAGGTCAACGAAACTCCGACCCGCGGTCCGAGTTTGAAATTAATCCAGGCTTTCGACATGACCGACGCGCACGGCCGGCTCATCGACAAGGTCACGGATTTCGCGGGCCGTTTCCCGGTCACCGAAATGGCCGGCCCGCATCACGGAGCGGCATCGATCGCCCAGAGCAAGCTGCAGACGGAGACGGAGCGGCGTATTAATAAGGAATTGGCCGACCAGATCACGAAAATCATCAACGGCAATGGGAGGGAAGGTTGGGCGTTTGCCGCCGCACCGGAAATTCATTCTGCGATTGTCAGTCTTTTGCCCGATGGCGTGCGTAACCGGATTGTCGAACATGTGAAATCGGATCTGGTGAAAGTCGAAACAGCGAAGTTGCTGAATCATTTTCGTTCCCTTCGTCCGATTTAAGCTGACATTCCGAATGAAATGAGGAATCTCTGCTTGGAATGACGCGTTTGTTTTTCGTTCGCGCAAAATGAACAAGGAGATTTAACTTGGTATCAATATGCAACTGCCCGTCAACATTACCTACCGCGGCCTCGAAAAATCGGAAACGCTCGACGATCTCGTGATGAGTTACGCGGCGCGGCTCGACAAATTTTGTGATCACATCAACCGGTGCGACGTCGCCATCGAGCAGAAGAACCACACCCATCACAAGGGGAATCCCTATCGTTGTCGCATCGACGTGACGGTACGGCCGCGGCACGAGCTGGTGGCTGACGAAGAGCAAAAAGACAACGGCTCACACGAACCGCTCCACAAAGTCATTCACGACGCGTTCAAAACGATGGAGCGGCAGTTGCGCCATCTCGTCGAGAAACAGCGGCGCGAGTAGAATCACGCAGCTGTTGACCTGGATTATTCTCTCGAGTTTCGCGCTACGGCGCGAGGCGATCACACAAAGTGTCGGTGTGGAACGACATCAGGTCGCGCAGTTTGAACCAGCCGCCTTGTTGGTTCTTTCCCATTTGCGCGATGCTTGCGGTATTGTCTTTGCCGTAATCAGCCCAGGAATTCCACCGCTGCACAGTGAGAAAGGTCCAGGCTGCGCCTTCCAGGTGCTGCAAAGTAACGCGCCCCACGTAAGAGTCGGTCGTGCGATCGGGTGGTTCGTTCAGGAATTTGTCGAGCGCTTCGCGCTGACCGGCAGCCGGTCGATAGATCGATACCACAAAAGCGGAGGCCTTACTTTTTGCCGCATCATCGAGCCCAAGCTGTTTGGCAAATTCCGTCCATGAGGGTCCGGAAGAAAAGGTGTCAGTGTGAGCTGCATACAGGCCCATCAGGCTGCTGGGCGGCGCAGGACGATTCGCTTCGATCGTCGCCTTCGTTCCGAGGTGCGTGATCACACAATAATCCCAGGAATCGCCGTCCTCGTGACGGAGAACAATAACGTGGTCCGGCATCGGCGTGTTCGGTGCCGGTTTCTTCAACTCGTCGCCAAGTTCCTTGGCTTTACCGGTCGCGGCATTGGCGAAGTGAACATGATAAAGGTCCGTCCTACTCGACGCACCGCCCGAACCGGCCGCGGGAGAAGAGGTTTGAGCAAGCGCAAACGGCGCCAGGCCTAGTGCGATCAAGATTTGAATTGTGAATTTCATAGTGGCTTTCTTTAGAGACGCGTAGGCTGAGGCTCTGCGCCGCGACTGGCAATGAAAAACTGTCGCGGTGCGTCGGTTAGGCTTCGGTGCGTATTCTTCCGCGTAGGCGATTGGCCTTGAATGCGCGCTTCGGTTTTTCTTAGGGAAGGGGCAATCGCCCGTACCTGTCTTTTCGTCGCTTAATTTTCGTCGCCGAGAAAATGGAGCGAAACCTTAGTAATCCGAAACGGTAAGAGATTTCTCGACTCGCGCAGAATGACAAATAAGTGCAGCCGAGCGTTCGCGCTGCAATTCGCTCGACTAACAACCATCAACTCCTACGCTGGAGCGCCGGGGGCGTCCGGAAGAGGCGGGACCTCGGGACTGATCACGACCTGGCGTGGCGGTTTTTCTGGAGCCATCTTTTCGCCGGTGGCGGGTGGCGTTGCTTTCGGCGGATTCAGCATGTGGCCATGATGAACGATGTCTTCAATCTGCGAACCGTCCAGGGTCTCATACTCAAGCAGAGCTTTTGCGATCGCTTCGACTGCATCGCGATGGACGCTAATCAAATCTCGGGCTCTCACATAGGCCTCGTCCGAAAGTCTTCGAACTTCACGATCGATCTCCTCCGCGGTCGCTTCACTATAATCGCGGGAACGTGAGATCTCGCGGCCGAGGAAAACATAATCTTCGTGCTCGCCGTACTCGACCAAGCCAAGCCGGTCGCTCATTCCCCATTGGCAAACCATTTTGCGCGCATACCAGGTAACGCCACGGATATCGCCAGACGCGCCGCTGGAAATGTCACCGAGAAAAAGTTCCTCTGCCACTCGTCCGCCCATGCTGACGCAAAGGTTGTCGAGCAGCTCTTTGCGTTTGGTATTAAATTTATCTTCCGTCGGCAGCATCATGGTTATGCCAAGAGCCGGGCCTCGCGGAATAATTGTTACCTTGTGCAAGGGATCGGTGTGCTCGAGCAGGACATTGAGGATGGCATGACCGGCTTCATGGTAGGCCGTGATTCGCTTTTCTTTCTCGCTGATTGCCAGGCTGCGGCGCTCGCGTCCCCAGCGCACCTTGTCGCGCGCTTCTTCCAATTCAGCGAGGGTTATTCCTTTTAATCCACGACGCGCGGCGAGCAGCGCCGCTTCGTTAACAACATTCGCGAGCTCGGCACCGGAATAACCAGGCGTTCCCCGCGCGATGACGGCAAGATCGACCCCTTCCGCGAGTTTCACTTTCTTGGCATGGACGCGCAAAATTTCTTCGCGACCTTTCACATCGGGCAGGTTGACCGTGATCTGGCGATCGAAACGGCCCGGTCGGAGTAACGCCGGATCGAGAACGTCCGGCCGGTTTGTCGCGGCTATAATGATGACGCCTTCCTGGGTATCGAAGCCGTCCATCTCAACGAGCAACGCATTCAACGTCTGCTCGCGCTCATCGTGGCCGCCGCCGACACCGTGACCACGATGACGGCCGACCGCGTCGATTTCGTCGATGAAAATGATGCAGGGCGCAGATTTTTTGCCTTGCTCGAACATGTCGCGAACCCGGCTGGCGCCAACGCCCACAAACATCTCGACGAAATCGGAACCGCTAATTGAGAAAAACGGGACGTCCGCTTCGCCGGCGATCGCGCGTGCGAGCAAAGTTTTGCCGGTACCCGGAGGTCCGACCATCAGCACGCCTTTCGGGATTCGTCCGCCAAGTTTTTGAAATTTCTTCGGGTCGCGCAAAAATTCGACGAGCTCCTGCACTTCGTCTTTAGCTTCCTCGACACCGGCGACGTCCTTGAACGTGATTTTGTTTTTGTCACGGGCGAGCATGCGCGCCTTCGATTTGCCAAAGTTGAGCGCGCCTTTGCCGGCCATGCGAATTTGCTGGCGGAACAGGAAATAAAGCAGCAGCAGCAACAAAAGAACCGGCGCGAAGCTCGCGAAGACCTGGGTCCATGGATGCGATTCGGAACGGATGGCCGGTTGAATTCCTGCGGCGGAAAGCTTGTCCTGCAAATTGTTGGTGAAATTCAAATAGACTGTGGTGCGGAACCAGACTTCCTGATTTTGCGCGCCACCGCTGCCTTGTTTGATGTACTTGCCGCGGAGTTGCTGGGTCGGCTGTCCCTCTTCAACGTACAAGGTGAGCGGCGCGTTCTTGTCGCTCACGATTTGCTTGTTTTCGAGCAGCTCGAGGAAGCGGTTGTAGGGAACATCCTCGAATTGCTGGTAACCGCCGCGATAGAACAACATCGCGAGTGCGAAAAATCCAAAGGCGACGGCGACGAGGATCACGCCGCGCCAGTTGAAACTGGGCTCGTTGCCGTTGCCGCGCTGTTTGTTGTCGCGTTGGGAATTACGATCGGTTTGTGGCATAAGGGGTGCGAATGCTAGCTGAGAAGAACGCTATCATGAACGGATATCATTGCAAAAAGCTCCGAGCTCGCCACGGGACGAGTCCGTCCGATTGGCGGACCGGACTGGCAGTATAAAGGAAAATGACGAGTGCCATGTAACGGGTGACGAGATAAGCAAGGATCAGGCGAGGGAGCAAATTGCTTAACGACGCGATTCCTGTAAAATTTCGGGTTCGAATCGACAAATGACTCCATTGGTTTCAACGGTCGCGGAAAAGCTCGACCGCGCAGTCCAAAAGGTGACGCCACTCGCGTATCGCGTGCGTCGCCAGGGACGGCGTCTAGTCCGGCGCGCCTTGCGCAAGCCGCGCAGCGTTGCGGAAGGCCCGAACTTGTTGCCGCTGCTTATCCAAGTGCTGGCGAGTTTTTCCAAGGCGGACGGCGTTCTGCTTGAAGAGGAAATCGACTCGAGCCTTGGGTTTCTCCGCTACGATTATCCTGAAACGGTTTACTCCGAGCTGCGTCAACTTTTCCGTCAGGCGCTTTACGAGCAGCAGGATCTGGCGGCGATGGCGCAAAAACTGAGCACGCAGCTCAGCACCGAGCGGAAAATCATGCTCGGCGTCCAACTTTACGATTTGATTTCGCAGGCCGGACTGAAACAGGAACAAGTCGTCGCGTTTTATTCGTTCATGTCGCTGCTTGGGATGGCGGCGCAGGCAATTGACATTGTTTATCAACTCAACGCATCCGAAGACGCCGACCCCTCGATTTATCAGCGCGGCGCGTCGCCGTTGGAATCACTTTCGTTCGCCAACAACGGCAAAGCCGACGTGAAAATGAAAAGTCTGACCGATGCCGATCGGCTGATGGCGTTTCGTTATCACGAGCTGATTCTGCTGAAGAACTACAGCGGCCAGAATGTTTCCGTGCGCGGGCGGCCGCTATTGCGCGGCGGGTTCTGTCGAATTTATCCGGGCCAGCGAATTCTGGTCGGCGACACGGTGCTGACCTACCAGGAGCTGGCGCAATATTTCAACGCAAAGAAGAACGTTTCCGTCCCACAGATTTACGTGCGGGTAAACAAAGACGCCGACGAGGTGGCGCTGGAACGCGCGCGGACGCGCGAAAGCGCCCTCGAAATTGCATTCGGATTAAAAGTTCGAATCAAGGCGTTGCGCGATGTGGATGCGGTGCTCAACGGCGTGAAACTCAAAGCCGGCGCGCAGGTGGAAGCGTCGCTCGAGGACAGAATCACCTTCCACAACAACAGCGAGATGGATTTGAGCGACCTCCGCCGTCGCGCTCGCGCACTCGGCGGCCGGTTTCAACTTAAAGCCTCCAAATCGGAATACCTGGTCTCGAACGATCCGAGCAAACTTCAGGCAGACGACATCTTGCTTTCGCCGGGAACGGCAGGCGACGTGTTGCTGAAAATTTTCTGCGATTACGATAAGCGCGTCGGGCAATTGGAAGTGATCGAAGCCGACCGGCCGATCATGGTGGGTGAGGCTTCGGTAAGAACGACCTATCCGCTGAAGGATGGCGACACCATCAGAATCGACATCGGACAATTCCTGCGTTGCAACTTTTCCGAACGCATCATCGAAGAAGAGCGGAACATCATTCGCACGTACGAGCTGAGCGAAGTGACGCACCGATTTGGTAGCGGCGACATCGCGCTCGACGGAATCTCGTTCGGCCTGACCCGTGGCGAGCTGGTGTGCGTGATGGGCGCGAGCGGTTGCGGCAAGAGCACGCTGTTGCGCGTACTGGCGGGACAGCTTCAACCGAGTAGCGGCAATGTTTATCTGAACGGTCGCTCGCTTTATCCGAACCTCGACGAGCTCAAGAAATACGTCAGCTACATCCCGCAGGAAGATGCTTTTGATGAGCACCTGACGATTGGTGAGAACCTGCAATTCGCGGCGGCGATTCGTTCGCCCCACTTGTCGCGCCGGGATCGCGTTCGACGGTTGGAAGCGAAGCTGGTCGAGCTCGGATTAGGCGAACGCCGCGATGCCGTAGTAGGCGCCGCGTCGAAGAAGACGTTGAGCGGCGGGGAACGAAAGCGACTCAACATTGGTCTCGATATGATCGGTATGTCGGACGTTTATCTGTTCGACGAACCGACATCGGGTTTGTCGTCGAAAGATTCCGAGCACGTCATCGAGATCATTCGATCGATGGCGCACAACAAGATCATCATCGTCACGATCCACCAGCCGAGCTCGAAGTTGTTCCAGATGTTTCACAAGGCGGTGTTGCTGGACAAGGGTGGACGCCTTGTCTTTTTCGGAACACCGACCGAGATGCTTCGTTATTTCGCTGAAGCCGAGCATCAACATCAATTCGGCGCGGAAATGGGCGCATGCCCGGCGTGCGGCACGACGCGGCCGGAATTCATTTTCGACGTGCTCGAAACTCCACTGCGCGACTTGAGCGGTGACATTATCTACGAGGAGAACAGCCGCGGGCAGCTGGTGGCGGCGCGACGTTATTCGCCCGAATTCTGGCGCGACAAATACGAAGCTTTTCGACTGATCCAGGACGTGAAGCAGGTCTCGCTGCGACGCGAGCACGCGCCACCGGTACCGGCGACAGCCGCCCAAAAGCGAAAACGGACACCGATCCGCTGGCACGATGAGTGGACACAATTCCGCGCCCTGTTGAGGCGTTCATTTATTAGCAAACTACGCAACCGCGCGAATATTTGGATTACGACGTGTGCGGCGCCGGTCCTTGCCTTGTTGATTGGCACGTTGTTGCGCTATTCCGAAAGCGGGAAATACGATTTCGCATCCGCGTTTCACATTCCGACGTACTTGTTCCTCGGATTGCTGGTCGCGATGTTTCTTTCGCTGACCAACAGCGCGGACGACATCATCCGCGACCGACCGGTGTTGCAGCGCGAGCGCAACCTCGATGTGCGATTGCCGTATTACATCTTCGCCAAGATGTCGTCGCTGTCGGTGTTCGCGCTGGTCCAGTGCGTCCTCTTCGTGCTGCTTGGCAATTACGTTCTCGAAATCCGCGGCATGTTCTGGCTCCACCTGGGCTTAATGTTCATGACGTCGGTAGGCAGCCTCGCGCTCGGTCTGCTGGTGTCGTCGATTGTCTCCGACGCCAAAACGGCGGCCAACATCGTGCCGCTGGTGCTCATTCCTCAGATCCTGATGAGCGGCGCTCTAATTAAATATGAGGACATGAATCGGAACCTCAGCCTGGTGTATTCGCTGACGCGCTGGTTCCACGAACATCCTAACAAAGACCGCGGCAAAAAGATGGACAGCAGATTGGAGGTGCCCTTCGTTTGTCAGTTTATCCCGATGCGCTGGTCCTACGAAGAAATGGTCGTCGCCCAGGCCAAATTGAATCCGCTGACTTCACGACAGGACCGGGCGCAACGCGAGATCGACGCAATCGTTGCAAAACACTCGTCTGATCCGGCGGATGGGAAACGGCTCGATGAGCTGAAGGAAGTGCTCGCGGTGCTGTCTGGTCTCGAAGCGAAATCGGCCAAAGAGCTCGATCATTATCTCAAGAAGGTCGACCTGGTGTTCAATCGGAAGAAGGCGTTCGACCCGCAGGATTTCAAAGACGCAAAGGGGGCGGTCACGGCGGAGCAGATTTATGTGAACCAAAAGGTCTCCGACTTGATTTCGAACGCCGAGATGGAGCAGAGCGACTACCGTCGCGGCACCAGGCCGAATGTTTTCTTCGGTGCGGAAAAAGGTTATCTCGGAGTGAAGATCAGTGTCTTTCTCTTCAACACAGTTGTCCTGATTGGATCGACCATTGGCTTGCTCGGACTGTTGTACTGGATCTTGCGGCGGCAACTCGAAGTCCGGCGCACTTGATTGCAATAACACCGCGCTTCAGCGCGGTGAGACTCAGCCACTTTTCGCGCGAACCGCGTTAGCGGTTTTCATCCTGGAGAAAACTGCTGAAGCAGTTTGGGATGGCCCGTTGCCGTTGACACCCCGCTGAAGCGGGGTGTTAGTGGAGTTCGTTTTCGAAATTCTCATGGCGACCACAACCAATGGCGAAACGAAGCTCATTGTCGCGCCGAGCGACATCGACGCTGATATGCTTTATGCGACGAAGTTCTGGGCGGGGGATCCGTTCATTTTTCTGCAGCAAGACGGCAAACGCACGATTGTTTTGAGCGATTTAGAAATGGGCCGCGGGCGGAAAAACGCGAAGGTCGACGAATTTGTTTCGTTTAATCAGCTCGAGCGCGAAGTGCAGGGAAGTTCGAAACAAGCGCCGCCATTTGAAAAAGTGCTCGGGCATTTTCTGCGGAAGCGCGGCGTGAAGAGCGCGACGGTGCCGGCAAGTTTCCACCTTGGCTATGCCCGCGAGCTGCAGGATGTCGATCTTTCCACACCCGATGGATTGTTTTGGCCCGCGCGCGAAGCGAAGACCGACGAAGAACTGAAACTCATTGGTCGCGCATTGCGGATCACTGAGACCGGACTCAAACGAGCGATGGAGGTTTTGAAGGCGTCGAAGCCGAAAGGGAAGAAACTGATTTGGTCGGGCAAACCGCTGACGTCGGAATTACTCCGCGCTGAAATCGACACCGCGATATTGCGCGCCGGTGGCGTGGCGATGAACACGATCGTTGCCGGTGGGGACCAAGCCTGCGATCCGCACGAGCGCGGCTCCGGGCCGCTTCCCGCGAATTCGTTGATCATTCTCGACATTTTCCCGCGCGATTCGCGATCCGGCTACTGGGGCGACATGACGCGAACGGTTGTGCGCGGACGCGCGAGCGATGCGCAACGCAAACTTTGGCAAACGGTGTTGGACGGACAGGAACTCGCGCTTCGCGAAATCAAAGACGGCGTTGACGGAATGACGATCCACAAGGCGATCCAGGCGCTGTTCAAGAAGCGTGGTTATCCGACCGAAGTTCGCAACGGCGTGAATGTCGGATTCTTTCACGGGACCGGCCACGGACTAGGATTGGAGATTCACGAATATCCGCGCCTGCAAAAGGTTGTTCTCAAAGATCGACAATGTCTTACCGTCGAGCCGGGGCTTTATTATCCCGGTCTGGGCGGCGTTCGGCACGAAGACGTGGTGGTTGTGACCAAGACCGGTTGCAAAATTTTGTCGCGATTCCCCAAGCCATTGGAGATTTAAGTAGCGGCGATTTGACCTCAATCGCCATGGCGGTTCGGTGAACCGCCACTGCCAAATGAACGCCTGTTCAGCTTGAGCGTCTAATCTAGGCAACTAGATTACCACAGGCATGTTCTATCCATTAGGGTTTGGGAATCACTGGCTGCTCTACATCGGTGTTCCGCTGATCCTCGGGATTTGGGCGCAGATTCGGGTGAGCGGTGCGTTCAATCGCTGGGGAAAAGTGCGGGCTTCCGCCAACATTACCGGCGCGGAGTGCGCGCGCGAGATCTTGCAGGCCGCACAAATCCACGATGTCGACGTTGTGCAGACCGACGGATTTCTGGGCGATCACTACGACCCGGCGAACAAAAAACTTTGTCTGTCGAGTAATGTCTATAACACGCCGTCGGTGGCCGCGCTGGGAATTGCGGCGCACGAAACCGGTCACGCAATCCAGCACGCGAAAGCGTATGCGCCATTGAAATGGCGAATGGCGATCGTGCCGGTGACGATGGTCGCGTCGCAAATGCTGCCGTTCATCATCATTGGCGGACTGTGGTTTCGCATTACCGGCCTGATCACGCTCGGCATCTATTGTTATCTGATCCTCGCGATCTTCCAGTTGATCACGTTGCCGGTGGAATTCGACGCTTCACGGCGCGCGAAAATTATTTTGCAACAAATGCGAATCATTCAGCCGGGCGAGGAAACCGCAGGCGTGAACAACGTCCTCAACGCCGCTGCGCTCACTTACGTGGCGGCTTTTATCGCCGCCCTCGGAAACCTGCTGTGGTTGATGTCCATGCGCGATAGGCGAAATTAAGCGGATTCCAATTGAAGAACATGAATCCTGCAATCGCGTTACGACCGGCCCGGCGTATTGCCGATTTGTTGTCGTCCGGCCCGGATGCTGATGCTAAGTCTAAAAAGAAGGCGATGGACGAAGCCCGCAAGGATGAAGATCAGCAGCTAGTGGCGCGCACCCAGCAGGGGGATGCCGGCGCGTTCGACGATTTGGTCGTCAAGTACACGCCGCGTCTTTACGGACTCGTTTACAATATGACCTCGAACCACGAGGACACGAACGACCTGTTGCAGGACATTTTCGCCAAGGCTTACAAAGCAATCCGCGGCTTTCGGGGCAAATCGTCGTTCTACACATGGATCCACTCCATCGCCGTAAACATGACCCTGAACTTCCTCAAAAAGCGTGGACGGCGCTATTCGCTGAGCCTGGACGACGTCGACGCCAGCATTCAGAACGACAAGGAATTCCTCGAAGCCACCGCTTCCAGCAGCCCGGTGAGGGAAGCGGACCTGTCAGAGCTCCAAAAAAGGTTGAACGAGGCGATGATGAAATTGTCTGATGAACACAGAGCTGTGGTAACAATGTTTCATATCCAGGGGATGCCCCACGCAGAGATCAGTAAAATCTTGAATGTTTCTGAAGGCACAGTACGATCCCGTCTCTTCTACGCCAACCGGCAGCTGCAAAACTATCTGGACGAATTTCGGAAGAACCCGGTCACCTGATCTGCGCTCAAAATGGACGAATTCAACGACACTGAAATTGCGAAATTGCTTCGACTGAAGCGATACGAACAACCGCCTCCGGGCTATTTCGACGACTTCCTTCACGAATTTCATCGCCGCCAGCGTAACGAACTTTTGCGGCAACCGCTTTGGCGGATCTGTGTCGATCGGGCGCGCGATTTTGTATTCCAGTTCAATCTTTCCACTCTCACTTCTTCTCCAGTCGCAGTTACGGCCGTTCTGATTTGCGCGGCCGTTCTTTCACTGCGGATCTATCAAACACCCCAGCCGGCGACGGTTGCCTTTAAGGAACGATCTGCTCTCGCCGTTCCTGCCAGCACCGAGGACGAGTGGACTCTGGCATCACCCGTGGCCACACGGGTTTTCACCACGCGGTCGCTTCGCAATATGACGGAAAGCGCCCAAACTCACCGAACCGGTACGCCGCCGCGCTACGTGCTCGACAGCGTGCCCGTGAGTTATGAGACGACTTTCAAGTTTTAGAATCGCCAATCGTCTGTTGGCGCCGCGGTTTCGAATCATTTCGAAGGTCGCATTTACCTTTGGTTTTATCGCTTTGGCGGCGAGTAATCGCCAGTCGAATGCGCAAACACAACCGCAGCCTGACCAATCAGCCGCACCTCCCAGCCAGGAGAAATCTGTCGTGACCATCAGTCGCGAGGTGAAAGAAGTTTTCGACCGCTGCGCCAAAGCCGTCGTGAAAATCGACGCGACTGATCAACATGGCGATCTCTCCGGCACCGGTTTCTTTGTCGATCCCACGGGCACGCTTTACACCGCTTATTCAGTCGGTGGCGAAGCCGAGAACATCAACGTCGAGTTTAAGGGCAAGAAATATCCGGCGCATCAGCTGATGGCCGATTTGCGCAGCGGGATAGCAATGTTAAAGGTCGACCTGGCCAGCCCAGCGCTACCCATCGGAAATTCGGACCAACTCGAAATCGCCACTCCGGTGGTGACGATTGGCTATCCACTCGATCTTTCAGAAACCCCTAGCTTCGGCATGATCGCCGGGTTCGATCGCAAATGTAACGGTGGGTATTTTCCGACCAGGCATTTGCGGGTGAATTTGCCGCCGCAACGCGGAGAGGGTGGTGCGCCACTTTTGAATTTGAAAGGGGAGGTCGTCGGAATTCTACTTTACAGCTTCGAAAGCAATTCCTGTTATGCGTTGCCGATCGAGGCCGCAGAAAAACTTCGCAGCGATTATGTCCGCTTCGGCGAGCCTCGGTATGGCTGGATTGGGACCAACGTCCAAGAAGCCGCTGCGGCGGTCGAGGGCTCGCGAGCTGTGACGACAAAGGTGATGAAGGACACGCCAGCCGCCGAAGCTGGTCTCAAGCCGGGCGACGTGGTTCTTCAAATTGGTCGGACAAAGGTGCATGAGCCTGAAGACATTCTCGAAGCGTCGTTCTTTTTGACTGCCGGCGACGCGGTGCCGATAACCGTTGCGCGTGACGGTGAAAAGATCACATTTCAGATTCAGGCGGACTCATATCCAGACGGACGGCTGGCGGCGCCCCCATCTTTGAATCGAGCGATGCCGCTGAATCTGCAGTCCGTGCCGCAAGGCACGCCATAAGACGTCCTATTTTTTATAACTTAGGGAATCTTTTCCTAAAACCGGTGTGATTTCTCGCGGTCCTCCCCAGCGGAATGTCACTGCCGCGCTAACGATATCGACTGCAGCGTCAAACTTTCCGCGAAGCTCGTGTCCCTGGTTATCCGTGACATCCACTCCCGGATCCTGAACGAACAAGTGCGCGTAGCCGACATCGATGTCCATGTAATTGGTAGGCGACCAACGGAAACCGGTGCCCAGAAAAATGCGATCGTTATCAGGAATGCGCGGTGTTCGGAACTCGTTGCTAGCAATCGGCGTCTCGTCGTAGGCGACTCCGAAGCGCGCCGTGACATTTTTGCAGGCATACCACTCGAAACCTCCTGCGACGCGGACGCTGTCGTCATATTTAATTTGAAGAACGCTCGAAGGCGTCGTCGGATTTGAAAATACAATCGGCACTTGTTGCAGCCGGCTCCACTCGGTCCAAGTGACGTCGCCGAGGAAGGCGAACTGGCGCTCGAACCGCTGATAAAGGCTAACGTGAAGAATTGAAGGCAAGTCGAGTTGTGCTGTCGCGTCTTGATTGAAAAAGATGCTTTGAAAGAGACCGGGAACTGGAAACTGGACGGGCGCGCCGGGTGCGGTGATTAACGGGACTCGGCGGAATTCGGCGTCGCCTTCAATGGTGTGATCGATGGCGGATCGGAAGCTCACGCCGAAGCGTCCGTCTTGAAAAAACGATTGCTCGTCACCTTTCATGTATTCAAGCAGGGCTCCAAGAGTGAAGCCCACGGCCCAATCGTTTCCTTGCACTTCAGAAACACCATCGCGGCCGCCCGGAAAGAAACCGGCGTTCAAGTAAGCTGCCTCGGTTGGTGCGACGAGAAGTGGCGGAAGGGCGCCGAAGAATTGAGCGAGCGGCTGTTGAGAAGCGAGACCAAAATCGATTGCCTGCGTCAATCGCGCCGAGACGTATTGAATATCCAAGCCGGCACCCAACGACAATCTGTCCCAAATCCGATATGCGACTGTGGGCTGAATATCGAGAGTCGTCAGTTTCGTCCGCAGCGCTTGATATCGTCCAACCCACTCCGGGCTGTAGTCCGTCTCCAGCCCGAACGGCGCCGTTACGCCGATGCCCAACGTGAGATCACCGTACTTCGAACCGCGAAGAACAGGCTGCGTTAAATAGAGATTCGGCAGAACATGGGCAACGCCTCCGTCGCCGTCGTTTCCGCCACTCAACGGCAGGCCATTGAATGGCGTGCCCGGCAAATTGTAGCGGGAGCCTTCATTGCTGAAGGTCGCACTTGGGAATAGTCCGTGCGCACCGAGTTGTAATTCTCCCTGGTCGAGAAGGACAATGCCGGCCGGATTGAAGAATAACGTTGATGCGTCCTCGGCCTGTGCGGCGCCGCCCGCGTATGCAGTGCCGAGACCGCTGACGCTCTGTTCGTTCAATGCAAAACTCCCCGCCTCCGCGACCAGCGGAACCCCGAGGGCAACGATTCCGAAAAAGAAACGGATTGTGGAGGTGGGCACGAGCTCACGAGTTAATGCACCCGGTCGGCCGAACACAATCCGAAAACTCGCGCGCGCCGGCGGATTACGAGCGTAACAACTTTTTGAATTCGGCTTCGTCGATGACTTTCACCCCGAGTTGTTTCGCTTTGTCGAGTTTGCTGCCGGCTTCACTTCCCGCGAGAACGTAATCCGTCTTTTTGCTGACACTGCCGCTTACATGACCACCGCGCGCTTCGATTTGCGCGGACGCTTCATCACGCGTCATCGACGGCAATGTGCCGGTGAGCACAAACGTTTTCCCTGCTAACGGCAGTCCGGCCATCTTCTTCGCCGAAACCTTTTCGCTCTTCGGTTTGATCCCGAGTTGTTTTAGTCGCTGAAGCGTTTTCTTTCCGACTGACGATGTGAAAAAGTCGAGAACACTTTGCGCCACGACGGGACCGACCTGGCTCACGATCCCACCTTTCTCTGCTTTACTTTTGGACGGCTCGGCAAAGCCCGACTTGATCAGTCGATCGGCGATTTTTTTGGCGCCGTCGTGGCGGGATTTGTCGCCTTTGCTTTCGTGGTAGGCAATGACATCGCGCAGCAGATCGGAATTGGCGACTTCGTCGATGGTTTCGTGAAAACGCGCAAGATCGGTCGCGGTGGTTTTGCCGACATCTGGAATTGCCAGCGCATAAAGCCACCGCGAAAGCGGAAACGTTCGTGCGCGCTCGATCGCTTGGATCGCTTTGGTTGCATTCTTTTCGCCAAACACTCGCGACGCTTCATCAGTTCCAAGGTTCAATTTCGCGAGCTGATCGACGTTGAGCGCGAACAAATCGAGCGGTTCGCGGATGACGCCTCGCTCAACCAGCTTGTCAGCGACAATCCCGCCGATGCCATCAATGTCGAGCGCGCCGCGCGCCGCGAAAAATTCCACTCGTCGCGTGGTCTGGGCTGGACATCGAATGTTTTCGCAGCGCCAGGCCACAAATTCCGGGTCACGCCGGACTTCGCCGCCGCACACCGGACACTTGCCGTGAATGTGTTTAAGAAAATCGAACGGCTTCGCGTTGCGCGGCCGTTTCGATTTCACAACTTCGACGACCGCTGGAATCACTTCGCCCGCCTTCTCAATCACCACCGTGTCGCCGATACGAATGTCTTTGCGTTTGATCTCGTCCTCGTTGTGCAGCGTTGCCCGCGAAACGGTGCTGCCGCTGACGAAAACCGGTTCGAGTACCGCGACGGGAGTGAGAATTCCAGTGCGCCCAACCTGGACCTTGATGTCGAGCAACTTCGTGTCCACGCGTTCTGCCGCGTATTTGTAAGCGATGGCCCACCGCGGCGATTTTGCGGTGAAACCCAGTCGCTCGCGTTGATCGATCGCATCGGCCTTGATGACAGCGCCATCTGTCTCGTATGGAAAATCGCCCCGGATTTCGTCCAGGTCGCGAATTGCGTTCAGAATCTTGTCGACTGAATCGGCGAGCCACCAATCTTCATGTGTTGGCAGACCAAGCTTCTTGAACAACGGAAAAATCCCGGAGTGAAGATCGACTTCGGTGCCTTCGACCGCGCCCGTCCCGTAAAAAATCATTCCGAGCGGGCGCTTTGCCGCCACATTGGGGTCCAAATGTTTCAGTGAGCCGGCCGCCGCATTTCGTGGATTGGCAAACAAGGGCAGACCAGCCGCCTCGCGTTCCCTGTTCAATTTCTCGAAGCCGGCCTTGTCGAGATAAGCTTCGCCGCGGACTTCGAAGATTTTTGGCGCGGCGCCGCGCAACTGGTGTGGTACCGATTTAATCGTCTTGATGTTCTGGGTGATGTCGTCGCCGACGAGACCGTCGCCGCGAGTTGCCGCATATTTCAGCTTACCGTCTTCGTACATTACGGAAACCGCGACGCCGTCCACTTTCGGTTCGATCACGACGGGAATCTTTTCGTCGGGCAGAAGTTTCGTGATGCGTTTGTAAAAATTGGCGACCTCGTCTTCGGAATAAGTGTTGTCGAGGCTAAGCATCGGAACGCGATGCTGAATTTGGGCAAAGGCTTGTAGCGGTTTTCCTCCGACACGCTGGGTGGGTGAATCGGCTGTGACCAGTTCTGGAAACTTCGCCTCCAGATCGATCAGTTCCTTGTAGAGACGGTCATACTCCCGATCGCTGATCGTCGGCGCCGCTTCCTCATAGTAACGCCGGTCATGCTCTTTGATCTCGCGCCGGAGGTGCTCGATTCGGGGAGCGGCTTGAGCCTCGTCTTTGGTCATGAAGCATGATACAAACAGGCGAAAGATCGACAATGAACGGCGGCGAAAAAATCCTCGGCGTCGAAGGTGGCGGGACGAAAACCTCCTGGGTCCTGGTGGAGCGCACTGCGTCTGAGTTGCGAATTTTGGACCAAGGCAGGCTTGCGCCGGCTAATTTTCGCCTCGCCACGCCGGGCGAGTTACGCAGAATGCTTCAGGAGCTGCCGAAGGACATTAGTCGCGCTGGCGTTTTCCTCGCGGGTTGCGGCACGGAAGAAGATCGACATTCGCTCACCCGGTTTTGTGCTGAGATTTGGCCGCAGGCGAAAATCGTTGTCGGCAGTGATCGCGATTCCGGGCTGGCCGCAGCATTTGGCAACGGCGACGGGATCGTAGTGAATGCGGGAAGCGGTGCGTCGGTAACCGGCCGCCGGGATAAACGAATCGAAAACGCCGGAGGCTGGGGGCATATCCTCGGCGACGTTGGAGGAGGCTACTATTTAAGTCTCCAGGCCCTGCGACTAATTTTGCGGGAATACGATCTCCACCGCGGCGAAGTTCAGTTCACAACGAGGGTTTTGCGCGCTTTATCGCTCAATAATTTGGATGAGCTCGTTCGCTGGGCCCAGACCGCCGACAAAATGGAGGTGGCAATGCTCGCACCAGTCGTGTTTGAAGCGGCGGCGGGGGGCGACGCGCGAGTGATGGAGATTATCGAAGAAGGCGCACGCGTTCTCTGTGAATATACCGAGGCCGTCGCGACGCGGTTGCACGTGTTGGCACCGAAAGTTGTCCTTCTCGGCGGATTGTTTCAGCGGGACTCACTCTACAATCACGCCTTTCGACGTCGCTTAAAGAAAGCTCTTCCGGATGCACGCGTGGGCAATTCGGAGCGGGCGCCGGAGATTGGCTCGGCGTGGCTCGCGGCTGAAATGCAGAGTTGGCCGGAGGTTCGTGCGGAACCAACGCCGGAAAAAATCGACGTTCTCGCCGCCGCACTGACCGAGCAGCGAAATCCGCGCTCGGAAAATCTCGATAAAATGAATGCCCGGGACTTGGTGAAGCTATTCATCGAGGAGGAAAAATTCGTCGAAGAAGCCTTGCGCGCGATCGCGGTGGATCTCGCGCGGGCGGTCGAGTTGGTTGCCGATTCCCTGCGCAAAGACGGACGATTGTTTTACGTGGGCGCGGGTACAAGCGGGCGGCTGGGCGTGCTCGACGCCAGCGAAATCCCGCCGACCTTTGGAGCCTCACCGGATTTGGTCCAGGGAATCATTGCCGGTGGTGCGCCGGCGCTACATCGAAGCGTGGAGGGCGCGGAGGATGAGGCGAGTAACGGGGCGCTCGCGATCGACCGTCGCGGAGTCAAAGCTGCTGATGTTGTGATTGGCATTACAGCCAGCGGGAGAACACCATTTGTGCTCGGTGCGCTTGCGCGAGCAAAGTCGTTAGGAGCGAAAACCGTTTTGCTAACGTGCAATCCAGCCCGCGAATCCCACGTTGGCGGGATCGATCTCGCGGTCGATCTCGCAGTCGGCCCGGAGATTTTGACCGGCTCGACGCGGTTGAAAGCGGGAACGGCGACCAAAATTGCGCTCAACATTATCAGCACCGGCGCAATGGTCTCGCTTGGCAAGGTGCGTGGCAATTTGATGATCGATTTGAACACCACGAGCTCGAAGCTGCGCGACCGTGCAACCCGAATGGTCGCCGAGCTGACGGAGTTGGACTACAACTCCGCGCGTGTGCGATTGGAAGAGGCTGGTTGGGACCTGCGCGCGGCCCTCAAGAAGGCGGGTAAATGAAACGTGGGTCTGCGCCGTCCAATTTTTGGCACGCGCGACCGCGCATAGTAAAACGAATTAAGATCAACAACCTCAACTGAAAGGAAGTTATGCTTTGGACTATCTTTGTTATTCTGCTGATTCTTTGGCTACTTGGTTTTGTCGGCTTCCACGTATTGGGCGCTTACATCCACATTCTGCTTTTGATCGCCCTGGTGATTCTCATTCTGCAATTGATTGGCGGCCGGCGACCGTTGTAGCATCGCGGTTGTGAAACCAACTGGACTCATTGGCGTAATTCTCATCATCGTTGGAATTGTCGGTTTTGCCTGGGGCGGCCTTCATTGGTCCACGGAGAAAAAGATGCCCAGATTGGTCCGCTCGAAATCAAGCACACCGAGAATCAGGGCATTAACTTTCCGCCGATTGTCAGCGGCATTTGTCTGGTCGGCGGGATTGCCTTGGTCGCCCTCGGCGCACGTAAGACTTAACAGGACTGTTTACTTCCAGAAATCGCTCTGATTGAATTTGTTCCGTGGCCGAATCAATCAATCGGCGCGCGATTAGCTGGCTTCGCGGCCAACTCCCCGAATTGGTCGCAGCCGGTGCGATCTCTTCTGAGAACGCGGCCGCGATTGAGCGGCATTACGGACCGGTCGAATCGCGGACGAATTTTGGTTTCATAATCCTCGCTACCGTCGGCGCAGCGCTTGTGGGCGCGGGAATCATTCTTCTCATCGCGCATAATTGGGACGATCTTAGTCGGGCGACGCGCACCGCGATCGCATTCGCTCCTTTGCTGATCGCGCAAGCGTTAGTTGTGTTTGTGATGATACGGCGAGACGAATCGCGCCCCTGGCGTGAAGCTGTCGCGCTCTTTGATGTCGCCGCCGTCGCAACCGCGATCTCGCTG
The DNA here is from genome assembly GCA_963801815.1 of uncultured Verrucomicrobiae bacterium. Lineage (GTDB taxonomy): Bacteria > Verrucomicrobiota > Verrucomicrobiia > Chthoniobacterales > UBA10450 > AV40. The sequence goes on from CAWDGJ010000003.1 coordinate 94,846, forward strand.
ATCAGCCAAACGTTTCAAATTCAAGGAACGCTCGAGTCGTTCATGCGCATTTGGCTGATTCTCAGTATTCCGATTGTTTATCTCTTGCGAACGACGCTCGGAGCCGTCCTCTATGCTATCGGCACAATCGTCTGGCTTTTCAATCGCTGGACTTTTTTCGGCGCCCCACAAAGTCCTAATTTTTTCTGGCTGTTGTTCGTCCTGGTCATTCCTTATTTCCTGATCCGGTATCGGGAGAAGCGTGACAGTCATGAAACTGCCACGCTCGCGATTGTTCTGGCCTTGGCATCGATCATTGCTCTGGGATTTACAGCGGAGTACGCAAAAGCGGATCTCGGCGGCGTCGGCTTCGCCGGCCTGATGGCGACAATTTATGTCGTGGGCATCAAAATTTTTCCCCGCACGGATGAGCGCTTGTCTGCGCTGGCGCTTCTCGGTGGCGTCGGGATCGGCGTTACCGCGATTGTTTTGAGTTTTGAATCGACCTGGCACATGTCATCGCGCGAGGTGGAATGGGCAAAACGTAGCGGCGACGCGAATCTAGCGCTGGCTATCGAACTTTTGTTTCCGCTCGCGGCGGTGTGTCTGGCGGCTTGGGGTTTCTTTCGCAAGCAACGGCGATTTAGTGTCTCGGCCGCCGCTTTTCCAATCATTGCCGCTCTCGCGTGGGTGATTACGAATTTGTGCGACTACGCGAATACAAGCACGCGTTGCTCGTTTGCGGCAGCGACGTTCATCAACTGCTACACATTATTGCTCGGCATCGACATTCTTTCCCGCGGCATTCGCACGAACAGCCTTGCTCGCGCAAACTTCGGCCTTGTCCTCATCGCTGCGCTCGCGGTCAGCCGTTTCTTCGATAGCGATCTCAGTTTTATCACACGCGGACTCGGCTTTATCGCTGTTGGCGGGGGATTTCTTGTCGCCAATGTTCTCTTATTCAAGAAACGGGCTGCGGCATGAGGAACTTGCGCCTTATCATTTTCATTCTCGTGGCGCTGGCGCAGTTGGCGGTGCCTGCATCGATTGTCTGGACGCGCGGCCAAACTCTCGCGTATGGGCGCGTCTGGAAATTCAAAACTGAGCCGGTCGATCCCACAGATGCGTTTCGCGGGCGCTACATTGCCTTGCGCTTCGCAGCAGAAAAGGCGAGAGCAACACCGCAGCCGCTAATTACAGTCGCGTCATCCGCTCCGATCTTTGTCACGTTGAAGGAAGATTCCGAAGGCTTCGCACAAGTTGACCAAATAAGCACCGAACGCATCACCGGCGACAACGTCATTCAGGTCGAAAACGGGTACTGGTCTGACGGTTGGCAACGCGTCCGATTCCCCTTTGATAAATTATGGGTCGCGGAAAAGATCGCGCCTCAAGCCGAGCAAGCTTATCGTGAAAATAGCCGACGCGGAAAAGAAAACGCATTCGTGACGGTCCGCGTGCGCAACGGAGACGCGGCGTTGGAACAATTGTACATTGACGACAAACCGCTGGCTGAATACTTGCGCGAACAGGCAACAAAAAAATAGTTTTCGGTCACTGATCGGGCGGAGCGTCGCCCCCGTCCGCTTTCAAAACCGCGAACGTCTTGCTGCCTTTACGATCGAGATAAAGCAACACCCCACGTTTCGGATCGGCTTTGTTCAATGCGTCCCGAAACGATTTTACATCCGTTACCGGGTTGCCATCGACTTCAGTGATCACATCTTCGCGCTCGATTCCTTGTTGGGCGGCGAGGCTGTTGTCGGTCACGTCGGTGACAATGACACCTTTTTGGACGCCAAGTTTGAAGCGTTGCGCCATTTCCTTGGTCAGTTCCTGGACCTGCAATCCGAACTTGCCCGCTTCCTGCTGTTTTTCCCGAGGCGGTCGCACCGGTTCATTGGAAGCGCGGGAAATCTCGTTCGGTAACTCACCGGTGGTGACAGGAACTTTTAGCGTCTGGCCTTTTCGCCACACAGTCAGTTCCACTTTTTGACCGATCTTCTTTTTCAAAATCTCGTGCTGCAATTGCGAGTCCGTTGTCACCTGATTCGCATCGACCTGCGTGATGACATCGAATGGTCGCAGATCGCTTTTGTAGGCGGGCGCATCGGCTTCGATGGTGCGGACGACAACGCCCTTCTCGATTCCTTTGAATAACTCGCGGATGCCAGGGTCATCCCCCAGCGTCTCGATTCGAATCCCGAGCCACGGACGCGTGATTTTTCGGCCGGCAATAAGATCGTCGCCAATTTCCTTGGCCATGTTAATCGGAATCGCGAACCCAAGACCGCGGTTGATGCCGTTAATCAGCGTGTTCATCCCGATCACTCTGCCGTCGATGTCGCACAACGGGCCGCCGCTATTCCCGGGGTTAATTGACGCGTCAGTCTGCAAATAATCCGAGATCGAATAGCCACTGGTCGCGAGCAATTTGCTGCGGCCTTTGCCGCTGACCACGCCATAGGTGAAAGTGTAGTCGAGTTTGAATGGCGCGCCGATTGCGAATGCAAATTGGCCGACGCGCACCGCGTCGCTGTCGCCGAGTTGCGCGAACGGCAGATCCTTGGCGTCGATCTTAATGACCGCTACGTCGGTTTTTTCGTCCGTGCCAACGACCTTGGCCGGAAATTCCCGCCCGTCTTTCAGCTTCACTTCAATTTTATCGGCCGAGTCCACCACGTGGAAATTCGTAAAGATGTAGCCGTCGGGGCGAACGATGAAGCCCGAACCCTCACTCTGGACCGGCTGAGTATTTCGCGGTGGCCGGCGAGGATTATTTTCGTCGGGAGGCCCTTGAAAGAAAAGGTCCTCGAACGCCGAAGTCTCATTGTCAGCTGCTTTTGAAATTTCGATGATAACAACACTTGGAGCCACCGTTTCGAAGACTTTGGCGAAAGCATTATTCAACTGATGAACCACATCTTTGCCTTGCTCGGCCGCAGCTGCGGGAATTGTCGCGGTCGGAACGGCTTCCGGCATGGCTCCGAGGACCGGCATCGTGCCCAGTCCGGTGATTGTGATGAAAATTAGGATCAAACGCATCGGTTCGAAGTTGGACAGCATTGAACATGCTACGTTCAACAGCCCGGTCCACTCGCTTCCCGGAGCGCAGGAGCGTGCGAATATCTTGACTAATGATATACTATCGATCGGCTTGCCTCCAGATATGCGTTCAGTTGGGTTAAACCGAGTCTTGGTAATAATCGTCGCCGGCCTCTTTGTGCTTGTCGCCGTGCGGTTTACGTTTCATCGCCATGATTCAAAACCGATTCCGGCCGAGGACTTCGTTAAGGCGCTGGACACCCACCAAGGTTCCCTGATCGAGCGCTACTTCCGCGAGCACAACGACCCTAACGTTCGCGTTGCGAATGAACGTTCGTTACTTTTCGCCGCCATTTTGCGAGAGGACGACGCGGTTGCGCGACGACTCCTTGATGCCGGAGCGAGCGCAGACCTGGCAGACAACGCCGGCGTTACGCCGTTGATGGTTGCGGCAATGCACGGCGATTTGGAGATGGTTCGCGCATTGATTGGACATGTTTCGGACATTACGGTGAAAGATGGTGCGGGCCACTCCGCGCTCCATTACGCGGTTGGTGCTCAAAAGATTGAAATCGTCGATCTTCTTCTCAGCCTGACGCCGAATCTCGAGCTGGCGTATGGTGACAGCGGCGAATTGTTGACGTTGGCTCTGGGAAGTCCAAGTCCCAGAATTGCCCAGGATATTCTGTCCAAGCTGCCACGGTTTCAGGAATGGAGCGCGGGAGCTTTGCACGCGCTGGACACCGCTCTGCGGGCTGGCGATCGCGACTCGGTTCGGCTGTTGTTTTCGAAACACGTTGCGCAGCCGACGCCCGAAGGTAAGCGGGTGCCTTTACTGGCATACGCAATCGAAACCGATAACGCGCCGCTATTCACAACGCTGCTCGAATGCGGTGCGGACCCAAACACATTGCTGCCCAGCAAATACGACAAGGAGTTCTTGGATTCGCTTCCATCGAAATCGTTTCGCAATTACATCGAGGACGACAAGAATGTTACGTGCTTGATGCTCGCGGCCGGCCTTGGTCGGACTGATTATGTCCGCGCGCTTTTGCAATCCGGGGCCGATCACAATCGTTCGACCGGTCGCTACAAAATGGTGGCGCTTTATTTCGCGGCCGAGCTCGGCAATTGGCAGGCTGCCCAGCTCCTTTTGGGCAGCGGACCTGACCCGGAGAAGCTGCGGATCGAAATCTCACTCGCGTCACAGAAGGTGTCGCTGATCAAGGACGGCGTCCCAATCTTGGATTCAACCTGTTCCACCGGGCGCGAAGGCTACTCGACCCGTCGCGGCAGGTATGTGATCACTGACAAGGAGCGAAACCATCGTTCGACGATCTATCATGTCGACATGCCGTATTTCATGCGGTTGAGTTGCCTCGATTTCGGAATGCACGAAGGCTACGTGCCGAATTATCCCGCATCCCACGGCTGTATCCGTTTGCCGGGGGAGACGGCGAGGAAGCTTTTTGCCGAGATCCCGATAGGGACGGTAGTCACGGTCCAGTAGGGAAAAATCTGGCGACGTAGCGGTGCGATCCGCACTTTTCGGTGCGCGCGTTGACACACAACTGAGCGGTCTTAGCGTTTCGATCCTTAATTAAATGCAAACTTTTGAAAACGGTGATGGCAAGGAGTTCGTCTCGCACGCACCAGGCTATTGGTCTGGCGTAGCGCCTGAATTGTGGAACGATTGGAAATGGCAGCTTAAGAACCGCGTGACCTCGCTGGCCCAGCTCGAGTCCGGCCATTGCCGGATCGATTTGAGTGACGAGGAACGCAGCGGTGTCTTGCTGAGTGGCGACAAACTCGCGCTCGCCGTCACGCCCCATTTTTTCAACCTGATTCCGCGTGGCAATGCGAACGATCCGATTCGACGCCAGGTGATCCCACGGGTCGAGGAAACTTGGGCGTCGCCTTACGATATGGCGGACCCTTGCGGCGAGGATTCACACATGCCGGTGCCGGGGTTGGTGCATCGCTACCCGGACCGCGTTTTGTTTTTGGTCACCGATCGCTGTGCGGCGTATTGCCGATATTGCACGCGCAGTCGCGTCGTGAGCGGAGTGGGGGAACAGGAGCTTCAGACCAATTTCGAGGAAGCGTTTCGTTATCTCGAACAACACACCGAAGTGCGCGACGTCCTCTTGAGTGGCGGCGATGCTCTGATTTTTTCGGACGACAAGATCGACAAATTGCTGACCCGGTTGCGTGCGATCAAACACATCGAGTTTCTTCGGATCGGAACCCGTGTTCCAATTTTCCTTCCGCAACGCATCACGCCAGAGCTGTGCGCGATTCTGGCGAAACATCATCCGCTTTGGATGAGCATTCACGTGAATCATCCGCGCGAGCTGACGATCGAGGTGAAACAAGCGCTCGAGCGGCTCGCGAACGCAGGCATTCCGCTCGGTAACCAGAGCGTGTTGCTCGCCGGCGTGAACGACGATCTCGAGACGATGAAAACGCTCGTGCACAAACTGCTGATGTGCCGTGTCCGTCCGTATTACATTTACCAGTGCGACCTGATCAACGGTTCGTCGCACCTTCGCACTTCGGTCGCGAAAGGGATCGAGATCATCGAGGGCCTGCGCGGCCACACCACTGGTTACGCCGTTCCGCAATACGTGATCGACGCGCCCGGCGGCGGCGGCAAAGTGCCGATCAATCCCGGCTACGTTCTCTATCACGACAACGAGAAAATCGTGATCCGCAATTACGAAGGCAAGATTTTCGAGTATCCCGAAGCTGGCGGCGACCAAACCGTCCAGTTCGCGCCCCAGCGTGAATATCACGATGAGTATCTTTATTCGTGACGGACGGTTTCAGAGAGATCTGGAAGCCACGAATCCAGGAATGACTAAAAATTCTTTTCCTGGTTTCCTGGTTTCCTGATTAGATTCTTCTGTGTTCCTGCTTCAGCTTTTGGTCTCCGCGTTTCTGGCGATTTTGTTTCTGCAGTCAGGCATCGACAAAATTGCCGATCGGCAAGGAAACTTACAGTGGCTGGGCGGACATTTCGCGAAAAGCCCGCTCGCGGGATTGGTCCCAGTGCTGTTCACCATTCTCACGATCATCGAAGTTTCAGCCGGACTGCTGAGCGGCGTCGGCTTTCTCACGCTGCTCTTCGTCCACAGCCCAACTATCGCGTTTTACGGCGCAGTCGTGTCGACGGTCGCGATCCTTTGCCTGTTTTTTGGTCAACGAATGGCGAAGGAATACCCCGGAGCCGCGGTTTTGGTTCCGTATTTTCTGCTCGCACTCGTCGCGATTTATTTGTTGAGCCACTAATTGACCACGGATTACACGGATAACACTGATGTTCTGCTATTCTCGGAAGCTAAAGTATCCGTTCTATCAGTGTAATCCGTGGTCCTTATGAAGATTCTCTCGCGAATTTTGCTCGCGGTTTCAGCAATCCTGCTCGCGGTAGGCGCGCATTTTCACACGTCGGCCTTCAACAAGACAGCAACTGCGGTTGCTGAATCGAATCTGCCGGCCTTTCTAGGAAACGGGCTGAAAGTCTTGTGGCTTCAGGATTCGGTGATCACCAATGTGCTCGCGATCATCTTCGCCATCGTTGCGGTCAAGCCAACCGCTGCGCCGAAATGGATCATTATTGTGCTGGCGCTCGTGCCGATTATTACCGCCGGTCTCGTTTATTATTTCATCGGCAATTTTTTCGGCGGCCACATTTTTCTGGCTGCGGGACTCGCCGCGATTTTGGGCGCATTGCTGAATCGCGATTGAATTCGGCACGGCTACCAAGAGCTCGCACGAGCAAAGGTCACAAAGTCAAAATTTGAAACGTCGAGAAGTAAATCCTTCGTGTCCGTTGTAGACGGTGTATGAGAATTTTATCGGTTCGATCGAGACCTAACGGGAGTAAACGATCTCGCCGCCGATAATCGTCATTTCGTTTTGCGTCTTGAGAATTTCCGGCGCGGGAATTTTCATAATGTCCGCCGACAACACTGTGAAGTCCGCCAGTTTTCCGACTTCGATCGAGCCTTTGTCTTTCTCCTGAAACGATGCGAACGCCGGCCAGATCGTGAACATCTTGAGCGCTTGTTCGCGCGAGACGGCTTGTTCCGGATGCCAACCCGGACCCGATTCGCCTTTGATGCTTTTGCGTGCGACTGCCGCATAAAATTCAATCATCGGCTCGCCGCGTTCGACTGGCGCGTCGGAGCCACCGCAAATGATGCAATCTGACTTCAAAAACGATTGCCAGGCGTAGGCGCCGGCGAGCCGGTCCGTCCCCAATCGTTTCGGCGCGAAAAACAAATCGCTGATCGCGTGCGACGGCTGCATCGACGGAATCAAGCCAAGTTTCGCGAATCGCGGAAGGTCGACAGGATCGACAATTTGCGCGTGCTCTACACGCCAACGCGGTTCTTTAATGGCTCTCTGGTCGACCGGAACCGCCTTGAACGCGGCTTCATATAAATCGAGGATCGTTCGGTTCGTGCGATCACCAATCGCATGCGTCTCGACTTGAATACCTCGTCGCAAAGCTTCCTCGAACATCGGCCGCAACTCCACTGGTTTTTCAGTGAGATAACCGGAAGTGTCTGGCGCGTCACTGTATGGCTTTAGTAAAGCCGCTCCGCGAGAGCCGAGCGCGCCGTCGAACACAACTTTGATCGTGCGCTGAGTGAAATGGTGATCGAACGCGTTGAGAGTCGCGCCTTCTTTCAAGAAGTTTTGCGCGTCTTCACCCGGACCGTAAACGCAGTTGATGAACCGGATCTTCGCCGTGCCGTCGGTGTAAACCTTCTTAATCAAGTCGATGTCGTCTTTGTGGCTTCCGGCGTTTTGAATTTCACACCAGCCCAGCCCGAGCTCGCGATTGATTCCGGTGAGCAACGCTTGCTCGCGTTCGGCTGTGGTCGGCTTCGGAATATTTTTCTCGACCAAGTCCTGCGCATTGTCGAGCAGCATGCCGTTGGGTTCGCCTTTGGTCGTAAGAATCCGGCCGCCGAACGGGTCCCCGCCCGGCGGGAGGATGTCGATCTTCGCGATCGCGAGCGCGGCCGAGTTTGCGACCGACGCGTGGCCGTCCGCGCGCGTAAGATAAACCGGATTGTCCGGCGCGACTTTGTCCAAATCCTGGCGGGTTGGGAATTGCGCAGGTTTCCAAAATGTTTCGATCCAGCCGCGCCCGGTAATCCATTTGCCGCGTTCGGTTTTGCCGACGCGCTCTTTCACTTTGGCGAGAAAGTCCTGGAGTGTGTTGGTTCCTTCGAGATTTAAGGTCAGCTCGCGCTCGCCGATTCCAAAAATGTGGCAGTGCGAATCCGTCAGTCCGGGCAGGACGGTGCGACCGTGAAGATCGACGACGTGCTGCGAACTAAATTTTCGCGAATCGGCGTTGGAACCAACGAAGAGGACCCGTCCGTCTTTGACTGCGATCGCTTCAGCGTGCGGTTGTTTTTCATTAGCGGTATAGGCGTTCGCGTTGATCAGCACCAAATCGGCATCATCGGCCGCGTTCGCCGTGAAATTTAACGCCCAAAACGAAAATAAGATCGTGAACGCTTTCACTTGACGGTTTGGTGAAGTTTTGACGTGATCAGCTTTGCCAAGCGGTCACTTTTCTGTATCGGAAAAGATGATCGCGCCGTTATGAAAATGAATCGTGAATTTTCTTTTGCCCGCATTGCGTCCACTTATACAATCTTGGCTTCCCCGCAGGCGAGTAAACAACCTTAACTCCGCAGCGTTTGAACGAAGCACATCCTAATTTTAGTTCCGGTTCGTTTCTAGGTTGTCGGCTGTACCGAAGCAGAGGAGACGTGCGCTGACGTTATGGCCAATTTTTTTCCACGCTGGTGCAATTGGTTGCCGCTGCAAATGGCTGTAGCGGGCTTCTTGATTGTTTGCGGTCTGACCGCCGCTACCTGGTACTACGTCACGCCGAAGTACACCAAGATCGGTTATCAACCGATCCAGCCCGTGCCGTTCCCACACGACATCCACGTCACGCAACTCGGGATGGATTGTCGTTACTGCCACAGTTTCGTGGAAGTCGCCGCGCACTCGAACGTGCCGAACACGCAGCTCTGCATGAATTGCCATTCGCAGGTGCAAAAGGACAATCCGAAACTCGAGCCGGTTCGCCAGAGCTGGAAGGACGGGCGCCCGATCAACTGGGTCTGGATCCATCGGCTGCCCGATTACGTTTTTTATAACCACGCAGCCCACGTGAACCGCGGGATCAGTTGCGCGAGTTGCCACGGCCAGATCAATCACATGCCGGTAGTCTACGACGCGAAGCCGATGAGCATGGCCTGGTGTTTGGAGTGCCACCGGCATCCGGAAAATTTCCTTCGTCCGGAGGATCAGATCACAAATCTCGATTGGAAGCCGGAAGATGTGAAGCCCGCCGAGTTCGTTGCCAAGTATGGCCAGCCGCAGGGCGTGACTGAGGATTGGTCGAAAAAGAAACATCTCACCCAGGCGGAGATCGGCCAGACGCTGAAAGAGCGCTGGCACATAACAACCTCGGCGAATTGCCAAACCTGCCACCGATGAAACGCGTCCTTCAACATCCTCCCGAGCCGCCGACCGGTAAAAAATACTGGCGCAGTCTCGGCGATTATAGCAACACCGCGGAGTTCCGGGAGTGGTTGGAACGCGAATTCCCCGCCGGCGCGTCTGAACTGGACGAGAACGAATGGTCGCGACGCGACTTCATGAAATTGATGGGCGCCTCCATGGCTCTGGCGGGCCTTGGCCTAACAAGTTGCCGTCGCCCCCAAATGCATCTCGTTCCATTCACCAAAAGCGTGGAGTGGACGATTCCCGGCAAATTTCTCTACTACTCAACGGCGATGCCGCGCCGCACCGGCGCAATTCCACTCGTCGCGACAACCATTGACGGCCGGCCGATCAAGCTCGAAGGCAATCCACTGCATCCGGCTTCGTCGGGAGGCACCGACCTCTTTGCCCAGGCGTCGGTCCTAGATCTCTACGATCCGACGCGTTCGCGCCGGTTCCTGAACAACGGCAAGGAAGCCAAGCGTGCCGAATTCGACGCTTACGTCGACAAACTGCGCGGGCAGCTCGGGACTGGAGACGGTCTCGCGTTTTTGGTCGAGGAAACGCATTCGCCCACCCGCGAACGACTGCGCACGGAACTGGAGAAGGCATTTCCCAAAATGACGTGGTGCGTCTACGAGCCGGCGCTGAGCGACGCTCAAAATTTCGCGACGCGCGTTAGCTTTGGCGAAAACGTGCGCCTGATCCCGCGATTCGACCGCGCTGACGTGGTCCTCGCGCTCGACAGTGATTTTCTTGATTGCGGCGAAGGCGATCTCGCATCCTCCCGCGCGTTCACTGCGCGACGTCGTGTGACATCGGCGACCGATTCGATGAACCGTCTCTACGTAGTGGAGAACCGGTTCACGATCACCGGAGCCATGGCAGACCATCGACTGCGCTTGCCCGCGAGCCAGATTGGAGTGTTCACTTATCTGCTCGCGGGAAAAATCGGCGCGCTGACGAACGACACCGGCCTTGTCTCGCTTCTTGGGACGCTGAGCGCGCCAACTGAGACGCCTCAGTTCGACGAACAGTGGCTGACGGAGTTGGCCAAAGACTTGGTTGCGAAATCCGGAGCGAGCATTGTTTTGACGGGACAGCAACAACCGGTTGCCGTTCAACTGCTCGCTTACGCAATCAACGCCACGCTGAAAAATGTCGGCCGCACTATCCTCGTTCGCGAGTTCGTGCGAAATCGAAACAACAGGAGCATTTTGCAGTTGGCCGACCGGATAGGCCGTGGCGAAATCAAACAGCTTTTCATCTTTGGTGGCGATCCGGTTTATAACGCGCCTCGCGCAGTCGCCCAGGATCCGGACAAGAAATTCTTTGTCGATTGGATCGAGCTGCAAAAGAAAGTGTCCGAAGTAGTGCGGCTTGGTTATCACGAGGACCAGACATCGGCAGTCAGTCAGTGGCATGTGCCGATGGCGCACTATTTGGAATCATGGGGCGACGCTGTCGCGGCGGACGGTTCGTATTTGTCGATCCAACCCATGATTCTGCCGTTGTTTGGCGGGCTCAGCGAGATCGAAATCCTGAACGCGCTGCTGGGCCATCCGAAAGTCGACGGGCCGAAGCTAATCCAGGAAACGTTCCGTGCGACCCGGCCGCCAGGCGATTTTCAAACTGCGTGGTCGAAATTTTTGCACGACGGCTTCGCTGCTCATGTCGCGCCGCACGACCGGCCGGCAACGTTTAACGTCGGAGCTGCCGGGGGGCCTGCGAAACACCTTTGGTTCGCAGTGCCGGTGCCGACTTCGGAGTCGCCCGAAGTTGTTTTTGTTCGCAGTTACGCGATGGATGATGGCCGCTACAGCAACAACGGCTGGCTTCAGGAGTTGCCAGACCCAATCACGAAGCTGACCTGGGACAACGGCGCCATGATGAGTCCCAACTTCGCCAAGTCACTTGACGTCGAAACCGGGGATCTCATCCAAATTACAATCAACGAAGGCGCTCGCGACGCGAACGATCAACCGATCCGGCGTGAGCTGGTGATTGCGGCTTTGGTTTCGCCCGGACACGCGGAGAACTCGGTTACGATTTCGCTCGGGTACGGGCGCACGATTGCCGGCCGTGGGCCGCTCCCGTACGCTGGTGACGATGCCGCGAATAATCCGCCGGCCGGCGATGTTCCAGGTTTCAACGCCTATTTTCTACGCACTGCGGCCAATCCGCATTTTGTGGTCGCAGATGGAAAGGCGATCGAGAGCATTAAGATTTCGAAAATTGGCAAAAAATATCCGCTTTCGATTACGCAAGACCATTGGAGCATCGAAGGTCGCGGACTGGTGCGAGAAGCGAAATTGGAAGAATATCGCGAAGACAATAATTTCGTCGACAAATGCGCCGGCATCGATGAGCCGCAGAAATTTTTGCCGTCAATTTACAGCCATCCGCCGCTGGTGGCACCGCAGCAATGGGGAATGGTGGTTGATCTCAATGTGTGCACCGGTTGCAGCGCGTGCGTGATCGCATGCCAGTCCGAGAACAACATTCCCGTGGTCGGCAAACTTCAGGTGGCGCACGGCCGCTGGATGCACTGGATCCGGATCGATCGTTACTTCGCGAGTGCCAAACCGTTCAACGAGGACAACGGCGAATTTCCGCAGGACCCGGAGATGGTACATCAACCGATGATGTGCCAGCACTGTGAGAACGCGCCGTGCGAAACGGTTTGTCCGGTCAACGCTACGATCCACAGCGAGGATGGATTAAACGTGATGGCTTACAACCGCTGCGTCGGTACACGCTATTGCGCGAACAACTGTCCGTTCAAGGTGCGCCGATTCAATTTCTTCGATTACAATCAGCGGCCAGTGGGGAGGAGGAAGATCGCCGGGCAATTCGGGATCTATTCGGAATACTTCGCGCCCTTTACCGACAAAGGCGCGCCCGATACCACCAAGATGCAAAAGAATCCCAACGTCACGGTGCGCATGCGTGGGGTGATGGAGAAATGCACTTACTGCGTGCAACGCATCGAGGAAGCGAAAATCGCCACCCACGCGCGCGTCGGAGCGTCTGACGGCGATCTCCGCATCCCGCGAGACTCATTCACTTCGGCCTGTGCCCAGGCGTGCCCGCACGAGGCCATTACCTTTGGTGATATCAAGGACCCGGAAAGCAAAATTTCCAAGATGAAAGCAGCCGATCGGAACTACCGGTTGCTCGATTATTTAAACATCAAAGCGCGGACCAGCTATCTGGCGCGTCTTCGCAATCCGAACCCGAAAATGCCGGACGCACGGAACATCGGCGTGGCAAGCCCGGAGGAGAAAGCGTGAGATGTCGACCTTAACTAGATGATGGAACCAACAGCACCAGAGATGATCCAAGGCGGGGCGACAACCGGCGAACGGTCGCTTGCCCGCGTACCGCTGGTACTGAATCGCCGGAACTTCAGCTGGATCACCGAGCGCATTTCAGGCGTGGTTGAAGAACGTGCACCGCGGTGGTGGTGGGTTTGTTTCACCATCACCGGCGCCATCGCGATGTTCGGCTTGTTTTGCATCGGCTACCAAATTTCGACCGGCGTTGGCGTATGGGGGAATAACATTCCGAATCGGATGGGCCTGGGATATTACGAACTTCGTTTTCTGGATCGGTATCGGACACGCCGGCACGCTGATTTCGGCCATTTTGTATTTGTTGCGCCAAAGATGGCGGACTTCCATCAACCGTTCGGCCGAAGCTATGACGCTTTTCGCGGTGATGTGCGCGGCGATCTTTCCGGGCATTCATGTCGGCCGCGTCTGGATGGCGTGGTATCTCGCTCCGGTTCCGAATAACTACGGCATCTGGCAGAACTTCCGCAGCCCGCTGATGTGGGACGTTTTCGCGGTCTCAACCTATTTCACGGTCTCGGTGTTATTTTGGTACACCGGACTGATTCCTGACTTGGCGACGCTGCGAGATCGGGCGACCACGAAGATCAAGAAATTTTTGTTCGGCGTTTTCGCATGTGGATGGCGCGGCTCGAACCGGAACTGGCGTCATTACGAAATGGCGTATTTGCTTTTGGCGGGCCTTTCCACGCCGCTGGTCTTGTCGGTTCACAGCGTTGTGTCTTTCGACTTCGCGTCGTCGATCCTGCCAACATGGCACACGACGATCTTCCCGCCCTACTTCGTCGCCGGCGCGATTTTCGGCGGCTTCGCGATGGTATTGACGTTGCTGATCCCGGCTCGCGCAATTTTCAAGCTACACGACATCATAACGCCGCAGCACATCGATAAAATGGCAAAGATCATTTTGCTGACGGGCTCGTTCGTTACTTACGCCTATGCGATGGAATTTTTCGTCGCCTGGTACAGCGGTAACGCTTACGAACGTTTCGCGTTCTGGAACCGCGTGCTGGGTCCGTATTGGTGGTACTGGTGGACGGGCATGTTGTTCTGTAACATGCTTTCTCCGCAGCTTTTCTGGTTCCGTTGGTGCCGGCGCAACATTCTCGTCGTCTACTTCGTTTGCATGTGCGTGAACGCGGGCATGTGGTTCGAACGTTTCATTATCATCGTCGGCGGATTGCACCGCGATTTCATTCCGTCTTCGTGGGGATTGTTCATCCCAACCTGGGTCGACATTTGGACGTTCATCGGCACGCTCGGAATCTTCACGTCGTTGTTCCTTTTGTTCATTCGCTTCCTTCCGATGATCGCAATGTCGGAAGTGAAGATCGTTTTGCCGGAAGCGGACGCGCATGCGCATTCGCCAAACGGACATCAACCAGCTCAAGCCGGGGGAATGGAGCGCGCATGAGAACTCCTTACGGGCACGAGGTCTACGGTATGGCTGCGGAATATCCGAGTCCACACGCCCTTTACGAAGCGGCGAAAATCGTGCGAGACGCCGGTTTCAAACGCTGGGACGTGCATTCACCATTTCCGATTCACGGAATGGACGACGCCATGGGACTCGGAAAATCGTGGTTGAGCGCCGTGGTCTTGATCGGCGGAATTTTGGGCATTTCGACTGCGATGTTCATCGAATTCGGCTCGTCGTGGGGCCTCTATCCGTTGATTGTGCACGGCAAGCCGTACGACTGGAAAGTCGTGCCTGCGTTCTTCCCAATCATGTTCGAACTGACGGTGCTTTTCTCGGCGTTTGCCGCGTTCTTCGCTGTGCTGATCATGAACGGGCTGCCACGGCCGCATCATCCGATTTTTAACTGGGACCGGTTTGCTCGTGCCACTAACGACGGGTTTTTCCTCGTGATTGAGGCGCGCGATCCGCGGTTCACCGAAGTCGAAGCGCGCGAATTACTCGAGCGCAGCGGCGGGGAACACATCACTATCGTGCACGAAGACTGATTATGTTGCGCGGCTTCCTCTTAATTTCTTTATTGCTCACGATCGCGGCGGTAGCCGTCCTCGGTTTCCGTGGCGAAAAAACCACGAATGAGCCCTGGGAAATCTTTCCCGACATGGTGCGGCAAATGAAGGTGCGCGCGCAATCACCGTTGAACTTTTTTGCGGATGGCCGCGGACCGCGCCTGCCAATCAACGGAACGGTGCCGATCGGTTACGAAATGCCGAAGGCAGAGACGAGTACACCGGCGACGGGGTCGGAATCAATGCCGCACGGGTTCAGCATTGGCACGGATTACGTCGACACTGGGAAGATGGGCGCCAATTGGGGAACCGGTATTCCGGTTCCGGTCACGCCGGAGTTGCTTGAACGAGGTCGCCAGCGTTTCAACATCACTTGCGTGATGTGTCATGGCGCGACCGCGGCTGGAAACGGCATCACGAAACAGTACGGCCTGGCCACGGTGGTGTCGCTGCAGGACGATCGCATCCGCAAAATGGCTGACGGCGAAATTTTCAACACGGTCACCAACGGCAAGAACACGATGATGGCTTACGGTCCAACGATCATGGTTGCCGATCGATGGGCGATCATTGCGTATCTGCGTGCGCTGCAACGCAGCCAGGGCGCGACGGTTGCCGATGTGCCGCCGGAACATCGCGCCGATTTGGACAAATCGACTGAAACTAAGCCGGCCGAGGGCAAACCTGCTGAAGCAAAACCTGCAGCGAAACCGGAGGCGCCAAAGAAATGAGCGATCGATTGCAGAACGCGCCGACGCCGGAGGGCGAATATTTCGAGAGTGGACGGTTCGGAGGACTATCGGTGTTGCTCGGAGTGATCGCTTTCGTCGCCCTGGCACTTTGCGGGGCAGGCGCGGCGATTGATCCGCAGCAGTTCAGCTATTCGTGGCTGTTCGCGTTTGGATTTTTCTTCACCCTGTGCGCGGGCTGCTTCTTCTGGACGATTGTGCATTACGCGACCGATGCCGGGTGGACGGTCGTCGTCCGCCGTCAGCTCGAAAACATTTCCGTGCTGGTGGCGGTTCTGGCCATTTTCTTCATCCCCATTTTTCTCCTGCGGCACCACCTCTACGAGTGGATGAACATTCCGCCCGGGAAGGAACCGAACCTCGATTCCAAGCGCGCCTACTTGAATTTAAGCTTCTTCATTCTGCGTGCGGTGTTCTTCCTCGGGTTCTTTATCATCGCCTCGCAATTGCTGAGAAGCTTTTCCGTCCGCCAGGACAGGGACGGCAGTCCCCGGTTCACGATTTGGCTGCGCAAGGTTTCATTCGTGAGCCTTCCGCTGTTCGCGTTATGTCTGACTTTCGGAGCTTACGATTGGTTGCTCGGTCTGCAGTATCGCTGGTTCTCGACCATGTTCGGCGTTTACATTTTTGCCGGAGCAGCCGGCAGTTCGATGTCGTTGCTGGTCTTGGTGATCACTGCACTGCGGAAAGCCGGTTATCTGAAGAATGTCGTCACCCATGAGCATTATCACATCATGGGGAAATGGATGTTCGCTTTCTGCGTTTTCTGGGCCTACATCGGGTTCGGCCAATACATGCTCATCTGGTACGCGAACATGCCGGAAGAGACGAATTACTTTCTGGTCCGGAACACCGAATCCTGGTGGTACTTGAGCATGCTGCTGGTCTTTGGCCGCTTCTTTGGGCCGTTCGTGATCTTGCTTTTGCGCTCGATCAAGAAACATCCGAATCAGCTTTGTTACGTCGCCGTCTGGATCGTGTTCATGCAAATGCTCGACATCTATTTGGTTGTGTTACCGGCGCTGCACGGGACCGGAATACACGTGAGCGTGTGGGATCTTGCCGCGCTAATTGCCATGGGCGCGACGCTGGCGTTCGCATTTTTGCGCATCGTCGGCAAAACATCGCTCTTTCCAGTACACGATCCGCGTCTGGTGGAATCCTTAAAGTTAGTGAACTAAAATGGCCGACACCGAACAAATTCGCCAGCAAGTGCAATCGCCCGCGCCGTTTTCAACGTGGCTCGGCGTTGTTCTGTTGATGTTTTTGTTCGGAGCGATTTCGATCGCGATCATTGGTCCGGCGCCACGCGGCGACACGTACGAGCAGCAGCGCGCGCAAAATCGCGAGAAAAAACTCAAGGACCTGCGCGACGAGGACGCGAAAGCATTAACGAGTTATGCGTGGATCGACAAAAACAAAGGCACGGTGCGGTTGCCAATTGAGCGCGCGATGGAATTGACGGCTGCCGAACTTGCAAACAAGAAGCCAATAGCGGCTGGACCGATCGCAACGCCAACGCCGGAAGCCTCAGCTTCACCTGCACCGGCTGCGGCTTCGCCGGCGCCGGCTAGGGCAAGCGACACCCCGAAAACGACCTCAGTGGCGGGACAGCATTCTGAAGCCCAAGGCCAACCCGCCGCCGCCATAAATCCGCCGTCGGCGCAACCGTCGACTCAACCCGGCGCTAGCGCTGCTCCGTCCGCGTCACCTTCCACCACACCATAAGATGCCGATCCTGCCTAACGAATGACTTCAGCCACTGACATTCCATTAAAGCAACCAACTGTTTCCGCGACGGCGGGCGACGCCGAACAGTTGGAGCGCGCTTTGATCGACGCTTCCACGCGCGTGCCGGTGTTGATGTTTTACGCGTCGGCGATGGCCTGGCTGCTGATCGGAACGCTGCTCGCCGGCTTTGTTTCATTCAAATTGCATGCCCCCGACATGTTCTCGAACGTCAGCTTTCTCACATGGGGCCGGATGCGTCCGGTGCATATGAACGTGATGGTCTACGGCTGGGCGTCGATGGCCGGCATGGGAACGGCGATCTGGTTGATGGCGCGATTATGTCGAACGACGCTCCGACATCCGTTGCTGCTCGTTACCGGCATTGGTTTTTGGAATATCGGCGTGCTCGTCGGCGTCATCGCGATTCTGATGGGCTACAGTACGGGATATCAATGGCTCGAGTTTCCCCGTACGCGGCCGTAATTCTTCTGGTCGCATACGCGCTGATCATTTCCTGGGCCGTGCTGATGTTTCGTTTCCGGCGCGGGGAACAGATTTATATCACGCAATGGTATTTGCTCGGCGCGTTTTTGTGGTTCCCATGGCTCTACGCCGCCGCGCAAGCGATGCTCTTCGTTGTTCCGGTGCAAGGTGTCATGCAGGCGGCAGTGGGCTGGTGGTACGCAAACAATCTGATGTTCTTGTGGCTCGGGGCAATTGCACTCGGCACCGCCTATTACATGATTCCGAAAGTGATCGGCCGTCCGGTCTACAGCTACCACCTGGCGACGATCGGATTTTGGACTTATGCGCTCTTTTCCAGTTGGACTGGAATGCAGCGCCTTGTCGACGGTCCGTTCCCAGCCTGGATGATCACCGCCAGCATCGCCGCCACGATCCTGACCATTATTCCAGTCGCGACCGTCGGACTAAATCATCACATGACGATGCAAGGTTACTTCCCAGTAATGCGATATAGCCCAACGCTCCGATTCACCGTGTTCGGCGCGATGGCCTATACGGTGTTCAGCCTTGTCGGCGTGCTGATTTCGCTGCGCTCGACGGCGCGCTACTTGGACTTTAGCGAAGCAAGCGTCGCCTATTCGCATATTGGTCTCTACGCGTTCTTCACCATGGTAATGTTCGGTTCGATGTATTACATCGTGCCGAGACTGGTCGGTCGCGAATGGCGCTACGCGACACTGATCAAGCTCCATTTCTGGGCGTCGGCTTACGGCGTCGGCCTGATGTCATTGATGTTGTTGGTGGGTGGCCTTGCACAAGGTGCGAGCCAGAATGATTCCTCTCTCCCTTTCATCGAGAGCATTCAAAGTGTGCTGCCTTATCTGCGCGGTCTGGTAATCGCGGCTCTTTTGCTCACGATATCGCATTTCATTTTCGCGTTTCATTTTAGTCTGATGTTGTTTGGGCTTGGCCGCACTTCGACCGTTCCCACGTTCTTGAATCCAGTCGAAGCGGAAGGAACGGAGACGCACTTATGAAGGGATTGCTTCCGTTGTTTCTCGGTGTGTTCGGAACATTCACGTTTTCGTGGGTCGGACTCACTGTGATCCCGAATCTGCAAATTGGTTCCCTCAATCCGCAAATGGACGAGGAAGGCACCGATATTTATCCGATGCCGCCATCAGGAATGGTTGCGCACGGGCGGCAGGTTTATGCCGCAAATGGCTGCATCTACTGCCACAGTCAACAACTTCGACCTGATTATGCATCCGCGGACATTGACCGCCTCCGCGATGCGGCCCCTTCACCTCAGCCGAAATGGGGCGTGCGCCGAAGCGCGCCGCGCGATTACATTTTTGATCGACCAGTTTTGCTCGGAAAGGAAAGAATGGGCCCCGATTTGGCGAACGTTGGCAAGGCTGCACCGTCAGAGGAAGAAAAGCCCGCAGCTGCGCCCGCCGCAAGCGCCCCCGCGGCCTCGCCGTCCACTGCTCAAGCGCCGGCCGCGAATTCAGCGCCATCGAAACCAGGCGCTGCCGCGTCGCCTTCGGCATCGCCAACGCCTGCCGCCGCGGCAAGTCCTTCAGCGACGCCGAATCTTAATGGGGTCCCGCCCCCCTATTCTGAAGCATGGCATCATCGGCATCTTTATGCGCCCCGCAGCATGAATCCGGACACGAGGGATTCAAACATGCCCGCGTATCAGTTTCTTTACGAGAAACGGCGGATCAGTGGCGAACGTTCTGCAGACGCACTGCAATTGATCGGCGCGGATGCGCCGCCCGCGGGTTGGGAAGTTGTCCCGACTTACGACGCCAAATGTCTCGTCGCGTATTTGATGTCACAGGACCAATCGCATCCATTGAAAGAAGTTAAGAGTGCGCCGGGCGCGGCGCCTCCTGCCGGTTCGCCGGCCGCTTCCGCAGCCGGGTCACCGGCTCAACAGCCCCCAAAGAAATGAATCGAGCGAGACGAGACGGGCGGAAGGCATGGCAAAGCGGCGAGGGTAGCCGAAATTTTTCGGGAGAAAAATTATGAACGGCCAACCTCCAAAGTCATCCTCGCTCACTCGCCAGGGAATGGACTATGGCGAGACGGCCGATGTGCAGGAAGTGCACGCTGCAATTCAGCGCGAAAAGCGCGAACCTCGGGTGGGGCTTGAGCCGCTCTCAATCTGGCTGATCGCCGTTTATGGTCTCGCCATTTTTGCCGGAGGCGCTTATTTGGGGCGCTACTCCGGAAACTTTTCCGGTGACGGACTCGATCCAATGATGGGCCTACCGCCCGCGAAAAAAGGCGGCGGCGCACAAGGCGAACAGCAACAAGTCGAACTCTCCCCGCACGATCGCGGCAAGAAGATTTTTTCGGCCAATTGTCAGACTTGTCATCAAGCGAACGGTGAAGGCGTTCCCGGTCAATATCCACCGCTCGCCGGTTCGGAATTCACGAATGGTGGTTCGCGTCGTATGGCGATGATTGTGCTCAAGGGCTTGCAAGGACCGGTGAAAGTAAAAGGCCAGCAGTTTGGTAGCGCGGTTATGCAACCGTGGGACAAAACCTTGACCGACCAAAAAATCGCGGACGTTATGACCTACGAGCGCAGTGAGTGGGGAAATCAAGCTAGTCCGGTCTCAGCCGAGCAAATTGCCGCTTTACGGAAAGAGCTCGCAAGCCATCCGGAATCGTACTCTGAGCACGATATTCTCGCTGCTCCGGACGAGGATATCCCCGGAGGTGGCGCGCCGGCGGGACAAGCTCCGCCCAAGCCCGGCGAAGTGTCTAAACCAGCACCGCCGAAACCGGGCGGATAGTTTTTACACGATCGCATCCGCGATCACTTCGGCCATGTGCTTCGGCCGACGCTCGGTCAGATCCACAATCTGGTGGCGGCAACTAGTGCCCGACGCAATCATGACGTCCGGTTGTTTATCGTCGATCTTCTGAAGTAGATCGGTCGCGACTTGCTTGGACAGTTCGTACTTTTCAGCCAGCGCGCCGAACCCGCCGGCCATTCCGCAACAACCGGTCTCGAGTAAGGTCGCGTTCCGGCCCGGTAATCTTTCGGCCAGGCGCTTCAGGAACGCCACGTCGGTCAGCGACTTGGCGTGGCAATGCGCGTGGATCGCAACGTTTGTCTGGCGCTCTTTAAATCGGAGCGCGTCCGGCTCGCGCTCCAACAAATCTTCGATAAATCTCTCGAAGAGAACGCAGCGTTCGCCGATCTTGTCCGCGTTTGCGATTTTCAGTTCGCGGTAATCGTCCACGAACATCGACCAACAGGATGGTTCGAGAAAGACAATCGGAAGTTGAGAGTTGATGGTTGAGAGTTGAGAGACGTTGTGCTGGCCGAGTCGGGCGGCGAAATCCAAATTTCCCTGACTGAAAGCTGGGCGCCCACAACATTTTCGATTTCGAAACAGCTCGACTTCGAAGCCGAGCGCTTCGAGCACTTTCACTGCGGCAATTCCGATGTTGGGTTCGTGATAGCGGACAAACGTGTCGTCCCACAGAAGCACTTTGCCGCGCGGCCGATTCGCACCATTTTGGTTCGCGTGTTTGGCAAACCAGCGGTCGAATCGTTTGCGCGCGTATCGCGGTAGCGAGCGCTTCGCCGAAATACCGAGCGTCTTCTCCATGAAACCGCGGACAGGTGGAAGATCAGCAATCACGTTCGCCAACCAGGGCACTGTGCAACCAACTTGGCCGAGAAGGTCGATGTTGCTGAAAATTCTCTCACGAACCGGCAAACCGTCGCGTCTCCAGCGTGCGTAAAGCATCTCGGCCTTGAGCAGCGCGAGATTAACATTTGAGGGACACTCCGGCGTACATCCTTTGCACGACAAACAATTCGAGAGTGCGGCATCCAACTCCGCGGAATTCAAAGGATCGTGACCGTTCGCCTTCAGTTCGAGCGACTGCCGAATGATGTTCGCGCGTCCGCGCGTTGACATGATTTCATCGCCGGTCGCAATGAACGTCGGACACATAATTGGGGCGTCTTTACGGCAGCCGCCGCATCCGTTGCACTGTTCCAGATTGCCGATGAACGAGCGATCCTTGAACGCAAAGGCGAGCCGTGGCTCAAACGGCAAACCGATTGGCCGCGTGAAATTGTTGCGGAGGTGATTGTCGATTCGGTAGGCGAACCCAAAAATCTTTCCAGGATTGAAAATATTCTTCGGATCGAAGATCTGCTTGATCTCACGCATCACGTTGAGGAGCGCGTCCCCGAGTTGCTCCCGCATGTATTCCGTGCGCGCAATGCCGACGCCGTGCTCGGCCGAAAGCGAGCCTTTAAACTGACGGACGAGCACTGACGTTTGATCGGCGACCAGGCGATACTTTTTCAAATCTTCCGCGGTGTGCAGATCGAGGACCGGCCGGACGTGGAGCAAGCCGCTGGCAGCGTGGCCGTAATAGCTCGCTTCGAGTCCGAGCGACTTCATGATCGATTGCAGACCGCGGACGTAATCGGGCAATTGCGCCGGGCGAACGGCGGCGTCTTCGATGAACGCGACCGGCTTCTTTGGACCCACGCAACCTGTTAGCAGCGAAAGCCCCGCTTTGCGCACGGACCAAACCAAGGTCATTTCGTTTGCGTCGCGGCAAATCTTGACGCGCGATCCAAGCTTCCGTGATTCGAGCTTCGACAGCTTTTCGTCGACATCGCCATAGAATTCGACGAGCAACATCGCCTCGCACGGCTTCACATCGAGCTCCAGCAAATCACGCGCGGCCTGGAAATGGAGTTGGCCTTTGGTTTGGTCGAGCAGGGGACGATCGATATGCTCGATTGCAGCCGGTTTGAGATCGAGCAATTCCACTGTGGCTTGCATCGCGTCCATCACCGAATCGAAAAAGATGAGGCCGAGGCCTTTCTCGGTTGGAAGCGGCGAGATCTTTAGCTCGGCAGAAAAAATTGCCGCGAGCGTACCTTCACTGCCGGCGAGAATTTCGTTCAAGTTCGTGGAGGAGCGCGAAAACCGTTCGATTCCGTAACCGGGCCAGCGCTTGAGAATTCCTGGCGGCCAGCGCTCTGCCATTTCGGCTGCGTGGGCGCGAACGAGATTGTCGATCTTCGTCCGCTCATCGCCCAACGATCCAGCGGCCGACCCAATCGTAACGGTTCGTCCGTCGGCCAAGACAATCTCGATTGAGACGACGTGGTCGGCAGTAGTCCCGTAAACCGGAACTCGCGCGCCGGACGAATTGTTGGCGATCATTCCGCCGATCGTGGCGCGCGAGCTGGTGGCGACGTCGGGACCGAAACAGAATCCATGCGGTTTAAGGAAGGCGTTGAGCTGGTCGAGCACGACGCCGGCACCGACGCGAACACTGCGCTTGTCGACGTTGAGATTGTCGATCTCGCGATTGTGGCGCGAGAAATCGACGATCAATCCCTCGCCGATTGCGTTTCCAACCAGGCTGGTGCCGGCGCCGCGTGGGGTGACGGAAATGTTTTCGTCCGCTGCGGCTTTTATCACCGCGCTGGCTTGTTCGACGCTAGTCGGAAAGGCGACACCGAGTGGCTCGATTTGATAGATGGAAGCGTCTGTGGCGTAAAGCTGGCGGGTGAGGTCATCAAAATAGACATCGCACCCAGTTACGCGGATTTTTCGTTGAACGTCGGGACTGATCACGGCCGTCAATTTATCACAAGAATACGAGCTCGAGAGGGTCTGGCAGGTGAAATGCTATCAATGCCGTCCAAGCAGTGAGCATCACGCTTAAGAGCAAGATCCGTTACAACGGGAAAGAGTATTCCAGTCCCGCGGAATTGCCGCCCGAAGTCCGGCTGGCTTACGAAAAGGCATTGCACGAGGGGATCGTGAAAAAGAAATTCGTCGTGAACGGTGCCCAGTTCGCGAGCGAAGACGCCATGCCGGCGGACGTTCGAAAGCTTTGTGACGACGTGATGAGCGTTATAGAGAACAACGGTGAGGTTACAATTCCCAATGGCCAGAATTCCGAACCGCTCCTGACCAAGCGCGAAATCGCAATCGCGGTGGCGTTTGGGGTTGGAATTCTCGCGCTGGTCCTCGCGCGGATTGCGCATGGCTAACGAGGGAGGTCCGAAAACAACGGTATCTGCAATTCCTCGCGCTCGGTCTCGGCAAAACGCACGCCTACTCCGATCAAACGCACTTTTTTCCCTGTGCGGCGGAAGGCTTCGGCCAATAGCGATCGGAACGCGAGCAACGTTGGCTCCAAACCCGCGCACTCGGCAGTTGTCCGCGTGAAGTCGGCGAACTTCAGTTTCACAAAGATTTTCGCGATACGCCGTTCAGCTTCTTTTCCGGCGAGGTCGGCCATCAATTCTTCGAAGAGCTCATCAAGCCGCTGCTCGCACTCGTCGAGCGTCTCGAGATCGCTCACGAAAGTTTCTTCGGTGCTGAGCGACTTGCGCGGCCGGTCAGGCTCAACTGGGCGGTCATCGATTCCGCGGCAAAGGTCGAACAGTTCGCTCCCAAATTTGCCGAAAAGATCGACAAGTTCCGGTCGCGAAAAACGCTGAAGTTCTCCGCAAGTCCGGACTCCGAGTTCCCGTAATCGATTTTCCGTTTTTTCGCCAATGCCCCAGATTTCGCGGACAGGAAGATCCTTCATGAACTCGGGGACCTCGCTGGCCGTAACTTCGAGCTGACCGTTAGGCTTTCGCATCGTGCTGGCGATCTTGGCGATCAACTTGTTTGGCCCGATGCCTGCCGAGGACGTTAGCTTCGTTCTTCGGAAGATTTGGTCGCGTATCACTTGCGCAAGCGGACCCGGCGGACCCGGATGCGCGCTGACGTCGAGGTAAGCTTCATCCAGCGAAAGCGGTTCAACCAAAGGGGTGAAGCGATGGAGAATCTCCCGAACCACGGCGGCTTCGCGCCGGTAAACATCGAATCGTGTCGGCAATACGATCAGTTTCGGACAACGCTGTAATGCCATGAAGGTCGGCATCGCTGAATGCACCCCGAATGCCCGCGCTTCGTAGTTGCATGTTGTCAGGACACCACGACGGTCCCGCGCTCCGCCGACGCCTACTGGCTTTCCGCGAAGCGATGGCTGGTCTCGGACCTCGATTGCCGCGTAGAAGCAGTCCATGTCGAGATGAATGATGGCGCGCGATGCCAGGTTGTTTTCCACATCGAAAATCTAGCTTCAAACCGGGTTCATCTCACCTTTTGCAGATGTTATGGATTGACGGGAAAAAGCGAAATCGCTAAACATGGTCTCCCACGCGCAGGCCGGCCATGTCTCTTATCCCGAGCGAATCGTACAGTTTTCCGGACCATTTCACGAGGACGGTGGTTCCGTCTCGCAGACCGAAAGAAGAGAAAGCCTCGGCGGAGAAAGTCCGAACGAAGCCTACGATTGTTGCATTGCCTGATCCGAAGCCAGAGCCTGTGATCGCCACCGGTCCTATCGAGCCAGAAGTAAATCCGAAACCTCGGGAACCAGAAGTTCCGCAACCCAAAGCTCCTTTCCCAACGGCCAATCCCGCGCTTCGTCGCGCTCAGGCTCCCCCGCCGCGGATTCCGGACGCGCAAATCCGAAAAGTTGCATTGCCTCCGACTTTGAAACCAAAAGTGCGTTGGAATGACCGCGCTCCGGCGATGGATCCATCGCAAGTTCGCAACAACGGAAGTGGCAATAGTGCTAACGAAGTCGCGCCAATGCCCGCGTCGCGTCCGGTTCAAAATGTTATTCCAATGCAGGCGCCCAGAACTGCGCGGCCCTCGCAAAGCGGCCCGCCGCCGATGCCGAAAGCTCCGATGCCGCCATCGCCGATGATGCAAGCTCCGGCGCCGGTCCGAAAACCAATTCCAGTGGCAATGCCTGCGCGTCCCGCTCAACCGCAACGAATCCCTCAGAAGGCGCAACCGCCTGCACCTGTCGCTGCGACCCCACAAGCCGACTTTTTCGAAATGTTCGCGGATGTCGATTGCGAAGCTGCGAGTAAACGTCGCCGGCAAATGAAATTTCGCCGCTTCGTCGCTTGTGAAATTGCCGCGGTAGCGGTTTTGCTTCCCCTGATAATTCTGGGACTCACTTTGAATATCACGGCTCCAGCGCTCCGCTGGCTGTTGAACATTTTCACGATTGCCGCCGCGGTTTCAGCCGCGATAATTCCGATCGTTTTTTACGCGGGCACTCCGACGCTGCCCGAAGTCGAACGCTAGAATTCGGGCGCGCAGCGACAGGATCGACATTTCGTGGGGAATTGCCTTTTCGCGAAATTTACGCGATTGACGGCCAACGATTATGAAGTCGCCGGTAACTCGAGTGTTCTTGGTGCGACACGGGGCCACCGTATCGAGCGCGGAGGATCGATTCGCCGGGGCGACTGATGTTGCACTGTCTGATGAAGGTCGGGAGCAAACGCGGCGACTCGCGGACCGGTTGGCTGACGAAAAAATAACAGCGATTTACTCATCACCTTTGGCCCGGACAATGGAAACGGCGCAGATTCTGGCCGCGCCACACAACTTGGAGGTCCAAGCCCGCGACGGGCTTCGCGAAATCAACCATGGTCACTGGGAGCAAATGACTCGGCGTGAAGTCGAGCAGAAATTTCCCGAGGAAATCACCGAATGGGAAAAGGATCCCTACACTTTTGCCCCGCAGGGCGGGGAAAGTGGCTTGGCAGTGACCGCGCGTGCGTTGCCGGTGCTAATTGATTTGGTGAGACAACACCTTGGCGAACACTTCCTCGCCGTGTCGCACAAAGCCACCATTCGGCTTCTGTTAAGTTCGCTACTCGGCTTTGATCCGCGCCGATACCGGGACAATCTCGATCAGGAACCCGCCGCCCTAAACATTGTCGATTTTCGCGACGCGGCCAACGCGCGGCTAGCGCTCTTCAATGACACCTCGCATTACGACAAAACTGGCGCTGCGATCCCGGGAATCGCCGAGGCGCGTTTGTCAAAGTTCTGGAACCCGCGGAGCGAGCGTTAATCGTGGAGAAGTGACGACGCCTGGTCCTTTAGTGATTGGCGCGACGGGCGGCTCGGGAACACGCGTGGTCGCGCGGTTGGCGCGCCACGCGGGCTACGATCTGGGTCGCAACCTGAATTCGGCCGAAGACGCCTTGGAGTTCTATTCGTTTCACGACAAATGGATTAACCGATTTGTATCGGCGGAACGTCGCGGCACAACGTTGTCGAAATCGGATGTCCAGTGGATGGAGGCCGAATTTCAGTCCGCGCTCGATCGCCATTGTCCTGAGACAATCAGAAAGGAAAGGCATTGGGGTTGGAAAGCGCCTCGCAGCATTTATTTATTGCGCTTTCTGCACGCGCGACTTCCCGGTTTGAAATTTATTCATGTCGTGCGCGATGGCCGGGACATGGCGCTTTCCTTAAATCAGGTTCAGTTGCGGAAGCACGGCGGCGCCATTCTGACTTGGAACGAACGCTTTTTCCGTTCTAGGCCGGAGCGCTCGCTGCTGCTTTGGGCACGGGTAAATCTGCACGCAGCCGAATTCGGCGAATCGGACCTCCGCGAGAACTATTTGCGCGTTCGTTATGAGGACCTCTGCGCGAAGCCCGTTGAAACGACCGCACAGGTCATCAATTTCCTCGGTGCGCGAGTTGATCCGGAACCGATCGCGCGTTCGGAAATTTCGCCACCTTTGACGTTGCAGCGCTGGCGAAACTACCCACCGGCTTTGATTGCCACGCTGGAAGAACTGGGCGGAGATTCCTTGCGTAGATTCGGGTATTTAGCGTAAAAATTCACGGGGATTACAGCCGCTGATAAGCCGGCAATCGATCAATTTCTGGCTTTGCAATGAGGCTTTCTCTTTCGATATTGAACGGCTAACTTTTTCCGCAATGGACGCTTCCACTTCACTCGAACCGCACGGACAACATCATCACGAGGCAGGGCACGAACACGAGCATCACGAGCTTGGCTTTTGGCGGAAGTATATTTTCTCTACCGACCACAAAGTCATCGGCATTCAGTACGGAATTTGTGGCCTGATCTTTCTGTTCTTCGGCTTTTCGCTGATGATGCTGATGCGCTGGCAATTGGCGTATCCGGGCCAGGCGCTCCCGGTCATCGGCAAATGGCTCCCCTATATCTTTGGGCCCAATAGCATGCCGGACGGCAAGATGACGCCGGAGTTCTACAACTCACTCGGCGCAATGCACGGCACGATCATGATCTTCCTCGGCGTGGTGCCCGTGGCGTTCGCCGCTTTCGGAAATTTCGTAGTGCCGCTGCAGATCGGCGCGCCGGACATGACATTTCCAAAAGTGAACGCCGCCAGCTTCTGGGCGTTTGCGGTCGGCGGCGTGATCATGCTGACCAGCTTTTTTGTTCCAGGCGGCGCCGCCAAGGGAGGCTGGACTTCTTACACACCGCTCTCTGACATATCCGACAAAGGGCCGGGGTTTCATCCGTTTTTCAATGGGCAAACCTTGTGGCTGGTTGGATTTGTTTTCCTAATCACTTCGTCGTTGCTCGGCGCGATAAATTTCATCACCACCATCATTCAATTGCGCGCCAAAGGCCTGACCTGGATGCGCCTGCCGTTTTTCGTCTGGTCGCAGTTTGTAACGGCGTTTCTGTTGCTTCTCGCGTTTCCGCCGCTTGAGGCCGCGATCGTCATGCAATTGATGGACCGCACCGCCGCCACCAGCTTCTTCCTGCCGGCAGGGATGATCGTCAACGGCGCACCGCTCCACATCAGTGGAGGCGGCAGTCCACTGCTGTGGCAGCATTTGTTCTGGTTTCTCGGACATCCCGAAGTTTACGTTTTGATTTTGCCGGCGTTTGGAATCGTTGGCGAAATCCTCGCGAACAATTCGCGCAAGCCACTCTGGGGTTACAAGTCGCTTGTCTTCTCCGTGCTCGTGATCGGATTTCTCTCGTTTATCGTCTGGGCGCATCACATGTGGCTCACCGGAATGGGCTCCACCGTGAGCGCGTTTTTCCAAACCACCACGCTATTGATTTCCATCCCATCGGTGATCATCTTGAGCGCGTTCTTTATTTCGCTGTGGGGCGGTTCGATTCGATTCAACGTCCCGATGCTTTTCGTGACGGCGTTTCTACCGATGTTCGGCATCGGCGGATTAACCGGCATCCCGCTCGCGTTTAATTCTGCTGACCTCTTATCTGCACGACACCTATTACGTCATCGCGCATTTCCATTACATCGTCGCACCGGGGACCATCTTCGCGATTGTTCGCCGGCGTTTATTATTGGTTTCCGAAAGCGACCGGCCGGCAAATGAGCGAGTTCTGGGGCAAAGTGCATTTCTGGCCGTCGCTCATCTGCATGAACGTCATTTTTCTGCCGATGTTTTTGCAGGGGATGCTTGGAATGCATCGCCGCTGGTACGATGGCGGTCAGGGGTGGACGTTGTCCGGCGAACACATTTGGGGCCTGACCGGGTTTCAATGGAACACGCCGATCTCCTGGGCGGCGTGGATCATGGGCACTCGCCCAGATTCCGTTCATCATCAATTTCTTCTGGAGCATCAAGCACGGCAAAAAAGTGAACGACAATCCGTGGGAGGCGACTACGCTCGAATGGACCGCGCCCTCGCCGCCGCCGCACGGAAATTTTGTGACGACTCCAGTCGCGTATCGCGGGCCCTACGAATACAGCCTGCCCGGACGCGAAAAAGATTTCACCATGCAAAACGAACCGGTCGAACCCTCGGAACGATCAAGGAGAATGGCCGAACCGGCGCTGGTGCATTAATCGCATGGAAATCCCATACACAATATCCACTCGGCCGGACACGGGTCTGTGGAATGCCAAGGTCGGCATCTGGCTGTTTCTGGCCTCCGAAGTGATGCTGTTTGGCGGACTTTTCTCCGCCTACGTTTTCCTGCGGCTCGACGCTCAACCCGGCGAATGGCCCCACGGTCTGCTCAACGTGCCTATCGGCACGATGAACACCGCGATTCTGATCTCTGTCGTCGGTCACGGTGGTTCTGGCCTGGGCTGCACTGAAGATGCGGCGTTACAATGCCTATTGGTGGTACATGCTCGCCACCATTTTGTGCGGTATCATCTTTCTCTTCGTAAAACTTTACTTCGAGTGGCCGCAGAAATTTTCGCACTACGGTGTTTTCCTTAAACCCGAGGCCCGCGAAAAGTACGAGCAATATCTTGGGAACCATCGCCGGGAAGAGAAAGGATTAGAACCGCGCATCGAGATTACCGGACATTTAGAGAATCATGAAGCGCTCACCGATCCCAACGTCAAAGAGTACGAAATCGCAATGGACCCGGGGAACGCGGACCCGGACAATCCGGCAACGGATCGCCCCCATTTCATTCCGCTGCCAGCCACCGACAAAGTTGCGAAAATCGCCAAGGAAGATGTAGAGAGAATTAGTTCTTTCGGTCCGTGGCACAGCGCGTATTTCGCCAGCTATTTTACCATTACCGGGCTTCACGGAGCGCACGTGCTAGGAGGCGTTCTCGTTTTCCTTTATATGTGGCTGCCGGTCAGCAAGAAAGTTTATCAACGCAATCCCGAACATCTGGCCAACCGCGTCGAGGTCTCAGGACTTTTCTGGCACTTTGTCGATCTTGTTTGGATTTTTGTGTTTCCGCTTTTTTATCTGCTCTAAGTCATGAATAACCCGCCCGAAATTGCGCAAGATCCAGCCGAACATGAGGAATACGCGCACGGCGTGCATCAGCATGTCTCGCGTTACTTAATGGTCGGTGGACTGCTGCTTTTTTTCACCCTTCTCACCGTAGCGTTATCCTACGTCGATTTCGGCGGCTTCTTTTCCTGGCTTTTCCACATGCACATTTCGCCGGAAGGGGGCCGCAAGTTGAATATTACGGTCGCGATTATCGTTGCGGCCATCAAAGCGAGCTTGGTCGCGCTGATTTTTATGCACCTCGCTGCGGAGAAACGACTGATCTATCGGGTTCTGATTTTTACAGGCTTTTTTGTTCTCGGACTTTTCTGGCTGACTTATCTCGCGTGGTACGATCCAATCTCCCGTTAAAATGTCGCTCAAAGCGTTCCATATCGTTTTCGTGATTTTCTCAACGTTGCTGGCGCTGGGTGTCGGTGCCTGGTGTGTTTGGGTTAATCTTGTTGAAGGCGCGCCGGTGTATCTTGCCGGCGCGATTGCTTCGTTTGCCTGCGCGCTCGCTCTGGTTATCTACGGCGTCTGGTTCTATCGAAAAATGAAACGGCTCCGCATTATGACATGAGGAAGTTTTTTTCGGTCTTAATACTGTCGATCGCGCTGGCCGCGCAAAACGTGAGTGCGTGTCCATTCTGTTACGGAGCCAAAGACGGGAAGTCCACCGAACACATGGCCGTCGCAATTTGGTTTTTGTTCGGTGCGGTGATGTCCGTTCTCGGCGGAATCGGCGCGTTCAGTTACAACATTTGGCGACACGCCCGAATGCCTACGCCGCCTCACGAGCGATTAATTGAAGATTTGGACAAGGATGAATAGTCTCGCGCTGATCAATGAATTTCTCGGACAGCCGCCGAACGCTTCGGAGCACGGTTACCAGATCGATCACATCCTTGAATTCGCGCATTGGTTCATGGGCGCGCTGTTCGTCGGATGGTCGCTATTCTTCATTTTTGTCCTGATTCGCTTTCACCGGAGCCGGCATCCGAAAGCCGATCATGCCGGGGTCAAGAGCGGCATCTCCACGCATTTGGAATTTTCCTGCGTTCTAATCGAAGCGGTCTTACTGATTGGATTTGCAATTCCCCTTTGGGCGAAGCGCGTGAACGAATTTCCGCCTACTGGTGATGCGGTTGTGGTTCACGTTGTTGGCCAACAATTCAACTGGACCTTTCACATGCCAGGGCCGGATGGGCAGTTTGGGCAGCGTAGTATCGATCTGGTCACGAATTCGAATCCGCTCGGCATCGATCCAAACGATCCGGCCGGCAAAGACGACATTGTCGTACTGGGCGAGTTACACGTTCCGGTGAATCGCCCCGTCATTATCGAATTATCATCCAAGGACGTGATCCACAATTTCGACCTGCCGCATATGCGAATTGCGGCTGATGCGATTCCAGGTTCGCTCATTCCGATGTGGTTCAAGCCAATTAAAACCGGCACTTACGAAGTTGTTTGTGGTCAGCTTTGCGGTCTCGGGCATTATGGAATGAAAGGGACCTTGGTAGTGGATTCGCCGGCCGACTATCAAGCGTGGCTGAAGGAACGCGCGGAATTGGGCGGAACCCAAAGTGCGCCGCCTGCGACCCAACCATCGCCGGGCGCACCGAAAGCAGAAAGTCCGGCAACGAAGCCTGAACAGAAACCGGCTCGGCCCGCATCTAGCCCGAGCGGCCGATAGTATTTTCTTCTGTAGTGGCGCTCTAATCGGGCCAATCCGAATCGTGGAGTCGACAAGAAATCCGGCAGGTAGAGGCCGCCGCTACGACTCCTGGCTTAATCGCTTCGCCTGGTTCACCGCTTTCGCAACGTTGTTGCTAATTTGCAGCGGTGGAATGGTCACCAGCAAAGGCGTCGGCCTCGCTGTCCCCGATTGGCCAACGACGTTCGGGTATAACATGTTCCTGTTTCCGGTCTCGAAGTGGATCGGAGGAGTTCTGTTCGAGCATACCCATCGCCTTATCGCGTCGACGGTCGGGTTTCTCACGTTGATTCTCGCGATTTGGCTTTGGTGCACCGAACATCGGCAAACCGTCAAGACACTTGGCCTGCTCGCAGTCGCCGGTGTAATTTTGCAGGGCATTCTCGGCGGTCTGCGCGTGACGATGTTGAAAGATCAAATTGGGATCTTTCACGCCTGTCTTGCCCAGGCGTTTCTCGGTCTGCTCGTCCTGATTGCCATCACTAGGACGACTTTCTGGCGAACGTTGCCACAAAACTTGACTGGTTTAAGCAGTCAAGTTTTCGAGCGCCTCTCACCAATCAAAACCATCGCGATTGCAACAACCGTCGCGATTTACCTGCAGCTCGCGCTGGGCGCGACGATGCGACATGAACACAAGGACCTGGCGATCTTAGATTTCCCGACCGCGAACGGCGCATGGATCCCGGACACAAGCGCGCAAGCGTTGGCGAAGATCAACGCCTGGCGCGATGCGCGCGCTTTGTCAGATGTCGACGCGTTTCAAATTTGGCTGCAAATGGTGCATCGATTCACAGCTGTCTTGATCGGCATCGCAGTGATTACATTTTGCGCGCGTGTCCTGCGGGACGCCAACGCGATTGTTGCACTTCGCCGATTGTCGATCTTATGGGTGGTTTTGTTCTTCGTGCAGTTCACGCTCGGCGCCTGGACGATTTGGAGTAACAAGGCGGCTGACGTCGCGACAACTCATGTCGCAGTCGGCGCGATCATGTTATCGTTTGGAGTCAGCGCTTGGGCCATTTGTGCGCGCGCGCTCCAGACGATGAACTCATGAAGGCCGTGACGATCGATGCAAGCTCGAACGAGACGGAAAAGCCGCCCTCCGGATTCGTTCGCGATTTGATTGAGCTGGTGAAGGCGCGATTGACGCTGCTCGTTTTACTGACGACCGCTGTTGGCTTTTATCTCGGCGTCGAGGGTCCGATGAATTTCACGGCCCTCCTGCACACGGTTCTTGGAACGGCCGCAGCCGCAGCGGGCGCGGCCGCGCTCAATCAATGGTGGGAACACAAACTCGACGCCATGATGCAGCGGACTCAATTCAGACCCGTCCCTGCCGGGAGAATGCGGCCGATCGAAGCACTGGTGATCGGCGGCACGTTGTCGATTTTCGGTGTGACATATCTCGCGCTCGTTTGCAACGCGCTCAGCGCGGCGCTCGCCGCGATCACGATCATTGTTTACATCTTTGCTTACACGCCGCTGAAGACGGTGAGCACGTTTAACACAGCGCTTGGTGCTGTTCCGGGCGCGTTGCCGCCGATGATCGGCTGGGCGGCGGCACGCGGGACCTTGAACGCCGGGGCATGGATGCTTTTCGCGATTCTGTTTTTCTGGCAGTTGCCCCACTTTTTCGCAATCGCATGGATGTATCGCGACGACTATGCGCGGGCTGGCTTCCAGATGGTCTCAACCGACGATCGCACGGGTGAACGCAGCGCCAGTCAAAGTGTCTTTTTTTGCATGCTTTTATTGATTATTGCTGGACTACCAGCCTATCTCGGCATCGCTACTGTCTTTTACCTTTTGGCCGAACTGCTTCTCGGCGGCGTATTTGTCGGTATGGCAATGCGGTTTTTGAAAACGCGCGCGAGAGCAGACGCGCGGCGATTGTTTATCACATCGATTGTCTATCTGCCGCTGTTGCTCGGCGCGCTTGTATTGTCCAAAGCATGAACGGGACGGCGATCCTGGATCGGCAAGTGTCGAAAGGAGCGATGCTTTGGAAAGCGATGTTGATCGCGATTCCGATTGTGACGCTGGCGGTGTTACTGTGGTTACGCCAACTGGAAGTGAACGCGCTGCGCCAACGAACGGTTTCATCGTATGGGAGCGTTCCCGAATTTCAGTTGGTGAATCAGGACGGAAGAAATTTCGGCTCCACCGATCTGCGCGGCAAGATCTGGATCGCGGATTTCATTTACACGACCTGTCCGGGCCCTTGCCCAATGATCAGTAGCCGGATGAGCGAGTTGCAAAAGCCGTTGGAGAAAACTGACGTGCATCTTGTTTCGTTCACGGTCGATCCGATCAAGGACACCCCGGAAGTTCTGCGAACTTATGCGGAAAGGTTACAAGCAGAACCTGGTCGCTGGGATTTTCTGACCGGTTCGCAATCGACGATTTACAATCTGTCGCGTAATGGATTCAAACTTGCGGTGTCCGATGGCAGCGATGCGCAGGGAATCCCGGTGCACAGCACCCGAATGATCCTCGTGGATCGACATGGCGAGATCCGCGGTTTTTACGATGCTTCCGAAGCCGATGCGGTGACAAAACTCGTTGCCGACACGACGCACCTGCTGCGCGAACAGCCTAATTAGTATCAACCGACTGGCTGCGGTCCGACGGTCTGCTCTTCTTTGCAAACCATGCGCAAATAGTCGCGATATTCCCCGTTAGGCAATTTATCGAGCGTCTTCTCAAGCTGAGACTGGGTGATGAATTTCATCCGCAGCGCGATCTCTTCGAGACACGCGACTTTTAATCCCTGTCGATGTTCGATGGTGGCGATGTAATTGCCGGCTTCGAGTAAACTGGTTTGCGTGCCGGTATCGAGCCAGGCCATGCCGCGGCTGAGCAATTTCACATGCAGTTCGTTTTTCTTAAGATAGAGCAAGTTTAAATCAGTGATCTCCAGCTCGCCACGCGCCGAAGGTTTTAGCGTTTTGCAAAGATCGACAACCTGCGAGTCATAAACGTAAAGCCCTGGAACGGCGAAATGGGTTTTGGGCTTCTTCGGTTTCTCCTCAAGGCTGATGGCGTGCCCGTCCGGGTCGAACTCGACAACGCCATAACGCTCCGGATCCCGGACCTGGTAGGCGAAGATGCACGCGCCGTTCTTGATGGCGAGAGCTTGGCGGAAGAAATCGAGTTTTCCGTAGAAGATGTTGTCGCCGAGGATCAGGCACGCGCCTGAACCGTCAATGAATTTCGCGCCGATTAAGAATGCCTCCGCGATTCCGTTCGGTTCTGATTGCTCGGCGTAATCAATCTTGATGCCAAGCTGTGATCCGTCCCCAAGATAGTCGCGCAGCATCGGACAATCTTTCGGCGTGGAGATGATCAGGATATCGCGCAGGCCGCCCAGCATGAGAGTCGCCAGCGGATAACAAATCATCGGCTTGTCGTATACCGGCAGCAGTTGCTTGCAGACGATCTTGGTGAGCGGAAAAAGCCGGCTACCGGCGCCGCCTGCGAGGATGATGGCCTTTGTCATTGCGGATCTCGGATTGTGGATTGCGGAAAGAACTTCGATCTCGGAATTGTGGGTCTATCCGCAATCCACATTCCGCACTCCGCAATCTAAGAGAACCGGACATCTTTGCCGGGATCCATCTCGAAATCCAGATTGAGCGAATCGGCCGTGTTCGGCTTGATGATTTCCTCCATGAATTTCACGAAAATAGGGTCTTCCCGGAAGATGGCGAACTTGTCCATCGATTCGAAATCGATCGCGATGAAGAACGGCCATTGCAATTCCGGGTCGACACGTTTGCCGCATTTGATATTGAGGACTTCCGGGATTTTCAAGAGTTGCATTCGCGTGTTCATCATCATCTCCTCGACGCGAGCGGGAGTGACCTCAGGCTTGAGCTTGTAAAGGACGATGTGGTGAATCATTGAAGCTTAAGCTATTAGGCGCTACCCGCAGACCGCGCAAGGGGAAATGGTCATGCGGGATGCCGCCGATTTAAACTGTAATAAGCTAAGAATATCGATGGACGCTTTAGGCTCAAGTAACGCAAGAATAATGGCGATGGAAGGGATGCCAAAGAGGAGTGATTTCTGGGTTGGGGCCGGGCTCTCGATTGTGACGGTGGTGATTTTCTTTGTTTCCACCCAGGCCACCCAGCGACACTTCGATTACACGGCGCGCATTGCTTCGGCGTTTTTGGAGAGGCATATCGGGCTCACAAAACCGCCGCCTTCGTGGCTGAACGAAATGATCCCAGTCAACGGCGACTACTACTCGGTTTTTCCGTTGGGCGCAGTCATAAGCATGCTGCCGGTCGCAATCCTACAGAAGGCAAACCTGATTCACGATTTTCCTGGCCGTGCCTTGGCGGCAATGATCGCGGGGCTTTCAGTTTGGTTCTTCTTTCGCTTGTCGGCCCTTGGGCCGGCATCCATTCCGAGACGCATTCTGCTTTCGCTCGCACTGATTTTTGGGACGTGGACCTGGTGCAATCTTGGATTCGGAGGTTCTTGGCAGATCGCACTCGGACTGGCCCTTCTGGGAGAGGTCGCGACGTTGTATTTTGTTCTCGTCGATTTTCGTCCACTCGCAGCCGGAGCGTTTTATGCCCTGGCGATTGGAAATCGAACGGAGTTAGCTCTTTGCTTTCCTATTTTCATTTATTTTTTGGGCCGACAAATGGCTCCCGACGTGATCAGCTGGAAAATATTCGCCGAACAGGCCCGAAAGAACGTGCGCCCGTTCGCGCATTTTTTGATTGTTCCGACTCTGCTTGGTGTTTTGACGGCGGCATATAACTACGCCCGGTTTCGATCGATTTTCGATTTCGGCTATTCCCATATTCCGAACGTTTTGCAGGAACCGTGGTATCAGCATGGGTTGTTTTCGCTCCACGCGATTCCGTGGAACGCTTACAAAATGTTGGCCGAAGGGTTCGGCGATCTTCCCGATTTCCCTTTCATTCATCCATACGCGTTTGGTTGTTCCATTTTTCTGGCGAGCCCTTTCTTGTTTCTGCTGTTTCGCGAAGGCGGATCCCATAAAGTCGCGGCCTGGATCGCGATTGGGTTGTTGACGACAGCCTTGTGGATGCATGGCAATCCGGGCGGGTGGCAGTTTTCCTATCGTTACGCGATGGTGATGTTGCCCTGGATGTTCCTGTTGTTGCTCGGCAACGGTCCGCGGAAAGTTTCGGTGATTGAGTTATCGCTATTTGTCGTGTCGATAGCCATCAATGCGGTCGCAATGTATCAATTTCTCTGGACGAACCAGATTCATCCCTAAGGTTTGGCCCGGCCGATTGCGGTTTTCCACGCGTCTCGTGTCTGTTGCGGCACATTTTGATCCAAATCGACGAGCCAGGAAATGGTCGCCATGGAATTAAGCGTGGCCGATAACAGCACCAGCAATGGAACTATGTAGCGAAGGCGGAGGACGATATCGCCAGCTTTCTTCAAGAAAACCGCGAAGCAGAAAATCAAAAATGGGTAGACCTCCGTGGCGTAACGTTGAGCCAGCGCGAAATGCGATTGAATGAGGATGAATTCGATGAAAAAAGCGGCCGCGATATAGCGTGTAAACCAGTCAGAACGGTTTCTCTGAAACAGGCAAACGATCCCCAGAATCGCACCCACGACCAGCCAGCTCGAAGACCAAACAACTGAAAGATAGGTTTCGCTAAACGGCAGGGAATACAATGAGGGTCGGGCAACGGGTGGACGCTCGGCATGAACAAATGGCGGATAGGAATCAATCCGGGGAAAACGCAGGCTGAAGTAGTCAGCAAACCCGGACGGCACGCGGCTCAGACTGAAGATGCCGTAATTCTTGGCGAACTCGCCGTGAACCGGATTGATGTAATGCGCGTAACTAATCCCGGTCCAGTTGCCGAACCTCGCGTAGCTTAAGAGTAAATAGAAAATCAACGCCGCAGTAACGGGCAACAAGAGCGCGGCGATACAACTGGTGCGGCCTTTGGTCGGCAATCGAAAGATCAGGACCGGTGCAATCAAAAGGAACGGCAATCCAAAGGTTGCTCTCGAAAGCAAAGCGGCACCGGCTGAAAACGAAAATCCAAGCAAACACCATGTTAAACCGCGGCCGGTTCTGTTTTGGGCTCGGTTCAAAAAAAGAATGGCACCGAGCGACCATGCGAATCCCCAGATAATTGCCTCGTCGTAAATGGAAAGATTTCCAAGCAAAAACAGAAGCGGAGAGCCGAGCGCAAATCCCGTTATGCATGCAATACCGACCCGGCGCCGCCAATCAGGTGCGAGGCTCGACGCCTTCAACGCATCAGTTATCAGCATCGCGAACGAAGCCAGCGCAACCATGCCCGCGCACAGACCGGACAGGCGCGACCAGTTCCCGCGTTGTGCGGGCCAAAGGAAGTTCAGCGGAATCCGTAGGAAGGCAGGAAACGGCCCGAAGTACATTCGGGCTTTGCCTTTGACGATCATCGCCTCGTGACGAATCGCGTCGCCGTCAACATCAACATTTCCCCGCAGGAAATGTTCGGCCTGCGAATCGTAAGCCGCCCCTAAAACTTCGTTGACGAAGATTTGTCGGAAACCGGTCGTTGCGAACGCGGCCAGCAAAACGCCCAGGATGAGCGTTGAGACAAGGGGCCAGAGCAGGCGACTAGAACTCAAGCCTACTTCCGAAAATCGAGCGCGCCTTTTTTTAGCGCGTAGACGTAACCCACCATCAGGATCGTGATGAAGCTCAACATGCTCCAGAAAATGGCGCTGCTGTGCGCGATCGATTCCTTATATACCACCGCCCACGGATACATAAACACGATCTCGAGGTCGAAGAGGATAAACAGCATCGCCACGAGATAAAACTTCACGCTAAAGCGCGGCTGGGCCTCTCCCTGCGGGATCATGCCGCACTCGTAGGCAGTATCCTTCGTCGGTGTTCTTCGCGTAGCGCTCTTTCCGAGCAGGACGGCTGACGAGCAACGCCGACACAGCGAAACCAATGGCCACGATGATCTGCAGGAAAACCGGCAGATATTCTTGAAACATTAGCGGCTTCGGATGCTACGGCCGGACCCGGTTATTTTACCGCGGCCAGGCGATTACTCGGGATGTGCCCGTTTTGCGGTGCAATGGCCTTGGCCAACGAAGAGGGAAGTCCTTTGTATTTCTTGCCGTTCTTCTTCACCGCCCCCCGTGCGACCAGGTTCTGCAACTTTTCGTAAGCCCGCAGACGGAGCATTTCCTCGCCTCCGCTGGCTGCGTTTCGCGCGCGGAGATTCTCGTGCACAATATCAAAGAGTTCCTTAAACTCGTAGGAGGCACGACGAGAGAGCACCGCTACGAGTTCTTCGGTAACCAGATCAGGAACTCGACGAGAAAATGCGTTTTTCTTGAGAATAGCCATAGGGCCGAGACAGTAGCACAATTTGGCCAAACTAACAGCACAATTGTAGCGCTGTTTGCCACCCAGGGGTCGCCCTCGGTAAATAGAGTCGTAATGGCGCACTTAAGGGACACTCTTGCATGCCTATCGCCGGCCTAATGTTGCCGGGCTTCGCCCCAAAGAATTGCGGGTAGACCAAGGCCAATTGCGGCTTGTCCCAAAGTTAGCGGACCGATCGACTCCGTGACATAACCGTCGCGCTCAAAGTGCTGCGAGGAAACGATCGGGCTCAGGTGTTTGATCACGATTTCGGGGGGTGGAAGCTTCCCAACATCCACGTAATCCGAAATCGCCGGCATGAATGCAGCGCTCATCAACAGCATCGGCCGTAGCGCCGCGTCCAGGCGCCCGTAAAGCAATCCGGTGTCGAGGTAAACGAACGCTCCCGTCGGCGCCGCCACTGCATGCGAAGCCGCCTTATATGTCGGCGAATTCGAAAGGTCGGACGACGACGATTGACCCGCGCGATTTATCGCCGATTCAACCGAAGTGGAATCGAGGCCGACGATTAATACCCGGTTCGATAAGGCCAGAGTCGGCGTGATGGCAAACAGCGCCGCCGGTGTTTGCATGGAAAAATAAACGGTGCCGGCCTTCTCGGTTTTTGTCCATTTGGCGTCTTCATCGATCGCATTTATTAGCACATTGACGATCTTCTTCGCTCGCGCCGGATCCTTAACGGGTAATGCCGAGATAATTGACGGCCAGCGCGCGCTCTGCGACCAATCGGCCAGCGTTCCAGATTCCAAGTCGAAAGCCGCTTTCCAGTCATCGACGGTCACGCCCGCCCGACGTGCGGCTTCGAAAACCTTTTGAAGCCAACTCCCGACCGGCAAGCCAGCTTGATTGATCGCAGCCAGCCGGTCGGGATTCAGCAGGGTGGCCATATACAGGAATGTGTCCGGTGTGCCGAACCTGAGTGATTTGCGATCAAGCTCTTCGCTCGACTGCGCAGCCGGCATCCCGACAAACAACACGTCGCGCATCTTTCCGTTATCGAATCGTGTTGCCGCGCAAATGCTGCGAATTTGTTGAAGAACGTCGGTTTGATCACTGGACGCGCCGATCGCGCTACCCAGCGACGCAAACTTGCCGGATAATCCTCTCGGTTGAAGGTAGAAAAGCAACGCATAGCTCGATGGCATGTGCGCCATTGCCCCATGAAATTCGTCACTCGCCTCGAGGGTCGATTGTGCGTCTTTGTCGCGTCCGTCCGCGCGATCCAAAACTGCCTTCAGCTCGGCGAGATCGTTTGAAACAAAAAACCATTGCCGGTCATACACCGTTGCGATTTGGTTCGGCGCCGCGCCCACGATGTCAATTTGGTGCTGCTGGTAATCGATGCTTTCACGCGCGGACGCATCGTGCACGATCTGCGACCGCCATTGGGCGATGGTTTCCTCGGCCGCGGATTGACGTCCGTGAAATCGAAAGCCACCGGTTAGATGCGGCTCATTATTTTCAATCGAAGTCATCGCGAGAAACGCGTCCTCCGGATCGAGCTTCTGGAGTTTCTCGACGGTGTCGGCTGCCGTGCCGCGCTGAGAGACCTTGGAAAGTGGTTTCTTTAGAAAATCCTGTACGGCTGGCTCCTGATAAAGCTGGCAAATGTCTGTTCCAAGCCACTCTTTGCGGGTTCGATTGAAATCGGGCAGGTGCGCAAGGGCAATTGTCGTGCGAGGAAGAAGGGCGGTGACAGCCGCGTTCGGCGTGCTTTTCGGCTGGCGCACGATGTAAACGACTCCGCCCGCTGCGAAGGCAGCGAGGAGAATGAGCAAACCTAGACGGCGCATGAGTTCGGGACTGTAGAGGGCGCGATCGGTAGCGGCAAATGCCGACTCGAACTAGGATGCTAGGCGCGTGGATGAAACTGCCGATGGACGGCTTTCAGTCGCTGTTGATCGACGTGCGTGTAAACCTGCGTCGTCGAAATGTCGGCATGGCCGAGCATCTCCTGAATGATCCGAAGGTCAGCGCCGTTGCTGAGCAGGTGCGTCGCGAAACTGTGGCGCAACAAATGCGGATAGATGTTCTTCTCCAGACCGGCGTGTCGCGCTTTTTCTTTCACGATTTGCCAGATTCGTGTAGTCGTTAACTTCGTTCCGCGCTCCGACAGAAAAATTTCGCTCCCGGTGCGGCGCTTCACCAGTTTCGGCCGCTCGGTCGACAAATAAATTGCCAGCGCTTCACACGCCTTGCGGCCCACCGGCACCATTCGCGTTTTGTTACCTTTGCCGACCACGCGGATGACTCCCTCTTCAGGGTGAAAATTTTCCAAGCGCGCATTGGCCAGCTCCGAAATGCGCAATCCGCTCGCGTAAAGCAATTCCATCATCGCGCGGTCGCGCAGACCGTGCAGCGCTTTTGTGTCGATGCTGTTTAGCAAGTGCTCGACTTGAAGCTCGTTGAGCGTTTCCGGCAAATATCGTTCGATCCGCGGCAGAGTCAGGGCCTCGGTCGGATCGGTTTTGAGCTCGCCTTTACCGGCCAAAAATCGAAAGAAGATTTTGAGCGCGACCACGATCAATTTGATCGACGCCGCAGAAAGGCCGGCACGTTTTCTTTCCGCGAGATACTCAGAAATTATCGACAGCGTTACATCACGCAGGTTGTGGACTTTACGAACGCGTGCCGCCCATACGGTGAACTCGTTCAGCGAGCGCTGTGTTGAAAGTTGGTAATTGTCCGATAGCCCGCGCTCGACCGCCAGGTAGCGGATGAACGACTCGATCACGGCTTCCACGGAGCGCAACATCAAACAGCGAACTCCAAACATCAAGGCCTCGGATGATCTCGGATCCGAGGGCAAACGCGTCACGATTGACAATTCAAGACCAAATGTTCGATCATTGATCAGGATGAGCCTTGACCTGAATACGATCCTCAAGGATTGGCCCCATGAAAACCGTGCCATCAAGGTGCGCAAGATCCTTGGACTGGATGGACGGCATAAATTGCAGCTTCGGATCGACCTCGGTGTGCTCCAGATGGAACTCAGTGGCCGTCCCGATGGAATGCGTCCGCATGGTTGCGAATCACTCCTTACCTACCATCAACTGCGGGCCTCGCGCGCCGAAGCTCGTGGCGAAAGTTACCAGCTCACGCCCGAGCAATGCGCCGAACTCCAACAGGAAGGAATCCAGTATTATCACCGTTACCTGAGCCTGTTTCAGATTAATGATTTCCACGGCGTCGTACGCGACACGCAACGCAACCTGGACCTCTTCGATTTTGTTGATGCGCACACCGAACGGGATGAACTCTCGTGGACGTTGCAGCAATTTCGTCCCTACGTGCTAATGATGAACACGCGCGCCAAGGCCTCTATTTTTCTCGGGCAGGGAAAATTTTACGAGGCGATTGCCGAGATCCAAGGCGGCCGAGAAGCAATCGCGGAGTTTTTCCAGAAATCAAGCTTCCCGGAGCTGGCTGCGAAAAGTTCCGAGATCCACTTCCTGGACGATTGGTTGAAAGAAGTCACTGCTAAACGTCCGCGCACCAAACTCGAGATTATGGAGCGCGAAA
Organism: uncultured Verrucomicrobiae bacterium; assembly: GCA_963801815.1. GTDB lineage: Bacteria > Verrucomicrobiota > Verrucomicrobiia > Chthoniobacterales > UBA10450 > AV40. Next base: position 137,957 of record CAWDGJ010000003.1, read on the forward strand.
TGGAATCAGCCGTGGCGAACGAACTCTACGAACGCGCGGCCGAAATTCGCGACACCATCAACAAGCTTAAAGCCGACAGCGTCGTGAGCTGACACGAGCGGGGAAGGGTTGATGGTGCTTCGGTGAGCTGCACCGGCCGTCCAGCCGGCAAACCTAAGGCTCCGTCTCGCTTTTGGCTTGTGACCCGGCGCTCTGGCGTTTCAAATCCCTAGCATGAAATTTTTCCCCGCCATCGCCGCGCTTCTTGCCGTCGCGTTACTGTTTCCCTCGAAGACTTTCGGTGCCGGAAGATCGAAAAAGGGCACGCCGATGCCGTCGCTTGACACGAGCGACCACATTACAGCGATCCATCTCACCTCGATCACGATCAACGTTTTCGCCACCCACTTGGCGAAAGAATACAGGGTCACGCCGGCAACCAACATCACGGTGAACGGCCGCCCGGCTCAATTAGATGGCCTCTCGACCGGCATGAGCGTAATCGTCACGCCCTCGCCCGACGGTTTCACTGCGGCGAACATCCAGGCGAGAACCCCGCCGCGGTAACGCGGTATTGCTACTCGAAAACTTCTTCGAGCTGCTGATCGATTACTTCGCCGGTGAATCGATCAATCGCGATGTGTAGCCAATATCGCCTTTCAGCCTGGACAACGAATTGCGCGGCGTTAGACGCCGCCGGTGGATACCGACCGGACTGTGCGATTACATCAATCAGTAAAACCCAAGTGCGTGTTTGAGTGACTTCTGCAAGTGCTCGAGCGACCGTTTCCTGCTCTTCCTCGCTTGATCCTATCAGGTCGGCAGCGGCTGCCGCGAGACGAGTAATGTCGGCCCGACTGATTGCCGGATGTGATGCTGTTCCCTTCGAGGAATCCGATACGATTTTGGACGCAACTGCTTTGGCGGCGTCTGGACTAAGTCCAGTCGAACCGTTCTCAGTTGCAAGTGCGCCTCTAACAATCGATGCGAGCACGTCTGTATTCCGGGTGTTGAGATTGACGACGCCGGAGCGGACGCTCGCTACGTTGTAGGCAAATAGGTCGAGCAAGGGTGCATCTGCGCTTGCTTCGGAGCGAAAATCCAGAGTGGAAGACGAATTTCGGTAGGCATAACCCAGCTCTCCAACGTTGCGAAACGCACGTTTCAAAATCACAGGATTAGGAGGCAACAGCGGTGCCGCCGGGTCATTTGGAGGGATTTGATCAACTCCATACGCCTTTGCCAGGCTGGAGCCACTGGCGTACTCAATCCAGGTAGTATTTGTGTCACTATCCCGTTGATCAATTAGTGATGCTCCGATCGAAAGAATCTCACCAATACTAGCTGTTGGCAGCGCGTAATTCAGTAGGGAGAACAAGTCCGGATTTTGATTAGTGCCGCTGATAGACGGAATAGTCGAGCGCAGCGTGGACCCTGATGTCCCGACGTATTGCCAATGCTCGGCCGCTGGAGGAGTTCCCGAGCTCGCCGGGACATACAGCAAGCCAAAATATTCTTGAATCAAAGCCGCGTTCCCATTGGTTGGCGGCGTCGTTGCGAAAAGATCAAACCGACTCAGGGGGAATCTAGCGGCCAACTTGGCGCCGGCATCGCTCCATGTCGGCTTGTTTGCTTCACGCGAAAAACTCCCGAGTGACTGCATCGCACTTTGTTGGGCTTCCAGCGTTCTGCGCAATTCGAGTAATTCATTACGATTGATAATCGCTTGGTCAGTGCGGGGATTGGTTTTGCCGTAATTCGAGGGTGTCGCGACGACCCCGAAATTACGCGTCCGGTCCTGACCCGTCGCTACGCTTGACTCAAGAAAGTATTGAACGAACTGCAACGGGTTCGTCGGGAATGTGAAGGCGGCATAGTCGCCTGTTGGACTGCCGTTATAAAAATTTCTCCAGCCAACAATGTTGTCGATGGCGTTACTCGACAGCCCAACTGTCGTGAGATCGCTAAAACAAAGGACACCTTTTCGTCCAATGGTCTTGAGGTAGATGGGATCCGTAGAGTTCGTAGAAGGGAAGCCCGCTACGTTTAAATCCAAGAGCCCGCCTTCGTCGTACACAGCATATGAATAACGACCGAAGGTCTTAGAAGATGGCGATGCGAGAACTTCAGGTCCGTTCTCCGTTACGTAGACCCAATCCGGGGCGACGAAATCGGAAATCGGAGTCGTGTCAGCAGTGGTGCTGTTCGGATTTAATCTTGGAATCAAATAGTGCTTGTTCCATCTCGCGGGCGTGATGGAGCGTCCGTTCAAGGACGTGTCGGTCGCTGAATTGACGGCTGATGCTCGGCTGGCTACGCCGGGGGAAGAGATGGTGTCGCTACGGACGCTTCGTCGAATTAGATTTGGCACGCTTGAAAAACTTCCGCTTCGCATCGGCACGACGTCCAAGTTGCTTTTCGGCGTGTAGCGGGGTGAGCCGTTCGAACCATTGATGATCTCCTGTTTGAAATCGCCCACGACAACGTCGAGCGCGCTCCGGGCGAGGGTGTCCGCTACCAGGTTATCTGCGCTATTGCTCGCGAGTTGACGGTCACTCGTGGTACGGGCGAAGTATGCAAGCACGAGTCCGCACAAGAGAACCAAGAATGCCAGGACGAAGAGTAAAACTGCGCATGTAGATTTCTTTCTTGTCGCGTTTTTCATTGAAGCGTTGGCGCCAGGTAGAAACAGCGCTCATAAACGCGCACGCCGGAGAGCGCGGCCTTCGGCATCGACCTGACAGCTGGATTGCTGGGTGTGTCGATAACCGACTGCCATTGATTAAGCAGCCAGCCGGCTCCATGACCGGTGCCGGCCGAGTAGTCGACAAGTGTTCCGGCAATGGTCGCCACGTCGGAATTGGTGAGCAAGACGTGACTCTTTGAATCTATCGTCGCAACAGCGACAACGACTGCGGCAATATCTCGCATTCCGCTAACGTCGCTATGTCCGACTGATGGGTCCCACGGAACCACCGACAGCGCGCCGCTGGTCAGCAAATAATAATACTCGAAGCGAAAAACTTGTGGCCCTGCTATCTCATGTTTTGAATCCGTGGTCGCGTTGCTGGTGACGGTCGTGGACCAGACCGACGAGATTGTGATTGGTGTAAAAACAATCGGACCATCAGTTATAGTTGGAGATGAGCCGTTGTTTGCCGACGAATCACCATTCATTAACAGGCCCCGCGCCATTCGTTGCAGACGCGTGTAAGCAGCCGCGTTTGCGACTGCGGTGCTTGAATTGACCTTGTATGAGACGAGGGAAAACGGACTCGGAGAACCGGTTGATGGATAGTCTCCCGGGACCATCGTAAAAAACGCAATGCGGTCGTTGATTGTGCTTAGTGTACTTCCGGTCATCGCGCCACCGGCGGTGGTACCCTTACCGTAGAAGTCGACATCGGATCGCTTAACCATCTGGGTAAAATCAATCGCCATGCGATCGAACAGTTGTCTGACTTGTCCGTCGGATTCGATGTGCTTTGTCGCGAGATTTGTCAGGGTAGACGCGCTGCTAATCAAATGGCTTACAAACAAAATGACGACTGTAAGGACCGCGACCGCGACTAACAGTTCCGTCAAGGTAAACGCCTTGGTTCGTTTGCGGATCATGCGGAGAATTAGTGGCGATCAAATGCCGCAAACATCTCCACCGTGCCGTTAGTATTCGCTTGGACCGCCGTTGCCGGCCAACTCGCTTTTAGATCGGCGAAGGCAGCAGCGTTCGAACCGGCTGTATTCGTTGGGAAATTGATCGTAACCTGGTACCTCGAATTCGCATTGAGGGTTGTTGCGAATTTGCTTTCGCTTTCGAAATACAGAGTTTTTGGCGACCCGAATGTGACGCCAAATTGGTTAGATGTCGTTCCCGCTCTGGGGGTCGCTCGCATGTCAGCGATGACTGCGGATAAAATATTTGCCGCGATGGTTTGCGAGCTCGCATTTTGATTTGTTCTTAGGCCAATTGGCAGCAATCCCAAGATTGTAACCAAACAAAGCGAGGCGACGCCGAGCGCTAGAGTCACTTCGACCAGAGAAAAGCCCCAGAAACTGCGACTCATGGCTGATAGACCCTAATATTGCCGCCTAATCCGGTGACCTGAATGGCGCAGTCTTTGTTGTCGTCGAGAACGGCCCCTCGAACCGACTGCAACCCAATTTCGAGGAAAGCACGGATTGTATAGTTGTTATTATTTACCCGCGCTTCACCTCGCGGACTGAATTCGATCATCTTGACGAATGTGTATTGGGCCGCGCTAGAAGAGTCTCCCACCGGATATTGAAAGGGTCGCAGTGAATCCGGCGGACTGGTGTCGCCGATTTTGGCGTTGTCAGGAAAATTGCCGGGAATCGGAGGGCGAGTAGAAAACTTGTCAGCTTCTCCGGTCCCAGTTCCGTTAGCGAATGTGCGAAGGTGCACGTCGTCGAGCCGAATGAGCCTCGTGACTTGTGTCAGCCTGGTCGGCTCCATCGCTGCAGTTGGGTTACTTACGGGCTGTTGGTAGACGATTGTCCCGTCTGTAGATGCGACAGTAGAAACTACAACTCTGCCCGCCCCTGCCGTTGCCGGATTGGTTGGATAAGTGGAGCCATTTTCTTCGAAGAATCCAACCCAGGTGTAAGTACTGTTTATGATGGAATAGGTTCGCGCCTGCTCCAATACACCCTTAATCGTGTACGCCGCATTCGTAATCTCCGTCGCGGTTTTTATACTCGTGAACGTCGGTACAAGAAAGACCATCAGAATTGCGATGATTGCGACGACGACAAGAGACTCCAAGAGTGTGAAGCCACGCTCTTGAGAGATCAGACAACGCCGTGTGGCGAACACCGAGTGTTCCAGGGCGAACGTGGAAAGGCCAACGTGATGAGTGCCAGCGAGGGGGGAAAGCACGCGCTTGAAAATAGTGAGCTAAGGGCAAAATGTGAATCACAAATTGCATGCGGACCGTGTTCAAACGGCCCCTTCAATTCATCTAACGTTCAGTTTCACAAAGGTTTAACAAGCGTCACAAATTCGCAATTTTAAGAGGGAAATTCCCCACGGCAGCGGATAGGGGCATGCTTCTAGCTTTTAGAGCCTGACGTGCTGGAACACGCCCTATCTGCCGAGGAGCACAATCAAATCCTCCAAACGATTGAGATGTTTGAGGCGATCACTCAAACACAACCGGAGGATTATCAATCGCTAGAGATCCTCAAGGAAGCCTACACGAAAATCGGCCGGCACGATGAGGCGCTCAAGGTCTCTCGCAAGCTTGCCGAGTCGTATTTCGGTTCCGGATCGTACACCCCGGCGCTGCACGAATGCGAAATGATCCTCACCCGGCAGCCGAACTCGCCGGAAATCTTGGCAATGTTAGGCGAGATCGAGCAAAGGCTGCAGGCGTCCGGCCAGGCGATTGTCGAAAAATCAAAAGCCGCGGGCGGTCTCGTGAACGGTCCGTTCACGAAGGTCGACGGGTCGTTGGTTGCACCGAACATCGAAGGCGCGTTAATCGATGTCGATCCCTCGCGCGGTAAAGGTCTGGGCAGAATCACGAATTTGCACGAACGCGGCGACGATCATCTCGCGAAATTCTTGGTCGTGCAGCAACTGTTCCCGGAAGAGCAGGTGAACGGCGCGCTCGAAACGACAAAGGAAGCGAACAAGGATCTGCACGGCCAGGCGATGGCGATGTCGATGCTGGAAGAGTTGACCAAAGGGAAACCGCAGCAGCTCGAGGCGGTCCTCTCGGCATTGATCGACCGGACTAAATTCGCATTCGTTCCACTCGAATATTATGACACTGACCGGCAAATCGCGCCGATGTTGCCGGAATATCTGACGCTCGGGCGTTTATTTGTCCCCTTCGATCTTGTCAGCCGCACAATCATGGTGGCGTGCTGCAATCCGTTTGATGCGGCGGGCCGCGACGCAGTTCAGCAGTCTGTCGATTACACCGTGTCGTGGTATTTGGCGCGGCCAACGGCAATCGCGCAAGCATTGCGCGCGATTTATCGGCTCGAAGCCAAAACCTAAAGATCCATGAGAAGCAAATCTTTCGCCGAACGGATCGCGGACGTGTTGATCGAGGAAGGCCTCCTTCTTCCGAACCAACTCGAGGAAGCCACAGGCATCCAAAAATCCGAAGGTGGCAGGTTACTCAAGATTTTGACGGACCGGCAATTCGTGACCGAGCAGGACATGGTGTTCAGCATCGGGCGTTGCCTGAACACGCCACCGGTGAACCTGTCACGACTGCGCGTTCCCGAAGATGTGATGTCAATCGTGCCGCGCGAAATGGCCAAAGCAAACAAGCTCGTACCGATCGCGCGCCTGGACGGGAAACTTTTCGTGGCGATGGCAGACCCGACGAATGTGCTCGCTGTCGACGATCTGAAGCGACGCGTGCAGCTCGAAATCGTTCCGATGATCGCGACCGAGCGCTCGGTGCTCGACACGCTCGCCGGCGTCCATGGCCCGGGCAACATGAGCCAGGTATTGCGTCAGGTTTCAGAAGAAGCGACGCAAGGTGCCGAATCAGTGGAAGTCCAGAGTGCGAAACGCGAAGAGATCGATCTCGATCGGCTCGCACATGACAGCGAGGACGCGCCGGTCATTAAGATCGTCAACTTGATTCTCGCGCAAGCCGTCAAAGAGAAGGCGTCGGACATTCACATTGAGCCATTTCAAAACACGCTCAAGTTGCGCTACCGGATCGATGGCGAACTGATTCCGGCGGAGTCGCCGCCGAAAGCGTTGCAGCTCGCGATCACCTCGCGCATCAAGATTCTGGCGGGACTGAACATCGCCGAACGGCGCATTCCCCAGGATGGCCGCTTCCGCATTCGCGTTCTCGGCAAAGAGATCGACTTGCGTATTTCGATTCTGCCCACGGCTCACGGGGAAAAGATTGTCATTCGTATTCTCGATAAGAGTGCGCTGAGCGGAAGCATCGACCAAATGGGAATGGACGCCGACACCCTGGCCAAGTTCAAGAAGGCAATCGATGCGCCGCACGGTATGATTTTGGTCACCGGCCCTACCGGCTCGGGTAAAACCACGACGCTGTATTCGGTCCTGCACGAGTTAAACAGCCCCCAATACAACATCGTTACCGTCGAAGACCCGATCGAGTACGAGTTGGCGGGAATCAATCAGGTGGCGGTCCGTTCGGACATAGGCCTCGATTTCGCGTCGGCGTTGCGTTCGATCCTGCGTCAGGACCCGGACATCGTGATGGTTGGTGAAATTCGCGACAACGAAACCGCAGACATTGCGGTCAAAGCGGCTTTGACGGGTCACCAGGTGCTAAGCACGCTGCACACAAACGACGCCGCCGGCGCGATCACCCGGCTGGACGATATGGGCATCGAACCGTTTTTGATTTCGAGCTCGATCCTGATGACGTGTGCGCAACGGCTGGTGCGCCGGACCTGCACGAATTGCAAAGAGCCATTCGTTCCTGAAGCAGAGATCCTTCAAAAACTCAACCTGTCTGAAAACAAGGAAGCAGCCTTCTATCACGGCACGGGCTGCGATCGTTGCAAAGGCCGCGGTTATCTCGGACGTGCGGCGTTGATCGAGGCGCTTCCGGTCAGCGAAGCCATCCGTCGGCTGATTATCAAGCGCGCTTCGGCGGCAGTGATCAAGAACCAGGCCATCACCGAAGGGATGAAAACTTTGCGCGGGATTGGAATCGAGAAGGCGCTCGAAGGCGTGACTACGCTTGAAGAGATTTGGCGAGTAACAGCGGAGGACTGACGCAATGACAATTCCATTTCTCGATCTTTTCAAAAAACTAACCGGTCGCTCAACGGCGCGGGCAGCCACAGCGTCGCCGGCCTCTGTGGTGATTCGTCCAAAAAAACCGGACAGCGAGCGGTTGAGCAAGACCGTGCTCCCAAATGCGGCGCGTTCGTTTTCGAATCCGGACCCGTTTCGTTCGGCGGCCGTGACCGCGTCGGGTTCGCGAAGTAACGTGCCATTGGAAATTAGCGCGACTAAAATTACTACTTCGGCAACTCGATCGCGCTCGACTCAATTACCACCGGCGCTGGCCCGTGCGCTGGAACCAAAATTGGAGCGCACGATTTCGTTTAAGGTGGCAGATCTAATTGACGCCGTGCCGGCGGGTTTTATTAAGCCGGTGGAAATACTCGACGTGAACGCGGTCGTTTCGCTGAAAGCGTCGGAAATAGAGAAGGGGATGCCGGACAAGCAGCCGATGATTTCCCTGCCGAGCCTTTACCAACAGGCCCCTGAAATTTTCTTGCGCACGGTGCGACCAGATGATGACACACGGGTGGCTCTGCCTTACGAAAAGGTTCTGGAGCAATTCCAAAGCGCGCAGGTGCGTTCCGACCAAATCCGCGATCCAGCGGTCCCTCAACTTAAGACGCCAATTCTCACGGCCACGCTCCGGGATTCAGAGCGGTTTGGAACGAAGATCGAGCCGATCGAAACATCCGTGCTGCCGACGGTTCCGGTGAAACAAGCGTCGGCAGAATCGATTGCCGAGGCCGAACCGGATGCCACTCCGGTGCAGTCTCAAACTCCGACGAAAACGCCAGCTTCTGGCCGTCGCGTGATTTCGCTTCATTCACCGGAGCTAGAACCGAAGAGCAAGGCTCCCGAGCCGCCTCTGAGCGGAACGGAGTTTAAGATTCCCTTTGAACTTTCGCCGAATGGAACGGGTGCGTTCGCTCCCGAGAGAGTTCCAGCCTCTAGCGGGCCGCCCGTTCCAACTCCTTTACCGTTCACGCCAGAGCTGTCGAAAATCTCGCTCAGACTCGCGGCCGACGAACCCACAGTTCCCACGCCTTCGGCAAAAAGCGCAGTCGGGGAAACTGCACCGTCACCGGCAAAGACGCCGGTCAAAAAAACTGGAACACCGCCACCGACAACGAAATTGAAGGTGGAAGAGGTGGCGCCGCCAGCTGCTTTGGCGAAACCGGCAGTGGAACCATCGGTAGCGCCGAAATCGCAACCGAAAGAAATTGCAACGCAGACGGCGAAAACCACGGCTCACGACCCTGCAAAACCGTTGCCCGCAAAGCCAACCGCCCGAGTCTCCACACCCACGCAACCCTTGGTTCCGCAACCGAAAGCGGAGGTTTCGCTTTCACTCAAAGTGGTCTTGCAAAATCTACCGGCTTTCCAGTTGAACGGAGATGTGGGCGCCGTTTCGGGCGAAGTGCGAATCGCATTTCCTCTGGCTTTAATTGAGCCGCAACTGGCGAGCGGGCGCGTTTCAATCGCGCCAGATCTTTTTCAAGCGGCGCTGCCGGCGGAACATCGAGCTTTGTTTCAGATTGATGTGCACAAGACATCGGTGGCGTTGCCACTGGAAGAGGTGCTGAAAAATCTTCCCGCGACCGTCTTAAAACTTCGCGACGATCAGGAACAGCCCACGCTCAACAAAGATTTTGAGACGCCATTCCTGGCCAAAGCGCAGGAAGATGCTCGACGTTTCAGTCCAACGCCTGACGCGGCCGTAGACGTCCCCAAAAAGCCCGAGAAAAAATCGCCTGCCGAACCAGTCGAAGCGAAGTCGCCGGCCGATAAAATCGATCCGAAAAAGATCGTTTCTCAGGCGAACGCGCTCCCGGGTGTAAAGGCATGCGCGATCACGTTTTCAGACGGATTGACTTTCGCCGGAGAGTTGCCCGAGGAAGTCAAAGCAGACGGTTTGTGTGCGATGGCGCCCTCGCTGCTACAACGGATCACTCAGCACGTGCGCGAGACGAAGCTCGGCCAACTCGTGGCCATGACGTTGTATACAAGCGATTCGGCGGTCAGCTTTTTTGCGCGCGGCGACGTTTGCCTGACTGCGTTGCACGATACCTCGCTTGCTCCCGAGACACGCACGCATCTGGCCGAATTCGTCGAAAAGCTTTCCAAGACCTACGCACAACCGGAGAAGTCGAATGTCGATCATTAACTACGCCAGCCGCGAGATTCAGTTCAAAATTGTCTACTACGGACCGGCTTTGTGCGGGAAGACAACGAATCTTAATTACATACATCAGCGGATCAATCCGCTGAATCGCGGGGACCTCGTTTCACTGGCGACTGCGACCGAACGCACACTGTTTTTCGATTTTTTGCCGCTCAACGCGGTGGTAATCAAAGGCTTTGTCACCAAGTTTCAACTGTACACCGTTCCCGGTCAGGTGATTTACAATGCGACCCGTCAGCTTGTCTTGCGCAGTGTCGACGGGATTGTATTCGTCGCAGACTCCCAGTGGGAAAAAATGGAGGAGAATGTCGAGAGCTGGAAAAACCTCTGCGACAATCTTCAGCTGCAGAACATGAACATTGACGACACGCCGTGCGTCGTGGAGTACAACAAACGCGACCTGCCGAACATCGCTCCAGTCAATTACATGGAATATGTATTGAACAATCGGAAGAAACGGCTGCAAAGCTACGAGGTTATTTCCAGCACAGGTCAGAACGTGTTTGCGACGCTGAACGCTGTCTCACAGATTCTGCTGCATAAGTTCAGTAAACAAAGTGAGGCGCCGCAGGGCGCGCCGTTGCCGGTGGCAATTCCGGTTGAACCGCCCTCACGAACGCAAAGGCTTCCCGCGTGAATACGATTCCCGTACTAACCATCCAGGACGTCGCTACGCTCGACGGCGTGCTCAGCGATTTTTTGAAAAAGACCGAGGCCGAGTTAACCGTTGTGATCGATCGCGGCGGTAACGTGATTTCGCAATACGGCGACATGAATGTGATGGACGTGACCGTGATTGCCGCGCTTGCGGCCGGTTCGTTTGCAGCCACGCGCGAGCTCGCCCGGCGCATCGGCGAAGTGGAGTTCAACGCGCTTTACCATCAAGGTAACGGGAACCACATGTTCATGAATTCGGTTGATGATGAGACCATCATGATCACAGTGTTTGGGTCGCGAACCACAGTCGGGTTAGTTCGGTTCTATTCCGCCGCTACTGCGCAGAACGTGGCGGCGGTATTGAAGTCGCTTCGCAGCAATGCCCACGGATTTTCCTTCGACTCGACGGACATTTCCGCGCAGCCGCTGTTTGTTGATAATTCTTAGAGTCGGCCACGACGATTGCAGTTTTCCTCTTCCGCCCCCTCTTAATCTGTAGCCTTCGGCTATCCAGATAGAGTTCAGGCGGGGACCGCAGCGGAGACCGACAAACAGAAAGGGACGGACCTTTCGGTCCGCCCCCTCCCTGCCTACGAGCTTCTCCTAGCTCTTTTTTTGGGAAATCAATGCGCGGATTGGCTTTGTGAAACTACTTCGTTGAGTTTGAAGATAGGCAGGAACATCGCGATCACGATGCCGCCGACGATCACGCCCAGGAAGACGATAAGCATTGGCTCGATGAGCGATGTCAGGGCGTCGAGCATCGCTTCGATTTCCTCGTCCCAGAAATCGGCCATTTTCTCAAGCATGTTGTCGATCTTGCCCGTGGCTTCGCCGGCCGCGACCATGCGCAGAATCATCGGCGGGAAAATTGCTTTCTTGGACATAGCGACCGAAAGGTTGTCCCCTTTTTCCACGTCTGCGCCAACGGACTTGATGTCTTTCTCGATCACATCGTTACCGGAGGAACCGCCGACGATGTCGATCACTTCAAGAATCGGAACACCGCTGCGAATAAGCTGCGCGAATGTGCGGGCAAAACGAGACATTGCGATCTTGTGAATGAGCGGGCCGAATACCGGCAGTTTTAATTTCCACCGATCCCATAGTTGCTTGCCGCGCGTTGAGCGAAGAAAAGTGCGAACTCCGAAAATCATCGACGCAATTCCCACCATCAGGAAGTACCATTCGCCGCGAACGAAATCGCTGACGTCGATCAGGAACTGGGTAGGCGCGGGAAGTTTGGCGCCGAAATCCTTGAAGATTTCGCCAAAGATCGGAACAACACGGACGATGAGGAAGGTAGTGATGAGTAGCGCAATGCAGATAACAATGACCGGGTAGGTCATGGCCGACTTGACTTTCTTGCGCAAGCGGGCGCTCGCTTCGAGAAATCCGGCCAGACGGTCCAGAATTTCGGCGAGAAGACCGCCGGTCTCACCGGCTTTGACCATGCTCACGAAAAGGCGGTTGAAAACGCGCGGATGCTTGGCAATGGATTCGTGGAAGGTCTCGCCGCCTTGGACACGAGTGGTCACATCGCTGATCACGTTTCGGAGGTTCCGTTGACGCTTCGGATCGGATTGATCGTAAAGCGCGGTCAATGCTTGGACGAGCGAGATGCCAGCCTCGATCATCGTCGCGAGCTGGCGGGTGAAGAGAACGATGTCGGTCTCTTTGACCGTCCAGGTTTTCTTCTTGGTTTTGCTGGCGCCGGCTTTTTGCTGGAGTGACAGCACCATGAGCCCGCGACTCATCAGACTGGTGACAGCATTATCTTCGTTAAGGGCGTCTTGAATTCCGGAGACGATACGCCCGGAGGCATCTCTGGCTTGGTAGGCGAAGGTGATCATTTGTTAGAATTACCATAACCACTGAAGCAGCTAGGATGCCACGCCTTGCCTATCCCCCAGGTCTCAGCCACTTTACCCCTCTCAGAAGATCTTTATTACCCACGATGACTGCGCCAAACCGACATCTTTCAGGCGAAGCGACGTCGCTAAACGCGACCGAGCGCTTCCTTCGGTTGATTCGTTTTTCGCATACGATTTTCGCACTGCCTTTCGCGCTTGGCGCCCTTGTCGTGGCGGCAAACGGGATGCCGTCGCTGCGGACCTTGGTTCTGGTACTTGTCTGCATGGTTTGCGCGCGGACCGCTGCCATGCTTTTCAACCGCTGGGTCGATTGGTCGTTGGATCAACGCAATCCACGCACGGCGTCGCGGCATTTGCTTTTGACAAGATCCACCATTGCCCTATTGCTCGTCGTCAGTTCGCTCACGTTTCTAGTCGCGGCCGCTGCCATTAACCGGCTCACGTTTTTGTTGTCGCCGGTGGCGCTTGGCATCGTTTTCTTCTACTCGTTGACGAAGCGTTTCACGTCCTCGACCCATTTTTTTCTCGGGGCTGCGCTGGCAATCTCACCACTCGGCGCATGGATCGCGCAACGCGGTGATATCGATCTTCCGCCGTTTGTGTTAGCCGCGGGAATTGTTTGCTGGGTGGCCGGATTCGACCTCATCTATGCGATTCAGGATTTTGACTTCGACAAACGAGAGGGAATTCAGTCCCTGGTCGTCAGGCTGGGAGTTCCACGTAGTCTAAGGCTCGCGCAATTACTTCATCTAGGGCTGTTCTTTGCGTTGATTGCCTTCGGCCTGGTCGCGCGGCTCGGCGTCATCTACTTTTGCGCCATCCCGCTTGTTGCGGCGGCTTTATTTTTTGAGCACCGCAGCGCTCGCTCGCTCGACGTTATCGGAATCAACCGCGCATTTTTTCAGAGTAACGCGTTTGTCAGTGCCCTTTTCTTGGTGAGCGTCTGTGTGGATCGGTTCGTTTGAAATCCGAACCAGCTGGTTACATCGCGTTTAATTGCGCAACCCTTCTCGCATGACGGCCGCCTTCGAATGGCGTTTCCAGCCAAATTCGCACGATCTTAAGTGCCATATCCTCGGCGATCACGCGCTGTCCGAGTGAAAGGACGTTCGCATCGTTGTGCTGACGCGAGAGCCGCGCGACTTCTTCGTTCCAGCAAAGGGCGCACCGGACGCCGTGAACTTTGTTCGCCGTCATCGCTTCGCCGTTGCCCGATCCGCCAAATACAATGCCACGTTCGCATTCAGCTCGCGCGACTGCTTCAGCGGCCGGTCTGATGAACAGCGGATAATCGACTGGGTCCTCGTTGAAGGTTCCGAAATCCTTGACTTCGTGGCCGAGCGAACTGAGAAGCTCCTTCACCTTTTCCTTGTAGCGAAAGCCGGCGTGATCTGTGCCGAGCGCAATTTTCATGGTTGTTTGGTAGACCGACGGGCGTGGTTTTGTCGAGATAACATGTCGATATCAGCCGCTGTGCAGCTTCGCCAACTGGTTCCAGATTTCCCGCTCGCGTTCCGATATTTTTTTTGAGATCTGAATCTGAGCGACAACATAAAGGTTGCCGCGTTTTCCCGACATTCCCGGCAGTCCGCGTTCGCGCAGGCGAAATCGCTGACCGCCTTCCGTGCCGGAAGGGATCTTGAGACGGACCTTCCCTTCCAATGTTGGCACTTGCAATTCGCTTCCAAGCACCGCCTGCCATGGGGCGATTTTCACTTCGTGAATCAAGTCGCTGCCTTCGACCGTAAAATCGGGATGTTTCGCAAGGCGAACGCGGAGAAAGAGGTCGCCACTCTTGCCACCACGGGCGCCAGCTTCGCCCTGCCCGGCAAGTCGAATACGCTGTCCTTCGTGAACTCCGCGCGGAATCTTGACCTGATACTTTTCGACCTTGTTCGAGCCGGCGCGCCGCAGCGAAACCGTTCTGGTCGAGCCGCGTGACGCTTCCTCGAGCGTAACGAGAATGTCGGCTTCGACGTCCGCTCCGCGTTCCGCCGTCGCTTCACGTCCACCGAATCCGCCGAACGCCGATCGTCCCCGTCCGCCGCCGAAAAACGCTTCGAAAAAATCGCTGAATCCGGTCCCGCCAAATTCAAATTCAACTCCGCGCCGGCCATCGCCACCCCACTGATGGAATCCTCCGCCGGGTTGACCGCTCCATTGTGGCGGCGGCTGAAAACCACCTGGTTGGTTCCAATTCGCGCCAAGCTGATCGTATTTCTGTCGCTTCTCCGGGTCGCCCAGGACTTCGTAGGCTTCGTTGATTTGCTTGAACTTTTCTTCAGCCGCTTTTTTATCCTTTGCAACGTCGGGATGATATTTGCGCGCGAGCTTCCGAAACGCGCTCTTGATTTCATCATCAGTCGCGGTTTTCGAAACGCCAAGCGTTTCATAATAATCTCTGAATTGAACTGCCATTGCAGTCTGAACCTTGTGCCGCCGGTCAGTTCGCGCAACCTTGTCTAATCATGCACGACATCGGTAAATTTCTGGTGATCATCGGCGTGGTTGTGGCGGTGCTCGGGTTCATTTTATGGAGCGGATGGGCGCCGAAATGGCTCGGGCGCTTGCCAGGTGACATTCGGATCGAACGTGAACACGGCGCGTTTTATTTTCCAGTCGTTACGTGCTTCATCATTAGTATCGTATTGAGTTTGCTCTTGTCGATCTTTCGGCGCTGATGGCGGTGCCGGGCAAACAGCGTGCTTTGGGTCGCCACGTTGCGCGGCTTCGAAAGTGCCGGCTTTGTCCGCGAATGAAATCGACGCCCGTTTCGGGCGGCGCAATTTTCAGCGACGTTATGATCATTGGTCAGGCGCCCGGTCCTCGCGAGCCGACGTTGAAGCGGCCATTCGCGCACACGGCCGGTCAAACGTTGTTTGGCTGGTTCGAGAAATTCTGCGGAATGAATGAATCAGTAGTTCGCTCGAAAATTTATTTTGCGGCGGTCTGCCGATGTTTCCCCGGAAAAGCAGCCGGCGGGACGGACCGCGTTCCCGCGCCGGACGAAATTCGAAACTGCGCACCGTGGATGAACGAGGAGATCGAAATTCTAAAACCGCGCTTGATTATTCCGGTCGGGCGATTGGCGATCTCGCAATTTATCGATTGCACGAAATTGGAGCAGGTGATTGGCCGAAAGTTTCGGGCAGATCGCGCAGGGTATCGTTTCGATTTGCTTCCGCTGCCGCATCCGTCTGGCGCATCGCCTTGGCACAAGATTGAGCCGGGAAAACAACTTCTAGGGAAAGCGATGCGTAAAATCGCGCGCCACCCAGCCATCAAGCATCTTGCACAGAGGCCGCAACCGTCACCACATTAATTCCTTTGCGTTTCTTTGCGCCCTTGGTGGACGTTATGCGAGAGTTCGTCATGGACGTTTCATCGCGCGCTGACATTCCCGAATCCGATAAGTGGGACTTGTCGCATCTATTCGACGACGTCGACAAGTGGAAGGAGGATCTTCGCTGGGTCGCGCAGACGTATCCGCGCATTAGAGAATGGAGGGGAAAGCTCGGCCAATCCGCGAAGGATCTGGCGGATTGTTTGGAATTTGAAAAATCACTCGATCTCAAAATCGAACGACTTTATCACTTCGCCTCGCTGCAACTCGCGGAGGACAGCGCGAACACGGATTATCTGGCGCGGGTCGGGCAGATCCAAAATCTCCTCACTCAAATTGGCGAAGCGTTCGCGTTCGTCGTTCCCGAAATCCAGGCGATCGACGATGAAAGGTTCGTAAAATTCATGGCCGAGCCTGCACTCGCAGATTGGCGAATCAAGCTGTATAAGGTGCGCCGTTTGAAACCGCACGTACTTTCCGAGCCGGAGGAACGGATCCTCGCGCTTGGCGCGGCCGCGCTTAATGGGTACGACGACACCTTTTCGCAGCTCACCGACGTCGACATGAAATTTGGCGTAATCCTGGATGAATCGGGGCGAGAAAAACCACTTACTCAAAGTTCATTCAGTTCGTTTTTGGTGAAACGCGATCCCGAATTGAGGAAGCGGGCATTTCTTCAATTTTATGGGGAGTTTCAGGACCATCAGTACACCCTGGCCAGCTCGCTCGCTTATTCGGTGAAAGCCGACGTGTTTCGCGCGCGTTCGAGAAATTATTCGTCATCGCTCGAGGCAGCGTTATTTCCGGATGACATCCCGATCTCGGTTTATGAAAACCTGATCAAATCAGTGCGCACCAACTTCGCGCCACTCTTTCGCTACTTCGAATTACGACGTCAGGTTTTGAAACTGAAGGAGCTGCACCACTACGACACCTACGTGCCCTTGGTTGCCGAGATTGAGTCGCATATTCCGTTCGATGAAGCTGTAAACAAGGTTGTGGCTGCGCTCCAACCGCTCGGAAAAGAATACGTCGATGTTTTGAGAGACGGATTACGCGGCCGCTGGTGCGACCGCTACGAAACGAAAGGCAAGCGAAGCGGCGCATTTTCGTCCGGAAGCTATGGCGCCCCGCCGTATATCTTGATGAATTACAAGGAGGACGTGTTTGCGGATCTTTATACCCTTGCGCACGAAGCCGGACACTCGATGCACACCTGGTTCGCGCAAAGATCGCAAGCATTTCAAGATTACGATTACCCAATCTTTCTGGCTGAGGTCGCGTCAACCTTTAACGAAGAGCTTCTGACTCATTATCTGCTCGGGCAGACGCGCGATCCGAAGATGCGCGCCTACATCATCAATCGGCAGATTGACGACATTCGCGGCACGCTCTTTCGGCAAACGATGTTCGCCGAGTTCGAAAAGATCGTTCATGCGATCGAAGAAAGCGGTGACGCGCTCACCCTGGATGTTTTCAAAACCGAATATCACAAACTGCTGGCGGCGTATTTTGCGAAAAACTTTGTCGTCGACCCTCAACTGGATTTGGAGTGTCTGCGCATCCCGCATTTCTACGGAGCGTTCTATGTTTACAAATACGCCACTGGAATATCCGCAGCCGTGGCGCTCGCGGAGAAAGTGTTGCGGGGTGAATCTGGCGCGGTGGAAGCCTATGTCGGCTTCCTCAAATCAGGCGGCTCGAAGTTTCCGCTGGAAACCCTCCGCGCCGCAGGCATCGACATGACCACCCCTGCGCCGATCGAAAGTACGCTACGTTTGTTTGAACGCCGGCTCGGGGAGCTGGAAGAGCTACTTCTGTAGAGCAAGCTGCTACCCCCGATGGGCGATTGAGGTCAATCGCCCTACCGACGTTGGCAAGCTCCCTGCTTAAAGACATGGGTGGACTACGAATGGCGTTTGCGTGCGGCAGCCGGTTATGCCGAACTCGGCATGAACCGCGAGTCCATTGCCGAATTAAACGCCATCGAAGAATTCGAGCAAGATCGCCCCGAGGTACTGCAGCTACGCCTGCATCATTTGATGCGCGAGAAAAAATGGGCGCGGGCTTTGACAGTCAGCCGAAAACTTTGTCGCATTGCTCCGCAATGCACGGCTGGATTTCTGCATGCCGGCTTTTGTTTGCATGAGCTCGGCAAAACTCTCCAGGCAAAAAACCTTCTGTTGAAGGGACCGGTCGCTTTGCTCCGTGAGCCGATTTATTATTATAATATGGGCTGTTACGACGCCCTGCTTGGCAATCAGAAATCTGCGCAGGTCCATCTTCTCACCAGTTTCAAAATGGATCCGACCTTTCGCGACATCGCAAAAAAGGATCCCGATCTCGAATCGGTTAAGGAATTGATCTGACTTCTGTGGAGGCGGCCGTCCCCGGCTGCTCTTAAAAAGATTGCAGGCGAGACGACTGCCGCCACAGCATTGCTGTCGATGCAATTGGATGCGGATCTTCTCCGAGCGCGACTCGAATCACTTTTTCGAGAAAATTTTGATAAATTTGGCGAGATTGGGGCGGCGGTTTCAGTTTGGAAGGACGGTAGAGCGGTTGCCGATCTTTATGGAGGATTGAGAGATATGCGCGGCAAACCACCTTGGACTCAAGACACGCTGGTCTTGATTTGGTCGGCAACCAAAGGACTCGGGGCCGCTTGTTTGCTGCACGTCTTGCAGGAACATAAGATCGGCATCGAACGTCGAGTTTCCGAGTTCTGGCAGGAGTTTGGTCAAGCGGGGAAGGAGAGGATCACGTTTGCGCAATTGCTTTCGCATCAGGCCGGACTCGCGGCCTTGGATCGACGCGTCAATATTCTCGATTATGCAGCTGTCATTGGGGCGCTTGAACGACAGGAGCCGAACTGGCCGCCTGGAACTGCACACGGTTATCACGCGCGCACATTTGGGTTCTTGCTCGAGGAGCTTGTTAGGCGAATCGCCAGTGCGACTGTCGGCGAGTATTGGCGAAAAACTTTCGCCGAGCCTCTCGATCTTGATCTCTGGATAGGGTTGCCCGAAAATGAAAATGACCGGGTCGCAACGATGTATGCCGCCAAGGTTGGAAAAGCGCCCAAGCCGCGAAACCGCCAGTCCGGCGTGGACTTCTACCAGGATTTGGCAAGACCAGACAGCTTCGCAAGAAAGGTCTTCAATTCGCCAAGCGGACTCAACGCAGTCAGCGACATGAACAAGCCAGAGAATCGCGCCCGCGCCTTCGTTTCGTTCGGCGGAATCGGGAGCGCGAATTCGCTCGCGAAATTTTATGCGATGCTGGCGAACGGAGGCCAAGTTGGGGACCAACAATTCTTTTCAGCAACGACGCTGAATTGGATGAAGACAACTCTCAGTGACGGTATCGATCGCGTATTTCAAATTCCGACAGCTTTTTCCGTCGGATTTATGAAAGACTCACAGGCATCGCCGCGGAAAATATTTGGACCAGCGACTTCTTCATTCGGTCATCCGGGCGCCGGAGGCAGTCATGCGTTCGCCGATCCGGAAAATAAGATCAGTTTCGCTTACGTGATGAATCAGATGGAGCAATCAGTGTTACCTAACGAGAAATCATTGCGGGTCGTGGATGCGATTTACCCGTAGCCGACGTGCAAGCAGGGACATTTCAATTAATCAGCGTAACATTTAAGTGTAGCCACTCCGCTCTGACAGTTCGCAACGATCGAAACTTCTTTTCTTCCGAGGTGTTTTACATGAAAAGGAGCCTTCCATGAAAATGTTTCTGCGATTTGCAGTCGTTTTGTCTTGCACATTCTTCGGTGTCACGCCGTGTCTGCTCGCTCAGTCGGTCAGCATTTCGGCTTCGCCGACACAGATTACCAACGAGGGGCAGGAATCGACGATTACCCTTACAATTTCACCTCCGGCTGCGCGGCCTCTGGCGGTGAATTTGGTTGCGACCGGAACTGGCGCTCTGGGGAGCGAATATGTTGTGATTGGGAATTTCAATAAGCAAAACCAGGCGGTGGTACCGGCAGGCAGTTCAACTGTCACACTTACGTTGCATTCGCTCTTTGGAGGCACTAGCAATCTTAAGGAGTCTGCAGTGCTCAACGTGATTGGAGGGCGATTCTATAGCGTTGGTCGTCCGTCACATGCACAGGTGACGATCCAGAATGTGCCTTAGTTCGATTCACCTTCCGGATCTGCGAAATTTTGGCCAGTAAGATTGCCTATTCGCCGATCAGCGTCAGTGAAATCTTGCGACGGTGGGGATCGCGTCGATGCTCGAATAGAAAGATCCCCTGCCAGGTTCCGAGCTGCATTTTGCCGTCGACGATTGGGATGGTTTCGCTGGTCCGTGTGAGCACCATTCGAATGTGGGACGGCATGTCGTCCGGCCCTTCATCATCGTGTTCGTAATTCAGATTCTCAGGAACCAGCTTCTCGAAAAATCTTTCCACATCGCGACGCGCCGCCGGCGCGGCGTTCTCCATCATGGTCAGGCTGCAACTCGTGTGCTGAACGAACACGGTCACAATGCCGTTATCAATCTTTGAGTTCTCGACCTTACTCTGAATATCGTCAGTGATTTCATATGTGCCCTTGCCGTTGGTGCGCACTTCTAGTTGGTCATGATGGACGCGCATAGGACGCTGTAGGGGACGCTGTCAGCGTCCCAATCACTAATAGGAAGCAAACTGCTTCCCCTACAAAATCAATTCAGATATCAATGTGTACGAACTTTTACGAGTCGCGCGTTGATCTTTCGTGCGAGCAACGGCCTGGCCAAAGACGATGCAAAGCGATCTCGAGCGCGTGCTTTTCAGCAATCTTCCGTGCATCGGCGGCTGCGAAAAGATTTGATCACATCGAAGTAGCCGGACGTTGCCACGGATTGCGCGGATGACACAGAATTATCCTCCCTGCACAGGAGGCATAATAGCGAGCTCCTCGCCACCGCCGATTACGTGGTCTCGTTCAACAAAGTCAACGCCGACACCGACGAGGATGCTCTTATGATACGCGCGCAACGCTGGCTTGAATTCACAGATCTTGTCAATCAGCTGAGCCACGGTCGCGCCTTTGGGGACATCGACATCTAAACTGGAAACGCCGACAATGTCGCGCAGCTGAGCATAGAATTGCACGGGAATCTTCATCCTGCTGTCCGTACTATCCGTATAATCCGCGGTTGTTCCTAGTCTCTCAAGTTCTTGAAGTTCGTCGCCACACCGAAATCATGTCCGCGCACGAACTGAATGACAGTCTGAAGCTCGTCTTTCTTCTTTCCCGTCACCCGGATTTGTCGATCTTGCAATTGGCTCTGAACTTTAAAGCTCTGCGACTTGATTGCGTGGATGATTTCCTTGGCCTTCTCGCCTTCAAGCCCCTGTTGGATTTTCAATTCCTGGCGCGCGTGACCGACTGAAGACAGGGCGGGCTCCTCCTGTTTCACATTGCGAAGATCGACACCGCGCTTGGAAAGTTTGCCAATCACGATCTCGCGCAGCGCGCGCAAATGGTTCGCGTCATCGGCGATGAGCACAATCTGGTCTTTTTCATGAACAATCTCAGTTTTGGCATCTCTTAGATCAAAACGCGTGGCGAGTTCTTTGCGCGCCTGGTTAAGCGCATTATCGATTTCTTGTTTGTCGACCTCAGAGACGATATCGAACGACGGCATGGCAGGAATTTGAGACTTAAGGATTGTGTTCGGCGATTCTAATGTTGCCGTCCCGAGTTTCGAACTCAATTTTCGGCTTCTCTGCGCCGTCGACCATCACATCGACATGCTTGGTCGATTCTGCGCGGCGTTGCTGCTTCTCTTCGAAATCATTGGCGATCTTCCCGGTCACGGTATTGGCGATGAGATGAAATACAGCGTCCTCTGGCAGGTAGGCGACAGCGTTGCCGTCGTCGACCACAGCGTGAATCGAGAAGTCCTGTTTTTCCCACCATTCGTAGACAAGCCCGGCATTTCCGGTTTGGACTCGAAAGTCGAGATTGCCAAAACAATTGTGGACGAAAAACCGGCCGTTGCCCAATTGAGCGTGCGCCTCCTTGCTTCTCAACTCTTCGATAAGCACTTCGCCATTGCGCAGCTCCAACTTCGAAATCGTTGCCGCCTGCGGGACCACGATGACGAGATCCGCGGTGCCGGAGCGGTCTGAAAAGCCGGCGTCGGAAGCTGGTGGATAGACAACCTCGATGAAGATTGAATTTTGTCGCGTCGTCACCCGCGTGGAAATCGCCTTCAAACGTTCTGGAGTGTAGGCCTTCTTCAGGGTTTCAACCCGAACTTCGCGCACGTCTCCACCGGCCCCGTAGATGGAAATCGAACCGTCGCGATTCGTCACGCTGATCGTTGGGGTGTTTGAATCGACCGGATAACGCCGGTCGGACGTCTCCTCCAAGGTTGGATCATCCGGCGGTTGGCAACCGCCGAGCCAAAGAACGATCAACGATGCGCAAACGAAACAAATTGTGACAGGCCGCATGTTTCCGCCGGAGCCTAGCTCAAGCAGCGGGAAGTTGCAGGAAGTGAATGATGGCGCGAACGCTTTCAACGATTGCGCTAGTCAGAATTGCCGTCAGGACCAGGAAGAACGCCGTCTCGGCCAGAAAATTCCGCCGTGCTTCGTGCTGAAAATAATCGCGGCTGATATCTAGAAATGATCGCGCCGAGATTCCGGTGGGGCCACCGTAATAACGATCAGGCGAGAACGACTGGTAATTGCAATCGATAAGCAGCGTTCGTCGCTGCCGCCACTCGGACGAAAATTCGCCATCGCTTCGGCGATTCGTCCTTTCAGCGATCGGTTTCATTTTGGCTTTCCATCTATTTAGACGCCGCCAATCTCGCCCTTGGGCTCAATTTCTCACAGATTCGGCTCAAATCCACAAGGTCCGATCAAACGTGCGGTATTGAATCGCTTCGCTGACGTGTTCCGGCAAGATGTCGATTTTGTCGTCCAGGTCGGCGATCGTTCGCGAGACTTTCAGGATTCGATCGTAAGCGCGCGCGCTCAGATTGAGTTCGGTCATTGCGACCCGAATCAATTCCTGGGAGTCGGAGCTCAATTTGCAATGCGCTTTCAGATGGCGCGTGGTCATGCGCGCGTTGCAGGTGGCTTTTGCGTCGCGCGCGAAACGGTCGTGTTGTTTTTGGCGCGCCCGGGCGACTCGTTCGCGAATCGCAACCGAATATTCTTCGACGCGGTCGCTCGAAACATCTCGATATTCCACAGCCGGCACCTCGATGTGCAGATCGATCCGATCGAGCAGGGGACCGGAAATTCTTTGGCGATAACGTTGAACTTGCACCGGACTGCACCGGCATTCGCGTTTGAGATCGCCAAAATATCCGCAGGGGCAGGGGTTCATCGCCGCGACGAGCATGAACTCACTCGGAAAAGTTAGACTGCCGGCCGCCCGGGAGATCGTGACTTTCCCATCCTCGAGCGGCTGGCGCATCACTTCCAGGGCCGATCGTTTGAATTCTGGCAGCTCGTCGAGAAACAGCACACCGTTGTGGGCCAGACTAACTTCGCCCGGAGTGGGAAACGCCCCGCCTCCGAGCAGTCCGATGTCGCTGATCGTGTGATGCGGCGAGCGAAACGGCCGCGTCGCGACGAACGATTTTTCGCCGTCGAGAAATCCGGCAATGCTGTGAATCTTGGTGGTGTCGATTGCTTCCTCGAGCGACATCGGTGGAATAATGGTCGCAATCCGCTTGGACAACATCGATTTCCCGGAACCGGGCGGGCCAATCATCAGAATGTTGTGACCGCCAGCGACTGCGACTTCGATCGCGCGTTTTACATGACGCTGGCCTTTCACGTCGGAGAAATCGACGTCGTAAGTTTGGTGGGTTGCGAAAAATCCGGTGAGATCGCCGCGTATTGGAAGAAGCGGAACTTCGCCGCGCAGAAATTGGAACGTCTCGCGGAGATTATGGACACCGTAGATGTCGATCTTGCTGACCATCGCCGCTTCGAGCGCATTCGCCGCGGGCACGAACAACGCCTGCTTTCCGCGACGGCGTGCTTCCAAAGCGACTGGAAGCACGCCTTTGGTGGGCCGGACAC
The DNA here is from genome assembly GCA_963801815.1 of uncultured Verrucomicrobiae bacterium. Classification (GTDB taxonomy): domain Bacteria; phylum Verrucomicrobiota; class Verrucomicrobiia; order Chthoniobacterales; family UBA10450; genus AV40. The sequence continues at coordinate 161,813 of CAWDGJ010000003.1, forward strand.
TGCCATTCAACGCGAGCTCGCCCACAAAACTAAACTTTTCCCACGGTGACGTGTTCAGTTCTTCGCCGACTGCAACCATGCCGAGGGCGATCGGCAGATCGAAGCTTGGTCCCTCTTTCTTAATATCCGCCGGCGCGAGATTTATCGTGGTCCGTTTGCGAGACGCCCGATACCCGCTGTTCGCAATGGCGGTCCAGACCCGGTCCCGGCTCTCTTTCACTGCCACATCCGGCAAGCCGACAATGACCATTACTGGCTTGCCGGCCCCGGCGTTAACCTCGATTTCAACCTCGTAGGCATCAACGCCATAGACCGCCGCAGAATAAATCTTGGCCAGCATGGGGGGAACCGTTCTTTATTAAGAGTGGCAAAAAGCCGCGGGTCGGAAAAGAGACAAAATCAGGCGAGTTTTGACCGTCAATCCTATGGAAAATCCCGCCTCGGAATCTTTTGAGAAAGTTTGAACAAAGCTCCGCGTATAACTGTCAGTATTCCGAATATTTAACCTTGTTAAGTAGTTTCCCTGATGTTAAGAAATCCGATTAAGGAGCCAGCTACGAACACAAAAGCCGGCAAATGGTCGGTTCAGCCCCCAGTTTCCCATGAAGAGAGGTTATATGGCCGCCGAAGATAGCGATACCGGAATAAAAATTTACCTGCGCGAGATCGGGCAAATCCCGCTCTTGACGCCGCAACAGGAGATTGAACTCGCCGCCAAGATCAAAAAGGGCGATCGGGAGGCGCGCGCGCTCATGATTCGGTCCAACTTGCGACTCGTGGTCAAGATTGCCCACGATTACGCCAACCTCGGGCTTCCGTTGTTGGACCTGATTTCCGAAGGCAACATCGGTTTGATGAAAGCCGTTGAGCGTTTTGATCCCGCCAAGGGTGGAAAGCTCAGCACTTACGCCGCGTGGTGGATCAAACAATCGATCAAGCGCGCGTTGGCGAACCAGTCGAAAACTATCCGGTTGCCGGTTCATCTCGTGGACAAGATTTCCAAGATGCGCCGCGTCTCGTTGCAGATGAGCGAAGAGCTCGGCCGCGAGCCAACGGACGATGAGCTCGGCGAAGAAATTGGAATTGCTTCCGGAAAAGTTTCGCAATTGAAGACGGTTTCGATTCGTCCGGCTTCACTCGACGCGCCAATCAGTGACGACGATTCCACCGAGTTCGGCGAGATTGTTGGCGATGAGGACGCGCAAACGCCATTTGAGCTCTTGCGAGACAAGAATCTGCGCAACGAAGTCGGCGGCTTGCTCGATGTGCTCGATGATCGCGAGAAGAAAATCATTTTCCAGCGCTTCGGGCTCGACGGCGGAAAACCCAAGACGCTCGAGGAAGTTGGCAAGAAATTTGGCGTCACTCGCGAGCGCATTCGTCAGCTGCAAAACATTGCGTTGTCGAAGCTCCGCCGCGCTTTGAGCAAAAAGGAAAAGCCCGTCGACGTTGAGCTACCGGTCGAAGCCTAACGCTAAATCGATATCGTATTTTGAAAACGCGCGGAGAAATTCGCGCGTTTTTTACTTTACCGTCCGCAACAGGACACAATCAACGCGTTCGCCCCGAGCTTGCACGTCGCTGATAACAACGAGGTTGTCGCCTGGTGCGATCAGCTTTTCCTCGCGCAAGTGTTTGGCTGCTGTTTCGATGGTCTGATTTGGATCATCACTGAATTCGATTCGTTGCGAGCACACGCCCCAGCAGATCGATAATTGTTGCCGCACTTTTTCGCTCGGAGTGAATGCGAATATAGTGGAGTGCTGAGGGCGGAGGTTGGAGGTGTTGCGTGCCATCGTTCCGTGTCTTGTGAAAACGATGAGCTTCGAACGAGTAAGGGAATTGGCCAGTACGACTGCTGCGGACACGGTTTTTTGTCGATTATCCTCCAGGATCGCATCCTTGGCATAACCGGCTCCGCCACTTCTCTCAATCCGAGTCGCCACCCGGTTCAAGACCTCAACACACTCGACTGGATAACGGCCGACACTGGTTTCGCCGCTCAACATGATCGCGTCCGCTTGTTCAAATACTGCGTTGGCGACATCGGTAATCTCAGCACGCGTCGGCACGCGATTGTTGATCATCGATTCCAGCATGTGCGTCGCCACTACCACCGGTTTGCCGAGCCGAATGCAACTCTTGACGATTCGCCGTTGAATGATTGGCAATTCCTCCATCGGCACTTCGATCCCAAGATCTCCGCGCGCGATCATGACCAGGTCGGCAGTCTTAATAATGTCGTCTATCGATTCGACCGCCGATTGATCTTCAATCTTCGCCAACACGCAGGCTTGGCTGTTCTTGCGGACCAGCAAGTTTCGAAGCTCTATCAGGTCGTGCGGTTTGCGAACAAAGCTTAGAGCTACAAAATCGACCCCGAGTTCCGCGCCGAGCGAGACATCCGCGATGTCCTTCTTTGTCAGGGCCGGCAGACTGACATGGACGCCGGGCAAATTGATATGACGTCGCGATCCCAACGACGCTGGAGTCACTACCTTGCATAGGACGCGATTCTTTTTCTTTTCAACGACAACAAGCTTAATTAGTCCATTGTCCACCAGGACCGTGTCCCCGGCGCTGACGTCATCGACGAACCCGGCGTAGTTGACAGTGATTGATTTCTTTTGCGTTTTCTTCGCGCCTCGAACAGTGAATTCGATGATCTCGTCCTTCTTAAGCTCCAGCGGCGTCTTAAGGGGACCGGTGCGAATCGCCGGCCCCTGGGTATCGAGCAGGATTCCAATCGGGCGAGAGGCTTCTTTCGAGAGCTTGCGAATGCGCGGAACGATCTGCCGAACCCATTCGTGTTGCGCGTGGCTCATGTTCAAACGGAAAACGTCCGCGCCGCGCTCGATCAATTGGCGAATCGTTTCGACCTTTTCAGTGGCCGGGCCAAGTGTGCAGATGATTTTTGTCTTCCGCATTTCTCAAACCCTGTAGGGTCGCTTCGCCTGAATGCAAAGCCAAAAAAAAGCGGCACACCGATGAGAGCGTACCGCTTTTAGTATAAAAGTGAGCCGGCGACGTTATTTCAGCTTCGCTTGGGTCTCCTGAGCTAGCTTGAGATGAGTACTGACCATCTTCGCCCCTTTGGCCGCAAATGCCTTCACGTCCGGATCGGTTCCGCTTTGCGCTTCCTTTTGGAACTCTCCCAGGTCTTCCTGGTGATCTTTAACCATCATGTTCATGTAGTCCTTGTCCGATTTCCATTTCCCGGCTGATTTCGCGCTCGGAAGCGAAACGCCGTCCTGCTTGGCGAGCGCCATCAACTCGCTATTCGCCTTGGAGTGGTCGGTCACCATTCGGTTACCGAACTTTTTCACATCGGCGCTTTGACCATTCTGGGCGGCCATTTTGCCCATCTCGACTTCCATCATCCCGCCTTTGGCTGCGTTCATCATGAACGTTTTGTCCGCGGCACTGAGTTTGCCTCCCGCTGTCGCGGCGTTAGGTTTTGCTGTTGGAGCGTTCGAATTCGCTCCGGTTCGCAACGGAGGGTACTGGTTCAACGCGCTGGCTGTGTTAACCAGGCTAAGCGCGGCAACTGCCAGTGCCACAACTAAGAATCGTGAGATTATAAGATTAATTTTCATATGTTTTGCAGGTAACAATTCCGCAATCCGGCATCAGAGATTCGCATATTGACACAATCTTGGATGTAAGTGCAAGCCGGCGATAATACTGCAAAAGCTCGTAGTTTCTCCCCGAAAATTCCCTTGCTAGTGCTGGCGACACGACCTTTCCTCTCGTTCAGCGACGTCCTTCCACGTCTTTTTCCTTGATCGGTTCTCGATAGCTCCTGGCTTCGGTCCAACCGCCGGCGGTCATCGCGGCGCGCGCCGACGCATCTTTTCCCATTCGCACTGCCACCGCATCGAGCGGGTCGATCTCAGTAATTCGATTGCAAACTTCGACCTCTTGTTCGCTTTGCCCCATCTGATGATGAAGCCGGCCGAGCTCGTGTAGCAATCTCACGTCGCGCGGATTTTCTTCGAGCAACGTGCGGACCGCGAACAAGCCGATCTCCAGCCATCCGGCCGCTATCGCAGCATCCTTCAACACCAGGTTCGCCTGGCGATTGTAAGGCTCTTTTTCCAAAACTTTCTCGATCATCTCGACCGCGCGCCGCGGAGCTTTCTTGATTTCGCGCTGCGCTTTCATAACTGCGATCGGCGCTGTCGAAATATTGAAGAAACTTTTCTTCCGGGCTTTTTGTTTTGTTACCTCGGCGCGCCGCAAAAGCTGCCGACCGGTTAAAAATTCCGGCTCCTGTTTCAGGATTCCCTGCAACAACGAGATGGCGTACCCAAAATTCCGCAGCTCCATCGCTGCAAGCGCCTTCAGCCAAAGCGCGTGCTGACTTTCGTTTAGGGCCTTCTCGGTCTTGACTGACATAGGGGGGACTTGCGACGTCACTATAAGCTCTCGCGCGTCGTAGGTCAGCGAAAAAGGTAGGGGCGATTGCCCTCAAGCGCCCGCAATATCACGCCAGGTTAGACTGCTCGTTGAATCGCCTCTACTACAGCAGATCCAGCTGTGGCTTTTCCGATTCCGGCATGCCTTTCGCGCTCGATCGTTTTCGTTTCGGTTTTTCCTGCGCTGTGGCTCCGTTCGGATTTTCCAAGTGCGCGAGAATTTCCTTTGCGCGGTCGAGGATTTCTTTTGGCAAACCGGCCAGGCGCGCGACCTGGATGCCGTAGCTTTTGTCCGCGCCGCCGGGAATGATTTTGCGCAGAAAGATGATCTGCTCGTTCCACTCGCGGACGGCGACGTTGAGATTGCAAACGCCTTTGCGCTCCGACGCGAGTTTGGTCAGTTCATGATAATGGGTGGCGAACAGCGTCCGCGCCTTGATCTTGTCGTGCAAAAACTCCGCTACGCTCCAGGCAATCGAAAGTCCGTCGAAGGTCGATGTTCCGCGCCCAATCTCGTCGAGAATCACCAGACTCCGGTCAGTTGCATTGTTCACGATGTTCGACGTCTCGTTCATCTCGACCATGAAGGTGGATTGACCGCGCGCGAGATCATCGTTCGCGCCGACGCGGGTGAAAATGCGATCGACCAACCCGACTTCGGAGCTCGCGGCCGGAACAAAACTTCCGGTTTGCGCCATCAACACAATCAGCGCGACTTGCCGGATGTAGGTCGACTTGCCGGCCATGTTCGGTCCGGTCACGATCGCCAGACGAACATTTTCGCCATCCAACGTCGTGTCATTTGGGACGAACTTTTCTTCCACGAGATTCTGGTCGAGCACGGGATGCCGGCCGTCTTTGATGACCAGCCTCAATGAATCGTTCAACGTCGGCCGACAGTAGTTGAAGAGCCGCGCTGTCTCTGCCAGCGAACAAATTGCATCCAGAGTCGCGATTGAGTCTGCGGTCCGCTGAATCGGTGCTAATTCGCGCAGTGTTTCGTCGCGTATTTTTTGGAAAAGCTCGTACTCGAGATTTCGCGCCCGCTCATCCGCACCGAGAATCTTACCCTCCATTTCCTTCAGCTCCGGTGTAATGAAACGTTCGCCCCCGACGGTCGTCTGTTTCCTGGTGTAATGCTCTGGAACGCTCGCGAGGTTGGACTTGGTAACCTCGATGAAATAACCGAACACCGAATTGTAACGGACCTTGAGCGATTTGATCCCGGTCGCGACGATCTCGCGCTCCTGCAATTGGCTGATCCAGTTTTTTCCCTCGCGCGACGCGGCCCGGAGCTGGTCAAGGTCGGCATCGTAACCGTCACGGAAAATTCCGCCTTCTTTCAAGGGCAGCGGCGGATCATTCATCAGCGCCTTGCTCAATTTCTCCGCAAGAGCAGGCATTTCCTGGATTTCGTTCTGTAGTCGTTGTTGTAGAGGCAGGCGTGCCGCCTGCTCCCTTGGTAAGTTTGCAGCCGGTACGGCTGCCTCTACAGAAGAACTTTCGCGACCGAAGCTCATCCGATCGATGAGTTTGGCCACCTCGGTTTTTAATTTTGGAATTTGCTCGAGCGACGCTTTTAATGAAACCAGGTCGCGGGCATTGCCGGACGCCTGGCTCAATCGCCCCACGGCGCGTTCAACGTCGCGGATCGATTTCAATTCGGTTCGAATCGAAGCCAACAGATCTGGCTCCTGCAACAAGTCGGCGATCATTTGCTGCCGGCAGCCGAGTTCAGTCAGGTCGCGCAGCGGCTGCAGGATCCACGAGCGCAATTTACGCGCGCCCATCGGGGTCATGGTTCGATCCAGCACTGCGAGCAAACTCGTGTCCCGTGTGCCTCGTGATTCCACCAGTTCCAGATTTCCCTGCGTTGCCGCGTCGAGCAGAACGTAATCGCTCGGCGCGTCGCACTTCAGTGAGCCAAGGTGATCGATCTTTCGCCGCAGCTGGTGCTTTAAATAATGAACGATGGCGCCCGCGGCTGCGATCGCTTGCGACAGGTGCGCGCAGCCAAAGCCGTCGAGCGATTTGACCTGAAAATGTTCGCACAAAGTAAACGTCGCGTGTTCCGGCAGAAACGCGTAACTGTCGTACTCGAGTGCGTGATCGATTTGACCTAACGAATCACTTTGCTCGGCGCTGACGAGCAATTCCGACGGCGAAACGCGCGCCAGCTCGTCCAGGAGCGCTTGTCGATCCTGCAATTGGGTCAGCCTGAACTCTCCGGTCGTGAGATCGGCATAGGCGAAACCAAACATGTCGTTGCCGGCGAAGACCGCGCCGAGATAATTTGCGCGCTTCGCATCGAGCAGATGCAATTCGCTGACCGTGCCAGCGGTGATGATTTGCGTAATGTCGCGCGAAACGATTTTGCCCGGCTGAGGCTCGCTGGTTTGATCGCAAATCGCGACGCGCCGGCCTGCTTTGATGAGTTTGGCGATATAAGTCTGCGCGGCGTGAAAGGGCACGCCGCACATCGGCACCTGGTTGCGTTTGGTGAGAGCGACGTTGAGCAGAACGGACGCTTCCTTCGCATCTTCAAAAAACAGTTCGTAAAAATCGCCGAGTCGAAACAGCAGGAGCGTATCGGCGGGAATACTTTTCCGCAGCCGCTGATATTGTTGCATCATGGGGGTGAGCGCATCCTGCATCACTGAATCATGCAGGATAATAGGCTTTGGGAAAAGCCTGTTGAACAAATCAGGAAGGGAGCGAGCGGGACGAGCGACATAGAAGGTAAAGCTGCGAGGGTAGCAGCGAGCACGCGCGGGTAGCGTGCGAGTTTCAACCCATGGAAACCAGGAATTCAAATTGTGGTGTCGAGAAAGACAAAAACGCGCCTCATTGATTTAGACGTTGGACGTTCGGCTTTCGATGTTCCACGTTTTGCTACATGTCGCACCCATTCAAGATCCGACTCGCGACGCGTACCGATCTCGATGTGATCAGTGATCACCGCGCTCGGATGTTCACGGACATGGGGGAACTTTCCTCGGAACAATTCGAAACCTTTCGCGCTCAATCTAAAGACACACTTCATTCAATGATTGAGCGCAATCAATATGTCGGCTGGCTGGCCAGTCCTCACGATGAACCCGGCAACATTGTCGCGGGCGCAGGCGTGACCCTGCGCGAGGTCGCGCCCCATCCACAACCGAATGCGCTCGGAAAGTTCGAGATTGTTTCGGGCCAGCAGGCGATCATCCAAAATGTTTACACCGAGCCCGCATGGCGGCGTCGCGGTCTTGGCACATTGTTGATGAAAGAAATCATCGCCTGGTCGCGCAAGACCGGAATCGATTCGCTTGTTCTGCACGCGTCGGACGAAGGGCGTGCGCTGTACGAGAAACTCGGGTTCGTTGCAACGACCGAGATGAGATTCAAAGGCTAACGCTAGTTGTTCGGGTAAAACGGTTGCGAAGGCGGCACGTAATCATCGGGCCGGTCCATATAAATGCGGCGTCGGGGGCGTGACGGATAGATTCCGTTGTCATCATAGTGCCGCGGAAGAATGACGACGCGGCCGGATGTTAGCTTCACAATTGGCCTTCCGTCCGGCGTTCTGCCGATGATGCGGGCATGACCGCGACCCTGGTAAGTTGCTCCGCGGTCGTAACTGCTGTCGTCGGGATACGAGCGAGAGCGCGAATCTTGCGATGTCGATCTTCGGGTCGTGGTCGACTTTTTGTTCGCCTGCTCAGGCGACTCGCTCGATTCGGTCGACGACGACTGGTCGGCATTTTCACTCGCCATTTGCTGATCTTCGGGACCGATCGCGGGCGAAGCAGGCTCCGATCGTTTTTTGCCCGACGTAACGTCGTTGCTCGCAATTTCTGCAGGCGAAGCCGACGCAGTTGGATTCGCTTCCTGGTCTTGTTCAATCGCCGGGGAAGGTTTTTGATTCGCGTCCGCAATTGCCGGTGAAACATTTTGTGCCGCCGGATTTGCAGCAATTGGCGAAGAACTTGCCCCTTCCGCCGACGTCGCAGCGAATTTCGACGCCTCAGGAATTCCAATCGGAACGCCGACTTGCTCGGTGCGACGCAGAAACGGAAATTGGTCGTGAAAGAAATATTCGGCGGCCGCGGCACCCGCGACAAGAATGACTGCAACGGCGGCAAATCCGCGTAATACTTGTGCGAGCGGCGATGAGGGCTCCTTCGGTTTCGGTTTTCTCGGCACCACTGCCGCCAGGGGCAGTCCCAGCTTGCGGCCAATCGCCTGACGTCTTTCGATTTTGGTCAGGCAATCGCGCATTTCTTTTTCCAGTGCGACCGGATCGTGCGGTCGGTTCTCCGGATTTTCGCGCAACAACGAAACCAGCAGATTGTGCAACGGTTTTGGCGCGCGCCGCAGTTCCGGCAAACGGCGGATCCGTAGACGCGCTTTCACCCCGCTCGCCGCGATCGGCGCTGCGCCGGTGAGCAGAAAGCAAATCGTTGCGCCCAGCGAATACATTTCCGATTCGAAATTGATTTCGCCACCCGATCGTTGTTCAGGACTCGCAAACTGCGGCGAAATCGAAGGGGCAATTTCGGGGGCCTCATTGCTGTCGGAATGCAACTCGAGTCCAGCCAGGCCAAAATTCAAGAGCTTTACGAATGGCCAGCCCCCGCTCGGTGATTCGCCTGGCACGATCATCAAGTTCGATGGTTGAACGGCGCGGTGCGTAAGACTGAAATAGGCAGCTGCGCCGAGCGCGCGGACCACTTGCAGTCCGACCCGCAACGCCGCGTCCGCCGCCATTGGCCCGTTCTCGACGATCCATGAATCCGCCGTTTCGCCTTCGAAATATTCGGAAACGATCGCGTAATAATTTTGCTCGATCCCCACCGCCAGCGTCTTTGCGATGTTCACATGATCCAATTTCTCCGCCGTCTCGGCGCGTTCTTTGAGTTGAGCGAGCTTCTCCGGTTCGATCGTCGCTTTCGGAATCAGCTGCAAACGCACGGGCTCATGCGAACGCGTGTCGATCGCCTTGTAATTAATGGCCGCGCCGGTTCGGCTGACTTCGCGGCCCTCTTCTCCGGTGCAAATGCGGTAATGCTCGAAAAACGTGGTGGGTTCCATAGGTAATGACCCAACTGGCAGTATATTAACAATGATCCCGCGACCGGAGTTGCGCGAGATTTTATTACCGCCAGTCCGAGGACCTTAGCTCCTTAGCGATCAACTTCTTCTAACCTCGCGCCATCCGCATCCCAAGAGCGATGATCGCCTGGATCAATTGCGGATACTTTAGGCCCGCTTTCAGGGCCGACTCCGCGAAATCTTCGTCGGCCGCAAGATGCGGATTAGGGTTTGCCTCGATGAAATACGGTTTGTTGTCGGCCGTAAGCCGCAAATCGATGCGGGCGTAACCGTCGATCGTCAGCAATCGATAAATGTTCTTGCACATTTTCTCAATCTCTTTGACCAGCGCGGAGTCGAGACCTTCGACGAACTTTCCTTCTAGCCCCCAACGTTTGCGGTATGTCTCGTCCCACTTCGCTTTGTAGGTGGCGATCCTCGGTTCGTTCGGCGGCACTTCACGGAAAATCAATTCGCGCAGCGGAAATACTTGTAACCGCGTGTTGCCCATGATGCTCACGTAAATCTCGCGGCCCTCGATGTATTCCTCGGCGATGGCATCGCTTTTGTACTTCTCGTGGATGAACGCGATACGATCGCGAAACTGCTCATCATTTTGAACAAACGACGCCCGCGAAATTCCATAGGACGCTTCTTCCTTCACCGGCTTCACCAAAATCGGAAACTTCAATTTCCCCGGCCCGCTGCGCTGCCCACGCGGAATGACGACAAAATTCGGTGTCGCGATTCCGTGATGGCCGAGAATCTTTTTCGAAATGCCTTTGTGTTTGCAAAGCGTCAAGCCCGTCGAACCGCAACCGGTGAACGGCACGCCCTGCATTTCGAGAAGCGAAACGATGTTCTGGTCGAATCCCGGATTGTTTTTGAACTGCTCGACCAGGTTAAAAAGAATGTCCGGCTGGAAGCTTTCCATTTTTTGCCGGACAAGATCGACGTCATCGAAGATGGCGAGATGCTCAGGGGTGTGACCGAGCTCTTTGAGCGCGGCCATCACGTTGGCCTCGGTTTGCCATTCCTCGGTCTTCATTTCCTCGCTCAAGTCGGCGTCGATCGGCGTGGGCTGAACGCCATCGAACAAAACGAGGACTTTGAGTTTCTTTTTCACTCGTTACTTGGTGCGCTTGAACTTGCCGGTAAACAAATAATTCATCACCAGCGTCGTGATGTAAGACGCGACGCGAAAATCCTGCTGCGGGTCGTCATTCTGCACACGTAATCCGAGCTCGTCGCTGCGATCGATCAAACGGTTGAGCAATTTGTTGATCCGGAATTTCTTTTCGTTTGTCCATTGCGATATCGAATTCATCAAGCGACGCCGCCGCTGACGGAGGTAGCTGCTCGCTTTGATTCCGGTCGGTGCGGAAAATAATTGCCGAAGATCAACGTCGTAGAAGCCGGGATATTGTTCTTCGAAAAGCTTTCGTTTTCGCGCGTAATAAGTCTTGAGTTTTACGTTAAGGAAATTGTATTCGGTTTCGCGATACTTCGGCATCAATGTCGGCGGTTTGCCAGCGAGCGATTTCATCAGCTGATCGACGTATTCGAGTTTCTGCAGCGCTTTCCAGCCGGCGTAGCGTTTTCGCCAATCGAACTCCGGTGTCAGCCAAATGGCGAATGTCTCCGCGAAATCTTCGTCCGGGTGGGCCTGCGCGTACCAATCGTCCAGGTGCATCACGTAACTGCGACTGAACGGACGCGGCCGATAAAAACTCGGTGTCTCCTCATTCGACGTTTGGCCGAAAAGTTGTTGCCATCGTTTCTTTCTGGTCAGCCGGTAGGCATACATGTAGGCGTGGCCGGCCTCGTGCCGCATCAGTTTCATGAACCACTCCGGCGTTTCGCCCTCGACTTCGAGCATCATCGAGCGCTCGAGCGCGCGGAGCCGTTCGTGCACCAGAAAAAACGGAACGAAGATCGCCGGGACCCCGATCGGCACAAACCATTCATCGCCGATGTGGGTTGGGGGATGAAACGCCAGGCCTTTCGTTGACAGCTCATTATATAGTTGGTGGATCAGCGGCTGAAGTGGTGTGTCCTCCAGCGTTAGGCCAAGCGTGGAAATTCGGCGCTCGAGAAGATCTTGGTCGCTTAGAGATGCCCACTCGGGTGTTTCCATGTCGGTCTCTTAAATGCTCAACAACTCAACTCCTCAACCTCTTTTGGTCGCTCAGGAAAGCGCAATCGGCCACTGGTTCCATTTTGCGCACGGTATCACCGACAAAAACTGTGTCACGCCTTCCACGCGATTGCTGGCATCTCATTATTGCAAAAACTGCCGACCTGACAGGATCGACTCCGAAGGTGTTTAAAATATTCATAATCGCTTCTAACACAGTATCAACGACTTATGACTAAAGTCCTATTCGGAAAGTGGACAGGCACGCAAACGGCTGCTAGATAGGGGGAGATGATTGATCGACGCGCCCCCACGGGCCTGTCGGTCTCGCCAAGTTGGAGCCCGCCCTTCGCGGCACCCCAGTGGTCGAATCTCAAAACCACGCGCGGGTTTTTGCGCCGGTCCTCGAACCGCATTCGATACAACAACCTTTAACAACCTAACAATTTATGAAACCAACACCTCAAATTAGTCGCAATCGTCGCACGGGATTTCCGTTAACCGATCACAATTATCGGCCGACAGCGGACGCAAAAATCAACGGCGATCAAAAGATCGCGAAGCTGACCGGTTTCCACAAACTAAGCAGCGATTTTATCGGCACAGAAATGGCCCGCGATTACGTGACGGAATTCTCAGCATTCACGATTATTGCCCTGATTTCGGCCTGGCCGATTTGCTTGAGCATCGTCGCAATGACCCGGATGGCGCGGGGTTACTAACCCGAATTTCATGGCGGTAACCGATGTGGTTGCCTTATCAGCTCCGGGCATGTGCCGGTGGAGCGGGGAGTGCCGGTCAATCAATTTAGGTGCTTGATACAAGCACTGCTACGACGCTTTTGATTGCTGTTCATGCGCTTGGCGAAATTTCCGTTTCTCGTCGAGCTGCTCGTCATCGCCGCGATTTACGTCGTTTTGTTTCCCGAAAACGAGCAGGGAAATCCCATTCGCGGGACAATTGGCGGAAAGGAATCGCAACGCGATTGAGTTCTAATCAGCTGATTAACTGGAGTTTGTTGGTGAAAAATCTTCAGTGGCATGGGGTTTGCATGCTGAGTTGACGCGGGCAGTCGTCTGCCCATTTTCTTCAACCTCACATTCATGCGAAAACATTTTGCAGCCACGCTCGTGGCGGCGGCGCTGTTCGCGCCGGCCGCGTTCACTCAGGAAATGCCAGCGACCGCTCCAACTTTGGATGAGTTGGTCGCGAAAAATATCGAAGCCAAAGGCGGCGCGCAGGCGGTGCACGCGCTGCATTCGCTTCGGCGCACCGGCATTATGCTGGTGAACGAGGGCAAGATTCGACTTGCCTATACTCAGATCAAAAAGCGCCCACTCGAAGTGCGCACCGAAGGAACGCTGCAAGGAATGACGGTAATCCAGGCGTTCGACGGGAAGGAAGGTTGGAGAATTTCGCCCTTTCAGGGCCGCAAAGATCCCGAGCGCATGTCGGCCGACGACGTGAAGGAGTTGATGGAGGACGCCGAGATGGATGGGCCGCTGGTCGATTGGAAGGAAAAAGGCAGCACGCTCGAATATCTCGGGACGGAAGATGTTGATGGAACGCAGGCCTACAAGATCAAGGTCACGCGCAAAAACGGGGATATAAACTTTGTTTATCTCGATCCCGACCATTTTCTGGAAATCCGGATTTTGACGCAACGCGTTCAGCAAGGCGCGCTGGTCGAGACCGAAACTGACCTGGGCGACTACGAAAAGATCAACGGCGTCTTCGTTCCAACTTCAATCGAGGCCGGAAGCAAAGGCGACGCCGACAAGCAAAAGATCGTGATCGACAAGGCGGAAGGAAATGTGCCCGTCGACGACGCGATTTTCCATTTCCCCACAACTCCAGCGAAATAATTGACTCTCATGCGTTCTTTAAAATTTTTCGGAGCAATTGTGTTTTGTGGTTCGGCATTCGCGCAACCACCGGCTTTGGCGCCGTTTAATTCGGCGACAATCTCCGGTCTCGGCGCACGCAATATTGGTTCGGCGGCGATGAGCGGTCGCATCTCGGCAATCGCCGGCACGCGTGAGCCGTCCGGCAAGGTCACGTTGTTTGTTGGCGCGGCCAGCGGCGGTGTTTGGAAATCGGACGACCAGGGAACTCGTTACCGTCCGGTATTCGACGAACAAGCGGTTCAATCGATCGGTGCAATCGCGCTCGATCCGAAAAATTCGAAGAACGTCTGGGTTGGAACGGGCGAATCGTGGACGCGCAATAGCGTGTCGATTGGCGACGGCATTTACAAATCGACCGACGGAGGCGAAACCTGGACGCACGCCGGTTTGAACAAATCGGAACGCATTTCGCGGATTCGTGTTAGTCCGAACAACAGCGACACGGTTTACGTTGCTGTGCCGGGCGCGTTATGGAGTGATTCTCCGGACCGCGGTCTCTATCGAACGACCGATGGCGGGAAGACCTGGACTCTGATTCTCAAGGGCGCAAATCCTTCGACCGGTTGCACCGATATCGCGATCGATCCGGCAAATCCGGAGACACTGTTCGCGTGCATGTGGGATTTCCGGCGGAAAGGCTGGGAATATCGTTCGGGTGGCGACGGTCCTGACAAACCTTCGGCAAGCGGATTGTTTCGCTCAAACGATGGCGGCAACACTTGGACGGAGATTACGCCGGACAAGAACAAAGGTTTTCCGAAGAAACCGTACGGGCGGCTTGCGGTGGCAATCGCGCCCTCGAACGCGAAGCGGATTTATTGTTTCGTCGAATCTCCGAACAGCGCGTTGTTTGTTTCCGATGACGGCGGCGCGACCTGGCAGGAGCGGGACAAAAGCCAGTGGATGGTCTGGCGTCCGTTTTATTTCGCGAACCTCATTGTCGATCCAAAGAATCCAGATCGCGTGTTCAAAACTGACGGCGCGCTGATCATGAGCGATGACGGCGGCAAAAGTTTCGCGACGGTCGGCGGTTTCCAAGGCGCGCACGGCGACGTGCACGATGTCTGGATCGACGAGACCAATCCGCAAACCGTCTTTAGCGGAGACGACGGCGGGATGTGGTACTCCTACAACGGCGGGAGCAAATGGTGGAAGGCGGACAACTTACCCGTGTCGCAATTCTATCACGTCAGCGTCGACGATGCCGATCCGTTTCGAGTCTATGGCGGATTGCAGGACAACGCAGCCTGGGTCGCGCCGTCCGAATATCCCGGAGGCATTACCAATCATCAGTGGGAAAACATGTACAACGGCGACGGCTTCTGGATGTTTCCCGATCCGGCCGATCCCGATTACATCTATGCCGAATATCAGGGCGGCCAGATTGGACGGGTGAATCGCTACACTCACGAAGCGCGCGACATTCAGCCGACGCCTAATTATAAGGAAAAGCTGCGCTTCAACTGGAATACGCCAATCGCGCTTTCGCCTAACGAGAAAGGAACGATCTACATCGGCGCGCAGTTTCTATTTCGCTCCCGCGATCATGGCCAGACTTGGGAACGGATTTCCCCCGATCTGACCACAAACGATCCCCAAAAACAAAAGCAGGAACAGTCCGGCGGCGTGACGGTCGACAATTCGTCAGCCGAAATGCACACCACTATTTATTCGATCAGCGAATCGCCCAAGGACAAGAACCTGATTTGGGTTGGAACCGATGACGGAAATGTTCAGATAACGCGCGACGGCGGAAAAACCTGGAGCAACGTGGTCGGCAACGTTCCCAGTTTGCCGAAGAACTCGTGGGTCAGTTGGGTCCAGGCGAGCAACTTCGACGCGGGCACAGCTTACGCCGCATTTGATCGACACACGTTCGGCGACATGGCGCCATACGTTTTCAAAACGACCGACTATGGCAAGACGTGGACACCGTTAGTCACTCCGCAGAGCGCGAAAACCGTTCGCGGTTATGCCTGGGTAATCAAGGAAGACGTCGTCAAATCCGATCTGTTGTTTCTCGGCACCGAGTTTGGACTTTGGGTTTCGATCGACGGCGGAAAAAACTGGGCGCAATTCAAGGGCAACCATTTTCCAGCGGTTGCGGTGCGTGACCTCGCGATTCAACCACGGGACAACGATTTGGTTCTCGCGACGCATGGTCGCGGCATTTGGATCATCGACGACATCACGCCCTGGCGCGCGTTGACCCCGGAGATTCTGTCCCAGGAAGTCGCCTTCGTTTCGGCGCGGCCAGTGCAGGAACGAATCCAGGGCAACGGCGGCTGGGCCAACGGCGCCGCGATGTTCGTCGGCGACAATCCGCCTGACGCCGCGGTGATCAATTATTATCAACGCGAGCGTCATCTTTACGGGAAATTGAAAATCGAAATACTCGATTCCACGGGTCGCGTCCTGGATGAAATTCCGGCGAGCAAACGGCCCGGATTGAATCGCGTGATGTGGAGCATGCGTGAAAAACCGCCGCGCGTTCCGCCGGCCGCGCAAATCGCTTTTGCCGGTGCGAACGGCGTTCGATTCGCGCCCGGCGAATACACTGTTCGTCTGACGAAGAACGGAAAGAGTTACGAGACGAAGTTTACCATGGGTCTCGATCGACGAGCAAAATTCACCGACGCGGATAAAAAAGCGCAGTTCGATGCGGCGATGAAAGTGCGCGCGTTATTCGACGACGAAAGCGCGTTGATGGACCGGATTTTGTTTTTACGGCAACAGGTCGCGCCAATGGCCAAGGCATTGCCCGAGACCGATCCGCTTCATAAGGCGGTGAAGGATTTCGACGGGAAGATTGAAGCGGTCCGGAAGAAAATAGTCGCTACCACAGAAGGCGGCGCGATTACCGGCGAAGAACGGATTCGCGAGCACACCGACCAACTGTACGGCGCGCTTTTGAGCTACGAGGGCAAGCCGGGCGATTACCATCTCGCTTACATCGACACGCTGAGGCGGGAGTTGGACGACGTGACCAAAGATTTCGAGCAGCTCCTGGCCAAGGATTTGCCGGCGTTGAACCAGACCCTCAAGGGCAAAGGCAAAGAAGAGGTCAAATCGCCGCCGGCGAAAATTGCCGTGAATGAGGAAACGTCGGTTTCTGGCGGAAATTTCACGGGATCAAACGATCCGGACGAAGCCGCCGGAGCGACGATGTTGCCGACGAATTTACGGTTGCTGCACTAACGCTGCGTTCGTCCAACATTGACACGGCGGTAGATTCGCGGTTCAGAGTTAGCTCGTGAGCCGCGTTTTAATTGCCGATGACCAGCGCGATGTGCTGGAAGCGCTGCGGATTTTGCTCAAAGGCGAGGGATACCAGACCGACGCGGTCACGTCGATCGGCGGAATTTTCAACGCGCTTCAACAACGCGATTACGCGTTGTTGATGATGGACCTCAATTACACGCGCGACACGACTTCGGGCCAGGAAGGCCTCGAAGTCATCCCGCGAATCCAGGCGCTCGACAGCACGCTGCCGATCGTGGTGATGACGGCGTGGGCGACGATCGATCTCGCGGTCGAAGCGATGAAGCGCGGCGCGCGCGATTTCGTTCCGAAACCGTGGGACAACGAGCGGCTGCTCACCATTGTGCGGACGCAGATCGAGCTCGGTAGCGCGCTGCGAAAAGGCCGGAAGCTCGAGGCGGCGAACAAACTACTTGGCGGCAACGTTCCAAACCTGATTGCGGACGCGCCGTCCATGCGGCCGGTGATCGAAATGATTCAGCGCGTCGCGCCGTCGGACGCGAACGTGCTGATCACCGGCGAGAACGGGACGGGCAAAAGTCTCATTGCGCAAGCGTTGCATGCACTCTCGCCGCGCGCGTCGCACAGCATGATCACGGTCAACATGGGCGGTTTGTCGGAAACGCTGTTCGAGAGCGAACTGTTCGGTCACGTCAAAGGCGCGTTCACCGACGCGAAGACCGATCGCGCGGGCCGGTTCGAGCTGGCAGACGAAAGCACGCTGTTCATGGACGAGATCGCGAATATTCCGCTCAATCAGCAGGCGAAACTGTTGCGGGTGATCGAGACCGGCGAGTTCGAGCGGGTCGGATCATCGAAAACCTTGCATGCGAATGTGCGAATCATTTCCGCGACGAACGCGAACCTTGCGGATGAAGTTGCGGCCGGACGCTTTCGGCAGGACCTGCTGTTTCGGTTGAACACGATCGAGATCGCACTTCCGCCATTGCGCGATCGGCGCGAAGACATCATGCCGCTGGCAAATAATTTTCTGCGGCTGCATGCGCAGCGTTATCGCAAGGAGCTCGGCGGATTCGATGAGACCGCGCGCGATCGATTGATGCAGCATTCGTATCCCGGAAATGTGCGCGAGCTGGATCACGTGATCGAGCGGGCGGTGTTGATGGCGCGCGGTTCGCAGATCAAGGCGACCGATCTTGGCCTAACGACTGCTAGCGGTGAATCAAAAAGCCTGGAGGACATGAGTCTTGAAGAAGTCGAAGCGTTCTTGATCAAGAAAGCGCTGGCTCGAAACAATGGGAATGCGCGCAAAGCGGCCGAATCGCTGGGTCTGAGTCGGAGCGCGTTCTACCGGCGGTTGCAGCAATATGGACTCTGAAATCAATTTCGAATTTCGAATTTCGAATTTCGAATTTTCTTCTTGATGAAGCGCGGACCGAAAGATCGGTATCGGTTTTCGCATCAGGGCAAATTGACCTGGCTGATCCTCGGCGCGGTCGCGCCGTCGATCATCATCCTGATGTCGATCCTCTGGTTCGGCGATTACAGCGCCAAAGTTCAATGGACGATCACGCTATTAATCACCGCATTTGGTGCGGCATTCATTTCGACCGCGCGCGACCACGTGATCCATCCACTGCAAACCATGAGCAATCTGCTCGCGGCGTTGCGAGAAGGGGATTATTCGATCCGCGCCCGCGGGGCCCGCGCGGATGACGCGCTCGGCGAAGTGTTGCTTGAAGTGAATACGCTCGGCGAAACGTTGCGCGTGCAACGCCTTGGCGCGTTCGAGGCCACCGCACTTCTGCGCACGATCATGGCCGAGATCGACGTTTCAGTTTTCACCTTCGATCCGGACCGGCGCCTGCGCCTGGTAAATCGCGCCGGCGAAGATTCTGCTCGGGCAGCCGATCGACAAACTGCTGGGGCGCAGCGCGCGATTCACTTGGTTTGGGGCCGTGCTTCGATGTCGATCAGGATGAGCCGCTCAGTCTGTCTTTTCCCGGCGGATCGGGCCGATGGCGTGTCGGTCGCAGCACGTTTCGCGAGCGTGGTCTGCCGCACGAGCTTGTCGTGCTGACTGATTTGAGCCGCACCCTGCGCGAAGAAGAACGGCGCGCCTGGCAACGAATCGTTCGAGTGCTCGGTCACGAAATGAACAATTCACTCGCGCCGATCAAATCGCTGGCCGGCAGTCTGGAAACTCTGTTGCACCGCGAACCGATGCCGCCGGATTGGAAGGAGGACGCGCGAGAGCGGATTGAAATCGATCGCGTCGCGCGCGGATTCACTGAGTCGATTCATGCAGGCTTACACGCGGCTGGCGAAACTTCCGCCGCCGCAAATGGAGGACGTCGAGCTCGGCGAGCTGGTTCAGCGAGTCGTGAATTTGGAGCCGCGACTCAAGGTGAACATCGTTGCCGGCCCGAAGTTGCAGATCAAGGCGGATGCCGCGCAAATCGAACAAGTCCTGATCAATCTCGTGCACAATGCAGTCGATGCTGCGCTCGAGACGCGTGGGAATGTCTTCATTCGGTGGCTCGACGCCGGTGATTTCGTCGAGGTAATCGTGAAGGACGAGGGACCGGGAATTATGAACCCTACGAATCTTTTCGTTCCGTTTTTCACCACGAAGCCGGAGGGATCCGGCATCGGTTTGACCTTGAGCCGGCAAATCGCTGAAGCACACGACGGCACATTGAGTTTGAGTAATCGTAACGATCGCGCTGGCGCGGAAGCGGTGCTGCGCCTTCCAAAATAAGTTTTAATCAGGAAACCAGGGAACCAGGAATCTTTTCAGGGGATTCCCGCGCCACGGCAATCGATTCGGCGGTTTACAAGTTCTGGTCACTTGTCACATGTCACGCGTCACTTTTTTGTCCCACTTTCGGGACAGCATTGTCCCATGAGCGAATCACTTCGCGATGGGTCAGAAAATCTTCGAGAAATTTTAACCCATGATCATCAACGACTTACAACTTTGTTCCGGCCCGTGGCACGGGCGTTGCAATAGGGCACTGCTGAAATGAAAAAACTTTTGAATCCAGTGAGCGGTCGAAGTGCTTCTCACTAGTGACGAAAGGGAAGGAAATTATGAAGCCAACCAACAACCCAACCAAGAACGTGCGGAAATTCCCGTTCGTTGATTATGACTACCAAGCATCGAGCCTGGAAAATTTGACCGGCCGTTGCACGAAGCTGTCGAATTCGTTTCGCGACATCAGCCGCGATTACTTCGAAACCGAAGAGAACAAGGATTTTTTGAGTAACGCTGGGATTTTCGCCGCGCTGATCGGTTCTGCCCTGATTCCGATTGCCGCGAGTGCATCAGCGATGATCCAGCTCGTTCGCACGTTGCCGCTGTTTTAATCACGCCGTGACTACCCCACAGGCAAAACCAGACGACGATCACACAATCGTGAGGCCGAGCGGGTTTACGTCGAGCCTTTCATCGATGGACGTACCACGTAAAGGGATCGCCGCGAAAAAGCGGAAACGCCGCATTCTGATTATTGTCGCGAGCGCAGTCGGTTTAATTCTGGCAACGATCGCTTTGTCGCGACTGAAACCAGCCGCGCCGAGCGTGGATCGCTCGAGCGTATGGATTGACACGGTGAAGCGTGGCCCAATGGTGCGACAAGTTCGCGGCCTGGGCACCCTGGTTCCGGAAGAATTTCGTTGGTTGCCCGCAACAACGGAAGCCAGCGTCGAGAAGATTTTGATCTGGCCGGGAACAAAAGTCGAACCGGGTGACGTTATACTGGAGTTGACCAGTCCGGAGCTAGAACAGAGCGCACAAGAGGCAGTGTCGAAGGCGAAGGCCGCGGAAGCGGACTTTGCTTCAGAACGCGCAACCTTGCAGCGCGAGTTACTCGACCAGGAATCGAAAGCAACGACAGCTCATTCGGCTTACGAGCAGGCGAAGATGGAGCGCCAGACGAACGATCAGTTGGCCAAGAACGGCCTGGTGGCAGACCTCGTCTACAAAACTTCGAAGATCAAAGAGGAGGAATGTCAGAAGACCGATGACATCGAGCAGAAGCGATTGAACTTCGAGCGCGATTCGATTGAGCCACAACTCGCATCGAAACAACAAGCTGTTGATCAAGCAAACCAGCTGGCCAAATTAAAACTCGACCAGGTCGAAGGCTTGCACGTGAAAGCCGGGATGTCCGGTGTGTTGCAAGCGTTGCCGGTGCAGGTCGGCCAGCGCCTGAAACCGGGCGACAATCTCGCGCGGGTTGCCGATCCAACGAAACTCAAAGCGCAGGTTAAAATTGCGGAGACCCAGGCCAAGGACATTCAGCCGGGCGAGCAGGCGACGATCGATACCCGCAACGGCGTCGTGAAAGGTCACGTTAAGCGAGTCGATCCGGCGGTGGATCAGGGAACTGTTACCGTGGACGTGGCATTCGACGAAGAGTTGCCAAAAGGCGCGCGACCGGACCTCAGCGTCGATGGAACGATCGAGCTCGAGCGACTTGATAATGTTGTCTTTGTCGGCCGGCCGGCGTTTGGCCAGGAAAACAACACTGTCGGCATGTTTAAGCTCGTTCCCGGTAGCGGCGATGCAATTCGCACGCCGGTGAAACTGGGCAAGAGCTCCGTGAACACGATTGAAATCCTTAGCGGCCTCGAACCTGGCGATCAGGTGATTCTCTCCGACACCAGCGCGTGGGATTCCCACGAACGAATCCGACTGAACTAATCTCAGTAATCCGAAATCAGAAACCCAACCATGACATCAACCCAAGTTAATCCTCACAAATCAACTTCCGGTGGAAACGGCACGACCCCGTTGATCCGGCTCAACTCGGTCACCAAAGTGTTTCTCACCGACGAGGTGGAGACGCATGCGCTTTCCGGGATTCATCTCGATATTCGCGATGGCGAATACATTTCGATCGCCGGACCGTCGGGCTGCGGTAAATCGACGTTGTTGTCGATCCTCGGCCTGCTCGATACTCCGTCGGACGGAAGTTACGCGCTCAAAGGCCATGAAGTCGCGAATCTTTCGTTCGCCGACCGCGCACGAATTCGGAACCGCGAGATTGGCTTCATTTTCCAAAGCTTCAACCTGATCGGCGATCTGACCGTTTTCGAAAACGTCGAGCTGCCGCTGACTTATCGGGGAATGAACTCGAGCGACCGGAAAACTTTGGTCACCCAGGCGCTCGATCGCGTCGGCATGGCGCATCGCGCGAAACATCTGCCGAGTCAGCTCTCGGGTGGTCAACAGCAACGCGTCGCGGTTGCCCGCGCGCTTGCCGGCAAACCCGCGATTTTGCTCGCGGACGAGCCGACCGGAAACCTCGATTCTCGGAACGGCGAAGCGGTGATGAATCTGCTCAAGGAACTGCACGCCGGCGGCGCGACCATCTGCATGGTGACGCACGACGAACGGTTTGCGCAGCATGCCGATCGCACCGTGCACCTGTTCGACGGCCGGGTTGTCGAAGACAGCCGGGTCGCGGCCTAACGAAATGTAAAATCGACAACTACCAGCGATTATGCTGAGCGAGATCAAAGTGGCGCTACGGGGTCTGGCAAAGAGTCCCGGGTTCACGATCATCGCGATTGCAACGCTGGCGTTGGCGATTGGTGCGAATAGCGCCGTCTTCAGTCTTATCAACGCGCTCCTGGTCCGGCCGTTGCCGTATCAGGAACCATCCCGAATCGCCTTAATCTGGGAACAATTCAAGACTCAGGGACTCGAGCGCATTCCCTGTTCGCCGCCGGAATATCTCGACCTGAAAAAAGAATTCCAAAGCGGCACCGGCCTCGCGGCGTTCAATTATCAAACATTCAATCTCGGCGGCGGCGATGTGCCAGAGCGGATTTCCGGCGCGGAGGTGACGCCGTCATTGTTTCCGCTGCTCGGAGTCGAGCCAATCAAGGGACGCACGTTTGCGCAAGAGGAGCAAGGCGAAGGCCACGACGACCTCATCGTGATCAGCCAGCGGCTTTGGGAACGCCGCTTCAATTCGGACCCGACGCTCATCGGCAAAACGCTGCTTCTGAATGGTCGCACTTACACCGTGATCGGAATCATGCCGGCGAAGTTTGAATTTCCGATTCCGCTTTTTGGAATTCAGGGCAATCAATTCGCCGAGCGCGTCGACATTTGGAAACCGACCGCGTTCACACCGCTCGAGCTGAAGGAACGCGGCAATCGCAGTTACGCAATGATCACGCGCTTGCGTCCTGGCGTGTCGCTCGCAACCGCGCAAGCAGAGCTCGACAAGATCATCGCAAATTGGATCCAAACTTATTCCGACAATTACCGGGGCGGCGGTTTCGGCGCGAAGATTTATCCACTGCAAGATCAGGTAGTGGGCCAGATGCGCGCTGGTCTCGGGATTTTACTGGGCGCGGTCGCGTTCGTGTTGCTGATCGCATGTGCAAACCTGGCGACCATGTTGCTGGCGCGGGCGAGCGCGCGTGAACGTGAGCTGGCGATTCGGGTCGCCCTTGGCGCCGGCCGCTGGCGATTGCTGCGGCAAATGTTGACCGAGAGCGTTCTTCTCGCGCTGGCCGGCGCAGCATTGGGAATTTTCCTTTCGATTTGGGGGCTCGAACTGCTGAAGCAAATCGGCGCCCGCACGATTCCGCGGCTCGCGGAAGTGAATATCGACTTTGTTGTGCTGATCGTGACCGCGATTGTGGCGGTTGGGACGGGGATTTTGTTTGGATTGATTCCGGCGTTCGCGACCGCAAAGCCGGAACTGACTGAAGCGCTAAAAGAAGGCGGACGATCCTCGACGCCTGGTGCGCGCCGCAATCAGGTTCGCAATTCACTGGTAGTCGCGGAAATCGCGCTTGCCCTAGTATTACTGGTTGGTGCGGGGCTCTTGCTCAAGAGTTATGCGCGAGTCCAAAACATCGATCCGGGATTCGACCGCACGAATGTGCTGACGGCGGAGATCGATCTTCCCACACCGAAATATCCGCAGCGCGGCGCGGACAATTACAACCATGGTGCCGCGATGGTGAATTTTTGGAACGAAGCGTTGCGTCGGGTCCGCCAATTACCAGGAGTTAAAGCTGCCGCGGCGACTGTCGTTCTTCCCTTAAGTGGATCGAATACGGATTCGTCGTTTGCGATCGAAGGGCGGGCGACAGATGGGAAACAGCCGACCCCGGACGAGGAACTTCGCGCGATCACGCCGGATTACTTCCAAGTCCTGAGGACGCCGCTGTTGCGCGGGCGGTTCTTTACAGATGCGGACAACGCCGACGCCCCCGGCGTAGCAATCGTTAACGACGCGCTCGCGAAAAAATATTGGCCAAATGAGGACGCGCTCGGAAAACGCATCACATTCAGCGATCCGCGGAAACCGGATCCGAAATGGATAACGATTGTCGGAATTGTCCGGAGCATTCGTCACCGAGGACTCGATGTTGATCCCGCCCCGGAATATTATCTTCCTTACTCCCTGGACACAGAACGGAGCATGGTGCTCGCTGTCCGAAGCACGCAAGATCCGCGCAGTCTCGCGTCCGCGATTCGTCGCGAGATCCAATCGATCGATCCGGATCAACCGCTGGCGAATATTCGTACGCTCGAGAATGTCACTGCCGATTCAGTCGCACCGCGCCGAATGTCGATGGCATTGCTCGCCGCGTTTGCCGGAATCGCGTTACTGCTCGCAGGCGTCGGAATTTATGGCGTGATTTCGTATCTGGTCGTGCAACGCACGCATGAAATCGGCGTGCGGATGGCGCTCGGTGCCCAACGCCACGACGTTTTGGGTTTGGTCGTCGGACACGCCGCGAAGCTGGTTGGCATCGGCTGCGTGATTGGTTTGGTCCTCGCCTTCATGTCGACCAGAACACTGTCGGCGTTGCTCTACAACGTCGGCGCGTTCGATGCCGCGACATTCATTTTAGTTACGATCGCGCTGACGACGGTCGCATTGCTTGCCAGTTACATTCCCGCTCTCCGCGCAACCCGCGCCGATCCCATGATCGCGCTTAGCCACAACGCCTAACCATGATTGGTGATTTGAAATTTGCAGTCCGGCAATTGTTTAAGGCGCCCGCGTTTACCATCGCGGCTGTAACCGTGCTCGCGCTCGGCATCGGTGTGAACACCGCTGTGTTCAGCCTCGTCAACACGCTTTTCTTTGCCCCACCGGCTTACGCCAAGCCGCATGAAATGGTGCAGGTCTTTTCGCAGGACAAAAAGGATCCAAAAAAGTTTCGCGGTTTTTCTTATCCCACTTATCTCGATATTCGCCAGCAAAACACCGTTTTTAGTGACGTGATGGGATTCGACCTTGCCTTCGTCGGGCTCGGCCAGAAAGGCGATACGCGGCGCGCGTTCAGTGCGGTTGTGACCTCAAACTATTTTTCGGTGCTCGGCGTTCCGCTGGCACGGGGGCGTGCATTTTTGCCGGAGGAGGAAGTGCCCGATCGCAACGCGCCGGTGGCGATTGTCAGCTACAGGTACTGGCAGAAGCATGACCTCGATCCAGGCGTGCTCGGCTCGCAGTTACTGGTCAACGGCCGCTCGTTCACGATCGTCGGAGTCACGCCGAAGGGTTTCGTCGGCACCATGCAAATTCTGTCTCCGGAAGTTTGGCTGCCGATGAGCGTCTACGATCAGGTCGCAAACGATTTTGCCTCCGACAATAAGACGACGATCGATGATCGAAAGGGAACGCAGGTTCGGATCATGGGCCGGCTGAAACCCGGGATGACGGCGGCCGCTGCCAAGCCTGCCCTCGAAGGCCTCGCCGCCAATTTGGAAGCAGCCTACCCGGTTGAGCAAAAGGATCAGACGTTCCTAACAGCGCCGGTGTCACGCAATTCGGTAAGTAACAACCCGACGGCCGAGAGCGGACTCAAAGCAATCGCACCTTTGCTGCTGGGAATGGCCGTGGTGGTGCTCCTGGTGGCGTGCCTTAACCTAGCTAACATGCTGCTCGCGCGTGGCGCCGCGCGCCGCAAAGAAGTCGCGATCCGTCTTGCGCTCGGTGGCAGCCGTTGGCGCATCGTCCGCCAACTTCTCACTGAAGGTTTTGTGCTGGCGATGCTTGGCGGCGTCGGCGGACTCATTCTGGGACTTTGGTCGTCCGATTTACTAGTTGGCTCAATGCGCCACCTGATGCCGTTGGACATCATTTGGCTGACAGGACCGAATCCGGCAATTTTGGCTGCGACCTTCGGTTTTTGCCTGCTCGGAACGCTTATGTTCGCGCTTGGTCCGGCCTTGAAAATTTCGCGTAGCGCGGTTGTGGAGGATCTGAAGGAACATGCCGGAGAAGATGTCGTGCGCCGGCGGTGGAAATTCTTGCCGCGCAATCCACTTGTTGTCGCCCAGATCGCATTTTCGCTCGCGCTGATTACGGCTGCGGCTTTGTTTATTCGCGGCGCAGGCAAAGCTGCGTCGGTTGATACGGGTTTAAAGCCCGGTGCAAGCTACGTTCTGGAAGTCGATGCCAGTCTGGCCGGTTATGAGCCAAAGCGCGCGCAGGAACTTTATCGCAACTTGAGGGACAAACTGGCGGCACTGCCGGGAGTCGAGGGCGCGTCGATCACTGCAGTCGTTCCGTTTGGAATGTTTGAGTTAAGTAGAAAGGTCCAGCGCGCGGGTGTGCATCTTTCTCCAGACGCCAAGCCTGCAACTGCTGCCGACGGACTTGCCTTCGACGTGCCATGGAACAGCATAAGCGCGGATTATTTTTCAACTGTTGGGTTGCCATTGATTCGCGGTCGCGCTTTCACCGAAGCCGAGGCAACCCAGCCCGGTCCCAAGGTTGCGATAATTGACGAAGCGCTGGCCAAGAAACTTTGGCCGGATGGCGATGCGCTTGGCCAACGCATTCAATACGCGAATACAAACGCGGCCTCGGCCCAGAATGGCGGAGGCGGGCACGTCGGCGGGAGCGCCGATTTAAATGAAACGGAGAAAAACGAGGAAACGATCGAGATTGTCGGCATCGTGCCGGCGACGCGCCACGCCCTGTTCGAAAAAGAGTTGTCCGGCGGCATTTACCTGCCGTTTGCCCGCGGATTCCAAAGCGACGTTTCCTTTTTCGTCCGGTTTCATTCGCTTGCGCCCGGAACCGAAGCGGCCACGGCCAACGTGTTACGTCGTACCGTGCAGGATGTCGACCCATCACTCCCAATCCTGGCCTTGCGAACATTCGCTCAGCATCTCGATGCGAATCTGGATCTGTGGCTTGTTCGAGCCGGCGCGGCCTTGTTCTCGATCTTTGGCGCGCTCGCTCTGGGGCTTGCTGTAGTTGGCCTTTACGGCGTTAAAGCTTATTCGGTAGCACGGCGGACCCGCGAAATCGGTATTCGAATGGCGCTGGGCGCGCAGGCGGGAGCCGTGTTGCGCATGATCATGCGAGAGGGCTCGATCATGTTGATCAGTGGAGTTGCGATCGGCTTTTTGCTCGCGATAGCGACGGCAAAAGTTCTGAGCGGAATTCTCTACGAAGTTAGCGCACTTGATCCGGTCGCGTTCACGGTTGCGCCACTCGTGCTCACGGCGGCAGCTCTTATTGCCACCTGGTTGCCGGCGCGACGCGCGACCCAGATTAATCCAATCCAGGCATTACGGACGGAATAGTTGTTATGATTCGACTCAAAAATCTCGAACGCAGTTACCCGCTCGCACATGGAAAGTTCTTTTACGTCCTGCGGGACATCGACATCGAAATCGCCGAGGGCGAGTTCGTTTCGGTGATGGGGCCTTCCGGCGCCGGCAAATCGACCCTGCTCCACATCCTTGGAATGCACGATCACGGTTGGACCGGCGAATATTCCTTCAACGATACCGCCGTTCATCATTTGAAAGCAAAAGAACGGGCGACTCTTCGTAACGAGAACATAGGTTTCGTTTTCCAGCAGTACCATTTGCTCGATGATTTGACGGTTTACGAAAATCTCGAGATCCCGCTTTCGTATCGAAAAGTCGGAAAGCACGAACGCTCCGCGATTGTTGCTGACGCGCTCGATCGTTTTCAAATTGTCGCCAAGAAAGATCTCTTTCCGCGCCAGCTTTCTGGCGGCCAGCAACAACTCGTTGGCGTCGCGCGCGCGATCATCGCCAATCCGAAACTGATTCTGGCGGATGAGCCGACTGGAAACCTTCATTCCAGCCAGGGCGAAGAGATTATGCAGCTGTTTCAAAAACTTAACGCTGAGGGCACGACCATCATTCAGGTCACGCACTCGGAAAAAAATGCAGGATACGGGAACCGCGTCATCCAACTGCGGGACGGTTGGGTGGTCGAGGGCAACAAGAAGTAGGTTATTATGATACTCGATTCGTTTCGTCAGGATGTGCGCGTAGGACTGCGCATGCTGTTCAAAGAGAAATCGTTTTGTTTTCTGGCGACGCTTGTGCTTGCGCTGGGCATCGGCGGCGCGACCACGCAATTCACCGTGGTCAATGCGATCGTTCTGCGCGGCTTCTCGTTTCCACACCCCGAGCAGCTCGTCAGCGTGGGATTGATCGATCCCAAAGCGACGGCCCAAAACAATAACTTCGGAAACGGGCAGATTCCGGCAGCGCAGGACTACGAAGATCTCAAGGCGGCGCAGAAATCATTCTCGATGATGGCCGGCTACCTTTCCGGATCGACGATCAACATCAGTTACAAGAATAACCCGCAGCGTTACACCGGCGGCTATGTGACCGAGGATTTTTTCAAAATCGTTGGCGTATCACCGGTTTTAGGTCGCGACTTCACTGCCGAAGACAATAAGCCCGGCGCGGAGAAAACAGTCATTCTGGGTGACGAAATCTGGCGGCGCGATTTCAATGCCGACCCGAACATCATCGGACAAGGGGTTCGGGTTAATGGCAAGGCTGCAACCATCGTTGGAGTCATGCCGGCAGGCTTCAAGTTCCCGTTCTCGGAGGAGCTGTGGACCCCTTTATATAATGAGTTTCCCGTGACGCCGCGGGGCGACTTGCGGCTTGGGGCGAACAATAACGCTCCTGCAGTTATTGGGCGGCTCAAACCAGATGTCACACTTGATCAAGTAAATGCGGAGTTTGTCGGGCTCGCGCGTCATTTGGCGGAGGACAATCCCAAGACGAATCAAAATTTCACGTCGGCCAGCGTTCAACCATTGCTCAATGCATTCACCGGCGTGCAGTTACGGCAAACCGTTTGGGCGATGCTGGTCGCGGTCATCCTCGTGTTGCTGATCGCCTGCGTAAACGTGATGAATATGCAATTCGGTCGCGCGGCCCTGCGCGCCAAGGAACTGGCGATTCGCGGAGCGCTTGGAGCGACCCGCTGGCGGCTGGTTAGGCAAATGTTGACCGAAAGTCTGGTCGTCGCCGTGTTTGGCACGGTAGCGGGTATCGTTCTGGCCAACTGGTCAGTCGATATGCTGGCTCGAGCCGTTAGTGCCGCGCCGTTCCCTCCGCCTTATTGGTGGCATTTCACGATCGATGGTCGCGTGCTGGCGTTCACCCTGATTATAACGCTGGTGGCCACCATCGCTTCGGGTCTGGTGCCCGCATTTCTCAGCGCCAGAGCAAATGCGGCCGAGATCATGAAAGAGGGCGGCCGCGGCAATAGCAATCGGTTGGTCAATGTCATCACGCGCATCCTTGTGGTCGGTCAGATCGCGTTGACCGCCGCTCTTTTGATTGCCGCTACATTGCAAATCAAATCGATCCGAAATCAGACTAAACTCGATTACGGCTACGACGAAAATGCGGTCTACGCCGCGCGGATGGCTTTGATGGAGGGAGCCTACCCGACTCAGGACGCGCGCAGCGAGTTTTTCAGAAAGACGCTTCGCTCTTTGCGCGGCGGCTCGCAATTCGACTCCGTGTCACTCACCAGTCGCTTTCGGATGACGTTTTCCGCTTCCGGGCAGTACGAGGTGGATGGGAAAAGTTATCTGACCGATCGCGATCGCCCGACGACAAATTTTGAGTACATCTCGGACAATTACTTCACCACTCTCGGCCTGAAAATCTTGGAGGGCCGCGATTTCACCCTGGATGATTCCGATTCCAAACAGCCGCTGGCGATCGTGAATGCGAGCTTCGCCCGGAAGTATTGGGGGAATCAAAGCCCGTTGGGTCATCAGGTCCGCATTTTCAACCCGGGCCGGCCGGAGCCCTGGCGCACGATCGTTGGAGTCGTCCCCGATACGTTGATGCAGGGACCGTTCGATCAACAAACCGATAACGCCGGGTTCTACATGCCGCTTCTCGGTAGCAATTTACCAAATCAATTCTGCACCATTCTTGTTCGGCCGCGTTCTGGCGAGCGTGCGGAGACGCTCGGACCCGGGTTGAGCCGAGCAGTCGCGCAACTCGATCCGGATCTTCCAATTTATTTTCCAGGAACGCCCGCCGCCTTCCATCGCGAAATCCTGTCCGGTAATCGCCTGATCGCAACGCTGTTCACAATTTTTGGAGTTGTCGCGTTCATTCTCTCCGCGGTCGGACTCTATGGCGTGATGAGTTTTTCGGTGAACCAGCGAACGCAGGAATTCGGCATTCGCATGGCGTTGGGAGCGGATGCGGCGCGAATTTTCCGAATGGTGATGACGCAAGGCGCCTGGCAACTCGCCATTGGCCTTGTTCTCGGCGCAGGCGGTATTGCATTGCTTCTGGGAGTCGTCGCGGCCGCGGCGTTGAAAAATATTCTCTTCAAGGTCAACGCGCTCGACCCAACGATTTATTTCGCGGTGGCCGGCTTACTAACCCTTGTTGCGGCTGTCTCGTGCTTTGTTCCCGCGCGCCGTGCTACGCGCGTCGATCCAATGGTCGCGCTCCGCTATGAGTAACACCAACGCAACGGATAGGAAAAATGCTTGAGGATTTCCGCTTCGCGTTTCGACAACTGGTCAAGAATCCCGGTTTCACACTGATTGCGATTTTTGCGCTCGCCCTCGGAATTGGCGCCAACACCGCGATCTTCAGCGTCGTCAACGCAGTCTTGTTGCGGCCGCTGCCGTATCCCGATTCCGAAAAATTGATCGTATTGCGGGAACGCTCCAGCGTTTTCGAGCGTGGTGCAGTCGGTTACATGAACTGGGTCGACTGGCACGCCGCACAGCGAAGCTTTACAGATCTCGCACTCGTTAGGCGCGAAAACTTCAACTTTTCGCTGGGCACAAGCGGTGGCACGCCCGAACGCATTCGTGGCGTTCGCGCGAGCGCGGGTTTTCTTTCGGAGCTCGGATTGAAACCGTTGATCGGTCGCGATCTTACTCCGGCCGAAAATCTCGACGGCGCGCCCAACGTCGCGTTGATCAGCGAAAATTTGTGGCGGAAACATTTTGCCGGTTCGCCCGATGTTTTGGGGCGTCGCGCGTTGATTGACGGCCTGGACCGCGAGATCGTAGGCGTTTTTTCGGCTCAATTGCAATTTGGTCGCAATCCCGACGTTCTAATTCCGCTGGGCGAGATCGTGAAAGATCCCGGAATGCAAAGCCGTGACAATCATCAGGGATTTGCAGGGCTCGGCCGTTTGAAACCGGGAGTGACGATGGCCCAGGCCGACAGCGATCTGAATGCGATTGCGGCCGATCTAGAGAAAAAATATCCGCAATCGAATACTGGCCGCCGCGTGATGATGCGGCCGTTGTTTGACACGACGGTCGGAGATTATCGCGCGAGTTTGAATTTGCTTCTCGCCGCCGTCGCGTGTGTTTTGCTAATTGCGTGCGCCAATGTCGCTAATCTGCAATTGGCACGCGCGCTTGCTCGATCAAAAGAAATGGCAGTGCGCGCCGCGCTTGGCGCGAGCCGTTGGACTATCGCGCGTCAACTTTTGGTTGAGAGCACGCTCATCGCAGTGATTGGCGCAACTGCCGGAGCTTTGCTGACGGTCTGGAGTTTGGATGCAATTCTCACGCTGACGCCCGCTGAGGTCGCTCGGTTTCACGAAACGCGGATCGATCTTAGTGTCCTCGGCTTTACAACGATCGTGGCCTTGGTAGCTGGAATTTTGGTTGGCGTTTGGCCAGCCTGGCGAATTTCGCACACCGCTTCGCTTTCCGTTGCTTTGCACGAAGTCGGCACCCGCGGATCGAGCGACGGCGCGGGGCGGCAACGGATGCGGTCGGGATTAGTCGTGACGCAGGTCGCGTTGGCGATCGTGCTGCTTGCCGGCGCAGGATTGACCTTGAAAAGTTTTTGGCATGCGGAAAATGCGCCGCTCGGCTTCAATCCGCATGGCATCGTAAATTTTGCAATCTCGCTGCCGGACGCGAAATATAAAAAAGCCGAGGAGAAGGATGCGTTCTGGACGCGGTTGCTCGAACGTGTGCAAAATCTTCCCGGCGTCGAAGCGGCGGCCATTAGCGCGAACAGCCCGTTCGACGATAACGAATGGGACAGCGGTTTTCACGTGACCGGGACGCCACCGGCTCCGCTGGGCCAAAAACCGCCCGCCGAAGTTAGTCCCGTTTCGCCGGATTATTTCCGCGTCATGGGAATGCCGATTCTTCGCGGCCGCGGGTTTGGACACCAAGATCCGCCGGGTGAGAAAGGCCACTCGCGCTCGATCATTATCGATGAATCGTTCGCGCGGAAGTATTTCTCCGGCAAAGATCCGATCGGGCAGCACATTGACGACAATCAAACGCTGGATGAAAAGGCACCCCCGATGACGATTGTCGGTGTCGTTCCCCGAACACGGAACGATGCGCCGGGCGAGGACAATTCGGAAAAGCTCCAGATGGTCCAGGAATATCTGCTGGCATCTCAAGCCCCAGAAGGCGCCAACAATCTACACGTTCGGACGAGCCTCACGGACATCGGACCGTTGATCGCCGCAGTGAAGCACGAAGTGCAGGCGCTCGATGCAGACCAACCGATTGGCCAGATCACGACCATGGACCAAGCGGTCGCCTCAAGTCTCGCCACTCGACGCTTAACGATGGTGCTATTGGCCGCCTTCGCGGTCCTCGCGCTCGTATTGGCCAGCGTTGGTTTGTATGGCGTGATGGCGCTGACGGTCACGCAGCGGACCCGCGAACTTGGGATTCGAATGGCGCTCGGCGCCGCGCGCACAAATATTTTTCGGCTGGTGCTCGGTCACGGTATTTCACTCGTCGGTGTCGGAGTCATTGTTGGTCTTCTCGGCGCGATTGCGGTTGGCCGCGCCTTGATGTCGTTGCTTTACAACGTCGGCGCACTCGATGCCGGCGCCGTTGTCACTGCGATCTTTTCGCTAACGGCCGTCGCCTTGATCGCGTGTTGCGTTCCGGCCCGGCGCGCCACTCGCGTTGATCCAATCGTCGCTTTGAGGACCGAATAAATTTGCGCGCATGAATCATTTTCGTCTCGCATTCCGGCAGCTGATTAAGAATCCAGCATTCTCTGCGGTCGCAATCGCAACACTTGCGCTCGGAATCGGAGCGAACACCGCCATCTTCAGCATCGTCAACGCGGTGTTGTTGCGGCCGCTTCCGTATCCCGACGCGGACCGCATCATGGTGCTGCATGAATCTTCCGGGCCCGGACAGGATTACGCGGTTGCGTTGCCGGACTATCTTGACTGGCAAAAGGACAACACCGTTTTCGAGAATCTCGCCGCGACTCACAAGGAATCGCGAAACTTGAGCGGCATTCCTGGTCGTGACCCAGAACGGATCTCGGGCGCCGCGGTCACTCGAAATTTTTTCCACATCATTGGGCTGCCAACCGAAATCGGCCGAACATTCGGTGAAAATGAAGACAAAGCCGGCGCGCCGCCGGTCGTCATAATCAGCGATCGTTTGTGGAGGCGCGCATTCAATGCAGACCCTTCAGTGCTCGGACGCGCGATCACGCTGCACGATCAGAGCTACACAATCATCGGCGTGATGTCTCCGCAGGTGACTTCGCCGCAAGACAGCGATTTTTGGATTTCGATGAACCGACGAATCGCCGGCATCTGGATGCAGCGTTTCATTCATCCAATGATTTACGTCTGGGGCAAACTCAAACCGGGCGTCACGGTCGAACAAGCGCGTACGGAAATGAAGGGAATCGCCGCGCGTTTGGAGAAAGCCTATCCGGATACCAACGGCCAGGAGACGGTAGTCGTCACGCCCCTGCTCGATAATCTCGTCGGTAAGTATAAGACAAATCTCGCGCTGCTTCTCGGAGCTGTCGGTCTGGTCTTGCTGATCGCGTGCGCGAATCTGGCCAATTTGTTCGCTGCGCGTGGGGCCGCTCGCTCCCGCGAATTTGCCATCCATGCGGCCGTCGGTGCGACGCGCGGACAAATCATCAAAAAGCTTTTGATCGAGAGTTTTGTGATCGCGATCCTCGGCGGAGCACTCGGATTTTTGATCGCGGTTTGGGTCCGTAACGGTTTGATCGCATTGAGTCCGGGAGATGTCTCGCGTTTTCATCAGGTCTCGTTCGATCTTCCCGTTCTCGGTTTCACGTTTTTGATTGCATCATTCACGACGGTGCTCTTTGGATTGTGGCCGGCGTGGCAGGCGTCGCACGCTGATGTGCAGCTCGCATTGAAAGAGGGATCGGCTGGCAGCGGGGATCCGCCTTCAGCCAAGCGCGCGCGCGATTGGCTCGTTGTCGCTGAAATCGCGCTCACTTTGACACTGCTGGTTGCGGCCGGCCTTGTTTTGAAAAGTTTTTCGCGGATGCAGAACGTTAAACTTGGTTACGAGCCGCACGGTCTTCTCACGGCGCGGCTGGAACTTCCCTTCAGAGTTTATTCGACGCGGGAGAAAGTGACGGCGTTCGCCAATGCGCTTCTGGAAAAGGTTCGGGCACTGCCAGGAGTTCAAAGCGTCGGGTTTGGGTCCAACTCGCCGCTTATGGGCGGCTGGCAAACCGGTTTCTATCGCGAGGGCGTTCCGACTCCCACTCCGAGCGATATGCCGTCCGCCGACCTTGAAGTCATTGCCGGCGATTACTTCACGGCATTCAAAGTGCCGCTGCTCCGTGGTCGCACTTTCAATGCGGGAGACACAGCGAATTCGCCGCGCGTCATTGTGGTCGATCAGGCTTTGGCCGAGCAAATCTTTCCCGGCGAAGACCCTATCGGTAAACGCCTGGCCGTCGATGCAGGCAACGATAACGAAGGCTATGTTATGTCTGAGATCGTTGGCGTCGTCGCGCGGATGCGTTTTCACGCGATCGATGAGATGGCGCCGCAGCCGGTGATTTACTGCTCGATGGCGCAAGCGCAAAGAACGGGTCTCGGTCTTTTTGTTCGTTCTAATATGAACGTTGCGTCGTTTGCCAAATCACTTCGCGACGTCGTGAACTCGATCGATCCTTCCCAACCGATCTACGACGTGCAGCCAATGTTGGATCGCGTTCAGGAAACCTGGGGAACGCACCGCTTGTTAAGTTTTCTTTTTTCAATTTTTGCCGGGCTCGCGCTGGTGCTGGCGACCATCGGTCTTTACGGATTGCTCGCCTATACCACGCTCAAACGCGTCCGTGAAATCGGTGTTCGCCTCGCTCTTGGCGCGCGCCCGGCTCAGATTTGCATGCTTGTCCTGTCACATGGTTTGCAATTGCTCTTGATCGGGTCGGCGATTGGCCTCGTCGCAGCTCTTGCGTTGTCGCGAGCGCTGCAAAGCGTGCTCTTTGACGTCAAAGGGATCGATCCGCGGATTTATCTCGGCGTCGGCGCCATCCTCTTTGCTGCAACGTTCTTGGCTGCGTGGGTCCCAGCGCGTCGCGCCTCTCGGGTCGATCCGATCGTTGCGCTGCGAACGGAGTAACCCCTTATGAGGACGTTTCGCCACTCTTTGCGCGGTCTGATCAAGCAGCCGCTCTTCAGTGGAATTGTGATTCTGACGTTCGCTCTCGGAATTGGGGCCAATAGCGCTGTGTTCAGCGTGCTGAATGCCGTCTTGTTGCGGCCGTTGCCGTTTCACGATCCGCAAAATCTCGTTGCGATGGGCGAATTCGATTCACGCGAAAAGGCGGGTCCGGGAATAGAGATCGATTCGATCTCATACCTCGATTACGTCGATTGGCGGGACCAGAAGTCCGTTTTCGAACACGTCGCCGTCTACACCAATCAGGGTGTTAGCACACTGACCGATGGCAATGAAGCATTGCATATTCAGGGCGAGACCGTCTCAGCCGATTTGTTTCCGCTTCTTGGAGTTCAGCCGGTGCTCGGCCGGGTGTTCTTGCCGAAAGAAGACGAACCGGGCAATCACGTTGTGATCTTGAGTCACGAGCTGTGGCAACGGCGGTTTGGCGCCGATCCCAATATCCTGGGAAGAAACGTGACGCTCGACGGTCAGCCGTTTCAGGTAGTTGGCGTAATGCCGCCACGATTTAGCTTCCCGATCCGCTCGATATCGCCGGAACTTTGGGTGCCGGTGTCGGTCCTGCGCGAAACAAAGGATGGCTCGACGCCAATGACCGAGCAGCGCGACGACGATTTTTTCTCTTGCATCGCGCGACTGAAATCGGGCGTCTCCATCCAACAAGCGCAGGCCAACATCGACACCGTTACCGCGAATTGGCGTCGGCAATATCCTGACACGAAACTTTATGTTGGCGCGAAAGTCGTCCCCGAAATCAGCGCGATGATTGGCAGCACCGATTCGGCGCTGGTGATGCTGTGCGCGATGGCGGGCTGCGTCTTGCTCGTCGCTTGCGTCAACGTCGCGAACTTGTTGCTGGCCCGGGCACTCTCGCGCAATCGGGAGATCAGCATCCGTGCCGCGCTCGGCGCGGGACGCTGGCAGATCATCAAGCAACTGCTGGCCGAAAGTACCCTGCTCGGTGCGCTTGGCGGTCTTGCAGGATTATTGATCGCGATCTGGGGAATCGACTCGCTTAAAGCTTTTCTGCCGAGCATCCCGCGAATCAACGAAATTTCACCGGACCTTCGTGTTCTGGCGTTCACAACGGTGGTTAGTCTGGGTGTGGGGATGATTGCCGGACTTCTGCCGGCATGGCGCGCCTCGCGTCCGAATCTCGTGAGCTCGTTGAACGAAAGTTCGCGCGGTTCGAGCGAAGGCACTGGCGGTCATACGCGGGCCGCGCTAGTGATGGTCGAGATTGTCCTGGCGCTCGTCCTTCTGGCGAGTGCGGGATTGCTCGCCGAAAGTTTTGTTCGCCTGCAAAAAGTTCCGGCCGGTTTCGACACGACGAACGTGATGACGGCTCGCGTTGCGCTTCCGGACAAAAATTATCCGAAACCACAGGATTCCGCCGCGTTTTTCAAGAAGCTGCTTGACCGGGTTTCAACGCTTCCCGGCGTACGGTCAGCTGGCGCGGCCTGGTGGGTTCCACTCAGCGGCAGCGAGATTTCTTTTAATCTCAATTTCGAACAGCGACCAGTGCCTGTGGGTCAGGAGCCGGTTGCGCAAGTCAACGTCGTGACGCCCGACTTCTTCCAAACCGTGCGCGCTCAAATCCGCTCCGGCCGCACGTTTACCGAACGCGACGATCTAAACGCACCGAAAGTGGCTATTGTGTCCGAAAGTTTCGCCAAGCAATTTTTCCCGGGCGAAGATCCAATCGGCAAACGAATTATCCCAAACGGATCAGTCGATCCCGGCAAACCGCCTGTGCGTGAAATCGTCGGCGTTGTCGCCGACATGCATCTGATCAGCTTGCGAGATAAACCAAAGCCGCAGATTTATCTGCCGCTCCAACAATTCGGAATCGGTTCATTATCGATCTTTGTGCGAACAGATGTCGATCCGCAATCGATCACGAACGCGTTGCGTCGAACCGTCACCGAGCTCGACAAGGATGTTCCGATTTATCGGACGCGCACCTTTGCCGACTACATGTCTCATTCGATTGCGCAACCGCGTTTGAATGCAATGCTGGTCGGTTTGTTCGCTCTGATCGCGTTGCTTCTGGCCGCTGCGGGAATTTTCGGCGTGATGAGCTACTCGGTCACGCAGCGAACGCAGGAAATTGGAATTCGTCTCGCACTTGGCGCACAACGGTACGATGTTTTGCGGCTTATCATCGGGCAGGGGATGCGTTTCGTGGGCATCGGTGTTCTGCTTGGTTTGCTCGGCGTATTTGCCTGCACGCGCCTGCTGCAAAGTCTGCTCTTCGGCATCGGTGCGACTGATTTGCCGACGATGCTCGGTGTTACTTTGATACTAAGCGCAGTCGCGTTCATCGCGTGTCTGTTGCCGGCGCGCCGCGCTACCCTGGTGGATCCCGTTCGAGCGCTGCGAGCTGAATGAATTTCTTAAAGTCTCAATCCCACAATTCTTATGAACGACATTCGTTTCGCGTTTCGTAAACTTCGACAATCGCCAGCGTTTACTTCGATCGCGGTGCTCACTCTTGCTCTCGGGATCGGTCTCAACACGACTATCTTTAGTTTGGTCAACGATTTGTTTCTGCGCGGTCTTTCGTTCAAGGAACCGTCGCGCGTCGTCCACTTTTACGGCGGCGATAAGTCGCGCGGTCTGGAGGACATCGGTATCTCAGCGCCGCGATTCGAACATTTTAGCGATGGCCAAACAGTTTGTGAGAGTTTAGCGGGCGAGAACTTTTTCGCGTTTACTCTCACTGGCTTGGGCGATCCAGTCCAGGTTTTCGGCGGCCGATTAACTTCGAATTATTTCGACGTTGTCGGTGTGCGCCCAATTCTCGGACGCAATTTTCTCCCCGAGGAACAGGAAGGCGCCGATGTCGCGGTGATCACAAAAGCCTTCTGGCAAAAGCGGATGGGTGGTGATCCGAACGTGATTGGTCGCAGCATTACGCTCGATGGCGTTGCCCACACGATCGTTGGCGTGTTGCCGAACATGCCCGCGACCTGGTTTGGAGCAAACCCCGTCGCTGAAGTTTGGACGACGAAGCCGTTTCAGCTTCCCGGGTTCAGTTACGAACGGCTGATGCGCGGAACGAGTTTTCTCCGCGTAATCGGCCGACTCAAACCGAGCGTAACATTGGAGCAGGCCCGTGCGGCGCTGCCCTCGCTCGATCAAAGCTATCGAGCGCAATACCAGACGAAGATCGACAGCGGATTCGCGACGACAGTCCGAACATTGCCCGAAGACGTGACACGGAACTTTCGCGCTGGCTTCGCAACGCTCTTCGCCGCGGTCAGCTTTGTCTTGCTGATCGCGTGCAGCAATGTCGCGAACCTGTTGCTTGTTCGCTTTAGCGGACGGCGCCGCGAGATCGCTTTACGAATGGCGATCGGCGCGTCGCGCACCAGCGTCGTGCGCTTGTTCGTTTTCGAGAGCGTCCTGGTTAGCGCCATTGCCGGCGTGGCCGGTGCTTTTGTGGCGTGGCAACTGGTGCCGCTCGTCCCCCGAATGGCCGCCAATTTTCTTCCATTTGAAGACAATACCGCAACCAGTTTTTCCGTTCCGGTGCTCTCGTTCACTATCGCATTGTCGATCTTGACCGGTCTGTTGATGGGAATTTATCCCGCGCTTCAAGGCTCGCATGCCGATTTGGTCGATGGTTTGAAGGAGGGCGGCCGCGGGACGAGCGGAAGTGTGCGGCAACAGCGCTTCCGCAAAATTCTTGTCGGCGCGCAGGTCGCGCTCTCTGTAACTTTGCTGGCCGGCGCGGCGTTGCTTATCACGAGTTTCATCCGCTTGAGCCAACAAAACATCGGGTTTCGTCCTTACAATCTCTGGACCGGCGCGATCACTTTGCCGACCTCGCAATATCCGGACACCCCGTCGCGGCAGCGTTTCGTCGAACAAACGGTGAATGCATTGCGCGACGCTCCCGGATTAGAGAGCGTGACCATCAGCGGCGATATCCCGTTGGCGGGTGGCAATCGAACTCTCTACGCGCGGGCAGATCGCGACGTTCCGCCGATCGAGAATCGCCCCAGCGCCCCGAGCCACGACATTGCGCCCGACTACTTCAAGACCTGGGGCGTTCCGCTTTTGGCTGGCCGCGAGTTCAACGAACACGACACCGCTGACGGACAAAAGGTTTGCCTGATCAGCCAGGCCGGCGCGAAAAAACTTTATCCGAACGAGAACCCAATCGGCAAAACATTGCTGGTGTCGAGTTTGAGCGTGCCGTACGAAATCGTTGGAATCGTCGGCGATGTTCGCTCCATCAGAGTGAATGATGCGCCGGGAATGGAATATTATATCCCGTGGACGCAGGAAAATTTCCCATTCGTGAACATCACCGTTCGCAGCAATCTCAAAGTCGATGCGGTGACCAAGCTCGTTCAAACCGCACTGACGAAAGTGAATCCGGGTTTGG
Source organism: uncultured Verrucomicrobiae bacterium (assembly GCA_963801815.1). GTDB lineage: Bacteria > Verrucomicrobiota > Verrucomicrobiia > Chthoniobacterales > UBA10450 > AV40. The sequence continues at coordinate 201,710 of CAWDGJ010000003.1, forward strand.
CAATCGCCGTTCCGCAAAGCATGGACGCAGTTGTCGCGCAAGCGCTTGGGCAAGCGCGCTTGATGATGTGGCTTCTTGGAATTTTCGCCGGCGTGGCGTTACTACTCGCCAGTATCGGAATTTACGGAGCGGTTGCTTACACCGTCGAACAACGCACCGGCGAAATCGGAGTCCGGATGGCGCTCGGCGCACAAACCCGCGACGTGCTTCGCCTTGTCGTAAATCAGGGAATGAAGCCGGTGATCATTGGACTGGCGATCGGCATTGTCGCTGCATTCGCATTGGGCCGATTGATCGCATCGCAGCTCTTTGAAGTTTCCGCGCACAATCCTGCACTGCTTGGCGGCGCGACCATTCTGCTCGCGGCCACCGCCTTGTTCGCCTGTCTCTTGCCGGCCCGCCGCGCCTCAATGGTCGATCCGGTTCAGGCGTTACGCACCGAATAATCAATCCACGACTTGGACGCCTTCGGACGCAGTCCTCTTCGAGTACAATTCGCTCAACCGTTTCGTCATTGGACCGATCTGGCCGTCGCCGATGACGCGATTATCGATTTTCACAACGCCGGCGAGCTCGCCCATCGTGCCAGTGCAAAACATTTCAGCGGCGCCGTAAACATCCACTGGTGACAGATCTGTTTCGACACAGCGAATCTTTTCGGCGGCGCAAATCTCGATCACCGTTGCGCGCGTAATTCCTTCCGGACAGGCGACCGTTCTGCTCGTGGCCAGGTCGCCTCCTGCTCGCGATTTATCGGAGTTGCGAACGATAAACACATTTGTCGCGTTCGTCTCGGCAATGAAGCCGTTGGTGTCGAGCATGAGCGCGTCGTCCGCACCCGCGTTGTTGGCTTCGATCTTGGCCAGAATGGAGTTCAGCAGGTTTGCGTGATGGATTTTCGCGTCCAGGACGTCCGGAGGCGGCCTCCGAGTTTTGCTGGTGATTAAGGTCAGTCCTGTTTTCGCGTAAACGGGCGCCTTGTGTTCGGCCAAAACGATCAACGTCGGCCCGCCTCGGTTCAAACGCGGATCCATCCCCGACGTAACTTTCAGGCCGCGGCTAAGAGTGAGCCGGATGTGAACTCCGTCGCGCATTTTGTTGGCGACGAGGGTCCGTTTGATCTCCTCGATAATTGTCTCGCGCGGTGGAATCTCTGCGAACGAAAGCGCCCGCGCCGATTTCTCGAGTCGATCAAGATGCTCGCGCAATTTGAAAATGCGGCCGTTGTAAAGTCGGAGTCCCTCCCAGACCGCGTCGCCGCCTTGGACCGCGGAATCGAACGGGCTGACCCCGGCTTTGTCGCGGTGCATCAGCTCGCCGTTGATGTTGACGATCAGGTCTTTGTTCTTGGGATTAAATTTCTGAAGCATTTCTGAATTGGGCTCGCACAACGTCCACCAAGGACACAAAGAAAAAACTTAAAATTTAAGGACTTGGTGATCGCTGTGTCCTTTGTGCGAGATCTTTAACGCAGGCGATATTCATAGAGCTGCTCATAACATTGGCGACAGCGTTCGTAAACTTCGCCCAGCGAGTCGGGAATGTCTCCCTTGCGCGGTTTGTACGGCTCAAACGAGGTGGATCTTGTCACAGCGTCGTACCAATGTTTTGCCCAGATTCCGTCAGTCTCGCGTAAACCGGGTGGCCACGAGAGCATCGCTTTGTCGAATGGAATGCCAACCGCGTCACACAGAAGTCGCAATGTTCGCTCCGGATCTTCCAGGACGTCTTTTGCATCGACCACAGGCGGAACCGATTCGGTTTGGTCACGGACTAGTTCGAAGAGTTCGCGCTGCTGAACAAATCCGAGGTCCTCGAGTGCCGGGTCCGGGTTCTTCTTAATATAAGAGAGGATAACTTCGCGCGGATCGCGGATCAGGAAGCAGTTTGTAAGATCGACAATCCACCCGCGATCAACCTCCGGAAGCAAGTGATGGGTCATCAGTTTTTGGAAGAAGACCTGCTTTGCGCCGGGAATAGCTTCTTTGGTCAGTTGCGCGATCACTTTGGGCAAATTGATCTCCCCTTGCTCGATAATTTCCGCTGCGCCGGGGTGTGGTTTACCGGTCCTCTCTAAATGGTACGCGTAAAGCGGCTCGTCGATCACCGCAGTGTCGGGGCGATTACCCCAGGCGCGCATCATCGCCGTAGAGATATTTCGTGGCCCCGACCACATCGCGATTCGAATCGGTGATGCCGTCATGGTTCAGCCGAAAATCAGCAGCTGAATCGATTCTGGCAAATGTTGGGCGACATTTGTCACCACACTGCCGCGAAGGAGCTTAGTCAACGCTGTTCGTTGGGTTGAGCCGATGACGAGATAGTCAACGCCCATGGTCGCGGCAAGATCGACAATCGTGACGGCGGCGTCCCTGCTCACGGCATAAACCGGAACCACCGACACGCCGCGTTCCTCGCCGAGTTTGATCACGCTGGTCATGATCGCGTTTGCTTCCGGATCATCCTGCCATTGGGCGCGGCCAAGGCGCGTCCCTGCTGCGGTGTAATAGATCGCGACCTCTTTTACGTAGAGCACGAACAGACACGCCTTGCGCAATTGTGCTTCATCCAGCGCAAAGCTGAGCACCGGTGTTATGCCCCGCGCCGCCACCATTATTTTTTGGCCCTCGCGCAATCGCGATTGCATACTGACTTCGAGAGTGGGCGTGACCATCTTCGCGACTTCACGCGTTACGGTGAGCGTTGTTAGTCCTTGTCGTTTCAAGGTGTAAGCGCGAAGGGCGAGGCCGCTGATCAAGACCGCGACCACGAACTGGAGAGCGTCGAGTTTTGTGTGGGCAAGTGTTAATTCGACGAAAGCGAGAACGATGAAGGTGAAGCCGAAGAGAACCCGGTCATACCAGGTAAAGCCCACGCTGCGATTGAACGTGCACGAACCGACATTGACGGTGATGGCGCCGACGACGCCGATGGCGTAAAGGCCAGCCAACGCGGTGAAACTCGCAACGAAAAGCAACACAACCGTCGGAAGTCCGATTGCGATGAGCAGGGGATAGATCGGAACACCGTGGCGATTTAGCCGGCGAAATTGACGCGGCATTTCCCCGTCGCGCGACATCATATAAAGCAGACCGATGATTGCCACGGTGGCGGTGTTGGCGGCACTGAGCAGAAGGAGAAAGAAAACGACTCCGACAACCCAGCCGAAGAAACTTCCGACAGCCGGCGAAAATGTCGCGGTCGCGAATTGTTCGCCAATGAAACGCAGCATGTCCTCGCTGCGTAGCTGAAGAACTGATGCGATCGACGACATGTCGGAGAGATGGAGCGTTTTTCCGAGCACGGATGGCAACGAAAGCATTGCCCAGCCGAGTAGCGCGGTACCGGCCACAACTTCGATTGCGATCGGCACAATCGCCTTGCGTGATTCGCGCGCGACGCTTGGCTTTTCCATGGTCGAACCGGGATCGAGCTTCATCACTCCGGTGACGTTGGCGATCGATTCAGCGCCCGAAAGCGCCAGGATGACGCCAACGAATTGGACCCAAAGTGTGCCAAGGCTTTCGTGACGCGGTTGCAAGAACTTCGTCGTCAAATGCGGCACGCTGATCGCGACCAAAACGAGCACGACAATGAGCGTTGGAATCGCCAAGGCGACCGCAAGACTTCCGGAGTGTTTCGGGCCGTAATAATTGATCAGGCCCATGATCAGAAGCATCGCGATGGTCGCGAGCGCGATATGATCGCGAAGAAGTTTGATCCATGCGATATGCTCAGCGCCGGAGGTAATGTAACTCAACGCCGACCAGCCGCTGAGCGCCGCGGTCACCGTCAGATCGGCCAACAAAAGCAGCGCGCCGACGACCGCCAACAAGCGCCCCTGGGATCTCGCCGCCGAATAAACACCGCCGCCATCCGGGAAATGACGGCAGATCACGATGTAATTGATGCCGACCAAACCGGTCAACCCGCAGACAGCGAGAATGATCGGCAGCGACGAAAATCCCGCCGCCAGGAATGCCAGGCCGATGACGTAGGCCTTACTCGTGCCCCAGTCGCCGTACAACAACGCGGCGGCGCGCTTCCAATCGACGTTGCGAGGGCGGTGGACGGTGCCGCTTTCGGTAATGATCAGATCAGCCATTTGGCGTGCGGTGACTGTTCAGTGCCGGTGCGATTTCTGGCAAGTCCTTTCTCAATAGGTTCGCGTCAGAGAGACTCCTCGCGCGTTTTCGGACGAGTTTGGTTGACCGATCGGGTATGGATCATTCCAATGAGATGTCGATGTTGCCCCAATCAATTGCTACCGGACCGGTGCATCCGGCCATTTTGTTGCCATTTGGAATTCTTTTGCTCGCCATCGCTTTCGGTCCACTGATCGCGCAATATCACTGGGAGCGGCACTACCATTGGCTCTGCCTCGGGCTGGCGGCAATCGTCTGCGGCTATTATCTCCTGGTGGTCCGGGATACCGCGCCAGTTTTTCATGCCGCAAGTGATTACTTTAGCTTTGTCGTTATAGTCGGCAGTTTTTTTGTTGTTGCCGGCGGGATCCATCTTCGGGTCAAAGCACCGAGCGGTCCACTTAGGAACACGCTCTTTCTTTTTTTGGGTGCGGTGCTTGGAAGCTTGATCGGAACAATTGGCGCCTCGCTCATTTTAATCCGGCCATGGCTCAGGATGAATAAGGGCCGTCTCGCTCCAATGCATATTGCGTTCTTCATTTTTTTGGTCAGCAACATCGGCGGCGCGCTTATGCCGGTTGGGCCGCCGTTGATTCTCGGCTTTCTCAAAGGCGTGCCGTTTTGGTGGACATTGCAAAATTGCTGGCGGCCGTGGTTAACCGTGATCGGCTTCGTTCTGTTTGTCTTCATCATTCTTGATCTTATGAATTGCCGTCGGCACAGAAGAATGGCTGAACAAAGTGAGCTGACGAGCTGGCGGTGCAATGGCGCGCACAACTTTCTGTTTTTGCTCGCGCTGCTCGCCGCTCTGATCGCCGCGCCCCAAGGCTGGCGGGAACCGCTTCTCGTTTTCACCGCCGTCGGTGCGTATCTCGGCACGCCGAAGCGTATTCGGGAAGCGAACGACTTCAGTTTTGCCCCGCTGAAAGAGATCGCGTGGCTGTTTTTCGGAATTTTCGGAACGATGATCCCGGTTTTGGAATTCATGGAGCGTTCGGCCAGCCGGCTCGGCCTCGATTCAGCCCGCGAATTCTATTGGACAACCGGTCTGTTGTCCGCATTGCTCGACAACGCTCCGACTTACCTCACATTTTTTGCCGCGGCGCTCGGCCTTCATGGGTCGAACATTAACGATCTCGCACAGGTCAAGGCGTTCTTTTCTGGCAATGGCCGGGAGCTGGTCGCCATTTCTCTGGGTGCGACGTTCTTTGGCGCGCTAACCTATATTGGCAACGCACCCAACTTGCTTGTCAAAACAATCGCCGAACATGCTGGCGCTCCCAGTCCAAGCTTTGTCGGTTACATCTTGAAATTCGCGCTTCCGATCCTGCTTCCAGCCTTGGTGCTAATATCGATTCTGTTTTTCTCCTGATTGGGAGGCCTTGCGGCGGCGTTAACGTTTTTTTAATGCTTTTCCGCGGCGATTTAACTAACGCTGCTGCCAAAGATCGCTCATCGTTGGTTCAATTATGAGCGAAGTCATTGTGGCAGGGATAATCGTTATTGCCGGGGTGAACTGGCTTTACTCGCGCTTCTGCGAAGGACCACGCCAATTCTTCCGAGATCAAAGGCAAGGAGCGGCTAGACGCGGCGCCCATGGTCGGCTCTAATCGCCTAACAAATTATGAACGACGTCATCTTTATCGGAGCTGTAATTGTCTTTTTCATCGTGAGCGCTCTTTACGTGCGCTTCTGCGACAAACTTTAAACCTATATGGAAACCATCATCGTCGGCATCATCGCCCTGTTGCTTTTCGTCTATCTCTTCATCGCGATGATTCGTCCGGAAAAATTCTAATAACATGAACCCGTCCGGCTGGATCCAGTTTGTCATCTACATCGTTGCGCTCGTGATCATCACGAAACCGATGGGGCTTTATCTCATGCAAGTGCTCGATGCGAACGGTCGCACCTGGCTCGACCCGGTGTTGCGCCCGCTCGAGCGCGGAACGTACCGCGTCATGCGCGTCGATCCGAACAAGGAACACGACTGGAAGCAATACACCTTTGCCATGCTGATGTTCAGCCTCGTCGGGTGTTTGTTCACCTACGCCATCCTGCGACTGCAAAATATTCTGCCGTTGAATCCGCAGGGCCTCGCCGCGGTCAGTCCGGATTGTTCGTTCAACACCGCGACGAGCTTCACCACGAACACCAACTGGCAGAGCTACAGCGGCGAAACCACCATGTCTTATTTCTCCCAGATGGTCGGCCTGGCGTTCCACAATTTCGTCAGTGCAGCAACTGGTATCGCGATTGCCGCGGCGCTCGTCAGGGGGATCGCGCGTCATTCCGCGCAAACCATCGGTAACTTCTGGGTCGATCTGGTTCGCGTCACTTACTATTTGCTCATTCCGATCTGTCTCGTCTTTGCCGTCTTTCTCGTGTCGCAAGGCATGATTCAAAACTTCAAGCCTTACACCAAAGCCACCCTGGTCGAGCCGATGAAAGTTTCTGTCGCCAAAGTGGACAAGGACGGCAAGCCGGTCGTGGACGCCGACGGCAAAGCTGTCATGGAAGACCAAACCGTCACCGAGCAAAACATCGTGCAAGGACCGATGGCATCCCAGATCGCGATCAAGATGCTGGGCACGAATGGCGGCGGTTACGCCAACGCCAACGCGTCGCATCCGTTCGAAAATCCGACGTCGCTTTCGAATTTGCTTCAGATGTTGTCGATCTTTTCGATCGGCAGCGGTCTCACTTATTACCTTGGCCGAATGGTGAAGAACCAGAAACACGGCTGGACGGTCTGGGCCGTGATGCTGGCGATGTTCCTCGGAGGCGTTTTGCTGGCGTGGCATTCCGAAGCTGCCGGCAATCCGATTCATCATTCGCTGGGCGTGGCCGCGGCTGACGGAAACATGGAGGGCAAGGAAGTCCGGTTCGGGATCTTCAATTCCGCGCTGTTCGCGACGATCACGACCGATGCGTCCTGTGGCGCCGTCAATTCGATGCACGATTCGTTTACACCGATCGGCGGATTCGTTCCGCTGTTTAACATTCAACTTGGCGAAATCATTTTCGGCGGCGTCGGCGCCGGTCTTTACGGAATGCTCGTCTTTGTAGTGCTCGCCGTTTTCATCGCCGGACTCATGGTCGGCCGCACGCCGGAATATCTCGGTAAGAAAATTGAATCCTACGACGTGAAGATGTCGATGTTGGCATTGCTCATTCTCGCGATCGACATTCTCGCCTTTTCGGCGTGGGCGATTGTCAACAAGTGGGGCACGGGCGCGATGAACAATAGCGGCCCGCACGGCTTCAGCGAAATTCTTTACGCTTACAGTTCGGGCACTGGCAATAACGGCAGCGCGTTCGCCGGCATCAGTGCAAACACGCCCTGGCTCAACACCACGATCGGCTTCGCGATGTTGATCGGGCGGTTTTTGATGATCGTCCCGATCCTTGCGCTGGCCGGTTCGTTGGTCCGCAAAAAAGTAACACCGGCAAGCGCGGGCACGTTCCCTGTCCACGGCGGAACATTTTTCATTTTACTCACCGGCACTGTGCTCCTGATCGGCGCGCTGAACTTTGTTCCCGCGCTGACGCTTGGCCCAATCGTCGAGCACTTCCTCATGCAAGGCGGTAAACTTTTCTAAGATCGACAATGAAATCTAAAGCTCGTCCACTATTTGATTGGCAAATCGTTCAACCGGCCATCGGCGACGCGTTCAAGAAATTGAATCCGCGCCTGATGGTGAAGAACCCGGTCATGTTCGTCACCATGGTCGGCGCCGCGCTGACAACTGTCGGAATTTTCACTGCCGAACCTGGGCTCCGAAATTTCGTGCTTCAGCTCGCGATCTGGCTCTGGTTCACCGTGCTCTTCGCGAACTTCGCCGAAGCGATGGCCGAAGGCCGCGGCAAAGCGCAGGCCGCAAGTCTGCGTAAGGCGCGCAAGGAAACGATGGCGCGCGTGCTCCACAATGGCCGCGAACAGCAAGTCCCAGCGCCGATGTTGCAGAAGGGAGATACAGTTGTTTGCGAAGCGGGCGACATCATTCCGGCTGATGGCGACGTCATTGAAGGAATCGCGAGTGTCGATGAAGCGGCCATCACGGGTGAATCCGCGCCGGTCATTCGCGAGAGCGGCGGCGATCGGAGCGCCGTTACGGGCGGCACACGTGTCTTGAGTGATCGCATCGTCATTCGTGTGACGATGGAAAAAGGCGAGGGTTTTCTCGATCGGATGATCGCGCTGGTGGAAGGCGCTCGGCGTCAAAAAACGCCTAACGAAATCGCGCTCACGATTTTGCTCGCCGCTCTGACGTTCATCTTTCTGCTCGTTTGCGTTACGCTGCGGCCGTTTGGAATTTACTCGGGAACGCTTTTCTCGGTGCCGGTGTTGATCGCGCTGCTGGTTTGTTTGATCCCGACGACGATCGGCGGCTTGTTGAGCGCGATCGGAATTGCTGGAATGGACCGTGTGCTGCAACGAAACGTGCTCGCGATGAGCGGCCGCGCAGTCGAAGCGGCGGGTGATGTCGATGTCCTGCTGCTCGATAAAACGGGAACTATCACACTCGGCAATCGCATGGCGGTGGCGTTTCATCCCGCGCCGGGCGTCGCGCCTAACGACCTTGCCGCGTCCGCGCAGTTAAGTTCGCTTGCTGACGAGACGCCGGAAGGTCGCTCGATCGTCGTACTGGCGAAGGAAAAATTCGGATTGCGCGCGCGTGAGATGCATGAGCTCGAAGCGACATTTGTCCCATTCACCGCGCAAACTCGTATGAGCGGTGTCGATCTTCACGCGAACGGCGCGCAACCGACCATGCGCGTACGCAAAGGCGCGGCCGAAGCGGTGCGCGCATTCGTCGAGTCCGCCGGTGGAATTTTTCCGCAGCCGGTGGCGAAGATTGTCGATGAAATTTCGCATCGTGGCGGAACTCCGCTCGTCGTCGCGTCGGACATGGTGACACTCGGGACAGTTGAGCTGAAAGACGTGGTCAAAGGCGGCATCAAGGATCGCTTCGCCCATTTGCGCAAAATGGGAATCAAGACCGTGATGATCACCGGCGACAATCCGCTCACCGCCGCTGCGATCGCCGCAGAGGCTGGTGTGGACGATTTCATGGCCCAGGCCACCCCCGAAGAGAAACTTAAACGGATTCGTCAGGAACAAGCGGACGGTCATCTCGTCGCGATGACCGGCGACGGAACGAATGACGCGCCCGCGCTCGCGCAGGCCGACGTCGGTGTTGCGATGAACACCGGAACGCAAGCCGCGCGCGAAGCCGGCAACATGGTCGATCTCGACAGTAACCCGACCAAGTTGATCGACATCGTCGAGATCGGGAAACAGATGCTGATCACGCGCGGCAGTCTGACGACTTTCAGCATCGCCAACGATGTCGCCAAGTACTTCGCGATCATTCCCGCGATGTTAATGGCGACGTTCCCGGCGATCTCGCCGCTCAACATCATGCATCTGCAAAGCTCGACCAGCGCGATCTTGAGCGCCGTCATTTTCAATGCGCTCATCATCGTGGCGTTGATCCCGCTCGCCCTCCGCGGCGTCGCTTACAAACCGATGGGCGCATTGGCGATCTTGCAGCGCAATCTGCTCATCTATGGCTTTGGCGGGCTCATCGTGCCATTCATCGGGATCAAACTTGTCGATCTTATCATCACAACTCTCCACCTCATCTGAACATGAAAGACTTTTTCTCTGAACTTCGTGCCGCGATTCTGTCCACGTTAGTGCTCGCCGTCGTCTGCTGCGGACTTTATCCACTCATTGTTTATGGACTGGGACAGACGCTGTTTCACGACAAAGCCAACGGCAGCTTGATTGTCGATCAAGGTGGCACCGTGCGAGGCTCGAAGTTGCTCGCGCAAGGGTTCGCCGATCCAAAATATTTTCACCCGCGCCCATCGGCTGCCGGCAACGGCTATGACGCCGCGAACTCGAGTGGGAGTAACCTCGGACCGACTTCGCAAAAGTTGAATGACGCAATTAAGGATCGGATCGCTGCCTATCGATCGGAAAACGGACTAAACGAGAATCAGCCTGTTCCGGCGGACGCGGTAACAGCGTCGGGCAGTGGTCTCGATCCGCACATTAGTTTGCCAAATGCCGAACTGCAAACGGCGCGCGTCGCCAAGGCGCGCGCGCTGAGTGAAGACAAAGTCCGCGAATTAGTCCGCCACAATACCGACGGTCGCGATCTTGGATTTCTGGGCGAAGCAGGGGTGAATGTGCTTCAGCTGAATCTCGCGCTCGACGCCGGCGCAAAACAGCCATGACATCAATGATGAAAACGATCATCCGAACTATCTTTTGCTGCATGGCGATTATGACGTGTGTGCAAGGCGCTTTCGCTGATGGCGAAACTTCGCCCACCGCAACGCCAGCGCCCGACAAATCGCAGTACACTTTATTTAATCCGACGCCGATCGAGTTGCGTCGCGCATATAATACGGATCGTCCAAGCAAAACCGACAGTCCATTCACGATCGACGCCGGCGCTTTTCAAATTGAAAGCGATGTGGCGAACTGGACGGTGGACGTTGAGAACGCAACGCGCGTCCGGACGTGGATTATCGGCAACACGAATTTCAAACTCGGCCTGACCAACTGGATGGATTTGCAGGTGTTTCCGCAGTTTTATGTGAACAGCCGAACCAGCGGCAATGCTGTCGGAACCCCGGTCGAGCAAGACGGGTTCGGTGATACAACCGTTCGTCTAAAAATTAATTTGCTCGGCAACGATGGCGGCAAACTGGTCGTCGGCCTTGTGTCGTCCGTAAAGATTCCAACGAACAGCGGCCATACTGGAAATCATGTCTGGGAGCCAGGTTTCGGTTTGCCGATCAATTACTCATTGCCTTGGGGTCTGACATTGTTTGCCCAGACGAGGATCGACATTCTTGATCAACCCAGCAGCGGCAGCATGCGCGTCCAATGGCAAAATCCTGTGGGCCTTTCCCGCACGATCGTAGGGAATTTGAGCGGCTACATTGAATTCTATGATTCCGTAAGCACTGGCGCACATCAACCTTGGATCGGGACCCTCGATACCGGACTAATCTATCAGGTCACGCCTAATTTCTCGGTCGACGTGAATTCCTTCTTCGGTCTCAATCATAGCGCGCCGGACTGCAATGTATTTGTCGGCTTCGGCCACCGGTTCTAGCGATTGCGGACAAAGCCAAATTCCAATGACATTTTTTTGGCGCGAGATTTTAGTTTTTGCCGCTGCGTTCCTCTCTGGCACCGTTTTCCTCGACGTGTTCTTACGAATGTATCACCGCGGCACCGCGGGTGCGGTACGAGCAACCGAACGTCACATTTTGCGATGGTCGATCAAAGGAGGAATTGGAATCGGTATTCTGACTGTGATTATACAATTTCTCTTTTCGAATTAGAACATTCCCGTTGCTTGTGGTCGTAATTGCTCTCAACAATCCGGGTTCGCTCATAGTGCTTCCCATTTTCGCAGCTTTCTCTTCGCCCTCTATCTTTGGTTAGTCGTGGGCTCTGTTTGATTGACAAGCCTTGCTTCCGAGATGCAGACATCGATGCGACAGCGTAGAATTGCCGAATGACAGAGGCGGAACGCCCTGATCCTGACGCACTTCTCGCGCAATTGAAGCGCGAAGAAGCCGAGTCCGCTCGGGGCAAGCTCAAGATTTTTTTCGGGATGTCGCCGGGCGTCGGGAAGACCTACGCCATGTTGCAAGCCGCACGGGAAAAGTTGGCGGAGGGTTGCGAAGTTGTTGTAGGGATTGTGGAGACGCACGGCCGTAAAGAAACCCAAGCGCTGACTGAAGGGATGCCGATTGTTCCGCGCGCGCAGATTGAATATCGCGGCACTAAACTGACAGAGATGGACCTCGATGCCATCCTCACGTGGCATCCGGGTCTGGCGATTGTCGACGAGCTCGCGCACACCAACGCGCCTGGATCACGTCATCCGAAGCGTTACCAGGACGTTCTCGAATTGCTTGATGCCGGTATTGACGTCTACACAACGTTGAATGTGCAACACGTGGCCAGCCGCAGCGACACGGTCCGCCAAATCAGCGGTGTCACGGTAGGCGAAACGGTGCCTGATTCGGTGATAGATCTCGCGGACGAAATTGTTCTTGTCGATCTAACGCCGGAACAGCTCCGCACTCGTCTGGCCGAAGGAAAAGTTTATCTCGGCGAGCGCGCGGAATGGGCGGCACGAAATTTTTTCCGCGAGAGCAATCTCACTGCACTGCGCGAAATGGCATTGCGCGTCGTTGCCGAACATGTCGACCGGGATCTGCGCGAGATCATGTCCGAGGAGAAAATCGTCGGTCCGTGGAAAAGCGGCGATCGACTTCTGGTTGCGGTCAGCGCCAGCCCCTATTCGGAAAGACTGATTCGTTACACGCGCAGACTTGCTTCGTCGATGGAGGCTTCGTGGATCGTCGCGAACATCGAGCGTCCGCAACCGCTTTCGCAGCAAGAGCAGGCGCGCCTGACTCGCTATCTCGCACTCGCCCGCCAGCTTGGCGCTGAAGTTCTCTCCACCCCCGGCGCGGACGTCGGCGAGGCATTATTACGCATCGCGCGGCAACACAACGTCACTCAAATCGTTATCGGCAAATCGCTCGGAACGGGTTGGGCATTTTGGAAGCGCGATCCTCTTCGCTGGTTGATGCGCAACAGCGGCAACATCGACATTCACATGATTCCGGCAGAGGACTCCGCCCAAGCGCGGCATGAACCGATCGAAGAACGTTTAGCGCGTGTGCCGTGGCGTGATTTTGGAATTGCGCTCGCGATCGCGGGCGTGGTCACCGGCGTCTCCCTGGCGATCTTGGATTACACTGGCTACTGGGCCATCGCGCTTTTTTATCTGTTGGCCGTCGTTCTTGCGGCGACGCGTTTGCGCCGGTGGCCGACGCTGTTTCTTGCCGCGCTTAGCGCTGTTCTCTGGGATTTCCTATTCATTCCGCCGCGCTTCACTTTTTACATTAGCCAATTTCAAGACTTCCTGATGTTTGGCGCCTATTTCGTGATCGCAGTGGTCGTGGCGCATCTGGCCACGAAATTAAGAGAGCGTGAGCACGCCGAGCGACGCCGGGAGGAGCGCGCAATCGCACTGTATCGCTTCACTCGGCTGCTCGCTGCCAGCCGCGACCTCGATGAGGCGCTTCCGAAAATCCTGGCGCTCATCAGAGAGAGTTTCCAAGCCGACGTGGCGGTCTGGCTTCTTGACGAAAATGGGTTGTCGCGGCATTCCGCCAGCACTTTTGTTCCATCGAGCAAAGATGAAAGCGTCGCGGTTTGGGCGTTTCAAAAAAAACAGGCTGCTGGAAGATCGACCGACACGCTTCCTGATGCCGAATCGCTTCACGTTCCACTTGTGACTGGAGACAGCGCCGAGGGTGTGCTCAGCGTTCGGCTCGCGAATCCTTTGACTTTGGAACAACGCGAGTTGCTCGACGCGTTTGCTGCCCAACTCGCGCTTTTCGTAAACAAGGAGAGCGCTCTGGAGGAGAGGCGCGCAACCCAGGTGGCGCGGCAGTCCGAAAAATTGCAACACGCGCTGTTTGATTCAGTTTCCCATGAATTGAAAACCCCGCTGGCCGCGATTTCTGCTGCGCTTGAACAACCGCAGCCCGATCGCGCAGAACTCAAACAAGCAGTCGGCCGGCTTACCCGCACAGTTGATCATCTTCTTGATGCTACACGTTTGGAATCCGGATTGTTGCAACCTGCGCGCGAATGGTGTGATCCGGGAGAATTATTGCGCGAGGCAATCACGCAAACGCGACTGAAGGAGAAAGCGATCAAAGTCAACGTCGCCTCGAATCTGCCGCCGATTTCGGTGGATGCGTGCTTGATTGAGCAGGCGCTTATTTCTGTTCTGGCCAACGCTGCTTTGCATGGCGCCAGCAAGCAGCCAATCGAAATCAGTGTCGCGCGTGACAACTCGACAATTGTTTTTTCCGTTGCGGATCATGGTCCAGGGCTGGTTGCAGGTGAGGAGAACAAGGTTTTTGAAAAATTTTATCGCCGCCCCGGCACCGCACCGGGTGGCCTTGGCCTTGGACTCTGGATCGCGCGTCAACTCGTCGAAGCGCACGGTGGCGAGATCAGTGCGCAGAATCGCGACGGCGGTGGCGCGCGTTTCTCCATTCGTCTTCCGATTGGCGAAGCGATGCGATTGCCGGTCGAAGCAACTGCATGAAACCGCTCGCGCTGATTATTGACGACGAGATTCAGATTCGACGCCTCCTGCGCGTCGCACTTGAGGCCGAGAATTATCGAGTGCACGAAGCGGAAACGGGGGAACAAGGCCTGATTGAAATTGCCAACTTCAAGCCGGCTGTAGTTCTCCTCGATCTCGGACTGCCGGACATGGATGGCCTCCAGGTGTTGAAACGGTTGCGCGAATGGAGCGAAGTACCAGTGCTAATTCTGTCTGTCCGTAACGAGGAACAGGGTAAAGTAGCCGCGCTCGATGCCGGCGCGGACGATTACGTTACCAAGCCTTTCAGCTCGGCGGAACTGCTGGCTCGTTTGCGGGCCGCCCAACGCAAGACCCGCCCAACGGAAGAAATATCCGTGTTTAAACACGGCGATCTAATTGTTGACCTTACTGCCCACGTGGTCACCCGAAGCGGCAAAGAAGTGAAACTCACCGCCACCGAATATGCGCTGTTGCGTCTGTTTGTGAAACATCCCGGCCGCGTTTTAACGCATCGCTACATCTTGCGCGAGATTTGGGGCCCAAAATCAGAAGAGCATCGACAATATCTTCGGGTTTACGTGACCCACCTGCGGCAAAAGATCGAATCGGATTCGGCCAAGCCGCGTTTAATCAGGACGGAATCCGGAATTGGTTATCGATTTCACCCGGGCGACTGGAACTCAGCCGAGTAAAAGCAAATTGACCCGGTTGGCTAGTCTTGGTTTAAGGATTGCTTGCTTGTGATAGTGACGCGCCGATCGCGCTCATTTGATCGGTTAACTGTTGACCGATCGGGTCAAGATAGCGATCGAGTTGCTCGGGAACCGCCCCGTAGGCTTGGAGACCGCGACTGTTCAACTCTGTCAGCATCTCCCACAGCAATGATGCGTGCGTAACGATCGAATGGGCAGTTCGAACGGTTTTTTCTTCGAGATCGAGATCGTCGCGAACCTGCACAATCAACTTGCGAATCGTTTCAATTTTGTTTCGCAGCTCCTGTTTTTGAGCGTCAGCGAGCGTATCTAATTCTCGAAACATTACGCCGGATTGAATCTTTCCATCGCACCAATCGCTCCACTCGCATAGCGCCTTGTCAACCAACTGCAGCGTAATTGAAATGCTGCGCCGGTGATTTTCGCTCAACTCAATCGTCGCCATTCTGAATCTGTGCCTCGGCATCCTCCACCGAGAGGACACCAAGCGCGTAGGTGTAACGACGGCCCCAGGCGTGCATTGCGCTCATAGTCGGTTGAAAGAATTTCTGAGCAATCAGCGTCGGCACAAAGGCGCTCAAAATAACAACAGTCACCAGAATGGTGTACTGACGCTGATCGATGATGTGGTTTTGTAATCCGAAAAGCGCGGAGATGGTGCCGAAGGTCAGGCCTGTCGCCATCAGCAATGTCGTGTAGGAAGCCTCCCGCCGGTTCATGAAATGCATTCGCGCGAGCGGCCATACGCCGACAATCTTCGTGAACATCTTCAGCAGAAGCAGACCTCCGACGATGGCAAGCGCCGGCCAGAGAGCAGGCAATGAGATATAAAGTCCTGCCTTGATAAAGTAAAACGGCGTGAAGATGGCGAAGGCAATGCTGCGCATTCGACGAACAAGCGTTTTGTCACGGAGAAAGACTCCGGCTACGACCAGGCCGACGAGATAAGCTGGGAGAACGGCTTCGCTCTTGGCTGTCGTGGCCAGTCCGCCGAGAAGAAATAAAATGAAGAAAATGAATTTTACCTCCGGTTCACTCACACGAGTCGCGCCCAATTTTTCGATGATCCCTCTGGTCCAGATCGGCATGAACCAAAGCACGACGCACATGATGACGACGAATACCAGCAGCCAAATGTTGAAGTTTGCGAAGAGGGTCCCCAACGCGAGCACCGTGCCGAAATCGGTGATAAAACACGCGGCGAGAATCATCTTGCCCATGGCAGTGTCGCTAAAGCCACCCTCGATCATCACCGCGTAAACGACAGCGACCGATGTGGTGGAAAGGGCGATGCCGGCGATTTGCGCCTGCTGCAGTGGCCAGCCGAGAACGAATTGAGCAAAAAACCAGACCACTCCGAACGGGATTGCGAACGAAAGCACGCCGATGAGCAAACTGGCGCGCAGGTTCGCTTTCAGCGAAATCGGATCGATTTCGGCGCCCGCAAGAAACGTCAGCACGCCGCTGCCAAGCAACGCTAGAAAATTGATCCACTCGTTGCTCACCTGAAGATGCAGGAAATTGCCGGCGAGTAAACCGACCATGATCTCAATCAGCGCGACAGAGATGCCGGTCCAGATGGAAAACAGACTCGCGATTAGCGCAAGGCCCATCCAGATGGCGGCGACGAACCAGACATTTTCCAGCATGTTTGCTCAATCTCCTTTCGGTTTTTCGTGTCGGTAATGGAGCACTTTGATTTTTTCCAGCGTTACCAGCCCGCCACCGATCATTTCCTCAAGATCAGGCAGAAACGCGTCGACGTTTTCTTCGCTGTCCACAATCTCGACCACGATTGGTAGGTCCATCGACAAGCGGAGAATCTTTGCAGTGTGAATGCGACTGGCCGCGCCGAAACCCATCGGGCCGCGCAATACCGTCGCGCCGGCAAGATGGCGTTCCCGCGCTTTCATTACGATCGCCTCATAAAGCGGCTGATCTTTCCAGCGGTCGCTTTCGCCGATAAAGATTCTCAATAAGACCGCGTCTTTCGGAATTTGCATTGTTTCCTCCTACGATTTGTTCATGAGCGTCACCGCGAAATAGCCGAGCCAGACAGCGAAGAGACAAAGCGCGAATGATGCGAACGAATTCGCCGCGGCGCGAAACCATTCGCCTTCTTGGGCAAGCGATAGCGTTTGGAGACTGAACGACGAAAACGTCGTGTAGCCACCACAAACTCCGATCATGAAAAATTGCCGGAAGGTTGGACTGACGAGCCAGCGCCCCTCTGGATCAGTCAAGGCTGCGAACAATCCGATAGCGAGGGAGCCGGTTACGTTTACGACCAGTGTGCCGTAGGGAAATGTTTGGCCAAAGCGTTGCGCAACCAATCCCGAAATCCAGAAACGCGCCCCACTTCCGATTGCTCCACCTAAACTGACCCAAATATAATTGAGCATAAAAAAACTCCTGACCGTCGCCTTGCGGCTTCAGTAGGAGTCATTAGCTCAGGCGGTTCTCCCGTCGGGGAAGGCAAACTCCATTGCCTTGGTAAATGGTAGCAGCGCCCTTCGCAGGTGCAACCGATTGGCGAATTTTACGAGCCGAATTTTCCGTAAACCGCGATCAAAGGGTAATAGCAGCGATATTTGCTATGATAATCGCTCACGAATCCGTCTTTGGTACGAAGCTCGACATGTCCATGATTCCGATCTCCGTAGACCAGAACCGCGCCGACCGGCGCAGCATACGGATCATGAATCGGCAATCGTTTGAATCCGTAACTGCGCATTAACTCATCGCCTGCATCGGCCGCGTAAGCCGTTTTGGGATACGAAGTGATCACACCAGCGGAGAACAAGGCGTGCTTCACATAATGCCAGCACTGGGCTTGCGAGTGAGCGTTCGCCCGTTCCTCGGCGAGCGTTGCGGCCTGCCTTAGCTTTGGATCAAGCCGGGGGTCGATTTTCGCAAACGGGTGGACAATCGGCTTGGTCCAATAATGCCGAATGATCTTCACTGAGGTGACGCGTCCCGACGCATCGCGATAAACAAACTTTTTCGTCGATTGTTCCAGTCCTTCCGCGTGAAGAATGGGGGCGCCGACAGTGACTCCGCCCCCAATGAGAATAACCAGGGCGAAAGAGCGTCGCACGGCGATGTTTAATCGCAGGGAATATGCCATTTCGCAAGACTGAAGTTCATTTTTCTCAGTGCGCCGTAAAAAAAAATAGAAAAAATTTGCGTCGAAGTGAAAACCAGTTTACAGGTCAGCCCCGATTCTTAATTAAAAAAACCGCTTGTTCTGCGGGCCAGATCGAATGCTTCTAAGGGTGGCTTCGTCTGATATGGGTACGAGATTTTTATTCATAACTATTGGCTTTGCTTTTTGCTTCCTGGCGCAAACCTTCGCCGCGGAGAATTCGTTATTGGCCCGGATTACGGTCTACTGGGCGGGTGAAGGCCAGGTGCGGGCATGCTCGAACGGCGCGCGGTTACACAACGGACATTGCGCAGTCGACCCGAGACGAATCCCGTACGGAAGCCACATTTTGTTTCCGGATGCGAATTGTGTCGCGGTCGACAGTGGCCCGGCTGTGGTCAGTCGCACGGCGGCTCGCGCTTGCGCCCGAACACCGGCCCAGCGCAGCGCAATCGTCATCGATCGATTTTTCGAATCCAAAGAGGCGGCGCTTTCCTGGGAAAGGTCACATCCGTATTTCATGACCGTACGAGTTATCGCGCCGGGCTCGCGGAATGACTCGGCCGAAACCCTGGCCGGCGCAAGCAACGTCGAGGGAACAATTCGGCCTGCTGAGGGGATCAAAACGAATCCGTCGCTGCCAAAATTTGATTCAACCAAACTTCGTCTCGGTCTTCCGCTCGACTCCGTTCTTGAACCAGCTCACCGCCGAACATGAAAAGATCGACGTTGATTCTCCTATTCGTGGTCAGTGCGCTGCCTAATGCTTTTGCGCGCAATGTTTCTCAAAATAACTCGTTATTGGCGCGCGTAACTGTTTACTGGGCACGCGGCGGGCGCGGTTCGGACCGATATACTCGTCAACACAAGTCCGCAACGGGATTGCGTTTGCAGCAGGGACACTGCGCGGTTGATCCACGAAAGATTCCTTACGGCAGCAAAGTAGTCCTTCCCGACGGGACGGCGCTCAGCGCTGTGGATACCGGCTCGGCAGTGATGAATCGCAAGGCGGCGAGAAGATCTGGCCACACGCTCACTGAGCGCAACGCGATCGTAATAGACAAGTTTTTTGAGACTAAAAGTCAGGCGTTGATGTGGGCGAACTCGAATCCGCCGTTCGTAAACGTCAAAGTCGTTCCGCCGAACGCTCCGGCGGTTGCGAAACCCAACATCACCAACAGTCAGCCGGTTGCGTTGGGTCCCACGCCGCAACCGAGCAGTGTTTCTTCAACTATGCCGGCGCCTCAGAACAGAATCGCGTCGAGCAACCCAATTGGCGCTGCGACGAAAAACCCGTTAGGTCGGCTCGGTCGCTAGCCTTTGGTGAAAACGCCGATCAATGGGCGAGGCGAGGGGATCTTTGAACGAAAATCGCTTGCGAATCCGCTCTTAGTCCGAATTTCAACGTGGCCAGCGCCCTTTTTGTTGTTGTAAACGAGGACTGAACCGACCGGAGCCTTGAAGGGGTCGCGCACTGGCAGCTTCTTGAAGCCGTAACTGCTAACCAACTCCTTACCCGCATCCTTTGCGTTCACCGTCTTCGGGTACGAACTGACCGCGCCCGAGGCGACCAATGCTTCTTTCACGTAATGCCAGCACTGCTCGCGAGAGTGGGCGTGCGCACGCTCTTCCGCGATCGTTGCCGCGCGCGTCAATTTCGGGCTAACCGATCCATCCATTTTTGCGTAGGGATGGAGCAGTTTCTTCGGCGCGTAGCTGGAAACGATGTCGGCGGAATCGGATTTGCCGTCGGCATCTCTAAAAACGAACTTCTGCTTCGCGGACGTGACCATCTGACCGTGAGCGACACTCGCAGCGAGCAGGATCGTTCCGGTTATCAGCGTAAAACGGGGGGAACGGGGCATAGCTTTCGGCATAAGAAGCGCACCATATCGAGCAGGATCGTTGCCTGCGCAACGCGTTTTCTCGGAAAAACCGCCATTTGGGCTGTCGGTACTGCTACTCAAAAGGACTAGAAGTTCTAGAATGATGACACCATTTCAAGCATCCGGCTACGGGTTTTTTCGTCGGGCAGTCGCCCCATTCCGGCTTCAAGATCGTCCTCTAAGTGCTTCGGGTTGTTGGTCGCGGGGATCGCGCAGGTCACAGCCGGATGGGCCACGATCCACTTCAAGAAAAACTGGGCCCACGATCTACAATCGAACTCCGCTGTCCATTCCGGCAGCGGTTTTGTGCGTACTCGGCTGAACAGATCCCCGCCGCCAAATGGACGATTAATAATCACGGCGACTTGTTTATCTTGCGCGAGCGGAAGGATTCGGTCCTCCGCCTCGCGCTCCATGATTGAGTAATTAATCTGGAGAAAGTCGACCTTCTCCCGGCGCAACACCTTCTCGACTTCAGCAAAAGCGCTCGCGTTGTAGTGCGTAATTCCGATGTAGCGAAAGCGGCCCCCCTCTTTCCAAGCCCGCATCGTGGTCAGCTGCGTCTCTACGTCGACCAGGTTGTGCACTTGCATCAAATCGATCCGCTTCGTTTGCAGGCGTGACATCGACCGTTCCATCGAGTCGATTCCGGCTTGTTTGCCGCGCGTCCAAACTTTGGTGGCCAGAAAGAGTTTGTCTCGCAACCCGAGCTTACTCGCTAGCGCACCGACAACTTCTTCAGCCCGTCCGTACATCGGCGAGGAATCAATAACGCGGCCGCCAAGTTTCACGAAAAGCGACAGCACTTCACCGAGCTGTCGCTCGTTGGCCGGGGTAAGATCGACGTCGAAAACGTTCCAGGTGCCGAGTCCGATCACGGTGAGTTTTTCACCGGAAGACGGAATCGCGCGCGTCAGTATCGCTGAAGATTCTGCCCGCGCTAAGGCGCCCCGCAGAAGGAAGCCGGTGGTAGCGCCGCCGATCAATTTGGTCGCCCGCCGTCGCGTCATCGGGTTCATTGTTGATTGAAACGATAAACCTGCGTTCGTAATCGCCAACTATGAATAGGACTACGCGTCGTCATTTCATTAAAACCACAGCCGGAACCGGACTTGCCCTCAGCGCGGGATCTACGTCCTTGTTTGCGGAAAAATCCACAAAACCTTTGCGTATTCTAATTCTCGGCGGCACTGGGTTCACTGGTCCCTATCAAGTTCGTTATGCGTTAAGTCGCGGACACAAAGTCACCACCTTCAATCGCGGCAAGACCCATCCCGGTGAATTGCCGGCCGAGGTCGAGCAATTGATTGGCGATCGCAACGGCAAACTCGACGCGTTGAAGAACCGGCAATGGGATGTAGTGATCGACAATCCGACAACCTTGCCGGCGTGGGTGCGCGACGCGGCGCAGGTGTTAAAAGGCAACACAGAGCGGTACGTGTTCATCTCGACGATTTCAGTTTACCCAGATCCGCTGCCTGCCGCCGGCGTCGATGAAAATTCCCCATTGTCGAAATATGACGGCGCAGATCCCTACAAAGAGACTATCGAAGCGATGCGCGCGTCTGGTTTCAAAACCTATGGCCCACTTAAAGCGCTTTCCGAAAAGGAAGCCGAGAAATGGTTTCCCGGAAAAACATTGGTCATTCGTCCCGGACTAATCGTTGGCCCTCGCGATGAGACCGATCGTTTTACTTACTGGCCGGTCCGAGTTGATCGCGGCGGGGAGGTCCTCGCGCCTGGAAATCCGGACGATCCGGTCCAGTACATTGATGCGCGCGATTTGGCCGAGTGGACGATTCGCATGGTGGAAAGTCGCGAAACCGGAATTTACAATGCGACTGGGCCGGCGAAGCCAATCGGCGTTGGCGGAATGCTCGACGGCATTAAAGACGCCGAGAAGTCGAATGCGACCTTTACCTTCCTGCCCCTCGATTTTCTCAAGCAGAACAAGGTGGAAGCCTGGTCGGACATGCCGGTTTGGGCGGGGGACGAGCTTGGTCTTTCTCGAACGAAAATTGACAAGGCGCTGGCGAAAGGTTTGACCTTCCGTCCGCTCGCCGAAACTGCGCGCGACACGCTGGCGTGGTTCAAGGCGCTGCCACAAGATCGACAATCGAAAATGCGCGCGGGGATCACACCGGAACGCGAATCGGAAGTTCTCGCCGCCTGGAAGAAGAAATGAATCAGGGGAGCACACCCGCCTCGGGTGTAATTTCCGGCGCCCACGCCGGAAACCATCATAATCAGGTCGCATTCGGCGAGGCGCCGAACGCAGCACGCGATGGCGCGTGCGCTCCCCAGAAATGAAAAAACTCTTTGCCAAAATCGTTGACGTAAGACCTAACGAGCTTCGCGCGCTCTGGCTGGGGTTCGTTTTCCATTTTCTCATCCTGACCGGCTATTACATTACCAAGCCAATCCGCGACAGCATTGGCGCGAGCAACATGGAAGCTCTGCCGTGGATGTTCACCGCTACGCTTGTCGGGATGTTGATCGCAAATACGGCCTTCGCCGCAACTGTGGCACGCATGTCGCGACGGAAATTCATTCCGTTAGCCTACGGGTTTTTCATTTTTGTCTTCGTCCTTTTTTTCATCGCGATGCGAACCCGTCCAGCGGCAGAGCAGGTATGGATTGGTCGCGGTTTCTTTGTTTGGGTGAGCGTTTTCAATTTGTTTAATACCGCCGTCTTCTGGGCGTTCATGACCGACCTGTTTACGGTCGAGCAGGGAAAGCGTCTTTACGGTTTTATCGCTGTCGGAGGGACTCTCGGTGCAATTTTTGGGGCCTACATCACAAAGCACTACGTGGGTGAGATTGGTCCGGCGAATCTTCTCATTATCGCCGCGGCAATGTTCGTCGCTGCTGGCTCTCTGGTTCGTTTCTTTCCCAGCGGTTTCACGGTCGAAGACAGGCCTGCGGCCATGCCGGAGGCACCAATTGGCGGTTCGGTTTGGTCGGGCATCACCCACATTTGCCGCTCGCCTTATCTGATGGGACTCGCTGCAAGTATTCTCCTTTATACGACGACTTCGACGTGGGCCTATTTTCAACAGAGCGAACTTGCAGGTGGAGTACTGAAAACGAGCACCACACGCACTGAATTCTTCGGAAACCTCGAGATCTGGGTTAACAGCATCACCGTCCTGATCCAGATTTTCCTCACTGGTCGTTTGCTCAAGTGGTTCGGAGTTGCGTTTACACTTGTGGCGCTGCCATTCGTGAGCCTGGTCGGGTTCGCCGCAATGGGCGTTGCGGCCAGTCTGGCTTTGTTGGCCGTCTTTCAAGTTGCTCGTCGCGCTGCAGCTTACGCGTTAATGCGGCCATCGCGCGAGATTCTCTTCACCGTATTAAGACGCGAAGATAAGTACAAAGTGAAAAGTGTTACCGATACGCTCGGCTATCGTACGGGTGATCAGTTAGGCGCCTGGTCCTATCACGGTTTGCAAGGGCTTGGTCTGGACCTCAACACGATCAGCTGGATTGCGGTCCCGGTTACGGCCGGTTGGTGCGTATTGAGCATCTGGCTCGGTCGCAAACAACGCGAGCTGGCTGATGAGCAAGCAAAGCGGGATCGAGCCGCAACGCCTGGCGGTGTTGCCGCGCCGGACCCTGCCTAATTTTTACTGTCGGACAAAGTGAATGCCGTGTTCTCCCGCGATCTGCGTGATGCGCGACATATCCGGTCCTCCTGGCTTCGCGAATTCCTCGGCGCAGCGCCCGAAAAATTTCTCAAACCCTGACGGTGTTGTCATGATCAGAATTCGTGAGGGTTGATCCCCGACATTTTTGAATGTGTGAGTAACACCGCGCGGCATGAATGCGCTTCCCCCGGGACTAACTTCTCGCCACTCGCCACCTGACAGAAACGCAACGCGTCCTTCAAGCACGTGAAATGTTTCGTCTTCGTTCACATGGTAATGCGGCGGAGGGCCGCCGCCGGGTGGCACTGTTCCGGTCCACATGGTGAGCGTTCCACCAGTACGTTCGCCATCCAGGTGGATCACGACTTCATCGCCAAATGCTCGAAGCACGTGTCCTTCGTCTTTCTGAACGATTGCTGCCGATTTTTTGCTCATGCTACTTTGCCAGTTCGTAGAGATATTCGACGAACGACATCACCGCGCCGTCAAAGCTTTGGACTTTCGGGTTGGCCGATTCGATCACGTAATATTCATCCGGTGCATGCGCGCCGCTGCCGTGACCGAGGCCGAAATGACCGGCCGCGAGCTTCAAGGGTTCACCGGTGAAAACGTAACCCGGATATGAACCGGCGTTGCGTGGCCAAAACAGGGGATCGATTCCAAATTGCTTGTAAGTCGCCACCTGCGCTTTGATCAGCGCCGAATCCTCTGACGTGCTGGTCGGATCATATCCGCCGGTCATGTTCACTTCGATGTCGCCGAAGCCGTGTTTCGCCAGATGCGCTTTCAACGCGGCGAGCGCATCCGTTGCTTTCATGTCCGGCACGAGCCGCATGTCGATCTTAGCCACGGCGCGATGTGGCAAAATCGTTTTGCCGCCGGGGCCAGTGTAACCGCCAACCAGTCCCTCGATATTCACAGTCGGTTGCGATTCGAGCCGTTCGTTCGCCTGCTGCCACGGCAAATCGTTAATCCAATGCTGCGTGCTGAATTGCTTCTTCGCGCTCGGCTTCGCTCCGCACTTTCGAAACGCTCGCAATCATTTGTTTCTCATCGGCGCTCAACGGCCGCGGCTTGGGATAATTGTCAATCGTGATGGTATTTCCATCCGGCGACACCAGCGTGTTTAGCGCGTGAACCAAATGCCAGGCCGGACTGTCGACCATCGCCTTGAGCGACGAGTGAATATCTTTCGCCGGCCCGCGTCCCCACTTCTCCCCACTCGAGACAAGCTCGAGCTCGATCACGCCTTTCGACCCGAGATTCACCGTCACGACGCCGTCGAGGTCTTGTGCTGCGGAAGGCATGAATACGCCGACGCATTTCTTCAGCGCATCGAGCGACCTCGGGCGTCGAACGAGTTGAGGAATGTGCGGCGAACCGATTTCCTCTTCGCCTTCTGCGACCAACACCAGATTGACCGGCATCTTCTTTCCAGCGCCTTGAATCGCGTGCAGCGCAGCCAGAAACGCAGACTCGGGCCCTTTCTGATTTACCGCGCCGCGGCCGACGATCACTTTTCCGAGTGGCGGTTTGTCGACCAATCGCGCTTCGGTTGGCGGCGATGTCCATTCCGCCGGATCGAACTGCTTCACGTCGTACATGAAATAGAGTGCCGACCGTTTTCGGCGCGCCCGCGTCGAGGGTTGCGAATACGCCGGGTTTACCGTCCGTGGTGATCACGTCCGCTTTTTGAAACCCTGCGTCGCGGACGAGTTTCGCCATGTACTCCGCGCCGTCAGGATAACCGCGATTCTCGGCGGCGATCGAAACCTGGGCGATCCAATCCTGTAAACGCTTCACCGCCTCGTCATGGCGCTTGGTGATTTCGGCTTTGATGTCGGTGTGATCGTCAGCGGTTGCGTCACAAACGTGTGCTCCGAAGGCGAGAGCTATCAAGGGAATAAGAAGTTTCGTTCTCATATGGTTTTAAAGGGCGAGGGTTTCCTGTTTTGGAGCTGAGGCTGTCGCGGTGATTCCGCTGAATTTTTTCACAAGATCGTCGAGCTTGGCGACGTAGTAATCGATGTTCTCGTCGCGGTTTTGCGGGTCGAAATCGGTGGCGAGCCTGGCCGCTTCGTAGGCCGGAACCTTTTTTGGCGTGCTCTTAATATAATAGGAATCTGGTCGCCCGGTTTGTAGTCGCGGCCGCTGGCCAGGGCGAGCTCGTAGGCGGCGGCGCGGTTTCGGGCCGACCGGCGATCTTCTGCCGATATTTCTCGAGCGAATCCTGGAGCGTGTCGGTCTTCATCAGCATGTCGATCGGCCATTCGCGATTGCGGATCTTTTTCTCGAACTCGTTCCGCAGATCGGCAATCGCTTCCGGCTTTTCCTCCATGAGGAGCTTGATCATTTCCTCGAGGAAAACGCGCTGGAATTTTTCCAGTCCGCGCGACTTCAGCGCGCCGCCTTTGATGATGACTTCGCCATCCGGGTGAGAAGCGCGTAGTTCTTCGCCTTGTAGCTGAACATGGCTTCGAATTGCTCGTCGAATTCGACCTCGATCCCGGGCGGCAGATTCTTGCCAACCCCGCGCGAAGCTGGCTGATTTCTTCTGTGATGGCGGGTCCGAGCCGGACTGGCACTGTCCCGGCCGCTTGGCTTTTGTCTTCGCAGGCGGGACGGTCCGAGCCGAACTGGCATTTGCCTCCACAGATGCAGGCGGGACGAAATAAATTCCGTCGGTGTCGACCTCGATGACTTTCGCGCCCTGCTCGTTCAGCCAATCGATCATCTTCTTGAGCAAATCGCGCCCGATCTGGGTGACGCGCGCGGCGGCTTCGAAATCGGCGAAGTTTCCCTGCGCGAAACCGAGATAGCCGTAGAAGCTGTTGATCAGAATCTTGAACGTGTTTTGCAGCGCGTGGAGATGCCGCTGTTCGGCCGGATCCTTCGCGGCGCGCATCTTCGCCTTCGCTTCGAGCCGGAAGGTGCGCAGATCGGTCAGCAAATGCCGAAAGATCTGGAGCTGATCGCTCACCGGAAAACAATCGAACTGGAGCATGATCGACGGATAAAGCGAGGCGACGTCGCAATGCCAGACGTTGCGCGCGACGCCGGTGAAGAAGATGTCGGTGTAGCCGCCCTCGAAACGCTGCGCGCCATCGGCATTTCGGGAATGACTGTGCGTCTGCCGGAAATATTCGCGCAGAAAGAGCGCGTTGATCCGGGTGGCGTTGCCGCGCACGATCACGTCCTGGTAGTTGTAGGGAAAAATCTGCGCCTGGATGAAGTAACTCGGGCTCAGCAGATCGGACACGGCGCGCGTTTCGCGCACCGCGCAGAGCGCGCGTTTCCGGAAACGCTCGGCGTCCTCCAGGTAGGCGCGCTGCAGTTCCTTGCCGGCCAGCCCTGAGATTTCGTCGCTCTCGCAAAAGCCAAAATGCTGCGCGACATCGATCCGTTCGAAGCCGGACAGGGTGCGCATTCCGACATCGTAAAATTGCGCGAGCAGAAAAGTGTCGACGAAATGCCGGCCATCGACCGTGAACTTCGGGTAATCGATCGTCTTCTCCGCGATCTGGAGCCGTGACGGACGCGAACGGAGAAATCCGCCGCTCCGTCCCCAATCGAGTTTCGTTTTCGCTTCTTCGCGCGCGCGACGAGATAGGGCAGATCGAACGCGAAACAGATTGTGACCTTCGATCACATCCGGATCGCGTTCCTTGATCAGCGCGGTCAGGCGCTTGATCGCTGCGCGCTCCGATTCCTCAGCCTTCTTCGGATCGACCACGATCAATTCTTCCCAGCCGGTGTTGTCGGAAACCGCGATGCTCATGATGTGACTCGGCGTCGCCTTCGCCGACGAACGAGAGCACTTCGATCTGCATCCGTTTCAGTTCTTCAAACGGCAGATCCTTGAACAGCGTGCGCCCGGTGTGCGGTGAGGTAATGCTGCACCGGATCGCTCAAGGCGAAGAAATCGCGGCCCGCATTCTTCAAGCCGTTGCGAAGCGCGATCAGTTCCTTCCAACTGTCGACCGTGACCAGCCAGCTGAATTTCAGATCGCCCGCCAGCTTCTCGGCTTCGATGCCGAGATCGGCCACGTCGCGAGTCGGCCCAGACGAACGGATGAAACGGCTCGACGTCCGTGGCCGTCGATCCATTCTTCTCCCGCCGATAAACCTTGACCGTGCCGGTTTCGCCCAGCTCGATCGCGACGATCCGCGGCGTCGGATCGGCGCCGAAGAGGATCGTGTTCTTCTCGAATTCCATGGGTCATCCAACGTAAATGGAGGGACGCGCTCCGTCGCGTCCGAAAAATTTGCGACGACACAGAGGTCGTCCCTCCATATAAATGAGACATGAAGATCCGTTCGATGTCAGTTTTGGTCCTGCTCATCGCGGTTTCGCGTTTTGCTTTTGCTCAGGGCCCGGATGTGGAGAAAGCGGCGGAGAGCGAGCTGCCGTCGTTGCTCTCGATTTACAAGGACATTCATGCTCATCCCGAGTTGTCCGACACGAGGAGAACACACTGCGGCGTTGGTGGCGAAGGAATTGAACGCGGCCGGCTGCGAAGTGACCGATCACTTCGGCAAATACGACAATCCCAAGCTGAAAGGCTACGGCGTCGTCGGCGTGATGAAGAATGGCGACGGCCCGACCGTGCTCGTGCGCACCGACATGGATGCGTTGCCGGTCGAGGAGGAAACCGGCCTGCCTTACGCGAGCAAGGTCACGACGAAGAACGACAAGGGCCACGAAGTCCACGTCATGCACGCCTGCGGTCACGACGTCCACATGGCCACTTTCATCGGCGTGGCGCGCGCGCTGCGCGAGCTGAAAGACCAATGGCACGGCACGATCGTCTTCGTCGGCGCAACCGGCCGAAGAAGCGGTCGGCGGCGCGCGCGCCATGCTGAACGACGGACTTTACACTCGTTTCGGCAAACCGGATTTCGCGCTCGGCTTTCACGACAACGCGGAGCTGCAGACCGGCCACATCGGCGTGACGCCCGGCTACACCTACGCCAATGTCGATTCGGTCGACGTGACCGTGCACGGCGTCGGCGGCCACGGCGCCTATCCGCACAAGACGAAGGATCCGATCGTGCTCTCGGCGGAAATCATCAACGCGTGGCAGACGATCGCCAGCCGCGAAAACAATCCGCTCGATCCGGTCGTGGTGACGGTCGGCTCGATTCACGGCGGGACCAAGCACAACATCATTCCGGACGAAGTGAAGATGCAGCTCACCGTGCGCACTTACAAGAACGAGGTGCGCGACCACGTGCTCGCCGCGATCGACGAGATCGCCAAAGGGTTGCGCAGCGCGGGCGGCAGTCCCGACGGACAAGCTGCCGATCGTGAGGTGCTCAAAGGATGAGTTCACGCCCGCGACCTACAACAATCCGGAGCTGACCAATCGGCTGGTCGCGGTCTGGAAGAAATCGTTAGGCGACGAAAACGTCGAGATTGTCGATCCCGACGATGGGCGGCGAGGATTTTTCCGAATACAGTCTGCCGGATCATTCGATTCCGGCGGTCGATTTTCACATCGGCGCGGTCGATCCGGAAAAAATCGCGCGAGTGCAAGAAGGAGGGGCAACGCCGTTGCCGAGTTTGCATTCGAGCAAGTTTGCGCCGGTGCCGGAGCCGACGATTCGCACCGGCATCGTCGCGATGACCAGCGCGGTGCTCGATTTGATGAAGAAGTAAGCGCGCTAGCTCCGCTCGCTCAGGGCAGGCTCAAGTTGCGGCTTCGTCGCAATTAACTGGATGCAACGTCACGTTGCCGCTCGGGATGACATCGCAAAGCGATGTCATTTCACCCGCACGTTCTTGCGCAGAAACGTCGGCACGTCGAGGTCCTGGCCTTCGACGATTGTCGGTTCGCTTTTTTCGAAACGCCCGCGCGTGACCGGCTCGAACTGCATCACTTCCTGTTCGCGTGAACGTATTTTTCTTTCGGCGGCTTCGCTTTCTTGTTCGATCGACCGGCTTTTTCTTCGGCGGAATCAAACGCGGCGCCGGTTTCTTAATCGGACGGTGGCATTGGCGCGGGCTGCGGTGTCGCCTCGGCGATGCAACCGGCTCGCGGCTGTTCGACTGGAGTCAGTTCATTCGGGAGCCGACTTCCGGCAATGCGGTCGATTTCCGGTTCGGGCTCAATCACTGCCTCGGCGTGGCGTGGCCGGCGGTTCTTCGATTCGTTCAGAGCTGCAGGCGGTGGCGCGAGAAACGCGCTCGGGTCTTGGCGCGGGCTCTTGCGCCGGAATCTTCCGCCGCGAAGCGAGCTGATCATCGTCACGCTCAAACGATTTCCCATTTTTCCGTCGACCGCGGTGCCGAAAAGAATCTGGGTGTGATCGCGACATGCCGGCCGAGTTCCTGCATCAGGATTTCGACTTCGGACAGCGTCATGCCGGGCCGCCGGCGACCTGCACCAGAACATGCGCCGCTTCGCTCAGCATTCGGCCCTCGATCCATGAGCGGATTCTTCAAGCGCCTGCGTGAGCGCGTCGTGCGCGCGATTGTCGGAATCGGATTCACCGAAACCAAACAGGCAGCGGCCGTTTTGGCTGCGCAGCGCGGCGAGCAAATCGTCGAAGCCGATCCGGATCAGTCCGGGCCGCTGAATCAGATTCACGATCGAGCGCACGCTCTGACTGATCGTGATGTCGGCGACGCGCGAAGGCCTGATGAATTCCCGCTTTCGGCGCAACCATGTCGCCCATCCGATCGTTCTCGAAACAAATCACCGCATTCGCGACTTCGTTCAATCGGGCGAGCGCTTCCTGCGCCTGCGCCGCGCGGCGTTTTCCTTCGAAGGAAAAGGGCAGCGTCGCAAAAGCGATCACGAGCGAACCGGCTTCGCGCGCCAGTTGCGCCACGACCGGCGCCGCGCCCGAGCCGGTGCCGCCGCCGAGGCCGGCGCAAACAAAAATCATCCGCGCACCGGCAATCGCCTGCGCGAATTTCGTCGGCCGATTCCTGCGGCCTGGTAGCCCAGCTCGGGATCGCCGCCGGCGCCGAGACCGCGCGTGACTGGTCCGGCCGAGTTGCACCTTGTGCGCCGCGACCGAACTGGCGAGCGATTGCACGTCGGTGTTGATCGCGATCAGATCGTCTTGTCCATGCCGTCGAGCACGATGCGATCGAGCGCATTCGAGCCGGCGCCGCCGACGCCGACGACTTTGATGGGAATTGCTTCCTCCTGCCGTTCGGGCAGACTGTAGTTGTGGCTGAGTTGGATCATGTTATCGCCTGTTCTCGCGGGTTGCTAATTTGAGATTTGTTTCGGATTTCGGCATTCGGATTTTGAATTTGCAAATGAGTCATCGCATTCCGCTGAAAAATCGTCCGAAAATTCGGCCGATGCCGCGCGCGGCGGCCGATCGATCTGCACCGCCTGCGCGTACTTGATCAGGCCGATCGCGGTCGAAAATTGCGGATTTTCAAACGCCGACGTCAGCCCGGACATCGTTTGCGCATGAGCGACGTGCGCCGGCATTTCGAAGATCTCCTCGGCCAGATGATCGATTCCGTTGAGCATGGCTGCATCCGCCGGTGATGAAAATTCCCTCGCCGAGGTAGTTGATGAACGGTTCTTCCTCGAGGCTGCGCTTGAGCAGTTCGAACGTCTCGCGCAGCCGCAGGTGAATGATCGTGTTGAGCGTTTCGCGCTCGATTTCTTTCCCGGCAAAACCGGAATCGTCCTTCAGCAGGATCGTTTCGCCCGGCAGACAATTGCCGAGAACACGCTGCCTTCCTCGATCTTCAGTTTCTCCGCGCGCGTCATCGGGATGCGCAGGCCCATCGAGATGTCGTTCGTGATGTGATCGCCGCCGACCGCGAGCACGCCGCTTTGTTTCACCGCGCCATCGACGTAGAGAATGTAATCGGTCGTGCCGCCGCCGATGTCGATGACGAGCGCGCCGAGATTCTTTTGATGCTGGGTCAGCACGACCTGGGCGGAAGCGAGCGCGCTGAAGACGACGTCCTCGACTTCGAGCGGCAACTCTTTCACGCAACGGATCGTGTTCTGGATCCGGGTCCGCACGCCGTGGATGATGTGGAAATCGGCTTCCAGTTTCTGGCCGAGCATGCCGACCGGATTGAGCACGCCGTCCTGTCCGTCGACGTGATAATGCTGGATGATCGAATGCAGAAACGCGTTCTGCGCCGGAATGCTCACTTCGCGCGCGTTGATCTTCACGTCCTCGATGTCCTGCTCGTCGATCTCGTCGCGATCTTCCGGCAGCATGACGCAGCCGCGATTGTTGAAACTCTGAATGTGCGCGCCGGCGACGCCGACGTAGACGCTGCGAATCATGACGTCGCTTTTCTGCTCGGCATCGACGACCGCTTCGTGCACGCATTTCATCGCCGTTTCGAAATCGACAATCTCGCCTTTGCGCACGCCGCGCGACGGCGCCTGGCCGACGCCGAGAATCTTGATCGTGCCGTCGGGCGGCCTTCGCCGACGACGACGCAAATCTTCGATGTGCCGATTTCGAGACCGACCATCAAATCGCTGCTAGCCATTGTCATTTAGTTCTTTTTAAAGGTTGAAGTGGAAGAATGCGCTTTGGCCGGGTCGGAGTGGGGGTTGCGCCCGGACAAGAATCTGCTGCCGAAGGCGTCTGTGGCTTGCGGATGAGCTTCGGGGTTGCCGGTTTTGGCTTGGCCGTCAGCCGGAATCGCTTTCATCACTCGCGGGTCGATTCGTCCGGCTCGATCGTTTCGTTGATCACTTCCGACCGCGCGCTTTCGCGAACGTGACCGGAATATTGCGCTGCACGAGCAGGTTCACCGTCTCGATTTCGCGGTGTCGAGTCGTCGGAGTAAACGAGGAACTGCTCGAGGCGCTGCAATTGGGTGTCGAGATGATCGAATCCGAAGCGTGACCCGGGTGTGATTCTTGTCCGTCACGAGCAGGCAATAGCCTTTCGAAACATCGATCTCGCGAATCTGAAAACGCGTTTGCATGAAGCTGCGCGTGCTCAGGCGCAGCAAGCTCGAGCGCCGCTTTCGCTTCGAACGATTCGACGGTCTTTCCCGCCTCGAGCGATTCGCTCGAGCAGCCCGAAATCAAGCGGCAGTCCCAGATATTCCGGCAGCAATTTCTTTTCTTTCATCAGGACCCCGCGCGCGTCCACCAGAAAAGCGGCATCGGAGGCAAACGGATCGGCGATTTCTTTTTCGCTCGTGATCCAGGCGATCGGTTTTCGTTCGACGATGCGGATGTCGATTTCGTCCGGCATTTTCCGCACGACCTGCACTTCATCCACCTGCGGCAAATGCTGCAACCGATCGTGCACGCGCGCGAGATTAACGCGGAAAATGTTTTCGCCTTCGCGCAGGTCGGCGATGTTCAGGATTTGCTCGCGCTGCAACGTTCCGTCGGTCTGCATTTCGATTTTGCTCAACTGGTAATCCGGGTTGTCGAAGAAGAACCGCTTGGTCGCGAAACGCGCCGCCGACATAAATTCCGCCGACCAAAGCGATCGCGAGCGCGAATTTCGAAAAGACGACGAGCACACGGCGGTTGCGATGCGCGACGCCTTGCGCGAGCGCACTTTGACGTCGAGCAGATGTTGCTGTCGCCGCTGGCGGAAATTGGAAAGCCGCCGATTACGCGCGCGGGGTCGCTGCTGTCGCCTCATTGTTCGGCGCGCTCCTCTCTGGTCCGTGCCTGCCCGCCGTAGCCTTGGCGAAGGCGGGAAAGTTCGATGATGCGCAGACAAAGTTCCGGATAACTGATTCCGGCGACGCCGCGGCTTCCGGAAGCAGACTCGCCTCGGTCATTCCCGGAATGGTGTTGACCTCGAGCACGAATGGCTCGCCGTTCTCCGACAACATGACGTCGACGCGCGTAAACGTCCAAGCCAAGAGCGCGAAATGCCGCGCAGGGCCAGTTCCTGAATTTTCTTCGTCAGGGTCTTGTCGATTTTCGCCGGACAAACATGTTCGGCGCTCGCGCCAGCCGCCGGATTCAGGAACGGATACTTGTTGTTGAAATCGTAAAAACCACCCTTCGGAATGATCTCGATAATCGGCAGGGCCTGATCGCCGAGAATGCCGATCGTCAGTTCGCGGCCGGATACAAATTTTTCGACCAACAATTCGCGATCGAACTTCGCCGCCTCTTTCAAGGCCGAATCGAGCTCGCTCTCGTTTTTCACGATCACGATCCGACCGTCGAACCCTGCCGCGGCGGCTTTACCACGAGCGGCACAGGCATTGTTGGCCGCTGGCCCGCGTCAATTACTTCCCAGTCGGGCGTGACGACTCCGCGCTCGAGAAATTTCTCCTTCGAGAGAATCTTGTCGAACGCGATCTCGACTCTCCTCAACACCTTCACCGGTGTAGGCGACGCCGCGATCTTCGAGAATTTCTTGCACCTGGCCGTCTTCGCCGAAGGTTCCGTGAATGCGATGAAGGCGAGATCGACATCGTGCGGCAACGGGAAATTTTCGTCACGAACATCGACTTCCGTCGACTTCGCGCCGAACGAGCGCAACGCCTTGGACACGCCGCGACCGGTCGCGAGCGAAACGTCGCGCTCCGATCCCGGGCCGCCCATCAGCACCGCGATTTTTTTGGTAAGTCTTGTTTCCTCATATGCCAGCCCGGCTCGGACCTCCCAGTCCACCCTCGGCTCCCCCACGATTTGCACTTCGGTTTCCAATTCGATTCCGCGCTTTGCTTTCGCCGCTTTCTTGATCTGATCGATCAACTCCAGCATTTCGGCCGCGGTTGCGCCGCCTTCGTTCACGATGAAATTGCCGTGCACTTCGGAGACGCGCGCATTGCCGACGCGCGAATTCTTCAAGCCGAGTTCGTCGACCAGTTTTCCGGCCGGACAAGTTTCCGGGTTCTTGAAAATGCAGCCGGCGCTCTTCGCGCTCGGTTGAGTCGTGCGCCGCTTTTCCTGCGATTCGTCCAAGCGCGCTTCGATCTCTTCGCGCCTTGACGGTGTTCCGCGAAACACGGCCGAGACGGCAAAATTCTATTCGAGCAATGGGAAACTGTCGGTAATGCACTTCCAGCTCGGCACGTTTCCTGTCATGCGCGTTGCCCTCGCATCGAGATAGCGAACGCGGACCACGTTCTCGAAAGTCTGCGCGCCCATCGCGCCGGCGTTCATCCGCAGGCCGCCGCCGACCGCGCCCGGAATTCCTTCCATCCATTCGAGCCCGCCAGATCGGCGCCGCGCGCCGCGTAGGCGATCTCCTTCAGCTTCGCGCCGACGCCCGCGGTGATTTCGTTGCCATGAATGTCGATCTTGTCGAAGTCGCCGCCGCACGGATGAACCACGACACCGCGAATTCCGCCGTCGCGCACGAGCAGATTCGATCCGCGACCGATGACGAAGAGCGGCAGATTTTCGCGCCGGCAAAAACGAATCAGTTCCGCGAAAGCTTCTTCGTTCCGCGGCTCGACCCAAAACTGCGCCGGCCCGCCGACGCGCAGGGTCGTGTGTTTCGCGAGCGGCTCGTAAAGCCGGACGTCGCCCTCCTCGCCCGACGATCTCCTTCAATTTTTCCGCGATGACCAGATCGGCCGCGAGGATGGACAGTTGTTCGTGGATGTTGCCGGCGCCGAGACTGAGAACGAGATCGCCGGAGTCGAGCATGTTGCCGACATCGCGATGCACCCATTCCAGCCGCGGCTGGTAGCTGACGCCGCGATGTCCGTGCGCCGCGATTTCATCGGCAATCGTCTGACCGGTGACTCCGGGAATCGGCGACTCGCTCGCTCCGTAGACGTCGGTGATCACAACACGATCGGCGTCATCGAAGGCCTGACCGAATTCCTTCCGCAGCGCCTTGGTCCGGGAATAACGATGCGGCTGAAACATCGTCAGCACGCGCTTGCGGCCGACGGATCGTGCGGTTTTCAGCGTCGCGCGGATTTCGGTCGGATGATGCGCGTAGTCGTCGACCAGAAGAAACCGCGGACTCTCGTATTTGATTTCGAAGCGCCGGCGGGCGTGACGAAACTTCGTCAGCGACTTAGCAATCTTTCTCGAACGGAATGCCGAGCTCGGTGGCCAGCGCGATCACGCCGAGCGCATTGCGCACGTTGTGCTCGCCCGGAACATTCAGAGTGGCTTCGCCAAGTTTTGCTTTGCCCGCGTAAACGCAGAAGATGGACGGCGAAATTTCGCAGCTCGATATCAGTCGCTCGATAATCGGCATTCGTCGGAGAAACCGTAGGAGATCACGCGATCGGACGATCCACAGATTCGGGTCGCGTTCGGATCATCGGCGCAGTAAAAGACCGTGCCGCTCGTCTGGCTGAGCAGTTGGCGGAAGACTTTCTCGATCGCCGCCAGGTCCGCGTAAAAATCGAGATGCTCTTCTTCGATGTTAAGTACGAGAGCGTGCTCGGGTGGAACAAGGCGAGCGTGCCGTCGC
The DNA here is from genome assembly GCA_963801815.1 of uncultured Verrucomicrobiae bacterium. Lineage (GTDB taxonomy): Bacteria > Verrucomicrobiota > Verrucomicrobiia > Chthoniobacterales > UBA10450 > AV40. Next base: position 237,787 of record CAWDGJ010000003.1, read on the forward strand.
TTTCGTCGCCTTCGGCCACGAAAAATTCGCCGCGCGCATCCCAGTGCGCGTTGGTGCCCAGGATTGGAATTTCCGCGCCGACATAGTGCGACGGATGCAAGCCGCCTTCGCGCAAAACATGCGCCGCCATGGCCGACGTCGTCGTCTTGCCATGCATTCCAGCGATGACGATTCCGCGTTTCGCCGACATGATCGCGGCCAGCGCTTCGGCGCGGCGCACGGCCAGTTTTCCGGTTTCGCGCGCCATTTTGAGGATCGGATTGTCCGGCTTGATCGCGGAGGAATAAATGACGAGCTCGGCATCGGCGGCGCTTTCGGCGCGATGTTGCTGGAAAAACTTCAGACCGAGCCGCTCGAGTCGCTCTGTTTCCTGCGAATCGACTTTGTCGGAACCGCTCACGTCGTGTCCCAGTTCAAGCAGGAGCGCGGCAATTCCGCTCATCCCGCTGCCGGCCACGCCGATCAAATGAACGCGATGGTGTTCACGGGTGAGAAACGTTCCAAGTCCGCTATTCGGACGGACTCGTTCCGTAGCTAGATCGGCATCCTTCGTCATGAATGCGTGAAGTTCTCCATCGTGATTGCGACGCGTTGAGCAGCGTCTCGTGGCGCCAGGGTTACGCATTTTTCCGACATGCGTCTGATCTGCTCCGGGTGGTCGGTCATCTCGCGGATCTTCTGTGAAAGTGATTCGGGCGTTAGCTCCGATTCTTTCAAGACAAACGCGACTCCCGCGTCCGAGAAAATCTCTGCGTTGCGAGTTTGATGATCGTCCGCCGCGTAAGGAAACGGAATCAGGATGCTGGGCAATCCAAAAAACGCGAGCTCCGCCAGGCTGGCAGCACCAGAGCGCGCGATCGCAAAATCGGCTGCGCTGTAAACTTCTTCCATGTGATGGTGAAACGCGGCCACAAATGCGCGGATTTGTTCCCGTCGATAATTGTCCGCAACCAGCCGTTCATCACGCGTGCCGGAGAGATGGATGACCTGGAGCGCCGCTGTCTTGATGAGCGGCAGCGATTTAATGATCGCCTGGTTGATTCCGCTGGCGCCCTGACTTCCGCCCATCACCAGCATTGTCGTCAGGTTCGGTTCCAATCCCAGTTTTTGCCGGGCCGCTTGCCGATCCAATCGTTTTAGTTCAGTTCGAATCGGCGTACCGGTTATTTCGGTGCGTACCTTGGGGAAGAATTGCGCCGCATCTTTGAAGCCAAGCAGGACTGCGCCAACCATTTTTCCCGCGAGCCGGTTGGCTTTCCCCGGGATCGCGTTCGATTCGTGAATCAAAGTTGAAATTCCGCGCATCCGTCCGGCGAGAATCGGCGCCGTCGAAGTAAATCCGCCCATACCAAGGACCACTTGCGGTTTAAACCTTTGATATATCGAGCGACAAAGCGAAAGACTCTCGGCGAATCGCCGGATGAATCCGAAGATGGCCGGGGAATAAAGCGACGGAAAACCGACCGTCGGTAATTTTTCGAACTGAAATTGCGAACGAGTGGAGAGAGCGAGGCTGTCGATTTCTTTTTCGGAAACGAACAACAACACGTCGTGCCCGCGTTCACGCAAAACCTCGGCGACGGCAATTCCGGGAAACAAGTGTCCGCCTGTACCGCCGCATGCAATGATCGCGTTCATCCGATTGCCAATCGCAGCGCCCCGACGCTTTGCCGGGCGGCCGAAATACAAAATCCACGGTTCGACATCCAAAATTTCATCAAATTCGCGGCGTTATGCGGACCTGAAGCGCGGAGCGTTTCTTATTGGCTGGTTCCAGGATCGCCTGCCGATAAATATTCAGCAGCAAACCGACTCCAAACAAACACCCGACGAGATTTGACCCGCCGTAGCTGATGAATGGCAGGGGCAGGCCTTTGTTCGGCAGAAGTGAAGTAGTGACTCCGATGTTTATGGCGGCCTGCAGCGCCAGCAATGACACGACGCCGGTCGCAGCCAGCAACCCGAAACGATCTTTTGCATGCAACGCGACCATGATCCCGCAGACAATCACAACCACGAAAAGAAAAACCACCAGCAGACTGATTCGCAGCCCAAGCTCCTCACCGATCATCGGAAAAATGAAATCAGTGTGCGCGTAAGGGAGGTAGAGCATTTTCTGCCGGCCGTTGCCCAGGCCGAGCCCTTCCATTCCGCCGCTTCCCCACGCGATCAGCGCCTGCATTTGCTGCAAACCGGCATCCTCTTTATAACGCTCGAGATTGGTGAACGCGATCAGACGTTCCATGCGTGTGTGCGTCGCTCCGATGAAAATCACGCTGCTTCCGAGGACTGCCATCAATCCGAGAAGAACCGGATTTGTTCCGGCAACGAACATCACCACGAACGTAGTCATGCCGATCAGGGCCGTTGTTCCGAGGTCGACTTCAAAAAGAATCAGAGCGAGCAGTGCAGTGACGATCGCCAACGGAATGGCAAATCCGAACAGGGGATGTCCGGCGGCTTTTTCATACCGCGCAAACCACCAGGCCAGGAAAAACACTGCCGCGATTTTTGCGATCTCGGACGATTGAAAACCTACGGGACCCAACGCAACCCACCGTCGCGAGCCGTTGATCCGCATTCCAAGATGCGGAACGAAACAAAGCGCGAGCGTAATCACGGCGACCGCCAGCCAGATCCACCATGTGCGCTGCCAAAAATGATAATCGATCAGCGCCACCATGATGCAAACAATCAGTCCCACGCCAAGCCATCCCGCCTGGCGTTTAAGAAAGAACAACGCATCGCCATGGCTGTCCCGCGCGAAAGCGCTCGTGCTGAAAAGCATCACAATTCCGATGACGAGCAATCCGAGCACGGCCACGAACAGGAGATAAGCGCTTTTGCGACGCATGGGATCGAGAACTACTCGGTTTTCTTCGCGGGTTTGGCCGGAATTAAAAGTTTCTGCCCGATTTTTAGCTTTCGCGGGTCGTCAATGTGATTAAGCGCGACAAGGTCGTCGTACGGAACCTTGAACTTCTTCGCGATCGTTACGGGATTATCGCCCTTGGCCACGAAATAGGTTTTTCCGGAGTCGGAAACCTTCGGCCCCTGGGTTTTTGCGACAGGTTTCTGCGTGGCAGGTGAATTCGATGCTAGCGTTTGCGGCTGCGTGTCCGTCGAAGCGATGCCAACGGTGGATGCCAACGAAGAGGGAAGTGACGCCTGTCGCGTTTTGATTGCGTTGAACGCGATGATGCCAGCGACCGCGACAACATGCAGCAGAAGCACGATCAATAGCGCGCGTGAAAGTTTCATGCTCGGTTCCCCGAGGTCGTCGTAACCGGCGGCGGCCGCGCCCAGGCGAAGCGGTCGGCGGACTGCAGTGGCGCGAAGTTTCTTTCGTTTGAAGTTGAGCAGCTTTGGCATTTTGAACTTCCTTTTCATTGAGGGAGGGCTTGGACCAAGGCGCGGAACTGATCGCCGCGGTCGGCATAGCTTTTAAACATGTCGAACGAAGATGTGCCTGGGGAGAAAAGGACGACTTCTCCGGATTTCGCGGTCGCATGCGCGCGCTCAACTGCGTCGGCGAGCGATATCGCAATCTCGGTTTTCACCGCGCCGTCCCAGTCCCGGGTGATTTGTTTCGCCATCTCACCGATCAAAATGACCGCGCGAACTTTTTCTTTCACCAAGGCGCGCATTGGCTGGTAATTGAATCCCTTGTCTTTTCCCCCGGCGATGAGAACGACCGGCTTGGTCTGGGCCTGCAATGCCTTCTCCATTGCGTCCAAATTTGTCGCTTTCGAATCGTTGATGTAATCGACGCCGCTGACTTGCCTGACGAATTCGCATCGGTGCGGCTGCGGCTCGTAAGCGGACAACGGCGGCACCATTTGCTCGAAGGACAATCCGCGAGCATGACCGGCCGCGAGCGTCGCCATCAGGTTCTCAATGTTGTGCGAGCCGCGCAGCTTGGTCTCACTCATTCTCAAGACCGGTTTGTTTTCAAATACGATGACGCCTTCGGAGAGACGGAAGTCCGCGCGATTGGTGTAAGCGCTGAATGTGAGCTTACGTGCGCGGAGCTCCGGCATGGTTTCGCTCGCATTGACGATCGCGACATCGTTATTCGTTTGGTTTTCAAATAGCCGAAGTTTCGCCGCGCGATATTCCGCGACCGATTTGTAACGATCGAGATGATCGGGTGCGAAGTTTAACCAGAGCGCGATCGATGGATGAAAAGTCTTGATTGTTTCGAGTTGGAAGGAACTGACCTCAACCGTGAGCACGTCGTATTTGATCTTTTCACGCGCCACTTCAGAAAGCGGCTTACCGATGTTTCCGCACGCGATCGTTTTCTGCCCGCATTGGTTCAACATCTGGGCGAGCATTTCGGTCGTCGTGGTTTTGCCGTTCGTGCCCGTGACCGCGATGACCGGCGTTTCGCACGAGCGCCAGCCCAGTTCAAGCTCGCCGATGATGTTCATTTTTCTCGACCAAAAATTGCGGCCGAGCGCGGATGCTGGATCGATTCCCGGGCTCGTGACGACAAAGGCGAACTTGTCGGAATTGCGGTCCGCATCCGTTCCGGCAATAACGCGCACGCCCTGCGCGCGCAGATTGTCGATGGTCGATCGCAGAAGCTTCTTTTCGTCGGCGCTGTCGAGGACGGTGACGTTTGCCCCTTCGGACCTGAGCAAAAGTGCCGCCGCAGCGCCACTTAAGCCCGCTCCGAGAACCGCCACGTTTTGGTTTGAATAGCGCAATTTTTTCTACCTCAACTTCAAAGTCGCGAGCCCGAGCAGCGCGAAAATTCCGGACAAAATCCAGAAACGGACGATCACGGTATTCTCTTTCCAACCGGCGAGTTCGAAATGATGATGCAGCGGCGACATCGCGAAAATGCGCTTGCCGGTAAGTTTGAAGCTCATGACCTGGAGAATCACCGAGATCACTTCGATCACGAATACGCCGCCAACGACCACGAGCAGCAGTTCTTGTTTGCAGCAGATCGCAACCACGCCAAGCATACCGCCGATTGCGAGCGACCCGGTATCGCCCATGAAAACCTTGGCGGGGTGGCAATTGAACCAAAGAAAGCCAAGGCCGGCGCCCACCAGTGCGGCGCAGACAACGGTCAGCTCGGCGGTGAATGGATAGAATGGGACTTGCAGGTATTCGGCGATGCGAAAATTTCCTGCGACGTAAGATAGTAATGCGTAGTCGAATGCGACCGTGATCGTGCAACCGATCGCCAGTCCGTCGAGGCCGTCGGTAAGATTGACGGCGTTGGACGAACCAACGATCACGAGCGCGAAGAAGAAAAACGTGAACCAACTCATGTTCGCGATGACCGGAGCTTTGACGAATGGCACATAAAGTTCGCGCGCCTGGACTTCGAGCAGGGGACTGGTCAGAAAGACGGCGGTGACGATTCCCGCCAGAATGAGTTGGAAAACGAGCTTGATGCGGCCGTTGACCCCGGAGGTATTTTTCTTGGTGACCTTCAGGTAGTCGTCGGCGAACCCGAGGGCGCCGAGATAGAGCATGCTGAAAAGTGCGAGCCAGACGAAACGATTGTCCGGCCTCGCCCAGAGAAAACTGGAAATGAAAACCGCACCGATGATCAAAACGCCGCCCATCGTCGGCGTTCCCTGTTTGACTCCGTGCAGGTCGGCCAGCCGATGAACTTCGGATGCTTGACGGATCGGCTGACCAAGTTTGAGCGCAGTCAGAACCCGAATCACGAAGTTTCCAAACAGTAGCGACAGGACAAACGCGGTAATGGCGCCCGCGACGGCGCGAAACGTGACGTAAAAGAAAACGTTGAAGCCGCTGACGTGCTCGCTCAGGCGATGGAGGTAGTACATCATACGCGGGCGCTCTCCGGTGAACTGCGTTTGGCGAAAACTGCGATCACCTCTTCGGTCCGCGCAAGGCGGCTTCCTTTGATCAAAATGAGATCGCCAGGCTCCGCAACGTCGATCAGCAACTCGGCCGCCTCCAATGTCGATCCAACGGCGCTGCTTTTCTCAAGTCCGGCTCGTTCCGACGCACGAGCGATGACTTCTCCCATCTCGCCGATTCCGATTAGTCGATCGACTCCAAGCGCAGCCGCTTCTTCACCGACTTCCTGATGCCCACGTTCCGATTCCGCGCCCAGTTCACGCATTTCGCCAAGCACTGCGATTCTTTTTCCATCAGCCGGAAGTTCGACCAGCGTCCGCAATGCAGCTTTCATCGAATCCGGATTCGCATTGTAACTGTCGTCGAGGAAAAGAACGCCGTTGATCTCCTTGATCTGCAGCCGCGCTTTGGTCAGCGGCGCCGTGGCCAGGCCAATCGCACATTCTTCAAGAAGAACGCCGAAGGCGCGGCCCGCCGCGATGGCTAGCAATGCGTTTTGAATCATGTGAGAGCCTGGCACGGACAACCGCGCGCGGCAGCGGTGCGCGCCTTCCAGGATCGTGAAATCGGCCCCGTCGGAGCTTTGCTCAATATCGGTTGCGCGAAAGCCACCGTTTTCGATTCCGGCAAAAATTACCCGCGCGCGGGTGCGTTTCGCGATCCCTTCGCTGAACGGATCGTCCGCATTGAGAATCACCGTGCCGTCGTCGCCAACGGCTTCGGCAAGCGCGCCTTTTTCCTGCGCGATTGCTTCGCGCGTGCCCATGAATTCAATGTGGGCGACACCCACATTAGTGATGATCGCGGCATCCGGCGCGGCGATCTTCGCCAGGGGAGCGACTTCGCCGGGATGGTTCATGCCGATTTCCCAGACTGCTACTTCGTCGGCCGACGTTGCTTCCAACATCGTACGTGGCAATCCAACGTGATTGTTAAAGTTGCCCTGTGTCTTGGTGACGCGAAATTTTCGACCGAGGACAGACGCGGCAAAATCCTTCGTGCTCGTTTTGCCGTTGCTACCGGTGATAGCGAGAACTCTGAGTGACAGCGATTTCCGATAATTCGAGGCCAGGGTTTGGTAGGCAACCAGCGTATCCTTCGCCCGAATAATTGCGAACTTGCTTGGAACTTTTCCTTTCCAACTAGGGGCGACAATCGCTCCAGCGGCACCGCTCTTTGCCACATCTTCAATAAACTTGTGACCGTCGAAATTTTCACCGCGCAGGGCAACAAACAGTTCGCCCTTCTTAACGGTTCGAGAATCGGTGCTGATTCTTTCGATTGAAACCGATCCGTCCCCGGTTTCGAGGTTCGCTTCGGCCAGCTTTGCAATTTGTGAAATCGATAAAGGATTCATTTAAATTCGACCGGATGATTTTCGATCGCACGTCGCGCCACTTGAATGTCCTCGAATGGCACGATGTGATCGGCAAACTCCTGATAATTTTCGTGACCTTTGCCCGCGATCAACACGATGTCACGCGGTTGCGCGAGTCCAACTGCGCGGGCAATCGCCGCTGCTCGATCGGTGATTTTTTCGAACTGACTGCCGCGGAATCCCTTTTCAACATCGGAAATAATTTTTTCCGGATCTTCCTTGCGTGGATTGTCCGACGTGATGATCGCGAAGTCGGCGTTCTGGTCCACCACTTGCCCCATCAACGGCCGTTTTTGACGGTCACGATTTCCGCCGCAGCCGAAAACGACGATCAAACGTCGCGGGGCCAGTTCGCGCAGCGTCTTGATCACGTTCAGCAGCGCATCGGGCGTGTGGGCGTAGTCGACAAAAACCTGGAACTGGCGTTTCGCAGGAACCATTTCCAGACGACCGGGAACCTGTGGCGATTTACCAAGACTCAAAATTGCCTCGCGCAGTCCGACGCCCAGCGCATTGGCAGCGGCGAGCGCGGCCATAGAGTTAGCGACGTTGAACCGTCCGATCAACGGCACTCGAATGAGGTAACTTTTTCCGCGCGCGTCGAGTTGATAAGACGTGCCGCCAAATTCCATTCGATAATTCGAAGCTCGAAAATCAGCTTTCAGGCTGGTCCCGAAAGTTACGACCGAAATCTTGTTACTTATCGTCGAGATCAACTTTTGGCCGTAGCGATCGTCGATATTGATGATGGCGACCGGTTTTTTCTTTCGTTCCTGTCGCCCAAGCTGTTCGAACAACTTCGCTTTTGCTTCGAAGTAGTTCTCCATCGTTCCGTGAAAGTCGAGATGGTCTTGAGTGAGGTTCGTGAAAACGGCCGCGTCCCATTCGATGCCGCGAGTGCGTTCCTGGGCCAGCGCGTGAGACGAGACTTCCATTGCGGCCGCCTTGCAGCCGGCATCTTTGATCTGCGACAGCAATTCTTGAAGGTCGAGGGATTCCGGAGTGGTCCGAGCCGCCGGTAAGACGCGTTCGCCGATTTCATAACGAACGGTTCCAAGCAAACCGCAGCGAGTTCCGGCTTTCTCGCAGATGTGTTTGATTAGGAACGTGGTCGTCGTTTTGCCGTTCGTTCCGGTAACGCCGGCAATTTTCAGTTTCCGGCCGGGATAATTATAAAATCGCGCGCCGAGATCCGCCATTGCGGTGCGCGTGCTTTCAACGACTACGGAAGTGGCGCGTCCCGCCAGGGCGGGATTCTCCGCGCGCTCGCCAACGATCACAGTGGCGCCTTTTTCGATGGCCTGGTCGATGAAGTCGTGGCCATCGCTCTTTTCGCCGCGCAATGCCACGAAGAGGCCATTCCTCTGTACACGGCGCGAGTCATACGCGATGCTTTCCACCGCGCGATCAGCTGGGCCGATGATTTTGCGAACGGCAATCGCGTCGAGAAGAGTTTTGAGCTGCATGAGGGTCCGCCATTTTTTGGCCAAGGACTCAATGGCGTGAAGAATTGGTTAAGGCAACTCGCTCCACGGGGACGGCCTTGCGAATCTCCTCATGCGGCTCAAGATCGAGATAACGGGCGGCCTTTTCAGCGATCCGCGAGAAAATCGGACCCGCGACCTGGCCACCGTAATTTTGTTCCGGCTTTGTCTGGGCATCGTCGAGCACAACCAGTCCGACAAATTCGGGATGGTCCGCCGGGAGATAGCCGCAGAACGAAACGACTTCCTTACCTTTCTCGTATCCGCCGTGCGGCCCAACTTTTTGCGCGGTACCGGTCTTGCCGGCGATGATAAAGCCGGGAACTGCGGCCGCTGCGGCGGTGCCGCGATCGCTCACTACGCCGCGAAGCGCCGTTCCGATTTGACCCGCAGTTTGGGACGAGATTACCTGGCGAAGAGCGATCGGCTTCAACGTGCTGATGGTCTTACCGTCACTTGTAGTGATCGATTTGACTATTCGCGGCGTCATCAATCTTCCGCCGTTGGCGATCGCGCACATGGCAGCCGTCATTTGCAAAGGCGTTACGCCGATTTCGTGGCCCATCGGGATGCGGGTGATGGAAATCTTGCTCCATGATTGGGGCGGGCGAATCAGTCCGGGAATTTCGCCGGGCAGCTCGACACCGGTCCGTTCGCCAAAGCCAAATCGCCGGATGTATTCGTAAAACTTCTGGTCGCCGAGGCTGATGGCCAGCTTGGCCGCGCCGATGTTGCTCGACTTCACAAGAATGTCTTTGACGCTCAGATCGCGAAATGCGGCGTGATCGTGCAACGGCGTTCCGCCGAAGTTCCAAACCCCGTTCTCGCAAAAAATGTAGGAGTCGAGGCTGAACTTGTGCTCGTTAAGCGCGGCTGCAGCGGTGACGATTTTAAATGTCGAGCCCGGCTCCATCATGTCGCAGATCGCGCGGTTCTTCATCTGTTCCGGCTTAGCGTCGGCTCGCTTGTTCAGATCGAAGTTGGGCCGGTTCGCCATCGCCAGGATCTCGCCGGTTTGTGGGCGCATCAGAATGATCGTCGCCTTCTTTGGCGAGTACTCGCGCATGGCGGCGTCGATCTCGTTCTCGACAATGTTCTGCAGATTAAGATCGACAGTGAGATGGACTTGATAGCCGTTGCGCGACGCTCGTTCCTGGCCGCGGTACAGGACGATTTCCTGCCCGGCACGATTATGCTCGATGTAGCGGTAACCATCCTGTCCGTGCAGATATTCGTCCATCGAACCTTCCACGCCTTGAATGCCTTTATGTTCGAAATCGGTGAAGCCAATCACGTGACAAAGCATTGCGCCGTTGGGATAAACGCGCATGGCATCCTGTTCGAAATAAATTCCGCGGAAATTTTGGGCGCGGAGTTTTTGATTAAGTAAATCGGCGTTCGCCTTTGCGACTTCTCGTTTCAGAACGATGTAACGCCGATCAGTCTGCAGTTTTTCGGAGACTTCGGCGCGCGGAAGTCTTAATTCGTCCGCGACAAGATCGACAGTGGCATCAACATTGTTAAGCCGGGTGGCGTCGGCGACCACGGTTTCAACCGGAACGTTATTGGCGAGCACTTCGTTGTTGGCATCAAGGATCGCGCCGCGCTCGGCGAAGATCGGTTGCTTGATGACGTGCTTCTCCGCGGCGAGGCCGGCGTATTCGTCGTGCTTGATCATCTGGAGATAGATCAAGCGGAACGAAAAGAGGCTGAAAAGAAGGATGAAGCCGAGGCAGACGAGTGCGCATCGGGTGCGGCTGTTCCATTTCATCTCGCGCTCCGCTGGTTCGAAACCGGCTGAATGGCGTCGTCCGAATTCCGGGCGGGCAAGGTGAGCCGAACGATGTTGTGTTCGGCGATCGGAATCATTTTCAGATAACCTTCCTTCAACCGGCGTTGCAATGCGGAGCGCGAGGTCAGGGCCGCGATCTGAACGCTGGCGACCTCGTTTTGCATCCGCAAATTGGCGAGCTCCGTCTCGAGCGCCTTTTTTCGATCGCCCAGATGATACAGCTGAAGCGTGAGATAGACGTAGCAAAGCCCCGTCAGCGCGAGAAATGCCGTTAACACAATCCAGCGCGCGAGCGACGCGGCGTTGACTTCATTCCAATTTTCGTCGCGACCGGCTCATCCGATTTTCTCGGCCACGCGCAACTTCGCGCTGCGCGAGCGCGGATTGGCTCGCTGTTCGTTTTCGCCCGGTTCGACCGGCTTCGGCGTGATCAGACTCAAATCGAAATCCGGATTACGTCGCGGCTCGGGCCATTCCGGCCGATCGAGCCATTCACGGCTGCGATCGCGGAAGAAATTCTTCACGATTCGATCCTCGAGCGAATGAAACGTGATGACGGCGATGCGCGCGCCGGGTTCCAGGCGCGCGGTCAAAACGCGCAGGCCTTGTTCGAGCGCGCCCAGTTCGTCGTTCACTTCCATGCGCAGCGCTTGAAAAACTTGCGTGGCCGGATGACGGCGACCGTGACGGCCGACAACTTTTTCGATCGCGCGACTCAACTGCAGCGTCTCGTGAAGGGCGCGTCTTTGCGCATCTTCACGATCAAGCTCGGCGATGCGACGCGCAGCCGGTTCTTCGCCCAGTTCACGAAAGAGACGCGTCAGTTCTTCTTCGCTGTAACTATTAACGATGTCGGCCGCAGTGATCATCGATCCCGGATCCATTCGCATGTCGAGCGGTCCATTGCGCATCAGGCTGAAACCGCGCTCCGCGTTCTCGAGTTGACGCGAGGAAACGCCAAGGTCGAGAAGCGCGCCGCCGATCTTTCCAATCGCCGAGCTCGTCCAGAATTTTGTCCGCGTCGCGAAAGTTAGCCTGACGCAGCGTGACGCGTCCGCCGAAATGCGCGAGTTCTTCGCGTGTATGCGCGATCGCTTCCGGATCCTGATCGAGCGCAAGCACGTCGGCGCCAGTCTTCAGAATGGCTTCGGTGTGACCGCCGCCGCCGCAGGTTGCATCGACAACCAGCGAGCCGGGACGCGGCGCGAGCAATTCGATCGCTTCCGTGACCAGCACCGGCCGATGATAAGTAAAGTCCTCCATTTCCTGCGCCTCCTCTTCCAGTATCAGCGGACCGGTCGCGAACCAGACGGGCCGCTCAAATAACAATGCGTTCATAGTAGGGTTGCTTACAAACCGATCACGTTGGCAACGTGCTGGTAAGTGGGCGTCTCCTCTTCGTGCGCCTTCTTCCGGCTCTGCAGAGTTCCAAATTTCAAAACGGCCGCGACCGCCGACCAGCGCGACCTCGCCTTTCAACCCAAGCTTTTGGCAAAGATCGTCCGGCAGAACGAGACGGCCTTGTTTGTCGGCGGTGCCATGCTGAGCGCGGGAGTGGAGTTGGCGAAGAAAAACGCGGCGATCGCGCGCGGAAACATTGGGGTCAGTTTCGGCAGCGCGCGCTCATACGAGAAAATTCTTCAGGCGACATGACCAGGAGAAATTGATGATTCGCCTCCGGAAGAATGATGAATTCTTCAGCGCCATCGCGACGCCAGCGCGCGGGAATGGTGATGCGGTTCTTTTCGTCGATGAAGTGACGAAACTCGCCGGCGTAGAAGCGTTGTTCAGGCGTATCCATGGGCGGGTGGAGAAATGTTCCATTCTAACCCACTTTTCCCCACTTTTAACCACCTTCCGCGCCATACGTCAACAAAAATAATCGCTTCCCGTTGACCTGATCTTCCCGGAGGCGATGGACTTATCGGCCAGCGGCCATGACGTCCTCACGTGCGGATGGGGTTGCCCCTTGGAAGAAAAAGGGTTAAGAAGTCAGCCCCGATGATTGATTACATCCAAAAGGGCGGTCTGCTGATGTGGCCGATCCTGGCCTGTAGCATTGTCGCCATCGCTGTTTTTGCCGAGCGGTTCTTTTATTTGCATCGCGCGACCATTCATGTCGGCGAATTTCTCAAGGGACTTTCGAATTTGGTCCAGCGCCGGAACTTCGCCGAGGCTCTCCACGAATCAGCGGGCACGCCAGGCCCGGTTGCTCGCGTGATTCACGCCGCAGTTCTTCGCCACGATCTGCCTCGTTCCGAACTTCGCGAGATCGTTCAGGAAGCGGGACAACTTGAAGTTCCCAAGCTCGAGCGGTTTCTGGGTGTGCTCGCAACCCTGGCTTTTCTTGCGCCGCTACTTGGTTTACTCGGAACCGTATCCGGGATGATCGACGCCTTTGGGATGATCGCCTCCCACGGCGGCTATGCGACCGTTACCGAGCTTTCCGGCGGGATTTATAAGAGTTTGCTCACGACTGCCGCCGGACTTGTTGTCGCGGCACCAACATTTGTTGCCTACAGCTACCTATCCTCGCGTGTGAACACGATGATGCATGAAATGGAACGCGCCGGCATTGAGATCGTGCATATGTTGAAGGACAGCGAAGCCCTCAGCGGCATCATTAGCTTCCAGCAAACTGCTGAAACAGTGCCGGGCTCCCGAGAAGCGCGCCGCGATCATTGATTTCTAACTACGAATTGACCAGCCTTTACCCAGTTACGGCTTGGCAAGCACTAATAGACACGAAATAAGGAGGACGCGATGGCGCGGACGGGCGCCTCAGATTCGTGTGAGTTAGTGTTCATTCGTGGTTAAATTTTCTCCTCAATGAAGCTGAGCCGCACCAAAGAATATAACTTCGGTTGGCTTGTCGTTTTCCCGCTGATCGACGTCGTGTTTCTGCTCATCTTCTTTACGCTGTTGAGCTCGAATTTTATTCTTCAGCCGGGGATCGCCGTGACCGCCCCAACCACGCCGTTTCTGCTTAGCGTTCAGAGAAATCAGCAAATCATCAGCATTACCAGCGGTACAGTACCGGCGATCTATTTTCGCGACCAGAAAACCTCTCTCGAAAACCTCGGACCGTTGCTCGACGACGCTAAGCGCGAAAATCGATCCATTATTATTAAGGCTGACCGCCAAACGCCCTATGAGCTGGTGGTGGCGGTGACCAATGCCGCACTCGAGCACGGCATTTCGTCCGTGTCGCTGGCTGGAGCTGCACCGAAATGAACGCACCCTCGACTGCGCCGTTGATTTTTAACTGGGACCAGCCGCGCCGGCGCAATTTCGCTTTCGCCGGGTTCATTGTGGCTTCCTTCGGAATTCACATCGCTTGCTTTTATCTTTTTCAGGTTGTTTATCCGTCAACCGTCTCGCTTCTTCCAGCGCCCCAACGGGTCAATCTGATGACTGCGAATTCAGAGCAAACTGCTTCCCTGTTGCGCTGGATCGAAGCGGAAGATCCGGCGCTTGCTTCAACGACAAGAAGGCCGCCGCATCTGCCGCGTCGCGAGATGGGAAAAGTGGAGCACGTTCCCTCGTATTTTGCGAGAGAGCCGGCCTTGAAAGAACCACCGCCTTTGGTTGCAGATCTCCGGGTTCCAAGCGCGCAACCGCCTGGGCCAGTGCCGATGACGCGCCCCGCGGTTGCGCCGCCGATTGGAATTCAGCCGACGCGAGTGGTTTTCTCCTCTGATTTACAGCAGTTGGGTGCGGCAAAACTTGCCGCCGGGGATTTTAAGGCGGCGGCAATCGAACTGCCGCAGGACGCGCAGTTTCGGATAGCAGTTGATGCCCAGGGGGCGGTCGTTTACTGCTTCACGTTAACTTCCTCCGGCGACGCAGTCCTTGACGAGCAAGCTCGCCAACACCTCGCGCTCTGCCGATTCCCAACTGCATCGAGAGGGGACAGCGGCGCGCTGGTTTGGGGAATCGTGACGATAGAGTGGGGCAACGACGTAGCCACTCCGAATGCAAAACCAACTCCGAGCGAGCCGTGATTCGAGTCAGTCTCGCTACGCTCGTCACGATTTATCTGCTGCTTTTCCTTGCGACGATTTTTCTTCTCTGGATAGTAGGTGAGTGGAATCGGCGCCGGCGTGAGCGGCGCGCATTGCGCTACCGGTTACGTTGCGTGATTTGCGCGTTCGAGTTTGAGGATCGAACGGCGGCACTACTTCCACGCTGTCCGCGTTGCGGAAGTTTGAACGAAAGATTTAGATTGGAGCAAATTTAATTATGGGAATGTGGATTGGCCGAAATCGAAAAGCGCGCGTCACCTACGGGTTCGACGAAATCGCGCTCGTTCCTGGTCGTGTCACGATCAATCCAAACGAAGTCGACATCACGTTTCGTTTGCCGCGCAAAAACGCGGAGCCCTTGAACTGAAGATCCCCATCCTCGCCAGCGCCATGGACGGCGTGGTCGATGTGAAGTTTGCGGTCGCGATGAGCAAGCTCGGCGGCCTTGCCGTTTTGAATCTCGAAGGCGTTCAGACTCGCTACAAGAATCCGCAGGAAGTTTTGCAAAAAGTTGTCGATACCGACAAATCGGAAGTCACCGCGCTGCTGCAGCGAATTTACCAGGAACCGGTTCAGGCGGATTTGATCGCCGCCCGCGTGAAACAAATCAAAGACGAAGGCGGAATCGCGGCGGTCAGTTCGATTCCGCAACGCGCCGCCGAGTTTGGCCCGATCGCCCAGGAAGCCGGCGCCGACGTTTTCGTCGTGCAAAGCACGGTCTCGACCGTGCGCCATATTTCGACCGAATATAAATCGCTCGATCTCACAAAATTTTGCGCCGATATGCGCATCCCGGTGATCGTCGGTAACACCGTCGGTTACGATGTCACGTTGGAAATCATGGAATGCGGTCCCGCGGCCGTTTTGATCGGCGTCGGCCCCGGCGCGGCGTGCACTTCGCGCGGCGTGCTCGGTCTTGGCGTGCCGCAGGTCACGGCCACGGTCGATTGCGCGGCGGCGCGCGATGCTTATTTCAAGAAAACGTCGCGCTACGTTCCGATCATTACCGACGGCGGAATGAGCAAAGGCGGCGATGTCTGCAAAGCGCTCGCTTGCGGCGCGGACGCGGTCATGGTGGGCAGCGCGTTCGCCCGCGCACACGAAGCGCCGGGCTCCGGTTATCATTGGGGAATGGCTACGCCGCATGCGAATCTGCCGCGCGGCACGCGCATCAAGGTCGGCACCACCGGTTCGCTGAAACAAATTTTGTTCGGCCCGGCCGAAGTCGACGACGGCAGCCAGAATCTGGTCGGCGCGATCACGACCTGCATGGGCAACGTCGGCGCGCGGAACATCGCCGAGTTTCAGCAGACCGAAATCATCATCGCGCCGTCGATCAAAACCGAAGGCAAACTTTTCCAGACGGTGCAGAGCGTCGGAATGGGAACGCGCTAAAAGCAGTGACAAGTGACAATGATTAATGATCCTGTCTGGTCGACCGATCACTGAACACTCGTCACTCATTTCATGAATTGATCGAAGAGTTGTAATCACCGGCATGGGCGTCGTCACGCCGGTCGGCAACGATTTCGAGACGTTTTGGACAGCACTCAAGGAAGGCATGAGCGGCATTGGCCGGATCACTGCGTTCGATATTTCGCAGTACGACTGCCAGATCGCCGGCGAAGTCCGCAATTTCGATCCGAAGCCATATTTCAAGAATCCGAAGGACATTCGGCGGACCGATCGATTCGCCCAGCTGGCCATGGGCGCGGCCAAAATGGCGATGCAGGACAGCGGCGTCGATTTGGAAAAAGTAAATCGCGATCGCTTCGGTACGATTATCAGCAGCGGCATCGGCGGACTGAAAACGCTCGAGGATCAGTTCACCATTCTGATGAACAAAGGTCCGTCGCGCACCTCGCCGTTCACGATTCCGATGCTGATCAGCAACATGGCCAGCGGCGTCATCTCGATGGAGTTCGGATTGCGCGGTCCGAACCTGTGCATCGTCACCGCCTGCGCGACTTCGAACAACGCGATCGGCGAATCGTGGCGCATGATCAAATTCGGCGACGCCGATATTTTTCTGGCCGGCGGCTCCGAAGCCTCCATCGTCGAACTCGGTCTCGCCGGATTTTCCTCCATGAGAGCGCTCAGCCGTCGCAACGACGAACCGGAACGCGCGTCGCGTCCGTTCGATCGGGATCGGGACGGTTTCGTGATGAGCGAAGGCGCCGGCGTTTGCGTGGTCGAAGAGCTCGAGCACGCGAAGAAGCGCGGCGCGAAAATTTATTGCGAGCTCACTGGCTACGGACTTACCGCCGATGCTTATCACATGACTGCGCCGCCGGATGATGGCGAAGGCGCGGCGCGCGCGATGAAAATGGCGCTCGATCACGCGAAGCTTTCGCCGAGCGATGTCGATTACATCAATGCCCACGCGACTTCGACCGGACTCGGCGACATTGCCGAAACCAAGGCGATCAAGAAGGTTTTCGGCGACCAAACGGCAAGAAGTTTCCGATCAGCGCGACCAAATCGATGACCGGCCACTTGTTAGGCGGCGCCGGCGCGGTGGAAATGGCCGCCTGCGCCCTGGCGATCCGCGACGGAGTTATTCCGCCGACAATCAATCTGGAACATCCGGACGAGCTCTGCGATCTCGATTACACGCCGAACAAAGCGCGCGAGAAAAAGGTCCGCGTCGCGCTCAACAATTCATTCGGCTTCGGCGGTCACAACGCCACTTTAGTTGCGACAGCGTTTGACGGTTAGCACTTTATCACGTGCGCGAAGTCGCTCCGATAGTCTTAGCCATCGCTTGGCTCATTATTGGCATTACCGCGCTTGTTACTGGCTAAAGTTTTTGTTCACTACGCGTTCGGCTTACATGACCACACACCTGCGGATCCGTGGTTGCGACTGGCATTAAAAAACGGCAATTTATCCGCGCGCAGTTACGCCAAGCAGTGGTAAATAGCGCAGCCGACGGAATAGGCGCGCTTTGCGGAAGGAACCGTCGTTACCAAAAACCGGCGATTGAAGCCTCACTTCTCCGGATTTACCGGGAAGTGTTTGTTTTTCAGGTTTTCGGGAACGCGCTTGGTCTGTTCGGCTTCGATTTGTTCTTTCGCCGCCGACTAGCGACTCGAGCGCTTCGCGGCTCTTCTTCGCGCGACACATGTAAGCGGTCGCGTGGGCGAGCGGAATCTGCGCTTCGGGCATTCCGACAAATTCGACTGCCTGTTGCGTCGCGATCGCGAGCGGCAATGCTTCGGCATCTGCCAGTCCAACATCTTCACTCGCGAAAATTACGATGCGCCGCGCGATGAAACGAAAGTCTTCGCCGGCGTGCAGCATTTTCGCGAGCCAGTACATCGCGCCTTTTTCGTCCGACCCGCGCATGCTCTTGATGAACGCGCTGATCGTGTCGTAGTGCGCGTCGCCCGCGCGATCGTAGACGACCGCTTTCTGCTGAATGCTTTCCTCGGCGACCGCGAGGGTGAAATGAATCAGGCCTTGTTCTGCTGCTGGCGGCGCTGACCTGTCGAGCCCGTCGAACGGGTCGCGTCGTTGTTTTCGCGCGATCATGGATCGACGACTACGGAGGTCATTCCTCAGTTGGCGGCGTGGTCAGCACGCCGATCTCGAGCGCGTTCAAACATTTCCGCGCGTCGCCGTCGCTCAGTTTGGCGAGGTGCGTTCTCGCATCGTCGTCCATCTTCACGTTGTAATTTCCGAGTCCGCGTTCTTTGTCGGCCAGCGCGCGGTCGATCAAGTGCCTCGAGCTCCGCAACCGTCAGCGGTTCGAGCTGAAAAACCTGTGATCGCGAAACCAGCGCGCTGTTGACGTAGAAAAACGGATTGTAAGTCGTCGCACCGATCAGGCGCAGGTTTCCGCTTTCAACGTCGGGCAACAAAATGTCTTGCTGCGCTTTGTTGAAATGATGGATCTCGTCGATGAACAAAATCGTTTTCTGGCCCGACGTGCGAATCCGGTTCGTCGCCGCTGCGAGGGTGCGCCGCATCTCGGCGACATTGCTCTCCACGCCGCTCAGTCGAACAAACTTCGCGTGCGTCATGTCGGCAATGATGTGAGCGAGCGTCGTTTTTCCCGTTCCGGGCGGCCCAGAAAAAATCACCGATGGCAACCGATCGGCCTCGATCGCGCGCCTGAGCAGTTTCCCGGGCGCGAGAATGTGTTCCTGGCCGACAAATTCGTCGAGCGAACGCGGCCGCATCCGCGTCGCCAGCGGCGCGGCTTCGTTCGTCGCTTCACTGTCGACATCCTCTTCGAACAAGTCCTGCACGGAACAAATTACACGCGCGTCGCAGATTGTGCATCTAGCTGAGCGAAGGAGGTCAATCGCCCCTGCCTAAAGATCCTGCCCGGGTAGAAACTATCCTGAGTCGGCAAATTATGCACGCGGTGTAGCCACGGCCCTGCGGGCCGTTGAACGGAAACGTCGCGCAGCAAAGTGGCCACAATTCAGAACTTGGCGTCCACGACCTGCGACCCAATAATGACCCGAGTTCCCCCATGAACATTCCGCGACAACCATTTGTGGGTCTCGCGTTGATGGCAGCGCTTGGCATCGTCGTTGCCGATTTTGTTCCAATCGCATTGTCCCAATGGCTGATCTGGATCATCGCGTTCGTGTCGATCGCGCTCGTGTTGTTCTGGAAATCGAACTCGGCCTTGACTTACGCGCTTGTCGGGTGCGCGTTCTTTTTGCTCCACAATTTTCGGACCCGCGACACGCCGGGATTAAAGCTTGTCGATGAATTGGGCGAACGCGCGCGAACAGTGCGTGCAACCGGCGTGGTTGCGAGCGAACCAAAGGTCGCACCGAACGGGTTTGCGACGTTTCTTTTCAATCTCGAGTCAATCGAGGTTGAAGGGAAAGTCGAAACGAGCAACGCGACAGTTTTTGTGCGCTGGCGCGGCAATCCGGAATTCGGCGATGAAGTGAAGATCTTTGGAACTGCGGAGCCGATCGCGCCACCGCGCAATCCCGGCGAGTTCGACGTGCGTTCCTATCTCGCGCGCCAGGATGTGCGACGCTGCTTGTTTGTTCGTTATGAAGAAGACGGGGTGTTGCTAAAGAGAGGCGCAGGCAATCCGATTCTGCGCGCTGCGCAAAGATCGCGAGGATGGGTCCAGCGCACGATATGCCGCGGTCTGGATGATTCGCCTGAGGTGCAGAATTTTCTTGGCGGAATCGCGCTTGGCTTGCGTCACCAAACGCCGGAAGATATCGAAGAGCCGTTTCAGCAAACTGGCACGCTGCATCTTTTTGCGGTTGCCGGATTGCACGTCGGGATTGTTGCGCGGCTATTGTGGATCCTCGCGATTATAGCGCGGCTGCCGCAGAGATGGGCAACTGCAATCATCATTCCACTCCTGCTCTTCTACGCCGCGGTAACCGGTTTACACGTGTCGAGCGTTAGGGCGGCGGTGATGTGCTCGATCTTGCTGGCCGGATTTTTTGTTGAACGAAAAGTTTTCACTCTGAACAGTCTCGCCACTGCCGCTTTTTTCCTTTTGTCCTGGAACACGAACGAATGCTTCTCCACCGGGTTCCAACTCTCGTTTGCGGTTGTGGGCGGCATTATTTTGCTGGCCGATCCGCTCTCGCGACGGTTGCAACGGTTCGGCGCGACCGATCCATTTCTGCCGCCCGGTTTAGTCGGACGTAACCGCCGTGCGATCGGGTCAGGCTACGAATGGCTTTGCCGCGGCTGTTCCGTTTCGCTGGCGGCATGGCTCGGGTCGTTACCGCTGATTTTCTCGTATTTTCATTTGATCACACCGAGCTCCGTCTTCGCGAACCTGCTCGTAGTGCCGCTCGCATTCTTCATTTTAGCGATCGCTCTTCTGTCGGTTGTCACGGCGCCTATTGCGCTGGCACTTTCCGTGGTTTTCAACAATGCAAACTGGTTACTGGCAAACGGAGTGATCACGCTCGTTCATTGGTGCGCTCAGTTGTCGGGCAGTCATTATTACGTAGCGCAGCCGCATTGGCCGAATGGAGTGTTCGCGAGAATTAATGTGCTCGACGTCGGTGCGGGCGCGGCCGTTCACATCCGAAGCACCGGTGAAGATTGGCTGTTGGATTGCGGAAACCTGCGCAGTTACGAACGCATCCTTCGCCCGTATTTGCACACGGTTGGAGTCAATCGCGTCGATGGGCTTCTGCTCAGTCACGGCGATTCATTTCACATCGGGGCCGCCGCCGCGCTCCTCGCGGAGTTCTCCCCGCGGGTTTTGATCGACAACGCAGTGGTTGATCGATCAACCGTCCATTATCGGCTACGAGCAACTCTTGCGGCGCGGCGGGCAAATGTGTCGAACTTTAGCGCCCGCGAACATTTTACAATCGCTCCGAATGTGTCCGCCAGAATTCTTTTCCCGCCACGCGGATTTTCGGCGACAACAACGGACGATGGGGCGCTGGTGGTGCAGTTGTCCGTGAAGACGACGAAGGTTTTATTCATGTCGGACAGCGGTTACGCGACGGAAAAGGCGTTGATTGAATCGCAAACAGATTTGCGCAGTGACATTCTCGTCAAAGGGCAACATCATTCCGGCAATTCCGGCCTCGATGCTTTTCTGGATGCCGTGCAACCGAAGATAATCGTCGCAACATCGCGCGATTTTCCACAGCACGAGCGAATATCAGACAAATGGGCGGAGGGCGTTCGCGCGCGCGGTATCAAACTTTTTCGTCAGGACGAAACGGGAGCGGTGGAATTGGAATTCTGTCCGGACGGTTGGCGGGCAAGGGCGTTTGTTACCGGCGAGATTTTTCGAAGCACCAGCCGGTAAATCGCCGCGCCTGCGTGGACGAAGCGGCGCTCAAACTTGCTCGATGGAAGGTCGACATCTTTCGTATCGTCGATGGTGAATCGAGAATCGGCTTGGCTGAGCCGGAGCATTTGCTCGAAGTAATCGCCTTGGTCCGTGGCGATTCGAAGGACGCCGCCGGCCTGCAGCGCGCGATAAATGGAATCGAGAAATTCGTTGGTGACAATTCGGCGACGGTGGTGTCGGCGCTTTGGCCAGGGATCAGGAAAAAACAAGTAGAACGTTTCAACGCTATTTTCCGGCAGTAAATAGCGAACGGCATACGAACTTTCGACGTTCAACACGCGAACATTTTCTAGCTGGGCTGATTTGCGGCAGGCTTTGGCGACGCGACCAGCAAGTTTGTCGATGCCGAGGAAATTTCTTCCGGGATTTTGCCTGGCTAGTTCACACAGGAATACGCCGTCGCCGCAACCAAGATCGACATGCAATGGGGCAGCGCGGCCGAAAATTGATAGAAGATCGAGCGGCGCGAGATAGGTCTCCGGGACGAGTTCAACCACGGAGAAGAATGACAGCCGTTACCAGGCGTTTCAACCTCGCAGCGGCAAATTGATTGGCGAGGAAAGGTTAGGCCGCGGCTTGTTTCGGCGAGCCGAAACCGATGGCGAGCATTAGCACGGCAAGGACTACGTGAAGCCAGGTGTCAGCCGGATTGTTGGAAATCAGGCCGAGCAGCAACCCGTTAGGCGTCATGAATCCCAGAATCGCTACCACGGCGTAGATGAGTCCAAAGATCTTGAACCAAAGCCGCGCCGGGCCGGCTCCCGCCATTGATGCGAGCAGGAAAACAATGCCCGAGGCGATGTGCACACTGCTATGCGCGGTGTTCACCATGAAGATATTCAGTAACATAGGCATGCCGTCGGCGCCGGTCGTTGTGACACCGGGTACGAAACCCAGAATTCCCAGCGCCAAAAAAACAATACCGAAAAGCATTCCCAGTGTTTTTGCCATAGTAAGCTCCTATTGGATTTGAGGTTATGCTTATGGCAGTCGCACCGGTCACTGGCAAGAAAAAAGCGGGTTCATTCGAAACGCTTCAATCTCACTGCTGTCTAATGTCGAAATATGAAGCTTCTTTACGTTTTGCCCGCCGCAGCGCTGGTTCTTTTTGACTGTCTTTCGCCGGCCCAAACTTCGCCCGAGACAAAAACCGCGGTCTTTGCGGGCGGCTGTTTTTGGTGCATTCAGCCGGCCTTTGATAAAGCGCCGGGCGTTCTCAAAACGGTGGTGGGTTACTGTGGTGGAACAGAACCGAATCCAACCTATGAGTTGGTCGGTTCGGAAAAAACGAAATACCGCGAATCGATTGAGATCACTTACGATCCGGCGAAGATTTCTTACGATCAGTTGCTCGATATTTACTGGCGACAGATCGATCCCACTCAGTCTGACGGCCAATTCACTGATGTCGGTCCCAGCTATCACGCGGCGATTTTTTACGGCAATGACGACGAGAAAAAAATTGCCGAAGCATCAAAGGCGAAGCTCGCCTCCTCCGGTAAGTTCAAGAAGCCGATCGTGACTGAAATCCTCCCGGCAATGAAATTTTGGCCGGCAGAGGATTATCATCAAAAATATTATCAACAGAACCCTGCGCATTTTGAAGCATTCGAGTACGGCTCGGGTCGCACGTCGTTCCAGAAAAAGAATTGGGGTGACAAGCCCTAGGCTAGAATTCGACAGCACACATCTGAATCGACGGTGCCTACGTTTTGGGGTGGGCCACCCTTAGAATCTGGCGAGGTTTGAGTGCTGTGACTCGACAAATTCGGCGCGCTCGACCGAAAGATTTTCGTTAAGGACTTTTCCCAGTTCCTGCGACAGGACGATGGCAATCGCGCGAGCGTCGCGTGTGTAAACCGGGATGGTAAACGAACCGGCGTTACGATCATATCCGTAAATGGTGCCGTCGGTTTCCCAAACGCAGTAAGCGTGACCCGCCGGGTGATTGTTGTAACGAACGAGCAGAATCTTCGCCCAAAAGTTTGTGTCGAGAGCGTGCTGGGTCTTGACCGCGGCGAGGTAATTGCAGGCCGAGACGACGCACCCGTTCAATACCACGAGCTCATCTTCACTGGGCGAAAGGAGGACGGTTTGCTGAGGACGGCAGCTGAGCGTTACGCAAGCGAGGAGGATCGCGGAATGATAGGTGACTTTGGCGAGCGACGGGAAATTCATGAAACGGGAGCGGGCTGAGGTCTATTGCTGTTATAGTTTTTATAGAACACGATAGCCCCGATGTGAAGCTTTATTTTCACGCGGCGCGACACGATTCTACAAACTCTGACGTCACCGGACCCGCCTCCGTTCATTTAGGTTGGCGTAATTTTCGCATCGCTCCAACGAGGAGGGGGCCGTCCAGCCTCGTGGCTGATGTTTATCTGTAAAACTTAATAAACGAGCCCGCCTCGCCACGCTCCCGGTCGAGGCGCGTTTGACGGCTGATCACAGGTGCTTTTTCACGAATGCGCGGCCGGAATGCGACTTCAGGCATGAAATTGGGGGCTGCCTTGCCGAGGCGTAGCTCGCGACGTTGCCAATAGATTGCAAAACGTCCGGCTTCGCAATTGCTCCGCCGCGACAGTCTTCTCTCGCAACTACGTCGCGAGCGAAGACTGGAGGCGAGGGGAGTTGAACCCCTGTCCTCATCGCTTTCCGCGCACACATCTACATGTTTATCCGGCGCTTGGTTCTGAAGAGCTGACGTTGCACCGGCGCACTGCCAACTCTCGAGCGTCCGCGAGGTCGATCTTACGAATCAGGCGCGGTCGCCCCGCCGATTCGCCAGCCTGCTGTCCCCGTTTTCGCCGCCAGCAGGCGTCGCTGCGAAAACGTCACGGTCAATTAAGCCGCGAGAGCGAGATCTTCGTGATCTGCGTTTATTTGTTTTGGTCCGGTTTTTTACGAGGCCAACGAACCATCCTCGACATGCCGTCTGCGCTTCCAACCATGAGTCGAAACCAGTGCGCCCCCGTCACGAAAAAGATACTGTCCGGTAGCGTCCTGCGCAAATTCTGGATGAAAAATCGAGAATCAAGACTCTAGTTCGTTCTAACCCTCTAACGCATCCCAGGTAGATGCAAACCTACATTGATAATCTGCCAGCCGGTCGTGCTGTCCGACTTTTAGCAAAACCGCGTGGCGGGCCGCTCGCATTGGGACGTGGCATGATCATCGCCATCTCTCTGGTTCTGGTCAGCATAATTGGATACGTCGATTTCAAAACCGGATACGAACGGTCGCTTTCGCTTTTCTATCTTGTGCCAATCTCGCTCGGGACTTGGGTAGTCGGCTTGATTTTTGGACTGGCAATCGCCGTCCTGAGTGTTGTCGTTTGGGTCATTTCGGATTTGGCGGCCGGTATCCCTTCCTTCCGATTGTGGAACGCCGCGATGGCGCTTGCATCTTACTTCGCCTTCACGGTGGTCCTCTTTAAGTTGCGAGTTTTGCTTCATGAACTTGATCAACGAGTGCGCGATCGCACGATTGCTTTGCAGCGCGAAATGACCGAGCGCGAGCGTCTCGATCAGGAAATCGCAGAAATCGCGGATCGCGAACGACGGCGTCTGGGACAGAGTTTGCACGACAGTGTTGGTCAACATTTGACCGGGACCGCTCTGGCCGCACAGGTTTTGCGTGAGAAACTGGCGGACCGTGATGCCACTGAAGTTCCGGATGCCGACAAGGTGGTTCGTTACCTGGAGGAGGGGATCGATCTCACACGGAACCTCGCGCGTGGTTTCTTTTCTCCCGAGCTGGAAGCGGACGGTTTGAGTGTTGCGCTGCAAGGGCTCGCGGCAAATGTCAGCGAGCGGTTTGGGGTTACGTGTGATTTCAAGGGCAATGGCGCCGTGCGGGTGCGTGATTCCACAACCGCCACCCAGCTCTACCACATCGCGTTAGAAGCAACGACAAACGCAGCCAAGCATGCCCATCCGAGCAGGATCGACATCGAGCTGGCTCAAAAGGGCCAGCGACTCACCCTGGCAATTTCAGATGACGGAAAGGGGTTTCCCGAAAAATTGCCCGAACCGCCGGGGCTGGGACTCCGTCTGATGGCTCATGGCGCAGCCTTGATTGGCGGAAAACTTTCTGTTCAGCGTAACCGTAATGGCGGAACAATAGTCATATGTAAGTTAAGCGCGGACTAACCATCGCAAGCCTATGAAACAAAAAAACCAAAATGGAGGCACTCACAGTCACCGGGTCTTTATCGTGGACGATCATCCCCTCGTTCGTGAAGGCCTGGCAAACTTAATCAACCAACAGACCGACTGCGCCGTTTGCGGGGAAGCCGAGGATTCCGCCGGCGCCCTTACAGGAATCGGCACGAGTCAGCCCGACGTAGTGCTAGTGGACATCTCGTTAAAAAACGAATCGGGCCTGGAATTAGTGAAGACGTTGCGCAGCCAGTTTCCGGAACTTGCGGTCATTGTTCTGTCGATGCACGACGAGGCGCTTTACGCTGAACGCGCCCTGCACGCCGGCGCGCGCGGCTACGTAATGAAACGCGAAACGACAAAAAATGTTCTGACCGCAATTCGGCGTGTGCTCGAAGGCGACATTTACGTGAGCGATCGAGTGGTCAATTCGATGGCCAAGAGGATGAGCTCCCGCAAGACCGCGGCGGCCGAACCCGTTGAACGGCTGAGCGACCGTGAGCTGGAAATCTTCAGACTGCTTGGTCAGGGGCGCACGCCGTCGCAAATCGCGGAGGACCTGCGGCTGAGTTTGAAAACCGTTCAGGCTTACTGCGCGCGAGCGAAAGAGAAATTCGGAGTCACGTCACTTACCGAATTACTGCGTGCAGCGATTCGATGGGAAGACGCGATGCACGTAAAGTGAGCTGACTACGTGCTATCTATCTAGATAGATGTCGATCTAATTCGGGCCGGTCGGATGCTGGCCGCGGCAGTGGCCAACTGTCGCGTGCTGAACCGCAAGCCGCAGAAAATCGCAAGTTGCTCCATCATCGCGGGCGGGTTGGCCTGCAACTCTTCAAATTGAATGCGCTTGTAGTTTCGCGAACTGGCGACCTGTTCTCCGGCGCTTAAGTACTGCGATACAAGCCGCCGGCAATATTCAAGGTCCGCGAGATTGGAGGTGGGCGGATCACCGGCTGCTTGAAACTTCAATTCGCGTTCGCGAATGCTTTCCGCCGCAGCTACTGCATCCCGGACCACGTGAACAATTCGCGCATCGGGAAAAATTTCGAGCCATACCGGCGCGAACAATGTTGTGCGGGGTTCCTTCCAACCCCAAGGCGCACCAAATTTCAACCGCAAACGACGCCACCAGCCGCTCGGGTCATTCCGATATCCAAAAATTTTCCCAAAGTCTGCGCTGACGTTCGATCGCAAGTATTCCAAGCAATCGCTACGGCCCGCGGAAGTTTTTATTCGGTCAACGAACGGAGTGGGATTGTGCCAGGACGCGCCGGCGCGGCGAAGATATTCTTCGTGTAATTGTTGAAGCGCCTTGGATTCGCGATGGCTGTCGAGCCGCTGACCAATCTGCAATCCGAGCAACTCGAGCGCCCGGGCGGTGGCACTAGTGCCGGAACGATGCGCGCCAATAATCAAGACGGGCGCCTTCATTCGAAATGCTCAGGCAGTATAACCGAAGCGTGCGTCCAAATGTTTGAGAGCGTCCGCGGCAAAAGCCTGGTCTTCGGGCGAAAGATAGTCGCGATACCCACCCACTTTACCGCGACGGACTTTGAACGATTCAGGATTTCGCGCATCCCGCGGGCGAAGGATCTTGGAATCGAAAACGCCCGTGGCTTCGAGGCGTTGCATGTTGGCGAAATCGGAAAACTCGAGTGCATACTTGAACGCTACCGGGTCAGGCGACCTTTCTCCGAGGGTGGTGAGGATGGCGCGGAAGTTTTCCTCCGGCGCAGCCCGCAGCGACTCGTAGTGAAGCAGCGTGAAATTTTTTCGGCGCCCGAATTCCGCAAACCAATCGTTCATCGTTTTGATGAGCGACATGATGCCGTAGCGACGGTCGCGCATCAGGTCGCCAACTTTTTTTTCCTTCAACTGTTGCGGAGTTTCGCGAGTACGGTGGACCAGCTGCATGTAAAGCGAGACAAATGCGTCGCGTGGATCCCGCACCAACAAAATCACACGCGCCCGTGCGAGCTCGCGCGCCGGCACGAGATACTTTCCGCGAATGCGGTCCCAAAGCCGGCCTTTCATTCGTTGCTCTGCGAAATCGTGCGAGAAAATCAGACGTGGGATGCTCGGGTCGTGGTAATGATCGGGCCTGAGCGTGAAGGGCCGGCCCGCGCGTTTACAGAAGTAAGCACAAAGAAAAGTGCGGACCCACGTGCGCCCGCTTTTGGGAACTGAAATGACGATCGCGTCGCCGCCGGAAAGTTCGCGGGCCCGGCTGCTGAAATTCCATCTTCGGAATGCACTGCCGGCGACGGGAGAAGGCGAATCGCCCGGGATCTGCGCAACTTCCCGCAAGAGTTTCACGTAACCCTGTGCGAAAGTCTCCAGCGAATAACGTTGTTCGATCAATTCCCGCCCGCGAATTCCAAAGGCTTTTCGTTGCTCCGAGTTCGTGATCAAACTGTCCAGAGTCTCGACCCAATCGTTCGCGTTGCGCGCAAGAAAGCCGTTTTCGCCGTGCGTGATGATCTGGCTGTTCACGCCAACATCGGAAGCGACCACTACTGTCCCGACGCCCATGTATTGCAAGATTTTATAACCACACTTGCCACGCGTCCAAACGGAGTCCCACAGGGGCATGATTCCAATGTCGAAACTGGCGAGCGTTGCTTGTTCGGTTTCCAGTCGCCACGGTTCGTTTTCAACCTGAACGCCGTCTAGCTGCAAGGGCTTATCCGAAATAACCTTCAGTTTCAGTCCCGGAAAACGCGCGCTCAGTTGCTGCAGGGCTGGATGTATGTGGCGCAAATACGGAAGGCCGTCGCTCAAACCGAGCCAACCGATCGTCAAGCCGAGGCCGTCGCGAGGCTGTTTCAATTTATATTTCGTTAAATCGATCGACGTCGGAAGAATCACTGCACGCCGTCCACACGCTTCCGCGAAGCACGCGAGAAAATCGTTTCCCGCCACAACCGCCTCGCAGTGCCTGACCGTCCGCAAAAATTTCTTGAACGTCTTTGCCCGGAGAGGCCGGCGATGCTTCTGCTCTCGAAACATCACCGCATCATCAAAATCGAAAACAATACGGCGATTTGTTCGTTGCAAGAGGCCAAGCTCCAGCTCGTTGAAGCCAATTGTCTTAAACAGAACCACGACGTCGTGCAGCGCTGCTTCCTTTAAAACGCGAAGGCGATCGCCCAAACTCGAGCGACGCGCGGGCAGCACCGTCGCTTCGACTCCAAGGCGTTGATATTGCTCAAGACAATCGCGCAAACGCAGCCGCGTGCTGGGCGCATTACCGTGTTCGACGACGCAGAGGACCTTCATCTTTGATTCGCCAGGCGACTTCTAAACAGCAGTTTCGATCACGAATTCAGATTCTTCCAGTGCCCCACCGCCGATGGAGGAAACGCTCCCACGGCGAAAAAAGAATTTTGTCGGCCAGCAATCCGATTGCCACGATCACGATCATGATCCCGATCACCTGATCCATCGCGTTTAGCTCGCGACCGTAATGAAGAAGATGGCCGAGTCCGAAGCCGGTAAGGATCGTCACGTAAATCTCCGCCGCCATCAGCGAGCGCCAGGCGAACGCCCAACCCTGTTTCATTCCGCTAATCAAGTACGGAAGCGATGCCGGAAGGATCACGTAGATCCATCGATGGAACGGACCTGAGCCCATGGTTCGTGCAGCGCGCGCATAAATCGGCGGCAACGTGCGTACGCCGGTGTCAGTTGCAATGACGACAGACCAAACTGTTCCCATGATCACGACAAACAGCATGGCTCCTTCAGTTTGGCCGAACCAGAGCAGCGCCAGCGGCACCCAGCAAACACTCGGCAGCGTTTGTAATCCGAGCGCAAGAACGCCGATCGTGTCTTCGAAGAATTTGCGTGATGCGGTTAATAATCCGAGCGGTAAACCAATCACAAGTCCGATGAAATAGCCGATCAGGAGACGTCTCAATGTCACCAGAGTTGCGCTGAGCAAAGTTCCGTCGCGCGCGCTGCTAACCAGATAGTCGAGCACACTGCGCGGCGACGGGAGTAGGACCGGCGACCAGATTTGCGCGCGGACGAGCAGGCCCCAGACCGCCACGATCGCGACAAAAAACAAAATCGCCAGAAATGCGCGTCTCATGATGCGACCGTGGCTTCCTTGTAACCTCTAAACACGGCCGTCAATTTGGCTGCGTGTTGCGCGATTTCGATGCTGTTGAAATCGCGCGGCCGGGGAAGTTTTACTTCGAAAATCTCCCGTAAACGTCCCGGGGTCGGCGACATTACAATTACCCGGTCCGCGAGGCAGGCCGCTTCGCGGACGTTATGGGTCACGAAAATAATTGTCTTGCGTCGCTTCTCCCAAATTCGCTGGATGTCGCCGTAAAGTTGTTCGCGTGTCATCGCATCAAGTGCCGCGAATGGTTCGTCCATCAACAAGACGCGCGGATTCGGAGCGAGCGCGCGCGCCAGCGCCACCCGTTGTTTCATTCCACCGGAAAGTTCGTGCACGTTTGCCTCCATGAATTTTTCCAAACCGACGAGTTGCAGGAAAAATTTCGCGACCTCGCGCCGTTCGGAATTGCGCAAACCCGGTTTTAGTTTCAAACCGAACATCACGTTGCCGAAAACATTCAGCCACGGAAACAACGCCGATTCCTGGAACATCACCAGGCGGTGGCGTCCTGGATTGAATACCGGCTGATTATCCGCGAGGACCTGACCTTTGTCGGCATGTTCGAGGCCGGCGATGATGTCGAGCAAAGTCGATTTGCCGCAGCCGCTCGGGCCCACGATAACGATGAACTCGCCTTCTGAAACTTCGAACGAGATATCGTCCAGCGCGTGCACCGTTTGACGCTTTTGTTGAAACCATTTCGAAACATGATCGACAACCAGTTTCGCGGGCGGCGGACCTTTGAGTTCTTCCTGAAGCGACATGATGGAATTAAAAATGGCGACGGCTAAATTCTCGGCCGGAACCTGTCTTCAAATTTTTCTCAAAATCGATAATGCTAAGAGCGACAGCGTCATGAGCGAGTGCCGATCTTGTCAGAACATCCCCGCAACAACAATCGCCGATGTTGGATTCCCGCCGTCACTGACAGAGTGCCTGGGCTATTTCAGCGGCCGCGCTACCATGATGCCGGTGTCACTTCGATACGTATTGAGATAAGTCGACAGCCGTGAATCCACCAGCACGCGTCCGTAATTATGCGGGGCCGATGCATGCATGAAATGCAAAACGCCGTCGCTCGTGCGCAGGGCGAGTCCAACGTGCGATGTCGAAAACAGCCTGCCATCGTGGGAAACGATCCCGATGATGTCGCCGCTTTGCAGTTTTGGTTCGATCTTGGCCACCCGATTCTTTGGAATTTGATAGAGTGGCCGGGATGAAACGTCTGCTTCCATTCGCCCCAGCGGTCCGAGCAAAGATTGGTTCGCCGCCAGATAACGATAATGGCGCCAGCCGGCGGTCATCTCATGCGCCGCATGTGGCACGCTTCTACCGCCCAGTCTGGTGGTTAGATCTTCAACCAGACCGCGCTTGTTGTTGTCGTAGAGCCAATCCTCCAAATAATGCAGTCGCGACAGATATTCGCCGGTGCAAACCCCGCCGCGATAGCGGTCGATCTCGATGTAGTGCAGAAAATTCTCGGGCGTCCAATTCTCCTGCGGTTCGTTCAACATTCGAGCGAACGCCAGCGATGTTTCAAAAAATGTCCAGCAATCAAGCCCGGTGAAATTGACCGAGGGCGACTCGATTCGGTTGTCGATCTCCAGAGTGTACGATTTGTAACGCGTGCCGGTCTGCGCTTGCCCGACGGCCGCCGTGCGTTCGCCGATAGGCAGCGATTTCCAATCGTTTTCCTTCGCCTGTGACACCAGACGGGTGAATTGCGGTTCGCCTTTAAAGATTGTCTTAAACGGTAATCGCGATTCAAACGCTCCGGCGGTTGAGCATACTAAAATGATTCCCAAAATGATTTTACAGGCCTTCATTCCTTCTGAAACTGGAATCAGAAATTACGCACGTTCAAGTCTTGGTCATTCGATCTCGCAATGAATATACACGCGATTTGAGGAATTCTTTCGGTCGTTCGCCGCGGATCGGTTTCATGAAATAACGGAGGGACCGTCGAGTCAGGCGCGGTTCGTAGCCGAATTCCGGCATCAAATCCCGGCAGTGCGATTCTACCCAGCCGATCTCATCCTCGTGCAATTCGTGTTGCCAGCGCGACACGGGCGCCGTGCTGATATTGGCGAACCGGGTGCCGGCCGCTGAATTTCCAGTCCAAGTTTGTCCAACTTTGGTTGGATTCAGCACAACGTCCGGATCGAAACTAATCTCGAGATAATCGCACACCTTTTGCATCGAGCTTCTCGGATCGAGGGCAAGATCTTCGTAGCCCACCACGAGACCAGGTATTTCGCCTGCACGAATCTTTTTTGCGAGTTTCGCCGCCGTCCGCCAATGCGCGATCACATAATAAACCGAGAAACGTCGCGTCTTTCGTGTGTGCTCGAGCGCAATCTGCGCGGCCAACAGCGCGCGAGGATCACGCATCGTGAGAAGTAATTTTGCCTTCGGAAAGCGGTTGAAAATCTCCGGGACGTAATTGCGATTCGCCGGCGTCTTCTCCACCCAGCGTTTTACTTTTTCGAGGCGAACACCGGCCACATCGGCGTAAGCCTGCATCATCAGGACGAGCAAATCTCGCTTTTCATTCGCGGGATCGAAGGCGACGCGCTCGAAAGTTTCAAGAAATTGTTGTTTCGGAAAGCCGGCATAATCCTGCCGTCCGCGCATTGCTTGAAATCCAAACAACACATTCGTCCATGATTCCTTGGTCAGGTAATCGAACTGCGCGCGGCGTCCGCGATCACGATATTTTGTCAACACGGTCGGGAAATAGGCGGTGTCCTGCGGCATCACGAGCAGCTCGGGATGACTGTCGAGCAATGACACGAGCAGCGTCGTTCCCGATTTAGCCGGACCGGCGATGAAACAGGCGCGCTCATCGAACCGCAAATTTTCCATCGCCACGAATCTAAATGTGCTGGCTTGCAGGCACAAACTTCGGATCATTTGTGTATGTCGACCTCTGACTCTCATCATTCGTCACTGGTCACTGATCACTCTGATTTGCTTTGCAAATCGGCAGTCGCCAAACGCGCGATTGCTTTACTGCCTGACTATCAGCGAATCATTGCCGACATCCCGCCCGAAGCCGGTTTTGGCGGAATCTGGGAGAGCGAGATGTTTCTATTTTACGCCGCTGTGAAACCGTTCGCGCCGAAACAAATCCTCGAATCGGGTCGCGCGCGCGGTAAAAGCACGCTGATTCTCGCGCGATGCTTTTCCGAATCGCGCATCGTCAGCGTCGAGTACGAGCGTCAATCAGAAAATGCGCCCGCGGCCGAAGCGAAACTGAAAAACGAATCGAATGTCGAACTACTCTACGGCGATTCGCGCGTGATTTTGCCTGAGCGATTGCAAAGCGGCGATGCGGTTTTGATCGACGGCCCAAAAGATTTTCGCGCGCTAAAATTAGCTGTTGATCTTCTGGGCACGGAAAAGCCGTGCGCCGTGTTCGTCCACGATTTCCCGCCAAACTCGCCGCAGCGAAAATTCGCCGCGCGAAATTTCCCGAACGCATTTTTCGGCGACGATCTGCTGTTTGAACGTTTCCAAAGCTTGGACAGTGAACGCGACCCACGTGTCTTTGGCGGAGAGGCGACCGCGCAGACCACGCCGAAGCTCACCATAGGCGGACCGGCCGCAAGTTCCCGCCGTTACGGCATTTTCGCTTGCTTGCCGCCGCCTCTCCCGAAACTCGGGTGGGTATCCCGTGTTCGGTTGAGCCTGTCGACCTGAGGCGGGCAGGTTTGATTCAAAGCGCCACGCTTATATGGTTCGAGGACTGTGCCGAATCCCTTTTCGAGAAAGCGCAAGATAGTTCGCCAAGATTCTTCCGGAGCCCCTAGGAAGTCGACGCGAGTCAAATTGCGGCCCGGTAGCGACTGGACCAAACGCAATTTCATCACCAGCGTCTGGATTCCGTCGCTTTTCACGAAACGCTTCGGCGCGAGCGACGCGCGGCCACTTTTTCCAAGAGTAGAGCCCGGCCAGATTTGCATTACCTGGATCGGCCACGCGTCGTTTTTGATTCAGACCCACGACACGAACGTGTTGATCGATCCGATCTGGTCGATGTGGCTCAGCGTGATCAAACGATTGAAAGAACCGGGCTTCCATCTTCATCACTTGCCGTCGATCGATTTCGTTCTCGTCACGCACGCGCATTTCGATCATCTCGATCGACGAACGCTGCGAGCGATTGCCGCCGACCAGCCGATCGTTGTTCCGGTAGGCGTTGGACGTCTCGTTCATCGGCTCGGCTTCAAGATCGTTCACGAGCTTGATGAATGGCAGACGATTGAATTGGGACCTCTGCGAGTTTCGTTAACGCCAGCTCACCATTGGGGCGCGCGTTTTCTAGCGGATACGCACCGCGGATTCGGCGGTTTCGTGATCGGCGCGAACGGTCGCTCGGTTTTTCATTGCGGCGACACCGCTTACTTTGAAGGCTTCAAGGAAATCGGCGAACGTCACGAAATCGAGATCGCGCTCCTGCCCATTGGTGCTTACGACCCGCCGCTCGCCCGCGAAGTGCATATGAATCCGGAAGAAGCCGTGCGCGCGTTTAACGAATTGAAAGCAAAAACGCTCGTGCCGATGCATTACGGCACTTTCCGTCTGGGCTACGAACCGCTTGAAGAACCGCTCGAGCGGTTGCGCGAATCGGCGCGCGTTCACGGCATCGAAGACAAACTTCTGGTCATGACCGAAGGAAAGCCCGTGGTCTTGTAGCAAGATTATTTTCTCGCCACGGATGAACACAGATGAAACACAGATTCGGAGATTTGTTTCTCTGCATCTGTGAAGATCCGTGTTCATCTGGGGCCGAATTTCTTTGGTGCAATCGCATCGGGTGGCCTGGTTATTGGGTTCAGCCTGTTGCTCCTGTGGCACGATCCGCTCGTTTTCTGGAACGACGATTATGAATTGTCGATTCTGCCCGTGTTCAGCGATGTCGCGCACAGTTGGAGCGAAGGTCATTTCCCTTTGCTCAGCCCATATTCCTGGGTCTGTAACAATCTCGCCGGCGAGTTTCAATACGGAACGTTTTCAATTTTCGTAAACGCAGCCGTTGTTTTGATCTGGAAATTTCCGCTCGCGTTCCCTCAACAAGCCGCTGCGCTTTCGATAACACATCTCTTCGTTCTGGCGGCCGGCGCGTTTCTGCTTGCCCGCGATCGCAGGCTTTCTATTTCGCTCTCGACGTTCGTCGCGGTGGTTGCGGCGTTGAATGGTTGGATCATTTGTTGGGGGGCAACGGATTGGTTCGGCGCGCTCGGCGCGTTTACCTGGCTGCCGTGGGCGTGGTGGGCACTTGCCCGCTCACTGGATCGGCAACGAACGAGGTGGCGATTTCTCTGGCCGGCGCCGTTCGTTTATCTACTCGTAACCGGCGGATTTCCTTACACGGTTTTGATGCTCATCGTTTTGATTGTGTGGCTGTCGATCAAATCGGTTGGCGAAACAAGGAGCTGGATGTCGATCTGGCCAATGTTCGGCGGCGCCGCGCTCGGTTTTGGATTATCGGCGCCAGCTTGGCTTGCAATCTTCGATTACGTCTCGGGCTCCGCGCGCTCGGTGCAATCTGCGGGCGCGCATTGGCAATGGATCGTGCCCTGGCGCGCATTGCCTGCATTTCTCTTGCCGTGTTGGACAGTCCATTGGGCCGATTTCGCGACCCATTACCTTCCGCATACCGCAACGGAGTTAGCGTGCGGCCTGGCCGCGCCCGCTGCGCTCGTCGCCGGATTCCTCTGGCGGCCGCGCTTGGTGATTAGGCGACTCAAATGGGAACTGATTCTTCTCGTTGTGTTGCTTGCGCTTTGCATGGCTCCGATGGCCGGGGTTTTTCGATGGAGTTTTCGATGGCTCCCATTCTTCCATCTCGTGCTCGCGCTTTGCGCGGCCCGCGTCTTGCAACTGCGACCGCGCCTGGCAGTTGGCTCGACAGCATTTCTGCTCTTGATCGTTGTTACAATTCCGATGTCGATCCTAAACACCGGCGGTCCAGACGGCGCCGCATTGACTTGGGTTTATTTTGAGATCGCAGCTGTGTGGGCGCTGTTAGAATTGTTTCTGCCAATAGCCAAAATACGCGAATGGGCGCCACCGTGCGCCACCTTTGCCGTATTGCTCGCGACCTACATTTGCATTGCGCCGAATTGCGGGGTGCCGAAATACAATTTGAGCCAGGATTTGCTAAAACCGGAACCACTCGATCCGCAGCGCCTTTATCTCAGCATCTATCCCCCGCCTGAAACAGATTATCGCGTCGAGAAAAAACCGCATCCAGTCGGTCAACTCGTTAGGCTCGGGAGCACTTCAATGTGGGCGGGAGTGCGTTTCGTCAACGGTTATAGCCCGATTCTGCCTGCCGGGGTCGCGCGCGATCTTGATTTTCGTGTTCACGGCGAAATCAATCTGCACGAGGCCGAGTATCTCTTTTGGTTTCAATCGGACAAGGATCGATTGCTTGCCCAACTTGGAGTCGACGGAATCGTCGTCGCATGGGACGCAGGCGTCGATCCCGCGCTCGGCTCGGATTGGGAGTTCGTTAAATCAACCGACGAAGGCGCGGTTTATCATCGAATTGGGGCGCCGCTTGCGCGCGTTCGTTCTGTTACGTCGATCGACTCCCGGCCAAATACCCAATTTGTCTCGGCGACGATTTCAAAGATCAATGACACCCGAAATCGTCTCTCGGCAGATATCGATGTTCCGCGCGGAGGTCCGTCCGCGCTTCTGACTTTTTCGCGCCCGTTCTTTCGCGGTTACGAAGCACGAATCGGTGCCAAAAGATTGCCCGTCGATTCGTATCGCAGTCTTTTTCCAATCGTTGAAGTGCCATCCGGCGTGCGCGGCCGCCTAACCTTAGTTTATCGCCCGTGGTGGCTGATTTCAGGGTGCGCAATGTCGATCTCGTGCGCCGGCGTCTGGCTGTTTGGAATATTGAGCGCACTGCGCGCACGAATTACCAATGCCAGTAATTAATAAACGTCACGCTTGTAACGCTTATCGGTCTTAAGCTTCTCGACGTAGGCGTTCGCTTCTTCGATCGATTTGCCGCCGTGCTCCTGCACGATCTTGCGTAGTGCGGCATCGACATCTTTGGCCATTCGCCGCGCGTCGCCGCAGACAAAAAACTGCGCACCATCGCTGTCGATCCATTTCCAGATTTCGGCAGCATGCTCGAGCATTTTGTTTTGCACGTAAATCTTGTGCGCTTGATCTCGCGACCACGCGCAGTCGAGCCGAGTGAGCAGACCGTCTTTAGTGAAACGTTCCCAATCTTCCTTGTAGGCGTAATCGCATTTCTCGCGCTGCGCGCCGAAGAAGAGCCAGTTCTTGCCTTTGGCGCCGAGCGCCTGCCGCTCCTGCAAGAACGCGCGAAACGGCGCGATGCCCGTGCCGGGTCCGATCATGATCAGCGGAATGTTTCCATCTTCCGGCATATGAAAATGTTTCGCCGAGCTCGGATAAACGGGGACCGGAACGTCGTCTGCGCGCTCGGCCATAAACGCTGAACAAACACCTTTGCGAACGCGGCCGCGGCTCTCGTACTTCACCACATCGACGATAAAGTGCACGGCGTCGGGAAAAACCCGCAGGCTCGATGCGACAGAGTACAATCGGGGCTGTAATTTTGTAAGCAGGCCGACGAATTCTGCAGGCGTGAATTTCGCCGATGGATGGTCGAGCAGGAAGTCGATCACTTCCGCGCCCCAGAGATAATTCTCCAGATCGTGTTTGCGATCCGGATGTAGCAATTCTTTCAGCATCGGCGCGGCCGCCGCGCGTTCCGCGATCGCCTTCAAGAATTTCGGCGTCGGTTGCGTGATCGAGTAATCGCGCAGCAATGCTTCACGCAACGGTTTCGTCGTTTTCGCGGCCGTTACCGGCTCGTCGCCCTTTGCACCGAGCACGCGAATGATCTCTTCGACGAGCGGCGGATCGTTGGTCGGATAAACCGCGACCGAATCGCCGGGTTCAAAGCTCAGTCCCCAATTCGTCAGATCGATTTCGAAATGGCGGGTGTCCTTTTCCGACTCCGGCGCGCTCAATCGCCGGTTGACGACCAGTTTTCCAGGAAATGGGTTTTGCCGAGTCCATTGCGAAGCGGACGCCGGTTTTGCTGGGGCACTGACTTCAGACATGGTGCCTTCTGTAACGGCGGTCTAGGATCGTCGCAAATTTTTAGTGCGACGACCTCGGCCATCTATTGCACTTTGCGTTTGGAACGCTTTAACCGTCGTTGCCGATCGCCAGCGTCGGACAAACTTCCATGGCGCGCTGGGCAGCCGCGCTTTCTGCGTCCCCTCCAGGTTGCTTTGCGAAATAAGCGGCCGTTTCATCGGCGTTGGTCTTCAAAAGCATCGGCGCTTCTTCAAGGCAGGTGCGGCACATCGTGCATGTCGTGTCGACGTACCACGCTCCCGGAACATTCAAAGGCTGCTTGCTACGCTTGTCCGCCATGGCGTGCGTTGTACTAAATGAAAAAGAGCGGCGCAATCTCTTAGCGAGGTCACGCTAGTTTCGCGGCGTCGGAATCGCACTCGATTCAACTTCGGGTCGTCATCTTTCTCAGCGATCCAGCGGTTGCGGGTTGGCGCGACGACTCTAAACTCACGCCAGCGTGTTCGAGTGCGAATCGACGCGCTCGAGCATGCCTAACGAATACGAATCGCCGATTGGAGATCGTCCGGAGATTTGCGGCGCGGTAGTGCCGCCGAAACACGATCCCTACGCCGCATTCCGTTCACGCGGGTTCCGTTTCTTCACGACCGGCAATGTGTTGTCGATCATCGGCCGGCAAATGCTGGCGGTTGCGGTGGAGTGGGAAATTTATCGACGCACCCATTCCGCAACCGCGCTCGGGCTGGTCGGTCTCGTCTTCGCGATTGCGATTGTCGGTCTATCGTTACCGGCGGGACATCTCGCCGACAGGATCAGCCGAAAGCAGATCATTCTTGTTTCTCAAATTTTCAGCGCGATTACGTCGGCGCTGCTCGCGCTGGTTTCATGGCAACATCTTGCCATCCCGCAGTTTTCGATTTTGCGCGCGGGCAATCGAGGGCTCACCGCGATCGCCGCGGTCTTCGAGAAACATGACCAAACATTTCACTTCGACGACGCATCGATTCCGATCATCTATCTCTTGCTTTTTCTCGGCGCGATAGCCCGCACGTTTTCATGGGCGGCGCGAAGTTCATTTTTTCCGACGCTGGTGCCTCGCGACGCGTTTTCAAATGCCGTGACCTGGAACAGCAGTGTATTTCAAATCGGTTCGGTCGTTGGTCCCGCGCTCAGCGGTTTTGTGGTCGCGCACCGGGGTTTTCCGATCGTCTACGCAATCGACGCAATTACCTCGACATTGTTTTTCCTGCTGGTGTTGCCAATTCCGCGCGCGCCGCAGGCGGGAGAACGGAAGGAGCAAAGCACCTGGCACAGTTTGGTCGCAGGAGCGAAATTCGTGTTCAGCAAAAAAGTTATCCTCGCCACCATCACGCTCGACTTGTTTGCGGTTTTACTAGGCGGATCGGTCGCTCTGTTGCCAATCTTTGCCGATCAAATTCTCCACTGCGGTCCAGTGGGTCTTGGTTGGCTGCGGGCCGCGCCGGCGATTGGCGCGTTCGCAACAGCGCTTTTGGTCGCGTACTTGCCGCCGATGCGGCAGGCCGGCAAAAGGTTGCTTTGGTGCGTTGCCGGATTCGGAATCGCCACCATCGTCTTCGGATTATCGAAGGCGTTTTGGCTTTCGTTGTTAATGCTCTTCATCGCGGGCGCGGTCGACAGCGTGAGTGTGATTATTCGCGGCTCTATTGTGCAGTTAGTGACACCGGATGAAATGCGCGGTCGCGTTTCGTCCGTAAATAATATCTTCATCGGGACCTCGAACGAATTCGGCGCGCTTGAATCGGGGTTAACGGCAGCTTTGTTTGGCCCGGTTATTTCAGTGGTCGGCGGTGGAATTGGAACAATTCTGGTCGTTCTCGGCGCTGCCTGGAAATGGCCGGAGATCCGCAAAATCGGCGCGCTCGACCGGAATTTGAGGTAGGCTGTGGAGGCAGCCGTTTCGGCTGGATTCAAAGAATGTTGCAGGCAGGACGCCTGCCGCCACAGAATTGAGGGATGAAAGTTGCGGTGGCCCAGATTTCCTGCGCGCTCGGAGATTTTGACGCGAACCTGCGTAAGATTCGTGACTTTTCTGCACGGGCGAAAAATTCTGGCGCGGAGTTGATTGTTTTTCCGGAAATGTCCGACACCGGATACTCGATGCCGATCATCCGGAAACACGCCAAGCCCTGGAAGGAAGGCGCGGCCAGTGAGCTCCTACAAATCGCAAGAGAGAACTCGATCGCAATCATCGCCGGAATTTCGGATCGCGAGGGCGATTCCATCTTCAACGCCCAGGTCTTAGTGAATGCACGCGGCGACGTTCTTGCGAAATATCGCAAGACTCACCTTGTGACCGCTGCGCCGCTGGATGAGCGCGTTTGTTTTTCGCCGGGGAACGAATTCGTCACCTGTAAGATTAACCACTTTGTTGTTGGCTTGAGTATTTGTTACGATCTGCGATTTCCAGAAATGGCGCGAACGCTTGTCGTGAAGCACGGCGCCAACCTGATCGTAAATTCCTCTGCCTGGCCGATTGTGCGCGCCGAACATTTGCGAATCCTTGCACTCGCGCGCGCGGTGGAAAATCAATGTTACTTCATCATTGCCAATCGCGTCGGGACGGACGACGGCGTCACCCTGTGCGGTTCTTCCGTGATTGTTGATCCGTCCGGAAAAATTCTAGCGACTGCGTCGAGCGATCGCGAAGAGTTAATCCAGGGCGAGATCTCGATCGACGTGATCGCCGACGTGCGGAAGAAAGTCCCGGCGTTTGCCCATCGCCGCGGTGAGTTGTACAACATGCCCTGAAACGGCCAATCACCGCCGCGCGCTCGATTCACTAGCGGAATGAAGGCAAATCGCATTTGTATCGCCCTAGCGGCCGCGGTTGCGTTTTCCGGCGTTTGTCTGGCCGAAGAGAATTCAACTCCGCAACAAGTGTTCGATGGAATGCGCGAGAGTTTCCAGGCGGACAAGGCAAAGGGTGTGCACGCGAAATATCAGTGGGAATTAAGCGGGCCGAATGGCGGCGATTGGTGGATCGACGTTGAAGACGGAAAATTCACCATGGGTAAGGGTAAGATCGACAGTCCGACGGTGACATTCATCACGAGCGACAACGATTGGGTGGCAATGTGCAACGGCAAGCTTAAGGGAACCTGGGCCTTTATGACTGGCCGCTTGAAAGTACACGGTCCGCAGTCCGTGGCGCGAAAGCTGGACGAAATATTCCCTTAAAACTTCGCTTCGACGGCTAGGCGCACATACGGCGCCGGGTCCGTCTTGACCGCTGCCTCGGCGCGGAAGAAATCGAAATCGCGTCTAACCGTGCAGCCGACATCCAGCGTGATGTCGAAGGGTTTAAAATGAGAATAAGTTGCCTGTACTCCAGTTCGGATTTCACTGTACTGCACAATCGGATCGTGGACCACAAGTTTGGCTGCCGGCGTGATTACGTTGTCCGTGCGAAAGCTCGCGTAGTACAAATCTCCCGCCACCCGAAATTCCCAGTCGTCATTGGGATTGTAAACCAGCGCCGGTTTCGGAAACACGCCTTCGAGGCGCAAATGATCGGTGAAAAGCCAAATCAATCCGCCGCCCGGCGCGGCAATTGGGTTTGAATTGATGGCTCCCCCGGCACCGATCACTCCATAAATTTTGTCCTTCTGGAGCGGAAACGTGACCCAAACCTTCCAGGGAATATCAAACGCGTCGCTATTGGCGTGATCCTCGAAATAAACGCCGGGGTCGAGCTCAATCCCAGCGCCCGCGTGATCTTTGTAAATATACTCGTAGGCAACCAGTGCGTGAATGGTCTGCAAATGATCTGGGAGTCCATTGTTGCCACCTATGACCGCGCCCGTTGGAGACAAATGATTCGGCCCATTGTCGCCACCGAAATCGAAGCGCTCATACTCAGCGCCGATCCGCAAATACCAGTTCCCGGTAATCAAAAATCGGTGCGCGTAACTGATATCGTTGTAGAGCGAATCGCCGTCTCCGAACTTACCGTTGTAATGTTTAAAGTCGCTGTCGCCGGTGTAGGTCGTCTCGTAGTTGAAGATTTCCGTAGAATTCTGCTCTGCTGGACTCGGCGCCGGTTGCAATTCCGGGCCCGCGCCGGCAAACGCGGATAGAGCAAAATTAAGAAAAGGAAGGGTTAAGGCGAGGCGAAGGCGATTCATAATTTTGACCAGGCGGGTTGTCGACCCTGTATACGCAGGTGCCAGGCCAACTCCGTGTATCGCAATTCGGTATTCTCAGCAAGTCCTAGAATTGTACGATTGCGAGACTTGCCTGATTTAGCGACATTTTTCGACTCCAGGACGATCGGAGGTTGACTGGCTTGATGTTCATTTTACATTCCACCTCCCGCCTGTGATAACTCCCCCTTTAGCAATGGTGAATCCGGTCGCTGGTCTCGACCATGGTGTCGCACTGTGGTTTCATGCTCATCTCACCCATAAATTCGTGGCGGTGTTGCGGGCGATCACAGAATTCGGTTCGAGTGAATGGATCGGCATTGTCCTGTCGTTAGCCGTGTTGTTTTTTCTTTTGAAGCGGTGGTGGCTTTCCCTCGCCACCCTGGTGATAGCAGTTCCGGGCGGAATGTTACTGAACGAGTTGGTAAAAGTTTTGGTGCATCGACACCGGCCGTTTGTCGACGGATGGTTTGTGGATTGGTCGGGTTACAGTTTCGCCAGCGGACACACGATCGGCGCGACCTTGCTTTACGGACAAGTCGCTCTGTTTCTCGTCCCGGTGATCAAGAGTCGGCGCGGTCGGGTTTTGCTTTTTTCGTTGGCGACACTTGTTATCGCCCTGGTGGGTTTTAGCCGAATTGCGCTTGGCGCACATTATTTTACGGATGTCTTAGCGGGAATGTTTTTGGGATCGGTCTGGCTCTCACTCTGTTTTGTCGTTTCGCGGCCGCTGCGACGAATCAGTTTGGTGCCGGTTATCGAAAACGTCTTGCCGGAACCGGAGCACGAGTTGGTCCCGGCGCCGGTATCGGTTCAGGCAGATGTGATTATCACGCCCTCGGCACAAAATTCTTTCGTTTAGGCCGCTTTGGCCATCCGGCAACGCGAGCATCCGCGTTCCGTGTTAGCATTCGCGTCGTACCGGCGCTTCAAAGAATGAAGGTTCCGAACAAAGTTCGTCTAACTTTTTATCTGCTTGGCTTTGCCGGAGCGGCGCTTTTCACCACGCTGCTAATTCGAGAAGGCGCTGCTCAAATCGGTTCCGCGATCGCGACCGCAGGTTGGGCGCTGCTTATCGTTATAGCCTATCATTTTTTGGTTCCAGTGCTTCTCGACACGTTTGCCTGGTGGGTCTTGTTTCCGCGAGCTGAGCGTCCGCCATTGCGAAAATTGTATTGGATGCGCTGGGTTGGGGAATCGGTCAGCACGCTCGTGCCGTCAGCTGCAGTCGGCGGTGACATCGTTCGCGCGCGATTGGCGGCGATTCACGGCACGCCCGTGGCAACGTCGGCTGCAACTGTGCTGGTCGACCTTACGCTCGGGGTTTTTACGCAGGCAGCTTTTACGTTGCTCGGGGTTGTTCTTCTGGTCATCACCACCGGCCAGAGAAATTTTGTCGGCCCTACAATCATCGGCATCGTTGTCGGCGTTGTTGCCGTCGGCGGTTTTTATTTTGTCCAACGGCTCGGCATGTTTCGTTTTCTAGCGCGAATGATCGCAAAGCTGGCGAATTCGCCCGAATGGCAGTCGCTTATCCACAGTGGCGCGACCCTCGACGAAACTGTTCGATCACTCTACGGCCGGCGCCGCGCAGTGATGGCTTGTTGTGGGTGGACAATTCTCTCGCTCATCCTCAATTCAGGGGAAATCTGGATCGCGATGTGGGCCTTGAACCTGCACGCGACGCTGGTGAATGCGGTAATTTTGCAGAGCATGGCGCTAACAATTCGCTCAGCCGCTTTCGCCGTGCCGGCCGGACTCGGAGTGCAAGAAGGCGGCTACGTGGTTGTGGCTTGCCTTCTCGGAATCGCAAGCGATCCCTCAAAATGCGGAGAAATCGGCTTTGCCTTGTCGGTCATCGCGCGTGTGCGTGAGCTCGGTTTCGGAATTCCCGGCTTGATCATCTGGCAATTGATTGAAGGTCGACGTTTACTGCGAACGCGCACCGAAGAAACGGCCTTGTCGTAAAGTTTCAGTTTGCCAATTGCACGACTTAAGTTTGCAAGTTGTCGTTTCACCTTCGCAGGATTTGTGAAGTTAGTTCTCACGCCCCACCAGATCCACGCCAGCCCGCCGGGCAGATTGAGTTGTTGTTTGAGCTGCGCGATCACTTCGCGATCGCTGTAGGCCTCGAGAAATGTGGTCGCAAATGGCAACCATTGCCGGCTTGGCACTGTTCCAACCAAATCGAGCAAGAACACGAGTAAGTCGTCAGCCTGCCGCGCCGCTGCCGACAACGACTTTTCGTGGTAGATCTCAAAGTCGATCAAACGCGCGCGATTCGTCTTAGTTTCGTAGATTACGTTTGTCACGCTGGCATCGCCGTGCGACCAACGGTCCCGGAATTCATCGCTCCAAAATTGGTGGGCGCGATGCAGTTCCACTGCCGCCGCGCGC
Source organism: uncultured Verrucomicrobiae bacterium (assembly GCA_963801815.1). Lineage (GTDB taxonomy): Bacteria > Verrucomicrobiota > Verrucomicrobiia > Chthoniobacterales > UBA10450 > AV40. The sequence goes on from CAWDGJ010000003.1 coordinate 282,112, forward strand.
AACATCGGTCGTGTCAGCGTCCCGCGATTCAGGTGGTCCCATAAACTTTCGCCTGGAAGTTTATCGGCGATAACTGTGCGCACACCCGAATTACGCGCTTGAAAACAGTCCCCGTTGAGCATTTCGAAGCAATCGACCTCCCATCGCTGCCAGTCTTCAACCTTGCTCCAGAAGCGGATCGGAATTCCGGAGAAAAGAAAATAAAGGTTTGTGAGTTCGGCCAGCTGTTCGCTGTGAATATTTCGGCGTTTCACCACGACCGGACGTTTTCGCCGGACTTTTTCAGAAACGGAGTTGATCGCGATCGTTTCGACCAGTTTTGTAGCGGCCGTCGCCAAGGCTTGCGGCGCCTCTCCGATCTTGCTCGCTGCAATGATCAAACCGGTTGGAACCAGATTCTCAACCAGTGGAGCTCCATCCCCTAAAATTCCCATCTTCGCTTTTCTCTTCGACGATTTTGATCGCGTTTGCTTCAATTTTTTCTCGTCGAAAACTCAAACTATAATCGTTTCTCCAACTTTCATTACGCGTAACTCCGTTTTTGCGCCGGACGTTTTCAATTCAGCACTGAATTCCTCGGGTGTTCCAGTAAGGACCGGAAACGTGCCATAGTGCATCGGAATGGCGAGGCGCGGACCGACCGCCTTCACAGCATCCGCCGCCTGTGCCGGTCCCATCGTGAAATGATCTCCAATGCAAACGAGCATGATGTCGACCTTCTTGTAATCGGAAACGCGCGCGATGTCGGAAAAGAAACCGGTGTCGCCGGTGTGATAGATGGTTGGCCCATTCCGGAGGGACATGACGAGTCCGGTTGGCATTCCCGCTCCAACCGGCGGCGAATTTTCATCCTTTCGCACGGTCGATCCATGCCAGGCGGGAACGAACCAGACCGTCAGTTCACCGTTGAGCAATTTGAGTTGTCCGCCGATGTGTCCGGTTGTCTCGGCGCTGGCTTGATCGGCTGGATAACCAAGCACGCTCACCACCGCAGCTGACAAATCAAAATTCGCAACCAGCTTCGCGCCTGTTCTCTTTCCGATCTCGACCGAGTCGCCGACGTGGTCTCCGTGACCATGCGTGAGCAAAATGAGATCGACACTTTGGAGGTTTGCGAGTTCCTCCTTGCCTTTGTCGAAAACGGGATTGGTCAGCCACGGATCGATCAAAAAAGTCTTCCCACCGGGCGTAAGGATCTTGAAGCCGGACTGCCCGTACCAGCTAAGTTGCGTTGCCATTTTCTCATCAAAACGAAAACGAGCGGTTGAGCAAAATATTTTCCTGAGCGAAAGAAAGCTCACGCATGGTTACTCCGGAGGAACACTTGTCCGCAACGGATCCTCGGATGGCCGCGCTCATCGCGCGTTCGGTTCGTTACAACGTAAAGCCAGGCGGATTAGTCCGCCCGTTCGACGCACTCGCTGAATCGATCGCTTATCAACAACTCAGCGGCAAAGCGGCGGCCACGATCTGGAAGCGCGTGCGCGCGCTCTACCCAAAAAGAAAATATCTCGATCCGCGATTGGTGCTCGCCACACCGGACAAAAAACTTCGCGGTGCGGGCTTATCGCGCAGCAAGGTAGCGGCGATTAAAGACCTCGCCGCTAAGACAATCGATGGTACCGTGCCGACTGCGCGCGCTCTGGAAAAAATGAGTGACGACGAAATTATTGCGCAGCTGATCACGGTCCGCGGAATTGGGCGCTGGACTGTCGAGATGCTGCTTCTCTTCGATCTTGGCCGGCCTGACGTCTGGCCAGTGCACGATTATGGCGTCCAGAAAGGGTTCGCGAAAACGTTTGGGAAACGAAAGCTTCCGAAGCCGAAACAGCTCTTGAAGCTTGGCGAGAGATTTCGGCCCCATCGTTCGGTAGCGGCGTGGTACTTTTGGCGCGCGTTGGACGCTCCGGAAAAAACAAATCGCTTCGATGCAGAATCGTGATTCAAGATTCGCGAATCGAGAATCGGCAAACCCGATGTAACGATGTAATGGCGTAGCGAATCGCGCGGCGCGACGCGCATTGACTTTAGCGGCGTCGATCATTAAAACCCGGACGTTATGGCAATGATTCACGTAAATCGGGGCGCAACGAGCTTGGGCGCATTTCCGGAAGACCAAGTTCGCGAAGCCATTCGCACGGGACGTTTTCTGCCAACCGATCTCGGTTGGAAAGAAGGTATGGCAAACTGGCAGCCACTTTCCCAATTTGCCGAGTTCGCTTCGGACTTTCCCGCGGCAGCTCCCGCCGCAGCGGCGCCACCACCCCAAACTCCCGCACCAACGCCAGCTCCGGCGTCTGCTGGGCCGGTTGCAACAGCGACATCATTCGCGCCGCGGAGCGGACTACCTTGGGACGAACGTCACACGAAGGGTTTGTTCAGTGCTTTTATCGAAACTTTGCAAATCGTTTTGAGCCGCCCCAGTCAGGCGTTCACGGTCATGCGACGCGAAGGTGGTTTGGGTGAACCGCTGCTCTATGCGTTGATTGGCGGAAGTTTCGGTCTCATCGTCTATTTCGCCTACAACCTGGCGTTTCAGTCGATTGGGATGTTGGGAAATCGGTCAAACCCGTTTCTTCACATGATTGGAACCGGCGCCGGATTCGTATTCATCGTTATCGTAGCGCCGATTTTCGTCGCGCTGAGCGCGTTCATCGGCTCGGCTATCCTGCACGTTTGTTTGATGATCGTCGGCGGCGCCAAGCAATCGTATGAGACAACGTTCCGAGTAGTCTGCTTTTCAATGGGTTCGGTCGATCCGTTGATGATAGTCCCCCTTTGTGGCGGCTTGATTGTGGCCGTTTGGCGAATCGTGTTGAATTGCATTGGCTTGGCTCGCGCGCACGAAACCGACACCGGCCGCGCCGTGCTTGCTGTTTTCCTGCCGCTGATCGTTTGCTGCGGCGGAGGGCTTTTGATTGCGATGATGTTTGGGGCGCTGGGTGCATGGAGCGCCTCTCACCATTAAGTTGGCGCAGTGCGCATTCGTTCACGACCACCTCAACCGGGCGAGATTAACCACGAGCTGATCTGGCTGGCCGTTTCACTCGGTGCACTCGTCCTCGCGGGGAGTTGGCTTCGGCTTGGACTACCGTGGCCGCAGTGCGCGTTCCATTCGTTGACGGGTCATCCGTGCCTTACCTGCGGCATGACGCGGTCAGCGATTCGATTTTTTCACGGCGATTTCAGCGGCGCGTTGCGATGGAACCCGCTTGTCTTCGTGGCCCTGTGCGGACTGTCGATCTTCGATGCTTACGCTCTTGTAGTGTTGATTTTTCGGGCACCACGGCTGCGACTAATTCAATTCAGCACCGCGGAAAAGAGTTTTCTCCGTGTCGCGGCGATCGTCCTTCTTTTGGCAAACTGGATTTATTTGCTCTCGCGGCCGCCTGGCATGTTCTGAATTTTCTTCAAACCGGTTAGCTCCGATTTCGTGAGCGGCCGCCAATGACCGCGCGGCAGATCGCCCAATCCTAGGTTTCCGATTCGAATGCGGATGAGCCGTTTCACCTCGTAACCAACGGCATAAAACATCCGGCGAATCTGTTGGTTGAGCCCTTGCCGCAGGACCACTCGCAGCCGCGTCGGTCCAATCGAATGCAATCGCGCAATGTGCGCGCGTTTTCCGTCGAGCACGATTCCGCGCAAAAGCTTTGGCGCCAGAGCGTCGTCCCATCGCCGATCGAGGGTCACCTCGTATTCCTTTTCCACGTTGAGCCGCGGATGCGTGAGTTGTTGGGAAAGATCACCGTCATTTGTCAGCAATAGTAATCCTTCACTTTGAGCGTCGAGACGGCCGATGTTGAAAAGGCGCGGAAATTTTGACGGCAATAGATCGAAAACTGTGTCGCGAGCGTGCGGATCGTTCCGGGTTGAAACAAAACCGGCCGGTTTGTGTAACGCGATTGTCATTGTCCCCGCGACCCGGACCAGCTTGCCGTTGACTTTGACGTGATCGCGCTCGCCCGGTTGCGTGCTGAAATTAGTGCAAACGCGTCCGTTGATCGTAACGCATCCGGACGCGATCAGTTCGTCACATTTGCGTCGGGAAGCGACGCCAGCTGCCGCGAGAAAACGGTTCAGCCTCATGGCTAAACCGGGTGAGAGTTGTTGGTTGAGAGTTGAGTTATCAAAGCGGAGAGAACTCTCAACGCTCACCTTTCAACTCTCAACTTCTGCCTAAGCGTCCGGCTTGGTTTTTGGAAGACCGATTACTTTGCGACCTTCTTTCCATTGGCCGCGTTTTTTAAGCAACTCGACCCGCTCAAAACGCTTCAGAACGTTGCGCTTGGCGACGATGGTGCTGGTTCCTCTGAGACTGCGATGCTGCGACATAAATTGAAAACGAGCGCCCAAGCTACTGCTAAGTTGACAATTTTCAAACGCCAGATGCGCGGCGATTACAATTGGTTGGTCAGGACAACATGCTGCCCCGAAGCGGTAACCTGGTGATAGATATGAAAGCGCGTGGTAAGTAACTCTTGCCAATGCGGAATACGGTCCTCCTTGAGGATGAGATAGATTCCCTGCGGATCTCCCCAGCGTCGCAGGATCGCGTCCTCGGTCACGGCAACATCTCTGCCGCCGGCGATGTGCATCTCGTCATCCGCAGGCTCGTTCACGAGGTAAAAATAATGGTGCAGATAAAAAACAAGACTACTGGCATCGTCCAGTTCGCCTTCATAGACCACGGCGTCCGTGTCGGTAAGCCGGTTGTCGAGGGCGCGCGCCACATTGGCCAGGGAGAATTGTGGTGCCATGCGTGCGATTCCGTCCGCTAGGGCAAGCGCGATTGGGATCATTGCGAGCGCCAGAACAGCAAGGCAGAGCCGGGGACGGTTCTTTGCCGCGAGATAGAGAGCGATCAACGACGCGAGAATCAGCGAGACCGCAATCACGACAAGCATTGGCCGTAAAACCGACCAAGTGGAAGCCGGCAGCATTTGTAACGCGTCCCACGCCGTCCAACTGCCGTCGCCGTTTTGGTCATAATGTTCGCGTCCTTGCATGATATTCGGCCGAATCAGAGTCATAAGGCCCGAAGCCACGCCGAAAATTCCGACTAGCCCGGAACCGGTGAGCTGCCAGTATCGTGGAAGTCGTTCCCATGCGGTCGCAATGAAAATGGCGAAGCCGGTCCACATGCTCATCGAATAGTAATCTTGCCGCTGTCCAATCACGAGCAGCGGCAAGAAGGCAACCGCCATCCAGGTCAACGGCAGTGCCTCGCCGAACGAAAGCTCATTCGGTCTGACCACCTTTCGCCAGGCAACAATGGCTCCGGGGAACACCGCCACCGACCACGGAAACCACCAGATGACATGCAACCATATGAAACGAAATCGCGGAACGCCGTTATCGCTGCCGGGAACATCCCCAAACGACCGTAAGTGACCGATCCACTCGACTCGGAATAGCTCGCGCAAGAAACCGGGGAAATGCCGCTCGATGGCGACGTACCATGGGACGAAAAGCAGGATGAAGGTCAGGATGTAAGTCCAATGGAAAAGCCGCGCGAAACGCATTCGTGCTTCGCGGTAAAATGCCGACAGCAAAAGAAAAATCGCCAACGGATAAATCAGGCCGAGCAAACTTTTGGTCAAACAGGCAAGGGCGCAACAGATCCAAAAACCAAGAAACCATCGACCGCGGCTACGTCGCCGCTGGTAACCGCACACGCCGCAAAAAATCGCGCCGGCCACAAAAGCGCTGAACAGCGGCTCCGGCATGAGGACGCGCCCGAGCACTGCCGTCCCAGCGCAGCAGAGGTAAACCAGGCCCGCTAAGAATCCGCGCCAGTAATCTGCGAGCTTTTCAGCGGTCAAAAACGTGAGCGCCACGGTTGTGATCATTGCCAGGGCAATCGGCAAGCGCGCTGCAGCCGAATTAATGCCGAAGATTTTGAACGAGGCGATGATTAACCAGTAAAGGAGCGGTGGTTTTGGTAATCTCGGCAATCCATCATTTGTAGGCCATAGCCATTGATGGGTCTCTATCATTTCGCGGGCGGCGCCGGCATATTGTCCTTCGGTGTGGTTGTAGAGATCGCTCCAGCCGATCGTCGCCAAATGAAGCAGCGCCGCGAGCGCGATTAGCGCAGCGAGAAGCGCATGGCGTAGTCGGGGAGGGGGCAACGCCGGCGGTTCGAGCAACGCATCCTCAATAGTGAACGTGCGGGCACCGGCCGTCATATTTGCCGCGTTCCGCGATATTTCTTCCAATCGTCCGGTAATCGGAGCGCCTTCCCCGCCGGCATCTGCACTAGCGCCACCATTTGCCGGCAATCGGCAATGAGCGTTTCATCCGACGGCCGCGTGATTTGAAAGGCGCACCAAAAACGCGCGCGCTGTAATTCATCCAGCCACGCTTCTATTACCAATCGGTCCCCGATTTTCGCGGGCCGGCGATAATCGATCTCAGTCCGCACTACGGCTGGATACAATTTGGTTTGGTCCATTCCGCTCAAGGGCATTCCAAGTTTTTCGGCGAGCGCTGTGCGCGCGATTTCGATGAAGCGCAAATAAGCAATGTTCGAAACCACGCCGCCTGAGTCGGTGTCGAAAAACATCACCTGCACTTCGGTCCGGATGCGCGGCTGGTCGGGGTTCATCGCAAGATCGACTTCATCGCATTTACGACTTCCTGCGTCGTTACTTCTTTCATGCATCGAAAATCGATCGGGCATTCGCGCAGGAAACACGGGCTGCATTCGACATGGCGGCGCAGAACAATGTGACCATCTCCGAGGGGTCCAGTAAGCTGCGGCTCAGTGGAACCGAAAATTGCCACCACCGGCACGCCCAGCAACGCGGCCAGATGCATCGTGCCAGTGTCGTTGGTTAAAAGCGCGCGGCAATCGCGCAGTTCTGAAATCAATTCGTCCAATGTTGTCTGGCCAATGTGATTGACGCAGCTGTCGCCAAGTTTGGCGGCAATCGTTTCGCCGGCCGCCGCGTCGTTCGTTGTTCCAAACAAGACCCATTTGGCCTTTGATCCGTTGGACACCAATTTAGCAACTTCCGCGAAACGGTCCGGCAACCAGCGCTTGGATGGGCCGTAATCCGCGCCCGGACAAAGTCCTAATACGGTTCGGCGTTGGAAGTTTGCAGTCTTGGTGGAATCGTTCAGTTGGATCCTTGCGCTAAGATCGACATCCGCGCCGCAATCTTCGGCGATGCGAAGAAAACGAATCGCGTGGTGCTGGGGTGGACCTGGTCGACGTGGTTCGCGCACAACCTGATTAAGCAACCAGGACCGCGCGTGTCCGCGATATCCAACTTTTCTGGAAACCAATAAGACTTCGAGTGCTGAGCGAAGCGAGTTTGGGAAAAGAATGGCAGCGTCGAAGCGCGGTTGTTGTTTGACGACGCGTCCTGTCGCAAAAAGAGATTTGGTTGGTAGGGATAAAACCTGATCGACTTCCGGGATCAATTTCCACATGGCCACGATTTTTTCCGGCGCGAGAATTGTGACATGCGCGTCGGGCCGGCCATTCTTGATCGCGCGGACCGTTGGGACGCTCATGACTGCGTCGCCAAGCCAGTTGCTGCTCCGGATCAGAATTCGAAATGGCTTCAGTTTTTCCGGCGGCCAATCTTTTGGCAGATAGACGCCACGTTTGTACCGTGCGAGAAGAAAATTCGGTCGTGGAGTCTTCCATCGATTGTGCACCCAGAAGCCGTCTTCCGGCGCGTGGCGTATTTGTTGTTCGATAATTTCGTTTATCTTCGAAGTCAGCGCCTCTATCGAGGCACCGGGAATATCGAAGCGCTCGGTGAAAACCATTCGCCAGCGGGCAGTGCCGGTTGTGTAAACCGCAGCCGCGATCAAAGCAGCACGGCTTCGTTTGGCGAGCAACGCTGACAGTGGTGAGGTCGACGCAAGTTTCCCGAAAAATGGGGTCCAGATTCCCTGATCACCGGCGTGTTGGTCGCTCAGAATCCCAACGCCGCCGCCAGAACGCAGCAAGTCGATGACTGGCTGGAATCCTTCCCGGCGATCGAACAACTCGAGTCCGGTGCGGCTTCGGCTCGCTCGGACATGGGCATCGATGAAGCGATTGCCGAGTTTTTGATATACGCTCGAGTTGCGAACGAAGCCGACAAACTTCGGCATCAATGGCGCGAACAGTTCCCAAGTGGCCAAATGACTCAACACGAGCACGACCGGCGTGCCTGCGCGAAATTCCCGGGCCATCGCCTCGATGTTTTCAACGGTGACGTGTTGCAGGATTTGGTCGGGAGACATCCGCATCAGCCTTACCGTGCAGAGGAGATTGGAGCCCAGTCGTTGAAAATGCCGCCGAACCAGGCGCCGCATTTCACGCGGCGATTTCTCCGCACCGAATGCGATCTCGATGTTGTGGAACGCCAGTCGCCGGTATTTGCCAAGAACAACCCAGGCGCAAAACCCGAGTGCGTTTCCAACCGCGAACGCACCGCGCAACGGCAACAGGCCGATCAGAGCGATTCCTGTCCGATAAATAAGGTAAACGAAATACTCGAGCATCAATCTCGGCCCACGCGCTCGCCGAACGCGGGACAGCGTAAATTTGCCTGAGCGGCGCTGCAATGAATATAATGTGGTAGTTGCCGTTGGCCTTCGTTAGGCATGTAAGCGGCTTTACTCGATGAAAATGAAAAAAGATTTGTGGCTCGGCCTGAATGAGCGCGCGAGAAAATCTCTCGTTTCCCGCGACTACAAAACGGGCTCACCGGCTCAGCGGATTTCAGAATCAGGCGTTGACGCCGGCGATCTGATCGCGCCGCGCAGCAAAGCGGACCTGAAAAAGGTTTGGATTCCGGGCGTGGAGATTTTTTCGAGAACCATTCATCCGCAGCGCCATCGCGGCAGTTTTGGCGAATTGGCGCGCGAATCGGAGGGAATCCTCGGCAAGATCGGATTGCGGCCGAAACAATGGTCAGCCGCGTGCATGTACGCGAACAGCGCAAAAGGTTTTCACATTCATCCGCCAAGCGTTCCCGATGATACGACTGCGGAGAAATGGTTGCGCCGCTTATTCGTTACTCAGCCGCAGAATTACTCGCTCCGACCGTACGATCGCGAGCAATGGGATGTAATGTTTTTCCTGCAGGGCCGCGCCGAAATATTTTTACGCGACGCGCGTGCCGGTCTTCCTGAGCGAAACATGCGACTATTTGTGAACGGCGACAATCACCGCGGCCGCAATAACGCCGGGATTGTCATTCCTCCGGGCGTTGCCCATGCAATCCGGGCCGAGGGATCGGAAGACCTGATCATGGTGTATGGCACGAGTACGAAATTTCAGCCGGAGTTCGAGGGCCGAATTGCCAGTGAAATCGAAATGGCAGAGTTACCCGCGTCCTGGCGAAAATTTTTAAGTGGCAAGTGACAGGTGACGAGTGACGAGCTGATCCCAACTTCTGTTCTTGTCACATGTCACTCGTCACGTTTTTTAATGAATCGTCGTTTTGACCCAAACACGCTCGAACTGATGGACCGACCGCAACCGGTCTCCGCCGAGCTTGAGTGTGATCTTGATAACCTCCGGAAGCTCAATCGCTGGTTCGGCAGCTATTCGTTGATCAAGTTTTTCCTCCATCGCTGGCTAAAGCCGGGCGCGAGACTGCGCATTCTCGATCTCGCTACGGGATCGGGCGACATTCCGAGGTTGATTGCGGATTACGCGCGCGACGTTGGCGCCGAAGTTCGGATAGATGCTCTCGACCGGCAGCCCGCAACGCTCGAGATCGCGAAGAAACTGAGCGCGGCCTATCCGAGTTTTTCGTTCATTGAAGGAAACATTCTCGAATGGGATGCGCCAGACCCGTACGACATCGTTCTATGTACATTAGCACTTCATCATTTTAGCGAGGACGATGCAGTGCGGGTTTTGCGTAAGTGCAGAGAGCTGTCGCGCAAATTTGTTCTCGTCTCGGACCTGCGTCGGGGCTGGACTGGCACAATCGGCGTCCACCTTCTGACGGCAACTATCTTTCGCGAGCCGATGACGAGGTTCGACGCGCGCCTGTCGATTGCACGTGCTTTTTCGCTTTCCGAGCTGGCTCAGCTGGCGAAGCGCGCCGGTTGGAAAAATTTCGCGCAGCGGAGTTTCACCTGTGCACGCCAGGCGATCTGGCTCGAAGCGTTGTAACGCTAGCGCGATTTTTCTGAAAGAAATCACTGGCTCGCGCGTAGATGCCTTATGAACGAACAATCCTCATCTTTCGCAATTCGCGGCGTGGCAGTTGTTATTGCTTCGCTCCTTCTCGCGGTCGGCGTTTCGGTCGGTGGATCTTTCGTAGGAGATGGCATAGCGAATTGGAACAGCGGCCGGAGGATTATTGCCGTGAAGGGACTTTCGGAGCGCGAGGTGCCGGCGAGTGTCGCCACTTGGTACATTGGCTATCGCGCAACCGGGAACGATCTGAACACGATTAATCGAAAATTGAGCGACAGCACGAAAACGGTTCTCGCGTTTCTAAAAACTGCGGGCTTCGAGGAAAAGGATGTCGCTGTGCAGCCCCCGGCGTTGCGCAATGCCAGTATGGAACCGCGTGAGAAAGACACCCCCGCGCCACTGGAGCGCTATCGCGCGGAACAATCGGTCCTGCTACGAACAGGAAAAGTTGACTTGATCAAACCAGCGCTCGCCTCAGCCTCAACTTTGATGGTCAACGGCGTGCTCCTCTCCGGCGGATGCCAGCCAAACTACGTTTACAACCAGTTGAATGAAATCAAGCCGACTATGATCCAGGAGGCGACAAAGAACGCTCGCGTTGCCGCCGAGCAGTTTGCGCGAGATTCACAAACGAACCTGGGGAAACTGCGAAGCGCGTCGCAAGGATGGTTTCAGGTGGAAGATCGCGACGCGGTGACGCCGGAACGCAAGCTGGTCCGCGTCGTAGTCGACGTCGACTACGAACTCCACTAATCCGCAGAGTTTTAAGGTTTTCTTAATTCGCACCGTGCAGCGGACTAGGTCATGGTTGCGGAGTGCAAATTGTCACGACGATTGAGAAGATTCGGCCTCGCGACCGGACGAATCGCCGCGTGCTGGTGCCGACAATGGGTGCGTTGCACACAGCCCACGGGGAGTTGATTCGAGTCGCCCGCGAAAACGCCGGTAAGAATGGCGAAGTGGTCGTCAGTATTTTTGTTAATCCGCTCCAGTTTGAACCAGGTAGCGATTACGAACGTTACCCGCGGCCTGAAAAAGATGACGAAGAGTTCTGTCGGAAAGCCGGTGTCGATCTCTTGTTTCGACCGGGCGCGGAGGAGATGTACGCAGATGACCGTTCCGTTTTTATCGATGAAGATTCGTTGTCGAATGTGCTGGAGGGAAACTCGCGACCGGGACATTTCCGTGGCGTTTGCACGGTTGTTGCGAAGTTATTCAATATTTTGCAACCGGATGCTGCTGTGTTTGGCGAAAAAGATTTTCAGCAGCTCGCGATCATTCGTCGAATGGTGCGCGACTTGAACTACAAGATCGAGATTCTCGCAATGCCGACCGTGCGCGAAATGAACGGACTCGCATGCAGCTCGCGCAACGCGTATTTGAATGCCGAAGAACGAATACAAGCGCCTGTTTTGCGCAAAGCTCTGGTTGCAGCCAGAGACTCCGGAAAGAAATCCGCCAAGGAGATTGTCGATCTTGTGAACAGCACAATCGGGACAGCGCCCCTCGCGAAAATTGATTACGTCGAACTTGTCGACGCGGACACTTTGCAGCCCATTGAAATTGTGACGCCGAACTCGCTCCTGGCCGTCGCCGTTTATTTTGGAAGAACGCGGGTGATCGACAACATTAGGCTTAAATGAGGGAATACGATTTCGTTGTAATCGGGAGCGGGATCGCCGGACTGAGTTTTGCGCTAAAGGCGGCCAAACATGGCTCGGTGGCGGTTGTGACGAAGCGCAAAGGCGCAGACACCAACACAGCGTGGGCACAGGGGGGGATCGCGTGTGTCACAAGCGACGAAGATTCCTTCGAATTGCACGTTCGCGACACGCTCGCTGCCGGCGCGGGTTTGTGCGATGAAGTTGTCGTCCGCACAATTGTGACTGAAGCCCCGGCCCGGATTCAGGATTTGGTCGATCTCGGACTTCACTTCGACGAGCGAGAAGTTTCGGGTCACCGAGAATTCGATCTTGGCCGTGAAGGAGGACATTCGAAGCGCCGCGTTTTGCATGTTCGCGATGTAACTGGTAAGGAAATTGAAAATGTTTTGCTGCGCGAGCTAAGACGGCAATCGCACGTTCATCTTCTCGAAAATCACATGGCCGTTGATCTCATTACGGCATCGAAGTTGGGATTCGCTACGGAAGATCGCTGCCTCGGCGTTTACGTTCTTAACGAACAGACCGAAGGGGTTGAAACGATTCGATCCGACCGGATCGTGCTCGCGACGGGTGGCTGCGGTAAAGTTTATCTTTATACAACTAATCCTGACATCGCGACTGGCGATGGCGTGGCAATGGCCTGGCGGGCCGGGGCAACGATTGCGAACATGGAGTTTGTTCAATTTCACCCCACCTGTCTGTTCCATCCGAAAGCGAAATCGTTTTTGATTTCGGAAGCGGTGCGCGGCGAGGGCGGCATCCTGCGCAACAATCGGGGCGAAGACTTCATGAAACGCTACGATCCGCTCGGTTCGTTGGCGCGTCGAGATATCGTCGCGCGAGCGATTGATGCCGAGATCAAGCGGTCCGGCGCGCAATGCGTGTTCTTGGATATTACGGATAAACCGGTGGAATTCCTGCGCGAACGCTTCCCAAACATTTACGAGACTTGCCTGCGCTTCGGGATCGACATGACGAAGCAGCCAATCCCGGTGGTGCCGGCGGCGCATTATCAATGTGGAGGGATCAAGACCGACGTGAACGGGGCGACAAGTTTGCCCGGATTGTACGCGATTGGCGAAGTGGGTTGCACCGGATTGCACGGCGCGAACCGCCTGGCGAGCAACTCGCTACTCGAAGGTTTGGTTGTCGCGCACCGCGCAGTCGCGTCCGCGGTCACCTCTCCATCCAAACAGAGTCAGGGAGATTTTGTAGTACCCGAGTGGCAATCAGGCAACGTGCAAGATGTGGATGAACTGGTCGTGATTTACCACAACTGGGATGAGATTCGGCGATTGATGTGGGATTACGTCGGGATAGTGCGGACCGACAAGCGGTTGCAACGGGCCAGCGCGCGCTTGCGTAACCTTCAGCGCGAGATCCGCGAGTTTTATTGGAACTTCAGGATCTCGGTCGACCTGTTGGAGCTGCGCAACCTGGCTACGGTGGCGGCGTTGATTGTCGATTCGGCTCTGAGCCGCAAAGAGAGCCGCGGGTTGCACTACACACTCGACTATCCACAGAGAAACGACCGGGAATACGTTCGCAACACGCTGATTACGAGAATATAGAATGGAACGGATAGTGCTCCTAACAAATTGTAACCGCCAGCGGCACTGGTTTTTCCATAACGAAAGCCCTTGCGAAAGGCGGGAAAATCGGATAGAAACTGGCCACCCTTTTGCCCGAATGAGACGATTACTCGCTCTTCTAATTCTGGCCGGCGCCATCGGCGCGCTGCGCGCAGAAGAGCAATCGAGTTCGCCATACGCCACGGCAGCGGATTTTGCGAAGTACGCCATGAAGTTGCGCGAACAGGCATTGCTCAAGGTCGAGCCGATCGTAAATATTCCGACAAGTTCTCGCCCAGTAGCCCAACGTTATGCCTGGAAATCCAACATTGTGACTACGGTGTTCTGGATCGGCGAACAAGCGGGCGGCAATAATCCCGTTCCAAACAATCGAAGTTCATGGGATCTAAATTGGACCGGTAATTATGGTGGTTTCGATAACCCTGATAGATCGCAGCGCCGAAATTACATCCCCGTCTCATTCGTCCCAAGGGAAAACCCCTTTTATTTTGCGTTGCCGTACAATGACGTGACGCACGGGCAGTTTAAACCAGAGGCGCCGTTGGTCATTCCCTGGTTCAAACGGTATTACACTGGTCAGGGACAATCGGTCTGCTGGCATCGCTGGATTGCGATTAAGAAGGGCATTCGAGTCTGCTACGCGCAATGGGAAGATTGCGGACCGTTCCGAACCGATCATTTTCAATACGTTTTCGGCAATGAGCGACCTAAACCGAACCTGAACCATGGTGCCGGCTTGGACGTTTCTCCCGCGGTGCGTGACTATCTCGGGTTGCAGCCAACGGACGTGACCGACTGGCAATTTGTCGATCCAGAAAATGTTCCGGCGGGTCCTTGGCGAAGTTATGGCGAGCATAACAACTTCGTGCTTGCGCGTCGCCAGGCCGAACAGCGGCTGGCCCAGCAAGCCGGCGGATCGAGCAACGTCAAGAAGTAACCGGCCTCAGCTGAGTCGCGGTTTCAATTCGGCGAATTTTTTCTGTAGTTCTTCAACGCACTGCGACCACGGCTCGTAGCGAGCGCGTTGCGTCTGACAAATATTGGCCAGCGTTTGGAACCGTTTCGACATTTCCGCGCAAAATGAATCAACGGCTTTTCCGAATTGGCTCTCGAGCGTTTGTTTAAATTGTGGTTGCTTTGGATCTAACTCGCGTTCGTAACCGCGTAAGACCTGGTGGCGATAATTGAACGCCAGGAAAATCACCAGCAACACGCCAATCCCCGCGACTGCTGCCGCACCCATCCCCAGAGTCGGGTTCCGGGTCTTCATCAAGCCGGCTACGATTGCGGAGAGCGCGCTCACTACGCCCACTGCGCGTAGCGCAATTGAAGTACGGGAACACGTTCTCGTAAGGCGCTCCTGAAGTGATTTGCCAGCGAGGATGCCAATGAAGGCGTTTTGAACCGCCTCGAAAAGCTCGCGGCGTTGGGCAGCAAAGTCGGGGATGGTGGGTCGCGCTTCCTTTCGCAGATCGGCGGACAATTGATTTTCAAGCAGGTCCTGCATTTGCGGCCAAAGGCTGCGTAGATCTGTTTCCAAGCCGTGAGCAGCCCGGTCCATCTGCGGCCGCAATAGTTCTCGCAACTTCGCTTCGATGCCGGCTTGTTGATCCGGGATCCGAGCGCTTTGCCCGGCGATTAGTTTGAGACCGTTCCACCAAGTCACCTTTTCCCGTAGGAGTTTAGCCCTTTCTTCCGTTGTTTGGTCATAGCCGGTTTCCATATCGCGCACCAACCCTCCGATTTGGCGACGCAATTGTTCCCGGCGGGTCCCAAGCAAACTTTCAAGCCGGCCTAAAGCCGATTCATCGGCGGAAATCTTCGCGAGAGACCCGCTTACTTCTTGATCGAACTGTTCGAGAGTTACACGCGCTGCCTGAAAAGTGGAGCGCAGTTTGAGCATGCGTGTGCTCGATTCGGTCACGATGAAATTTATCTGTTCTTCAAGCGCTGCTAAGCCGCTTTCTTCCCAGAGCTTCTCTTTTTCGATGGAGCTGGTCCGTGCCAACTGGGCTTTTCGCGCGGACACTGCGAAAAGTGGCGGAACAAAGCCGAGCTGGCGCATAGCGGTATCCTGAAGATGGCGATGGATGACCTCGATTTCGGTCGGTTCGCGCAAATCGATTTGCTGAAGCACGAAGATTACGTTCTTGAGCCACGTCTTTTGCAGGAAGTTTAAAAATTCCCAGTTCGACTGCGTCCATGGATTCGCGACCGAGAACACGAACAGAACAATATCCGCGCGCGGCAAGAAATCCTCAGTCGTCGTTTGGTGTTCCTTCACCATCGTGTTGGTACCTGGAGTGTCGACGACGTTGAAGTTGTGCAAAAACGGAACCGGCAGATAACGCTCAGTTAGCTTCGGTGACACCTCGACTGTTTTCTCCTCCGGTCCGTAACGAAAAATATAAACCCGATCCGTCGCCGGAAGCACGTCGACCCTGGCAAACTCGTCACCAAAGAGAGCGTTGAGGAGCGAAGATTTTCCGGATTTCACTTCACCGACTACGACGAACAATAACGGCTCGCTGAGGTCGCGGAGAAGCGCCTGGAGCGTATCTAATTCGTCGGCCGGGCGATGCATCTCGGACCCGAGCTTGATTAAGCCCGCCAGTCCGCTTTCAAGCTCGCCTTTGAGCTGCAAATATCGGTCGGCGATCATGCCGGCAATATCAACTGTGCGGGGTCGGCGATGGCGCTGTCGGTTTTACGGGCGTCGACTTTGCCGACGGGGAAGCCTTGGCCAAAGGCGAGGTCTTCGGTGAAGGGGAAGGTTTGGGCGGGATTGGCGTTTGCATGGCAATCAATTCCGAAACGGTCACGAACTTGAATCCTTTTTCTTCAAGCTGTTTCAACACGCATGGCATTGCCTCGATGGTCCCCGGATGAATGTCGTGCGCAAGAACGATCGAACCGGCGCGAGTGTTCTTTACGAT
This sequence comes from uncultured Verrucomicrobiae bacterium, assembly GCA_963801815.1. GTDB lineage: Bacteria > Verrucomicrobiota > Verrucomicrobiia > Chthoniobacterales > UBA10450 > AV40. The sequence continues at coordinate 298,466 of CAWDGJ010000003.1, forward strand.
ACGGTTGCAAACAACGCTCGGCCCTGGTCTGCGCCAATCCAACGGGTCGACATCCCAAAGCACGATCTTGTAACCGAATTCCTGATTGATCCATTTTTTCTGGCGCGCCGTAATCGAACCATAAGGCGGACGAAGCAATGTGGGAGAGCTACCGATTGCGTTCTTGATTGCTTCATCGGTTCGCCGGATCTGCGAACGCACGCCATCATCAGACATTTTTCCAAAATTCGGATGCGACCAGCTGTGGTTGGCGACTTCGTGTCCTTCATGCGTTTCGCGTGCCACAATGTCCGGATATTCGGCGGCATTTTCGCCGATCAGGAAAAATGTGGCCTTGATATGATGGGCTGCGAGCAAATCCAGCAGCTTCGGAGTGAGTTTTGCACTCGGTCCATCATCGAAAGTCAATGCGATATAGGGACCATCGACGTGGACCCAATCGAAAGTGATTCCCGGTTCAACTGGGGGTGTCGACGTTGTTTTCTGGCTGGCCTGCGCAGCAACTGCATCATTCGCATTCAGGGACAGACTTCCAGCCAGACCGGCGAGGCAAAAAAGGAACCCACGCATAATGATCATGAGATTTTCCAGACGGTACGAAACTTCGCTGTATCTAGCAGACACATAATGTTACGCAACTTGCGGGCTGATGATCCTGCGGAAAGTCGATCTATCTAGGGGAAAATCTGATATTTATCTTTCATCGGCTGATTGACTGTTTGTGGCAGCCATTCTGCTCAAATCACCCTTGGTTAAATCGGCGATTTGTCTTTTCTAATTTCGTCGATGGAAGTTTTGGGAAACGAACTGCCAGAGATGAGAATATTGCTCGTTGAAGATCACGCGCAGAGTCGCAGATCTCTGCAAAAATTAATCGAAAGACGTGGCCACGAGATCGTAGCTGTCGGAAGTGTCGAGGAGGCCGAAATAGAATTGTCCCAGCGGTCTTTCCCGTTTTTGATCCTCGATTGGATGTTACCTGGCAAGAGCGGGATTGAACTCTGCCGCGAATTACGGGCCAAGCCCCATGGCGACGAGCTTTTCATACTATTGGTCACCGCCCGCGACAATGCCGCCGATCTGGAACAAGCGCTTGAAGCGGGTGCCAACGATTACCTGACCAAACCGCTCGATTCCGCCCGACTAAATGTCCGCCTTTCCGTGGCGGAGCGACGAATTCGGGCTCTGAACGAGCGCGTTCAGGCTCGGGCCGAACTGCAAGATGCGGTGAGAAAGATGACCGACATTCTCGAGAAAACGAGCGACGGTTTCTTCGCGGTCGACCGGGACTGGAAGTTTACCTTCGTTAATCCCCAGGCGGAAAGGTTGCTCGAGCGCCGGCGCGAGGATCTGATCGGCAAGGACGTTTGGATGGAATTTCCGCAGTTCAAGCGCGATGCGTTTGAGACAAATTATCGGCGCGCAATGTCGGAGCAGGTTGCGGTTGAATTTGAAGCGAGTGACGCCGGCGGCCAGGTCTGGTTTGAATTGCTTGCTTACCCGAGCGGCGGCGGAGTTTCCGTGTTTTTGCGCGACGTTACGGAACGCAAGCGCGGGGAGGCAGAGCGACTGACGACCAGCAAACTAGAATCGCTCGGCACTTTGGCCGGAGGCATTGCTCATGATTTAAACAATATTCTGACGGTCATTTCCGGCAACATCGGCCTGGCCCAAATCGAAGCGCCAGCCAATTCCACGAACCTGCTATCCTCGTTATCAAAGGCCGCTTGCGCAGCGCAGCATGCCGCTCAGCTTTCAAATCAGCTGCTGACGTTTTCAAAAGGCGGGTCGCCTTTGAAGCGAGTCGTCTCTATCGCGCAACTTGTTTCGCAATCGGCTGAATTTTCGCTTCATGGGTCAAATCTTTGGGCCGAGCTGGACGTCGCGTCGAATCTTTGGCAGGCGGCGGTAGATCCGGCGCAGATTGAACAGGTCATGAATGCGCTAATCATCAACGCCCGCGAAGCGATGCCGGACGGTGGTACTGTGCGAGTCGCCGCTCGTAACATCGACATCGATGCAAATTCACCGGTTGCGCTTGAGCCGGGACGCTACGTCAAAGTTCAAGTCACCGATCATGGCAATGGAATTGACCTGCGCTCAATCGCCAAGATTTTCGATCCGTATTTCACAACCAAGGCCTCCGCCAGTGGTCTCGGGTTATCGATCAGCTATTCGGTAATTAGAAAACATGGCGGCCTTCTGTTGCTGGAAAGCACTTCTCGAAGTGGCTCGATTTTTTCCTTCTACCTTCCGGCGAGCGGCGCGGAGATACCGGTGCCGGAAACGACATTTGCCGAGCAGACTTTCGATTTTGTCCACCAGCGGGTGTTGGTAATGGATGATGAAGCAGCTATTCGTGATATCACCTCGGAGTTGCTGGCAACGCTCGGTTACGATGTAACGGTGGTTCCAGATGGCGCCGAAGCGTTAAAGACCTACGAGCAGGCGATGCGTCGGGGTGAAAACTTTCGGGCCGTGATTCTGGATGCGACGATTCGCGGTGGGATGGGTGGGGTAGCCACCATCGAGCGGTTGCGCGATCTCGACCCGAAAGTCACGGCGATCATTTGCAGCGGTTATTCGGACGAAGCGGCCCTGGCGGAATTTCTGGCCTACGGTTTTCAGGCCGCGCTGGCAAAGCCGTTTACCCGCCATGAGCTTGCCAACGTCCTTCAGCGCGCGCTCGAAACGAGGGAAGTCTGAATCGGCAATGGAGCGAGCCGGGAAGCCGCGATCTAGACGAGCGGCCGAGAGGCCGAGGAGCGGGAGCGAACGAGTCACTCAGCTCTTCTTGATTTTGTCGAGCTCAGCGAGGAACGCTGCAATGCCGCCGGTGTACAAGCCCTCGTAGCGCCAGACGGTTTTGCCATCACCGTCAAGGACGATCAACGTGGGGAAGCCGTCGATTTGATAGCGTTCTGCGAGCTCCTGATTTTGTTTTTGCACGTCAACGCTTTGCGCCTTGCGACGAGGGAAATCGATCTCGACTAGGACAAGATTCTTGTTCGCGTAATCTTTAAATTGCTGCTGGGACAGAATCGCCTTGTCGAGTTGGAAACAATAGCCACACCAGTCCGAGCCGGTGAAGTCCAACAGCAAAAGCTTGTGATTCGCCTTTGCTTCTTCCTGTGCTTTTTTCAGGTCGGTGCTCCAGGCCGAATCGGCGCGCGCCGAAACGGCGCTGAGCGATCCGAGCACGACGAGAATCGCGATTGCCAGGTTTTTCACGTTTGAAGTGTCAACCAGGCGGCATCGCTACGCAAGTGTGCACAGAACCGCCAACGCGGCTCCAAATCGGACTCGCGTTTCTCTTAGTGGCGCTCAGAGCGCCATCCTGCAGATCCCAGCCTAACGAATGTGGCCCGAGACGAGCTTGGTCATCTCGAACATGCTGACCTGACTCTTGCCGTTGAAAACCGCTCGGAGCGTGTCGTCGGCATTGATTTGCGTTCTTTTCGTTTTGTCCTGAAGGCCGTGCTTCTTGATATAGTTCCAAAGCTTCTTGGTCAGTTCGGAACGGGGCAGGGGCGTCGAACCGACGACGGCGGCAAGCTTGTCATCCGGCTGGACCGGTCTCATGAAGGCGGGATTGGGCTTTCGTTTTGAAGGAGTCTTGGTTTTCGGCATACAGGCTGATTAATGCTTCACCTGCGACAGGGCAATAATTATTTTGGGGTAAGGAAATTTTTTTCGCTTGCTAATTCGACCGCCGCACCGTCACCGCCGCAACATCATCCGGCGGTGATTTGGGCGAATCCGGCGTCGCCGCATTCAACATTAACTCCAAGAGTGCTTCTGCACTCACAGCGAACGGATTGATCATTCCAGCGAGCTGCGTCGGAGTCGAGCGCAGCCGGCCGGTGATTGCGCCCGCCGAATAATCCGTCCGTGTAAAGGGTGAATGCATCGCCCGGATTCAACTCCACAACCGCTTCCGTGAACGTCGACCGGTCTTTCAGTCCAAGCGGCGGCGCCGACGACGGGATCGCTTCCGTTCCGCGACCAAATCGGGTTACCAGAAGCGGTGGATGACCTGCGCCCACCACGCAAACTCGTCCGTTTTTCGGATCCAATGCCGCGCACATCGCGCTCATGAACGAGCGCCCGCCAAAAATGCCGCGTAGATCGTTGTTCACCGATTCCATGATGGCGATCGGCTCGTCGTATTGTTCGCGGCCAGAGTGAAACAAAAATTTTGCCAGGGTAGTCAATAACGCGCCGGACGCGCCGTGACCGGTGGCATCGGCAATCCAGAACAGCCAGCGGCCATGCTTGAGAGGCAGCCAGCCGTAAATATCACCGCCGACTTCGATCACCGGCCGGTAACACATGGCGATCTCCCATCCGGCGAGTTGCAATGGCTTCTGGGGAATAAGCGATTGCTGGGTCGCACGCGCTGCGGCCAGATCGCGTTCGTGATTTCGCCGCCATTCTTCCAGGTCTTTATTTTGCTTTTGCAGTTGGAGACGCAACGAATGAATACGAAGTTGTCCCTCAATCCTCGCCCGCAAGACCTCAATCTTGATTGGTTTGATCACGAAATCGTCCGCGCCCGCTTCCAGGCACTGGACTTCGCTTTCGCCGTGGCCGGTCAACATGATAACGGGGAGCTGCGCGATCTCCGGGTCTGGATCTGCGCGCAGGTACTTCACTGCTTCGGTTCCGTCCATACCCGGCATTTTGAAATCGAGCAGCAACACGGATGGGCGGTCTTCATGCACCAGCTTCAACGCTTCAGACGCGGTGTCAGTTTCGCGGCAAAGATAGCCGCTGGCTGACAGCATTCGCGTCAACAACGCCCGGCTGGTCGCGTCGTCGTCGACGATCAGCACGCTCCGCTCAGATTCCATCACTGCAACAAGTTCGGGCATCGCCGGACAATTGTCTTTGGAAAATGAGTTGCGATTCCGGACCCACTGGCATTGAAATAGAAGCAGTGTAGACTCCGTCCAAGAAAATTATGAAATTGTGGCTCTCGCTCGCGATCCTCACCGCGTTCCTCATTTCGGCCTGCAACGAGGACCAACCGCCCCCAGTTCAGCATCGAGCAGCGAAATATCCCGCGGAGGAGACCAACCCGGAGAATCCACCGACCCAGCAACCGTTCAACCCGAATGCGCCGCCGCCGGAAAATGCCGACGCCAGCGCGCAGCCGCCGGCCCCAGCTCCAACCGCCGCGGCGTCGAAGCCAGCCAAGGGCGATTATCCCTATGGCACTCCGGTTCCAGGCAAACCCGGTTTTGTGAAAAGCCCGTACGCTCCGGACCAGGGCCTGGTCGACGTTCGCGGTTTCCCGCCCGGAACGGAGGTTAAGGATCCTTTCACGAACAAGATTTTCCTCGTGCCGTAACCCGAGTTGCGGGGGGGTGATATGGAGCTACGCGTAAAACGAGCGCCTCGGATTGAGGCTGAGATCACGGTCCCCGGCGATAAGAGCATTTCCCATCGGGCCGCCATCATCGCGGCGTTGTCGAACGGCACGTGCACTTTGCGCGGTTTTTTGCCGAGCGATGATTGCATGCGGACTGTCAACGCCTTGCGCGCACTCGGAGTTCAAATTGACCAACCGGAGCCCGACTTGCTGGTTGTTCACGGAAAAAAGCGGGTCCTGACTCCGCCGGCCCAGGAAATTGATTGCGGCGGGTCCGCGACGACCATGCGGCTTTTTGCGGGTTTGCTCGCCGGCCAAACCTTTGAAACGCGACTTGTTGGAAACGCATCCCTGACTCAGCGGCCGATGGATCGCGTGATCGAGCCTCTGCGCAAAATGGGCGCCGACATTGTTGCCGAAGGACCGGAACAAACACCGCCGTTGCGAATTCGCGGCGGCGCCCTGCGCGGCATCAATTATCAATCGCCCGTCGCCAGCGCGCAGGTGAAGAGCGCGATCCTGCTCGCGGGACTTTTCGCCAAGGGAAAAACAACCGTCGACGAGCCATTCGCCAGCCGAAATCACACCGAGCTCATGTTTAATTATTTTCTGATTCGCACCGCGAAAGGTGAGGACGACACCGTCAGCGTCTTCGGTGACCAGATACCAGAGTCGCGCGATTTCACAATTCCGGGCGATATTTCGTCCGCGGCGTTCTGGCTGGTAGCCGCGGCTGCTCAATCTGGCGGACATCTTCTGGTCCGCAATATCGGATTGAACGACACCCGCACGGCTTTGCTCGGGGTTTTGGTTCGAATGGGCGCACAAGTTCGGGAAGCGGTCGAGGATGTCGATCAACTGGAACCGCGCGGAGTCGTTGAAGTGACCGGCGTACCGCTGAAAGGGACCGTAATTCATGGCAAAGAAATTCCGCAATTGATCGATGAATTGCCGGTTCTCGCGGTCGCCGGTGCGTTGGCGAGTGGCACGACAATTATTCGTCATGCTCAGGAGTTGCGAGTTAAGGAAACCGATCGCATCGCGGCGATCGCGCACAATTTGCGCGGTATGGGCGTTCAGGTGATCGAGCTTAACGATGGCCTCGAGATTCATGGGCCCGCGCCGTTGCGAGGAGCAAAACTGGCGTGCTTTGGGGATCACCGCATCGCCATGGCGTTTGCCGTTGCCGGACTTTTCGCCGACGGCGAAACAATCATTCAGGACGCCGAATGCGTCCGCGACTCATATCCCGGATTTGAAAGAGATTTGGAAGAGTTCATGAGTCCGCGACGAGTTCGCACCAGCACGCCTGTCATCGGTACGCTCGTTCCTGCGGCGCCGGTCGAAGAGTAACGCGTGCTTGCTTCTGCGCGCGTCTCGCGAAAAACTGCGCTGGCCGCGCAAATTAGAGATGCAACTCAGGACTCGACATCGCGTCATCGCAATCGATGGTCCCGCAGCTTCGGGGAAGAGCAGTGTCGCCCGAGAACTGGCTCGGCGACTTGGCTTTGTCTACGTCAACTCGGGAGCCATGTATCGCGCAGTCACGTGGTCGGTCTTGCAACATGGAGTCGATCCCGCGGACAAGGATAAGATCGCGAAATTCATCACGAGTCTGAAACTCGAGGGCGAACTCAAAAACGGCGAATTCCGTCTTCGCATCGACAATGTCGATCTAACGCCACATTTGAACGAGGATCGGGTGAACAAGGACGTTTCGCGCGTCAGCACGGTCCCGGAAGTTCGTCGAATACTTGTCGAGCGGATGCGAGGTTATGGACGAGAACACGATCTCGTTGTTGAAGGGCGCGACATTGGCTCAGTCGTTTTTCCAGATACATCCTGCAAGTTTTACATCGACGCCTCGCCGGAAGTCCGGGCGCAGCGCCGCGCCGCGCAAGGACAACGCGACGAAATTGCTCGCCGCGATCAGGCCGATTCCTCACGCCCGGCCTCGCCCTTGGTCGTCGCCCAGGACGCCGAAGTCATCGACACGTCGCATCTGACAGTCGAGCAAGTTGTCGATGAAATTCTTAAGCGATTAGCTCCGAAACAAATCGCTGAATGAATTTCTATTACTGGCTCGGTTATCACCTTAGCCGATGGCTTGCCCGGTTGTTCTTCGGCTTCCGAATTATTCATCGCGAGCGTGTGATTCAGGACGGGCCGGTGATTTTAGCGGTGAATCATCAGAGTTTTCTTGATCCGCCGCTGGCCGGTAATGCCAGCGATCGGGCCATTTTTTTCCTAGCCAAGAAATCATTGATGGACGCGCCGATTTTGGGCTGGCTGTTGCCCAAGCTCAACGTGATCCCGGTTAATTTGGAGGGTGGTGATCGCGGCGCGCTCAAGGCGTTGCTTCGAATCCTCAACGCGGGGGAGTGCGCGCTCGTTTTTCCTGAGGGCACGCGCACACCGGACGGAAATTTACAGCCTGCCGAGCCGGGGCTTGGTTTACTCATCGCCAAGACGCGCGCACCGGTTGTCCCGATGCGAATCTTCGGCGCCTTCGATGCCTGGCCGATCCACGGAAAATTGCAGTTGTTTCGCAAGATTACCGTCGTCGTGGGCGAACCGATCTATTTCTCTGAAGCTGATGTGGCCGGTCGTGGAAAAGATCTCTACGCGCGATTGAGCCAGCGAGTCATGGACGCGATCGCGGTGTTGCAGTTGCCCTGAGGTTGATTTGCATCCGTAAGATTGGCGTCGAATAGTTTTGTGTGAATCCAGAGCCGAAGGTGTCAAAGAATATCGGCCTCCTTATGGTAGGCATCGTGATCGGTTTCGCACTCGTTGCGCTTTACGCAAATATTCAGAAACTGCGACGGCCGGCGATTGAGAAGGTTATTTTCACGCCAGCGGAAGCCTTACCGAAGCAAGCGCCATCGCAGTCGCCGAATGCGCGTTGAATATTTGCACCAATCGGATGTCTAATTAACCCATGAAAATTTCTACCATTTGTTACGTGTGTTTCGTCGCTTCGCTTGCAAATGCAATGGCGCAGCAATCGACGCCGGTTGTGACTACGACGGCAATGCCCACACCGATTTCGTCGCCGGCCACATCGCCAATTGCGTCGCAACATCAAGGACGACTGGTGGTTTCGGATGGTACGCCAATGCCGAGCGCAACGGCGGGAGTCACTACGACGTCGACGACGGCCAAACAGCCGACTGAAATGGCAGAGCCAACCCTAATTCCGGCTCCGTCGGCGCCGCCCGGCACCCGGTCTCGCCCCTCGGTGAAGCGTGGACAATTCGAATCCCTGGCTAAGAAGTTTAATCCACACAAAGTTCAGCCGATGCCGTCTACATCGCCGTCGAGTGCTTCTACCCCAGCTGGTTCGCCGGCGGGAAAGCTCAGCAAGCAGGAGAGAGGGGAGTCGAAGCACGAGCGCAAAGGGGGATCTGAAAGTGCAGCGCCATCTCCTTCGGCAACGCCTTAGTCTCTTTCGTGCGCGGCAAGCTCGCGCGCGTAGGCCAATGTGTCGATCGCGTCCACATTTTTGTCGCGCCGAATCGCTTTGATCCGCGGAAAACGTAGCGCGAGCCCGCTAGCGTGCCGCCTGCTCTGTTGAATCGAGTTGAACGCCACCTCCAGCACTATCTCCGGTTTGACTTCACGATAACGGCCGTGATCGACGATTGTGTTTTGCTCAAAGTGTTCGGTCAGCTCCGCGATTTCCACATCGGTCAAACCGCTGTAGGCTTTGCCGATCGGCAATAGCTCACCATTGGTCTCGTCTCGAACGGCAAACGTGTAATCGCTCAGCACGTTGTTGCGTTTGCCGTGACCAAATTCGGCGCCGACGACAACGACATCAAGGGTCGCCAACTCCTTCTTTAGCTTGAACCAGGACATCCCGCGCGCGCCCGGCGTGTAAAAACTTCTCGGATCCTTGATCATAAGGCCTTCGTTCAACCGCCGCCGCGCGTCTTGAAAACGCTGTTCGATTTCGGCGGCCGACTTCGCCGGGAAAACTTCTGCGACCTGAAATTGCGGAGGCAACTTCAAATCGCGAAAGAGTCCGCGCCGTTCCTCGAGCGGAGTTTTGAGCAACGATCGGTCATTTAGCCAAAGAAGATCGAACGCGATAAACATTACCGGAACGTCCGCAGACGCGGTTGCGAACAAATCCGGACCCTCTGTTTTCCTTCCCAGACGTTTTTGCAGGTCAAAGAAGGTCAGTTTGCGGCCGCTCTCAAAAGCAACAATTTCGCCATCGGCAATAAGGTTGACATCGAATTTGCGTGCCTGGTCGGCCAGTTCCGGAAATTGATCGGTAATGCGCCGTAAGTCGCGCGAATAGATTTCCACCCGTTCGGAGTTGCGATGAAGCTGCGCCCGAATGCCGTCGAACTTATCTTCGACGAGAACCGTGCCGGAATGCTGTTCGGAAAACCGTTCCCAAATCGTCATCGCTGACGGTTCGGGTGTCGCGAGCATGCATTTTATCGGGCGAAAGATCGACAATTCGGCGCGATCCAGTTCTTTTCGAGATGCCAATAAGGCGGTTTGGCCAATATCGCCCAGCAGCATGTTTGCCTGCTTCACCTGCTCGAGCGGAACGTCGAATGCCCGCGCGATGGCTTCTTCGACCAGGCCTTCGCGCAAACCGATCCGGAGATCGCCGGTCAAAATTTTGACGACATATTCGCCTTCGCGCGCAGAGAGATTAGCGAAGTGGATTTGCAACAACTCGGTCTTCGCAATTGGTCCGCGCGCGCGATGAATGTTTTCGAAAAGTTCCCGAGATTCGAGAATCGTGAATGGTTTGGATTTGGTGCGGCCATCGAGCGCTTCGAACGTAGTCTTGCCGAGATCGCCATGACTGGCGGCGATGCGGTGAAATTCAGCATCGCTAACCTTCGTAGCGGCGAGCAACGCCCGAACGATCACCGACCAACCGACTTGCAGCGTGCGCAAGTCGCTTTGGGCAAACACGCGTCCGGTAAAATAAGTCGAGACGATCGAAAGCTGCTCCTCGCGCAGCTTTCGCAAGTGTTCGGCAAGCAAACGGACTTTCTCCAACTTTGCCGGCGTTGCACGGATTGATTCGCCGACATTGGCGAAGGTTGAGAACTCGGATGTAGCAGCTGCCGGTGTCCCCATTTGCAGTTCTATTGGTTTTGCCGCCGAGACGGCAGAAGATCCAACGTTCGGCAATTTAAATTCCATCTGATTTTCTTCACTTAAAGCCCAAGCCTCGATGCCACGGTCGCGCAAGTCGCGGGCGAATTCCGCAGCGAACCCGTGCAGCGTTAACACCCGCTTCGGTTTCACGAGATCGACATATCGAATCAGATCGTTGTAGTCCGCATGATCAGATAGGGGGAAGGCCGCGTCGACTTGGTAGCGGTAAACCGCGCTTGGATCAACCGCCCACCCACTAATCATCGCCACACGCTTCCGCGCGATTTTCTCGATCATCGGGGAACGGTTCGCGCTCGGTGGGCAGATGAGGACTTTTCCGGAAACATCGTTCTTATTGTAGCGAACATATTTGCAGAACGACTGACCGAATTGTTCGTAGATGCGCGTCATCTGAAAAATCGATCCGTGCAGCATGGGCGTGAGACCGGCGCCATCGAGCGAGCACAGGATTTCCTGGGCTTTGCCTAACGAATAACCGAGAAGCACCGGGACAGCGCCGTCGTCGATCGAATCGCGGCAGAATGCAACGATCTGTTCGATTACTTGTTCTGTGGGTGGGAATTGGTAGCGCGGCAAACCGAATGTCGTTTCCATGATCAACGTGTCGGCCTGTCGCCATTCTGCAGGTTCAGCCGATTTTCCGCGGCGCAACTTGAAATCACCGGTGTAAAGCAGCGTTTCGGCTTCGTTTGAGAGAAATAATTGCGCCGACCCGAAAATGTGGCCGGCCGGCAGCAGCATTAGATCAATATTGTGCACCCGTCGCTGCTCGCCGAACGGAAGCACATATTCGATTCGCGTTCCCGGCATGCGCGCCTGCATCAGACGCGCAGTGCCTTCGGAGAGAATGATTTCCTTATGCGGCGCGATATGATCGCTGTGTGCGTGCGAAACGAACGCGAGCCGCTTTGGTTCCCGCGGATCGAGCCATAGGTCGTTTACGGGAAGATAAACCCCGCGGTCATACCGCACTTCGATCATCCAAAAATTTACGCATTAAGCTGACTGATCCAAGCGGTGTGAATTGACAGATGACGCCAGGACCAGTTTGATTAAGGCGGTGAGGCCCTCAATCGCTTTGCTGCTTTTCATTTCGCTCGTAAGCGCGCTCGGTCGCGACGAACCGAGGCCGCGTGTGCTGGATCGCGTTGTTCAGTTACCGACGGCGTTGAACGAAGACTTTCAGTTTCGGAAAACGAAACTTTACCTTTTGACCGAATCAGTGTCTGGCGAGGACAACACGAATCAGAACCAAAACATGCAGACCAGCGGGAAGGGTGGGAAACTTTCGAACACGGCGCCCTCGAGTAAATCGACGACTGTACAGGATGCATCCATCCACTTCGAAAGACAGTACCGCCTTTTCGGCGCGGTGACCAAGCTGGACCAACGCGAGCGAATGGGAAATTACTTCGATTTTTTCTGGCGCACGCGCCGAAGCGCTGATTTGACGGTCCGTTTGGAATATCGGCAAGAAAAACTGCACAGTCACCTCCAAGCTCAGGAGATTTCATACGTCCAAGCGCGCGGTAACTACAAAACCGAATTCAAAGTTGTCGGAGACGATTATTTTGACGACGGACGGGTCATCGCATGGCGCTGTTTACTGATCGAAAACGGCCGGATCGTTGCGGAAACGCATTCTTACCTGTGGGAGTGAGCCTCAGTCGCGGGGCCGGGTGCGGTTTGACAGCGCCGATGTCAATCCTGTATTCTTAAGTACTCAGCTGTGCAGTCATCGATTTTAGTGGGCGTGAACGGCCCCGCCGTTTGGGTGCGAGTGGAAGGGAAGGGTAACTTCCTTAACAGCGGGAGTCTGAAAGAATTCACGCAGGAAATGGTGAACCGCGGTTACCGCGAATTCATTATCGACTTGGAGAATTGCGCGATGATGGATTCTACCTTTATGGGAACGCTGGCTGCCGTCGCTCTTCGATTAAGAGAGATCGGTCAGGGCCATCTTCATGTTGTGCATTGCGGCGAGCGAAGTCGCGATCTGCTTTCCGGACTTGGTCTCGACCAGATTTTCGACATTCGTTCCAACGGTGCCGCGGCCCCGGAATGCACGGAAGTGAAAGAGAACGCGCCCGAAAGCGCCGATGCCAGAAAAAAGGAGACAACTGAAACCATGCTCGAAGCACATGAGGCTTTGTGCGATGCCGCGCCGGAAAATCTTTCTCGATTCAAAGACGTTCTCGAATACTTAAAGCAAGATCTCCATCAATCGGCAGCGGGGAAGTAATTGGTCACGTTCTCGCCAACGGTTCTTTTCTGGCTGCTGGTCGCTTGTCTCGGCCTGTGGGTTTTTACTTTGCTGCGGCAACGGCGCAGCATTCGCCGGCTGGAGCGGTCGCAGGAGGAAATGCAAATTGAAGAGACACTCGTTTTCGATTTTCTTCACGGACTTGGCGAAGCTTTCAGCGAAACCATCCGTCCGGCAGATTTGCACCGATTGATTGTTGAGGGCGCAACGCGTGTGCTCGACGCTCAAGGTGGTGCACTTTATCTCACTGAGCGGACCGGCTCAAAACTCGCGCCGACTTTTATCTCCAAAGGCTGCCCGCCGCTGGTCGATGTTCCGCCGCACATTCTACAACAAGCCGCTGCCACACCAGCCGCAATGGAAAACTTTCTAAAACTACACACCATTGGATCTGGCGAAGGTTTACTTGGCCGGATCTGGCAAAGTGGCGCTCCGATTTGTTCGAATGAATTTTCGGAAGCGCCAGAGCTGGCCAAACTTCGAGATAGTTCATTCGGCGCGAGCTCGGTGATGGTTGCGCCGCTTCTTTATGCGAAGCAAAACATGGGGGTAATCGCGCTGGCCAACAGCCGATTGGGCGCACCGTTTTCGCAAAACGATTTCGTTGTCTTCAAATCGATCGCCGAACAATCGGCTTTCGCACTCTACAACGCGATCATTTACTCCGAAGCAAACGAGAAGAAACGGCTGGATCACGATTTGGAAATTGCGCGCGACATTCAGCGCATTCTGCTTCCTGCGGAAGCGCCAACCATCGACGGATTTGAAATCAATGGGATAAACATCCCTGCGCGGCAGGTCAGCGGCGATTACTTCGATTACATTAAAGTGGATGATGAGCGTCTGGGCGTAGCAATCGCGGACGTTTCCGGTAAAGGCGTTCCAGCGTCGCTTATCATGGCGATTTGCCGCAGTGTGCTGCGCAGCCAGGCAATTGGAAATCCGTCGCCCGCGGATGTTCTCCAAAAAGTCAATCGGCAGCTCTATCCCGACATCAAAGAGGACATGTTCATTAGCATGGCCTACCTGATCCTCGATCACGTCCGGAGCACGGTGACGCTGGCACGCGCCGGTCACGATGCGCCGTTGCTTTACACTCATAAGTCGCAAGCCGTGACGCCGTTAAAAACGCCGGGAATGGTTGTCGGCATTGACAGTGGAGATGTGTTCGACAGGTTAACCAAAGACGTCGCCGTGCCGCTCGAGCGCGATGATTGCATTCTGCTTTACACGGATGGAATCACCGAGGCACTTGACAGCGATGGGAACGAATTTGGGTTGGAACCAACGATGAAAGCCTTTAGGGAGAGCGCAAAACAGGGAGCGCAGGCGATTGTTTCACGGTTGATCGACGATTTGCGAAATTTCGTCGGGTCGACCCCCCAAAATGACGACATCACTTTGATTGCGATCCGAAAGACATGAAAAAAATCCCGGTAACAGAATCTGATGCGCCGGCTGCGCCGGCGCAGGCGCAAACGGATGGCGACGATCCGATTGCTGGATTGCAGGCCGATCTCGACAAGTTCCGGGATTTGGCAATGCGGAGCCAGGCCGATTTCGAGAATTACAAGAAACGTTGCGCCCGCGAAAAAGAGGAAGCGATCAAATACGCAAATAAAAGTCTGCTCGAAAAGCTCGTGTCGATTGTCGATCACTTCGAGCTCGGATTGGAGGCGGCTCGCGGCGAAGGCGAGAAATCGCCGATTTATTCGGGAATGAGCCTGGTGCTTAAGCAACTCCAGGATTTTCTGGTCGAAAACGGTTTGCAACCCATTGAGGCTGTCGACCAAAAATTCGATCCAAATCTGCACGAAGCGATTGGTCACGAGCCGAGCGATGATGTTCCGGAAGAACACGTGATTCGGCAAACACGCCGCGGTTACCGTTTGAAAGATCGGCTGCTGCGACCGTCCACGGTCGTTGTCTCCAGCGGCCCGGGCAAGAAAGTGATCAAGTAACGCGTGACCAGTGATGAGTAAAATCAGGCCTGGCGATTGCTGACCCTCGTCACTCGACAGCTGTCACTCAACACTTTTTCAAATGCCGAAGACTAAGCGAGATTACTACGAAATTCTTGAAGTCGGACGGTCGGCGTCTGGCGATGAGATCAAACGCGCCTATCGCAAGCTCGCAGTAAAATTTCATCCCGACAAGAATCCGAACGACCCGCACACCGAAGAGAAATTCAAGGAGCTTGGTGAAGCCTATGACGTGTTGATGGACGGAGATAAACGTGCTGCCTACGACCGGTTCGGTCACGCGGCGTTCGAACAGGGGGGCGGATTCCGCGGCGGGTTCCATGATCCTTTCGATATTTTCCGCGAGGTCTTCGGTGGCGGTGGCGGAGGAATCGGTGGAAGTATTTTCGAAACATTCTTCGGCGGCATGGCCGGACAGGGCGAAGATCGACAACGTGGCGCCGACCTGCGTTATGATATGCAGATCACACTCGAAGAGGCGGCTTTCGGCGCGGAAAAGGAAATTGAAGTTCGAAAGCTCGACACTTGCGATAAATGCGACGGCAGCGGCGCGGAGCAGGGATCGCGCACCGTGAATTGTCCTGTCTGTGGCGGTCGGGGTCAGGTGATCACTTCGCGCGGTTTTTTCCAGGTTTCGCAAACATGTCCCCGTTGTCGCGGCGTTGGTCACATTGTCGAAAAACCATGCCGGCAGTGCGACGGCGAAGGACGCGCAGAAAAAGCCAGTCGGATCAAGTTGAAGATTCCGGCGGGAATCGAAGACGGCTCACGTCTCCGTTCCGCGCGCAACGGCGAAGCCGGGATTCGCGGCGGGCCGCAAGGCGACCTCTACGTCGTCGTTCATATTCAAGAGCACAAGGTTTTCAAGCGCGACCAAGGCAATTTGTATTGCGAAGTGCCGATTCCGTTTTCCATCGCAACGCTCGGTGGCGAGATTCCCGTGCCGACATTGGAAGGTAAAGCCAATGCGAAGGTACCGGCCGGCACCCAAAGCGGGCAAATGTTCAAACTTCGCGGCAGGGGAATCGTGCATGTCAATGGTCGCGAACACGGCGATCTTCTCGTGCGGGTAATGGTTGAGGTGCCGACGAAACTGAACGCCGAGCAGCGCGCGAAATTGCTAGAGTTCTCCGAATTATGCGGCGAAGAAAACACGCCGCTTCGAAAAAGCTTCTTCGAGCGAGCAAGAGAGTTCTTTCGCTAAGCGCAGCCCGCAATTCATCAGTCGGACAACGGCTTGCTTTTGTTTCTCGATGGGCTAAAACCGCGCGATGGCTGACGAAGCAACGCCTGCACCGTTACCGTCGCAATCGTCATTAACCGCAGCTGTACCGCGCACCGAGCCGCTCGCAATTGTGAGTTTGGTGCTGGCAATTCTATCGTGGTTTATCTGCCTTCTTTTAGGTTCGATCCCTGCAATCATCTGCGGACACCTGTCGCGTTCCAAAATTCGCAGATCAAGCGGAGCACTCAGAGGGATGGAAATCGCGTTGGCCGGTCTCATCATTGGCTACGCCGAAATCCCTTTCGGTGTGCTAGGAGGCATCATGTTGGTCGACATGATCAGGTCGGACCGGGTGCGCTTGCATGATCTCGCCCTTCAAAAAAAGGAGATCGCCTCGGACGATGGAAAACTGAAAGTGACAGCCTCTGGCTTCTGGGTAAAGCGATCCGATTTGAACAAACAAGCGTCTCTACAAGCTGCTTACAACAACAAGGAAATGTACGTGATCGTACTCAGCGATCCCAAGTCTAGTGTCGGCAATATGACACTACAGCAGCGTCATGAAGCGGCGAGCGAGCATAAATTGCAACAAATGGGCAATTCATCGGCGTCTCCCTCGGTTCCGCTAACAATTGATGGGCATCCAGCATTGCAAAATGAGGTGAGTGGGACCGAGAATGGAACGAACCTAACTTTCCTTCACACCACGGTCGATGACGGTGATTCTTTCCGTCAAATCATCGCCTGGACTTTGAAATGGCGGTGGGCAAAAGAAAACGCCGAGCTGCGCGAGGTCACCAACAGTTTTCATAGCGAAAAATAGCTGTCGTCTCTAAACGGGGAGGCTGCCTCGGCCAAGTAGGTGCACTTTCGCGCACACACCCTGGGCACTTGGCGCGAATCAAGATTGTATGAAAGAGGAACCGAAGATTGATCGCAAACGGATGATTGACTTGCTCAACGAAGATCTGGCGCGCGAATACCAGGCCATTCTCTCCTATGTGATCTACAGCCAGACGTTAAAAGGCGCGGAGTACAACCATATTGCGCAGGAATTGGAAAAGCACGCAGGCGAGGAATTGCAGCACGCGCTGAAGATCGCGAAGCAAATCGACTACTTTAATGGTGAACCGATCAACAAGCCGAAGGAGGTAAAAGTGTCGGACAAGCCGCGCGACATGTTGAAATTCGACCTCGAAAACGAACGCCAAACGATCATCAATTATCGCCAGCGCATTCGTCAGGCTGACGCCATGGGCGAATTCGCTCTGGGCGAAGTTTTGCGCGAAATCATAGCCCAGGAGCAGGAACATCTGCAGGATCTGGCCGACGCGCTTGGGATCGACACCCCGAAAATCGAGTAATTGCAGGTTTTAGATTGTAGATTGCAAATTGATTCGCCGCTGGACTTGTTCCTGACAATTTGGAATTTGAAATCTTCAATCTGCAATGTCGATCCATCGCTTTTACATCTCCACCGACGATTGGAATCGTGACGCGCTGGTCTTGCGCGGGAGCGAAGCTCATCACGCCCGTGACGTGCTGAGGATGAAACGCGGCGATCGCGTTGTTGTCTTCAACGGTCGCGGCCGCGAGACCACCGCGGAGATAGTCGAGCTCGCCCGCGACGAAGTTCATCTTCGCACGTTACAGGCGAGCGAGTCGCCTCCGCTGCGATGCCGCATCACGCTTGGCCAGGCGATCCCGAAAGGGAAAAATATGGATCTGATCGTGCAAAAGGCAGTCGAGATTGGAGCGGCGGAGATTGCCCCGGTGATTTCCGAACGAACGATTGTCGATCTTGATGCGGAAGAAGCGGAGCAGAAACGTTTGAAGTGGCAACAGATCGCAATCGAAGCCGCGAAACAATGTGGTCAGAACTGGCTGCCAACGGTCCAAGTGCCGCGAAAGTTAAAGGATTTCTTCACCCAACACCATGCGCAGGATCTTCGCCTGATTGGTTCGTTACAGCCAGACGCGCTCAATCTAAGACACATTCTGTCCGAATACCGCGAGCGACACGGTGATCGGCCGCAAAGCGTTTTGATGATGGTTGGACCAGAGGGCGACTTCACGCCGGCCGAGCTGGCATTGGCGAAAACCCACAGTTGCCGGCCGATCACGCTGGGTCCGATTATTCTGCGCGTGGAGACCGCGGCCATTTACTGTTTAAGCGTTCTCTCCTATGAGTTGATGTGAATTGGGTTGCGTTGTTTGTCACGGCACGGCGCTCGCGAAGGCGGATCTTACGAATTGATGTGGCGTCGTCGCTAGTAGATGTAGGGCTGCGCTAATTCAAAGGCGTCTTGAATCAAATCGCAACGCGGTTCGCCTTGTTCCGTCAACAACACTTCCACTACGTCGAAACGAAACACTACGTCCGGATTGTCGAGTAAACGCAACCAGGCGAGTCCACCTTTCGAGATTCGCAGTTGTTTTTGTCGATCGACTGCTTCAATCGGTCGCCCGAATTCGTTACCACTCCGGGTTTTGACTTCGACGAACACCAGCGTGTCGCCATCGCGGCAGACGACATCGATCTCTCCGCCGGCCCGCGACTTAAAATTACGGTAAAGAATTTTGTAGCCGTGACGTCGCAGAAAACGGCAGGCTTCTCGTTCACCGCGAAAGCCACGCCGGAGATGTTCAGGTAATTCCTTCGAGCGCGAGAAGCGGTTGCGCCACCGGCTCGAAAGAGCGGCGATGGATCGGACAGGGTCCAAATTCATGAAGTCTGGAGAGATGCAGTTCGGTGCTGTAGCCCTTGTGCTGGTCAAAACAATATTCGGGAAACTGCGCACAGAAGTCACGCATGATTCGGTCGCGGGTGACTTTCGCGATCACGCTCGCGGCCGCGATCGTCAAACTGTAGCAATCGCCGTCGATGATCGCGGTTTGCGGGAAGGGAAAAGGAAAAACGGGAAGACCGTCGATCAGGACATGTTCCGGCGGAATCGCGAGCGGCCGAGCGCGATTCGCATTGCTTCGTGCGACGCGCGCAAGATGTTGATCCGGTCGATCTCAAGATGATCAACAACGCCCGACGCTCCACGCGATCTCGGAATTCGAAACGAGCTCGTCGTAGATTTTTTCGCGCAGCTCGGGCGCGAGCTGCTTGGAGTCGTTCAGTTTGCGGTGGCGAAATTTCTCCGGCAATACGACCGCGGCTGCGACGACAGGCCCGGCCAGCGCGCCGCGGCCAGCTTCATCAACACCGGCGATGCGAACGACTCCGGTTGCGCGCAATTTCTTTTCGTACCGAAATCCGCAACGCCGATAGGCCATCGGCCCGAAAATACTGAAATGCTGAAATGCTGAAAGCTGAAATTATTTCAGACTTTCAGTTTTCCGTGTTTCAGCGTTTCGTTCGCGAGGTTACTCGCGAACAGTGGTAGCTTCTTTGCCTTTGCGGCGGCGCAGGTAATTCAGTCTTGCGCGACGGGCTTTGCCTTCGGTTTCGATCTCGATCTTTGGCGATGCGGGGCGAGTTGACTGGAAAAACACGTTCGACGCCTTCGCCGTAGGAAATGCGGCGCACGGTAAACGTTTCGTTTAAACCGCGACCTTTGCGCCCGATCACGATTCCGGAAAACATTTGGATTCGTTCCTTATCTCCCTCGACCACGCGAGTATGCACCCGGACGCTGTCGCCAACCTTAAACTTGGTGCCGTCCTTCTGTTGCTCTTTTTCGATGATATCGATGATGCGATTCATAAAATTCGAACTGGAGGGCCTGCCCGCCGTAGCCTTGGCGGAGGCGGGCGTTCACGATGGCTCAATCGACGGAAAATGCAAGCGTCGTCAGGTGAAAATTTAGTGATTTAAGGAGTCAGTGATTTAGCGAATAAAAGTCAGAAATCGTTAAATCTCTAAATCGCTAAATTACTAAACTTGGCTATCTTCCGCTCTCTTCGCGCCCGTAGCTCAACTGGATAGAGCGTTGGCCTCCGGAGCCAAAGGTTGTGGGTTCGACCCCCGCCGGGCGCAGTGGGCCTAGGCAAGCGCTTCCAGCCGGCTGAGCAAATCTTTTTTGCTCGTCATGCCGGTGACCTGGTCCCGCAGCTGGCCATTCTTAAAAAAGAGCAGCGAGGGAATCGCCCGGATGTTGTACTTGAAAGAAAGACTCTGGTTTTCGTCCACGTTCACCTTAGCAACTTTAACCGAGTCAGCCTTTTCGCGCGCGATTTCATCCAGCAGAGGGGCGATCAGTTTGCACGGTCCGCACCATTCCGCCCAAAAATCCACCAGCACGGGTTTATCGCTGTTGATTTCACGATCAAAGTTTGATTCGTCCAGTTTAATTGTCCCTGAGTTATCCATGGCTTTAGGAAAGATAATTCCAAATCTGTAAAATTAAAATCGCAGCGGCCGCGGTGAGCAAGCCCCAGCAAAGTGGCATCGGTATTTCATTGGGCGCGAGTGCCTGCCGTGGTGGCGTGACCGTGATTTTGGCGGCCGGTGGCGAGAAAGCCATAATGGGTGGTGTCTCTTTGTCGGTATGGCTTGAGTCTGTCATTTGGGGGGCACGTAGGATTTTGCCCGACGGAGGCGGGTCTTGTCACCTCTGAAATTAAAAAATGACGCAAGAATTCTGCGCGAACTTATGCCAGCAAGTCGTAGCCGCGTGCACCGATGATACGTTTGGCCACAAATTGACCCACCGGCTCCGGCTTGGTGAGAATCACGCGCGCGTCCACGTCCGGTGCATCTGCCTCAGTTCTCGCGACCAGCGGTTGATCGACCAGCACTTTCAAATCGCGTCCAATCTTCTGCAGCGCGTTTTGGTGCGCTATCTTTTGCTGGGCCGACATGGCCGCGCGGTGCCGTGCGTTTTTTATCTTCGCTGGAACTTGTCCCGGCAACTTTGCGGCGCGGGAGCCGTCTTCGCGCGAATATTTGAAAACGCCGAGCCGGTCGAAGCGAACTCGGCCAATGAATTCAAGCAGTGACTCAAATTCATCCTCCGTTTCACCGGGAAAGCCGACGATGAATGTTGTTCGCAAGGCGACGCCGGGAATGCCAGCGCGAAGCTTATCGATCAAATTCTCGATGTGCTGGCGCGACGTTTCCCGCCGCATCCGGTGCAGCATCGATTCATGAATGTGCTGAAGCGGGATGTCGATGTAACGCGCCACTTTATCGCAAGCCGCGATAGTTTGGATCAGTTCCTCGCTCCAATGCGCCGGATGTGTGTAGAGCAGCCGGACCCAAAAATCGCCGTCAATCTTTTGAATTTCGTGCAGCAAACGTGACAGCGTTGGACCGCGCGATGAGTCGACCGGCTGGCGTGGCCCGGCTTTTTCCGTCCACAAATCCATTCCGTAATAGGTCGTGTCCTGGCTAATTAGATTGAATTCGCGAACGCCTTCCGCGACGAGACCGCGAATCTCGGCGACCACGGATTCCATCGTTCGGCTGCGGTGTTTGCCGCGCATTTGTGGGATGACGCAGAACGTGCACGGGTGATTGCAGCCTTCGGCGATCTTTACATAGGCGGAATGCGCTGGGGTAAGTCGGAAGCGCGGGGTGTCGTAATCAGGAATGTAAGTCGGCCGCGTTTTAGCGAAGCCAAAGTTGACATCTTCATTGGCCATGACTTTCTCAACGATCGCGCCAAGCTCTTTCACGTCATCGAGACCAATGAAGGCATCGACTTCGGGCATTTCCTGGTGCAATTCGTGCGCAAAACGCTGCGACATGCAGCCGCTCACGATCAATCTTTGACCGGGCCGCTTGTTCAAACCCCGCGCCTGGTGCGCGGAGAGGATCGCATCAATTGATTCCTCCTTAGCCGAATCGATGAACGCGCATGTGTTCACGACGAGGACATCTGCCTCGTCGGCCCATGACGTGATCTCCATTCCGCGCTCCAAGACACTTCCGAGCATAATCTCGGCATCTACCAGATTTTTGGCGCAGCCGAGACTGATCATGCCAACTTTGGGCCTGTAGGGGACGCTGCTAGCGTCCCGCGTTGGCGTTGTAAAAGGGAAGCTGACAGCTTCCCCTACAGAAGGTTCGGGTTTTGGGCTCACGCGATTTACTCTACGGTGACATCTTCATCGTCACCGCTGATCGGTTTTCCGTTTTTCGTAATTCGAATGGCGTCGCGATCCAGCACTCGGACCGCGATCTTTTGTCCGCGAAATTCGACGGTTCCGTCGGAAGGAGAGATCCAGCGTTCGAATGCCGGTTGCGACGAGCCGTTATCCACCACCACCTTGATATACGTTTTCTTGAGCGGCTTGATGGCAACCTGATTTGGACCTTGCGCCTCCGTCGACTTTTGCGGCGACTCGGCTTTAGCTAAGTCCTCCGCTCGCACCGGCTCAGCCCGCCGAACTTCGGGTTCCTTCGTCGGCGCAATGCCCGCCTTCACCTCCGGGTTCGCAATGCTCGTCTTCGCCGCTGGGTTCGCATTCGCAAAAGCCGGCACAAAGGCTTCCGGTATCGGGATCGACGGCGCCGGCGTTGAAACCGGCGGAGCAGGTTTCTTTGTCGCTTCGACGACTGCTACCGCAGCCTGCGAAGGCGCCCGTGATGGCGCCTGTGCTACAGGCGAAGGCGCGTGCGATGAAGCCTGCGCTACGGGAGAGGGTATGTGCGATGGGGCTTGTGCAATCGGCGCGGCTGGCGCTTGAACCGTCTGAGGCACTTGCGGCGCAGCGGTCTGTTGTGTTGGAACTCGCGCTTGTGCCGACTCGGACGATGTCGGCTGCGGAACGCCAATCATTTGATGCGAGCCTAGCCGCTGAATCTTCATGATGAATTGCATCAAGACGAAGCCAGCGATGATGACGCCGATTGCGACCAATATTGGAAAAGGCGAAGAGCGATTCCGCGTTCGCGGAGCGCGTACTGCAGCCGACGGGCGCGTTGGGCGAACGCGCCGCGGCTTCGGCGCCGGCTGATCTTGCAGGTAGGAATAACCGTCTACCGTAACTTGTTGCGATGTCTCGAACGCATCCAGGTACGGCGTAACATCGACGTCGAGAAACTTTCCGTAAATCAACAGAAAGCCTTTGGCGTAGGCGAGACTCGGGAATTGTGAAAAATCGTCAGCTTCAATTTCCGCGAGACGCGACGGCCGAATTTTCGTCAGCCGCGCGGCCTCGTCGAGGGTGAGGCCGCGAGCGATTCGCGCGTCTTGAAATTTCTTGCCGAGACCTTCAATTGTCATGACGGATTTGCCGGTTAAACAGCGGCGTCGAGATCGACCAGGATCTCTCGCGGTTTGGCGCCTTCGCCGGGACCCAAAATACCGCGCTGCTCCAGAATATCAACGATGCGCGCGGCCCGCGTGTAGCCTAACCGCAAGCGCCTTTGCAGGAGCGACGTGGACGCGCGTTTTTCCTGGCGGATGATCTCCAAACACTTCTCCACGAGCTCTTCGTCCTCTTCACTCACTTCGTCGTCTGTCGAACTCGATGTCGCCTGAAGTTTTTCATGCATCGCGGGATCGAACGTCGGCCTGCCTTGGGCCGAGACGAACTCCACCAAGCGCCGAATTTCTTCATCGGTCACGAGTACGCCTTGGGCGCGGATCAATCGCGACGCGCTTGGTGGGAGATAAAGCATGTCGCCCTGGCCTAACAAACGGTCCGCGCCGTTTTCATCGAGAATCACACGACTGTCGATCTTGCTTGCGACCTGGAACGCGATCCGGCTCGGAATATTCGCCTTGATCACGCCGGTGATCACGTCCGCGCGCGGTGTTTGCGTGGCCACAATTAAATGGATGCCCGCCGCGCGCGCCATCTGGGTGATGCGCGCGATGGCGCCCTCAACATCCGCCGGTGCGGTTTGCATGAGATCCGCTAATTCATCGATCACGACCAGGACGTATGGAATTTTTTCCGGGATCGGCGTTTCGTCCTCGCGCGGAACTTTGATTTCACCCGTATCCTGACCGGGAGTTTCACCCATTTCCGCAGCGGTTTTCTTTTTCGGGCGCGCGTTGAAGCTGATGATGTTTCGCACACCGACCCGCGCGAACATCTTGTATCGACGCTCCATTTCGTCGATCAACCAACGGAGCGCGAGCAACACTTTCTTGGGGTCGGTCACGACTGGAAACGCGAGGTGTGGCAGCGCGTTGTAATGCTGCAGTTCCACAACTTTCGGGTCGATCATGATAAAACGCAGCTCTTCCGGCGTGAATCGGAACAGCACGCTGGCCACAAGCGCATTTATACAGACGCTCTTGCCTGCGCCCGTCGTGCCGGCCACGAGCAAATGCGGCATCTGAGCGAGATCAGCGATAATCGCTTTCCCGTAAACGTCCTTGCCGAGCGCCAGCGGAACTTTGCAGCGGCCTTTCGCTTCTTCCCAATCGCCGGATTCGAGCAGCTCGCGCAACGTCACAGTGACCTTGCGCGTGTTTGCCAGTTCAATACCGACGGTGTCTTTGCCGGGAATCGGCGCCAGAATGTTGATACGCTCGGCGCGCGTTGCCCGCGCGAGATCGCGTTCCAGACTCACGATTTTGTCCACCCGCACGCCTTTCGCCGGATACACTTCGTAGCGCGTTATGGTCGGCCCTTTGGTGATGTCGCCCGGAGCGACGGCGATTCCGAATTGTCCGAGTGTGTCGATCAGTGTTTGCTGAACACGTTGCAATTCGCCCGGATCCGCGCCGCCTCGCCCTTCGGGATCGTGTTCGTTCAATAAATCGAGCCCGGGCAACGCATAATTTTTTCCATCCCAGGCGCGACTGGTTAGGCCGGTGGGGGCGGATGTCGATCTTCCCACAGATCCCGAGCCCCGCAATTCCGCCAGAGACGGCTTCTTGCGCGCGGTGACTGGCTCTCCCGGGAGCGCGGTGGTGTCGACAACTTTCGGCGCCGGACGGCCCGCCAATTCTTCCGGCGAAATAAATGTCGCGGCCGGTTTCGGAACGGGAGCACCCAACTTCTTGAGCCGCTTTTCTACCGAACGCTGCTCTTTTGCCTTCTCCTTTTTTTGGATTTCGAGCTGGCCCTTGATGTCGGCCTTCCGGAGTTTTCGAGTCAATCGCCATTGATAAAGGCTCGCGAACGCGCCGCGCGTGCCGGAAACCGTTTGCTGCACGAGATAAATTGGTCGCAGTCCGGTCATCAAAATCAGGCTCGCGGCGTAAATTGCACTAAGCAGAATGATTGAGCCGACTTTGCCCATCGAAGTGAGCAGGAGCGTTTTTCCAAAAACGTAGCCGACCCAACCGCCGGACCCGGGAATGTTAAAAGCGTGTTTCCAACCCGTGAGGTGTTGTGTTTGAAGTTGGAGAAGACACGCACCTGATGCGATGAAGAGAATAGTCCACGGCAAGCGGGTGAATAGCCGCAAGCTTGCGTGAAATAGTTTCATTGCTCCGAAGAAGAGGAGAACGCCCGCGAGTAAGTACGACGCTGCACCTATCAAATAATAAAAGACGCTCGCGAGAATGGCGCCAAAGGGCCCGATAAAGTTTTGGGCTGGTCGATTTGGCGGGGAAAGGTAACTCCACGGTATCCAGCCCGGCAGATCCTTTGGGTTGTAGGAAATCAACGCGAGGAAAAGCAGAGTCCCGACGCCGAGTAAAATTATGGCGACGACTTCGTTCCAGGCACTGTTCTTTGAGCTGCGGGACACCGGCGATCGCTCATACTAATGCTGCATGCGCGGCGTTTATCAACAAACTCTCTTGCTCGTGCTCTTACTCTTGATCTCGATCCAAAGAGCATGAGCAAGACGAAGAGCCTGACGCTTTCATCTTGCGTGACCTGCACCCGCGCCTTTACTGTCCGAGCGCATTATGCATTTTGGTGTTCGCGAAATGGTCGCCACGATCTCTGCCGCTGCTCTGATTTTCTTCTGTTCCTGCGAGAAACATCGCATCGGCGAAGATCCGGAAGTTCAGAAGGAACATGTCGATGAAGCGAAAGGCGGCGGCGACGAGGAGAATGCTTCCGGGTCAAGCAGGGCGGAGGCTACTGAAAACGCGACGCCAAATCGTACGCCGGCCGAATTTTTCCCGAAAACTACGCCTTCGCCTTAAGGAGAACTCTTTATGGCCAATCATAAGCATATGACGTCGCCGCCCAATATGACCGGGATGCCGCCCGGCGTCCCGTACATCATCGGCAACGAAGCGGCCGAGCGTTTCTCTTATTATGGGATGAAGTCGGTCCTGACCGTCTTCATGGCGCATTACATCCTGAATCAGTCGGGCGTGCTGGCGCCGATGGTGGAAAACGAAGCCTACATGTACACGCACTACTTCGTTTTCGGCGTGTATTTCCTCCCAATCCTCGGCGCAATCCTAGCTGACGGCTGGATCGGCAAATATTGGACGATCCTATCGCTGTCGATCGTTTACTGCTTCGGGAACCTCACTCTCGCGTGCATGGCCACATCGTGGGGAATTGGAATCGGTCAGCGGACGATGCTCGCGGTCGGATTGTTCCTGATCTGTTTGGGGGCAGGCGGAATCAAACCGTGCGTGTCGGCCAACGTCGGCGACCAGTTTGGCGAGACGAACAAACATTTGCTCTCGAAAATGTTTGGCTGGTTCTATTTCTCGATCAATGCCGGTTCGTTTATTTCTTCCATTTGGTGTCCAAAGCTTCTGGCGAATTCGAGTTACGGCCCCGCATGGGCGTTTGGAATTCCCGGCGTTGCGATGTTGATTGCTACTTTGTTCTTCTGGGGCGGCCGCAAGAAAATGGTGCACGTGCCGCCGGCCGGCCTCGGTTATCTGAAAGAAACATTCAGTAAGGAAGGTCTGATCACCCTTGGCCGAATCGCGATGGTTTACTTTTTCATTTTATTTTTCTGGGGGCTCTGGGGCATGAGCAATGGCGCCGAGTGGACCTTGCAAGCCGAGAAAATGGATCTCCACGTTTCCTGGTTGCCTTGGATCGACCTTGTTTTTTCGCCATTTCATATTTCCGCAGGCTGGGGGCTCGATTTACTCGCTGCGCAGGTGCAAACCGCAAATCCAATCTTGATTCTGATTTTTATTCCGCTGGTCAATTACGTTATTTATCCGTTGATCAACGCTGTCTTCCCGCTCACGCCGCTGCGCAAAATCGGTATTGGGCTTTTCATTACCGCCCTCTCCTTCGTCATGATCGTTGTGATCCAGGGGTGGGTCGATGCGGGTATGAAGCCAACAATCAATTGGCAATTCTTCGCCTATGCCGTCCTTACACTTGGAGAAGCGATGGTTTCGATTACCGGTCTTGAGTTCTCATATACTCAAGCACCGAATTCGATGAAGAGCTCGGTCATGGCATTGTGGCTACTCACGGTTGCCTCGGGCGAACTCTTCGTCGGCCTCGTCAACAAATGGATTTTGGGGCAAGGCGAAGGGCACAAGCTCAACGACTATCAGTACTTCACGTTTTTCACATGGCTGATGTTCGGAGCTGCCGTCGTTTTCGTCATCGTCGCCTGTTTCTACAAGGGACGGACCTACCTGCAATCCCAGCTGACGCTTGATGAAATTGCCACCGAGCCGATTCTTCACGGTGGCACACCGAGCTAATTCCGAATGAAAACCGTTATTATCACCGCATGCGTACTGTCGTTGTCGATCTTCGGGGCTTTCGCAAACCCGCAAGACGGTCAGTTCGAGAAAATCGCGAAGGATTATTGTGAAAATTATCTCGCGTCACATCCTGAGGCCGCGACCGAGCTCGGGGACCATCGCTTCGACGGCGTGCTAAGCGATTACTCGCTGGAGACCCGCAGCCGCATGCTTGCCAGCGCCAAGCAGTTTCGAGAAGCGCTCAAGAAGTTTGACGATTACAAACAATTGACCGGCGCCAACCAGGTCGACGTCCGAATTCTGCGCGACAATGTGGATCGCGAGATCTTTTCGTTGGAAGAGTTGCGCGAAGCGGAGTGGAATCCACTCGTTTACAACCAAAGTCTGGCCAACAGCCTGTATCTGCTAGTGGCGCGGGATTTCGATTCCGCCGAAACGCGCATTCCAAATTTGCGCCAACGAATGGAAGGAATTCCGAATGTGATCAAGGAGGCGGAAGCGAACCTGCAGCATCCGCCGCGAATTCACACTGAGACTGCGATCGAACAGGTCCAAGGCGCGATCAATCTGGTGCGCAATGGTCTCGACCCGTTGCTCAATCAAGCCCCACAACTAAAGAAAGACATCGAGCCGATTCAGGAAAAGACCGCCCAAGCCCTGGAAGGCTACAAAAAGTGGTTGCAGCAGGATCTGCTCAAACGCTCGGATGGCGATTTCCGCATCGGGGCCGACAAGTTCCGTAAGAAACTGCATTTCGCGCTCGCATCCGACTTGTCGATGGAGGAAGTGATGAAGCGGGCTCAGACCGAACTGGCGCAGAAACAAAACGAGATCTATGAAACGGCGTTGCCGCTTTACAAAAAATATTTTCCAAAAGCGGACGCGAAAACCCTGGCTGACAAAAAGAAAGTTACGGCTGCCGTGTTGAACAAGCTGGCCGAGCAACATCAGGATGACAACACGGTGGTTGGCTACGCGCAAAAAGTCGTAAACGAAGCGACTCAGTTTGTGAAGGAGCATAGCCTGGTGACAGTGCCAAACGTGCCTCTCGATGTGGTCGCCATGCCGGAATTCAAGCGTGGCGTTGCCATTGCCTATTGCGATTCGCCTGGACCGCTGGAAAAAAATGGAAAAACCTTTTTCGCGATTTCCCCGACACCGAAAGACTGGTCGAAAGAGAAGAAGGACTCGTTCTTTCGCGAGAACAACAACTACTTCCTGCGGGACCTGACGGTGCACGAAGCTATGCCCGGTCACTATTTGCAACTGGCGCACTCCAACGAATTCAAGGCACCGACACTCGTCCGCGCGATTTTCGACAGCGGTACTTTCGTAGAGGGATGGGCGGTTTACACCGAGCAGATGATGGCGGAGCAAGGTTACGGTGGACCGGAAGTCAAAATGCAGCAGCTGAAAATGCGATTGCGCGCCATTGCCAACGCCATTCTCGACCAAAGTATCCACGCCGGGAAGATGACCGAGCAGCAGGCGATGGGCTTGATGACGAAGGAAACTTTCCAGGAACAAGGCGAGGCGACGCTGAAATGGAAACGCGCGCGTCTCACCTCCGCGCAGCTCTCCACTTATTTTGTCGGAGTGAGCGAACATCTCGATCTCCGCGAAGCGGCCAAGCAGAAATGGGGCAAGGATTTCGACCTGAAGAGGTATAATGATCAGGTAATTTCCTACGGCAGCCCGCCGGTGAAATACGTCCGCGAGCTAATGGGACTATAACTACGAATTTAATTGCGAAATTCGAATGTCGAATATCGAAACAAGCCCAAATGACGAAAGTCTAAATTCAAAGTTTCCTGGAGTGTTTGTTTTGAGCTTCAAAGTTTTGGAAATTGTTTCGGATTTCGAGTTTCGGGTTTCGGACTTCCGATTTCCTCGGTCATTCGTCATTTATTAATCGGTCATTCCGATCATGCCTAAGCTGGCCACCTGGTTGCGCGAGAAAGATGAAAAATGGTTTGCGCCGTTTTTCGCCAGGCACGTCCAGATCGAAATTTGTGATGTTCGCAAACTCGAAGTTTCAATGGCGGATGTCGACGGACTTCTTTTGACCGGCGGCTCCGATATCGCGCCGGAATTTCTACGGCAACCGATTCCCGATCCATCCGTTCTCGAACAGGATGTCGATCCTGTGCGCGACCGCTGGGAATTCGCGGCTGTTGATCAAGCGCTCGCACGCGGTTTGCCTGTCCTCGCCATTTGCAAAGGCATGCAACTTTTCAATGTCGCGCTTGGCGGCACACTGAAGCTCGACATTCCGGGTCACAAAGCGCCAGAGCAAAAGGACAACGACGTTCAACATTTGCGGTCGGACACAAAAGCAGTGCATCGATTCGACAAAGTGAACAGCTCTCATCACCAGGCAGTCGATTCGTTAGGCGAGGGCCTGACAGTTGAGTCGTGGTGCGCAAATGACGACATGATCGAGCAAATCCGTCTCCTTGATTATCCGTTCGCGGTCGGCGTTCAATATCACCCCGAGCGTGGCAGGATTTACGATTCACTATTCGAAGATTTCTTCTCGCGATTGCTGGACAACCGATAAATCATTTAGTCGCTAAATCGCTAGCTTTTCGTGTCCGCGCCGCAAAACACTATCGCGATCGCGCGCTGACCCTGCTCTTCAACTCCACCGCTCTCCGGAGCGCGTTCGAGAAACTGTTCGGCTCCAACGCAGATGATTCTTGGTGTTGATACGCAATCGGCGGCTTGCTCAGATCGGTGATCTCAAATTCCGCCGGCACATCGCCCATTACTTTTCGGAAGAACCTCGTTTGCGTTTCTGAAAACGGAAAGCACCGCCAGAGAGCGTAAGAATTGAGCCCGTTGTTCAGGGCCGTGCGCGAAACCGTCGAAGAAACAGAGTAGACCGCTTCGATTGCCGCGAAGTGTCGCAGGAAATACAGGTCGGCAACTTCACGATCGTCTTCGACGCGAAGACCGTTGAGGTTGAGTTGGCTCGCTTCGCCTTTTTCGAATGGATGCGGCCGGTAAACCAGATCGCGACCCGGGTAATTCCGGCGAAGAAAATCGAGACAACGATCCAGGTGCTCGATGTAAACCTCGGGCTGGAGGTTTTGAACGAGAAGAAATGGCGTGCCGAAAAAAATCACCCGTGGTTGCCTCCCCGCCGTAGCCATGGCGGAGACGGATCGATCCTGCGCGTTATCAAACTTCCCTGAGAAATCGTGCAACTCAGCGATGCTGGGAAAACGTGAAGGAATAATCTGGTGTTCGGCGCGAGCGGGCAGTTCACCGCCGCTGTTGCTCATGAAAACGATCACGTCAAAAACTTCCTCCGGATCCTTTTGCAAACGCCGGAGACGCACGCCGTCCCCGCCGGGATTGATCCGCGGCTTGTAATGAATCGTTCGCTCGACCCCTGCCATTGGCTCGACGAAACGGTTCTGCAACCAGCCTGAAGTCGTGAATCGGTAGCGCGCGCGATCGCCAGTGCGTGTGAGTTCACCGTAAGCCTTTTGCGAAACGGTGAGAATTTTATAGACGTCCGGGTGCGCCGAAAGTGCGGCATTGCCCAACCCCAACAGGCCGGCAAGACAAAGGAGGATGTCGTTTTCGGGGTCGATCGGCAGCGCGCCGACACCCCGTTGTCGATTCACGTTCGCGCGATAAAGCCGAGATAGATCCTTCAATCCGCGACAGGTTTTCACTTTTGGAAACGCGTGCACGTCGGCGAACCCGCCGACGAACTCTCGCCACTTGGCGTTTTCCCACCACTTTGATTCCTCGCGTAACAGATGGATTCCGCCCGGAAATCTCGGGCCCAGCGCGTCAGCGGCCACCAGCGCATTGGGCAACCGGTCCGGCCGCGAAATCACAATCCACAGTTTCGAGTTGGCAGCCATCGTCACACTCCGCGCTGAGTCGGCGTCCAGATAAACTTATGCATCTGAAGTTGGAATCGGACGTTGAGCTTGTCGGCCATGATCCATTCCACGATGTGTCGGGGATCGATCCGACCGAAGATCGGCGAGAACAAGACCGCGTGGCAACGTTTCGTTAAATCGAACTTTTCAACTTTATCGCGCGACCATTCGTAATCTTCGCGCGAACCTATGACGAACTTTACTTCGTCGCGCTTGCTCAGGTGATCGACGTTCGACCAAAGGTTTTTTTCAACTTCGCCGCTGCCCGGCGTCTTCAAATCCATGATCCGATGCACGCGGGAATCCACTTTCGAAATCTTGTGTGCGCCACTGGTCTCGAGCAATACGGTATGGCCCGCGTCGCACAACATCGACATCAAAGGCAGAACATTTTTTTGCAGCAATGGCTCGCCGCCAGTGATCTCGACAAGCGGGCATTTAAAACTCGAGACGCAAGTAAGGATATCCTTGAGCGAAGCCTTCTTTCCTTCGTAAAAGGCGTACTCGGTGTCGCAGTAGTTGCAGCGGAGATCACAGAATGTCAGTCGAACAAAGACACAACGCTCACCGGCCCAGGTGCTTTCACCCTGGATAGATTCGTAAATCTCGTTGATGGTCAGCGTTTTCTCTGCTTCTGCCATTGGGCGTTGGACGTTCGGCATTGGACGTTGGACGTTGGAAACCTAACCGTGAAAAACAGGATCGACAATTGCTTCGCTGAGCTTCGGGCGGCAAAACGCAAAGGCTTTATTCCCTACATTTGTGCCGGCGATCCAAACTTGAAGCGAACGGTGGACCTTGGGCTCGCTTTGGAAAAGGCCGGTGCCGATTTGCTGGAGCTGGGTCTGCCGTTCTCAGATCCGCTCGCGGACGGGGTCGTGAATCAGCTCGCCGCGCTGCGGGCGCTCAAAGCGGGCACGACTATTCGTGGCGTCTTCGATTGCATTCGTGAAATCCGGCTCAAATCGGAGATCCCAATCGTGCTTTACACTTACTTGAATCCGATTTTTCAGTTCGGCGTCGCTGAATTTCATCGCGAGGCGGAAAAGACCGGCGTTGATGGACTGTTAATTCTCGATCTTCCGCCAGAAGAGGACGCCTTTGAACTCGACCGATCGCATCGGTCAAGTTTGGGCGAGCTCGCTCACATTCGACTAATCGCGCCGACAACTCCGTCGGACCGAATCAAGAAAATCGCGAAGAAGGCGAAAGGTTTCATTTATTATGTCTCGCGCGAAGGTGTCACCGGTGCGCGTGACTCGATTGCGAGTTCTCTAAAGGAAAAAATCACTGACCTGCGAAAGCATTCGAAGCTTCCGATTGCCGTTGGTTTTGGAATTTCAAATCCGGAGCAAGCTCGCGAAGTTGCTCGGCATGCGGATGCCGTTGTAGTCGGCAGCGCAATTGTTGACCTGACCGCAAGACATGGGGATACCGTTGAGACCATCGAGAAGGTTGGCGCATTTGCTGGCGAGATTGCGAGGGCAATTCACTCGGTAAATCATTAAATCAATCACTGAACCGTTAACTGGATTCAGATTCCGCACTTCTGTCGCGCTTCGGTGAAGTTGGATTTCTTACGGAGAAGCGACCCCAGATAGCTGTCGGTTGCGGGCGCGTTATTGATTCGCACCAGGTTTGCCGGCGTTTCCAGTCGCGAAAAAATCGCGTTCGCTATTTTCGCTCGCGGCACTTCTTTCTCGCCGTAACCCATTCCGATATTGCTCGACCAGAATCGAACGTACTCGCCGTCGGGACGTTGGGCCGTGCCAAGAAAAATCACTGAATGGCCGCTTTCGCGCTGTCCGACATTGTTGTTCCAAAAAATCTTCATGAAATCACCGGGCTGGGCTTGCGCGAAATCGGTGAAGTTGTGACCGAGTCCAAGTTCGTAAAACAAACGCGCCGTGCCCGGACCGTTTGCATTCCAGCGTCCCCACACGCCTTCACCATCATGCTGATCGCGAATGATCAATTGATTCAATGTGGCGAAATCGAGTTGGAGCTGGCCACGGTCGCGCAGTTCCTCGATAGCTTTAATGAAAACCAAATAGGTCGCGCCAGAGCAGAAACTCACGTAAGGCTTCGTCGGAATGACAAAAAATTTTCCCGATTCGAAATGCGCCGCAGACTGCAACTTTATTTTTGCGAAGTGCGAGACGGAGTATTTTCCGCCACTCGGCATTTTATTTACCAGATCGAGAATGAGCGAGTTGTAGTCTCCAGCGCTTGCCGATGCAGCGACGCAGATAGAGAGAAGCGTAATCAGCTTGCGCATAGCGGGGGAATAAACGGCAAATTTCAATTTAGGCAACGCCGCTTAGGTTGCGGCTGTGCGCAGCCACCGCTACAATTCCAAGATGTTGCGTTTCACCAAGATGAACGGCGCGGGCAACGACTTCGTCATGATCGACAATCGCGCTGGCGATGTGCGGCTCGAGCCCAATCAAATCGTCCGTATTTGCGATCGGCATCGCGGTGTTGGCGCGGACGGGATCTTGTTGCTCGAGAAAGGTTTAAATGGCGCTGATTTTAAGATGCGTTATTACAATCGCGACGGCGGCGAAGCGGAAATGTGTGGCAACGGCGCGCGCTGTTTCGCACGATTTGCTCACAGGATTGCCACGACACCAGCGAAAATTTCATTTCAAACGCCGGCTGGACTGATTCGTGGCGAACTGCGCGGCGAATTGGTGACGCTGCAAATGAGCGAACCGAAAGATTTACAGCGTGAAATCGATTTGGTTGCTAACGGACATAAGGAGCACGTGCATTTCATCAATAGTGGCGTTCCACATGTCGTCGTCCCCGTTTCCAAGGTGGACGATGTCGATGTTCGGAAACGCGGCGAGGCACTTCGGCGTCATGAAAAGTTTTCCCCGGCGGGTGCGAATGTGAATTTCATTGAAAAACGGGGTCCAAAAAAGATTTTGGTGCGAACGTACGAGCGCGGAGTCGAAGACGAAACGCTTGCGTGTGGAACCGGCGTAGTCGCCAGCGCGCTGATTTTTGGCGCGACCGAAAGCGTTGATGGACCAATCAGCGTCACGGTTCGCAGCGGCAGTGAATTGAGCGTCGATTTTAAGAGAGCAGGGGACCGGTTCACTAACGTGACGCTCACCGGTCCAGCCGAATTCGCGTTCGAAGGAACGATTGATCTCTAATCAATTCAACGTTGTAACTTTTTAACGATCTTATGTTTCGCGGCACTTTCACTGCGCTGGTCACGCCGTTTCGCAACGGCGATATCGATTTCGCTGCGTTCGATAAATTGATCGAACTGCAAATAGCAGCTGGAATCACCGGTCTGGTCGCCGTTGGCACGACTGGCGAATCGCCAACGTTGACGCACGACGAAAAAGAAAAACTGATTCAGCGGACGGTGAAGGTCGCGAACGGACGTTGCAAAGTCATTGCGGGAACGGGAACAAACTCTACTCGCGACGCGATCGCTGCGACCCAGTTCGCCGAGAAAGCTGGCGTCGACGCCGCGTTATTGGTTGCCCCTTATTACAACAAACCAAGCCAGGAGGGCTTGTTTCGCCACTTCAAAGCAATCGCCGGTGCCACCAAGCTGCCAATTATGCTCTACAACATTCCTGGCCGCTGCGGGGTTGATATCGGACCGGACACGGTTGTTCGACTCGCGGAAGATTCTTCCAACATCGTTTCGATCAAAGAGGCGAGCGGGAGCGTCGAACGAGTGGCTGAGCTACGCCGCCGGTTGCCGAAGGAATTTACTATCTTGAGTGGGGACGACGGATTGACAGTGCCTTTCATGTCGGTCGGCGCGGTGGGAGTGGTGAGCGTCGCTTCGAATTTATTTCCAACGGAGCTCTGCTCTCTCGTGCGCGCGTGCGAATCTGGCGATTTTAAATCAGCGGAGGATTTGCACCGGAAAATGGGACCAATCTTCAAAGACTTGTTCATTGAACCGAATCCGGTCCCGGCAAAAACCGCGCTCGCCTGGCGCGGAACAATCTCTTTCGAAGTCCGTCTGCCGCTCTGTGAGATGACGGAGCCGAATCAAGCGCGCTTGCGCAAGACGCTCGAAGCGTTCGAAAAATCGAAATGAAATCACACGTAGGCGTCGCGCTGATTGGTGCGCGTGGTCGAATGGGTCAGGCGATTATCGAATTGGCAAAAAACGATCCGGAAATCGTCATCGTCGCGCAGTGCGATCTCGGCGATCCAATCGAGATTGCGTTGAAGGACTGTGATGTGGCGATCGATTTCAGTAACGCGAGCGCGATCAACGAGGTTTGCTCCGCTGCGACCAGACAGCGCAAGGCGCTGGTCGTCGGCACGACGGGTCATTCACCGGAACAACGACAATTGGTCGAAAAAACGGCGAAATCGTTGCCAATCGTGTTCGCTTCGAACTTCAGCGTGGGAGTCAACGTTTTGTTCGCGCTGACACGCCGAGCTGCTCAGATTCTTCCATCGGAATTCAAGCCAGAGATCGTCGAAACGCATCATGCGAAGAAGAAAGATGCACCGAGTGGGACGGCGAAAACTCTCGGTGAACTTTTAAAATCAGAATTGCACGTCGAAATTCCAATTGAATCGATTCGGGAAGGCGACGTTGTCGGCGAGCACACGGTGAGTTTCGTAGGACCGAGCGAACGACTCGAGCTGACGCATCGCGCCGGCAGTCGGGAGATTTTTGCCCGGGGCGCGTTACGTGCGGCGGAGTGGGTTGCCGGCAGGCCGGCAGGGCTTTATTCGATGCAAGATGTCTTGGGACTTTGAAGCTGTAGCGGCGCTCTGCGAGCGCCGACCGGCGGTCATAGACCGCCGCTACAAAAAATGAGAGTTGGCGTCGCGCTTGGTTCGAATCTGGGCGATCGAATGGCGAATCTGCGCGCCGCGCGACAGGCGATTGAAAATCTTCTTGGCGATAAGCCGCTGTTGTCCTCACCCGTCTATGAAACAGAACCGGTCGGTTGTGAGCCCGGTGCAGGAAAATTTCTCAATGCCGTGTTGGAAGTCGAGTACGACGGCGATCCGACTCGGTTGCTCGAACATATGGTTCGCATTGAAGAATCGCTCGGCCGAACGCGCGGACAGGCTCCCACTGTCTCGCGCAAGATCGACATTGATCTGCTTTATGCTGGTGAGTTGGACGTGAGCAATGAACGGTTGCAGTTGCCGCATCCGCGAATGCATTTGCGGAAGTTCGTTCTCCAGCCATTGGCAGATATCCGTCCCGAACTGATTTTGCCGAACCACACCGTGACCGTCCGGGAGCTACTCGCGGAACTACAGGATTCGGCTACAGTGACTCGCTTCGCGGAAAACTGGTAATGAGGAACCTGGTTGAAAAGTATCGGGAGTTAAAAAAGCGCGGCGAGAAAATCACAGCGCTAACGGCTTACGATTATCCAACTGCGCGGCTGCTCGACGAGAGCGGAATCGACATCATTCTCGTCGGCGACTCGGTGGGCATGGTCGTTCTTGGTTACGAAGATACGACCGAAGTTACGCTTGAGGAGATGCTGCATCACACGCAAGCGGCTGCTCGCGGGGTGAAGAACGCGTTACTGGTCGGCGACATGCCAATTCATACATTCGACACGCCCGACAAAGCTGTCGCAACGGCAAGGAAATTTGTCGACGCGGGCGCGCAAGCGGTGAAGCTGGAAGGGGGCGTCAGTCACGTCGCGCACATCGAAGCGATCACTCGCGCCGGGATTCCATTTATGGCGCACATCGGAATGTTGCCGCAGCAGGTACGCGAACAGGGTGGTTACAAGGTGAAAGGCAAAACGCAATCGGAAGCGGAGGCGTTGATCGCGGACGCGCGCGCGGTTGAAAAAGCAGGGGCGTTCTCAGTCGTTCTCGAAATTGTAGTGCCCGAAATCGCGAAGCAGATTACGAACGCGATCGGAATTCCAACGATTGGCATTGGTTCGGGCGAGAATTGTGACGGGCAAATCCTGGTCACGCATGATTTGATTGGATTGTTTCCGTGGTTCACGCCGAAGTTTGTTTCTCCGGAAGCACGGGTGGCGGATGAAATCCGAAAGGCCGCCCGGGCTTTCATTGAACGAACGCGCGCCGGCCGGTTGTCCAACGCCTGACCGGTTGACAACCATCGGGCGGTAACGGTGTTTAACTAAACGATGAAAGGCGCAGCGAGAGTCTCCGATTTCGACGACATCGACGATATCGAACACGAAGCGTTACTGACCGGAAGTCCCGAGCGAAGCTGGATATGGTTCGGACTGATCGTCTCGCTCTGTCTGCACATCACGCTCTGCATTTGGTTTTATCGCACGCGATTCATGTCGGTAGAAACAGTCTTTGCGGACACCCAGCAACCAATGACGTTTCGAGTGAAACCGGTCGACCTGAGCCAGATTGACAAAGCGAGTGGCGATCAAATCAATCCGGCCTCGAAGCCGAATCCTGACGATACCAAAAATCAGCAGCCGGACGAGAAGAAGTCATTCGACAAGTTGCTGGAGGAAATTCAGGCGACCACCCAAATGCCTGACGACATGAGCAATGTGCTGCCCGACAAACCAAAGGTGGAACAAGCAGATGTGACTTCGGTGATGAATGAGATCGAGCGAAGCGCCGCGCAAACGCTCTCGACGAGTCCCAACGCAACTCACGAACAGGCATCATTGAATGAGAGTTCGGTATCGGGTCGACCGCAGCCCGCGTTGAGCGGCACGGAATTGGCCACGAGCACGATCATCAAGCGTCCAAATACGTTTACGAGTAAGCTTCCTGGCGACAGCGCGGGCCCGAATAAAAAAGGCGCGCCCGGATTCAGCGACCTCGACCAATTGCTTTCTCAAAAAGGTCCGCTCGGTTCGGGAACAAAGATTCGCATGCCGGAAGACCAACTTTTCTCATTCGATAGCGCCGAACTACAGCCGGGCGATATTTTGCAAAAACTGGTCGATCTCCTGAAACGTAACCCGAAAGCGACGTTTACAATTGAGGGTTACACCGATTCGATCGGCACTGCCGAATACAATCTGGATCTTAGCCAACGCCGGGCTGACAACATGAAATATTATCTGGTGCAAGCGCTTGGTATCGATCAGTCACAGATCGACGCGCGCGGGCGGGGATCGACGAAGTTCGTCGTTCCACCGCACGTAGTGGCGCCGAATGCGGGTAAGGCGGAGTTCGATGCCGAGATTCAGCGCGAAAGCCCCAATCGACGCGTCGAAGTCACGATCAACACAAATCCGCTGTAGATTTTCGCGTCACCAGTTTCTGATCCATTGCGTTTGGTTGGGCGGACTGTTGTTGTCGATGTTTCCAGCCGTACTCCATAGATCGAACGTTGGATTGTAACCAGTCGCCGGATTCTTTTGATACGCCGTCGAGTAGCCGTAGCTATTTCCGAATGGGTCGCGAATGTATTGAACATTCTGACCCTGGTTAGCCGGACTCAGCATGTACGGTTTGAAAACAAAATACGACTTGGCTCCGCTGACTGTCGTGCGGCTTCCACTGGCCGTGGAGCCAAAAAGCGAGTCATACAGAAAAAGGCTCGCTGTCTGATAGTTAGTCGGATTGCCCGAAGTGCGCGCGTCCAGATTGTCAGTCGTGTTTTTGACCATGTCGCGCGGATGAATTCCGTTGTCGGCTTTATAATTTTCGAGCGCCGCAGAGATAGCGGCGATTTCGGTTTCGGCGCGGGAACGGGCGCCTTTGTTCTGGACGTAACCGACCGCGCTCAAAATCAAGCCGGCCAAAAGAACGACGACCGCCATAACCACGAGCAGCTCGATGACCGTGAACGCGGCTCCGCCACG
Organism: uncultured Verrucomicrobiae bacterium; assembly: GCA_963801815.1. Taxonomy (GTDB): domain Bacteria; phylum Verrucomicrobiota; class Verrucomicrobiia; order Chthoniobacterales; family UBA10450; genus AV40. The sequence goes on from CAWDGJ010000003.1 coordinate 337,657, forward strand.
AAGCTCGAAATTCGAAACCCGAAACTCGAAACAATTCTTAAAATTCAAAGTTCCGAAGTCCAAAACTTCATTTCGGTGCAGGCGTTTTGGATTTGGAAAATTCGAGATTGTTTGGAGATGCGACATTCGAGTTTCGTTATTCCGCCTTAGGCGGATCAGGTTTGTTGTTGCAAACCCTGGATAATGCCAATCAACGGCAGAAACAACGCGACAACAATCGTGCCGACCACGAGCGCTAGAAATAGAATCATGATCGGTTCGAGTGCTGCGGTCATGGCCGCGACCGCAGTGTCTACTTCGTCGTCGTAAACGTCCGCGATTTTCAAAAGCATTTCCGGCAGCTGACCGGTTTCTTCGCCCACATCAACCATACTTACGACCATTGGCGGAAACGCGCCGCTGGCTTCAAGCGGTTGAACGATCGGTTCGCCTTCCTTCACACTCTCGTGCACTTGTGCGATTGCGTGCGCGATCACAGTGTTGCCGGCGGTCTCGCGCGTGATAGTCAGCGCCTGCAAAATCGGCACGCCGCTGGTGACCAGCGTTCCGAGCGTGCGCGAAAATCGCGAGATCGCCGTCTTGCGAATCACGTCGCCAAGAAGCGGCAACCGCAATTTCGCGCGATCCACAGTGGATTTTCCTGGAGTGGTGCGATTGGCAAACCTGTAACCAGCGATTAGTGCTAAAATAATTGCCATGAAGAGCAGCCAGTGATCTTGGACAAATCGGCTGGCATTAATCACCAGTGTCGTGATTCCAGGTAACGGCCGGTCCCCGAGCATATCGTGAAAGATCGCTTCGAATTTTGGCACGATGAAGACCAGTAAAAATCCCATGATCGCGATCGCCATCGTCATGACGATGATCGGATAAACCATGGCGGCGGCGACTTTGTTTTTGATTTTGGCCGCCTTTTCCTGAAACTCGGCCAACCGCGTGAGCACGAGCTCGAGCACGCCGCCGATTTCGCCAGCCTTGATCATATTGACGTAGAGATCGTTAAAGATGGACGGAAACTGCTCGAGACTTTCGGAGAACGTGTTGCCGCCCTGGACCGAATCGCCAAGTTTCTCGATCGTGCTTTTCAAAACCTTGTCGCGTTCTTGTTTGGCGAGAACGTTGAGCCCACGCAACAATGGCAGACCGGAATCGATCAGGGTCGCGAGTTGACGCGTGAAGATCATTAAAATCTTCGGTTTAACTCTTTTGCGCTGAAAGAGAACGATGCCTTTATCTTTTCCGCGCAATTGAGCACCGCCGGCAGGGACCGCACGCTTCGAAGCTTTCCCTTCGACGCGCCCGGCTTTGCCTTCTTCGGAAACGCTCGTTGGGAAAAATCCCGCCTGCCGCAATTGGCCTATTGCTTCGTCGGTCGAAGCGGCTTCGACCATTCCGTTGGATTCTTGTCCACGCGAATCGAGCGCTACATAGATGAACCGAGACATGAAAGGAATTTAGTGATTAGACGATTTAATGATTTAGCGATTGAAGAAGATCAAGGTATGTCCGTTTTCATTCGTTAAAGATTTAAATGTTTAAGTGTATTTCAATACCTCCTCGATCGTGGTATCGCCTGCGAAGATGCTGCGCAATCCGTCCTGCCGCAGCGTGATCATCCCGAGTTCGATTGCTTTTTGCTTGAGAACAACCGCCGGCGCGCGCTGATTGATTAACTCACGCAACGGATCCGTGATTTTCATCAATTCATAAATTCCTTTTCGACCTTTGTAACCGGTTTGGCTGCACGCGTCGCAGCCCCGGCCACAGAAAAATTGTTGTTCACCGATATTCCGCTTCGAGAGCTCGAGCTGATTGAGTAACGATTCGTTAGGCTGGCATTTTACGCGACAATTCGGACAAATGGTGCGGAGCAGGCGTTGAGCGAGCACCGCTTCGAGTGTTGCTGAAATCAAAAACGGTTCTACGCCCATGTCGATCAGGCGCGTAATTGCACCGGGTGCGTCGTTGGTGTGAAGCGTGGTGAAGACAAGGTGGCCGGTGAGCGCCGCCTGGATTGCGATTTGCGCGGTTTCGACATCCCGTGTTTCACCGATCATTATGCGATCGGGATCCTGGCGGAGAAACGCGCGCAGGACTCGAGCGAACGTGAGACCAATCGCTTCGTCCACCGGAACCTGGGTGATTCCTTCCAAATCGTATTCAACCGGCTCTTCGGCAGTCAGTAATTTGGAATTGATCGTGTTAATCTTGTGTAGACAGGAATAAAGCGTCGTAGTTTTGCCGGAGCCGGTTGGGCCAGTGGCGATGAAAATTCCGTTCGGACGATTGATGAGCTCGATCAGACAATCGTGGACGTAATCAGGCATTCCGAGCATTTCGAGGTCGAGATTCACCGTGGAACGGTCGAGCACGCGAAGCACGACGCTTTCGCCGAACTGCGTTGGTAAAGTTGAAACGCGGAGGTCAACATGACGACCGGCGATATTCTTTAGAATGCGTCCGTCCTGCGGTAGACGACGCTCTGCAATATTCATGTTCGCCAGTACTTTCACGCGCGAAATCACCGGAAGTGCGAGATGCCGCGGCGGCGGCGACATTTCATAAAGAGCGCCGTCCACGCGATAACGAATTTTGAATTCGTTCTCGAACGGCTCGAAGTGGATGTCGCTGGCGCGGTCCTGGATCGCTTGCTTTAAGATTAAGTCAACGAAGCGAATTATAGGCGCCGCGCTCGCTTCTACTTCCGCCGCCGCCGTGCCTTCGTCACCGCGGATTTGCAATATTTCTCCACTTTCTCTGAGCTGCTTAAGTAATTCCTCCATACTCGCGGTGTCGGTTCCGTAGTATTCCTTGATCCGGTCATCAATTTGTTCGGTCGGTGCCACGACAACGTCGATGTCTTTGCCGAGCGCGAAGCGAAGGTCCTCAGCCGTATGCGAATCGAGCGGATCGGCGATCGCAACGCGGAGCGTGTTTCCGCTGATGCCAATTGGCAACGCGCGATGGAGCCGCGCGAGTTCGGTCGGGATTAATTTCAAGAGGGCCGGCGGAATTTCCGTACCGATAAGATCGACATATTCGACCCCGAACGCTTCGGCGATTGTCCGATAAAAGCCGGCTTCGTCGACGAAGCCGCCGTCGACCATGGCTTGCGCGATGCTTTTTCCATTTAAATGCGTTTCGTTGAGAACGTCTTCGGCTTGCGATCGCTGGAGCACGTGCTGCTCGACAAAGAGTTCAGCGACTTGTTTATCGTTCATTTTAACTTTCGTCTCCGATGGTGATGGCGATTACTTCTTCCGCGGTAGTCAGCCCGGCGAGCACCTTCCGGATTCCGTCTTCACGCAACGTCCGCATACCGAGCTCGCGCGCGCGTTGACGCAAATCTGAAGTCGAGCGGCGTCTGTTGATCATCTGGCGGACTTCGTCGTCCAAAACAAAAATTTCGAAGATGCCCATCCGGCCGTGGTATCCCGAGTTGCGACACTGCTCGCAGCCTTTGCCGTGCATCACTGGTGCATTTTGTAATTGCCCTGGTTCGATCCGGAGCGCCCGCCTTTCGCTCTCGATTAATTCGGCTGGCTCTCGGCAATTTGGACAAACACGCCTTACGAGTCGTTGCGCCATGACCGCGCGCAATGATGACGCGACCAGAAACGGCTGGACACCGATGTCGATCAAGCGTGCTACGGCAGTTGGCGCGTCATTCGTGTGGAGCGTGCTGAAAACCAAATGACCGGTAAGCGACGCATTAGTGGCGATGCCAGCAGTTTCGAGATCACGAATCTCGCCGATCATGATGATGTTCGGCGCCTGACGCAAAATCGACCGCAGCGCAGCTGGAAATGTCATTCCGATTTCCGAGTTCACCGGCACCTGATTGATCCCGGCCATCTGGTATTCAATCGGTTCCTCGACGGTGATGATCTTGCGGTCGGCCTTGTTGACGCAGTTTAAACAGGTGTAAAGCGTGCTCGTCTTTCCGGAGCCTGTCGGGCCGGTAACCAGGAGAATTCCGTCAGGAAGTTGAATGAGTCGCTCGAATCTTTCCTGGTCGTCACCGAAAAAACCGAGCTCAGGCAATCCGAGGGTCAAACTCGATTTGTCGAGCAAACGAAGCACGACGCTCTCGCCATGATTTGTCGGAATCGTAGAGACCCGAAGGTCGATGTTTTTTTTCCTGATTTTGACCTGAATTCGGCCGTCTTGGGGTAAACGCTTCTCAGCAATGTTCATCGAGCCGGTCATGATTTTCAGTCGGCTGACAATGGCCGACTGCAATCGTTTCGGTGGCGATTGCATTTCGTGAAGCACTCCGTCGATCCGAAATCGCACGCGGAATTTTTTGTCGAGCGGCTCGAGGTGAATATCACTTGCACCGGAACGGTGCGCTTGGGCGATCAGCATTGATACCAGACGAATGATTGGAGCGTCAGCTTCATCAACCTCGTTGATCCCGGCGCCGTTACAGATTTCGACTCCCAGGTCGACTTCTTCACCGATTCCATCGCGGGTGATTCCGGCCGGTTCGTCCGGAGTCCCGTAATATTTAATTAGCGATTCACGAATCTTTCTGGGACTTGAGCAAACAAGCTCGAGCTCACGTTGAAGCAGAAAACTCAAACTGTCGATCGCATCGATGTCGAGCGGATCACTTACCGCGACAACGAGTCCGCTTTCGGCAAAGGCGACCGGGACCATCTTGAAGCGACGCGCATCTTCAGCGCGAATTTGGCTGATGACTTCCGGCGGAATGGACATAACCGATAAATCGATCCAATCCATGTGCGCCTGAGCAGCCAGCGAGCGTGAAGCATCGGATTCGTTGATGATTCCGTCCTTGATTAAGACATCAAGGACCCGATCCTGGCCGTTCAAACCTTTGCGCGCAGCGTCGACTTGCTTGGGCGAAACAAGTCCGACGTCTTGGAGGATCTTGAGGGCGTAGTCTTCGTTCTGGCGCATGGGGGAACAGCGCAAACAGAATCAGCTGTTAGTCCGGATCGTAAGAATTTGCCGCCTTTGTGTCAACGTCGGCGTTTACTGCAAATCGGGTGCAACTGATCCGATATCGCGATGACTCAATCGAAATCAGGGACAGGTTGTCCTGAAGTGTTAATCACTCCACGGTTACGCTTTTTGCGAGGTTGCGTGGTTTATCGACATCACGGCCAAGCTCGACGGCGAGATGATAGGCGAGCAATTGCAACGGAATTACGGTCAACACGGGGCTCAGGCAATCGATTGTGTCCGGGACTTCAATGATGTCCGCGGCCAGATCTTTCAAGTGTTTCGCGCCGTTGCCGGAAGTAATAGCGATGATGGGGCCTTTGCGAGCCTTTATCTGTTCCATATTGTTGACGTTCTTTGAAAACACCGCGTCGTCGGGCACAATGAAGATTGACGGCAAGTCCGGCCTGACGAGCGCAATGATTCCGTGCTTGAGTTCGGCGCTGGGATGGCCTTCGGCGAAGAGATAAGTGATCTCCTTCAACTTGAGTGCGCCTTCCAGTGCGATTGGATAATTAAATTGCCGGCCGAAAAACAACATCCCGGTAACATCGACATACTTCTTCGCGAGCGATTTTATCTGATCGCTCAGCTGGAGAACCTGCTCGATTTGTCCTGGCAACGCTTCCAACGCATCGATCATTCGTTTCCCTTGGGCGGACGAGAGTTGCCGCATGCGGCCGAGAAGAAGGCCGATCAAGTTTAGAATGATCAATTGTGACGTAAATGATTTCGTGGCGGCCACGCCGATCTCGGGGCCAGCGTGCATGTAAACACCGCCGTCGCTTTCGCGGGCGATCGTACTGGCGACGTTGTTGCAAATCCCGAGTGTGCGATAGCCCTTGCGCTTGCTTTCGCGCAACGCACCGAGTGTATCGGCGGTTTCACCGCTTTGGCTAATCGCGAAGACGAGCGTGTGCTCGGTCGGCGGCGTATTTCGGTGCCGGTACTCGCTCGCAAAATCGACATCGACCGGAATATTTGCGAGCTGCTCTATGAGATATTCGCCGACGCGCGCGGCGTGCAACGCAGTTCCACAGCCGGTAAGAACGATGCGCGCAACATCGCGCAACTCTGCCGGATACATGTTCAAGCCGCCGAGTTTTGCCGTGCACTCTTCATAATTCAGCCTACCGCGCATCGCGTCACGCACCGTGTCCGGCTGTTCGCAGATCTCCTTGAGCATGTAGTGCGGGTAATCGCCCTTTTTTATGTCCTCCGCAGTGAACTCTACCTTGCTGACGGCGTGCTCACCGACTGCGCCGTCGATTGAACTGATGTCGAAGTTTTCGCGGTCGAACGAAACGAGATCGAAATCGTTCAGGTAAACAACGTCGCGAGTGTGAGCGACGATCGCGCTTACGTCGCTGGCCAGGAAATTTTCATCCTTGCCGACGCCAAGGACTAGCGGGCTGCCGCGGCGTGCACCCACGATGAAATCAGGAATGTCCGCGTGAATGAGCGCGATGCCGTAGGTGCCGATGACCTGCTTCAACGCAGCCCGGGTGGCGTTGACCAGCCGCGCTCTCGAATCTTTACCGTCGAGCTTTCGGTAAATGTTGCCGATCAGATGTGCCAATACTTCGGTGTCCGTATCCGATCGAAAGTTTGCGTCGCCATCCCGGACCAGTTGTTCTTTGAGCGCCTGATAATTTTCGATAACGCCGTTATGAACGAGAGCGATTTTGCCGCTGGCGTCGAAATGTGGATGGGCGTTTTCATCGTTAACTTTTCCATGCGTTGCCCAGCGCGTATGACTGATCCCATACGAGCCTGCCGCCGGTTTTTTAGAGATTAATTCCGCCAGTGAAGCAATTCTGCCGGCGCACTTGCGAGTTTCCACATGATCGCCGTCAACGATCGCAACGCCGGCCGAATCGTAACCGCGGTATTCAAGCCGGCGCAACCCGTCGAGTAAAATGGGTGCAGCTTGCGACCGACCGACGTAACCGACAATTCCACACATGGCTAGGGCTGCAAGGTTACTGTCTGAACGAATTTCGAGCAAACCTTGCAAAATGGTTGCCGGAAGGCGAAGACCCTGAGTTATTGGAGCAGTGGAAACGGACAAGCTCACGCGCCGCGGTTTTCCGCTTTCGCCGATGGGGGCGCTCGCGCTTCCGCCCGGTACCACGCAGCGAACGCTTGCCATCATCATGGGTGGTGGCGCCGGCACGCGTTTATTTCCATTAACCAAGGACCGGTCCAAACCCGCTGTGCCGCTCGGCGGAAAATATCGCATCGTCGATATTCCGATCAGCAATTGCCTGAACTCCGGGCTGCGCTCGATCTATGTGTTGACGCAATTCAACAGCATGTCACTGCACCGACATATTCAAGCGAGCTACAAGTTCGACAATTTTTCGCGAAGCTTTATCGAGATTCTCGCCGCCCAACAGACACCCGAAGGCGCGCAATGGTACCAAGGCACCGCGGACGCCGTGCGCCAGAACATGCGCTATTTCCTCGAGCGACCGTTCGATTATTTTCTCATCCTAAGCGGTGATCAACTTTACCGGATGGATTTTCGGACGCTGCTGCATCAACACATTCAAACCGGGGCCGAGATCACGCTGGCCACTAAACCCGTGACGCGTGACCAGGTCGCACAATTTGGAATCATGCAATGCGGAATCGATCGGCGGATTACACGGTTTGTCGAAAAACCGAAAGATGAAGGTCTACTCGCCGGCATGGAAATGAGTGCGGAGCTGATTGATGCGACTAAGTCGCCACATAATGGCGAGCTCTATCAGGCCTCGATGGGAATTTATCTGTTCAATCGCGAAATCTTGGTGCGTTGTTTGGACAACGATCTGGTTGATTTCGGCCGCGACGTAATTCCGAATTCGATCAAGGACCGTAATGTGAGCGCGTTCATCTTTAACGGTTATTGGGAAGACATCGGAACAATCCGGGCTTTTTACGAAGCTAATCTCGACCTGACCAATATCGTGCCGGAATACAGTTTCTTCGAAGCCGATAGACCGATTTACACGCATCCGCGATTTTTGCCGGGCAGTAAAGTTAACGGTGCAACTTTGCGACAAGCTCTGATTTCCGACGGTTGCATCATCTCCGACGCTCATATCGAGCGCAGTGTTATCGGCATTCGCAGTTTCATCGAAAGTGGAGCTACGATTCGCAACAGTGTTATCATGGGTGCCGATTACTTCGAGGAAGATCGGCAGTCCAGCAGCGACCTGCCGCCTATCGGGATAGGGCGCAATTGCGTGATTGACCGTGCGATTATCGACAAGAACGCGCGGATTGCCGATGGCGTGGTGATTACACCGGAAGGAAAAGCAGCGAATCTCGATGCGGAAAATTACTTCATTCGGGACGGCATCGTGGTTGTGCCGAAGAACGCGGTTATCCCAGCCGGCTTTTGGATCTGATCAGGCCGCGCTTAGCGGTGATCAGTCATGTTGGCGAACTGATCACCGGTCTCCCATTTTTCCTGCTTATTCCAAGGCATGGCGCCTTCTGGTTTTGCATCCGGATCCTTGACCAGGGCGACCTGGTCTTTTTGTGATGCACAAGAAATCAGGGTTCCCGCTGCCGCGAGTAACAAAAGACTCGCGATCGGCCGCCGCAATTTACGAATTTGAACCAGCATAAATAACGATATCTCCCGGTTGCACCTGGACACCACGCGCCAGCGTGCTGGTGATGATATCGCCGATAGCGGTGGCCGGTTCAACTGAAGAAATGCGGATTTTTGCGATAAAGGTGCCGTCTCGCACAATCAGCATTTCAGAGTATGGCTCGACCCCATTGCGGCCACCGAGATTGAGCACGACAAAGTTGTAGGCCTGGTTGACGGCGAGGATCTTACCGCGGACACCAACCTTTCCGTGAGCAATCGCGCGCCGCTTCTTTTCCTCTTCAAGCTGTGAAGCACGCTCTCGAACAGCCGCCATTTTTTCAGCGAGGAGACTTTTCTCGTGCTCGGCGTTATCGAGCTGCTGCCGGGCATCATCTAACTGGGCTTGCAATTCAACATTCGATGGCGCGCCCGGGTTTGCGGAGGCCGGTTGCTTTTCCTCGATTTGCTTTTGTAACTCAGCAATATCAGCCTCTTTATCCTGAAGCTTGGCTTCAACCTGTTTCTTTTCGTTCAAAAATTGCTTGAGCTGCTCCTCAGAGGCGAGCGTTTTACTTTCGCGCTCGCTGAGTTTCGCCTGCCGAGCGGCGATGGCCGATTCGCGGGCCATAAGCTCATTTTCTTTTGTTACACAGTATCGCTCAGCGACTTCGCGGGCAGCGACCGCTTCTGCGGCGGTTGAGCGCAGCGATCTAATTTTAGGGAGACTTAGCACGCCAAAAACCGCTGCGAACGCGAGTAGCAAAAGGGATCCACCAATCAGCCTTCTCGGAGTGGCGGGAAACGTCTGGGGCAAGGGGGGTCGCACCGTCCAATTGTTTAATTCCTGGGAGCGGACAAATGCAATCTCGATTTTGTTATTTGCTGTCGGCAGCTTGCGCCGTTTACTCTTTCTGCCTATAAGAAAAGCATGGGCCAGCAGCACCGAGTTCGATCCAAACGCAAGCGCCGTAAAGCGTACTTGAAACGAAAGAAAACCTCGATGCGCTCGAAACAGCGCGAATCCCCGCGGTCGCGAAGCCGGAAGGAAGCAGCCCCGGCACACTAGCGTTCGTTCCCACGATCTGCGTTAGTTCGCGGCTCGACATGAGCTAGAATAATTGCGTGCGCGCGCGTTATCTCATCGTAGATGGGCACAGCATCATTTTTGCATGGCCGGAATTACGAAAACTTCACGACCGTCGGCCGCACGTCGCGCGTGAGGTCTTAATCAAGAAATTGCGCGATTACCAGGATTGGAGCGACGAAAACGTCGTTGCGGTTTTCGATGGCCAGGGTCAGCAGGTGAGCGAAACAGCCGATCCACACGATCTTCAAATCTTTTACGCGCGGCGCGGTCAGTCGGCGGACACAATCATCGAGAGGCTGGCCTGCAAGTACGCGGAGCGATTCGATGTCACGGTTGCGACGTCGGACTTGTTGGAAATGGAAACGGTAAATGCGTGCGGCGGTGCCTGCATTTTACCCGAAGATTTACGCGAACGGCTTAAAACGGCGCGAAGGCACTGATCAAGCTACGCTGGCTAATGCCGGTTGCTGGCTGTTTGACGCGGCCCTCTTGCGTTGCTGACAGGTCGCGAGCACGCGCGCGAGCACGCAATAAAGCTGTTCGATCGGAAGGTTTTTACTCACGTAACCATTCGCGCCGGCGTGGAGGGCGGCGTGCATTTGCTCCTCGTCATAGCCAACCCCAGTAAAGACGACAATCGGCAGCGCAGGATTCATTTCGCGCATAAACGATATGAGCGAGATTCCGTCCACTTTCGGCATTTTGAGGTCAACAATCGCGACCTCGCAATCGTGTTCAGAGAGCCACGAGGCCGTTTGAAATCCATCGGTCAGGGCATGGCAGGTGTGACCGCGTTGGCGAAGATACGTAACGAGGAACTTAGCGATGCCGGGGTCATCGTCGATGATGAGGAACTGGGAATATTCGCGTTTTAACGGGCTCATGGTTATAATTTCTATAACCACTAAAGCACCTCCCTTGCCAAATGCCTGCCAACTGGTCATTTCTCCACTGGCCCGCACCGCCCCAAGCCGTTGCCGCGCCCGTGCTTACAGCCCAAGCCTCTTTTCGATTGCCCTTATTCGATCGAAAAGTTTACCCAAACGATGGATCAACGCGATCTGCCGCTTCGCCTCTGGCAAAGGGACTGCCGGAGAACCGAACCACGCGCCACCGGGAAGGTCTTTGGAAATACCGCTTTGAGCGGCAATGATCGTATTGTCGTCGATGGTGAGATGACCGATTACCCCGACCTGTCCGGCCATCTTCACATTCTCACCGATGCGTGTGCTCCCAGAAATTCCGGTCTGCGCCGCGATGATGGAATTTTTTCCAACGATCACGTTATGAGCAATCTGAACGAGGTTATCGATCTTTACACCTTCCTGGATCCACGTTCGTCCGAATCGAGCTCGGTCAATCGTCGTGTTGGCGCCAATCTCTACTTCGTCATCGATTTGGACGATGCCGATTTGTGGAATTTTTTTGTAGCGGCCGTCAATCAATTCAAATCCAAAACCGTCCGCGCCGATAATCGCGCCACTGTGAACGACGACCCGCGCGCCGATCCGCGTTCGTTCGCGAATAGTCACGTTAGGGTAGATTACACACGACGTGCCGATCACGGATTCGTGTCCAATGTAGCTGCCCGCTCCGATGACGGTTTTGTCGCCGATGGTTGCGTTTGGCTCGACGACAGCATGAGGTTGAATCGAGACCCCGCGTCCGAGTTTCGCAGTTGGATCGACGACCGCGCTGGGATGGACTCCGGACGCGAACTCGACCGGCGTCGGCGCAAGTTTTAGCACCACTTTCTCGAAAGCCTTCGACGGACTGGCCACGCGAATTTGGGCAGCAGCCGTTTGCTCGGAAAAATCGTTCGTTACAAATATCGCCGAGGCGCGAGTTTTACGGAGCCGTTCCAGGTAACGCGGATCAGCATAAAATGTGACCTCACCCGGAACAGCCTCGGAAAGGGACGCGGCTCCGGTGATTTCTTCAGTCGGATCGCCGCCGCGCAATTCTCCACCTGAGAAGATCGCGAGCTCCTGGAGCGTGAACGTCACGTTTTCTTTCTAAATTCTAGAGGCGCTTGTGCCAAGCGCTACTGGCACGGTCATTAAATTGGCAATAGTCGGCTTAAGTATTCGATGCGTCGAAAATACTCTGTATGGATTTATCGAGCACGGCGTTAAACTCAGCATCAGATTGCTGGGCCGTCAGCGCTTCAACTAGCGCGCGGGAAAAGCTGGCGACTACGCCATGCTGTCTGCGCAGACGATTGTTTGCTTCTTCTCGCGAATAGCCGCCGGAAAGGGCAACCACCCTTACAACCTTGGGATGTTTGACAAAGTCGGCGTAAAAGTCGTCCTGTTCCGGCAGCGTAAGCTTGAGCATAACGAACTGACCGGCTGGCAATTCGTTGAGCTTTTCAAGAATGGCTGTTTTGAGTAACTGCTCGGCTTTCGCCTTTTCCGGGCAGCGAATATCAACTTCGGGCTCGAGGATCGGCACGAAATCTGCCGAGATAATCTGTTCACCAATTTCGAACTGCTGGATCGCGATCGCCTTGATCCCTGCTTCGTCGGCTTGTTTGATAACTGAACGCATCTTGGTTCCGAAGATGCGTTTCGCCCTGGCTTTATCGAGGAGCGCGCCCAACGCCGGCATGGGCTTCATCAACTGAACGCCGTCTTTCTCAGCGGCAAGGCCTTGATCCACTTTTAAAAATGGTACGACCCGTTTCACGTTCCAAAGATAGTCCGCGGTGGGTTGCCCTTCGATTTCCCTATCCATCGTGTTCTCGAACAGAATGGCACCGATAATTCGTTTCCCCGTGAAAGCGGGACTAGTCATGATACGGGTCCGCATCTGATGCACGATGGTGAACATCTCTTCATCGCTGGACCACGTATTCTCTTGAATCCCATAAAGACGCAGGGCTTTCGGCGTGCTGCCGCCGCTTTGATCCAGCGCCGCAACAAAACCCGGACTGGTCTTAATTTTTTGCAATTGTTCTTCGTTAACAGCGATAGATTTCATGATGTCTCCTTCAATTGCCGAAGGTAATTAGTTTAATCAAGTTATTGGTGCCGTCCCGATGGCGAACTTCTTGTAACCGATTTGGATTTCGGTTGGCCGAAGCCTCAAATCGCGAGAGGCAAATCGCAACTCGAAAATTTCCTACTCGGTATTTCCGCCGCTGGTTGGCAACACCACACTGACCAGGGTCCCCTTGGACGTCGAATCGACTTCAACCCGGCCATGATGGTCAAACACTGTTCGCTTGACGATTGGCAAGCCTAGGCCCATTCCCCGGGGCTTCGTGGTGCAGAACGGCGAGAAAATTTTCTCTTTAATTTCGGGTGCGATCCCTCGGCCATTGTCTCGAACCGTTACAACGACCCCGGCGGCTTGCCGGCCTTCCCGGACCGGCTTAGCGGAAAGCAGAATTCGCGGCTTGGTCCGATCGACACTGGCTTCGGCTGCGTTGGCTACCAGGTGAGCGAAGGCCTCCGCCAGGGCGGTTTCGTCCCCAAGTACGCGCGGCAGATCGTGAGGCAACGATGTTTCGATCTCCACCTTGCCGTTGACCCCAAAGCGGCCACGAGCGATTTCCAATCCTTTCTTCACCGGCGCGCGAACGTCGATCGACTTCAACACGAGTTCCGGCGGATGCGCGAAGTTGTTGATTTGGGTGATAATTTTGTCCAGTCGATCGATCTCCTGGACGACGATCTTGTTGAATTCCTTGCGAAACTCGGGGTCATCAAAGCGCTCGGGGAGCAGTTGAGCGAAAGTCTTGATCGCGACAAGTGGATTACGAATTTCATGGGACATGCTCGCAGCCAGATCGGTCCAAAATACTGCGCGATCGACCAAGGCCTGTTTTTCCCGCAGCGTTTCTTGGGCCGTAAGGTCATTGATGACCGCAACGGCCCCGAGGGCGGACCCGTTGCTCGCAAGACGCAATGCTTCGACCGATAGAGACCGTCGATTATTACTGTCGATCCAATGTTGTGTCGGCGGCGGCGCTTTAGATTCGAGTGCTTCGCGGAGCAAACCGGCAAGCTTATTGTTGATTCTTTCAATTGGTTGGTTGACCACTTCGGCGCTGGAAAAGCCAAGCATTTTTTCCGCGCGTGGGTTGAACCATCGAACCGTAGCATCGGTGTCGACGGCAACAATTCCCGGCGGAATGGATTTCAGCAGCGTTTCGGCCAATGTTTTTTCCATCGCCGCTTCCCCGTAAAGGAGAGCATTTTCTAAAATCGTCGACACGTGCTCGGATAGCAGCGTCAATTCTTCGAGATCGCGGTCATCGAAAGGTTGCCCGGTCACGCGATGTCCGAAAAAGATCCAACCGATGATGCCGTCACGAGCATGGAGTGGCACGATGACTTCCGCGCCGAAGGTCTCGAGTGCCCGCCGCATCATGGCTCGCTGGTGCTGACCTTGCGCTTGAAAAAGATGTATGCGCGAAATCAAATGTGCATTTAGCTGAAACCAGCGCACTAACGCATCGCGATCGGCGACTTCCAGTTGGCTTGTCTCCGGCAAACAACGAAGACCCGCCACGAGGCGGTATGGCTCGCCTTTGCGAGTCCGCAAGAAAAGTCCAACCCGGCTTACCCCGGCGGCGTCGGCGACGGCTTCGACGATCGCGGTGACTAGCGCGTTCATGTCGTCCAAGCGGCGAAGCACGCGCGGGAAGCGCAGGAGTGGCAGCGTCCTTCCGGAATCCATTGTCGACCGCACCCGTTCGCTCTGGGGAAAGCGCTCAGTAGTTATCGTCGACGTTTCGCGAAGATCGAGGTTTTCCAGCAAGAGCTTTTGATAGGCGAACGCGCGTTCCAGCATGGACTGAAAACGCCGTCGTTCCAATCCGAGCTCTTCCACCGCATAAATTCCGAGCTGTTCAACCTCGCGAAGCGGCTCCGATTGAGCAACGCCGAGTGCGATGATCAGGACGTCGGGTTGTTCCTGGTGGATTTGCTCGAGTAATTCGCGGCATTCTTTTGCCCGCAAATCCATCATCAGCACCGCCGGCCCCATTTGTTGAAGGACTGGTTCAAGACGCCCGGGATCGGCGACGTGGTGCAATTGCGCAGATGTGCGCAGGAACGCTTTCGCTCTGCGAAGCAAGTCCGCATCCTGAGTATATAAAATGGAAACCGGCGTTGACTTCATGCGGCGGCCACCTTGTTATCGGACCGCACTAACGGCAGCAAAATATGGAATACCGTTCCCTTATGCAGTTCGCTCTCAACCTCAATTTGGCCCCCATGTTCCTGAACGATTCCGTGAACGACCGATAGTCCCAGTCCGGTGCCGTAGTCCTTGGTCGTAAAGAACGGATCAAACACGTGTGGAATATCTTCGGGTTTGATTCCTTCGCCCGTGTCACGAATGCTGATGAGCAAAGCTTCAGGCGCGTGGCCGTTGCTTGCACCGTTAGGGTAAACGCTGGCATTAACCCATTGTTCGCCGGAGCGGATCTCGGTCTTTACCGTCAATTCACCTTGGGTCTTCATTGCATCCATCGCGTTTAGGAAAAAGTTTAGGAAGACTTGTTCCAGTTGGTCCGGATCGCCACGAATTGTGTCTACATCAGCCTGCCACGCACGCTGCAATTTAATGTCTTTCTGATAGAGCCGGTGGCCGACAAGCGTCAGCGCTTTCTCCAAGATCTCGTGCGCGTGAAGTGGTTTTAGAATCGGCTTCGCCGGCCTCGCGAATCGAAGTAACTGGTTCACCAGCGAGTCGATGCGGTCGATTTCATGGCCGATCAAATTCGAGAACGTGTCGCGAAAATCCGAATCCTGGTAACGCTCCGGCAGAAGTTGGGCGAACGTTTTAAGCGAAACGAGAGGGTTCTTAATTTCGTGCGCCATGCCCGCGGAAAGTGTTCCGAGACTGGCAAGACGATCGCTGCGCCGGATTTGGAGTTCCAGACGCTTGATCGCGGTAACATCGGTCAACACCATGAGCGCGCCGAGCACTTGTCGATCCTGGCCGTGGAAAATCGACGTGCTCGCGCGAATGATTACATCGGCACTACCAGCGTGCAGCATGATTTCACAGTCTTGCTGGCTCTCCCCTGTGCGGAGCGTCGTAATCAGGGGCTCCGCCAGATCAAATGGCAAAGCATCTATCGAGCATTCAAGCATTTCCTCGGAATCCAGTCCGGTGATATGTCCGGCTTCGTTATTGAAAACAGTGATCTTTCCATCCGTCCCGGAGGCGATTACACCGCTGGTCAGATTTTGGAGCAACGTTTCATTATAGATCTTGGCGTTCTGGACCTCGGTGAAAAGTTCGGCGTTTTCGATGGCTACGGCTAGTTGTCCAGACAAGACTTGAAGCGCGCCTTGTTCGACCCCGCCGTAGATCCGGCCTGATTTTCGAGCCCCGAGAAGCAAAACTCCCGCAAGGTGATCACGTGAGAAAATTCCCATCGCCAACGCGATCTGCAGGGCATCCAATTGTCGCATCACCCGCTGGAGCTGCGGCGTTGGGCGCGCGCGATGCAACTCATCGAGCACAATCGGTTCACGGTTTGCTTCGAGCTGGGCAATTGTTGCCTGGTCGCGAGTCAATTCCAGGAACTGGCGCGAACCCGGCTCAACGGGCGGGTAGTGTTGCGAGAATCCCTGCTTTGTCGGCAAAAGGATCATAACGCGCTCTGTACCGACAGCGTCGGCCACCGTGTGTGCAAAACGGTCGAGCAAGTCGCGCAAAGTGGCGACCGAAGCCAGAATTTTTGCTGCCTTACTCACGGTCGTGCGAAAATCGAGTTGATGGGAACCGATGAACATCCGTTCTGCCAGGCGTTGAGATATTCCCCGCGCCGGCGCCATGGCAAATGCGATTACGACTGCGGCAACCACGTGCGCGATTGAATGGGCATTCGCAGTGGAAGACAGCAGCGCAGTTGAAACGAGCCACCAGATAACCGCATAAAGGGCGATCAGGTACGTTGCGAGAACTGCATACGAGATTACGCGGCGAAGCAAGACGCTTACGTCCATTATTCTTCGCGTGGCGATTCCATAGGATATAATCAAACTGAAAAGCGCGGTTCGTGACGGTGCCAGCCAAACGAGCCGCGATTTATCGACGAACAAGCCAAGGGTGAACGACAACGCGGCGCTACCGACTGCGACGATCACGCCAATCAAGATGAACGAAAGCTCGGTCCTTGTTCCTGCGGACGCGCGTCTCGTGTCCATGACGTAGGCGACGATCACGACTGCACCCGCAGTGAAAAACCAGGCAAAATAAAGGGTTCCGTAATGTCCGTACTGTGGCAGTAGCACTCCTGTCGAAGTCGACAACTCGATTCCCTGGACAAAAAAGCGTGTCTGGCAGAACACCGTCACGACCGCGCCCATAATCAGCCACGGGATGTTTAGACCAGTAATTTCCTGCCAACTCAGATGTTGCTTTGTTAGAGCGACCCGAAGAAAATTTAATGCAATTAAAGTTAACGCCGCGAAGACTGAGGCTTCACGAATGGCGATCTCGCCGATTCGCATATTCGTCGTTGTAACTGCAAAATAGAGACACCCTAACCAACCTGCGGTAATTGCCGACAAAAGCAGAAAAGCTTGATTGGCTTTTCGGTGCCAGTTTGATTGAAAAACAATCACGCCTAGCAAGAATTGAATGCTGAGCGCGATGGCAATTGGAAAAGTTGCTTCGTTCATTGCGCTGTAAGCCGATCAACAACCAATGAGCTCGCACTCCCGCCCAAACCGCGAACATTCATTAGAATGCAGTTCAGTTTCGCTTTCCGGGCGCGCAGTGGCACAAAATCCAAATCGCACTCCGGATCCGGCAAATCACAATTCGCTGTCGGCGCGATAATTTGATCGCGGAAACTTAGGGCGCACGCCGCCAATTGCAATGGGCCGGCTGCCGCCAGAGGATTTCCTGTAACGCCTTTGATTGAGCTGATAGGAATCGAGTAAGCGCGTTCGCCAAATACTTCCTTGATATAGCGTACTTCTGCAGCGTCAAGAAGCGGGTGACCGGGGCCATACGCGGAAATATAATCGATGTCCCGCTCAGAGCGGCTCGCGTTAGCTAGGGAGAGCCGCATTGAATCTACTAGTCCGGATCCGGGATATTCGGGAGCTCGGTCGCGCTGGGTCGCGTAGCCGCTGATTTCGAGATAAATCTGTGCTCCTCGAGCCAGTGCGCGGTCGTAATTTTCAAGAACAAACATTCCCGCGCCTTCCGAGATTACTCCGGAATCGCGTTCGACATCGAACGGGCGGCTCGCTTTCTCCGGTTCGCCGTTGCGAAATGAACTCAATCCGGTTGCCACAAAACTTGCCATGCCATGCCTGGTCAGAGGCGCGTCGGCACCGCCAGCAATTGCGAGTTCCGCTGCGCCCGAACGGATCATGGTCGCCGCCAGCGCTACTGCGTCTAAACCAGAGGGGCACGCCGAGGAAACAGTCGCTGCGCGAGCTCGAGTCCCAATTCGATCGGCGATGACATTGGCTGCGGCCTGGGGTTTGGAGGCCGCGAGCGCGGTAGGAGCGATGGCGTCAATTCCGCGATTGTCCGAAACGCGATAAACATTTTCGATGACATCCAAAGCGCTCGTACTTACACCCACAACTACTGGAGTCGGACTTGGCAAACTTGCCTCGCCAATTTCTAGCCTGGCATCTTCAAGCGCCATCATAGTGGCGGCGTAAGCAAACTGTGTATGCCGCGCCATGCGTTTCGGTTTCAGCTCCGGTTCGATATAATCCAGTGGATCGAAATTCTTTACTTCGCCGGCAATTCGGCTCTTTAGGTCGCTCGCATCAAAAAGCGTGATCGGTCCAATGCCGCTGCGGCCTTTCAAAAGCGAATCCCAGAATTCGTTCAAGCCGATGCCATTCGGTGCCACGATTCCCATTCCAGTAATAACAATACGATTCCGTCTCATGGGGTTTGCGATTGCGGACGGGGAAATTGAGCGATAGGGAAAACTCGACAGTTTCCCGCCGTGAGATCTGGAAAGTGGGCGGTTAAGGGATTGTCGATGGGATCTGCCACGAACGAATCACAGGGCATTCTAAACGCTACATTGGCTCCAGTCATTATATTTTTTGCGCGCCAAAGTCGAAATTATCCACCAAAGGCGGCAACTTATTCACAAGTTGCACCTTGCATGCCACGGATTTTTAACCTAAACGTTCGCCGGCGAATCAAGATGAGTTGCCGAATATTTTTGCGCCAAGCGCCTCTGCGCGGCATGACCCTAGCTTCTAAGCCCGCTGACGCACACCATGACCACTAGTCCCGAACTGCCCCAAATTCTGGTCATCGATGACGAAATGGGACCGCGCGAAAGCTTGCGCATGCTCCTGAAACCAAATTATCAGGTCCATACGGCCGACTGCGTCGAAGCCGGCATTAAGTTACTCAAGGAGAAGAACCCTGATACTATCGTCATGGATATACGAATGCCGGGCGTCAGCGGGATTGAAGGTTTGCGCCAGATTCGCGAAATCGATCCGCATCTTTCAGTTATCATGCTGACCGGCTTTGGGGCGCTCGATACCGCCAAAGAGGCGCTCCGGCTTGGCGCTAACGATTATATCAGCAAACCATTTGATGCCCATGAAATGCAGCAGGTGATCGATCGTAACGTCGAGCGCACACGTGCACACCGGACGAGCGAATACGCTGCCGCTGAGATCAAGGAATTGAATAATCGTCTGCTCCAACAGCTCGCTCAGAAAGAGCGCCTTGCGTCGCTCGGCCAGGCCTCCGCGGAATTCGTTCATGATCTCGGGAACCCACTCACAATTGTCTGGGGTTACGTTCAATTGCTCGCTAAACGCCTCGAAAAATCTGAAAATGGGCAACAGGACGCTTCTTCGGCGAAGGAGCTGAACATTATCGAGCAAAACGTCCGACTTTGCCGTGAGCTGCTCACCATGTGGCAGAGTTACGGAAACGTGGAAGCCTCTCCGCCAAAATTGATTTCCGTGTCCGGTATTGTCCGCGATGTGTTGAAAGGGATTGCACCAATGGCGAGCGAGAATGGCGTCGAACTGAAATCGACCATTTGCGAAGACGCCTGCACGTTGTTGGGAGACGCTTTGCAAATTAACCGCGCGATCCAAAACGTCGTCGTCAACGCCGTTCAAGCATCGATTGAAAAGAAGGGTACGGTCACGGTCACGTGCGCTCAAAAAGATTTTTATGTCGATCTTCGCGTTGAAGACACTGGCGCCGGCATTCATCCGGCGCAGTTGAATAGAATTTTCGATCCATATTTCACAACCAAACAAGCCAAGAGCGGCACCGGTCTCGGTCTCTACATCACCAAGAAAGTTGTTGAGGACCATAGTGGTTCGATCAAGGTCGAGAGCACGTCCGGGGTCGGCACCGTGTTCACGATTCGTCTACCGCTGCACACAAGCTGATCTTCGCTTTCGTTGGGGCGCGTCCTTCATTTAAGAATTGTCAGGTTCGGCGCGTTTGGTTTTGCTGAGGCGTGTCGTATCGGGTCGCGCCAATTTTTCTGATTCGCCTGGCAGGCGCGCCGTTTGAAATTCTTGAGCATTTTGGAACCCCCGAGACGATCAACACCGTTCGCGGGCTGCTGCTCGCGCAACAAGAAATCGGGGGCGAGACTGTCCCGTCCCTGGGGATCGCGCTGCAACGTGAACTAGAAGCTTCGCGCAAATCCCTGTTTGACTCCGCGTGCACCATTCTACCTCGATATTTGATTTTCAGTTTAGGGGAAATGCGCAACCGTATTGCTTCATTATCCAAAGGCAGCCGTGGAATCGGGTCGCGGAATTCGCGAACCCGCGAGCGTGAAAGGCACGTCTTACTTTATCTTCAACGCATCGCGGCCAAGAACGACACCTTCAGTGAATTCGGACCTTCAGGGTGGGGAACGATGGCAGAGAGATTTTCTGGCTTACGGCTCGCGCCGGAATCTGGAATCGCTGAGCGGGAGGCATTTCTTGAGCGCTGGACGGCTCACGCCATTGCCGCTGCTATCAACGCGGACCCAGAGAATTCAAATTCCAGGCTGATAGTGCCAGCATTGGAGCCTCATGCGGTCGAAATTTTACTCAAGGATGTGAGAGATTGGCCAACCAGCCCTGCTCGTGATAAGTGGCTGCCGATTTTGCAAGGTTTGATCGAGATTCCGTCCAAATTTATCACAGCTGTTAAATCGGAGACGCGACAATCGATTTCGGACGAAACGCGAACGCGATTGAAGTCAATCGGAGCCCAACCAAAACCAACCGATCGTTATCTCTACGCTGCGACTAATCCGATTTGCGAAGAATGTTTTCGTAAGTGTCATTTCGAGATCAACCAAGGTTTGATCGACGAGGTCGCAGTTCAGGCGGAGCCGTGGATTGATCTCTGGCGCGACAACTACGCATTCGTGGCTTCGCGGGTTGCGGCCGGTTTGCGGGGTGTCATCGAAAAAGCGGGTGCAAAAGGTGGAGCGATTCCATTGCCGGCGTTTCTGCAGGCGTGCGAAGCAGTAAAGTTACCACTTACCGGGCCAGGACTAGTGGCGCTTGCGGTGATGGCCTTTCAGGAAGTGAAAGCTGCTTTTCGAGAACGTTTGCAACCGCACTCCGATCTTAACGAGTACGAACTCACGACGGAGGACTGTCACATCGTCCGTGACAACTTCGAATATCCGAAGTTCGACGAATACACTTTTCCATCGGCTGATTTGCAATTGGCCGCGGCGTCGACGGCTGCGGTCGCGCGCGGCGATTATCAATGGATTTTGGCTGAGCTTCACGCTCCGGTGGCCGTCACTCTCATCATTGCATGTATTGGAGTTGTCCAGACAAGCCTGCGCTTGGTCGCGCGCTAGCGAGCACGGCTTTTGGTCTTCCCAATTTTCATTTTGGCTTTTTCGCCGCGGATTTCACGGCTCACACAACCGTCCGTATTTTCGATGCGATGCCGCAACTCACAAACTTCGTTGCGCCCCAGCGAGCAAATCCAAAATGGAGAAAGGTGTCGCCCTCGGATGCAGAAGTATATATCGACACCGTATCGGGCGATGTTTGTGTGCGCAAAATTGACAACCATGAGTATCTGGGGTCGTTCGCTCGTGCCTGGCTCATTCCGCTGGGTTTTCATCCGTTTCAATTTAGTCTCGGATCGCACACGCCGCGGTTGCGATGCGGTAAAGTCATCGTGCAGCGACGCGCTTGGACGGTCACAACCGACGATTTGATGCCAGGAAATTACACCGGCGTATCGAGTCATCTGGTTGTTGCTGTCGAAAAATTACGGGCCGCAAAAGATTTGCCTCGCTTTGTTTACATTCGCCCGACCGAACAAGCCCTTCGACGCACCGGCGCCGAAGGGCGGGACAAGGACACCAAACCGGTGTTCATCGATCTTGAGAGTTATTTGTTTCTCGAAATTTTTCACCGTTGGATCGTCAAAGCGGGCGAGATCGAGGTGACAGAGATGTTACCGACGCCTGATCAGTTGCTCTGGAAGGAAGCCGACGGTCGCCACACCTTTGAGCTGCGCACATTGATCGTTCCCCGTTCATGAAAATCGTTGCGATTGCGAACCAAAAAGGCGGGGTGGGCAAGACGACGACAGCAGTGAATCTCGGAGTCGCCTTAGCTGAGAAAAAAATGAGTGTCCTTTTGATTGATCTCGATCCCCAGGCAAACGCGACCAGCGCACTCGGCATGCAGGAAATCGAAGGCGAAAGCATTTATGATCCGCTTCTCGGCGAAACCTCGATAGCCGACAAGGTGTTGCCCACGCGCATCGAGAATTTGTTTATCATTCCGGCCGACTTGGATTTGGCCGGTGCTGAAATTGAAGTGGCACGGATGCCGGATCACCTGACGCGCCTCGCCAGGACGTTGTCGACCTTTCGTTTGGATGAAACTTTCGATCTGATCCTGATCGATTGTCCTCCTTCGTTGGGAATTCTGATGACGAATGCGCTGGCCGCAGCAGACGAAATACTGACGCCGATCCAATGCGAGTATTTCGCGCTCGAAGGTTTGGCAAAAATCGTGCGCGTCATCGAGCAGGTACGCGACTCTGGCGCCAACGCGCACATCCAAATTGGGGGCATCGTCATGACCATGTTCGACAGTCGAACAAACTTGAGCGAGCAGGTCGTCGACGAAGTGCGACAGCATTTCGGCAAGCGCGTTTACAACACTGTCATACCGCGGACGGTGCGGTTGAGCGAAGCCCCGAGCTTTGGAAAATCAATTCTCGAGTACGACCCTAGCGGTGTTGGCGCCTCGGCTTATCGCGGGTTGGCTCGCGAATTCATCAAACGGCATGTTCGGTTCGCCGGTCCGGGACCAGAGGTGCGGACGAGCCCTGTGGTTGGCTGAAGTTTCGTTCGGGTTAGAAAGAAAGACGCGACGCCTGCGAGTCGCGATTCATTAGTGAAGGATGGTCACTAAAGCCGAGGAATACGCCCAATCCGCAGAGCCGCCAGACTCATCCAGCTTGTCGAAGGTGCGGGAAGCGGCGCAACATTGTACGGCGTGTCATTTATACAGGCAGGCAACGCAGACCGTCTTTGGCGAAGGTCCTAGAAACGCGCTGATCATGCTCGTCGGTGAACAACCAGGCGACTACGAAGATCTGGCTGGAAAACCGTTTGTTGGGCCAGCCGGCAGAATCATGGATCGTGCCCTCGAGGAAGCGGGAATCGATCGCAAGAAAGTTTATGTAACTAACGCGGTGAAACACTTTAAATGGGAATCGCGCGGCAAACGCAGGCTTCATAAGAAACCGAACTCGCGTGAGATTGCCGCGTGTCACCCTTGGCTGGAGGCAGAAGTGCGACTCGTTAGGCCTAAGCTCGTCGTGGCGATGGGCGCGACCGCGGCGCAGACTATCTTCGGCCCTGGCTTCCGGGTCACGCGCGAGCGCGGCAAAGTTTCATCATCAAAACTCGGGCCCAACGTCCTTGCAACTGTACATCCTTCGTCGCTGTTGCGTCAGCCGGATGAAGAATCCCGCCGTCGCGAGTACAAAAACTTCGTCGCGGATCTGCGTACAGCGTCAAAAGCTGCGGGACTTTGACCCTTTGACTTCGGATTCGTCACTGCAATTGATGATGTCAACTGCTTCCGATGTGGCGTCCGGTTTCTTCGAATGGGAGCCACTCGCATCTTTGTTTTAGATTTCATTCGCACTACGGATGACGCCGGAGATTCGTTGCTGAAATCTTTCCCTCTCATGATATTGTCTTCGCCTTCTGGGGGTATAGCTCAGCTGGTAGAGCGTCTCGTTCGCAATGAGAAGGCCAGGGGTTCGAATCCCCTTACCTCCACCAGCTTCGCGTCCACGAAATTCAAATCACACCTTGGGGACGGATGAGAATTCTGCGTTGGCATATTGCAGTGATCACTCATGGCTGAGTGACCGCGCACGTCACCGCGCGATGGAAGTCGCTCCGCACGTGGCCAGGGACTCGCCCTTCTGGGAGTTACCGGCACAAGAAGGACGGCGTGAGGATGGGGGGACCCAGCCGCTGGAGAAGCGTATCACCCACGCCGTCCTTTGTGCTCCGCGTTACCGGATACTGTCAGGCGATGCCTGTATTTACCTAGACAAACAGTTAAGAGACAGTTACAAACAGGTTTTGCACAGTTGTGGACAGTTGAGAAACAGTCGGCAAAAATTGAAACACGAAAGCCGTTCGCTGTGAAAGTGCCTCAAACAAGAATCTCGCGCGACCTCGGTCCTTTACCGCGTGGACCTGCTCTCAAAGGCAGATACGATAACGCCGATGGACTCCGCCAAGCATTGCGGTCGCTCGCAATTAAAAATCAGCGCGAGCAGCCCAGAGTCTTCTACTCCCTTCGTGAGGTCGCAAAACGATTTAGGGTGCCGGTCTCAACTGTCGCAAAGATCTATCGCGACATGGAACAAGACGGCCTTTTAAGTCGGGTGCGAGGTTCCAGGACCGTCTTGAATGGTTTGCGCAATAATCGAAGGCTAAGCGTCCGCGGCTTTGTTGGCTTACCCGCTCTCATTTCGAATTTTGTCGCCATTCAAGAGTATCGAACGTTTTTCATTTCTCTTCGTCGTGAGCTCTGGTCGCGAGGCTTCGCAACAACAATGTTTTTTTTTCGACCCAACGAAGCGGCTGATGGAACGCTGAGTGATCAACTCAGGAACTACGAGGTCGACACCGTGATTTGGCTTCACCCGGGTCGAACCGCAATGGAGACGTTGCTCCGGCTCTCCGACATGGCAATTCGAGTCATTGCTGATTTCCCAGATCGGAACACCAAGTATGCCCTCTCGGTATTATGTATGGAAGGAGCGCGCTATTGAGGCGTTGCTAAGGAATTGGAAACATCGAAATTCGGTCCGCAAAGTCACGGTCGTTGATTCGAAGGAATATCGGTCGCCCGTTACCGAAGAGGTATTGCGAGTGGTGTTGGAAAATCTCCAAATCGAAGCCACCATTCTAACATACCAGGGCGAGGATAGTTTCGTCTTCTGCGCGATTTGTGCTGTTTCAAGACAGACGGGGTCAGTTTTTCCGGCTTCTGGTCTGGCGTCAATGTTTGCATTTCGAAATCCTGATCAGGTGGCTGATTTGACTAAGATTGCAGCGCGTGGCATTCATTGATGGTCCGATCGACATGCCTTTTGCCAAGATACCCGATGTGCCAGTAGACTTGGTGACGGTAAACTGGCAGGCAGTGGCTGAATCGATTGTGAATGATCTAATCACACGTGAAGCGTTTGATCGTAATCGTCTATACGACTTTCGACGCCGAAGCCCAACTTGAGAGTTTCTCTTAATAGTTTCGCGGACGAGATCCGTCCAGCTCGGGGTATTGCTGCCGCAGAGTGAAGGTTTGTCATCCGCCAGCGGCGCGATTGTCATTCGATTTAGCGCATACGCTCTTTGACGCTTCTTTATCGCAGCGGAAGAAAAGTCTTGGTCAACGAGGGTTTTTCCGATACTATATGGCAACGCCGCGGTTAAATAACCGCAACATCGGAGGAGGTTTCTTATGAAAAGACTCTACTGGATCCCGAAGTTAATGGTTCTTCTTCTGGCTGCAGCCGCTCTCGGTTTCGCAGCGAGAGCGACAGCCGGCAGCGGTTACGATTACTCTCGGAGCGAATTGATGGGCAATAGCGGCCTGACGATCTTCCGCGAAGCCGCCTACGGATATCAGAATGGCCTGACTATTTATCTGGATGGAATCCCTATAACGACGCTCTCTAAGGGCGAGGGCTATCGAGCGATTGTGCGTCCCGGTCGCCATCTTTTGACGATAGCGAATACACCGTCGCCCTACGGCAAGACCAAGTTCACCCGGCGAACGATTACCTTAACGCCGGGGCAAAATTATTCGTTTACCGCGATCTGGGACGTTGATGACATCACGCTCCAGGACGGCGGTTATCAATATCACGGCTTTTACCGCTAATTGTCGAACGAGATTCCTAGAAACCGCAGCCGCGCTGATCTCATCGCCTTCGTAATAGGCGGAACGAAGCACGATATCGATCTTGCCGTCGTCGTTGAGATCCCGGAGCACGGCAATTTCGAAAAATCGCGCCACTACGGGTATCAAAAGTTCATTTCGGATCTTCGCGTTGCCCAAAAGCCGCTCAAGGCTAAGGGCATCGACTCATCACTGTAACACGACGCAAAATACATCACCTTCGGCGTTCTCGATTTCCTGGTGATAACCTAAGTTTCGCAAGTTCTGTTCCAGCTCTTTGGCGCGGTCCGGATACGCGACTCGATTGATATATAATGCGCTGAACCCGTGTTTTTTGATCTCTGCGAGTGATTCCGCCAGTGGCATCTTTTCGAGATCGTGTTGCCATTGTTCTCGTGGTCGACCTTTCATTGATCCAAATGAGAAGCGAAGCTGTCTCGAAAAAAGGTAGGGCCGGAGATGATCGTACGGATTTACAGTGCGCAATGGGGCTTCGGGAAAATCCATCACCGGAAGCTGGAAAACCATAGCGCCTGGCGGGAGCACTGTCTCCATGTTAGCGACGAAGTCGCGATCGGCGGAAATCTGTTGCGCGATCAGTCGTTGTTGCTCGGGCGATATCGGCTGGGGCACCTGATCGATAAAAACAATGAGGCAACATACCGCCGCCGCCGAAGTTGCGACCGTGCTTCTCATTCGCTTGGTTAACCATTCCGCCGTAAATAGAAGAAGGATGGCGAGAATAACAACGCTAAGACGGCAGCCGGCACGCAAGAACGTGAAACCAGCTGCAGCAAGGATCGCGTTCAATCCATCGGTTGTATAAAACGCAAAAATCCACAATACCTGCCAAGCCGCGGCCGGTATTTCAGATTGCCGTTTGATCGCAGCGCGCGCCGCGATTGCAATCAAAATTGCCAAAGCCGCCGCGCCGATGATTCCAACATAAGATCCCTCATCATGAAGAATGGCAATATGGGAACGCCATAATCCGGCAGCGCGAAATGCCGCGACTTGATGATTCAGTGGCGGCACAAAAAGATCGAGAAGCTTCAGTGCATAAATCTCCACCCATTGAAATTGTCGAACTATTGCACCGGAACTTTGGCCGAGTCGCAGCTGCCAAATCCAGGCATTAAAATTCATCAACACAAAACCGAAAACAGTTGCACCGATAAACCATAATCCGATAAGCAGCCGATCGATTCGATTCGTTCGGATAGACATCGTCATCGTTGTCAGCAGCACCAGCTGACAAAACGTCACCGAATAGTAGGGGTTTTGCACGCCAGCCAGGACTCCAATCGCCATTCCAATCCAAAATCGCTTCGATCCGATTGCGAGCTCACGTTCGTCAGCTAGCCAACCCCAAACCAGCAAGAACAACGGCACGTGCCAGCACAGCGCTACCATTGGATGGTCGGGCGATTGCGAGAAGATGAACGACGCCAGCCCGAACGCGAGTGCGGCAGCAAACGACCAGACGATGTCGACCTTCCGATAGCGTGCGATGCAATAGAATGTGATGCCGGCCAACAAATGCGAACAAAGCAGCGCGATGTTGAGCGCAGCAAAAATGCCAACAACGCGCGCAAGAGCGCCAATCAGATAAAGCGGGAGATATTCGAGAAACGGCCAATCATTCCAATTCGCTTCATACGGCGCCCCGAGCTCTGGCACGAACTTCGAGCAGAACGGAGAAAAATGCCCGTCTCGAGCGGCGCGGACAAATGCAGAATAGACAAGAATGTCCGATTTATCGCGACCCACATACGGGCCTTGGTAAACAGTCGGAAGTTGCCACGCCGCGCTTCCCCACATTCCGTTGACGTGGAACCAAGTGATCGTAATCAGCGCGCTCAGCGCGATAACCATTACGACATCACGCCGATAACTGTTTCGGGCTGAATCAGCCGCTTTCACCGCGACAACTTGCTTCTTCAACTTCGGTTAGGGTTTGAGGGATGTTGGCGGCTGCGCGTCTTCATGAGATCGCGCCGAAGGCAAGACCGAGGCCGTAAGTCACGGCAGCTTCGATTACGCCGACGATTGTCATCTCCAATCCCGACGCCCACCAGGAGCGCAAGGTGATCAGAGATTTCACCGCACCGACTGCAAAATGCGCGACGATGCTGATGACAAACGCCCAAACGACGGCGGCGATTCCGCTCATGAAGAAAAACGGGATGATCGGAATAAATGCGCCAATCGCGGTCGAGATTGCAGCCGAGGTGGAAGATTTCCACGGCGAGGGGAATCGATGCTCGGAGAGTCCGAGTTCGCTCTGCGCCATCGCTTGCACCAATTGGTCAGGGTTTTCGCCCAATCGTTCGGCCATGCGTTGCGCCTCTTCGGGACTGAAGCCCTGAAGCTGATAAAAGAGCGACATCTCTTCGATTTCCTCTTCCGGATTCTCTTCAACTTCCTCCTTCTCGCGCGCGATTTCCGCTTCGTAAACTTCCGCTTCGCTCTTAACCGCGAGATACGCGCCTGCGCCCATCGACAAGCTCGACGCGATCATTCCAGCCAACCCGGAAATCAAAATGTAATGCTGCTGATTGTTCGTGGCGCCCGCGACGCCGGAGACAATTCCGAAAACCGCTCCCAGTCCGTCATTCACGCCGTAAATTGCATCCGCGACCCAACTACCGCCGCGTCCGTGCCACCGTTCGCGTTTTAAAATTGTGTCCAGGACGGTGCGCGGTCCGAGCTGCGGCACCATTGATTGCAACGCCCGCGCGTGTGCTTTTTCCTCCAATGCGCTTTCGCGCAAGAAATCTCTCACGTCTTCTTCGCCGGCCAGCGCGCGGTCACGTTGATCACGAAACGCCGCTTCATGTTTTTCCTCCGCAGCTTCCATCCGACGGATCGCGATTTCGCTCCCGAGCGCACGATTCAACCAGCGTTGCAGTCGCCGGCCCAGCGAGTCTGGAATTGTGGGAATAGGTTCGCCCATGTCCGTCAGCTTCTTTTCCCATCGCTGGGCGTGACGTTCCTCGGCCTCTGCCATTCGCAGCAGAATGGCTCTGCGTTTTTCATCCGGTTCGCGGCCGGCCAGTTCTCGATAAGCCTGCGCAGTCTCGACCTCGGCGCGCCAGTTGCGCTTCACGACTTCAACCTTCTGTCGTCGATCCTGTTGTCCATCGGGACCTAACTTTGTTTTCATCTCGCGCATTCCGTTTCGATGGCGGGAGTGATCGCCGGCATCGTTTTCGATTTGATTTGCTGCACGGTGATAATGAGCGCGACCGACCCGATGATCAATACTGCGGCGAGCAAAGTCCGCAATGTTACTGCCTCGTGTGCGAACAAGGTCCCGAGCAGCACTGCGACAATCGGATTCACGTAAGCGTAAGTGGCGACCTTGGCCGGATCGCAATTGCGCAACAGCCAGAAGTAGGCGGTGTAGCCAACGATTGCGCCAATCAACACCAGATAGGCGAACGCCCCTAACGACAACGTAGTGATCTTTCCGAAGTGGAAATCCTTGAACTCACCGGTGAACAGTCCAGCAAGCATTAACAGCAGCCCGCCACAAAACATCTGCTGGGCCGCGGCGAATAATGGAGCGGCGACGTGTTTCACCGCGCGGGAATAGATCGAACCGGCCGACCAAATAAATGATGTAACTAGTAAGATTGACATTCCGATAGCTGCGCGACTACCGCCGGACACCCGCAATTCTGGCCCAAGCAACACTGCCACTCCGAGAAATCCGCCGGCCAGTCCAACCCAGGTGATTCCACTCGGCCGCCGAGTCATTCCAACCAACCAGCCGAGTAGCGTCATGTAGATTGGCACGGTTGCAACGATCAGGCTCGCTAGTCCGGTCTCAACAAACTTCTCCGAAATTGTAACTCCACCATTGCCGCCAAGCAGCAAACACGCTCCGATAATCAGCGATATTCTCCAGTCGCGCCACGTTGACCGAAGTGGGCCTTGTAAGCGCACGATAACCAACATGATCAGTCCAGCCAGAAAGAAGCGCGATCCCGCCATTAGAAATGGTGGGATTGATTGGATCGCGAAAAAGATCCCCAGATAGGTGGAGCCCCAAATGACGTAAACCGCAGCGAAGGCAATGATGATTTGGGTCTTTCGCGGCGGCGACATCAATGACAGTTACGCGATGCGACTCAATGTTCCAGTCGAGCCAACGCCTCGCGCGCTTGCGAAAACTGCGGATTGATCGACAGCGCGCGCTCATACCATCGGCGCGCATCTTCCTTGAAGCCCGCGCGCGCGCACATGTCGCCCAGTCGCAACGCGGGAAACTCATAAATGGATACAATGTCTGCTTCAAACGTATTCATGCGAGCGGTTCCTGGCGTCGGCGGGTGGCAACGACTCAATAACTGTTCGTTTTCGGCAAGCACGGCCTCAAGCGGACGATCCTGTGATTTCGGCATGATCACAGTGAGTAAGCCTTGTGGACACGGCCAATAGTCCAAATCGAGACTGTGATCGTCCCCCAACGTGCCGGCGATTGCGATCGTCCGGCTGGGGTTGGCCTCTACCAAACCTTTCAAATTGTTCGTCGCGCGATCGTAGCGATCGAACGGGATGACCAAATCGGTATGTCGTTCCCGGAGCTGCCGCGCGTACCAGTCACCCAATAACATCGGCAGAACGACGAGAGTAGTGTCAGGGCCAACGTGTTCGATCTTTTGGAGGTATAGCAACGGAAATGCAAATCCGTCTCCGCTGGCCAGAAGAATGGAGTGCGGTGACGTACTTCCCAGCACGTCCTCGCCAAAGCGACGCGCGATGAAGTTCCGACTCAGATCGAGTCGATGGTAATTCATCGCGATACTCGCCACGATGGCGGCCAGGCACGCGGCAGCCGTTAGAGGCAAAGACATGATCGAAAATGACGGAAGAAGTCGCGCGATAACTTTCGCAATGAAAAAAACTCCGAACGCCATCAGGGGTGCGAGGATGACGTGCGACAGCAGAAAGAAACGTTGCAATACAAACAACGCCGATGGCGCGCTTTGGAGATTTAGATTCGTGATCCAAACAAAAAATGGTCCGGCGAAAACGGACGCGATCAACGTGAACCAGAAATACCAGCGTCGTGATCGAAAGGCTTCGATTGCTCCTGCGCAAATCAGAGTGCCGGAGAACCAGCCGAATGAAGCGAAGAATGCAGCGAGCCGCGACCATGGCGGTCCGCCAGTGTAACCAGGCGTGTTAACGAGCCGGGTCGAGCCATAACTCCGTCTTGTGATCAAGCCGACGAGATCGTGGAATGAAGAGACGTTGCCCCAACTATAGGCAGGATGGCGCGCCGACGCCCACGGCACGTAGGCATACGGTAACAAACCGATCGTGAAAGCCAACGCCCCGATCAGTAGGACGCGTGGTTGCGCGAAGAGAGTTGCGCGCTTCTGCCAGAGCACAAAACAAAATGCCGGACCCAACAAAACAATCGTCTGATGATTCGTCATTGCGAGTCCGAAGACAAAAAATGCCGCTGTTAGGAAACCCGTTTGTTTCGGCTGTTCGTGCCACAAAACGAGCAATAGAACCAAAACCGCCGCCAGCAGGTTGTTCAGTGGAAAAACTTCGGCTGCGAGCGACCATTCCCAAAAGATTGGGCTGATCGCGAGGGCCAGGGCGGCGATACCTGCGGGGAGTTGAGACCGGGTCAAACGCACCGCGACTAAGTAAACAACGCCCACTGCAAAGGAATCGCAGACAACGGACAACAGATTCACGCGGAACGGAATCGAACCCAACGGAAGCAAACTGAAAAGATGTCCGAGCATTGTGAAAAGCGGATAGCCCGGCGGATGTGCCACACCCAAGGTAACTGCGGCAGTGATTAATTCAGGGGTGTCGCCGACGACGATGTCGCGCGCAGCAGTCAGGAAATATAAAACTACCGCCGCGATAGTGACGACGATCGCGCCGAGCCAGGGCGTTTCCTCGCGGGTCGTTAAGATCGACATAAGTAGCTGTCGACGCTCACAACTGAACGACTTGCGCAGATCGGATGTCTTCGCTCGCTCGGATTTGTCGCAACAGGTCTTCGGTCGGCACGTTGTCGAGATTCAAGACCGTCAATGCAGTGCCGCCTGCCTGGTTTCGACTCAATGACATCGTCGCGATGTTTACATCGTGTTCGCCAAGTAATGTGCCGATGCGACCGACGATTCCCGGTCGATCGGTGTTTTCGAGCACGAGGATCACGCCAGTTGGCCGCGCTTCGACCGGCCGGCTGTTCACGCTCACGATCCGTGGAGTCGCGCCAAAGAATGCGCCGCCGACGGAAACCGTCTTGCCTTCGGCGTTGGCCGAAAGTTCAAGGAGATCGGTATAATCACCGAGCGCGCTCAACCGCGTTTCGGTTACTTTTAACCCAAGACTTTCGGCGAATGCGGGCGCGTTCACTTCGTTGACGTCCGTTCCACCGGCGCTTTGCAAAAGGCCTTTCAACACTGCGCGAGTGATCGGTCCGGTGTCGAGCTCGTTCACTTTGCCGCTGTAATTGATTTTCAGCTCGTCCACCCGGCGTGGCGCGACTTGGGAAAGAAAACGGCCGAGCTTTTCACCAAAGCGCAGATGCGGTCCGATGATCGACAAGGTCTTGGCGTCGAGACTCGGCATGTTGACCGCATTGCGGATTGTTCCTTCCAGAAGAGCAGCGCGGATCGATTGCGCGATTTCAATTCCAACACTTTCCTGGGCCTCGGTCGTCGATGCTCCAAGATGCGGCGTTAGAATCAAGTTTGGCGCCGAGCGCAGTGACGAATCTTCCGGCAACGGCTCAACTTCGAAAACGTCGAGCGCGGCACCGGCCACATGTTTATCCTGCAACGCTGCGGCCAGCGCGGATTCGTCGATCAATCCGCCCCGAGCGCAATTGATGATCCGGACGCCGCGTTTTGTTTTCGCGATTCCTGAAGCGTCGAGAAGATGGTGCGTTTCGTCTGTCAACGGTGTATGGAGCGAAATGAAGTCTGCGGTTGCGAGCAAGTCGTCGAGATCTTCGACAAGCTCCACTTGCAGACTGCGCGCGCGCGCGGCGGAGAGGTATGGGTCGTAAGCGACTACGCGCATTCCGAAGGCAATTGCGCGCCGGCTCAGTTCGCTTCCTATCCGGCCCATGCCGATAACGCCGAGCGTTTTGTTGTAAAGCTCGACGCCTTCAAAATCTTTTCGACTCCACTTCTTGCTGCGCAAACTTGCGTCGGCCTGCGGAATTTTGCGCGCGACGTTGAGCAGCAGCGAAAACGCGTGTTCCGCTGTTGAAACGGTGTTGCCTCCAGGCGCATTCAACACCAGCACGCCGCGTCGAGTTGCAGTCTCAACGTCAACGTTATCGACACCGACGCCAGCGCGTCCGACGACGCGCAATTTTTTCGCAGCGTTTAACACTTCGCCGGTCACTTTGGTTTCACTTCGGACGATTAACGCCGCGAATTCGGGAATGATTTCAATGAGTTTGTCTGGGGAAAGCTTGAAATGAGTTGCAACGTCAAGCCCTCCGCTCCGCGACAGTTCGTCAATTCCGCGCTGGGAAATTGCGTCGGCAACGAGAACTTTCGGTGGGGTCACGGTCAAAGTTCAACGTTCAATTGTAACGACGCAACTCCGCGACCACCTCGATCTCGGCTGTCTGTGGAAACATGTCGAATGGCGTAACCGATTTGATTTCGAAGCGCGACTGCAAATTCGCCAAATCGCGGGCAAGGGTGGAAGGATTGCAGGAAACGTAAATTAGTTTGGCGGGCGCAAGATCGGTAATCGTTTCGCGAACCCGGACACTTAGGCCGGCCGACGGTGGATCGACAATCACGACGGTTTGGTCCGCATCGAAATTTTGAAGTGCTGTGCGCAGGCCAGCTTCCACATCCCCGGCAATGTAGTTTTCTTTCGTGCTCGCATTTTCCACGGCTGCGCCAATTGCGAACCGGTCCCAATCGATTCCAACCACGCGCTGGAATTTATTGAGCAATGCTTTGGCAAAAAATCCTGCGCCGCAAAATGCGTCCACGAGTAAATCTTCATTCGCCGGCACAAGATCGACAATCAAGTCACGGAGTGCGCTTGCGATTCCATCGTTCGTTTGGAAAAAAATACGCGGACCGGCCTTCGCGCGAAGCGTGTAATGGCCGTCCGGAACATCGCGGGCGCGCAGGTCCGCGAGTTCGCGATTCACACCGTCCATTGCGATCGGACATTTCTCGATGTCGATCAATCGATGCGAATCGCGGCGAAAGTATCCGATGATGGCTTCCTGAGCGTGGACGGTGATGCGATTTCGATATGCGTACTCGAGGGGCGAGGGGATGATCGCCCGCATCGGGATGTCTTTGAGCTTCCCGATTCGCTGCAGGAGATCGCGGACCTGACGCGATTTGATTTCGAGCTGGTGCGGGTAGTCGATGTGTTGGTAGGCGCAGCCGCCGCAGCGACCAAAATAAGGACAGGCCGGTTCGACGCGATGCGGCGAATGCTTTCGAAGGTCGATAACCTCACCTTCGGCAAATTGTCTTTTCTCGCGGATGATTTTCGTCGAAACAAGTTCGCCGTCGATGGTAAATGGAACGAAGACGGCTTTGCCGTTTTCGCGCGCGACACCTTTTCCGCCAAAGGCAACGTCTTCGATTTGGAGATCGACAATTCGCATCTGCGACAATAGCCCAGCGTTTCAACGCTGGGCTACAGAATAACTTTAATCTGCAAGTCCCGCATGGGACGAAAGAATGTTTCTGCCGTGCCTGTCGGCACTTGACCTCATGGTTCAACAAAGACCCGCCTTGAAAGGCTGGGCTACTTTCATCGAAAATCCGCGAGCCGCCACGCCGAAGCGCGGCGTTAGTGAAGATCTAGTTTTGCTGCGCCGCCATCACTCGATCAATCGCAGCTTCGAGGCTCTCCATCTTCACCGGCTTGACCAGGTGCTCGGCGAATCCGGCGTCGAAACTTTTCTCGATATCTCCGTTCATGCCGAAACCGCTGATCGCGATACCCGGGATCTGCGAAATTGCGCGCAGGTAGGTCATGAGTTCGATGCCGGTGCCGTCGGGAAGGGCGATGTCGCTGATGAGTAAATCGAACGAGCTACGGGCGGCGGCTTCCATTGCGGAGCGAACGTTGTGCGCGGCTGCTACTAAATGGCCGCGTCGTACCAACAATCGCTCGAGGGCCGTACAGGTATCGAGATGATCGTCCACCAGCAAAATGCGCAGTGGCCGGATTTCCGGTGCGGGCATGGCCACGTGCGCCATTCGCGCCGGCGGCGCAACGGTTTTCATCGTCAATGCAAAAGTGGAACCGCGATCACGGCCTTCACTTCGAGCAATCAGCGTCCCGCCGTGAGCCTGGGCGAGTGATTTGGAAATGGCGAGGCCGAGTCCGAGACCGCCGTAACGCCGTTGAAGCGCGCGTTCGCCCTGCTCAAACGGGTCGAAAATTCGCTTCATGGTTTCCGGGTCTATGCCGATGCCAGTATCCTGGATCGTGATCACGATCGTTTGCGGCTCGGGATTGGTCGTCGAAATCAAGATGTCGCCATTTTCACCGGTGAACTTGATCGCGTTCTTGACCAAATTCCAAATGATCTGCTGAAACTTGGCCGTGTCCGCCAGGACATAGTGTGCGCCGGCGCGCAAGTTAACGCGAAGATTAAGGCGCCGATCCTGTGCCTCGGCTCGGCACATTTCCGCGACGTTTCCAATAATCTCGTGCGCGTCGAGCGAGCCGAAGCGCAGCTGAAGTTTGTCCTTCGCGATACGAGTGAGGTCGAGCAAGTCGTCAATTAACTGACTCTCGAGCTCGACGTTCCGGCGGATCATCGACAACGAACATTTGGCCAGTTCCGTAGGAGAAGTTTCCGCTTCCAGGGCGTCCAGTGCAGCCATTACCGGTGTAAGCGGCGTCCGGAGTTCGTGCGAAAGCATCGCCAGGAAATTATCTTTGGTCCGGTTCGCGGCTTCGACTTCTTCCTTTTGCTGCTCGATCCCTGCCTGCGCCCGGTTGCGTTCCGCAATCGCGGCCGCGATTGCCATTGCGGTAATGGTCAGCGCCGCTGTCCATAATTGCAGCATCAGGAGGGAGCGATTCTCAGTCGCCATTACAAAGGGCCCAAAGCCGTGCAGTGTTCCCCAAATCGCAATTGAGGAGAGAATAAAGACTCCGGTGGCAGTTTCGCGCGGTGTGAAGCGAAACGCTGTCCAGATCACGATCGGCCCGCAAAGAAACGAGACCGGATAATTTCGTGCCGATATTTGAAGCCAACCACCGAACACCAGTTCAGCGAGAACCAACAGCAGCAGCAGAAGAACGCTGACCTCGATGACTTCCGCGCGATGCCATTTGCGCTGCGTTGTCGGGATGCTCCAAAGCAAAAGCAACGGTGCGAAGACCAAATCTCCTGACGCATCGCCGAGCCACCACGTCGTCCAAATTTGCCCGTAGTTGGACCAGTGAGCGAACCCACCCAGTGCAATACTTGTCACGCCAAGCGACGGACTGACCGTCGTGCTGATCATCGCGGCGAGTGCAAACTTGAAAACATTTTGCGGCCGGTCGAACACCTGCGTTGCGCCGGCGAATCGATTCACCAGCCACGCACCGCAGACGGCTTCCAGCGCGTTACCGCTGGCAATTCCAAGCGACGTGAAAAAGTTCCCAGCCGTCGTGATGTTGACCAGGAATGCGCCGATAAAAATCGCTGGCCAGACGCGATAACCAAAAACGAGCAGCGCGGCGAGCGCAATCCCGGCAGGTGGCCAGACTGGTGATGCGCTGGGATTAACAATTGCCAGCTTCAGAGAAAGGTAGCCGGCGACAAAATAGATCAGCGTCAGAACGCCGATTGCTGGCAGCGTGGGAATTTTCCTGGGATTCAACATTAACCCGACCGCCTGTGCGAATCGCGTTACCTGTTACGCCGCTTGCAGGCGCGGTCAACCGATTTGTGAATAACCGGGGCCGCGCCGCACTCAGTAATCGCGGCAGTACGGATGCTTCGATTCGTTACCGAGCTCAGGCGGGAATTCCGAATACCCGGCATGAATCCGAGGCACGTCGTTAGGCAAGATCGGACGGTAGCTGTTGTGCCAGAGCGGAAACGGAAACGTCAAAGTCTCGAGGAGGCCCGTTGCGTGTCGCGCTGTCGAACGGCCGAGTCCACGAACTACTCCGTAGCCGGCGGCGGCCACGTTGCCTTCCGTCGTGTTCATTTTGCAAACCGAATCCGGCAATTCGGACGACGCGAACAGAAAATTCGAGACACCGCGGCCAAGCTTGCGGGTCGGTCCACAATCGTGGCCGGGCGGGTCTTGAATATCGGCATTCACGTTTAGTACCAAAGCCATTCCGAACAAGGGGAGAAACAGATGTTTTTTCATAAGTGTTCCGTTACCTAAACAACTTATTCTCGGCGAAGGCAACTTTCGTTCATTCGGTATTCTCCGTACACAGCCCGACTTCCGACCTCCGATCAATGCGCTCCGCCTTGCCAAGCCTTCGATTTCGCTAGCCGTGCGGCGGACCGTAGACATAAAAAAGCACTGAGCGGCTCGCGTCGAACAAGCCGTGCGCGATGATGGCGATCCACAGGTTTCTTCCGGACCAGAGCACGGTGAGGCCGAGCAAAATTCCGAGTGTCCCGGTGATCAACATTCCGAGTGGATTTTGGTAGGCATGGGACGCGCCGAACAACGCGCCTTGAATGATCAATGCCACGCCCCACGCCGCGCGACTGCCGCCGAAAAACATGGCCAGTGCTTGCATGAGAAATCCGCGAAACATAAACTCTTCGTAGAACCCCGCGCCGATCAGGACGTAAACGACTGCGATAAGAGTGAGCACCAGATTCCCTTGAAGCGTGGCAAACCGGCTGAGGTCGCGATGAAAACCAGCTTTCTCCGAAAGGTAAATTCCCGCGAACACAACAGCCGCAATCGAAATTCCAATTATCAATGTCCGCGGCCAGCTTTTCGGTCGCCTCAACCCGATGTCAGCCAACCGTTCACCCCGCAACCAGATCAAACCGCAGGCGACGACGATTTCCAACAGTTGGACGGTTAATCCAAAGATGTAACCGCCTTCTATCGTCTTCGGTGTGTAAACGGCTTCCGCGGCGATTTCCAAACCGAACACCACCGCGATGAGAATGACGATGTCGATGAAATATCGGTACCGTCGCGCGGTGCTCGTTTGAAGTTCTTCGAGTTTGGACTCGTCCTGTGTCATCGCTCAACGTTAGTCGTTGAGCGTGCGACGTGGACAGACTATTTCTGCCGACCTGTGACCTGTGATATCTGACCGCTAATCTCTGACCTCCGATCTGTGACTTCCGTCTTCTAAATCAATGCAGATCTCGCGACCAGCCTGTCAGTTGAAATACGACCAGCACATCCCGGTGATCAATCGTGCCGGGTTGAAACTTCCATTTGAGTAGCGTCAGTACGGCGCTGCCATCGAGCTCCCGATGGCCGGTTGTTCGGAGCACTTTTATTTCATCGGCCATTCCAGTTTTCTTATTGATGACAAGCCGGTAAATGCCCTGGCCTTGGTAACCGAGATGTTCTGATTTCATCGGATACTCCGGGTCCGGTGCCGACAGGGCGTCTTTCTTATACTGCGCGGGGATTCGCACGATATCAGTCGCGCGAATCGAGCCGACGAAAGCGAACGCGATGAACAATGATAGAATTCCGAGGGATGTTTTCATATGTTTGAAAAATCGGGCGATGTTAGTCACCTGGATGTGTCGTGCACAGTCAAAAACTGAAATCAAAATGCAGTGCAGGAATCACTCAGCGGCTGTCTTTTGCACTCGGTAACCCTAGACCGTTCTTCAACGCCGAAGTTCACTTCGCTGACGCGGCTTCTTTCGGCGCGAGGGAAGCGACGATTTGCTCGAAGCGCGGATCACCGCGGAGCGGGTCCCAGAAGGGCAACAGTTTTAAGGCGCCGTAGCTCAGCGCGATCGACGCGTCGGGAGCACGCAGCCCCGTTTCCAGTTGCTGCAAAGCTAACTCCTTGTCGCCCGCCCACGCTGCCGTGATGGCGAAATATTGAAGGACTTTACTTCCGTTGTTGACGTCTTTTTCCAGCGGGGTGAGCGCGATCGCCCGGCGGCCTTCTTCCAAAGCCACCTCTTTATGTCCGAGAGCAGCGTCGATCATCGCGAGCACGCAGAGAGCCGGCCCGTAGTCCTGCTGCGCCTGCACGATCTTTTCCTGCTGCGTTCGAGCCGCTTCAAAAGCCGTGCCCGCTCGTGCCTCGTCTTTAGTCATCCGCGCCAGTAACCCTTCTCCAAAGCTGTGGCTCAGAACAATCGCGCTTTCGCCCCAGCTTTGATTGTCGCCCAGCGCGACGAGCGCTCGTTCAGCCGCAGCCGCATCGCGTTCAGCCAGCGCACACTGGAACCAGACGTCCGCTGCGGGAGCAATGGCGCTCGGCCCTTGCGCGAGGATTGAGTCAATCGTCTGGTGGAGCGGCCGAGTGTCCGCTTTCCAGAAGAATTCAAATTGTGCCCGACTCGCCCGCGTTTCGACGTTGTCGGGCACGATCACTAACGCACGATCAAACGCAGCGATCGACTCGGCATAGCGCCCCAGCACTTGATAACTGACCGCGATCTGTTGCAGAATATCAAAGTTACGCGGGTCAAGCTCCACCGCGCGCTCCAGGTTCTGCAGACCTTCCTCCTGTTGGCCGCGCCGACGCAAAATGTAGCCGGTTAGTTCGAAGACGCGCGGATCATTTGGTAAAGCTCGGCGCGCGCGCTCCAACTCATCCAATGCGCCCGCATAGTCGCGCCGCCCATAATAAAGAAATTGCGCGCGCGCCAAATGCGTTTCGCCAGCATCTGGCCGCAGCCGATCGGCGGCTTGGAGAGCAGCTTCAGCCAGCGCGAGCCGGGCCCGAGTATGATCAAAGCCGAACACTGCGTAGAGCTGTTCGTGGGCGTAGGCCAGCTGGCAGTAAGCGTCAAAAAATGAGGGATCGCGCTTCACCGCGTCATCCAGTAGCTCGATTGTCTTCCGCACGTCTGGCTCGGTAGTCGCGCTGAAAGCTGCCGTGAGGAGAAGTGACTTCGCCCGGCTGTAAAGGTCGAATGCGGCCAGATCAGTAGTGGGCGGCTGTTCGATCGCTTTCTTCTCGTTAGGTGAAAGCTTGGCCTGCAACTGGTCGGCAATAGCCTTGGCGATCTCGCTTTGAATGGCGAACACATCGGCCAGATCGCGATCGTAGGTCTGCGCCCAAAGATGCGCATCATTGCGGGCGTCGATTAACTGCGCGGTCACCCGAATCTTATTGGCGGCGCGTTGGACGCTCCCTTCCACCACATGCGCGACACCTAACTGCTGTCCGATATCGCGTAGATTCCGCAGCGCGCCGCTCTTGTATTGCATCACGCTCGTGCGGCTGATCACTTTCAAATCGGCGATCTGCGCCAGATCGCTCAGGATTTGGTCTTGCACGCCATCGGCGAAGTATTCGTTTTGTTTTTCAGCGCTCAGGTTCTCAAACGGTAGGACGGCGATGCTCTTGTCGAGCACACCCAAGGCCGAGGTAGTCGGGCGGTGGGAAAAGAAAAAGGTGCCGCCGACAATCGCTCCCAGCACGAGCAGCGCGACTGCAACCGCCGCCCAGCGCACCTGAGCGCGGCGTTTCTTAATTGCCTGAAACTTCTTCGGCGCTGCGACGTTGCCCACTCCATCGCCAGACAGATTTACGATACCGACGCGGACGCCATGTTTCACTTCGCACTCGCCCAAGTCATGCAGATAAGCACGCCACCGCGGATACTGTTCCAAGTCTTCCGCGACATGCCGCGACAGCAGAACGTGACCGGCATCGCCACAATCCATCACGCGCTGCGCGATGTTAATTCCAGCGCCTGCAATGTTGGCCTGCGCATTTAGATCCGTGATTTCGTTAACCGGGCCACTGTGAATGCCCATTCGCACCTGAAGTTCGGGATGACGCTTTAGCTCTTTGCTGATCTCCATCGCACAGAGCACCGGCGCTTCCGGGTTGTTGCGAAAGACGAGAGCCCCACCATCTCCGGTCGGTAGCCGCAGTAACTTGCCTTCGGCTTGAGCCAGCCGGAACTGCTCCGTTCCCCACACGATCTCTTTTAGCTTCTGGAGTCGCTCGCTCTGCTCGGTGATGAGCAATTTGGAGTAACCGACGATGTCGATAAAAAGGACGTGGCCGATCTCTAGCCCGATCTCTTTTTTAGCCTCGGCGGACACCTCGTGAAGTTATCTGAAAACAAAGCAATTGATAATTGCGCTTTTGCTTGAGAGTCCAGCTCAAAACTCGCGCTGCCAGGAGCGCGCCCGAGATCACAATTTGCTCATTCTTATGCAATCGATGTATTCTTTTTCGATTTCTTAGTTCCCGTAGTTCAACGGATAGAACAAGGGTTTCCTAAACCTTAAATGTGGGTTCGATTCCCGCCGGGAACGGTTTGTGTGACGCAGTTCGCATGAGACTCTCCGGGGACGCGCGATGCGCACACTTCGATTGATTCGCTTTCTCCCGAAAGCTCACCCTTGCGGGCTTCGTCCATGTCGCTCGACTCCCGTCGGCTCCATTCCCGCCGGGAACGGTTTGTGTGACCAAGCGCGCGAGAGACACTTTGGGAATTCGTTCGAACGTGGACTTCGATTGATTCGCTTTCTCCCAAAAGCTCACCCTTGCGGGCTTCGTCCAAGTCGCTCGACTCCCGTCGGCTCCATTCCCGCCGGGAACGCAGCTCTGTGTAATTAACCTACGCTTGACCGACGCTACAGCATCAGGGCCATGAGCTGGTTGCGGCTGGAGACTTCGAGTTTACGGAAAACGGCATAAAGATGCTTCTTTACCGTCGGCACGCTCAGACATGCCGCGTCGGCGATCTCCTGGTTGCTTTGTCCATTACAAACCAGGCGCGTGAGTTCCTGCTCGCGCACGGTGAGGCGAGCCAGATGTGGCAAACGCATGATCGATGGCTCTTCGAAACGGCGTGAATCCGTGCACTCAATCAGAAAATGAGGGCGCGCCACGGCATCGTTGAGTTGTTTAAGATGAATTGTCGCTCGCAGATCAGGTGATGTCGCATGACACACTTGTTTCAATTGAAGATTTTCCCAGCGCATGCCAGGGCGTTGGGTCCGCATCCATTCGTGTTTGAGCTGCCGACATTCATTCACAATCTCCACCGGGACCGGTGACTTAGCATTCACTCGCCGCGCTTCCTTTCCTTTCTCCCAAGTTGCGCAAAATTCGCGCGCGGCCGGATTTTGGAAAAGCAATCTGAGGTTCCAGCGCAGCAGGATTGTCGGCAGCGGCAATCGTCGCACGAATTCTTCGAGCTCCAGTCGCACCATGCGTTCGCGTTCGAGCGAAAGCAGCCGGCGGAGGGCGATCGAGAACTGCTGATAAAGCTGGCGCAGTAATCTCCTTTCCATCGCTGAGAGATCGCCCTGTGCCGGTGTGCGCATGATTACCATCGCCGAGATCAGTCGCCGCTGCTGCCAGAAGAACAGGCAAATCGCGTGCGCGCATTTTTGAGGTGCGATGCATCGGCGATAGACGGGCGATCTTGTAAAAGCGCGTCGATTCGAAAACAAGTCCGCGATTCGCACGATCTTCTTACGCGGCTGGGCATCGAGAAATTTCTTGAGCGGTTGCGTGACGAAGAAACCAGCCGGCATCGGCAATGTCCATCTCACGTGCAATGGCATAATCGGGCTGTGTTGCAGGGCCACCCCAAAGATTCGATTCGGAATTACGGCATCGAGCAACGTCCGGACGGACCTACAGAACGATTCCATATCCATCGCCGCGTGAAGATCGAGCAGGTATTTTTCGATTGCCGGATCGATTAACAATCCGTCCCTTAATTCGACTGCCAAGTCCGGCCTCATCACCCACTACGTTGTCGGCGCGGTGTCCGTTTACCGCCCGAGTTAGGCTGCGCCCGACCGATCAATCGCGAGAACAAAGATCAAACCAAAGTTACCTCGCAATCACCTGACAACGCGCAACTGTTCACGTTAGAAAAAGAAAGGAACATCGCAAATGAAACTACAAGTAAATGTGCCGGTAAGCGGTTTGGACCTCGCAGCCCTGCTGCAGGGTGAAGAAGGGTTCTTCCTCTGCCAAAACAGAGGACAGAACTACATCACGGTGGCCAAGAGCGGTCACTCGATTGCCTTTGGGCCAACGCCGATCGGACGAATAATCCAGGAGCAACCCTCGCTGAGCGTCGGTCCCGAGCCCTGGTACGTCACCAAGATCAGCAACTCGACTGAGTTTGCTGATTTTCGCACTACGCGGAGGTCCGTCGAATAGACAGGCGCGCTCAACAGAGCGAAAACGGTTAAGAAAAATCGAAGCCCTGGTGGGAAAAACTCATCGGGGCTTTTTGTTTTGCGTTACTTCGTGTTCTTCATTTCGAGCACTTTGACGAGAAAAGCCGCGGTTAATTTATTGACTGTTCATTTGAATCATTTAAAATGCTCAAGTGAGCAAATCGAGGTCATCTGCGAAACGCCGCATTGTCCGTGAACAGCCGGCGCGGCGTTATGCTGGAAAGGGAATGACGTTACTGGCGCGAAAACACATCGAGCCGAGCGAAGCGATCAAACACATCACGAAGGGTTTGCCATTCACCGAGCTCGAGCATCTACGCGGCGAACTGGACGAACCACTCGACTCGTTAGCGCGCCAACTCTCGATGTCACGATCGACATTGCAACGCCGTAAGACCGAACGCCGTCTTTCGCCTGAAGAATCCGATCGGGTGATGCGGTTCTGGCGGATTGTTCAGTACGCCAAGAAACTTTTCGGGACTGTTGAGCGCGCACGGCAATGGCTGAAGTTCCCGCAATTCGGTCTCGGTGGTGCGGTTCCGCTTGAGTTTGCAAAGACCGAGGTAGGCGCGCGTGAGGTGGAGGACCTGCTCGGTCGAATTGACTACAGTGTTTATTCCTAGCCGATGGCCTCGGCTTGGCGAATCGTTCGCGCTACGCGTGCTCCGACCGCGTTCACTGGCGAGGGCAGCCGCTTTTCTCCAGGCCGGTGGAATTCGCGCGGGAAAGCAATGATTTATCTCAGTGAGCACGAATCGCTTGCTGCACTTGAGATCCTCGTTCACACGAAACCGCTCTCGCCAACGGAACGCTATTTCTCATTTCGGGTCGAGTG
The DNA here is from genome assembly GCA_963801815.1 of uncultured Verrucomicrobiae bacterium. GTDB lineage: Bacteria > Verrucomicrobiota > Verrucomicrobiia > Chthoniobacterales > UBA10450 > AV40. The sequence goes on from CAWDGJ010000003.1 coordinate 381,881, forward strand.
GCCTGATGAGCTGACAGAATATTTTTCTGCAAAAAAGCTTCCTCTCAATTGGAATGCGCAGCCGCCGACCATTGCCAGTCGTGCAATCGGTGATCACTGGCTCGACAAAGGACGTTCTCTCGCGCTCGCGGTTCCGACCCTGCTCAGCACCAGCGAGCTGAACTTTCTCCTGAATCCGGCCCATTCGGATTTCAAGAAAATCAAAATACGAAAGCCGGTTGAATACCGGTTCGATCCTCGATTTCATCATCGCTGATTGATAAGTCGCTACTTCGCGATTTTCATCCCGAGTTCTTTGACCAGGAAGGCCCAGCGATCGGCGGTTTCGTCAATTATCTTGGTCGTGGGTTTGCCAGCGCCGTGGCCGGCTTTGGTTTCGATCCGGATGAGCGTGGGTTTGTCGCAACCTTGCGCGGCTTGCAAGGTCGCCGCGAACTTGAAACTGTGCGCCGGCACAACGCGATCGTCGTGATCGGCGGTTGTGATTAACGTTGACGGATAACAACAGTCCTTCGCGATGTGATGAAGCGGTGAGTAGGCATAAAGATATGCGAAAGTCATCCGCGTTTCTGCGCGCTGCCGTAGTCGGAAGTCCAGGCCCAGCCGATGGTGAACTTCTCGAACCGCAGCATGTCCATCACCCCGACCGCCGGCAGCGTGGCGCCGTAAAGATCGGGCCGTTGGGTCAGGCACGCGCCGACCAGCAAGCCCGCCGTTACTGCCGCCGCCGATCGCGAGTTTCGGCGTCGACGTATATTTGTTGTCGATCAGGTACTGGGCCGCGGCGATGAAATCGTCGAACACGTTTTGTTTCACGTGCAGCATTCCGGCTTCGTGCCATTTCTCGCCGTACTCGCCGCCGCCGCGCAGATTCGCGACCGCATAAATTCCGCCCATTTCCATCCAGACCAGGTTCGCCGGGCTGAAAACGATGGCGTGATGGAGATATCGAATCCGCCGTAGCCGTAAAGATATGTCGGATTCTGGCCGTCGCGTCTTCATTCCCTTTTTGTAGGAGATGAACATCGGAACGCGCGTTCCATCGGCGCTCTTGTAGAAAGACCTGGTCGGTCGTGTAATCGTCCGGATTGAATTTTACTTTCGGTTTGAAAAGGACCTCGCTCGCGCGTTTGTCGAAATCGTAGCGAAAAATCTCGGTCGGCGTGGTGTAACTGGTGAACGAATAAAATGTCTCGCGATCTTTGGCCTTTCCGGTGAAACCCGCCCGCAGTGCCAAGCGCCGGCAAGTCGATCTCGCCGTCGGCGGTGCCGTCACGCTTGAATAGTTTCACCGCGCTATGTGCGTCCTTGAGGTAAAGCGCGACGAAATGGTCGCCCGACACTGCTGACCGCTTCGAGTTTGTCTTTCGATTCCGGAACGAGCTCGGCAACTTTCGCCGGCAGCGGCTTGCAGGTGTTGACGGCAATAATGCGGCCCAGCGGCGCGTTCAAATCGGTCTTGAACATGAAGATCGGTCCCTCGTTGTCGATGAAGCTGATACTCCGCGTCTGCTTGATCGAGCAGCTCGACCACGCTGGACTTCGGGTCGACAAGGTTCTTGTAGAAAATGCGGTTCTTCGGATCGGTGCCGCGCTGGACGGTGATGATGAGATAACGCCCGTCGTCGGTAACTTCGGCGTTAAAGAGCCACTCTTTCTGGTCGGGTCGCTCGTAAATTAGTTTGTCCTGCGATTGCGGTGTTCCGAGCTGGTGAAAGAAAAGTTTGTGATTGTAAACCTGCGCGCGGAGCTTGTTTTTCTCGTCCGGCTTGTCGTAACGGCTGTAAAAAAATCCGCTGCCGTCCTTCTTCCACGAAGCGTTTGAGAATTTCACCCAATCAATCAGATCTGTTCGATCCTTACCGGTCGCGACGTCGCGAACTTTCCATTGCTGCCAATCAGAGCCGCCAGTGGCAAGGCCGTAAGCCATTAGCCGGGAATCATCGGTGACGTCCATGCCACCAAGCGCGATCGTCCCATCCTTAGCCAGCGAATTCGGGTCGAGCAGTTCGCGAGGCTTCTCGGAAAAGCTTGCCGCAGTGTAGAGAACGTTTTGGTTTTGCAGGCCGCTATTCTTGGAAAAGAAGTAGTGGTCCTTCTCCTTGAAGGGAATTCCGAAGCGCTCGAAGTCCCAAACTTCAGTCAGTCGTTTTTCGATTCCATCGCGCTCAGGAATCGTCTTCAGAAAGTCGAATGTGATTTTGTTCTCGGCTTCGATCCATTGCCGCGACTCGGGCGAGTCCGGGTTTTCCAACGGGCGGTAGGGATCGGCGACTTTGGCGCTGGGATAATCGTCCACCTGGTCGCTTGTTGGTGCTGTCGGATATTTGAATTCCTTCGGCGAATCCGCTGCGAAAATAAAATTGAGTGGTGCTAGAAGCAGAAGCGCCAGAAAACCTCGAGCCATAAAACAGTCAGCGAATATGGCGAGCCTCGAAGGATCGGCAATTATTAATGATAAAGCAGAAAAAAGCATTCGTTTCACAGCGCTGCTCTGGTAGAAACGCGCGCGCTCTGACGATCGACGATGAAAGCTTTCCTGGCCCGGATCCGAAATCGCGCCTTTGCGCCAGTGGACATCGCCTCGCTGGTGTTCCTTCGGATCACGTTTGGACTTCTGATGGTTTGGGAGGTCTGCCGATATTTCCGGAACGATTCGATTTATCACTTCTGGCTCGAACCGAGATTTCTGTTCAAGTACTACGGCTTTTCCTGGATCCATCCCGGGCCGGGCCATTGGCTTTACATTCATCGGGCGGCACTTGGCGTTCTTGGGCTGTTCGTCGCCGTTGGATTTCTTTATCGGATCAGGGTCCAGGCTCGAATCTTTGTGTCGATCAACGGGCGCAAACCCGTTCTATATATAGATCCAATGAATATTGCTGCAATTATTCGGCGTAAATTAATTCGATTCGGCAGGTGGCATTGCGGCTGCTTTTAGGAAATGCGCAAGCTGGGAGCTCAAACAAACTGAAATTGAATTAACTCCTCAAGCTTCAGCAGCGCGGCCGTTTGTTCGGCCGCGCTTTTTTTGGCAACGTGACGTTGCATCCAATTGCCGCTGCGCGACAGATTAGTCGGCCGCGTGGCTTACGATTGCTTCCAGCCGTTGCCGTTTCCGTCGCGAGCCAGGGCGGGCTCGAGTTCGGACGTAACCTCGGCACCTTCCGCGCCTTCGAGGTCAGGATCCATCAGCGATTTCTCGTGATGCTCCTTGGCAATCAGCATGTAAAGCGAGGGAACGATGAAAAGCGTAAAGATGGTTCCAATCGTCATCCCGCCGACGAGCACGAGACCGATTGAATTTCGCGCGGCGGCGCCGGCACCGGTAACGAGGGTGAGGGGAAAGTGACCTGCCACAGTCGCGACGCTTGTCATCATGACGGGTCGCAAACGGATCCGCGCAGCTTGCGCGATTGCAGCCAGTTTTGCCATCCCTTCGCGTTGCAACTCATTCGCAAATTGTACGATCAAGATTCCGTTCTTGGAAACCAGGCCGACCAGCGTCACCAGACCGACCTCAGAGTAAATGTTAAGCGTCGTCGTGAAATGATCGGTGAAAAAGGTTCCGAACGGCATTTTCAGAAACGTGAACAACAGTGCGCCGAAGATTGCGAGCGGTACCGATCCAAGAAGAATAATTAACGGATCGCGGAAGCTATTGAACTGCGCGGCCAGAACAAGAAAAATCAAAATAATCGCAAGGGTAAATACCGCTCCGAACTTGCTGCCTTCGGTGTGTAGCTGACGAGATTCGCCCGTGTAATCGACGATGTAGCCTTTCGGTAAAATTTTCTGCGCCTCGTCTTCGAGGAATTTCAATGTCGTATCGAGCGAGCGCGTGGGCACACCGCTCAGGGTAACCGCGTTGAGCTGCTGCATGCGATTAAGCGAGCGCGCGACGGTCTTGTGACGGATTGAAGCCACCGTGCTCAACGGAATGAGCTGATTGTTCGGACCGGTTACGTAAATGTCTTTGAGCTGCTCCGGATTTAAACGATCGATGCGTTTGATCTGCGGGATCACCTTGTAGCTGCGGCCGGCGATGTTGAACCAGTTGACGTAATTACCGCCGATCGCGGCGGACAGGTCGCCGCCAACCTTCTGCATGTCCAAACCCATCGATGCGACCTTGTCGTGGTCGAAAATGATTTCGGATTGAGGCTGATCGATCTTGGTGTCGATGTCCGAAAACTGAAACATGTGCGCTTGCATGGCCTTGCCTTGGAGCTCCTGGGCAAATTCGAGAATTCGCTCGGGATCCGCGGTGGAAGTGATGACGAAACTCACTGGAAAATTATCTGCGCCTGGAAGTGCTGCCGGCATGACCGGGAACATTCGAATGCCTGGAATACCTCCAAGCTTTTGCTGGATAAGCGGCAGATAATTTTTTGTCGGTGTCTTGCGCACACCCCACGGTTTCAAAACCATTCCGCCAAAACCGTTATCGGGAAATGTCAGTTGAAACGTGAACCTTACGTCCGGAACATCGGCAAAAATCTTGCCGGCGGCATCGGCGTAGCGAATCGTGTCGTCGATCGTTGCGTTTGCCGGCGCAGTCATGATACCGAAGATCACGCTTTGATCTTCTTGGGGAGCTAACTCGCGAGGCGACATGTACCAAAACAGCGCGCCCAAAAGCGACAGACCGATCCAAACTGTGTAAACGGCCGGCCGCGCGGCCAGCGTGCGATCGAGGCGACTGCCGTACCAATCGCGGAACCGATCGAACGTCCGAGTGACGAAACCGCTGAAGCCGGTTTCGACCTGTTCCGCGCGCAGCAAATACGCCGACATCACCGGAGACAGAACAAGTGCGACCACGCCAGAAATGAAAACGGCGCCAGCGAGGGTGAGCGCAAATTCTCGAAAAAGCGCGCCGGTCAATCCACCTTGCAATGCGATCGGCGTGTAAACCGCGGCGAGCGTGATCGTCATCGCGATAATCGGACCGACCAATTCGCGTGCGCCGACCAGCGCCGCGTTCATGCGCGACATGCCCTCTCGCATGTGGCGCTCGATATTCTCGACGACGACAATCGCATCATCGACTACAAGTCCGACCGAGAGCACGATCGCGAGCAGCGTCAGCAGGTTCAACGTGAAGCCGAACAACTGCATTAAAAAGAGTGCACCAATCAGCGAAATCGGGATCGCGACAACAGGCACGACAACGGACCGGACTGAGCCGAGAAACAAAAAGATTACGACCATCACGATCAGCAATGTGTCGATCAAAGTTTTTACCACCTCATGGATCGCGTCGTTAATGTAAGCGGTCGCGTCGTATGCCATTTCGGCCTTCATGCCCGACGGCAATTCCTTCTGGATTTGATCGAGTTCAGTGCGCACTCGCTTGATCACGTCGATGGAGTTCGCGTTCGGCAAAACCCAGATGCCCATGAAAACGGCTTTCTGGCCGGAGAATCGGACTTCGGTGTTGTAATCCTCTGATCCGAGCACGACGTCCGCGATGTCGCTGAGCCGAATCAGATTTCCTTTGTCCTGTTTTACCACGAGTTGTTTGAATTGATCGGCAGTGTGGAGATCGGTGTTGGCAGTGAGGTTCACCTGGAGCAGGGAGCCTTTCGTGCTGCCGACCGCGGCCAGATAATTGTTTCGCGACAACGCGCTGCGCACATCCGACGGACTGATATTCAAAGCCGCCATGCGTTCCGGCTTGAGCCAGATGCGCATCGCGAACGTGCGACCACCCAGAATGTCAGCCCGCTGCACGCCACTAATCGAAGTTAGACGAGGTTGAACGAGCCGGACCAGATAGTCGGTGACCTCGTTAGGCTGCAGAATGTCGGACGTAAAACTCAAGTAGGCTGAGGCGATCTGCGAATCGGCCGGGATAATAGTAATTACCGGAATCTGCGACTCGGGCGGCAAAAAATTACGGACCGCATCGACTTTCGAGCTGATGTCCGAGAGTGCCTTGTTCGCGTCATAATTTAACTTCAGACGCGCCGTGATCGTAGAAACGCCCTGCTGGCTCTGTGATTGTAAGTAATCGATGCCGTCAGCGGCCGCAATCGCGCGTTCGAGCGGCGTAGTGATAAAGCCGCGCACTAGTTCGGCATCGGCGCCCACGTAAATAGTTGTCACCGTGATCGCAGCGATATCGCTGCGTGGATATTGACGCACGTTGATCGTCTTCATTGCCTGCAAGCCGGCAATGAGAATCACAAGGCTGACTACTATCGCCAGCACCGGGCGCTTGATGAAAAGGTCAGTGAAACTTTTCATCTCGATCGCGTGAACAAAATTCGAAATCCGAAACCCGAATTTCGAAACAAATCCGAATGCTCAAAATTCGAACCGCCAAAGCAAAGCTTCGCTTTGGTTTTTTGGATTTTGGAAATTGTTTCGGAATTTGACATTCGGATTTCGAGTTTGCACTTAGGAATCTGCCGGCGTCGGGTTCAACTGCGGTTTGGGCGCGAGATCGTTGTTGACGGTCACGTTCATACCGTTGCGCAGTTTGAATACCCCGGTGCTTACTATGACATCGCCTGCTTTCAGTCCTTCTGTAACGGAAACAAAATCACCCCGCGCTTCGCCAATTCGGACAAATGCCTGCCGCAAAGTTTGCGATTCCTTGCCGGTCTTCTCATCCTTTTTCTTGTCGATGACGAAAACCGAATCGCCGTACGGCGCATAGGACACCGCGCTACCCGGAATCACGAGCGTTTTGCTTTTCTCCGGCAATATAACGTCGACCTTCACAAACATTCCCGGTTTCAGCGCGTGGTCCGGATTTTCGAGCGTCGCCTGCAGAGTCATGTTGCGCGTCACTGTGTCGATCATCGAATTCAACGCGGTCAATTTGCCTTTGAATTCGCGGCCCGGCGCCGCGTCCGTGCGCACACGTGCTTCCAACCCGGGAGCGAGTTTCGATAATTCCTGTTGCGGCAGTGCAAAATCGACAAACACCGGGTCGAGCGAAGTCAACTGCACGACCGGCGTTCGCGCATCGATCGATTGACCGACATTGACCTGACGAATGCCGAGCTGTCCGTCGAACGGCGCGTGAACTTCTTTCTTCCCGATAAACGAGCGAATGTTATCCACCGCGCCTTTTTTTTGACCGAATGCTGACTCGGAAGCATCAAGCTCTTGCTTGGAAACAACTTTTCGCGCGGCCAAATCCCGCGTCCGTTGAAGATTGGCGCGGGCCAATTCTAAGTCGGCTTCAGCAGTGCGGAGTTGTGCCTCCTCCGCCGAAGTATCAAGTTTCATCAGGGTATCGCCCTTCTTCGCTTCACCGCCATTTTGGAAATCGACTTGCGCAACTACGCCGCCGAGCTCCGTTGAAACGATCGCGCCTTGCACGGCCGATACCGATCCGACCGCAGAAAGAACGGGCGCCCAATCTTCTTCGTTGACCGTTGCGCTCGCCACCGTCGTTGCCGGAGGTGTCATTTTAGCGGCCATCGCGCCCATTCTGCCGAACTGCATCGCCTTCAGGTCAATCAGCAGAAGAAAAATCGCGAGGACGGCAAAAACAGCAGCCGAAGTCGTGCGGCCGGAACGGAATCGTCGAAAGGCAATAAATCCAAACCAGACGACCAATGCGGTCACGGCGGCGATGACAATGAGCATCATTGCAAACTTCAAGAAAATCAGACCGACAACAGCCGCGACAAAGATCAGCATGTAAAGCACGGGCCAGATCCAGCGAACCCGACCCTTTTTCTTTTGTTCAAGAGTAGTTGGTTTCAAAACGTCATGCATGAGCGGTTTCGGTCTCCGGCTTAAATAACGATCGCCAAAGTCTGCGTGTCACGCCGAGCTGCCGTGCGCGGCGTTCGGCCGCTGTCATTTCCTGCGGTTGCAAAATATCAAGCATCAACATTCCGCGTGCGACCGCGAAAATCAGTTCCGCCAGCTCTCGCGGCGTTTGCCCATGCAACGCGTTTTGGCCTTCCGGAGAGCGTGCAATCAACTTGATCACGCCGTCCATAGATGTGTTTAAAACGTCGCGAACAAGGTCGGCCACCGCCGGATTTCTTGACGCTTCCGCATAAAGATCGACCACGAAGGCCGAAACAACTCGTGGTTCGCTTTCGGCGCAGTGGGCCGTAAAAAGAATTTCTAACGATTCGAGTAAGGTCGGCGCCTGTCCGGCGCGCTCGAGCAAATCAGAAATTTCCTTTTTGTGCCGGTCGGCCATCGCCGCGATGACCGCTTCTTTGTTTTGAAAGTAACGGTAGATCAGGCCGACGCTGATCCCGGCCTCCGCGCTGATGTCGTGCATGCTCGCCTGATGAAAACCGCGTTTGGCGAAGCAGACGACCGCAGCCTCGAGGATCTGCGTCCGGCGATCGAGTGTTGTGGGTTCAACGATGGCTTGAGACATTGAGCCAAGACAATGAATGAACGTTCATTCATTGTCAAACAGCCCGCATTACGAAGCCATTTGGGTTGCGACCCGCCGGTCCATGGTCGCCTGCCCGATTTGCAACGGTTGTTCGGCGAACTGCCAGATTGTGGCAATCACGCTAAGCGCCACCAAAGCGTAGATCGCCGTTTCCAGAATGTTCCGGCCCTTCTCTTCCGACTGCATCAACAACTTGTAAGTGCTATTCATGTTTCCCTTTCTCCCTCAGAACGCTTCCGAGTCCCTCTTTTGTCTATAAAGTGACCGCGCGTTATGATTGGTGTTCAAAGATTCGATGCGACAACGTGATGAATCGGATTCGAAATAATTTTCTCCGCGAGTTTTCGCCTGACGGACACTATCTTGTCGGAGTGTCAGGCGGGCGCGATTCTGTCGCGCTTTTGCATTGCCTCGTGGATGCCGGTTACAAAGATTTAGTTGTTTGTCACTTGAATCATCAGCTTCGCGGCCGCGCGAGTGACGCCGACGCTCTGTTCGTTACAAAACTTGCGGACAAGCATCGTGTCGACCTTGTGGTCAAGTCGGCCAATGTTCGCGCACTTGCCGCAAAGAAAAAGATGTCGATCGAAACGGCGGCGCGCGATGCACGCTACAAATTTTTTGCGAAAATGGCCAAACGCCGGCGTTGCCGAACGATTTTCCTAGGTCACCACGCCGACGACGTTGTCGAAACTTTCCTGATTAATCTGTTTCGGGGTTCGGGGACAACCGGTCTCGCATCGATGCGCGAGGTTTCAAACCGTCGCATCGGCGATGTCGATCTCAAGGTCGTTAGGCCTTTGCTCGGAATCTGGCGCAGCGAGATCGATCGTTACGTCCGATCGTATCGACTGAAGTTCCGCGAAGATGCGTCGAACAAAAATCCCACGCCACTCCGTAACCGGATTCGTCGGCGCGTCATTCCTTATTTGGAAAAAACGCTCAGCCGAAACATTCGACAAAGTATCTGGCGCGCAGCCATGATTGGCGCCGAGGAAGAAGCTTGGATTCAAAATCAGCTGCCGAATTCAAGCGATGCCCAACTTTCGGTTGCCGAATTGCGTGATTTACCGATCGCGCTTCAACGCCGCCAGATCTTGAAGTGGTTGCGCGCGCACAGCATTGGCAACGTCGGCTTCGATGTCGTGGAAAACGTCCGCGCTTTGCTCGACCAGAGCGGTCGCGTAGCCAAGACCAACCTTCCGCAGGATCGGCATGTGCGACGGCGGGCCGGCCATGTTTTTCTAGAATGATCTGTAGGGGACGCTGTTAGCGCCCCAATCGGGAAGCAAACTGCTTCCCCTACAGCAATCTGCGAAAATCTGTGTAATCTGTGGGCGTAATGAGTTCCGAAATTCGCGTTCGTTTTGCGCCGTCGCCCACCGGCGATCTGCACATCGGCGGTGCGAGGACAGCCCTGTTTAACTGGCTGTTTGTGCGACATCATGGTGGCAAGCTCGTGTTGCGAATCGAAGATACCGACACCAAGCGCAACACGGAAGAAGCAGCGGCAGCGATTTACGAAGGTTTGGGATGGCTGGGAATTACCTGGGACGAAGGTCCGCACGTCGGCGGAGATCTTGGACCGTATTTTCAAAGCCAGCGCACGGACATTTACGAGCGCTACCTGAAGAAACTTCAGGAGGCCGGCCACATTTTCGAAGACCAGGGCGCGTTGCGGTTCCGTTCGCCGCGCGAGCATGTGATCGTCAACGATCTCGTTTGCGGGAAAATCGATTTTGACCTGACCAATCCGGGCACGCATCCGGACATGACTGTGCGGCGGCCTGACGGCTCGTGGATTTTCCATTTCGTCAACGTGATCGATGACATCGAGATGAAAATTTCGCACGTGATCCGCGGCGAAGATCATCTTTCGAACACGCCGAAGCATATCGAGCTCTATCGTGCGCTCGGCGCCACGCCTCCAAATTTTGCGCACATTCCACTTATCTTGAATCGCGACGGTTCCAAAATGAGCAAGCGCGATGAGGGTGCGTCGATCGCGACTTACATAGACCAAGGCTATGTGCCGGAAGCGGTCCGCAATTATCTTTGTTTGCTCGGCTGGTCGCCAAAGGACAATCGCGAGAAGATCGACATCGAGGAAGTCGTTAAGCTCTTCGAGCTCGAAAAAATCAATCGTCGTAATGCCGCGTTCGATCTCGACAAATGTTTTTGGCTCAACGGGCAATACATCGCGCAAATGTCACTCGATCGGTTCGTGGAATTAGCGCTGCCATTTCTGAAAAAGGCGAAGATCGACACTTCCAACGAAAAATACACTCGCGAAGTGCTTGCGATCGTGAAGGAGAAAATCAAGCTCCTGAAAGAATTACCCGAATGGACCGGTTACTTTTTCACCGAGGATTATCAGTTCGATCCGGAAGCAGTTCAAAAAGTTTTCGGCAACCCCAAAGCCGTGGCCCACTTGAAAGCGTTGCGCGATGACTTCGCCAAAATAGACAAGTGGGACTTTCAAACACTCGAGGCGGCGCTCAAGTCACTCGCGCAGAAGCTTGGTTGCAAGACCGGTGACCTCGTTCATCCCGCGCGGGTGGCGGTAAGTGGGCGAGCTGTCGGGCCAAGTTTGTATCACATGCTTGAAGTAATGGGTAAAGAACGTGTGCTGAAGCGCTTCGACCGGATGCTAACAAAGCTTGATGCGAAATGAGCGCGCACTGTCTTGTCATCCCGAACGGATGTGAGGGATCTCGCAGTCGAAGTTTGGATCACACAAAGTAGCGAGCGGGATCGATCCTCCTATGGGAGATTGCTCTCTTCGCTCGGAATGACATGAAGAGGAAACCTAGTGCAATTAAGAACGTTTATACGCTGGCGGATTTGCAGAGCTGGCGCGAAGTCAATCCGCCGATTCGTCTCGGCGTCTTGGGCGATCCGGTGGAGCATTCGCTCTCGCCGCAAATGCAGAATGCCGCGCTCCGTCACGACAAGATCAATTTGCAATATGCGCGGTTTCTCATTCGCCCCAGCGAATTGCGTGAAGCGCTGAATCGTGTCCGAGATTTGCAGTTCGTCGGTCTCAATCTCACCCTGCCGCACAAGATTGGTGCGCCGGAGTTGGTTGATCGGCTTGACGATGATGCGAAACAAATCGGTGCAACCAATGTCATCAAGATCGACAATGGCAGGTTGCATGGCTTCAACACGGACGGCCGCGGATTTGCCCGCGCCGTTCGCGAGGAGTTCTCTGTCGATCTGCGAGACTTGCGAGTGATGATTCTCGGTGCCGGCGGCGCGGCACGAGCGATCGCGCTGGAATGCGCGAAGTCGCATTGCGAACGTCTCGTCATTGCCAACGGAAGTTTCGAGAAAGGCGAGCGACTCGCCGAGAGGCTGCGCAACTTTTTTGAGGGACCGAAAGTTTTCGGCCCCGTTCCGCGATTGCAGGCAATCCACTGGGAGGAGGCTGCGTTTCAATTTCAAATCGCGAATGTCGATCTGATCGTTAATGCGACGCCGGTGGGTTTGAATCCCGGCGACCCGTCGCCACTGTCGTCGCGTCTGCTCGCGCCGCACTTGATGGTTTACGACACGATTTATTCCGATGCCCGGACTCCATTGGTTTCCGCCGCGCTCGAAGCCGGCGCCCGCGCCGTCAATGGACTGTCAATGTTGCTCCATCAAGGCGCGCTCGCGTTCGAGATCTGGTTCGAGCGCGCGGCGCCAATCGAAGTTATGCGCAAAGCATTGGGTTGAATTCTGCTGTGGCGGCAGCCGTCCCCGGCTGCAGGCGAGACGCCTGCCTCCACAGTTAGCTATTTTCCTCTGCCATCTCCTGGCTGCGTTTCGTTGCCGCATCCACTGCGGCGGTCAAACCTTCGCTCGTCTTCATCTTTTCCATGACCGCCAGGCCGGCCGCGGTTGTGCCGCCAGGAGTGACCACCATTTTGATTAAATCTTCCGCCGACATTTTGCTTTGCCCCATTAGTTCGGCTGCGCCAAGGGTGGTTTGAATCGCGAGCGCGAGTGAAAGGTCTTTAGCGAGACCGAGCTTGGTGCCGCCGTTGGCAAGCGCGTCAATGATCGCGTAAACGAAGGCCGGACCGCTGCCACTCAGCGCGGTTACGATGTCGATTTGCGGTTCATCGATCTCGACGACCACGCCAATTGCGCTGAAAATTTTCCTGGCAAGATCAACATCTTGGTTCGTGCTTCGGCTTCCACGCGTGATCCCGGTTGCAGCGCGACAAATAACCGATGGCGTGTTGGTCAGCGCCCGCATGAACCGAGCGTTCGCGATTTTCTCCATGCTGCCAATTCGAACGCCACCCGCCAGTGAGATCACGAGCTTGTTTTCAAGTTGCGGCGCGAGATCTCGGAGAACGCCCAACACCATTCCGGGTTTAACTCCAATAAAAATCACGCTCGAATTCTTTGCCACGTCGGCGTTATCGGTAGTTACTGAGACGCCTGCTTCTTTTTGCAACGCCGCACGCGTTTGTTCGTTCGGTTCGCTGGCAATGATTTCGCCTGGCGAGCAGGATTTGGCGCGGATGAGGCCGCGGATCACCGAGCCAGCCAGTTTGCCCGCACCAATAAACCCAAGCCGGTAACTATTCATGCAATGTCATCCTGAACGAAGTGAAGGATCTCACACAAGGTGATTGATTACGCAACGTACACCGCGTGATCCGGGCGTCGACTGTGAGATCCCTCGGTCCGAGCCGGACTGGCAAAGCGCCCGGGATGACGATGCGGTGATGTTGAGTACCTACTGTTTTCCGCGATAATAATTCATGGTAGCTGCAACTCTGCAACGTAACGTTGCATCTAGTTCAAGAGATGGCGCTTCGCGTGGATCGAGTGCCGATCTCGCCAAAGAACTGCGTACGCTTGCTACTGAGCGCAACGCGGTGATTCTCGCTCACAATTACCAGGTGCCGGAGCTTCAAGATGTCGCTGATTTCGTGGGCGACTCGTTAGGCCTCAGCTATCGGGCGGCGAAAACGGACTCTGACGTGATTTTGTTTTGTGGCGTCCATTTCATGGCCGAGACGGCGAAGATCATTAATCCAACCAGGCGCGTGATCCTTCCCGATTTGGCGGCCGGTTGCTCGCTTTCGGAATCCTGTCCGCCGGAAAAACTGGCGGAGTTTCTAAAAAACCACGCCGACAAGAATTATTATGTCATCGCCTACATCAACTGCAGCGCTGGGGTTAAGGCGCAGTCCGATATCATTTGCACGAGCAGCAATGCGGACAAGGTCGTGAACGCCGCGCCTAAGAGTCGGAATATTCTGTTCGTGCCAGACCAAAACCTTGGCGCGTGGGTGATGGAGCGCACCGGCCGAATGATGGATTTGTGGCAGGGGAACTGTTACGTGCATGTCGAGTTCACCGCGCGGAGCATCAATCGCATACGCGAAGAATTTCCCGACGCGCCGGTGGTTGCTCACCCTGAGTGCACTTATGCGGTGCGCATGCTCGCGGACGAAGTTTGTTCGACCGAGAAAATGGTCGCCTTCTGCAAAAAGACCCCAGCGAAGGAGATCATCATCGTGACTGAGGCGGGAATGCTGCATCGATTGAGGAAGGAAATCCCCGAGAAGACTTTCATTCCGGGACCGACCGAGAATTGTTTTTGCGGTGAATGCCGTTACATGAAAATGAATACACTGGAAAAGGCCTACGACGCGCTCCTAAACATGGAACCGGAGATCACTTTGCCGGAACCGATTCGTGTGCGTGCCGAACTGCCGATTCTGCGAATGCTGGAGCTGAGTCGCTGACGCGGGAGTTCGAGTGACGGTTGACACGTGACGAGGCAAAACAAGGATTAGTCTTGTCACTCGTCACTCGTCACTCTTCACTTTTGTTCGATGGAACGGCCGTCGATCTTTGTCATCATCGTCGTCTTGCTGTTGACTCTTCTATTTCTTCGCGAGCCACGGTTTCAACGGTCTGAGGAGATTTTTTTGCGTTGGGTTTTGCGACATTCGGAACCGACCGTAAAGATGGCGCCGCTGACGGTTGTTGATGTTGGCAAAGAAAACCCACCGGCTCCGCTTGAGACGGCGTTGCTTTTGCAAGGTGTTCTCGAATTTAAACCTACCGTCGTTGCGATTGAGCCCATCCTGCACTGGGGGGAGGGCGCCAAGGATCAGGAACAAATTTTCCTCGATCAGGCAATGCGCGTTCCAAGACTCTTGCTTGGAGCCAAGCTTACCGCTGCAGCCGATCCGGACGCGCCTGTCGTTGAAATTCCCGGTTTCACCAAAGTCAGTGGTCGTCGTGGCGATCTCCCGGAGTTCTCCGGGATCGAACTTCAGCCGGACGAGGACGTGCGAATCCTTTCCGCGCTTGGGTTTTTGAATTTTCCAGAAGAGGGCGCCGGCAGTCTCAGTGTCCCGCTGCTTTTTCAATATCGCGGCGAAGTAATCCCGGCTTTCACGCTTCAAGCCGTGATGCTCTGGCTTCGCGTGACGCCTGATGAAGTGAAGATCGACATCGGCTCGTCGATCGAGTTCCCGAACGGAACCAAGATTCCCATTCGTGCCGATGGCACGCTTTTGGTCAACCCGCGTATGGCGCATCGCGCGCGCCAAATCACGATGGACGAATTGTTGCTCGGCGCCCAACAACACGAAGGCGGCACCGCGAGCGGCATCCATCTCGAAGATATTCCGACCCAAATCGTGCTTGCGCATACCACAACCACCAGGCCCGACCTTTTTGCCGCGGCCATCGCGACGATCCAGGCCAAAACATTTGTCCGCCGCGTCAGCTCGATCTTCGATTGCATGATGGTGGTGCTGGCGGCCGCGTTAAGTGGATGGCTACGCAGGTTTTCGCGAGTCGATCTGCTCATCGGCGTCGTCGCTTTCTCAGCCGGCTACGTTTTGATTGCCGTTGGGACGGTTTCGGCGTGGGCGATCTGGCTTCCGGGCTTTCTGCCGCTCGGCGCCGTGTGGATTTCAGTTTTGTTCGCGATGATCCTTCCCAAGCCAAAGGATTCGCTGCGCAACGTTACCGTGGTCGCGCCGCCGCCGGCGCCGTAATGAAATCCACAAAATCAATCGAAGCGCGGGTCGCACGCCTCCATGCGGATGGAGTCGTCGATATGCATTTCGATTTACCGCTTGATCTTTACGAGAAGCGAAATCATCCGGGCGCCCTCGCTTCGCACTATTTGCCGGAGTTCGAAGCGGGCGACGTCGGCGTTGTCGGAGCGGCGCTTTACGTTGAAGACCGCTACTTGCCGGAGTTGGGCTTGCGAGTCGCGCTTGATCAGGTCGCGCAGCTTTACTCGGAAGTTGAAGGCACGAACCGATTCGCGATCTGCAAAACGAGCGGGGAGATCGCGCGAGCCCGAAAAGAAAAGCAGATCGCATTGATCATCACGATGGAAGGTGTCGAGCCGCTCGGGGAGGACTTGAATCTACTGCGCGTCTTTTATCAGCTTGGGCTCCGCATGGTGGGACTCACTCACGCGCGGCGCAACGCTGCCGGCGCGGGCGGAATTTTTTCGGCAAGCGGTTCACCTCGAGATGGATTGACCGGATTCGGACGCGAAGTTGTCAAGGAATGCGAGCGACTCGGTATCATCATCGACCTCGCGCACATCAATCCGAAGGGTTTCGAGGAGATTGTCGAGTTAACGAAGAAGCCGCTGATCGTTTCGCACACCAATGCGAGAAAATTCTACGACATCGAACGCAATATCAGCGACGAACAGATCAAGATGATCGGCGAACGCCGCGGCGTGATCGGTGTCAACGCGATTCTGGTCAGCCCAAATCCGAGCGAGAGCACGATCGACCGCTACGTCGACCATATCGAACACCTGATTGGTCTGATCGGCATTGACGGGGTAGGGATTGGTTTCGATTTTTGCGAATATTTGTTTGAGCAGTTACCGGAAAATGTTCGGAAGGAGCTGGCGGCAAAATTGACCACGCCGCATTTTATTCCCGATCTAACGAATCATTCTCACGCTCGAAATCTGACGCGCAAGCTGATCGAGCGCGGTTTCAGCGACGCAGACATCGAGAAGATTCTGCGGGGAAATTGGCTGCGAGTTTTTGAAGAAGCGTTGTAGCGGCGCTCTATGAGCGCCGTCGGCGGTCGCAGACCGCCGCTACAGTTACACGATTCCCAACACCGGAAATTTTCGGCCAAGGACGATTTCGCTCGGGGCTCTTAACCAGCGATCAAGCACCGTGCCGTAAACGCTGCGAAAATCGGTGTTGAATTTCAGATCGCCGTGATCGAGATCGGTCAGGCTCGGATACTTCCCGAACAGTCCGGCCTTCACCGCGCCCCCGAACACGAACATGGGCGCGGCCGCGCCGTGATCGGTGCCGCCGTTGGCGTTTTCCGTGAACGCGCCGTCCGAATTCGCTGAACGTCATCATCAGAACACGCTCGAAATTTCCCTGCTGCTTTCAGGTCGGCCACGAACGCGCTGACCGCATCGTTGAAATCGCCCATCAATCGCTCGTGGGTGTTGATTTGCCCGGCGTGGGTGTCGAAGCCGCCCTGGCTGGCGTAGTAAACGCGGGTCGGCAATCCGCCGGCGATCATCCGCGCGATGATGTTCAAGACTCGCCGCGAGCTGGCCCTGGGGATACGGCACGGTCGATTTATATTTCCGTGCGATGGCGAGGATTTTGTCCGAGCTGAGCTGCGCATCGAGCGCGGTGCGTTGAAGAAAATCCAGAGTGCTCAAATCGTTTCTGTTTTTCCAGGGATCGCGCCGATCGATCCACCGGCGTTCGATGCTGCGGTGCCGCCATCTTCGCCACCGCCGGCTTCGTTCAGTTGACGGAAAAACATTTCTTCGGCGCTCATTCTGTCCGTTGTCCGGCTCGGACGATGCGAAACCGAAATTGTTCCGGGCGCGAAAATGTCACTCCGGTCGGATTTTTCGCAGCGAACGCCTGCGGCGTTTCTTCTCCAATCGCAACGCCAACGGTCGGGATCCGCACCCGAGCAACAGTTGTCGAAGTAACGGCCGAGCCATCCTTCGCTCACTGTGTGATCGGCATCGGACGCCGTCTGCCAGATTTCGGTCGAACGAAAATGCGAGCGGTTCGGATTCGGATAACCGACGCCCTGCACGATCGCGAGATGTCCTTCGTCGTAGAGCGACTTGAACCCGCTAAGTCTTCGGATTGAGCCCGATGTGGTTGTCGATCTTGAGAACCTGATCGGCGGCCAATCGGAGCCGCGGTCGCGCCTCATGATAAGCATCATTCGCGTAGGGCACGACGGTGTTGAGGCCGTCGTTGCCGCCGGCCATCTGCAGCACGACGAGGATCGTTCCGTCCTTGCCGGTGACAACCTGTGTCGCTGCATCAGCGGCCAGTGCGTCGAGCGCAAAGAAAGTTTTTTCCAGAAACACCGGAAGCGTCCAGGTGGCGGCGGCCCCGAGCATCGAAGTGCGAAGAAATTTTCGGCGAGTTTGTAATGTGCAATTCGAGTTCATAAAGGCTACTTAGCTGGCAATGTCATTGAGTAGGTGATGAACCCGCATACCGCGACCATGCCAACCATTGCCGCGATAAATATTCCGTCGGCTGTTCGTTCGATCCGGTGCATTCGCGCCGCAGGTCGTGACCGCAGTGCCCAATAAGAAAGAAGACACGAAGCGAGGAACATCAGAGCGTCACCGGCAAGAAAGTCGTCCGCCAGGGTATCTGCTCTGCCTAAAGTAATGACGACGCGGATTAACCCAATCACGGTCAAACAAACTCCGACCATCGCCGATGAAACCGTAAAGATGTGAATGCAAATGTCCTCTTCGAGGTCGGCGTTCTTCATGCCAGTTGAAATTGTGGCGTGCTCATCATCAGATGGACCAGTTCGCGCAGATTCACGTCCGTCGATGTCCGGTCCGCGCGACTCGAGAAATTTCACGAAGCGTATCGATCTCTTTGCCTTCGGGCGCGTCTGAAAAAGTCTTTTCGCCAAAAGATCCACAACTTCGGGCGGCTTCGTCGCGCATCACTTCGGGACAAGCTTGCCGACATCGATTGGGTCGCGCTTGAGTTGTTGCGCGTACTGCGCCGCACGGCCAAATCCAACGTCGGCCCCTTGTCGCGGTTGTCGAACGGCCGGTGGCAGGATCGCATCGCCGTTGATCAGGTAGTTCGCGAAGTTATACCGAAACAATAACGTCGACGTGCTGATCCATTCTTTGCCGCCGTCCCAGCCTTTTACGTTCGGCGGCGCGAAAAGAATCTGGCCCATCTGCCGCATCGCATTTTGCGAGGCGATCGGCGCCGGCAACGACGCGTCGAGTGTCTTCGACGTTTGAACGATGTATTGGACCGGGCTTTTGATCTGATTGCCGACCACTCGATCGGAATAAAATTCCGCAGAGCTTAAAATCTCGCGCAGAAGCGGCCGCATTTCGAAATTGTGTTCGCGAATTCGTCGCAGCCACTAAATCGACCAGCGCGGTCGACGGTTCGTCTTCGACGAAGAAACGCCACAACTTGCGCCCGATGAATTGTGCGCACGCCGGCTTGGACACCAGCATGTCGATGATGTCGTCGCCGTTCAGGTTACCGGTGCGACCCATGAAAGTCTTCGAGCCGATGGTCTTGCTGGAACGGTGCGAAGCGAAATTGCTGCGTCGTAAAGTCAATCCGATAACCGGTGAACGCGCGCGCCGACTCGCGAATGTCTTGCTCGGTGTAATTGCCGATGCCAACCGTGAACAATTCCATCAATTCACGCGCCCAGTTTTCGTTGGGATGTTCCTGCCGGCTCTGCTGCAAATCGAGGTAGATCATCATCGCCGGGTCGCGTGAAATTTTCTTCGACCAGCGCGCCGAAGTTTCCAAGGGCGTTGCGGCGAAGGGTGTCGTTTTGCAGCCACATCCAGTACGCGTCGCGCACTTTCTGGATGCTGGTGGCGAAGTGCCCGTGCCAGAACAATGTCATTTTTTCCAGAAGCGGCGCCGGCCCGTTGAGCATCCGATCGAGCCACCACCGGCGAAGGTCGATCATTTCGTCGCCTTCCATCATCCGGACCTCGCGAACCTTGCTCTGAAAATTTTCGCCGCGATCTTTAGCGGCCTTAATCTCCATCCGCTGTGCCCGAATGTTCCGCGGGTGGGCCCAGGCCGGCGGCGGCAGGTTGGCCGCATCAGGTTTCACATCGACCAAATCCCGGACCGCAGCGGTAAGACCTTTTTGCCGGGTTCGTTCGATTTCATCTGGTGTGCCTCCGAAACCAGCTCGATTCAGAAGGTGCGCCGCGGTGGAGTGGTTCCATTTCGAATCCGGCAGCGGCGTCAACATGTTCATTAAACCTCTTAATAAGACGAGAGTCGCGTTACCACGGTTACAGCGTTCTTGCTCGTGCTCGTACTCTTACTCATTCTGATTACATGAAACCCAGTTCGACTATGAGAAATTGCATGTCTATCAACAGGCCCCAACCTTCGTACCTTGGGCCACTCAGCTTTTGTCTAAGATTCAGCCGAAGGCTGCAGAGTCGTCCGAATACCTAACTCTGAGAGAAGAGTAAGAGTAAGAGAAAGAGCAAGGTTTCATTGAGATTCATTAATCTGACGCGTCGGACTGAAATTGGCGCGAACTCTTACTATTTAGAAACAGCCGATCATCGGCTGATCCTCGACTGCGGGATGCATCCCAAGCTCCAGGGCGAGGAAGCACTGCCGAACATGAACGCAATCGGCGGCCGGCGCCTGGACGCTATCATCATCTCGCATGCGCATCAGGACCACATCGGGACGCTGCCGGTCTTGATGCGTCGCCAGCCGCAGGCCCGTGTTTTCATGACCGAGCCAACCGCCGCGATCGGAAGCGCGCTTCTCCACAACTCCGTGAATGTGATGACGCGGCAGCGTGAAGAATTGGGCACGACGCTGTATCCACTTTTCACTCATCGCGAGATCGATCGCGTGAGCGAGCGCTGGCAATTACGCGCCCTGCGGCAGACTTACACCCTTTCCGGCGAACGGGCTCCCGCCAATTCCAGTGAAACGACTTTCGAGTTTTACGAGGCCGGTCATGTGCTTGGCTCGACTGGAGTGCTCCTCCGGACCGAAGGCCGGACGGTGTTTTACACCGGCGACGTTAATTTCGATGATCAGACGATCGCGCAGGCGGCCCTGTTTCCCGAGCAAGACATCGACATCCTGATCATGGAATGCACGCGCGGTGACACGCCGGTTCCGCCGGACTGGTCGCGCGTGAGCGAAGAAAAACGTTTTATGCAAGCGATCGAGAGCGCGTTTACGCGCGGAGGGTGCGTGCTCGTTCCCGTGTTCGCACTCGGCAAAACCCAGGAAGTGCTCGCCATGCTTTATAAACTGCGACGCGAGAAAACTCTCGATTTTCCCATTTACATCGGCGGTCTCAGCTCAAAGATCAGCAACATTTATGACGATCGCGCGCAGATGGGGCGCCGCCAGTTGCCGCGATTACAATTGCTCGACGAGCTGCGGCCGTTTGTTTTGAACGCGGACAGCATTCATGAAGCTCAGGCTCGGCCCGGTCGTGTCTACGCTCTTTCCAGTGGGATGATGACACCGAAAACTCTCTCCAACATTTTCGCTCAACGAATTGTCGATCAATCCCGGCATTCGATCTTCTTCGTTGGTTATGCCGATCCGGAATCGCCGGCCGGCATTTTGCGGAACGCGCGCGCTAGTGACGAAGTGACTATTGATTCCGACCATGGCCCGCAACGCGTACAATGCCACATCGAGCAGTTTCAATTCAGCGCGCACGCATCGCGGGAATCGCTCATCGGTTTCGCCGAGCGACTCGCGCCGAAGAAGATTGTGCTCGTGCACGGCGATCCGCCAGCGGTGGAGTGGATGCGTGCGCGGCTGGTGTCCGATTTGCCAAAGTCCGAGGTGATCGTGCCGAAACCGGGCGTGGAATTGGAATTGTGATGAGTAAATAGTGATCTTGATCAATAACGAGCAGCTCGGCCAGAGCCTCTGTTCACTTGTCACAGGTCACTGGTCACTTCTTAAATGAGAGTTGTTTCATGGAACATTAATTCGTTGCGCAAGCGCCAGGACCGATTGTTCGAATGGCTCGAGACTACGAAGCCCGACGTGGTTTGTTTGCAGGAGACAAAATGCCCCGACGAACAGTTTCCCGCGCTTTCGTTGCAATCGGCCGGCTACGATTGCGCCTATCACGGCGAAAAATCCTACAACGGCGTCGCGATTCTTTCGAAAACCAAACTGACCGACGTTCGCGCGTCGCTTTGCGATGAAGTGGCCGATCCGCAAGCGCGCGTGATTTCTGCAACGGTTGGAGGCGTACGCATCTATTCGGTTTACGCTCCGAACGGTCAGTCCGTTGGTTCGCCAGCTTACAAATACAAACTCGAATGGTACGCCCGCCTGCGCGAGTGCCTCGCCAGGGAGAAGGATGTGGACCTCGCCGCCTGCGGCGACTTCAACGTCGCGCCGGAAGATGTCGATGTTTATGATCCTGAGCTTTGGCGCGGCGCGATCATGTGTTCGGACGGCGAGCGCGCCGCGTTTCAAAAGCTTTGCCAAATCGGCTTGCGCGACACTCTGCGATTGCAGCCGCAACCGCCGGGCGTTTTTACGTGGTGGGACTATCGAATGCTCGCCTTTCCAAAAAATCGCGGACTGCGAATCGATGGAGTTCTGGCGAGTGAGTCCCTGGCAAAGAAATGCACGGCCGCGGGAGTCGATCGCGAGGTGCGGAAAGGGAAGGATCCTTCCGATCACGCGCCGATTTGGGCGGAGTTTAAACTGTAGCGGCGCTCTATCAGCGTCGCATTAGTTTCAAAATAAGAGTGCGACGGTCACAGACCGCCGCTACAGAAGAAGCGTGACCAACGTGCCGCAGCTTCGTGTGGCCAACCCGCCGCCAAGATCTCTGTTGGTCTGGGACGGTGCGTGTCATTTCTGTCGACGCTGGGTTGAACGCTGGAAGGAAATCACCAGCGGCGACGTCGGTTACGAAGCGTCGCAGAACATCGGCGGAAGATTTCCCGAAATTCCGCGGGAGGAATTTGAGCGCTCGCTAGTTTTGATTGAGTCGGACGGCAGCGTCTTTACCGGGGCGAAAGCGGTCTTTCGATCTCTGCGATCTCGATCCTCGAAAAGATGGCTCTCCTGGAGTTACGAGCACGTTCCTGGTTTCGCTGCGGTTTCGGAAAGCTTTTACAAAATCATTACTACCAATCGTCGCGCGGCCTCGACGGTCACGCGACTATTTTGGGGCGAAGATGTTCGACCACCAACCTATCTCGCCGCGCGGCGCTGGTTTCTTCGCGCGCTTGGTCTGATTTTCCTGATCGCGTTCGTTTCGCTTTGGGTGCAAGTCGATGGACTGATCGGCTCGGGGGGAATTACGCCGGCAGCCCTATTCCTTCCCGCCGTCCGCGCGCAAATCGGCGACCGCGCATTCTCGGTTCTGCCGACGCTTTGCTGGCTCAGTTCGAGCGATGCGTTTCTTCATTTTCTCTGCGGTGGCGGCGTTGCCCTTTCGTTGCTTTTGATTTTCGGAATCGCGCCGGCGCTGTCGCTGGCTGGCTTGGTTGTTTTTTATCTTTCGCTGACAGTGGCCGGACAAACGTTTCTCAGCTTTCAGTGGGACATTTTGCTGATCGAGACAGGGTTTCTGTCGATCTTTCTTGCGCCATGGCGACTCTGGTGGACCAAAGCAAACGACCCGCCGGTTTCGCGTGCCGCGATGTTTCTGCTCAAATTTTTGCTTTTCAAGCTGATGCTGATGTCGGGCGTCGTGAAACTCACGAGCTACCAGCTTGTCAGTGACCCCACAGAAGACACTTGGTGGAACCTCACTGCCTTGGACTATCACTATTGGTCCCAACCGCTACCGACGGTCTTTGCCTGGTTCACAGACAAAAGTCCCGAGTGGTTCAAACATTTCTCGGTCGCGTTCTGTTTGTTCGTCGAAATCATTGTTCCGTTTTTCATTTGGGCGCCGCGCCGGTTGCGATTAATCGCCTGCGCATTGCTGATTTTCCTGCAGGTGATGATTGGAGCGACCGGCAATTACAACTTTTTCAATCTTCTGACGGTCGCGCTGTGTTTGCTGCTGATTGACGATTCGATTTGGCGCCGACGGAGCGGCGCCCTCCAAAGAAATGAAGGGATGCGCTCCGTCGTGTCCCATTATTTTTCAGATCGCCTTGCGACCTACGTGGCCATTGTCGTGGTCGTTCTCACGTTGCCAATTAACGCGCGTTTGATTTACAGCGCGTTCGAGCCCGAGGATGAATGGTCCCCCTTTCTCGGCCGAATGCGGGCTTATGGGGAAACATGTCGAATCGTGAACGGCTACGGACTTTTTCGAGTGATGACGAAGGATCGGAAAGAAATCGTGATCGAAGGCAGCGCGGATGGAATCGATTGGAAACCATACGAGTTCAAATGGAAACCGGGCGATGTGATGCGTGCACCGGGCTGGTGTCAGCCGCATCAACCGCGGCTCGACTGGCAAATGTGGTTCGCAGCGCTGGGGTCGTATCGGCAAAATCCGTGGTTTGTGCAGACGGTAATCGCGTTATTGCACGGTAAACCCGCAGTCGTCGCACTTTTCGAACGGAATCCGTTTCCGGAAACTCCACCGCGATATGTTCGCGCGACCTTTTATCAGTATTGGTTCACAAGTGCTGAGGAACATCGACAAACCGGCGCGTGGTGGAAGCGTCAGAGGCTCGGCGAATATTTGCCAAGCATTTCACTCGAAGACGTTCAATAGATCGATATAACCAGGTTCGTTTGAGGCCGCATCGTTTGGGGATATATTTCGGCGCGATGCCGAAGGAAGAACAGATCGTGATGGAAGGGACGGTGACCCAGGTGCTTCCGGGCACGATGTTCCGGGTCGATCTCGCCGGCCAACGCACTGTTCTCGCCCACATCTCCGGCAAAATGCGGAAACATTTCATTCGCATCGTCCCCGGTGACAAAGTCTCGGTGGAGCTTTCCCCTTACGATCTGACCAAGGCGCGGATCATTTTCCGGGAGCAGTAGAGTGCGGAGCCTTTGCGGTGTAGCCACGGGCCTGTGGCGCGTCCAAGAAAGACCCAGACGGCCCACAGGGCCGTAGCTACAACCGGACTGGTAGTCGGGCGCGCGATTTGCTCAGAATCGCAAGCGCGCGGATAGTTCCGGTAACGAAATCAATTGGAGAACTTTATGGCAGAAGAAAACAAATCACATCGAGGCTCTGTGGCGGGTGACGCGCAGAACAAATTCGAGAGCAGTAAGACACACGCACGCAAAGCGGCGGAGGATTTACGGGACGCAGCCGAAGCCGTCGCCGGCGAGTATCGCGGCAAGGCCGAACAGGTTTGGAACGACGCCCGCGGCAAAGCTGAGAAGGCTTGGACAGACGCCCGTGGACGGGCCGAGGACGCCTGGGGCGATGCGCGCACGCGCGCACGTACGTTTCAGGACGATGCGGAACAATACGTTCGCGAAAATCCGACCAAGGCAATCTTTACCGCGCTCGGCGTGGGATTCGTCTTGGGACTGATCTTCCGGCGCTGATCGCGCTTTACTGAATGGCTGGCGAAACTGCGCCGTCGCCGGGTCGGCCGCGCCATACCGGGCTCATCGGAAGTTTGGTCGCGCTCGCAAGCGCGCTTGCCGACTTTTTCGAAAGCCGGGCCGCGTTGCTGGCGACAGAATCGAAAGGAGCGCTCGTCCAATTTTTGGTCGCGGCAGTTTGCCTGGTCGCGGCAGTTTTGTTTTTTGCGTTTGGCTACCTTTTCTTGCTGGCGACGGTCGTTGTCGCAATTGCGCACATGGCGAATGTTTCGTGGTTGTGGATGGCGCTGGCGGCGGCCGGGCTGCATTTCCTGATCGCGCTTATTTTTCTGCTCGTTGCTGGAACTGGAATTAAACGTCCGATATTTCGCGGAACACTGACGGAGCTAAAGAAAGACCGAGAATGGCTAAAAAACCTGGAAGCAAATCAGCCGCGGAATTGAGAGAAGAAATCGACCGTTCGCGCCAGGACGTGGAGCGCCGGCTCGTTCGCGTCCGCGAAGAAGCTGATCTCCCACGCAAGATCCGGCGATCGGTCCGGCGCGCACCGGTGCCCTGGATTGTCGGTGCGATCGCGGTCGGACTGCTTGTAACTGCCGTCGTGACACGGAAGAAAAAAATCGTTGTCGATGCAAAGGGCCGATCGAAACCCAAGGGAACATTGCTGGAGGCTGGATTTCTCCTCGGGGCATTGCGTATCGCGGCCACCTTGCTCAAACCAGTCGTGGTGAACTTGGTCGAGAAAAAGTTTGGTGATTACGTACGCCGCGAGCGCTCCGGATCGAAAGCTTTTTAAGTTTACGCGCAGCGCGGTCCGGCATAAAACGGATGGCGCGTCATGCCCCCCAGACCGCATCCGCTTCGGCACGTCGATGAGTATCTTGAGGCCGGCCAGCAGGCCGGCGCATCAGATATTCATCTTGGTGTAAACACGCCGCCGATTTGGCGATTGCATGGAACGCTGGAGCCGATCTGGCCGGACACACCGCGCTTCACCGCCGAACAAACTCTCGCTCTGGCCGAAGGTTTCCTTTCGAACTCGTACAAAACACAATTGAACGAGCGCGGCGACGCCAATTTCGCCTACGCGAATTCATTCGGCCGTTATCGCACCAGCGTCGTGCGACAGCGGCGCGGAGTCGATCTCGTGTTTCGGATCATCAACGCAAAAGTGCAGACGATGAACGAGCTCGGCTTGCCCGAGCATCTCAAGTCACTAGCGCGCTTTCAAAACGGATTGGTCCTCGTAACCGGTTCGGTCGGTAGCGGAAAATCAACGACCCTCGCGGCGCTGGTCGAACAAGTGAACATCGAACGGCGCGAACATATCATCACGCTCGAGGATCCGATCGAGTATGTTTTCGAACCGAAGGGTTGTCACATTACCCAACGCGAAGTCCACACGCACACACGCTCGTTTGCCGCCGCCCTGAGAGGTGCGCTTCGCGAAGATCCGGACGTAATCATGGTCGGCGAGATGCGCGATCTGGAAACAATCTCGCTCGCCATCACCGCGGCGGAGACTGGCCACCTGGTTTTGGGAACGCTCCACACCGGAAACGCTTCGCGCACGCTCGACCGGTTACTCGATGTCTTTCCGCCGGACCAACAGGCGCAGATTCGCATCATGGTCAGCGAATCGCTGCGCGGCGTGATCAGTCAGCAACTGATTCCGCGTATCGAAGGCAATGGGCGCGTGCTCGCGCTGGAAATTTTTACGAACACTCCAGCCGTCGCCAATGTAATTCGCGAAGCAAAGACCTACATGCTCCCAGGAATTATCCAGACCGGAAGAAAACAGGGAATGCAACTAATGGACGACGCGCTTGTAGGCCTGTGTAACTGCGGCCTGATCAGCTCTGACGAAGCCTTCGCGCGTGCGGAACACAAACAGGAAATGAAGCGGCGTCTGAGAACGTGAAGTCCCAGTGCCCAAATCCCAGGCTCCAGGCAAATCCCAAACCTAAAACCCCAAAATGACAGTTTTGGGCTCGCGCCGATTTTTTGGTTTTGAATTTGGGAATTGGAACTTGTTTGGGCTTTGGAACTTGGGATTTGGAATTTCGTGATGGCTAAACTGGATCAACTCCTGGAAGTGCTCGTGAAAGAGGGCGGTTCCGATTTGCACATAGCCGAAGGGCAGTCGCCCAAGATGCGCAAGCACGGCGACATCGCGCCGATTCGTGACGCGCCGCTCGGCCGCGACGAAACGATGTCGATGTTGCGCGAGGTTTGCGGCGAACCCAAATGGCAAACCTTCGACGAGCACGGTGACCTCGATTTCGCCTACGAAATGGACGCAGCGTCGCGCTTCCGCTGCAATTACTTGAAGCAGACGCACGGCTACGGCGCGGTTTTTCGGTTGATTCCGACAAGGATCGCGACGCTCGAGCAGCTTGGAATTCCGCCGGTGGCAAAGGAATTCGTCGATTTGCGGGGCGGCCTGGTCCTCGTCACCGGGCCGACCGGTTCCGGAAAATCAACGACGCTGGCGGCGCTGATCGATTACATCAACGGAAATTTCTCGCGTCATATCATCACCATCGAGGAACCAATTGAGTTCGTACACGGCAACAAGCGCAGCATCATCACGCAGCGGGAAATCCCTGGCGACGCACAATCTTTCCCAGTCGCGTTAAAAGCCGCGTTACGCGAAGATGCCGATATCGTGCTGGTCGGTGAGATGCGGGATCTCGAAACCGTTTCCATGGCGCTGACCGCAGCGGAAACCGGTTTGCTTGTTTTTGGAACTTTGCACACCAACAATGCGCGCAAGACGGTCGACCGAATGGTGGATGTTTTCCCGGCGTCGAAGCAACCGCAGGCGCGCGCGATGCTGGCCAATTCGTTGCGCGGGGTGCTCGCGCAATTGCTGTTGAAGGAAGCGGACGGCGCGGGTCGAATTGCCGTTCACGAGATCCTCATCGCGAACCCTGCGGTGTCGGCGATTATTCGTGAGGGCGCGACACAGAAGCTTCAGGACGTGATCGTTTCCGGCAAAGGGCAGGGGATGCAATTTATGGACGACGCGATTTTCGCGCTGTTAAAGAACGGAACGGTCACGGCGCATGAAGCGTTCATGAAAGCAATCGATAAGAATCGATTCAAACAATTTCTCCCGGCCGAAGATCAAAGCCTGGGTAATTCCGCCGGCGCTCCGCCTGACAACGAGAAGCGATTGTCGGGCAATTTCATGAAGGCCGCCCGGGGAAACGCGATCAAGCCTCTGCCGCCTCACTGATTGTCGAAGACCGTCTCAACGACTCAACTGGCCGACATGCCCCATCGATCGGCGGTTGGTGAGGCACTTTGTCAGATCTGCCCTACTTTCTGATCAACGGGAAGGATTCGGGGCACAATTCGGCCCACGTTCTGCTAATTATCTCTGGTAATTATGCAAATCCTGGTTGTTGAGGATGAAAAAGCGGTCGGGCACATGATTGCAATGGTGCTCGGAGGTCCAGCCTCCAAGGTGGTTCGCGCGAATAGCGGCTGGGAAGCACTCATCAAGATCGGCGCTATGGCGCGGCCTTTTGATGTTGTTATCACCGACCACCGAATGCCGCGTATGACCGGTCTCGAATTGGTCCGTCAGCTCCGGACGAAAAACTTTCTCGGCAAGATTTTCGTTTTGTCGGCTTATCTCTCGGATGAGGACATTCAAGCTTACGAACAATTGGGCGTGGACATGATGATGTCCAAACCGTTCGACTTTGAAGAGCTGCAACAGGCAATGGAGGTTCTCGATAAGAAACCCTCAGTCCTCGCAACCGCGTAGGATTCAGCCGGCCCAACGAGAGATAACGTCACTCCGGAAGCTTGCGGAGCTGGCTCCATCAAACATCGGTTCCGTTGGCTTTGTCGTTGGTTAGACAGCAGATTCCAACAGCGGTGGTGAAGAGCCAAGCACGTAGATCGACCAGGGAGCCACCGTGGTCTCCGATACCCATGCCACGTCCTCATTTGATCGCCCAAGCGGCTGATGCATCTCGTGGACAACTAAACCCGCTCGCGCGTACATGCGGCGGTAATCGGCATCCGAGCACATCACATCCTCCACCGGACGTTTGTCGGGGACATCCAGCATGACGATCTGCACGCGATCCCCACTTTTGGCCAATCGGTTAGCCGGAAAATCGCGGGTGGAGAATGATGTCCATTCATGCACATAGATCGCCGGGTCCGATACAAGGTTCACAAAGCAACCGGAGGGCATTAGCAGCGAGCCCAATGTTCGCAAAAGATCCTGCTTGCGCTCGGCAGTCGGAATATTGTCGAACGTGAACGCGGCGAAAATCAAATCGAAGGAAGCCTTTGGCAGGCGACTCAGGTCGCTTTCGCCAAGAAGTTCGTAGCGCCCGCCTGGATCTTGGCCACGAGCGCGCTCCAGCATTTCAGCCGCAATGTCAACGCCTAGGACGTCGAAGCCGATGTCCCGCAGAAATCGCGTAGACCGTCCCGTGCCGCATCCGAAGTCTAGGGCGATTCTGCCGGCAACATGCTTGCGAATGAGGCTTGGAAGGTCTCGAAAAGCTAGAAAGTAGGTACCTGGGAACTCGAGCTGCGCATACGCGTCGGCTCGTTCACGATCAGCGTAGACGTTCGGGAAGGAATCACTCATGGACGACTATCGCTGCAGGCTAACGAGAATTGTGCCTAAAAATTGCGGCTTTAAAGACGCAATTTCTTGGTCTAATCCGGTAATTTGCTGGGAGGGAAGTGGAGAGGCACTGCATTAAGCCGGATGATGTCAGGTGTTTGATTCCCCTGCAAGCTGCGGTCGGGTTGGCCCCGCTGCGTTGACAGTCAAAAACGACAGTGATAGTTTCGCGCCACTTTCCACCGAAAAGGTGGTAAAAGCGCAGGAGGTAAAGATTTGCACTCGCTGTTAAATAGTCAGGTATTGGTGCTGAACCGTCTCTGGCAGGCGGTCAACATCTGCTCGGCCCGGCGCGCGTTCTCGCTGGTCTACGCCGGTCACGCCCACATTGTCTCCTCGGATGACGCGAATAATTTCCTGACCCACGATTTTGACAGCTGGCGCGATTTTTCAACCGACGCGCCCGATCACGAGCTCGTTCAGACCATTTCGTGGAAGATCCGGGTGCCGCGTGTGATTGTCCTGTTGTTCTTCGATCGTCTCCCAAAGAAGGAAGTGAAGTTTACCCGTCACAACGTGTTCGAGCGGGACAAAAACACCTGCCAGTACTGCGGTAAAACTTTTGATCGTAATGACTTGAACCTGGATCACGTGGTACCACGCGATCGTGGTGGAATGACCACATGGGAGAACGTGGTTTGCTCGTGCATTCCGTGTAACACGCTCAAGGGCAATCGCCTTCCGCAGGAAGCGCAGATGATGCTGATTCGAAAGCCAAAGCGGCCGAAGTGGCGACCATTCCTGCACGTTACGTTCAACGCGCCGCAGCATGAAAGCTGGCGGCATTTTGTGGATCTCGCTTACTGGAACGTCGAGCTGAGCGATTAGTTCGGATTTTCTTAATAAGGAAAGCAGGAACGCAGGAATTCTGGAACGGTTTCTTTTCTTTTTCCTAATTCATCCGCGGTATCCGCGTAACTAGTGGTTAATGATTGAATCCCGATCTTAGCGCGACACTTTCGCGTCCAGATTTAATCGCGCGCAGAATCGGTTGTGGGTAAACGCCGAGCACGATCGTTGCGATCATCAGCGCGATCATCACGGCGCGCGATAACGGGCTCACTGAGATTGCTTCGCTTTTCGCGCTTGGTTGCCCGCGTGCAACGCTGGGCGAAGCATTGCGGGCAGGCCAATACATCGCGCGGACGACCTTCAAGTAATAATAAAATCCGCACGCCACAGTCACGATTCCCACCGCAACGAGCGCGAATTGTTTTTGGGCAATCGCCGAAACGAAAATGAAAAATTTACCAAAGAAACCAACAGTGAATGGCAAGCCGGCAAGCGACGCCATGGCAATGAGCATGGCGAAGGCGAGAAACGGCGCTCGTTTTGCGAGTCCATCGAAACTGGAGATGTTGTCCCCGGCTTTTTCGGAAACGAGAATCATGACCGCGAAACTCAAGAGGGTCATTATCAGGTAAGCCACCAGATAAAAAATCAGGGCTGAGCCATCGAAACAGGCGACAGCGATCAGCAAGTAACCTGCATGCGCGATGCTGGAGTAACCCAGCAATCGTTTGAGATTGTTTTGTGGAAGCGCGGCGAGGTTTCCGTAGCCGACGGTAAGCAACGCCAGCAAAACGACAAGCCGCTGCATGTTAGGCAACATCAGGAACGGTTGTAGAACACGGATAAGCACAACAAATCCCGCCGCTTTCGATCCCACTGAGAGAAATGCAGTCACCGGTGTTGGAGCTCCTTGATAAACGTCCGGCACCCAGATTTGAAACGGCACCGCCGCGATCTTGAAACCGAGGCCGACGATGATCAGAACCGCGCCAAAGGTTGCTGCAGAAGTGTTGATATTGCCGCCAGAAAACGCGGACGTAATGCGTTCCAGATTCGTCTCTCCGGTTGCGCCGAAAATCCAGGTGATTCCGTAAACAAGAAACGCCGCTGAGACGCCGCCAAGTATGAGGTATTTTACGCCGGCTTCGAGCGCGATGGGATTTCTCCGGGTGAAGCTAACGAGGACGAAGAACGAAATTGTGACCAGCTCGAGCGAAATGAAAATGAAAATAAAATCGACCGCAGACACCAGATACATCAAGCCAGCGCAGGTCAGCAGCGGCAGGGAGAAAAACTCGCCGAGATTCGAGCCCGCACGATCGATCGAGCTGCGGACGACCGGTGCGTAATCGATCATCATGACGAGCACGAGGATCGTCGTCACCAGCTCGAATCGTTTGAAGAAGATCGCCAGCGCGTCATCGCTATAAAAATTCCAGAAGGCACTCGTCGCTTGAGATGCTGATTCGGGCGACACAAAGAAACTGGCGAAGAAGACCACGCTCAGGCCGATGATTCCGGCGTAGGCGAAACATTTTCGGTCGATCTTCGAAAGAAACGTTTCCCCAATCAGGATCGTCATCCCGAGAACCAGCACCGCGATTTCAAGATATGGCGCGTGAAGCTCCATCACTTGTTCGCAGCGAAATACGTTCGAATCGCGGGCGTAATAATGTTCACAACCGTTTGCGGAAAAAATCCGACGCTGATCAGGCCCGCGATCAGGATCGCGACTGGAATTCGGAGGCCGCGGCCAAGATCGACTAGTTTGATCCAGCGTTCGGGCATTGTCCCCATGAACGTCGCGCGATAAGCGCGTAGCATGTAAACCGTGGAAATCACCACGCCCCACAGGGCGAGCACAGTCGCAACCTGGAAAAGATGAAAGCGCTGCATTTCCCAACCGTGCCGAAAGGCGCCGAAGAAAATCATGATTTCCGATGCGAAGTTCGCGAAACCTGGAAGACCGATCGCCGCGAACGCTCCAAATCCAAACGCCAAACCTGCGAACGGCATCACTTTTGCCAGCCCGCCGAGATCATCGAATGACAGCGTCCCGGTCCGTTCGCGAATTTGACCTGCGATGGCAAAGAGAAGCGCGATCGACAATCCGTGGGCGAAAATGAGCGTGGCCGCGCCCGTAGTTCCGACTGCGTTGGCGCTGGCGATGCCGAGGAAAATATAACCCATGTGCATTACGCTGGAGTAACCGAGCATCCAATCGAGTTGCTTCTGAGCGATAGTGACGAGTCCGATGTAAATGATATTGCCGAGCAACAGGATCACGAGCAGATGCGTCCAATAGTGCGCGCCATCGGGTAACATTGGAATTGCCAACCGAAGCAGGCCGTAAAGGCCGAACTTCTTCAGAACACCGGCGTGAAGCATCGCCGCCGGCGCTGGCGCGGATGCGTAAGCTTCCGGTGCCCAGGAATGAAATGGAAATAGGGAGATGAGAATCCCGAAACCGATGAGCAGTAAGAGATAAATGTGGCGTTGAGTTTCATCAGCAATTCCGTGCCTGGCGATCACCGATTGGATTTCACGAAAATCAAAGCTGCGGCCGGCAGCTGGCAGGCTTTGATAAAGGAGAATCAGCCCGATCAGCAAAATAAAACTGCCCACCGTGAGATAGATTGTGATTTTCCATGCGGCGCGATTGCGATTCCCGCTTCCCCAGATTCCGATTAGCAGAAATGTCGGAATGAGCGCCAGTTCGTGAAAAGCGTAAAAGAAAAATAAATCGATGGACGCGAAGGCTCCAATCGCGCCGCCGGATATGAAAAGAAGACAGGCGTAGAACGCGTTCTCGTAGTTGTCGATCGTGCCGGTGAACCAGATCGCCGCCGCAGTTACGACAGTTGCGAGTAAAAGCATCAGTAAATTCAAACCGTCGACGCCGAACGCGAAATGAATTCCCCAGTCACTCGAAACAACGGTGGAGCTGATAAATTGAAATCCGACGACTGAACGGTCGAACTCAGCGAAGAGAACAACCGCCACAATCAAATTTAGAATCGCGGCGACCAGTGCGGTGAATCGGGCGGGCGCGCCGACAATGATCAAAATTGCAGCGAGAAGCGGACAGAGGACGAGGAAGAGAAGCATCAGCGAAAAATGGTGAAGTAAATGACAACGACGATTCCCAATCCGAAGAGAAACGCATAGGCCTGGAGGTTTCCGACCTGAAACAATCGTAGCAACGAACCGAATCCAAACGTGGCATCGCCAGTGCCGCGAATCGCACCGGCGTCGATGATCCAGCGGTCAATAAACGCTGCGACGCGTGCCAAAAATTCCTGAGTGATCCCAATCAGCCATTGATAAAATTCATCGATGTAAAAACGGTGTCGGATAAGATCGATATGCAACGGATCGTGTTCACGGTTGCGATAAAGGGAGATCGCGATTCCGACGCCGCAGACCAACGCGATCAGCGCGAACACGGGAACGGCCAGGAGAGTTTCCTTTTCGCGCGGAACGACCAGGAAATTCTGGGCGAAGATCTGCCATCCTCCAATCAAGGCGAGAACGGCGAGAATAATCAGCGGGCCAGTCATTACCGGCGGCGATTCGCTGCCATTGCGGGCGAGATCGGTTCGTGATTTTCCGAAAAACACCACGACGACGGCGCGCGAAACATAAAAAGCAGTCAGAAAGGCCGTAAATATCCCGAGCGCGAAAATCGGCAAGTTACGTTGGTAGGCGAGGGCGAGGATTGCGTCTTTGCTGGAAAATCCACTGAATGGCGGACAGCCGACTAACGCCAGCGCGCCCACCAAGAATGTAGCGGATGTTATCTTTAGATTTCGCGAGAGGCCGCCCATCCGCCAGATGTTTTGCTCGTGATGCAGGCCGACGATGATCGATCCCGCAGCGAGAAACAAAAGTGCTTTGAAAAATGCGTGGGTGAAAAGGTGAAACATCGCCGCTTCGTTCGACGTCAAACCAACTGCCATCACCATGTAACCGAGTTGGGAAATCGTGGAGTAGGCAAGGATTCGTTTGATGTCGGATTGCTGGGTCGCCAGCAACGCTCCGAGTAATGCAGTGATTGTTCCAATCCACGCGATCACGAGGAGCGCGGTCTGCGATGCTTGAATCAGAAAGGCAACGCGAACCAGCAGATAGACGCCGGCTGCTACCATCGTCGCTGCGTGGATCAACGCCGACACCGGCGTTGGACCTTCCATCGCGTCTGGCAACCAAACGTGAAGCGGAAACTGCGCGGACTTGCCGACCGCGCCGCAAAAAATCAGGAGCGCGGCGATCGTGAGATAAGTCGGATTGCTCGTGACCTTTGAGAGATGTGCGACGATGTCGTCGAAAACGACCGAGCCGGTCGCGATCCAGATCATCAGGATGCCGATCATGAACCCGAAATCACCGATGCGCGTGGTAATAAATGCCTTTTTTCCAGCCTCGGCCGCAGCGTCGCGTTCGTACCAGTGGCCTATCAGCACATACGACGTAAAACCAACCAGCTCCCAGAAGATGAAGAGCATTACGAAATTGTTGGCCAGCACGATGCCAAGCATCGCGAACATGAAAAGCGACAGCGCGGCGAAATACCGGGACTTACCGGCGTCATCGCGCATGTAGCCTAACGAATAAATGTGGATCAACGATCCGACGCCTGAGACGACAAGCAGCATCAGCCGGCTGAGATCATCGAGAATGAAGCCAATCGGCACCTGCAACGTCCCGCGAATGTCGATCCAGGTGAATTCCGGAGCGGAGATGTCGATCCTGGTGAAAACCATGCAGCTGCAGAGGAAGCTCCCGAGAACCGCTGCAATCGAAATTGCGGCGCTTAGCGTTTTAAAACGACGGGTGAACAACGTGATAGTCGCCGCCGAAATTAAGGGCAGAAGCAAGACGAGCCACGGAAGAGAACTATTGGTGGTGAATCTCATTTGGACAGGGCCGTCCGCTAAACACGCGAAAAGGCGCTAAAGTTCTAAAGATAAATTGATTCATCGACTTTGATCTGCTGACGAGTCTTCGCGATCCGCTCGTATTCTAGTTTTGGATAATGGCCAAAGTTAACGAGCAGGCCCAGTTCGAAGCTTCCGGCTTTCAAATAATTCAAAAGCTGGGCGCGATGCTCATCGACTAACTGTGTGACGGCCTTTAACTCGACGATAATTTTCTCGTAGCAGAGAAAGTCGGGAAAGTACTTCTGGGCAAGAATTCTGCCGCGATATGCAAGCGACAATTCAGGCTGCGGAATCGCGGGAATCCGGCAATACTGAAATTCAATGCTAAGACATTCTTGGTAGACGGGCTCGTGGAAACCGCAGCCCTTGTCTTTATAGACTTCAAAACACGCCCCAATGATCGCGTAACACTCGTTTTTAAAAATCAAATCCGGGACCAGTTTTTTCAGCGTCATTTGGCGTGTTTGGCGGATAACCTAAAACTTTAAAGCGGTAATATCTTCGACGTGAGTTGTTTGTCGTAAACGGAACAGAGCGACGACAATGGCGAGCCCGACCGCGACTTCAGCCGCAGCCACGGTAATGATGAAGAACACAAAAACCTGTGCGTTGTAGTTCGGCAGGCCGCTTGGATCGACGTGAAACCGTGAAAACGCGACGAGCGAGAGATTGGCGGCGTTCAGCATCAACTCCAGGGCCATCAAGATAATGATGATGTTGCGCCTCAGCATCACGCCGGCGAACCCAATGGTGAAAAGGATTCCGCTGATGACCAGATATTGTCCAAGGGTGACCATTTTAACGAGTTTCGCGACGGCTTAAGACAATGACGCCGATCGTCGCGACCAGGATAACAACGCCAATGACTTGGAACGGAAGGTTGTAGTTGTTAAAAAGCAGGAGGCCGATCCGGTGCACGTCGTCCGGTGCCGGTCTTGGGAGCGGCGGGAATGTTTGTTTCGCGGCGGGGAACCTCCCGATTACGGATAAAATCTGGAGCAGCAGCGCCAGCGCCACCGCGATTCCGCCTGCGGTGGCGATCCAGTTAATCTTTCGCAACTTTTCGGCACGCAAGTCGAGCAACATGATGATGAAAAGAAACAACACCATGATCGCGCCGGCATAGACGAGGACCTGAATGATTCCGACGAAGTAGGCATCAAGCGAAAGGAACAGTCCCGCTAGTCCGAGAAACGACACGACCAGGCTCAGGGCACTCGCGACCGGATTGCGATTGATGACGACGGCAGCGCCGAAGATCAACATCATCAATGCGAAAATCCAAAAGACAAAAACGGACATCATCGATTGCGGATTGCGGATCGCGGATCGCGGATTGAGGATCGGAAAATCCCTAGCCTGACCGCTGACTTCTGACCGCTGATTTCTGAGTTCATTTCTTCTCGTTCCATTTCAGCACGACTCCGTGCATCACGCCGCCGATCTCGAGCAGTTTTTCCTTGTGATGCACCATCTCTTCGCGGGTAAAACCGGTGATCGCGTAATCCTTTCGCAAGTAGATCGCCTGCTCGGGACAGACTTCCTCGCACATGCCGCAGTAAATGCAGCGGATCATGTCGATGTCGAATGCGTCCGGAAATTTTTCCACCTTGGCGAAACGATCGGTTTGCGGAATTTCGCCGGGAATAATTTTGATGGCGCGGGGCGGACAGATGAATTCGCACAGCTGACAGGCGACGCAACGGACCCGGCCATCGGAATCCCGCACCAGGGCCGGTGCGCCGCGATAGTAGTCGGGCAAGTTCGGGTCCCATTTCTCCTCCGGATATTCCATGGTCACTTTCGTCCGGCCAAAGATCATGTTCTTGAAGTGTTTGATCGTGATCGCGAGACCAGCGGCGATAGCTGGCAAATACAAACGCTCGCGCCAGTTCAAATTCGGTCTCGGAACAGTGATTGCCATTGGAGTTATCCGCCAAACACGCTAAACGACGCTAAATTAAAATTGAATCCGAAACAGTTCTTCCTTGGCGTCATTTGGCGTCTTTAGCGGATGAAGTTCAGGATTACCGCGACGATAAAAATGTTCACGAGTGCAATTTCAAAGAAAAACAGCCAGCCGAGACGCATCAGCTGGTCCCAGCGAAATCGTGGTAATGTCCAGCGCACCCACATGAAGAAAAAAATCAGCGCGCAGACCTTGGCGAAAAACACTGCGATGTTGATCAGTCCGAATATCCAACCGTGTGAGCCGTCCGGGATTCCGGGAAAATGCCAGCCGCCCAGAAACAAGGTTACGACGATCGCCGAGCC
Organism: uncultured Verrucomicrobiae bacterium; assembly: GCA_963801815.1. Lineage (GTDB taxonomy): Bacteria > Verrucomicrobiota > Verrucomicrobiia > Chthoniobacterales > UBA10450 > AV40. Next base: position 419,450 of record CAWDGJ010000003.1, read on the forward strand.
GGTGATCATGGCGATGTATTCGCCGAGAAAGAACAAACCGAACTTCATCGACGCATATTCGGTGTGATAACCGCCGGCGAGCTCCTGTTCAGCCTCCGGAAGATCAAAAGGGAGCCGGTTCGTTTCGGCCAGAACGGCGATTAGAAACACGATGAAGGAAATGCCCATCGGGACCGCGAGCACCCATTTTCCGACGTTTGTCCAGTCGCCGATAAATGGCGCGATCAGCCATCCGTTGTCGATTTGATACTGGACGACATTCGTTAGGCGTAAATTTCCGACCAGCATGAAGATCGGGATCACTGCGAGCCCGAGCGAAAGTTCATACGAAATCATTTGCGAACCAGAACGGACGCCGCCGAGAAACGGATATTTCGAATTTGACGCCCAACCGGCGAGCACGATGCCGTAGACTCCTAGCGACGCGATAGCAAAGACAAACAAAATGCCGACGTTGATATCGGCGATGACCATCGGCACACCGAAAAGTGTGCTCCCGAAGGGAACGACCGAGATTGTGATGATAGCCGGGATCATCGCCAGACATGGCGCCAGGAAATAATAGAACTTGTTTACGTGGCCCGGCGTAAATTGTTCTTTCAGCAAAAATTTACCGGCATCGGCGATCGGCTGGAGCAACCCCGCAAAGCCGACGCGGTTCGGTCCGAGACGGTCCTGCATCAACGCGCTGACCCGGCGCTCCGCGTAAACTGCGTAATTCATCAGACCGAGCACAAACCCGAGAAGGCCGGCAATTTTCAAAAGCGATGTGCCAATAAGAAAATAATCCATGTCGATCCTGGTTATCGACCGAGTGGTCGTTTCTTTTCCGCGCGTTCAATGTCTCTTGCTTTCGGATCAACGGGCGCGTGCGGGGATTCGTCGACGTTTATCACGTGCACGCCGAGATCGCCGATCTTGTTGAGTGTCAAATGAGCGAGCTGCGGAATCTCCGCGCTCATTTGTCGGAAAACATCTTCGATCGAAAAAAGTCCGTCGCTTCCACCCAGCGCTTGCAACAGGTCGCGCAGGATCTCCCAATCGTCGCGTGCATTGCCGGGTGGCCGCACCGCGCGATTCAAGCGCTGCAACCGTCCTTCGCCGTTAATCATCGAGCCGCGTTTCTCGGCAAATCCGGACGCGGGCAGGACGATTTTAGCGTGCTCAGTAGCGGCGTTAGACAAAATGTCCACTACGACGAAGGACGAGAGTCTTGCCAATTGGTCCGGTGAAACTCCGAACTTGGCGGGATTTTCACCTAACACGAGCAGCGCTCGGATTTCTCCTGAGTTTACGCTGTCTGCTATCCGCGAAAGATTTGCGCCCGGGCCGGCATCTAAATTCAGAGTCAACCACGCCCCAACCGCGTTTGGATTCCGATCATTGCTCAACAAAATCTCGTCGGCCTCGCCGAAACGCGGCACGATGTCTATGTAGCGAACGTCCAGCAAATCGGCGATCTTCCGTGTAAGCCAAAGTTCTTCGTTCGTCATTCGACCGGAAGCAACAATCGCGATGTTCCCGCCACCGACTTGCCGCAGCTGCAACGCGGCCTGCGTGATCGCATTTTTCCAATCAGTCGGCTTGAGTTTGTTGTCGTTCCGAATTTGCGGCTCGAGGAGCCGGTTCTCGGCTTCGAGATATTTGAAATTGAGCCGGCCGTAATCGCACATCCAGCACGAATTCACGTGATCGTTCTCGCGCGGCGTTTGCCGATAAACGATGTCTTCGCGCGTTCCGATGATGGTGTTGCAGCCGGTCGCGCAGCTTGTGCAGATGCTCTTCGTTTCTTTCAAAAACCAGACGCGCATCTTGAAGCGGAAATCGCTGGAGGTCAGCGCGCCGACCGGACAGATGTCGACCGTGTTGAGCGAGTAATTGTTCTCCAACTGTTTCCCCGGATGTGCGGTCAGAACGGTGTGGCTGCCGCGATCGACAAACCCGAGCACGTCGTCATGCGCGATTTCCTTGCAGAACCGAATGCAGCGCGAGCAAAGAATGCAGCGTTCGTCGTCGAGCGTGACGCGCGGCCCAAGCTCGACGTTTTTCGGCTTCTTGACCTTGTTTTCAAGAAAACGCGAATCGGCGTTGCCGTACTCGACGCTGAATTCCTGGAGCTCGCATTCGCCCGCCTGATCGCAGATCGGGCAATCGAGCGGATGATTGATAAGCAGAAATTCCATCACGCCTTTGCGGCATTCCTGCGCGAGCGGCGAATTGGTGCGCACGCCCATTCCTTCGGCAACGTCCTGCGCGCAGCAAATTTGCGGGCGCGGCATCCAGTTGATCATCGGTTTGCCGTCCGCGCCGAGCTCCGGTTTGCGATCCGGTCCCATTCGCGGCATGCCCATTTCGATCAAACACATCCGGCAATTGCCCGGCGAACTGAGTTTCGGGTGATAACAATAGCGCGGCACGTAGATGCCAGCCTGCGCGCACGCCTCGATGACACGCGTGCCCTTCTTGGAAACTGGTGCCATACGCCGTCGATCTGGACGTTAAACATTGGAACCGGTTCAGACATATCTTAGGAACACAAGAAAGCAGGAACGCAGGAAGAAATTTGAATTAGGAAAACAGGAAAACAGGAAATTCATCTTTGAGTTCTTCCTGTCTTCCTGATTCATTTTTCTAGATTACCGAGTCGGCGCCGGCTTTTTCCCAGCCTGGATCGTGGGCGAGGGGACTGGTCGGGATTTGTTCGCGCTCGACTAATTCATCCGGCGTGTATTCCGGCGGCAGCGGCGGCGGAACGGATTTGAGCGCGCGACGGGCGAATTCCTCCGGGAATTTTTCGACGAAACTTTGCGTCGGCCACGCGCAGGCTTCGCCAAACGCGCAAATGGTGCGACCGGCGATGTTGTCGCCGATCGTTTTCAAGGTGCGCGGATCTTCCGTAACGCCACCACCCTTCAACATGCGCTCGGTGATTTTTTTCATCCAAAGCGAACCTTCGCGGCAGGGCGTGCACTGGCCGCACGATTCGTGCGCGTAGAATTCGTTGATGTTGTTGAGCGCCCAGACCATGTCGCGCGAATCGTCGAGCACGATCACGCCGCCGGAACCGGCCATCGAGCCGGCCGCGGCCAGCGAATCGAAATCCATCGGCATCTCGTCGAGCGACATCTCCTGCTCGGTCGTCGATCCGTCCGGTTGCTTTTGTTTAATCTTGAACCGTTCGTCGGCGCGCAAAACTTTGGCCGAGCTGCCGCCGGGAATGACTGCTTTCAGCGTCCGGCCCCATTTCAGTCCGCCCGCCATGTCGTGAATCAGTTGGCCCATCGTGACCTCGCCGACTTCGATCTCGAAATAACCGGGCCGCTGCACATCGCCACTGACGCAAACGATGCGCGTGCCGGTGTTGTTAGGCCGGCCGAGCTGCGCGTATTTCGCGCCGCCCATCGCGATGATGTGCTTCACCTCGCAGAGCGTTTCGACGTTGTTCACGATCGTCGGACACATGTAGAGGCCGAGCACGGCGGGGAAATATGGCGGCTTGATTCGCGGATACGCGCGCTTGCCTTCGAGCGATTCGATCAGGCCGGTTTCTTCGCCGCAGATGTAGGCGCCGGCGCCGCGATGAATGTAAATCTCGAAGTCGAACCCGGTGCCGAGGATGTTTTTGCCGAGAAACTTGTGCTCGCGCGCTTCTTCGATCGCGCGTTCGAGGATCTTCGCGCCTTCCGGAAATTCGCCTCGGATATAGATGTAGGCGGTCCGGGCGTTGAGGGCGAAACAGGAGATCACGATGCCTTCGAGCAACTGATGCGGGTCTTCATGAATGATGTAGCGGTCCTTGAACGTGCCGGGCTCTGATTCGTCCGCGTTGCAGATCAGATAGACCGGCTTCTTTTCGTCCGGCTTGATAAAGCTCCATTTCACGCCGCACGGGAAACCGGCGCCGCCGCGACCGCGAAGTCCGGAGGTTTTCACTTCGTTCACGATGTCGGTGCGCGACATCTTGAGCGCTTTCTTCAAATCTTCGTAGCCGCCCGCTTGAGGTAGCAGTCGATGTCGGTCTTCCATTCCGGGCGTCCGATGTTCTTGAAAATGAGCCGATGCTCGAGCGGATGAGGCGATGTTTGGTGGTTGATGTTTGATGTTTGATTTCGCAGAAGATCGGCCGCCGAATTTGGGTCGACGTTTTCGTGCAGGTCATCGTTGACCATGCAGACCGGCGCGGTGCCGCAACTGGCCAGACATTCGACGAATTCGATGCTGTAATTTCCGTCCGCGCTTCGCCCGATCGGTTCGCCGGCGTTTTTGCGTTGGACCCCGATAGCAGCGCGAAAATTGTCCATCAACTGGTAGCTTCCAGCCATTGCGCAACTCAGCGTGCGACAAACGCGGATGTGTGTTTTGCCAGCGCTTTTCTCGCGCAACATCGGATAAAAAGTGACCAGTTCGAGAATGTTGATCGGTTGCAGGCCGAGCTTGGCCGCGATCCAGGTGACAGCGTCGTCGCTGATGAAGCCGAAATGCTCCTGCCAAAGATGCAGCAGTGGAAGCGAAGCGCTGCGTTTCTGCTCGCGCGGGTAACGCGCAATCGCTTCGTCCATTTTTCGCTCTAACTCAGCCGGAACGTGTGGAGTCCACTCGCGAAAAATTAATCGGTTAATGTGCTTTGTTTTTCTACGACCTTGTCGTCTTTGAAAACGATTGTGACCGAATCTTTGCCCTGCTGGTAAAGGTAAATCGTCTTCTTCAGGATCACGAAATCTTTGCTGTCGAGCTCGGTGGGCGGTCCAAGAATCGATTCCACCTGTTTTTTCGACATTCCTTCGGCGATTTCGTCCACGTTTGCCTTGGTGATGCGGCGCCCCGCGCAAGCGCCGAGCGCGAATACAAGTAAGACTACTAGGAAGCAGCATGCGGCCTTGTTGAAGCGTTGAAGCGTTGAAGAGTTGAAGCGCATATCGATGTAACGATCTAACGATTTAACCAATCACGAAGCCAATCATCTGTCGCATTCGCCCATGACAAAGTCCAGACTGCCAAGGATTGCGGTAACGTCGCTCACCATGCATCCAGGCAGCAGTTCGGGCAGGATACTCAGATTCACAAACGAAGGTGCGCGAATCTTTAATCGATATGGGACGCCGCCTCCCTGGCTGTTGATGTAAAAACCGAGTTCGCCCTTTGGATTTTCGGCCGCGAAATAAACTTCGCCCGGCGGCGCGTCGAGGCCCTCCGTCACCACGATGAAGTGATGGATCAGCTCCTCCATTTTCGTCATCACGTGCGACTTGGGCGGCGTCATGTTCTTCCAATCGACGACGTTGATCGGGCCGTCGGGTAATTTGTCGATCACTTGTCGCAAAATCTTCGCGCTCTGTCGCATTTCTTCGATTCGCACCAGATAGCGGTCGTAGCAATCACCCGCGCTGCCGACCACGACCTCGAAATCGTATTGTTCGTAATCGAGATACGGATGTTTGCGTCGCAAATCGTGCTCAACGCCGCTGCCGCGCAGATTCGGCCCGGAAAGCGCGTAGGCGATTGCGCGATCTTTGGTGATCACGCCTACGTCCTTGGTGCGATCGACGAAAATCTTGTTTCGGGTCAGGAGTTTGTCCATCTCGTCCAGCGCGGGCCCGAATTGATCGAGAAAATCGCGTAACAATGGAATGAATTTCTCCGGTAAATCGCGAATCTGGCCGCCGACGCGCGTGTAGGAAGTTGTGAACCGCGCGCCAGTAAGAAGTTCGCTCAAGTCGTAGATTTTTTCGCGCTGGGTGAACGTGTAAAGAAAGACTGTCATGGCGCCGAGATCGAGCGCCATCGCTCCAAGTCCCATTAAGTGCGACGAAATCCGCGATATTTCGCAGCAGATCACGCGAATCGCCTTTCCCCGCGGCGGAATCTCCCAGTTCATTAATTTTTCCACGGCAAGCGCGTAGGCCACGTTATTCGACAACGGCGCGAGATAGTCGAGCCGATCGGTGTAGGGCACGAACTGGTTATATTGCATGTTCTCCGCGATTTTCTCGTCGCCACGATGCAGAAAGCCGACGTCCGGTGTCGCTTTCGTGATGATCTCGCCATCCAGTTCGAGTACGAGGCGTAACACACCATGCGTCGCCGGATGCGACGGGCCCATGTTGAGAATCATTTTCTCGCCCATGTCGCCGTCGCCGTGGTGCAACTTAGCGTCTTCCGCGGCGACTCGCGTTACCGGGTCGGGCGATTCAATCTCACGTACCGTGAATGCCATACTTCAATCCATCTACGCTGCCGACTCGACTTCTGCGTGCAAGCTCAAATTTGGAATTGAATCGCGCCATTGAGTCGCCATGGTGAATCGATGGCAAAGAAAGTCGCGCTGTTGTTTTCGGGACAAGGTGCACAGATCGTGGGGATGGGAAAGGATTTGGCGGAACAATTCCCGGTTGCGGCCGCCGTGTTTCGGAAAGCCGATGAAATTCTTGGCCGCAGTCTGGGCGACATTGCCTGGAACGGTCCGATCGAGGAGCTCACCAAGACCTCGAATTGTCAGCCGGCGCTCTTTGTTCACGGGCTAGCCTGTCTCGCAGTCTTGCGCGAGCTCTTCGGAGAATTTCCGGTTACTGGAGCTGCCGGTCTTTCGCTAGGCGAGCTCACTGCGCACGCTGCCGCGGGAACTTTTTCTTTTGAAGACGGAGTGCGGATTGTTCAAAAGCGCGGCGAACTGATGGATGAAGCTTGCGCCGCGACGGTTGGCGGGATGGCGGCGATGATCGGCGCGGACGAAAACGCCGTCCGTCAACTTGCTGATGATGAGGATGTCGACATCGCAAACATTAATTCGCCCGGCCAGATCGTCATTTCCGGTGAACTGGCGAAAGTTGAAGCCGCGGTCGCTGTCGCGAAGGAACACGGAATTCGGCGCGCGACGATGCTGAACGTAGCTGGCGCGTACCATTCGCGTTTGATGGAATCGGCTTACGAAAAGCTCGGCCCGGTGCTGTTGGACGTTCAGATGCAGCTCCCCCAGTTCCCGGTCGTCAGCAACGTTACCGGCCGGGAAGTGAAAACCCTGCCCGAAATCCGCCAAACGTTGCAGGAACAAGTGACCAGCACTGTGCGGTGGGCGGATTGCGTCCAGCGACTCATCGCGCTCGGTTGCGACACATTTATTGAACTTGGTCCCGGCGCTGTCCTCGCCGGTTTGGTCAAGCGTACAAGCAAGGACGTTGAAATCATCGCAGCGGGCGATGCCGAATCCGTTCGGGCTTGCGCCGGACTGGGCTTTACGTGAAAATGTCCGCCCCCGTGGAAGCATCGAGCGTCGCTATTCGTTAAGGTGAATCCGTGACGCAGAAGCTCTCGTCTTCACCGCAGTATCGACAATGACATTTCGTCGAGGTAATTTTCTGCCGTGAACTTGCCGCAGCGCGTCGATTCGGATTTGAAAACGGCGATGCGAGAGAAGAACGCAACGAAATTAGGCGTCCTCCGCTTGCTAAAAGCCGCGTTCATGAATGCGGCGATTGAAAAATCGGGCGCGCAAGGCGAACTCAACGACGCCGATACGACTCAAGTGATTCGGAAACAGGTAAAGCAGCGTCAGGATTCGATCGAAAGTTTCGAAAAAGGCGGACGCGCGGACCTGGCGGCGAAAGAAAGAGAGGAGCTGTCGATCCTGCAATCATATTTGCCGCAGGCGATGAGCGCGGATGAGATTTCCGAAGTTGTGCGTGAAACGATCACCGAAGTTGGCGCGACTTCGAAAGCGCAAATGGGCGTGGTGATGAAAGCGTTACAAGCGAAAGTGGCGGGCCGAGCCGACGGCAAGACTTTGAGCGCGGAAGTGCAGCGGCAGTTACAAGGTTAAAAACCTTACAAAGGCTAAAAAGGAGCTTCTTGTAACCTTGTAACTTTTGTAACCATTTCAACATGCTAAGCGCCATCATCGTCGCCGCCGGCAGCAGCGAACGAATGGGTTTCGACAAACTGTTCGCCCTTGTCAGCGGGAGACCGGTGATCGCGCACACTATCGCGGCCTTTGAGAGCACCACGTGCGTTGATGAAATCATTTTGGTTGGGCGCGCCGAGAGTCTTGGCGAATTAGGGAAAACCATCGGCAACCCCACGAAAGTGAAGCAAATCGTCGCAGGCGGCGCAGAACGCAGCGATTCTGTTCGCGCCGGTCTCGATCATGTCGATCCTAAATCCGATTTCGTCGCGGTGCACGACGCCGCGCGACCGATGATCACTCCCGAAAAAATCACGCGCGTGTTTGAAGCCGCCCGGACAAACAGCGCGGCCACGCTGGCCGAGCCGATCAACGACACGCTTAAACGCGTGGATGTCGATCTTGTTGTCACCGGCCCGGTGGACCGCAACGGAGTTTATGCGATGCAAACGCCGCAGGTGTTTGAGAAAAAATTACTCGAGGAGGCGTACGATCTGGTGGCGAAGAAGAAAATCTCGGTCACTGACGAAGTTTCGGCGGTCGAGCTTCTTGGTCGTAAAATCGTTCTGGTTCCAAACCACGATTTCAATTTCAAAATCACCTATCCGCGCGATCTGCCACTGGCCGAATTCGTTTTGAAACAACGCGCGGCGGCCACGCGCCGTTAACCGACAGTCGGGCGAACAATCGAGATTCACTGCATCCGCAGAGATGATTCCGCGCTAAGTCAGCATCGGATCGATTGGGACAAGCGGGCGAATCAGCTCGACGATCGCGGGGATGTCCTTGGATTTGAACGGGCGGCCGTGGCGTTTCACTTTTGTGTTCTCTAATTCACTGACGCGCAAAACTTTTCCGTGTTTCCAGATCCAGGCATCGGGATTGTAGGGACCGACTCGGCGCGGATTGGTCCAGGTGTGGATCGACAGCAAGCGATCGTTCACTGCCGCCGCGATGTGCATCGGCCCGCTATCAACACTGATGACGAACTTCGCGACGCGAATTAGCCGGATTAATTGCAGCAGCGAAGTCTGGTTGGTGAGCTCAACGCAATTTTCGGCAACCTCAGCGACATCGATCTGGCGATTTGTTTTTCCAACGACGACAACGCGCGTCGGGGCGAATGCGAGGCAGATTTCTTCGATGACACGGTTCGTTAGCGATTTTCCGCTTCCGCGCGCAAACGGGTGCAACAAGATGAATGGCGGATATTCATCGAACCGTGGCAACGCGTCGCCAGTGGGAAGCGGACAGCGAAGCGCATCGCCAATTCTTGCACCGACTAGCTCAGCGAGCTTGAGATATCGCTCGACCGCGTGTTCGCGGCGATTCACTTTGGCGGTCTTGCTGTAAAAGAACCGCGAGCCTTCGCGTCCATCGCTCATTCCGTAAACTTCTTTCGCGCCGCTCATTCGCGCGATGAACGCGCTGCGCAATAGTCCCTGAAAATCGAGGGCAAGATCGGGCTTTAGTTTTCGAGTCTCCTTGAGCCAGGGCCCGAATCGGGCCGGCGCGCCGAGTCCGCTGAAATCGCGCCGCGGAAAGACGTGAATATGGTTCACGTCCGAATTTCCACGAAGCAATGGCGTGAATTCCGGGTTCATTACCCACGTGATCCGCGCTTTCGGATGCGCTTCGCGGATGGCTGCTACCGCTGGCAAGGTGTGAACGATGTCGCCGAGCGAACTGGGTTTAATGACTAGAATCGAGTTCACAATTGCACGACGAGGGTCACGAAGAGCACGAAGGTTAAATCAGACGATAAAAAACTGAAGGGAATTCGGGGATTTCTTTCTCGTCACACGTCGCCTGTCACTCATCACTTATCTTCCAATGGCAAGCCGTTCGGCCAATAAGCGTGGCAGGCCCGCGTCGATAATTTTCTTCTGCGCAGTAGCAACATCGTATTTGAGCCGGCGTTGTTCGACTACGTTGCTCTCGACGTCATAAATGCAATACGCGGCATGCCAATCGCCGTCGCGCGGCTGGCCCACACTGCCAACATTGATGAAATATTTTTTGCCAACGTCGATCCTCAGTTTGTCGAATTGCTGACGCTGCACGCCGTCCTCACCTCGGGTGAACACCATTGGCACGTGGGTATGCCCGAAAAAGCAAACCGTTGTCTGCTGAAAGGTGAAACTCGCGGCGGCGTCGAGGTTGTTAAAGACGTAGTCCCATTGCTCCGGCGCATCGAGCGTGGCGTGCACGATGGTGAAATCGCGCACCTGGCGTTTTAATTTCAGGTCGCGCAGCCATTGTTTGTCTTCGTCGGTCAAATGGTCGCGCGTCCACTGGATCGCGGCTTCGGCCATTTCGTTGAAATCACGGGACGATTCAACGAGCGACGCCTGTTCGTCGTGATTGCCTTTAACGGTTGGGCAATCCATTTCCCGCACACGCTCAACGCACTCGTGCGGATTTGCGTTGTAACCGACGACGTCACCGAGGCACACGAAGTCGGTGCATTTGTTGTCGTGCGCGTCGGCCAGCACGGCATCAAACGCCTCGAGATTGGCATGAATGTCACTGATAATCGCAAAGCGCATCGATTAAGAGACGTTAAAAGGGTTACAACGTTACAAGGTTAAAACGGCAACACAATTCAACGATGTAGCGATGTAACTATTTAACCAGGTCCGGAATGCGTTGGTTCGGCGGGATATTCAGTTTGGCTTCGAGATATTTCAGGCGGTTGACGAGCATCGGCAGATGTTCGCTTTCGCTTTCGTCGTATAGCCGGCGCAATTGGATGTAGGCCTGCGCTTCCCAACCTTGGCAATACGAGAGCTCGTAGGCAGAAAACCGCCGGTCGTAATTCGGCGCGCCCGGACAGTCCGCCGCTTTCCGGAAAAATTCCGATGCGCGCGCGTGGTCGTCGTATTTGTCGCGATAAAGTCGAGCGAGCGATTCGTAGAGTCTCGGATCCTTTGGATTATTTTTGATCCCGCGTTCGAGGAAGTCTTTGCCGATCGCGAAATAATCGCGTTGCGCTTTCACACGCAAAGCCTGGCGCGGCTGAGACGGGTCGTTCAAGGCGGCCGCGCTGGCGTTCCAGGCCATGTGCCACGCCGCCATGTCCCAGAAAAGGGGAACGTGCGGTTGTAACGCCGTGACTTGGCGAAACAAAAACAAGACGCGGCCCCATTCCGTCCGCTGCCAGGCCACGTGCGCTTGAACAAACAAAAGGTCCGCCAGCATCGCGCGAAATCCGCTCAGCGCGGCCACGAAACCGACCTGTCCGATCTTTTCGCGCAGATTGAGATTGGATTCCGCATCCGCGAAACGTGATTGTCGATGTTCGAGAGTGAGCGCACGTTCTGCCGGCAATTTCAAAACGCCGAAGATGAGGATCGTTGTGAGGGCAAGGAGTGCGCGGGTCATAATTCTTTGCCGGAGAAAATGAACATTGCCGCCACTGTGTAGATCACGATGTAAACAATCCCGAGCAACCCTATTCTGGTGAAGATTGCCATCGGGATCACCGCGCCGGCGACAATGTCATCGACGAGATTGAACGCTTGCAGGTCGGGAAAAATCAGCGCGATCAGTGCTAAAAATCCGCGGGTCATCCAATTTGCCTGCGGTTGTTGCAGCCAATATTCGCGCGCGATCGGCTGCAAATGACCGATGAAATAAACGAACACCATCACCACGATGGTAAAAATGTTCGTCGTCGCGAAGGTTGAAACAAGGAGCGTCAGCGCCGCGAGTAAACACCCTTTCAAGAAGATCACCGCGACGCCAATGAAGAGATTGCTGGTAAGACCGGAGGCGCGAATGGCGTTCAACGCATCATCGAGTTGTCCGGGCGGCGCGCTGTTCATTTGGCGAACGGTGTCGTTGAGCACGGTTTCTTCGCGAAAATAGAGGACGGCTGCAAACAGCAGAGTCATCACCGCAATGCTGATCGCGAGAAGAAGCAGAACGCCGCAAAGTTTACCGAGAATGTATTCAAACCGGGGCACCGGCTTCGCCAAAATCGTGTAAATTGTCCGGTCCTCGATGTCCTGAGGAATGAGGCGCGCGGCCGCAACGATCGCGAGTATTGAACTAAAGATCGACATCGCCCCAAGCGATACGTCTTTCAAGATTTGGAATTCCTCTTGGAACGTGAATCTCGCCATAAAAACCGAGCTCCCAATCAGGATCAGCGCAAAAATCATCAAGACGTAGAAAACCCTTTGGCGTGTTAGTTCCGTCAACGTGTTGGTGGCGATCGCCAGCACGCGCCGGGGCGAAAATTTCCGATACCCAGTCTTTGTGGCATTTCGTTTGGTCATTTCGATTCCTGGCCAGAGGTAGCGTCGAGAAATAATCGTTCGAGGGTCGTTGCGGATTTCCGGCGCTCGATCACCTTCGTCTTCGACTTGGCCGCGAGTTTTTCGATGTCCTTTATCAGTTTGTCGGGCGCGCTTTCCAGGACGAGTTCCGTCCGGTCCTCAATCGCGAGCAATTCTTCGAGATGTCCTTCGCGAACCAGCGTACCTTTCGCGAGGATGCCGACGCGATCGCAAATTTCCTGCACTTGTCCGAGCAGATGCGAAGAGAGTAGTACTGTCACGCCACGCTTTTTAAGATCGACAATGAGATTGCGAATATCGCGCGAGCCAGCTGGGTCAACGCCGGCGGTCGGTTCGTCGAGCACGATGAGGGCCGGTTCGTTGATCAACGCCTGCGCCAAACCAATTCGCTGCAACATCCCTTTGGAATACGTGCTAAGTCGTTGGTTTCGAGCATCGGTTAAGCCGACCAGGTCGAGCAGTTCCTGAACCCGGTCCTTCAAGTCCGAACCGCGCAATCCGCAAAGTTTGCCGAAGAATCGAAGCGTCTCCGCGCCGGTGAGGAATTTGTAGAAATACGGGTTCTCGGGGAGAAACCCGACCGATTCGTGCGTTGCGACTTCGGAGCTGTTGCTTCCGAAGATTTGTGTTCGTCCGCTGGTCGGCGAAACGATACCGAGAATCATTTTGAGCGTCGTGCTTTTGCCCGAACCATTTGGTCCAAGCAATCCGTAAACTTCGCCGGTCTCGACGCGCAGATTCAGATCGCGCACGGCAGTGATTGACTGTTTGCGAAACGGAATTCGAAAGACCTTCGTCAGACCTTCGACCGAGACCGCAAGGTCAGTCATGGCGAATGTCGAAACCGCGGGCCCGCACCGGTTCAGCGAGGGCCGCGCGTAATTGTTTGTCGATGTGCGAACGTAGTTCGCTTTCCATCACCGAATCCAGGAACGCGAAAACTTCGCTTTCGATGCCGGCAACCTGAAGTTCGACGCGACCGTCAGGAAGATTTCGCACCCAGCCGATTACATCAAAGCCTTTGGCAATTTGCCGGATCGTCCATCGAAACCCAACGCCCTGGACATTGCCCTCGTAAAAAACCTGGAGCGAGATCATGCGAAAGGGGACTCATCTTAAACAGAATGGCGCGCGCGCGAAAAGTCTAATGCGCGCAGGCTATTTGTACGAATACACGAGGCAAACGCTGCCCTCGTTGCCTTCGACCAACTCGACCATCACGTAATATTGACCGCTGCTGGTCGGCGAGAATCCGGCGGCCGCTTTTTCGCCTTCGTTGTAGTTTTCCGTCTCCACCAGCTTGCCGGTTTCGTCGTAAACGCTGACCGCAAGTTTCTTTGCGGCATCGGTCGCGCCGACTGAAAACCAATACTGGTTTCCGGCGTAGAGATTTACCGCAACCAACACGTGGTCGTGTGGCTTGATGGTTCCCGACCAGTGGCCGTCGCGCATTTTGAACCCTTCGTTCGAAAACGCACCGGCCAAATCGAGCGCAGCCTTGCGCGCGTTAACTTCGGAATCGCTTTCCGGCGCGGCGAACGCGGTCGCTCCCGCCAAAATCATTGCGAGGAAGATCGATCCGCTTACGCGCAAGGCTCCGGCGTGACAGGGCCACTTCATTTTGATTCTTTGCTCTGGATCTCGGTCATGATCTTGCCGACGGCTTCGTTGACCTTCTTTACGTCGTCGGGGGTTGGCGCCTTGCCCGCTGGAAACGTGACCAGCTTCTCAACTTCCGGCAGCTCGCTACTCACTTCCTTGACGAGCGGTTCGTTCCGCATTTCCGGCGAAACGTCGTTCAGCTGCGATTGAATGAAATTCACCAACGCGGGTTGCCGCAGAACCCTGGCGGCGCGTTCGTCGTAATTTTGCAACACCGCTGCACTGACCACTTGCGTGCCGCGAATCCAACCGCCGACGCTCACCAGAATCACCAGGTCCTGGTCGCGGTGGGTTTGCATTGACGACTTCACTTCGTTTTGCGTCGCTTCCAGTTCTTCCTGGAGAGCGTCCCATTCGTCGTTTTCGGCGAACTCATTGATGCTGTTGCCGCGGCTGAGCACGTTCTCACTCACGCCGAGCGCTTTCGCCAATTTTATAATGTCGGTCCCGATGTTTTTGACCTGCTGGCTGTCTTTCGCTTCGACCGCGATGAATCCGTCCGCGATCAAACTTCCGAGATTAAGCGCGATCTGAGCGCGGTTCTTGTAAGTCATCCCGATCGGTCCACGCATTTGGCCGACCCAATTCGGTTTCCCAGGTTTCTCTAACGCGGCAAAAAGCTCACCCGGAGTTGGAATACTGATAGACTCGAGGCGAATCGCCTTGGCCATCTGATCAGCCGGCAAATGGTTCGGTTCCGCGCCCATCACTGCACAGCAGCCAAGCAAAAATGTAGTGACGAGTGACCGCCTGACACGCCTCATGAACCGCCAGCGTACGCACACTTCGGCAGATTGCCAGCAAGAACTTGGGAGCCAAATCCAAAATCCGAAGCTCGAATCTCGAAACAAATTCGAAACTCGAATGGGGAATTCTCACAGAGCAGTTCAGCTTTGCCATTCGGTATTTGGATTTGAATATTGTTTCGGATTTCGGTATTCGGATTTCGAGTTTTTTCGCGCACCCATGGCAAAGACGAGTATCAAAGACATTCACGCGCGCGAGATTCTCGATTCGCGCGGTAATCCGACCGTCGAAGTCGACGTTCGCCTCGAAGGTGGCGCGTTAGGTCGGGCGGCGGTGCCGAGCGGCGCGAGCACCGGCGAGCACGAAGCGTGGGAACTGCGCGATGGCGACAAAAAACGCTACGGCGGCAAAGGAGTGCTGAAAGCCGTCGCCAACGTGAATGATAAAATCGCGACTGCGATCAAAGGAATGGACGCGCGTGATCAGACGAAGATCGACAAGAAACTGATCGCGCTCGACGGATCGAAGAATAAAAAGAATCTTGGGGCAAACGCGACTACTCGGTGTGTCGCTGGCAGTTGCCCACGCCGCGGCCGCCGCGGAAAACAAACCGCTGTTTCGTTATCTCGGCGGCGACGATGCGCGAGTCCTCCCGGTCCCGATGATGAACATTCTAAACGGCGGCGCGCATTCCGATGCGCCGATCGATTTTCAGGAGTTCATGATCATGCCGCGCGGCGCGCCAAGTTTTCCGGAAGCGCTCCGTTATGGCGCGGAGGTTTTTCACTCGCTCAAAAGCGTTTTGACAGATCGAGGTCTTTCGACCGCGATCGGCGATGAAGGCGGGTTCGCGCCGAATTTGAAATCGGCCGAGGACGCGCTCGAGATCATCATCAAGGCAATTGAGAAAGCTGGCTACAAGCCCGGCGAACAAATTTTCATCGCGCTCGATCCGGCGTCGTCAGAATTTTTTGACACCAGGAAGAATGCCTACGTCTTCAAAAAGTCCGATGGGTCGCAAAAATCCGCCGATGAGCTGGTCGAGTACTACGCGCAACTTTGTGCGAAATTCCCGATCGTCTCGATCGAAGACGGCTGCGCGGAGAACGATTGGGACGGTTGGAAGAAACTGACGAAGACGCTCGGGGACAAAATCCAACTCGTCGGTGACGATTTGTTCGTCACGAACGTTGAATTTCTGAGAAAAGGAATCGAGCAGCACGTCGCGAATTCGATTTTGATCAAGGTGAACCAGATCGGAACGCTGAGTGAGACATTGGCCACGATCGATCTCGCCAAGAAAAATAAATACACCTCAGTGATCAGTCATCGTTCCGGCGAAACCGAAGACACGACCATCGCTGACATCGCGGTCGCGACCAACGCAGGGCAGATCAAGACCGGATCGCTCTGCCGGACCGATCGCGTCGCCAAGTACAACCAACTTTTGCGAATTGCCGAAGAACTTGGTGACAGGGCGCAGTACGGCCTGCGTTGAACTGGAGGGACGACCTCCGTGTCGTCCATTTTCCTTGAGGACGGGACGGAGCCCGTCCCTCCACTTTTCAGAACGAACTTGGTGACAAAGCGATTTACGGCGGTAATGTCCGCTGAAAGTGGATTACACAGATTTCCGCGCGCGACGCGAAGCTTCCGTTTGGCAGCGTTGGAATCGTGTCCTTCTGACGCTTCTTTTTCTCGCGGCCTGGCTCGTGATCGTGAGTCTCTTCGTCCCGCCCTACAAAAAGCTGAAACTCGGCCACGAAGACATCGATAAGCTTCAGGCCCAACGCGACGAGCAACAGATGTTGCTCGCCAAGCAAACGCGCGAAGTAAATCTCCTCAAGACCGATCCCGTTTACCTGGAAACGATCGCGCGCGATCGTCTTGATCTAATGAAAGACGGCGAAACCATTTTCCGAATCGAGTCCGCCGCTGCGCAAGCCGACAAGCGCAAAGAGTCCGCGCGGCGGTAATTCTGGGGAGCGCACGCGCCTCGCGTGCTCATTTCGGCGCCCTCGCCGAAATGCTCTTTTACAAACGCAGACGGGATCAGAAAAGTTCCCGATGGCGAGGCGCCATCGACAGCACGCGAGGCGCGTGCGCTCCCCAGAAGAGTCCGATTTTGAGCTTTGGTTATTCGGATTTGTTTCGATATTCGACATTCGGATTTCGGATTTCGAGAGTGCATGACAAAATAGCGTCCGCGATTATCTTGCCCCCATGCCTACAGAAACCACCGTTGACGCCGAAGATTTGAAATCGCGCGTGCGCGAGCTGCGGAGGTTTCTTTGACCTGCCCAAATTGCAGGAAAAGCTGACCGCGCTCGAAGCGCGGATGGCAGCGCCCGATTTTTGGAACAATCGCGAGCGCGCCCAGACCGATGTCGATGAAGTCTCGCGTCTGCGCTCGTTGATCAATCCTTTCCACGAGCTCGAACGTGAGATCGAAGACTTCGACGCGCTCCACCAACTCGCCGCCGAAGAGAAGAATGACGCGCACCGCGCACAGGCCGAGCGCGAAGTCGCTACTGAGCACGATCGTCTAGCTCACAAACTCGAGGAATTTGAGCTGCGCCAGTTTCTTTCCGGCGAGAGCGATCGCAACAACGCGTTTCTCACCATTCATTCCGGCGCCGGCGGCACCGAATCGTGCGATTGGGCCGACATGCTCCTGCGCATGTATCAGCGCTGGATCGAGCGAAGCGGTTTGAAGTCGCAGATTGTAGATGTCCAGACCGGCGAAGAAGTCGGGATCAAATCGGTGACGCTGCTCGTGAGCGGCGAATACGCTTACGGTTATCTCCAAACCGAGCGCGGCGTGCATCGCCTGGTGCGGATTTCACCATTCGATGCCAACAAACGCCGGCACACTTCGTTCTCCAGCGTCGATGTTGTTCCCGAGATCGCCGACACCGCGCCGGTCGAAGTCAATCCGGCCGATCTCGAGATCGACACCTTCCGCAGCGGCGGCAAAGGCGGCCAAAACGTGAACAAAGTCGAAACCGCCGTTCGCATTTTGCACAAGCCGACCGGCATCGTGGTCGCGTGTCAGGCGGAACGCAGTCAGGGACGCAACCGCGAGCTCGCGCTCAAAATGTTGAAAGCGAAACTTTACCAAATCGAGCAGGACAAGAAACGCGCCGAGATCGACCGGCAATACGGCGAGAAAGGCGATATTGCATGGGGCAATCAAATTCGTTCCTACGTTTTTCAGCCGTATCAAATGGTCAAAGACCATCGCACCGGCGCCGAGACCAGCAACGTCCAGGAAGTCATGGATGGCAAGATCGACAACTTCATCCAAGCAAAGCTTCGGGGGCAGAAAGCAGCGAAGGGTGAGAAGAGCGATGAAATTTAGATTCAATAAATATTCGACCTCTGTTGCGATTTTTATTTAATTCTCGCCGATGACCCTCCGGAGCTTTGGAAAACAAATTCTGGGAACTGTCATAGCAGTCGTCGCTGGCTGGCTGGGCTCGATCCTCGTGCTGAACGTCCACGCGTTTATTCAGATGATTCAAGAAGGGCACGTCGACTGGGAGTTGATTCTAGGCGGGTCACTCTTAACGAGTGCGTTCATGGCATATTTTATTATCCCAATCTGGCTTCTCGTCTTGATTCCCTTGTATCTATTTGTGCCTTCCTCTTCAGTTCTGTGGTGCTGGCCGGTTTGTACTGCTTGTGGTGCTATTGCTGGCGCGATAATCGTTAGCATCGCATTTGGCGGACTGCCGGGCTTAGGAAGAATTGCTACCGAGGCTTGGCCATTTCCTGTTATCGCCGCTGTCGTTGGTGGTATCGCTTGTTTGGTTGGTTCTCTGACGCGACAGCGCTTCAAGCAAACAAGCTGAGTAAGTCACCGCCTCGGCTGCTCAGTGCATTGTCATTCCGAGCGTAGTCGAGAAATCTTTAAATATTTCTGTTTTAGATTCGCCGGTCAGCACGGAAACATCTAGAGATGTCTCGGCGTTGCTCGACATGACAGAACGCGTTGTAGAGGCGCTTGCTCTCAAGCGCCTGTCTATTTAGTTCGGTGCTTGAGAACAAACACCGCTACAATTTCCCCGTGAGTTTGAGCCGAAAGCGCGGATCGAAGTCTCCGCCGTTATGTTTTCGACAACACGCCAGACACGCGATCGCGCGGCGAATTTTGCGTACCCGCGGAAATTCTTCTTTGCAATTCGGGCAACGATAAACGTAGCGCCGTGAGTAAGCTTTCGTCACGAACGGCAGATTGTGACAGCGCGCTTCGTCCGCGATTCCCAAATCGCGACACGCTTGTCGCCATTCGATTCCGTGCGGCGCGATCCGGCGTCGCCCAACTCGCCATTGCGCGAGCAAATGCGCCAACTCGTGCCGCAACGTGCGACCGACCTCTTGGTAAGCCGCCGCGCGCGACTCGCTTTTCGTCAGAGACCCTTGAGCAACGCTTGTTAAACTTGACTGCTTAAAGCAGTCAAGTTTGCGGTCACCGTTGGATTTGGTCTCGGCTTTGTTAGCCGCCAGTCCGGCTCGGACATCGAGCAGCAGGGGATTCAACGAAACTAGTCTTTCGCGATAATCCGCGCGGCCGGCGCAAGTTTTCAGTCGCGGATTCCATTCTACGCGAACTTCGCGCGCGAGCTTTTCCGCGCCGAGCGCGCGTAACAGTTTACGTGCTTGTAATTCGAGCGCGTGATCGCGCCCTTTCAGGGGGATCGGCGTCTCCGAAGGTGCCAGGCCGGCTCGGACCGATGGTGAAAAAGGCAGGGTCAGCGCGCCGCGCCGACTGCGGTCATCGCACCGCAGTGACCCTACCAACGCGCTCGGAGATGCGAGCCGCACTGGCCTTTGCGTTCCACCTTCAAAGATGAACTCAAGCTGCTGATCTAACCAATTGTCATGTTGAGCGAAGCGAAACATCTCTGACTCAGTCCGGACAGAAATAATCAGAGATCCTTCACTGCGTTCAGGATGACAACGAAAAATCTACGCCACCGCATGCGCGCTCTTGCGTTTGGTCACGCGATCCACAATTTCGCCGACGATTTTGCCGGTCGTGGCGATTTCTTCGGCAGTCGTGTTTTTGCCTAACGAAAATCGAACCGCCGATCGCGCGCGCTCCACGGGCAATCCCATCGCGAGTAAAACGTGCGAGGCCGAAACGCTTCCAACCATGCAGGCTGAGCCGCTCGATGCGCAGACGCCTTTTAGGTCGAGCGCAATGAGCAGCATTTCCGAATCGATCCCAAGCAAACTAACGTTCAATGTGTTCGCAAGACGTGGCGCATTCTCGCCGTTCAACTTCGCATCGGGAACGTTTTGCGAAATCAGATTCCAAAGCTCGTCCCGCAGCTTTTGTTCGCGAGCCTGCTCCGGATGCTGATTCGACAAAACAAATTCGGCAGCCGCGGCCATTCCTGCGATCGCCGGAACGTTTTCCGTTCCCGGCCGGCGCAGGTTTTCGTGCGAACCGCCGAACAGAATTGGCTGAAGCGATAACCCACTCCGGAGAAAAAGAAAGCCGGCGCCTTTGGGTCCGTAAAATTTGTGCGCCGCGAAACTGGCGGCATCGACCAATGAAATGTCGAGGTCGATCTTGCCGAATGCCTGCACGCAATCGCTGTGTAAGAGCACGCGGCGCTCGCGACAAATTTTCGAAATTTCGCGCATCGGCTGAATCACGCCGGTCTCGTTGTTCGCGGTCATGACCGAAACCAATCGCGTTTCCGGCCGAATCGACCCAGCGAGCTGATCAAGATCGACAACGCCGTCATTCGACGTGTCGAGCCAGGTCACTTCGAAGCCTTCGTGCTTTTCCAAATGTTCGACCGCGTGCAGCACCGCGTGATGCTCCGTTTTCTCGCAAATAACATGCGGCCTTGCGGAACTTGACTGTTTTAAACGGTCAAGTTTCTGGGCGCCATCCAATCGCGTCCGGGCGAGCCCGAGGACGGCGAGATTACAGGATTCGGTGCCGCCGCCGGTGAAAACGATCTCGTTCGGCTTGGCTTTGATCAGGGATGCGATTTTGTCGCGGGCGTTATCAACCGCCGCGCGTGCGTTGCGCCCCGCGCGGTGGATACTCGAAGCGTTTCCGAAATTCTTACTGAAATACGGCTCCATCGCTTCGCGCGCGGCATCGCAAAGCGGCGTGGTCGCGTTGTAATCCAAGTAAATCATCGAGACTCTTCCTCGTGCTTTTTAATCTTGGTCTCGCTCGAGTCCGGAATCCAGATCGTTTCGGTGAGGGCACCGAAACGGACACGCGAGGCGCGTGTGCTCCCCAGAATCATTCCTTGAAACCGTTGTCATCGGCGTTCGCGGCTTTTCTGGATCGTTTCTGCACAATCGCAACCTCTTTTTCTTCATAATAAACCAGCGAGTTCGGCGGAACGCTTTTAGTGAGAAAGACATTCGCGCCGATCGTAGTGTTCGCGCCAATAATAGTGTCACCGCCCATGATCGTTGTTCCGGCGTAAATGCAAACGCCGTCTTCGATAGTCGGATGACGCTTCTTCCCGCGCAACGCCTGGCCGGCAGCCAGCGAGCGCGCGATGAACGACACGCCCTGATAAATTTTTACGTGCGCACCGATATTTGTGGTTTCGCCAACGACCACACCAGTTCCGTGATCGATAAAAAAGTGTGAGCCGATCTCCGCGCCGGGATGAATGTCGATGCCGGTGCGACTGTGGGCCCATTCGGTCATGATGCGCGGGATCAACGGGACTTTGTTGTAAAGCACGTGCGCCATTCGATAAATCGCGATCGCTTCGAGTGACGGATAGGCGAGAATGATTTCCTCGTAACTCTTCGCCGCCGGATCCCCTTCATAAGCGGCGTCGATATCGGTCCATAAAAGTTTTCGAACTTCCGGCAACTGCGACACGAAGAAATCGAGAATCTCGTCCGCTTTGTGTTTCGTTTCATCGGTGGCTGGATAATCGCCAAAGCTTTTGCAAATCTCCGGCTTCAACCGGATCCGCAGTGTTCTGACTTTGCTCTTTGTGATGTCGGGTAAATCTTCGGAATCGGTCAGCGCCTCGCCGCGAAATCCAGGAAACATCAAGCTCATCAGATCGGCGCACGCATCTTCGATTGTCTGGCGCGACGGCAAGGTGGCGGCGGCGGCGAGATAATTGACCCCGCCGGTCTCGCCGTAGGTAGCGAGAAGCTCGTTTACCGCGTCTGTGCCGTTTTTGTTCATTCGAGGCTAATTATGCGCGATCAACGTCTAAAGCGCACGCGATTACTAGGGTCGAAATCCGAAATCCGAAATCCGAATCCGAATGTCGAATATCGAAACAAGCACGAACTAAATAAGCTCGAAATCCAAAAACAGATACTCTTTCGGCTATTGAACATTCGGCATTCGAAATTGTTTCGGGATTCGGATTTCGAGATTCCTGCTTTGCGACCAGGAGCCATGTCATATGGGTCGGCGAGACAACCCATTGAAAAGCCCCACGCGAACTCTAGGTTGAATGGAGATGAAACCTTTTTCCGTTGCCGGAATTCCACCGGACGAACTGAACAGCTTTCTTTCCGGCACGCATTCCGATCCGTTCCGCATCCTCGGACCGCATCGGATGGGGGACGATCTCGCCATTCGCGCGTTTCGCCCAGATGCGCGCAAGGTTGACATTATTTTAGACGGGTCCGCCTCCGGCCCGAGCCGGACTGGCATTGAGACTACGGCGGATAAACTGCAGCCGATCGAGGCGGAGAAAATTCATCGCGACGGATTTTTCCAGGGTAGCGTGGCAAACGCGACTCGCGATCTCGATTACCGGCTGCGGATCACTAACTGGGACGGCTCGGAATACACGATGCGCGATCCGTATCAATACGGGCCGATCTTGGGCGAGATTGATTTGCATTTGTTCAGCGAAGGTCAGCATTGGCAACTTTACGAGAAGTTCGGCGCGCATTTACGCGAAATTAATGGTGAGCGCGGCGTTTACTTTGCGGTTTGGGCGCCGAATGCGCAGCGGGTCAGCGTGGTTGGCGACTTCAACGGCTGGGATGGCCGGGTGAATCCGATGCGAAGACTTCTCAGCGCCGGCGTGTGGGAATTATTTTTGCCCGACGTCAGCGAAGGCACGCACTATAAGTTCGAGATTCGCACGCAATCTGGCGCGCTCTTGCTCAAGAGCGATCCGTTCGCGTTTTTCAATCAGTGGGGCAAGGAAACCTCGTCGCTCGTTTACAATCTCGAGCGCTACAGATGGAGCGACGGCGAATGGATGGAATCGCGGCGGAAAAAGGATTGGCCGAGATCGCCGATGAGCATTTACGAAGTGCATCTCGGTTCGTGGCGTCGCAAAAGCGGACGAGGGGAACCGGCATCTCAGTTATCTCGAGCTCGCCGAGACGCTGCTTCCGTACGTGCTGGAGATGGGTTACACCCACATCGAGCTGCTGCCGATTGCCGAACATCCGTTCGAAGGTTCGTGGGGATATCAGGTCACAAATTATTACGCGCCGACCAGCCGTTTCGGAACTCCGGATGAGCTGCGCCATTTCATCGACAAATGTCACCAGGCCGGAATCGGCGTGATCATGGATTGGGTGCCGGCGCATTTTCCGAAGGACGCGCACGCGCTGGCCGAGTTCGACGGAACCGATCTTTACGAGCACATGGACCCGCGCCAGGGCGAACACCAGGATTGGGGCACGCTCATTTTTAATTTCGGCCGCAACGAAGTGCGCAATTTCCTGATCGCGAACGCACTTTTCTGGCTCGACAAATATCACATCGACGGGCTGCGGGTGGATGCGGTCGCGTCGATGCTTTATCTCGATTACTCGCGCAAGGAAGGGCAGTGGATCCCGAACGCTTTCGGCGGCCGCGAAAATCTGGACGCGATTTATTTTTTGAAACGCTTCAACGAAGTTTGTTACGAGCGTTTTCCGGGAATCATCACCATCGCGGAGGAATCAACCGCCTGGCCCGGCGTTTCGCGCCCGACCTATCTCGGCGGCCTCGGCTTCGGATTCAAATGGAACATGGGTTGGATGCACGACTTTCTCGAATACATGTCGCTCGATCCGATTTACCGGCGGTTTCATCACGGCAACATCACGTTCTCGCTGCTCTACGCGTTCCAGGAACATTTCATTCTGGTGCTGAGCCACGATGAAGTCGTGCACGGCAAAGCGCTCGCTCATTGTCGAAAATGCCGGGCGACGAATGGCAGAAGTTCGCCAATCTACGGATGTTTTACGCGTGGATGTACGGGCAGCCGGGAAAAAAATTGCTATTTATGGGCGGCGAGTTCGGTCAATGGCACGAATGGAACCACGACACGAGCCTCGATTGGCATTTGCTCGATCTGCCAATGCACGATGGCCTGCGCCGGCTGGTTCAACATTTCAATTACATTTACAAGAGCGAGCCCGCGCTTTGGCAACAGGACGACAGCTATGACGGCTTCGAGTGGATCGATTTCCACGACGCCGACAACAGCGTGGTTTCGTTCGTGAGGAAATCGCGCGAGGGCGAGATGGTCGTATTCGTCGTGAACGCGACGCCGGTGGTGCGTCACAATTATCGGCTGGGCGTGCCGCGTTCAGGGTTCTATCGCGAGATCATCAACACCGACGCGGAGACGTACGGCGGCGGCAATGTTGGAAATCTCGGCGGCGTGCAAAGCGAAGGCGTGCATTGGATGGGGCGCGAGCAATCGATTCTGATTCAGCTAGCTCCCCTGGCGACGCTGGCGTTCAAGTTAGAGTCTTAACTGTCGGCAAAAAGAGCGTTGACAGGTTGTAGGTCACCAGCCTATACGAGCGCAGGACTAAGTCCTATCTGTTGCGAAAATCGCCACAGATAACCCCAGAACAACCCCCTCAGAATATGAATCCTCTCAAGAACTGTCTGCTTCTCACTACGTCGCGACGCCGGTTGGCTATCACCGATGCCGCTTTTACCCTGATCGAACTGCTCGTTGTCATCGCGATCATTGCAACGATCGCTGCCTTTGCTGTACCCGCGCTCACCAGCGCGCTCGCGAAAGGACAGATGACTGGAACGATGAATAACGCACGCCAATTGTATCTAGCTGGCTATCAAATGGCCTTGGATGGATCTGCTAATGGCGATGCGAACCTTGCCTGGCCGGGCGATTACACGAGCGGGATTTCTAACCTGCAAGATTACGTCCAAAAGCTCGTGCAAAATGATTACCTGAAAGCGAGCGACCTCTCGAAAATCCTGAGCGCGCCCGGAGCGACGTGTACCGCAACCTCGACCGGCACTGGCTCGTCAACCACGGTGACGTTGAGCGGTAATAGTGGGATCAAGGTTTATCCGGTCACTTCCGCAGATGGATCGAACACGATCTTCGCCGTCACCTCGAATTATACTTACAACACTGATTTTGCTTCGAGTGCGGGAACGCCGTACGGCGACAAAGGATTCGTGATCGTCCGCAAAGGCGGTGACGCGGCCGTCCTGCGCAAGAACAATGCAAAAGCGACTTCAGGGCAGGAGGCAAGTTTCGAGTCACTCGTTGGCAAGAAACCGGGCGAAGCTCAAGGCACTGTCACGTCCGGCGATCCGGCCGGGGTTTTGAAGCAGCCGTAATCTTAGGTCACGGTCGACTCGATTTCGCCGTCGCTAACGCGGGTCTTGATTTTCATTTTCGGTCGAACGGTTTCGACCGAACGAATCAGTTTACCGCGTTGGTCGGTAGTGATGCTATAACCACGGCGCAACGTCGCATCGGGGCCGAGCACCCGGAGAATTCCTTCGATCTTTTGAAATCGGTGGCGCGCATTCTCCAAAACGCGCACCGGCGATTCGACAAGTCGTCGTTGGAGGTCGCCGAACCGATTTTGGCGAAGCATCAGTTCCCGGGCCGGGCTGCGTGCCTGGAGGGCAGCGAGAGCGTGGATCAGTCCGCGTCGATAGTTGTCGATCTTGTGGACGAGGCAACGACGCAAAGTTTCGCGCGTGTGATCCAGCTGCTGCTGTGCGTCACGTAATCGATTGCGCAATTCGCGGCCGATTCCCCGCGAGCAAGCATCGATGTGCCGGCGAAGATCGGCAATGTCGGGGACGATCAACTCCGCCGCGGCGCTCGGGGTCGGCGCGCGCAGGTCGGCCACAAAGTCGGCGATAGTAAAATCAATCTCGTGACCGATGGCGGAAACAATCGGCACATTCATGCTGGCGATCGTGCGTGCGACGATCTCCTCGTTGAATTCCCACAAGTCTTCGATGCTGCCGCCGCCCCGCGCGATGACGATGAGATCAACTGGACGCAAAATTTTCGTTCGGCGTCGCCAGTTCGCGGATTGCGACCGCGATTTCCTGGGCGGCGCCGGTTCCCTGAACGCGCACCGGACTAATTAAGATCGACAACCAGGGCGCACGGCGCCGAAGAACATTCAGAATGTCGCGGATGGCCGCACCGCTCGGCGAAGTTACGATTCCAATTCGTCGCGGAAATTTAGGCAACGCGCGTTTTCGCGCGGCATCGAAAAGGCCTTCGGTTTCGAGTTTGCGTTTGAGCGCTTCGAATTTCGCCTGGAGCGCGCCGCGGCCGAACGGCTGAACAATTTGGACGCTGAGTTGATATTGGCCGCGCGCCTCGAACACCGAAACCATTCCGAGGATTTGGACCCGGGCACCATCGACGAGCGTTTGTCGTGATGTCGCCATCGCATCGCGCCAGATAACACACGCGATTTGGGCCCGCGCATCTTTGAGGGTGAAATACTGATGGCCGTTGGGGTGCGATTTGTAATTTGAAACTTCGCCCTGCACCCAAACCGCGCCGAACTTGGCTTCGAGCGTGCCGCGAATGCTGCGCGTTAGTTCCGAAACCGTCAGCACTTTGGAAGTCTGCTGGAACAAATCGGCTGTTAATTGCTTTTCCACGCTTCAATTAACCACGAAGAACACGAAGACTTAAACGGTTGGAATTTTACTTACCTTCGTGACCTTCGTGCTCTTCGTGGTGATCAAAGGAGTTCCTGCTGCATTCCGGACGGCGGCTTGAGGCCGAGCTTTTTGTAAGCGTTTGCGGTGGCGACTCGGCCTTGAGGCGTGCGCTTGATGTAACCTTCCATAATCAAGTATGGCTCGTTCACTTCTTCGAGTGTGCCCGCCTCTTCGCCGACTGCGACTGCCAGCGAATTCAAACCAACTGGTCCGCCGTTGAATTTGTGGATCAATGTTTCGATGATGCGCTTGTCCCACTGATCGAAGCCGTCGCGGTCGATCTCCAGCATCGCAAGCGCAGCATCAGCAACTTCCTTGTCGATCTTGCCTTGCGCTTTTACTTGGGCGTAATCGCGGACCCATCGGAGTAAATTGTTCGCGGTCCGCGGCGTCCCACGCGCACGAGCGGCGATTTCCGCAGCGCCAGCCGCGTCGATGTCAACTCCGAGCAATCGCGCGCTGCGCGTGATAATCTTCTGCATTTCATCCGCGCTGTAGTAATCGAGACGCGCCGTCATTCCGAATCGCGAACGCAACGGTGCACTCACCATTCCCGCGCGGGTGGTCGCGCCGACGAGTGTGAATTTTGGCAGCTGTAATCGGAGACTGCGCGCCTGCGGGCCTTGATCAATGATGATATCAAGCCGGTAATCTTCCATCGCGGGATAGAGGTATTCTTCAATTGTCGGTTGAAGCCGATGGATCTCGTCGATGAAAAGCACGTCGCCTTTTTCCAAACTCGTGAGTAGACCGGCGAGCTCGCCCGCTTTTTCGATCACCGGGCCGCTGGTGTTTTTGACGTTCACGCCCATAGCGTTGGCGATGATGTAGGCGAGCGTTGTCTTGCCCAGACCGGATGGGCCGCTCAACAGAATGTGCTCGAGCACGTCCCCACGTTTCTTCGCCGCTTCCACCATCAATTCCAAACGCTCACGCACCTTGATCTGGCCGGTGAACTCGCTGAACATCGGCGGTCGCAACGACATTTCGAACGCGGGGTCCGGTTCGGGTGGCTTCATTTTGGCGGCGTTCATTCGTATATCGTTAGGACAATAGCCCAGCGTTTCAGAAGATAACAAAGGAAGGTCGTCGATCTAGTCGCGTTTCTTCCGTGCGGTTGGGAACTTGGTAGCGCTGGGTTACGATCAGTCCAGATTCTTGGTCAAGACCAGCTCCGTCCCGCGCCGTTTATAACAGTAATCCACTTTGTCAAAAATATGGCGCATCAACTGGATTCCGCGGCCGCCGGCTTTTGGTTGGTTAGAACCGAGCAGGTTTAAAGACTTGTAGATCGGCTCTCCATAATCTCGGACCCGTATTCGGACACAATCGCGTAAACCCTCCATCGACAATCGAATGAGTTGATCGTCTTGCATGGCGTAGGCGTAGCGAATCACATTGGTGCACGCCTCGTCAGTTCCGAGAACCATCAGAGCGCGTTGCTTTTCTGAAAACGGAAAATGACTAAGAAATTTTCGCACGAAATTCCGCATCAAGGCGAGGTTGGCCGTGTGGCTGGTAAACTCGAGTTTGTCTTTCTTCATTCGCCGGAGCAACGCTGCGCACGCTTGGGCGTTCAATCAAGTAGGATGAAAGCGAATTGGACAGTTATGGAAACCGGTTGTTCAGTCTGGCCCATGTGGAAAACATTGGTTGCTCTGGTGATTTGCGCAGCGCCGGCGCTTGCTCAGGAACAATTTACCGCCTACGACGCCCTTCGCGTGGTGGGCGTTCACATCAGCCGCGACGCCGTGAATCACGTTGTTTCCATGACCGGCACGCGGGGCTCTCCTCAACCGCAAACCTGGCGAATCCTGGTCTCTGATCGTGGCGGCTCTCGTGAAATTCAAGTGCGCAACGGCGAGGTCGTGTCTGATCGCCCGAGCTCAATGGTCGGATCATCTGAAGGTGCCACGATCAATACTTCGCGATTGAATCTCGATTCGAGCGGCGCGTTTCAAGTCGCCAGTCACATTGCCGATAAATCGGGAACACGATTCGACAGCGCCAGCTACACTTTGCGCACGGATCAACATGGCGATCCGGTTTGGATCGTCACGTTGCATGCGACCAACGGTCAACCTGTGGGGACGATTCATATCGGCGCGAATCAGGGAACTGTGACCCGAACAGAAGGAATGTTCGCCGGAGCGACGATGAATGATGTCGCCACCGAAGAGCGCGTTTACCGCGAGCATCCTCACGCAGAAAACGGAGAAGAAGTCACCGATGATGAAGACGCCGACCACGGGCCCCTGTTCGGAGTTCGGCAACGGATGCGCGGATATTTTCGGAAGGCGCAGGATGAAGCGAGTGACGTATTTCAGCGGGCGCGCCAGTCATTTACCGACTTTATTAATCGCTGATTGAAACCGTGAGGCGTTGAAGCGGGTGAAAGCGAGTTTGACCTCCCGCTTTAACGCTTCAACCCTTTAACGCGTTAACGATTGTATGGTTTGGCCAGAGTTGAACTACCCTGATTGGAAAGACACGTGTGCGACGTTGCACATGTGGACCCAGATTGTCGGCAAGGTCCGGCTCAAGCTGACGCCGTGGACGAACCATTCCTGGCACGTGACGCTCTACGTGACTTCGCGTGGCTTGACCACTTCGCCGATTCCGCATGGCACGAACACGTTTGAGATTCGTTTTGATTTCATCGATCACCATTTGCGCATCCTGAAAAGCGACGGATTGCAACGTTCGATCGAGCTCAAATCGCGCAGCGTGGCAGATTTCTACAAGACGGTCATGAGCGCGCTGGACGAACTGAATTTGCCGGTGAAAATTGACTTGGTCCCGAACGAGGTCGTAAATCCAATTCCATTCGACAAGGACGAAACGCATCGCGCCTACGACTCTGAATACGCGAACCGGTTTTGGCGTGTACTCGTGCAAGCGGACCGGGTATTCAAAGAATTTCGATCACGCTTCTGCGGCAAGTGCAGCCCGGTGCATTTCTTTTGGGGCAGTTTCGATTTTGCGGTGACGCGCTTTTCCGGACGGCAAGCACCGCCACATCCCGGCGGCATTCCCCATTTGCCTGATGCGATCACGCGCGAAGCGTATTCGCAGGAAGTCAGCAGCCTCGGTTTTTGGCCCGGCGCCGATGTCATGCCGCAGGCCCTCTTTTATTCCTATGCCTATCCCGAGCCGTCCGGGTTTGCTGAGGCGAAGACTAAACCCGAGGCGGCGTTCTATAATGCACAGCTCCGCGAATTCGTCCTGCCCTACGACGCAGTCCGGCAATCAAAATCGCCGGACGACACGTTACTCGAATTCGCTCAAAGCACCTACGACGCTGCGTCGATGCTGGGGAAATGGGACAGGGTGGCGTTGGAAGAAGAGAAACCAACCTTGCATTCGGGCCAGCAACGTTCGTAATTTGGTGAAGATGAGCTTTCAATGCGCGGCCGAACAGGCTGCCTGGCGCGAGGTTAAGGAAGGTTGGCGTCCCCTTTACGGCGATGTCGATTCCATGGGTGTGGCCGTCGAATGGCACGACTTCCGGTTGGCGCGCTCGTTCAACTGGGGTCGCACGTTTCATCCGCGCAGTCTCGAGTTTTGTTTGAATCTCGAAGGCTACGGCGAAGTGGGAAGGGCCACGAAGGTCGGTTATGTGCCGGGAAATTCCGGTTACTACGCGGTCGGCGATGAGCCGCTGCCAGCATCGCGCCGCGCGAACGATCATCATCAATTCGCGACCCTCGAGTTTTCGCGAAATCATTTGCAAAAACAGCTCGTGGAAAACGAAAATGATCTCGAGCCGCAGATCCGCCGCGTGATTTTCGGCGGCAAGGACGACACGGTTGTCGGGCCGACGCGTCCGATGTCGATTGAACAACGAAACGTCGTGGCTAATCTGGCGAGCCCACCAGTTTCCAAAGCGGCGCAGATCCTTTGGTATCAGAGCAAGGCGCTGGAGCTGATGGCGCATTTTTTGTTCGAGCCGAAGGACCCGGAGTTTTTTTGCCAGCGACAAAAACGCGTCGCGCGGGAGCGAGTAGAGCGCGCGAAGGAGCTGCTCGCGCGCGATCTTGCGAATCCACTGACGTTGGAGGCGCTCGGCCAGGAAGTCGGTTGCAGTCCGTTTTATTTGAGTCGGATGTTTTCGCGCGAGCTTGGCCTGACGATTCCGCAATATTTGCGCAAGCTTCGGATGGAACGCGCCGCTGAATTGTTGCGTACCGGCCGTTACAACGTGACTGAAGCCGCGACCGAGGTTGGATATTCCAGCCTCAGCCATTTCAGCAAGGCGTTTTGCGAAACGATCGGCTGCTGTCCGGTGTTGTATCCGGCGGCGAAGAACGTGATTGAGGATCGCTGACGCGATAACGCGTTGAAGGGTTTAAGGTTAAGGGGCTCTGGATTCTCACGCTTCAACGGTGTAACGCTTCAAGCTTTAACGACCCATGAAAATTTCCCGCGCGCTCATCTCCGTTTCCGACAAGACCGGCATCGCAAAGTTTGCGCGCACGCTGGAGCGACAGGGCGTTGACATTATCTCTACCGGTGGCACGGCCGAGCTGCTGCGAAAGGAAAAAATCCCGGTGCGCGAGATTTCCAGTTTCACAGCCTTTCCGGAGGTCCTGGAGGGCCGCGTGAAAACTTTGCATCCCCGGGTGCACGGCGGCCTTCTTTACAAACGCGGCAACCCTAAACACGAAGCTGAAGCGAAAGAGTGCGGCTTCGAACCGATCGACATGGTGGTTGTGAATCTGTATCCGTTCGAGAAAACGATCCAAAAGCCCGATGTCACTCTTGCGGAAGCGATTGAGAACATCGACATCGGCGGTCCGTCAATGATTCGCAGTGCGGCGAAAAATTATGAGTCGGTCACGGTGGTGGTCGATCCTGCCGATTACGATGACGTTTTGGAAAACATGCGCGAGAGCGGCGGTGAAACGACGCTGAAATTGCGCGAGCATCTCGCAATCAAGGCGTTTATCAAAACGTCCGATTACGATCGCGCGATCGGCAATTATCTAAATCGCGCGCAGATCACCGAAGCATCGTTCTCACTTTCGTTGCCACTGGTCTCGAAGTTACGCTACGGCGAAAACCCGCACCAGCAGGCCGCGCTCTATGGCGATTTCGACCGTCATTTCGAGAAACTTCATGGCAAAGAGCTTTCGTTTAACAACATCCTCGACATTAGTGCGGCAACGAATCTGATCGCGGAGTTCTCTCAGCCGACCGTTGCGATCCTAAAACACACCAACCCGTGTGGCATCGGTTCCGATGCGGATCTGCGCAAAGCTTGGGAGAAGGCGTTTGCGACCGACAAGCAGGCGCCGTTTGGCGGAATCATCGTTTGCAATCGAGCTATCAGCGAAGCGCTGGCGAAAACCATCAGTGAAATTTTTTCCGAAGTGATCATCGCCCCCGATTTTGACACAGAAGCGCGCTCGCTCCTGCAAAAGAAGAAAAATCTTCGGTTAATTCGGCTGGCCACATCCGCCGCCGAAGCACGGCCGACTGTCGATCTCCGGTCGGTTTGCGGCGGCGTGCTGGTTCAGGATTCCGACATTGCGATCGACAACCCGGAGCAAGTGGTGACCAAACGGCGGCCCACGAAGAAGGAAATGGAAGCGATGTTGTTCGGCTGGCGCGTTGTCAAACATGTGAAATCGAACGCGATCGTTTATGCCGGGGCCGATCGCACTCTCGGCATCGGCGCCGGGCAAATGTCGCGCGTGGACGCGTCGCGCATTGCGATTTGGAAAGCAGAAGAGGCGGGGCTTTCGCTGAAAGGCAGTGCGGTCGCCAGCGACGCGTTCTTCCCATTTCCCGATGGACTGATTGCCGCGGCCGATGCAGGCGCAAGCTGCGCGATTCAGCCCGGCGGTTCAGTGCGCGACAACGAAGTCATCGCGGCGGCGGACGAGCGCAAAATGGCGATGATCTTCACCGGCGTCCGACACTTCCGTCACTAAGCGTGACGGAAGCCCCAAATCCCAGGCACCAAATCCCAAACCTTTCGCTACGAAAGGAAATCCCAAGCCTCAACTTCCAAGACCCAAACAAGCTCCAAATCAGAATGTCCAAAACAACTTTGGGATTTAGAACTTGGGACTTGGAGATTTGTTTGGAATTTGGGATTTCGTTTCAGCCTACGGCTGAAACGTGACCGGTACCATCACGGTCCATTCGGTCGACCCCGGCTCGGCCCGCCATTGACGCAATCCGCCAATCGCAGCCTGGTCTAGAATCGGTTGTCCGGTTGATTCGACCGTCTGCACGCTTTTCACCACTCCGTTCAAGTCGAACGTGACTCGATACCTTCCGCTGCCGCGGTTTGGTCCGATACGGATCGATCGCGCTTCAGGCGGGTATCTAGGCGCCGGGTTAAAAAGAACTCGTCGCGCAACACGCGGCATCGGTGTCGGCGTGGGTGATTCATTGGGCGCGGCGGCCCAGCGACCGCTTGCTGCCGGTTTCGCCTGGGCCAATAGCGGATCGAGCAAGCCGGTCGGCTCTACCGCGTTCTTGCCGCCCGCAGTTACGATTCCAACCACTTCGCCCTGATCATCGACAACCGGTGCACCTGTCGCGTCGTTCGGAATGGATCCACCAATTTCAAACGCGTCTTTCATCGGGTTCTGTCCTCGCGAAGAAATTTTGCCGGCAGCGATCGGCTGTTCCTTGTGTTGGAGCGAACTACCGACGACGACGGCCAAGACGCCGACGGCGACCGATTCGGAAGTCTTGGCCAGCGGCAGAAACGACACGCCGATTTTTGTCTCCGCGCGTAGCACCGCGAGACCGGATTCAGTGGACGAGGCAATGATGCCGGTGACGTTGCGGATTTTTCCGTCACTTGTCTTGGCGACGCCGTAAGCGCCGTCCGCCACAACAGGCAAACTCGTGACCAGCAAACCATCCCGCGAAATGAAGAAGGCGTTGCCGGACCGGAGCAATTGTCCTTTTGCATCGAACACCGTGAGCTCAACGACCGCCGGGTCGACTTTGTGCACAACCTTCGCGAATTCCGGTGGCAACACGATCGGCGTCGGAGTTGGCGTTTGGGTGGCAAATGCCGACGCGGCCACGCTTGTCGTCGCGTTCGGAGTCGCCGACGGTGGCGCCGTCGTCGGCTCGGGCGTCGACGTTGGAGCAACCAATGTGCTCTGCTGCGGCGGATTTCGTCCGCACCAGGAGTAGGCCAGGATAATGACCAGCGCTGCTCCACAGACGAGGGCGAGCGTGGACTGTCTCATTCGCGGTCTTTCACCATCATCTTCTTCGTTCTTGTCCGCGAATCCTTACGACGACGCGGCTGATAATCGCCAAAGCCAAATGCAAAGTACGGCACCGACGATTAACCCGACCCAGCTGAGACCCATCGGAATAGTCTGACTACCAACCATCACCACCGTGTGTTTAAACAGCCGGACGATGTGAAAGATCGCGACAATTCCAAAAATCACTGATGCAACGCGCAAACCTGTTCGTTGTGAGTTCATGCTCACATTTTCACATGTCGGTCTTCCGTTTGTCAGCAAGAAAACCCTTGTCACGCCGCGGCCTTGGCGGAGGCGGACGGCGATTACCAATCCGCCGAACGTTTAAGCTACGGTTCTTCCGCGAAAAGCTGTCGCTTGCACAATGATTCCGATCGCGGCCAGTCCCACGAAGAGAATCGTGGTCCCGACCGGCGGCAAAACGATCGTGTGACAGATCAAATAAGCTCCCACCACAGCCGACATCACGATCAACGCCCAATTGAATACCGCCAGCAACAGAATAGCGCCGATAATTCCGCCGATGATGAACGTGATGCCCGGATAACGCGCGCCTTCCGCGATAAACGCCGTGACCAACGCCATCGCAAGTTTGCCGCCGGCGAGAAAACCGGCGATCGCGATGGCAATTTTTTGCAGAAACAGCGCGAGCAACGCGCCGATGAATCCAAATACGAGCGCAATGCTCAGTTGGAGCATTTGAGTCGGCTCATGCATCAAATGTGGTGCGAATTCCACGCCTGCTGCAAACCCAACCGCGGCCACGCAGAGCCAAAAGATCTTTCGGCCGAAAAATAAAATGATCGCGCCGATCAGAACGCTGAGGATTGGAATCGGCAAGTTCATCTTTCTGATTCTGCAAATTCGAAATCCGAATGTCGAATATCGAAACAATATCGAAATACCCGAGCTGCAAATTTAAAACGATCAGCTTCGTTTGAACATTTGAGTCTTTAAAATTGTTTCGGAATTCGGGTTTCGAACTTCGGATTTAGAGACAAACTCCGAAACACTTTTACCATGATTTTTGATACCACCCAGCCCGCTCAACGTGAATACCACCCAGATAAATCCTGTCCGATCAGCTTCTCCGTTTCTTTGATGTCGAAATAAAACGTCTCGATCAAGCGGGATCGAAGCTGACTGTCGATTTGGATCGAATATTCGTGCTCGAAAACGCTCGCTTCTGGCGGAAGGAACGAAGAATCGACGCCGAGAAATTGAAAAACGCGCCGCAACGTTTTCTTGTGATCCTTTCGAAGGTCTTCATTCAAAAGAATCAGGCAGTTAGCTGGGCCGAAGATGTTGAACAAACGCCGGACCTGGTGCGCGTAAAAGCCACGATCGATGTAGGAATAGACGCGATGCTGCAACGGCAACGCGGTGCGACAGCGCTCCGGTTCTTTCTCGATCGCTTCGGCGAATGGTAATTTCTCATGGTCGCGTTTCGTTTCCATGTTCCAGGCCGAGAACGCGCGCTCGACCGGGTTCCGCAGCGCGAGGATCCATTTCATCTTCGGATTGTATTTCCAGATCCGATACGGCGCGGTTTCCCAATACATGTAGATCGGGCTCGCTTCACCGATCACGCGATGCTGCTTCTTGGGCTTAAAATTCCGGTGATACTTCTTGTAATCGCGGTTCTCCTCCTCGCGATCGAAGAAATGCAGCTCCTTGCGCGTGGTCGGCATGCAAATCTCCGGATGCTGCCGCAAAAACGAATCCAGCGCCGAGGTCCCGCCCTTCTGCGTCCCGCCGATCACAAAATCAACTCGCATGTTCTGTTCTCTATTCTGTCATTCCGAGCGAAGTCGAGGAATCTCTGACTATTTCTGTTTTGGGAACGCAGGCAGCACGGAAACATTCAGAGATGTTTCGACTTCGCTCAACATGACAATGAGAAGCGTTGTAGCGGCGTTTGTTCTCAAACGCCGATCTAAATAAACAGGCGCTTGGCACAAGCGCCTCTACAATATTCCTGTCATATCGAGCGAAGCCGAGACATCTCCAAATATTTTTGTAGGTAGGGGCGATTGCCCTCAATCGCCCGCGGGCGGTTTGGTGAACCGCTCCTACCTCGTCACGGCGTCTCTACAACCCGAATTGGCTTGCGACGTGCGGCCAAAATACGATACCGCCGATAATCGCAGCAGCGATTGCAGTGACAAGCACGGCTCCAGCGGCGACATCTTTCGCATCGCGCACGATCGAAGAAAAATTTGGAGACGCGGCATCGGCCAGAAACTCAAAAGCGGTGTTGAGTGCTTCCGCCGTCCACACAATTGCTATTGCGAGCACAATCCAGCACCATTCGTCGCGCGAGAGTTGAAGGAAAACTCCCAGAACAATTGCCGCCACTGTCGCCGTCGCATGAATCCAAGCGTTGTGCTGGCATCGAATCATTCGCAACAAACCAACGATCGCGTATTTGAAGCTTCGAAAGCGCCCCGTGAATTCAAATGGGCGGGATTGGGTGGTGTTTTCGTGAGCTTCTTTCACTTCTTCAGCATCGCGTCGCGCTTCGGCTTGAATTCACTTCCCGGTTTCCATTCCGGAAACTTGTCGGTGTTGGCGACTTCGTAGCCGACTTCGAAGAGAAGATCGACATCCTGGACGGCACCGGAGAGATCCCAATCGGGTTTCACTTCATCGCTCGACTGATGATAATCCTTCAGATCATATTCGTCAGCGCGAAGCGAACCGCTTGGCGGACGCGAC
Source organism: uncultured Verrucomicrobiae bacterium (assembly GCA_963801815.1). Lineage (GTDB taxonomy): Bacteria > Verrucomicrobiota > Verrucomicrobiia > Chthoniobacterales > UBA10450 > AV40. The sequence goes on from CAWDGJ010000003.1 coordinate 455,954, forward strand.
ATAAGATGTTGGTTCTTGCCGATGTAGAGAGACGGCAAACCGACTTTGCTGAACTCGAAATTGTCCGCGCGATAGATGCTTCCTTTCTCCGGACGCGGATTTGGAATCATTGGACGACCCTGTCTTTTCGCGTCGGCGGCGAGCATGTCGTCCAAATCAGAGAAACCGTAACTGGTGTCCTCGATGTCGCGCGCTTTGCCCCAAACGTTCAGGGTGTCGATGTTGATATCGGCCAACGTTTTTTGAAGAGGATATAACGGATGCTCGGCGTACCATTTTGCGCCTAACAAACCGGCCTCCTCCGCGGTTGTGGCCATAAAGAGAATGGATCGCTTGGGCGGCGGATCGGCTTTTGGAAACGCGTCTGCGAGTGTGATCACGGCCGAAACACCGGACGCGTTGTCGATCGCGCCGTTAAAAATTTGGTCGCCGGGAAGCTCTGGATGTTTACCGAGATGGTCCCAGTGCGCGCTGTAAATGACGTATTGGTCCTTCTCCGTCGGATCAGTCCCTTCTAACTTGCCGATGACATTGTGCGACTTGAACGCGCGAACGGTTTGCTTGATATCGATATTCACTTTCGCGTTCAGGGGCACCGGCTTGAATTCTTTTGTAATCGCCGATTTCTTGAGCGCGTCCAAATCCTGGCCACAATCGGCGAGAAGTTTCTTGGCAACGTCGACCGTGATCCAGGACCGCGCCTGAACTGCGCCCATGTTTTTGTCCGGGTTGTCGATCTCGAAGTTTTCCTTCGACCAACTCGACTTCACGACCTGCCAGGGGTAGGCAGCCGGAACGGTTTCGTGGATGATGATTGCCGCGACCGCGCCTTTCTGCGCCGCGATTTCGTATTTATAGGTCCAGCGGCCGTAATAGGTCATCGCTTTTCCTTTGAACATGTGATCATCGAGCTTCGTAGGATCCTTGGAATCGGGAACTTGAGGATCATTGATCAACATCAGGATCGTTTTGCCGCTAACATCGACGCCTTTGTAATCGTCCCAGCCGTATTCAGGTGCGACGACGCCGTAGCCGACAAAGATGATATCGGAGTTGTCGATTTTGATTTCGTTTTGCAGCCGCGCGGACGTAGCAACGAAATCGTCCGCGAATTTCAAATCCAGCGACGGTTTCCCGTTCACGACAAACTGCATGCGCGGATCACTTTTGATTCCCGCGAGGGGCACTTCCTGGAAGTAACTGCCGTCCGGATTTCCGGGCATCAGGCCTGCGGCTTTGAATCGATCGGAGATGTAGTTGATCGACAGCTCTTCGCCTTTTGATCCCGGAGCGCGCCCCTCGAATTCATCGGACGCGAGAATCTTGATGTGGGAAAGCAATGCGTCGGGCGTGATGACGTCGAGCGCGGGTTTAAGGGTGTCGGCAACTTTGTCTTCGGCGAAGAGGGAAGTGGCGAGCGAAATGAGGATGAGCCAACACAGGCGACGTGCGTTCATAACGAGAAGAGTTGTAGCGGTGCTTGTATCAAGCACCGAACTAAAAAGATAGGCACTTGGCACAAGCGCCTCTACAACAAAAACTAACGTGCTTCCTTCGACGGGGCCATGGCTACCTTCTTTTTGTCATCGCCGCCTTTGACGCCGATCTTTTTCAGGAACGGCTCAACCGATTGCTTTCGACCGAGGAATTTCTCGATCGACACCGCGACGTCACGACCGTCGCCTTGTTCGTAGATTTCTTTGCGCAGTTTCATGCCGGCTTGTTTGTCGAGATATCCTTGCGGCGCTTTTTCGAACACGGTTGCCATGTCGGCAGCGATAGCGTCTGCCCAGGCGTAACCGTAGTAGCCGGCGTCGTAGCCGTTCATGTGACCGAAATAAGTCACCATGGTGGTGCTCGGCTCAATCGGCAGAAAAACCTTCTCGAGAACCGGATTGGAAATGTCAACGCAATCCCATTGCCCAGTTTCAGGATGCGCATCGTGCATGGCGAGATCAAGGCTCGCAAAAGCGAATTGGCGCCGATAAAAAACGCCGGCGGTAGCCTTCTTCGCGTCATTCATCTTTTTGATAATGTCCGCAGGAATTTTTTTGGACGGATCGCGATAATCAGCGGCGAAAGTATCGAGCACTTTCTTGTCCCAAATCCAGTTTTGCAGCATCTGCGACGGCGCTTCCACGAAATCACCGGGCACATGGGTCCCGCCAAAACGTCCATATTTAGCGCGGGTAGTGATTTCATGCAGGCAATGCCCGAATTCATGGAACAGCGTTTCCACGTCCTGATGGGTCATCAATGACGGCTTGTCAGCGCTCGGCGGCGGGAAATTGCAAAGCAACGCGCAGACGGGACGTTGATATTTTCCATCGGCCAGTTGTTTGCCACTGATGATCCCGAATTCGGCAAAGTGGTTGAACTTTCCTTCGCGCGGAAACATGTCGAGATAAAACATTCCGAGCGGTTCGCCGGTCGCGGCGTCGGTCACCATGTAAAGCTGGAGATCGTCGATCCATTTGTAGGGCGCGTCGATTTTTTCAAACTTCAGGCCGAAGATGCTCTGGTAGATGTTGAACATGCCTTCGAGCACTTTCTGGAATGGGAAAAAATCCCGGAGCGCTTCCTTGTCGACCGTGTATTTCTGTTTCACGAGCTGGTTGTCGTAGTAACGCCAGTCCCAGACGCCAATCTTCGCGTTCGCATCGTGCGTGTCGGCCGCCTTCATCTTTTGAAGCTCGGCGACCTCGGCGGCGAACTTTGGCTGAATTCCAGAGATCAAATCGTTGATGTATTTTTTCGCGCCGGCTCCGGTCTTGGCCATTTTGACTTCGGTCTGATAATCGTCCCACGACTTGTAACCGAGCCGGAGCGCGATCTTGTTCCGCAGCGCGATCATTTGATTGAGCACGGTACGGTTGGTGTCTTTGGCGAGCGAATCGTGGATCACGTAGAGCTTCTTGCGGGTCGCTTCGCTCCTGGCGTTTTCCTCAACCGTCACGAACTGCCAGGTGACATTCGGCATTACGGTGTAGGCGTCGTCGCCGGTCTTGACGCCGGGCGAAGAGAAGAAACTATCCGGCACGCCGTCGAGCTCGACCTTCGTGAAGACGACGGGCACCTTTGCGTTCACTATGTTGGTGTCGAAGTCGGTGCCGAGACTCGCCAGTTGCTTACGCAAGTCTTCGACTTCTTTGCGTTTGTCGGGCGGCCAGTGCCAGACCGGCGCGCCGATAATCGCGCATGGTTTCGTCGAAAAGCTTTTTGTCTTCGCCCGAGAGTTTGGGTTTGGTGTCGGCGAACGCTTTCAGCGCTTTATAAACGTCCTCGCGATAATCAATGCCGACGGCCCAGTCCTGAAAGATCTTCACCGCGTTCTCGGCTGCATCGCGCACTTTCGGATCGGTATTCGATTCTTTGATCACCACGGCCCGGCTCGCGGTATTGGCTGCTGCCCAGGTGAGATCATCGAGCGCAACGACGGTGCTCTTGAATGTGACTTTGCTTAAATCCTGTTTACCGATCTCGTCGAGCGCCTTGTTCGCGGTGTCGATCGCGTTTTTCATCATCGCGTCGACGGCTTCGGGAGTGTGCTCCCAATCGGGTAGCGTCAGGACAGCGTTTGCTTTAGCTGCTGCCGCGCTGAAATCGTTCACGGTCTTCAGATTTTGAGCGCGAAGATCGATGATTCCACTAGCGAACAAAACAATCGGAAAAAGGAGCGAAGTCGTTTTCATAAATTTCGTTCTGACCTTAAGAGGCCACAGATTTACACAGATTTGCACGGATGACAGACGGAATTTTGCTGAATCTCTATTTTATCTGTGTTCATCTGTGGCGAGATGATTCAAAAGTTCTTGCTCGCATTCATTCCCGTATTTGTGGCGATCGATCCGATCGGACTGGTCGCGATTTTCATGGGACTCGGCACCAGCGCGTCGCACGAGCATCGCAAACATCAGGCGTTGCTCGGACTGCTGACCGGCGGTGCTGGTGGCGATCGGGTTCATTTTTCTCGGCAAGGGGATCTTCGCCGCCCTTGGAATCACAGTGGCTGATTTTCAGGTCGCGGGCGGATTGATCCTGCTGGCGCTGGCGGTGCGTGAGCTGGTCGGCTTCGGTCGCGCCGATCGCGAATACCGACAACGAATTTGGTGTTGTTCCGCTAGGCATGCCATTAATCGCCGGCCCCGCGCTTGTTGACCGCGCTGCTAATTTTGATCGACAGCGTCGGCGTCGTGTTCACGTTGCTGTCGCTGATCGCGAATCTATTGATTGTCGCGATCGCGCTTTGCAACGCGGAGCGATTCGCGCGCTTGATGGGCCGGCAGGGATTGCGCGGCGTATCGAAAATCATCGCGCTATTGCTGGCGGCGATCGCGATCAGCCTGATCCGCCGCGGCTGGCAAACCCACTAGATTGGTTCGGACTCTTCACCCAATGCTCTCCTCGAATGACGAGGAGAGCGATCAAACCCGTGAACCAAGCCTGCGATTACGGATGCTGCTGGCCCGGCATCGCGCGTTTCAGCTCGGCTTTCTTGTCGCCGGCCTGGTAGCGTCGATTCAGCTCACCCTCGATCGCGTAGATCTCGTTCTGCTGATCGGAGAAGGCTTCGCCTCCATGGTGAATGAATACGGGCACTCCCTGGCGTTCCGGTATGCTTGTTTGTCTCTGCGGAATTTGGCGATAGAGGTCGAGCCTGCGTTGCTGCAACGCGGCTGTCGTCCATTTGCGATATGGCGAATTCTCCGGCGAATAAGAGCCCGGCCCGGTTGTTTTTGGACCGACCGGCTGTCCATTGCCAGGTGTCCCCTGGCCGTAAGCAGAGCCAACGAGAACTGCGGCGATTGCGACTGCGAGTAACGTTTTCATAGTCTTTATATTAGGTTCGTTTCTTCTAGGAGCAAAAGGTTCAAACATTTAACCGCGGGCGGTGCCTTACGTTGCGGAAGATTTGCTCGCTTTTGCAATAGATTCGGCTCTATTTCCGTCAAACCATCTGCTGGTTGACACGCTTAGGAGCGTTGTTAACGTCCACGCCCTTATGAGATTTCCGCTCGCATTAACGACGAAGATCGCTGCCTACATTGTTGGGCATAAGCTGCGCGGCACGAAGAAATTCGCCACCGTTTTGCAGCTCGAACCGTTACACACCTGCAATCTGACCTGCACCGGCTGCGGGCGAATCCGCGAATATTCCACTTCGCTCAAGGACATGATGACGCTGGAGGACTGCCTGGGCGCGGCGGAGGAATGCAACGCGCCGATGGTCTCGATCTGCGGCGGCGAGCCGCTGATTTATCCGCACATCGAGGCCCTGGTGAACGGCCTGCTCGAGCAGGGCCGCATCGTTTACATCTGCACCAACGCCATGTTCATGCGCAAAAAGATGCGCGAATGGATGGCGACAGAATTTCGGAATGCGGATAGCGGATTGCGGAAAGAGCTCGAAGCGAACGATCGGCGTGCTTGCTAGCGCGTGGCCTGATTACGGAAAAGGACGCGGACGAAATTCGCAAGGGATCCGAAAGATCCTAAATAAGCCGAAGTGACGATTGGCCCGAGCAAATGGATGTATTGGAACGTCCACCTCGACGGCCTCGAGCGGATGCACGATTTGATCGTCGAGCGCGAAGGCGTGTTCAAGGAATGCATTCTCGCGATCAAGATGGCGAAGATTCTCGGCTACCAGGTCGCGACCAACACCACCATTTATAAAGAGACCGACATGGATGAGGTCGAGCAGATGTTCGATTATCTCTCCGATCTCGGCGTGGACGGGCATACCATTTCGCCCGGCTACGAGTACGACGCGGCCAAGAAGGACATGATCAAGCGGTTGAATCTGCAGCCGGAAAATTTCTTCCTCACCCGCGAGATGACGAAGGAGAAGTTTTCCAAGATCGAGAAGTGGATGAACGATTACACGTTCTTCGGCACGCCGATCTATTTTGAATTTCTGGCCGGTAAACGCGATCTGACCTGCTCGGCCTGGGCGATTCCGACCCGCAACATTCGCGGCTGGAAAGGGCCCTGCTATTTAATGACCGACGCCCATTACTCGAGCTACGCCGAGCTGCTCGAGAAGGTGGAGTGGGAGAAATACGGCGTGGTCGATGGCGTCGCGCGCGATCCGCGTTGCGAAAATTGCATGGTCCACTGCGGCTACGAACCGACGGCTTCGTTGGGCTTGCAGTCGAAGCCGGCGACACCTGGAAGAACATTAAGTTCAATTTTGGGCCAAAACCGAAACCGACCGGCCGCGGCAGCGAGACTCGTCGCCTTCAACGGCGTGAGCTGCGGGCAACGGCCATCTGACCGGCAAACAGGCGCAAGCCGAAGCGACCGCCACCAAGGCGTCGTAAGGATCGATCCTTCGTCGTGATGTCAGCTTGCACATAGCTCCGGCTCGACAAGACGATCGTGTCAAGCATGCAATTACCAGTCAAAATCTGACATCATAGATGAGTTCGTCGCCGAGACGTTATCGCATTGCGAAGCGCGACGCCAGAACGCGGCAGAGCCGTTTGTCGCGACTGGCGCGAAATTTCCGACGCGATTTGCACGCGCGCAGGAAAATCTGTCTGCGCCAGCAACATGCAGACGGCCATTGGTGCGGCGAGTTGCTGGTCGATAGCACGCTTTGCTCCGATTTCGTGCTGTTCATGCACTGGCTGGGCGAGGTCGATGTGAATCTCCAGGAACGCTGTGCCCGTCACATTCTGAAACGCCAGCTGCCGGACGGCGGCTGGAACATTTATTTTGGCGGCCCGAGCGAGATCAACGCGTCGGTGAAAGGTTATTTCGCGCTCAAGCTGGCCGGTTATTCGCCGATCTGCCGTTCATGCGCAAAGCGCGCGCGAACATCCTGCGCCTCGGCGGCATCCCGCGCATGAACACATTCAGCAAGCTTTATCTCGCGTTGCTCGGCCAGTTTCCCTGGAAATATCTGCCGACCATTCCGGTGGAAATGATTTTGCTGCCCGAGCTGGGCGCCGTTCCACATCTACAAAATGTCGTCCTGGAGCCGGGCGATGCTCATTCCGCTGGCGATCATCAACCATTTCAAGCCGACGCGCTCGTTGCCCGGCAACAAACAACTTCACGAGCTCTATCCGCTCGGCACCGAGCAAGGCGATTTGCGTTGCCGCGCGAGCGGACGGTTCTGGACCTGGCGCAATTTCTTCCTTCGGGTCAATGACGTGCTTGAAAGATTCTGCACCCGTTGCGAATCAGCCCGATGCGGAAACGTGCGCTCGAAGAAGCCGAACGCTGGATGCTCGAACGAATCGGCGAGGGCAGCGACGGACTCGCCGCCGTTTTTCCGGCGATGCTGAATTGCCTGATCGCACTCCGGGCTCTCGGTTATCCGAAAGATCATCCCGTTTACAAGAAGGCGGCGCAGGATTTCGCGGGATTGTTTGTCGACGATCCGGAAGATTTCCGCATCCAACCATGTCTCTCGCCGGTTTGGGACACCGCGATCAACATGATCGCGCTCGCCGAATCCGGCATGCCGGCCGACGATCCGGCGTTGCGCCACGCGGCGAAATGGCTGCTCGACAAGGAAGTTCGGATCCGCGGCGATTGGACGCGCAACAATCCGCATCGCGAAGCCAGCGGCTGGGCGTTCGAATACAACAACGTTTATTACCCGGACGTCGACGACACCGCGATGGTGCTGATGGCGTTGCGACTGGTGAAACCGGAGAATGAATCGGAGCTCGCCAACACGTTCCGGCGCGCACTCGATTGGCAGATGAGCTTTCCAATGCAGGGACGGCGGTTGGGCGGCGTTCGACAAGGACGTGACGACACCGTGGCTCGAAGACATGCCGTTCGCCGACCACAACGCGATTCTCGATCCGACCTGCAGCGATCTGACCGCGCGCACGCTCGAGTTGCTCGGTTACATCAATTTCAATCCGAGAGTCCGCAGCGTGCGCGATGGCGTTGCAATATCTGATCGACACCCAGGAGGACGACGGTTCGTGGTATGGACGCTGGGGCGTGAATTATATTTACGGCACCTGGCAGGTGCTGCGCGGATTGCGCGCCATCGGCCAGGACATGACCCAGGATTGGATTCTGCGCGGACGCGATTGGCTCGAGAGCTGTCAGAACGACGACGGCGGCTGGGGCGAAACCTGCGCCACCTACGACAATCCGGCGATGAAAGGAATCGGCAAAAGCACCGCGTCGCAAACGGCCTGGGCGATCATGGGAATTTGCGCGTGCGGCGATCTGAATCGTCCAAGCATTCAACGCGGTCTTCGTTTTCTGTTGAGCTCGCAAAAAGCCGACGGCTCATGGGACGAGCCGGAAATCACCGGAACCGGATTTCCCGGGCGTGTTTTATCTGAAGTACGACATGTACCGCCAGAATTTCCCGCTCCTGGCTCTCGCCACTTACGTGAATTACCGCAACGGCCTCGATCACCCAGCCGGGATTTTATCAGCGCGAGGTAGCGGCGATTGACCTCAGCGCTAGCGGCGATTCGGCTGAATCGGTCCGCAGCCAAGGATTGCAAGACACTTTCCGCGCTAGGTTCGGTATTTCGGCGCTACGCCTGATCAATTGACCGCCATTCCGCATGCGGCCTAACGTGTTTGTATGGCTTACGAACTACCGAAATTACCTTACGCCTACAACGCGCTCGAACCGCATATCGACGCGCGCACGATGGAAATCCATTACACCAAGCATCATCAGGCTTACGTCACGAACGTTAACAACGCGATCAAAGGCAAAGCCGACCTGGAGAAGAAATCGGTCGAGGATTTGATTCGCAATTTGAACTCAGTGCCGGAAGACATCCGCACCGCCGTGCGCAACAACGGCGGCGGTCACGCGAATCATTCGTTCTTCTGGAAGATCATGGGCCCGAAGGCGGGCGGCGAACCAAACGGCAAACTGGCCGACGATATCAAATCCACCTTCGGCGGCTTCGATGAGTTCAAGGAAAAATTCGCCGCCGCCGGCGCCGGCCGATTCGGCAGCGGTTGGGCGTGGCTGATCAAGAACAAGAGCGGCAAACTCGAAATTATTTCCACGCCAACCAGGACAGTCCGCTCATGGGAAAAGCGATTGCTGGACCGAAGGCACGCCGATTCTCGGCGTCGACGTTTGGGAACACGCTTACTATCTCAATTACCAGAACCGCCGGCCGGATTACATCAAGGCGTGGTGGAATGTGGTGAATTGGGACGCTGTGGCGAAGAATTATTGATTGTTTGATTTGGAGGGACGACCTCCGTGTCGTCCCCTCAATTCGTCGGACGCGACGGAGCGCGTCCCTCCATGGCTTACCTAAACGAAAATTATCTGAAGCTTCAGGCCGGCTATCTCTTTCCCGAGATCGCGCGCCGCGTCCGCGAATTTTGCGAAAAGAATCCGGACGCGGCGAAAAAATTGATTCGCTGCGGCATCGGCGACGTGACTGAACCGTTGCCGCAGGCCGCGATCGACGCGATGAAACGCGCGGTGGATGAGCTCGGTCATCGCGAGACCTTTCGCGGTTACGGCCCGGAGCAAGGCTACGAATTCCTGCGATCGGCAATCGCCCAGAACGATTTTCGCGATCGCAAGATCGACATCGCCGACGACGAGATTTTTGTCTCGGACGGCTCGAAGTGCGATTGCGGTTTCATTCTTCGATATTCTCGGCGACCAAAACAAAATCGCCATCACCGATCCGGTTTATCCGGTTTACGTCGACACGAACGTGATGGCCGGTCACACCGGGCCGCGCGAAAGGACGGCAGTTTCGAGGGCATCGTTTATTTGCCGTGCACGGCGGAAAACAATTTCGTTCCCGAACCGCCAAAAGAACATGTCGATCTTGTTTATCTTTGTTTTCCGAACAATCCGACCGGTGCGGTCGCGACGCGCGAGCAGCTGGCGACGCTGGGTCGACTATGCGCGCCAGCACGACGCGCTGATTTTGTTCGATGCGGCTTACGAGGCTTACATCTCCGATCCGCGAGATTCCGCATTCGATCTACGAGATCCCCGGTGCACGCGAATGCGCGATCGAGTTTCGCAGTTTTTCCAAGATCGGCGGATTCACCGGCGTGCGTTGCGGTTTCACGGTGATGCCGAAAACGGTTCTCGCGCGGACGGATTCGGGAAAGAAACTGCCGCTTGCATCCGCTTTGGCATCGACGCTGGAGCACGAAATCGAACAGCGTGAGTTATCCGGTGCAACGCGCGGCGGAAGCGTTGTATTCGGCTGAGGGCACGAAAACAATGCCGCGCGCTGATCGATCATTACATGGGCAACGCGAAAATTTTGCGCGCAAGCGTGCGGACGAGATCGGACTTGAGGTTTATGGCGGCGAGAACGCGCCTTACATCTGGGTGAAGACGCCGAAGCGGCCTAACGAGTTGGCAAATGTTCGATCGAATGTTGAACGAGATCAACGTGGTCATCACACCCGGCGCGGGATTCGGCGCGCAGGGCGAAGGTTACATCCGCATTTCGGCGTTCAACAGCCGCGAAAACGCTGAAGAAGTGGCGCGGCGACTGAAGCGTCTGATAGCACGATGTAATCGCCTGACGAATCGGTGAGCCGCTGCTACTTTCGTTGCGATCTAGGCCAGGCGCGTAACATTCGCGGCGGAGAAAATCCGGGTGGCCGAAGAAAAACAAGATCTGCTCCAGCTTTACCGCTTCTGTTTCCTGATGCTGGCCGATGCGGCGAAAGCGCAGGAAATTTTTCATGCGACTTTGCGCGAAGCCGCGCAATTGGCGGCCGACGGCGAATCGCCCGGGATCGCCTTGTGGTTTTTTCGAAACGCGCGTTGGCGCTGTCTGGAAGCAGGCGAGCAAGGTTTGCAGGCGGAGGATAGTCGATCTTGAGCAGGGCGAGCTCGCGGAATGGGGCGCCATCGCAAATTCAACAGCTCGAGCCGGAACAATTCGCCATCTGGATTGCAGCGGCCCCCGACCCGCAACGCACGCGCACTGGCGCTTTTTTATCTCGAATGAGTTCAGTTATCGCGATTTGCTTTCGGTGACTGAGCTGAAACCGCCGGAATTGTCCAAATTGCTCGGCAACGGCCGTCGCGAATTTCAAGCATGGTTGGACGCAACCTTCCCGGTATCGCAAGTATGAGCGCGAGTCCAACTTTCGCGACGCGACCAAATTCTGGTGCAGTGCGCGCCGGTTCGCGAAGAGCATGTGGATGATCGCGCGTTACGAACGGCACTGCATCGCGCTCGCAAGACGCCGGCGTTTGCGACCCAGCAAAATTTCGACAAAGCGGTGAGCGCATTGGTTCAGGCCATTCCAATTCCGAAAGAAATCATTGAATGGGTGCCGACTGAAACGTTCATCGCGCCGGCGAGGCGCAACTGGAAGAAATACGTGCAGAATCCGGTCTTTCTCGCGACCGGCATCGCCGCGCTCGTGATCGCGGTGATTTTGGTTTTCCAATTGATCGATCGACTGAACCGTTTTCCCGGTGAACCGACCGCGCGCCGGCTACTGACGACTGCGGCCTCGACGCACTCGGTGATCTTGGATCCAGTGAAGACAACTGCTGGCGCGCTCGGCGATTACTTTTTCATGAAGCATCGGCTCGCGCATTACGACGTGCCGGCAGAGTTTGCCGAATTGAAAACGCTCGGAGTTCGCGTTTTTGACGATGAAGAAGGTCAGCGAGTCGCCCAGGTCTGGGCTGTGGAAAAGAAGATGCAGTTTTTCCTTTTTCCGGCGGAACGCGATCCGAAAAGCGGTGCGACCAAACATTTCAGACGGCTGGCGTTACGTGGATCAGGATCGTTGGACTGGTGTCGTGGAAGAGCAAGGCGGCGTTTGCTTCATGGCTGCGCTGCGAGGAAGCGAAAAAGATCTCGCGCCTTACGTTTCGGCGAAGAAAGAATGATTGTAGCGGCGCTCTGTGAGCTCCGTCGGCGGTCATAGTCCGCCGCTACAGAGCACGTTGACAGTCGAGACGGTGCGATTGAACGTTGTCGCCGCTTACTTCGCCAGGGTAGCTCAGCGGTAGAGCAGGGGACTCATAAGCCCTTGGTCGGGAGTTCAATTCTCCCCCCTGGCAGTTTTTTGATTGCCAAATTCCAATTGAATTCGGAGTTGGACGTTCAGCGTTGAGCGTTGGACGTTTCATCGGTGAACGAAGAGATCGAGAAATTCTTCGCCCGCGGGAATGACTACTGGTTGACCCGATTCGTCATTCTGCGGCTGCTTGGTTTCGTCTACGTGATCGCGTTCCTGGTCGCGGTGAATCAACTGGTGCCGTTGATTGGCGCGACCGGTTTAACGCCGGCCCACGATTTTCTTTCGCGGGTACACTCTCATTACGGCTCCCGAACGCAGGGAATGATGCACATGCCGTCCCTGTTTTGGTTCGGTGTGTCGGATTTTGGCTTGTCGATCTTCGCCTGGATCGGTCTCGTGCTGTCGCTAATCGTCATGTGCGGTTACGCGAACGCAATTCTGCTCGCGTTGCTCTGGGTCATCTACATGTCGATCGTTCATATCGGCAATATCTGGTACGGTTACGGTTGGGAGATTCAGCTCCTCGAAACTGGATTCCTCTCGATTTTTCTTTGTCCGTTGATCGATCCGCGCCCATTTCCAAAGTCGCGTCCGCCAATTTTGGTGTTCTGGCTTTTTCGCTGGCTCGGGTTTCGGATCATGGTCGGCGCGGGTTTGATCAAGCTTCGCGGGGACGATTGCTGGCGCGATCTGACCTGCATGTATTATCATTACGAAACTCAGCCGATTCCGAACCCGATCAGCCGCTATCTGCATTTCCTGCCGCATTGGTTTCATAATCTGGAAGTAGTTTGGAACCATTTCGTCGAGCTGATCGTGCCGTGGTTTTCCTTTGGACCGCGAAAGGTACGCCACATCGCGGGCGTATTGCTCGTCCTGTTTCAGGTCATTCTCATCATCAGCGGAAATCTTTCGTTTCTAAATTATCTGACGATCATTCCGTTTCTGGCGTGCTTCGATGACACGCTGTTGCGTCGGGTGTTACCGAAATCGCTTGTTAAACGGGCTGAAGAAGCGGCAGCGCAATCGCAGCCGTCGCGCGTTCACAATGGGATTTCTGTCGCTTTAGCCGTATTGGTCGCGTGGTTAAGCATTCCGACGGTAATGAATCTCGCCGGCGGACGTCAGTTGATGAATTACTCGTTCGATCCGCTCGATTTGGTCAACACCTACGGCGCGTTCGGTACGGTCGGTCGCGAGCGCGACGAAATTGTTTTCGAAGGGACAGACGACGCAGTCATTACCGGCGAAACGAAATGGAAAGAATATGAATTCAAAGCCAAACCAGGCGACCCGGATCGGCGCCCGGCGTTTATCGCGCCGTATCAACCGCGGATAGACTGGCAAATCTGGTTCGCGGCGATGGAGACGCCCGCCGAGTATCCATGGACCTTTCATTTCGTCTGGAAACTCCTGCACAATGACAAGAACACGTTGTCGTTGCTGGCGAACAATCCGTTTCCAGATGCCCCACCAAGATTCATCCGTGCGCGTCTGTATCGTTATGAATTTGCGCCACTCGGCGATAAAGGATGGTGGAAGCGGGAACTTATCGGTGAATGGCTGCCGGCATTATCGGTGGATAATGAGCAACTGCGTGAGGTGCTGGCCGCGAAAGCGTGGCTCGATTAACAGGACCGACAATTCGCTGCAGGGGCATCATTCATGAGATCGCGTTCGGTCGTCACGGAAAAGTTTCTTGAGCAAATCGCCGACCCGAAATCGCGTCACCATTCCAATTACCTGGCCTATCAGCGCGGTGAAATTACACGACGACAACTGATTTCGCGTCTGCCGCACGTCGCGATGATTGGCGACAGTGTGTGCACGGGAATCTATGTGACGACGCGCTGGAGCACGTTTTGGCGGGCGCGTGATCGTCACAACCGCAATTGGTTTCTCGATCTTAGTCCAGCGCGAGAAATCCAAAGCGTGTCCAGGCGTTTGAAAGAGATAACACCATTCGTGGCGATTCATTGCGCCGGCGTGGGCGCCATGATCGATGCTGAGGGCGAACGGGAAACCCGTTTCCGGCGAATTCTCGGCACGCGTAATCTGTCCGGTCAAATCAATCAACTCATTCGCGCGCGCCGATTTCCCGATCTGGTTCTGGTTTCAATCGGGCATAACAATGTGGATTGGGCCTGGCGCTGTCCGCCGGACGAGCTCGAACAATCGGAAGAGCGTTTGCAACGCCAGCGCCAGTGTGTTCGGGAACTTTTCGCCCGTCGGCTGCGACCGCTGATTCACCATACACAGCAGCAACGTCATCGCGTCGCCATTGTCGTTTTTGGCCTGATAAACTTTGAAGCCTACTTTAAAGGCCGTGAACAAGCGGAGCGTTTGCGTGCCACGAACTCAGCATTGTATCCACACCTCGAAACGACCTACGAATACCTGATCTCGTTTCGTCCGGCTTTGCGTGAGAATGTGATTCGTCTCGCGGTGATGGTGAACGACGAGCTTCGAGCGATGGTGGAGGAGTTCAATCGTGAACTCCCAGGGAACTCAAATGTGCAGCTGCGTTATTCCGACGCGCTGGCAACTGCGGATTTGAGTCGCGCTGAGCTTCTTCACGCTATCGACGGCTGGCACGCGTCGGCTAAAGGACACAACGTTCTTGCCGAAGCGGCGTTCGACGATCTCATTTCGAGTTTGCAATTTCTCGGGATCATTTGATTTACAACCCGCGCTCTTTCAGACGCGCGATGGTATCACGCATCATGCGATAGCCGAAGTGGCCTTGCGGCACGCGCAGCAGTTCCGACCCGCGCCATTTCTGATGGAGCGCTTCGATGTCCTGTGCCGGAGCGACCAGATCGAATTCGCCAAGAACAAAAAGCACTCGCGCCGGATCGCACAACGGGTCCGTGTGCGATGGCGAGCTGAGATGAAAATGCCGCGCCACTAAGGCTGGTGCGATGTTCGCTCGGCGTAGTTTTCGCCGCATCGTTGCAGTTGCCGGATTTTGCCAGATCGCGTGTTCGACATTCACAATCGGCGCCATCAGTGCCAGAAAACGGAAATCGCTTTCCACGGTGGCGAGTAGCGCGCCAATCCACGCCCCGTAACTGGTCCCGAGAATTCCGAACTCGCGACAGCCCTGTTCGCGCAATGCTGCGATCAATTGCCGAACTTCCATTACGCCCTGGCGCAATCCTTCAGCGTTTCGAATGAGATCGGCTGTGATGGCGAGCTCGCCGTTCCAATAGCCGCGCGGCACACGCGAGTAGTGATACGGCAGGTGAACGAAGCAGGCGTTCCAGCCGAGCTCGTTGAATCGCATCGCCCACCGACGATAGCCAATATTGGCGGCCGACATCAGGGCGTGCAACATGAATACAGTCGGGGCCGCTCGGGGATGTGCGCTTGGAAAAAATTCGGCACGCGCGGTGTTGTTCCGGACGAATTCGGTTTGAATCGGGCTGCGCCATGCGACCTTCGGGCCGTTTCCATTGGCAATCGCGCGCCCCAGGGCGCCATCATTTGACGCGGCGTAATACTCATGTGGCGTGAGCTTCTCGCACGCGGCCACGTATTTCTTCATCGCTTCCGCACTGTGACCGTTCAGCCGATGCCGCGCTTGGAGTAGATTCATCGACGTGCACATCGCGAAATCGACGGCTAAAGCTTTGAAGCGTCGAATTGGTAGGGACGCCGGGCCGCGGTGTCTGCGGACCGAGTAGCGCGCTGTCCCTACCCTTTTCCTGCGCTCGTGCGGCGGGTGCGGAAGATCGTCGGAAGTAAGCCGAAATTGTCCGCGCAAATCGGCATAAAGTTTTTGGAATCCGTTCTTCAGTTCGTTTTCGATCCGACCGCGGGCAGCGGACCTTTCCAAGCCGGGAAGGATTTCTATGGGTTTACCGAACGCGATCCAAACCGGTGTGCGTTTCAACGGCAGCCAGCTTCGCGTCGCGTAAAGTCGATCGCTGCCAAGAATGACGCACGGCAACACTGGAACCTGAGCGATGTGCGCCAAGGTTGAAGCCCCGGCGCGGAGCGGCGCGCCTTCGAGCAATGACTGCGCGCCGTCGCGAATCCCGCCTTCGGGAAATACGCCAACGATGCGACCGCGTTTCAATCGCTCGATCGCGGTGCGAATCGTGTTGCGATCGGCGCGGTCACGCTCGGCCGGGAATGCGTCCACTGCGCGCAGGAACAAGCCGACGATTGGTAGCGGAAAAAATTCGGCCATGGCCATCCAGTCGATTTTCCGTCGCACGACCGACGAAATAATGAACGGGTCAAAGTGACTGATGTGATTTGATGCGAGCAGCAACCCACCGGCGCCTTCCGTGTTTTCCAGTCCGAGGACATAAACGCGCGACGAGTAACCGAACAGCGTTTTCATGAAGAGCGCCGCCGTCCGATTGGCAATTGAATGTAGGGTCTCGCCCATTTGTCGACCATAGCCCAGCCTTCCAAGGCTGGGAAAGCAATAGGGTTTTGAAATGAGTCCCTGGGAGGGATGGCAGAATTTCTTTCGTCCCTATTGGGACTCTGATCTGAAATCTTCCAAGACCCCAGCGCTAAAGCGCTGAGCTATTTTCACGTTGAGCTGCCATTTCCTGACATTTTCTCAAGTCGAGTTTGCCTGAAGCCATGACTGGAATTGAATCGACTCGGTAGACCTTCTTCGGAATCCACAAATTTGGAACGCCGGCCTGACGAAGCTTGTCTCGCAATTCAGCGAGATCGACATCGATGGCGTTCAACAGTACCAGCGCCTCCCCTTTGGCTGCGTCCTGCACGCCCATAATCGCGATCAGTCGTTCGTCTTTTCCAGCCAGGCCGAGAAGCTCGATGATCTTGTACTCGATCGATTCGTGCGGGACCATTTCGCCACCGATCTTCGAAAAACGCGAAAGACGTCCTTCGATGTAGAGAAATCCGTCCTCGTCAAACCGGCCGATGTCGCCCGTTTTCAGCCAGCCATCATGCAGAACTTCTGCAGTGCGTTTTTCATCGTGAAGGTAGCCTTCGAAAATGTTGACTCCGCAGAACCAGACCATGCCGGTTTCGTGAAGCGAGAGCCTTTGGTCGGTCTCGGGATTCCGGATTTCGGCGGCGATACCAGGCGCCATTTTTCCGACGGAACCCAAGCGACTGGAGGGTTGCACTTGTTCACCGCGCTTTGGTTGGGGCTCAGGCAAATTGACGCTCACTACCGGGGATGTTTCGGTTAGTCCGTAGCCTTCGAAAACCCGCTGTTGGAATCGCTCCTCGAACGCTTTCGCGAGGTCGAGTGGAAGTTTTTCCGCTCCGGTGATCACGAGCCGAAGGCTACAGAGTTGATGCGGCTCGGCTTTTCGCAAGTAACCGCGCAAGAAAGTCGGCGTCGCCAGAAGCAATGTCAGTTTGTATTTCTCGATGAGGGCCGCGTTTTTTGTGACCTCCAGCGGATTGGGATAGGTGACAATGGGGACGCCTTCGATCAATGGATACCAAAGAGTGACGGTGGCGCCGAAACTGTGGAAGAACGGAAGCGACGCGAGAATCGCTCGTCAGATTTCGTGAGATCCAGCAGCTCACAGAACTGGGAGACGTTACCGACAATGTTCCGGTGACTGAGGACAGCGCCTTTGGGGTCGCCGGTGCTGCCACTGGTGAACAGCAGACTCGCCTCGGCGTGGCCGCCAGCCTTGGGAATTTGTAACATCCGCAAGAGAAGCCGGGTCGGACAGAAGATCGACATCATCCACCAAAAAAAGATGTGCGGTTTCAGTCGCGGCATGAGTTCGTCCAATTTCAAAACAGTTTGGGGCCACGGAAAATCCTTCAAGCGTTCCGTGAACGCGGTCGCAGTAATCGCGACGCTAAGCTCCGCACGCTGGCAACAGAATTCATTCGCGGCGCGGCCCATCGTGAAATTCAGATCCACTGGGACTTTGCCGGCTAGCGTCACGGCCAGATTTGCAACCATGGAACCTTTGCTGGCCGGCAGAACGATCGCGATCCGTCGATCGGAAAATCGTTTTCGCAAGAAACGGCTTAAGGCGGCGGCAGCGCCCAGAAGTTTTGCGCGGCTCAGCTCACTGTGGTCCAGGCCATCAATTACCGCGGTGCCGAAACGCTTCCGTTTCAAACCGCGCACGCACGCTTCGCCGAGATGCCGGTCCAGTGAAGGCCGCCGGCTGTAACAGAATTCGCCAAGCTTGAGGAGTTCTTCGCGGACCGTGGCAATGTCGGCGGCAGCTGGTTCCAGCGGCTTACCAAACGCGACACTGACGCGATAAGGAATTTCCTTTGGCCATTTGGTGAAGAACTTTCCGCCTTGAAATGAAAAGATTGAGCCCCAAAGCCGGTCCAGCCAGACCGGAACTACTGGAGCGTTTGCGTGTTGTGCAATCAATTCGTAGCCGCGCCTGAGCCGTAACAATGTGCCAGATCGCGTGAGTTGACCTTCGGGAAAGAGGCAGACGACCTCGCCGGCCGCTAGTCTTTCGGCCGCAGCTCGGATGGCGGAACGTGAATGGCGAGTGTCTATTGGAATGCAGCCAACCGTTTGCAGTAACGGCCGCAGCAACGGCTTGCGGTAAAATTCCTGGTCGATCACGTAGCGGATCGGGCGAGGGCATGCGAGCTGGAGGACAATGGCATCGATCCAGGTGATGTGATTCGGCAGAAGTAAGTAGCCGCCGGGCGGCAACTTATCCGTGCCATGCGCGCTCACCCGGTAAAAGCAGCGGAAAAGCGCTCGACCGAAGAAATAAAGCATGCGCTGGGCGCTGGAGGTTGAAGCCATCGTTTATGATTTACAATCAGCCTGTGCTCGTCTGCAATCGGCAACTCTCGAATGGAAAATAGTGGTCGTTCCTCCTCAGGTGCGAAGATAGCGCTTGGCCTACTGCTGACGATTAACCTTTTTAACTACATCGATCGTCAAGTACTGGCCGCCGTGGAGCCTGAAATCCGATCGAGTTTTTTCGCCCCGGGCGACGTCAACGCGATGACCAAGACGGGTTTATTGGGAACAGCGTTCTTGGTCACCTACATGTTGAGTGCGCCTGTGCTAGGCTTTCTGGCCGACCGCATGTCACGTTGGGTGATTGTTGGATCGGCTGTGATCCTGTGGAGCCTTGCAAGTGGCGGCACCGGTCTCGCCGCGACTTTTGGAATTCTTTTTGCCACGCGAGTCTGTGTCGGAATCGGCGAAGGAGGTTATGGTCCGGCGGCGCCAACGATTTTGGCCGACCTTTACCCGATCGAAACGCGGGGCCGCGTGATGGCCATTTTTTGTGCTGCGATTCCGGTCGGGAGTGCGCTCGGGTATGTCATTGGCGGTTTGGTTGGCTCGCATCTGGGATGGCGCTGGGCATTTTATATGGTCGCGCCTCCCGGAATACTTCTCGGGTTGCTCTGCTTTTGGCAGCTCGACCCGCGGGTCGCATCACATCATCTCATGCAACGAGTGCCTCGCCGCGGGCTCGCCGATTATTTGAAACTTTTCCGCACGCGCTCATATCTGATCAATTGCATCGCTCAAACGTTGATGACCTTCGCTGCCGGCGGTTTGGGCTATTGGGTTTCGGAGTACTCTGAGCTTCCGCAATCAAAGTCCGGCTGCGGGCAGGACGATTTTTGGATTAATCACCGTCGTCGCAGGTTTGAGTTCGACAATCATCGGAGGAATTGTCGCTGACAAACTCCGGCCGCGATTCCCCGCTTCCTATTTTTGGGTTTCTGGAATTGGAATGCTGATCGCGTGTCCGTTTTTTGTCGCGAGTCTCTACGTTCCGTTTCCCGCGGCCTGGGTTCCGATGTTCCTGGCG
Organism: uncultured Verrucomicrobiae bacterium; assembly: GCA_963801815.1. Lineage (GTDB taxonomy): Bacteria > Verrucomicrobiota > Verrucomicrobiia > Chthoniobacterales > UBA10450 > AV40. The sequence goes on from CAWDGJ010000003.1 coordinate 475,708, forward strand.
ATTTTCCTGCTTTTCTTGAACACTGGCCCGTCAAACACCGCGTTGGCAAATGTTTCATTGCCCGCAGTGCGCGCAACCGCGTTCGCAGTGAATATTCTCGTCATCCACGCGCTGGGAGACGTGCAGGCGTTCTGGCTCCTCGGCTACATTGGCGGTCACGCGAATATCCGGATCGCTTTCTTATTTGTCTCCGCGATTATTCTGGCTTCCGGCATTGCCTGGATTATCGGAGCGAAATATTTGCCGGAAGACACTGCGCGTGTCGAAGCAGCGACGGTGCGGTCTCCCTAGTGTCCCACGGTTGTGCCGAGATGAACGTCGTAGGCTCGAGCTTGCGATAACGCGTTGGCCGCCTGATCCACGTGGCCGGCTTTCGTTTCCAGCTCGCTTAGCAATTGCCAACTTTCTGCGCGATACGGTTGGGTTTGGAGACAACTGAGTAATTCGTTGATCGCCGCGCTTGTTGCGCCGGTTTGATCCAGCACCTGAATATAGGCTTTCTCGATCGACCAATTCGGCGGACCTGTTCGCGAAGCGAGGCGCATTTGCATCAGGTCGACTTTCCCCGTTTCCTGATGGTCCAAAACGGCCAGAAGTTGATGGGCCTGCGCGTCGACTACCGGCATCTGGGTGGCGCGAGTGAGAAGCTCTCGCGCGAGTTTGAAATCGTTTTGTTTTAAAGCCACCGCGCCAAGGTTGATGATCGCGAAAGGCTGATTCGGCTTTTTTTGCAGCGCCGCGTGCAGATGCGCGGCGGCATCTTCGAGCTTTCCTTCGCTCAACTCCAATCCGGCCAGGTTGATGAGCATTCGGGCCGAATCGCCGCCATGCCTGATGGTGCGCTCCAGAAACGTACGCTGGTCCTTCCAATCAAGTGTTCGGACAAACGTGCGACCGCCGAGAAATGCCATCCACAGGGCGATCAGCGCCGCAGCCGACGCCACTGCCCACCGTTGGGCTTGCAGTGGCCGCGTCAATGATGTGAGTTCGATCGCTATCGCCAGAAACAGAAAAGCGCTTGGCAAATAAATCCAGTGCTCCGCCGCGGTTGCATTCAATGCAACGACCCCGCTCACCGGCAAGTAACAGATAAGCGCAAACAACAGGCACACGAACGCTGCCGGATTGCGTTTACGAGCGCGCAGCAGCCAGATCAAGAAGGCAACGATCAAAACGAGGCCGAGGAGGGTTTGCAGTTCGCGCCACGCAGCCTGCGCGAGGCTCGCCTCGCTGAATCCGCTAGGCTGAGTTTCCACATCGCGATCCATGTGCAGGTTCAGAGGAAACACGATCAGACCCGCGTATTCGGCCACGGCACGCGCGACGATGATCGGTCGGACCAGCAGGGGCGGTGGAGGTGTTAACTGGGGCGCGGGTTGATGTTCTGCCCCAAGGCGAGAAATGAAGTAAATCGTGGCGACAAAAGCGCCCATCGCGATCGTTTTCCAAAGCTCTCCCCAATTTTTCAAGACGAGGACGAGAAGAATTCCGAGGATCGGAAAAATCAGACCGCCTTCCTTGCTGAATGCGCTCAGGAGAAAAACGGCGCCGCTTCCAATCAAAAGCAATAACTTTAATGCGCCAGTGAGCCGAAGGCTTCGGCAAAGCAAAAATAAGCCGGTGAACCCAAAGGCCGCGGCGAGGGGATCGGCTCGACCTGAAATGTAAACGACTGCCGCACTTTGTACGGGATGAATTGCCCAGATAAGTGTCGCTACCAGAGCGACCAGACTGCTCCTGCGCCGCTCGATGCCAAAGTTGAATAACAATTCCTGGGCAAACAACAAAAGCGCGATAGCAGCTATGGCATGCCAAAGAACGCTCGTTGCGTGGTAAAGTGCGGGCTGAAATCCCACCAGGGCGTAATCCAACGTATAACTCAATCGTTGCAACGGACGGTAGAAATCTGAGGCAGTTGCGTCGATAAAAAGGAAATGGTTGAAGCTTTCAGGAATCAGGCGCCAGCTCCGGATCAACGGATCTCGCAGAATCAACGCGGTGTCGTCCCAAACAAAACCGTTGCGCACGGCCGGTGCATAGCTAACGAAAACAGCGGCGAGCAGGATTAGAACAGCCCAGATTTTTTTCACGACAAACGAGGACATCAATAATCTGGCCGTCTACAATTGCGAATGTTTATGTCGATCTCACGTGCAGGACTAATCTGGGGGATGGTTGCCATCGGAAGCACTGCTTATGCCGACGGCGTGCCCTCGGATTGCTCGCAGCTGATCGTAGCAATCGCGCCGGACGGGAATTCGATGCATGGCAAGCTGCAACGCTTCGAGCGCGCAAAGGACAACTGGAACACAGTCAGCGCACCGATTCCGGTTTTGTTCGGTAAGAACGGCCTCGCCTGGGGCAGCGGTCTCGCGGGCCAAAATGAACCCGGCTTGCACAAGAAGGAGCGAGACGGCCGCGCACCCGCCGGGGTTTTCGCGATCGGCGAAGTTTTCGGATACGAACCCAAGCTGCCTTCGGGCGGCGATTATCCCTACCATCAGGTGACTGAGGCCGATATCTGGAGCGACGATCCGCGCTCACCTAATTACAATCGCCACGTCGTGATCGATCCAAAAAGCCCTCCTGACAATTATAGTCACGAAAAGATGCGGTCGGGAGATTTCGCGTATCATTGGCTGGTCGAAATCCGGCACAATTCCGATCCGCCAGTTCCCGGAGAAGGGAGCGCGATCTTTTTTCATATTCGCCGCGGAGTGAACCACCCGACAACCGGCTGCACCACGATGGCGCAACCCGAATTGGAGAAAATGATTACGTGGCTGCGTGCAGCAAAACATCCCTGCTATGTCCTGCTGTCCGCGGACGAATACGAGAAGAAGTGGCGAAGTTGGAATATGCCGGCCCCTGAAAGAACACAGCTGAAGTAACAAAAAAACCGCGACTCATTGATTCTCTCGTTGTTTGACGTAGTTGTTAGGCAGACCCATGCGAAGACGATCAAATCCAGATTCGGAACCAAATATCCGCCGCATTGATACCAAGACGCGCGCGAAAAAGCAGACGCACGGTTTCCAGGTGCATTTTTTGCGTGGAAAAAATGCTGTCACCAGAATGTTCAGCGACTCGCTTTGCGGCGGAAAAGAAGGAGCGCGAAGGGCAGCGCGAAAATTCAAAAAGAGAGCGATAGGCCGCGCGGGTAAACGCGGATCACAATCGAAATCTCGGCGCCGACGCCGGCGCTAATTGTTTTTTCCGCGCGAGACTTTCCAACATTCCAGGAATGCCGGCGCAAATTCTCGCGGCCGGGCCTTAGTCCATTCATCGACAAGCTCGGGTGAAAAGAACTTGCCGGCTTCAATTTCGGTCGCGTTTGGCCGCAGTTGGCCGTCGTAAAGTCCGTGGTACAGACAAACAAATTCCTGATCGGTCTGTTTAGAGGCCGGCAGTTTCGCGATTTTTCGTAAGGGGGTTTCGATACCAAGCTCTTCCCGCAGCTCGCGGTTTGCTGTCTGATCGTATTCTTCTCCAGCGTTTACATGCCCGGCGGCGCTCGAATCCCACATCAGAGGGTGCCGGTCCTTCAATCGGGACCGTAATTGGAGAAAGACCTCGCCGGGGGAGTTGAAAATGAGCACGTGAACTGCCCTGTGGAGCAAGTTATTCGCATGCACCTGGCTCCTCGGAGCAGCTCCTTTGGGACAGTCGTCTTCATCGACCACCTGAAACTGTTCTTCAGGGGGGCTGGCGTTACTTGCTGGTGTGATGGGCGTGATTCGATTCGTTAGCGCTATCCAGTCTTCTAACGAGAGTTCTTCCGCTCGCGCACGCGGATTTAAGTCAAGCTCGGCGGCAATCGTTTCCCAAGCTGGCGTTTCTTCGCGAATCAGTTTGCCAAGTTGCTTTCGTCGTTGCGAGAAACCGCGACGGACAAGGCGCTCGAAAATCTGGTGATTACAGGCTGACAATTCATTTTGGGTGCGTGGCAGGATGCGAACAACAGCAGAGTCCACGTCAGGCTTGGGCAAGAAGACGCTGGCGGGAATTGTTCGCAGATATTCAACTCGATACCGGAGCTGAACTTGCAAAGTGAGTGCTCCGTAGTCGCGTGTCGCGGGAGCGGCGCTCAGGCGTTTCGCCAGCTCCTTCTGTAACATCAACACCCACAGCGAGATAGGACTTGGATATTCCAGGAACCTAACGAGGAGCTGACTGGAAATGTAATATGGAAGATTTCCAAGAAGTTTCACTCGCGGTTTCGTGAACAACAATCGCAAATCAAATTCCAGCGCGTCGCCGTGCACGATTTCGACTTTTCCGTGCGCAAACTTCTCTCGCAAAAACTTCACTAGCCGTTCGTCTTTCTCGATCGCGAGGACGCGCGCGCCTTTGGCGAGGATGATTTCGGTCAACGCGCCGAGCCCCGGTCCAATCTCAACGACGAAGTCCTCCGCGCCGATTTCGGCTTGCTCGACAATCCAGCGAGCCAGATTTTGATCGTGCAAAAAGTTTTGGCCGAGGCTCCTTACGGGAGAAACACCGATTTCCCGCAGAGTCGTGGTTATTTCGGACAACTTCATCAAGATCGACAACTTAGGTCGCGAAGGACCGAAAATTAAGTCCTTATTCACAAAACCGTGTGAATAAAACCGCCCCCAGACGCCGTTTTATTCACAAGTTATTCAACCCCGTAGCCTAGGCCTGCCGGCCATAGGGCTATCGGGCCGTCCGGCGGCGAAATTGGGAAAGAGATTGCGCAATCGGCGATCTAAAACCATAAACTTTGCATGAGTTTGAACATCGAAGCTCTCTCGCGGGCGGCAACGGAAGCGCGCGGCTTGTGCATGGACGCGGTGCAAGCGTCGCAATCCGGCCATCTTGGGCTTCCCGCTCGGCTGCGCCGAGATGGGCGCTGTGCTTTACGGCTACGCTCTAAGACATAACCCGGATAAGCCGCGCTGGATCGGACGCGACTATTTCGTTCTCTCGGCCGGCCACGGCTCGCATGTTCCTTTACGCCTGGCTGCACATGAGCGGCTACGATTTGCCGATGTCGGAAATCAAACGTTTCCGGCAATTGCATTCTAAAACGCCAGGACATCCGGAATTTTTTGAAACGCCGGGAGTTGAATGCACGACCGGGCCGCTCGGCCAGGGCGTCGGCAACGCAGTCGGTATTGCCGTCGCGATGAAAATGGCAGCGGCGCGCTTCAACACCACCGAACACCGCATTTTCGATCAGCACTGCATCTGTCTCGCGGGCGACGGTTGCTTGCAGGAAGGCGTCTCCGCGGAGGCGAGCGCGTTCGCCGGTCATTTCGGTCTCGATAACCTGATTCTCATCTACGACTCCAACGCCGTCACCCTCGACGCACCGGCGACGGCGACGCAGAGCGAAGACACAGCAATGCGCTTCAAAGCCTACGGATTCGACGTTCAGGAAATCAACGGTCAGGACATGCAGGCGTTCCTGGACGCACTGAACAACGCCAAGGAGAACAACAACGGCAAACCGAAGCTTATCGTCGCACACACATTGATCGGGAAGGGGATCCCGGAGGTCGCGGGAACTTACAAAGCGCATGGTGAAGCGGGCGCGAAGTTCGTCGATGCCGCGCGCAAGGCCCTTGGTCTCCCGGCCGAACATTACTACGTCTCGAAAGAGACCTACGCGTATTTCGCAGAGCACAAAAAGAAATTGCTCGCCGAATACGATCGCTGGGAAAAAGACTATAACGATTGGCGTAAGAAAAATTCAGAGCTCGCCCGGGTTCTGGAGGATGGGGTCGAGAGAAAGGTTCCGACCGATCTGTTGTCGACGATTCCGAAGTTTCCGCACGACGCGAAGCTCGCCACTCGCAAAGCTGGTAGCGAAGTGCTTGCAGCCGCTTGCGCAAAGAAATGCCTCTCCTGATCAGCGGCAGCGCCGATCTTTACGGCTCGACGATGAATTACATCAATGACGGCGGCGATTTCACGCGAAATACGCCCGAACGGCCGCAATATCCGTTTCGGCATTCGTGAGCACGGCATGTGCGCGATCATGAACGGCATTTCCTATCACGGAATTTTTCGCGCGTCTGGTGCGACGTTCCTGGTGTTCACCGATTATTGTCGCGCTTCCATTCGCCTCGCCGCCCTTTCCAAGCTTGCCTAACATCTACATGTTCACGCACGACTCCATTGGCGTCGGGGAAGACGGCCCGACTCATCAACCAGTCGAGACAGTGAGCAGCGTGCGCGTGATGCCACAAATCGACGTCATCCGTCCGGCTGATCCGGAAGAAACCGCGGGCGCGTTTGCGGCGGCGATGGAGCGCATCGATGGACCGACGTTGCTTGCACTGACGCGCCAGACGGTTCCGATTTTAAATGATGTCGATGTTCAGTTACGGCGGGACGGCGTGCTGCGCGGTGGTTACATCGCGAAAAAGGAAAAAGGGAAGCTCGACCTCATCATCATGTCGTGTGGGAGCGAATTGCAACATGCGCTCGCAGCGGCAAAGGAATTGGGTGATGGCACTCGCGTTATTTCAATGCCGTGTTTCGAGCGATTCAAGCGCCAGCCGGAAAAGTATCGCGAAGAAGTTCTGCCAAATTCATGTCGCAAACGCGTTGCGATCGAAGCCGGCGTGCCCGACACCTGGTACGCAGTTTGTCGGGCTGGATGGCAAAGTAGTTGGGCTGCATCGCTTCGGCATGAGCGCGCCCGGCGCTGAAGTGATGAAAGAATTCGGGATCGACGCGAATCACGTCGTGGAGGCTGCGAAGTCGCTCTAAAACGCTTCTTCGGATTCAACCGCATCTTCTGCGCGATCTTCAAATCGCGTGAACTTCTTTAGGAAAGTGAGTTTGACCTGGCCGATTGGACCATTTCTCTGTTTCGCAATAATAAGCTCAGCCTTGCCTTCCAATTCTGTTCGTTCCTCATCCGTATCGGCATAATATTCTTCCCGAACAAGTAAACCAACAAGGTCAGCATCCTGTTCGATGGAACCTGATTCTCGCAGGTCCGCCAGCCGAGGGACACCCTTGCCGCTGCCTGTGCGAATCTCTGGATTGCGATTCAATTGTGCGACAACAATGATCGGAATCTTTAATTCCTTGGCCAAACCCTTTAGCCCGGCGGAGATCTCCGAGATCTCAAGTTGGCGATTGTCCTGTGCGCGGCGGGATGTCGATCTCAACAATTGCAAGTAATCGACGACGATCAATTGCACATCCTGCTGCGCTTTCAGGCGACGTGCTTTCGCGCGCAACTCGAGAATGCTGAGGCCGGCGCTGTCATCGATGAAGATTCTCGCTTCGGCCAGTTTGGAAGCGGCGTGCGTCAGCTTCGGAAAATCAGATTCGGCAAGAAATCCATCACGTGTCGTTGCTAGGTCTACGCGAGCCCGCGAACAAAGCATGCGCTGAACAAGCTGCTGGGCGCTCATTTCCAAGCTGAAAATTGCCACGGGAAGTTTCAGCTGTATGGCAGCGTGCTCAGCGATATTCATTGCCAGGGCCGTCTTTCCCATGCTCGGCCGCGCCGCGATCACAATCATCTCCGAGGGGTGCAGGCCGCTGGTTAGCTTGTCGAAATCGCGAAAACCGGTCGCAACTCCCGTAATTGCGCCTTTGTTTTCAAAGAGCTTCTCGATTGATTCAAGAGTGCTCATCACTTGCTCTTTCATCGAGAGTATCTGGCCCTTGAAGCGGTCCTCGCTGACGGCAAAAATTCTCTGCTCTACTTCATCGAGCAGCTCGTTCACCTCCTCTTGCTCTTCGTAGGCGCGACGCACGCTCTCGGTCGCCGCCTCGATGATGGAGCGCAAAATGTATTTGTCGCGGACGATTTCGAGGTAATAAGCGACGTTGGCCGCAGTCGGCACGAAGGTGAACAGGTTTGTCACCATTGCCGCGCCGCCTACGGTCTCGAGCAAATTCCGATCACGCAGAACTTGGGTGAACGTGATGAGATCAATGCCCGCCCCCGCATTCCAGAGTTCGACCAGGACGGCGAAGATAGTTTGATGTGCTGGAACGTAAAAATACTCGACCGTGATTTTTTCAACGACTTCCGCGATTGCATCGCGCGGTGAGATCAGCATTGAACCGAGCACGCCTTGCTCGGCTTCCACACTGTGCGGTGGCGGGCGGTGAATATCCTGCGCAGAACCTGTGCGCGGAATCGGAATAACATTTTCTCCGCTTCGCGCCGCCGAGCCTCGGCCAGCGCCATTTCCTGACTTGCGAGGCTCTCGACCTATCCCGGAGGATGGTTGAGTCGCCATTAATTACTCTTCTTTCTTCTCTTCCTTGTGTCTGCGGAAAAATCCACGGCGCTTCTTTTCCGGATGCTCGCCCGTAGGCTCAGTCTCCGCCTTTCGCGCCTCTGCTGATTTCACATCAAACTTGAATTGTGCGGTCACATCGTGATGCAATTTAATCGTGACCTCATGTTCGCCGGTGTCCTTGATCGGGCGCTCGAGCATGATCTTGTGGCGATCGATTTCGATCCCAAGCTCGTTTTTCATCCGGTGCACAATGTCCTGTGCGGTGATTGAACCGAACGCTTTGCCGGATTCGCCGGTCGCTAATGTAAATACGAGATGAGCCTTGCCAATCTTGCGGGACAGTTCCTCGGATTCGTTTAATTCGCGGGCTTCCCGTTCGGCGCGCTTCTTTTTCAAATTATCGAGTTGGCGCAACGCGGCTGGCGTTACCTCATAGGCCTTTTTCTGTGGGAGCAGGTAGTTGCGGGCGTAGCCGCGACGGACCTTTACCACGTCGGCCTCAGCGCCGAGTCCGGGCACGTTGTCGGTCAGAATAACTTCAGTCGTTGGCATAATTGAAAATTTTGCGCGCGCGCGAACTCGTATGAAAGCAGTGCACGCATACTCTGTCAACGCGTGAACAGAAATTAAAATGCAAAAAATTGTTTCGGGACAAAATTCATTTTTGTTCTTGCCCGCTGCCATACTTGTCTGTACGCCGGAGTCTTACCTCGGTCTCATGAGCCCCATCACCCATGAAAACACAAAACAAGGTCAGCTTTGCTGCGGTCTGCGTTTTTCTCGTCGGATTTATACCCGCTAAAGGTCAGGTCACCTTTAACGTCACTGATTTGGGAACCCTCGGTGGCAACACCAGCACGGCGAACAGCGTCGCCGGAAATGGTACAAATGCCGCCGGAATGATCGTCGGTTCCTCAACTACGGCCGACAACTCCGAGCACGCCTTCCTTTTCGTCGAGGACAAAATGTACGATCTGAACACGCTGTGCGATCTTTCCCAAAGCGATTTCAAAGTGCTGACCGTTGCGCGCACGATCAGCGATTCATGTGTCATTATCGGTGACGGAGTCACGAAAAACGGCGACAAGCACGCCTTCAAACTCACGCCGCAAAGTGTCGCTGGAGGGCAATGGCATTATCAATGTTGCCAGTGGGTTTGGATCCAAGACGGCGGCGGCTGGTGGTGGGAAGAAGGTTGCGGCTGCTACAAGTGGCACGGCCCTCCCGGACCGCATCCACCGTGTCCGCCGGAAAATCCGCCGTGCTGGTGGCTGCCGCTTCCATGTCCGCCGCCGATCCATCGTCCGACGCCAACCCCAACACCTCCACCGCCTTGCTGGTGTTGTATCAATGGGCAAGTCGTTCAGACTACGCCGGAGGAGTGCCGCGAACGCGAAGGTCAATGTTATCCCACTCAAGAAGAAGCGCTCAGGCACTGCAAAGATCTCTGCTGGTGCTGCATTGATGGCCACATCGTTCAAGTCGACGCTGCGCAATGCAAAGAGCGCGGGGGCCAGTGTTTCAGTTCCCGCGAAGAGGCGCTCCGGCATTGCGGACAATTATGTTGGTGCTGTATCAACGGCCAGGTCGTCCAGATGCCTGTGGCCGAATGTCGCGAGCGAGATGGTCAGTGCTTTGGTTCCAGGGAAGCAGCGTTGAGAAACTGTCGTCCACACCGAACCCCGACTCCGCCACCAAACCAAACGCCGACCCCGCCCCTTACATATGTACCGGGTATTCAACCAACACCGACTCCTCCTCCTCGGAGAACAGCGACTCCATCGCGGCGGCCTCACGGGAGCCCAACGCCGCGGACATTTATTGCGAAGCCGAAATCGACGACAACCTCGTCGACACGCGGGACGACAACCGGTAGAAAGCAAAGAGGAAGTCCAACCCCACCCGGCAAGCCTTAGGAACTAACTCGTAAGTATCCGACTAAATCATTCCGAGCTTCATCCGCCCGGCTTCGCTGATCATGTTCTGGTTCCACGGTGGGTCCCAGACAAGCTGAACGTCGGCTTCATCTATACCGTCGATCGACAAAATTTTGCTTTGGGCGTCGTGGGCAATCGCCGGTCCCATTCCGCAACCGGGCGCGGTCAGCGTCATTTTTACTTCCACGCGCGTTCCGCCGTCATCTTTCTTGATCAGACGACAATCGTAAACCAAACCTAGATCGACAATGTTCACCGGAATTTCCGGGTCGTAACATTGTTTCAATTGATTCCAAATCTCGTCCTCCGAAACTTGGCCGTTGGTTTTTGCAGCAGGCTTTTCTTTCGCTTCGGTTTTCGGCTTTTCAATGCCGAGCGCATCCAAATCCTTTTCGGCGACCTGCGACAATCCGTATTGCGTCGCGATTGTGTAATTTCCGCCCAGCGCCTGAGTGATCACCCCTTTCGTTCCCGCCGGAATCGTATATTTCTGTCCGGCTGGGATCAAAATCACCTCCAGATCGCGTTTTAACTCGAATTCCTTGTCCTTATGCATCGCCCTAGAATTGTAGCGGCGGTCTATGACCGTCGCAAATTGCACTCTTCTGTGGAGCCAGCCGTCCTCGGCTGCATTTTGTTTCCATTGAAGCAGGCGCGGGCGCCTGCCCCCACTGCTATAGCTTCTTGGGATCTTCGAGGAGCTCGATCACGCGCTTGAGCAAGCGCCCGGCGCCGCCGCCGTCGAGGCTGCGATGATCGAAGCTGAGCGTCATTTGCGCTTCTGTTCTCGGAACGAATTCTTTTTTGTTCGTCCCAAACCGGCGCTTTCTTTCCGACGCCGAGCCCGAGAATCATCGTTTGATCGGGCAGGGGAATTGGTGTGCCCCAATCGAGTCCGAACGTGCCGAAGTTGGAAACGGACGCGATTCCGCCTGAAGTCATCTCACTCGTCAGCCGTCGACGTCGCGCAAGATCGACCAGCTCCGTGTATTCGATCGTCAGGTCTGCGAGCGACGTTTTGTCGGCGTTGCGAATGACCGGAACCATGATCCCGTCGCCGGCTTCAACCGCGACGCCGATGTCGATCGATTGCGAACCGATCGCGCGACCGCCAATCAGTCGCGCGGCCGCATTTGGTTGCTCGGCAAGCGCAAGCGCGAGCGCGCGCAAAACGTAAAGGGCCGGGCCGGGTTTTGGATCACGTGATTGTCGATCTTGCAGGACCGGATCGAGACACACCGAAACGCCAACCGTGGCGAGTGGTCGCGTCCAGCTGCGTCGCATCGCATCGGCCACGCCGGTCCGAATCGCGCTCGGCTTTTCGACTGGCTGCGATTGAATCGAGCTGAGAAAATCTTCGAGATCTTTGATCGTGACGCGACCCGCCGTTACCGCTGCCGGCGATTCCGGCGAGATCGGCCTGCGTCAATTGCAACTCGGCCATGCGCGCGCGCACTCGCGGCGAAAGATAGCCCGCACCTTTCGCGCTCGCTGGAACTGGCAGACCTCCGCCTGTCGACCTGGAAATGCGAACCGGCTGCGACCTGCGGCAGATCGTTTCATCCACTTGGAAATGTGAGCCGCTTCCATTGCCGGTGCGAGCCGTGGTTTCTTCTTCGCGACCGGGAATCTCGTTCTGCCACTTCGCCTGTCGGCGGTTCTGGCGCGCGTTTTTGAAATCGCGCGGCGTCGGCTTCGCTCGCTTCGACATAACCGAGCACCGCGCCGACGGCATACGTGCCTTTCACCTCCGCATCGATCTTCGCGATCTCGCCCGCGCACGGCGTGGTCACGCCCATCACGGCTTTGTCGGTCTCGACCTCGATGATTTCCTGGTCGGCCGAAACTTTGTCGCCCGGCTGGACCTTGATCGCGACGATCGTCGCCTCGGCCATCGATTCGCCGAGCTGCGGCATGGTGATTGGAACTTTCGGCATGAGAAAGTTGAGACGTTAAATCGTTGAGAAGTGGTTTACTCGGCAGGATCTGGCGCGCTTTGGCCGCGATCGACTTTCGCGTTCGGCCGATGCTCGCTCCAAAGATTCGGATGATACGGAATCGGCGTGTCCTTGGCGTTGATGCGCGCCGGCGCGGCATCGAGCAGATGGAAGCCTTCGGCTGCGACGCGCGCGATGACTTCGGCGGTCACGCCGCCCCACGGGAACGCTTCGCCGACGCAAAGCAATCGTCCCGTGCGCGCGACCGAGGCGAGCACGGTATCGGTATCGAGCGGCTTTACCGTGCGCAGATCGACCACTTCGATTTCGACTCCGTCCGGCGCTGAATTCCTTCGCGACCGCGAGCGCTTCGTGCACCATCGCGCTGTAGGTCACGATGGTGAGATCGCGCCCCGGCCTGACGATTCGCGCCTTGCCGACCGGAAAGCTTTCTGTCGGCAGCGCGTCGGCCTTGAGGTGGTAGTAAAGATATTTGTGCTCGCAGTAGATGACCGGGTCGTCGATCGCGACCGCGTCGATCAACATGGTGTAGGCGTCTTCCACCGTGGCGGGCGTCGACCACGACCAGCCCGGGATAATGCGAGTAAAGTCCTTCCATGCTCTGGCTGTGAAACGGCCCGCTGCCTTTCGTTCCGCCGGAGGGCAAGCGCACCGTGATCGGGCAGGGAACATTTGTCCGCCAATACTGCGTGCCGGCGTTGTTGAGAATCTGGTTGAGCGCGATGCTCGAAAAATCGGCGAACTGCATTTCGACAATCGGCCGCATTCCTTCCATGGCCGCGCCGATCGCCGTGCCGACCATCGCGTCTTCGCTGATCGGCGTGTTCAAGACGCGCCCGGGAAATTCTCCGCCAGACCTTTCGTGGCCTTGAACGCGCCGCCGAACTTTCCGCGCACATCCTGGCCGTAAATGAAAACGCGCTCGTCCTCGCGCAGGAGACTGCGCCTGCGCTTCGCGAATCGCCTCGAGGTAAGTGACGCTCATTAGAAATGACGAGTGACCAATGGCGAGATGATCGAAATTCGAATATCGAAATCCGAAACAAGCACGAAATCGAAGATCGAATGACCAAATACGAGACGTGCTTCGCTCTTGGATTTCAGTCATTCGGATTTGTTTGGAGCTTCGACATTCGGATTTCGAATTTCGTCATTACCCTTGAGGTCTGTCGACCAGTCGCGCGTCGATATCGCGCACCAATCTTCTTCGCGCCATGCGGGCGTCTTCGTGCTGCGCTGTCGCGACTGCCTCATCGACTTCTGCCGCAATTTCCGCGCGCATTTGCTGAAGCGTCTCGATCGAGCAAGTCCCTGCTCGAGAATCAACTGCTCGTGCGCGCGACAGCAATCCTGCGCCGAACGGTTCCTTCTTCATCTCGGCCGGAACGTAGCTGGCGTCGTCGTGTTCGCCGTGACCGGCGAGACGCAGAAGCTAGGCGACGACCAGTTGCGGCGGACGGCCGGCGCGCGCGCGTTTCACCGCGCCGCCGATGACTTCGAGGCACGTGGCCAAATCGGTGCCGTCGACTCGTCTGCCCTTCGTAACCGTAACCGTTGCGCGCGATCGACCAGATCGGCACAGGCAAATTCACGATCGTTCGGCGTGGAGTAGGCGAAATGATTGTTGGTACGCGACGATGACCAGCGGCACTTGCTCGACCGCGGCGATGTTCATCCCTTCGTGCGTCGCGCCGGTTTGCATGCCGCCTTCGCCGATCGTCGTTAGGCCAACAAAACCTTTCTCGCCCTTCATTCGTTTCGCGAGCAGTTTGCCGACCACGACCGGAATCATCGCGCCGAGATGACTGATCATGGCCAGCTGGTCCGTCCGCGGCCAACCACGGTGAATGTTGCCGTCGCGACCGCGCATCGGACCCTTGACGCGAGCCGAGATAGGTGCGCGACGACATCGAGCAAGCGGTTCGCCAAACGCGGAGCGCCCGGCCTGATCGCGAATGAGCGGCGCAAAGACGTCGCCCTTCTGCAAAAACATTCCGCACGCCGCGCTCACCGCTTCCTGTCCGCGGCCGACATAAACGCCGCCAGTGATCATGCCGCCGCGATAGAGGCTGGCCAGCTTTTCCTCGAAGATCCGCGTCTGCAGCATCCAGCGGAACGCTTCGAGATATCGTTCGTGAACGCGTGCTTTCTTCGGCGCAGTCTTTTCAGGCGCAGCTTTCTTCGATTTTTTTCCGCGCTCCGCCGTTTGAAGCATCGACCAATTTTACCCAAGATCGACGACTACGCGCAAAATTTTTTTGCGCTGGAGTTATCGCGCGACGCGAGTCGTTTTGGCGTGGCCGTTTCCGTTTTCGGCCAGGGCGAATTGCCGCTGCGAAGGAACGGATTCATGCTGCGGTGTCGGCGCTTGTTCGGTTGCGGGCGGCGCAGTTAACTTCATTCCGACCAGTTTGCTCACGCCGCGCTCTTCCATCGTCACGCCATAAAGAACGTCCGCCTTAGCGATCGTTCGTTTGTTGTGGGTGATGATGATGAACTGGCTTTGGGCAACGAACCGGTCGAGCACGCGGATGAAGCGGTTGATGTTGCTCTCGTCCAGAGGCGCATCCATTTCGTCCAGGACGCAGAACGGACTCGGGCGCACCATGTAGATGGCGAAGAGCAACGCGACCGCGGTCATTGTCCGCTCGCCGCCGGACAGGAGCGAAACGCTCTGCAATTGTTTGCCGGGCGGCTTGGCCGAGATTTCGATGCCGCAGTTGAGCGGATCGTTTTCGTCCAGCAACGAGAGATCGGCGCGGCCGCCGCCGAAGAGTTCGGCGAACATTTCGCGGAAGTTGACCCGGACTTGGGCGAAGGTTTCGGCGAACAACTGTTTCGTCGTGGTGTTGATCTGGGCGATGACGTCGAGCAACTCGCGGCGCGAATTCGTGAGATCGTTGTTTTGCGTTTCGAGGAATTTGTAACGCTCTTCGAGCTCGTCGTATTCCTGGACCGCTTCGAGATTAACCGGGCCCATGTTGTCGAGCTGGCGGGTGAGATCGCCGATTAGTTTTTGCAAATCCTCATCGCCGAGATCTACATCCTGGACTTCTTTCTCGGCGCGTTTGAGTTGGACCCGCAACGTTTTTCCGAATGCCTCCTGGTCCGGAGTGAAGGTGCGCAAGTCGACTTGGTAACGTCGCGTGATGCTTTCCGCCAGATTTTCAATCTGCATCTGCAATTGAGATTCGCGGACTTGCTGATGGCTTCGTTTTTCTTGCAGTTCGCTCAACGAGTTACGGAGTTGACGCAAATCGGCCTCGCGTTGTTCTACTGCGCCTGCGCGGCTGGTCCGTTGGGATGAAATTTCCCTGGCAGCTGCGTCGGCTTCGGCAGCGCGTGCTGTTTGTTCTTTAATCGCAGTTTCGGCATCATGGGTTTCCTGCGCCTGGGCCGCGACTTTGGATTCGTAACTCGCGATGTCGGCCTTGCGCGCTGCGATTGATTCCAAGAGCTCTGTATCGCGGGCGGCCATTGGTTGTCGCTGCGCTTCCAAGCTCTCGAGGCGTTGCCGCGCCGTGGCGATTGCCAACCGCAAATCGTTCAGCTCCTCGACCGTCTTTTCCTCCTGACCGCGCGCGCCTTTTTCATCCTTCTCGGCGTCGCTCTGCGCGGCCTCGTGTTCGGAGAGGACATCTCGTGCCGATCTCAATTCAGCTTCCAACTCGGAGACGCGCTGGCGTGCCACTTCGATTTGGTGCTCGAGCGCGGCCCTTTCCGATTTCAGATTGTCGATCTTGCGTGCGGCTTCCTTTTCCTCGCCTTGAAGCAACGAGATCCTGTTGGCGGAAGTCGAATGCGCCAAATGCGCTGATTGATGATGGGACCGCGTTTCGTCGAGCCGGCGGGAGGCAGTTGCGACATTCGCTTTCGCCTGGTCGCGCTTCTGGATGAGAATGTCACGCTGGGTTGCACAGCCGGCTTCATCCCTTTCCAGTGCCGTCACGCGCGCTTTGCGCTCGAGCAGCGAGTCTGCTTTCACGGTGCTGCTGCCACCGAACAGAATTCCTTCGGTGGAAATGAACTCTCCATCGAGAGTTGTCATTGCGAGAGTCGGCTCGTCTTTCTTGGCGGCGAGCGCTTGATCCAGTTTCGAAAAAATCACGACACCGCTGAGCAATTGCCGGATCAGCGGTTCGATTAAACGCGGCGCGACCACTTTGTCGATGGCCCATGCGATCGCGCCTTTCGGCAAGCTTTTGCGAACCGATTCATGGGCCGAAGCGCCAAGTTTCGGAACAAACAGCGCCGCTTGCCCAAGTTTTTTTCGGGTGAGACGGCCAAGGATTTCTTCGGCAGATTGCGCGTCTTTGAGAATGACGGCGTGCAGGTTCCGGCCAAGCGCGGCTTCAATCGCCGGAATAAATTTTGGATCGACATCGATCTGGGCAACGAGTGAGCCGGTGATCGAATCGCGGAACCGATCAGGATCGCCCAAGCCTTTGAGCACCGCCTGGGAACCCTGAGCTAATCCTTCGCCTTCGGCGTTGAGCTGGCGCAAAACTTCAAGTGTCGATCGTTTCTCGGCCATCGTGCAGTCCAACGCAGTGATTTCGACGTCGACCTCGGTCAGCTGTTCCTGTTGTTGCCGGTGACTCGCTTCTGCGGTCTGCAATTGCACGAACAGCGTTTCCAACTTCTTCTGTTCGGTTTCAGTTTCGCCATGTGCCGTCGCGATTCCGGCTGCGATCCTTTCGATGCGCTTTGAGCGCATCTTTTGTTTCCGCAGAGATTTGCCGGATTTGTTCCTCCGTTAGCTCGCGGCGAGCAGAAATTCCAGCCAGGTCGTCTTCGAGCTCATCAATCCGCGCTTCATACTTCGAGACGGGAGGTCCGTGCGGATTCGCGGTCGGCCTCGCGTTCCTCACGACGAGCACGGAGTTTGTCGAGTAGTTCGGTGAGTCTTGGCCAACTCTGCTTGTTTCGACTGCAGGAGATGCTGCGTCTTCTCAATGAGCGAGTCGCGTTCGCGAATCTGGGCCGCGTGCTGTTTACGTTTGGTCTCGGCGCCCTCGATATCGGCCGTGAGCGCGCTTGATCAGATCGCTCAGCTCATCTTCGCGTTGGCGATTAAATTCGATCCGGCTGCGATTCGTGGCGATTTCGCTCTGCAGATCGCTGCGCTTCGGCGCGGATGTCGGCCATCTCGATGTCGATTTTGTCGAGCGCGCGGCGTTCTTCGGCCAACTTCGTTTTCGTCACATCGATCTTTGTGCGTGCCGTTTGTTCGGACCCGCAATTTTTTCAATCTCCGCGCGGCAGTGAGCAAGGTCGGTGTCGAAAGTGGCGAGTTGTTTTTTGGAATGATGCGTATCGAGCACGCGCAGGTCGGCATGCAACGCTTGATAACGCCGCGCTTTGCCAGCCTGACGCTGGAGCGAACCGATCTGCCGCTTCACTTCCTTGATGATGTCGCCGATACGCAAGAAGGTTCGCCTCCGTCGCTTCGAGTTTGCGAAGTGCTTCCTCTTTTGCGATTTGTACTTCGTGATCCCGGCCGCTTCTTCAAAGACTGCGCGACGATCTTCTGGCCGCGAGCTCAGGATCATGTCGATCTTGCCTTGCTCCATCATCGAGTAGGCGAACGCGCGACGCCGGTGTCGGCGAAAAGGTTCTGGATGTCCTTCAAACGGCACGGCGTTTTGTTGAGTAGGTATTCGGAAATTCCGTCACGATAAACGCGCCGCGTCACGCGCACGTCATGCCAGTCGACGTCCGAGTTCGACGCGCAATCGGTGAACGTCAGCGAGACTTCGGCGAAGCCCAGCGGCTTGCGCGTTGTCGGTGCCGTTAAAAATGACGTCGGCCATTTCGCCGCCGCGCAGAGATTTGGCGGATTGTTCTCCCGAGCACCCAACGTAATCGCGTCGAGCACGTTCGATTTGCCGCAACCGTTCGGGCCGACGATTGCTGTGACGCCTTCGTGAAAATTGAAAAATGTTTTATCGGCGAAGGACTTGAAGCCGAAAAGTTCGAGCGATTGTAGATGCATGCGGCCCAGGCCACCTGTCAGCCTTATAGGCAATATAGTAGCCTAGGTGCACTGACAAGCAAAATCACACAATTTGTGGGCCACCAGCCGCCCTAAAGCCCCATAAGTTGTAGGGTGATGGTCTAGGAATCGGCCTTGATCCAGGTAGCGGAATCGAGCACGATTCTGCCCGTGATCGGCGAGACCGAGACGGAAATCCACCACGCCGAGCAAACCGATCACCAGCTGATTCGGGGGATTGGAATTCCAGCGCTCACGGCAAACATCGTGAGTGCGACGATTGGCGCAGGGATTTTTGTAATTCCGGCGACGGTTGCGAAAGGGCTCGGCGCGGCCGCGCCGCTGGCGTTTATCTGCTGCGCAATCGCGATGGTTTTGTTCGTCACGTGCTTCGCGATCGCCGGCAGTCGCGTGTCGCTGACCGGCGGACTTTACGCCTACGTTGAAGTGGCGTTTGGACGGTACGTCGGGTTTCTAGCTGGGATTCTTTATTTCTTAACTGCGCTTGGTGCCGTTGCCGGAGTGGTGAACGTGCTGGCAAATTCAGTTGCGCTGGTGGTGCCATTTCTCGGCGGGCCGGTAATGCGCATCGTCGTGATGCTGGCGGTGTACGGAGTGCTCGTATTGATCAATATCCGCGGCGTGCGCGAGGGTGCGGGCGCAGTCACCGTAATCACGTTCGCGAAACTGCTACCGTTGCTGTTGTTCGTTTGCGCGGGACTTTTTTTTATTCATGGAGCGAACCTCAGCTGGCCGGGCTGGCCGAGCAGCAAGTCGTTAGGCGATGCGGTGATTCTTTTGATGTTCGCTTTTGTCGGGATCGAGGTGGCGTTGATTCCAAGCGGTGAAGTAAAGAACCCGTCCCGAACAGTTCCACGCTCGGCCTATCTCGCCCTCGTGATCACTTCGATCATTTACATTTTGATTCAACTTGTAGCGCAGGGAACGCTGGGTGCCGATCTCGCGAATTATCCGGACGCGCCCCTGGCCGAGTCGGCGGCGAAATTTCTCGGCAACATCGGGCGGACCGTTTTAATCGCCGGCGCGACGGTCTCGGCGTTCGGATTTGTAACCAGCGACATTCTCAGCTCGCCGCGGATGATTTTTGCCTTTGGTCGCGATGGCGCGTTGCCACAATTTTTTGCGCACGTGCATCCACGTTACCGCTCGCCTGACGTTGCGATCATCACTTACGCGTCACTCGCGTTTATTTTATCCATTAGCGGATCGTTTGAACGGTTGGCGGTTCTTTCAAACGTTGCGGTATTGTTGATGTATCTGCTTTGCTGTGCAGCCTGCTGGTTCTTGATTCGACGAGGCGTCCGCTCAGATGGCCAGCCATTCAGTGTTCCCGGAATGAAGATTGTTCCGGTGCTCGCGATCGCCGTGATTTTGTGGATTCTTGGGCAATCGTCGATGAGTGAGAGCTCGGTCGGTAGTGACACGCGCGCCGGATTGCTTCTGGCAGTTGAAGTGATGACGGCGGCATCGTTTTGGTATCTCATTTCCGCTCGTCTCCGCCGGAAGTGATAGGCAAATAACGGAAAAACGTCTAGCTTTCCGACATGCGCGACGAATATCTCAAAGATTATTATTCCTTTTTGCGGTTCCCGAGCGTTTCAACGGACGAAAAATATGCCGGCAAGGTTCGCGACTGCGCGGATTGGCTTTCCAAAAAACTCGGCGCGATCGGTTTGGAATCGAAAGTTGTCCCCACTGCCGGCCACCCGGTTGTCTGGGCGCGCAATGAGCACAAAAAGAATCGTCCGACCGTGTTGCTTTACGGTCATTACGATGTTCAGCCGCCGGACCCGCTCGAATTGTGGGATTCGCCCCCGTTCGAACCCGTTTTGAAAAATGGCTACGTATTCGCGCGCGGCGCGACCGATAACAAAGGCCAAATCCTTTCTCACATCATCGGAATTCAGGAAACTTTACAGAAGAACGGCGATCTGCCGGTGAATATCGACGTTGTGGTCGAAGGCGAGGAAGAAGTCGGCAGCCAAAACCTTGGAAAATTTCTGACCGACAATCGCGACGCGTTGAAATGCGACGTCGTGCTGGTGTCCGACACCGGAATGATCGCCAAGCAGACGCCGACACTGAGTTATGGACTGCGCGGAGTCGCCGCGCTTGAGCTGAAAGTTGCCGCCGCGAAGATGGACCTCCACTCCGGGGTTTTTGGCGGCGCAGTCGCGAACCCTGCGGCGGCACTCGCGAGAATGCTTGCCACCTTGCACGATAAGAATGGCCACATCACGGTCGATGGTTTTTATGACGAAGTCGTACCGTTGCAGGATTGGGAGCGCGAAGCCTGGAAAAAATTGCCGATCGATGCCGACGCCGAAATGCTGGCCGAAACCGGCGCGCCCGCGCTTTTTGGCGAAGCTGGGTTCAGCACGCTGGAACGAATTTGGGCGCGGCCGACGGCGGAGATCAACGGGATGGGCAGCGGTTATCAAGGACCCGGAACGAAAACCGTGTTGCCCAGTCACGCGATGGCGAAGCTGACCTTTCGATTGGTTCCAAATCAACAGGCCGACGTCATCGTCGAACGCGTTAAAAAGCATCTGCAAAAAAATCTGCCACCGGGCGTGACGTTGGAAATGACTGCCGGTCATAACGGACCGTGGTATCTGACCGATCCGAACAGCAAATTCGGAAAAGCGGCGCAGCGCGCCCTAAAAAAAGCCTTCAACAAAGATGCGGCGCTCATTCGCGAAGGTGGCAGCATTCCGATCGTCTCCGATTTCCGAAAAATTCTTGGCGTGGAGACACTGCTGCTCGGTTTGGCGCTCCAGGATTGCCGCGCGCATTCGCCCAATGAAAATTTTCCGCTGGAGAATTTCGACGTCGGTATTCGAATGAATCAGGCGGTCTTGCAAGAGCTAGCCGCGTGAAACAAAGACTGCGCCTCCTCATCGTCAGTGGACTGACGGTGGCGGTGACTCTGGCGCCGGTTTGCGGGCAGGAACAAAAAGAAACCTTGGGCGACAAGCTGAAAAGGCTTTTCGCCCGTCCGACGCCGACGGCGACACCACGCAGAACGCAGCGAAGAAGTTCGCCTTCACCAACGATCGCGCCAACTTCGTCGGCAACGTCCCTGCCGCAGGAAGACGCGACCGCTGCCCCTTCTTCCACGGAACCACCGATCGTTTTACCGGAAGAAGGCGCGCCGACGGTTACGCCTTCGGTGCAGGGGGAAAGCCAATATTTCGAACCGGTGCGCGCAATCAGTCCTGGTCCCCGCTCCCGAATGCAAACCGCGCCCAAAATAATTCAAGGGTCGCAAACAACGCCGATCCCAAACGCGACAGCGGCTGAAGTTACGGAAAGTTCCGCGGAGGAATCCGTGGAGTCGAGACCGACACCGAGTTTGCCGCCGATGATTGAATCAAGAGCATCGCCTGCTGCTAAAACCACGTTACCGCCAGCCGTCACGGTTTCGGATTTGGAAAGTTATCCGCCAAACGTTGGGAAAGTTGTCGACCTCGGCATGGACCTGATGAGGCAAGATCTGCCTTACAAGTATGCTTCCGCCGACCCGGCGAACGGCGGAATGGACTGCTCGGGGTTCATTTATTATGTGCTCACGAAGTGCGGGGTTAAAAACGTGCCGCGTGACGCGCGCGAGCAATACATTTGGGTGCGGAAAGCGGGAAATTTTCAAGCCGTCCTCGCGCAACGTGATGATACGTTCGAACTCGACGCACTGAAACCCGGCGATCTCCTTTTCTGGACAAACAACTCCGGAGTCAACCGTGACCCGGAGATCACGCAGACAATGATTTATATCGGCCGTGATAAGGCGACGAACCAGCGTTTGATGATCGGCGCAAGCGAACACAGCTCCTACAACGGCGAAAAGAAGTCGGGGGTAAGCGTGTTCGATTTGAAACTCGGATCCGCTGAGCCGAAACCCGACGAGGAAGCGACTTCAGTCTTTGTTGGTTACGGACATGTTCCAGATTCGTCCGGAGACTAATCGCGCGAATCGTCGGTCGCCTCATCGTTTACGTGATGTGTTGGCGACGTGGCTGCCGGCGATGGTTTCAATCTTGTTGATGGCGGCTGCGGTTTGCTTTGCCAAAGATGTTTTACAAACGCGATCGCGACTAAAAGCGTGACAACCAGGATGACGATTCGCTGTTCATGTTTGGTCAGCTCAAAAATATTTCGCATCAGCTCGCGTATTGTATCGGATCCGTGACGCCAGCCTCAGCGAAGCCGTTCTTTCGTAGCTGGCACGAATCGCATTCGCCGCACGCGCTACCATCTGGCAGGGGGTCGTAGCAACTGTGAGTCAACGAAAGATCGACATTGAGTTCAACAGCTTTGCGCACGATGTCGGCCTTCGACATTTTAATCAACGGCGCGTGGATTTGAAGCCGCGCGCCTTCGATGCCGGCTTTGGTACCGATGTTAGCGAGAGTTTCGAAAAGCGCGATAAATTCCGGCCGGCAGTCAGGATAACCGCTGTAGTCGATCGCATTCGCACCGATGAAAATATGGCCGGCATGAATTGTTTCGGCCAGGGCCAGGGCGTGCGCGAGAAAGATCGTGTTACGCGCGGGAACGTAAGTTACGGGGATGCCGGTCGCGATTTCCTTTTCCGACCGTGACTTTGGAACGTCAACATCATCGGTCAGCGCCGAGCCACCAAAGATCTGATTGTCGATCTTGACGATGAGATGTTTTTTCGCGCCGAGTGATTTCGCGATTTTCTTGGCCGCCTTAAGTTCACGTTTGTGACGCTGCCCATAGTCGAACGACAACGCATAAGCCTCGTAGCCCTGCGAACGGGCAATTGCCAGGGTTGTCGCTGAATCCAGTCCGCCGCTGAGGAGAACGATTGCGTGCTTCATCAAAGAGGAAATCTCGAAAATCGAATATCGAAATCCGAAACAAATCCAAATGACCAAAGCTTGAGATTCTCAAATCGCGCGGGAATACAACCCATTTCGAGCGTTTGGATTTCGAATTTTGGCATTGTTTCGAAATTCGGATTTCGGCTTTCGAGTTTCATTCGCCATCGCGGCCAATCTTTTTCGCAGCTTTGTCCGGATATTCGGCTCGCACGCTGAGGGCGATCCCGCCACGCGCTGAGAATTGGGCGGTAATCGTCGCTTCGCGGGGTGAACACGCTTTGACCAAATCGTCGAGAATCCGATTTGTGACAGCTTCATTGAAGGCACGCTCGTTACGGTACGATGAGAGATAAAACTTGAGCGACTTGCTTTCAATACAAAGACGATCCGGGACATAATCGATGTCGATTCTGGCAAAGTCAGGCTGACCGGTCACTGGGCACAGGCAGGTGAAATCGTCGGTCTCAAAATGAATGTGATAATTCCGCCGCGCAGGATTTGGAAACGTCTCCAGGCGCGCTTCCGACGGAGCGGACGGCAACTTTGTTTCGATCCGGCCAAGCAGTGTTAACGTGGTGGCCTTGGACGACTTTGCGCGCTTCATTTGCTTGAACGTTCAACGCGCAACAGTGAACTTTCAAATCCAATGACTGAATCGAGCAGCAGCCGTCCAAACAAGGAAGACCGCGTCGGGGTCATCGATATGATTGCAGACGATCCGAAGACCGATGAGGCGGTGCTGGTGATGAACGAGCCGGAGCCGTGGAACGGTTCGGATGATCGGCTGTTTCAATTACAAGAGCGCTTCAACGCCTACGTTTCGTTCTTGCTCGATGGCGAATTTGCCGAATGGGACCCGAAGCTCGCTCGAAAACGGGCGCGGATTGAAGTGCGCTGTGCGCACATGCCGGACAATCGTGCGATTGAATTGATGGGCCAGATCCGCGATCAACTCGCTCACCAGGAGATTGACGTCCAGGTCGTTGTTGGTCGGGACAGTTCACCCGAACCGCCCGCGGGCGATTGAGGTCAATCGCCCCTACCTAGTATTTCAGAAAAGCGGTCACCGGCGTGGGAGCGAGTTTGTCGCGACCGCGTAGAAAATCCAGTTCGATCAGGAACTGCGCTTCCAACAATTCGCCGCCGACTTTCTTTATGAGTGCGGCGGCGGCGGCGGACGTTCCACCAGTCGCAAGCAAATCGTCCACCAGCACAACTCTCTCGCCCGATTTCATGGCGTCGATGTGCATTTCCATTTCCGCTTCTCCGTATTCCAGCGAATATTTTGCGATCTCGGTTTTGTAAGGGAGCTTGCCGCGCTTGCGAATCGGAACGAATCCGATGTTCAATTCATAAGCGACGGCGGATCCAAAAAGAAAGCCGCGGGCGTCGATTCCAACGATTTTGTCGATCTTCTTGCCGCGACAGCGTTCCAAGAACAGATCGATCGACGCACGAAAGAGATCGGGATCACTCAGAATGGGCGTGATGTCCTTGAAGACGATGCCCTCTTTCGGAAAGTCTGGCACGTCCCGCACACCGGTTCGCAGTTTTTCGATCACGCCAGAGTTCACGAAGACGATGCTAGCGGGGGCCAGGTCACGGTCAACGCTATGGAGTTACTTCTGTGTGAGGCGCAGCTCTTCGGTCCGAGAGACTTGCCATTCTCTGCGACAGTGATTTTGCCATCGCTTGAGGAAACGGCATCGCCCGCGAGGCAAGAAGTAATTCCCGCATCCGCTGCAAGGAGCAGGCCAACTATCAAAGGTGTTAGGTAACCGTAACGCATTTACGTGGAATATTCGCTGTGAGTAGAAGCTTCTTTCAAAGCGGTTTACCCCCCATTACAATTACGATTCCTGTGGATCGATATTTTCTCATTGTTTCAACTATCTGCTTCCTCGCGGCGATCGCCCACACCGTTATCGAACTGCGCGGCAGAGTTTTTCGCCCGATGCGGTTCAATTTTGTCGCGGTCGGTCTCGGGTTCATCTTTCAAACTGCATTCCTGTCGATTCGCGGCCACGAGGTTGGGCGGTGTCCAATTACAAACTTGTTTGAGGTAATTATTTTCGTCGCGTGGTCGGTCGCGCTTTTTTACATCGTGGTCGGGCCGGCCTATCGGCTTTCGCTAATGGGCGCGTTCACTGCGCCTTTGGTGGTGTTGCTTCAGTTAACGGCGTTGTTGTTGCCGATTGATCATCCTCAGCGAGCGAAATTACCGCCGAGTTCGTGGTTGGAATTTCATGCTTCGATTTCACTTGTCGCCTATGGCGCGTTCGCACTCGCCTGCATTGCGGGAGTGATGTACCTCGTCCAGGAACGGCAGCTTAAGACGCATCATCTGCACTCGATTTTTTATCATCTGCCTCCGTTGACGGACCTTTTCGCGGCCATCACCCGATTGCTATGGTGGGGCTTCGCCCTTTACACGCTTGGATTAGTCAGCGGGTTTTTCGTGGGCGAGCCGTTGCCGTGGGCTCAGATCGTCTGTGCGACCGCGGTTTGGGTTCTTTACGGATTAATCTTACAAGGCCGGTACTTGCACTGGTTCGCGCCCAAGCGCGTGGCCGCCCTTTGTGTCCTTGGCTTCAGCGCCGCGTTGACGCTGCTTTGGGGGATCACGTTCACCTCGCAAACGCACACGCCATGAATCTTTTTTGCGTTGGGCTCAGTCATCACAGCGCGGACGTTGAAACCCTCGAACGTTTCGGGGGCAATGCGGAAATCGATCGTCTTTTAAAAAGCTCGGGATGTGCTGAAGCGCTTTTACTTGCTACGTGTAACCGGGTCGAAGTTTATGGCGCATCGGAATCGCGCGTTTCCACCCTAGAGATCGCTCGTTGCCTCGACCGCAAAATCGACAGTCATGTTTCACCTGAATCTGCACCGTTTTATCGATACGAAGATGCGCAATGCGTTCGGCACTTGTTTCGGGTGGTCTGCGGGATCGATTCGATGGTCATCGGCGAGACCGAAATTCTCGGGCAGGCAAAGAAGGCGTACGAGGCTGCGCGTTCGGCCAGCTCGGCAGGACGATATCTGCATCGATTGTTTCAGCGTGCCTTCCGTGTGGCTAAACACGTTCGCACCCACACTGAAATCACCCGCGGCACGGTCTCGGTCGGTTCCGTGGCGATCGATCTTGCCCAGAGAATCTTTGGCGATCTTCGCATCTGCAAGGTCCTCGTGCTCGGCGCCGGCGAAACCAGCGAAAAGACGGCGCGCGCTTTGGTTTCACGCGGCGTCAGCGATCTGCGAATTAGCAATCGTTCCGGTGAACGCGCGGAAAATCTCGCGCAATTGACCGCCGCGCGCGTTGTTCCGTTCGAGGCCTGGTCCACTGAATGTCGCGAAGTGGATATCTTGATAGCGTCGACCTCATCCGAGGTGCCGTTGCTTTCGCGAACCGAACTCGAACCGATGTTGCGTGAGCGGATCGATCGCCCACTGTTCATCATCGACATCGCCGTTCCGCGCAACGTTAATGCTGATGTCGATGATCTCGACGGCGTTTATCTTTACGACATCGACTCGCTGCAATCGATCGCCGAACAATCACTCACCATGCGCCGCGAACAGATTGCCGCGGCCGAGCAGATCATCGCTGAACACGTAGCCGAATTTGATGAATCAATTGCCCGAGGGTTGAGTCGGGTTTCACAGAGGCCGGAACATTCGGCGGTGGATGAGAGTTCAATGCGGACATCGGAACTCTAAGCGACACACCGATTTGTCGACGTAATTGGATGCACCGTCACGTTGCTTGCGACGGCACCGGACCGCCGCTACAGAAACAGCAGCCATGACGCGTCCACCCCGCATCAAGATCGTGATCGGGACGCGTGGGAGCAAACTGGCACTCACTCAGACGGAAATGGTCGTCGAGAAATTGCAGACGCGTTGGGCGGACTTGAACTTTGAAATCAAAGTGATCAAGACGCGCGGTGACGATTCGAAGACGGCCATTACCGACGTTCGCGCCGGACGAAAAGGGCTCTTTACCGGCGCGATCGAGCGCGAGCTGATTCAGAAGGAAATCAATCTTGCGATTCACAGTGCGAAGGATTTGCCGAGTACCTTAGCGCCTAAAACGGAGATCGCTGCGGTGCTGCCACGTGCCGCGGTCGATGATGTATTGGTGGCGACGACGCCGTGTGACCTAGCATCGCTTCCCGCGGACGGAATCGTGGCCACCGGCAGTGTCCGACGACAGCATCAGCTTCGCTGGAAACGGCCGGACCTGGAGATTGTCGATCTTCGAGGCAATGTGCCGACGCGTCTGCAAAAACTGGCCAGCGATCAATGGCATGCGATTATTCTTGCGAATGCGGGTTTGCAGCGGCTCGAATTGAATTCAAGCGAGCAGGGGATCGAGTTCGAAGGAAACAAGTTCTTTACGGCAATGCTTCCACTCGAGATTTTTGTTCCGGCCGGCGGGCAAGGTATCATTGGAATGCAAATTTGCTCCGACAACGAGCAGCTCAGAGAAATTGTGGAAGCGATTAGTGATTTTGATACGCGGCTGAGCTTGCGCGCCGAACGTGAGTTCTTGCGATTGTTGCATGCGGATTGCAATCAACCGGTCGGCGTGCTGGCAACAGTCAAAGGAGCATTGATGAAGATTCGCGCGCAAATCTTCGATGTTGGAGCGACGACGCCGCGACAAGGCGTTATCGAAGGGCCGAGCGAAGACGCGGAACGACTCGCGGCGGAGCTTCTGCAACAAATCAATGGCTGACAAAAAACAGAGTGGAAAAGTCTATCTGGTTGGCGCGGGACCGGGCGATCTCGGATTGGTCACCTTGCGCGCGAAAGAGTGCATCGAGAACGCGGAAGTCATTGTTTACGATCATCTGGCGAACCCCGAAATACTTGGCTGGGCGCGCGATGACGCAGAGATCATTTACGCGGGAAAGAGAGCTGGCGAGCACGCGTTGAAGCAGGTCGAAATTAACAACTTGATCGTCGAAAAAGGGCGCGCGGGAAAAAACGTTGTTCGTTTAAAAGGCGGGGATCCGTTTGTTTTTGGGCGCGGCGCGGAAGAAGCGAAGGCGATTGTCGATGCGGGCGTCCCCTTTGAAGTTGTCCCCGGAATTACGTCAGCGATCGCCGGCCCGGCCTATGCCGGGATTCCGGTAACACATCGCGCGGAGAATTCGCACGTTACATTTTTCACCGGTCACGAGGACCCATCGAAATCTGAGAGCGCGATTGATTATGCGGCGCTGGCGAAATTGGGTGGAACGCAGGTGATGCTGATGGGCGTAGAGCGAATCGACCCGATCACGCGCGAGATGATGGCGAAGGGCGTGCGTCGCGATCTTCCGGTGGCGCTGGTTCGCTGGGCAACGACTGGCCGGCAGCAAACGCTTACGGGGACGCTCGAGAACATCGCCCAGCGCATGATTGAAGCAGGATTCGAAGCGCCGGCGGTCGCAGTGTTCGGCGACGTAGTTGCGTTGCGCAAGGACCTAAATTGGTACGAACAGCGGCCGCTGTCTGGAAAACGGATCGTGGTCACGCGCACACGGAAACAAGCGGGCGCGCTCACCAGTCAACTGCGCTCGCTCGGTGCCGACGTCATCGAATTACCGACGATTCGGATTGAACCACCAACCGATTTACGCGAATTCGGCGAGCTTGTTCAAGACGCGCATCTCTACGACTGGATCGTGTTTACAAGTCCCAACGGCGTCGATGCGTTCTTCGAAATGTTCTTCAAACTTTACGACGACGCGCGCGAGATCGGCGGTGCAAAGATCGCGGCCATCGGGGCGGCTACCGCTCAGCGGGTGCGAGAATATCACTTACACGTCGATCTTCAGCCGGACGAATTTGTCGCTGAGGCCGTCGTTCGCGAATTTCAGAGACAAGGCGGAGTGGAAAACTTGCGAATCCTTCTCCCCCGCGCGCAAAAGGCGCGGGACGTGCTACCGAGGGAGCTGTCGAAGCTGGGAGCGATTGTCGATGAAGCATTTGCCTACCGAACTGTTCCGGAGACGCGCGACGTTACCGGCGCGCGCCGCCGTTTTTTGGATGAGGGGGCCGATTTGATCACCTTCACCAGTTCTTCCACGGTGGAAAATTTTCTCGCGCTGGGCTTGGCCTGGCCAAAAGGAATGCGTGTGGCGAGTATCGGACCGATTACTTCGAAAACCGCTCGCGATCACGGATTGAAAGTCGACATCGAAGCGCGACGCCACGACATCGACGGTTTGGTCGAAGCAATTAGAAAATTTTTTATGGCGGAGAAACCGGAGTGAACAAAGCGATCCCGACCGAACAAGATTTCACGGTGGCGATGCAGCAATTAAGTGCTGAAGCTGAGAAGGTGCTGACACCGCCGGGGGGGATTGTTAATGATGGGGCGCTACCGGGCCCCGCCAACATTGCCGAAAGCGTTCGGTCGCTGGAAAAAGCGCTGTTGGGCCGGCTTGACCAATTCTCCGGCGAGATCGACAAACAATTGGCGCTGATCCGCAACACGGAAAGTGTGAATCAGCAGCTCTTCGATTCACTTCACGCGGAGTTGCTCAAATATCGCGATAATTTTTTGCACGAGTCGCTCCAAAAGCCGTTCATTCACGATCTGGTTTATCTCTACGACCATCTCAACGGATTGTGTGAGCAACTCTCCATCGCTGCCGAGGAAAAAGGCAAACGCAGCCCTGTCTCCCAATGGCGTGATAATCTTGAAAACGCCATTGACTCGTTGGTCGAAATTCTTCATCGGTTCGAGGTCCGCGAGATTGAACCTCGGGAACGGGTCGACCGCGCCTATCACCGTGTGACCAGTTTCGAGCCGGCGGAATTTCCCGAAGAAGACGGCACGATAGTCATGCGATTGAAGCGCGGATTTGTCTGGCGCGGCAAGTTGATTCGTCCCGAAGAAGTTATCGCAAAGCGCTTTGGCTGAGGGCAGTTCAGGGTGGTCAATCTAGCGCTCTAGTTGACAAGAATTTCGTTCCGCAATGGGGCACGAAAGCTGCACTAGAAACACCCCGCCGAAGCCAAGCAATCGCCCAAATTTTGTCATGAGTACACGCAAAGTAGTTGGAATTGACCTCGGGACCACTTTTTCGGCCATCGCGCACATCGATAACTACGGGAAACCGCAAATCATCCCGAATAGCGAGACCGAACGAATTACGCCTTCGGTGATTTTTTTCGACGGTACAAACGTCATTGTTGGCACGGTGGCGAAAAACAACGCGGTGGCGGAACCGGAGAAGATTGTCGATTTCGTGAAACGCGAAATGGGTAAGCCGAAGGACCAGTTTCATCGCGAATTTGGTCGCAAGATTTTTTCGGCCGAAGAGCTCTCCGCGGTCATCATGAAGAAACTCAAAGCCGACGCGGAAAAATATCTCGAGCAACCGATAACGGACGCGGTCATCACGGTGCCGGCGTATTTCAATGATGCTGAGCGTACGGCGACCATCACGGCTGGCCGGCTTGCAGGTCTAAACGTTCTCCAGATCATTAATGAGCCAACTGCCGCCGCTCTCGCGTACGGACTCGACAAACTCGACGAGAACCAAACCGTTTTCGTTTTCGACCTCGGTGGCGGCACGTTCGACGTGACCATCATGCGTATCGTCGACCACAAAATTGAGATGATCGCGACGAATGGTGATCATCGTTTGGGCGGCAAAGATTGGGACGATGTGATTGTCAACATGATCGCAGAAGAGTTCGATCGCCTTCACGGTGAGAACCCGCTTCTGGACTTGCACAGCTATCAAGACCTTCACAACCGCGCGTTGTCGGCCAAGATCCAACTCTCCAGCCGCAACAGCACGACGATTGTTTATCACCACGGCGGCAAGAGCGTGAAATTGACGCTGACCCGCAAAGATTTTGAAATGCGCACCCGCCATTTGGTCGAGAAGTGTAAGACCATTTGTGAAATGGTGATGCAGGAAGCGAGATTGAAATGGGACAACATCGACAAGGTGCTTCTTGCCGGCGGCATGACACGGATGCCGATGATTCGCGCGATGATCTCGAGTTTTTCTTCGGTGCCGATGATCGATCAGCTGAATCCCGACGAAGTCGTTGCTCGCGGCGCTGCAATCCAGGGCGTCTTGTCGATTTTAAACGAGGAAAATGTTTCCGGGGAAAAGACGATCAGCGACGCGGTTCGCCAGCAATTTTCCGCACTCGACGGCAGCTTGATTGAAGTTACCGACATCACTTCTCACACGCTTGGCGTAGTGCTTTGGGATGAAAAACATCTTCAGGAATACGTGTTTCCGATGATTCGCAAGATGACGCCGATTCCCGCGGTCATGAAGAATTCTTTCGGCACTGCCGATGCCAATATGCAACACGCGGTCGTGAAAGTTGTGGAAGGTGAGAGCAGCATCCCGGCCGAATGCACGTCACTCGGACTTTGCGACATTCAGCTTCCGCCCTATCTGCCGAAAGGCTCGCCGGTGAGACTCACCTATGAGTACAACGCCAATCAGGTGTTGGAGGTGCAAGTAGAAGCAGCGGGCAACAACGCTCAGGTGACGATCGACCGCAATACGGGTTTGGCGCCGCAGGACATCAATCAGGCCGCCTCGGGATTGGGCGAGCTCAATGTCACTTAGGCGATGACCAAGTGCGACATCAGCTTCCCACTTCCACTCCCAGATAACCCGCGAAAGTGGCAGGGGTGGAATAATTATCGCTCGCCGAATTACTATGAGCGGTTGTGTCTCGATCCGTATTCCAATCCAAGCAACGAGTTGATCGAGGAACACTGCCGCGAGTTGATGCGCTGGTGGCAAAAGAAATTGCCGCTCAAGAATCAACCGAGCAATCCGCTGGCCCAAATGCTTTGGTCCGGCCTGGAAGATTCCTCGCGTTTCTTGACCGAAGCGCGTCTGGAGCTTCTCGATCCGGACCGGCGCAAATTGATCGATGAACAATTGGCTGCGGAGCAGCACGAAGCCGCCGTATCTGAATTTCGAAAGTATCTCGAGTTCGCGCTGACAGGCGGCGTCTTAAACCCGGAAGAGGAAAAAAATCTGGTGCGCTTCGGGACCGAACAGGCCCTGTCTACGGCAGAGATAGATTCGTTGATTGAAGACGGACTGCGCGAGAGTGGGGCCAAACGTGCCACACCTCCTTCGCCGTCGACCCATTTGTCGCAACTGGCTCCGCCCTCGGCGGCGTCCGCAAATCCGCAGGAAGAATTTCTGCGAATGCTCCGCCTGAGCAACCTCGAGAGCACGAGCATGAGCGACGATCAGCGCGACACCTTTATCGACATGGCTGAAAATCTCGGACTCGATCCGGGCGAAGCGGAAGATCTTGTCGATCTATACCTGGAAGAAGCGGACGAGAAGGCGCTCGCACTGATGGAAAAACCCGCACCGAAAATCGAACTGAAGCAAGCGCCCGCGTCACCACCGGTTCAAGAAAGATCGGCGCCAGTCAAATTCGAGTACAACGCAGACCTGGAACGCGCCCGGTATAGCAATTTCACAAACTCATTGGCAGCGACCATGATCTTTGTGCCGTCAGCGGAATTTACCATGGGAAGCGATGCCGAAGACGCTTCGCCAAATGAGCAGCCAACTGCGCATGTAACCGTCACGCGTTTTTACATTTCGCGCCATTTGATTACGAACGTGGACTACGAGCAGTTCGACCGCTCGCACGCGTGCAAGCGCGCCCAAGGCGCGAGCGATCAACACCCCGTCGTGTATGTCAGTAGTTTGGACGCGATCAAGTTTTGCAACTGGTTGAGCACGCGCGAACGCCGCAAGTATCGGCTCCCAACCGAAGCGGAATGGGAATACGCTGCGAAAGGGAGTGACAATCGTAAATTTCCCTGGGGCAGTCAGGATGGCCGAGGCGACCTGGCGAACTTTGCTGACAAAAACACCGTGTTTGCGTGGAGCGACCACGAGATTGATTGCGGTTACGCCGAAACGTCGCCGGTTGGCGCTTTTCCACTCGGAGCCAGTCCGTTCGGGCTCGAAGATATGGCCGGAAACACTTGGGAGTGGTGTCTCGACTATTATGAGCCGTACCGTCCGGGTCCCAAAGTGAACCCGCGCGGACCGACCATCGGGGCCAAGCGCGTTTACCGCGGCGGCAGTTGGAAATCGCGCTTTAGCAGCCTGCGCACGACGGTGCGCGGTTCGAATGTTCCCAGCTTTTCGTGTAACGATCTCGGCTTCCGGATTGTTTGCGAATGCGACTAACTAATCATCGGAGAACAAGAAACCGATGTCCGGTCGCCCGCGGGCGATGATTGCGTCAACGAATCTTTCGCGTCTCCGCTCTGGGCTTCCGCTTTCCGGTATCGATATTACGGATTAAAGCGGAACTTCGTCCGGCCGCGCTTGGCGTTCGCTTTCATTTTGCGGCGGTGCTTCTGCGAAGGCGTTTCGAAAGCGCGTAGACGGCGCACTTCCTCAAGGATCCCCTCGGCATCCAGTTTGTTCTTCAGCCGCTTCAACGCGCGATCGACTGGCTCACCTTTACGAACGAGTACTTCTGGCATCAATAATCAACTCCTGATCTGCAAATTTTGTGCCCGACGGGTCCGCCTTCGCAAAAGCTACGGCGTGACGGGCGAGGCCGACCCTAAGCGGGGTAGTGGGTTCCGTCAAATCGCGCCAGTTTTGGCCTAACGGGCGATTGGATTTGCGCTGGTGGTGGCCTGAGTAACCTCGCGGCGCAGCGAGGCGGTGCTCTTGCCGCGAGCGCGTGTCCACCAAAGGACGATTGGCGACGCGATAAAGATCGACGAATACGTGCCGACGATCACGCCGACGAGGAAGGAGAACGCAAAGTCGTTGAGCACAGGGCCGCCGAAGAAATACAAGGCAAGAACGGTGAGCAAAACGGTGCCACCGGTCAGAATGGTGCGCGACAGCGTGTCGTTAATCGAGTGGTTCATGACTTCGGCGATAGAACCTGAGAGGCGATCGCGCAGGCCGCTGCGGATTCGGTCGAAGACGACGATCTTATCGTTAATCGAGTACCCGGCGATGGTGAGGATCGCCGCGACCATGATGAGCGAAAGCTCGCGTCCGCTGAGCGCGAAGATTCCGAGAGTGATAACCAGATCGTGTGCCAGCGCGGCGAGCGACCCGACCGCGAACGAGGTGCCGAATCGCATGCTCACATAGATAAAGATCCCGACAAGGCCGAGTGTAAGAGCAAGCGCGCTCTTGCTCGCCAGTTCCTTTCCAACCAGCGCGCCGACGTGGTCGGTCTGTTCGAATTTCAAACCTGCAGTCGGAAGGGCTTCTTGTAATCGCGCCCGGATTTTGTCAGCAGTGCCGGCCTCGGAACGGATACCGATCAGGTCGCGATTGGCGACTCGCTCAGATTGGATCACGCTGTTTTGAAGCCCGGTGTTCGCTAGCGCGGCGCGAATTTGATCTGGGGTCAGCTTTTGAGTTGCGGACAGAACCATTAAATCGCCGCCTTTGAAATCGGCGCCGAGGTTGCGCTCACCGCGAACAAAAAGAACCGCGAGACTCAGGACCACCGCGGTTCCGGAAATGAGGATGAATTTCTTGGCGTGTCCGAGAAAATCGAAATCTTTCGATCGGATGAGGTGGAGCATCGACACCTTCTTCAAGATGTTCAGGGCGAACGCCCACGAGAAACAAGTATAGGTGACGAGCAGCGACGAGAACATCGAAGCGACAATGCCGATCGTCAGTGTCAGCGCGAAACCTTTGACCGGGCCGCTGGCGAGCCAGAACAAAATGACCGCGGTGAGGAACTGCGTGACGTGCGCGTCGAAGATCGCGCTAAACGCCTTTTGATATGACGTGTCGATCGACGTGCGCAGTGTCTTGCCCTGCTTAATCTCGTCGCGCAGGCGTTCATAGATCAGAACGTTGGCGTCGACCGCGATACCAAGGCTGAGAATTAATCCTGCAATACCGGGGAGCGTGAGCACGCTGTTAAACATGCCGAGCGCACCGACGACCATGATGCAGTTGATTGCCAGCGCGATGTCCGCGATGAGGCCGACCAGCCGGTAATAAATGATCATGAATACCACGACCAAGGCGAAGCCGGCGATGCCGGAATAGATGCCGCTCTTAATAGAATCGCTGCCGAGACTGGCGGATACCTGGCGTTCCTCCTCGATTTTCACCGGCGTCTGCAATGGATTCTCGAGCACGCTTGCCAGTCCGCGGGCCTCGGTCTCATCAAACTTGCCGGTAATAATCGCGTCGCCGCCGTAAATTGCATCGCGGATGACGGGCGCCGATTGAATCACCCCGTCGAGCACAATCGCGAAACGATGGCCTTTGTTCGCTGCGGTGATCTCGCCAAACTTTTTCGCGCCTTCGCCGTCGAACTTTAGCTGCACCGTCCAGCCTTCGTTTCCGTAGTAGGCATGAGATTCACGGACGTGATCACCGCCCAGATCGGCTTTCTTTTTGACGAGAAGCCGCTCCACTTTTGGTTTTTCGTTCTCTTCACCTCGCATCGTATACGTTTCGATACGGTAGTCGGGCGGGATCACTTCCTGGCCTTTATCGATCTTGTCCAAGCGGTCGCCGTTGTCGGGATAGACGAGGCGAAACTCGAGCTTGGCGACGCGTGAAAGCTGGTCGCGCGCTTCCTGGATTTTTCCGGCATCAAGGCCGGGAATCTGAACGAGGATCCGGTCCGTTCCCTGCGGTGTGATGATTGGCTCGCTGACGCCGAATTGATCGACACGCTTGCGGATCGCCTCGATCGCCTGGTCCACCATTGACTTGGTGATCGGGCGCTTCGTTCCGTCAGGGCTGGCCGCCGGTTCCAACCGAATCAAAAAGGAGGTGCCGCCTTGTAAATCGAGGCCGAGATGGATTTTGCCAGGGCGAAGGATTGTTCCGTCCGGGCGTTTTTGGTCGAACGGCGGATAGGTCGATGCAAGGCACAATGTCGTGATCGCGATAGTCAGGACCGTTCCCAAAAGTCGGCGGATTCGTTCGTTATCGGTTGCAAAGTACCAACCGAACAAGATCAGCAGACCGATACCGGCGAAAAATGTGGCTGCAGGACTCATGCGATGTTTGATCTGCTCATTTCTTCAGGCTCTCGACACTCAACCATCGACTCTCAACTTTCTTTTAGCACATTCGTAACCGCGGATTTTTCCACTTCGATCTTCACGTTGTCGGCCACCTTCAACATCACAGTGGTTTCCTTCACGTTTGCGATCAATCCATGAATGCCGGCATTGGTCACGACTTTGTCACCTGTTTTCAAGGCGGAGACCAGCCGCTGCTGTTCCTGTTGCCGCTTCTTCTGCGGCCGGAACAGCATGAAGTACATAATAATAAAGATGAAAATGAACGGGACAAAGTAACCAAAACCGCCGCCCGGACCCGGGGCCGGCGTTGCAGGCTGCGCTTGAGCTAGAAGCTGGAACATCATCGGAAAAACTTTGAGGGAGGCCGGACTTTAATCCTGAACGCTCCGGCTGCAACGCTGTTTGTTGTAGAGGCGCTTGTCTCAAGCGCCTGTCTATTAATTCGGCGTTTGAGAACAAACGCCGCTACAACGCCGCGTCAACGCTATCCCGCGTTTGATAATTCGCCACGAACCCACGGCGAAACTCCTCGAAGGCCCCATTGTCCATCTTTTCGCGGGCCAGCCGCATCAGCTCTAAATAGAAATGCAAGTTGTGGATGGTGACGAGCCGGAGCCCAAGAATTTCTTCGGCCTTAATCAGATGACGAATGTATCCGCGCGTGAACTCGTGACAGGTCGGACAATTGCAACCCTCTTCGATCGGGCGCTTATCCATCGCAAACTCCGCGTTCTTCAGGTTCAATGTGCCGGTCGAAGTAAATGCGGTTCCATTTCGGGCGAGTCGCGTGGGGAGCACACAATCGAACATGTCCATTCCGCGCGCGATCATTTCCAATAACTGTGGCGGCGTCCCAAGCCCCATCGCGTAACGAGGCTTGTCCGCTGGCAGGTTGGGCTCGCTCGATTCGACCGCTTTGAACATCTCCTCTTCCGGTTCGCCGACACTGACGCCGCCAATCGCATAACCATCGAAGCCGATTTCGACGAGCGCTTGCGCCGATTGCTTGCGGAGATCCGCGAACGTCGCACCCTGGACGATGCCGAACAGAAGTTGAGCTTCATTGCGGATTGCGGATCGCGGATTGCGGATAGAGTAGTTGTCTCGCTCTTGACTTTCCGCATTCCGCGATCCGGATTTCCGCAACCTCTTTGGATCGCTTTGCCCAACGCGTTGTCATTTCGAGGCTTTTCGCGGCGTAATCATATTCGCACGGCCACGGCGGACATTCGTCCAGCACCATGGCGATATCGCTTCCCAGTGCGGCCTGAATCTCCATCGCAATCTCCGGCGAAATAAACGCCGGCGTTCCGTCGACGTGATTTTGAAATTGCACGCCGTCTTCAGTGATCTTCCGCAACTTCGCCAATGAAAAGATTTGGTAACCGCCGCTGTCGGTGAGGATGGGCCCGTCCCAATTCATGAATTTGTGCAAGACCGCCAAAATGCTTGATGACCTCGATTCCTGGCCGGACGAACAAGTGATAGGTGTTTCCGAGGATGATTTGCGCGTTCAACTCGCGCAGTTCACGCGGACTAACCGCCTTCACCGAGCCCTGCGTCCCGATCGGCATGAAGGCCGGCGTTTCGATCACGCCATGCGCGGTCGTTAATCGTCCATGCCGCGCCTTTGACTGTCGATCTTGCGCCAAAAGTTCGAACGTTTTGTGCATCCGCGCAGAGATTCCGCGCAATCGCGGCGTAAAACAAATTCGGACGCAAAATAATCTTTGCGGGGCACGATTTTCTCCTCTATAGTCGCGGCTCACCGCATCAGGCGCGTGACAGTGTGTTAACGCGGCTTGAGCGGGTTTTTTTGTCGCCCGGATTTGAACCCCGTTCGGGCGGCGCATTGTTTAGAAAAATGCCAACGATTAATCAGCTTGATTCGCAAAGGACGAAGGAAGGTGTCGGTGAAATCGAAGTCACCGGCCCTGACGAATTGTCCTCAGCGGCGCGGCGTGTGCGTGCAGGTGATGACGCGCACGCCGAAGAAGCCGAATTCCGCCCTGCGCAAAGTGGCAAAGGTGCGCTTGACGAATGGCCAGGAAGTGATTGCCTACATTCCGGGCGAAGGACACAATTTGCAGGAGCACTCGATCGTGCTCGTGCGCGGCGGACGAGTGAAGGATTTGCCGGGCGTGCGCTACCACATTGTGCGCGGCACGCTCGACAGTCTCGGCGTCGATGGACGCCGCCGGAGCCGTTCCAAGTACGGAGCGAAGCGTCCGAAAGGGGCGCGGCGGTGGAGGCGGTGCCGCCAAGGCGGCGCCCGCAGCCGCGGAGAAGAAGTAAATTTTGAAGAACAAGGCCGACAATGTCTCGTCGGCGGAGAGTTTACAAAAAGGAAGAGCAGGTCGACTCCCGTTACGGCAGTCCGGCGGTCGCGCGTCTCATTTCCACCGTGATGAAGCGCGGCAAGAAATCGCTCGCCGAGCGAATTGTTTACACCGCGATTGATAAATCGCGCGAAGGCTCGGACGCAGTCGATCCGCTCGAAGTCGTCAACAAGGCGCTCGAAAACGTTCGCCCGCGCCTCGAGGTAAAATCGCGCCGCGTCGGTGGCGCGACTTATCAGGTGCCGATGGAAGTGCCGCCGGCCCGCCAGATTTCTCTCGCGATGCGCTGGATCGTTCAGTACGCCGATACGCGCAAAGGCATGCCGATGGCGCGAAGCGCTCGCGCAGGAAATCAAGGACGCCGCCGCCGGTCAGGGCAACGCGATCAAGAAACGCGACGACACACACAAGATGGCGCAGGCGAACCGCGCCTTTGCGCATTTCCGCTGGTAACGATTATGGCCACGGCGACTCTCGAGAAAAAATCAGGCGCAGCGAAGAATCCGAATTCGCCGAATCGCAAGTTCCCGCTCGAGCGGACGCGGAACATCGGGATCGCCGCGCACATTGACGCCGGCAAGACGACGCATGACCGAGCGCATTCTGTTTTACACCGGCATGATCCACAAGATGGGTGAGGTGCACGAAGGCACCACCGTGACCGACTGGATGGAGCAGGAACGCGAGCGCGGAATCACGATCACTTCCGCCGCGACGACCTGCAGCTGGTCGCAGAAAAAAGAAGAAGGCGTTTACAAAATTTTCGAAGGCATCAAACAGCGGATCAACATCATCGACACTCCGGGTCACGTCGATTTCACGGCGGAGGTGGAGCGTTCGCTGCGCGTGCTCGACGGCGCGATCGCGGTTTTCGACGGCGTCGCCGGCGTGCAGCCGCAATCGGAAACGGTCTGGCGGCAGGCGACGAAATACAACGTTCCGCGCATCGCGTTCATTAATAAGATGGACCGCGTCGGCGCCGATTTCGCGATGTCGGTCGACAGCATGCACAAGAAACTCGGCGCGAATGCGTGGCCGGTTCTGATGCCGCTCGGCAGGGAAGATCAGCTCAAGGGCCAGCTCGACGTCATTAATAAGAAGGCGATCATTTATTCCGACAACGACCAGCTGGGATCGACCTACGAAGTGACCGACGTTCCCGAAGGAACATGTCGATGCGGTCGAGAAGGCCTACAACGATCTGGTCGAGCAGATTTCGAATATCGACGATCGAAGTCGCCGAAGTCGTTCTCGAAGAGAAGCCGGTTACGCCGGAGATGTTGAAGGCGGGCATTCGCCGGCAAACGATCGCGAACAAATTTGTGCCGGTGATCGGCGGCTCGGCGTTCAAGAACATCGGCGTGCAATATCTGGTCGACGCGGTGGTCGATTATCTGCCGAGCCCGCTCGACATTCCGCCGGCCAAAGGCATGGAGCCCGATACGCACGAGCCGATGGAAGCGCCGACGGACGACAACGGAAATTTCTGCTCGCTCGCGTTCAAGCTGTGGAGCGATCCATTCGTCGGCAAGCTCGTTTTCTTCCGCGTTTATTCCGGGCACGCTGACCAAGGGCGACACGGTTTACAATCCGCGCACGAACAAGCGCGAGCGCATCTCGCGTTTGATCCAGATTCAGGCCGACAAGCGCGAGGACATCGAGACCTGTTACTCGGGCGACATCGCGGCGATCGTCGGAATCAAGAACATCACGACCGGCGACACGCTTTGCGACGAGGATCATCCGATCCTGCTCGAGCCGCCGTCGTTTCCTGATCCGGTTATTTCAATGGCGATCGAGCCGAAGACGAAGCTGGACCAGGAAAAAATGGGCATCGCGCTGCAGCGTCTCGCCGAAGAGGATCCGACTTTCCGCGTTTACACGCACGAAGACACCGGCCAGACGATCATCGCCGGCATGGGCGAGCTGCATTTGGAAATCATTCGCGACCGCATGTTCCGCGAATTCAAAGTGGACGCGAACGCGGGCAAACCGCAGATCGCGTATCGCGAGACGATCACCGCCAACGCGCATGGCGATGGCAAGTTGATCAAGCAATCCGGCGGCCGCGGTCAGTACGGCCACGTCGAAGTCGAGGTGCGCCCGAGCGAGCGCGGCAAGGGCATCTACGTATCGAGAACAAGATCGTCGGCGGAATTATTCCGACGGAATACATCCCGGCCGTGCAAGAAGGGCATCGAAGAAGCGGTGCTCAACGGCGTGCTCGGCGGTTATCCGGTGATCGATGTCGAGTCGACATCGTGTTACGGAAGTTTCCACGACGTCGATTCGAACGAACTCGCGTTCAAGATGGCGGCAATTTTTGCGATGAAAGACGGCTTTCAAGAAGGCCAAACCGATCCTGCTCGAGCCGATCATGAAGGTCGAAAACATCACGCCGGAAGAATATCAGGGCGACATCTGCGGCGACTTGAATCGTCGCCGCGGCAGCATCAACAGCATCGAACCGCGCGGCAATCTCACGATCGTTCACGCCGAAGTTCCGCTCGCGGAAATGTTCGGTTACGCGACCGCGATCCGTTCGCTTTCGAAAGGCCGCTCGAGTTATTCGATGGAGCCGTCACATTTCGAACAGGTGCCGCAGCAACTGGTCGCGGCCATTCTCGATCAGAAGGAGACGAAATGACCGACGGCCAACGCATTCGCATTCGTTTGAAGGCATTCGATCATCGCATGCTCGATCAATCCGCGGTCGACATCGTCGAGACGGCGAAGCGCACCGGCGCGCGCGTGGCCGGTCCGATTCCGCTGCCGACGTTGATCGAAAAATTCACGGTGAACCGTTCTCCGCACGTCGACAAAAAGTCGATGGACCAATTTGAAATTCGCACGCACAAACGGCTGCTCGACATCATCGAGCCGACCGCAAAGACGGTGGATGAGTTGAAGAAGCTGAACCTGCCGGCGGGCGTGGATATTACGATTAAGATTTAGCTGCTTGAGAATTTTCGCACGCCAACATGAGCATCGGTTTACTAGGACAAA
Organism: uncultured Verrucomicrobiae bacterium; assembly: GCA_963801815.1. Taxonomy (GTDB): domain Bacteria; phylum Verrucomicrobiota; class Verrucomicrobiia; order Chthoniobacterales; family UBA10450; genus AV40. The sequence goes on from CAWDGJ010000003.1 coordinate 517,105, forward strand.
AAATCGGCATGACCAGCGTCTACGACGCCAATGGTCGGCTGCATCCTGTGACCGTGATCGCGGCGGGCGATAACGCTCTCTTGCGCCGCCTGACGCAGGAGAACGACGGCTACTCCGCGATCCAAGTCGGGTTCGATTCGCAAAAGGAATCGCGCGTGACGAAAGCAGAACTCGGCGTTTTCAAGAAGGCGCGACTCCGAGCCGAAACGATTCGTTCGCGAATTTCGCCTGAAGGCCGACGCGCCGGACGGCGAAATCAATCTGACCGTCACGCAATTCCAGGCCGGCGATTTCGTCGATGTGATCGGTCGCTCAAAGGGCAAAGGCTTCCAAGGCGTGATGAAGAAGCACAACTTCCACGGTCAGGGCGCCGCGCACGGTTCGAAGACGCACCGCCGCAACGGCGCGATCGGCAATCGTTCCACGCCGGGTCGGATTTGGAAGAACATGGGCATGCCCGGCCACATGGGCGACGAGCGTGTGACGGTGCAGAATCTGCAAGTCATGCAGGTGCGCGAAGCGGAGAAAATCATTTTGGTGAGCGGCGCGGTGCCGGGATGCAACGGCAGTTATGTCGTCATTCGGCCGGCGATTAAGAATCCAGCTGCGCAGATCGCTTTGCACAAACAGCACGCGAAACAAGACACCGCCGTGCATAAGAAGGCCGAGGGTTCCAAGAAAGCTGACGAGAAGAAGCCCGAGAAAAAGCCTGAAGCCGCTAAGGAGCAAAAGAAATGAGCGCGAAAGTTTTAACTAAAGCGGCGGCCAAGGAAGCGAAAATCGACATGATTGAGGATGGTCGCGGAACGCAGGCAGTTCACGATGTGGTAGTCGCGATGCGAGCTGCGCGTCGTTCCGGTTCCGCGAACACAAAAACGAAAGCCGAAGTCGATCTGTCCGGCGCGAAACCGTGGCGACAAAAAGGAACTGGCCGGGCCCGCGCAGGTTATGATTCATCGCCCGTTTGGCGTGGCGGCGGCGTCGTGTTCGGCCGAAGCCGCGCGATTATTCCAAGAAAGTTTCGAAATCGGTCCGGCGTCTCGCCTTGCAGAAAGCATTGAGCGAGCGAATTAAGGCCGGCGACGTCCTGACGATCGACAAGTTCGCCGTCTCGGAAATCAAGACCAAGGCATTTGTCGATCTTGTCCGGAAACAAACCGACGCGGAAAAGGTGCTGATCATTTCCGATTCGTTCGACGACAAGACCCACAAATCGTCGCGCAATGTGAAGCCGGTAATACTGGCGACTGCAGCGGACGTGAACACGGAGCAACTGCTTGCATTCGAGAAGATTTTGGTGACGTCGAAGGCGCTCGAGCAACTGGCGGAGAGATTGCAATGAACGAACCGTACGACATTATCCAGACCGCTTCGTTGACCGAGAAGTCGACGCTGCTCGGCGAGAAGCAGAACAAATACGTTTTCCGCGTCAGCCCGCGCGCGAACAAGATTCAGATCAAACAGGCGATCGAGCGTTTGTTCCAGAAGAAGGTCGTCGATGTGAACACGTGCAATTACGCCGGCAAAAAGAAGCGTGAGCGCGGACCGCTCGGACGGCGCGCGCATTGGAAAAAGGCGATCGTGACGCTGCAGAAGGCGAAAAGATCGATCTGGTTTAATTTTATGGCACTCAAAAATTATCGTCCACTCACACCGACCCAGCGTTTCAAACAAACGCCGGCCTTCGATGAGATTACGAAATGGACGCCGGCGAAGAGTCTGCTCGAGCCGAAGAAAAAAAGCGGCGGCCGCAACAACAACGGCCGCCTGACTTCGCGCCACATCGGCGGCGGGCACAAGCAGAAATACCGCAAAGTCGATTTCAAACGCCGCAAACATGGCGTGACTGCGGAAGTTGTCGGAGTCGAATACGATCCGAACCGCTCCGCGCGCATCGCTCTCATCAAGTACACCGATGGGGAGATGAGCTACATCCTCGCGCCGGACGGACTGCAGGTTGGCGCCAAGGTTGTCGCGGGCAACGACGCCGCGCCTGAACTTGGCAATTCATTGCCGCTTCGCGCGATTCCGCTCGGCACAAACATTCACAACATCGAGCTCAGCCCCGGACGCGGCGGCCAGATTGCGCGAAGCGCCGGTCAGCAGGCGATCTTGAACAACCGCGAAGGTGGTTACGCGCTGGTGAAAATGCCATCGGGCGAAATCCGCCGGATTCACGAGAACTGTTTCGCGACCATCGGCCAGGTTGGCAACGTCGATCACATGAACGTTTCCAGCGGCAAAGCCGGTCGCACGCGTTGGCAGGGACGCCGGCCGCATGTCCGCGGCATGGTGATGAACCCGATCGATCACCCGATGGGTGGCGGTCAGGGCAAATCGAAGGGCGGCGGAGGACGTCATCATCCGGTGAGTCCGTGGGGACAGTTGGCGAAAGGATTTAAGACCCGCGCGAAGCATAAGCCGAGCGACCGCTTCATTCTGGAACGTCGCCGCAGCAAGAAGAAAGTTTGATTTTTATGGCAAGATCGTTAAAAAAAGGACCCTTCGTCGAATCGCATCTTCTGGAGAAGATCGACAAGATGAATGCCTCGGGCTCAAAGAAAGCCGATCAAGACCTGGTCGCGCCGCTCGATGGTGACGCCGGATTTTGTCGGCCACACGTTCCTGGTGCACAACGGAAAGATATTCAATTCCGTTTTTGTGACCGAGAACATGGTCGGACATAAACTCGGCGAGTTTTCGGCTACGCGAATCTTTAAGAAACATGGTTCGCACACGGCGAAGGTGACGAAGTAGTTGAGGATTTTTTTAGCAGTTTGCGGAGGCGTCGTCGCGGCTTCGGTTGCGCAGGCGCAGGGAAATAGTTCTTTGACAGAATCCAAAATTGAAAGCGCTGTGGAGGCAGGCGTCTCGCCTGCACCATCTGGGGATTTGCAGCCGGGAGGGCTGCCACCACAGGTGACCGCGGAGTCACTGCTTCGGCAGAACGAAGAATTGCGCAGGCAATTGTCGATCCAGCAGCAATCGCTCAAGACGTTGACGGCGAGTCTGGCGGAATCGAATGCCGAAGCGGAAGGTTTCCGGCGCAAGTTCGCGGATTTGGAATCGCGAATGGAAGCGTTCGGACTCGCGTCGGCGAGCAAGGATCGAGCAAAGCTCGAGCAGCGATTGCTTGCGGCGGTGAGCGATCTCCGGCTCGCGCAGAAAGAGCGCGAGCAACTTCGCGATCAACTGCTCGGTTTGAACGAAGCTCTCTTGCAATATTTGCAAACATCGCAAGGCGGTGATGCGCAGGCGCGAGTGGATGTGGAAGCGCAGTTGCGCAAAACGAACGACCTGGTGGGGAGATCGATCCCACCGTGGCAGGACGCGAAGGAGCCGCAAGCAGGTTTGATGGACGCCACGGTGCTTAGCGTAAAAGACGAATGGTCATTCGTGGTTGCGAACATCGGCGAGCAGCACGGCGTGAAGATTGGAATGCCGCTGCGAGTGATGCGCGGCGATACGAAGATTGCGACGTTACGCGTGGTGGATGTGCGCCAGCGGATTTGCGGCGCAGTGATTGAGGATTCTGGGACGGAAAAAATTAAAGTGGGGGATCGACTCCAGGTGGATGCCTCAAAGGTGAGTGTGAGATGAAAGATTGAAGAGTTGAAGCGTTAAAGCGGACGTCGCTGTAACGCTTCAGCGTTTCAACGCTTAAACGAAAAACAATGGAAGTTAGATCGACATATAGGTACGCGCGGATTTCGGCGTTCAAGGTGCGCGAAGTCACGCGCGAGATTCAGGGTCTGCCGGTTTCGGCAGCGCTCGACGTTCTCGCGTTTACGCCCAAGAAGGCAGCGTTCTTGATCAACAAGACGCTGAAGAGCGCGGTCGCCAATGCGGAGAACAACGCGAACTTGAAGGTCGACGGTCTGGTCGTGAAGGAAGCCGTCGTCGGCGAAGGTCCGACTATTAAACGAATGATGACTCGTGCGCGCGGAAGCGGATCGCGAATTTTGAAGCGGACCAGCCACATTCGAATCGTTTTGACGGACGAAAAACCGGAGAAGGAAAAGCCGGCCACTGAGAAGACCGAAGAAAAGGCGGCGACAACGGCTGGGAAAAAACCGAAGAAGATCAAAAAGGGCGCGAAAGCGGCAACGAAGAAATAATTTGTATGGGACAAAAAGTTAATCCAATTGGATTCCGTCTTGGCGTGAACCGCGACTGGCGTTCGCGCTGGTACGCGTCGCCGCAGGAGCTGCCAGCATTTCTGCACAGCGATCTCGAGATTCGCGATTACGTGAAGAAGAAACTGCAGTTCGCCGCGGTCGCGAAAATCGTGATCGAACGCGCTGGAATCAGCATTCGCGTGACGATCCACACTGCGCGGCCCGGCATCGTGATCGGCCGCAAAGGCGCCGAGATCGAGAAGATGACCGAAGAAATTTCGAAGATGGCGCAGGGCAAACAGATCAAGATCGACATCCAGGAGATCAAAACGCCGGAGCTCGATGCGCAGCTGGTTGCCGAGAACGTTGCGTTGCAGATCGAGCGCCGTATCGCCTATCGCCGCGCGATGAAGAAGGCGGTGCAAACTGCGATGGATTTTGGCGCGCAGGGAATTCGTTTGCGCAGCTCGGGCCGATTGAATGGCGCGGAAATTTCGCGCTCGGAATGGTATCGCGAAGGCAAAGTGCCGCTGCACACTCTGCGCACGCCGATCGATTACGGATTTGCCGAAGCGAACACAGTTTACGGAAAGATCGGTGTGAAATGCTGGATTTGTAAGAAGGAAGAAGCGCCGCCGAAATGCCAGCCGCACCACCGCCACCACCGCCGCCGCCGGTCGCGCCGGAGCCTAGTCGAATCGTAGGAGAATTTTATGCCATTAATGCCCAAACGAGTGAAGTATCGCAAGACCCAGCGGGGAAGCCGCAAGGGGACTGCTTCGCGCAATCTGCGGATCGACTTCGGCGAGTTCGGTCTGCAAACGCTCGAGCGCGCCTGGATCACGAACACGCAGATCGAAGCCGCGCGTGTCGCGCTGACTCGCAACATGAAGCGCAAAGGCAAACTCTGGATCCGGATTTTCCCCGACAAATCGGTGACCGCGCGCCCGCCGGAAACCCGAATGGGTAAAGGAAAAGGTCAGCCGGAATATTGGGTGGCGACGGTGAAACCGGGAAACATTTTGTTTGAACTGGACGGTCGTGACGGAATCGGTCGCGCGCGAATCGTTGCGCCTGGCGGCGGACAAGTTGCCGGTGCGCACGAAATTTCTCAGCCGTCACCACGTGGCCACGGCCTAACGAACATGAAAATCAAGGAAATTGTGGAGATGAGTACGGATGAGTTGCTGACAAAGAAGCGCGATCTGCGCCAGGAACGATTGCATCTCCGTTTGCAACAGCAGAGCGGACAGCTCGAACAACCGAGCCGGCTGCGTTTGATCCGCCGCGACGTGGCGCGGATTGAAACGGTTCTTTCGAATCGCCCCAAGCAACCGCAGACGATTCCGGCCGAAGAGCCAAAGGCGAAAAAGAAGAAATAATTTATGGCCGAGCAAGCAACCCAACCAGTAGCACAACCACCGCCATTGCCGGCGAAATACACTCGCGCTGCGCGCAAGACGCGCGTCGGCGAAGTGATTTCCGAGCGGGATGAACAAGACGATCGTCGTGCACACGGCGACGCGCGTGCCGCACCCGAAGTTCGGCAAGATCGTGAAGCAGATCGAAGTTTTACGCGCACGACGAGGAGAACAAGGCGAAGACCGGCGATACCGTGCGGATCATGGAGACGCGGCCGCTGAGCAAATTGAAACGCTGGCGATTGGTGGAGGTCCTCCAGAAGTAAAAAGGATTAAGAGGAAGAGGTAGATTTTAATGGTTCAGATTAGATCCAGACTTGACGTGGCGGACAATACCGGCGCGCGCATGGCGACGATGATCGGCGTGATCGGCAAGGCCACGCTTTACGCCGGGATCGGCGACGTCATCACCGCGAACGTGAAAGAAGCCAGCGCCACCGGCACGGTGAAGAAGGGCGAAGTGGTGCGCGCCGTTTTGGTTCGCACGCGGCAGCCGATTCGGCGCGATGACGGTTCGTTTCTGCGCTTCGACAACAACGCGATCGTGATCATCGACAAGGATTTGAATCCGCGCGGCACGCGCATTTTCGGCCCGGTCGCGCGCGAACTGCGCGAACGCAATTTCATGAAGATCGTTTCGCTCGCTCCGGAGGTTTTATGAACCGGATCAAGTTTCACGTGAAAAAGGGCGACCAGGTCGAGGTGATCTCGGGGAACTTCAAAGGTTCCTCCGGCAAAATTCTCGAAGTGATGCCGAGCAAGCACCGCGTGCTGATCGAAGGCGTGCGGATGATCAAGAAGCATCTCCGCAAGTCGCAGGACAATCCGCAGGGCAAGATCGCCGAACGCGAAGGTCCGATTCACATTTCGAATGTGAAGTTGATCGAGCAAGAAAGCGGAAAAGAAAACCAAGACGAAGTCGAAGGAAAGAAGGCTGAGAAAAAGGCGGCGTAATGGAAAACGAATTTTATCGCCAATACAAAGACCGAGTGATGCCCGCGCTGCGCGAACAGCACGGCTACAAGAACGTACACCAGATCCCGAAGCTCGAGAAGGTTGTGGTCAACACTTCGGTCGGCTCGCAGTCGGACGTGAAGCAGGCGCTGGAAGACGCCAAGGCCGAGCTGGCCTGATCACCGGCCAGAAGCCGGCCGAGACGCGCGCCAAGAAAAGCATCGCAAATTTCAAGCTGCGCAAGGACCAGGCGATCGGCGCGAAGGTCACGCTGCGCGGCGAGCGGATGTACGAGTTCCTCGAGCGCCTGATCAAGGCCGCGCTGCCGCGCATTCGCGATTTTCGCGGAGTTTCGCCGCGCGGTTTCGACGGCCACGGCAACTACACGCTCGGCGTTTCCGATCAGTCAATTTTTCCCGAGGTCGAGCTCGATAAAATCAAGCGCAACATCGGTTTTGATGTTACAATTGTGACCACCGCGCGGACGAACGAAGAGGCCAAGTCGCTTTTGAGCGAGATGGGAATGCCTTTCAGCGACCGGGCGAAAAAAGCCGCTGCGGCGGCCCCATCTGGCGGACCGGCTGAAGCGGCGCCTGAATTTCATGAGTACCGTTACTGATCCTATTGCCGATTTGCTCGCCCGCATGCGCAACGGCGCGCACGCGCAGAAGATGGAGATGTTTGTGCCGTACTCGAAGATCAAAGCCGAGATCGTTCGCATTTTGAAGGAGGAAGGCTACATCAGCGATTACGAGGTCGATACGAAAGCGGCGCATCCGCGGATCAAGATCACGAACAAATTGGTCGAATCGCACCAGCGCCATCACCGGTTTGAAGCGCGTGAGCCGGCCCGGTTTGCGCCGTTATGTCGGCGCGGACGAAATTCCGCGCGTGCTCGGCGGGATGGGCACGGCGATTCTATCCACCTCGCGCGGCGTTATGTCGGGCCGCGAGGCGAAGAAACAAAAAGTCGGCGGCGAATTGCTCGCTTACGTCTGGTAATTATTATGTCACGAATTGGAAATAAACCGGTCGAGATTCCGGACAAGGTCAAGGTGAACATCGACAATGATGGCGCAGTCTCGGTCGAAGGACCGAAAGGCAAGCTGAGCTGGAAATTGCCGCGCCAAATCAAGGGGAGTGTGACGGACAATCACGTCTCGCTCGCGCGCGACGCGGAAACGCGCAGCGTAAAGGCGTTGCACGGTCTTTCCCGCGCGCTCGTGCACAACATGGTCGTGGGCGTGAGCGAAGGTTTTACCAAAAACCTCGAGATCGAAGGCGTCGGATTCAAAGCCGCGGTCCAGGGGCAAAATCTCAATCTGAGTCTCGGCTTTTCGCACCCGATTCTCTTTCCAATTCCGAAGGACATCAAAATCACCGTGACCGACAACACGAAGATCTCGATTCAGGGCGCGGACAAGAAAGTTGTCGGCCAGGTCGCCGCGGACATTCGCCGCTATTACCCGCCGGAGCCTTACAAGGGCAAAGGCGTTCGTTACGCCGGCGAACAGATCCGCCGCAAGGAAGGCAAGACGGTCCAGTAATTTTATGGCGACGTTTAATCGAAAAGCAGCTCGGCAGCGATTGCATCAGCGCATCCGTAAAAAAGTTTCCGGCACGGCCGCGCGTCCGCGTTTGTCGATCTATTTTTCCGGCAAGCACGTTTACGCGCAGGTCATCGACGACGATGCCGGCAAGACTTTGACTGCGGCTTCGACGACGGAGAAGACCGTCCTCGGCAAGAGTAAACCGGGCGCCAATCGCGCCAGCGCCGAGGTTGTCGGCAAAACGATCGCCGAGCGCGCGCGCGGCAAAAAAATCGAGAACGTGGTATTTGATCGCGGCGGATTTCAATATCACGGCAAAGTGAAAGCACTGGCCGACGCAGCGCGCGAAGGCGGATTAAAGTTTTAAATTCATGGCTCAAGGACCTCCAAACAGACGACAAGACCGCGGCACCGATAAGGCGCCCGCAAAAAAAGGCGACACGACCGAGAAGGTCGTGTTCATCAATCGTTGCGCCAAAGTCGTGAAAGGCGGCCGTCGTTTCAGCTTTAGCGCGCTGATCGTGGCCGGCGATCACGACGGCACGGTCGGCGTCGGATTCGGAAAGGCGAACGAAGTCTCGGAAGCGATTCGCAAAGCGTCCGACGCCGCGAAGAAATCGATGGAAAAAGTTTCGCTCCACGAAAACACCATTCCGCACGAAGCGATCGGCGAATTTGGTGGCGGCCGTGTGCTGTTGCGGCCGGCGTCGCCCGGAACAGGCGTCATCGCCGGCGGCGGCGTGCGAGCGGTGGTCGAAGCAGTCGGGATTCGCGACGTGCTCGCGAAATCGCTCGGCTCGAGCAATCACGCCAACGTGGTGAAGGCGACGATCGCGGCGCTGCAATCGTTGCGGCGCAAAGATGAAATTTTGAAGATTCGCGGAATCAAAGGCGGCGATGGAAAAGCGACCGCGGCACAAGCACAGTCATGATGCGGTTACATAATCTCCGACCGCGTCCCGGCTCGCGTCATCGCGTGAAGCGACTCGGTTGCGGCGAAAGCTCCGGTCACGGAAAGACCAGCGGCAAAGGCCACAAGGGCCAGAAAGCGCGCTCGGGCGGCAGCATTCGGCTCGGATTTGAAGGCGGCCAGATGCCGTTGATCCGACGTTTGCCAAAGCGCGGATTCAACAACGCCGCGTTTCAAAACCACTACGCGATCGTAAACTTGAGCGATCTGAGCGAGTTTAAGGCCGGTACCGTCGTGAACGAAGAGCTGCTGCGCGAATCCAAACTCATTCGCGGCAACATCGCGGGAATAAAGATTCTCGGCGATGGCGAATTGAAACACGCCCTGACGATCGAGGCGGACAAAGTGAGCGAATCGGCCAACGCGAAGATCGAGAAAGCCGGTGGAACCGTCACGATGCGGGACCGCAGTGCGGAGAAGGCCAAGGCGGAGAGCCGTGACCAAGTGGCGAAGGAGTCCGCCGCACCCGCGCCGAAGAAGAGATCGACATCCGCATCGAAGACGCAGAAGAAGACTTCCCGGAAATAGTTTTCGGAAATGGTTTCGGCCTTTCTCAACACGGTCAAAATACCGGAGCTGCGCCGGCGAATTCTGTTCACGCTCGCCGTGATCGTGATCGTCCGACTGGGCGCGGCCATCACGACTCCAGGCGTTAACCAGGCCGTCTTGCAGGAATGGTTTCGCAGCGCGTTGACCGAAAAATCCGGCGGCAGTCTCGGCGCTCTTCTGAATCTGTTCAGCGGCGGCGCGCTGGAAAACTGCGCGATCTTTTCGCTCGGCATCATGCCTTACATCAGCGCGTCGATCATGATGCAGTTGCTGACGGCGGTGATTCCGCAGCTCGGAAGACTCGCGCGCGAAGACGGCGGCCGGCAGAAGATCATGCAATACACGCGGTTCATGACCGTCGGTCTTTGCGTTTTCCAAGGCTACCTGCTCGCGATTTCGTTCCAGCATCCGGAATCGTATCACATCGCGTTGCCCGGAATCACGGAAACGATCGCGCGGCTGGGAATTCCACTGGTCGACGATCCCGGATGGGTGTTTCGTATCGTGACGGTGATTTCGCTCACCACGGGCACGCTGTTGCTGATGTGGCTGGGCGATCAAATCACCGAGCGCGGAATCGGCAACGGTATTTCGTTGATCATTACGATCGGCATCGTCGCGCGCTTGCCCGCGGCGTTGGCACAGGCGTGGAAAACTTTCGTGCCGTCCGCGGCAACCGGGACAAGTCAGGTAAATCCGGCGATTCTGGTGTTGATGGTGGCGTTCTTCTTCATCGTGATCGCGGCGTCATCGCGATCACGCAGGCCGTGCGAAAGATCACCGTGCAGTACGCCAAGCGCGTCGTCGGCCGGAAGCTGTATGGCGGCCAGACGCAATACATGCCGTTGAAGGTGAATTACGCGGGCGTCATGCCGATCATCTTCGCGTGGGCGCTCTTGTTGTTCCCCAATCAGATCGTGAGCTGGGCTTTCCGAACAGCCCGACCGCCGCGCCAGATTTCGGAAATGCTGTCCACCGGTTGGCTGCATTACGTGGTTCTGGCGGCGATGATTTTCTTCTTCAGCTATTTCTGGGTCGCGACGCAGTTCCAGCCGTCGCAGATTGCGGACGATCTGAAAAAATACGGCGGCTACATTCCGGGCGTGCGTCCGGGCAAACCGACTGCGGATTTTCTCGATTTCACGATGACGCGACTGACCTTTGCGGGCGCGATTTTCTTGACGATGATTGCCATTCTTCCCAGTTTGTTGAGTCAGAGTCTGCATGTTCCACAAGTGACCGCGCAATTTTTCGGCGGCACCAGCTTGCTGATTATCGTGGGCGTGATTCTCGACACGATGCGCCAGGTAGAGACGCATCTGATCCAGCGGCATTACGACGGCTTCTTGCGCAAAGGTCGCGTGCGCGGAGGCTTTACCGGTCGGTCGGCGTATGCGCGCGGCGAAGCGGCGGCGCAGGGTACACTGATGTGGCTTTATGTCGGCATCGCCATCCTTGTAATTGGCGGGGTTGCCGCGTTTTTGGCGTCGAAGTGAAGCGGCGACTCGTTCTACTCGGCGCTCCCGGTTCCGGAAAAGGAACTCAGGCGGAAATGATCACCCGTCAATTCGGAATTCCGGTTACTTCGCCCGGAGCGATTCTGCGCCGCGAAAAAGATTTGGACACACCGCTCGGCCTGGGGACGGCGGAGATCCTGCAGCGCGGCGACCTCGTGCCTGACAAAATTATCGTGAAGCTGATTGAAGACTGGCTGCACTTGCACGGTGGTTACGGATTTGTGTTCGACGGATTTCCGCGGACGTTGCCGCAGGCGGAAAGTCTCGCGTCGATTTTGAAAAGCCTGAAGACTTCGTTAGAGGCCGCGATCTGGCTCGACGTATCGGAAGACACGGTGCGTTCGCGAATTTCCGGCCGTCTGCAATGCCGTACCTGCGGATTTACGACGAGCGTGGACAGCGCTCAGTTTGCTGATCGGCCGATATGTCCGTATTGCGAGGGCCGTCTCGAACGCCGCAGCGACGATGACGATGGAGTGCTGCAACAGCGCTTGCGTGAATACAATACCAAGACGCAGCCGTTGGCGGATTATTACGGAAAAGTGTCGATCCTGCGGAAAATTGATGGCAATCGCGACCGGGAAGCGGTGTTTGCCGATATATCGCGCATCATCGAGGACAAGGTAGCGGCATGATTCCAATCAAGAACGCGAAGGAAATCGAGAAGATGCGGCAATCATGCCGGACTGCGAGCGAGATTCTCGATCGCGTGAGCGAGTTGATTCGTCCGGGGATCACCACCAAGGAAGTGGATGAAGCTGCGGCCGATTTCATGAACGAAGCGAAAGTGAAGAGCGCGTTTCTCGGCTATCGACTCGGCCATCGCGTTTTCCCCGGAAACATCTGCATTTCACTGAATGACGAAGTCGTGCACGGAATCGGCAGCCAGCGGCGGATCCAGTATGGCGACATCGTCAAGCTCGACATCGGCGTGATCCAGGATGGTTGGGTGGGGGACACCGCTCAAACCATTCCCGTCGGAATGGTCGATGAACGCACCGACCAATTGCTGCGCGTGACGGAGAAAGCGCTGGAGCGCGCGATCAGTGTGGCCAGTGAAGGCCGGCGTCTGGGCGACATTTGCGCGGAGATTGAAGATGAAGCGTCGCAAAATCGGTTTTCGGTGGTGCGCGAATTTGTTGGCCACGGCGTGGGCCGCAAATTGCACGAGGAACCGCAGATCCCGAACTACGGGCGACGCGGCAGCGGTCCGAAATTGAAAGCCGGCATGACGCTCGCGATCGAACCGATGATCAATATCGGCGGACCGGATGTCCGCCTGCTCGATGACGGCTGGACCGTGCGCACGGCTGACGGAACTCGGTCGGCCCATTTCGAACATACGGTCCTGATTACCAAGGATGAGCCCGAAATCCTGACATGGCGCGGAAAGACGCAATTGAAGTAGAAGGCACTGTCGTCGAGCTGCTTCCGAATACCATGTTTCGGGTCGAGCTGCCGAATGGCCACCGGGTCCTGGCCCACATTTCGGGCAAAATGCGCCTCCATTTCATTCGTATCTTGCCAGGCGACAAAGTTATGCTAGAGGTATCTCCCTACGATTTGTCGAAGGGGCGGATCACCTTCCGCCAGAAGTGACAACGCGGATATGGCTCCGCGTTTTTTGTTTCGACCAAAATGAAAGTACGACCCTCAGTTAAAAGACTTTGTGAAAGTTGTAAAATCGTGAAGCGCAAGAATGTGGTTCGCGTGATTTGCAAGAATCCGCGTCACAAACAGCGCCAGGGATAAGAGCAGTGACGTGTAACAAGTGACAAGAATTTAGAATATGCCGAGACTACTAGGAGTTGAAATTCCAGCGGATAAGCGCATCGAAGCGTCGCTGACCTACATTTACGGGATCGGTTTCAGCACCGCGCGGAAAATTCTGGAGCAGACAAACATCGATCCGAATCTGCGCGCCAACAAACTGACGCCGCAGCAGATCAACGAAATCATTCACGCGATCACGAACAACAAACTCAAGATCGAGGGCGATCTTCGCCGCGACATCCAGGGAAATCTAAAGCGGTTGCAGGCGATCAATTGTTATCGCGGTCAACGTCATCGTCGCGGATTGCCCGTGCGAGGCCAGCGAACGTCGACCAACGCGCGCACGCGTAAGGGTCCGCGCAAGACCGTCGGCGTGATCCGCAATCCGGAAGCTAAAGCAGGAAAAGTTTAAAAATGGCCGAACACAAGAAACCAGCGAAGGCGAAGGACGAGAAGCCGAAGGCGGCGAAAGAGGAAAAGCCGAAGCAGGCGAAGCCCGAAGAACACACTCCGGCTGCTGAAGCAAAGACAGAACAAACCGCCGCGCCGGCTACCGAGAGTCAAGCTCCGGTCGCGGCGGAAGCGAAGCCAGCCAAGAAACCGGCGAAGCCGGCTAAGTCGGAAACTCCGGCAGCTGCCGCGCCTCGCGAAAATCTTTCACTCGACGCGGACGACGTCGAGAAACCGAAAATCGTTAAGGCAAAAGGTGCAAAGAACATCCACACCGGCATCGCCCACGTTTTCGCGACTTTTAACAACACGATCGTCACGATCACCGATTTGAACGGAAACGTGATTGGCTGGTCGAGCGCGGGCAAAGTTGGATTCAAAGGCTCGCGCAAAAGCACGGCCTACGCGGCGCAGCTCGTCGCGCAGGACGCGTCGCGGCAGGCGATGGGTCACGGACTTAAGGAAGTTGAGGTTCTTGTGAAAGGACCAGGCGCCGGACGCGAATCAGCTGTTCGCGCCCTTCAGGCGATTGGTCTCGATCTCACTCTGATTCGCGACGTCACGCCGGTTCCGCACAATGGTTGCCGCCCACCGAAACAACGCCGGGTCTAAATTGTTTTCTACTTTCTAATTTTCTTCACATGGGCAGATATACTGGACCGAAAACAAAAGTCAGCCGCCGTTACGGCGTGCAGATTTTTGGACCATCGAAATCGCTCGAGCGGAAAAATTATCCGCCGGGGATGCATGGGCCAAAAGGCTCGCGTCGCAAGCAATCGGAATACGCCATCGCTCTCGGCGAGAAACAGAAGCTTCGTTATCAATACGGTCTGCTCGAGCGCCAGTTCCGTCGGATTTTCCAGCACGCTCTGCGCAAACGCGGCGTGACCGGTGAAACGTTGCTTCAACTGCTCGAAACGCGGCTCGACAACGTGATTTACCGGCTTGGGTTCGCCAATACGCGCAATGCCGCGCGCCAGCTCGTCTCGCACGGTCACGTCCAGGTCAACGGCCGCGGCGTCAACGTTGCCTCCTACAACGTGAAAGCCGGCGACGAGGTCGCGATCAAGGACAAACCTAAATCGCGGCAGCTTGCGGTCCGCAATCTTGAGCTCACCCAAATTGTTCCGGTTCCGGATTGGCTGACCGTTGATCGCGACGGGCTCAAAGGAAAAGTTGCCCACATTCCGTCGCGCGAAGAAATGCAACCGATCGTCAACGAACAGTTGATCGTCGAGTTGTACTCGCGGTAAGCGAGCATCCTAATCGTCTTAGGAATGTGACGGCGAGCATCCCTCCAGCAATTCGAGGGCTTTGTCGTAGCTCTTGCGCTGGAGAAAATGGGCGAGCTCTGGGTCAATCGGTTTTGGCAGGGCGGCGGCGAGATTGTCGATCTTCTCTGAAACGGTGCGAAGTCGCGCCATGTGCTTTTCTGGATCGCTACGGCTGTTATCATCGCGAATGATGGCGAGTCGTTCGCGAAGTGCAGCGACGAGTTCAGAAGTCGTGTGTTGCATGCTCTTCCTAACCAGGAATGGTGAGTCTACATGAATAAACTTTAGTCGCCCCACGCTGTCGAGGGGCTGTTCCTTTTCACGGCGAGGGAGCGGTCGTAGCAACAAATCGTTCGTGTTCATTCGTAAATTCGTGGTTAAATCTCGGGCGTGGCGGTTGAGGCCAAACGATTCCTGATGGTCGATGACGACGTCGCGCTGCTGCGGGTCGTGCGCGAAGCGTTGCTGGCGACGTTGAATTGCGAAGTCGATACTTCGCCCCAACCGGAGTACGGCTTTGAGCTCGCGTTGAGGAAAAAATACGACCTGTTCATCTTCGATTTCCAAATGCCGATGATCGATGGAGCAATGTTATTCTTCCTTCTCGGCAAGGTTTATCAAAACATCGAACCGATCCGGGACGTGCCGCCGCTGATTCTCGTTTCCGGTAAAGCCGAAGAAAAACGCGCGCAGGAATTACTTAAAGAGCCGGGCGTGGCCGGGTTGATCGCAAAACCGTTCGCGATCAACCGGCTGGTGGACAAAATCAAAGAGTGTTTGCCGGGCACCCAATTCTCGACCCCGGTATAGGCGGACCTAAGATTCTAAAGGGACCCACCGCTGCTGCAGCTTTAGTGGCGAATTTCCGCCAGGAGCTGTCGTTTCGCTTCGAGCCAGTCTGAATTTGCGTCGCCGGGCAGATCGAATCGGCGCCGGCGCTCGGAAATGAAATAGGCGCGCATCTCGATTTGCGCATCGGTTGGATCGAACCCACTTGCGGGTACTGGCGCCCCCTGCGCTTCAGTTTTGCCACCAGCAGGTTTCTTTGGCACCATAGCCTTTTTCGCCTTGGCGGGTCTCGATTTTCCGCCTGCCTTTACTTTGCTTACTTTGCCGGCCGCCGCCGCGTCGACCTTGCTTTTCTTTGCCACAACTCAAAATCCTCCCTGAATTACGCTTTAGCGAAGGCAGTTAGATTGACAAGTGGTTTGTCGAACGCACTTGGCGAGAACGCTAATTTTCAATACCTTCGTCTCATGCGGCATTTCGTCTTTCGCTGGTTCATCACTGCCTTCGCTGTCTTCGTGGCAGCGAACATTGTGGGGATGGGTTACACAGGAATCGGTTGCCTGCTGGGCGCCTCGCTCCTGCTCGGAATCATCAACGCGTTTGTCAGGCCGATTCTGCTCTTCCTCAGTATTCCGTTCATCCTGGTGACGCTGGGCTTTTTCATTTTGATCATCAACGCGCTGATGCTGAAGCTGGTCAGCGAAATAGTGCCTTGTTTTCAAGTGCACGGTTTTTGGCGCGCAATATTTGGCGCGATCATCATCTCGTTCGTCAGCTGGCTGCTCAGCGCGTTTTTCCGCGGTAGCGACGGACGGGTGCATGTTTTAACGCATCACAGTCAGATTAAACAGGTTCGGGGCCGTGTAATTGAACCCGGCGAATAAGGCGGGGATGTTCGGCGGCAAGTTGACATCGAGCGACCGTCTTTTCGTCAAAATCTGCGGGATCACAACCGAGCTGGACGCTCTGGCCGCAGTTGAAGCCGGCGCCGATGCTCTGGGATTCAACCTGGTCCGCAAGAGTAAGCGCTACATCGACCTCGAGAAGGCGAGCGATTGGATCGGCAAGCTGCCGTCAGGCGTGTGCAAGGTTGCGATCCTGCTGGACCCGAACTGGGAAGACGCCCGGCGGATCGCGCGACTCCCTTTTATTGACGCGTTGCAGTTGCACGGAAATGAGTCGCCGGAGTTCTGTCGGCGATTGGGCCGCGCTGGAATTAGCTTCGCCAAAGCGGTACCAGTGGAAGACTCGAGCTCGCTAGCGGACGTGCCTGACTTTTCGACCGATACATTAATCTTGGATTCCAGCTCGGGCGGCGAATTCGGGGGAACGGGACGCGTATTTCCGTGGAAACTGGCGCGTGACTTTGTGCTCGATGATCCAGATCTCAATATCGTGCTCGCCGGTGGGTTAAATCCCGGGAATGTGGCGGAGGCTGTGAATGCGGTCGGTCCGCGCGGCGTGGATGTGACCAGCGGGGTAGAAGCCTCCCCGGGTCGGAAAGACCACCGCTTAGTGAAAGCGTTCGTCAAAGCGGCCCGCCGCCTGGGAGCCTAAACCGGCTTTGCCGGTCCGGCCGACTGCACGGCTAGCTTGTCTTAAAGTTCCGAGGGGCTGGTCTGCTTCCTGCTTTTATCGCGGCAGCACTTATCTGACTTCCACAAACACTATGGCCACTTCTTTTAAGCAACGGGGATGCGTCGCGGCGGCGGCGTTTCTGACCGCGCTTTCCATGTCACAGGCGCAAACGAATCCAGCTCCCGCCGCAGGATCTCCGGCGCCAGATCAATCCAACTCCGCTGACAAATCTTCGATGTTGCTCGTGCAGGCTCCGGTCCAGGCTGCCAGCCCTGCGCCAAAACCGGGCACCACCGCAACGCAAGCGCCGGGCTCGACGGAGGCCGACGAAAACATTGAAGGCGGCGGTGTCGGTGTTCGTGAATTTCAAGGCGACGACGTCGGTCAAGTGCTCCGACTGCTCGCCCGCCAAGCCAAGGTCAACATGGTAGTGAGTGATGCTGTTGCAGGCACGGTCACAATGCGTTTGGAAGATGTGACCGCGCTTCAAGCGATTTCGATCATTGTCAAAGCCAAGGGGCTATTCATGGACAAGCTCGAGAACGTTTACTATATCAAGACCGCACAGGAACGCACGGCCGAGCCAACAGAAACCGACAGCTATCAGTTTAGCTATGCCCGGGCAAAAGATGTGTCCTCGTTAGTTACTTCACAGCTGCAGAGCAAAGACCCGCCCCAGATTGATGAACGGACGAACACCATGTTCTACCGTGAAACTCGAAGTAACATCGACAACATTCGCAAAGTTCTTTTGCAAATCGATAAGCCGACGAGGCAGGTGATGATTGAAGCGCGGCTCGTGGAAGTGACTGCTGATCCAGTGCAAGCTTACGGAATCAACTGGGCTGGGACAGTCGGCAGCGCGTCTGCCCCGAAGACAATCACTTATGGTAACCCGATTGCGTCAGGCAGCCCGGTGCCCGGTGGGAATGTGCCGACCGGCGGCTTTGGACTAGGCAATCCGAACAATAACAATTTCTTCGGCAGCCTTGGTCAATTGATCCCTGGCCAATTCGCTATTCTGTCGGTCCCACAATTCTCGGCGACGCTGGCGGCGCTAAATGAAGATGCCGACGCCGAGTTCCTGGCTAACCCACGTGTGGTCACCGCAGACAATCAACAGGCGAAGATTGAAGTAATTCGCAATCAGCCGGTACCACAGCTGAATTTCAACGAACAAACCGCAACTGCCGTATTCGGCGGATTTCAGGACAAAACGTTTGGTAACACATTGATCGTCCGCCCTTCCATCAATAAGGACAACTACATCACGCTAGCGGTGAAACCGGAAATTAGTAACAAGGTGGGCGATTTTCACTTCACCTTTAATGGCGCCGACGTCACAAGCCCGATTATCGACAAGCGCACACTGGACTCTAACGTGCTCATTAGGAGCGGCGACACGCTTGCGCTTGGCGGTCTGATTTCCGATCAGGCGGCGAAAGCCCGAACGAAGGTTCCCGTTCTGGGTGACATTCCGGTGCTGGGCTACGCGTTTCAGAGCCACGACAATGAACGCCACAAACGCAATTTGCTGATATTTGTAACGCCAACCATTATTGATCAGCGCTATGGCACCGGCTTGGAAGACCAGGTCGCCGGTTTGCATCACGTGGGCGAGGAGTACGCCGATCCGAACGGCTGGCGGAACAATGCTAAAGGAGCGGTCCGTTTAGTCCCAACTTCAAATCGTCAGCTCGCTGCCGATTATGCCAAGCCAGGAGCACCGCCAGCCCCCGAAGAAGCGACGCAGGTGCAGTTCCATAGCGACGTTAAAGACCGCGACGAATAAGAAATTTTAGGAATGTGGGGTTGAGAGGGGGTGGGTGCCCGCGCAGGGGCCCGCCCTCTTTGCTTTATTGCTTCAGATAAACCTGCAATCGTTCGCGCAATTCTGTCCGCGCGCGAAAGAGCAGGCTTTTGACCGCCGGCACCGACAACTCCAGGACATCTGCAATTTCTTCGTAGCTCAGTTCTTCGTAGCGTCTGAGCACAAGCGCCATTCGTTGGGCGTCCGGAAGCTCAGCGATGGCGCTTTCAATCGCTCGTTGCAATTCCGCCTGCAGCAGAGTTGCGTCCGGAGTTGCGGTTACCTCATCCTTGATTGGCAGTTCTTCCGTTTCGGGATCGATCTGGACCGGCACGTGCGGATGACGCTTCGCGCGCCGCATTTCGTTGAAAACGAGGTTACGGGTGATCTTGAGTAGCCAGGTCGTGAATTTCGCCCGAGCCACGTAACGACCGGCGCTTTTCCAGACGCGGATAAAGACCTGCTGACTAATGTCTTCCACGTCGGAATTGCTGCCGAGCATTCGTGCCACTGTGCCGGCCACCAGGGCCTGATGTCGCTCGATCAACGCCTCGAAGGCAGCCGTGTCGCCGCCGGCCACCAAGAGCATCAGGCGGACATCTTCCGCGTCATCGCCGGATCGCGCCGGTGCTTTTGGGTCGGCCATTGATAAACAGACGGGGTTGGTGGGGCACCGATTCGAATCTTATCGCGCTCAATGGGGGCCCGTCTTCCTCGTCAGATGCGCTCCGGTGCTTTTTGTTGCAACTCGTGAGGCGGCTGTGCATGGTAAAGCCATCAATTTCAGCATCGGCACGGGATGAATTACTCACTTATTCCAAAGGAACTTAAGCCGATTGCCGAAAAAATCGAGGCGGCCGCTCGCGTCTCGGAAGCCGAGGCGGCGGTTCTCTATCGGGCGACCGATCTTAACGCTCTCGGAATCATGGCCAACGTCGTTCGCGAGCGAAAAAACGGGAACTTCGCGAGTTACATCCACAACCGTTACATCAACTATTCAAACATCTGTGTTCTGTCGTGTCAGTTTTGCGCGTTTGCGGCTAAGAAACGCGACGCGCACGCGTTCGAACACGCCCCCGGCGAAATCATTCAAGCAGTTGCCGACGCTCTTCCGCTCGGGATCACGGAAGTTCACATGGTCGGTGGTCTGCATCCATCTTTAAAGAAGGAGTGGTATTTGGATTTGCTGGATGGGTTGCGCGCGCTCGACCCGCGTCTGCACATCAAAGCTTTTACCGCAATCGAGGTCCGTCATTTGGCCGAGCGCATTTTTAAGATGCCGATCAAAGATACGTTGGAGCTGTTGCGGGAACACGGATTGGGTTCAATTACTGGCGGTGGCGCGGAAATCTTCGACGCCGAGGTGCGTGATCGTATCTGTCGCGGTAAGGAGACCGCTGAGGAATGGCTCGACGTTCACCGGACTTGGCATCGAATGGGCGGCCACAGCACGTGTACGATGCTTTACGGACACGTCGAAACGCTGGAGCAGCGCGTCGATCACTTGCGCCAGCTCCGCCAACTTCAGGACGAAACTGGGGGCTTTAGCGGGTTTGTTCCGTTTGCGTTTGAACCGCAAACGACCATCCTGGCTCATATCAAGCGTGCGTCCGCCGTCGAGCAATTGCGCAATCTGGCGGTAAGCCGAATTTATCTCGATAATATCGATCATCTGACCGCTTATTGGGTGAGCACCGGTCTGCCGCTCGCCCAGATTTCACTCAGCTACGGAGCTGACGATTTGCACGGCACGATCATGGAAGAAAAAATCTTTCACATGGCGGGCGCGACCACGCCGCAACAGCAAACGATCGCAGCTCTCGAGCACGCGATTCGCGAGGCCGGGCGCATTCCAGTCCAACGGGACAGCCGATACCGTCACCTGACGAATGGCCGAAACGGGTCGACATCCCAGCCGCGCTCCGAAGCTGAGCTCGCCTGCGCCTAAAGGTTATTGTTCTTCCGCTTCCTCTTACTTTGGTTGTCAGAAGATGAAGGTTCAGAGGGAGCGTCCCTTGCGCGTCGGTTGTGTTAAGTATCTCAATGCCCGGCCGCTGATTCAGGGTTGGGAAGGCAAAGTCGTCTTCGATCATCCATCGACGTTGTGCGCACAGCTCGCTCGCGGCGAGCTCGATGTCGCGCTCGTGTCCAGTTTCGAATTTCTGCGGAATCCCATTTATCGAATCGTCGACGGCGTTTCGATCTCATCGGACGGCGCGGTTTACAGCGTCGTCGTCGCTTACGCTGGCGATACGCCGCTGCCGGAAATCGAATTGGATCCCGCGTCGGAAACTTCGGTTGTTTTACTGCGCTGTCTACTTGCTGAGCGTGGCAAGGAATTTCGCGCTGTTGAAATAGCAAGAGATTCACTCTCTCCCATCAAACGCGGCCGTGCCCGGCTCCTGATTGGTGATCATGCGATTCGATTTCGCCAGAAATTCCCCGACGATTATCGATACTGGGATCTGGGGGAGGAATGGAAAGGTTTGACGAAATTACAATTCGTTTACGCGCTCTGGCTCGTTAGGCCGGAGGTCAAAGACGCGAAAGCAATCGCCGATCGCATTCGCGTACTGCGTGACGTGAATCTCGACAACATCGAGAATGTCATCGCCGTCGAACACGAATTTTCGGCCGACTTTTGTCGCTGCTACTATCGTGAGCATCTCCGATTCAACTTCGGAGAAAATGAAAAGAGCGGGCTGCGCGCCTTCTCCGGCTCATGCCAAAAGCATGGGCTACTGCCAAAACGCGAACTGGTGCTGGACCTAATCTAAACGCTAGGGCCGGGTCGGTTTCGGCGCGTTCATGTTCGGGCCGGTGTCCCCGCCGGGCGGCGTCCATTGACCGACGATATCTGCGCCAAAAATCCAATCGTCGTAAAGAGTTCCATTCACGGAAACGGTTTTCTCGTAATATTTTCGGAGATTGATTTGTTCTTTCGCAAACTCGTTTTCCCGTCGCGCCCGGGTCAATCGCAGCACCATGTCCGGATCTTTCAGAAGACGCAAACGATACGCCCCATCAATCAATACAACGGTACCGGTGAAAACTTCCGTCTTGCGCTCGAGTTTGGGCGTCGGCTTTTCCGGCGGACCGCTCGGCTGCTCCAACATCTTTTTTCCAAGAGCGCAACCCGACAACGCAAGTGTCCCTGCCAATAACGCGATTCCGGCCAAATTCACAGCCCCTGTGTAATTGAGTCGTCAATCGCGAGTCAACTGATTATGAGAGATTGTCTCGCAGTTGTCAGCTGATGCCGGGCGGGATAAAATAATCGGTGCAAAGCCGCGTAGATGTCGACCCGCCCCAGGCGAACACGCGTTCAAGGTTTACGCGGCAAACTCGCTGGATCATTGCTTCTCCCGAACAGCTCAACGACGATGCCGTTCGTTGGAGCGAGATTTGCGGCTGCGAATGCATCGCTCGTTTGTTGGCGCGTAAGGGCTTTGCCAGCGCGGATGAGGTCCAGGCTTTCCTTAAACCGCGTTTGAAGATGTTGAGCGATCCTTTTCTGTTGCCAAACATGGAAACAGCGGTGACTCGGATTGTTGCGGCCATCGATCGCCGTGAACGCGTCGTTCTGTTCGGCGATTACGACGTTGATGGAGTCACTTCTCTCACTTTGCTCGCGGAAATCTTGCGTGCATACGGCGCGACACCGGATCTGTTCCTGCCCATGCGAATGGAGGAAGGCTATGGGATGAGCCGCGAAAGCGTCGAGCGCTGTGTCGACCTTTACCGTCCCGAGCTTCTCATCGCGCTTGATTGCGGGACCTCGTCGGCGGCGGAGATTGCTGATCTTCGCGATCGCGGTGTCGACGTGATTGTAATCGACCATCACGAACCGAAGGCGGCGCTGCCGGATTGTGTGGCGATTGTAAATCCGAAAATTGATCCTGCGGGAGCGTTTCATTATTTGTGCACCGCGGGTCTTGTTTTCAAACTCTGTCACGCCTTGTTGAAAACACGGCCGATCGAGTTCGATCTCAAATCACGGCTCGACCTGGTCGCGCTCGGGACGGTGGCCGACATCGTTCCGTTGTCCGGTGAGAACCGAGCGTTTGTTCAACGCGGCTCAATTGAGATCGCGCGATCGACGCGACAGGGCCTGAGAAAGTTGATCGAAATCAGCGGGGTAAAGCCGCCAATTCTTACCGACGATATCGGTTACCGGCTCGGACCAAGATTGAATGCGGCCGGGCGATTGAGCACCGCCGAGAAATCGCTTCGACTGCTGTTAACCCAGAATGAGAGTGAAGCGACGGAGCTTGCCGAATTGTTGGACAAACAAAATCGAGAACGACAGGAAGTTGAGAAGCAGGTTTTCGCGGCTGCCGAAAAGAAGATCGCGAACCAGTTCGATCCTTCGCGCGACGCAGCGATTGTCGTATTCGAGCGGGGCTGGCACGCGGGCGTTCTCGGGATCGTGGCGTCGCGCATCGCGCACAAGTACCATCGTCCGGCGATCGTGATCGGTTTTGACGAAAAAGGACTCGGCAAAGGAAGTGGCCGCAGCATTGAAGGTTTGAATCTGGTGCGGGCGCTGACTCATTGCGCGGACGGGCTGGAGAAGTACGGCGGTCATGAAATGGCGGCCGGCCTGACCATTCGCGAAAAAGAGATCGATCTTTTTGCGGAACAATTTCGTCGCGTCGCGCGGGAGCTATTGTCGGATGAAGACTTGCGGCCGCGCCTCCGGCTCGATCATGAAATCAATTTCTCGGAATTAAACTTCGATTTTCTCGGCTGGCACGAAATGCTGCAACCGTTTGGCAACGGCAATCCACAGCCGCTCCTTTTCGCCCGTAAGGTCGAATCGATAGGCGCGCCGCGGGTTGTTGGTGAAAAACATCTCGCCCTCGTCTTGCGGCAGCGAAATCATCAGCGCCGAGCGATTTTCTTTGGTGCCGCTCAAGATTCTTTGCCGGCCCAGCCATGGGATATCGCGTTTCGCATTCGCCCCGACGAATACGGGGGGGAGACGCGATTGGAAATTCGACTCGAAGCGGTGCGCGAGTCCGTCGCGGTGGATTGATGGAAATTTCGCAACCGCTGGAAGAATTGGATTGGATTCCACGCCCGAAGATCCTGGCGCTGCGGCGGCTCGGCATCACAACTGCGGAAGACTTGCTGACGCATTTTCCGCGACGTCATGAGGATCGACATCAGTTTCCGCAATTTCCAAGCGAGGAAAGCGAAACGCCGATTTGTCTCTCCGGGGAGGTGATCAAGACATCGCTCCGCCGGTTCGGTGGCTGGAAAAAAATCTTTGAGGCAACGTTGCAGGAACCGAACGCCAACGCCCTCAGCCAGCATTTGGTCTGTCGCTGGTTCAATTTGCATTACATCCAGAAAATGATCGCGACCGGCCAGCAGTTGGTCGTTTTCGGAAAACCACGACTGCGCGGCAACCGGATTTGCATGGATCACCCCGAGTTCGAGGTGATTGAAGACGACGGCGAGCAGTCGATTCATTTGCGGCGGATCACGCCGATTTATCCTGCGACCGAAGGCCTTTCGCAGCGCGTGTTGCGCAGCATCATTTACCGTCTTCTCAAAGAACTCGACACAGAGCCGATCGAGCCGCTGCTGCCGCGGAATTTGAAGACGGGAGACCGCAGAGAAGCCATCCGCGCGATTCACTTTCCTGAGACCTGGGAATCGCTGAGCGCGGCCCGCGAGCATCTCGTTCTGTCAGAGTTTTTCGCGATACAAATGCTGATCGCGTCCCGGCGAAGCGAATCGCATTCGCGTGTAAGTGCGATCCATGGTGGGCGAGCGGAACTAATGGAGAAATTTTTACGCACGCTTCCCTTTGAACTCACGACTGCGCAAAAAAAAGTCATCGCTGAAATCAGACGCGATCTCACCGCGAAGTATCCGATGAACCGTTTGCTGCAGGGCGATGTCGGCTCGGGAAAAACGGTGGTCGCGATCGCTGCGATTCTGCTCGCGGTAGAAGCCGGTCATCAGGCAGCCTTCATGGCGCCGACCCAGATTTTGGCGGAGCAACACTACGCAGTTCTGCTGCGGTGGCTCGAACCACTCGGCATAAAGTTGTCGATCCGTACCGCCGCACGTCAGGAGGAAAGTTTCCTGCCGTTGATGGAAGGTGACGAAAAGGCAGATGTCATTATCGGAACGCACGCGTTGCTTTACCAGAAGGTCTCATTTTCGAACCTCGGACTCGTGGTCATTGACGAGCAGCACAAGTTTGGCGTCGCGCAACGCGCCCGCCTGACCAATCGGGAACCGGCGCCGGCGGTTTTGGTGATGACCGCGACGCCGATTCCACGGACGATCACGATGACGGTTTACGGCGATCTCGACGTTTCAACTCTGGACGAGATGCCGAGCGGTCGTGGGAAGATCATTACCGCGGTTCGCGATTCAGCGAAACTCGGCGAGGTATTGAGTTTTTTGCGCACTCAATTGGAAGCCGGCCGGCAATTGTACGTGGTCTATCCGCTGATCGAAGAAAGCGAAAAACTCGAAGCGAAGGCGGCGGCCGGAGAGTACGAACGCTGGTGCGAGCGATTGCATCCATACACCTGTGAGTTACTGCATGGTCGAATTCCTGCACCGGAAAAGGCGGAGATCATGGAGCGATTTCGCCACGGTGAAGCAAAAGTGCTGATCAGCACCACGGTAATCGAAGTTGGTGTCGACGTTCCGAACGCAACCGTGATGCTGGTTGAGAATGCGGAACGGTTCGGATTGGCTCAGCTTCATCAACTGCGTGGCCGGATCGGGCGCGGGGAGCACAAATCGTACTGCATTTTGCTGCTCACATCCAAGCCCTCGCCGGAGGCGGCCGAAAAATTGGCGGTGCTGGAAAAAACGACGGACGGCTTCGCTGTAGCCGAGGCCGATTGGGAAATGCGCGGTCCGGGTGATTTGTTAGGCACGGCTCAAAGCGGCCTGCCTGCGCTAAAGATCGGCGATTTACGCAAAGACGCGCAGCTAATGAAGCGCGCGCGAAACAGTGCGATGTCGATCTTCGAGATGGACCCGCACTTGGAATGGCCGGAAAATCAACGTTTCCGGCGGTTGATTGTCGAACAAGAGGGACGAACCTTTTCCAACGTTAGCTAATGAAGAACCTCTTTAAATTTTTTCTTTTTGTGGCGTTGTTCAGCCTCGCGATCTCGGCGTTGTACGACTACCGTCTGAAACATGGCGGCTTGAGAACAGCGCAGCGGACTCCGGAAAAATACTCGTTTGCCAATTCACCGACTGTCGATCCGAAGCAGATCGTATCGCTGGAAACCCTCAACCGCGAGCGTCGCGCGCTGGTCAGCTCGGTGGTGCCTTCTGTCGTGGCGGTGAAGACAACGAAGAAGATTGCGGTTGAACGGCAAAACCAGCTTGATCCCTTTGGCTCTTTCTTTCGCCGGCCGCGCGGATTTCAAAATCCTAACGATGAAGCGTTGGTGCAAAATTCGTTAGGCTCGGGCGTGATCGTCACGAACGAGGGGCACATCGTGACGAACAATCACGTGGTCAGTCAGGTTGATGAGATCGAAGTTGAACTCAGTGATGGGCGAACCAAAAAGGCGCGTCTGGTTGGGGCGGACGAGCAAGTCGACCTCGCAGTGTTGAAGATCGACGACCCAGGAGTGAAGCCGCTCAAACTGGCTGATTCGGATACAGTCCAGGCCGGAGATTTTGTCCTGGCGATCGGTAATCCGTTTGGATTCGAGGAAACTGTTACCGACGGAATCATTAGCTCCAGAGGCAGGCCCAATCGTGCAGACGTTTTTAGCGACCTGATTCAGACAAACGCCGCAATCAATCCCGGAAACAGCGGGGGACCGCTGATAAACCTGCGTGGCGAAGTCATTGGCATCAACACGGCGATCATCTCGCGCAGCGGTGGTTCTCAGGGAATTGGCTTTGCCATTCCTTCGAACACAGTGCGCACCGCGCTGGAGAGTTTGTTGAAGAAGGGCCGGATCATTCGCGGTTATCTCGGCGTCCAGATGCGTGTTCCACAACCGGGCCAGCCGGCGCCGCCCAGCGATGGCGCAATTGTAGATGAAGTCGTTCCCGGGTCGCCTGCGGAAGATGCTCATCTGGAAAAGGGCGACGTGATCCGAAAATTTGACGGGCACGACGTGAAGAGTTTTACCGACTTGCGCAATTTGGTTTCGCAGACTGATCTGAACAAGAAAGTAGAACTCGAGGTTATTCGCGGCGGAAAACCGATGACGGTCTCGACCCAAATCAAAGAGCAGCCCGCCGGTTATCAAACTGGGCAGGCTGTGCCGCGGCAGACGCCGCCTTCGCAACAGGACCCTGACGAAGAAGAGCAGGGCTCGAACGCTCTGGGTGAAATCCAGGTCGGCGAACTGACGCCCGCGCTGGCCCGCCAGCTTGATCTTCCGAACGGCGTGCATGGAGTTGTTGTGACAGGCGTTGATCCGAACAATGGCGTCGTGGAGTTGCAGAAAGGCGACGTGATCGAGCAAGTGAATCAGCAACCGATCAATTCAGTGGCAGACTACAACAAGTTAGTCAGTTCGCTCGACCCAAACCAGCCGCAAGTGCTTTCAGTCTGCCGGCATCGGGCCCGCTCGTTTTTGGTTTTGCGCCCGCGCTGATCGCAGCAATCGCGATATTCTTCGGAAGGTGACGTTTCCGAAGCAAGACGGCGGTGAATAAAGCCGCGCCTGACAAAGTCCAACGCTCTTAAGATTCAACCACGTATGAAAAAGCTACTTTCTATTCTTGCGGTAACTGCGGTTTTGCTCTCAGTCGCACCTCAGACGTGGAGCCAGGACATTTCAGTAAATTTCTTTTACGATAATCTGAATGGTGGCAGTTGGATGGAAGTAGGCAATTACGGCTATTGCTGGCAACCCGACGTCGCGGTGAACGATCCCACCTGGCGGCCGTACGCGGATGGTTATTGGGCTTACACCGATGACGGTTGGACGTGGGTTTCGTACGAGGATTTTGGTTGGGCGACGTATCACTATGGCCGCTGGGTTAAATTAGCGGACTACGGTTGGGTGTGGAAACCAGGTTACGATTGGGGTCCGGCCTGGGTTTCGTGGCGCACGGGCGGCAATTACATTGGTTGGGCGCCATTACCGCCGGAGACTGAGTACGTTTATGAAAGTCGGCCCCTGACCGGTCAGCTCGACGTCGAGTTCGACATTGGTCCGGGGAATTACAATTTCGTTGACGTTCGGTATATCGGCGAACCGGTCCTTCGTTCTCGGCTGGTGCCTTACCAACAGAACGTCACCTATATTTCGCAAACGGTAAACGTGACCAACATCACCTATAAAAACAAAACCGTTTACAACTATGGGCCGGACGTCAATGTCATGAATCAATATTCGAGCCGGCCGATTCAAAGGTTCAAACTTGAACGGCAGGCGAATGCCGACGTGTCCGTCGGCCGCAAAGTCTGGTGGCCTAACGAAAGTTCAGGGCAATGCGCTGGTCGTTGCCGCTCCGGAGAAACTCAACAAGCCGGCAAAAGAGATCGCTCCGCCAACGGTGAAAACGAAGAGTCGCGCAACCGAAGATCGAGAAAGGCTGGTCCGAGGTCGGAGATGCGAATGCACAGACTCAGTTGAAGGAGAAGATCAAGACGCAGGATTTGAAGAATGTTCCTCCTCCAACACTCGGCGGCAGCTGCCGCGAAAGCTTCGGTGACGTCAGTGCGTCGCCCCAAATGTCTGGGTCCAGGGAGTCGCATCGTCACCGTTTGAAAAGGGAAAGGGTAAGGGCAAAAACAAAGGCAAGAACGCTGAGCAAATGCAAAGCGGGAGCGCCGGTGGCTTCGGCGACAAGTTCGGTGGTCCGAGGGCGGAAAGAAGAAACGCAAACATGGCGAACAAGGTCAACCTGGCGCCGATCACTTCGCCCGCAGCCGGTCTAGGAGGAGAAACGTCGCCGGCGCAACGCCTGAAACCGGAAAACCGCGAAAGGCGGCAAGAATCGTCGCAACGAACAAGGTGGCGAAACCTGCCTCCGACGCCGGGGACCAGCTTCAAGTCCCGAAGCTACGACCGCACCTGAAAGCAAACCGAAAGGAAAGGGGAGAAACATCGAAACGTCTGTGGGCGGAACAACTCCGCAAGGAATTTCCGATGAATCTCGCGGCGGACAGCAAAAGAACTTGGAACGCCAACAGCGCGATATGTCGCTGTCAGGTCAAGCAGGCGGCCAGGGAGCTCCGGCCAATACCGGTGCGGGACCCCAAGGCGGACCGGTGCCGGCGAGGGACAAGTCGAAAACCCGAAGCTCAGTCTGCGGCGCGGCGGTTTCCGAACAGCCGAACGGCGAACAACAGCCACAGGGCGGCAAACACGAAGGGAAAAAGAAAGGCTGGAGAATCGCCTGCGCCAACTCCGCAATAGATCCAGTTCTGTAGCGGCGGTCTATGACCGCCGCAGCTGGTCAAGTCACCGGTCACTCTTAACCTACAACAACTCCGCGATCTGCACTGCGTTGAGCGCCGCGCCTTTGAGTAGTTGGTCGCCCGAAACCCAGAACGCGAGACCGTTTTCCAGCGCGCAATCGCGACGGACCCGCCCGACCTGGCAGTTGTCTTTGCCGGCAACGTCGAGAGGCATTGGGTAACGGTTCTTCTGCGGCTCATCGACCAAGTTCCAAGCCCGGGCGCTTTCGCCAGGACTTCGCGCGCTTGTTCGACGCTGACCGGTCTTTCAAATTCGGCGCTGACCGCGACCGAATGAGCGCGATAGACAGGAACGCGCACACAGGTGACCGACGCGCGAAATTCCGGCAGATGCATGATCTTGCGGCCTTCGTCCTGCATTTTCATTTCTTCCTTGGTGTAACCGGTCTCGAGAAAAACATCGACATGAGGCAGGACGTTGAACGCGATCGGATGCGGATAAACTTGCCGTCGTGTGCGAGCGTGCGTGAGCAGGGTTTTCGGCGCCCGCTTGCGACTGTTGCTCTTCGAGCTCGCGTCAATCGCTCGCGCGCCGCTGCCTGATACCGCTTGATAACTCGCCGCAAAAACGCGCCGAACACCGAACGCACGATGCAACGGATAAATCGCCATCAGCGCGACCGCGGTTGTGCAATTCGGATTCGCAATAACCCCGCGATGCTTTTTTACGTCCTGCGGATTGATTTCCGGAATCACCAGCGGAACGTCCGGATCCATTCGGAACGTCGACGAATTATCGATCACGACCGCGCCGGCATCGCGTGCGATGGGCACGAACTTTCGAGATCGTTCTCCGCCGGCGCTAAAAAATGCAATGTCGATCTTGTCGAATGAATCATCGCGCAGTTCTTCGACCGGAATGAGTTGATTACGAAACGAAAGCTTCTTGCCGGTGGATTTGCCTGACGCCAGCGCACGAATCGTTGCCACCGGAAAGTTTCGGCGCTCCAAAACGCGCAAAAGTTCGGCGCCCGACGGCCCCGGTCGCACCCACGATGACGACGTGATAATTTTTCATGATGCTTTGCAATTCCGTTGGCGTTGTTCGATTAGCTCTTGCCACGCCGTAGGTTGCCTTGGCGACCGAAGGCGGGTCGCGCCGGCGATTGCAATGTGATACTCTTTTTTCACGCCGGCGAGAATTGTAAGGCCGGTCTCACGTCGATGCAAAGTCCACGAACTCAACATCGACATCTCGATTCGCGATCAAACCCTGACCCTGACCCGAGATGGCGAAACGGTTCGCTCGTATCCGATTTCGAGCTCGCGCTTTGGAATTGGAACACAGGAAGGCAGTTTTAAAACGCCGACCGGAAATTTTCACGATCTCTCAAAAGATCGGCGGCGATATGCCCACGGAACGATTTTTCGAAGTCGGGTGCCACTGGGACCGGAAGACCCGCTTCCGTCCACCGAGGATTTGGTGATGTCGCGGATTCTCTGGTTGGATGGCCTGGACGAACACAACGCGAATACGCGGGACCGGTTCATCTACATCCACGGCACCAAACATGAGGACAAGATCGGGACGCCGGCGAGTCACGGGTGCATTCGGATGCGAAATGCGGACGTGGTTGAGTTATTTGAGCTGGTTGATGAAACCACGCCGGTGGTCATCCGCGAATAGATTGTAGCAAGCACCTTTCAAAAAAGGCGTTGCGTCAATTATGTTCATCGCCTAGAACGTCGAAGCAACTAGCACGGAAAGGAGGCGAAATTAGATTGAAACTATTAAAAGCGATCATGATTATGGCCGTTTTGGCCGGTGCGTTAAGTTTGGGAGCCTGCGCTCAACACAAGGAGGCTGCCGCCACAACGACCACCGCAAGCACGCATTACGGCAAATAACCCCTTCGTCGAAGTTTGTTCCATTGCGGGACGGCTTTGACAAAAAGGCCGGGTCGCTTTTGCGACCTGGCCTTTTTATTTGCGGCGAAAGGTGATGCGACCTTTTGCTGCTGCACACTCAACCACATCGGATAAGTTTTATATCGTGAGCCCAAGAATCGCGCTGGCGGTCGCCATTGGCGTTTGGTTTGGAATGACGGCATGGGCCCAGGACGAAAAGTCGATCAACGATTTGCGCAACGCGCTGATTACGCTTTCACCAGGCACCGTCGATCCACAAGAAGCGGAATTATTGTCAGATACTGCTCATCGCACTTCGCGTGAACTCGCCCGGGAATATGGCGTGACTGGCGACCCGGCAGTTCACAATTATCTCATTCACATTGGCGCGAAAAAGCGAGGCATCTGCGCGGATTATACCCACGACATCGGCGCTCGGCTGAGAGAAATGCGATTCAAGACTCTTGTACTCCACTGGGGCACCGCTTGGGAAAAAGAATCCGATGAGAACAACGCATTGATTGTCACTGCGCGAAACCAATCGTTCTACGACGGAATCGTCCTCGACGGTTGGCGACGGGCTGGCCGATTATTCTGGTGCCACGTCAGGGACGACGCGGAGTACGAAGCGGGACGCCACGGGCTCCTTGGTCACCTGGGCGGAAGCGTCCGCACCGGAATTACAGCGTGGAAAGAGGACCCGCAGGGAACTGCCTCATTGCAACCGCAACCTCTTCCACCGAAGCCGCAACCAAAGCGAAAGTCGTCGAAGCGCCCACCAGCTTAAACTAACGCTACGTCCACTTCCCTTTGCACGACTTGTCGCTAAGATCGCTTCGATGGAGTTAAACGGTCAGAGGTTAGAGTTGTCTGAAATTGCCGCCGTGGCCTATGGCGGCGAGCGAGTTCAAATTGCCTCCGGCGCCAAAAAGCGAATGGCCGAGTCCCGCAAGGTCATCGACCACATCGCCACCCGCGATTCGGTGGTTTACGGCGTCAACACCGGCTTTGGCAAGCTGGCCGATGTCCGAATTCCGCGTCAGCAAATCGAAACTCTCCAGCTGAATCTCGTTCGCAGTCATGCCTGCGGGATCGGCAATCCACTCTCGGAGCCCGAGGTGCGTGCGATGATGTTGCTCCGCGCCAATGTGCTCGTGCTTGGTCTCAGCGGCATTCGACCTGAGGTCGTACAGCTGCTTTGTCAGATGTTGAACGATCGCGTGCATCCGGTTATTCCCGAAAAAGGGTCCGTCGGCGCAAGTGGCGATCTCGCGCCACTCGCGCATCTCGCGCTGGGTCTGATCGGCGAGGGCGAAGCGTTCTTTGACGGGAAACGGATGGAAAGCAGCCAAGCGCTTAAGCGCGCGAAATTAAAGCCGGTGAAGCTGGCAGCGAAGGAAGGTCTTGCGCTTCTCAACGGCACTCAAGGAATGCACGCGGTCGGAGGATTATCGATCTTGCGCGCGCAGCGTTTGTCCGAACTCGCCGATGTTGCTGGCGCGATGACGCTTGAAGGATTGCGCGATACTCCAGCAGCGTTTGATCCGCGATTACAAGACGCCCGACCGCATGCGGGTCAAAAAGCTACCGCGACGCATCTGCGTTCGCTTTTGGAAAACAGTGAGATTCGCGAATCGCATCGCAAGAATGATCCGCGCGTGCAGGATGCCTACAGTATTCGTTGCATGCCGCAGGTTCATGGGGCGGTCCGCGACGTTCTCGCGCACTGCGAACAAGTTTTGGAAATTGAATCCATGTCCGCGACTGACAATCCGCTCGTCTTCGCGAAAACCGGTGACGTGATTTCCGGCGGAAATTTTCACGGTGCACCGCTTGCGTTCGCGTTCGATTATGCCGCGATCGCACTGACCGATTTGATGAGCATCAGCGAACGACGCCTCGATCGATTGGTCAATCCGGACAAGAACGAAGGGCTACCCGCATTTCTTGCCCGGCATCCGGGCCTGGAATCTGGCTTCATGCTTCCACATGTCGTCGCAGCGTCCCTTCTCAATGAAGCGCGTGTGCTCGCGCATCCCGCGAGCATCGATAATGTGAGCACGTCTGGAGGAAAAGAGGACCACGTCTCGATGGGAATGACCAGCGCGTTAAAATTGCGGTCCATTGTCGATCTTGCCGAAAATCTTTTCGCGATCGAATTGCTCGCCGCCGCGGAAGCGCTGGAGCATCGGCGTCCATTGAAGGCAGGCAAAGGTGTGGAGCGCGCCTTTAAGCTTGTTAGACAAACCGCTCCTCCTCTGACGGGGGATCGTCCGTTGGCCGGTGACATCGCCCGCGTGGCCGACCTAATTCGTTCGGGTAAGTTCGACAAGTTATGAGCGGCCGACGAATTATCCGGGCGCCGCGAGGCAACGAGCTGAGCTGCAAAGGCTGGCACCAGGAAGCCGCCATGCGGATGCTGATGAACAATTTGGATCCGGATGTCGCTGAAAATCCGGACCAGCTGATTATTTACGGCGGTACCGGTCGCGCTGCCCGCAGTTGGGAAGCCTTCGATGCGATCGTGCGTTCTCTGCGCGAATTGGGAAATGACGAATCGCTGCTCGTTCAATCCGGCAAACCGGTCGGAAAATTCAAGACGCACGAAGAAGCGCCGCGCGTTTTGATCGCGAACTCAAACCTTGTCGGCCAATGGAACAACTACGCGGAGTTCAACCGGCTGGAGCGACTTGGCCTGACGATGTACGGACAAATGACCGCGGGTTCGTGGATCTACATTGGGAGTCAAGGAATTGTGCAGGGTACGTTCGAAACCTTCGCTGCGGCGGGCCGAAAACATTTT
Source organism: uncultured Verrucomicrobiae bacterium (assembly GCA_963801815.1). Classification (GTDB taxonomy): domain Bacteria; phylum Verrucomicrobiota; class Verrucomicrobiia; order Chthoniobacterales; family UBA10450; genus AV40. The sequence continues at coordinate 550,950 of CAWDGJ010000003.1, forward strand.
GGCGGTTCGCTCGAGGGAAAATTTGTTTTGACCGGCGGCCTCGGTGGAATGGGCGGGGCCCAACCGCTTGCCGCCACCATGAATGGCGCGCTCTTTCTTGGGGTCGAAGTCGACCCGGCGCGGATCGAGAAGCGGTTGAAGAGCGGTTATTGCGACAAGATCGCGCATTCGCTCGATGACGCGCTGAAGTTGATCCAGACCGCGCGGAAGGATCGGAAATCACTGTCAGTCGGACTGGTCGGGAATTGTGCGGATGTACTGCCCGAAATGGTGAAACGCGGAGTTGTTCCCGATGTTCTGACCGATCAAACTAGCGCACACGACGCGTTAAATGGTTACGTGCCGAACGGAATGTCGTTGGAAGATGCGCTCGCATTGCGCCGCAAAAATCCCGATGAATACATCGAGCGCTCGATGCAAGCCATGGCGACGCACGTCGAGGCGATGCTCGCATTGCAAAAAAAAGGCGCGGTGACGTTTGATTACGGCAATAACATCCGCGCCCAGGCCGAGAAAGCTGGAGTCAAAAATGCGTTCGACGTTCCCGGATTCGTTCCCGAGTACATTCGTCCGCTGTTTTGTGAGGGACGGGGCCCATTCCGTTGGGTCGCTTTGAGCGGTGAGCCCGACGACATCGCGCGAACTGACAAACTCGCGCTCGAATTGTTTCCCGAAAACAAAACCCTGTCGCGCTGGATGAAGCTCGCGAAAGAGCGAATTCACTATCAGGGATTGCCCGCGCGAATTTGCTGGCTCGGTTATGGCGAACGTGCGGAGTTCGGCGTCGCGATGAATGATTTGGTCAAACGCGGCGAGATCAAGGCGCCAATTGTCATCGGTCGCGATCATCTCGACGCCGGTTCTGTCGCCTCGCCAAACCGTGAAACCGAAGGGATGATCGATGGCAGCGACGCGATCGCCGACTGGCCGTTGCTCAATGCGCTGATCAATACCGCCGCGGGCGCGTCCTGGATTTCAATTCACAACGGCGGCGGAGTTGGAATTGGTTACTCGCAACACGCCGGCATGGTCGTCGTAGCGGATGGCAGCGACAATTCGAAACGAAGATTGGAGCGAGTGCTGACCAGCGATCCGGGCATGGGCGTGCTGCGTCATGCCGACGCCGGTTACTCCCGGGCTATCGATTTCGCCGCCAAAAACAAAATCGCCATCCCGATGCAGCCCAAGCTGCGCGACTGATCATGCAAAAGCTGATCGAGTGCGTGCCGAATTTTTCGGAAGGACGCGACGAAAACATTATCCGGCAAATCGCGGACGCGATTAAATCGACCGAGGGCGTTACCTTGCTCGATGTCGATCCTGGCGCGACGACAAATCGAACAGTCGTCACTTTTGTTGGAAGTCCGGACGCGGCGGTTGAGGCGGCGTTTCGCGGAATCAGGAAAGCCGCCGAGTTGATCGACATGCGCAAGCACAAAGGCGCCCACCCGCGCATGGGTGCGACCGATGTTTGCCCGTTCATTCCGGTGAGCAACGTCAGTTGGGAGGAAGCAATCGAATGCGCGAAAAAATTGGGAAAACGTGTCGGCGAAGAACTGGAAATTCCCGTGTATCTCTACGAGAAGGCCGCGAAGAATAAGTCGCGATCGAATCTCGCTGTGATCCGAGGTGGCGAATACGAAGGCTTCACCGAAAAGATTCAAAAGCCGGAATGGAAACCGGATTTTGGTCCGACCAGGTTGAACGAGAAAGCGGGAGCGACGGTGATTGGCGCGCGCGAGTTTCTTGTCGCTTACAACGCGAATTTGAATACGAAATCGGTTCGCCGCGCGAATTCAGTCGCGTTCGACGTGCGGGAGCAGGGACGCTTCAAAACGGAAGACGGCACGCCCACTGGCAAAAAGGTCCTCGATAAAAACGGCGAGCCGATTCGCGAACCGGGAATGTTGAAGCAAGTCAAAGCCATCGGCTGGTTCGTCAAGGAATACGGAATTGCCCAAGTCTCAATGAATCTGACAAACATCGACGAGACGCCTTTGCATGTGGCATTCGACGCCTGTGTTAAGTCTGCGAGCAGGCGCGGCATGCGCGTAACCGGCTCGGAAATCGTCGGCATGGTTCCGAAGAGATGTCTCACTGACGCCGGCCGCTATTTTTTGCGGAAACAGAAATGGTCGGAAGGCACGTCGGAAGAGGAACTGATCGACATCGCGGTGAAGTCGATGGGCTTGAGCGAACTGAAACCTTTCGATCCGAAAGAAAAAGTGATTGAGTTGAAGATCAGCAGCGATTCGAAGTCGCTTTTGAAAATGAACCTGCGCGAATTTTGCAACGAAACCTTGAGTGATTCGCCTGCGCCCGGCGGCGGGTCGGTCGCGGCGTTGATGGGTGCGCTCGGCGCGTCGCTTGGCGGAATGGTGGCGAATCTTTCCGCCGGAAAGCGCGGGTGGGACGACAAACTCCAATTCTTTAGCGATTGGGCGGTGAAAGCGCAGAAGCTCAAGGACGAGCTTCTTTTTTTGGTGGATGAAGACACGAATGCGTTCAACAAAGTGATGGACGCATTCGGTCTGCCAAAAGGATCCGATGAAGAAAAGAAATCGCGGGCGGCGGCGATCGAATCGGCCACGAAATATGCCGCCGAAATTCCACTGAAAGTGATGGAGACCGCGTCCAAGTCCTACGAATTGCTCGCTGAAATGGCGGAAACGGGAAACCCGGCGTCGGTGTCGGATGTTGGCGTTGGCGCACTGGCAACGCGGGCGTGCGTCGAAGGCGCGGCGTTGAACGTGCGAATTAATCTCGGCCAGTTAAAGGACGAAAAGACGAAGGCCGATCTTTCGAAGAAAGTCGAAACCCTGAGAGCCGATTCGGAATCTCAGTTCAAGAAAATCAGCGAACTGGTAGAGAGCAAGATAGGGTGATGTGCGCCAACTACTGAATGTCATGTTGAGCGAAGCGAAACATCTCTGACTTCAGTTACAAGAAATGATCAGAGATTCTTCGCTTCGCTCAGAATGACAATGAGTTCACTCGCTCTTCTTCATGCGTCGCAGTTGGTCACGCTGTCAGGTCCGAAACGTCCGCGGGTCGGAAAAGAATTGTCCGAGCTTGGAATTATTCGCGACGGCGGAATTTTGATTCGCGACGGCAAAATCGACTTTGTCGGCCCAAGCGACGAGCTGCAGAAAAACTTGACGGCTTTAAGCCGTCAAGTCTCAAAGAGCGCGAGCGAGTTTGAGATTGTTGATCTTGGTGGACGGGTTGCATTGCCGGGATTTGTCGATGCGCACACCCATCTGGTTTTCGGCGGGAATCGCGTGGACGATTTTGAACGTCGTGCCCGGGGGGAAACTTATGAGCAAATCGCGGAAGCAGGCGGAGGTATCTGGTCGACCGTTCAGAAAACACGTGCGGCGAGCGAGGGCGAACTTTTCGAAATGGCGAAGAAACGCGTTGATTGGTTTTTGAAATGCGGCACGACAACAATCGAGGCCAAATCGGGTTACGGACTGACGCTCGACGATGAACTGAAGATTCTGCGCGTGCTCCGGCGATTGAATAACGAGATGCCGCTCGAGATTGTTCCGACATTTCTCGGCGCCCATGCGGCTCCTCGAGGAGCGACGTCGGAAGAATATGTCGATCTTGTGATCAACGAAATGTTGCCACGGGTCGCGAAAGAAAAGCTCGCGGAGTTTTGCGATGTTTTTTGCGAGCGCGGCTATTTCGATCTCGAGCAATCGCGCAAGATCTTCAGCGCGGCCAAAAGGCTCGGACTTAAGTTGCGCGGTCACGTTGATCAGCTTTCAAATTCCGGCGGCGCGAAATTGATGGCGGAACTGGGCGCCACGACAGCCGACCATTTGGAAAAAACAGACGAGCAGGGGATTGCAGCATTGAAATCGGCGAGCGTGCAGCCTGTCCTGCTTCCAGGATCGGTCTACGCGCTTGGTTTGAAGGAATATCCGCGCGCTAGAGAAATGATAGACGCTAGCCTTGCGGTTGTGCTGGCAACCGATTTCAATCCGGGCTCCTCGCCGACCCCATCCATGCCGATGGTGCTTTCGCTTGCCTGCACCCAGATGAAGATGTCCCCCGCCGAAGCGATCTCCGCTTCGACGATCAACGCAGCCTGTTCCTTAAACCGGGGTGATCGGATCGGCTCACTCGAAACGGGAAAACTTGCCAACGTCGCGGCGTTCGACTGTGAAGATTACCGTGAGCTCGCATATTGGTTCGGGATTCCACAAACCCATTCGGTTTACGTTCGCGGGGTTAAAGTATGAACCGATTCCTGATGTTGGTAACTGCCGCGCTTTCAGTGTCGTGTCAGATGAGGGACAACCATGCGGAAGAAGAACTTCTGAAAGTGGAAAGAGATTTCGCAGCGGCAGTTCTGAGCAACGATGTTGACGTGATCGGTAAATTCTTAACCGACGATTGGGCCATCGTTGATGCGGACGGAGGGGTCATCGACAAGGCCCGCTTTCTTGGCGCGATCAAATCGGGAACTTTGGTTCATGAAGAGATGGAATTAGACGATATGACGGTCCGTGCCCACGGGGATAGCGCTGTGGTTACCACCATCACTTCAACCAAGGGGAAATTTGCCGGGCGAGAGTTTGCGACCCAGGAACGCGCCACCGATTTTTTCGTAAAGCGGAACGGCCGCTGGCAGTGCGTGTTCTCGCAGCTGACGAAATTTACCAAGAAATAAAGCGACCGGAGCGGTTGCCCTGCAATTGCGTGCGGCGTAGCGTGGCAGCTCTCATGAAGGTTCAGGTGGAAAAAAAGCCCGAGTCAGTCTCGACGTTGAAGATCGAGCTGCCGGCGGACGAAGTTTCGAAAGAGTGGGACGCGATCGCGACCAGTTTCGCGCGGTTCGCCAAAATACCGGGCTATCGGCCAGGCAAAGCGCCACGAGCGGTCGTCGATAAACGATTTCGAAAAGAGATCCAGGAAGAGGTCACTAAGAAACTGGTTTCGAAAAGTTATCACGAAGCGATTGAGCAGAAGAAATTGCGGGTCGCGTCGCTGACGAATCTGGAAGACGTCCAGTTTGGCGATGACAAATCGATGCGGTTCCAGGCGACAGTGGTGACTGCGCCGGAATTTAAGTTGCCCGACTACAAGGATATTTCCGTCCAACTACCGGACATGAAAGTCTCGGAAACCGAAATTAACGCGACGCTCGAGCGCTTGCGCGACCAAACAGCGGATTTTGTCGACGCTCCGGATCGTCCGGCGCAGATGGACGATTTCGTGGTGATCGATTTTGAGGGGACGGTCGACGGAAAACCGATCAGTGAAGTCGCGCCGAGCGCGAGCAAGAATTTGCATGGCGGCAAGAAATTCTGGCTGCGACTCGCGCCGGACAATTTTCTGCCGAAGTTTTGCGAACAAATCGTTGGTCAGAAAAAAGACGAGAGCCGGACGCTCCCAGTCGACTTTCCGGGGGACTTCCTAGTCAAAGAGCTGACCGGGAAACAGGCGAGCTACGATGTGACGTTGCGCGAGATTAAAGACAAAGTCCTGCCTGAGGTGAATGACGAGTTCGCGGCCAAACTGTTACCTGGCAAAACCCTCGCGGAACTGCGTCATCAGATCGAGCACGATCTCGAGCATGAGAAAGAGCATCAAGTGGAGCATGCGAAAGAAGAGCAAATCATCAAATTCCTCCACGAGAAAACAAAGTTCGACGTGCCGCCGCCACTGTTGCGAAACGAAACCAAACGCGCGCTTACGGAGCTGGTCCAACGCAACCGTGCTCGCGGAATTCCGGACGAAATGTTAAAGGAAAAGGAAAAAGAACTGATCGAGACCGCAGGAAGCGTCGCTTATCATCGACTGAAGACGAACTTCATTCTCGAGCGTATCGCGGAGCAGGAGAAGATCGAGGTCACTCGTGAAGATGCGGATCTTCGGATTCGTCAGGAAGCGCAGCGCTACAACATTTCGAGCGACAAGATGCGCAAGGAACTTGAAGAACACGATGGACTTAACGCGCTGGCGGAACAAATACTGCTGGCTAAGACTCTTGATTTCCTAAAGGCGAATGTTAGCGTCCAACCGATTTCGGAAGAGAAGACATGAACGACAGTAACGAAAATCGATCGCAATCGATCCTGATTCCGATGGTGGTCGAACAGACCGGCCGGGGCGAACGCAGTTACGACATTTACTCGCGTTTGCTGAAGGACCGCATCGTTTTCATCGGAACGGCAATCGATGATCACGTGGCAAACCTCGTAATCGCGCAGTTGCTCTTTCTGCAAATGGAAGACTCGAAGAAGGACATCAGCATCTACATCAACTCCGGCGGCGGCGTTGTGACCGCTGGACTTGCGATTTACGACACGATGCAGTTTTTAACGTGCGACGTGACAACTTACTGCCTCGGAATGGCTGCGAGCATGGCTGCCGTTTTGTTGTGCGCGGGGACCAAAGGCAAGCGATTCGCACTTCCGAATTCCGACATCATGATCCACCAGGTTTCGGGCGGCGCGCAGGGACAAGCGAGCGATGTTGAACGCCAGGTCGATTACATGTTCAAACTCAAGAAGAGGATCATTAAGATTATTTCGAAGCACACAGGTAAACCAGAAGACCAGGTCCGGCTTGATTCGGATCGCGATTATTATATGTCGGCTCAGGAAGCGAAGGCCTACGGTCTTGTGGATGAAGTGATCAAATCTCGCAAGGAAGTGAAAGGGTTGGATGGCGCACATTCGGGCGAGTCGGAGCGCAGCGGCCGGAAATCGGAGGAATAGAAGCTGCTCCCCTTGAGGGCCAAAATATGGCGCGCGCGACGAACCTGACGATGTGCTCCTTCTGTGGCAAAAGCCACGCCGAGGTTCGCAAACTCATCGCTGGACCGGGCGTTTATATTTGCGACAGCTGTATCAACGTTTGCAAAAGCATTCTCGACAAAGAACTGAACGAGGACGCGCGACGGCAATCGTCGAACATTCGTGTCCCGAAGCCAGTGGAGATCCGGCGCGCGCTCGACCAATATGTGATTGGGCAAGACGTCGCCAAGAAAACGCTTTCAGTCGCGGTCCACAATCATTTCAAGCGGGTGTTACAGGCTTCCGCCCCGGCCGATTCTTCCGCCGCGTTCCAACCCGACCCGCTGGCCGATGTTGAAATCGAAAAGAGCAATATTCTTCTCATTGGCCCGACTGGTTCCGGCAAGACGCTGCTCGCCAAAACCCTAGCGCGCATTCTCGATGTTCCATTTTGCATCGCCGACGCGACCACGCTCACCGAGGCAGGCTATGTTGGCGAGGACGTTGAGAACATCATTTTGCGATTGCTCCAAAACGCCGACTACGACGTGAAGCGCGCCGAAATCGGCATCGTTTATATCGACGAGATCGACAAGATTGGTCGCAAAACGGACAACGTGTCGATCACGCGCGACGTGTCTGGCGAAGGCGTTCAGCAAGCGCTGCTGAAAATTCTGGAAGGATCGACATGCAACGTTCCACCGCAAGGCGGGCGCAAACATCCGCACCAGGAATACATTCAGGTCAACACCGAGAAAATTTTGTTCATCTGCGGCGGCGCGTTCATCGGCCTGGACAAGATCATTCAAAAACGAATCGGTCAAAAAGTCATGGGCTTCGGAGGTCCAACGATTGAGGTCGAGGAAGCGTCGCGCAAGGAAGCAATCCGGCACGTCGAACCGGAAGACCTGCTCGCGTTTGGAATGATTCCGGAGTTCATCGGCCGCTTGCCGGTGGTGAGCTCGCTCGACGCGCTCACAGAAGAAGAGATGGTCGCAATCCTGACCGAAACCAAGAACGCGATGATCAAGCAATACACCAAGCTTTTCTCAATGGAAGGTGTTCGACTGACGGTGACCAAAGATGCATTGCGGGCACTCGCGGCCCAATCGGTCACCAAGGGAACCGGCGCTCGCGCGCTGCGTTCAATGCTCGAGCGGATCATGCTCGACATCATGTACGATGTGCCGAGCCGCGAAGACATCGCCGAGGTCACGATTAATCGCGCGGTGGTCGAAGGCAAAAAGCTTCCGCTGATTCGCAAGAAGCAGGATAAAGACGCAGCCTAGCGGCTGCCGTGGAAACGTTTCCGTTAAATCGTTACGGCGGAAATCCCGTTGTAACCTTGTAACATTTTAACGAAGCACGTTCGTTTTCCGTTGTAACGATGTAACGTTTTGGCGAATTACGTCTTACCCATGCGCACGGTTCTTCTCAACACCGGCACGGAGCTTTTGGCCGGCGATGTGCACGACACGCATCTGGCTTTCATCGCGCGTGAAATCTTTTCGCTCGGATTGCGAATTGAGGAACGGCGGACGGTTGGTGACGGCGCGGTGATCGGCCAAACTTTGAAGGAATTGTTTTCGCGTGGGGAAATAATTTTCGTTACAGGAGGACTGGGGCCGACGAGCGATGACATCACCCGCGATGTTGTGGCCGAGTTACTTAGCTTGAAACTGGAAGAGAACGCGGAGTTGCTCTCATCTCTGAGAGAGCGACTAAAGGTGCGCGGAATCAAATGGGTCTCAAGCATTGCGCGGCAGGCGCAGGTTCCCTTCGGTGCTCAAATTCTTCCAAACGAAAATGGCAGCGCCTCGGGTTTGTATTTGAACGCGAACATCAATCCGAGGATGTCGTCGCCACACATTTTTCTTTTGCCCGGCCCGCCCCGCGAACTGCAACCGATGTTTCGAAAATCGGTGATGCCGATCCTGGGTTCGATTGTTGAAGCGCCGCGGATCGAACGCCGTTTCTACAAGATTGCAGTCATGGGCGAATCCGTGGTCGAGGAAAAGATTGGAAAGAAAATTCTCGCAATTCCCAATATCGAGCTCGGTTATTGCGCGAGACCGGGTGAAGTCGACGTGCGGATGATTGGTTCGCATACGGCACTCGATCAGGCGGACCAGATTGTTCGCGCTGAACTCGGGGACGTTATTTTTGCCAGCGACGACGAAACTCTTGAAGAAGTTTTGGTGCAGTTGCTGACGACAAGGAAGCAAACGCTGGCAACAGCTGAATCGTGCACTGGGGGATTGCTCGCAAACCGGATCACGAATGTTCCGGGTGCGTCGGACGTTTTCGTTGCCGGCTACGTGACGTATGCGAACGAAGCGAAAATCGACCTCCTGAGTGTCGATCCGAGGTTGATCGAGCAAAATGGCGCAGTCAGCGAAGAAGTGGCGCGGGCGATGGCCGAAGGCGCTCGTAAACGCGCCAGATCGACATACGCCGTGGCAACAACCGGAATCGCGGGACCGGCCGGGGGCTCGGAGGAAAAGCCTGTGGGAACGGTTTATATCGCGCTCACGGACGAGAACGAGACGAAGATCAGGAAATTATTTTTCCCCAGCGACCGCGAAACATTCAAGCAACTCGTCGCCCAGGTCGCGTTTGAAATGTTGCGTCGAAAGCTAATGGCCGACGCATAATAGCGTGCAACCTGGTGTGGTCTCGCGGGATTCGGGATGACTATTAGAAATTGCCGACGTCGACCGGTGTGCCGACCTTGGCGTGATCGTAGAACAATTTCGCGCCGTCGACTGATTCACGAACGCACCCGTGGGATGCTGCGTAGCCGGGCAAGATCCCGATGTGCATTCCAACGCCTTCACTGGTGAGACGCAGGAACCATTTCATCGCCGCGCCGGCAAAATGCGTCCCGCTCGGCGCAGAATCGATGTGAGCGCTAACACCCGCACGCACGACGCGACCTGAACCATCGACGAAATCCCCATAAATGCTCGAGTGGTGGTTGGGATCCTTCTCCATGACATTGAAATGCCCCAGCGGCGTTTCGTGTCCGCGCTTGCCTGAGGAAATCGGTCCGTCCGCCACGATTTCCTCACCGATCATCAAATAGGCGCGTTGTTTTGGAATGGAAACGACAATGTGAGTGTTGTCCTGCGTCGCCTGGGCGAGCAGTTTCTGGTTCACCTTCAATGGCGCCTGCCTTTGAATCATCTCGCTCGGTTTCTTCATCTTCGGACCGAACAACTGCGCGTGGGCGAGACCCACCGTCGCAATCGCAAGAACGACGATGCCGAATTTGAGCAGGCGCAAGCGTTTCATGAATTTTGGTTGTAAGTGCGGACCCGATTCAACCAGCCAGGCAGCCAGCGGGTTTCGTGTCGTTCTGGCGGAGAATTTTGCACGCGCCGGCGCAGAATTGCAGCTGCAGAATTCGCGAATTCCCGAGTCGCGGCCGGGCCGGCTCCGGTGCCGTGCATCTGTTCGAGCACTTGCAGCAATCCCCAGCCCTGGCCGTTATAACGTTCGGTTTGCAACACGCCTTCGCCTTTAAAGTTCACGTAATCGACCAATGCATAGCAGCCGTGAGGCGTGCTGGCAACGCGCGTGAATTGTCTCTCGACATTAGTGCCTTCGTTCGGGGCGGCTTGATTGAGCATCTTGGCGAGCGATTGCTGCAAACGCGTCACCAAAAATTGCGCCTGAAGATCGACCGTGTGTGCGAGGAACTGCCGTAATTCGCGCATGGGCGCAGAATCTTGGGCGCTGGAAAATTCGGCGCGCGAACTCCACGGACAAAATGTCGCCTGATTCAACCAAACCGGCACAGTGGCATTACGTTCGCGCGCAAACTCCAGGAATTTGGGAAAGCTTTCTTCAAACGGACCGCGCATGCCTTTCGGATACCAAATAAAATGCCCGATTCCAAGGGAAGCGAAATCTTCGCCGGCATTCCACGAAGTGAGCCCGGCGATCGTTCCATTGCACTCGTTCTGCCAGATGCGTTTTCCAATGTGAACGGCGTCAGCCTTGGAAATATTGACTGGGGCCGCTGCCTCGCCGATAGCGGGCAGCAACACTAAAAGCGCCCCAACCGCCAGGATGCGATGGACGTGATGATCGGTTGACGAGCGCTGTTTCTCCACTAGCGTTGCAAACTTCTGCGCGATTCCCAGGTAAAGCGCAACCAGATTCGCAGACCCATTTTTATGAAATCGATCATCCTTAGCATCGTTGCTTTGTCATTCGCGGCCAGCGCGTTCGGCGAAGACAAACCGGCCCAATTAAAAGACCAAAAGGACAAATTCAGTTATGCCATCGGCTTGAACATCGGTATGAATTTCAAGCGACAGAATGTGGACGTGAACCCAGATCTCATCACCTCCGGAATCAAGGACGGGATCGCGGGCAAACCCCAGATGACAGTCGACCAGATCCGCGACACGATGGTCGCGGTCGAAAAAGAGATGCAAGCAAAACAGGCAGAGGCGGGAAAAAAGAACGAAGCCGACGCGAACAAGTTTCTGGCCGATAATAAAACTAAGGACGGCGTGAAAACGACCGCCAGCGGACTCCAATACAAGGTGTTGAAAGAGGGCAACGGCGCGCAGCCGAAGAGCAGCGACACCGTGACGGTGAATTACCGCGGCACTCTGATCGATGGCACGGAGTTCGACAGCTCCTATAAACGTAACGAGCCTGCAACGTTTCCAGTCGCTGGTGTCATCAAGGGATGGACCGAAGCGCTTCAGCTGATGAAGGTCGGCTCCAAATATCAGCTCTTTATTCCCCCAAACCTCGCTTATGGCCAAAATTCGCCAAGTCCGACAATCCCGGCGAACTCGCTTTTGGTTTTCGAAGTCGAGCTGATGAAGGTGGAATCTCCTGGAGCCTCACCGGCGCCATCGCCTTCGGCGAAATAAGGAGTTAACCGCAAGTCAGCGCGAGACGGTCGCCGTCTCCCAGGCGAGCAGCGGCGCGTCGCCCCACAAATCTTCCAGGCTGTAAAACGCGCGTTTGTCACGATGGAAGATGTGGACGACGACTTCGAGATAATCGAGCACGATCCATTGGCTCGCCGGAAAACCGTCCACTGCTGCCGCGCGGCGGCCGTGGTCTTCCCGCAATCGCGTTTCAATTTCATTCGCGATCGCCTTGAGCTGCGGTTCCGAGCTTGCTGAGCAGATCACGAAGAAATCGGTGAAGCTGGAGATGCCGGCGAGATCCAGAACAACAATGTCTTCGGCCTTCTTGTTCGAAGCGAGCTCGGCGCAGGTCGTGGCTAACTGTTTCGCGGTTATGTCGCTGACTCCCGGTAAAGTTTCTCCCGTCGAATGATTTCTTCCACGGCCTGCGGTACGAGATAGCGGATGGAGCGCCCGGACGCAACTCGGTTTCGAATCTCCGTCGCGGAGATGTCGATGTTGCGTCGCACCACCGGATAGTTGTGAACGGCCTTAGTGGCGCGGCCGCGATCGAGCACTACGAACTGGACAAGTTTCTCGAGCGCTTCAAACCGGTGCCATTTGTTCAGTCCGCTCACGTTGTCGGCGCCAATCAGCCAAAATAATTCTGCGTTCGGATCGCGTTCCCGGATTTGCAGCACGGTATCGATGCTGTAGGAGGGCGGCGGCCGTTTCAGTTCGCAATCGTCCACGATAAAATCCGCTTGCCCCTGGATTGCCGCGCGCAACATCGACAGTCGCACTTCGCCGCTCGCTTTGGCGGGCTCTTTCTTAAACGGGGATAGCGCAGCGGGAATGAAAATGAGCTGATCCAGTTTAAGCTCTTCGCAGGCTTGCCGGCTCAAAATCAGATGGCCGTGATGGATCGGATCGAACGTACCGCCGTAGATGCCTATCTTCAACGAGCAACGCTTAACGCTGAACGCACAACCTTCAACGGCTAATTACAAGTTGTCATTCTGAGCGATAGCGAAGAATCTCTGATCTTTTACTGGCATCTTTCGAAAGCCGATAGTCAGAGATGTTTCGCTTTTCTCAACATGACAGAACAGTGAAATCGGGCTTGGAGTTTGAACGTTTCCTTGGAACGTTGATGTTTTGATTAGATGAAAAGCGGCAGTAATTCACTCGGTCAACTATTGAGTGCCGAAAAAGGTCGATCGTGCTCTCCGAGCGCGATGGTTAACGGTTGTTCGGAATTATGAGTGCTGATTCACTCGGTCAACTGATACTCGCTGCCGGAGGTGGATCGCGCGCTCCGTCGCGCGATGTTATTTTGGCGCCGAAGGCGCATTGTTTAGCATCGAGCAAGGGACTGCTCGATCCACCTTCGCTCAGCGTGGATAACGAACATGAAGAATGATTCACTTGGCCAGCTCATCTTGTGCGGGGTTCCAGGAAAAGAACTCGACGCCGCCAGCGCGGAAATGTTCCGAAAAGTTCAGCCGGGCGGATTTATTCTTTTCGGCCGCAACATCGAGACCGCGCCGCAGTTGCGAAAACTGATCGACGATCTGCGCGATCTGAGTCAAATCGAGCCAATTATCACGATCGATCAGGAGGGCGGCCGCGTTTCGCGTCTGCGATTGATCGGCAGCGAGCCGCCGAATGCCCAGCAATTGCGCGACAAGGATGATATCAATCTTATCCGCCGGCACGGCGACATTACCGGACGTTTATTGCGCGTTTTCGGATTCAATCTTGATCTTTGCCCCGTTCTGGACATTTCGTTCGACGACAATGCCGACAATTCGCTGCGTGGACGTTGTTATGGCAAAACAGTCGAGCAAGTCGTCCGCAACGCGGGCGCGTTCAACGACGGGATGCGCAACCAGGGGATCGCGAGCTGCGGCAAGCATTTCCCCGGATACACCTGCGCGAAATCGGACGCGCATTACGAATTGCCGCGAATCGATCGCACTCGCGAAGAATTGGATGCAAATGAATTAGCCGTGTTTCGCGCATTCATAGGTAGCGGCAATGCCAGTCCGGCTCGGACTTCGCCGAGCCGCCAACAACCGCCAGTCCGGCTCGGACCGACTGACCCCAATCGCCCGGGGGTGGACAGCATGATGATTTGTCACGGCTGGTATCCGTGTCTCGAAAAAGAAAAGACGCCGGCGAGTTTGTCGCGTCGCGTGATCACCGATCTGCTTCGCAACGAGTTCGGGTTCGACGGTCTTGTCATGACCGACGATCTCGACATGGGCGCAATTCTCAACGGCTACGGTCTGCAAGACACGATCTGTCTCGCAATCGATGCGGGAAACGATCTGGTGATGATTTGTCACAGGATTCCTGAAATCGAAAACGTCCGCAAGATTTTGGAGACGTTGCCGCCCGATCAAACCAATCGTGCCCTCGCCAGCGTCGCGAAGTTTAAGAAGACGATGAAACCGCCGCACGATTTTTCTGAAGCCGCCTTTCGTAAGATCGACAAGGAGATCTGGGACCTGCGCGTCGCGACTCTCGGAGAAGAACGCGCCAGACAACGCAGCGTCGAAGACGGCAAACGCTCGCCGGTGGAGACTTACTGAAAGAGGTAGGCAAATCTTTTCGTATAATTCTCGGCGCCATAAATGAAGGCTTTCGTCGTTGCGTTCGTTGTTGGGTTTGTCATAGCGGATTTGTCCGCGCAGACAAAAGTCTGGCAGCCATCGCCGGGACACACGCAAATACCGATCTGGCCAACCGAGCCGCCAGATGCCAAGCCTGCCGCTGGGCCGGAAACGCTACAAACGGATCCTAAGGATCTGGTTGCCGGCAAACCTTGGTTTTATGTGACCAACGTCTCGCAGCCGACGATCACCGTCTACTCGCCAAAAGGAAAAAACACCGGCGTAGCGATGGTCGTTTTTCCTGGGGGCGGTTATGAAGTTCTCGCCATTGATCTGCAAGGTACTGAAATTTGCGATTGGCTGACCTCCCGAGGAATTACTGCCGTATTTTTGAAATATCGCGTGCCATCGAGAGAATCTGGTCCATATGGCGAATCAACGCTGGCATTGCAGGACGCGCAGAGAGCGATCGGGCTCGTGCGCTTTCATGCAGCTGAATGGCATATCGATCCGCACAAGATTGGAGTCATCGGCTTCTCGGCCGGCGGGCATATGGTCGCTGCAGTGAGCACGCATTTTGACAAACGAGCGTATGCGACTCTCGATGGCGCTGATAAAGAAAGTTGCCGGCCGGACTTTGCGATCGCAGAATATCCGGGACATCTCTGCAACAACGATGACAAGAATTTTCAATTGAACCCGACTGTTCCGGTTACCCGCAACACGCCGTCCACGTTTTTGCTACAGGCGGAGAATGACGACGTGGATCCCGTTAGGGAGTCATTGGTCTATTACATCGCGCTGAAAAACGCCGGCGTTCCGGTGGAAATGCATTTGTATGCCGAGGGCGGCCATGCGTTTGGGATACGACGCACCAAGTTTCCGATCACGCGCTGGCCTGAATTGGTGGAGACGTGGTTGAAAACGATCGGATTGATTTCGGAGTAGCGTCTGATCGCTTCAATCAGCTAACATCCGCAGCAAATATGCGCGCTGAACTCACCATCCGCGGTCTGATCATCGGGATTGTCATCACGCTGGTTTTCACGGCCGCGAATGTTTACTTCGGACTGAAAGCAGGCCTTACTTTTTCGACATCAATTCCGGCAGCGGTGATTTCGATGGCGATCCTGCGCGGTTTTAAGGACGCGACGATCCAGGAAAACAATATCGTGCAAACCGTTGCCTCGGCGGCGGGCACGCTTTCGTCGATCATTTTCGTTCTGCCAGGCCTGATCATGATCGGCTATTGGACGGAGTTTCCGTTCTGGACCTCGTTCTGGATCTGCGCGCTCGGCGGAATTCTCGGCGTGATGTATTCGATTCCGCTGCGGCGCGCGTTGGTTACCCAATCCGATTTGCCGTATCCGGAAGGCGTCGCCTGCGCCGAAGTATTGAAGGTGGGAAGTAGCGGGGGGTCGGACCATGCTCACGATATCGAGCATGGTCGCGCCGGTCTGCTCGCAGTCTTGTGGGGTTCGATCGTGTCAGCGGTCTTCGCCGTGATCGTCGCCACGCAACTTTTTGCTTCAGACGTCGCCCGAACATTTCGGATTGGCCGCAACGGCGCTGTCAGTGGTTTCGATTTCTTCCTGTCATTCGCGCTACTTGGGATCGGGCATTTGGTCGGTTTGTCCGTTGGAATCGCGATGCTCATCGGCGCTTTCATCGGTTGGGGTTGGGGTGTTCCGCATTTTTCTGGTATCGCGGGCGATATTACGACCGCCGCCGCGCAACTTGCGCAGTCCACTTGGAGCCACAAAGTTCGGTTCATCGGCGCGGGCGCGATCGGCGTTTCAGCAATTTGGACGCTATTGAAATTAGTGAAGCCGGTCGCGAGCGGACTGACCAGTGCGATGGCTGCGTCTCGCGCGCGCAAAGCCGGTCAGGCCGACACGTTGCCGATCACCGAGCGCGATATTCCGATCGGCATCGTTGGCATCATAACGCTGGTTTGCATGCTGCCGATTGGTTGGCTGCTTGGTTACTTCGGAAACTCCAGCGGCCTGGGCGCGCATTTGCCGACGCTCATCATCGGCGGCGTCGTTTACATCGTGTTGATGAGTTTTTTCGTGTCGGCGGTGTGCGGTTATATGGCCGGCCTGATTGGCTCGTCGAACAGTCCGCTTTCCGGCATTGGAATTCTGGTCGTGATTGGCGCCGCTTTGTTGCTCGTGATTGGAGTAAAGCCATACGTGGGTCCGGACACAACCAAAGCACTGATTGCCTTCGCACTGTTCACCACGGCCGTAGTCTTCAACGTGGCCGCGATCGCGAACAACAACCTTCAGGACCTCAAGACCGGTCAGCTGGTTGACGCGACACCGTGGAAGCAACAAGTCGCGCTGATTTTCGGCGTGATCGCCGGCGCGTTCGTGATTCCGCCTGTACTCGGTCTCGTGAACCAGGCCTACGGGTTCGTCGGCGCGCCCGGCGCAGAACTGCGACCGCATCCATTGCCCGCACCACAAGCCGGCTTGATCTCGTCGCTTGCCCAGGGCGTCATCGCCGCGGATATCGACTGGAGTCTGATCCGAATCGGCGCGCTGATTGGAGTAGCCATCATCGCGCTCGATGAAATTCTCGCCCGAACAACCAAGCACATGCGGGTTCCACCGCTTGCGGTGGGCCTCGGAATTTATCTGCCGACGCAAAGCACGCTGATGATCGTGGTCGGCGCGGTCGTCGGGTGGTTTTTCGATAGACGCGCTGATCGCACCCCAAGGCCGGAGGCGACCCAGCAGCTCGGCGTTTTGCTCGCGTCGGGCTTGATCGTCGGCGAGGGAATTCTTGGTGTCGTGATATCGGCAATTGTGGTGTTTTCCGGCAAGGACGCACCGCTCTCAGTGGTGGGCCCGGCATATGAGACAGCCGGCATCATTATTGGCGGACTCGCTTTCGCGATCATCGCTTTCGCGCTTTATCGGTGGATTTTGCACATGGCATCGGCAAGGCCGGCATGAAGCGCAAATGGAACTGGCCGCTGTGGGTCGGCTTCGTCGTCGCTGTCGGCGGTCTCTTCAGTTACCAATTTTTCATTCAGTTTCCGAGCACGCGCGATTTTCCGTGGGCGACTCTTTTGATCTTTGGCGTTGGCGCAGCGTTGCTCGTCGTCGGCCTCTTTCGCGCTTTTGGAAGACCGCAGGTTTATCGAGGCAAAATCTTCGGCTCGATTTTTCTCGTCATCACCGTCTTACTATTCGCGTTTTTCTCTTACGTAACCTTTTACGTCCTGCGGCAAGTCCCGCTTTCGGCACAGGCGCCGCGGGTTGGCGAGAAAGCGCCGAACTTTTCGTTGCCGGATCAAAATGGAAAGCAGGTTTCGCTGGGCGATCTGCTTTCGCCCAATGGCGCGGTCCTGATTTTTTATCGCGGACACTGGTGACCGCTCTGTAACTCCGAGTTGCGGAGTTTTCAGAAGCATCTGGGTGATTTTAAGGCGCGAGGCGTCCAGGTCGCAGCCATCAGTGTCGACCCGGTCGACGTAACGAAAACGCATTGCGCGAAAATGGGTTACACGTTCACTTTCTTGTCCGACACCGACGCCGCCGTGATCAAACGTTACGACGTGCTTCACCGCGGAGCCGGACCCAAAGGCAATGACATTGCGCGTCCGGCTGAGTTTTACGTCGACGCCGAGGGGGCGGTCCGCTGGGTGAATTTGACTGAGAACATTGCCGTCCGCGCCCGGCCCGAACAGGCGCTGGCGGCGATCGATTCGCATTAACCCTGTCCGAGCAATTGACGACGCTGGAAGGAGTTAATACCTTCATCGGCTCGTGCGTGCCGAACTGGAACAACTCCTCATCCTTCAAGATCGACAACAAAAGATCCGACAGATCGAAAGCGAGATAAAAAGTCTGCCGCTGCAGCGCAAGCATCTCGAAGCTCAATTGGCGGACAGCGCGGCGGCTCTGGAGGGGAGCAAGCACAAGGCGCGGCAAGTCGAGGTCGACCGCAAGAAGCTTGAGCTCGATGTCGGCACGCGTACCGAAAGCATCAACCGGCTCAAGACTCAGCAATATCAAACCCGCAAGAACGACGAGTTCCAGGCAATGGGTCACGAGATCCAGCGCTACGAGGACGAAATTCGCAAACTGGAGGACGAAGAGCTCGAGCTGATGGAGCAGGGGGATAAGTTGAAGACCGAAGTGGCCGCCGAGGAAAAAAAAGCTGCAGCGACCAAGGACTCGATTACCCGCCAAATGAATGATCTCGGCGAGAAAACCAAAGCGCTCGAAGCGCGCCTGCAGGAATTATCGAAAGAACGGGCGGGGTTGGCAGAAAAAATGGACGAGGATCTGTTGGATCGCTTTGAACGACTTTTCGTCAGTAAAGGCGATTCAGCGATCGTGGCTGTGGAGCACGGTTTTTGCACCGGTTGTCACATGAGGCTGACGACGGCGACGGTGAATGCGGCTGAGGCCGGCAAGGAAATCGTCAACTGCGAGCAGTGCGGAAGAATTCTCTACGTTCCGGCGTAGCTCGACATCGTCCCGGGGAACGCACCCGCCACGCGTGCACGTTTCGGCGCCTCGCCGAAACGACAGCAAGCTGTCAGGCTTTTCTCATATCGGTAAAGACGGCGATCGCGAGGGCGCGATCGCCAGCACGCGCGGCGCGTGCGCTCCCCAGAATTCAAACATTGAACCGAAACGTGATTACGTCGCCGTCCCGGACCTCGTACTCTTTGCCTTCGAGCCGAAGTTTTCCTGACTCACGCGCTTTCGCGAACGAACCGAGCGCGATCAAATCCTCATAAGCCGTCGTTTCGGCGGCAATGAAGCCGCGCTCGAAATCCGAATGGATCGCGCCCGCGGCCTGCGGCGCTTTTTCGCCTGCGTGAATGGTCCAGGCTCGCGTTTCCTTTTCACCGGTGGTGAAAAACGTACGAAGTCCGAGCAAGTGATAAGCTGCGCGGATGAGCGCGTGCACGCCGCTGTCTTCCACCCCGAGCCCCCGTAAATATTCCAACGCTTCGTCTTCGCTGAGATCGACCAGTTCGCTTTCGATCCGTGCGCTGATCACGAATGCTTCGGTGCCGAAGTGATGTCGCGCGTAATCTTGAACAAGACCGACATACTCGGCCGAGGCATTATTTTTGTCGCCCTTCGCGACGGCCGCGAGATCGGTTTCCGCGACGTTGCAGGCGAAAAGAGTCGGCTTGGAAGTGAGAAGAAAGAAATTGCGAGCGATAGCTTTCTCTTCCGGATCGAGCGGTGCAGAAATTGCAGGTTTTCCAGAATCCAGATGCGGCAACAGTTTTTCAATCACCGCGCTTTCGACTTTGGCGCTTTTCTCACCCGCGCGAACTTCCTTTTGCAGTCGATCGTGGCGTTTTTGGAGCGAGGCCAGATCGGCCAGCACAAGCTCGGTATTGATCACTTCGATGTCGCGGATCGGATCAATCGTCGCGTTCACGTGGTGAACATCCGGATCGACGAAACAGCGGACCACCTGGATGATCGCATCGACCTCGCGGATGTGACTGAGAAACTGATTGCCGAGCCCTTCGCCCGCGCTCGCGCCTTTAACCAAACCCGCGATGTCGACAAACTGGATCGCCGTGGGCGTAACTTTTTTCGACTTGGAAATCTCCTCGAGCTTTTGCAGTCGCGCATCAGGGACGGTCACGACACCGACGTTGGGATCGATGGTGCAGAATGGATAATTTTCCGCGGGCGCGTTGTGCGTCCGAGTGACGGCATTAAACAACGTCGATTTTCCGACGTTTGGTAATCCCACGATTCCGGCACTAAGCATCTTCTTCTGTAGCGGCGGTCGTCGGACGTCGCAAATTTCAGCGGTGGAGATTTGTTCCGGATGAGTGAATAATTCGCCTCTGTAAATCGGGCTGTAGTTCAGCTTGGTAGAACGCTTGAATGGGGTTCAAGAGGTCGTGGGTTCAAATCCCGCCAGCCCGAGTTGTTTTAAACCCCCAGATGAATGCGCGCATCGCCGTCCTTCTCCTAAATCTTGCGGCATTTCAGGCGCACGGAGCGGAGCACGATTCGATCCGACTGAATACCGCTGCATTCGACTTTGCGTGCGAACTGATTAACCAGGGCCGCTTCCTTGCCGACAAGAAAGGCGACTGGAGCAGTGATCATCCGACTCGAGCACAAGAAAATGATTTTGTTCGCAACCATGGATTCCGGGAATATGCGAAGTGGTATCTCGCCATGGATGAGCGCCGTGGGCCAAATGGCAAAGCGCGATACAAGTTCCCATTCGGCGATTTTCGAAATGTTCACCGCTGTGGCTTGCTTGCGGTCAAAGCGCGTGCTCACCAATACGGCTATCAGGAAATCGAAGATGCCGCAGCGAAGTTGCTCGCGATGATCGAATCATCCGGCCCAGCTCGTCAAAAACGCATCGATTAACTGCGGCAAATCCTCGCTGTAGCCACCCTCAAGAATCGCGGCGATAGGAATGCCTGCTAGGCCGGAGCGTTGGGAAGGCGAGTCGATCTCGCGCAGCCATTCTCCGAACGCCGCGAAATCTTCTTGTTCGAGGGTCATCTGGACCAACGGATCGCGGACGTAGGCGTCAAACCCGGCGGATACGAGAATTACATCGGGTTTAAACGCGACAAGTTTGTCTAAGGCGCGCTTGCAAACATTCACATGCTCTTGGCGCGGCGTCTGTGGCGCGACCGGGTAATTGTCGATGTTGGCGAAAGATTTCTCGCCAGTTCCCGGATAAGCGGGGAATTGGTGGATGGAAGCGAAGCGAATTCGCGAATTGTTAGCGACAATGTCCTCGGTTCCATTTCCGTGATGCGCGTCGAAATCCCAAATCGCGACGCGTTCTGCGCCGTTTTCCAGCGCGTCGAGTGCTGCGACCGCGATGTTGCTGAAATAACAAAAGCCCATCGCTCGAGTGCGTGTGGCGTGATGTCCCGGCGGCCGCATCAGAGTGAACGCGCGTTCGCCTTTCATTGCGGCGCGCGCAGCTTCAATCGCGGCTCCAGCGGATTGGCGCGCGTAAGTGTCGATCTTTGGATAAGCCGGCGTGTCGAGATCGAAATCGCCGCGCGGATTTCTAATGTGCTCAATGTGTTCCTGCGAATGCGCGCGCAGCAACTTCTTGTCAGTGACGGGTCGCGGTTCGAGCCATGTCCAATCCGCGTGTCGTTCTTTCAAAATCGGAACGGTTCGTGCGATTCGGGACGGGCGTTCCGGATGCCCCGGGGCAGAATATTCGATGCAGTGTGGGTCGTGAAAAATAATCACGCTGGCGTGCTTTGTAACATGTTTGTGTCAAAGCGCGATTGCAATTGACCGAAGTTCTGGGCTCGCGAAATTGTAGTCGGCAGCACGCAAGTTGCTGCAAATTGCTTCATGACCATAACAACGAAAGGAATCAAAATGAAGAGTGGAATGCTTAAGTTGTGTATTGCAGTTGTATCGAGTCTGGCCGTGGCCGGCTGGGTGAAGGGGGCGAATCCGACGGTGGACGACGTCGGCGACGCTGACTCGTTCGGCAACAATGCCATTTACCTGGGCGCGGAAAGCGGATTCATAACCCTGCAAACCGATCCATGTCCGGCGCCAACGCCCGGACCCAGTCCATCCACGAATCCGGCGAACGGAGACCAATGTTTCCAGATCGCGGACACAATCGTCACAACGCCGTTCGATGCCGAAAACAGTGCCCGGATTAATCTCCCGAAAAACGCTACCAAGACGATTATCTATCCAGTTTTGAACTTCTTCTACACCTACAACATGAACAACACGACCGGCGGATCGGCGCAGGCGCGGTTTCAATTCACGGCCAACATCAGCATTGTCAGCGATGTGTTGAATGACCCGACTTGTATCGATCCGAACACGAGCGCTCCGTGTGGAGGCAAGCTTACCTTTCAGTTCAGTCCCAATCGCGTGTTTGACGATCGTCATCTCGATGCCGGTGAGACTGCCCAGGTGCGGCTGACGCTGACCCGCGCGGGCAATGCTGGAATCAGCAAAGCAGGACTGGTAGGGCAAGGCTTGCCTTCCGCACTGGTGGACAAGCTATTCAACAAACCAATGACGCTTCAGTTGAACGTAGTGGGTACGGCGAAAAATGTCGATTTCGCATCGGTGACGGGCAACATGCGGTTGTTCGGTGATAAGTGATCTAAGAAGAACCACAGTAAACTTATGTCCGCCGCTTCGGTGAAAACCGAAGCGGCGGTTCATTTTAGCGGAGATTCTTACTTGATGAAGCCAGCGGCAATGCGGATGGTGCGCGTCGTTTAATGGTAAAGGGTCAGAAAATTGTAGTGGTGATGCCGGCCTATAACGCCGCCCGCACCTTGCAACGAACCTACGACGAGGTGATGCAACAGGGGATCGTCGATCTCGTCATCGTGGTGGACGATGCAAGCCACGACGAAACGGCGGCAATCGCGCGCACGTTGCCGAACGTGCAGGTGGACGTGCATCCCGAAAATCGCGGCTATGGCGGCAACCAAAAAACCTGTTACCGCCTCGCCCTTGAGGCCGGTGCCGACATCGTCGTAATGATACATCCGGACTACCAATACACGCCGCAAATTCTCCCGGCGATGGCCTCTATGGTGGCGAGCGGGCTCTATCCCTGCGTCCTCGGCTCCCGCATTCTCGGTGGCGGCGCGCTCGACGGCGGAATGCCGTGGTGGAAATACGTCGCCAATCGTTTCCTGACCGCGGCCGAAAATTTCATGATCGGCGCCAAGCTCTCGGAATATCACACCGGCTATCGGGCGTTTGCTCGCACTTTGCTGGAACGGGTGCCGATCGAGAAGAACTCGGACGACTTCGTTTTCGACAATCAAATGCTCGCCCAAATCGTATGGTTCGGTTTCAGGATCGGCGAAGTCAGCTGTCCCGCGAAATACATGCCTGAAATGTCTTCGATTAATTTTCGCCGCAGCGTGCGTTACGGGCTCGGCTGTTTGGGAACGGCATTGCATTTTCGCCTGGCGCGATGGCGACTGGCTTCGCCTCCGGTTTAACGATGCCGACAGCGCCGGAACTGACGGGCCAGCGGAACGATCGTCGAATCAAACTCGCGGTTTGCATCTTCCTCACGGCGATCATCTGGATCGTGTTCGCTCAGACACTTCGGCACGATTTCATCAATTTCGACGACGACCGCTATGTTTACGAAAACAGCGAGGTCAGTCGCGGACTTACTGTCGAAGGATTCAGGTGGTTGCTCACTCACAGCCATGCCGACCTTTGGCATCCGCTGACGACTCTGAGCCATATGCTCGATTGTCAGATCTATGGGCTGAAACCCGCGGGCCATCATTTCACCAACGTCCTTTTGCACAACATCGGAGCGGTGTTGCTGTTTTTGGTGCTTTGCAGAATGACCGGCCGTCCGAGCCGGACTGGCACCATTTGGCGAAGCGCCTTTGTCGCGGCGATTTTTGCCATTCATCCAATGCGCGTGGAATCGGTGGCCTGGATCGCGGAACGCAAGGATGTGCTCAGCGGCGTCTTTTTTATGCTGACTTTGGCCGCGTATTTCCGTTACGCGCGCGCGCCGAGCATAGGTCGTTACATCGCGATGTCGGTCTTCGTGGTCTGCGGTTTAATGTCGAAGGCGACGTTTGTCACCGTGCCGGTAGTGTTGCTGTTGTTAGATTATTGGCCGCTCCAAAGATGTCAGAGGTCAGATGTCAGCGGTCAGCGATCAGCGGCCCTTGGTCTTGTTCTTGAAAAGATTCCGTTGCTGGCGCTGTCAGCCGCTGCCGCTGCCGTGACGATATTCGTGCAAAGAGTTACCATGCCGACGTTGGATCAATTGCCGCTTCTGCCGCGGACCAAGAATGCGGCTGTGAGTCTCGTCGCTTATTTCGGCCAAATGTTTTGGCCAACCGGTCTCTCGATTTTTTATCCGCATCCGCACGATCAGTTGAATGTCTGGCTGGTCCTCGCTTCAGCGTCGCTGCTGATTGCGATCACGCTGCTCGTTATCTTTCTGCGGCGAGAGCGGCCTTACCTGTTCGTTGGCTGGTTCTGGTTCTTGATTCTGGTTGCGCCGGTATCCGGGATTTTTCAGGCAGGCCTGCAAGCCAGGGCCGATCGTTTTACTTACTTGCCGCACATTGGAATCACGATTGCCCTGACTTGGGCGATCGCGGACCTGACGAAGCAGTGGCAGAACCGAAGTGTGATTCTGACGTCAACGGCGAGTTGCTTTATTGTCGCATTCGCGATTGTCAGTTGGAAACAAACCACCTACTGGCGCGATAGTATTTCGGTTTGGAAGCACGCGCTCGTCGTTACCTCCAACAATCAGACCGCCCACCGGGATTTGGCCGCTGCGTTGTATGCGCACGGTCAGATTGCCGAATCTAAAATCCAATCGCGAACTGCCGACATCATTCACGCCCAAACAACGCTGAAGGATTACCCCCTTGATGTTTCGGTGCGCGATAACCTCGGCATTCTCCTGATTCGAGCTGGCGACACTTCCGGCGCAATCCAGCAGTGGGAAACTAGTTTGCAGATCAATCCAAACGACGGCAACGCTCTCAACAATCTCGCTTGGATATTGGCAACTTATCCTATCGACTCGGTCCGCGACGGTAAAAGAGCGGTCGAACTGGCGAAGAAAGCGGTCGCTCTTCCCGGCGGACAATTACCAGTGGTGCTTCGGACCCTGGCCGCGGCTTATGCTGAGAATGGTGACTTTGCCAATGCAATCGATACCGCACAGCGCGCAGCGGAGTTGGCCAGTGCTCAAGGAAACAGTTCGCTCGCCGAAACTTTGCGGCATGAAGCAGAACTTTATCTGGCGCATACGGTGTATCGTGAAAAACCTCCGGAGTAACAAGAACATTTGTCGGCTTCTCGGATGAAAAACGCAGCTCATCGATCGAAGAACATTTGGCCGCGCTTGGCCATTTGCGCAGTCGTTGTCGCCCTGATTTGGATCGTGTTTGACCAAACGCTTCGATTCAATTTCGTAAACTACGACGATCGCACCTACGTCTACGGCAACTCGTTAGTCTCGGCCGGACTGAGCTTGAATGGATTGGGACGGGCTTTCGTTGATACGAAAACGCGCAATTGGCATCCGCTCACGATCATCTCGCACATGATCGATTGTCAGTTCTACGGCCTCAACGCTGGCGGCCATCATTTCACGAATGTTTTGCTGCACTCGGTCGCAGCGCTGTTGCTGTTCGCCTGGCTGTTCAACGTTACCAACAAGTTTTGGAACGCTGCGTTCGTGACCGCAGTGTTCGCGATTCATCCGTTGCGCGTCGAATCCGTCGCCTGGATTGCGGAACGTAAGGACGTCCTGAGCGCGACCTTCTTCTTTCTGACCTTGTTGGCTTACGCGCGATACCTGCGAGCGCGATCGGCCGGCCGCTATGTGACGATGTCGATCTTGTTCGCTTGCGGTCTGATGTCGAAGCCGATGGTCGTGACGCTTCCGGTCATTTTGATTTTGCTCGACTACTGGCCGTTCCAACGCATCAGCGATCTGAAATCGTTGTGGCGCGGCACTGTTGAGAAGCTTCCGCTGTTTGGTCTTTCGCTGGCGTCCTGCGTCATTACTTTTCTTTTGCAGGAACGATCGACCGGTTCGATTGCCCAACTGCCGTTCACTTGGCGGTTGGAAAACGCTCTGGTCAGTTGCGTCACATACGTCATCCAGATTTTCTGGCCGGCTAATCTGACTGTTTTTTATCCGCATCCAGAAGACACCCTCGCGTGGTGGCAAATCGCAGGCGCGGCTCTCTTTCTCATTGCGGTCACTTGGATCGCGTTCGTTTTACGGCGAACCAAACCGTATCTCGTCGTCGGCTGGCTTTGGTATCTCGTCATGCTGTTGCCGGTGATTGGAATTGTGGAGGTCGGGTTGCAAAGTCACGCGGATCGTTACACCTATTTGCCTCACGTTGGATTGTACATCGCGGTAACTTGGTTGATTGCGGAGGCGGCAACGTCCTTCCGCGTCCCCAAACTTGCCGCCGCAACCGTTGCTGCGGTCGCAATTATTGCCCTGACCGCCTGCGCGTGGAAGCAAACGACTTACTGGCGGAACAGCGAAGCGCTTTGGACCCGCGCGCTTGCGGTGACGAAGGACAACGACGTTGCGCACACGAATTATGGTATGTGGTTAATGGATCGCGGCCAGCTGGACGATGCGTTGTCTCATCTTCAAACCGCTCTCAGTATTCGCTCAGCAAGCTCGCATGCGCATTACAGTCTTAACCTCGCGCTCATTCACGGCGCCGTTGGCAATGTTCTCGCACGTAAAGGCCAACTCGATGATGCGATCTCCGAATTGCGCGAATCGTCGCGTTTGCAGCCGGCCTACCCTGATGCCCACTACAATCTCGGAACCGCCCTGTTCCAAAAAGGCGACGTCGACGGCGCGATCTCGGAATGGCGAACGACCCTGTCGCTCCAGCCCGATGATGCGGGCGCTCAGACAAGCTTGGGAAATGCGCTCGTTCAAAAGGGCGAGCTCCGCGAAGCGACGGAACATTACCAAGCCGCTTTGCGATCCGCGCCGGACTCGGTTCTTCCGCTCAACAATCTCGCCTGGATTTTGTCGACGTCCCCGGAGGCAGCTTTGAGAAATGGCGCGAGAGCGGTTGAATTGGCGAAGGAGGCGGATCGGTTGTCGCAAAACAACAATCCGATCTTTGTTCGAACACTCGCCGCGGCACTTGCCGAAGCCGGCCAGTTTGAAAACGCGATCAACACCGCCGAAAGCGCGGCGCGACTTGCCAACGCGCAAGGACAACCGGCGCTTGCTCGGCAGCTCGCAGAGGACGCCGATTTATATCGACGCAAGTTGCCGTTGCGTGACCAAAGTCTGACGAATGCGCCAAAGAATCGTTGATCGCTGGAGCGGCGTCGCCGTTTGCGCGAGCCTGATTGCGCTCGTTTGGTTCGTATTCGGCCAGACGGTCAAGTTCCCGTTCATTAACTTCGACGATCCCGAATACGTTTATGAGGTTCCCGAGATCCGCAGCGGCGTTTCACTCCACAACATCACTTGGGCGTTCACTCATTGGCCTGCCACGAACTGGTTTCCACTCAAAAACATCTCGCACATGCTGGAGTTCCAGTTCTATGGATTCAATCCCGGATTGTTTCATCTGACCAACGTGGTTCTTCACGCCACCGCGGCTGTTTTACTTTTTCTTGTGCTACGGCGAATGACTGGCGCGACTTGGCGCGCAGCATTCGTCGCTGCGGTCTTTGCGATTCATCCGTTGCGCGCGGAGTCAGTCGTGTGGATCGAGGAACGCAAAGACGTCCTCAGCGGCGTGTTCTTCATGCTGACGTTGGCCGCCTATGTCCACTACACACGCAAACCGTCAATCGGCCGCTACGTCGCAATGTCGATCTTGTTCGCTGCCGGCTTGCTCTCCAAACCAATGCTGGTCACGACGCCGGTAATTTTGCTGCTGCTCGATTATTGGTCACGGTTCGCGGGAGCGAACTCTACGGCGGGACTGCGTGAGCGCGAAGACGCGAATCGCAGTAGGGAAGCCGGCGACTCGGTTTGGGAAACCGAGAGGGTAGGAAGCGCGTGGCCGAAACTGATTCTAGAAAAGGTTCCGTTGTTCGCGCTTTCGCTCGCCGACGCGTATCTGAGCGCAGGCGGAATCGCAACCGCCCACAGCAGCGCGGATCAATTGCCGTTGGCTGCGCGAATCGCGAACGCCTTGGTCAGTTACATCGTTTATATCTGGCGAACGATCTGGCCGGCCAAACTCGGCGTTTTTTATCCGTATCCGCCAAATGGTTTGCCGGCGTGGCAACCCGTGATTGCAGCTGCGATGCTAGTCGTGATCACGACTTTCGTTTTCGTGCTTCGAAAGTCGCGCCCCTACCTGCTCGTCGGCTGGCTTTGGTATGTCGTGATGTTGTTGCCGGTCATCGGAATCATTCAGATCAATCTCCAGGCCCAGGCCGATCGTTACACTTATCTTCCGCAAATTGGGCTCTACCTGATGATTGGCTGGGGCGCGGCCGATCTTTTCGCAACCGTGCGATTTCGAGCTCCAATCACCACCGCGGCTGCGGTTGCTGTAATTTTTGCGTTCTCATTCGTGGCCCGCGCGCAGGTTTCATTTTGGCGCGACAGCGAAACCCTCTGGAACCACACCATCGCCGTAACGAAGGACAATTATTTCGCACACGCGAGTCTCGCCGATCTTTTGATGCGCGGCGGACGCGTGAACGAAGCCATCGAACATTCCAAAGAAGCCCTGCGCATTCGGCCGAACGACGCCAATGCTCAAAACAATCTTGGACTCGCCTTGTTGCAAACCGGGGATAACAAGGCCGCGGCTACGCATTTGGAAAAGGCTTTAGAGATCGATCCCGGCCAGATGAACGCGGAAGTAAATCTCGCCTGGATTCTCGCAACGTCGTCTGACGATTCACTGCGCGACGGCTCCCGCGCGGTTCAACTCGTGGAAGATGTTGCCAGTCGCGCGGGTCACGCGAACGCGATCGTCCTGCGAACGCTGGCCGCCGCTTACGCGGAAACCGGCCGCTTCAACGACGCGATTGTAACCGCGCAACACGCGATCGAAATCGCAAAGGCAACCGGCAACGAAGATTTGGTCGACGATTTGGAACGAAACGTCGCCGCCTATCGCGCGAATCGACCGATCCGCAGTGGACCTCAGTAATGGACTGAAGACTGCGATCTATAAATGGAATTGGCTGACAAATTTTATATAACCCTTGTTAGGTGTTTCGAGCCCGCCCACGGTGAAATCGTTTCGCGTATACTTGCGTGAGCCGATATTGGAGCCCTCCGTTATGGCCGAAGATTATGCGCCAGAACAGGTCGCGGCCCTTCGTGCTAGTTTTAGTCCGCTCGCCGAGCGCTATCGGCGTCGCCTTCGCCTCGTGGGCTACGGCATCGCCGCATTTTTCATATTCATCATTCTCGCAGTTTTACTGCACAGGCAGGCTGCTTACATATGGATTGCAGCGGTTTGTTCATGGCTTTTCATTCTTTTCGCTGCGCCGCGCATTCCGCGCTGTCCGGCGTGTCATAACAAGATCGATCCGCCCTCAGGTGCGTTTTGTCCCGAGTGCGGCAGCCGTTCCTTGCAGCCTGGGAGGTGGTTTCAGTGGCCACACTGCGTTTCATGCGGCAAGACCTTGGGGCGGCGACCCAAAGGGGGAAGGCGCTATAGAATAAAAGCATGTACCCACTGCGGGCTAATGCTTGAGGAGCGAGGCCTTTGAACCGGCACTAACCGACCGCTGGAGCCAGCAACAGAGCTTTACGCGATCCAGATTGTTTTTGCGTTCATGAACTCGCGGATACCAGCAGTGCCGAGCTCGCGGCCGAATCCCGGAACGTTTCACGCCGCCAAACGGCAATCGCGGGTCGGATGCGACCATGGAGTTGATGAACACCATGCCGCTTTGAAGTTCCGACGCGAAAAGTTCTTGTTCGATTTGATCGTTGGTCCATGCGCTCGCGCCCAAACCAAATGTGCTGTCGTTGGCGAGTTCGATCGCTTCCTCTGCATTTCGAACGCGCAGAACCGCCGCGACCGGGCCGAAAACTTCTTCGCGAAATGCAGGCGCATTTCTCGGAACATTGATCAGCACGGTCGGCTCGTAAAAGAATCCAGGGCCGGTTATTCGATTTCCGCCAGTTAGCAACTTCGCCCCCATCGCGATCGACCTCTGCACCTGGTCGTGAACGCCTCTCAAAATGTTCTCGGTCGCGAGGGGGCCAACCTCGATCGCTTCGTCAAACGGGTCGCCGACTTTGAGCGATCGCATTCGCTCCACAAACTGATCCAGGAACTTGTCGTAAATCTTGTCGGCAATGAAAAATCGTTTCGCAGCGATGCACGATTGCCCGGTGTTCTGCGTTCGCGCTTTGACGGCCGTCGTCACCGCGAGTTCGAAATCGGCGCTCGGCATGACGATGAACGGGTCGCTGCCGCCGAGCTCGAGCACGCTCTTCTTAATTTCGCGCGCGGCAATGCTGCTCACCGCGCTGCCGGCCTTTTCGCTTCCGGTCAGCGTGACCGCTTTGATTCGTGAATCGACAATTACTTTTTCGACTTGTTTGGCTTCAATCAAAAGCGTCTGAAAAATCCCTTCGTCGAACCCGGCACGACAAAAGAGTCGCTCGATGGCGAGGGCACATTGCGGAACGTTTCCAGCGTGTTTGAGAATTCCGACATTACCACCCATTAACGCGGGCGCGGCGAACCGGAACACCTGCCAGAACGGAAAATTCCACGGCATGATCGCAAGCACAGGGCCCATCGGCTCGTAATGAACGTATGAACGCCCCGCGGTGGTTTGTGCCGGTTCGTCTTCCAGGAAACGCTGGGCGTTCTCGGCATAATAACGACAACCACGCGCGCACTTTTCGATCTCGGCGACGCTGTCGCGAAACAATTTCCCCATCTCGAGCGTGATGATCCTGGCGAGCTCATCCTTTTCTTGTTCGAGTAAAGACGCCGCAGCCATCATCAGGTTGGCGCGTGTTGGAAACGGCTCGCGCCGGTGCTTTTCAAATGCCGTAGCAGCGAGTTTCAGGCGCTTTTCGATCTCGGCATCGTTGTGTGGGGAAAATTCCTTCAGCTTTTCGCCTGTAGCCGGATTAA
Source organism: uncultured Verrucomicrobiae bacterium (assembly GCA_963801815.1). Lineage (GTDB taxonomy): Bacteria > Verrucomicrobiota > Verrucomicrobiia > Chthoniobacterales > UBA10450 > AV40. The sequence continues at coordinate 581,803 of CAWDGJ010000003.1, forward strand.
TCGACGCGATCGCCATACATTAATTAAACGCAGCTCGAGGGCTCCGCGACTCGGAAAATCCCAAATCCCAAGCTCCAAATTCCAGACAAACTCAAAACTCCAATGACCAAAGACGGGCGCTGTTTTGAAATTTGGATGATTTGAGTCTGCCTGGGATTTGGATGTTGGGATTTGGGGTTTTTCAAAGCTTGGGCTTTGGGATTTAAATTCTCAGTCCTTTTGGAATCAGAACGCGATCGAGAAGATCGAAGAACGTTTGCACTAGCAACGCCAGGATCGCCGCAGGGATCGCCCCTTGAAGAATCGTCGCGTGATCGTTCAGGTTGAGGCCGCTCAGGATCGGTTCGCCCAAACCTCCGGCGCCGATCAATGCCGCGAGCGTTGCAGTGCCGATGTTGATCACTGCGCTGGTTTTGATGCCGGCGAGGATCGAGCGCGACGCCATCGGCAAATAGATCTGCCACAGGCGAGCGCGTGGACTTAGCCCAAGTGCGATCGCGGACTCGCGCAACGCGCGCGGAATGTCTTGCAGGCCGGTGGCAGTGTTGCGGACGATTGGAAGCAAGCCGTAGAGAAAAAGCGCTGCAATCGCGGTGCGCACGCTGATTCCAAAAAATGGCAATGGCACCAGCAGCGCCAGCAACGCGAGCGACGGAATTGTTTGCACAATTCCAGCAAACCCAAGAATCACATGTCCAATTGCGCCGCCGCGACTTGCCCAAATGCCCAGCGGCACTCCGACCAGAATTGAGAGCAGCAACGAAAATCCCGCGAGCTCGAGATGACGGGTAGTCCAACGCGTCAACTTGTGAGCAAAGCTTTCACCAAAGACCGACCGTGAAACTTGACCGTTTAAAACGGTCGAGTTTTCCGTCGACTCTTGAAACGATGCGAAGAACAAATTTGCTGCCACAGTGTAGTCTTTGGTGCGCTCGGCTTCGGCGTTCAGTCGGGTCATCGTCGATTCACCGATCTTTCCTTCGAGGCCCTTCAACGACGCAACCGCTTTGTTGTTCAACGCCAGCCGATACAAAAACACAGCGTCGTAACGCGGAAAGAATTTCTGATCGTCATCGAGAACGACCAGATCAAGCTGCGCGATCTTGGCGTCCGTGGAGTAAGCGTCCTTCACATCGATCTGGCCACTCTTCAGCGCGTCGTAACCGAGTGCGTGATCGATCCCGATGACGTTTCGTGAATTCAATCGATACGCGACCGCCAAAGGTCGCCATCCATCTTGTCGATCCAGGAATTCATGTGTCAGACCGAATTTCAGTTCCTGATTTTTCCGCAAATCGCTGATCGAGCGGATGCCGAGCGCGTTGGCGCGATCGCGCCGCATTACCAGCGCGTAGGTATTATTGAAGCCGAGGGGTTTGGTCATGCCGACTCCGACTTTGCTTAGCTCGTCCGCGACGGAATCGACGGGCATGGGATCGCTCCGCTTCAAGATTTCCTGGACGATCGTGCCGGTGTACTCCGGATAAGCGTCGATCTGTCCGTTACGGAGCGCTTCCCATAGAATGATCGTCCCGCCCATTCCCTGACGATGTTCGGCGGAAATTCCGGCGTCGCTGAGTCGGCGTTTCGCGATTTCGCCGAGCACGTATGACTCGGTGAACTTCTTTGATCCGATCACGATCGGGTCAGCTGCTGAAGCAGAAGATTGAATTAGGAAAGCATGAACCCAGGAAAAGATCAGTAGGCCGAACCACAGTCTCTTAAAACTTGACTGTTTAAACCGGTCAAGTTTCCGGAGGCATTTGCGCGACTGAAATTTCATCCGATGGCGAGACTCCGTTGAGCGTTGATGAATTCGGTAACAAAATTGCTGACTGGATTTTGTTGAAGATCTTTGAGCAAGCCTTGTTGGACGATTCGACCTTCGTTCATGAGCACGATTACGTCGCCGAGATAAGCAGCTTCAGCGAGATCATGAGTGACGAGCAGTGCGGTTTGCTTCAGACGTCCGAAGATTTCTTTTAAATCTTTTTGCAGCGCAGCGCGCACCAAGGGATCGAGCGCGCCAAGCGGCTCATCGAGCAGCAGCAGCTCGGGCGAAAGCATCAGTGCACGCATCAAACTCACGCGTTGGCGCTGGCCGCCAGAAAGCTCCAGCGGATACCGGTCGAGAAGATTTTCGGGAAAACGTGTCAGCGCGCAAAGCTCGCTTAATCGCGTTTGCATCTCGCGCTCGCTGTCAAAACTTGGCGGCTTAAAGCCGTCAAGTTTTGCTGCGGCCGATTTCGATCCGCTCACTCGGCGAAGGTTACGCGCCATCAGCAGAACGTTGCCGCGCGCGGTCAGGTGCGGAAAGAGTCCGCCTTCCTGAATCACGTAACCAACTCGGCGACGAACGGTGTCGAACTTCTCCGCCTGCAACGGCGCTCCGTCGAACTTGATTTCGCCGTTGTCGGGTTCGAGCAGGCCAATGATGAGCCGCAGCAAAGTCGATTTGCCACAACCGCTCGGCCCGATAAGCACGGTTGTTTTTCCGCGCCCGACCGAAAGGTCGATCTCATGAACGGCGGCGGCGTCGCCGAAGGTTTTACTAACTGCTAAAAGTTGAACCAGAGCGTTCATGTTGTAGCCGCAGCCCTATGGGCCGCGTGCAGGCGTCGCACAGCGACGCGGCTACAAGTTTGCCACAGCGAAATAAAAAACGCCAAACCACTGGTTATCGTCGGTCCAAACCCGCTGGAATTCGAACCCAGCCTGGCGCGCCAGCATGGTGAAACCGCCGATTGTGTGTTTGTAGGAATATTCAGTCAGAATTTTTTCCCCGGCGCGAAATTGAAAACTATGGTCGCCGATTCGGACAGTTTGATTGGTTTCGCTAATCAAAAAGATTTCAACACGCCCCTCGGCTGAATTGTAAATGGCGTAATGTTGCCAGTGGGCGAGATCGAAATCGCCCTCGAGCTCCCGATTGATCCGCGCGAGCAGATTCTTGTTGAACTTTGCGGTCACGCCGGCCCTGTCGTTGTAAGCGGACTCGATGACTTGCCGATCTTTCTGGAGATCGACGCCGATCAGCAAACCTCCGTCTTCGCCAATCATCTCGACCAGACGCGAGAGAAATTCACTGGCATCATCAGGCTCGAAATTACCAATCGTGGATCCGGGAAAATAAACGACGCTGCGCGACGAGAGTTTTCTCGGCAATGGCAGCTCGAACGGCTCGATGTAATCCGCAGCGACCGGAAGAATCTGGAGATTGGGGAACATTTTCCGAAACCGCGCGGACGATTTTTCCAATTGCTCTTTCGAGATATCGATCGGGACGTAAACGGCCGGCCTTTCCAATTCTTCGAGCAGAATTCGTGTTTTTGTTCCGGCACCGGTGCCGAGGCCGATCAATTCGATTTGCGGTCCAAGGGCTTCGGCCATTTCAGCAGCGTGTGAGCGCAGGATCTCTAGTTCGGTGCGGGTAATGTAGTATTCGGACAGATTGCAGATTTGTTGAAACAACTTTGCCCCCTGTTCGTCGTAAAAGAATTTGCACGATAGTTGTCGCGGCGACATGGAGAGGCCGGCCAGAACTTCGTCGCGAAAAATTTTCTTCGCAGCTTCGGCCGCGGTTGTATTTGGTTTCACGACAAATCGCGCGCCAAACGGATTCCCATGAATTGCCACCGTTTTTCGGGTTGAAAGAAATTCCGGTAGGTTTTGCGAATATGAGTGCGCGACGTAGCGCAGGAACCACCGCGCAGGACGTATTGATTGCACATGAACTTGCCATTGTATTCGCCGAGGGCGCCCCGTTCAGCGCGGTAGCCGGGATAAGGTGAATAAGAACTGCGGGTCCACTCCCAAACGTCACCAAACATCTGCGCGAGTTCGCCGATTTCCGGCGCGCGGTTCAATGCTTCAGGATGAAACCGTTCGGTTTCGACAAAATTTCCGTCGACTTCGATCTTCTCAGTTGCACGTTCCCACTCAAATTCGGTCGGTAGCCGCGCGCCAGCCCAGTTCGCATAGGCGTCGGCTTCAAAATAGCTCAGATGCGTGACCGGTTCGTTTGGATCGACTTTGCGCAACCCGGAAAGAGTGAAATTCCACCATTCACCATCCCGCTCGATCCAGTAAAGGGGCGCCCGCCAGTTTTGTTCGTTAACAGTCATCCAGCCTAACGAAAGCCAGAATTCGGAGCGCGAGTAACCGCGGTCAGTCATAAACTCCAGATATTCACGGTTGGTGACGAGACGATTCGCAAGCGAGAACGGCAAAACCAGCGCGCGGTGGCGCGGTCCTTCGTTGTCGTAAGAAAATCCGTTTCCGGCGTGACCGATGTCGATCGTCACTTCATCAAACTCGACGAACTGGGCAAGACGGTCCGCCGAGCCGTCCGCACGCCGCAGCGCGGCGTCCCTACCTCGAAAAACGGGATAGAGCGGGTTTTGCGCGAAAACGTGTTTGATGTCAGTGATTAGAAGTTCCTGATGCTGCTGCTCATGGTGAATTCCAAGCGTTAGGACTGGCTCGATCTCCCGAAACAGCTTTTCGTCGGCGCCCGCTATCAAGTCGTTAAGATCCGAATTCACCGATGCACGATACTTTTTTGTTTCCTCAACCGTCGGTCGTGAAATCAGTCCGCGTAGATCGCGCCGATGCATGGTGCCGGCGGCGTTGTAGTAGGAGTTGAACAAGTAAGCGTACTCCGGCACGGCGTCCTGATACCCGGTAACCCATTTTTTCAGAATGAACGTTTCGAAAAACCAGGTCGTGTGCGCGAGATGCCATTTGGCGGGGCTGACGTCAGGCATCGACTGAACAACGCAATCTTCAGCGGCGAGATTCTCGGACAGTCTGCCCGTGAAATTCCGGACTTCGTGAAAACGCGCGAGGAGCTTCTCGGCGCCGGAAGAATCCGCCTGCGAACGCGGTGGCGCGGTCGCTGTCCGGTTTTCTTTGGCGACCGCCGTTTGAATCAAGTGATTCCGCCCTCCTGCTCGAGCTCTTCCCGGCGCGCTTCGAGCATTTGATCGCGGGCCGCTTCCTCCTGTCCGTCGCTCACCAGCGATTCGCCGAGAGTTTTCTCGTCTTCATCAATACCAGGTCGCGGAACTCTATGGCCACGATCATCCGGCGTTACTTCCCATTCCTCTTCGAGCTTGATGTTCTTGTCGTCCTCTTCCGGCGGCATCGTCTGATTATCACCTAACAACTCCCGGCGAGCCTGAGTCCAGTCCGTGTCGGTAAATTCATCGGGATCGCGCTCGTCGATCATCGCAATCTCGCGGGCCCGGCGCTCGATATCCTCCGGCGATGGCGCGCCCATTCCATTGCCGTGGACCTCAATCTTGCCGCCGTTGGTTTCGTCTCGTTGGTTCATCACTTTAAATTACGAAAGCCGCAGCGTTGCTACGCGCAAAAAGTTACAGCGCGAATCGGCAGCGGCAAAGAGGATTTTCCTCGCGCCTGGATTCAGCGGATAATCGAAACCCGATGGAGGACTGCAAAGTTTTGTCTCTTACAAACGGAGGCGAGCTCGCTTATGTCGAATATGGGAGCCCCAACGGCGTGCCCGTTTTCTTTTTCCACGGCTGGCCAAGCTCGCGAACGATGGGCGAACTGGCTGATGCGGCGGCGCGCCAGTTGAACGTGAGAATCATTTCGGCAGATCGTCCGGGAATTTGTGATTCAAGCTTTCAACCTCACAGACAACTACTCGATTGGCCCGAGGTTCTGCGGCAGTTTGCCGATCATCTTGGGATTAACCGGTTCCGCATCCTGGCAATCTCGGGCGGTGCGCCCTACGCATACGCTTCGGGATTGAAATTGCCCGAACGCGTCCAGGCGATGGCAATCGTCAGTGGCGCGATTCCTTTTGCCGATCTCAACGATCACCGTGGTTTACTTCCACTTTATCGATGGATGATATGGTTCTATCGAAACCAGCCGGGTCTGTTGCGTGCATCCTTTCGCCTGGTGCGTCCGATTGTTTCATGGCGAACATCGTTGCGGATGGCGCGAAGTTTTTTGCACACGCTGCCCAGACCCGATGCGGAAGCGCTTCGAGACAACGCTGCATTCGACATTTGTTTTGAAAGTCAGCGCAGAGCGTGGCGCGGATCCGGTGCCGAGGGCGTTATGGCCGACGCAGAAATTTATGGGAGACCGTGGGGTTTTCGTTTGGAAGATGTCGATGTTCCAGTGCGGTTGTGGCACGGAAAACAAGACCGCGCATTTTCGTTTCGCGTCGCCGAGGAAACGGCCAAGCGTTTGCCGGATTGCGTGGCCCGTTATGTGGACAACGAAGGTCATTTTTCGCTTCCGATCCGATACATGCGGGAAATCCTGGCCGATTTGATCGCGGTGTAGCTGCCTCTACAGTGCGGGGTGGAAGATTTTACCGGAACAATTCAGGACCAGTCGGCGCGGCGGCAGTGGAGTCTCGAGCAACCCTTCGACGAGCGTGTCCGCCGGCTAGTACGCGATTGGGGCGCAACCAAGACCCCGGAGTTGATCGAGGAGATGATCGTGACTGCGCTGAAAATGGCGCGCGATGAAATGAGTGTTGCGGACTTGAAGCTGATGAACCGTTCCCTCAAGGAAATGCGCTATTCAGCGAAAGTCTTTGCCCACTACTCGCGATTCCGAAAAGTTGTTGTGTTTGGATCGGCCCGCATTCCGCCCGAAGCGCCGGAATCAAAGGTGGCGGAAGAGTTCGCTCAGAAAATGGTGGCGAATGATTACATGATCATCACCGGCGGCGGTGACGGGATTATGGGCGCAGCGCAAAAGGGAGCCGGGCGCGAGCACAGTTTTGGTTTGAACATTCGACTGCCGTTTGAGCAGCAAGCGAACGAAATCATCGACGGCGACTCGAAGCTCATCAATTTCAATTACTTTTTCGGTCGCAAACTCAATTTCGTGAAGGAATCGCACGCCTTTGCCCTCTTTCCGGGCGGCTTTGGGACGATGGATGAGACGTTTGAAGTTCTCACCCTGATGCAGACCGGAAAGGCGCGCATTATCCCGGTAGTGATGCTGGACCGGCCGGATGGCAATTATTGGGAGATGTGGATGAAATTTCTAACCGAGTATCTTTTCAAACTCGGCTTGGTTTCGCGGGAAGATTTCTCATTCTTCAAAATTGCACACAACGTCGATGACGCGGTCCAGGGGATTCTGCAGTTCTACAAAATTTACCACTCGACACGCTGGGTGGGAGATCAGCTTGTGATTCGAATTTGTCAGCGGCTGTCGAACGGCGCGGTCGCCGATTTGAACAAAAACTTTGCCGACTTGATTCGCGAAGGCGAGATCGTTCAGGGAAGTGCGCTGCGCCCCGAGAAGAACGAGCCGGAGATCTGGGATCTTCCTCGACTCGTCCTGACCCCTCATCGGGAAAATTTCGGACGACTGCGGCAACTGATCGATGCGATCAACGCTTCGTCAGTCGCGTAAAATCGCCTCGGGATGCGCAATTGGCGCCAGCGGTTCGGGCGCAACTGGGTGCTGCTGAACCATGCGATCTCGGTTTCTGCTCGCTTCGATTAAGGCAAGATCGACATCGAGCTTGGCCCGCATCATTCGGTCGAAGCAGAAATGCTCGCGCGAGTAACTCAGGCCGTTGGCCGCGCAGCGTTCGGCGAGACTTTCGTCGGAAAGGAAAAGCAGAATGGCGGTGGCGAGCGCATTGCTGTCGTTTGGCTGAACAATGAGCCCGTTTTCGCCGTGAACGATGATCTCCGGAACGTCGCCAACGCGCGTGGCGACCACGGGACGGCCACTGGCGAAAGCCTCGCGCAGAACAATCGGTGATGCTTCGGTGTGGCGGGACGCGATGACTACCATGTTCGCGGCCGCGAGAATGTCGGGGATATCCCAGCGATATCCCATCATCAAAACATTCCCGTTCAGACCGGCGCGATCGATCGCCTTGCGCACCCATTTCTCGCGACTGCGGCCGCCAGTTGCTTCGCCGACGAACACAAAACGGGCATCGGGCCGTTGATGAAGGACGATCCGCGCTGCTTCGACGAGATTGAATTGGCCTTTGTCCGGGCGAATCATTCCGACGTTCGCGATGATGGGTGTTTCTGCGGACAAGCCGACCTCGCGCCGGAATTTCATTCGATCGCGGTTTGGCGAAAATTTATCGAGATCGACGGCCGACCCGATCACTTCAATTTTTTCCGGTGCGATGCCGTACTGTTCGATGAACTCGTTCTTAATGACTTGCGCGTCGGCGACAATTTTTGCGCAACCATGTTTGTAGATGAAAGCGCGCTGCTTTTTGCCGAGAGGATCGGTGATGCAGCGGGCACGGGTCACCGGCCAGCCGCACAGAAATAGCGGCAGACAGAGCCAGTGATCTTTTGAACTGTAACTTTTGATCAGATCGACGCGATTGCGGCGACAGAAAAGCCAGATGCGAAACGAAACCAGCGGATTGATCCGATGCTTGAGCGACATCGGGATGACCGGCGTGCCGAGCTCGCGCGCCTTGGTCATGACTTCGCTCGTCGGGTCGCAAATCAACCAGGCGCGATGTCCGTTCGCGTTGAGCCAATTGATTTCGAGACAGGTCCGATACTCCTGTCCGCCCCAACTACCGCTGCTCTCGAGATGAAGTAAATTCACGCCGAATTGTCGACCTTTTTGGCAGTTTGACTGATTTCCCCGCGTTTTTCGAGGATATAATCGTGAATCGTATTGACCGTGCGCAGGGCCTTGCCCGCGACCTCTGAGTTCGGAACCCCAACCCCAAACGTCTTTTCCATGCTGACCACGAGCTCGAGGGCGTCGATTGAATCCAGCCCGAGGCCATTCGGCCCGAACAAGGGGAGTTCGTCGCCAATTTGGTCCGTCGTGACCTGCAGCATCAGGTTTTTGACGAGCATCTCCTTAATGCGCGGGCGGAGGTCTTGGTCGGACATAGGTTAAGGCGCGCGAAATTGTCGTAAACGAGCGCGCGGGTCAACTCTGATTAACCGGAGGAACACTCTCCGTCGTGGTCGCACAGGCGGCGCCGGTGGCGCGGCGCAATAGCTCAGACCTTGTCCGCTGGTTTGGAATCAGGTTGTGAGCCGGACGGTGGACTTTGTGGAACCGTTGATTGGGGAGGGTTCGTCTTGGCCGCAGTATCCCCGGCCTTGTGAATTTCGTCGGTGAATTCGTCCTTCGCCTTTTGAAACTCTTTGATCGCCTGTCCCAGGCCGCGCGCCAGCTCCGGCAACTTCTTCGCGCCGAACAGAACGAGAATGATCACGAGAATGACCAACAAATCCGGGCCGCCCAGATTCATGAAACTGGCGAGCAAGTTCATCTTCAGTGGCAGAACATCCGTCTCGGGTGACCCGGATGCAAGCCATTTCGGGCTCGACGTCTTGGCTGGGCCGGCTGGTCGTGTTGGCGGGTGGCTAGCCCGAGCTCCTCGCAGCTACCTTCGCTGCTTAACCGCCTTCCCGCGACGCTCCCGCTGGCGCGTGTTGTGATTTCGCGTGGGAAGCGTAACTTCGCCAGTGCAACGAAACCGGGCATTTACGCTGGTGGAGATCATTATCGCAGTCGCGATCATGGCGACGCTGCTTTTGCTGGCCGTGCCGAGTTTGACGGGCGTGCTGGCCGACCGCAAGTTGCGCGGGTCGCTCGACGAATTTAATAAACTGGTCCGTCAGGCGCAGGAACGCAGCGTGGCCGAGCACCGCGCGTATCTGCTGATTTGGACGGACAAGAACGTATTTCTGCAGCCTGAAGCATTCGCGAAAGATGAGGACCAAACGGCGTTGGCGAGGTTTGAACTCGGACACGGAACGATTCTGACGCTGACGTTGCCGGCGGCGCTTTCCAACAAGCCCGTGGGCGAATGGATATTCTGGCCGACGGGCACGTGCGAACCGGCGATTGTTAGCTTTAAGGGACCTGACGGAACATGGACGGCAAACTACTCGCCGCTTACCGCGCATGGCGACCTGACGAATTATGCGGCGAGATAAGGAATGAAAATCCGAAATCCGAAATCCGAAATCCGAAATTTTTGTCGCGCTTTCGCGCTGTACGAAGTGTTGATGGGTGTTGCGATCTTCGCTTTGGGCGTGCTCGCGCTTGGCCGCGCGGTCCAAAATTGTTTGAATGCGAGTACTCTCAATGCGGAGGAGGAACGCGTTCGTTTGATTCTGACGAACCGAATGGCTGAAGTTCAAACCACGCCCGGACTGCCTGCCGAAGCAAAGGAATTCACGGTTGATACAGGTTACGGAAAAGTGCAGCTGATTCAGACCAGTACGCCCGCCGGGTTGAAAGATGACAACGACGCTGAGCTTGCGGGAATGCATCGCGTGCGATTGATCGCGAAATGGACGCGCGGCGGAAATCCGCAATCGCAGCAGATTGAATTTTATGTTTATCGCCCCGGTTAATCGCCGTCGCGGCTTCACGCTGCTGGAAATCATCATCGCGGTGGCAATTCTGGCGACCATGGCGATGTCGATCTACCGCTTCGTTGAATCGAATCTCTCGGCGATAAGCGCGTCATCCAACGCGATTGCCGCCGACGCGCGTTACGACGGTCTGCTCGAAGTGCTGACTGCGCAGTGGCAGAGTCTGCCTCCGGGAAAGGGAGCGCTCCTTGGCGATTCGTTTAAGTTGAGTGATCGCCCACGGGACGAGATCAGATGGGTTTGCGGGGCCGGGCCGGGACTGATGACCCGATACGCATCGGGGGAATACAATGTCAGCTTGCGGCTGCAATCAGAAAAGGACAGCAGCCGATACGATCTCGGTCTTGTACGCAAACCGAAAAGCGATACAGCGCTTAGCGATGTGCACGAAAGCTGGATTCCGTTGATCGAAAACGTGACCAGTTTGCAGATTCGTTACTTTGATCCGCGAATAAACACCTGGGTAGAACGTTGGACCGACGCCGGTACGTTGCCGCGACTGGTGAAATTGACGATTGGTCGTCCGGATTCTTCGGCGCCTTGGGAAGCGATCGTCCCGCTGGGTCGAACCCCCCTATGATTCCAAAGAGCGATCAGAGAACTAAGGTTGGAGGCCAGAAAAACAAATCCGGCGCCGCCATCATGCTCGCGCTTTGGGCGTTGTTTTTGTTGAGCGCGCTGGTGATTTCATGGGCGCTCGATATTAATTCGCGGCTCGCAATTTCCGGCGAAGGAACGCGAAGGTTGCAAGCGGAGGCGGTTGCCTGTTCCGGCGCGGAAGTGGCGTTGAATCCTGTCGATCAAGCCCGGCTCATCGAACTCTAAATGGACAATTGAACAAAGGCGCGATTTACAAGGCACGCCTGACCGGCGAAGGCGGACGTCGACCTGAACTGGCTCGTGGCAGGCGAAGACCCGACCCGGTTAGAGATTTTGCGTCACTATCTTGAGAATAAAGGGATCGACCTTAATGAACGCGATTTGATGGTTGATTCGCTTCAGGATTGGATTTCACCGAACATCGGGGTGCACCACTGAATGCGCCGGCCGAAAGTGAGAATTATCATCCGGCCGCACGCGTCACTCGCCCGCGTCGACGAACTGAAGAAAGTGGCGGGCTGGGCTGAGTTTACATCTGTTCCTGGGTGGGATGATGATTTCACCGTGAATAGCTAAGCGGAATCGATCTCGCGTGGGCGTCGCGCGATGTTTTGCTTGCCTTGTGCCGAGACTGACGAACGACATGGTTGACCGATTTCTTGCAGATTCGCCAGGGCCCCGACGGAATTGACGGGACCGAAGATGACATGTATTCCGGAGTCTAGAACGAGGTGCGGCATGCTTGGGCTTAGATCAGCAGCAGATTCCACTGTTGAACGGTTCTAGGCAAACCTTCAACGTGCCGGTGTACCGCGTTGTCAGCGTCGGGACCGCGGGCAACGCAAAACGGACGGTGCAAATGATGTTCCGGCGCGTCGGCGTGATGCCGCAAGTCATTACCTGGAAGGAATTTTAGTGATCGACACCAAGTCCACAAAGCCCAGCCCAGTTTTTATCACGCCGACCGCGCACGGCTGGAATCTTTTGCGCGCGCGCGACAACAACGGCGCGTGGGATGTGCGCTTGCTTCGCACCCTGGACGAAGTCGTACCGCTCGTGTCGGCCCAGGACGAAATTGTGTTGAGTCTTGCCGGTGGCGGCTGTTCTCGCGCAACGATTTCGATTGCCGACTGTCGATCCGGCGGAGTTTCCGGAAATGGTGCGGATTCAAATCGAGAAGGCGCTTCCGTTTTCACCCGAGGAAGTTACGTCCGACTTCGAATTGATTGAGCAAAACGAAACCGAGAGCGTGATTTCAGCGGTGGCGGTTAGCAACGAGCAGTTGACCGAGATCGCTGCACCATTGCTCGACAAAGGTGTGATTCCGCAACAGGTCACGGTTTACGCCGCGCAACGCGCGACGACGCATGCGCCGGAAGGGCGCGCGCTGTTGATTTATCCGGAAGGCGAAACGTTGGTTTCGGCTGTGACCGAAAATGGCAAGGTCAGTCTGACCCGGACCCTGGACGGAATTGCACCCGGAACAATTGCAAATCGGAACTGCCGCAACTTGCGCATGAGCGCGGAGTTACAGGGCATCAACGCAACGTTCCCGAATGTGTTGCTCGACGAAACGTTGTTACGAATTGCGCGACACCGTTCAGGGAATTCTGGACCGCAGACCGGAGCTGGTCGGGATCGAAACTCCGCCAGCCTCGGTAAAGCTGAATCTGTTGCCGGAGAGCTGGCGGCAACGACGCACCCAACTGGCCAAGCGCGGCGAATGGCAGAAGCGCTTGACGCTGGTCGGTGCGGTCTACGCCGCGCTCTTTTTGTTGTTCCTGCTTTATCTTGGCTACACCCGGTTCGCTATCGCCCGCCTCGATCGGTTGATCGCACGCGATGCACCGCCAACGCAATTCATCCGCGAAACCGAAGTAGACTGGAAGTCGCTCGCGCCGGCGATCGACTCCCGCTTTTACCCGGTTGAGATCCTTTCTCGCCTATCCCAGGATTTGCCGTCGCCCGATGTCCGAATCACTGCTTACAATCAGTCGGCTCGCCAGATTTCCGTGGACGGCGAAGCCAATACGGCCCCGCTCGTCTATCAATTCGCTGAAAAAGTGAAAAAGGACAGCGCGTTGCAGAATTTCCGGTTCGACATGGCCGCTCCGAGGATTTTGCCGAACAACCACGCCCAGTTTCGTTTGGAGGGAAAACCGCGATGATGGAGAAACTGACCGCCGCTTATCTGAGGATGAATCAACGCGAGCGCATGATGACGATCGTCATCGCGGCGATTTTATTTCTGCTGATCAACATTTTCGTCTGGCGAATGGTTCTGGGAAGTATCGGCAATTCGCGGCGCGAACTGGCCTCCGCAAGTCCACTCGCGCGGAGCAGATCGTTTACATGAGGGAGAAGGACCTTTGGGCAAAGCGCGAAGAATGGCTGGAGAAAACTCAGCCGCCGATGAAAGGCGCCGAGGAGGCGTCGAATTTGCTCGACCAGGTCAAGCAAGTTGCCGGCAAATACAACGTGTTGATCTCGAATCCGGCGATCGGTTCCGGCGAAACAACGCCGACTCATCAGACCGTTTTCGCATCCATCGAAACCAGCAGCCACTGGCCGGACCTGGTTCATTTTCTTTACGACGTTCAACAACCGGACGCTTTCATTGTCTTTGAAAGTGTCAATCTGGCGGTGGATCCTGAAGATGCGACAACGATGACGGGAAAATTCAAGGTCGCGCGCTGGTTTGCGCCGGTGCAACGGAAGAAAGGATAAATTATGACAATGAGTTACGTTACTGGTCGATCTTGACGCCCAGTCTGGCGCTCTTCGCCCGAGCGGACGACTTGCCGGTGAAATTGAATTTCGATCGCTACAAAGGAATGCTGGATCATTCGCCCTTCGCAGTGGCGACCGCAGTCGTCGCTCCGCCAGCGACCCCGAATTTCGCGAGGGATCTTTACGTTACGAGTGCCGCGAAGTCTGCCGACGGCGATATGGTGACGATCGCGTCGATGACAGACAAGGAGTTCAAGAAATATCTCACGACGAAAACGCCGGTAGACGGTTACGCGATTTCCAGCATCGAGTGGTCGGACAAAGTGGGTGAAACAAAAGTGACAATCAGTAAAGACGGCCAGTACGCTACGCTAACATTCAATCAGGCGGAGATGTCGAAGCCGGCTGCGAACCGGCCGAACGCTGCGCTTCCTGCGCCGGTCTTCCAACAGCAACCGTCTGGTTTTCAGAGGCCACCTGGAATGACAACACCCACCCCGCACGTCCGCGGCGTGATTCAGCGAAACCCGACGGGGCAGCCGCCAACCGCACCCAATAATTCGTCCGAAGATTAGGTGACTTCGATTTTGGGCGAATGCTATTCGCCCCAGTCGTCATCGCCGCCACCGTTGTCATCAATACGATTTGGGCCGGCCGAGTAGAGATCGAAGCTTTCTGGATTCCTGATTCCCGGGCAGCGATAAACGTAGGGATTTTGCCACGGGTCTTTTGGCATCTCTTTGTATAGCTGATACCAACGTGACGGCCGCGGTTCGGTCGTAGCTTGCGTGACGAGTGCCTGCAAACCTTGTTCAGTCGGTGGATAAAACCCATTCATGCTTTCATACAGTTTGAGCTGCGTGCTAATACCTTGAACGTCCGCTTGAATGCGAGTGTGCCGGGCGTATTCGACGTTGCCTCCCAATTTGTAAATTGCTGTTCCAAGCAACAGCGCAATGATCGTTACCACGATCATGATTTCGAGCAGGGTAAAGCCCGATTCGTTGGTTGGTTTCCTCATCTTGTGATTTAGCTCAGACACACAACGCCCCGGTGCGGTTCAATCAACTCGCGGACACTATTCGGAGTCAATGGCTGGTTTTCAGCTGATAATCCGATTTTTCCCAAAGATACTTCAATTGAACCTGCGTTCCGCGGATCGCCGATGCCGGCGTTCCCGGACCGGCGAGGACCGTCACATCGTTCGGGCCCGTTTTCAAGCTGCTCACTGGAATAAGCTTCTGCGCGCGCAACCACCCAGTGTATTGGAAATGCATTTCTTTGACGAGCGATTCCATTTCACCGCGGTAGCCGGGATCGGCCAGTTCCGGGAGAGTTACGGTAGCGGGTCCAACGTCATCGCCATTTACATAGACTTCCGGCGGCGAATCGACTCGCGGACTTGCGACTTCAAACGTGAGCAACGCCATCAACGGTTGCGATTCAATTCCAAATTGAAATGTCGCGCCATGTTCGACATCCGCACCCATCGAGATCGCTTCGTTCGCCAGCGTTGCTGTCACGGTTCCGAACTGCTCTGTATCCTGGTTCGGCGAGTGCAACGGTGGCATGGGCGAGAACGGTTCCGGAATCACGTCGCGATGCTCCACGTTGACTGGATGCACGACTTCACTACTCGTCATCCAATCGAGATACATTCCGCGGACGTTTTTTCCGTCACCGGGAACTTCAACGTCGACCGTCGAAATGCCTTTCATGGGAATCACGACCGAATCCGAGCTTGGCAGGCCGATACCGGAGCCGAGTGCGCCGGAACGAAGTACTTGCGTTCCCGATTCGTCCCAGGCGACGACCTCCGGGCGTGTCTTGTCGATATCGTCGAAGAAAAGACGGACGAACATCACTTGAAAATCCTCGGAAGGGTGAGAGACCCGAATGCGAAAAATGGTTTTTCCTGCCCTATCGGAGGTCATGTCAACCGCGTCCACCCAGTCGGGCGCACTTTGCGGGCGAGAATTCGCGGTGGGATTCTGACGCAGATCGATCCACGCGCTTTCGGAGGAATTTTGCGCAGTCGAGCCACTTTGCGGCTTCGGCAACCCGTTGCTAATCGCTTCCTGAGCAACCACGGATGAGGTTGCGCCGGCCAGAAAAAGCAGCGCGGCGAAACGGAGGACCATTTGGCCGCGAATCGTATCTTAGTGCGGTCGAAACTGCAAGCTGTGCGTAACAGTAAAAACTGCGTCGAGAATGCCGTATACAACCAGACCGACAACAATCGCAATTAAGACAATTATGATCGGCGGAATCAACTGAGACACGATGGCGACGTTCCGGTCCAATTCGCGTTCGTAAACATCAGCGATCGTTTGCATGGTCTCCCCAAAGCGGCCGGTTTGTTCGCCTACCGCCATCATATCGGTGAACAGATCCGGAAAGATCCGATTCGAACTAAGCGCTGCCGAAAGCGTCGTTCCATCGATAACGGCGCGACGCGCCTGCACCACTTTCAACTCAAGATAGCGATTGCCGGCGATTTCGCTGACCAAATCCAGCGCGCGAAGAAGGGGAATTCCATTTTGTATGAGGGTCCCTAATGTTCTCGAAAATTGTGCGTAGTAACGGTAGCGAAGTATTCGCCCATACCCTGGAACATTTAATCGAAAGCGGTCCCACGTCAGCCGGCCTTCATCGGTCCGGACGAATGCACGAAATCCGACGCCAATTCCTATCGCGATAAGCGCCCCCAGCCACCAATATCCGACGATAGCATGATGAGTGTCGATTAGAAGGCGAGTGGCGAATGGCAGAGCACCTCCAATTTGTTCAAGAAAACCTTGTAACTGCGGCACCATGTAAGTAATGAAAATCGTGATCAGCCCGGCGCCGGCGGCGGCAAGAAACGCCGGATAGATCAGCGCTTGTTGAACTCGGTCGCGCAGGTTTTTCGCCTGCATCAAGTGCTTCACCAGTCGTAGCAGGATTTCAGGCAGCGCGCCGCTGGCTTCACCGGCCGCGACTAAATTCACGTACAATGGCGGAAAGATTCTCGGCATTTCGCGCAGCGCCTGGGAAAAACTGCGGCCGTCAACCAGCGCCTGATGCAGTGCGTGTGTCATTTGCTGAACCCGCGGCTGCTTTAACCGTTTCTCCAGGATCGACAATCCCTCATCCAGCGTCATTCCAGCCTGAAGGAGATGAGCAAGTTGCTCGGTAAAAATGAGCAACTGATTGTGCGGAATTTTCAGGCTTTGTATTGGCGTCGACGATGTCGTGGATGCCGGGGCCCTTGGCGCGGCGGGCTTTCCAGTTGCCTCGGCTCGTGCATTCACAACCTCGATCTTGATTGGAATACAACGCTTCTGTTCGATCTGCCGAATAGCGATGGTGCGATCGGCGCAATCCAGCACGCCCTCGACTAAAGCGCCCTGCGCGTCACGCGCGCGATAGGAAAATTGTGGCATTGCTCAGAAAGTAATTTGAAATCCCCAATCCTGCCACGCCGCAAGTCCGTTGGCGGGGGCTCGGTAAGCGAACTGTGGCATCGCGGTGGAAGTTAATGCGAAAATACAAAATCGAAAGTCGCGGCCGAACTGGTTGTATAAAAATATGGACATCGCACCACTCAATGCTACTCTCCGCTCCGTTAGCGGAGTGAACATGCTGCGGGCTGCCGTTTTTCCTGGGGTCATCGCAGGTGTTGTCTCGATCTTCGCCTCCTGGCTGTGGATGGCGGTCGTATTTCACCGTTATCAGCGCGAAACACCAACCACCTGGCGTCAGAAAGGCACACGCAGTTATGTGGCGGCCAGCCTTCTCCACCTTTTCGCCGCGATCGGTATTGCCGCTCTGGTTACCCTGGTTGTTCGTTCTCACGTTGCCTCTTTTGGCGAAGGCATCGTCGGAAATCTTCGCTTCGCATTGTGCATTTGGGCTGCGATCGCGCTTCCAATTATTCTGGAGTCGGCAGTCTTCGTTCGATTACACCCGTTCGTTGTCCTCGGCCAACTCCTTGATTGGCTCACTCTCTCGATCATCGCTTGTTTAATTACGGGCTGGTGGCTCAGGCGGTAATCCGCCGCCGTCAGAATTGAATTTTCCATGGCACAAATGATGCAGACAGAAACAGCAATATGAGAACGTTCGCCCTCGGCGTTCTGCTAAGCCTTGCGATGATTTCGCAGGGTTTCGCGATCATTCGTCCTCCGTATCCGATGAAACCGATGCCGCCATATCAAGGCCGGTTCATCGTGATCGGCGACGACGCGAAATCGCAGACCGCCTCCAAGTCCCCCAAATAGATTCGCGAAAGGGAAACGCGAATGTGTTTGCGCCGGTTTATCGGCGCTTTGGCGAATTTTCTCTCTGGTAAATTCAACTTTCGGTAACGTTGACACGTTTTGGTCGCGCGCTACGCTGCCCTTCCGCTAACGGCGGGGTAGCCAAGTGGTAAGGCTGCGGTCTGCAAAACCGCTATTCGCGGGTTCGATTCCCGCCCCCGCCTGATTCATCGGTGCGGGCTTGGTGGACAATACAGTTTCGTTCAACGTACTGGTTCGATTGATTCGCTCGTTCCCGTGAGCTCACCCTTCGGGCTTCGTCGATGTCGCTCGGCTCCCGCCGGCTCCATTCCCGCCCCCGCCTGATCATCGGTGCGGGCTTGGTGGACAATACAGTTTCGTTCAACGCACTGGTTCGATTGATTCGCTCGTTCCCGCGAGCTCATCCTTCGGGCTTCGTCGATGTCGCTCGGCTCCCGCCGGCTCCATTCCCGCCCCGCCTCGTTCATTTAACGACTTAGCGATTTCGCCAATTAATGATTATCTTCGCCGCGTGACTCGCCGTTCGACCGAACTTTTTGATCGCGCACAAGCGCGCATTCCCGGCGGCGTCAATTCGCCGGTGCGCGCGTTTCGCAATGTCGGCGGCGAGCCGTTTTTCGTGGAACGCGCCGCCGGCGCGAGGATCTGGGACGTCGATGGAAAGGAATACATCGATTATGTCGGCAGCTGGGGACCGGCGATTCTTGGACACGCGCCGAAAGTTGTGGTCGAGGCGGTTCGCGATGCCGCGACCCGCGGAGTGAGCTTTGGAATTCCAAATCCATTCGAGGTCGAGATGGCGGAACTGATCTGTCGCTGGATGCCATCGATCGAAAAGGTCCGGATGGTCAACAGCGGGACCGAGGCGACGATGTCGTGCCTTCGGCTGGCGCGCGGATTCACCGGCCGCGACAAGATCATCAAGTTCGACGGCTGCTATCATGGCCATGTCGATTCGCTCTTCGTCCAGGCGGGCAGCGGCGCACTTACCCATGGACAACCCGACAGCGCCGGCGTTCCGAAGGCGTTCGCCGATCTCACGATCTCGCTGCCGTTCAACGACGTCGATGCTCGTCCGGAAAACATTCTCCGAAAATCAAGACGAGATCGCGGCGATCATTCTCGAGCCGATCCCGGCCAATGCCGGGCTTTATTTCCCGAAGGACGAATTTCCTGTCGAGTCTGCGCGAGGAATGCACCAAAGCATGACGCGCTCCTGATTTTCGACGAAGTGATGACTGGATTTCGCGTCGCGCGCGGCGGTGCGCAGGAAATTTACGGAATCAAGCCCGGACCTGACGGCGCTTGGCAAAGTCATCGGCGGCGGATTGCCGGTCGGGCGCCTTCGGTGGTCGCGCCGAAATCATGGATCAACTTTCGCCGCGATGGGCCGGTTTACCAGGCCGGGACGCTCTCGGGGAATCCGCTCGCGATGGCAGCCGGTCTCGCGCAACTGCGCGAACTGGAACGAATCGATGGCTGGAAACTCCTCGAGAAACTCGGCGCGCAACTCGAACAGGCGACGCGAGACTTGATTTCAAAGACGAAACTCGACCTCGACATTTCATCGAATCGGTTCGATGTTCTGCCTGTTTTTCTCACGCCGGACCAATTGTCGATCTGGGGAGTGCGAAGCGGAGCGATTTGAAGGTCTTCGTCCGCTTTTTTCACGCTGCCTCGAACGCGGCGTTTATTTTGCGCCGTCGCAGTTTGAAACCGGATTTATTTCGACCGCGCACACGCGCGGACGAGATTGTGCGCACCGCCAAGGTTGTAGCCCGAGGTGCTTCAATACGCTATGAGCGACTCCTGATAAAAACCGCGGATCTCGCGCGTGCTTCGCAAGTTCTTCTTCGAGGGCGACCGCAAGTTTTTCGTCAAAGGCGCCACCTACGGACCGTTCCAGCCGGACGCGAACGGCGACCATTTTGGCCGCCGGAGCAGGTGGACGTCGATCTTCGGCAAATGCGCGAAATCGGCATCAACGTGATCCGAGTTTATCACGCTCCGCCGCACTGGTTTCTGGAGAATTGCGCCGCCGCCGGAATGCGCGTCCTCATCACGCTCCCGTGGGCAAAGCACGTCGAGTTTTTGCGCGTGAAAAAAGTCCGCGACCAGATCGGGCGAATGGTGCGCACGACGGTGAAACGTACGCGGGCAATCCGGCGATCCTTGGTTATCTCGTCGGCAACGAGATCTCGAGCACCATGGTGCGCTGGCTCGGCGTGCGGCGGGTGACGGAATTCGTCGAACATCTTGTCCGCATCGGGCGCGAAGTCGATCCGGACGTTCTCTTTTCCTACGCGAGTTTTCCGCCGACGGAATATCTCCTGCCGCAGAACGTCGATTTCTTCTGCTTCAACGTTTACCTGCACAATCAGCGCGACTTCGAAAGTTACCTCCTGCGCCTGCAAAATCTGACGGAGGAACGTCCGCTCATGCTCGGCGAGTTCGGCATGGATACGATTCGCCACTCGGAGGAGGAACAGGCGGAGATGCTCGGCTGGCACGTCGACAGCGTGGTCCATTGCGGTCTGGCCGGAACGATCTTCTTTTCCTGGACCGATGAATGGTTCACCGGCGAGCAGGAGTTCACCGATTGGGCATTCGGCATCGTCACTCGCGATCGCACAGCCGAAGAAATCGTTCTCTACACGCTGCAGGAAAAACTTGGCCAGGACGATTCCACGCTGCCGCATCGCGGCCCTCGCCGAATACGCCGTTCGTTTCGGTCATCGTCTGTTCCTACAACGGCGGACGCACGCTCGCGCGCTTGTCTCGAGTCGTTAGGCAAAATCAATTATCCGAACTACGAAGTGATTCTGGTCGACGACGGTTCGACCGACAACACCGCGGAAATCGCGGCGCAGTTTCCCACACGTCCGCTACATTCGCCAGGACCAATCACGGCCTGAGTTATGCGCGCAACACCGGCGCCGCCGCGGCCAAGGGCGAAGTCTTCGCCTACACCGATTCCGACTGCATGGCCGATCCCGACTGGCTTTATTATTTGATCGGCACGCTCCTCAGCGGCGATTACGCCGGGGTGGGCGGACCGAACGTTTCGCCGCCGGCCGGAGAACGGATCCAGGCCTGCGTCGCGGCGGCGCCGGGCGGACCGAGTCACGTCTTGCTGACCGACACCGTGGCCGAGCACATTCCCGGTTGTAACATGGCCTTTTACCGCTGGGCGTTCGACAACGTCGGCGGCTTCGATCTCGAGTATCGCAAGGCCGGCGACGACGTCGATTTCTGCTGGCGCCTGCAACAGGCAGGGTCACGTCATCGCGTTTAGCCCGACCGCGATCGTCTGGCATCATCGCCGCTTCACGCTGCGCGAATTTTCGCAAACAACAGGAAGGTTACGGCGAAGCGGAATCGATGCTGCGCTTCAAGCATCTGATTTTCTTTGGGCCGACCGGGACCGCGAAATGGCGGGGCCAAATCTACGGCTCGCCGCGCTTCAGCTGGTTCATCAATCGTCCGATCATCTATCACGGAATTTTCGGCGAAGGATTTTTCCAGTCGATCTATCCGACGCCGCAGTCGGAAATCGCGAACTATCTCAGCAGCATCGAATGGTTCGTGCTCGACGCTTTTTCTTGTTTGGGCTCGGAATTTTTCTGCCGGCGCTGCGGATTGTTCCCTATCTGATGCTCGGCGGCACGCTCTGCGTCGCGCTTTCCTACATGCTGCGCGCGCGAATCGAGCCGAAGTTCGACACCGTGCCGGCGCGTTTGCTCGTCATGTTCCTCGCCTTTGCGCAACCGCTGGTGCGCGGCTGGAATCCCGCTACTTCACCTGGCTGCAATTCAAACGCACTCCGCGCGGCGTTATTCGGGACGCACGAGAAAATGCCCGCCGGAGCCAGTGGGACGCGGAAATCTGCGCGGACGCGTCTATTGGAGCGAGGATGGGAATGGATCGACATCATCTTGCTCGAAGTCGATCTTCGCAGTTGCTCGAGGAAGAAGGCTGGCGCTACTCCGACCGATACCGGTTGGAAGGAATGGGACATCCAGATCTACGGAAACTTTTGGTGGAGCATCATCCTTCAGACCGTGACCGAATATCACGGCGGTGGAAAATGTCTGACGCGCGTGCGGCTTCGAAGTCGGTTTGTTACCAGCACGATAATTTTTAGCCTGGTGGCGCTTAGCATTGTCATTTATCGCCAGCTGCACATTTCACACCTCGATCTTTGGTCGGTCATTCCGTACTCACTCTTTTTGATCTTCCTGGCCTCGCGGGCACGCGCGTTGAAAGCGCGAGTTGGAGAACTGGTAGATCTCGCCGGGTATCGGGCCGGGTTGCAGCGCGTGACCCGACGTGGTCTTACGGTTTCGCTCGCCATGCCGGTTCAAGCTCTTGAAGCCATGCAAACGGACCCGGCGGCGCGAACCTGAAGTTTGGGCGATCCTGCGATTTTCGCTTCCCTTACCTGGCGACGGTCTCGAGCGACTTTGCAGCGACTTGAAAATCGTTCGGCGCGGATGCTTCAAAACTTTTCCATTCTCCGGTGCGCGGATGTTGAAAACCTAGCTTCCACGCGTGCAGCATTTGTCGCGGAAACTGCCTCGTGTATTTGGCGCCGTAAATCTTGTCGCCCAGCACCGGATGGCCGAGATGGTGAAGATGGACACGGATTTGATGGGTGCGCCCGCTATGCAATCTGCATTCGACCAGACTCATTGTGTCCGAAGAACTGAGCACGTGATATTCCGTCTTCGCCGCGCGCCCGCGTTGGGACGCGATCGACATCCGTTGTCGGTGCACCGGATGCCGGCCGATTTTCTGTTCAATCGTGCCGGCACGTTTGCGCAGTCGTCCGGCCACCAGCACCAGGTAAACTTTTTCTATCGTTCGCTCGGCAAATTGGGTCGATAGCCGTCGATGGGCTTCATCCGTTTTTGCGACAACCAGACAACCACTGGTCTCTTTGTCGAGGCGGTGCACAATTCCTGGCCGTTCCTTTCCGCCGATTCCGGAAAGCGTGGGAAAATGGTGCAGGAGGGCGTTCACCAGCGTGTGTTTTCGATGGCCCGCACCGGGATGAACCACCAAACCCGCTGGTTTGTTGATCACGATCAGGTCGTCGTCTTCGTAAAGAACGTCGAGCGGGATCGCCTCCGGTTGATTGTCGATTTTTTCCGGCGGTGGCTCGTGGATTTCGATGCGATCTCCGGCATGGACGAGATCGCGTGGCCGGGCCGGGGCGCCGTTTAGTTTCACATTTTGACTCCGAATTAGTGTTTGGACGCGCGTCCGTGAAAACTGCGGCAGCTCGCGCGCAACGAATTGATCGAGGCGAAGGCGAGCAGGCTCTCTCGGTACAATCAGTTGAATCTCTGCAGTGTTCACTTTCCAGGGACAACATTGCCCCAGGAGTTGACGATGTGACAATCCGAAGAAAGGGGGGTGCTCGAAGCTGGATATCGCGATCAATCGCCGACATTGGAGAGGCAAGGGGAGATGCAACTGGCGCATTTCGTGCTGGTTATGGCGCATGCGCCGCTGCTGGGCTTGTCTGGTCCTGTCCCTGTTCATTCTTGCAACGCAAGCTGGACAGCTACCGCTCACTGTCAGCGAGATCGGTCTGATGCTGCGCACCGGTTACTCGAGCAATGCGCTGATGAAAGAATTATCGGCGCGGCGATTCCTCGACACACTCGATGAAGCAAAAGAGAACACATTGATGAACGCCGGCGCATCCACTGAATTGATCGCGGCATTGAAGAATGGGACTTACTCGCTCTCCGCCGACAAGACTGCGGCCGTATTGCAACAGATGGCTACGCTGGACCGCCGTCGCGCCGCCCAAGCCGAGATTTCACAAAAGTCCGACGCGCATTACCAGGCGCAGGTGGCACGTCACAGGTCTTCTAGTAAGGTGCCTTCATCCGACGCATTAGCGAACGCCGGGCCAATTTCCGATTTGTTGAAAGGCGATTTGGTTCAATACCGCAACGGAATTGTCCATGTCGACGACACTGCGCTGGCGGGGAAGAAATTAATCGCGGTGTATTTTTCGGCCCACTGGTGCGGTCCATGCCGCAAATTTACGCCGCAGCTCGTGGAATATTACAATCGGGTCGCACCACAACATCCGGAGTTTGAGATCGTGTTTTTCAGCCACGACCGTTCGCCGGCCGATTTCGAAACCTACATGCGCGAGACGAACATGCCATGGCCGGCTTTCGACTTCGCGAAACTCAAAGCTAAACAGGCACTGACCAAGGACGCTGGGCCGGGAATCCCATCGCTGGTTCTATTCGATTCCAGCGGCAACCTGATCTCAAGCAGCTATGTCGGCTCCCAATATCGCGGACCGCAACAAGTCCTGGCCGACTTGGATGCGATCTTCTCCGGCAAACTGCCAGGGCGATTCGCTTCGACGCAATAATTGCAGCGGCGGCAGGCTGTGACCGCCGAAATGCTCTGCGCAGTTGCTCAATGTGGGCAATACTTCTCTATTTTTCAGGATAATGACGAGTGAATCTTTCATGAAACGAATGGCGCGGCTCGGTGTGCGCGATGTCGATCTAGAAGAAACTTTCGCGCGTTCCGGCGGTCCCGGCGGTCAAAACGTAAACAAAGTTGCGACCGCTGTGACGTTGCGCCATCGACCGAGCGGAATCAGCGTCACTGCACAGGATTCGCGTTCGCAGGCCATGAATCGCAAATTCGCGCGGGAGCGCTTGCTGGGCGCGATTGAAGATCGGCAACGGGCAGCCCGACGTGCGCAGATCGCCGCTCGCGAGAAAGAACGTCGTCGCAAATCGCCTCGGCCGCCGGCGCTGAAGAAGAAAATTCTCGAATCGAAGCTCAAACGCGGCGCACTGAAAAAGCTGCGCGGTCGCGTCCAAGACTAATTTTATCAAAGCAGAGCTGAAACGCTTTAAGACCGACAATTAATTACATCTGCCGAAGCGGCTAGGCGCGAAGTGATTATGTAAGTCTAATTTCACTATGAAAAAACTCCTTATACCTTCGTTTTCGTTGCTGATTGCCGTGTTTCTAAGCTCTTGCGCCAGCGAGCCCGCAGCGACGACAACAACGACCACAACTCGAGAAACGACCGTCACGCAACCAACAACGGCGACACAGTCCACCACGACTACGCACTACTAATTCCCCCTCCAGTAAGAAGAGAGGACACGCCAACAAACGTGTCCTCTTACGCTTTTTCGGACTTTCCGTTCGCTGTCTCGGCGGTCTTTGCTTCTTCTTCCGCCTGGCTGACTACCGGTGCGATGGCCTGAAGTTTTTCGCCGCTGCGCAAATCCATCAGTTTCACGCCCATGGTATTGCGACCGGTCTCGCGGATTTCTTTAACCCGGGTGCGCACCATTTGACCCTTGGTGGTGATCAACATCAACTCATCCGAATCGCGCACGGTAAGAGCGCCGACGACATCGCCGGTCTTGGTGCCGGTTTTCATCGTGATGATTCCTTTGCCGCCGCGATTTTGTTTGCGGTAATCGTCGAATGATGTGCGCTTGCCGATTCCGTTTTCGCCCGCTACCAACAGCATCGAGTCAGAGTCGAGAATTGCCAGGGCGACCACCTGGTCTTTCTTGTCTGGGCGAATTCCCCAGACACCAACTGTATTCCGGCCCTGGTCGCGCAGCTGCTCTTCGTGAAAGCGCAGGCTCATTCCTTCTTTGGTGATCAGAACCAACTCGTTGTTTCCGTTCGTCAGCTTGGCGTCGATCAATCGATCGTCCTTTTCGATCTGGATCGCGATAATCCCGCCTTTCCGGACATTTCGGTAATCCGAGAGATTTGATTTCTTGACGATGCCGGACTGCGTCGCGAACACGATGTGAAGATTTTCATCCCAGGTTTGATCGACCGCGTTCCCGCCGGTGCCGGATTTCTTCGATTGAATCCGAATCGTGGCCGCGATCTTCTCGTCTGGTTTCAATTCCAAAATGTTTGCGATCGAGCGGCCTTTGGCCGCGCGGCCCATCTCGGGAATCTCGTAAACTTTTTCGACGTACGCGCGACCCGCTTCGGTGAAGAACATCAGGTAATCGTGCGTGGTCGCGGTGAAGAGATGTTCGATGAAATCGCCCTCTTCTTCCTCGGTCGCGCCTTCGCGCGTCGTCATTCCGATAACGCCTTTGCCGCCGCGACGCTGCGCGCGAAACGCGCTGACCGCCGTGCGCTTGATGAAACCGCCGTGGGTGATGCTGATGATGCATCCTTCGTTGGCGATGAGGTCTTCCATGTTGATCTCGCCCTCATCGGCGACGAATTGAGTCAGTCGCGGCGAGCCGTGCTTCTCTTTCAGCTCGCGCAGCTCTTTTTGATGATCGTGAAAACGCGCTGCTCCTTCGCGAGAATGTCCTGCAAATCCTGAATGGTTTCAATCAGATCCTTGTATTCGTTCTGAATCTTGTCCCGTTCCAGCCCGGTCAATTGATACAGGCGCAGATCGAGGATCTGGTTGGCCTGATGTTCGCTGAAGGCGTAACGGCCTTCGGTCAATCGCGCCTCGATTGCGAATCAGAATTCCGATCTGTTCGACCTGTCTCTTGGTGAATTCGAACGCCAGCAATTTGATTCGCGCTTCCTCGCGATTGGCCGATCCGCGAATGATCCGGATGAATTCGTCCAGATTCGCCAGCGCGATGAGATAACCTTCCAGCGTCTCGGCGCGTCTCCTCGGCCTTCCGCAACTCGAATCGCGTTCGGCGCAGGACGACTTCGCGGCGATGTTCGATGTAAGCACTGGATTCGCTTCCTTGAGTGAAAGGAGTTTTGGCCGGCCATGATCGATCGCCAGCATCAGCGCCGGGAACGAGCTTTCCATCGCCGTGTGCTTGTAAAGATTGTTGATGACGACCTTCGGATTGGCATCGCGCTTGAGCTCGATCACCACCCGGGTGTTTTCGTCGGACTCGTCGCGCATCGCGGTGATGTCGGCGATGATTTTTTCGTTCACCAGCTCGGCGATGCGTTCAACGAGCGTCGCGCGATTCACGTTGTACGGAATCTCGGTGATGACGATCTGCTCTTTGCCGCCCTTGATTTCTTCGACGCCGACTTTGCCGCGCACTTTCATGCTGCCGCGGCCGGTCGTAAGATATTGTTTGATGCCCTCGACGCCGCAGATCACGCAACCCGTCGGAAAATCCGGGCCCTTTGACGTGCTTCATCAATTCCTCGAGCGTGATGTCCGGATCGTCGATCTGCGCGCAGATGCCGTCGATGACTTCGCCGAGATTGTGCGGCGGCATGTTGGTCGCCATGCCGACGGCGATGCCGGTGCCGCCGTTGACGAGCAGATTCGGAAATGCCGCCGGGAAAACCGTCGGCTCGGTCCGCGTTTCGTCGTAGTTCGGGACGAAATCGACCGTGTCCTTGTCCATGTCGTCCATCAGCGCCGCGCCGAGATGCGTCATCCGCGCCTCGGTGTAACGCATGGCCGCCGGCGGATCGCCTTCGACCGAGCCGAAATTGCCCTGGCCGTCCACCAGCCGCTCGCGCATCGCCCACGGCTGCGCCATGTGGACGAGCGTCGGATAAATCACCGCTTCGCCGTGCGGATGGTAGTTACCGCTGGTGTCACCGCAAATCTTGGCGCACTTGTACGATGTTGCCGCCCGGGAAACAGCGACAGCTCGTGCATCGCGTAAAGAATGCGGCGTTGCGACGGTTTCAGTCCGTCGCGCACATCGGGCAGCGCGCGCGAAATGATGACCGACATCGAGTAATCGAGGAACGACCTCGACACTTCTTCGGCGACATTGATCGGATCAATTTTTTCGTTCGCGTTATACATCGCTTCGCGTCGTTGAATCGCTAAACGTCGAGATTGCGCACGTTGAGCGCGTTGTCCTCGATGAACTGGCGGCGCGGTTCGACCACGTCGCCCATCAGGATCGTGAACATTTTGTCGGCGTCGACTGCGTTGTCGTCGTTCAAATCGACTTTGAGCAACTTGCGCTTCTCCGGATTCATCGTGGTCTCGAACAGTTCCTTGGCGTTCATTTCCCCGAGACCCTTGAACCGCTTGATCTGCACGCCGCGCCGACCGATTTCCAGGATCTTCTGGAGAATTTCGGGAATCGAAAACAGCGGATGCGTCACGGCTTTTTCGCCTTCGCCTTCGATCAATTCAAAGATCGGCTTGTCGCTCGCGGCATAGTGATCGACCTTCAACCCTTTGCGTGCGAGCTCGGCGATGATTTTCTGGATCGCGGCCGATTCGTGCAGTTCGACAAGTTTGCCACGACGTCGCGGACCGCCATTTGTCTTGGTCACGGTTTGAGCCGGGTCGCCGAGGGGCAACAGTTCCTGCTCGATCTCGGTGTCGAATAAATTCAGATCGAGATTTGATTCATGAAATTTCCGGACTGCTTTTTCGTCGTGAAAATAGTGAACCGATTCTTCGTTTCCGTCGCGCACTTTCACCAGATAGGAGGGCAGCTTGCCGCTCTTGGAATTGCGCTCCTCCAGATAGGACTCGAAATCGCCACCGTGGCGCCGGACTGCTTCGCTGAGCTTGGCCAGCTTTTCCAGCGTCTCGAGAATGTCCTTCAATTGCGCCGCCGTGATTTCCTTGTTGTCGGCCAGATTCTTCAGCCGCACTTCCTCGGCGCCGAGCGAAATCAGGATTTTGTTCAGCTGCACATCGTCATCCACGTATTCCTCGCGCTTCTTGCGCTTGATTTGGTAAAGCGGCGGTTGCGCGATGTAAATCTTTCCGGCTCGGACGAGCTCGGTCATTTGCCGGAAGAAAAACGTCAGCAGCAACGTGCGAATGTGCGATCCGTCCACGTCCGCGTCGGTCATGATGATGATGCGTCCATAGCGCAACTTCGAGATGTCGAACGGCCCTCTTCCTGTTTGCCATTGCCATCTTCCTCGCGCGGTTGCCGATGCCGGTGCCGATGGCCGTGATCATCGACTGGATTTCGTTGTTCTTGAGCACCTGGTCGAGCCGCGCTTTCTCGACGTTGATCAGCTTGCCGCGAATCGGCAGGATCGCCTGGTAACGCCGGTCGCGTCCCTGTTTGGCCGAGCCGCCGGCGGAATCGCCCTCGACGATGTAAAGTTCGGTCAGTTCCGGATCGCGCTCCGAACAATCGGCCAGTTTTCCCGGCAAACCGCCGCCGGTCAGCGCGCCTTTGCGGATCGTTTCACGCGCTTTGCGCGCCGCTTCGCGTGCGCGTGCCGCGGTCAGCACTTTGTCGAAAATCCGGCTCGCGATCGGCGGATTCTTATCGAAGAACGTCATCAGCCCCTCGTAAACCACCGAGTTGACGATGCCGTCGATCTCAGTGTTGACCAGTTTCACCTTGGTCTGCGATTCGAACCGCGGATTCGGCAGCTTGATGCTCAGGACGCCGATCAAACCTTCGCGCACATCGTCGCCGGAGATTGACGGATCCTTCTCCTTGGCAAGATTGTTCGCCTCGGCGTATTGGTTGATCGCGCGCGTCAGCGCGGTGCGAAATCCGGTCAGATGCGTGCCACCGTCGGGATTCGGAATCGAGTTTGCGAACGGCAAAATCTGGTCGTTGTAGCTGTCGTTGTATTGCAGCACAACATCGACAAAGACTTCGTCACGCTGTCGCGAAATCACGATCGGCTTCGGATGGAGCACCTGCTTGTTTTCGCCAAGCTGCCTTACGAATTCCTCAATGCCGTGCTTGTAGAGAAACGTTTCTTTCTTCGGGGACTCGGTCGCGTTCGTCGGTGAGATAAATCTCCAGACCGGGATTCAAGAAAGCGAGCTCGCGCAGGCGCGTGGCCAGCCGCTCGAATTTAAATTCAGTCGTGATCGTGAAGATCGTCGGATCGGGTAGGAACGTAATTAGCGTGCCGGTGGTCTTCTTGCCTTTGACTTCGCCAATGACTTCCAGCTTTTGGGTCGTTTTGCCCGCTCGAAGGCCATG
Source organism: uncultured Verrucomicrobiae bacterium (assembly GCA_963801815.1). Classification (GTDB taxonomy): domain Bacteria; phylum Verrucomicrobiota; class Verrucomicrobiia; order Chthoniobacterales; family UBA10450; genus AV40. Next base: position 611,716 of record CAWDGJ010000003.1, read on the forward strand.
TGATAGACCTTCCCGTCGCGCGAAACTTCGACTTTGAACCACTCGGACAGCGCGTTCATGCATTTCGCGCCGACGCCGTGCAAACCGCCGGAGTACTTGTAGGCGCCCTGGCCGAATTTTCCGCCGGCGTGCAGATTGGTCAGCACCAGCTCGACCGCCGGCATTTTCCATTTCGGATGGATGTCGACCGGAATTCCGCGGCCGTTGTCGCGGATCGAAAGCGATCCATCGACATGGACGGTGACTTCAATCTTGTCGCAGAATCCGGCCAGATGTTCGTCGATCGAATTATCGAGGACCTCAAAAACCAGTGGTGCAAACCGCGCTCGTCCGGGTCGCCGATATACATCCCCGGGCGCTTTCGGACCGCCTCCAGCCCCTCGAGTTTGTCGATCTGCGCCGCGTCGTACTTCTGCGCTTTGTTGACGCCTGAAGGCACGCGTTGACGATTTTTGTCGTCGGAATTTTCGTCGTCTGGAACGCGGGCGACGGCGGCTCGGGCTGGCATCAAAAGAACGTAGCCAAAAGCGATCGGAAAACAACAAATAATCTCGTGGTTTTCAGGCGGTTATTTGCGCTAGCGGTTGGAGCACTGGGTGGCCAAAAGCCCACGATCTTGTGGTTGCAGCCGCAGACTTATTCACATGCTTTTTTGCTACCTTGACCAGCCTGTTTTGTGCTTCGAAAATGTCACCTTTCCATGCGCTTACAAACCCTCGCCGAAGCTCGCTGGATTCTCGCGATTTTGGTGCTTCTTGCACTCGTTAGTCTGTTTTTCAGCATTTGGCTGGGCCTGTTTTTCCTAATCCTGATCAGCTACACCCTTTATTTCTTCCGTGATCCGGAACGCAGCGTTCCCGCTGACCCGAACGTTATCGTAGCCGCTGCGGACGGAACAATTACCGACATTATTGAAGTCGATGAGGCCGATGTCTTGAAAACCAAAACCCGACGCGTTGGCATCTTCTTATCGATCTTCGACGTCCATACCAATCGATCTCCGGTGGCTGGTCGCATAATTTTCCGCCAACATCGCCAGGGTTTGTGTGTCGATGCGCGCCGGCCGGAGTGTTCGGAGAAAAACGAAGCGATGACGTGGGCGTTTGAGAATCCACGTGCGACGATTGTGGTCCGTCAGCTCACCGGCGCCATTGCGCGACGCATTGTGGCCTGGGCGGACGTCGGGGATGAACTCAACAAAGGGGACCGTTTCGGAATGATTCGCTTCGGCTCGCGAACGGAAGTATACTTGCCCCTTGCCGCCACCGTGTCTGGTGAAAGTGGGCGAGCACGTTGCCGGCGGATCGACAATTATCGCGCGCCTGCCTGATTCATGAACGAACAGCCGTCGAAGATCTATCTCCTGCCGAACTTAATGACGGCCGGCAATTTGTTCTGTGGATTTACGGCCACCCTGAAGATTTTGGAGGGCGCGCTATTACAGAGCAGCGATGCGGTTGCTGCCAGTGAACGCTTCCATGAAGCGATTTGGTTCATTCTTGGCGCGTTTGTGTTCGATTTTCTCGATGGCCGTCTGGCCCGGCTTGGGGGACATGACAGCGCGTTCGGACGCGAATTCGATTCGCTGGCCGATATCGTTTCGTTCGGTGTTGCGCCAGCACTTTTGGTTTATCGGATTGTGCTCCAGGAATTTCGTACCGCCTGCTGGATTATTGCGTTCGTTTATCTTGTTTGCGGCGCGCTTCGTCTTGCGCGTTTCAACACTGTATCAGCGAGCGAGGAGAAAAATGCGTCGAATCACACCGGCAAAAATTTCACGGGTTTCCCGATTCCCGCCGCGGCCGGCCTCATTGCGTCGATCACGCTATTCATGCTCTGGCTGACCGAAGGCGAGCATCAGCTCGGCAAATGGAAATTCGTTTTGCCGCCGTTGCTGATTTTTTTGTCGTTCATGATGTTCAGCCGGTTCCAGTATCCGAGTTTCAAGGCGATTAATTGGAAAACAAAGAAATCGATCCCGCGTTTTCTGGTCATCGTCCTCGTTCTGATTTTAACGGGACTCTATTACCAATGGATGCCGGCCGTCCTGTTTCTCGCTTATCTGCTCTACGGCTTTCTCCGTCCCTGGCTTTCGCACGAATGGCGGCGCGAGATTGAAGAAGAGATCGGTGAAGAGGGTTCGGACGAACCGACCGAACAGACTTCGTAACTACCGGTTCAATCGAGCGAGAGTCTCCGGATCGCGAACGTCGACCCAGTCTCCTGTGAGTTCGATCGCCTGAACTTTCTTTCCGGACTGAGCGAGCTCGCGAATCGCATCGGTCAATTCGTATTCGCCGCGCGGCGAAGGTTTTAGTTTCGCAGTGAAATCGAAGATGCTTGGCCGAAACGCGTAGAGACCGGCGTTGTACCACGGACTCGTTGCTTCGCCGGGTTTTGGTTTCTCTCGAAGATCGACCAGCTCCATTCGTTCGTTCAGGAAAACGGCGCCGCCTTTGCTCACGTCCTCTCCGCGCGTCACGCTGATGATCGCTTCCATGTCGCCCGGAAGGTCGAGAATACCCTTGTAATTCTCTCGGTCGACCAGAATGTCACCGTAGCCCAGGACAAACGGAGTGTTGGCGACAAAATTTTTCGCCAACTCGACAACACGCCCCGTTCCGTCTTGGGTTGCCTGCATCGCGTACTGAATGCCGATCTTGTAACGCGAACCGTCCCCGAAAAAATTCTGTACTGTTTCCGCGCGGTAACCGACGATGATCAGGAATTCTGCAACGCCGGCGTCCCGCAAACCTTCGACGATGTGTTGAAGCACCGGTTTGCCGTGCACCCCGAGCATCGGCTTGGGAATATCGGCGGTCATTTCGCGCATTCGCGTTCCGCGACCCGCTGCCAGCAACACCGCCTTGTCGATTTTCATACGATTGTCATGTCGACCGAAGTGGAGGAATGACAAAAGCAGTTTCAATTGAAATTCGCATGTGACTCAAGCACAGTTCGCGGGAATGGCGGCCCTGCAATTCTTAAGCAAGTATCGCGAAACCGGTTTGCTCTTATTTCGGTGCAGCATCGGGTTGGTTTTCATAATCCTCATTGCGCCGATTTTATGGAGCGGTTCCGAAAGCTGGGAACATTTAGGCTCAGCCATGCGCAATCTGGACGTTCACGGGCACTATGAATTCTGGGGATTTGTCGGTGCAATCCTCGGATGCGCCGGCGGAATTCTAATGATTCTTGGGCTCTTTTTTCGCGTTGGCGTTCTTTTTGCGCTCGCCGTCACTGCCGTTCATCTCCTGTCTATCATTCACAGTCGCGGCGATTTCTTTGCTCGATTGCCCGCTTTTGAAATGTCGATCCTGCTCTTAAGTCTGCTCTTCATCGGACCGGGCAAATACAGCGTAGACAAAAACTAAGACGCCTTACCTTCTTTCGCCGCCGCCACCTTGTCCGGGGGGACCATCAACGCCGGAAGATCGAGTTGTTTAATCATCGCGCTCACCTTCGGCAGATCGTCGGCTTTGATCTGCGTCCATTTCTTCAATTGTTCGTCGAGTTGGCCGCTCAATTTCTGGAAAACCTCCATCTGCGACGCGGTGGGCGGATTACTGTCGCCCGCATCGATGAAATGACTGAAAGCATCAAAGCGCTCATTCAGCATGCTCGGGAAAGCGAGATTCGCTTCTGACCCTTTCATGTTTACCTGAATCAATTCTTTTTCGACGTCCGACATTTTCTTGTCGAGATCGTCCGCGGCCGCGAGCGCTGCTTTTAGTTTTTCGTCGTCTCCAAATCGGTAATGCAGCGTTTTGATCTGCGCTTTGACGTCGCGGATTTCGTTGACTGCCTGGTGTAGTTGCGAAATGCGATCATTCACCTGCGTAGACAGCGCGAACTGCTTTTGCAACGCCGGCTCCGAGCCCTTGTTCCGCGGATCGATCGCTACTTTCAGGGGCGCCGTCTGCGATTTGCCGGCAACCGTCATCTTGACCTGGTAGTCACCGGGCAACGCCAGCGGCCCCTTCGGCCCGGTGCCTGAATAAAACGAGCCCGGAATTTGGACCGGATCGTTGTAGCGCAAATCCCAGGCGAACCGATTCATTCCTTCTTTCGCAGGAATCGTCTTCACGCGTTCGACTCGATCGGGCCATTCCGGCGGTTGCTCGCCTTCCTTTTTCTCTTTGTTCGACAAATGCCTAACGACTTTGCCGGTCGAGTCGAGAATGTCCATCGTGACTTCGTCGGTCGGTGCCGTCTTCAAGTAATAATCGATCATTGCGCCGGCGGGTGGGTTGTCGCCGACCGGCTGGCGTTTGTCGAATTCCTCGGGGTAGTGCAGACGCAGGGCGGTTTCCGGTTGGTACAAAATGAAATCGGCATTCGCGGATTGCGCGCTCACCTGACGAAGTGGTGTGAGATTGTCCAGAACCCAAAACGATCGGCCGTGCGTGGCGGCGACCAGATCGTCGTCCTTCACCACCAGATCATGAATGGGCGATTGTGGCAGGTTCAATTGTAACGGCTGCCAATGCGCACCGTTGTCGAACGAAACGTAAACGCCAAGCTCCGTGCCGGCGTAGAGAATCTCCTTCTTCTTTGGGTCCTCGCGCACCGCATGCACGTAGGCGCCGTCAGGAATCCCATTCGTAATCGATGTCCACGTCTTGCCGAGATCGGTCGTCTTGAAAATGTACGGCTTGAAATCGTCGAGTTTGTGTCGATCGACCGCGACGTAGGCAGTCTTCCCGTCGCTCGGTGAAGCTTCGATCAAATCGATTGTGCTCCATTCCGGCATTTTCGGGCTGACGTTGCTCCAGTGGGCACCGTCATCCGTGCTGACTTGGATCAGTCCGTCGTCGGTCCCGGCCCACAGCGTACCTTTTTCGACCGGTGATTCGGCCAGCGCGAAAACCGTGTCGTAGTATTCGACCGATGTGATGTCGTTTGTTAGGGGGCCGCCGCTCGGTTGCTGTTTCGTTTTGTCGTTGCGTGTCAGATCGCCGCTGATCTGCGTCCAGCTCTGGCCATGATCGGTCGATCTAAAAACGCATTCCGCTGCGGTGTAAATGACGTCCGGATTGTGCGGCGAAAGCATCAGCGGCGAGACCCACTGAAACCGGTGAACCAGATCGACTGCGCCGTGTCCGGAGTTGTCTAGTGGCACGGGGCTAATATCCTGATCGTCTTCCTTCGTTTTGTCGTAACGAACGATGTAGCCCTCGCTGTTCGAGTAGATGATGTGCCAGTCGCGCGGATCGGGAATGACGAAACCGCATTCGCCATCGCCCGCCGGATACCAGTCCTGTGGCCCGATCACGCCGGAGTCGGTGCGGCTCGCGATGCAAATGTTCGAGTTGTCCTGTTGCGCGCCGTAGATGTGATAGGGAAACGCATTGTCGACCGCGACGTGATAAAACTGCGCCGTCGGTTGATTGTTTTGCGTCGTCCACGTTTTGCCGCCGTCGGTGGAAATGCTCGCGCCGCCGTCGTTGGCGTTGCCGATGCGTTCAGGATTCTTCGGATCGATCCAGAGACCGTGATGATCGCCGTGACGCGCGGGAAGGAGATTGAACGTCTTCCCGCCGTCGACGGATTTGAACGCGCCGGTGTTTAACGTATAAACCGTGTCGGCCGATTTCGGGTCCGCGTAGATTTTGCTGAAATACCAGGCGCGCTGACGGAACCGGCCGTCCTCATTGATCCTTGTCCATTTTTCGCCGGCGTCGTCTGATCGATAGATTCCGCCTTCCTTCGCCTCGATGATCGCGTAAATGCGGTTCGAATCCGCGCCTGAAACTGAAACGCCGATGCGTCCAAGAATTCCTTCGGGTAGACCGTTGCCCTCCAAATGTTTCCACGTTACGCCGTTGTCTTCCGACCGATAAAGTCCGCTGCCCGCGCCGCCGCTTGAGAAAAACCACGGCTGACGTCGCGCCTGCCAGAGCGCGGCGAACACGATGTTCGGATTGTGCGGATCGAACACAATGTCGATGCCGCCGGTGTTTTCGTCTTTGAACAAAACATTCGTCCAGGTCTTGCCGCCGTCCGCCGTGCGAAAGATTCCGCGCTCCTTGTTCGGACCGAACGCGTGACCAAGTGCAGCTACCAATGCGACATTTTCGTTCCGTGGATCGACAATCACCGCGCCGATCTGATGAGTGTCTTTGAGTCCGACATTTTTCCAGGTCTTGCCGGCGTCGATCGATTTGTAAACGCCGGTGCCGTAGGTTGTGTTGCCGCGAATCGCCGCTTCGCCGGTTCCGACATAAATCACGTTGTGGTCCGACGGCGCGACCGCAATTGCGCCGATCGACGAGATGTCTTCCTTGTCGAAGAGCGGGGTCCAATTCTGGCCGCCATCCGTTGTTTTCCAAACACCCCCCGCAACTCCGCCGAAATACCAGGTGCCGGGTTCGCCCGGTACGCCTTCGATCGCCAGAGCGCGGCCGCCGCGGAATGGTCCGATTTGTCGCCATTGCATTCCGCTAAAAAGTTTCTCATCGATCGTGCCAGGGGGAACCGCCTTTGGCGTCGCCCCTGGAGAATGTGCTGGGGACGGCGAAGGTCCGCCTTCCCGCGGCGGCGGACTAACTGCGAAACTGTCGGAACAGACAAAAGCGAGCGCAGCGGAGAAAAGAAGACCCAGGATGGACGTACGCATCCGCCTAAGTTGGAAAGGGTGAGAGCTCCTTCAACTGGAATTCTTCCTCTCTGGTGGCAGGTGTCCCCGGCTGCCTGCCGCCGCAGTGATTAGTGCTCGCTCGCCCGTACGGCGAGAATATAAGCGACCACGGCATCACGATCGGCCGGTTTCAGACTCGCGCGGTGCGACATCCCGTTCACGATCCGTGGCCAATCTTCGTCTGAATATTTCCACATTCCCGGCAGAGTGTGGCATTCGATACAGCGGTGAACGAAGAGTGTTCGCCCGCGCTCGAGTTCTGCAGCATCGACCCGTTGTTTCCGCAACGCTCTCGAAGCCATTGGTTGCGTCACAGGCGGCGCGTAATTAGCCGCTTCGCAGGCAACAAAGATCAGGCAGAGCAGAAAGAGTTTTTTCATTTCAAAAGCCAATTCCGAAGATTGTCCGCAATTGAAAGTTCGGTTCGTCCGCAGTGTCGGTTGCTTGCGCGAGCGCCGTGACTGTCACGAACCATTGATTGCGCCGGTACGAAACATTCGGCCCGATAAAAACGTTCCGAACTTTCTCGTCGTCGCGCCAATCGGGAAAGACGAACTCATGCAAAAGCTCGACGCCGACCGAAAGTCTCGGCGAGATTTCATAGCTTGCGCCGAGCGCTTGCTGAAATTCGCCCTCTTGTTCCTCAAGATATTGATCTTCCCACTCGGCTTCGAGTGTCGCGTTATAATCGAAAATCCAGCGGCCAAGATTCTTCTGCGCGATGAGTTTCGATTCCAATTCAAAATGCTGGCGTCCGGCACTGATCTCCTCGTAAAGCGAAATCCCGACCGGATCGACGACCGGATTCGACAAATTGTAGATCAACTCAACCGCTCCGCCGTCGTACTCAAAACCGTTATCGCTGTGATGACTCCAATCCAGCGGATAAAGTCCAAGCTGGAAGCGGTCCGTAATTCCAATCTCTAGTTCTTCGCGAATAAAAACTTCATTACCGTTCCCGCTCGAGCCATGCGCCCACGTCACCGTGTTTTCTAGCTCGACACTTCCAGGCGCTGAAGTCGGCGCTTCGTAGAGAAACGTAAAGTGGCGCACACCTGCCAGGACGGCAGTGGCAGACCACTCCGTCAATAAAAGGATCAGCACCGCGAAGTATCTGAAAAAGCCTGTCTGAATCACAGTCGAAGCCTAACTCTTTCGCCAGAGCTCTGCTGCCGGATGGTTGCTAATTTTTAACGCCCGGTTGCTGTCGGTAACTTGCGTTTTCTTTAGCGCTAAATTGCGGCGCAGCGGTGTTCGTGAATTCGCGTTTGCTCGCGCCGAAGCAGTGCTTCATGGATGCGCCAGCTTCTGTAAGGGAAGCTGCTAGCTTCCCATTCGTTAGGCGAGACGCTAGCAGCGTCTCCTACAGTTTGGCTCGTCGCTTTAACGCACTGACTGCAATTGCCGACGCGGCAACGCGATGTCTGCTTCTGCTTTCGTTTCCCGAACCGGCTCCTCGCTCACGGGCATGACGCCGCTGCCGAGTTTTCTCGCGGCGTAATACGAGCCGACCACCAAGACCGTCGCGATCGCCTGTGCGATCAGCGTTTCGTACGTCGGATAAACCGAGAACCAAAGCCCGGCCCATTTCGGAATCATCGGAACGAGCGACGCAATTGGCGTGGTCGAGATCCAGTGCGCGAGCTGCATTTCCTGCGCTTGTTCGCCGACCATCACCAGCAACACAACCCCGAGCAGAATGCCGGTCGTGATCAACATTTTGCGGTAGGGCAACTTTTGCTGAAGCACGAACGTCAGGACTGCCACGATGGCCGAGAGCGCGATTCCGAGCAGCGCGCCTTGTAGGACAACGCCGCCGCCGAAACGCAGATAATACGTCTGCAAAAACAAAACGACCTCGAACCCTTCACGATAAAGCGACGTGAAACCGAGCAGGATCAGGCCCCAGGTCAACGAGCGCTTCGCGAGGTCACTGGCGTGGCCATTCTCGAGTAAATGCTTCCGGCGACGATTGTGCGCCCGGATCCAGCCGCCCCAATAAATCTTGTGGAAGAACCAGTTCATGATCACGAGCAGCACCACGACTGCGAGCAATCCGGTCGCAGCTTGCAAATCGAGCGCACGCATGTTGTCGCTCAATGAATCGACAATGCTCACTGCAATCACCCACGTGATCAGCGTTGCGAGAAACGCAACGCCCGCGCCGACTGCGACGGGTTTGCGATGAGTGCGTTTCGCGCCCGTCATGCTCGCGGTTATCGCCGCCAAAACCAGAATGCATTCAAGTCCTTCGCGGAAAACGAGAACGCCAATGTCGAGCGCCGCAACTGTCTTGCTGGTGTTCGGCTGCGTCGGGTCAGGCGCGCCTTGGGCGAAGATTCCCTGCCAGATTAAAATCGCGATCACCGCGATTGCGGCGATTGAGATGCCGATCCCCAAAAACATCCGCCACGGTTTTTCAACCGGGCGCAAAACAATCTCCTTCACGGTCAAAAACTAACATAGCGCTAGCAAGCCTGCTGCCGGTTAATTGCGATTTTTTAGCGGAAAATTGCGGGGCTTAAACGAATCAGGAACCCATGAAAGTAGGAAAAACCGATTCGGACCTCTGCTGCTTTGTCATTCCGAGCGGGAGCGAGGAATCTCACAATCGAAGCGCGGATCACGCAAACTGGACAGAGTGATCAATCGCCTTGTGGGAGATCCCTCACATTCGTTCGGGATGACAGAACGTTATTACCGCGGGCTCGCCATTTTCGCCGACGCCAACCCAATCGCGCCGAACAAATTCGTTTTGAGAAAGCGTCGCCGATTCATTTGCCCGAACGAATCTGAGCGATCACCGGCTCCCGGTCTGAGTGAACGTGATTGGAATTTTAACCATCGTCGATCCGAGCGTGTTTGGTTTAAATCGCCACTTCTCGAACGCCGCTATTGCGCAATGATCTAGCAAAGCTTGGCCAGTGCTTCTTTCAGTGCGAACCGATTTAACGATTCCGCTGAATGGATCGACGTGAAGGACGAAGACTCCAGCTCCGGTAAGGCGTTGCTTTCTCGCGGCCTCTGGATAATCGGGCTTGGGTGCAAAAAGAACTACAGCTTTCGCAGGTTCTTTCGTTTCGCCGTCGACGTCGGAAAAATCCGGCTTTCGTGCTAGCCGAACGACGAAATCATATTTTTCAGCGAGACGCAAAACGTCCGTCGTACTTGCGTCGGGACTTTCGTCCATGGCCTCGCGATGGTCACACAGCGTGCCCATGCTGCTTTGCAATTTCTCGAAAGGCACTTTCGAGGTCTCCCTTCGCAATCGGCTTGTCGTCGATGCTGAGGCTCCCATCGCGCGATTCGACGATTTTAAACGTTTTGTGAGGTTCCGCCGCGATAGCGGCAACTGCCGTGGCGATAATCGCAGCGATTGTTAGCGCGGTGCGCATCAGCTTCAGAAAAACAGCAAGAGATTCCTCGGCTCCGCTCGGAATGACAGAGGCCTACACGTCGTAGTACATCGAGAACTCGTACGGATGCGGGCGGAGCCGCAGTGCGTCGTATTCTTTTTGCTTCATGTCGATCCAGTTGGCGATGAAGTCGGCGTTGAAGACGTCGCCGCGGAGGAGGAAGGAATGATCGGCCTGGAGCGCTTCGATCGCGCCGCGGAGTGAATCGGGCACGCTCGCGATCTGGGCGAGTTCTTCCGGCGGCAGATCGTAAAGATTTTTGTCGAGCGGATCGCCGGGATCGATGCGGTTCTGGACTCCATCGAGGCCCGCGAGCAGCATCGCGCTGAACGCAAGATACGGATTCGCCGCCGCATCGGGCGTGCGGAACTCGATCCGTTTCGCTTTCGGACTCGGCGAATATGTCGGAATCCGGATCGCGGCGGAACGATTGCGCGCGGAATAAGCGAGATTGACCGGCGCTTCGAATCCCGGGCACGAGGCGCTTGAAGCTGTTGGTGGTCGGATTCGTGAGGCAGGTGAGCGCGGGCGCGTGTTTCAAAATGCCGCCGATGAAAAACAGCGCGATATCGCTCAAGCCGGCGTAACCGTTGCCGGCGAAGAGCGGTTTGTCTCCGTTCCAAAGCGAGATGTGGGTGTGCATGCCCGAGCCGTTGTCGCCAAAAAGCGGCTTCGGCATGAACGTCACGGTCTTGTTGTGCCGCTTGGCGACGTTGCGAATGATGTATTTGTAATACTGCATGCTGTCGCCCATGCGTTTGAGCGACGCGAAACGAATGTCGATCTCGGCCTGACCGGCGGTCGCGACTTCATGATGCTGGCGTTCGATGGCAACGCCCGGCCTTCTCCATCTCCAGACACATTTCGTTGCGAATGTCCTGCAACGAGTCCATCGGCGAGACCGGGAAATAACCTTCCTTCGGGCGAATCTTGTAACCGAGGTTCGGAAATTCCTCCCGCCCGCTGTTCCAATGTCCCTCGATGCTGTCGACAAGGTGCATCGACGAATTGCCTGCGTTGCTGAACCGGACGTCATCGAAGATAAAAAACTCGGCTTCCGGTCCGAAGTAGGCGGTGTCGGCGATACCGGTTGATTTCAAATACGCTTCGGCTTTTTCGGCGACGCCGCGCGGGTCGCGATCGTACGGCTCGCGCGTGATCGGATCGACGATCGTGCAGATCAAGCGACAGCGTCGGCTCGGCGTTGAAGATGTCGATCCAGGCCGTCGCCGGATCGGGAATGACGAGCATGTCGGAGGCGTTGATGACTCTCCAGCCGCGAATGCTCGAGCCGTCGAAGCCGAGGCCGTCTTTGAAAATCTCCTCGTCGTATTCGGTGAGCGTGGTGGTGAAGTGCTGCCACGTGCCGAGCAAGTCGGTGAACTTGAAGTCGATCAACTTCACGTCGTTGTCTTTGATCATTTTACTGACGTCGGATGGAGTTTTGTCTTTTGAGGCCATTTTTTCTAAGGATGAGGGTATGAAGGATGAAAGAAGAAAATCGTTAATTCACTAAATCACTAACTCGTTAAATGCCGCCGTCCAGTTGCGACTTGCCCCAGGACGACTCGTTTGCGGCGGTTGTCTTGGCGAGCGCGCATATATTTCACACTGCTTTTTCGCCGATCTCTTCCGTGCGGATGCGGATTGCGTGTTCCACCGGAAGCACAAAAACTTTTCCGTCGCCGATTTTGCCGGTCTTGGCCGCTCCGACGACTGCGGCGACCGCTTTCTCGACCATGTCGTCGGCCATCACGACTTCGACTTTGACTTTCGGCAGGAAATCGACGGTGTATTCGCTGCCGCGATAAATTTCGGTGTGGCCCTTCTGGCGGCCGAAGCCTTTCACTTCGGTCACGGTCATGCCTTCGATGCCGAGTTCGGCCAGGGCTTCCTTGACCTCCTCGAGCTTGAACGGCTTGATGATCGCTTCCAGTTTTTTCATGTCGGCCTCGCCAGGGAGTTATTCACACAATCATGAGAGCAGACCCCCGAAAGCGTTCGGGGTTCATTAACAACGCGTGCATGCGCTTTGCAAACGCGGAAAATGCACCACGCGCTCTCTTAGCAACAGCGCACTGCGAATGCAAGTATTGTTTCGCTCGGAGACTGTTGAAACACTGGAGCGGGTCGCGCGTAGAGGCAGAAGGGGCGGATGGCAAGGATCGAGTCAGGCGCATCCGCCGCAGCCGGCGGTAACGAACGAGCGACGCCGCCATCCGCCCTTCTGCCTCGCGCCCGAAGGGTTGCGTTTGTGAATTTCTGGCGCTCGCTTGTTCTCCTGGGACATAAACCAGAGGCAACAACGCTCGCGCCAATCGGGCTTGTCCCACGTAGTTAATGCCGCGCTGGGTAACCTGTCATTCCGAGCGTGAGCGAGGAATCTCACAATCGAAGCGAGCGTCACGCAAAGCAATTTGTGTGATCCATCAGCCTCGGGGGAGATCCTTCATCCCGCCGTCGCGGGATCCGGGATGACGGCGAAAAAATCGCGAGCACGAATGCTTGGCAAATTTGACGAGACGCGATTGACCGAACAATAATCAACGATGCCGCGCGATTCACTCCCCCGATCAAAGAAAATCGCGGACGGTCACATTGCGAAAACCTCCGGCGCGGCATGTCTGATTCATTCGTTCACCTCCATCTCCACACCGAATATTCGCTGCTCGATGGCGCGATTCGGATGAAGGAGCTGATGAAAAAAGCGGCCGAATTCAAGATGCCGGCGGTCGCGATGACCGATCACGGAAATCTATTCGGCGCGATCGAATTTTACCAGGAAGCGCAGCGCGCCGGGATCAAGCCGATCATCGGGTGCGAGGCTTACATCGCGCCGCGTTCGCATAAAGGAACGGCCGAATTCGATGCGCGAAGCGGCTTATCATTTCACCCTGCTGGCCGAGGACGAGATCGGTTATCGCAATCTGGTCAAACTGATCTCGACCGCGCATCTCGACGGGTTTCATTACCGGCCGCGGATCGACAAGGAACTGCTCGCGCAGCATTCCGCGGGATTGATCGGACTGAGCGGCTGCCTCGCCGGCGAGGTGAATTCGGCAATCCAGGCGAACAACATTCAACAAAGCGACGCAAGCCGCGGCGGAGTATCGCGACATTCTTGGGCAGGAGAATTTCTTCGTCGAACTGCACGATCACGGAATCGAAGAACAAAAGTGCAACGCCGTGCTGCCGAAGATGGCGAAGGATCTTGGGGTCGGACTGGTCGCGGCGAACGATGTCCATTTTCTCGGCGCGACGATCACGACGCGCACGACGTGATGCTTTGCATCGGCACCGGCAAGATGGTGCAGGACGAAGCACGGATGCGTTATGTGCCGGAGCTTTATTTCAAATCGCCGGCGGAAATGCGCGCACTGTTCAAGGATCACCCGGACGCGATCACGAACACGCTGGCGATCGCCGAGCGCTGCGACCTCACGATCGAATTCGGCCGCTCGAAGTATCCCGAATATCCGGTGCCGGCAGGGGCACACCCGCGAGGAATATCTGCGCGAGCTTTGCGAGCAAGGACTCGAGGAGCGTTACGGCGAGACGCGCGAAGACCGACCCTCAACTGCGCGAACGCCTCGCCTACGAGCTGAGCGTGCTCGAGAAAACCGGATTCGTCAGCTACATCCTGATCGTTTGGGATTTCATTCACTTCGCCAAAGGCCGCGGCATTCCGGTCGGTCCCGGGCGCGGTTCGGCGGCCGGTTCGCTGGTCGCGTACGTTCTCGGGATCACCGACATCGATCCGCTTCAATTCGGTTTGATCTTCGAACGATTTTTGAATCCGGATCGCGTTTCGCCGCCGGATATCGACGTCGATTTTTGCGAAGCGCGCCGCGGCGAAGTGCTCGAATACGTCCGCCAGAAATACGGCGAACGCCGCGTCTCGCAGATCATCACCTTCGGAAAACTGAAAGCGAAAAGCGTGGTGCGCGACGTCGGTCGCGTGATGGGGCTGTCCTACCGCGACGCCGATCGGATCGCGAAGATGATTCCGAACGAGCTGAACATCACTCTCGCTTCCGCGGCGGAAAAGAATCCGGAGCTGAAACGAGCGATCGAGACCGAGCCGGAAACCAGACAGCTTTTGGAATACGCGAAGATTCTGGAAGGACTTTCGCGCAACGCCGGAGTGCACGCTGCCGGCGTCGTCATCGCCGATCGCGATCTGTCCGATTACATCCCGCTCTGCCGCGACGCGAAGGGCAACGACGTCGATCAGCCAGTATCCGATGGGGCCGCTGAACGATCTCGGACTGCTGAAGATGGATTTCCTCGGCTTGAAAACGCTGACCGTGATCGAGGACACGGTCAATTTGATTCGCAGCCGCGAGCCGGATTTTTCACTCAAAAAATATTCCGCTCGACGACGCAGCCACGTTCGACCTCTACAACCGCGGCGAAACGATCGGCCTTTTCCAAATGGAATCAGGCGGAATGACGAGCCACCGCCAAGCAGTTCGACGTGCAGAAGATCGACGACATCATCGCGTTGATCGCGCTCTATCGGCCCGGCCCGATGGATTTGATCGGCGATTACATCAAGCGCAAGAAAGGTCTGACCAAGATTCGGTACGAGCATCCGCTGCTCGAGGAAATCTGCGCCGACACCTACGGCGTCATGATTTATCAGGAGCAGGTGATGGCGGCGGCGAGCAAGCTGGCCGGCTATTCGCTTAGCGCAAGGCGATCTGCTTCGGCGCGCGATGGGCAAAAAGGACCGCGAGAAAATGGCGAAGGAGCGCGCAGAACTTCATCGAAGGTTGCGCGCGGACGAACAAGATCCCGGAGAAAAAGGCGAACGCGATTTTCGATTTGCTGGAAAAATTCGCCGGCTACGGATTCAACAAGAGCCACAGCGCGGCCTACGGCGTGATCAGTTATCAGACGGCGTATTTGAAAGCGCATTATCCGGTCGAGTTCATGGCCGGTTTGCTGAGCAACGAAATCAACAACACCGACAAGATTTCGGTTTTCGTCGGCGAATGTAAACGGATGGGCATCGCGATCCTGCCGCCGGATATCAACCGCAGCGGGCTGAAGTTCACGCCCGAAGAGCACGACGGTAAAATGGCGATTCGTTACGGACTGGCCGCGATCAAGAACGTGGGCGAATCGGCGATGCGAGCGTCAATCGAAGAACGCGAGCGGGGAGGGGATTTCACTTCGCTGGAGGATTTTTGCGGCCGACTCGGGACGCGCATCGCGAATCGCAAAATGCTCGAAAGTCTGGTCAAAGCCGGCGCATTCGATTTTCTCGGACGCGATCGCGCCGAGCTTTTCGCCTGCATCGACGAATCGCTTTCTTCCGCGGCCGCGGCCCATCGTGATCGGACACTCGGTCAGGTTTCGTTGTTCGATGAGGAGACGCATGCCGCGACCACGCGAAAGCGCGTCGTCGTGCCATGGAGCGACCACGAAAAACTTTCCTACGAAAAAGAGCTGCTCGGATTTTACGTCAGCGGCCATCCGCTCGACGCTTATTCGGATCTGTTCGCAGCGAAAAAATATCAGCCGATCGGTTCGTTAGGCGATTTGGAGGACCGTTCGCAATTCAGGATCGCGGGAGCGATCGTGCAGGCCGAAAAGAAGTTCACCCGCAAGGAGGGCAAGCCGTTCGCAGTGGTTTGGATCGAAGATCTGACCGGCACGCTCGAAGTTGTGGTTTGGAACGACGTTTACGTGACGGTTTCGGAGCTGCTGGTCCCGGGTCACGTCGTGGAAATCCGCGGCACGATCGACACTCGTGGCGATTCTCTGCGCGCTACCGCGCAAAAAATTAGACTGCCAACCGCGAACAAACCAAATGGCGCCTCGAACGGGAATGGCGGATCTACATCACTCGATGAGCCCGTGCTGCTGTTGCAATTTTCACCCGCGACAACGAGCGAAGAGTTGCGTGAAGTGCGGGATCTCTTGGCGAGCTCTCCTGGCAAGCGTCCCGTTCAACTTCTGTTTGACCGGCCGAGTGGCGAACCGTTGCGAGTGGATGCGGGGTCCAATCTGTGCGTTAATCTCACGAGCGAGCTCGAGGGGAAATTGATGCGCTGGCTGGTGATTTCCAAACCTGTCCGCCGCGGCGAACCCGCTCAGTAGCTACCTCGCTGGCACCGCGCTTCAGCGCGGTGGACACGGGATGTCCGCGATCAAAACCGTTTGAACGGTTTCATAGTTGTCCTGTATCGAATTACCGGCTGGGGCCCGGTGTTGCTCGCTGAACGTGCCCTTGGCATCGCGGCAACCGGCGCGCTCTCTCGCTTCCATGAACTTGAATGCTTTATGCATTCAAGTTCGCTGGGCGCATACTGATCTTGAATGCATATTGCATTCAAGTTATCCCCTCGGTCGACCGGCGAGGGATCAAATACCCTGAAGGCAGTTAACGGCGCTTTGACTTTTTGCGCGGCCGTTCGGGCGTCGGTGTCGGTTTCGGATGCAGACCAAACGTGAATGATTGCGGTGCCGGCTTTTCCCCGAAACAAATCGGAATCTTTGTGGCCCCCGACGGAAGCGGTTGGCCTTGTGCCGTGATAACCGAATGTCGGGGCGTCATGCTCCAGCCGCCTTCAAGAATTCCGCCAACCAGTTCGATTTGGTTGATCATCGGCGCCAGCGTGATGCCGACCGGCTGAAGATTGATACGACTGACGCAGGAATCTGGCGGCGTGGTCAGCTCAAACACTGGCACGCTCGGAAAGATGACGATCTTTGTTTCCGCAAGATCGTGCAGATCAATGTCGCCGCGAAGCGAAACATCTACGTCCGCGGTCGCAGCATTCAAAAACTCAATTTTGCCATGATCGCCGTCGAACGTCAGACGGCCGCTTGCTTGTGCTAAATCCAACGGCGCGTTTTGCAACTTGGCGTTAACCAACTGGACGTCGCCAGTGATGGACGGGTGCTGAAGGGTCTGGCTCCACGAAATGGCGCCGGTCAAAATTCCTTCATTGAAAACTGGCGGATGGAAGAGCTGCGGAGCGCTCGCCAAAACTATCGTCGGGAAACTAATCTGCAGCTCCAACGGTGAAGACAGGAACCCTTTCCAGTCTTCGCCAATCTTCAGTGGAAATTTCGCCCTTGCATCAATCGGACTCGATCCCGGCAAGGTAAAGAGGGTGTGAGCATCCCATACGCCTGATGAAATCTTTGCCTCGAGCTGAACCGGAACAGCGGCCCCAGAGGCAGGCCGGCCCAGGAGAAGATATTCGGACGCGTCGCCCACTTTCGCCTCGATGTTGCCGGAATAATCCTGCTCGTGCTCGATGTCGATCTTGCCTTGCGCACGAACGAAATCTTTTTTGCGGACGAGCTCAAATTGCTCGAGCTCGAGCTCGCTGGCTTTAAGATTTATTTTCGCGTTCAACCGGTCGATCTGTCTTTTGAACAGTGACAAGGAATTTCCGCTCGCGGTCAGGTGGCCACCCAGCTTTCGCTCGCGCGCGTTGAGTGTTCCTTCAATCGCGATCGCACCGGCGAAATCACCGCGGGCAGCGCCGAAGAGTTCGGCAAATTGTCCAAGATCGCTGATCGATCCCAGGATCTGGCCGCGGAAATCGGGGTTGAGCCAGTCGGCAGATTTCGAAGGCAGCGCGCCATCGCCGCTCATGGTTAACTGATTCTTGCGCTGTTTGATGAAAAGCTGTTGAAGCTGGATCTGCCGGTTATAAAAAATCGCTCCCAGCATGATCAGGTCGGCTGCGCGATTGTGCCAGCTCAGCCCATTGAGCTCAGTCCAGATGGAAGCCGTTCCGCTGAATGGGTCGCGCGGATCCCCGCGGAAAGTGAAGTTGCAGGCGCGAAGCGATCCGCCGAGCCGATCGGTGAATCCGAATGCGTCGGACGTTTGGGCGAGTGAGATGCCGGACGCAGTTCCAGCGAGGTTCCAAATCGAATGTTGTTCGTCCCACTCGTTGGAAATACTGGCCCGAATCTTACCGCCAAGGACATCGAGATCGAACTGGAGATCGGCGCGCTCGTTATCAAGTCGGGAAAGATCAACGATGATGGATTGGAGATCGATACCGCGCTCCAGATTCAGGCCGCCGATCGTGAGACGATTGTCCTGCCACTTGGTTGCGCCACGCAATTGCGAGAAGGTTTGTCGAAACAGCGGGGACGTGAGCGCGAATTCACCGGCGGAGAAACGGCCGGACTCGATTTGGTTTCCGGAAATGGACGCATTGCGCAAAAGAACAACGCTTGGCCCGTTCTCAACCCGCACATCGAGATGCCCGATGTCGAAGTTGGTGGGAAGCAGCGCTTGCAGCGCCCGCCAGTTGAAATCGAGCGGTCGCTTCGAGCCTGAGAAATCGCGGCGAATTTCAGCGTGTGTGTTTTCGATCGTCAACCCATGAACGCCGTTTATTTTGGCGGCTATGAGTCTCGCCAAATTGAGACGAAGGACGACATGCTCGGCGGTCAACTCGATCTGGGTCGATACGCCGGCCTCGTTCGTAACGCGGATTCGTTCGATGGAAACGGGGCGCAGAAAAGGCGCGTTGATTTTTCCGAGCTCAATCTTCAAATGTTGACGATGCGCCTGCCAGTGGAGCCAGCCGCGGAACGCGCTCGCTATCAGGACCGGTAATAACGCGATGCTGGCAAGAGCGGCCAACAAAACGAAGGCGAGCAGAAGCAGTCGGGTTCGAGACATGCGCGGTGGACATTGCTTTAATCGCAAACGTCCAACGCGGAAAGTAGGTTTATTTCTGGGCGCTCGGCGGCGATTCGGCCGGCGTTGGATTTGTAAAAACAAGGCGAATCGGCTGCCGCGCGTGGATTCGTTTGCTAAGCTGATTTTGCAATTCCTGCTCGGCATCACCCGGCAAACCAATCTCGACTGCCTGCTTTCGCGCCATCTCCGGCAGCTGGACGAGTTCATTCTGCAAATCAGCGCCGGAAATGTGGTTCCAGAGGCCGTTTTCCAGGGCCAGCACGTCGACGCCCCGTTCCTCGACGCCGACGATCTCGGCATGCGGCAGCTGGATAATGATTTCGTCCGGACGAACTTCGACGCTCACGTCTTGCCGCAGATCAAAGCCGGCCTTGGCCACAAAGGTGCCGCTCAACTTGATCCGCTTCGAGCTGCCTGCCCAGGTATGGGCGAATTCGCGTTTCACTTTTAATTGCTTGGTGAGCGTGGTGAGCTCAGCCGTCGGCGAGGCAGTTGGGTCCACCACCGTCTTATTGTTGATCGTGATACGCGGCTGCAAATTCGCGATGTCGACAAAGGCGGAACGCAAATCTTTTCCGAGCCGTTCAAGATCTTCGGTCCCCTGACCAATGGTGCGGGCCGGCCAGCTTTCCAGGCGCAAGAAAACAACAACGCCTGCGGCAACTACGACCAAGGCAACAATCGTAAGCGCCGCCGGCCAGGAAAATCTACCGGACGTTTCGGAGTTCGACATTGGTGCGAGCCGCACGGGTATAGTTGGATGTTAAGAATTCGACGTTTTCTTCAATCCCCAAAAAAGTACCGCCCCCCACGCCCGATGGGCGTGAAGGGCGGCTGTTCCCCCCAGAACAATTTTTAAAGCTGTGGTGCTAGTAGCCGAGCTTATGCAATGCCGCAACAAAAATTTCTATAAATTATGAGCATTGTTTGGCTTCAGACGCAAGTGACACATTCCGGACCGGTTAAATATCGCCAAAGCTCCTCCCTGGGGAAGATGTCCAGTCACCCGTCGGGTGACACTTGCGGAACCAGATGATGCGCGTTCTAATTTAATATGCGCGATTTGGGTTCGAAAAAGCCGCACAGTCTCGCGGGCTCTTTGCTGGTAGCGCATCCAAGCATGCTTGATCCAAATTTTCGCCGAGCCGTGTTGTTTATTTCTGCACACGATCCCGACGATGGCGCGATTGGCGTCATCATCAATCGGCCGTTGGATAAAAGTGTTTCAGATCTCGTGACCGAGACGCCGCCGCAAAATCTGGCGGACGTTCCGGTTTTTTTTGGCGGGCCGGTCGGGAACAACCAATTAATGCTGGCGGCTTTTGAGTGGCACAAAGGCGACGGTCTAAAATTGAATCACCAGGCGACGAATGTCCTCGAAGCCGTTCCTGGCGCATCTGGAGATGGGCAGGGCATCCGAGCATTTCTGGGTTATGCCGGATGGAGCGCGGGCCAGCTCGAAGCCGAGATGAAACAACAAGCGTGGATCGTGCAAAAACCAAGTCGCGCGGCTTTGAAATTCGAGCGGCTGTCGCGGCTGTGGTTCGACATCATGAACAAACTCGGCCCGTGGTATCGCATGCTTGCGGCCGCGCCCGACGATCCGTCACTTAACTAGTGACGAGTGACGAGAAAAAAGACTCGCCATCTTGCATTTTTGACTTGTCACCTGTCACTCGTCACTAGTCACTGTCTTCATGATCATCGGCGTTCCCAAAGAAATTAAGGAACAGGAGCAGCGCGTCGCGTTGCTGCCGTCGGCGGCGGACCAACTGAAACGGCGCGGCCATTCGGTGGTGGTGCAAAAGAACGCGGGCGTCGGTTCCGGTTACTCGGATGACGAATACAAAAAGGCCGACGCCGAGATCGTCGATTCCGCTGACGAGGTTTTTAAACGTGGAGAGCTGATCGTAAAAGTGAAGGAACCATTGCCAGCGGAGTTTCCGCTTTTGCGCAAGAACCAGATTCTTTTCACTTATCTTCACCTCGCGGCGAGCAAACCACTGACCGAAGCGTTGCTCAAATCGGGCGTCATTGGGATTGCTTACGAAACGATCCAGGTGAACGGCCGTCTGCCATTGCTCGAGCCGATGAGCGAGGTCGCCGGAAGAATGTCGGTGATGATGGGTGCGAGCTATCTCGCGAAACATTTCGGCGGCAGCGGCGTGTTGCTGGGCGGCGTGCCGGGCGTGCTGCCGGGGCGCGTTGTCGTGCTTGGCGGCGGAACCGCGGGCGTGAATGCGCTTCGGATGGCGCGAGGGCTTGAAGCGGACGTGACGATTCTCGACATCGACGTCGAGCGATTGCGCTTTCTCGACCTCGTGATGGACAACGTGCGCACTCAATTTTCTAACGAAGCAAACCTGTCCGATCTCATTCCCGATTGCGATCTTCTGATCGGCGCGGTGTTATTGCCGGGAGCGAAAGCGCCAAAGCTGATCACGCGCGCGATGTTGCGGAAAATGAAACGCGGCAGCGTGTTCGTAGACATTGCAATCGACCAGGGCGGTTGCGCGGAGACTTCGCGACCGACCACGCACATCAATCCCGTTTACGTCGAAGAAGGTGTGACCCACTATTGCGTTGCCAACATGCCGGCGGCCTACGCACGGACTTCGACGCAGGCGCTCACGAATGTGACTTATGGTTATATCCAATTGCTGGCTGACTGCGGGGCAAAAGAAGCGTGTTTGAAACAGCCGGCGCTTGCCGGTGGCATCAACACCCTCAATGGCAAGCTGACCTGCCAGGCCGTTGCCGACGCCCACGGTTTGAAATACGAACCGCCGTTTTAAGGTAATTGTCACAACCGCGGAGCGCGCTTGCTCCGAATCATGGTTAACCGAGATTGGTGCTTATGAAGAAATACATCTGCATTCTTGCCGGCGCCGCCTTGCTCGCGGCTTGCGAACAAAAAACTGAAACCGCCGCGCCCGCGTCGAGCCCGGCGAGTTCACCGGAAGCCACTACGGCGGTGGATACAAGCACGCCACCAACAGCAACGGATGCTGGTCCGCTCGCAACCCCCACACCGACGCCTTAAATAATTACGGCGCGCGGCCGTCAAAGCCTTACATGAAGAAATACATCTGCCTTTTAATGGGGGCCGCGCTGCTCGCAGCTTGTGAGCAAAAGGAAACGACGGTCACGAATCCGCCGGTTGAAAAGAAGGACACCACAATTATCAAGGAATCGCCGGCGCCAGTTACCAAGACCGAAACCAAGACGGAGATTAACGTGCACACGTCGCCTTCTCCCTAACTCGGAGAAGTTTGAGCGTTCGCAAAGTCTTTCGTTCGCATCAGCGGGCGAAAGACTTTTGCTGTACGCGCATTGTAGTATCGACGCGCAAATAAGGTAGGGGCGATTCACCGAACCTACCTGATTGGCTACGCCGCTGTGTCCTGTTAGTAAAGCAGCATCAACTCAAACAATCGTTTCGCATTTCCGAAGAGTCGGCGGCTTACTCATTCCGTCGACTTCGAGTACATCAAAAAGCACGGTCGCATCGAACGCGGTCGCTTGCTGGTGCTAAGTTTCGTCTTTCATGAGGGAAACACCTTGCGAGCAGGATTTGTAACCTCTCGCACAATTGGTCGCGCGGTTGTCCGTAACCAGGTCCGGCGTCGTCTGCGCGAGATCGTGCGCAAATATCAGCACCAAATCACTGACGGGACCTGGATCGTAACCATCGCGCGTTCGAGCGCGGCGGCTGCGACTTATGGGCAGTTGGAAGGTGAGTGGTTGCGTCTGGCCAGACGCGCTTCTATTCTAAACGCTTAATGCGCGGACTCATTCGCATTTGTATTAGGGCATATCAATTGACGATTTCGCCGTTACTGGTCGCGATCGGCGGGCCCGGCTCTGGATGCCGATTTCAGCCGACTTGTTCGGAATACTTTTTGCAGGCCATCGAATTGCACGGGACCGTGCGCGGATTTTTTTTGGGACTAAAACGAATCGCCCGATGTCATCCCTGGGGCGGCTCCGGTGAAGATCCTGTTCCTCGACATGTCGATCTTACCTGCCGTGCCGCCGGTCCGAGCCGGACTGGCATTTTGCGAAGACGAGCCAGGCGTTGCGCGTGATTCGAAGTCGCCAGGAATTTTATGGATCGAACCGCGTGGATTGTCGTTACACTTTGCGTCATTGGATTGGTAGGGTGGGAGTGGTGGACTATCAAAAATGCCCCACCACGGCCGGTTGCGGTCGCCTCTCCAACTCCGGCGCCGGCGATTAACGCCAGCGCGACGCCGTCTTCGCCCGCGTCGGTCGTTCCTATCGCTACTCCCGCAACCGAAGCGGCTCCCGCATTCACAGAGAAAACGGAAGTGGTCCGGAACGATGACGTTGAGCTGCACCTGACAAATCGCGGCGGCGGGATCAGCGAAGCCGTGTTGTTGAATCAACTCGGTCAGGGCGATCAACGCGTCGTTCTCAATTCGAAAGATCAAACACCAATCGGCGCAATCATCGATCAGCCGGCGTCGCCGAAGTTGGAAGAGTTCACCCTGGTTCGCGAGCCAGATGGCGGAGTCAGGTGTGAACGAAACGCAAACAACATCGCGATTCGAAAAAAGTTCTTCTTCCCGCCGAGCAAGGAGAAGAAAGACAACTTTCTTGCCGAGATGGATGTCGACGTTGCGAACGGCGGCCCGCAACCGTACTCGAACCCCGGCTATTTTGTCGCGCTTGGGGCTGCCGCGCCTATTCATCCCAAGGACTACTCATATTATACGCGGCTCGTTTGGTGCATCGATGGCAAGGCAAAAGGGGTCGACGTGAATTGGTTCGGCGGCGGCGGCGGTTTGTTTGGAATCGGCTCGCATGCTCCGCAGCCGTTCTATCAGCAAGATCTCGCCAATCCCGAATGGGCGGCGGTGAGCGATCAGTTTTTCACGACATTGATCGCGCCGTTGACCGCGAAAGGGAACGGAGTTTGGGGCCATCGTTTCGATATTTCGCCGGAACAAAAAATGTTTGGAATCGCCGGGGCGCTGCGAATGCCAGGTTTCCAACTACCACCGGGCCAGACTTATAGCGCGCGCTTCGAAATTTGGGCCGGACCGAAAATTTACCATCGTCTCGCTCGTCTCGACCACAACCAGGCCGAGATCATGGACTTTGGAATTTTCAAGATCGTGAGCCAGTTCTTGCTCAACTTCCTCAACTGGCTGCACGGTTTTCTCGGTTCCTACGGCTGGTCGATTCTCGCGCTCACCGCCGTCGTGAAAATTGTGCTGTGGCCGCTGCAGGGCAAGGCGAACAAGTCGATGCGCCGCATGTCGCTGCTCAATCCGAAAGTCCAGGAGTTGCGCGAAAAATACAAAGACGACCCGACGCGGATGAACCAGGAGGTGATGAAGCTGTACAAGGATTACGGAATCAACCCCGTCGGCGGCTGTTTGCCGATGATGATTCAAATCCCAATCTTCTTCGGATTGTTTAAAATGCTCGGCCAGGCCGTTGAACTCCGGAATTCGGCATTCCTTTGGGTGAAAGACTTGTCGCAACCGGACACGGTGGCGCATCTGTTCGGCGTGCCGATCAACGTGATCCCGCTGTGTATGGCCGCGACCCAAATCTGGTTGATGGCAATGACTCCAAAGACGGGAGACCCAACCCAACGCCGGGTGATGATGTTCACGCCGCTGATCTTTTTGTTTATCTGCTACAATTTTGCCGCGGCTCTGGCATTGTATTACACCACACAGAATCTTTTTAGTATCGTGCAATTCTATTACAACAAACGACAACCGATACCGACGCTCGAGAAAGTCGCGCCGCCCGGGAAACGCAAGTGATGACGCCGAAAGAATTACTCGACACCATCCTCGGCTATCTCGGCTTTGTCGTGGAGATCGAAGAATCGCAAAACGAGGCCGGCAACCAGGTCCTGCAAATTTACAGCGAGGAAAGTCGGCGGCTGATTGGCCGGGACGGCGAAACGCTCGAAGCGATCCAGTTTTTGTTGAACCGGCTGCTTCAGGCGAAAAACAAGGACGCGCCGAAAGTAGTGGTCGATTGTGAAATGTACCGCTCGATGCGCGAAGACCGCATCGTGCAACGAGTGCGCAATTTGGCGGAACGGGTCCGCGCTACCGGAAAATCACTTCAGCTCGAGCCGATGAATTCTTATGAGCGCCGCATCGTGCACAATGCATTTAAGGACGACCCGGACATTGCGACCTGGAGCCCGTCCGATTCTGCACGCATCAAACAGATCACCTTGCTGAAGCGCCATCCGAAAAACGAAAACACGCAGAAAGAACCCGCGCAAAAGGAGGTGTAGCCACGGCCCTGTGGGCCGTTGATTTGGGACGTGCCGCAGGCACGTGGCTACAATTATCAACCGCCGAATCGCGCAGCTTCTTTGGTGACGCCGGACTTCACTTCCGGACGCCAGCGAAATTTTTTCAGAATCGGATTTGGTTTCGCTTCGACTGCGTCCGCGATGATTTCTCCCAGGACCGGCGCGAACTTAAACCCATGCCCACAATCTCCTGTGGCAATAATCAGGTTCGGACGTTTCGGATCTGGAGCGATCCAGAAATCGCCATCGTTCGTGTCGCAATACATGCAGATCCGGGTGTGGACGATTGGCGCGTCAGCGAGCGACGGAATGGTCGATCTCAAAAACGCGCTCAATTCACTTTCTTCCTCGCCAGTCATTACGCGCTCGCTGGAGTCGGGCGACATTTCGCGACCAGCCCCGTGGTTCGCGATCTTCACAACGCCCCGGTTCAGTGGGAATCCGTAATAGCCCGTCGTTGAAATGTCCGCGCCGAAAAATGGAAAGCGTTCCGGCAGAAAGAGCTCTGGCTCAGCCGGCTTTAAATGAAAAACCGGATGTCCGGTCGCGCGGAGAAATGTTTTTGTGGACGGCAATAAGTATGGCGTCCATGCACCCGCCGCGATCACAACCGCGTCGCCGTCGATGCGATTTCCATCTTCGAGCAGAACTCCTTCGACAGAATTGTTGCCTTCGTCGCACCCGGTAACCTTCGCGTTCTCGCGCAATTCGATGCCTAACGATTTAGCGTAATCAACTAACGTCGCGACGACGTGGCCGCTTTCCGCGTAACCTGCTTCGGGATCAAAAAATCCGTCGTGAAATCGCTCGGGAGCAAATGCCGGAAAGCGTTGATGGAATTTTGTCGAATCGAACCGATCGAATCGATGTCCGTGTTTTTCAAAAACGCGCGCGCTCTCATACTCAAAATCGCCGGCACGCATCGGCTGACGGCAAATGAACAGCACGCCGGTCTCGTGATAGAGCTCGGTCCCGAATTTTTTGTTCCATTCCCGCCAAACTGGAATGCTGCGCTCGGCCAGCGTTGTGTAGTCCTCGTCCGGTCCGTAAGCAGCGCGGACGGCTTTACTGATGTCGGTCGAAGCGGCGAGCGGATGGGGCAGGGGACCGGGGTCGACGAGGACAACTTTGTGCCCGCGATTTTTTAACTCGATCGCGGAAGTAACCCCGTTAATCCCTGCACCGACAACGATTATCTTCAACGATCAGTCGCGAGATGGTTGGAGTTTACGGTCTCCGCGGCCGCCGTCCGATACTGCCGAATGCGCTTCAATTCCTCGCGCGGAGCGTCCGATTTGGCAGTTTGTGTGGCCAATTTCGTATAACATTCCTGCGCGCGTGCTTTATCGCCCGTTTGTTCCGCGGCCAGCGCCGCACCGTACAACCCTCGGAATCGACCGGGATAAATTTTGAGGGCTGCTTGAAATGCTTCCGCCGCTTCCGCCGGCCGGCCGCGTTCCAACAAGAGATCCCCGAGTTGCTCGCGGATCGGAACAAGCGCCCCGGGCGACACAGGATGTTTACCAAGAATGTCTTCCGAATCGGCGGCGTGACGCAGCATCTCAATCGCTTCGTCTTTCTTGCCTTCAGCGCAGGCGATCCAAGCCGAGGCGGCCTGGGTTTGCAATTCCAGGTGCCGCTTAAAGTAATCGAACTTTGCTTCCTTTGTGGCGTCGCGGAGTTGCTGCATCCGCGCAATTGCCTTGCGCGCGCCATCCAAATCGCCCGTGTGCGCACGACCGAGCGCGTGAGCGTATTCAATCAACGCTTCCATGAATGGAAATGATGCCCAATGGGGAACTTTCGGAATCTCTAATGCCGCCGCGCTGCGCCAATCGTTGCGTTCCAATGCGTAACGTGAAGGAATTGCCGCGAGCGCGTATGCCGCACTGAATTCCATTTCCGGGTTTGTCTTTCGAACCTTTGCTGCCAAATCGACAATTTCCTTGGCTTTGGCATCCTCCGCCTTCTGCAGATAGGAGTAGGCCAGGTAGTCGAGTGCGTGTAATTCTTCCGCCTCCGTGGCATCACGGTGGCGCAT
Source organism: uncultured Verrucomicrobiae bacterium (assembly GCA_963801815.1). Taxonomy (GTDB): domain Bacteria; phylum Verrucomicrobiota; class Verrucomicrobiia; order Chthoniobacterales; family UBA10450; genus AV40. The sequence continues at coordinate 638,812 of CAWDGJ010000003.1, forward strand.
TGTCGCGTAACTGCGCGACGCTTCAGCCGAAGATCGATTTGAAGCGATGGACTCGTCCCACATTCCTAAACGCGTGAAAATGTGTGAGGGCATGTGCAGCGCGTGCGGGACCCAGGGAGCGATAGACCCATATGCACGGGCGGCGTTTAAACCGCGTTCGGCGAGCGCCGGAAAGTCGTAACAGTGGATCAAGTAATGAACGACGCCCGGATGATTCGGGTTCTCCTTCCACAACTTCTCGAGCAACGCTGCGGCTTCCAATTGTTTGGACAAAGTCGTGTCGGTGGGCGTTGCGTAACCGACCGCCAGTACGGCGAAAGCGTAAAACGTCTCAACTTCGAAGTCGTTCGGATATTTTTCGTAGAGTTGTCTCATCGCTTTTTCGTAGGCGACGACGCGGTCTCGCGGCCCAACCGGACCGTGACACGATTGTCCAACTTGAGACGACACGGAGCTGTCCGCGGTGTTGTAATACACGTTCAAGGCGTTGATAAATCTCTGTTCGCGATCCGTTTTCGCTCCGATTTTCATCGCCTGTTCAATCGCGGCTTTGCCCGCCCTCATTTCGTCGGGATTCGGCGGCGTCCAGATTGGATGCCACCAAGTCATTGCGATTCCCCACTGCGCCATCGCGCATTTAGGGTCTTGCTCGGCGACAGAAGTAAAAGCGCGTCGGGCTTCTTCGTAAAAAAACGAGTGGAGAAGTGCGATACCCCGAGTGAACTCCGGTTGCGCTGTTGTTGCGCAGGTCACTGGGAAATCGACTTTGCCGGCTCCGCGCAAGTCCCCAGGGGTAGGAACCGATGCGCTTTGAACAATGCCAACACTAATTATGAATAGCGCAATGATTACTCGGGCCGCACGCGATCGAAGCACCACTTAAAATCTCACGCCTGCGGTTAGTCGGCAAACCGGAAAACAATCTTGCCGCTACGCTTGCTCCGCATCGCGTGGGCAACGGCGTCTTTTGCCTCATCGATCGAATACGTCTTCTCGATCTTCATTTTCAATAAACCGCGTTTGGCCATGTCGAAGAGCGGATTAAAAGCCGCCATCCGCTCTGCCATCGTCGCATTGTCATACCAATGGTTGATCCAGATTCCGCGAAAGCGGAGGTCTTTAAAAATCAGAAGCCCGGTCGGAATCTTCAGTGGCTGCAAACTCATCGCGCCAAAGCTGACCAGCGTTCCGCCGAACGCCAGGCAATTCGATAATCGCAACGCGCTGTCGCCGCCCACGGAGTTCAATCCCAGGCGAATGGGCGCGCCGTGCGTCGCGGCTTTCACTGCGTCGCGCAATTTTTCGTCGCCGACCAATACCGCGTCGCCGCCTTCGCGCTGCAGTTCGTCGATCAACTCCGGGCGCCGGACCACATTCACCGTTTTGAAACCGAGCTCGCGCGCGATTTGAATCACTGCGCGCCCGACCGCCGAATTGGCCGCGTTTTGAATCACCCAATCGCCCCGCCCAAGATCGACATAGTCGTGCAGCAGTCGCCACGCTGTCATCGGATTGATTTTTAACATCGCCGCGGAGACTGGATCGATTTCCGGCGGAACGGCGACTAGATCGTTCGCCTTTACTGCGACCGCTTCACGCCAGGTTCCGATGTTGTGCGGCAAGATTACCAGCGCGCCTTTTCTGATGGTTGAAACATCCGCACCGGTTTCCACCACGATGCCCGCGCCTTCGAATCCCGGAACCGCGGGCACTTCGCGCCGGGCCGGATATTTTCCCTCGATCGCGTTGATGTCGGCGGGGTTGACCGGCGCGGCGAGCATCTGGACGACGGCTTCGCCCGCGGCCGGGCTCGGCCACGGCTCGGTCTTAATTTGCAAGACTTCCACCGGATTTCCGTGCGTTTCGTAAACGACGACTTTAATAGTCTTGGTCATTCGATGAATTCGGCGACGCATCCTCAGCCCGCGATGGCCAATCTGCAAACCGGCGCGCGAGTCGCGCTTCTCGGTCTCGTCGTTAATATCGTACTGGCCGCGATCAAAATCGCTGCCGGTCTTTTGGGCAACGCCTACGTCTTGATTGCCGATGGAATTGAGTCCGCGTTGGACGTCGGCGGCTCGGTTATCATTTGGGGCGCGCTAAAATTCGCAGCCCGCCCGCCGGATGCAACGCATCCTTATGGACATGGAAAGGCGGAGCCGTTTGCGGCGATTGTGGTGTCAGTCGGTGTGCTGGCGGCCGCGCTCGGTCTTGCTATCTCCAGCGTGCACGAACTTTTTCTTCCACATCACACGCCAGCGCCCTACACGCTGCTCGTTCTGATCGTGGCCGTCGTTATCAAGGAGATTATGTATCGCTACGTTGTCCGGTTCGGCCGAAACGCGGACAGTACCGCGATTCAAACCGACGCCTGGCATCATCGAACGGACGCTATGACGTCGGTCGCCGCCTTCATTGGAATTTCGGTCGCGCTGATCGGCGGCGACGCGTGGCAAAACGCGGATGATTGGGCGGCGCTGTTCGCCTGCGCGTTGATCGGCGCAAACGGTTATCGGCTGCTTCGTCCCGCGCTCTACGAAATTCTCGACACTGCGCCGCGCGGTGAAATTGTCGATCGCGTCCGCGGTGCGGCCCGCTCAGTTTCGGGCGTGGTCGAGATTGAAAAACCGATCATTCGCAAAATGGGACTCAGCTTTTATGTCGATCTTCACGTGAAAGTGAACGGTGAGATTTCGGTGCGCGACGGTCATCACATCGCCCACCAGGTGAAACGCGCGATTCGAGACAGCGATCGGCGCATTGTCGACGTTCTCGTTCACATCGAGCCGGCGGTGAATCTGTAGGGGACACTGTTAGCGTCCCGCCTTTCTCTAGGTCGGGAAGCAAACTGCTTCCCCTACAGTTCTCGAATCAACGCAACGAGCGCACCGGTTAAGGCCGCGCGAACCTGGGCGATTCTCTGTCCGAATCGCAAAAGCGGGCCAATCGAGCCGGGATGTCTTAATATATAAGAGAGCAAACGGCTATAACGCGTTCGCTGTCTTTCGATATCGAACAAGATGTCGGACGGCGCCGGAAACGGATCGTTGAGTGTGTCGGTTATCGCACGTAACGAAAGTAACGGCATGCCGTGCGCTTTGCAGATCGCCAGGATCGCGCCGGTTTCCATGTCGACCGCGGCCGCGCCGGACCCACGGGCAATTTCATTTCGCTGGGAGATCGAATCGATGATCGATGAAGATGTGAAAAGTTTTATCGGAGTGGCTTTACGATCGCGCAAAATCTCCCTGGCCAACCCGAGCAAACTGGGGTCGGAGAAATTCTCCGCCAGGATCAAATCACCAATCTGCAACTGCTGGTTGATCGCCCCGGCGAACCCGGAGGCGATCACAAATTGTGGTCGAGCCTTATGCAGAAGAATTTCAAGTCGCTGATTGCAATTTTCCGAACCGACCCCGGTGTGGACAACGGCGACATCGCGGTCGCCAATCTGTCCGAAAAGCAAACCATCGACCGTCTCGACTTGCCGTAGTTGCCGGACCAAATCCGAACTCTCTGCCGGCAGCGCAAATGTGATTCCAATCATTGCCCGGCGGCGATGTGCACCTGGAGAATGGTTTTCTCAGCTGCGTTTGGCTCGACAGCTAACGCGGGCACGGAGGCGCCGAGTTTCTTGAGCGCATCGCGAAATTCATTCAGTCGCGCGGTTGGGATCTCGGCAAAAATCAAAATGCCATTCTCGTTGCTTAGGCCTTTGGTCGCCGAACCTCCGGATTGTGTCGCTGCTGCAGTGACCTTGTTAGCCAATTCGTCACGTTCCGTCGCGGGCGCGTTGAATGTGATTTCCTCGATGCCCAGGGTTGGAGTTGGCAAAGCTGCCGCTGCGGTTTTGGAAAGACTTTGCGTCAGCTCGGTCCGATTTTGTTCCGTCCGTTCGCGCGCGCCTTGCCTGTTTTTCATGAAGAAGATCGCGTAAATCCCAAACGTGACGTTGGCGGCAACGAGAACGATAAAAATAGTCATAATCCGTCGGGCCAGCACGGCGCCGCGCTCCGACGATGCTGTCGCATCGCCGAACCCGGCAATCTCGCGTGAATCGCCGCCCATGTTGGCGTGAATCTGGCGCGCAACCGCCAGCTCGCGGCGCGCTTCTGGATCGGACATAAACCGCTCCTCCAGGTCGGTGCGCTCGTTAGGCGATAATTTGCCTTCGAGGTAATCGAAGAGTTTGTCCGGATTCATCGTTAGTTGAAGAAAGCGTGGCGCGACAGGCGGGTTCGCGCAATCGGTAACTCACGCATAAATCGCCAAAACTGGCCTGATTTGCGCTTTCCCTTCGTGCAGTCGAGTAAACCCGTCGTGAGCGAATATGCTCAGGGAAGTATCCATGGTGGGAGTTGGCGTCGTCGCGCGTTAATCGCGCTCGGGATTTTCTGCGTCCTGCTGCTGGTTTTTCATCGGCCGCTCTTATTATATATCGGTCGCCAGATCGCCCTTCATTACGCGGCGACGGAGAACCTGAAAATCGAGTTTCGTCTCGAGGGCAGCGTTTTCACAAACCTCACTGTCCGGAATCTGCACGCCGTTCCGACCGGGCCGAGCGACGTAGAGTCAATTGACGTCGATCTTGCGCGCGTTGATTACGGGCTGTTTGCCTTACTGCGTCATGGAATCTCCAAGGCACTCCGAGACGTCGAGTTGAAATCCGCGCGGATCGTGTTGAATCCGGCCAAAGCGCCGTTGCGTCCGCGTCCGCCGAATCCAAAAAACAAAATCGAGCTGCCGGATATTTTTCCGGAACGAATCCACGTCGTCGACGCGACGGTGATTGTTCGAAACCGTCCACACGACTTCATCGCCGAACATGCCGATTTGGATCTGGACCCGCGACGCCCCGGCGAGATCAAGGTCGACAAACTGCAGCTCGTTGGCGGGCAGACCTGGTTGAAAATCGCAGCGAACGCGACCTACGCCAACCGCAGCCTGACTTTGCGTAATCTCGTTCTCGGCGACAACGAGCAGTTTCGCTCAATTAACTTCGACGCGTCACAAATCGACGCCCGCAAGCTCGGCATTAATTTCGATTACCGGGTCGCAGACGGAAACATTAACGGCGCGGTGATGCTTCGCGAGTCGCAGGATTCGCTGGAAACCGGCGTTCGCATTCGTTCCGAAAATGTGCCGCTGGCCGCGATCAACAAGTTTGCCGCATTGCCCGAGGACTGGTTGCGCGGCTCAATCGAGAAGTTCGACGTCGATCTTACCGGCTTGCTCAAATCGCCGGCGACCTGGAACGGAAACCTGACGGCGATCATCAAAGACTTTCGCCAGGAGCAAACCGCGTTTGATCGCGGTGAGTTTCAGGTTCTCGCGAAGAACGGCGTTGCGACTTTGCAGTCGGCGGAGATCAAACAGGGGAAAAACGACTTTGATATCAAGGGATCGGCCGAACTGCCGCGCGATATTCGCGATTTTGGCCGGTCGCCGGCAACCCTGGAGCTTGCGGCAACGTTGCCGGATTTGCAGGAAGTGACGGCTGCGCTGCCGCAGAAGATCAGCGGCTCCGCGCAGCTGAGCGGCAAGATGAACATCCGCAATGCGAAACTCGACGGCGATTTTACGGTGACTGCGCCGTCGATTGAGTTTCAAAACGGGCACTGTGAAAACGCGACCGCGATGATCAAGGTTGCGAAAAATATTCCCCGCTCGAATTCAGACAAGCCGTGGTTCAATGACCTGGTCTCGGATGCGACCCTCGCGATCTCAAATGTTCGCATTCGCGATTACGTCGCCGATTCGGTCGAAGCATCGCTTCACGGCCAGAATGATCTAATAACGTTTGATCGTTTGGTTATTAAACGAAAGCAAAACGAACTCAATGCCAGCGGCGATTATCGTTTGCCAAAAGAATTGGCGCAGATTCCTGATCAACCGGCGAAGATCGAGATCTCAGCGAACATTCCGCAACTGGCTGACTATTGGGTTTCAGATTCGCCGGACAAGATTTCAGGACCTTTGCAGGCCGGTGGTCAGATCGAATGGAAGGATGGGATCGCGAACGGCCAATTGTCGGTCTTCGGTACCAATCTTCGGATGCGTGATCTCGTCTTCACCCAGATCGACACCCAGTGCGAGATTTGGAACAGCGTCCTCTACTTGAACGACGTTAGCGCGAAGTTGAACGACCGGGATTTTGTCAGCGGCAACGGAACTGTGGATCTTCGTGGCCCGCATCATTACAGCGGAATGTGGCGGGCAAACATTTCGGACTTGTCGACGCTGCGTCCGTTGCTGCGTACCTTTGGAAATCAAAACGAAGTGGGCGGCTCGCTTGTGATGGAGTGGAAGGGAAGCGGCGACGCTGCCGCTTTCAAGAAATCCGGCCAGCTGAAATTTGCACTGGATAACGCCCGCTACGGAAACGCCCGTTCGTTGCAGGCACACGCGGACGCGACTTACTCGCCCGACGGTCTCGACGTTCCAACGATCTTTTTCCGCAGTGACAAAATGTATTTCCAGGCGATCGCTCGTGCCCAGGGCGAGACGCTCGAGATCAGCAAGATCGAGCTCGATCAGGACCAGGCGAAGTATGCCGGTGGTTACGCCTCCATCCCGTTCGTTTGGAAAAATCTTGGCACTGATTCCACGTTGCTTCCGTCCAACGGAAAAGTGACGGCAACGTTTCAATCTGCGAACCTCGACATCAAAAAACTTTTTCAAGACGTCGGACTCACCCCGGCGGCGTCGGGGTCGCTGAACGTCAAATTCGATGCCAATGGGACACTCGCTGATCTGAACGCGCGGCTCGATGTGCAGATGCGTGACCTGCGGAGTCTAAGGTTGGAGAAGTTTGAACCGGCGTCGGTTGATCTAACCGCGCAAACCAAAGGCAGAGACCTGACGATCACCGGAAAACTGCAGCAGGCGAAGATTCAGCCGCTGGAACTGATCGCGAACTTTCCATTCGACGTTCCGAAGATCGCGGACCAGAGAAAACTACCGGACGACACTCCGGTGAATGCGAAACTGCGATTGCCGCGCAGTTCGGTAAACTTCGTACGGCAGTTCATTCCAGGCGTTCAAGAACTCGACGGCGACGCCGCCCTCGACGTGGATGTTCGCGGCACAATCGCGAAACCTGTTCTTACCGGCAGCGGCGACATGACGGTTAACGTGGCGCGGATGACGGATCCGACTTTTCCGGCGGTCCAGAATTTCAAGGCGCGCCTGACCTTTGCCAATGACGCACTCACGATTGACCAATGCCGGGGCGAACTCTCCGGCGGACGTTTTACCGTTAGCGGCGGCGTCAGGTTTCCAACACTGCGAAACGCGGACCTGAATTTGCAGTTGAAGGCTGACAGCGCGCTCGTCGCGCGCAACGATACCCTGACTGCGCGTGCGGACGCCGACATCAAAGTTGTCGGACCATTCACGAGCGCGAATGTCAGCGGCACGATCGCGATGACCAACAGTCAGTTCCTGAAGAATCTCGACCTCATGCCGATCGGGTTGCCAGGGCGGCCGGCGCCGCAACCGCCGCAGTCGCGGCCGCAATTTTCGATTCCACAGCCACCGTTTCGTGATTGGAAATTCGACGTAACGATTAAAACGAAGGACCCTTTCCTGATTCGCGGCAATCTCGCGAATGGCAGAGCGACCGGCGATTTGCATTTGGCCGGCACCGGACTGCAGCCGGGTTTGGAAGGCTACGTGCGACTCGAAAACGTGGACGCGACACTCCCATTCAGTCGCCTCGAGATTTCGTCCGGGTTTCTTTATTTCGATCCGTCCGATTCCCTCAATCCGAAGATCGACATGCACGGCAGATCGGTGATCCGCGATTACACAATCAACGTTTACATTTACGGAACGTCTCTCGCCCCGCAGGCGATTTTCACCAGCGAGCCGCCGCTGCCCCAGGAAGAAATTATTTCTTTGCTTGCAACCGGTGCGACCCGGGAGGAATTAACCGGCAACAACAACGTGCTCGCAGGACGTGCCGCGATGTTGCTCGTCCAGCAGCTTTACCGAAAAGTTTTTAAGAAAGGGCAGGGGACACAAAGCAGCTCCGTCTTCGATAGATTAGATTTGGACGTCGGCACGGTCGATCCACGAACCGGTCAGCAACAGGTGATTGCGCGTTTCAAGGTAAACGACCAGTTTGTCTTGCTCGGCGACGTCGGAGTGGGCGGCGATTACCGCGGCATTGTGAAATATCTGATTCGGTTCCGGTGATGGGTCGCGCTTGTTTTGCTTTTTTGATTGCGGTTGCTGCTCCGTTGGGAGCGCAAACCGCCGTCGACGTTCCGCGTGCGGAGCAGAAACAAGAACAGCAGAACGCGGTCGCCAAGGTGCAGGAAAAACGCGCACAGGCGACCACGAAGGTTGAGTTCACCGGCCAGCAAGCGTTCAAGGAAAAGGATTTGCGCTCGGCGGTGAAGGAACAACTGACGACGTTTGATCAATTCGGGCTGACTCCCGCGCGGGCGGACGATCTCGCGTTTTTCGTCGAACTTTTCTATCGCAAGCACGGTTACACAAAAGCGACCGTGCGGTATAAAATCGAAGGCCGGGATCGTCTCCAGCTCGAGATCAACGAGGGCGCGTTGATGGCGCTCGGCACAATCACCTTTGAAGGAAACGCCCGCGAGCCGGAAAAGAAATTGTTCGAGTTTGTCGTCGGCCCCACCCGTCAGCGTTATTCGAAATTGCAGCGCACTTTGCCTTTCGTCGCTTCGGACATTCAGGAAGGCACGGAGTTGGTCCACCGTTTTTATGTCGCGGAAGGCTTTCTCGACGTCGTTGTCGATCAACCGCGTTACACTTTTCATGACGAAGAGGGCCGCGTCGATGTCACGGTCCCCATTCGCGAAGGCCGCCAGTATTTCTTTGGCGACGTCTCGTTTAGCGGACAGACGATTTACGGAGCAGACGCGCTCCGCGGACAGCTCGAGGATTTATTGAGACAACCGTACACCGAAGCACGCGTGGCCGATATTCCCCGGCGGCTTCAGGCTTATTTCAAATCACGCGGATATTATGAGGTGAAAGTGGAGGCGACACCCGAACCGGACCGCGTGAGCGCGGCGCATATTCCCGTCCAGGTCGTCGTTTCGCCGGGCGCTCTTTATCATTTTAGTGGCGAAGTTTTTGTAAACGGACTGACGCGTTTGCATCCAAGCTTCGTTCAAAAGCGCTTCACGAAATTAAAAGGCCAGACCTACAGCCCGGAAGTTCTCGATGAAAGATTTCGCACGTTGATGAAGACCGGCTTGTTTAACGTGCTGAAAATCGAGCCGACGCCGATCGCCGACGAAGATGATCTCTTGCTGAACATTTCGGCCGAAGAAGCCAAGAGCAAGGAGTTCGGGTTCTCGCTCGGTTACGGTACTTTCGAGGGCGGAATCGTTGGCGCGCAATTTCGCGAGCGCGACCTGTTTGGTTACGGGCGCCCGATCACGATCTCAGGCGAGGTTTCACAACGCAGCTACAAGGGTGAATTCGTTTACGAAGATCCGTTTCTTTTCGACACTGAGTTTTTTTTCAGAAACCGGCTGTCCGCCTTCACTTTCGATTACGACGGCTATTCGAAATTTGAGATCGGCGATCGTGTTGAGTTAAGGCGAAAGATCACAAAACAATATGAAGCCGGTTTGGTCTTCGCTGCCCGCCACGTCGAAATCACCGACGCGTCGATTGCTGACCGGTTCCTTGGCCCCACCACTTACTGGGCGAACTCGCTCGGCTTCACCCAAACGCTCGATTTGCGCGAAAGTCCGCTCGTTGAACCGCGCGGTTTTGTCTTCAACAATACATTGGATGTCGCTTCGACCGCGTTTGGGAGTCAGATCCAGCTTATTCGCGGCACCGGTGGTGTTGCTTATTTCCTGCCGTTCGGCCCGAAGTCATTAACCCCGGGCGTTGCCGAAGACCAAACCGGGCCGCCGTTGCAGCGCTGGTTCCAGCAATCGTCGATCGCGTTCGGCGCGCGGGTTGGCGCGGTTCACTCTCTTAATAATTCCGGCCCGGATGAAGAGACGACGTTGCCGATCGACGAACGCTTTTTCAACGGCGGCGCGACTACCGTTCGCAGTTTTGGTGAGCGCGACCTCGGTCCGCTCGATCCGAAAGGAAATCCAATCGGTGGCGAATTTTATACGATTTTCAATGTTGAATACACGTTTCCGATTTACGGCGAGCTCCAGGGCGCAACGTTTTTCGATGCGGGAAATCTTCTGCCGACGTCCGAACATCCAAGCCTCGATGAAATGCGCTACGCTCTCGGACTCGGTTTGCGTTACAAATTGCCGATCGGCCCAATCAGGCTCGATTACGGATTTAACCCCGATCCTCAAAAAGACGAGGACTTTGGCGCATTTCATTTAAGTTTCGGCTTCGCCTTCTAGCGGCAAGGCGAACTGCCGGCCGAGATTTAGGTGGATCGGCCGCTCCGCGGGCGATGTCAAAAAGTTTGCGGCTCCGCCATCTACAACTAGCATCGAGCAAGGGACTGCTCGATCCACCTACAAACGGGCGTTCTCATGTCACCATGCAAGATCGGCCACCACTTGGCGACACGCCGCCGGAGATTTTCCGGCAACAATTGCGCGAGCTCGCAGAGTGGATCGCGGATTACCGCGAGAAAATTGGCGAGCGACCGATTTCTCGCCACCTGGAACCTGGAGAAATTGTTTCGCAGTTGGATCGCGATCCACCGGAAACCGGCACGTCGTTCGACAAAATCTTTGCGGATATCGACCGAGTGATCGTTCCCGGCATCGCCCACTGGGCGCATCCGCAATTCATGAGCTACTTCGGCTGCACCACGACGAATCCCGGAATCCTCGCCGAAGCGATCACCGGCGCGCTCAACGTAAACGCAATGACATGGCGAACGGCCCCGGCTGCGACCGAACTCGAAACTTTGGTCGTCGATTGGCTCCGACAGTGGCTTACTCTGCCTGACAAATTCTCCGGAGTCGTTTACGACACGGCGTCGATGTCAACCATGCACGCGCTCGCCGCCGCGCGCGAACAAATCGCTCCTGACACCCGAAAACTCGGATTGACCGGCCGCGATCTGCCGCGTTTCCGGATTTATACTTCCGAACAGGCGCATAGCTCGATCGAGAAGAGTGCGATTGCATTGGGCCTCGGCGAGGAAAACGTGAGGCGCATTCCGGTCGATGCGGAATTTCGGATGGACGTGGCGGCCTTGCGCACAGCGATCTCGCAGGACCGGCAGCAACATTTTCGGCCAATGGCGGTGGTCGCAACGGTTGGAACGACGTCGACTGCGAGTATCGATCCCATTCCGCAAATCGCGAAGATTTGCCGTGACGAAAAGATTTGGCTGCACATCGACGGTGCCTACGGTGCGGGCATCGCGCTCCTGCCCGAATTCAAATCGGTCACGGCGGGATGGAGCGAAGCCGATTCGATTGTGGTGAATCCGCACAAGATGCTTTTCGTGCCGCTGGATTTCAGCGTGCTTTACATGCGCGACGTCGGGAAATTGCGGCGACTGTTCGCACTTGTGCCCGAGGATGTGCATTTGCGCGATCCCGTCGGCGCCGAAATCAATTACATGGATTACGGCGTGCAGCTCGGCCGGCGCTTCCGCGCATTGAAAGCGTGGGTTGTCTGGCGCAGCTTTGGGCGCGAAGGAATTGCTCGCGCGAATTCGCGAGCACGTTCGGCTGGCTAGGCTTTTCGCCGACTGGATCGAAAAAGATAAACGCTTCGAACTGGCGGCACCGGTCAGCATGGGCGTGGTTTGCTTTCGACTCGTCGCCGCCGACGAGTCATCGCGCCGTAGCGTACCGCCAGTGCGGCTCGGACCGAAGGCGGACGCTAATGCGAAGATCGTCGACCGAATCAACGCGTCAGGGAGCGCCTACATCACGCAAACGAAACTGCGCGGCCGCACCGTGATGCGGATCGGCTTGGGAAATGTGCTTACGACTGAGCACCATCTCCGAAACGTCTGGGAAATGATCCAAACAGTCGCAAAGGACGTTTGCGACTGAGGCTCCAAAACCCAAATCCCAGGCTCCAAATCCCAGGCAAAGGTCAAACGATCAAAGGTCGGAAAAACAGCAACGCGGCCTTTGAGAGTTGGAACTTTAAATTTTCCCTGGAATTTGGGGCTTGGATTTTGGGATTTGGGTCGTGCCAGAAACCACTTGGCTCGCGCCCTCGAATTCGTAAATTGCCCGCCCACCCATGATCAAAATTCTTCGTAAACATCGCAACTGGCTCATGATCGTCATCGCGGTCCTGGCCTTGCCGTTCTGTCTCTACTTCGTCAAAAGCGACACCAGCCTGATCCGCTCCGATACCTTCGCCCAGATGTACGGCCACAAGATCACCCTCATTGAGGCCCAGCGGGACGCTCGTCTTTATGAACTCGCGAAGTTTCTCGGGCTGTCCGATTTCACCAAGAGTCTGACCCCGGGCCAGGGAGACGAGAACCAGAAAGCGGGCTCGTTCATTATCAATCTCGCCGTGCTTCGTCATGAGGCCGGCCGTCTCGGGATTGAACCGTCCGAATCGGAAGTCGTCGACGCGGTGAAGAAATTTCCAGCCCTTCAAGGCACGTCAGGTTTTGACGCCACTAAGTACGATAAGGTGGAGCGCGGAGTTCTGCCCTCGCTCGGATTTACCGACGAACAACTACGCGAGATCGCGCGCGATGAGCTTTGCCTCAAACGAATCAAGGATCTCGTCGGCTCGGTGGTGACGCTTCCCGAAAGCGAGAGCAAATCCAATTACGACCAACTTTACGGAAAGAATTTTGTCACCGTGGTGCGCGTGAAAGCGACCGATCTGACAAAAGAGGTAAAGGTCAGCGACGACGACGTTAAAAAATATTACGACTCGCACAGCTCCGAGCTGAAGACCGAACAGAAGCGGAAAGTAGAGTTTGTCCGGCTCGCGTTGACCGACGAGCAGAAAAAATTGAAAGACAAGGAGCGGATCGACGCGCTCCAGAAGTTGGCCGATCGCGCGAACGATGTCTCACAAGCGCTGCTGGAGAAGGGAGCCGATTTTCACCAGGTGGCCGCGAAGTTTCAATTGCCGGTTGAAACGACCGGCGAATTCACTGCGTCCGCTCCGGACCCGAAACTAAAAGGAGACGCTCAGTTGAACCAGGTGGCATTCGCGTTGACCCAGCAGGAACCGAACAGCGATCCGGTTCAGGCAACGGACGGTTTTGTGATCGTGCATCTTGCCGGAATTGTCGATTCCCGTCCACTCACTCTGGACGAAGCCAAGCCGAAGATTGTCGATGCGATCAAAAACGATCGCGCCCGCGAAATGGCACAGGCCGAGGGTCGGAAGGCGGCGGAAACGCTGCGCAATGGATTGAAGGCGGGCCAGCCGCTTCAATTTACTTTGGAACAGGCCGGCGGTCTGAAAGCTGAGAAAGTCGAGCCGTTCGCAATTGGCGATGACATCGATCAGAAGAATTCCGCCGATCCAAAGAAGAACGAACCGGCCGACATGATCGTGATCAAAAACATCGCCGGGGAGCTCTCGCCCGGTGACGTCAGCGAGTTCGCACCGTGGATCGATGGTGGCCTGATTGTGATCATGGACAAACGCGAGCTGCCCGACCCGGCTAAATATCAACAGGCAAAGGCGGCATTCGCTGACCGTTATCTCAAGACCGCCCGCGAGTATGTTTTCATGGAATGGTTGCGTGATCGTCAGCGGGACGCCGGCCTGCAATTCGCGCGAGGCTAAACCGTGGCGTCGCTTTGGCCGCTACGGAAGATCCAAATCCCAAAACCCAAATCCCAGGGAAACGCCAAATTTCTAAACCTCAAAATGCCAGGCGCATAAGTTTTCTGGATTTTTCTGCGTTGGAATTTTGGATTTGTTTGAGATTTGGTAATTGGGAATTACCTGGGGGGATTTGCGATTTGTGATTTGTAAAGACATGGCTACTCGCGACGAAATTTTCGATGACGCGAACGGTGACCTCGCCGTCGGTGAGCTGGAAAGCGCTGTCGCAAAGTACCGCCATTGCGTTGATCTCGATCCGAGCTTTTTCGACGGCTGGCATGCGCTGGGAATGGCGCTGATGAAAGTCGGTCGTTTCGACGACGCGATCGAAGCCGGCAAGAAAGCGGTCGAGCTCAAACCGAACGACCAGATCGGTTGGACGAGTCTCTCACTTTTCTACAATCGCGCCGGCAACATCAAAGAAGCCGAAGCCGCCGGGACCAAAGCGAAAATAATTTCCTGGGGAGGGAAGATCGCGCGGTAGCGCGATAAATCTCAATTCACAGGCACCAAATCCCAAATAAATCCAAAATTCCAAAAGCCAAAAACCCAAAGGCTCGCGCGGCGCGTTTTTGAGATTTAGAAGTTTGGTACTTGCTTGGGATTTGGTATTTGGGGTTTGGGGTTTGTTTGGCTCGGCGTCTTTCACCACCAAGACCAAGAATAAATACGGAGATATTGTAGAGGCGCTTACGCTCCCGCTAGTGCATCCAGAAAGAACCCTACTTGTGGTTTGCCGCAGAGCGGCATGATTGTGCCAGGCGCCTGTCTATCAAATTCGGTGCTTGTCACAAGCACCGCTACAACTTAACAACCATTTATGAAAAAATCCCTGAGTTACGTAGTTGCACTTTTGTTCGTAGGAATCGCTGTTTCGTTCGCCAAGGGACCGGACACCGATGCTCTCAAGGCGAAGGAGACCGCAGCCTGGCAGTCGTTTAAGGACAAGAAGGCCGACGATTTCAAAAAAGTCGTCGCCGCTGACTTTCACGGAGTTTATGCCGAAGGCGTCTTCGACATGGCCAAAGAATTGGACGCCATGAAAAATTGGGACATGAAATCATTCACCATCAGCGATTACAAAGCCGTTTCTGCGGGAGCGGACACGATGGTTAGCACCTACACGGTGACGCTGGAAGGTGCCTATGATGGCAAAGATGCATCCGGCACCTACAATTGTGGCTCGGTTTGGAAAATGGAGAAGGGCGGCTGGATGGCGATTTTCCACACCAACATCAAACAAGAGACCGCGGCGAAATAGTTTTAACCGCGGATTTCACGAAGATGTTGCAGCCACGGCGCTGTGCGCCGTTGGAGGGGTGACTTTTCACCACCAAGGCCACGAAGTTGTAGAGGCGCTTACGCTCCCGCTAGTGCATCCAGAGAGAACCCTACTTGTGGTTTGCCGCAGAGCGGCATGATTGTGCCAAGCGCCTGTTTAGATTAGCTCGGTGCTTGAGAACAAGCACCGCTACAACGCGCCGCAGTTTTGGCCGCGTCGGATTAATTTCTACTTTTTACTTCCTAATTTTGCCTTAGCGTAGCGAAAGATAGCGGGGGAGCCGGATGGCTGAGAGGTGCCGTCCCGCCATGGCGGGATGGACGACCCCTTGAACCTGATGCGGGTAATGCCGACGCAGGGAGGTCAGCCGTGCTCATCTGCATGACCAGCGTTGCCACAGATGGACACAGATTTTCACAGATACGGGACACAGAAAGACCCGCGAATCACGCGAACGGACGCGAAAGAATAAGAAATGAAAGACACCTATTCAATTCTGATCCGTCTAAATCCGCGTCATCCGCGGTTGGTCCGGAGTTTTTAGAAATATTTTTTAGCCACAGATTACACAGATGAAAACGAAAAGAAACGGGACCGGGGACAATGGAGGGACGAGCTCCGTCTCGTCCTCTGATAAGAACGGCGCCGACGGAGCGGCGCCCTCCAACTCACGCAAGATTTACGTTGCCGGCACCCTTCATCCTGATCTTCGCGTTCCGTTCCGCGAAATCTCGCTCGCGCCGACCAAAACGATGTCCGGAGAAATTGAAATCAACGAGCCGGTCCGGGTTTACGACACCAGCGGTCCCTGGGGAGACGCGAGCATTCATTGCGACGTAACGCAGGGATTACCGGCATTGCGGGAGAGCTGGGTTCTTGGGCGAGGTGATGTCGAGTCGGTTGCGGGACGCGTAGTAACACCCGCCGACAATGGGTATTTGTCGGAAGTCCATGCGGACTCCGTGCGTCGCAATGGAAGTAAGAAGGATGAATTAAGAATTAAGAAACCCGCAGGAAGAAGACCCCTGCGTGCGAAATCGCATCCGGTAACGCAACTGTACTATGCGAGAAAAGGCATAGTCACACCGGAAATGGAGTTCATCGCGATCCGAGAGAATCTCGGTCGCGAACAAATCCGAAATTCGAAATTCGAAGCTCCAAACAAATCCGAAATTCAAAATTCGAATGGAAGCGGCCGCTCCGGCTCGGACAAATCTGAAATCCGAAATCCGAGATCCGAAACAAACTCGAATAGTGCCAGTCCGGCTCGGACCGAATTTGCCCGAAACGATTTACGCCAACAACACGCTGGAAACTCGTTCGGTGCCCAAATTCCCAATGAAATCACTCCGGAATTTGTCCGAGGCGAAGTCGCTCGCGGCCGCGCCATCATTCCGGCCAACATCAATCACCCCGAATCCGAGCCGATGATCATCGGCCGCAATTTCCTGGTCAAGATCAACGCCAACATCGGCAACAGCGCCGTGGCGTCGTCGATCGAGGAAGAAGTCGAGAAGATGCGTTGGGCCACCAAATGGGGCGCCGACACGGTGATGGATCTTTCCACCGGCAAAAACATTCACGCCACGCGCGAATGGATCATTCGCAACTCGCCCGTGCCCGATCGGCACCGTGCCGATTTATCAGGCGCTGGAAAAAGTCGGCGGCCGGGCCGAGGAACTGACCTGGGATATTTATCGCGACACCCTCATCGAACAGGCGGAGCAGGGGGTCGATTACTTCACCGTCCACGCCGGGGTACTATTAAGATACATCCCGATGACGGCGCGCCGCGCCACCGGCATCGTCTCGCGCGGCGGCTCGATCATGGCCAAGTGGTGCCTCGCGCATCATCAGGAAAGTTTTCTCTACACGCATTGGGACGAAATCTGCGAGATCATGGCCGCCTACGACGTCAGCTTTTCCATCGGCGACGGTTTGCGGCCGGGTTCAATCGCGGACGCGAACGACGAAGCGCAGTTCGCCGAACTTTACACGCAAGGCGAGCTGACCCAGCGCGCCTGGAAACAGCACGTGCAAGTGATGAACGAAGGCCCGGGCCACGTCCCCATGCACATGATCAAGGAGAACATGGAGAAACAACTCGAGTGGTGCGACGAAGCGCCGTTCTACACTCTCGGTCCGCTAACGACCGACATCGCGCCCGGCTACGATCACATCACCAGCGCGATCGGCGCGGCGATGATCGGCTGGTACGGCTGCGCCATGCTTTGCTACGTCACGCCGAAAGAACATCTCGGTTTGCCTAACAAGAAAGACGTCAAAGACGGCGTCATCGCTTACAAGATCGCCGCCCACGCCGCCGATTTAGCCAAAGGCCATCCCGGCGCGCAATACCGCGACAATGCGATTTCGAAGGCAAGGTTTGAGTTCCGATGGAACGACCAGTTCAACCTAAGTTTAGATCCGGAGACAGCTCAGGAATATCACGATGAAACTTTGCCTTCTGAGGGTGCGAAAGACCGCCCATTTTTGCAGCATGTGTGGACCACACTTTTGCACCATGAAAATTACCGAGGATGTCCGCAAGTACGCTGCGAACATGGACTTACGGACGCGGAAGCCGTCGAATCAGGAATGCAGGAAAAAAGGAAAGAGTTCGTTGAAACCGGAGCCGAGCTCTACACGAAGCTGTGACTGTAGCCGCCTCGCTCTGTCGAGGCGTTCTGATGTCCGGGGAGCGCACGCGCCTCGCGTGCTGGTGATGGCGCCCTCGCCATCGCGAACTTTTCGTGCTAAAAGATCGACATGGAGATCAAGCTGACCGCCGTCTTCCGAAAATTTCCCGAGGGCTACGCTGCGTTCGTCGAAGAGTTGCCCGGTGCCAATACGCAAGGGGCAACGCTTGAAGAAGCGCGGGCAAACTTGAAGGAAGCGGTCGAGATGGTCTTGCAGGCGAACCGCGAATTGAAGACATCCTAAATGAAAGCGAATCCAGAACCTGAGATCGTTACAAAGAACGGAAAGCCTGTGTCGGTGATTTTGCCGATTAAAAAATATCAGGAGTTGATCGAGCGTTTGGAAGACTCCGGGGATGTTGCTTGGTTGAAAAAGGCGCGGAAGAAACCGCTCCATTATCGGCCGCTAGAGGAATATCTCGCCGACCGTAAAGCGCGTGTTTGACGTTCTTCTTGAACGCGGCGTCGAAAGAGATCTGCGTCGGCTACCTCAAGCGATTCATGACCGAATTATTCGCGCGCTCAATGGCCTTTCGACAAATCCTCGACCGCCAGGTTGCCGGAAACTTAGCGGGAGCAAAAACGATTGGCGAATACGCGTCGGTGATTATCGTGTGATTTACGAAATCGCCGATGCTAATCAGATTATTCGAGTGAATCGCGTACGGCATCGGAGAGAGGTTTATCGGTAACAAAATGAATTTGGCCTCTTTGCTGGTCACTGGTCACATGTCTGGTTTCCCGAACCGACTCGTCGGCTTCCCTAGGCTGATGCGCGAAAAAGCTTACAGCCTCCCGCCGCAGAGTTCGCGCCCGCGAACCGCACTCGTCACTTCTTAGATATGAATATTGAGACGCTCCATATCGGTATGAAGGTGCGCCATCCGCAATACGGCGTCGGAGTGGTGAGATCATTGACCGAGCAAACGGCTGAGATCGCGTTTGATGATGCTCCGCGGACAATCGCGCCGGCCTCCAGCGATCTACAACCTGCTGAATCGACCGCCACCCTGAGCGAGCTGCAGATGCCGCTTTCGAATCTGATCCGTGACACAACGCAGGCCGTCGTTGAAGCGCTCGGGCTCGAACAAAAAGACGTGGTCGTGGAAGGTCTCGCGAATCGATGGCAGCACGGTACGCTGGTCATGCAATCGGCTGACAGCTCGCTTCAGCCAAAAGAAGTGCCGCTCGAGACGTTCTTTCATAAGATCGTCATGATCCGGAACAATCTGCGAGTTCTCGAGCAGAAGGTGAACGCAAGCGACAAACTAAGCGATGCCGACAAGTTCGATCTGCAACAGTACATTACTCGTTGTTACGGCTCGCTCACCACATTCAACATTCTGTTCAAGAACAAAGACGACCAGTTCCGAAGCGGCGCCTGAATACCAACCAGCTTGTCACTCGTCACTTCGCCTCAACAGAAGGCCAAAGAATTCAACGAAGGCGGCGCCGAGATTTATTCAAAGGCCTGAACGCACTTCCTCGCGAAACTCGGTCGTCGTTAGCTGCGTTTGGACGTGATCCGCGCGCTGCCTAAAAATGTCGCGTTCTCGTCTACTGCCAGACGCGGTGCGGCGATGTCGCCGCGCAATGTCGCACTGGCCGCGAGAGTACACTTCTCCGAAGCGGTAACGTTTCCGTGGACTTCGCCGTTTACGATGACGGATCCGACGTTGATGTCACCGGTAATGCGCGCATGTTCTCCTACGGTAAGCACCCCGGTCGAATTCACATTGCCTTTGATCTCACCATCAATTACGAGCTCGGTGCTGAATTTCACGTTGCCGACGATCGACACCCCGCTGGAGAGCATTCCTCCTGCGCGGGCGTGAGTTGGCCAGTCGCCCGGGCGTTCCATTCGGCCGGCTGGTGACGGAGTTGAAGTCGTGGCCGGAGAGGGCTGGTCGTTTCTTGAGCTGGATCCAAACATTGCCATAGCGGTAAGTAATTAAATAGAACTTATCTGATTACTCGAAAGGCGCCGCTTCGCCAGCGGAACCTTAAAAATCTAAGTGCCGGGTCGAGCGATTAAATTCGCAAACAGACGAACTTCGTCAAAATTACGCGAGCTTGCAAAACCTGCGCAACTCTGCATTTCACTTTGCTGCGCCGGCGACTTTGTTCGCTTCCACGATGTCGGCTTCTAACTTTTGCTCGCCTTGTTTCGTTTGCTGATCGAGTTCACTGAAGACGGACTCTTGGGCCGCAGTTGGTCGATCGTAGGACAGGTCGATGTCTGCGGCGAGGTAGGCAAGATGATCGCGCAGCTTGGTTTCGTGAAGGAGACTGCCTTCGCTCGCTCTCATCTCCATTTGCGCAACGCTATCGATGTCGCGGGTGAGTGCGGCTAGAAGCGTAGCGGCTTGGGTGTCGGTCGCGCCGTGGGCGGACGCGGCCTTCTGAAGCTTGTCACGCAAGGCCAGCGCCTGGTTGATGTTTTTATTCAGCGCGTCGAGATCGGCATGAATCTTCAGGTCTACCTCCAGGCGGGCTTCCAAATCCGGTTGTGTAGCATGAAGCCGCGGGTCGAGAGCGACGGTCAAGGTTTGTTGCGTTTTCTTCCCGGCATAATCGAGCACGACCGAATAAGTCCCTGGCACGACCACGGGTCCCTCAACCGAATCCTCCAGACCGCCGGCTGCGATAGGGGCGTGGTAGCCGGTGACTTCGGTAGCGTACGGATAGCGCAGGTCCCATTGGAGCCGATTCATCCCCGGCTCGGCCGCCGCCAGCTTCGCTTCCTTTTCTCGAATCTTCTGGTCGGTGCTCTTTTCGATCTTCTCTTCTTCGGTGGCGGCGTTTTCAAGATGCTCGCCGGTCTGCCCGACATCCGCAAACGCTGCGGTCTCCGCCTTGGCCTTTTCCTCTTTCTCTTTCGCGGTGGCAAGGTGCAGCGGAATGCTGCGAATCACCTTTCCTCCTGAATCGGTGAATTCGAGAATCGCCGGGGTCTTGCCATCGTAATTCTCGGGCAGGTGAAAAAAGACGGTCGCGCCGAATGGCGGATTGTAGCCGGCGTCTGGAGGACGTCTTCGGTCAGGATCGGGAAGTCCGTAATCATGAGTCAGCCATGCCTGCTGAGGAGCGAACAGAAAACTGGCGTTTGATTGCACCGCCGGGTTCCTGGTCAACTGCTCGAGAAAAGTCAGATTGTCGAGCACCCAAAATGAACGCCCGTGAGTGGCCGCAACGATCTGGCCCTGGCGTGTATTGATTGCAACGTCGCGCACCTGGGATACCGGCAGATTGAGTGTGAGCGGCTGCCAGTGCGCGCCCGCGTCCAGGCTGCAATACACTGTGCTGCGAGTGCCGACGAACAGCAGCTTGGGTTCATTTGGATCCTGCCGAATATCGAAAACAAATTCGTCTTCTGGCAGCCCGGCTGTAATCGCGGTCCAATGCTTTCCCAAATCAGTCGTCTTGAAGAGGTACGGTTTGAAATCGTCCAACATGTATCGCCGGGCCGTTAGATAGGCCGTTTGTTTGTCGGTGTGATCGGCCTCGATGCAACTGATCCAGGAGTTCTCGGGTAAGCCGGGTGGACTGATCTTCTGCCAATTCTTACCGCCGTCCGTGGTCACGTGCGCGAGTCCATCATCGGACCCGGCCCAAATGAGATTGCCATCGAGCGGCGAAACCGCCAGCGCGGAAACCAACGGATAAATTTCGGCTCCCGATTGGTCGAGATCGACCGGGCCGCCGCTTGGTGCTTCGGTGCTCGGCTGATTGCGAGTGAGATCGGGGGAGATTTGTTTCCAGGTCGCGCCGTAATCGTCACTCTTAAATATATATTGAGCAGCAATGAACAGTTCCTTGGGGTTCGCCGGCGAAAACAGAATCGGATGGGTCCACCCAAACCGGTTCTTGAGCTCACCTGACGATGCGCCCTCCTGATAATATGGCCACGGGCTCACGCTCCGGTATTGGTCGGTGCGCTGATCGTGCCTGACGAAGATACTGTAGTAACCGCTGCCGTACGTAATCTTGGGATCTCCCGGCTGCGGCACGGTGTAAGTGCTCTCGCCATAGGCCACGCTGTGCCATGCGGCCAGTGGAATCAACCCGCCGGCATGCGCGCTCGGCCCTTCAAAAGAACCCTCGTCCTGCTGAGCGCCGTAAATGTGATACGGAAACTGGTCGTCAAGATTAACGTGGTAAAACTGAGCGGTCGGCTGATTGTGCTCGGTACTCCACGTCTTGCCGGCATCAGTTGAGACCGTCGCCCCGCCGTCGTTGCCCTCGAGCAAAATGCGGGGGTCCTCCGGATTTATCCAGACCACGTGATTATCGCCGTGCGGCGTTTTCAGTTTGGTAAAGGTCTTGGCGCCGTCATGCGAAACCCACAGCGCATCCACTTCCGGCGCATAGACCGTTTCAGGATCTTTTGGGTCTGCATAAATCGTCATGTAATAAAACGCGCGTTGCCGCAGTTTCATTTCATCGTTCACGCGTTTCCAGGTGGCCCCTGCGTCATCGGATCGAAACACGCCGCCCTCTTTTGCTTGAATGATGCTGTAAACTGTGTCCGGCTTGCTGGCGGCGATCGACAAACCGACCCGTCCCAAAATTGGCTCCTTCGGCAGACCGGGATTGCGCGTGATATTTGTCCAATGTGCACCGCCGTCAGTGGTCTTGTACATCCCGCTGCCCGGACCTCCGCTTGTTAGGCCCCACGGTTTGCGAACAGCTTGCCACATTGCGGCGTACATCAGGTCCGGATGATTCGGGTCCATCACCAGGCAGATTGCCCCGGTGTCGTTATCGACGAACAAAGTTTTCCTCCAGGACCTTCCGCCGTCGATCGACTTGAAAATGCCGCGGTTCGCATCGGGAGCGAACACATGCCCCATCGAAGCAACGTAAACAATGTTCGCGTCTTTCGGATCGACCAAAATTGCGCTGATCGAATGCGTATCGCGGAGGCCTACGAACTGCCACGTTTTACCGGCATCGGTCGATTTGTAAACGCCGTCACCGGGGATTACGTCGCTACGAATATCGGCTTCGCCGGTACCGACATAAAGAATCTTGGGATCGGAGGGCGCCACCGCCACCGCGCCGATACTCGAACTCGGACCCGGTATCTTGCCATCAGTGATGTTCTTCCCACTGGACGCCTTCGTCGGTGCTTTTCCAAACGCCGCCGCCGACCGCTCCGGCGTAAAAGAGGTTGTTGTTTCCGGGGACGCCGGTCACGGTGACCACGCGCCCGCCGATGTACGGGCCGACCGATCGCCACTTGAGCTTGCTCATCAGCGTTTGCGGAGCAAGAGACGCTGAGCCTTGAGATCTCGCGAGCGTGGGAAGCAATGCAATTAGAGCGAAAGCAAAAAGCGCACGAAGATTAACGAAACCAAAGAGACGTTTCATGATTCGATTCCTCTGGCCAATTTCTGCGCGTGTCAATATATATACCGCCCTGGACGCTCGAACCTGCGCGCGTCGCGAACCGACAAGTCATGATCAAATTTCTCTTCGGGATTGTTATTGGGATCGGGCTGCTTCTTCTGGCTGGTTATTTTTTCGTTGCTCGCGGTGGACTTTTCATGGGAACGACCGGCGGGCCGTTGCCGATGGAACGATTCATCGTCAGTAAGGCGATTGACGCTTCGATTGGCAAAAGCGCGCAGGACGAATCGCCGCTTCCCGCGGACGAGACCAATCTTCTCGCCGGCGCCAAGGTTTATCAGCAGAACTGCGCCGGGTGCCACGGCAAACTGGATCAACCCGCTTCGCCAATGGCGAAAAAGTGGTACCCGCACGTGCCGCAGTTACTTCCGCCGAGCAAAGGCGTGACCGACGATCCGGTGGGAGCGACGCACTGGGTGGTAAAGAACGGGATCCGGTTCAGCGCCATGCCGTCGTTTGACGGGTCGCTGACCGATAACGAGCTGTGGCAAGTGAGCCAGTTCCTGCGCAACGCCGACAAATTACCTCCGTCCGTGCAGGACAGCTCTCCGTCAGTCGCCCGCGCAGTGAATCTTTGCGACCTCCGGTTTTAGTGCTAGTCCGCCCCGCATCTTTCGGGTCGCTTTTCGGCGGACGTCCCTGATAACCTGTCGATCGGTTCCAATCTCGAAGGAGGAAATATCATGCTTCATCTGATTTGGTACATCATCGTTGGTTTGATCGCCGGGTTCGTTGCGAAATCGGTCATGCACATGCATATGAGTCTTATGTGGACGATCATTCTCGGGATCGTCGGCTCAGTTGTCGGCGGACTGGTGACGCACATCTTTTCGCGTCCCAAAGAAGGCGCGCAATTTCATCCGGCCGGGATCATTGTTTCGATCCTCGGCGCGATTCTGGTGCTGTGGCTCTGGCACAAATACAAGCTCCACATTCCCGCCGGATAATCTCTGCTCGATGAATGGAGCCAATGGGAATTGAGCGACATAGATGGGCGAGCCGAGAGGCCGAAGTGAGCGGGCGCGAACGAGTCAACACGGCTTTGAGCGGGAGCGGCCGGGTAGATGACATAAAAAGTCATCAACACGATTCCTTTCGGAGTGATTGGGACATTAAAAGTCACCTGAAGGGCGAGATTCGCGGGGAGACGAAGCTCGTCAAAATCACGGAGGACGTTCGGAAATTCGCCGCGGAGCAGAAAATTACCGAACAGGAAGCACTTGAAGTCGGCTTAGAGCAAAAAGCGAAAGAATTCAAAGAAGCGGGTGCTGAAGTTTATTCCAACCTATGAACCAGCATAGCCCTACTCCGATGAGTAGCGATTTTGAGTGGGACCTACAGCGCCCGGAGCGCACAATAGAGTTATTCGAGCAGTACCAACATTCAGCAGGCGAAGAGGTTTATCAGAGACACTCCGCGCCCAATCGAGCAGGTAGACATGAGTAAGTATCGGCAGTTCTTCACAGATTACCTAGAGGGAGTCAGATTCCGTGATAACACCGATTGGACCAAGGTCGACATATCGGTCCCGATAATTTTTGGCCGTGATCAGCAGGAGAAAAAGTTTCCCATAGATGGTCGTCACCGATTGAAAAAAGCGCTCGACCAGGCGCTCCCGACGATTCCGATTGTTTGCCTGACCAAGGAAGAAACGGAGAGCATCCGTTCAGGCGCCGCGATCTAACAAATGCTGGCTCCGATGACGGAAGTTTCCGCGAGAGCGCGCCCTATAATTCAATGCCCCGGAGGCTTGATAGAATCGGCTACGATTCCGATGCAATTTGCAACTTGCCCAATAATTGAATAGCAAACATCAAGATAGTTCTCGGTGTCCGTCGGAATGTGTAGTAGTGCAAGTGCATCGCGGGTCGAAGTGCTGGCGATATGTGCATCCGCGATACGAAGATATCATAAACACCTGCTAACGGTGCAGTAATTTCTCTTCCGTCCAGTCCCATACTATCAAGCCACAGTGCTAATCGTTTGATTTGACCCAGCTTCTTTTCCTTCGATTTCTTTGCATTTGTCGGGTCTATTTTTCCGTTCAGCAAAGAAAGATCGACTGTTTCTGAAACGATTCGATGTAGTTCTTTGCAAAGCAGGCAAACATCACTGAACGAGTCGCAATAGAACCGGTGAATCCGATGAAGGAACTCTTCTTCGGATGGTAAGTGCAGAAGAAGCGGCTTTTCGTACACTGTTTCCGTCCGTCCTTGTAAAATCTCCAAATTATTCCAAAGCATTGCTTCGGGTGCCCAAGTGTTGGCGGGAGCCGCGAGATTTTGAGACATGTGAAGTTCTTTAGACAGACCGCCCTCCGGGGCGACGTTGCCAAAGACCCAGTATTTCGGGCCCGTTCAGGAAAGTGCGACATATCTTGTATCCAAGGACGTTGATCAGTCCGACGTCGTTAACTCCGAAATGGAGGATTTGGTGTGGCGCAGGACCAATTTCACCCGTCTGTGCTGTATACCACTTTATTTCACTCGTCCGCGCTCTAAGTATGTGTCGGATTACTGAAGGTTTAAACCACAGCCAGCCGCGATATTCTTCCAGATCCTTACCGGCGAGGGTCGCTTGTTCTTGATTTTCGACGCGAAAATGAACGCGCGGCTCGACGTCATCACGCCGAATGCGCGGACTCTTTTGCGCTGGCGATATCCAATGTTTTACCCAGATCCTACCGCTTAACCGGAAGAGCTTTTCTCCAGCTGCGACTCTGTCGAACGCTTCGTGTCGAGGGCTCGGGTTCAGCCGTTGGGTGCGCGTGCATGACAGGAACATCGTCCTCCGGATTAACGCTTTCGCGCCACATGTGAAGCACATGCGTCTTTAACCCAAAAGGTTGGCCGCCCTCATGAATTTGGTGTCAGATAGCCTTGCCACCAACCGTGATCGAAGTGACGCTGCTGCTGCCGTTGTTGTTCTTCACGAGATTTCTCCCAGTTTAGGTCCGGAAATGTTTCTTCAACGGCTCTCGAAATGCAAAGCCAGTCAAAAGCAATGCGGCCTTTTTTGCGCACAAATAATCGCGCAGGTGCTCTGCGCGAAAAAAGTAAAGCGTCGGGAACTCCGCGACCATTCCGCTCAAGTCGAGCAACCTCAACATCATCTTCCTCCGGCGCTATCCACGAATCGCCGCGTCGCATTAGTCCGAGGCCAACCTCTAATTCTTGAAGCAGGCTCCACTCCTTCGGGTCGCCGGTCGCAAAACTTCTTTTGATTACGGGGTGCAATACCAGTGGGTTGGCACTGTGGCTACCCGGGGGGTAGAAAGCCATTATCGTCTGCCCACGCTCGATCAGAATTGTGACGGCTGACAGACTGCCAATCGATCTGCTGAAAGTCTGGCTGAAGATCCAAGGGGACAATTATTGAATCAATGTCTCGGTAACTCTCTCGGAAATCTGCATGCAAACCGACCGTGTCGCAAGCTCTTTTCTTCTTAGGAGAAGCGGAATCCAGGTCGCGCGATCAAACGACAAGCGTTCAAAGTCTCGAGCTTCAATCCACTCAAGCGGAAATTTATCCTCGACGATTTTCTGAAGGTCTGTGGGTGATTTCATTGGGAAAGGATCTTTACCTTCGAAATTGTCGGAATTCGATTTTGAACCAATCGCCAGTAATTAGGATGAAGCTTTGCGCATGATATCGTCTAATTCGCCGTCGGTCAGCAGCAGCGCGTCTGAGCCAATCATTTTCGCCAAAGACTGATTCTCTTTCGAATCTGCTGGCGCAATGAAGAACTCCAATGAGCAGCGCGCAATTGCTGTCCGCAGATTCTCCGCATCTAGTCGGTAGGGATTACGGCTACCGATCATAACTCGCGTCGCTGTAATGGGCAAGAGAGCGGCCAAGATCATATCATCGTTTTCGCTTATCGTTTTGAACGGCTTTGTTCCTTCAACGTGAAATACGGTGACACAATCACCGAGGATCATGTTTGCCGACGGAAGTTCCGCCACACTGAACCTGAATGTTTTGTAATTCTTGACTCGAATTTCGGGTGCAATCGTTTTGCCCAGCGCTTTGTTGTGTGCCCCTTTAATAGAGGTGCGCAATGTTTCTGGAAGTGCGCTTATAATATTCCGGTGAGCTCGATCGATTTCGGGTCTCAGCTCATGCAAGGATTCTGACAACCGATTTGTCATTTCTTGCACAATCGCTCGCGATATCGATTGCGGTAGCCCTGCGCGGCGAAGTGTAGCTTTCGCCATCTCATCGATCTTTTCCGGGTTCCTTGCCATGTCCGCAGCAAGCAGTTCGTCGACTTTATCATCCGCTGCGAACTGAAGCTACGGTGGACGTTCTCGGTCGTTTGCTGAAAACTTTGTCGCAGATGACGCGTTCGAACCTCGAGGTGAGCGAACATCTCAGGCAGAATTCCGGCATCAATCGGACCAGGTGGAGAATCCCGCAGCGCCCGAACGAGACGGCTAAACTGTGCTTCCGCGGCCGTTATCGAATCATCGACATGTGTATAGTTTTCTTCTGAATAGAAGGTGCGCTCGACACCGACGTTGCGTGTCCTAACGCGACGACCGGGCTGGTTTTTTCGGAAAAGCCAGACAGACCCGTCTGCATCGGCAAACCCTCGCTGAAGAAACTGCGGGAGATAATGTTGGCGATCGCCGGCCATATATGGAATACCATGGCATATGTTCAGGCGAACGCAATGCCTAGTTTCCTTTGTTCATGCTCCGTTACGACGCCGACATCGCGCGAATTCGACGCAATCGGATTACAATCTTTCGACGAAAATCCACGTGTGAAGTCTCGGCAACCAACGCTCCAAGTTGGGATATCTTTTGAACACTGGCGAAAGAATGTTCGCGACTGTTGAGCGGATAATGTCTCTCACGATACGCTAAATCAGTTTAGCACAAAAAAAGGGGTTGTATCTCGAGATTCAAGATTTCGCATTGGTAAACGCTGAAACGCGGAAAGCTGAAATCAGAGGACAGCGGTCACGTGCCGGCGCCCTTGTGCTTGATTGCGGAGAGCGACCGTGATGTGTATCAACGGTTATGAATCTGAAATTCAGCACGTTGTTAATCGGATTGGGCATGTTTCTGCGCGCCTTCCCGAGGCGCGTCGCCGATTTCCCTAGATCGACAACCTGCGGTTGCGAACTCCCATCGTAAAGTTTTCTCCCGAAAACCGCTTGCGCAAACTAAGCCGCTCCTCTTCTGTAGAATTCTTCTCATGAATATGAAATTCTGTACCGCATTTATCGGTGCGCTTTTACTGATACAAACCGGCCCAGTGTTCGGGCAACAAATTCCCGCTAGCGAGCTTCCGCCGCCCGGCACCGATACCGGGCTCGAAGGCAAATACGATCCGCAAAATGGAATCGCGCAACTGATCCGCGATAAGAGTAGTGAATCGGCTGCGTCGAAGATTTTCGAAGATGAACATGTGCTCGTCTTCATGCCGCTGCCGGAGGAAGAGGTGGTCGCCCCAGGCCACGTGCTGGTGGTCCCGAAACGAATGGGCGCGCGAAATTTGTTGGATCTCAAGCCGGACGAGATGTGTGCCCTGCTCGCTGCGGTTCAAAAAGCGGGGATCGCACAAAAAAATGGGTTGGGAGCAACGGGTTTCAGAGTGCAGTCAAATAACGGACTCAGCAGCAGCCAAACCGTTTACCATCCGCATTTTCACGTAATACCT
The DNA here is from genome assembly GCA_963801815.1 of uncultured Verrucomicrobiae bacterium. GTDB lineage: Bacteria > Verrucomicrobiota > Verrucomicrobiia > Chthoniobacterales > UBA10450 > AV40. Next base: position 667,630 of record CAWDGJ010000003.1, read on the forward strand.
TCGTATGGAGGGAAAGCGCCCGGAACTCCCGCGCCGAGAAGGAAGCTTTCGGACGCGGAGTACAAAGACGTCGCAGCGAAGCTGCGCGCGGCCTGGCCCAAGTAGTCAAAGGCAGAAGGAAAAACTAAGAATTAGGAAATACGGTTCGGAGACGAACCCGTACGCCTAGGGAATCACGCCGCTGTGCGGCAAAACCAAAGCCAGGGAACACAATTGATGAACTAGCGGGAGCGTAAGCCGGCGACTCGGCTCGGGAAGCCGAAGAAGTGACCAGCCTTCGCCAAGGCTGCGGCTTGGCAAGCGAGTGACCAGCGACGAGGAAGTTGATTGTTGATGGTTGAGAGGTTGAGCAGAAGCAGAAAGCTGAATCATGCCGCCATGCGGCAATCTAGATCCAGGGAACACTTTGGATGACCTAGCGGGAGCGTAAACGCGGAAAGCTGAACGAGCGAGCCGGTTCTTTTTTTGCATCCCTGTTAAGCGCGTTGTCCTTGGCTGACATAGCAAACCTTTCTTCTGTTAGTGTTCAAATCCACATCCCATTGGGGACAAGCCTTAACCGTAGGTGAGGTCGGTGCTCTGCCCGACCTCGATAATGTAACCGTCCGGATCGCGGATGTAGCATCGAATCTCGCCGTACTTGGGTATCGGTTCCGTGATGAACTCGGCCCCACGACTCTTCCATAACTCATAGCACGCTTGAATATCCGCAACGCGGAAATTCATAAAGCTGTTGATGTGATTCGGGTCCGGGACGCTGAGTGTTACCGTCGGCTTGTCCGGCGTCGGCCCGCCCCCGACGTTCAGAATCATCCAGATATTCGCGAGCTGAAGGTACGGAGGCGCGTTGCCGTCACCCATGGTCAGAATGCGAGCGCCGAAGACCTTTTCGTAGTAGCGAGCCGATCGCTCGACGTCGGCGACGGTGAGAAAGTGGGCGACGGTAAACCCATTCTGGGGCGGCATCTGATAGCTTTTCTGCTCGACTTGCACTTGGTTCATAGACGCCTCCAATTCGGATATCGTATTTTTCCGTTGGCCAGAATACGTCGGGCAGTGTGCTTTAGCAAAAACGAGAAGCAAGAAGGGAAAAAGGCAATGGGGTCGTATCTAAAGGACAAAGACAAACGCTGACAGCTGAAAACTGAAAAGCTGAAAAAGAGAATTGAGAATTGAGAATTGAGTCGTTGAGAGGTGAAAGCAAAACGCGGACAGCGGAAAAAGAGCGTTGAGTTGTTGAGAAGTTGAGGCGTTGAGGCGTTGAGGAGACGAAAGCTGAATCATGCCGCCATGCGGCAATCTAGATCCAGGGAACACTTTGGATGACCTAGCGGGAGCGTAAACGCGGAAAGCTGATCCTCCTTCGCATTGCTACGGCGCGACTAGAACACTGAAATCTAGAAAGACAGAGGACAGAAGGCAGAAATTAAAAAAGCACCCCTCGTCGTTCCTTTGCTTCGTCAAAAATGCGAGCCGACATACTCCCACATCTGATGGTGCCAGTAGGGCCAGTCGTGGCCGCCTTCCGGGCCCCAATCGTCCAGATGATGAGCAATACCGCGGTTCTTTAGGATCTCGGACATTCGATAGGTCGGCCCGCTGTTCTCCCACGGACCACAGCCGGTCACGAGTTGGATGTCGCAACTCGCGTACTGTTGGAGATACCAGGGATCGCTCTGGTTCGCCATATAGTCGACCGGGTTATTGAAATAGAAATTGTCGTCATACATTCCGTCCATCGAGTCCCGCATATCATAGAGGCCGGACAGCGCGTAACAGCGTTTCACGTGGTCGGGATGTTTGAAGAGCGTGTTGGCCGCGTGATAGGCACCGAGCGATGCGCCTAACGTGGCAATCCCGATACCGGGCGTCTGGCATTGGGAGTCGATGAACGGGAACACTTCGTTCGCCACATACGCATCGTATTGCGCCTGCATCCAACTGCGATGGAACGGATGCGCGCCCTTGTTGGAGAACGAATCGCTCTGCACGCCGTTGATGCAGAAGATGCGGATGCGGCCTTGCTCGATGTAAGGGCTGAGGGTCTGAATCATCCCCTGACCTTCCTGCTCGAACTCGTCGCCCATGCTGGTAGGGAAGGCGAGAAGGGGCGCGCCGTAATTGCCGTAGATGGCGACGCCCATGTCGCGGTTGAGCCGGTTTGAATACCAACGGTGATGGTCGCGGTGCACCAAGGAAGTAAGAAGGAGGAATTAAAAATTAGAAAGTACAAACGCTGAAAGATGAAAAGCTGATCAACAAGTGGCGCGTGACATGTGACGGGTGACCAGCCTTCGCGCAAGGCTACGGCTTGGCAAGCGAGTGACCAGCGCCACATCGCGCATCCGCGAACTGGGGAAGAAGCGATTTCTAGTTAGCGGATCGCGAGTGCCTTACCCGCTTTCCGCCGGGCAACCCCGCGAGCGAAGGGCAAGGAAAGTAAGAATTCGGAATTAAGAATTAAGAATAAGAAAAGGAGCAGCAATATGAACATGAAACTCGAGGTGATAATCGTCCCTGTTTCCGATGTCGATCGCGCCAAAGCATTCTACGAGAAATTAGGGTTCCGGTTAGATGGCGACTTCGTCGTCGGTGAAAAGTTTCGGGCAATACAATTCACTCCTCCTAATTCAGAGGCATCGATCATCTTCGGAAAGGGAGTCACGTCGGCCAAGTCTGGCTCGGCGGACCTGGTGCTCGCAGTGGATAACGTCGACGCCGTCCGCAAGGACTTGATCGCCCGCGGCGCAAATGTGAGCGAAGTTTTTCATTACGCCGGCGGCCCGTTCAACAACGCCATTGAAAACCCGCGCGTCGGCGGGCGTGATCCGGAAGGTCGTTCCTATTTCTCGTTTGCCTCGTTTGAGGATCCGGACGGGAACCGTTGGCTGCTCCAGGAGATCACGACTCGACTTCCGGGCCGGGAATGGAAATCGGCGCCAGCGGGAAAGATCGACATCGCCACGCTAGCCGAACTGCTTCACGAAACGGAGCAGCATCACGGCCAGTACGAGAGCACGCACGCCCCACATAATTGGTGGGACTGGTACGCGCCGTACTTCAACGCGCGGCAGAATGGTCAGAATTCGGCGGAAGCAACCGCCACTGCCGACCGTTACATGGACGAAGTTCATCATGTTCCTCGACGAGAATAGTGACATGTGACGAGTGACGAGAAAGTTGAGAGTTGATTGAGCGGAAGCAGAAAAACTGAAATGCGGAAATCTGAACACTTGAGACCTCGAAACTCTGAAAAGCTGAAAGTGTAAAGAAATTAAGCCGATCTGCGGCGTGAGCTGCGATCTTCGAGTGGGTAATCATGGTCACGAATTCGATCTTTGCTGTGTCGCCGCAGTTGTTACCGATTCGTATCCTTGCGGGCGTTGCTCTCGCGGCGGTGATCGTCACGTTCATTTATGTGGCACGTCATCTCAAGCGCCTGGAGCACACAATCCAAGCGGATAACCTCGTCCCGGCAAACCGCGGTCCGCGCAACAACCTGGTGTTGATGGTTTGCATCATTCCGATCATCGTCGTCAGCCTTTTGCTGTTTCTCATCATCAAAGCCTGACTCGTTGAGACGTTGAGGGGCTCGGAATGTCCACGACTTTTTTCGATCGTGTTCCAATTGCGAACGGTGCCAGGCCCACCGAGGAGTTTCTCGATCTCGCTGAGGTAGCCGATCACTTTCATCTGCCGACGATACAGACCCAGGACGAATCGATCCTGGATGGCAATGACGTTCAACAACCAGTCATCAGCTACGGGGAGACTACCCTTTCGGTAAGTGATTATTTCCGGGGTTGAGGCAATGCATTGACAAGTAAGACGTAACCGCACTAAACCAGCAGCAAGGAGCGTCCACCGATGAAAATAAAAAAAATTGCCTCTGCTGAGCCGGAAAAGGATTTTGCCATAAGCAAGCTTACCTCCACCGAAGGTTCAACCCGACGAAAATTTCTCGCGCAGGTCGGCGCCGCTCTGGCCGGCGGCGCGGTGTTGGGCAAAGCGGCCATCGCTTCCGCCCAGGATTACAATTCCGCTGATGGGGAGAGCGTTGCTACGCCGCGCGGAGTAATCGATCCGCGAGTTGCACAGTCCTTCGCCATCCGCGTCGGGACGGCGACCAAGGAGGCGCTAATTCCGGTTCCGCCGCACACGACCAACGGCGACGAAGCGCGGTATCCAGACAAATCGGGCAGCTACACCAAAGGTGTTCTGCAAAATGGGATCGGCCTGGTTAATTTGCCAGCTTTTCAGACTTTCCGAAATGCGATCAATACCGGTACTTTCGCCGCCTTCGAAAGCGTGATTCTCGGCGGTCCGCGCACACTGAATGGTCCGCTGGGTGGACGCGCCTTCGCCTTGGAAGGAAGTGATGATGCGCAGTTCGGCAACGCTCCGTCGCCGGCTAATCAGATCAGCCAAGTCGTTGTTCCACCCGCTCCGGCCCTGGCGAGCGCGGCTTACGGAACAGAATTGGTCGAGCTGTACTGGGCTTCGCTGCTGCGGGATGTTGCGTTTACCGATTACGCCTCAAATTCCATCGCCTGGCAGGCTGCGGCCGAGCTGACAAGCATGCCTACCTACGCAGGCCCGAGGGATGGGTCCGGCCAGGTCACGCCCGATTTACTTTTTCGCGGCCCCTATCAAGGCGACACCGTGGGACCTTACCTTTCCCAGTTCTATCTCCAGCCCACCTACATGGGGGCGCAGCCGATCAGCCAGCAGTTCGTCACATTTGTGCCGAATATCGATTTCATGACCGACCCGACGACTTTTCAACAGGTCCAGAATGGCATCAGCAGTGGAGCGACGCTGACGTACGATCCACAGGTTCGCTACCTTCATGATGCGCGCGGGCTTTGTGCGTTCACCCACGTCGATGTGCTTTTTCAAACATTTTTCACTGCTTACCTTGTGCTCGGGTTTATCGGCGCGCCGCTGAACTCCGGCAATCCCTACGTCCACTCGACAAAGCAGAACGGCTTCGGTACTTTCGGCGGTCCGGATTTCGCGGCTACGCTTGCGACCGTTGCTCGTTATGCGTTAAACAGCGTCTGGTATCAAAAATGGTGGATTCACCTCCGTCACCGGCCCGAGTCGGGCGGCGCGATTGTTCGCCAGATTCGAAAGGGATTCGGCAATACCCTCAACGGCCACGTAAATAACAACGTGCTCAATTCGCAGGCGGTGCAAAGTAGCTTCAACAAATACGGGGACTACTTCCTTTCGCAGGCCTTTCCCGAAGGCTCGCCTACCCATCCGGCTTATCCGACCGGTCACGGCGCGGTCGCGGGTGCTTGCATCACCATCCTGAAATTCTTCTTTGACGGCAGTTTCGTTATTCCCAATCCGATGGTTGCGACCAACGACGGGCTTTCACTCGTCCAATATACCGGTGCCGACGCGGGCCAGGTCACGGTCAACGGCGAGCTGAACAAGCTCGCGAACAACGTCTCTTTCGGGCACGGGATTCTCTCGGGAATCCACTGGCGCAGCGACACCGCGGCGTCCATTCAACTGGGGGAAGCCGTGGCCATCAGCGTGCTGCAGGATCGAGCGGCAACCTATGCCGAGAAATTCACCGTCAGTCTGACCAAGATCGACGGTACGACCGCGACGATTTCCAATCAATAGGATGCCAGGGAAAGAAACAAGCAGCTGGGTCGTATCATTCAGCGGCGCTTAAACATTCAACATTCAGCGGAAGTGACATGTGACCGCGCCGAAGAAAGTAAAAATTAGGAAGTAGGAAGTAGGAATTAGGAAGTAGAGAAGTACAAGAAGTGACGAGTGACGGGTGACGAGAGCAGAAAGCGACTTGACCGACCGTTCCAGCGAATCGCAAGCTTTCCGAGGTGTAACGCGCGATCTCCCGATCCGCTCGGTCGCCATGCCAGGCGACCAATGCAGTCTATCCGCTGGTTTCCCGGCACAGCGTATTCCCTTAATAGAGATTGCCGCAGAGCGGCATCGCTGGCTTCCGGCCAACGCTGCAAAGCGGCGTGATTGAGTCGTTGACTCCGTTTTGCTAGCAACTCCGTATGAACTTACAGACCTGGGTTTCCCTCGCAGAGATCATCAGCGCGTTCGCGGTTACCTTGACGCTGATTGCCGTAATCGTATCGGTCCGGCAGAACACGCGATCGCAAAAAGCTCTCGCGGTCGAATCGCTCGCGGCCGCCATTACCGCAATCAACCTTCCCGGAATGGAGTCGCCCGCTCTTGGAGCGTGCGCTCGCCAAAACGATGGCCGATTGGAGTTCGGCCAGTCGCGAAGAGCGGATGATAGCGCATTTCTTCTTGTTTTCTTTTTTCAAGCTATTGGAGAACGCCTGGTATCAAAAGAAAGCGGGCATCCTTGATCCGGCCCAATGGGTTGGTTGGGAAACGATGTTGCGAAGATATTATCATGCCCCTGGAGTCCAGCAGGCCTGGTGGCCCGCGCGCAAGAATGGTTATTCGCCGGAATTTCAGAAATTCCTCTCCGAAACAAAACCGCCAGAAGAGCTCAGCACTTTGAGCGAATTGTTCGGCTAGCGCAGTTATTCTAACAAAGTGACGGGTGACCGGTGACAAGAATAGTTGAAAGCAAAACGGCCGAACGTTTTTCACGTTCGGCCGCTGTTCACTAAATATTATCGTCGGCAGAAGACGCGCAGGCGTTTTCTCCGAATTACAGGCTACGACTTGTCGTAAGCTAACTTGCTCGTGACCTTTTCGCCTTTGGCGTTGGTCATCGTGCTTGTAACCGTTCGGCTCTTTCGATCGGTGGCCACGACGATCGTGCCCTCACCAACAGTTTTGCCATCCTTCTGGCTCACCATGTCGACGGTGTCTTTGCCGTTTATTTTGAACGAGCGTTGATCGGCCTGCGGATCACCAGTGACCGCATAGAATTTGCCGTCCAATTTCCCGGCCCACTCGCTGTGAGTTTTGTTACCGTTAGCGTCAGTTCCCTCGACCGTGCATTTCTGCTGGTCGCCAACTTTTTCCCACACTACGAGGGTGGTTTTACCAGCGCCGTCGCCGAAGGTGGATTTGCTTTCGTTCAGTTTCCACGTGCCCAAGGTCGGATTGCTCGCGAAACACATTGCGGCTGTCGCGATTGAAAGCGCCAGCGCTAAACCAATTGTTTTTGTTTTCATTGAATTTTTTTGTCTTCTAATCACGAGGCATACCTCGTGTGTTTTGAGTGGACCGGGCCCATTGTTTAGACCGCGACGGACAACGGTCGATGCTATTGCCGCCGAACCGGCTGAGAAACCGGATGCTCGCTTGCTGGGCGTTAGACCCTGATAGTCCATGCTACCGGTAAGTCAATCGGTTTCGGTGAACTATCGTGGCGAGTGACACGTGACAAGCTGCAAACCCCGAAAGCTGAAAGCTGAATGGAGCGAAATGGGGTGAGCGACATAGAAGGTAAAGTGACGAGGGTAGGAGCGAGTGAGCGCGGGCAGCGAACGAGTTTCAAAACTGAAAGCGGAAACGCTGAAACGCTGAAACGCTGAAACGCTGAAAGCGGAAAACGGAAAGCGGAAAGCGGAAAGGTGGCTGAAGGCGCCAATTGGAGGAAGAAGTAGGAATTAAGAGTTAAGAAGGAAAGGGAGCGGAGAACGATGCGCAAGACTGGAACACCACGGAAAGTTGATGGTTGAGCGTTGAGAGTCCGAAGGATTGCGGATACCGGATAGCGGAGACCGGAAAGATGGCCGAAGTTAAATCTCGAAAACAGGAGGCCGTTATGCCGGACAATCACAAAGTCGTGTCACGCGAGAAATGGACTGAGGCACGGAAGGAACTTCTCAAAGCGGAAAAGGAGTTGACGAAGCGAAGCGACGAGATTGCGAGAAAACGGCAGGAACTCCCCTGGGTAAAGATCGACAAGCAGTACCAATTCGAGACCGATGAAGGCGGTTCGTGGGCCGCGAACTCTACGGCGGGAGGCGGTGAGTCCGGCAGCTGCCGGACGAATCAGTCTAGGGAAGCCGGTGACTCGGTTTTTGGGAAACCGAGGAAAGCCTCGCTGGCTGATCTTTTCCGCGGACGCTCGCAGCTGCTCATGTATCATTTCATGTTCGGGCCCGATTACAAAGCGGGGTGTCCATCCTGTTCGTCGATCGCGGATGGGTTCAACGGCATCGCGATTCATCTGGCGAATCATGACGTGATGTTCTGGGCGGTTTCGCGCGCGCCGCTCGCGCAGTTGAACGAATACAAAAAGCGAATGGGCTGGACGTTTCCCTGGGCATCATCGTTCGGCAGCGATTTCAATTTCGATTTCGACGCGTCGTTCACCGAAGAGCAACAGCGCAAGGGAATCGAATACAACTACCGGCGCGAGCCGCCGTCGGAGCCGCGCGGCAAAGCGCCGCCGCTATCGAGCTCGGCACCCGAAGGACCGATCAGCTTCGCGGCTTCGTCCGGGACCGACGTGGACACGTACACGCGCGAGCGCCCGGGTGTCAGCGCATTCGCGCTCGAGGACGGCATTGTTTATCACACGTATTCCGCCTACTCACGCGGCGTCGATGGACTCTGGAACATGTATCAATGGCTCGATCGCGCGCCGAAAGGCCGCAACGAAGACGGCGACCTTTGGTGGAAACGCCATGACGAATACGGCAAAGGCGCATCAGATGACTGCTGCGCCGAGAAGTAAGAATTAAGAATTAAAGAAACCAGGTGCGCTTGCCCTGGAATTCGGCCAGCGATACGATCGGCGCTCTATGATTAAGAAACTCCTTTGTTGGTCAGTCACGATCATTGTGCTGGATGCGGTAACGCTATTCGCGCAAGAAGGGACGACAAAGCCGGCGGAAGGGTCGCTCACTCTAAGTAAGAAGACCTGGCAATTATCGCAGGGCGTGGCCTACGAAACGACCGCGGACGGCGAAGATGCGGTGGTGGTGGTGCTCAGTAACCAACCGATCACGGCACAAAAGCTGAACGAAGCGCGAGCCGCGGAAAAGAAAGGCGAGTTTCCCGAATTCAAAAAGCCATTCCTGAAGCTGGTGTTTAACAAGAACGGCGAATTGAAGCTGTGGAATGGGGTCGACAACAACACGTCAGCCGGCGGAGTTCCCAGCGAAGGCGCCAAAGCCGAGCTGAAGCTGGAGAACGGGCGCGCAATCGGGAAAGCCAGCCATCCGCTCGATCCTTCGGCGATGATTCCGAGAAGTTTGGATGTGAAGTTCAACGTGGCGATGTTGAAGGCCAACGAAGAACTGCCGGCGTCGGTTTTGTCGGCCAAGAAGAGTGGAGGGCCGGCCGCGAACGTGAAACCGACCGTGACCGGCACATTCATGGGGAACGGTAAAGAAGCGAAACTGAATTATGTGTCGGCGCGTTGGGTCGAACCGTTCAGCGGAAAGACCGGGATCATGCTCGTGTTTACGGAGAAAGATCATTCCAAGGTCAAGAAGCCGGATATCGACGGGATGTTTGGAAAATTCGGCAGCGCGCTGATCATCTCGCTTCACGAAGACGGCGACATCTACAGCTGTCAGGTCGTGCACAACGCGATGAAGAACAAAGGGTTTAGCTCAAGCGGCTCGATTGAAGCCACTCCGTTCGCTTATGAGAATGGGCAGGTCGAAGGCGAAATCACGACGAACGGCGACGTCGATACATTCGGCGAGAAGTGGGCGGTGAAATTGAAGTTCGTCGCGCCGTTGGGCGAGATTCCGAAGGAATATCAGGTCGCAGAGGAGAAACCGGCGGCGAATCCATCAAAAGAGAGCAATGAAGAAGATGCCGCGATGACTCAGGCTGACGAAAAGCCTGCCGCGGCCGGGCCGAAAGCGAAGGAATTGGCCCTGACCAACGATGCTTCGGAGATCAACTACGCCGGCCTGGTTGGGCAAATTGATTTCAAGAGCAAGTTGCCGGTGAAAGCTGCGTGCGCGGATGTGACCAAAAATCTGAAGGCCCAGGGATGGAGTAAGGATGGGGATGATCTCATCACGCCGGCTTCATCGATTCTGAGGCGCAAACGCGGTGGAGCGTCACTCACTATTTTCGTTAAACCGGACGGGAGCGGGAGTCAGATTAAGATGATGACGGAGGGACTAGAATGGGAGGAAAACTGAAAACTGAAAACTGAAAACTGAAAAGCTGAAACGCTCTGCAAGGACTACGGCGTGACAGACCAACGAGCGACGAAAAGCTGATAGCTGAGCACCTAACTCTACGGTTGCTAGCTGCAGTCTCAATCGACAAGATCGACATCATGCCAAAAGAATTTGAAGGAAAGGTCGCGCTGGTGACGGGCGGAGGTTCTGGAATCGGTCGCGCGAGCGCGATCGCGTTGGCGCGCGACGGCGCGAAGGTCATGATCGGCAATCGCAATGTTCAGCGCGGCGAGGAGACGGTGGCGATGATTCAAAAGGCTGGCGGGACGGCGAACTTCAAACGAACCGACGTGACTGTCGCAGCGGAGATAAAAGCATTGGTCGATCACGCAGTGAAAACGTACGGCGGACTCGATTTTGCGTTCAACAACGCCGGTGTTGAAGGCGATGTCGCATCGGTTGTCGATCAAACCGAGGCGAGCTACGACGCCGTCATGGATGTGAATGTCAAAGGCGTGTGGCTTTCGATGAAGTACGAAATTCCGCGGATGTTGGAGCGCGGCGGCGGCGCGATCGTGAACTGTTCGTCGGTCGCGGGATTGATCGGGTTTCCGAATATGTCGATCTACATGGCATCAAAGCACGCCGTCATCGGGCTCACGAAAGTCGCCGCGTTGGAATATTCCGCGCAAGGGATCCGGATCAACGCGGTCAATCCGGCGGTCATCGACACGGAAATGGTCGACCGGCTGGCGGCGGCGATGAGTATGAAGAAAAATGACGACCTTGTCCCGCTGCATCCGATTGGGCGACTTGGCCGGGTCGAGGAGATCGCGGACGCAGTCGTCTGGTTGTGTTCCAAGAAATCATCTTTTGTGGCCGGGCACAGTCTGATCGTCGATGGCGGCTTCACCGCGCGGTAGGGCCACAGAAGAGAGAGGACAGAGGACAGAGGACAGAGGACAGAGGACAGAGGACAGAGGACAGAGGACAGAGGACAGAGGACAGAAGTTATTGGCGTTCGGATACGTTGAAAAAGTTCCATTCCCAGGTCTTTCCTTTGTCGGCGGAAAAGGCCTGGCCCCAGAGCAGCCGCTCCTTGTTTCGCGCATCCCACCGAAACATCACGATGATCGGTTTGCCCTTGAAGGTGTCTTTGGCGAAGAAATGTCCTACTCCATTTTCAAACGATCCCACGACCGGAGGATCAATCGTCGCGGTATTACTGGCGATCCAATAAAGACTCCATAAACGGGTTTTCGGATCGAACAGGCGAATCGTCAGGCCCTCGAAGAGCTTGCCTTCCTGTCCAGGGAACTGGGTCGTCGAATAAGTATCCATGTCGGCGGTGTTCGCGAGGATCTTGGTGTTCGCGCTCGTGGAATCGAATTCGGTCCAGGTTTTGCAGTTCTCCAGTCGTTTATCGAGGTGGCGGTTATGCATTTTCCAGTTCCCGACGAGGAAATCGAAGTCGCTCGGTGACGAAGTCGCCGATGCCGTGAGAACGAGATTGCCCTTGGCATCGAAATTCACTTTCGGAATCGGAACCGATTCATCTGCGGTCAGGCCGTCGGTTGCGGCGGCCCAAACGCCGGGCGAAAAAACTGAAAGCAAGAGCAGAGCGAGGAGTGGTTTCATAGGATTACCTTCCTAGAAAACGGAAAGCTGAAAAGCGGAAAGCGGAAAACGAAAGAAGTGACAAGGAACAAGCAAGGAAAGTTAAAATTAGGAAGTATGAATTAGGAAATCGGAAATCCGAGGTTGGGATTCGAGCTTAGATTTTTTCCCAGACTCGATCGGCCACGGGGTCGCGGCCTTCGTCGAATTCGATGTGGTCGATGAGGGTTTCGATTGGTTTTCCGGTGAGGCCGCTTTCCTTAATGCGCTGGGGGAGAATGTGGCTGCGTTCGTCGCGCCAACCTAACTTGGCGATGAAGCGGTTCCAAACGTGGCATTCTTCGTCAGTGCGCGGAATGCCGTGAGCGTGCGCCCAGGCCAGAACGGCTTCATCGTTTCGCCGGCGAGAACGTGATGCTTGATGTCAGAGTGGGAGACGCCGAGAAAGCGGCAGCAGCGACCATCGAGAGTGAAAAATTGCGCGTCGCCCAGGTAATCGTGGTAAGCGGGCGGGAGTTGACCCGCGGCGTGCAGGCGAATCTTGTCCAGCATCCGCCCAAAATAGATCAGGCGTCCGACTTTATCGTAGCAACTGCGCAGACCCGGAACGTTTGGCATGGACAAAGTCTCGCTCAGGGCGCTTTGCTTTCCAATTTTGGAATCCGATGAAAACTCAAATTACAGCGGCGTAGTATAGAAAACTGAAACGCGGAAAGTCCGAGCCTGGAGTTGGGAGCGGCGTTTCGTTGTCTCTCAGTTTTCACCAAAACTGAGTCACCGGCTGCCCTAGACCGACTCGTCCGGCAGCTGCCGGACTCGCGGCCTTACGCTCCCGCTAGTTCGGCAAGAATGTTCCCAGAATATGAATTGCCGCAGAGCGGCGGCCTTCCGCCGTAAAGTTCGCGCCTGCGAACCGCTCTATATAATAGGTGCTTTAGCCGCCTAACAGACGATAGTACCGTTGTTATGTCATTTCGCGCACTCAATCTCTCCCCCCAAATGTTACAGGCCGTGCAGGACGCGGGTTACACCGAGCCGACTCCGATTCAGATCGCAGCGATCCCACTGATTCTCGCGGGACACGATGTCATCGGCATCGCGCAGACGGGCACGGGAAAAACGGCTGCGTTCGTTCTGCCGATTCTAATGAAGCTCGTAGAATCGAAACAGAAAGTAACGCACGCCTATAACGGAGCTCGCAACGGCCAGTCTGGCTCGGACCGTGGCACGCGCGCGCTGGTGGTCGCCCCGACGCGAGAGCTGGTGGCGCAGATCGAGGAGAACGTGCGCGCTTACGCGAAACATGTTCCGCTGCGCATGGCCACGGTTTTCGGCGGAGTGAGCGAACGTCCGCAGATCGAGGCGTTGCGTTCCGGTGTCGATCTTGTCGTGGCTACGCCGGGCCGGTTGATCGATTTGATGGACCAACGAGTCGCCAATCTTTCGGGCATCGAGTTTCTGGTGCTGGACGAAGCCGATCGAATGCTCGACATGGGTTTTCTTCCGCCGATTCGCCGGATCGTGAAAGCGTTGCCGCAAAAGCGCCAGACGCTCATGTTCTCTGCTTCGCTTTCGCACGAAATCGAGCAGTTAACCCATCAGTTCCAACATTCGCCAAAGATTGTGGAGATTGGCCGGCGCGCGAACCCGGCCGACACGGTCACGCAGTTAGCTTACGAAGTGCGGCAGCATTTGAAACCCGCGTTACTGCTTCATCTCCTGGCCGATCCGCAATTCGACACCGTTCTTGTTTTTAGCCGGACCAAGCACGGCGCGGACAAGATCGCTCGCCGTCTCGAAAGCAGCGGGATCAAGACGGGAACGATCCATTCCAATCGCTCGCAGAACCAGCGGCTTCGCGCGTTGAAGGATTTCAAATCGGGCGCCGTCCGCGTCTTGGTCGCGACCGATATCGCTGCGCGCGGCATCGACGTGGATGGGATTTCGCACGTGGTGAATTACGATTTCCCGATGCACTCCGAGGATTATGTTCATCGCATCGGACGCACCGGCCGCGCCCACGCCATCGGCGATGCGATCAGCTTCATTACGCCGGAAGATCATGGACCGCTGCGATCGCTCGAACGTTTCATCGGACGCGGAATCGTGCGAAAGAAAGCGGAAGGTTTTGATTACAACGCCGCCGCTCCGCCGCACGAACACCAGAGGAGGGGAGACGCACGCTCTTCCCGGCCGCAGAAAATCGAACCGCGGTTACCCGGAAATTCCAGGCATGGGAACGGTGAGGCATCCCACCGTGGCGGTGGTCATCCTCCTCGTGGCTTTTCATCGACTAACTATCGGCCGGCGAGAAGATCGTACCGAAGACATAGGTAAGTGAAGTGACGAGTGACCCGCCACGGCTGGAGCCACGCACCTTTACGGAGTTGAGAGTTGAGGGAAGCGTGTCGAGAAGACGCTTGCTAATCGGCGTCCAGCCCGTCTTGCTGTGCTGATGAAATACATGATCAGTTGGTGGGAGTGATCGCAGGGATCGCCGATGAGAGGGCAGAGGGGAAGGACGGAGGGATCCAATGCCTGTTGAAAGGGCAAATTATATGATTAGGTAATTGCCCGGCGCGGCTGTAGATTCGCCAACAACTCGCAGCGTCAATCGATCGCGCAGGTGTGCGGCCTTTCCCTCTGCCCAACCAACCAACCGATCACATCATGACTATTATCACTGCGAAACAGAATGCGCTCGAGAACTTCGCCAGCGCGACAGACTGGATGGCGTCCTTCCTCGATTTTCAGATCAGTAAACTCGAAGATGGCGGCCAGGACATCGACGCGGGAAAAGCCGGTAAATTACCGGAGACCAATCAGGACCCAATATGGAACTGACGGTACCCATCCTTAAGCGTGACCTGGCGCAGCACACTATTGGCAAAGAACGGGCGGCGCTTTTCCGTCACTATCGCGTCGTGACGCGTAAACCAAGGTCCGACGTTTTTTTGGGGCGAATCACGCGTGGCAACAACCTTTCGGGAAAAAGCTGAAACGCGGAAAGCGTAAACACTGGAGAGCTGAATGAGCGTTTGTGTTTTCCGTAATCTGGACGACAGTGGGCGCTTATTGGATTGCTCTGTTTAACTCCACTGCACGGTAGATCGTCAGGTGAGCGTCGCTCATTGATGGTTTGAAACCCGATTCCCGGGAACGGCTCTGTAGCCCTTAGTTTTTCCAAATTCAAACACAATGAAACTGTACGTAGGTAATCTCTCTTTTGAGACCACTGAGAACGATCTCCAAGATCTGTTCCAACAACACGGCACCGTCAACGAAGTCAATCTCATGATGGACAAGATGACTGGCAAATCGCGCGGGTTCGCGTTCGTCACCATGGGTGACGCGACGCAAGGCGGCGCCGCGATGAGCGCGCTGAACGGCAAGGAGCTTAACGGTCGCGCTTTAAATGTTAATGAAGCTCGTCCGCGCGAAGAGCGGCCTCGCCCCGGCGGGAACCGTCCTTTTGCGGGCAATCGCCGATAGGCGAAGAAGTTGAGAGTTGATTGTTGAGTGCGTAAAGCTCTATCTATTGGAGCCACGCACCTTTACGGAGTTGAGAGATCGACGATGGCAATCAACCATCAACCAACAACGGAGGTCAGAATCAGAAATCAGAGGTCAAGCAATGCAGATCTTCCGTATTCCCACCGACCGGATTAACTGGACGACGAGCACGTTCTTAATCGGCACTTTTGTTTTAACCCTGACGGCGGTGCCGCTGTATCTGTGGTTTTTCGGCGTCGATTGGTTCCATTTCATTGTCGCCGGAGTCTTGCTGGCCGCGACTGGCTTCAGCATCACGCTCGGTTACCATCGGCTTTTCGCACACGCGACTTTTCGCGCCCGGCTGCCGGTTCGGCTGTTCACACTCATTTTTGGCGCTGCCGCGTTTGAGAATTCAGTTTTGATGTGGGCGAGCGAACATCGCCGGCACCATAAACATGTGGATCATGACGAAGACCCCTACGACATCACCAAGGGATTTTTCCACGCCCACATTGGCTGGCTTCTGTTCAAGCTGTGGCCCCAGCCCCCGTTCGACAACGTGGCCGATTTGAAAAAAGATCCGCTGGTGATGTGGCAACATCGACATGTTCATTTGCTTGCGGTTTTGATGAGTTTTGTTTTGCCGACTTTGCTTGGCGCCATTTGGGATGGATGGACTGGCGCGCTTGGTGGTTTTTTAATCGGCGGCGTGGCCAAAGTGGTCGTGCTTCAACACGGCACGTTCCTGATCAACTCGGCCTGTCACACCATGGGCCGCCAGCCGTACTCGACTCGGTGTAGCGCGCGCGATTCATTCACGATGGCGCTGTTTACCTTCGGCGAAGGCTATCATAATTATCACCACGAATTTCAACACGACTATCGCAACGGGGTGAAGCCGTGGCAGTGGGATCCGACCAAATGGTTGATCTGGACTTTGTCGAAGCTCGGACTAACCGGCGGTTTGCGTCGGGCGCCGGCGGAATTGATTTCATCGAGCGAAGCAAAAGTGAAGGAGAAGACGAGGAAACGCGGAAAGCTCAAAACTGAAGCGCCGAAATTCTCGTTAGCGGATGACAAAGAAACAGGCGAGTCCGATCGCGACCAGGTCTTCGAGCAGGGCGATAAAAATATCTTTGATGTTCAATGCGCTAACTAGACGGCGCCGGATTTCGTAACCGGCGAATGCGCCGATAATTCCGCCAATACCGCCCAGAATCGCGCCGATAGAAATGAGTTGGCTAGTCGCAGCGCAGATGCAGGCGCCGCAAAAAGCGCCCGTGAGAATGCGGGCCGCGAGTGGGACAGGCGCTGTTCGCTTCGGCGTTGAAGGTCGCAGATCGCCGACTAGTTCGAAAACGGCCAGGATCGAGAAAATTATCACGGCGGTTGTCGATCCCATGAAGGCGAATGCAGAGTCTTTGAGGTTCAGCCAGCCGAGATGCGCAGCCCATGCTACAACCGCGGGTGGCGAAAGGGCACGCAAACCTGCGGTAAAGCCGATGCCAAGCGCGAAAGCGAAAATGTAATTCATTGAGATGTCGATCTTTAACAGATCGACCACTGATCGGAAAACCGAAAAACAAGGGCGTAGTCGCGGACACAATTTTGCTATCGCAAAGACGTGCCGAATGCCGAAGTTCACGTGCTCGATGCCGGACATTTCGCACTCGACACTAAAGCAGACGACATCGCGGCACTCGTTAGGGCGTTCATGAATAAAAGCGGCGCGCAGTAGCGATCAACATCGTAAGGTGAGGCTTGACATTGCCCCCTGCGTCGAGCGACAAAGGAGCGCCGGATGAACACGGATTCGAGCGGGAGCGACCGGAAAGATGACATTAAAGGTCACCCGCAGGGCGAGGTTCGCGGGCAGATGAACCCCGTCAAATTTTTCAAACGCCGTTTTGCCGGGGCCCCGGAGGGAGCAGCCGTGCTGTTCTTCATTCAGATCTTCGCGACGCTCGGCTTTGCTGTTCTTTACTCGACGCTCGTCCTCTACGCGACGAAGCATCTGCAGCTTCCCGTGCGAACGGCCACCGCGTTGATGGGTGTGTTCGGCGCTTTCAACTACGGCCTGCACCTTTTCGGCGGCTACCTCGGCGGCCGGTTCCTTTCAAATCGCAACCTGTTTGTCGGAGGCATGGCGTTGCAGGTGATCGGCTGCGCGTGCATCGCGACCGGCACGCTCGCGCTGTTCTACGTCGGGCTGGCTCTCTTTCTTACCGGCAGCGGTCTCAACGTCACCTGTATTAATATGATGCTGACGCAGCGGTTCACCCCGGAGGACCCGCGTCGCGAAGGAGCCTTCCTCTGGAATTACGCCGGTATGAATGTGGGCTTCTTCGTCGGGTTCAGCGTGGCCGGCCATTTCCAAGCCACCCAGAGTTATTCGAGCCTCTTTATCTTCGCGACGCTCGGCAATTTCGTCGCCATTATCCTCGCTTTGTTCAACTGGAAAACGTTGACCGATCGCAACACACCTCTGCTTGATAAAACGTCGAAACAGTTTCGGCTGCGACAGCTCGTCGGCATCGGCATTCTCATCGGACTCGTGCCGGTCGTTTGGTTCATGCTTCAACGGCCCGGCGGCACCGAGACGATCCTCAAAGCGATCTGTGGCGCGGTCGCGCTTACCTTGATTTATCTCACTGTCCGCCACTCGGATCGTCGCGAACAGCGAAACATGACGGCCTACCTGATTCTGACTGTTGGCTCGCTGATGTTCTGGTCGCTCTACCAAATGGCGCCGAACGGTCTGATGTTGTTCGCGGTCAACAATGTTGATCTGATGGTCGGTCCCGTGAGGATTCAGCCGCAATGGATTCAGAACATCAACACCGTCTGCATCGTGCTCG
Organism: uncultured Verrucomicrobiae bacterium; assembly: GCA_963801815.1. GTDB lineage: Bacteria > Verrucomicrobiota > Verrucomicrobiia > Chthoniobacterales > UBA10450 > AV40. Next base: position 685,676 of record CAWDGJ010000003.1, read on the forward strand.
GCGGCCCGCTGCTCGCGTCATTCTTCACCCGTATGCGCGCGCGCGGATGGAGAATCGACATACCGAAACAGTTCGCAGCGTCGCTCTTGTTGATGGCGGTTGCATTTCTTGATCTTGCCGGTTGGCATCAAGCTCGCTGGCGATGGGAAAAGCGCGTTCGCGTGGTTGTTTTGGAGTTATGTGCTCCAAAGCATCGGTGAGTTGCTCATCTCTCCGATCGGATACGCGATGATCGGCAAACTCGCGCCTCGGCAGTACCAAGGCGTGATGATGGGCAGCTGGATGCTCTGGACCGGACTCGCGTCGCTCTTTGCCGGTGACTTTTCGGGAATGATTCCCGAAGCCGACCGGCACCACGGCGGCCGTCACGAATGCCGGTTACGAAAAACTTTTCACCGAGCTCGGCCTAGGCAGCCTCGCAGTCGGGATTGCGCTCGTCGTGCTGATTCCGTTTCTGCGCAAGCTGATCACTGACAAGGCCGAGACAACTCCCGACGAAATGCTGGCGGCGACGGTCGTTCCGGTTGCCTAACGGATTTAGAAGCAATCGAATTAGGAACGCAGGAAAAGAAGAAGATCCCTTTCCGGTATCCGGTTGGAGTTCACGCGCCGGGGCGGGCAATCCGCAATCGGCTGAAGTTTGTAAGAAAGGCTTCTAAGCTACGGCGTGACAGGCAGAGAAAAAGGCGAGGCGCTGAGAAGAAAGAGCTGAAACGGGGAAAACGGAAAACTGAAGCGCGGAACGATGCGCGCTTAGAGTCCGCTTGTCTTCAATTGGTCATCGGCGAGGCCCATGGTGTGGAGGAATGCGTTCCAGCGCGGGTCGTCGTGAAGGTTCGTTAGGAGCGGATCTTTATGCAAACCGGCCAGGCCGGGGTCGCGTTGCCGGCGCGCGCGCTCCAGCCATTCGAACGCCTTGTCCTTGTCCCCGCGATACGCGTAAACCTCGGCGATCTGGTACGCTGCCGTTTCGGCAAAATCTTTGGTCAACTGTGCTAGCGCAGCATCTGCCTCCGGAGTTCTTTTCTGGCCCCACCGCGCGCACGACACAATCAAGAGCCGCGCCCAATCGCCGGCGTCGGCCTGGGCCGCGGTTGCCGCCTCCTCAAATTTATTCTCCAATAAATACGCTAAACCGAGACCGGCGTGCGCCCACGGCGCTGATGGATTCAATTCCAGCACCCGCGGGTATTCGGTACGCGCCTCGGCGAACCGTTTCGTCACTGCCAGGTTAAATGCGAGAAATCCCCGGGCTTGCGCATTCACCGGGTCCAACTCGACCGCTTTGCGATAGAGTTCGATTGCTCGATCCATGTTTCCAAGCGCGGTCTCGAGATTGCCGGCGGCGATGAGAATGTACGGATCGGCCGGAGCCAGTGCCAGCGCCTTGGTCACGGTTTGAGCCGCCGCGTTCCAGTTAAAATCGAAATTAGTCTCGATCGTCGCCCGGGCGAGCAAACCGGCAGGCAAATTCGGTTCAATCGAGAGGGCCCGCGCGATGGCTTCACGCGCGCTGGCTAAATGCGCATCGAATGTTTTTTGTCCGCCCTCAGTGGCAAATGCGGCCAGCCAGAGATTTGCGTCCGCGACGCCGGCCCAGGCCAGAGCAAACCCAGGATCCAGGGCGACGGCGTGTTCGTAAGCAGCCAGAGCTTCGCGCGCACTTTTTTCGGAGTGGCGATTCTCATAAAAGCGGCCTTGCAGATACAACTCGTGGGCCTCGACATTTTTCGTTGCGCCTTTTTCCGCCGCCTGCACTTCGGCTTGAATTTTTTCCTTCGCGGTTGAACCCGCGTCAGATCCGAATCGACTACGCAATTGTTCGACGATCGTTTGGGCGAGTTCGGTTTGCACTGCAAACACGTCCTTCAGGTCACGGGTATAATTTTCCGACCAGAGTTCCTCGCCGGTGTCGGCGCGGGCCAGCCGGGCGGCGATCCGCACTGCTTCGCCGGATTTGCGCACGCTTCCGTCGACCAGATAGGCCACGCCGAGTTTCTGGCCAATTTCCTGAGCGGTGGCGTTTTTGCCTTTGAACGAGAACGCCGAGGTGCGCGCGGCCACGTGCATACCCGGAATTTTTTGAAGCACGGTTAAGAGTTCTTCACTGACGCCATCGGAGAAATACTCGCTCCCCTTGTCGTCGCTCAGGTTAACGAACGGAAGGACGGCAACCGATTTTTGATCGGGCGCACTTGCGGGAGCAGTGGGCGCACTTTGAGCCAGACTGCCGGTTCTTGCTCGAGCGTTGCATCCACCACCAGCCAGCGAGCAACCCTATTATTATGAGAGCCGCGACCGGAACCAGGAGAGGGGATTTCTTTGAAGCTCGCGGCGGGGAGGATTGAGCTTTACCGCCGGTCTCCCACGGCAGGACGATCCGGAAAAGTTCCATCGGCAATTTGATGTTCTTCAAGTCCGCCGACCCAAACTTTTCAAATCGCGCCTCGAGCGCGTTGCGAATTTGCCGCTCCACATCCATCGAGACGCAAATCCCGCCCGCGCCGGCCAGCGCTTCGATGCGCGATGCGATATTCACTCCGTCGCCGTAGACATCGCCGTCGCGATGCACCACGTCGCCGATATGAATACCGATCTTGAGTTCGATCCGGCGGTCGGACGTAACGTCGTGATTGCGTTTGGCAAGGGTGCGCTGAATTTCGATCGCGCATTGGGCCGCTTCCAGCGCGCTCCCGAATTCGACCAGAAATGCATCACCGATGGTCTTAATTTCGGTGCCGTGAAATCTTGGAAAAATTTCGCGCAACAACCGACGATGTTCCTCCAATAGTTCCTGAGCGAGCTTGTCGTCGCGCTGGCTCAGTGCGCTGTAGCCGACCATGTCGGTAAACATAATGGCGGCGAGCTTGCGCTCCTCGGTCGATTCGGTCGGCATCGTCATTCTTTAATGACTATCGCAGTAAATGACAATGCCGGAGCTGAAAGCCAAAGCAGAAAACGGAAACGCTAAAACGCGGCTTGTGAGCCCCGGACTGATTGACAGCCAATCTGGCAGCCATATGATCGGCGCCGTGCCGGAAGAAAAACCGATGCGAGGCGCGAGCCGAACGATGTAGTGATCGCGACTATTGTTGGGTTCCTGGCTCTGTGCGTTTCCGGTTACACCGCCTACATGCAACGTCAGCAAGTCCGCGCCGCGGTGTGGCCAATCCTCGAATTCGACACCAGCAACGGCCCGATTCAATTCACCCTGGCCAACAAAGGCGTGGGACCGGCGATCATTAAACATGTGATCCTAAAGGTGGACGATCAGCCGGTGAGGAATTGGTATGAGGCGCTCGATAAAATTCTTGGACCCGGCTACCATCCAGGTGAAGAGGCTGACATGACCGGCCATGTGTTTTCCCCTGGTGAATCAAGGAAGGTATTTACTCCGCACGACGACGCGAATCAGCCGATTAATTTCGACAAATCGAATCCGCTTTGGGTAAAATTGAATGCCGATCGCGCCCGAGTAACGGTCGAGATCTGTTACTGCTTCACCCTCGACGAATACTGGACCTTGCGTGCCGGCGGCAAGACCCCAAGCATGACGACGCCCACTGAGCATTGTCCGGCTCCGTCGGCCGATAGCTTTCAGCAGTAGCATTCAAGAAGAGGTTGATGGTTGAGAGTTGAGAGTTGATAGAAAAAGCATGCAGGTAAAGCGGTCGGGCAGCCAATCTTCTAGCAAAGGTCCTGCGGAGTGGTTCACGGGAAATGTTAGAATCAATCCGTTATTTGAAGCGCCAGACCCGGCACGCGTTCGCGGCGCGAGCGTGACTTTCGAGCCGGGTGCGCGCACCGCCTGGCACACGCATCCGTTAGGCCAGACGTTAATCGTTACTTCAGGTTTGGGCTGGGCGCAGCGCGAAGGCGGTCCGATCGAAGAAATTTGTCCGGGTGACGTCGTTTGGTTTGGGCCTAACGAAAAACACTGGCATGGAGCAACGCCCACGACCGCGATGACACATATTGCCATTCAGGAAGCATTGGATGGGAAGGTCGTTGAATGGATGGAGCACGTCAGTGATCAGCAGTACAGAAAGTAAGAAGGAAAACTTAAGAATTAAGAAGTTCCGAGGAGTGCCCTTCAATCGATTAAGTCTACTGGATCGCCTTTGCGAATCGTTCCCTGGATGAGGACAGCGGCGTAAACGCCGGCCATGCCTTCGTGCGATTGGACCACGGTCTTCAATATCGCCGGCGTTTTCTCCGCCGTATCGGGGTCTAGTGTGATCATCACACAGCGTCCATCGCGGTGGAGAACCTGGACGATAACTTTTGATCCAATGCGAAGAGATTTGCCAACAAACGCGTCCTCAGCAAAACCGTCCGCTGAATTCAGGTCGAGATAAACGTTGGCGCGGAACCGCCGTTTATCCACGTCGGCGCCGGTTTCATCACCGATTTGTTTTGCCGTTTGAATGGCGAAAATCGACAAGGGACGACAATCGGTCATTGCCTTGTCCGACCGAAGCAGCGTGAGCCCGTGGTTCGTGTCGGTGTTTGTCTGTAGATGCTCGATCAACCGAGGATCATCGATCGCGAAGCTTTTTCCATCCGGCGTTTCGACGTCGACCATCAGATTGGCGGCAGTGGCCGAGACCGGGTTCACATTCGGCGAGCGTTTGATCGCTTCCGCGAGATTGACCGGTCGCGCGGCCTTGTCCGGATACCGAAAGCGCGGCCGATATCGAATTATCTGGCGATAGTCGCGCCCGGTGAAAAACGGGAACCCTTTTTCGTTCGCGGAACTTTCAAAAGCGAAAAGGCGATCGCCATAAACTCCCCCGTAGCCGGCAAACAATTCGTCGAGCTCTTCGCCGCGCATGCTTTTCACCGGATAACGCCAGAGGCTTTCCACTTTACCAACGATTGCCATCGCAATCTAAGAGACCAATCATCCGGGACCGCTGACAAGCACAATTACTTCGACCGGAAAGAAATCCTTCGTGATCTGGTGTGCTTCATGGTTAGATCCAGTTCCAAGCTCACCCCAATTCATGAACCACGAGCGTCCGGTGATTGATCCGAGAAATCCGCCTAACGAAATGCCGGACATCGTTGGTGCGAAACCGACAGAGTCGCATCGCAGGCCGTTTCGTCCGTTTATTTTGGCTGCGACTCGAATGCGTGAGTTGACGCCGGTGCCGCTGATTGTCGGCACGATTCTCGGCATGATCTTCGGTGCATCATCGCTCTACCTTGTCTTGAAGGTCGGACTGACAGTGAGTGCTTCGATTCCGGTGGCAGTCATCTCGATCACACTCTTCCGGCTGCTTTCGAAATTCGGTATGCGTGACGCGACGATTCTCGAAAACAACATCGTGCAAACTGCCGGTTCGGCGGGTGAATCAATTGCTTTCGGCCTGGGCGTGACCATGCCCGCGATCCTGATTCTCGGATTCGATCTTGAAATCACGCGTGTGCTGCTGGTCGGGGTGCTCGGCGGATTGTTGGGCATTCTGATGATGATTCCGTTGCGCCGGGCGTTGATTGTCGATCAACATGGTCTTCTCAAGTATCCGGAAGGGACTGCCTGTGCTGAGGTGCTCAAGGCTGCCGCTTCCCGCGACGGAATGGAAGCGAAGCGCGAAGACGAGGCGGTCACAGGCGGTCGAACGATTTTCACAGGATTTGGAATCGGATTCATGTATCAGGCCGCGATGAATGCTTTCGATGCCTGGAAGAATACGCCCGAAAAAATCTTCGGAGCGCCATTCAAAGCGGGATCCATTTCGATGACGATTGAGCCCGCGTTGTTAGGCGTTGGTTATATCATTGGACCGAGGATCGCTTCGATCATGTGCGCAGGCGGTGTGCTCTCCTATCTGGTGTTGATTCCGGCGATTAAATTTTTTGGCGAAAGCTCAGTCGCGATCATTCCGCCCGGCACCACGCCGATTGCCGGAATGTCGCCGGACGACATTCGCGAAGCCTACGTCCTTTACATCGGCGCGGGTGCGGTCGCAGCCGGAGGAATCATCAGCATGGTTCGCTCGTTCCCGCTCATCTGGCACGGGATCAAGAGCGGGCTGGCCGATCTTCGCGGTACACGACATCGAGACAACGCGGCGCCGCGCACTGAACAAGATTTGTCGATGAGATTTGTGATTGGCGGCGTAATCGCACTCCTCGTCCTGATTATGGCGGCGCCGCAACTTCATCTGCAATGGAACCTGTTCGGCGCTTTTCTGATCGTTGTGATCGGTTTTCTCTTTACTACTGTGTCATCGCACCTGACCGGTGAGCTCGGTTCATCCTCATGTCCGACTTCTGGAATGACGGTGGCAACATTGCTGCTGACATGTCTGGCGTTTCTGCTAGTCGGCTGGACTGGGCCGCAATACTTCGTCACCGCGCTCTCGATCGGCGGAATTGTCTGCATCGCTTCCTCGAATGGCGGCACCATCTCGCAGGACTTGAAGACCGGTTTCCTCATCGGCTCGACCCCGAAGTCTCAACAAATCGCGATTCTCTGCGGCACTCTCGCCTCGGCGGTCGTGCTGGGCCCGATTCTGCTGAAGTTGAACGATGCCTACACGGTTTATGTTCCAGCGGCGCAACTTGATTCCGCCACAGCCGGGTTCCATGCTCCGCCTAACGAATTCGGAGTCACGGAAAAATTAACCGGCCCACAGGGCGTGGAGGACCAAAACAGTTACCACGTTTGGAACCGCCTCGATCCTTCCGGCGGGCCCGCGCAACGTTTTCTGGTGAAGAACGACGGTAGGGTTGCCTATCTGGTCGACCCGGGAATTAACGGCACCCACAAAACGCGGCCAGACGGCAGCTCGGTGGAAAAATTCGACGCGCCGAAGGCAACGCTGATGTCGTACATTATTAAAGGGATTCTCAGCCACAAATTGCCGTGGGCCCTGGTGTTGTTAGGCGTAACGATCGCAATCAGCCTCGAGCTGAGCGGAATCCCGTCGCTTGCGTTTGCGGTTGGTGTTTATTTGCCGCTGGCGTCATCGACTCCCATCTTCGTCGGCGGAATGGTGCGGTGGCTGGTCGATCGTTGGTTGCGCCGCACCAAATTTCATGGCCACTCCTTGACCGAGGAAGAATTGGTCGCGGAAGGCGACAAGAGTCCGGGCGTATTGCTTGCGTCGGGTTACATCGCAGGCGGCGCGCTCGCGGGCATCATCATTGCATTCATGGCTGGCGTTCCGAGTCTCATTGGCTTCAGCAAACGACTCGAAGCGTGGTCAACCGCGAATAATCCATTGTTTGGCGGAGCAAACGCTGACTTCCTTGCGCTCCTTCCGTTCACTGGCCTGTGCGTCCTGCTTTATTTTGTGGGACGCGACGCGGTTCTCGTCAATCGCCAACGACGTCGTATCTAAACATTAAGAATTCTCACCGCTGAGGTCACGGAGCCCGTTCAGAAGAAATGCTAGCGGGTTGATAGATATGATCGCTCTCGACGTCGAAGACGCGGTTCCAGCGCGCACGGTAATTCTCAAAAGCAATCTGCGCGCTTAGTTGCATCAACTGTTCTTCCGAGAATTGTTTGCGCAGGCGTGCGTAGAGATCGTCGGAAATATTTGCTGGCGCGGTCACCATTGCGTCCGCCAATTCGATCACGAGGCGCTCGACCTCATTGAAGATGGACAGGTCGTCGCCCAAGACGGCGCGAAGCTTCTCATCGGTCAAACCGGCCTTTCTGCCCACGGCAGAATTAATATCTATTCAGAATGGACAACCGATCCGTGCGGCGGTGCGGACTTTGCCGAGCTGAAAGTAGCGCAATGAAACCAACCGTTTCCAGCCGAGAGCCGCCTCCATGGCAATGCCGCCCCAGACAATTCCAGGCACGCGCATCTGAATCTTTGCCGGGGTAAACTCTTTGCCGAACATTTTTCGCATGACTCCGTAGAACCAGCGCAGGTGCCACGGCGCCTGTTTTCTCTCGAGTCCTTTAATCCTGGCCATGTGTCACTCCCCGATAAAGTATCGCGTTGTGAATCAATAATGGTCGCTAGAAACAGGTGTTGAGGAGCTGAGAGGTTGAGAAGTTGAGACGTTAACGCAAAATATGGCTCGCAACGATTCCGCTGACGGAATCCTGCAACGCGTGTGCAATCATGCCCGGTCGCAGACTTTTCCTCCAATGCGCCAGGAGGCCGAGCATGATCGCTAACACAGCAATCAGCACCACATATCTCCACCCTTGATATGCGTGACCGAGCGCGAAGACGACAGCCTGTAGAGTAATTCCGCCGACGAAGTTTTGTGTCAGCGCAGAGAACTGGCGTTGCAGATAGCCACGATAGATCAGTTCCTCGCAAAAGCCGGCCGTCAAACATGTCGCCAAATAAAACGCGACTTCAACCGGCCCGTGCGGAAGCAGATTGCGGATCGCCTGGTTCGGACTGGCTTTGACGAAATGATTAAGGCCAGTCGTCACGGTGCCCACGACGATGAGAAACGCGATCGCGATCAGAAGATCGCGGAGAATCTGAACCGGCCTCGCCCACCTGCCGCCCACCAGATCCGCGATTCGGACGTTTCGTTGCTGGACGCCGAACCAAATGAACGCGACCACCGCCCATTCGAAGATAATGACGGCGATATACGCGACTGCGCGGCCAATATTCGGACTGAGTGGACTCAGACTTCCGGCGCGAGCACTGGCAAATGAAAACCCGAACAGAATAAGCAGCAGAAGAACGGTATGCCACGCGGGCGCGATCGCGCCTCGTTGGAGTGAATCATCACCGGTCAAATTAGAAGTCATGGTCTCAAAATGGAAACACCGAACGCAACCGCGTTAGATGCCGTCATGGACTAGTTTGGTGAAGACGTCGCCGGTGATAAACGAGGTCGCCCATTTTGCGTCGTAGGCGGCGGTCGGCTTTGCGGCAATGATTTCGTCGAGCGATTTGCCTTCCTTCTTCAACGCGACAACGCGGTCGCGAATTGTAACCAGCATGTCGCGATATTCCGTCAGGTCCGGTTTGCCACCAATCTTGCCGTGTCCGGGGATGACGATGGTTTTCTCTCCGGCCTTGGCGAGGTTCCACTCGGCGGCCTTGATCATGCCGTTGATATGTCCGCCGGTGGAGTAATCGATGAACGGGTAGTGGCCGTTCCACCAGGTATCGCCGCAGTGAAGGACATCGGGTTCGACAAAGTAGGCGGAGATGTCGCCATCGGTATGACTCGGCCCGTAGTAAGCGAGGACGATGGCGGTACTATTAAGATGAAGCGTTTTCTCCTTATCGAAGACTTCGGCGGGAATCGCCCCGGCGGGGGACGGCGGAAATGTGTAATTCCAAGCTTCTACCCGCGTAGTGGTGGAAAGATGTTTCCGAGTATTCTCGTGGGCCAGAACCGCGGCGCCGTCCGCGTGCATCCATTCGTTGCCGTCGGTGTGGTCGAAATGCCAATGCGTATTCACCAGATGCCTGATCGGCCCGGGACTGATGCCCGCCAGAGCCTCGGTGATCTTCGGACGCGAAGTAGCATAACCGGAATCAACGATGAACTTGCCCTCCGCGCCGGCCAGAACGGCAATGTTTCCACCCGAACCGATCAGAGCAGTGACGTTGCCGCGCAAGGTTTGGGCGGTAATCGCGGCGGTCTCGGCGTGTTTACGTGCCGTGGCGACGATATTTTCCTCTTCGGCGAAGAGCGCACGGGGAGAAATCCAGGTCGCAGTTGTCAGAATCCCGGCTGATACGATGAAGCGCCGGCGAGAAACGGGAGTGACTTGCAGCGAGTCGGTGACGAGTTTAGGCAGGCGCATATAAATAGTGTAGAGCCTAAACCACAACGCTCAACGCTGGGCGGATAAATGGGCGTCGACCCTGGCCAGCGGTTGGTAAAATCGCAACCCTTCGATGTTACTGTGGAGCTCGCGCAACGGGTAGAGACCTTTCGCCGCTCCGCCTCCAGGATCCTGGATAAGATAATCGAAGCCTTGTTTTCCAGCGATCACCACAAAATGTGTAATGCCATTTTGCAGCCGGACGCGGACGATCACCGGGTTTCCCCTGGCGAGATTGGAATCAATCAGGGCATATGACGGCAGATCTTCGTAGATATGACGGACACGATCGGGCGCGTACCATGCCGCGCGATCCCAATACAACCAGCCGCGATCGGTATAGCCGCCGACTCCGCTCAAAAACCAGTTCAACTGCTGGGGATCGACGTCGATGCCGTAGAATTTAAACACCATCGCCGCCGCGGCGACGGCGCACCCTTCGCCGCCGATTGTGCCGTTGTCCGCAACTCCGCCAAGAGGATCGTCACTCCATCTTTCGTCGCCCTGGCGAAATGAGGGCACGGCCAACTCAAGGCGGTGGAAAAAGTAACGACCACCGCGCGGCGAAATCTGGCGTCGCCAATTCCAGTCGATAGCGACTGCAACAATGGCGACCAGTAGGAGCGCGACGAAGAAGGCAAGGAAACGTTTCAAGGTTCTCAAACTGTAAAAGCGGTTGTTTGAGTCGCAAAACTGAAAAGCGGGCAACTGCTGATTGCTCTAGCGGTCAGCATCAAGAATCTTGACGACTTTCTCGATCGTATTCCAATTGCGCACCGTGCCCGGGACACCAAGAATCTTCTCGATTCTGCCGAGGTAGCTGATCGCTTTCATTTCCCGACGATAAATACCGAGCACGAGCCGGCTTGGTATCGCGATGATTTTGAGCAGCCAATCATCGGGAGAGGGGAGACAAAGTGGAAGAACTGGCAGTTTTCCCGGTCGTTTGTGCAAAACACTCATGAACCGGGTGATTTCCGGACCGGACGGCTGGCGCGCGAACGGATCTTTTCGCGCCACCTCGAGAATCGTTTTCGCGGGACAAATCATGATTTCACATTTGAACGGCAACTTCTTCGCGATCGCGTTTCGCAGGACCGCTTCACTGATATTGTCGCGGACTACGAATGTTCCGACCGCGCCGATATTCACGATGTCGAATTTCGGCAGCTGCTTCACTAATTGCGCGGGTTTGCAAAGATTGGCGCCGCCTACGTTGATGGCACGGAGAAAGACAACGGAAGCCACGGACTAAGTAAGAAGGAAGAATTAAAAATTAGGAAGTGGATTCCGGTGCACCAAGGGCGGCGTCTTGCTAAGAGTCCGCCGCAACCGAAGTCGCCAATAAGCAAGGATTTAGACTCGACGAACAGCGAGTTTCGTCGGCAGACTATTGGATATTTAGAGGGCGACGATGGGGCAGCAGAAAAACCGAAATTAAAACCTATGGATATCACAAGCTTAATCGTTGAAGCGGTCAGTGGGGCGGTCGGTGGCAATGTCGCCGGCGCGGTATTGAAGGACAAAAGTCTGGGAGCAATTGGAAATTCAATTGCCGGAGTTGTCGGCGGTGGAATCGGCGGAACGATCCTCCAAACAATCATGGGCTCGGCGGCGGCCGGCGGCGGTGGAATGGATATGCAAAGCATCCTGTCCAACGTCGGTGGCGGCGGAGTTGGGGGCGCGATTCTCATGATCATTGTCGGCTTCATCAAGGACCGGATGTCGAAGACGTAAGGAAGGTCCTCTCCGCTCATCGGTTGGTTTCGGCGCGTTGCGGCTTGTTTCGCCGCGCGATGCCGGATAGTTAATCGCTGCATGGTGCGCTTCATCGAACCGCGAGACCGCGATTTCGCTGGATTCCGGTTGCGCGGGCGCGAGGTGACTCGACTGGAGTCTTTCAGTGACGCGGTCTTCGGCTTTGCCCTCACGCTACTGGTGGTTTCGCTCGACGTGCCGAAATCGTTCGACGACTTAGTGGGCACGATGCGCGGATTTCCGGCGTTCGCGATTTGTTTTCTGTTGCTGGCGTTGATTTGGAACAGTCATTACAAATTCTGCCGGCGTTACGGGCTCGACGATGGCACGGCGCGGTTTCTGACCTGCGTGATGCTGTTTCTGGTCCTGTTCTACGTCTATCCGCTTAAGTTTCTTTTCAATTTCAGCATTACCGGCCTGCTTTTCGGCGCCGGTCAGCCGGTGTCGATGACCGGTTCGCAATTTTCCACGTTGCTGGTGATTTACGGCCTCGGCTTCTCCGCGGTTTATTGTGCGATGGGGCTGCTCTATCTGCACGCCTGGCGTTTGCGTGAGGCGCTTGAGCTGAATGAGTTGGAGAAGTTCGACACCCGTTTCGTGCTGTTTCGACTGTTGACGCTGGTCGGGTTTGGAGTGATCGCCGCCGGTCTCGCCTGCATTCCAGCGTTCAGAAACTGGAGTGCGATGTTCTACATCCTTCTTTTTCCGATCCTGCGGATCTCGCGGGTGATTCATCGTCGCCGCCGGGCGCGGCACGTGCCGGCCGTCTAACGCCCGCACGCCGGGATTTCTCGGAAGAAATTAAAATAAAATCCGCGGCCGCACCGTCGAACGATAGAAATACAGAAGGGAACAAAGGAATATGAAATCACTATTAATAGCGATGGGGCTTGCCGTCGCTTTGACTGTCGGCGCGCAGACAACGACCGACGAACAACAGCAGCAGCCCCAGCAGAAAGAGAAAAACAAAACCGAAGAAAACGTTCAGCCTGGTAAGACGAAGGAAAACGTCCAGAAACAAAACGTTCAGCCGACTGAGCGAGCGCGAACGCAGACCAACGTTGAGAAAGATGTCAATAAGCCGGAAGGCGCCAAAGTCAGAAGCGAAGAAAAAGTTCGCGGCGACGAACAACATTCCGGCGCTCGCGTTGACGAACGTGGCGAGGTGTCACACTCCACCACGGTCTTTCGGAATGGACGCGAAACACACGAAAGCCTCGCGTTGCATCGCGGTTTCCGCGATCGAAGTGACGTTCACTTCAGCATCGGGACCCACCCACGAGATTGGTGGTTGAGGACTTATTCCATCGTCGTGATGGACGGCTGCCATTATTATCTGGCAGACAACGGTTGCTGGTACCCGGCCTACGGGTTTGATCCAAGCTGCAATTATACGGATGGCGTAGTCTTCTGCGAATAAATCGCAGTTAATTCATCGGGCGCGCCCTTTTGAGGGGCGCGTCCGTTTCATTTGTTACTGGGTGAGATTCGTCTGAATGAATTTCGGACTGGCATGGATGTCGATCTGTTTCAGCGCGCCGGTTCCGGAATTCACGAATCGGTGCGGCGTGTTCGCCGGGATTACTACGATGCCGCCGGTTCTCACTTCTCGGGTTTCGTCTCCAACTGTGATCGCAGCGGTCCCTTCGAGCGTGAACGCAATCTCGACGTAGGGGTGCGTGTGCAACGGTGGACCCTGGCCCGGCCCGGCGTTCACGATATAAGCAGAAATTGGCGCGCCGTGTTTTTCGCCGTGAAATTCGTGCGACATTCCGACAAAGGGCAGTTGCTGAAGATCGAGAAAGCTCATTTCTGAATTTAAGTGACAAGTGCCCTGTGACGAGTGACAAGTTCAGGCCTGACTTGTAATGGGACGTTGATGGCTGCCACGACTGAGATTTCTGGCGCATTAAACTTGTCGATGTTCAAGACGGAAAATTAATTTGTAACGAATTGGCGGCAAACACGTCTCATAATTAATGGCAGGGGTTTCTTGTTTTGGATGGGGCCAGACGACTGCAGATCGAGCGGACACTGCTGCGTCGGAGCGGGTCCTAGGTCGCGAGCGAACATCGGATTATCAGCCGCAGTTTGATGGTTTGCGCGCGCTTGCGGTGCTGACGGTAATGGTCGACCACTTCACGGCCGACGTCCCGAATTTTCCATTGCCGGACTGGATCCACCTCGGCGCGACGGGGGTGCGCCTCTTTCTGGTGTTAAGCGGCTACTTCATCACCGCATCGCTTCGCCGGGCGCGGGACCGAATGGAGACAACGGACTTGTCCGCCGGTCGAACGATCGGAGCGTTTTACTGGCGTCGCTTTCTCAGGATCACTCCCGCTTACTTCGTGTTCGCGGCCATCGCGATCATCTTCAATCTCGGCGCGATCCGTGACAATTGGCCGTGGGTCTTTACCGGCACAGTGAACTGGATGATTGCGTGGAAAAATCAATGGCCGCTCACGATTTCGCATCTTTGGTCGATCTGCGTGCAGGAGCAATTCTATTTGTTTTGGCCGCTGTTGATCTTGTTCTTGCCCCGACGCTGGATGTTGCCGGCGATTCTCTCCGTGGCGATGATTGGAATCGGATTTCGAATCAGCTGCGTAGTTTTTTCGATGCCGGCGATTGCGCGCTGGGTCTTGCCCTTTGGCAGTCTGGATTCGCTCGCCGCGGGCGCGGCGCTGGGCTGGTGCGGCGGACGTTTGCGCGCAACCCGCGCCGGCTGGCTGTTTGCGGCGATTTGTTTGTCGATGTTAACTCTCGCTGCGGTGCTTCGGGCTGGGGATCCGACAAAGTTGCGATCCGTCCTCGTTGAACCACTCGAGGCCGGCGCTTTTGCGGTTTTGGTCGCTCGCACTGTGACGGGATTCGATGGCGGCATCGGACGTTTCCTTAGTCTTCCGGGTCTGGTCTTTGCCGGGCGGATCAGTTACGGCCTTTACATTTATCACGCTCTGGTGGCGATTGTGTTTAACCGCTGGTTGCCATTGCCGCTGCGATTCATGATCACCGATCCGTCATTGCGTTTAATGGTGTTCGGAATGGGGACGGTTGCCGTCGCTGCTCTCTCCTGGCGTCTGCTTGAACAACCAATCAGTCGTTTTCGCTCGAAGCGGGCAAGCCCCGTGCTTCGTCCGACAGTGATTCCAGACGAAAGCGACAAGAAGCGTTTTCTAATGGCTCAAGGTTTGCTGCCCGATAGGTAGAAGTGAAGAATTTCCTGATAGGCGCGACGTTCGTTGCAGTAGGCATCTGGTACGTTGAGCGCGTAGTTCACCATCGCACATCTTCGCCTGACGAAAGTCCACGGGGCGAGATCGTCGTTGCGAATGCTCCGGACGGATCACTGCAGGGGCGCTGGCAGAGTCCGACTCCGACTGCCACGCGCGCGAAGTAATTCTTCTGCCTTTTTCTTCCCCTTGACAGCTTAGGGCTGCCAGCAAGACGTGCGATGAAGGTGGATCCAATGGTCGCGCTCCGCTGCGAGTAAGCCCCGTGCATTGAAGCTTAGTTTATCGCGAGTATCTGCATGTCTCGCAGTCAGAGCACTTGTCACTTTTCTTAGCCCCAAAGTTCTCTTCGAGGAACGCCGATCCTTCCGTCGCGATAGCTGAGTCCGTGATCACGGTCTCGGGCGAGGAGGAGGGGACCGTCAAGATCGACACAGTCGGCGACGCTCGCGATCACGCGCGCCGGCGCCATGCTCAACGAAGTTGCAACCATACAGCCAATCAACAATTTGAAACCACTTTCCCGTGCCTGTGTGCACAAATGCAGCGCTTCGGTTAACCCGCCCGTCTTGTCGAGCTTCACATTGATGAGCTCGTAACGATTTTTCAAACGCGATAGATCGGCGCTGATATGACAACTTTCGTCTGCACAGACCGGGATTGGATGATCCAGATTCTCTAAAACCTCATCGGCGTTGGCTGGGAATGGTTGTTCGATCAACTCGACGCGGAGCGCTTTCAGTTTCGGCGTGATATTGCGATAATGGTCAGGTGACCACGATTCGTTCGCATCCACTAACAAGCGTGCATTCGGCGCCGCGTAGTGAACGGTTTCGACTCGCGCCAGGTCGGAATCGTCGCCACTAAGTTTGAGTTTAAGAATCGGAGACGTTGAGCTTGCGCCGGCCGCGTGACCCATCTTGTCCGGCGTGTCGAGACTGATCGTGAAAGAAGTTTCGACTTCGGAAACCATCGTAATTTCGGCAAGTTCCCACGCCCGTTTTCCGGAAAGTTTCGACTCCAGGTCCCACAATGCGCAGTCGAGTGCATTTCGAGCTGCTCCCGGGGGCAAGAGTTTTTGCAGACTCTCTCGATTTAAATTCTTCTCGCTCTTGATCGATTCAATTTGGGCCAGAACTGATTCGGACGTCTGATTGTAACGCCGGATCGGCACACCTTCGCCGCGGCCGACGTATTGGCCGTCATTGACAGTCGCAACGACAACGCGCGCTTCGGTTCGACTGCCCCGCGAGATGCGAAAGGTTTCCCGAAGAGGCCAGACTTCTTCGGTTGCTTCAATCTGCATTTCTCTAAGGAACGCAGGAAAGCAGGAATGCAATTTCAGGTTTTAAGATTTTTCGCGACCCAAATCGGAACTAACGTCCTACCATGAAGCCATTCGTTTTGTTGGTCCTGATGCTGGTTGCGTTCTCCGTCGCCTCGGCGGAGCCATTTGCCGTCATCGTTCGTCACGCGGAAAAAGCGGCAAACGATCCCAAAGATCCTGACTTATCTCCGGCGGGTCGAGAACGAGCGGAAGCGCTTGCCAGAATTTTGAAGGACGCGGGTATCACCGCAATTTTCACGAGTGAGTTCAAACGGACCCAGGAAACGGCGGCTCCGACATCGGCGGCAACAGGCATTGCGCCAACCGTTATTGGCGGGAAAGATACCGAGTCGCTTGTTTCCAGGTTGCATCAATTAACCGGCAACGCACTCGTTGTCGGTCATGGGGATACGATTCCGAACATTCTCAAGGCACTCGGAATTGACGCCGCGGTTACAATTCCTGACGACGACTACACCGAATTATTTGTCGTCACTTTGGGCGCTAGGCCGCAATTGCTGCGACTGCATTTTCCTTAGCCGCGGGGTCAACAAATGCCGAGCAGGCACTTGGCTTTTTCTACGCTGCTGGGATCGCCGAAAAACTGGAAGGCGACCCGGCCGTCACGTTTTTTCAGGACGATTCGAAGCGGGCCAAACTCGTGACCGTTCAATTTGCGGAGAACGTCGTCTTTTGTTTGGCGGATTAAATTCCGTTCGAGCCATCGCGGTTTAAAACCCATTTCCAAACGGACCATAAGAAGCGCAATTGAAAAAGCACGAACCGAGCCAGTGCATTAAGCCATCGCCCGCATCGCGGGTGCCGGGTAAGGAGCTAGTTCAGAAAGAGATCTGCGCTGCCAATCACTTCAGGTATTTGTCGAACCATGCCAGGGTCTGGTTCATCCGATCGGCCTGATTTTCAGGCTTCAAGAACATATGGCCTTCGCCGGGATAGATGATCAACTGCGTCGGAACACCGAGGGTTCGCAACGCGTGCCAGAATTCATACGATTGCGGGGATGGGCATTCCGCGTCGTGCTCACCGACAATCACCAGTGTTGGTGTCTTCACATTCTTGATGAACTTGATCGGTGAACTTTTTTCGTAGGCGGCCGGATCGTCATAAACCGACGCCCCGAAGAAGGGAATCATCCATTGGTCAATCAGGTTTTGCCCGTAATAACTTTGCCAGTTCGCGACACCCGCCCCCGCAACGGCGGCGTGGAACCGGTCGGTTTGCGTAACTGTCCACATCGTCATGAATCCGCCGTAACTCCAGCCGGTCACACCGAGACGATTCGGATCGACCGGATATCTCTTTATCACGGCATCAGTGCCGGCGAGATCGTCACGAAGATCGCCGTAACCAAGGTCGTTTACGTTTGCGCGAGTAAAATCCTCGCCCTGGCCATAACTTCCGCGCGGATTCGGCAGCAGCACGTAGTAGCCGTGCGAAGAAAGCGCGGCGATGATCGCGCGCGACATTCCGGCCCCGGCGGGCCATTCCGAGCTTGTTTGACTGGATGGCCCGCCGTGAATCAAGACAACCATGGGATATTTTTTCCCGGACTCGACTTTTGCGGGCGGCACCAACCAGCCCTGAATATTAAATCCTTCATTCGTCCATTTGATGCTCTCCGCTTTGCCCCAAGTCATCGGTAGAGCGGAGTTGTTGTTGGTAAGTTGTCGCCAATGACCGACCGGACCCGCCCAAACCTCGGGCGGTGTGTTGTAATTACCGAGAACGGCAGCCGCGAGCTTGCCATCACGCGAAAGCGCAAAATTTGGAAAATTGCCGAAGGCGTGAATACCTTCATCGCTCTTGGAAATTGTGTGCATTGAATTGTCAGCAAGCGACAACTCAGAGATTGCGCTTCCCCCGCCGACGTATTCCGTGACGAGGATTCGATCGGGCGTCAGCCAAAACAAGGAGCTCACCGATGTTTTGCGACCGGGCGTTCGATTGGTCGCGGAGCCGCCGGTTGCCGGGACGGTAAATAAATCGCCGCCGTGAAATCCTTCGTCGCTCATGATGCCCTCGATGAACGCGATCTGTTTTCCGTCCGGCGACCAGCGCGGCACTGCAAGTTGAAGCGAAGGTTTGTAGATCGGACGTCGCTTTGCGCAGCAGCAATGTCGATCTTGTAGATCTGCGCAATCCACCAGTTGTTGTCGCCCGGGCCAGGAGCGGCGGTCGCTACGAACGTTTTGTCGTCCGGCGACCAATCGAAAGTCGTAAACGTGGAGATCCGCCGGCGAAACCTGCTTCAGCTGGCCGGTCGCCACGTCGAGAACGGCAATCCGCTGGTTATGAATTGCCTTGTCGATGACTCCGGTCGTTGTCGGCGCGGCCATGAGCGGCCCCCCTCCGCCAGCCCCCTCTATATATAAGAGAGCGATTTGACTCCCGTCGCGGGACCAATGCGGCCGGGCGGCGTAGCCGCTGAGCTTGGTCAGTTTTTTCGCGCCCGAGCCGTCCGCATTAACTATCCAGAGCTGTTTTTGCTCGCCTTCGCCGGCGTTGGATAAAAAGGTCAGCGTTTTGGAATCTGGCGACCACGCTGGGTCGGTATCGATTCGATTGCTGCCGTTTCCGATGGTGATCTTCACCGGCGCCGAGCCAGCCGCCGTTTTGCAAAGGTAGGTTTGCTTCGACGACGTCGCGGCAATCGATTGCACCCAGGCGACATGCGTTCCGTCGGGCGAAAGAGCGACGTCGCCGTAGAGAACGGTCTTACCGAGTTGTTCGGTCAAGTTCATGGTTTGAGCTGTTAATAGTGAAGGAAAAAGACAAAGCAGAAAAAAGTGCCTCATGCGAGAATCGTTTTCGAGATTCCGGCGATAAAGCGGCGAAACGTCCAGAACAATCTTAAAGCGTTCGCGCGCGCGAACTTTACGGCCCGAGGTGCCGAGCAGAGCGAGCCCACCTAGGAAGCCGGGCGCTGCGATCGGGCGTCGAAGCGGTTGTCGGATCGCACGAAAACGAATGTAGTTAGCGCGCCTCCGATTGCTAAGATCGCGCCTCCGGCCATGACTGCTCGAAAACCGGAAACAAACGATTCATCGACAGCGCGTCGGACAAGCTGATGCGTTTCCGCGTCCTGGCTTTCCGGAACGGTGATGGCCGCGAGCTTGTTCCTTTGGCTTTGGACCGATTGCACAACCCGATCAGCCAGACCTGATGCGGCCAGTCTCGCACTTAGCTGATATTTGAATACCTGGAGCATGAGGATGCCGAAAACCGCGATAGCCAAAAGTCCGGCGGTCCGCGAGACTGCGTTGTTTACTCCAGAGGCAATGCCCGCGCGAGTTTGTGGGACCGAGCTCATGACCACAGTGGTGAGAGGCGCAACGCTGATCGCCATCCCCAGGCCAAGGACCGCGACGGGCGGAAAAAAGTCTGTCCAATAGTTATCGCCAACTCCCGATCGGGAAAAAAGCGCGTAACCGCCGGCTATGATGAGCGGGCCGACAATCAACGGCAGTCTCGCTCCGTAGCGATTGACAAGTCCGCCAGACCAACGCGAGAGAACAAACATCAGCAAAATAAACGGCAACAAGGCCGCGCCCGCTTCAGTTGCGGCGTAGTGTTGAACTTGAATCAAGTTCAACGGAAGAAAGAAAAGTGTTCCGCCGAGTGCGGCGTAGAGTAAGAACGTCAGGAGATTCATTCCACTAAATGTCCGGGAGCGGAACAGCGTGAGCGGCAGCATTGGATGAGAGATGCGCGCCTCAAACAGCAGAAACGCAATCAGAAGGATCCCGGCCGCAATGAGAACAAGAATCACAGATCGATCACCGAAACCGAGTCTCGAGGATTCGATTAATCCGTAAACGAGTGCGCCGAGTCCAAACGCGACCAGGATCGCGCCAATCCAGTCGACCTTGCTTTTCTCGTCGTCACAACTTTCGCGAACATGTTTCAACGAAATGACAATCACTGCCAGCGCGAGAGGAACGTTGATGAAAAACACGGCCCGCCATGAGACGTGTTCGATAAGCCACCCCCCAATTACAGGGCCGGCGCCGGCAGTGATTGCGCTAAATCCCGACCATGTTCCGATCGCGCGTCCGCGTTGTTGTTCGGAGAAGGAATTACTGATGATGGCAAGACTGCCGGGAACAAGCAGCGCCGCACCAGCTCCCTGGATTCCGCGGGCGACGATGAGCTGGCGAACGTCCCCGGCGAATCCGCAAGAGGCTGATGCCAGCGCGAAAACGCCCACGCCAATCAAAAAGATTTTCCGGCGCCCGTAGTGATCGCCCAGCGAACCGCCAACCAACAAGAGCGCAGAAAGAAACAGGGAGTAGGCCTCGATCACCCATTGCACATCGATTGCCGTGGCGTTGAGGTTTGTTTGGAGCGCCGGCAACGCGACGTTCACGACAGTGCCATCGATGAACGCCATGCTCGAGGCAAGAATGGTGGCGGTGAGCACCCATCGACCGCGCGATTTTGCACACGGCTCGATGGCGGACCGGGAGCGAATTACGCTTTCATCGCAGGGATCTCGAAAGATCGCCCACATGTTCAGTATTCACAAAACGTCTCGTCGGAATAGCAATACAACCAGCGCTCGTCCGGTTGCGCGGAAGCAATCACCGGATGACCGCTGGCGTGGGCATGTTTGCTGGCGTGACGATTGGGCGAGCTGTCGCAGCAAAGTGTGACGTCGCAGGTCTGGCATGTTCGTAGATGCACCCATGAGGCGCCGATTTTTACGCATTCGACGCATTCGCGCACCTTTGGCTGTTTCACTGAATCGACGGCGTTGAGGTGGGCGCAGGGACGATCAGTCATTTACGATTGTCGTTGTTTGACGTTGCCAGGCGAAGATGAATTCCGGCGACGGCCATGCCTCCCTCGCCCACAGCGGCCGCGCAACGCTTCACCGATCCGGACCGCACGTCGCCGGCTGCAAAAATTCCCGGCAGACTTGTTTCCATCGGGGTTGGTTGACGTTTGCTCGCACGCCACGCTGGTTCGTCTGCGACCGCGGTGCCGGTTTTGATAAATCCTCTGTCGTCACGCGCGATCTCGGCCGGCAGCCATTCCGTGCACGGCTTAGCGCCGATCATCGAAAATACGGCGGGAGTCTTGATGACTCGTCGCTCGCCCGTTTTCGTGTTCTCGAGCTCAACTTCCTCGAGTTTTTGACCACCGGACATCCGTCGAACTTCCGTGCGGTAAAGAATTTCGATGTTCTTCTGCGCCTGCACCCGACGAGACAGGTAATCGGACATCTTTTTTGTGATGTCATCGCCGCGAACAACCAGCAAGACTTTGCGCGCGCCGTCGGAAAGAAACATCGCCGCTTGTCCGGCCGAATTGCCACTTCCAACGACGATCACCGTTTCGTTACGGCAAATTTGACCTTCCAAAGCCGTAGCCGCGTAATAGACGCCAACCCCTTCGAATCGTTCGCGATTTGCCGCGTCGAGCCGTCCGTAGTCCGCGCCCGTAGCAATCAGAACAGTCTTCGCCCGCAACGTTGCCGGACAGCCCTCGCTCTCGATACATGCGACGTATTCATCTTCCGGATTGTAGCGAAGGGTAAGGACTTGCGAGGGCGTGGAAAACTTCGCTCCGAATCGATAGGCCTGAAGTTGCGCGAGCCAGGTTAAGTCTCCGCCACTGACGCCGGTTGGAAATCCAAAGAAGTTTTCAATCAATGAGGACGATCCCGCCTGACCACCAGGCGCGTAACTTTCCAGAACAACGGTTTTCAATCCTTCCGACGCAGCATAAACTGCCGCGGCCAGTCCGGCCGGACCGGCGCCGACAATTGTAACGTCGGAGAAAATCTCGGTTTCATTTTCAGAAGCAAGTGCACGTAGTAATCCCGCGACTTGCGCAACCTCGCGTAAGGACGGGCGGCGCAACGGCGAGCCGCTTGGCGTGATCAAAGTTGGCAAATGGCGCGTCGCGAGATGAAAACGCTTGCTTAGCTCCTGTCCTTGTTCGCTGTCGAATTGGATAAGTCGATGCGGGATGTGATTCTTATCAAGAAAATTGTCGAGCTCATGGCCGGCGCGGTCATCGCCCGCAGCCAGAACGCGAAAGCCGGCAAATTCCCGGTCGCGGTTCAAGCGGCGGCGCCGCATGATCAACGCATTAACGATCGTCGTGCTTACGGCCGGTATTTCGGCCAACGCCCGACGAAGTTCTGCGGCCGGGACGTGAAGAATTTCCGCTTCATCCGATGTCACGCGCGTGCTCGCAAGAGCGGATGTGCCTTGTAACATCGACACATCCCCAACGAAATCGCGTTCATGCGCGGTCGCCAAAATCTGCTCTGTGCCATCGCGTTGCTCGACCGCTTCCAATTCTCCGCGGAGGACGATCGTCAAGCCAAGGTCGCGCTGACCGGCCTTAAAAATGAGGTCACCGCGCTTCAAGTTCCGTCGCTGCCCAATCGGTTCGAGCAATGACAGCTGATGATCGTCCAGCTTCGGGAACGCGATCGCTTCCGTGTCGCGGTAAAATCGCTCGTCCTGTTCCTCAGTCGTCGGCATGTTTTAATATTGCAAACGTGTCAAATACTCGCGCGCAAGATCGACATCGTCACTGGTAAGTTCGTGCCCGCTCTGAAAAAAGCGAATCGTTACGTCCGCTCCGGCGTCCCGTAACAATTTTGCCAGCTCTTTAGTGCTCGACGCCGGAATAATCGGATCGTGAGCGCCGGCGCCAATCCAAACACCAACCGAGGTTAGTTTCGGCTGTTTTTCTGGCGTCAGCGGAAGCATTGCGCGAAACAAAACCGCGGCTGATAACACTTCGGGACGAAGCAAGAGCATGCTCGCCGCAATGTTCGCACCGTTGGAATAACCGACGGCGACGATTTCACTCTTATCGACCTCGTAATGTTGCGTCGCGGAAATCACGAAATCGGCAAGCTCATGCGTTCGCGCTTTTAAATCTTCCAAATCAAAAACGCCTTCAGCCAGTCGACGAAAAAAACGCGGCATCCCGTTCTCAAGAGTCTTGCCTCTTGGACTAAGCAGCGAAGCACCCGGATCCAGCTCCTGACCCAGCGAAATGAGATCGCGCTCGTTGCCGCCCGTCCCATGCAAAAGCAAAAGTGTGCGCTTTGATTTTCCGGCGACGAATTCGTGAATGAAATCGGGTTGCGGTCTCACATCGCGTGAGTCGGCTCGGGGTGAAAGCGAAACAGCGCGATGATGCAGAGCAAAACGGAAACCACAAGCACGACGAGCTGGGTGAGCTTGAACGGACTCTCGGTTTGGGTCGGCGCTAGCGCGTGCAGGGCCGGAACCTTTTCAAACAATTGCACGACTAGGACGAAAAGATTGAAATACAAGCAGATCACCGCGCCGATGACGTAGATCCAGCGCCATGCCCGATGGAGCTGCTTCGGATAGCGCGCGAAAATCGTGAGCGCGAGAAACGGCAGCGATATGAGTCCGAGGCCGATCGCCGGCGTGAAACCGTGAAATGGAAAGAAAAATCCGGTAACTGTCGTTGCAACCGCGGTAATCAGAAACCATTTCGTCCAACCATCGGCCCGATTTCTGGCCAGCATTGCGAACACAACAACAACGCCGGTGACGATTGCAACCAAACTGATCAGCGTGTGAATGATGGTTAATGCCTGGATCATTTTGTGACTCCTTCTGTTGTCGTTACTGTTAATGATTCGTGCCCGGCGAAGAATCGCTCGATGACGTAAAACGTTACCGGGATGAGGAAGATCGCGATTCCCGATGCGGCGATCATTCCGCCGATGACGGTCGACCCAAGCACGCGACGCGCGACCGCACCGGAACCGCTGGCGAACCAGAGCGGCAAGACATCCGAAGATGAACGCGAATGATGTCATCAGGATCGGCCGCAGGCGCAAGGCGCGCGCCTTCAAGCGCGGCGTCGAGGAGTGGTTTGCCTTTTTCGTATTCATCCTTGGCGAATTCGACGATGAGGATCGCGTTTTTTGCGGCGAGACCGATCAGCATGACCAAACCGATTTGCGCGTAGATGTTGTTTTGCATTCCGCGCCACCAGAGGGTGAGAAAGGCGCCAAACACCGCGACCGGCGTGCCTAGCAAGACACTGAACGGCAGCGACCAGCTTTCATACAGTGCTGCGAGAATCAGAAACACGAACAAGAGCGACATTCCAAAAACCAAAGTTGGCGAGACACCTTGTTGCGCTTTCTTTTCCTGATACGACAGGCCGAGGTAGTCGTAGCCCATCTCGTTAGGCATGGTTTGTCGAAAAGTTTCCTCGAGCGCGTTCATCGCCTGGTATGAGCTGTAGCCTGGCGCGGCCGACCCGTTGATTTGAGCGGCGCGATATTCGTTGTAACGCAACGTGAATTCCGGACCGGCGATGTCCTCGATCGTCGAGATCGCATCGAGCGGCACCGGCGTTGCCAGTCGAGTTGCGGACGAAAAACTGGCCGACGTTCTTCGCGTCGGTTCGATAATCGCCTTCTGCTTCGATGTAGACCTGCCAGGTGCGGCCGAAGCGGTTGAAGTAATTCACGAAAAAGCCGCCCATGAATGTCTGCAGCGTTTGATAAACCGAGGTGAGATCGATGCCCTGCTTGACGACTTTGTCGCGATCGACTTTGACTAAAACCTGCGGCACATTCGGCAAAAATGTCGGAATCAAAGTGCCGAGCTCTGGCCGTTTATGCGCTGCATCCAAAAATGTCTTCACGTTTTTCGCGAGAAACGGGACGTCTTTGCCCGCGCGATCCTCAAGCATAAAGGTGAATCCACCGGATGTGCCAACGCCCGGGAATCGCCGGTGGCGGGAAACGCAAATGCGATGCCTTCGCTGAGACCGCCGAGGTATTGATTTAATCGCGCCTTGATTGCCGTCGTATTGTTCTTCGGGTTTCGTGCGCTCGCTCCAGGGCTTAAACGTGACGAAGAAGAACGCGCTGTAGGTATTCTGGACCAAACTCAGCAGACTAAATCCAATGACGCTGGTCGTGTACTGGACACCGGGTGTTTTGCTCAGGAAATCTTCGATCTTATGACAGACCTGATCGGTGCGCTCGAGCGACGACGCGTCGGGCAATTGCAGCGCGAGAAAAACGTAGCCCTGATCTTCCTCGGGCAAAAAGCCGCTCGGCAATCTTTTCCCAAAAAACCGGCGCCAACGGCAAGCACGAGCAGCAGCGCGAAACTCAGCACGGCTTTCCGAATCGCGACCCGCGACCAGTTTACATAACCGTGGGTGGCGCTGCCGAAAATGCGATTGAACCGATCATAAAACCAACCGAGCGGGCCGCGGGTTTTCTTGCGCGGCCGGAGCAAGATCGCCGAAAGCGCAGGACTGAGTGAGAGCGCGTTGAAGGCAGAGATGATGACCGAGATCGCAATCGTCAGGGCAAACTGTTGATATAGTCGGCCGGTGATGCCGGGAAGAAATGCCGTCGGAATAAACACCGCCGAAAGCACGAGCGCGATGCCGATGACCGGCCCCGACACTTCGCGCATCGCTTGCAGCGTTGCTTCGCGCGGCGCCATTCCTTCTTCGATGTGACGCTCGACTGCTTCGACCACGACGATCGCATCATCGACCACGAGACCGATCGCGAGCACGAGTCCGAAAAGCGAAAGCGTGTTGATCGAGAATCCGAACAACGGGAACAACACAAACGTCCCGACTAACGAGACCGGCACCGCGCACAGCGGAATCAGCGTGGCGCGCCAGCCTTGGAGGAAAATGAAAACGACGAGCACGACGAGCGCGAGCGCTTCGAGCAGCGTTTTCAAAATTTCGCTGATGCCTTCTGTGACGGAGAGCGTTTGATCGAGCGAGACGCATAATCGATGTCGGCGGGAAACCGCTGCTTCGCTTCCGTCATCAGCTTGCGCACTGCTTGCGCGGCTTTGACCGCATTGGTTCCGGGCAACTGATACAGACGCGAGAATGGCCGCGGGCTGTCCGTTCAGACGGCCTCTTACATTGTAAGTCTGCGCGCCGAGATCGATCCGCGCGATGTCTTTCACCCGAACGAACGAACCGTCCGGATTTGCCCTGACGACGATCTCGCCGAATTCCTCCGGCGTTTGCAGCCGACCCTGCGCGCGCACTGTGTAGGTAAATTTTTGTCCGCTCGGAATCGGTTCGCCTCCGACCTGGCCCGCCGGATTCACCGTGTGTTCTGCTTTTGCACCGCGGTGATGATGTCGGGAACGGTGATGCCAAGCTTCGCGAGTTGGTCGGGCTTCACCCACAAGCGCATCGCGTATTGGCCCGCGCCGAAAATCTGCACGTTTCCAATTCCCGGAACGCGGGTCAGTTGATCGACCAGGTTGATGTAAGCGTAGTTCGCGAGGAAAATGTTCGTCGTAGGTTCCTTTCGGCGAATAAAGCGAGACCAGCATCAGCGGCGCCGTTGTCGATTTCTTCACCGTGACGCCGTAGTTGTTCACGTCGGCCGGCAATTGCGATTGCGCTTGCGAGACGCGCAGCTGCGTCAGCACCTGATCGATGTTCGGATCGGTCGCGACGTCGAAATTGACGATCAATCGAATGTCGCCGCTGTTGGCGTTGATCGAGTACATGTAATTCATGTTGTCGACGCCGCTCATCTGCTGCTCGATCGGCGCCGCGACGGATTGCTCGACCGTCAGCGCGTCCGCGCCGGTGTAGTGCGTTTGCACCTGAATTTCTGGCGGCGCGATTTGCGGATATTGCGAGATCGGTAGAGCCGAGAATGCAGACACCGCCGATCAGCGTCATCAAAACGGCGATGACGATCGCGACAATCGGACGCCTAACGAAAAACTCAGACATCGCCGGTTAGGTTTCTACGGACTCGCCGATGTCGATGGGGCGGGGGACTGCGCCGGCGGCGTCCATTCTTTCACCGTCACGGTCGAACCTTCGCGCGCTTTTTGCAGGCCTTGCACAACGACTCTGTCTCCAGGCTTCAAGCCGTCGGTGACTTGCCACATCGCGCCAATGCGTTCGCCCATTTTTACCGGACGAATGCTGACCTTGTTGTTCTGATCGACTACTGCGACTTGGAAATTGCCCTGCAATTCAGTCACCGCCTCCTGCGGAACAACGAGCGCGTTTTTCACCGCGTCCGGGACGAATCGCACTTTCCCAAATTGTCCCGGCCGCAAAATGGCGTCTGGATTTG
The DNA here is from genome assembly GCA_963801815.1 of uncultured Verrucomicrobiae bacterium. GTDB lineage: Bacteria > Verrucomicrobiota > Verrucomicrobiia > Chthoniobacterales > UBA10450 > AV40. Next base: position 712,900 of record CAWDGJ010000003.1, read on the forward strand.
GAAAGGTCACGTAGTAGCGGATCGACCCTGTTTTTGGGTCGAGGTTTCGATCCAGCGCGTAAAACTTTCCTTTTCGCGGATAGAGATTGCCATTGCCGAGAATCAACTCGAAGTCGATGCTTTTGAGGAGAGCCTGGCGTTTCTCCGAGATCCGGGTAGCGCGCAAAGAAATCCGTGAACGCAGCTTCGCCCACCGTTACGATGGCTTTGATCGGATCGATCTGCGACACCGTCGTGAGCGGAGTCGTTGTTGCCGGCCCAACAAGATCGCCCACCTGGCTATTGGCGAACCCGGCCAGCCCATTGATCGGTGCCGTAATTTTGGTGTAGCCAAGATTGAGTTCGGCGGTTTCCACGGCGGCTTCGTCGGCTTCAACATTCGCTTTGCTCGAATCCGCCGCCGCGATCGCAGTATCGCGCTCCGAGTCGCTGATGACCTTTTTTTTGAACAAGTCGCGTGCGCGCTTTTCATCCGCGTCGGCTTTGGCCTGATTCGCCTGGTCTTTCGCCAAAGTGCCTTTCGCCTGCGCCAGTGCAGCCTCGAACGGACGCGGATCGATTTGGAAAAGCAGGTCGCCCTTCTTTACCAGGCTGCCTTCCTGATAATCGCGCGAGATGATGTAGCCCTGCACCTGCGCGTTGATGTTGGCGTTGATGAAACCGTCGAGCGTGGCCACGCGTTCCAGGATGCGCGGCACATCCCGCGGCTGCACCGTTGTAACCAGAACTTCCGGCGCAGCCGGTGCGGCCGGCGCCGCTTTGCGCGAGCAACTTGATACAAACAGTCCCAAAATGAACAGCGCGAAAGCGGCTGTGCCCCCGATCATTAACCGCCAATCGTTCTTCATCACTACGGACTTGCCGCCTTTCTCGAGATGGAGTTCAGCACCGTGCTCATCTTATCGATAATGCTGTCTTGGTTGGTTAGGCCGTGTCTTTGTGCAATCCAGCCCGGCTGATTGTAAGAAATCCATGTCTCGTTGGCTCCGTCTTGCCACACCAGTACCTTCAAAGGCAAATCGATTCCCACGGTCTGAACCGATTGCATTAAAGGTGTCCCGCCGCGCGCATTACCGAAAATGATGAGCTCGGTGGGCCGTAGTGTCAGTCCTACTTTCGCGGCGCCAGCCGCGTGATCGATCCGGGCAAAAACGTCCAGTCCATTCGCGCGGATTTGGGTTTCCAATCGATCGATTGTTTCCTTCGAAGTGAAGTGGCTCGCAATTGTAGTGAGTCCTCCCGTGTTGCCTAAGGAGTTTGCGGTCATCAGGTGTTCACTCTCAGCTCTTGAAGAACGCGAGCAGATCGGCGTTGATGACGTCGGCTTGCGTCGTGATCATGCCGTGCGGGTAATCCTTGTAGGTCTTCAGCGTGCCTTTCTTGAGCAGCTTGGCGGAGAGTGGACCAGCGGCCTGATAGGGCACGATCTGATCGTCCTCGCTATGCATGACCAGGACCGGCACGTTGATCTTTTTCAGATCTTCGGTGAAGTCAGTTTGCGAGAACGCGACGATGCCGTCGTAATGCGCCTTAGCGCCACCCATCATGCCCTGACGCCACCAATTCCAAACAAGAGGCTCGATCGTTTTCACGCCCGGACGATTGAATCCGTAGAACGGGCCGGCCGGCAGGTCGTAATAGAACTTGGGCCGATTGGCGGCGAGCTGCGCTTGAAGATCGTCGAACACCGATTTCGGTGCACCTAACGGATTGGCCGGAGTCTTTACCATCAGCGGCGGCACGGCACTGATGATCGCCGCCTTCGCCACATTTTTGTCGCCGTGACGGGCGAGATAATGCACCACCTGGCCGCCACCGGTTGAATGCCCGACGTGAATCGCATCCTTCAAGTTGAGATGATCGGTGACGGCCTTCAGATCGTCGGCGTAGTGGTCCATGTCATGCCCGTCGCCGGTTTGAGTCGAGCGACCATGTCCGCGGCGATCAGTCGCAATGACGCGATAACCTTTGCTGAGGAAAAAAAGCATCTGAGCGTCCCAATCATCCGCTGAGAGCGGCCAACCGTGACTGAAGACAATCGGTTGCCCGCTGCCCCAGTCTTTATAATAGATGTCGATGTTCTGTCCGTTCTCTTTTCCGGCATTGATGTATGGCATAGTAACTCCTAGTGTGCGTTCAAGTTCGGTTAGCTTGGGCGATTACATAATTCATCAGGGATCCGTCATGTTACGTTTGTGTGAACAGTTAGCCGTCCATGGTCAGGACTACACGGAATCGCGCCTTGCCGCTGTGCATTTGTTCGTAGGCTTCCGCGACTCGATTCAGCGGGATATTTTTCGATCATCGGATGGATGTCGTTAAACGCGCTGAATTCCAATGTGTCTTGTGAATCGCGCGCCGTCCCGGAATACCAACCGGATACCGACCGCCTTCCGGCGATCATTGACATCATACTAATGCTGAGTGGTTCATTGGGAGCGGCCGGGACTAGCAAGTTACCGTTCGGTGACAAACCATCGACAACTGATGAAATTGCCTTTGCGCTTGGCGCCGTAGCCAGAATCACTCGTGCGCCGCCAAGCTTCTGTAATTCCTTAACCGGATCGGCAACGTCTGAATCGATGTAGCGATGCGCGCCGAGTTTTTTCGCGAGCGCCTCTTTGTCTTTGCCACGGCCTAGCGCCAGGGTGTGAAATCCCATTTGTCTCGCGTACTGCACGCCAAGGTGTCCCAGGCCGCCGATTCCCTGCACACCGACCACGTCGCCCGCGCGTGCTCCCGAATTCCGCAAGGCGTTGAACACCGTGACACCTGCGCACATGAATGGTCCCGCTTCTTCGGCGGGGAGATCCTCCGGAATCACCGCGAGCGCCTCCGCTGGCGCGATCATGTATTCAGCATAACCGCCATCGAAATCAATGCCGGTAACTTTGCGATTAACGCACATGGCGAAATCGCCGCGCCGGCATTGTTCGCAAACGAAATCGTGTCCGCCATGCCAGCCTACGCCGACGCGTTGACCTTTGTTCCAGTTTGTAACGCTACTGCCGACTCGCGTCGATTCGTCCCGCGATTTCATGACCGGGAACTCGCGGATATTGCAACCCGGGCCAGAGGCCTTCCTTCACTAACGCGTCGCTGTGGCAAATGCCGCACGCCTCAACCTTCACGCGGACCTGTCCCGGGCCTGGCTCCGGAACATCGCGCTCGATCAGTTCAAAATCTCCGCCGGGTCTGCTGATTTGTGCCGCTTTCATTTATTAGACGCAGCATCTCCGCTGCGATTTTAGCGGAATCAGTTTCGTCGGCGGGTCGCTTCGAACAAAAACCAAGTCCGCCGTTCGGTCTCGTCGATCCAGACTTCGATCAAGCTTGCGGTCGCGACGTCGCGATGTTTGTCGCAAACATTGTGGGCCTGGCGGAGTCGCGCGGCCATCGTCTTGTTGTCGTCGGCCAACTCGGCCAGCATGTCGAGCGGCTCGACATATTCGGCGTCATTGTCGAGAACGCGCTGGGTGCGCGCGATCTGCCCGATCGATCTCAGAGTTAGTCCACCAATCTTGCGGACCCGCTCTGCGACCGGGTCGGTCATGGCGAAAAGTTGATCGGCGTGTTCGTCGAGAAGCAGATGGTAGTCGCGAAAATGCGGGCCGCTCATATGCCAGTGGAAGTTCTTCGTCTTCACATAAAGCGCGAATACGTCAGCGAGAATCAGGTTCAGGGCCGCCGAGACATCTCGCGTCGCAGCGGATTTGAGGTCGGTGCGTGTTTCCAATGGAGCGTCGCGCCTGCGAAGAAGTTCAGATTTCTTAGTTGAGTTGGTTTTATTCATAAGGTGCTCTCTTCATTATAGTTCGCAGCCAACTTCATCCACGGTCTTGGGGATTTCAATCCGGCTGGTTGCGATCGTAGGGGATAATATCGTCCCATTCGGCAGCTGAAGAGCGGGCGACAAACGCGACGACGGGCTGGGTCTTACTCATGTTGAAGACTTCGTGCGGCACCCCCGGCTTGATGTAAATGAAATCGCCGGCTTCGTTCTCAATCGACTGCTTCAGGCCGGTCCCAAATTCGTGGCGAACTTTGCCTTCGATGATGTAAAGGATCACTTCGAAATCGACGTGGATGTGTGCGTAGGCCACGCCGCCCGGCGGGATGGTCGCGATGTTGGCCGACAATTTTTTCGTGCCGACGTTTTTCGACGACATGCCTTGCTTGTAATGAATGCCGTTCCAATCCCGGCGCGCGCCGCCGCCGCGGATCGTCAGGATTCCGTTATGATCTTCAACTGCACTGAGTTCGATATCGCTCATAAGAATATTGAGGAGTTAAGGTCCGAGCCGGACTGGCATTATTGAGAAGTTGAGTCGTTGAGGGCGTTAAACTGCTAAATCGTTAGGCCGTTACTACGGCTTTTCGTTTTGCAAAAATTCTGTTCACAAAGCTGTTCGTTCCTTTCTCTAAAAACATTCCCCAGGCGCTCAGAATTGCCAGGGTGATTAAAAAAATCAAAAGGAAGGTCACGGCCGGTTGGGGGCGAATGTGAAGGCCGAGCCAGATGACGTAAGGTTGATGAATGAGGTAAAGACCATACGAGTAGACGCCGACCAGACTGAAAATTTTCTCGAACCTCGTCGTGCGCGAAATGATTCCGGCCAGTCCAATGATTGCCAAAAAGCAACAAGTGCCGGTGCCGAAGTCGCAAAAGACATAAGCGATGCCGTTGTCGTAGAGCTTCAACGCCAATGGATACAAAATCACGCCGGCAGCGAGTCCCGCGCCCCGCAAAAGAAACCATTCCGCGCGCTCAGTCGATTTCGAGTGCCACATTCCCAGCGCCATCCCCAACGCAAATTCGGGCAGCCGGCAGATGGCCAATCCGCCGAGCACCCACAAACCATTTTGCGGCCAAACGACGAGCATCAGGTAGCGAACAAAAAATCCGAGCGCACAGGCCGCGATCAAAAAAGTCCACCCGCCAAGTTTTCGTGCAGCCCAGAAGAGCAGGGGAAAGATCAAATAGAATTGGATGAGCATCGAAAAATACCACCAGGCAGCGTTGAGATACATGAAGTTCATCTCGATGTTGATGAAGCGGAGCCCGAGCAGGCTGAGAACGAGCCGGTGGTCAACGGGTTCGAGTTTCGCGACAAACGGCGAAACGAAATAAACGATGTGGGCGACCCAGTACATCGGATAAAGCCGGAGAAATCGGGCGCGATACCAACCGCTCCAGCGTAGCTCGCCGAGCTGCACGTGACGCATGGTCGATTCCATCAAGGTCCAGCCGCTGAGAATAATGAATGCACCGACTGCGTGAAAACCGAGCCCGGAGATTTCCCACCAGGCGTCGCGAAGGAATGAGGTCGTTGCCGTGACGATGCTGCTCCAATCCGCCGCCGGAGGTTCGTAATATTCGAAGACGGTGCGGAAAAAATGAAAATAGACGACGAAGGAAATTGCCAGGCCTTTGGCAATGTCGATCCAGAGCAGCCGTTTCATTTATTGCTGGAAAGCAAAGCAGGAATTCGAGAAGGAAGATAGAACTTAACCGCGCCTGCCGGACCTCAGTTGCGCGGCGCGGGTAAGTTTGTGTAGGCTCGTCACGAAATGAAGACTCATAGTTCGTCGAAACCGACAGGCGGTTTTGCAGCGTTTTGTCGTGCTGAATATCCGCTTTTCATCGGACTGACGATTGCTGGGATTTTCCTGGGGCTGGGGAATCAGGTTTTGGAGAACGTGGAGCACCCGGCGGCGCTCACGTTGGTTTTGGTAGTCTTGCTCGGCGCTGTTCTCTGGCTGGCGATCTCAGCGGTGCATCATGCGGATTGCCTAGCGGTGAGATGTGGCGAGCCGTATGGCACGCTAATTCTGACCATCTCGGTGATCACCATCGAAGTCATGATGATCTCGGCCGCGATGCTTCACGGCGCAAACAATCCCACTCTGGCCCGCGATACAATTTTCGCAGTCGTGATGATCTCGTTGAATGGGCTGGTGGGATTTTCGTTACTTCTCGGTGGATTGCGTCATCGCGAACAGATTTACAATCTGCAGGGGGCCGGCGCCTACTTGAATACGATCATGGCGCTGGTGGTGCTTGGACTGGTACTTCCCAACTTCACTACGTCACTTTCCGCGCCGCGCTTTACCAAGGTCCAGGAGATATTTCTAATCGCTGTGACGGTCCTGCTCTACGCCATCTTTCTTTTCATTCAAACGCGGCGACATCGTGGATATTTCAAAGACGCCAACGACGAACCAGGATCTGATGACCACCATTCACCAAAGAATTTGCGCTCTGGCGGTTTTCACGCGGCCATGCTGGTGCTCTATCTCGTTGTTGTTATCGTGCTGGCGGAAAAGTTTGCCATTCCTCTCGACAATTGCATTGAACGCTTTGGTATTCCGCAGGCGTTCGGCGGGGCAATTATTGCGGCACTGGTTTTCACGCCGGAGGCCCTGGCGGCGATTAGGGCGGCAACGCAAAATCGTTTGCAACGCTCGGTGAACGTCCTCCACGGTTCGGTCCTCGCGTCCATTGGCCTGACGATTCCGTCAGTGTTGATTATCGGCCTGATAACGAATCGACCGATCGTACTCGGGGTCCAGGGCGGAAATCTCCCATTGCTTGTTCTTACCCTGGCCACGAGCATCGTTACATTTGGAAGCGGCAAGACGAATATTCTTCAAGGGTGCGTTCATCTCGTATTGTTCGCCGTTTTCCTAATGCTGATTTTCTATCCCTGACGCGACGCGTCGCTTTTCCAGGACGACCAGGAGGATTCCGCCCAACACCGCGACGGACGCGATGACGTATTGCAAGGTGATTGGTTCGCGAAGCAAAAGAATCCCACCGGTAGCGGCGAGCACCGGCACGCTCAGTTGAACTGTGGCCGCGCTGACTGCTTTTAGGCCGGGCAAGGCAGAATACCAGATTACGTAACCGAGCCCGGAGGTGATCGCGCCCGAAATCACGGCGTAAGTCGCGCCTAACGAATCGAAACGCATTTGTTGCAACGCGGTGATGCTGATTAAGGCTGCTAATGGAACTGCGCGCACGAAGTTTCCAGTTGTCGACCCAATCGCTTCAGCCGCGGCTTTGCCGCGCAAGGAATAAATCCCCCAAGCTACTCCGGCCGCCAGCATGAGAATCGAGGCGATTAATGGGGGCGCGGAAATTCCGGGAAAGACAAGCACCACCAACCCACTCACCGCAACGATCAGACCGGTGATTTGAATCGGATCCAGTCGTTCGCCCTTGCGAAATCCCCAGAGAATCATCGTTCCCTGGACTGCGCCAAAGAGAAGCAACGCGCCGGTTCCAGCGGAGAGGTGGACGTAGGCAAATGAGAATCCAGCGGCGTAGATGACGAGAGCGATGGCGGAAGGCCAATCGCCACTGACGAGTGACCAGTGACGGGCGATGGACGAAGTTGATAGTTGATTGAACGGCTCTGCCTTTAGTTGAGAGTTTTGTGAGACCGTCTTTCGAGCTCGAAGAATTAACCAAAGCATTGCTGCGCCGGAAAAAATACGAATGAATGTGAAACTCGCGGGATCGATCGTGGTTTGCTTGAGGGCGGCGCGACAAAGCAGCGAGTTGCTGGCGAACGCGACCATCGCGAGCAGAGTGAGAACGAAAACGCGCGCCTTCATGAGTCAGAGGCCAGACGTCAGGGTTCGCAATCAATAATCAATTGGCTCGAAACCGGCAAACATCTCCTCCGCCTCGGCGAGTGATTTGAGGGGAACACAATCGCAGGCCGCAAAAAACTTATTCCACATGGCAAGAACGTTTGGATTCTTGTGCGCAGCGTCGATCGCTTCCTGCGATTTCCATTCGGACACTTCGATGATCGTGCCGTCACGCGCCCGCATAATTGTGGGCGCACGTTCGGTTGCGAGACCTTCCTTGCGCAGGGTCGGAACGCGATTGAGGACGAGCTCCAGCAATTCCTTCTCTTTACCCTGCTTCGGACGATATCCGACGATTACAATGATGCCGGGCATAAGAGCACTACTTCGCTGGCGAGATCAAATAGATGATGTGAACGCTTTGGGTCACTTTTATTGGCGCCACCTGATATTGGGGTGCTGATTCTGCCAGGGTGGCCCCAGCAGAGCGCACACCAAGCCTGGTTATGTTCTCCTCGCTGAACATTCGATTTTCTATTTCAAGAAATCCAACAGGCGAAACCGCGAACACTGAGTCGATTTTCATGCCCATTGGCTTCAGCGTCTTGTCAGCGCGTTCTCGAGCGTTCGTCAATGCCTTCTCCCAAATTTCGTTTTCGACCTCTTTCTGCTTTTGGAGCCCGCCTTCGATTCCAGAAAATTCCGTTCCGCCGAGATTCACCAGGTCGTCGACTAGCTTGGCGTAGCCAGTTACGGCTCGAACCTTAACTTCGAATGGGCGTGTCACTATGTACCCAATTAGTTTGCCGTGACTACGAGAGTAGTTTTCCTGCTGTTCGAATTCCGGTTCTGATCTCAGATCTTCTGCAATAATGTCGATATCAGCGATCTTGGCATTCTTTAGTAAATCAAAAATCTTGTTCGCTTTAGTTTGAACGTCCTGGTTCGCCTTTGACTGATCCGGTGCACGTCCGACGACGTCGAAGCGGAGGGTCACCATGTCGGCAGCCTTTTGAATCTCGGCCGTACCTTCGACGTAAATGTAAGGTTTGTCGGGCAGGCCGCCTTCGGCGAAGAGCGAGATCGGAAGAATCAGCAGGGAGAAGAAAAGAAGACGTTTCATAACATCGTCAGGCTACTCAAAACGAGTCGGTGAGGGAATTCAGAAAACACCGAACTCCGTCACCACGTGAGATTCTTGTGGTCACGGCCCCAAGGGCCGTGGACGTCCCACAATTTGGTGGATCGGCCGCTCCGCGGGCGATGATAATTCTGACTCGGCTTCGCCGACATTATTTTAACATCGAGCGCGGAGCGCTCGATCCACCTACGCGAGTCATTCAAGCACCCACGGCCAGTCCTCAATCTTAGTGCATAGACCTGCAGCAAACGGATTAGCACGAATATAGTCGATTTTCATCGATAACTGCTCTCCCCGTTCGTCATCGCGCAAGCGATGATCGAAATATCCTTCCTGCCATTGCACTCCGTTTTTATGTGCGTGAAAATGCTTCCAATCGCCGATCACGCGGCTCAGGTCTCGATCCTTGCTGAATGACAAGAGCGCGTGGAGGTGATCTGGCATTAAAAGGAATAGCGTGATAAACCACCGCTCCTTCTGATGGTAAAATATCGCTGATTCGAGAATCGATCTTCCGAGCGTCGGTTCAGTTAGCGGTTCTTGGTCAAGGATTCGATCAAGCGCGATCCGAATGTGAAACAATGCCCCATCTTCTACCCAGCTGGGCACTTCATGATATAGCTTGGAGGGAAACCCGCGATACAGCACGGTGACTCAGTCTGAACTGGCAATTTCCCGGCGGCAAGGTGGATCGCCGACGGAGCGACGAGATCAAGGCGATTTTACGGGAGCGTTGGCGGTGATAGGTTGCAGTCAATGAAACTTCCAACGATCGAGGAATTGAAACGGGTTCAATCGCCGGCGGTCACGCCCCAGGCGTTGGCGTGGGACGGGCAACAATTTTGGCTGAGCTCAACAGATCTCGGCACGCTTTATAGAGTCGATAGCGAGAACTGCAAGGTGGCGAGCGAAGTCGATCCGCCGGGGGTGGTTTGGGCGGCCGTGGCCACAAATGGAGCGGTGCATGTCACAATCGGCAAAGGAACAAATGACGATCGCTTCGTTTATCGTTACGACTCAAAAGACGGATTCACGAAACTCTTTGCCTGTCCGGATTTCGCCGGATCGTATCTGAGTTACGACGGGGAGAATCTTTACCTGAGTCAATGGTATGAACAGCGGATCCTAAAGTTAGATAAGAAGGGTAACATCATTCACAAGATTGATGTTGGCGGGGAAATTTGCGGGCATGTATTTGCGAACGGCGCGCTCTTTGTCCTGCGCGGCACCGAGAATGTCCCGAGGCCGCAATACGCAGGAGGACCACCGACACCAGAGCGATTCAAGACAGGAGCGAAGGAGGGGGAAGAACAATGGTGGATTTCGCGACTCGATCTCCGGGAAAAAACTCCGGAGGTTAAAGACCTGGCAAAGATTACTTTTGCAGCGCGGTCGCTGACCTTCGATGGAAAAGATTTCTGGTCGAATCATCGCGTGGCGAATGAGATAGTTTCATTCTCGCTTCCGAACTGATCCAGCGCTGCGCAATTGAGACCAGTCTGCGTGCGCGTGAACGACAAGATGCAGGAGGGCTACGTCTATTGGCGGACGAAACCAATGGGACGGCAATTTCGACCAGGCTTCACCCCGGAGTTGACGCCCAAGCAAATGCTCAAGCTCGGTGTATTCGGGGGCAAGTATATGACCGATTGTCACCGCGAATTTCCGGCCAGCTGGTTCAAGAAGGCGAAGCTTTCAAAAGATCGACACCGCCCATCGCTGAATTATTTCGGTGTGAACGCCTCGCAGTCGCTCTCGGAATGGCGAAGGAAGGGTTGGATTTATCGCGAAGATCCGCGGGGCTGGTTCCAATGGTATTGCCGCTATTATTCCGGCCGTCGCTGTGAGGATGATCTCCGGCAAATCAAACGCTGGCGGGCGGTGCGTCGTCACCTCGCGCAGTTGAAGAAACATTGCGCGCGCCGCGACTTAAATTGTCGTCGTCGACAGCGACAGGCATTACTTCACTGGGCCTACGATTCTAGAAAGATCTAGCGTCAGGGGCGCAAAATGCCGGAAAAGCGCTCGCGATATTGCCAAAACAGAAATGCCCACAGCACAGTGGCGATGATTCCTGGTCCGATACCGGACGAATCCATCAGAATATGAAACGCCAAGATGTTGAAGATAATTGCGGCGAGAATGGTTAACGCCAGCGGGACGAAACGGCCGATCAGCAAAAGCACTCCGCTCAGCAGTTGCATTGCCCCGACAGCGTACATCAGGCCGCTGGCGGCGAATACCTTGCTATAATCGCCGGCCAGACCGGGTGGCGGCGGTGGCATGGGTAGAAAATGAAAAAAGAAATTGGCGCCGAAGAACGTGAACGCCAGTCCGAGAATTACGCGAACAATGATGGTGAGAATTTTCATGGTCGGTCCGACATCGTCTCAGTCGAATGCGAAGACAACAAGCTTTTAGGACCTGGCGTCGCGATCTGCTGGCATTTGTTGGGCAACTGCGATTTAATTCGAACAGGTGAAGCAGAAATTACAGGCGACACTCGTAACGATCTCGATCTTGTTCGTAGGCGCCGGGATGATTGCAGCGGAAACAAACCAGCCCGGGCCGTTCGAGCGATTCTTGCGTTCCTTGCGACGCACGTTTAACCAGCCGCAACAGACTTCGCATCCGCATTCACACGCGAACAAACAAGGATCGAAAAGTGCGACGGCTACCCAGAGTCCAACTCCGACTTCAACGTCACTGGAGAATTCGGGTGCGACCGCGCCGCCTAACGAACGCAATACCCGCATCGCAACAAAAGCGAGCTCGAAGAAAGGTGACGACTTTCGATACGGAATACCTGTTCCTGGAAAAAAAGGGTTTGTGACCAGTCCATACGCACCGGACAGCGGTTACATCGACGTTCGCGGTTTTCAGCCGGGCACACCGGTGAAAGATCCTTACAGCGGCAAGATCATTCTAACGCCTTAAAAGAACGAGTGAGGAAGCGAAGAGTAAATCCTAGCTCGAAGCCGGAACGGCTGCTGTCGCGCGCGTATTACTGCCTGCGAGCGCGAGGATGACATCCGTTTTCGAAACGCTCCCGATCAACATATGACCGTTGACTTCCGAAATAACTGGCAAGCGTTCGCCGTCGTGATGGCTGAAACGCTCCAGTGCTTCAGTGAGCGATGCGTCAGGGCGTAGCGCTGGAAAAGATTCGCGCAAAATATCTCTCGCGATAACCACGGTCGCGAGCTCGGGTGTGTTCAGGAAATTTTTTATATCGTGAAGCGAGATCACGCCCAGAAAGCGGTCGTGATCGGTGACGTAAAGATAATTAAACCGGGTGGCGATGAACTTCTCACCGATCTCTGCGAACCCGGCTGTCGGCGCGACAGTCAGCGGTTTTGGTTTCATCAAGTCGCGCACATGAAGTTCAGCCAGTTGACGCCGGTAATCGCCCGCGCCTTTGCGGCTGAGCGCCTCGGCGTAAATCGAACGCCTCTCGATGCTGACGGACGTGTAGTAACCGACGACGCAGGCAAGCATCAACGGCAGGATGATTTGATAGTCGAGAGTCATTTCGAAAATCATGACGATGGCCATGATCGGCGCATGCGTGGCCGCGGCGAGAAATGCGCCCATGCCGACGAGCGCGAACGCGCTCGGATTGACCGGCAAACGCCCCAACACATGCTGAGCGGCCGTGCCGAAAAGAAAACCGAGACTCGCGCCGATAAAAAGGGTGGGCGTGAACACGCCGCCGACCGCGCCGGACCCGAACGTCGCTGTGGTCGCAAGGATTTTAAAAACGAAAATGACGGCGAGCGTCTGCCAGATCCACTGGCCATGCAAGATTCCGCTCACCGTGCTGTAACCGTTGCCGCAAACTTCCGGCTGCCAGATCGCGAGCGCTCCGACGATTAATCCTCCAACGAACATCTTGAGGTAAATGGGCGCCGCGATGCGCCCGGCCCATTCTTCCGTCATGCGCAACAACCGAATGAACCAGGGAGCGACCAGACCGGCGGTCAGTCCGAGTAACAAGTAGGGGACGATTTCCCAATTACGGTTCAGTTGGAACGGCGGAATCTGGTAGAGCGGGCCGCTTCCGAGAAATCCCTGCACGGTGAGGGTTGCAACGACTGACGAAAAAATAAGCGGCCCGAGCATTTCCATCGCCATGGAGCCGAGAACAATTTCGGCCACGAAAATTGCACCCGCGATCGGCGCGTTATAAGCCGAGGCGATTCCCGCCGCCGCGCCGCAACCGACGAGCAATCGCAGTCGCGGCGTTGACCACTTTTGAAGGCGGCCGAGCCCGGACGCAATGACTGATGAAAGCTGAACCAGCGGACCTTCGCGCCCGATCGATCCGCCCGACGCAATCGTGAACAGCGCGGACAGAGTTTTAACCAAAGTGCGTCGTATCGAGATTCGGCCGTCCCCAAGGACTACCGCTTCCATGTAGTCCGTCGTCGGAATGCGACTGCGCCAGCGGGCACCGAATTGAAGGACCGCGCCGGCGATGAGCCCGCCTAACGCGGGAATTGCTACGCGCATCCAGGGCGGCAATTCAACAAAGGATTCAACCAGACCCGGTGTCGAGCTGCCGGTGAGAATCTTGTGGACCGCGCTTGTTCCTGCCCGGAAGGCAATCGACGAAAGTCCGCCGCAGAATCCGATCACGCCCGCCCAGAACAAAGTGACTTGAAGATCGGTAGGTCGGGTGCGGTCTTGAAACCAAACCCAGAATTTTAGCCGGCGAAACGCGCGTTGATTAGGCGCGGCCTGCGGTATCGTCGCCCTGACGTTCATCCTATCACCTGCGTGCACAGAGTCGTCCGTCAAGTCTCCGGCGTGAATTCGTTACCGCGATTGGCAATTTTCCGGGGTCGGTTAAGCTTGGCGATCGTTCATGCCAAAATATCTCGTAGTCAGCACCAGTGGTAATCCCGACAGCAACAGCCGGCGGATGGGCCAGGTTGCATTTGCACATTTGCAGAAGCGAAAGATGAACTGCGACTGGCTCGACATTAAGGACCTCGATCTACCGTTATGCGATGCCGATAAGTGTTACGGCATCGCGGGCGCGAAGCAGTTGAAAGAAGCAATCGAATCGGCGGATGGCATTTTGATTGCCGCACCCGTATATAATTATGATGTGGCTGCGGCGGCCAAGAACATGATCGAGCTCACCGGAAGCTCGTGGGAGGAAAAGGTGGTGGGTTTTCTTTGTGCCGCCGGAGGCAACAGCAGCTATATGGCGGTGATGGCCTATGCCAACAGTTTGATGCTCGATTTTCGAACTGTGATTCTTCCGCGCTTTGTTTACGCTACCAGCGACGCGTTCGAAGGTGACAAAGTTGCAGATAACAAAGTTGTCGCTCGAATCGAACAAGTCGCCGACGAATTGATTCGCTTTACCGAAGCGCTGCGCGGTTAAATGCGCGCACTTCGCGGGTAACACCTGGCTTTAGCCAGGGGGTTGACGCGGCAAAGCTGATCTAAAGCGGTTTAAAACCACTTTCGGCATGTGGTTTTGGCAACAGGCACCGGCCTGAAGGCCGGTGTTAGCGAGAGGCTTAGGCGCGATTGAAGGCGATCTTTACGTGTCGCGCTTGTAGAATCTGTCGCGCCGATGTTAGAACGGCGATATGCGATTCGTTTCCCTCATTATCATCGTCCTTTTTATCAGCAGGACAGCGTCGGCACGTCCCATCGAAATAGAAATTGGTCGCGGCCGGAACGCGAATGTCGTCAAGCTGGTTGAACAGGCGCAAGACCAGATGCTTAAAGGTGATCTTGCCGTCGCGCGTAAGAGTGTAGATGCCGCAATCCAGACGGATCCGAACTACTGGCCGGCGTTATTCATTCGAGCGGAAGTGCTGATGGACCAGCACAACTACGAAGCTGCGGTCCAGGATTGCGAACGAATACTGAGACAAGATTCCACCGTCGTTGAAGCAGCGCTGCTTCGAGCACGAGCAAATTTCTTTCTTGGCCGTTACGGGATCAGCCTGAAAGAAGTCGAGCATTGCATTAGCATTCAACCGCGACAGGACGCCCTGGCCAGAGCTTACCAGACCCGGGCTCTCGTGCGTTTGTATTGCCCGGACCCATCGATTCGAAACGTGCGAAAAGCTATCTCCGATGCGACGACTGCCTGCAGACTTATGGCCTGGTCGGATGGCGACCTGATCGATGTTCTTGCCGCAGCTGAAGCCGCCACCGGCGAATTCGATTCTGCGATTCATCACGAGCAGCAAGCGATGAACGCCACAGAAGTTCGCGAAGACGAAAAACGGGAATATCAAAAACACCTGGCGTTGTTTCAGCAGCACAAGGCTGTTGCTGGCACGGCGCGCTGAAGGAAGCTGAACAAATTTGCTTCTTTCGTCCTTGCGGACTTGCATTTGGTGTGGCCACTCAACCCAGCGTTAAAACGCTGGGCTATTAGCTATTATAAACATACGTTCGTTGGCCGGCCGCAACAGGTGGCATTTCGTTCGTCGCGCAGAGCGATTCCAAAATTCAAAAACGGTGACAATAGCCCAGCGCTTCAGCGCTGGGGTTATGATTCACGCCAGTTAGGAGTCCCGCCATGGGACGATAGAATGGTTCTTTCCTCCTTGCGGACTTCGTCATGGTGAGATCTCCGAATCCCAGCTTTAAAATGCTGGGCAACTATTGACTCTGTTCGCTGTCCAGAACGATAACTACTTTCGTCCGAAGACGAGGCGCAGTTCGTCCTTGGCGTGTTCAAGAGTGCGCTTCCGATTTTTTGGAAGATTTTTGCCGGCGCGATTGATGTAAAAGTTCAACATCGACATCGCGGATTGATAAGGCTTCGCCTTGCGCCGCTTGCTTCGTTCGGCTGAACGTTTCAGTGATAGTGCGATCCTCCTCGGACTCCGTGACCGAAAAACCTTCGGTTCAAGATCGAGCGCATTGCTCTCCTTCGTCACCCGCGCAGACCAGCGTTTGGTTTTGCTGACGTATTTTTTTCTTCGACTCACGGACTGGTTCGCGCCCGGCAGCAGCTTCGCGCGCATTTTCAGTCGTTGCGGCCGAAATCACTTAGCAGCCCCGGCGAGGCCAAGCCGGTCGGCGTCGGCTTTGAGGGCTGCGATCACGTTGGTAATGACTTCGTCGAGTGGCAGTCCAAGTTTTTCGGCGCCGTGGATGATCTCCTCGCGATTGACAGCGCGGGCGAACGCTTTGTCTTTCATCTTCTTTTTCACCGCTGCCAGGTCGACATCATGAATGCTCTTGGTTGGCCTAACGAGAGCGACGGCGACGACGAAGCCACTCAGCTCGTCGACGCCACGCAACGTCTTCTCGAGATTCGATTCCGGAACGACGCCGGAATAATCCGCGTGGGAGAGGATCGCGCGGCAAACCTCCTCACTCCAGCCGTGGTCACGCAGCCATTGGACGCCGGCAAACGGATGACCTTCGGTCGAACTGCGCTCAAGATTCGGATGTCTTTCGTAATCCATGTCGTGAAGCAGGCCGACCGCCTCCCAAAGATCGACATCTTCACTACGCTGTTGGGCGAAGTATTTCATCGAATCGGCGACTGCATAACAGTGTTTACGCAAGCTCTCGGATTTCACCCAGTCATGGAGAATATTGAGCGCGTCTGAGGAAAGTGACATGAAAGAAACTAGAAGTTAGAAGTCGTCAATTTCAAAGAAAGAAACCGAATCCTCCGCCGAACAACCATCCGCGTGTTGCGCGTGTGGTCTCAATTGGCATGGAGAAAGATAATCGCGAGTACACGTTTGTCATTCCGAGCGCAAGCGAGGGATCTCACAATCGAAGCGAGTATCACGCTAGTTAATTTGGGTGACCAACCAGCTTATGGGAGATCCCTCACGTTGGTTCGGGATGACAGAAAGATCTGCCGCCTCGCGGATTCTTAGCGTGTAGTCCTACAGATCGAAGGAATTATTAAATAGCGCCGGTTTGGTTCGCGTTTTGGGTTATTGGAATTTTCCGGCGTAATCGCGCGCGAATTGTTCAAACGAAGTAGCCGCTCTGCCAGTTATCTCATTCACATCGGACGTTACAGCTGACCAGAGGCCTTGTTTGTTGATCGCGTGCAGCTCCATTAATTCATCCACCTGCCATTGCGGTAAGCCGGCCTGCAACATTCCATCACGCGCGGCCGCTTCGGGAACATCCACGTATGTAATCTTACGACCAATCGCTTCTGAAAGAATCCGTGCGACGTCAGCAACTCCAAGCGCGGCGGGACCGGTGAGCGTGTAGATTTTTCCGTCGTGACCGTTGCTGGTAAGAGCCTCCGCAGCGACTGCCGCGATGTCGCGGGTATCGATGAAACTCGCCTTGCCGTCTCCCCAAGGCAAATAAATGACGCCGTTTCTCGGCGGAAAATAATTGACGAAGTTCTGCATGAACGAGTTCGGGCGCAAAATAACGTATGCGATTCCCGATCCGCGAACGTGTCGATCGCTCGCGGCGTGCTTGGTGTCGACCGCATACGCTGGCCCGGTGTCGACGCCGATCGCCGACAGTTTGACGATCTGTTTCACGCCGGCGTTTTTCGCAGCGTCGATTAATCGACTCACAACCTCGGTCTGATTTGGGGTCAGCGGCGGAAGGACAAACAATCTGGCAGTGTCTTTAAGCGCGCCGGAAAACGTGTTGATCCTTTCAAAATCAAATTCGACGAGCTCCACCGCCGGATCGAATCGCTTCGCCGCCTTCGTCTTGTCGCGAACGGCCGCCCGGACTTTTGCTCCCTTCCGCACGAGCGCTTTCACCACCTCGCTGCCAATCGTTCCCGTGGCGCCGGTGACAAGAATCAAATCGCTCACACGTTTCTGCTACACGAATTCCTCACTGAAGCAACCGCGCGACGGTTGCTTTTCGACAACGCGCTCGTTAATTTGGTCGACAATGTCCTGCGCGAAGATCGATCCGGCGCTGCACCAGCCGCACAAACCGTCGTGGATCAAAGTGCGGTTACCCTCGAATCCGGTTTTCTTCTCAACCAAGGCGCTCATCTCCGATCTGCGGCTGCACACTGTTTGTGAAAGCGCGCAATGCCCAAACCGCTGGGAATGTTGGAGCCAGGGCACGGCGACGTTTATGATCGCAGGCGATCGTTGCACGCGCGCGTGCGGATTCTGCGCGGTGACAACGGCAAAGCCGTTTGCGTTGGAGGACGATGAGCCGCAACGCGTCGCTGAAGCGGTGCAGCGAATGAAATTGAAACACGTCGTGATCACTGCGGTCGCGCGTGATGATTTGCAAGACGGCGGCGCGAATCATTTCGCGCGCGTAATCCGCGCAATTCAAGAAGCGGACCCATCGATCATCATTGAGGTGCTGGTCCCGGATTTTCATGCGGACGAGTCCTGTATCCGGACCGTGCTCGATGCGGGGCCGGAGATTTACAATCACAACATGGAGACGGTTGAGCGCCTTACCCCGCTGGTGCGTTCGCGGGCGAAGTACCGGACTTCGTTGAGGGTTTTGCTGCGCGCCAGGGAATTCTCACCGAAAACGGTGACCAAAAGCGGGATCATGCTTGGCTTGGGCGAAACCGAGCCGGAAATTTTTCAAACGATGGACGATTTGCGCGAAGTCGGCTGCCAGGTTTTGACGATGGGGCAATATCTCCGCCCGACGCCGAATCATTTGCCGGTGGTAGAATTCATCACGCCTCAACAGTTCGATCTCTACGGCGAGATCGCGCGCAAAAAAGGATTCGAACACGTCGCATCGGGTCCGCTCGTGCGCAGCTCGTATCATGCGGCCGACTTTCATCCGGTTGTGAGGCGATGACTCAAACGCGCATGTGCCTGCGTAAAATGCGAAAATTCGAAGCTCGAAGTCCGAAATCCGAAACAAACCAATAAAGTTCGGAAGATAACGTCGCTTTGTTTGCCGAGATTTTGATAATTCTTGCTTGCTTTGTGCTTCGATAATCCAACTTCGAAATTCGAAAGCCGGCATGACGAATCAAGAGCTCAGAATGAAAATCGCGGCGGTCATTCCCGCCTACAACGAAGAGAAACACATCGGCGAAGTCGCGCGCCGGACGCGACAGATTCTGGCCGACGTTCTGGTGGTCGACGACGGATCCGCCGATAAGACGGCCGAACGTGCGCGCGAAGCCGGAGCGCAAGTGATTGTTCACGAACAAAACAAGGGTAAAGGCGAGACGATCAAAACCGGTCTCCGACATTGGGTGGATCGACAATTCGACCTGGTGATCATTCTTGATGCCGACGGCCAGCATCGGCCTGAAGAGATCGATCGCTTCATTGCGGCGGCGCTTTCGGCGGACCAGCCAAAGCTGGTTCTCGGCAATCGAATGAAGGACGTGTCGTCGATGCCGCTAATCCGACGATTTGTGAATCGGTGGATGAGTCAACAAATCAGCGCCGTGTGCGGCCAGAAGATTCCCGACACCCAATGCGGTTACCGTTTGTTACATCGACAATTGATTCCTGAATTGCTCGGCGGCGCGGCGCGCTTCGATTACGAAACCGAGATGCTGATCATTGCCAGTCACAAAGGATTTCGAATCGCGTCGGTCCCGATCAGCACCGTTTACTCAGACGAAGTCAGCAGCATCCACCCAGTGCGCGACACCATTCGCTTTTTCAAACTGATGCGACGCTACAGAAGTCTGTAGGGGAAGCAGTTTGCTTCCCGAAGAAAACGAGACGCTAACAGCGTCTCCTACAGTTCGACGAACTCAGATGGTAACCAAGCCTCGATTTGCGCGTGATGCGACTTCCAGGCAGTCCACGCGCTTTCGGCCCACGCTCGGACCAGCGCGGTATGTTCTTCCGCGGTTGTCGTTCGATGCACATCAGCAACCGTGATCCCGCCGCCGTTCGCCGGCGGAGTTAGCCAAACGAACTTCGACTTCACGCGCACGGCCGCCAGCATCGCCTGATTCGCGCGATCGTTGTGGAGCCCGTGTTTGAGACACAAACAGAGGCGGATGAGATGAACTGCAACTGACTGAATGCTTTGCGGCGAGGGACGTCCCGGATGTTGCACCGCATAAGCGTCAACACCGAGGCGGTACGCGACCGCATATGCGGGATCGCTGTACTCACGGGTCGCCACTTCTCCGTAGGCCGCCCAACAACCAGGCGATGATTCCATGTAACGATGCGTCGGACCTTCGATGTCCCTAAACAGCCCGCCACATCCGATGCATTTCACAAGGGCCATGCGGAAGAAGGCGATGAAATCGCTTTAAATCAGGCCACGTTTGCGGAAGTCGCCGATGTTGCCTCCGCTCGAGCGCTCGATCATGTCGATGGTGAATTTGAGGAGACAAACTTCCCAGGCGTCGTCGACTCCTTGAATCACCGCGCTGAGGGCATCATCGCGATGTTGAACGTGGGACTTCGTTCGCTCGATCACTGATTCGATCGGGTCGCGAAACATTTGTTCGGTGACATCGGTTTTGCGAAATTGAAAACCGTAGCGGAGCACCGCGAAACTTTGTGCGCGCTCGCGGAGTTGATCGGCATAACGTTGCGCTTTCTCGCCAAAGCCTTCGAGCAAAAGGCGGCTCAAATGATCGGGCGTTAGAATTTGTGGACGATCAGCGTGAATTTTCCCGTCGCGAACGCGAACTTCATTCGCGCGATCCATCAGTTCGGAGATCAGGTAAAAGCGAAAGCTGGTTGTGCCGAAGGTTGCGATCTTTCGTTCGGGGGCGAGGATCACCTGCGTGTTTTCAATCGCGTATTGAAAATCGTCTTCCTTCATTTGGACGAGAAGGTAGCGGCGATTGACCTCAATCGCCAGCGGGCGGTTTGGTGAACCGCCCTTACCTCGCCTTGGTTAACAGCGGCTTCAGTTCGCCTCGATGGCAATCTTGAACTCGACCGATGGCATCGGTCGAGTTCTGTAGGCCTTTTGATTTTGCGAGGCTTGAAAGCCGGTGTTGGTGAGACGCCGTTACCTAGTCAAGTGCCGACGCTTCGAAGGCGCAGCTGTCGATCTCGCGAACGCGAGCGGATCGCCAGCGCAGGACAGCTTCGGCGGTAAAAATCGCGAGTGCGATCCAGATGAGAATGAACGTGACCAGATGGCCGCGGGTGAACGGTTCGTGAAAAAGAAAAACGCCGACAAAAAACGAACCAATGGGCGAGAGATATTGAAGGAACCCGACTGTGATCAGGCGAAGATGCCGGGTCGCGTAGCCGAACCAGAAGAGCGGCACCGCAGTGACAACGCCAGTGCTGACGAGCAGGATCGACAGCCACCAGCCGGTGCGGCCAAACACAAGCATGCCCGAGTGTTGAAGATAAAGGAGGAAAACGATCGCGAATGGAAGAAGCAGGATCGTCTCGATGAACAGACCTGGAATGGCCGCAGTGCCGGATTTTTTGCGGAGTAACCCGTAAAGTCCGAATGAAACGCAGAGCAAGACTGCGATCCACGGAAATTTTCCGTAACCAAACGTGAGATTCAAAACTCCGAGCAGGGCAAGCAAAACGGAGATGAGCTGCAATCGGGTGAGGCGTTCGCGGAGGAAAAGCGCGCCGAAGAGAACGTTCATGAGTGGCGTCATGAAATAGCCGAGGCTGGTCTCAACGATGTGACCGATGTTTACCGCCCAGATGAAAACAAACCAGTTACAACTGATGGCAACGCCACCGGTCAGACAATAAATCAGCGCCTGACGCGATCGAATATAGCCAATGACCTCACTCCAGCGCTGCTGCCAGCAGAGCACGAGCGAAAGAAAAACCGTCGTCCAGACAAAACGATGGGCCAGGATCTCAGTCGCGGGGACAGCAATCAGCAATTTCCAGTAAACTGGAATCAAGCCCCAACTGGTGAAGCAGGCGATGCCGGCGATAAGCCCCAGCGTTTCTTGAGGCTTGGTCGAATCATTTCTCGAGGACATCGAGCGTTGCTATTTCACGAAAAGCAACAGTGAGCAAGGTGGATCGGCCGCTCCGCGGGCGATGTTTAATTTATTGGCGGCCAAAGGTCGCGATTAGGTTTTAACATCGAGCGCGGAGCGCTCGATCCATCAACTATTTTTGCGGGGCTTGCGGCACCAGCGACTTGTAAGCGCCGTAACCTTCCTTGTCCATGTCCTCAACCGCAACAAAATGGAGAGCGGCGGAGTTCACGGCGTAGCGTTGCCCGGTCGGGGACGTTGGGTCGGGAATCAAATGCCCTAGATGCGCGTCGCTTCGTTTGGCGCGCACTTCAATTCGGTGCATGTCGTAGGAATTGTCGTCCCGTTGGACGATCAAATCGTTTGAGATCGGTTTACTAAAAGTGGGACGGCCGGTTTGGCCGTCGAATTTATCAGCGGAAGAAAAAAGGGGCTCCCCCGTGATGACATCGACATAAATTCCAGGAAGAGTGTTGTCCCAGAGTTTATTTTTGAACGCGGTCTCGGTGCCGTTTTCACGCGTGATGCGATACTCGTCGGCAGTAAGGCGCCTGCGTAAAGTCGCGTCGTCCGGTACCGGCCGGTTGGGATCAAATCCGGTTACCTGCTTGACCGCGCTGTGAGCGAAAAGAACCAGATAAACGATTCCCCCGATCGCCAAAATGGCGACAATGATCCCGATAGTCAGGCTTACGCGTGAGGTGTCATCGCTCTGGATTCGACCGCCGTTCATCTACGCCTCGGCCAAACAGTGAATCAGAAAAGCGCAGGCGGCGTCACTCTTTTTTTTGAACACGAAGCCGAATCCGGAAAGACATTACCGGGTCCCGCAATTGCCGAAACGCCGGACCCGCGCTCTTACTTTTTGTTTTCGAAAAGCGGCAGGAATTGTCCGTAGCCTTCTTCCTTCAACTTCTCGACTGGAATGAAGCGCAACGCGGCGGAATTGATGCAATATCGCAGACCGCCTTTGTCCGTCGGGCCGTCGTCGAAGACGTGCCCAAGATGGGAATCGCTCTTGTCACTTCGGACTTCGGTCCGTTCCATCCCGAAAGCGCTATCCGTCTTTTCGGTGACGTGGCCATTTTCGATCGGTTTAGTGAAACTTGGCCAACCGCTGCCGCTGTCGAATTTGTCGAGCGAAGTAAAGAGAGGCTCGCCGCTGACAACATCGACGTAAATGCCAGCGCGATGATTGTCCCAATATTCGTTTCGGAACGGCGGCTCGGTGCCGCATTGCTGGGTCACATGATATTGTTCGGGCGTCAGTTTCTTCTTCAACTCGTCGGCCGAAGGTTTGTTGGACGCTTGGTTAGTGGATGATGGCGTAGTCATAGAGGTCGATGGGGTGGGCGAAACGCTCGGAGCCTGGCCGCGCGCGCGGTTGAGAAAAATCAAAACGCCGAGCAACGCGACAAAAATGATCGCGCAGAAAAGCAACATTCCCCGCGGGGAAGGGGCCGGGCGTTTTGGAAGCTGAATCACTTGCAAAATTTAAGCCGTTTAATCGTGTCGTCCAGTAATCACCTATTCCGGAGTGTCGACAAATCCCAAATTCCAGGCTCCAAATCCCAGGCAAATTTCAGAGGCTCCAAAGTTCTAAGATGTCGCGGCCGCACACTTGTTTGGACATTTGAAATTTTGAATCTTAGCATTTGTTTGGAGCTTGGAACCTGGGACTTGGAATTTCCGATTGAAGCTTTGGCTTCAATCGGTTCTTCCTGCTTCGTGGACTTGGATGTAGCGGCGAAAGACTAGCAACCCGACCGGCGCCACCGAGGCAGCGAGCGCGAAGATCAACCAAAGCATCTGCGGACGACATGCGCCGTGTTCGGGACAGAAGGCCGCAAGTATCCAGCCGCTGGTCCCGATCAGGAGTTTGCCAACCAGGAATGGAATGTAAGCAAGCGCGCCGTAGGAAGCTTCCTGGCCCGGTGGCGCAATCGCCGCAGCGTATTCATAAACGCGCGGCGAGTAGAACGCTTCGCCGACCGAAAAGACCGCCAGGTAAAGCGCGGACATTATATAGTACGGATGAATAGACCCCGTAAGGCGCAGATAACCGTGGCCGAGCGCGTGCCCGAACAGGCTGTTCGCCGCCGGAACGAACCAATCCGCCGGCAACGCCATGATGAAAACTGCCACCGAGCAGATGATGCTGCCGATGATGACCATCCGATACGACGCGACGCGCTGGGTGAGAGCGCCGACAACCGGGGCGAGCACAATAATGAGAATTGCGTTGATGCCGGCCAGTTTGCCGACCGGTGCGTGTAATCCCATCTCGCGATCGCCAAATTTCGGAAAGACATAATCCATTTGCAGGAAAATCGCTTTCAGGAACCCGATGAAGAGAAAGAACAACAGCAGCCGGTAAAATCCGGATTGGCCGACGAGCCGTTGAAACAGTGCCACCGTGTCACTCGCGCCTTGTCGCATTGTTTCCAGGATTCGACTCCAAAAATGCGCAAAGTTTGAGGGCTCGTCCGCAGTAGCCTCGGCGGAGGCGGATCGCCCGGTTAAATGCCGCTCCGCTAGCGATGTCGATTTGAGGCCGGCCCGTACGTCCGCGTCGCGTCTGAGAAAATAAATTGTCGGGAAAAGCAAGATCTCCAGCGCGAGACTCACGCCAAAAAGTTGTGCATGTGGTGTTGGCTGAAATCCTCCGATGCTAAGGTGGAGATCGAGCGAACGAATTAAATCGAAAACATAACCAGCCACGAAGTAACCGACATTCATCAGCGCATAGATGATGGAAAACGCGATCGAACGTTGCGCGGTCGTAGAATAGATTCGGGTTGCGGCCAGCAAAACCGGCGTGCCGAGCGCTTCGCCAACCGCGAGTGGCAGCAAACCGCAGACTAGCGCCAGCGTTGGACTCTGCGTCAGAATCATGACGCTGCGCGCAAATGTGCAAATGCCGACGCCGAGGAAAAAAGTTCGTCGCAGCCCGATCGCGTCGGTGAGTGAGCCGGCTAGCAAAGTAAAAACAGTCATGGCCGGCGCCCAAACCCAGCCAACCAATGCGCCGGCGGCTTGATCGCTGAAGCCGAGGTCTTTTGACAACCAAAGCACCATCGTCTTGTTCGTGATCGAGTAGGCGGTGTAGATCAGGAGCTTGATCAGGAACGTGAGCCAGAGTTCGCGCCGCGCGCTTTTGAGCACCGTGAACTTGGCGATGAATCCGCGAATCCCGTTCACCGGAATTGGCGGAACAATCTCTTCGGCAGGGACGGCTTGCTTCACTATCTCGGCCACAGGCGAGGATAATACTAGAAGTTCCGGGGAGCGCACGCCCCCGCGATCAGCGGTTTTTCAAGCGAGCATTCTCTGTTTCAACTGTACGGCCACTAAAATTGATTCGCTGTCGGTGCGCGACATGCTAATTGTCTCGGCGTGCTTTGGGCGAAAGAGGTTGGCCTTCGAACTTTCGTTTCATGTCTTTGGGTAATCGTGATCGGGCCCGCCGCTCTGGCGACCGACGTTCTAACCTGGCACAACGATCTCGCGCGAACGGGCGAGAATTTGAACGAAACAATTCTCACCCCGGCGAATGTTAATTCTAACCAGTTCGGCAAGCTCTTCCTTATTCCGGTAGATGGTCAGGTTTACGCGCAGCCGCTCTACGTCTCCAGTCTTTCCATTTCTGGGAAGGGCGTTCACAACGTGCTCTACATCGCGACTCAACACGACACCGTGTATGCCTGCGATGCCGACGACGGCGGAGTGCTCTGGCAGATTTCCCTTCTGAAGGCCGGCGAAACGCCTTCCGACTCTCGTAACTGTAGCCAGATTACGCCCGAGATCGGCATAACCGCGACGCCGGTCATCGACCGAAATGCGGGCCCAAACGGAACAATCTACCTCACGCCGATGAGCAAGGACGCCTCGGCACATTATCACCAGCGCTTGCATGCGCTCGACCTCGCTACGGGCGCGGAACGGCCCGGTAGTCCGATTGATGTGTCCGCGAGTTACCCTGGGAGCGGAGCCAACAGTAGCGGCGGCAATGTTTTTTTTGATCCGAAACAATATAAAGAGCGACCCGGCTTGGTGCTTTGGAATGGAATCATTTACACGACTTGGTCGTCACATTGCGATATCGACCCCTACACGAGCTTTATTATTGGTTATGACGAAACGACACTCGCGCAATCGCGCGTGATCGATCTTGTTCCCAACGGAAGCGAAGGATCGATCTGGGCCGCCGGCGCCGCGCCAGCTGTCGATGCAGGCGGGAACATGTTTGCGCTTACCGGCAACGGAACGTTTGAAACGAGTTTGGATGCGAATGGATTTCCCAATCAGGCCGATTTCGGGAACTGCTTTGTCAAAATTTCCACTGCGAACAACACGCTGCAGGTGACGGATTACTGGACGATGTTCAACACCATCGCGGAATCGAATGTCGACGAAGATCTTGGCTCGGGTGGCGTGGTACTGCTTCCCGACCTGACGGATAGCAATGGTGTTACTCGTCATCTCGCGGTCGGCGCCGGGAAGGATAACCACATTTATATCGTGGACCGCGATAACATGGGCAAATTCAATCCCAACTCGAACGCGAACATCTATCAGGACTTGACCGGAGGGACCGCCAGCGGCGAGTGGGGTACACCAGCCTACTTTAACAATACGCTTTATATCGGTGGCACGGGTGACCATTTGAAAGCATTTTCATTCAGTAGCGCCAGAATGGCGACAAGTCCGAGTTCCATTAGCAGTGTGGTGTTCTCTTATCCAGGAACCACGCCGAGCGTCTCGGCGAATGGAACGTTGAATGCGATTGTCTGGGCGGAAGCGTCGGGCTCTGGCGGGATGGCCGTCCTCCGAGCTTACAATGCGGCGAATCTCGCGACCGAACTCTACAATAGTACGCAGGCTGCGAATAATCGCGACCAGTTCGGTAGCAGCGTTAAGTTTGTAACGCCGACGATTGTTAACGGTAAGGTGTATGTCGGCGCTGCAGACGGAGTAGGCGTTTTTGGTCTGCTGAGCTCACCAACGCCAACACCTACACCTACCGCAACACCGACCCCAACTCCAACCGCGACACCGACTCCGACTGCCACGCCGACCCCAACTACAACGCCCACCCCCACTGCGACTCCGACGCCAACCAGCGGCCCGGCAGTGATGCTTAGTCCGCCACCGGGATCGACGTTTGGTTCCTCCAGCGTGACCTTTAGCTGGAGTGCCGGTAGCGCCACTGCCTACGTCCTGCTAGTGGGCAGTTCTCTGCACGGTGCTGACATTTACAATTCTGGCATCGTCCACACTCTCTCGGCGACGGTAACCAAGATACCCACTGACGGGCGCACGATCTTCGTGACGTTAACGTCTCAGGTTAACGGCTCCTGGATCACGAACAATTACACGTATAAAGCGTCTGGCGGCGTCCCGACACCAACACCGACTCCGACTGCTACGCCGACACCGACCCCCACTGCTACTCCAACAGCCACTCCCACACCAACGTCGACGCCAACTCCAACAGCTACGCCCACTGCAACTCCAACTCCAACACCTACAGCGACACCGACCCCTACACCAACCAGCGGCCCGGCAGTGATGCTTAGCCCGCCACCGGGATCGACCTTTAGTTCTTCAAGCGTGACCTTCAACTGGAGCGCCGGTAGCGCCACTGCCTACGTCCTGCTGGTGGGCAGTTCTCTGCACGGCTCTGACATTTACAATTCTGGCATCGTCCACACTCTCTCGGCGACGGTAAACAAGATGCCCACGGATGGGCGAACGATTTTCGTGACATTAACCTCTCAGGTTAACGGCTCCTGGATCACGAACACCTACACTTACAAAGCCTTTAAGTGATTCGCCTCGACCAATTCGTAACGAACCACAAACGATTACTAATTAATCTACGAAGCCAGCGGAATGGATGTTTGATGTAGCCACGGTGCTATGTCTTGGTTTATCTCTGTCTCGTTAGGCTGACGACAGAGTTCACGCAAACACACATGAAAAAATCGCTTCGATCCTCACGCGACGTTATTATTCAAACCAACGACTGGGCAAAAGCACTTGAATTTTACGAGAAGACCCTCGGATTCCCCATTTCTCATCGAAGTCCGGATATTGTCGGTTTTGAGACCGGCGCGTTCTGCTTTTACGTCGAGAAGGGTAAGCGGCCCGGGCCAGTCTTCGATTTTCTCGTCGAGGACGCGCAGGGAACCAGGGAGCGCCTACTCGCCGCTGGCTGCACGATTGTAGAAGAAAACCCCGCCGTTCCGCGGTGCTATATTCGTGATCCGTTCGGCCTTGTTTTTAACATCGAGCAAACTGGCGACTGATTAAACTCCAATCAACCAGGACGAGGAACTCCATAAATCATGAATAATGCCACCAAACGTTCGATTCTTCGCTTCATTCACCTTGTCGCTAGCATTCCGATACTCGGTTACATCTATGGGGCGCCTTCGGAAGTTTAACAGTACGTCAACGCCCCTCGGTATATCTTCGTTCCTGTAATGATCCTTTCGGGATATTGGATGTAATCAAATGTATCCTTCGCTGTCATCGGCGTCGCCTTATGGCTCGGTGTATTTCGGCTTTCTGGATTTGGAGCAGCTCTTCTGAGTCAGATCATTTTGTTCGCCGCGTGGAAGATTTGGTTGGTAATTCGTGCGCGACAGTCAACGTGACAGGGTCTATCCGTGCAAGAATGCGAACAATATGAAGGGAAATAAGAAAGAGCTGTCTCCCAAACAACACCAAGAACTACTCAGAGCATTGAAAGCCCGTTTTGAGAAAAATACTAGCCGCCATAAAAGCCTCGAATGGGAAAAAGTAGAAGCCAGGCTGAAAGCTAATCCCGAAAAACTGCGGTCACTCAGTGAAATGGAAAGGTCCGGCGGCGAGCCGGATGTCGTTGGTCATGATAAAAAGACGGGCCAGCACATTTTTTTTGATTGTTCACCGCAAAGTCCCAGCGGCCGTACAAGTTTTTGTTATGACCGTGAAGCACTGGATTCTCGAAAAGAACACAAGCCGAAAAATAGCGTCATGGATATGGCAACGGCCATGGGCGTCGAGCTTTTAACGGAAGAACAATATCTGGAGCTGCAAAAGCTGGGCGAGTTCGATACGAAAACATCGAGCTGGGTGAAAACGCCTACTGATATCAGAAAACTTGGCGGGGCGCTCTATTGTGATCGCCGCTACGGGCGCGTCTTCGTCGGTTACAACGGCGCGCAATCATACTATAGCGGCCGAGGATTCCGTGCCTCGCTACGGGTCTAGACGGAAAGGATGAGGAATAAAGGATGAAAGCAAAACTCCCTAGCGTTCGGGCGGGCTCAGCAGTTGTACCGGCTACAGCATCTCGATCACAAATTTCCGCGGGTCGAATGGCGCGAAGTTATCGATTTTTTCGCCGGTGCCGATGAATCGCGTCGGGATTTTCAATTCGTCCTGAATCGCGACGATGATTCCGCCTTTTCCGCTGCCGTCGAGTTTGGTCACGATTAAACCGGTCAGGCCGAGTGCTTGATGAAATTCGCGCGCCTGAGCGAACGCGTTTCCGCCGGTGGTCGCGTCGACCACGAGCAGAATTTCGTGGGGCGCGTCCGGATCTTTCTTCCCGATACTGCGTTTCACTTTCTGCAGCTCGGCCATGAGATTGGTTTTGGTGTGTAAACGACCGGCGGTGTCGCACAGCAAAAAATCGATTTTGTTTTTCGCGGCGGACTCGTAGGCGTCGTAACAAAGCGCCGCCGGGTCGGCGCCGTATTGCCCGCTGATCATTTCAGCACCGAGCCGCTTCGCCCAAATGCCGAGCTGTTCAATGGCCGCGGCGCGGAAAGTGTCGGCGGCCGCGAGAAGAATTCGATGCGGGCGATTGGGGGCAATCGCCCCTACCTGATGGCGGTTCGGCAAACCGCCGCTGCCCAGATAATGGGCGAGCTTCGCGGTCGATGTTGTTTTGCCGGTGCCGTTGACGCCGACAATAATGATCACAGTTGGCTTTCCGGCGATGGGAACAATCGGTTTCGTTTCTGCCGGCAAGATTTTCGAGATTTCTTCACGCGTGACTTTGATTACGTCGCTGATTCCCAAAAGCGACCAGGCCTCGCGTTCCTGGAGTTTTTTCAGGATTCGCGTCGTGAGTGGAACGCCGAGATCGGCGCGAATCAGCGCGTGCTCAAGTTCGTCCCAATCGATCGGTTTGCCGGCGAACTGTTGGGCAAGCGAGTCGAGGAATTTCATGGTGCACCTGTCGGCAGGAGTGGGATCGAGAGTCTTCGGAGACAGAAATTCGAAATTCGAATCTCGAATGTCGAAACAAATTCGAATGACGAAATTCCAAACTCAAGGGAACACGGAGTCACCGGTTATTTTAGTTTTTTGAAATTGTGTCGGATTTCGGATTCCGAGCTTCGAATTTGTAAAAGAACTTTGCCTCGGAATGCCACGAAATCTCGCCGCCGACTGAGGTCAATCGCCTCCACCTCGCACAACAGGCTCGCGCGCGGGGCGATCCAGGTCTTTGCGAACGCGATCGAGGATGCCGTTCACGAAGGCGCCCGACTCGGCGCCTCCGAAAGTTTTGGCGAGCTCGATCGCTTCGTTGATCGAAACGACTGGCGGGATGTCGTCGCGGTGAAGCATTTCATAAATGGCGAGCCGCAGAACGTTTCGATCGACCACGGAGATGCGGTTGAGGTTGTAATTCTCGCAATACTTGCGAATGCGCTCGTCGATTTCGTCGAGGTGCTCCACCATTCCCTGGATCAACGGTTCGGCGAATTCGCGCACGTTCGGTTTGACGGGACAGAATTCCCAGAAGTCTTCGATGCGCTCGGGCGTTTCGCCGTGCTGAAGGTCGCGCCAAAAATGATATTGAATCGCCGCTTCCCGGGCGCGTCGCCGTTTTCCCATACGATTTATTTGGCTCGCAACTTCGACATTACGTTGGACATTTCGACCGCAGTCCGGGCCGCTTCAGTGCCGCGATTGATTTCATCTTCGAGACAACGCGCGCGCGCCTGCCGTTCGTCGTCAAAGCTGAGAACGACGTTGATGACCGGGATGGTTTGAGCGACGGCGATGCCTTGCAGGGCGTTAGTCACCGAACGGCTCAAGTTTTCGGCGTGATCGGTTTCGCCTTTAAGAATAACGCCAACGGCGATGATGGCGTCGCCGCGTTTTTGTGAAGCGATCTCGCGCACGACAACGGGAATCTCAAAGGCGCCCGGGACTTGGAGCAAGGTAGTAGTGACGTTCGGAACCAGCACTCGCAATTCGGCGACGAGATGATCAACCAACCCCTGGACGTAGGCTGCATTATATTGACTGGCCACGATTGTGAAATGCCGCTTGATCACGCCGACAGTGCGTGGGCGAGGGGATATCGCGTTCGACATTGTCCTCTATTGCTCTAACAAACCGGTCTCGGCAAGAGCCTCGATTCCCGATCTCGGCGCCCGGCTTCCCTAGGTGCACTCGCTTTGCTCGGCCCCTCCCGCCGTAGAGTTGGCTCCCGCCAACGCTTCGATTCCCGATCTCGGCGTCGAAACCGCAGCGCTCTTATGTTTCTGGCATCCGGTCAATGCGATGAGCAACGCAATTGCGAATAGAGATTGTCGTTTCATTAAGAACTCCTTTGAGTGAAAGACGGACGGGCAACGGTCAAGCCCGTAAGTAGAAAAACGAGCGAGGCGGAAAATAGACAATAACGGCAGAATGCGTGCAGTCTAAAAGCCTGGACAAACAAGAGCCAGAGCGTGACCAGGAACATGGCGATCACGGTCCAGGTCAAGAACGTTCTGGCGCGCGCGTAGCTGAAAGCCGCAAAGGTGGCAAAGGTGAACACGCTGAAATAAGCGAGCGCGCCCAAACCCGAAACGGGAATGCCGCCGATTTTCGCGTAGGAACTTCCGAGAACCTTGAAACAATCAGCCGATTCGCCGCATACCGCCGTTTCTCCGCTCAAGGAGATCACGGTGAGGTAACTGGCTTCCACAAGACCGGCCAGGGCAATCAACGCGGTCGCGCAATAAAAAATCACTTCCACTCGCGACCGCGATGGGAACGGTGTTGAATTTTCGTTTTTTTTTATCGGCACGTAATCAGGAGGTGGGCTTCGCGCTCTGCACTGTGGCTTCGACCGCTGCGGGAAATGTTTCCGGCTTTAACTGGTCCGACGGGACTGCCTGATTGTTCAGGAAAATCGTGGGAGTCGTTCTGACTCCGATGAACGCGCCTCGTTGCTGGTCCAGCTCGATTTGCTGTTGAACTTCGCTGCTATCCATGTCGCGTTTGAAACGGTCGAGGTCCAATCCGAGCATTCCTGCGTAGGCGCTGAAAAGGGTGCGAACATCGCCAGAATTACTCCAGACAGCCTGCTCCCGAAAAAGTAGGTCGTGCATTTCCCAGAAACGCCCCTGAAGGCCGGCGGCTTCCGCCGCGCTGGCAGCTTCGCGCGAGTGCGTGTGCATCGCCAACGGGAACTCCCTGAAAATCACGCGAAGATTGTACCGCTTCTGCAACTGATTGATTGGCTCGGAAAGCTTGCCGCAGGGTGGACACTGGAAGTCGCCATATTCCTCCAACGTCACGGATGCGTCGGCCGGTCCGAGCGCGTGCCCCGGTTCTTTTGTTTCCGCGCCGGCTTCTTTTGTAATTTTCAACGGTGGATTGGCGGCGCGCCTGGTGTGATAGAAATAAGCTCCGCCGCCAATCGCGATAGCGGCGACCAGAGCAACAATGATGAAAGGAGCGGACCGTTTCATGAGTCAGGCGTGGACATATAGCTTACCACCACGGAAATGCCAGTCTGCTCCAAACGCGCGCCCAATATCGGAGCCGTTTTGCCAGCCGGTGCTAGTCAACCTTCAGCGAGAGTCACAGCAGATGACCGAGCTTGGTCTTCTTGGTCTCCAGATATTTCTCGTTGTGCGGATTCGATTCCGTCCGGATCGGCACCTGTTCTACCATTTCGAGTCCGTAGCCTTCCAAGCCAACGACTTTCTTCGGATTGTTCGTGAGGAAACGGAATTGCCGTACCCCAAGATCGAAAAGGATTTGCGCGCCGATTCCGTAATCGCGCAAGTCAGGCGGAAGGCCGAGTTTCGCGTTGGCTTCGACCGTGTCGAGGCCTTGTTCCTGCAATTTGTAGGCGTGAATCTTTGCCGCCAGTCCAATGCCGCGTCCTTCCTGGCGCATGTAAACCAGGACGCCGTTGCCCGCTTCAGAAATTTGTCGCAACGCAGCATGCAATTGATTTCCACAATCGCATCTCCGCGAACCGAACACGTCACCGGTGAGGCACTCGCTGTGAACGCGAACCAGCGTCGGCTTGTTCTTGTCGATCTCGCCTTTCACAAGCGCGAGATGATGCATCCCGTCAATAAGCGATCGATATAAATGCAGGTCGAAATCGCCGTAATCGGTCGGCATCTTTACGACCTGCTCCAGCTCTACCAGCTTTTCGCTTTTGCGCCGGTGCGCGATCAAACTTTGGATGGTGCAAATCTTCAGCCCATGTTTTTTCCGGAACTCCATCAGCTCTGGCAAGCGCGCCATCGTTCCGTCGTCGTGCAAGATTTCGCAAAGGACTCCCGCGGGCTGCAGTCCGGCCATTCGGGCGAGATCGATCGCCGCTTCGGTATGGCCGGCGCGTCGCAACACACCGCCATCTTTGGCCCGCAATGGAAACACGTGACCAGGTTGAGTGAGGTCGTCCGGGGACGAATGCGGATTCGCGATTGCGAGAATCGTAGTCGCGCGATCGTAGGCGCTGATTCCCGTCGTCACTCCGCGCGCGGCATCGACCGACACTGTAAAATCCGTGCGCTGCGCCTCGCGGTTTTGCGTCACCATTCGTTGCAGCCCGAGCTGCTCCGCACGCTCGTTTGAAATCGGGACACAAATCAATCCGCGTCCGTGCGTCGCCATGAAATTGACCGCCTCGGGAGTCACTTTTTCTGCCGCGATGACCAGGTCGCCTTCGTTCTCGCGATCCGCATCGTCAGTCACAATCACAATTCGACCCTTGGCGATGTCGCTGACCACATCGTCAATCGCGTCGAATTGAAACGTCTCATTCGTCTGGCCTATCATACGAAGGGCAATAATTTAACCACGAATTGGGACGAATAAACATCAAGGTTTGTAGACAGGCAGAGGTGACGGATCAACGAGAAAAGGATTGACTCGCTTGCGGGAACAAGACTCAATCGACACCGTAGCAATCCCCCCAGTTCATGATTCGATTCCGCTTAACGCGAAGGCGTGCTCTCTGCGCCGTTGCCGGCTTTGTTCTCGCGCTCAACGGGTGTTCCAGTCTTGAGCCAGTCGCTGAGTTCGGAAAAAACGCCAGTGTCATCGCCGGTTACCCGGATGTAGCAGACGACTATCCTGCGATTCTTCAGCGTCAGCGATTGTACGGTTACAAAGACCCGGCGGTTAGCGACGAAAAAGTAGCTCTTCGCAAACGAGACGCACAACGGCTTCGGGAGGCGCAGAAAGTCCTGGAAGCGTACGCCCGCACTTTGGGTGCGCTCGCTGCCGACGATCTTATTAGTTACGACCGCGAGATAGACGCCCTCAATCAGAGTATCGTCGACGCCAAGCTGGCCACTCCGGCTCAAACTAAAATCTACGCGAAGGTTGCAAAGTTCGGCTTTGAATTGGCCACCGACATTTATCGGAGAAACAAAATCCGGCAGCTCATCACGACCTACAATCCCGCAATTCAGAAGGCGACCCGCAACTTAATTACCATCGTTGAGGATGGTTACTTGATGGCGCTTAAAGACGAGCGCGATTATTTCGACAAGTACGTGAGCGGGCCTGCGAATCTAATCACCGGGTCAGAAGAGAACCGCCAAAATCTCGAAGGGCTGCAGGGGATCGTCGGCGTGGTGGCGAAAAGCCAGGACGATGCGCTCGAAAAGAAAAAAGAGAACGCGAAGGCGCTCGTCAAAGGGATGCGCGCATTTGCTCAGGGCCATCAACAATTAGCGGAGAACATCAACAAAGTGAGTTTCAAGGAAACCGTTAGCGTGGCGCGCAAATATGCCGAACAGTTGCGCGACATTTTGAAGTCCTTTCGCTCCTAGGTCATTTCATCATGAGCAAAATAACCGCTGCTCAAGCCCTCCAGCTCGCGAAGGATTATAATGAATCTGCCAGTGCTATTGGCGATTTCCGATTAAAGAATTGGGACAAATTGTCGGCGGAAGACCGCCTTGTTCTCGGAAATACCGGACGAACTCTTCTCGATCACTCCCAGGATCTAATCACCTACGCCGTGGGCAAGATTCTCGATGATACGCAGGCTTCGCTTGCTGACATCCAGAAGGCGACTGCCGATGCGAATCAAACTATCAAAACGGTCAACGACCTTAAGAAGGTCATCAGCATCGGCGCTGCCTTGGTAGGTCTTGCGGCCGCGATTTACACGGAAAATCCGTCGGGCATCGCCGACGCCGTCAAAAGTGTTGTTAGTGCAGTTACCAGTTAGTTCAACTCCCTCAACTTGTTCTTATGGCTAAAATAAATACTCGTTCCCAGCAGTGGTACGGTTGGTTGCCGGATTTGCCGGACCATCGTGATTTGATGTATTCGGCGGTCCAGCCGGCGCTTGCAACGTTGCCGAGTAAGATTGACCTGCGTCCCAAATGCTCGCCGGTCGAAAATCAGGGAAACCTCGGAAGTTGCACCGCCAATGCGCTGGCCGGCGCGGTCGAGTTCCTCGAACTCAAGGACGAGTTACCGCTAGTCACGGTAAGCCGTCTGTTCATTTATTATAATGAGCGCGTCATCGAAGGCACAGTGAATCAGGACAGCGGCGCTTTCATTCGCGACGGAGTCAAATCGCTCGCAAAGCAAGGAGTGTGTCCCGATAAAGAGTGGCCTTACAAGATTGCCAGTTTCAAAGAGAAACCGGCCGCGAAGTGTTATTCCGACGCCAAGAAACACCAGATCACTTCCTACTATCGAATCAGCACGGTTGACGAGATGCGGACGTGTCTGGCCGACGGATTTCCTTTCGTGTTCGGGTTTACGGTTTACTCGGCGTTCGAGTCCGCCGCGGTCGCCAGGTCCGGTGTGTTGAACATGCCCGGACCTGACGAAACCGTCGTGGGCGGTCACGCGGTCCTGGCGGTCGGCTACTATGACTCGCAGAATCGTTTCATCGTTCGCAACTCCTGGGACACGGATTGGGGAATGAAAGGCTACTTCACGATGCCTTATGATTACCTCGATCCAGCCAAGAACCTGGCGGACGATTTCTGGACAATTCGGGCCTCTGAGGAAGGTTGACAGCCTCAATAGACGCGTGTGGCGGATGTAGTTTTTGGTAGAAAAGATAACGGTGCCCTGGCCTCAGCAGCCACGTGACCCGCCGCTACCTCATCTAGCCGATCTCAACTGCTTTCTCGATCAGCGGCGTGATGTTGACGATCGAGCGTTCGTTGCGGGCGTGAATCATGAACAGTGATTCATCGACTTCGACTTTTTCTCCGATTTTTTTGATCTTCGAGAATCCGACGGAAAAATCGATCGCGTCGCTATCGCGTTGACGACCTGCGCCAAGAATTGTGGAAGCGCGACCAATCAGTTCGGCATCCATTTTCTTGACGGTACCGGTGGATCGCGCGGGGAAGGGTTCAATGATCGGCGCGGCGTGCGCATCGAGAATCTTCTCTACTAGAGTGGCGTCGCCGTCCTGGGCATAGACCAGTGAGATGAATTTTTTCCACGCGGTCCCATCCTGAAGACGTTTTGCCAATTGCGTGCGCGGTGTTTCGGAAATCTTCTCCGCGAGATCGATAATCAATTTCACCAGATCAGGCGGGCCGCCGCCTTGCAGAATTTCCACGCACTCGGCCACCTCCAGGGCATTGCCGACATTCCGGCCAAGCGGTTCGTCCATCGGATTGAGTTGGCACACCGTCTTTACCTTCATCGATTGGCCAACTTTAATCATCGCATCGGCGAGCTGCTTCGCTTCCTCTTTCGTCTTCATGACCGCGCCGCTGCCGAATTTCACGTCCAGCAGAAGGCGATCGAGATTCTCGGCTAGCTTTTTGCTCATAATGCTCGCGACAATCAGCGGTTGCGAAGGCACCGTACCGGTGACATCGCGCAATGCGTAAAGCTTCTTATCGGCCGGACAAATATCTTCTGTCTGGTCGAGAACGAAGACGCCGATCTTGTCCAGCTGTTTGAGCGCGCGTTTCTCGTCCAGATTGACGTTAAAACCGGGAATGCTCTCAAGTTTATCCAAGGTGCCGCCAATGAAGCCAAAACCGCGACTGGATATCATCGGAACCCAGACGTCGTCACAGGCCAGTAATGGCGCCAGCACCAGCGAAACTTTGTCACCAACGCCGCCAGTCGAACGTTTGTCGATCTTGGGCGGCGAACCTTCCGGATATTTCAAGACGCGGCCACTCTGCAGCATGGCGTCCGTGAGCTGATAGGTCTCGGCTGGGGACATTCCGCGGAAAAAAACCGCCATGGCCAGGGCGCTCATTTGGTAATCGGGGATTTCACCAATGGTGAAATCCTCCACCAGGCCCTTGATTTCCTCGGTCGTTAGCGTGTGGCCATCGCGTTTCTTTTCGATGACAGTCGGGATATGCATACAGCAGCCGCTGGATGAGCGCGATGCGTGCCATTTTTGGGTTACAAACAGCAAATCCCCAATTCCAAGTGCCAGGCTCCAAACACTTTGGTTATTGGCTATTGGCCATGGCCTGGGATTGGGGATTTCGGCAGTGAGATTTCGCGGGCAGTTTCATGGCTCCGAAGGTGAGGGATTGCGCAAACGTCGAAAAAAGAAAATGCTATTGGACTTTTTAGGCCATGAACAAGTCTGACAAGATTTTCGTTGCCGGTCACCGGGGGATGGTCGGCAGCGCCTTTATCCGTGCCTTGGAAGCGCGCGGCTTTTCCAATTTGCTCAAGAAAACGCGGGCCGAACTGGACCTGGCTGTTCGCGCCGCAGTGGACGGATTCTTCCAAAAAGAAAAACCGGAGATCGTTGTTTTTGCGGCGGCCAAGGTCGGCGGCATCAAGGCAAACAACGATTTTCCGGTTGAGTTTTTGATCGATAACCTGCGGATACAAACGAACATCATTGCGGCGGCCCACGCGAACGGCGCGAAGAAGCTGCTTTTTCTTGGCAGTTCCTGCATTTATCCAAAGCATGCGCCGCAGCCGATTCCGGAAAGCGCCTTGCTCACTGGACCTCTGGAACCGACGAACGAACCCTATGCCATCGCCAAGATTGCAGGAGTCAAACTCTGCCAGGCCTACGCGCGTGAGTACGGCGCCAATTTCATTTCGGCAATGCCGACAAACCTTTATGGTCCGAACGAAAGTTTTGATCTCGAAACCTCACACGTCCTCGCTGCGTTATTGCGCAAGGCGCACGAAGCTAAAACCAGGCGCGCGCGAGAACTGGTGGTTTGGGGGACAGGCACTCCCCGCCGTGAATTTCTGCACGTGGACGATTGCGCGTCTGCCTGTTTGTTTTTACTCGAGAAATACGACTCGTCCGAAATAATCAACGTCGGTTCGGGCGAAGATCTTACTATCCGCGAATTGGCCGAGTTGGTTTGTGACGTGGTTGGTTTCGACGGCGAACTGACCTGGGACAAGACGAAACCGGACGGGACACCGCGGAAGCTTCTTGATGTTTCCAAACTGCGCTCTCTCGGTTGGGCTCCGACGATTCCACTTCGCGAAGGCGTCGCACAGATGTACGACTGGTTTCTGAAAAACATCGCCAAATGAAAAAACTCCGCGTTGGCGTGGTCGGCGTGGGCCACATCGGAAGCAATCACGCGCGGCTTTACGCTGAAATTCCGGCGGCGGAATTCACCGCGATCTACGATGTCGACGCTGCGCGCGCGAATTCAATCGCGAAGAAGTTTCGCGTCGTGGCCGCGAAATCCCTGGATGAATTTGCCGAACTGATTGATGCGGTGTCGATCGCGACGCCCACGAATTCACATTACGACGTTGCGCTTCCGCTTTTGCAGCGAGGCAAACATCTACTGGTAGAGAAGCCGGTCACCGAAAAT
The DNA here is from genome assembly GCA_963801815.1 of uncultured Verrucomicrobiae bacterium. Classification (GTDB taxonomy): domain Bacteria; phylum Verrucomicrobiota; class Verrucomicrobiia; order Chthoniobacterales; family UBA10450; genus AV40. The sequence continues at coordinate 751,568 of CAWDGJ010000003.1, forward strand.
CCGCTACACGCTACCGAGCTGACAGAATTGGCCGCGCGCAACCGATTGATTCTTCAAGTTGGCCACGTTGAGCGCTTCAATCCGGTCTTGAGCGCCCTGGAAATGCGACTGACTCATCCACGATTCATCGAAGCGCATCGGCTTTCGCCCTATCCAAACCGCAGCACGGACATCGGCGTTGTGCTCGACCTCATGATTCACGATCTCGAAATCATTTTGCATCTGGTGCGCTCGCCGGTTCAGAACATCGATGCGGTCGGGATTCCGGTCTTGAGCAAGAGCGAGGACATCGCGAACGCCCGAATTCGTTTCGAAAACGGCTGCGTGGCGAACGTGACTTCCAGCCGGATTAGCCCGGAACGCATGCGCAAGATCCGCGTTTTCCAGGAGGACGCTTATCTCTCACTCGATTACGAAAAGCAGACCGGCGAAAGTTATCGACTCGAGAATGGAAAAATCACGCGCGACAAAGTTCCAATCGAGCGCGAAGAACCACTGAAGCAACAATTGGTTTCTTTCATCGAATGTGCCAGCACCGGGCGCGAACCGCGTGTCTCGGGATTTCAGGCAACCGCTGCGCTGGCGCTGGCGGTGGAAATAACCAGGAAAATCCAGGAATCCGAATAACGCGATAAAAATCCGAAATCCGAATGTCGAAATCCGAAACAAGCACTAATGAGTGGAATTCCAAAGTGGCAAGTTGCGTCGAAAGTCGGTGTTTTGGTCATTTTCGAATTTTGAATTTGGAGATTGTTTCGAGCTTTAGATTTAGGATTTCGAATTTGCGTTGAAAACGATTTACTTCGTCGCGGGCGAGGCGAGCGCGGACAATCACGGAGCGGCTTTGATGCGCGCCTTGCACCGTGCCAGCCCAAATCTCCATTTTGTCGGACGTGGCGGACCACAAATGAAGGCGTTGGCCGATCCGAGCTTTCGAAACTGGATCGAACAGTCCGGCGTGCTCGGCCTTTGGGAGGTGATCAAACATTACGGTTACTTTCGAAAACAGTTCCATGAGACTCTGCGGGAAATTGACACCGGCAAACCGGATGCGGTGATATTGATCGATTACCCTGGGTTCAATTTGCGTCTTGCGCGCGCGCTACGGAAAAAATTTCCGGCGCAGAAAATCATTTACTACATCAGTCCACAGGTTTGGGCGTGGAACCGCGGGCGGATCAAGAAAATGGCGCGCTGGCTCGACCTAATGCTCTGCATTTTTCCGTTTGAAGCCGATCTCTATAATGAAAGCGGGCTACGCACGATTTTTGTCGGCCATCCAATGATTGAACGCCTGAGCGCACGAAAGAGCGATATTGCGTCTGATCCAAACCTGATCGGGCTGTTTCCGGGTAGCCGATTGCGCGAGGTCCGCAAAATTTTTCCAATTTTACTCGAGACCGTGCGCGAACTCCGACGAACGAAGCCGAATCTACGTTTCGAAGTGGCCGCCGCTTCGGAGGAGCTGGCACGAGAAACGGAAAGAATGATCGATGGGCAAGAGCGGCAAGCAATCGAGATCAAAGTCGGTCAGACTGCCGAAATCATGCAGCGCGCGTTCGCCGGAATTGTCGCCTCGGGAAGTGCGACCCTCGAGGCGGCTTATTTTGGAATGCCGTTTGTCCTCATCTACAAAGTTTCGTGGATCACCTACCTGGCGGGCCGGCTTTTGGTTAAGGTGAAATATCTCGGGATGCCAAATGTGCTGGCGGAGCGAGAAATTGTACCAGAATTTATTCAGCATCTCGCGCGGCCGGCCGCAATTGCCAAAGCGGTTTCTTGTTTGTTTGAAGCCGATGTCCGCAAGCAAATGCTTGCCGGCTTCGATGGCATTTGCGAGCAACTGGGCGGGGCCGGCGCAAGCGAGCGGGCCGCCAGGGCGATATTAGCAGAGATCGGTTAGGCGACATGAGCGGCGAACTTTCAGTGAAAGAAGCGCGTTGGCCCGCAGTTCTCGAACAACGCTGGGCGATTTGGCTCGTCGCGATCGTGGCGACGTTGTTGCTTTCGTTCGCCAATTTTCCGTGGACGCTGGATGAGTACGACCAGGCGAAGCAGGCGTTCACCTCGTTTGAGATGGTGAAAGAGGGCCGCTGGCTTTACCAGGACACGCCGAACGGAAAAGTCGCGACCAAACCGCCGCTGGTCGGCTGGATTTCGTCCGGAATTTTCGAAGTGACTCGCTCGTGGGGGATCGGGTGGCGTCTTCCATCGTTGGCCGCGGCTTTCGCGATATCGATCCTGTTGTTCGGCGCGGCGCGACGAGCTTTCGGCAATTTTGCCGCACTCGTCGCGATGGGCGCGTTCTGTTTGAATCTCCTCACGCCGAGACTCGCAACACTTGTCCGGACCGATATGCCGCTGGCACTCGTGATCTTTGCGCTCGGACTGCAGATCTGGGAGAAAATCCGTACGCGCCAGGCATGGAGGCGGCGGGACAGGCTAATTTTCTTTTTACTGCTGACCGCCGCGATGCTGATCAAGGGACCGATCGTCTACGCGTTTCTGTTGCCGGGCATCATCGTTTTCCAATGGGCGATGCACAACAATCGTGAGGACGCGCGGGCCTGGCCGGCCTGGTGGCCGTGGATCGCATCACTCGCGGTGTTTTTGCTTTGGGTCGCAGGCGGAATCTTTTTGGTCCCAAATTTTTACGATGAAGTAGTCGTGCGCGAGTTCGCGGCGCGCTTCAGCCAGGCGGTGCACCGTCCGCAGCCGAGCTATTTCTATATCCCGCACCTCCTGCACAAGTTTGCGCCATGGAGTATTCTATTGATTGCGCTGAGCGTGATCTGGTTTCGCTATTCGAAGATCCGGTTCGCGCAAATCTTCAAACACATTTCTCCGCTGATGTTGTGGCTGATTTGCTGGTGCGTTGGCGCGATCTTCGTGATGTCGATCGTCCCGTCCAAGCGGGTCGACCGAATCTTCCCGGTGATTGCGCCGCTCTGTCTTTTGATCGCGACGCAAATTGGATCGAGCGAATTTGACAGCCAGTTGTCTCAACGCATTCGACGATGGTCGGCGATTGCGGTTGCTTTTGGATTGGTGATAACCGGGGAGTACGCGGTTGCCAAAGTGATCAAGGAATGGCGACATCGCCAGCTGGCCGTATTCGGCTACAACGTTCGCCATCAAGCCGCGGCTGAGAATCTGCATTACGAAATTCTTGGCCGGCGCGCGGCCGGTACCGGCAAAGGCAGTCATTCGCCGACTGCAGAATGGCGATTGCGCCGCAGAATTCCAAAAGCAACGACCGCGACTTCTCGATTTAAGGACGGGGTGTTGTTGCTATATCTCGACCGCACCCATTTCTTGACGGACGAGGAAGCGATCAAGGCGTGGAATGACGGCACGATCAACTCTTTGGTCGCCCCGAAGACGGAATGGCCGAGGTTGTCGCAGGAGCTTCAGGGCGCTGCCGCAGGGCCACGCTTCGAAGCGGTTACGAATCACAAAGTTGGCTATATTTTTATCACGCATTGACAAAATGTGGCTCGACTTTCGCTCGCGGCCTTTTAGTCTCGCGCCTCTGGCAAATGTCGAACGAGGAGTTCCCGAAAAAGCAGATCGAAACGCTGTGGGCGCCGTGGCGAGTGGAATATTTCGCGAAGGAGCCGCGGGACATGGAATTTCTCTCGGCTGCAGCCCGTGCCAGTAACGACGCCGAACATCTAGTCATCACTCGGCGCAAGACGGCGTTCCTGATGATGAATCGCTATCCGTACTCGGTCGGACATTTAATGGCTGTGCCTTATAAGAAAACCGCTGAGCTCTCATCGTTAGGCGAGAACGAAATCATCGATCTGTGGAACCTGGTGATTCACGCGCAATCGCTTCTCCGGTTTGCGACCCGCGCACAGGGTTTCAACATTGGCCTGAATCTCGGCGAAGCCGCCGGTGCCGGCGTCGTCGATCATTTGCACATTCACATCGTGCCGCGCTGGCGCGGTGACACCAACTTCATGCCGGTGATTGCCGGGACGAAAACCATCTCGGAAGGATTGCCCGCCCTCTACGACAAGCTGGTTGACGCGCAGACTAGAATGGACAACGAGCGCGCCCGATGAACGGAAGCTCTTCATGGATCGAACCGCCGCCGCCGCAACGCGGCCTTGGCTGCTTTGCCAAGGGCTGTCTGGTCCTCTGCGTCTTTTTCATTTTGCTCGGCCTCGCGTTTGTGGCCGGCACCTATTACGCCGCAAAATTTGTCCGCAGCGAATATTTCTCATCCGAGCACGAGCGACTACCGATCAGCCAGGCAACGGTTGACGAGGAAGCTGCGGTGCGCGCGCGATGGGACGCGTTCGAAAGAGCTGCTCGCGCGCACGAACCGGCGCGACTTGAGCTGAGCGCCGACGATCTCAACGCGCTCATTGCCTCCGATCGAAGGTTGCGCGCCGATGCTTACGTGACAATTGAGGATAACAGCGCGCACCTGCAGGTCAGCATGCCAGTCGGAACAAGTTGGTGGCTGCGCGGCCGTTATATCAATGCCCAATGCATTATCGAATCCGCGCCAAGCGGAAAACCGGAAGACGCACGAATTACCAGCATTGTCGTCAACGGCCGTCCGGTCGGAGAAGAATTTCTGAGCTGGCAGTACGGCGCGTGGTCGTTCAAACGCTACGTCACGGACTGGACTGGCGAGACGAATCTCAAAACGTTCGAGATTTCGGACGGAAAAGTAATTTTGGAAACTAACGCGAGTAGCGACGATCCGTTCGCTTCCACACTACCTACTCCGTCGCCGTCGCCAACGTCCACGCCCACCCTGTCGCTGTCATTGTCGCCCTCTCCATCACCGTGATTACCCTCGCCGATAAATTGGTAGGGACGTCGCGCTACGACGTCCGCGAAATGTAGGTAGCGGTGACTGACCTCAGTCGCCATGGCGGTTCGGTGACCCACCACTGACCGGAACTTCGTGCGGCAGCTGTATTCGAACCGGCTGCACTTTAAGCGGACGGCGCAGCCCGCCGTCCCTACCATTCGACAGGTCAGCGAAATACCTGCCTACTGCATGATTTCCCGCGCGAAAACGTTGAGTTGACCGTCGTCCTGCTTGCGTACCTCGGTAATCTCCAGCGGGCGCGCTTCATCGCGGTTAACGGTCGATCCTTGCGCTGGCGGCGTGTAGCCGGCGGGAAATTCGACAATGATTCGCGTCGGTGCGGCACCGAAATGAAGAACTGAATCTGTCAGCTTGCCGCGCGGGCGAAGGACCGCACGATTCGCGTCCGAGAAATTCACCACAAATTGTCCCTTGAGATAAATTCGCTCGCCCCCGGTTCCCTGGTCCGCAATCTCCTTAAGATCGCTTGTGCCAATGAGCCGGCCGATCGGCATTCTTCCCGCCGGAAACGTTTTCCATGTGCCGCCGCCTGTTGTCGACGCCAATGTGCCCACGTCCGACGCGTTGGGTTGAACTGGTTGAGCACGGACCGGAGTTGGCACTGCCTGAGCCATCGCCGCTTCGGGTATCGATTGCGTAGCTGCGGGCCGAGCCGAAGGCTGGACCTTCGCGGCCTGCGATTTCTGAGGTGCGGGAATAGCTGACGTATCCGCGATGTTGGTCGAAGCCGGCGCTGGCGACGCAGATGTCGATTTTTCGGCGATAACTATTGGCGAAGCCGAGGCTGACGCTTTCGGCGTTGGTTTTCCTTTCGCGAGTTTGCCTTTCGGTGTTGGCGTCGCCTTTGCGGATTTATTTTTCGTCTGGACGATCGGCGGCGGAGTGACCGCTACCGCCGCCTCGACGCGGATGAGCTGGTTGTCCGCCGGCGGCGGTGTTCCGCTAGGGCCAAAACCGGGAATGGCGACTTGAGTCGGCGTCTGCGGCTGGCCACGGCCTTCTTTGAACTGCGCGTAATGCATCTCGCCGCGCAATCGGGCTTGCTCTTTAAACAGCGGCCAGCCCGCTTCCAGATTCAAAGTCAGTGGCGGCTCAAGACTGAAGGTTCCCGTGCCGCGCATCACCGTGTACGTTCCGTAGAGTAGCGGAATCACTGTGAGCATGATTCGCCCGTCATTGAAGCGCTCGACGTGAATAACTGCGGAAAGATCGTGGGCGCGGTCCAGCTTCAATTCCAAACCAGTGGTCAGTGTTTGTTTGATCAACGGGACGGTCTGCGGTTCGGCCGGGTAGATGTGTTCCATCAAGAGCTCCGGGCTCTCAACCGAATCCGTCAGGGCCACCATTCCGGAAGTGAAGATGTCGCTCGAGGTGAGTTCATGCGCTTCTTCGATTACGTAACGGCCAACGACATAGGGAACGAGCCCGCGCACTGCTTGAAAATTTCGGATATAATTTCGCACCAAATCCGCATTCGTTTTGGTCAACTCGGCCGCGCCCATCGCGTTGTAACGATCGTAAAGCTGATGGGCGTTGAGAAATTCACCGGACGGCGCTGCCGTTAATTCGAAACGTTTCGGCGGCTCGATCTTGTGCAATTTTTGCAGGAGCCGATAACTGTCGGGCCGCTCCGGTTGACTGAAGATGTAGAAACTGCCGAGCCAGGCCGCGAACGCGAACCCGGTCAGCAACAGTATCGCAATCGTCCAGGCGAAATAATTGATCCGACGCCGGACCGGTCGCGCATAAGGCTCGTCGTAACGATAAAGTCCGTAATCCATCTAGCCAGTTGCGGGATTGTGTTGCGCGTTCAAGACCCGGACCGGACTGGCGGTTCTTTCGCCGCCTCGAATGACGTGCCACAACCGCACGTCCGGCTCGCGTTCGGATTCACGATGTGAAATCCGGTTCCCGTGAGCCCGTCGCGGAAATCGAGAGTCGCCCCGCGCAGATAATTTGCGCTTTCGTTGTCGATGAAAAACTGGACGCCATCGCGCTCGACCACGGCATCGCCGGCTTTCCTTTCGTCGAGCGTCATTTCGTAGTGCAAGCCCGAGCAACCGCCCTTGGTGATCTGCACACGCAGACCCCTGCCCGCGTTCTGCTTCTGTTCATTAAGAAGGGCGCGCAGTTGTCTTGCCGCGTTCTGGGTAACGTCAATCATTCCACGGCAAATTACGATCTCGCGCGGCTAAGTCAAAAAAGAGGAGGTTGAGAAGATGTTGAGAGGCTGAGCGGTTGAGGCGTTGAGGAAGGGCGGAATCACGAAATGCCGACGGCTGAAAAACTGAAACGCGGAAACCGGGATGTTGAGGCAGTTAAGATGTCGAGGCGTTGGGGGCGCTGAGGAAGCGTTGAGAGGCTGAGTTGTCGAGGAATTGGCGCCGTCCGGTCTGAGGGGAGGGGTCGAGGAGTTTGGCGAGCGCGCTAGCCTCATTAAGAATCGAATGATCCGTGCTCGTGATTTAAACTTGAATGCTTTAAGCATTCAAGATGAAAAGCGGCATTGCGAGAATTGCCGTCGTTCCGGTTGATAAGGGGATGTTAGGATGCAGAAGACGTTGGAGAAGTTGAGAGTGTTAGACGTTGAGAAGTTGAGGGCTAACTGCGAGGTTCTATTGAACAGTTGTCGCTGCAACTGAATGCGCTTCACCGAAGCCAGCGCGCTCGAATAAACTAGCTACCCAACTCCTCAACTTCTTCGTCATGTCTAAGATTCGATTGCTCTCCGAAACCGTCGCCAGTCAGGTGGCGGCGGGCGAAGTGGTCGAACGGCCGGCTTCGGTCGTGAAGGAGCTCGTCGAAAACAGCATCGACGCAGCCGCGCATAAGATCGACATCTTCATTCGGCGGGGCGGAATCTCGCTGGTTCGGGTGATTGACGATGGCTGCGGCATGGATCGGGATGATGCGTTACTTTCGCTGGAGCGGCATGCGACCAGCAAAATTCGTTCGGTGGCGGACCTGGAGGCCGTGGGAACACTTGGCTTTCGCGGCGAAGCGCTGCCAAGCATTGCCAGCGTTTCGCGCTTTCGCCTCACTACCCGCGAGCCAAGGGCGGTCGCGGGAACGGAAATCGTCGTTAACGGCGGAAAGATCGATATGGTTCGCGACGGCGGCGAAGCTCCAGGCACGCAGGTCGAAGTGCGTTCGCTTTTTTACAACGTGCCTGCCCGCCGCAAGTTTTTGCGCGCGGAAAATACCGAGAGCCGCAACATCGAACACCAATTGCATTTGCAGGCGATCGGTCATCCCCAAATCGCGTTCACATTTGCGCGCGACGATCGGGTCGTGTTTCAACTTCCCTCGACCGCTACGCTCAACGATCGAATCCGCGATCTTTACGGCAAGGAATTGCTGGAGCAATTGCTTCCGCTCAATGGCGGGGGTGCATCACAGATTCGGATCAGCGGGTTGATCGGCCGGGCCGGATTGAGCCGGCAGACGCGGTCGCAACAGCTCGTTTTTGTGAACGGACGCGCAATTGAAAGTCCCGTGATCACCGCGGCGGTACGCGAGGGTTATCACACCGCGCTGATGAAAGGCCAGTATCCGGTTACGTTTTTATTTCTCGAGCTCGATCCCGGTGCGGTGGATGTGAATGTGCATCCGGCCAAGCGCGAAGTTCGGTTCCGCGATCCGAACGGAGTCCGCGATGCAGTTGTGCGCGCTATTCAAGAAACGCTGGCCGGCAGTCGCAGCGATTGGCAGCAAAAATTTCAACCACCGTCGACAACAGTTTCGCAGGCGGGGGTTAATCTAACGTTGCGTCCGCAAGTCAGCGGGCCGGAAATTTCGGATCGCGAATTGCCAATCTCCAATCTCGGTAGGGGCGATTCACCGAATCGCCAATCGATGTCGTCCCAAGTTTCTCCCATGGCTGCGCCTGAATTTGGTGGCGGCGGTTCACACGACCGCCAGGAAATGCCCGGTCGGCTCGGACCGATTCAGGACAATCGCCCCTGCCAGCAATTCCAAATCATCGGGGTGCTCAACAAACTCTACGTGTTGATGGAAAACGCCGACGGACTGGTGCTGGTCGATCAACACGCCGCTCATGAGAGAATTCTGTTCGAAGAGCTGCGGCGGCGAATGGAAGAGCAGGGGGTCCCGTCGCAAAAACTGCTCCTTTCGCAAACATTCGAGTTGCCGCCGCGCGATGCGGACTGGATCGAGCAGAACATGGATGTCTTGCAGAAAATGGGAATTGGGATCGAAAACTTCGGGCCGAACACATTCAAGATCGACAGTCTGCCCGGATTTCTAAACGTGACCGATGGCGCACAGTTTATGCGCAAAGTGATCGACGATCTCAAGGGCGCGAGCGACCGCAGCTCACCGTTACGGTTGGGCGAGGAGATGATTGCAAAAACGGTTTGCCGCCACGCGGTCAAAGCGAACGATCCGCTGCGTTACCTGGAAGTGGAAAAGCTGATCCAGGATTTGCTGGCCTGCGATTTGCCCTACTGCTGTCCACACGGCCGGCCGACCATGATCCAGATTTCAAACACAGAACTGGAAAAGAAATTCGGCCGCAAAGCATGAAGAACGTTTAGGTGTTGAGATGTTAACAGACAGAAAGAGCTTGGGGCTCCAGCGTGGTCGCTTACTGGCGCCAACAGCGCTTTGCGTTTGCGTCTTTCCTGCTTAAATCACCGTCGTGAGCAATCAGAGGGTGGCGCTAATTACAGGGATCACCGGCCAGGACGGTTCGTACTTGACCGAGCTGCTTTTGCAGAAGGGCTACACGGTCCATGGGATCGTGCGGCGAACGAGCAACCTGGAACGCTCGCGGATCGAACATTTGCGTGGCGACGAAAAGATTTATGACAAGATTCTGTTTCTTCACTACGGAGATTTATCGGACGCGACGACCCTGCGACGCATCTTTCGCGAGGTGCTGCCGAGTGAGGTTTATCATTTGGCCGGTCAAAGCCACGTCGGTTTAAGCTTCGAGCTGCCCGAATCGACTTGCGATGAAGCGGGGATGTCGACGCTGCACCTTCTCGAGATCATGCGTGATCAGGGACAACCGGTGCGATTTTATCACGCGTCGACGTCGGAAATTTTCGGCGATGCAGCGGAATCCCCGCAGACGGAAGAGACGGCGATGCGGCCGACGAGTCCGTACGGATGCGCGAAGGCCTTCGCAACGCAGCTTTGCCGCGTTTATCGAAAATCGTACGGGCTTTTTGTGTGCAACGGAATTTGTTACAATCACGAGTCGCCGCGCCGCGGTGAGAATTTTGTTACGCGGAAAATCGCGCGGGCGGCAGCGCGGATTTCGCGCGGCTTGGACACGGAGCTTGTCCTGGGAAATCTCGAAAGCAAACGCGATTGGGGCCGCGCCCAGGATTACGTGCGTGCGATGTGGCTGATGGTGCAGCACGAGAAACCGGAGGATTACATCGTCGCAACCGGAGAGGCCCACTCCGTGCGCGAGTTTGTGGAAGCGGCGTTCAAAGTAGTCGATTTGCCGTGGAAAAAATACGTCAAACACGACGCCGCGTTCGATCGACCGATCGAGCCGGCGCGTTTGATTGGATGCGCGGACAAAATTCGGAAAGCGCTGGGCTGGAAACCAAGCGAAAGTTTTGAGGACCTGGTTAGGGAAATGGTCCAAGCGGAAGTTGAGGCGTTGAGAGGTTTAGCCGTTTAGGAGTTGTGGAAATGTCTAACGGGATTTTCTACGCAACCGATAAACGACTCAACATCTAGGCTACTCAACGATCTTCGGAGCCACGCTCCTGGCTTCGAAAATCATCGGTATTAGCGTGTTGCGACGGGTTCCGAATCGGAATCCGGCGCGGCGAGGAGCCCGCCATGTCGGCCCGGGACGTTCGGCGAGCATGCGCGCCAGTGTGAAGAGCGATTCGAACCAAACGCCAAGGCGTCCTGCGACCGATCGTGATTCAATGCTCTCGAACGGTAGAAGCAGCGCGGCCCGATCGTTCGCGCTCAGCTGGGTGAGGTTTCGCTCTCGACTCTCGTGCAATGCCAACTCGGCCGCGATTTTTCGCGAGGCAGCCCGGGACGGATCGGGTTGGAGACTAAGTTGATCCCCGTGGCAGCGCCACATCGCCAATTTTTCGGGAACGTGAACGGTGCCAGTCGAGCTCGTCAGGCGAAGCAGCCACTTGAAATCGGCGACGGAACCGATCGCGGTGTCAAAAGGAGCAGCGGCGCGAGCGAGTGGGGCTCGGACCAGAAGTTGGTTGAGCGAGAGATAAACGCTGCGTCCGTCGAAATGGAGAAGCCAATCGTGCGGGACCCGCCGGAAATTCATCTTGGTCGGCGCTTCGCCGGGAACCACGGTGCACACCACATCAAGGCTTAATAAATTTCTGGCCGAGCGTTTGCTCATTGTGCCGATCAACTTTTCTGCGGAAAGCGGGTCGCCATGTCGATCGATGAGTAAAACGTCGGAGACAGCGATTCCCGCTTCAGGACATCGTGTGAAACCGTCGAGCAACTCCGCCAAAAATTCCGGTGCCATCGAGTCGTCGCAGGTGGCGATGTGAATGAATTCGCCGGCGGCCAATTCAAATCCGCGGTTGAGCGCGGCATAGAGTCCTTCGCGCGGAACTTGATGAAGTTTAAAACGCGAATCATTTTTGGCGACTGACTGGAAGAGTTCCCAGCTTCCGTCGGTTGACTCGCTGTCCAGAACGATCGCCTCCCAATCGGCGAATGTTTGCTTGAACAGCGATTCAATTCGCGGTTCGAGAAATTTCCGCGCGTTGAGCGACGGCAGCAGAAGCGAAACTTTCGGCGTGTTTGCCACTACGATTGCGGAGCCAAGCAGCGACGGGTCGATTCAAATTCGTCGAGCAACCCGAACAGGCCTTTGGCGAAATCGCGGCCGGTAAAGCGCCGCGCGCGCTCCGTGCCACGGCGAATCAGTTCTTCGCGCTTTGCTTTGTTCTGGAAAACCAGCTTGAGCGCGTCCGCGATTTCCAGGTCGTTCGAAGGATTCACGCGGATCGCCGCGTCGCCGAGTTGTTCGTTCGCGCCTGGAACATCTGCGGCAATAACGGGGCATCCCAACCCAAATGCTTCCAGCGGCGGTAGATTTTCCGGTCCGAAAAAACTCACATAGCAAAGACAAAGCGCGTTTTGATAAAGCGCTTTCAAGGTTGAACGCGAAACATGTCCGAGAAGAAATATCTGGTCGCGCAACTGCATCTTGTCGGCCAGTTCGCGCACGGCACGCTCATTTCCCTGATCTGAACCGGTGAAGACCACCGGCAACCGTAAATTCTCGGTCTCCTTGAGATGGCCGAGCGCTCTCACGATAGCGGCGTGATTCTTGTGCGTCCAGAATTGTGCCGGATAAAAAATGTAATCGGGAGGCAATTTGTACTTCGCAAGTCTTCCCTTATCGCGAGCAGTCTCCTCCAGAGCAAACTTCGGAGTTGGGTGTGGAAGAATTCTGATCTTTTCATCGGGCGTTCCATAAAACCTTTGAACTTCGTTCTTCCCCGCCTCGGTGCCGACAATGACAAACGCAGCATGTTTCAGGACCTGTGAATAAAAGATCTCACGCTTTTCCCACTCGCCATTCGCACTTACTTCGGGGAAGGACGGCTGGAGTCGATGCTGCAAATCCCAAACGAGGGCCGAGAAGGGAATGGTCAAAGTGACTGCCTCAAATGTCGTATTGAGGAAGAACTCGATTCCTTCCCGGTTCAGCACGTTGTCGATCCATCGGTGTTCCCAGGGAAATCTTCGCTTGCCCAGGACAAGGTGATCCGAGAGCGGTCGTTTCATGGTAACGTGTTTGAAGCCGGGCGACCGATTGCCTGCTTTGGCGCCACGAAAATTTTCAAAAACCACGAATTCGTGTTGCGAAGCGGGTGCCAATTCCAAGATGCGTTCGAAGATTTCCTGCTCGAAAGTGTAGCCGCCCCCGATCTCCTCCGGCGCAATGGGCGATAAAATGCCGACTCTCATGTCTTGCGGGCGACAGCCACGATGTGCCAGGTATCATCGGTGATCGTCCCAGTTTTGTTGAAACCGGCGAAAAACTTCACGAGCTCAAAGTTTGCACCGGCAACAAAGGATTCCATTTCGTCGACTGAGAAAAATCGATTGGTATGCGCTTCGCGCAAAATCGAAGACGAACCATTGCCGGCTTTCTCGTCGACCACATATTCAACATTGGCCAGTCGATTCTTGCGATCGAGGGTTGTAGTCGAGGTCCGAATAATCTCGCCGTTCGCGGTTTTCAATTTTCGGACTCGCGTCGGCGAATATTGATTCAACATCGGGGGCGCGTGCCAGAATTCGAAAATGAAAAGGCCGCCCGGACACAAATGATTCCAAATTTGAGTGAAGCCGTCGCGCAGCGCTTCGTCGGTTTTCAAATACCCGATCGAATCGAACAAACAAATGACGGCGTCGAATTCTTTCCCCGGCAATTCAAACTGTCGCATGTCGACAGGCGCGAACACAACCTTCGAGCTGTTTTTGGACGCGCGCCGGCGCGCAATCTCCAGCATGTCGGGCGAGCGATCGGTTGCGGTGATTTGGTAACCGAATTTTTCGAGCTCAACAGCATGCCGGCCGGTGCCAGACGCCAGTTCTAAAATTTCGCGCGTTGGACGGGTCGCGAATTCCTGCAGGCAGTCGCGCACGAAGGCCGCTTCTGCTGCGTACGGTTTGTCCGCGTAAAAGAGATCGTAGAGCTCGGCGTAGCGGCCGGCGTAATTCGTCATGCCGTGACTTTCGTTCTGGCCGTTGCCGCGATATGGGAAACGGTCTCGACGATTTTGCGAATCGTTTTCTCCGGCAACGTCGCACTCGATGGCAAATAGAACCCGGTGTTCCAAAGAGATTCGGCGACGGGACAATCAACTCGCCGATAGCCCGGCTGCTTTTGCAACACCGGCTGAAGATTCATCGGACAAAAAAACGTGCGCGTGTCGACACCTGCTTCGCGCAGTCGAGATTGTAATTCGTCGCGAGACATTTCGAACTCTGGTTGGACTACGACGCCGTACATCCAGTAAATGTGCCGGCCCCGCTTCGCCGGAACGGGAATTTGCAGCCCGCGAAGATTGCTCAGGAGTCCGTTGTAAGTATTCGCGACGCGAATTTTATCAGCAATGATCTTTTCGATTTTGCTGTGCTGGACCAGCCCCATCGCGGCTTGATAACCGGTCATTCGGAAATTGTACCCGGCGACCTCGTGCCGAAAACGCGGTGTGGTGAACCCGAGATTCCGCAACAGTTTAAGTTTTTCGGCAAGCTTCGAGTTGTTGGTCACAATCATTCCGCCTTCCCCGGTGGTGATGATTTTGTTCGCGTAAAAGCTGAAACAGCCCATCTCACCGAAGCTGCCGGTTTTTTGATCGCAAAAGGTTGCACCGTGAGATTCGGCACAGTCTTCGATCACTGCGAGATTGTGTTTCCGCGCAATCTGGCAAAGACGATCCATATCGACGGGATGACCGAAGAGGTGAACCGGTATGATCGCGCGCGTACGCGGGGTGATTAAGTCTTCGATTAAATCGAGATCCAAATTCCAGGTGTTCGGTTCGGAATCGACAGGAATGGGCACGAGATTGTTGTGATAGGCGGCGAGCGCGGTGGCAATGTTCGTGGACGCGCTGACCAAAATCTCTTCGCCGGATTCGAGTTCCAGCGCGGCGACAGCAAGCTGGAGAGCCGCCGTCCCGCTGCTGAGTGCGATTCCAAACTTGCACCCGCAATAATCGGCGAACGCTTGTTCAAAGTGTGGAATCGATTCGCCAAAAGAGCCCGAGATTTCACCGCGTCGAATCGCCTCGGCGACCGCCGCGATCTCTTCTTCGCCGATATCCGGCTCAAAAACGGGAATCATTATTTAAGAGGTGACGAGTGACATGTGACCGGTGACCAACAAGACCATTTTATTTCATCCTAATCGGAGGCCTTCTTCACGTTGACGTTGATCTTATCATTTTCGGTGCCCAGAAACGGTCCCTGTTTTACGCTCACTGCCTGAAAATCTTCCAGCACCCGGAGTGCGTGAACCCCGTGGATCAAAACAATCGCATCGCCCGGTCCAAGCTCAATCTCGCGCAACCGTTTGCCGTCATCGCTGTAAAGGTCGATCACAATGCGACCGCGCTGCATGACGAACATTTGCTGGAGATCGCTGACTTCGCGCGGGAACGGCTTGTGGTAGTGGGGCGGCTCTGAAAATCCCGCCCGGTGGGCAAGGAGACCAAACTGAAACGACGACTCCGGCGGCGAAAAGAATTGTGTTTTGTCGACCGAGACGTTAGCGCGAATGACTTCCGCGTATTTGATTCCGCCGTAGGTAATGACCTCCGCAGTCATGACATGTGGGGGCCGAGCGAGCCCAACCCGGCGAGTTTGTTTTGGCGAAGGTCGTAAACTTCCATGTTTTCAATCGTCTGAAATCGCTCCGGGCCCGTGAGATAGTTTAGTTTTCCATATTTATCTCGCGAATCGCGCCAACGCGCATCGATGCTCAGAAGTCCGATCTCCCCGCTAAAGCCGGAATCTCGCAAAAGATCGTTGATATTGTCGCGCGAGATCCAGGCGCATTTTGCGATCAGAGAATGGCGCCAGTAAGACGAATATATCTCGCCCCGCATCTCGGCCAACTCGCTGCGAAGCCGCGAAGAATTATTGAACGGGAACATCATGCGAATCGAATTTGGACATGAAAAGGTCCGAATGTGCGGCTCAAGTCACCATTGAAACGGCATCCTTGCGAACCGGTGATTGCGGGTAAACGTCGTCCGCTTTTTGCCAAGTTACATTCGCATAAATATGACCGAGCTCTTCGCTTGAGAACCCATCGAACCTGTCTGCGATCGTGGCAACGATTTTAAAAGTGAGCGCCTGCGGGCGCCGATCGTAAAGCTTTGTTCTCGGCGTGTGCAGAGCAAGAGTGATGGAATAGCTTCCCGGCAGTAGCAAACGGCCGGGAATGAGGGCCGCAATTTTGTGTTCGCCAGGTGTTTCAATTGAAATCGCCGGTTCCGCCATTGAGGTAGTGGAATAAAAAACATGGTCGCCCTTGAAATTGAAGACGTCGAATGAGAGCTGGAGACCCGGGATTTGGCGGTGCACGTTGAATAAACATTTAAGAAGCACCGGCTCACTGGTGTTGAAGGAAGTTGTGGTCTGGCCGCCGGGCCCGTACAAACCCGCGAAGCCGAGGACTGCGTCGCCATCCTTTTGGGGGAAGTGAATGATT
Source organism: uncultured Verrucomicrobiae bacterium (assembly GCA_963801815.1). GTDB lineage: Bacteria > Verrucomicrobiota > Verrucomicrobiia > Chthoniobacterales > UBA10450 > AV40. Next base: position 767,638 of record CAWDGJ010000003.1, read on the forward strand.
GGAGCGTGCTGTGGTTCTTGTTCGCCGCCCAAATAAGCGCCCACCACCTCGGACGTATCGCCGGATTTAGCAATCTCACCTTGCCGTAGCAGGATACATCGAGAGCAAAGCCGGCAAATCGCATCCATGTTGTGGCTGACGAAGATTACCGTTCGTCCTTCTTTTGCCGCGACGTCTTCCATCTTCGCGAGACACTTTTTCTGAAACTCGGCGTCGCCCACGGCGAGAACTTCGTCGATTAACAGAATTTCGGGATCGAGATGGGCCGCGACAGCGAAGGCGAGTCGCACGTACATTCCACTGGAGTAACGTTTGACCGGCGTGTCGAGAAATCTTTCGACCTCCGAGAAGGCCACGATCTCGTCGAATTTCCGTCTAATCTCGGCGCGAGTCATTCCAAGGATTGCGCCGTTGAGGAAAATGTTTTCGCGACCGGTTAGTTCCGGATGAAATCCGGTGCCGACTTCGAGGAGCGCGCCGATGCGACCGTAGATGTCGACTCCACCCGTTGTCGGTTCGGTGATGCGGTTGAGGATTTTCAACAGCGTGCTCTTACCCGCGCCGTTACTTCCGATAATGCCGAGCACCTCACTCTTCTTGATATCGAGCGAAATGTTTTTGAGCGCCCAAAATGTTTCGTGGGTGGGCTTCCCATTGCGACTCAGCCGGTTGATCAGGCGCCGGGGCAGATTGATGAGCTCGTCGTGCAATGTTTTATAGCCGGGCCGGCCGGTGCGTTGATGCTCGATCCGGAAGGACTTGCTCAGGTCCTGAATGGAAAGGGCGATGTCGGACATGGTCGTTCCCGAGAATTAAATGATGTCGGCAAAGTCGCGCTCGACGCGACGAAAGAAAAACGCGCCGCTGAGCAGCACAAAGACTGACATTCCGATCGTGATCCACAACATTGTGGGAGTGAGCGCGCTGCGACCGAGCACACACCAGCGAAAGCCTTCGACAAATCCAACGACGGGATTGAGCGCAAACAACGACCGTCGCAAGTCCGACGTAATCATCGTTGTGGGATAAACCACGGCGCTGGCGTACATCCAAATCTGGAGAAAGAGAGGCAACGCGTAATTGGTGTCGCGGTATTTCACGCTGAGCGCCGAGAACCAGAGGGCAACGCCGGTAGCAGTGATGGCGGTAAGAAGTAAAAATCCCGGGATCGCCAGCAGTCGCACGGTTGGCGCGATATGGTAAAAAGCCATCATCGCGAATAGCATGACCAGCATGATGACAAAGTCGACCAACGTCGAAAACGTGTGCGAAAGCGGAATCAACATCCGCGGGAAATAAACTTTCGAGACGAGCTGAGCGTTGTTAATCAAACTTGTGCTGCTGCGTTGCGCGGTCTGCGAGAAATCGTACCACGCCGTCCAGCCGCAAAAAACGAACAAGAAATACGGCGCGCCGTCGCTTGGAAGTTTGGCGACCCGGCCAAAAACAATCCCAAGAACGATCGCGGCAATCAGCGGCTGCAGGGCAACCCAGGTGATGCCAAGCGCGGTCTGCTTGTAAATCACCTTGATGTTGCGTTCGACAAGGATCCAAAGCAGATCGCGATAGCTCCAGAGCTCGCGCAAGTTCAGCGCGGCCCATCCCGTGGTCCGACGAATTCGCAGGGTGGGCTCTTCGCTTCGAGCGGCCGCGAGCCCCGACGTTTGAAGTGCATCCGGATCAGTGACAGCGATGGACGTTTCCGTATTCAAAACCATCAATTTTAAGATAGGCCTACCCCGGCGCAAGTGAACGAGGCACCTGGCAGCGCCATGCGGCGAAGTTGTGACGTACTATTAAGAGCCAAGTGCGCCTGTAGTTGAATACCGGGGTTAGAACGAGAGGTAATCGTATTTGGGCAGGAAAATGCCATTTCCGGTTTGTCTATTTTGTCGATAGGAGGATGGATCGTTTTGCAAATCGCTCTTCAGCCGGCCTAAATCGGCGGACGAACCAATTTCAAGACCTTCCAGCCTCGCCAGACCGGCTTTCCGCCTCTGCTCTGGAATCGTGACTGGGTGCTCCAACAAATCGAACAGGAATTCGCCGTCTCTCAGTATTGTGACGGCACAATTTTGACGGAGAGACTCAGCGACATAGTAGGAGCGTTGAATGCCGCCACCAATTCCAATCACGAGGCCTAAAATCATTCCCACTATGACCGCCTTGCGCTGAAATTCTCGCATGCCAGTTCCGGTTTGAATCTGAGTGTAGACGTAGCCAATTGCGATTGAGATCGCGGTCATGAAAGTCAGCGTCGGTAACGCGATCCCGAATGGCCTGCCAATTCCCAGCGCGGGCAGGCAGAGGAGAGCGCCCAGGGAACAAGCGCCCAAGAATTGCCAACCGACGCGCGGACGGGCGAGCTTTACGAACATCGAAACAAGTCCAACCACAAAGATGATCCACGACACTCCGAACAGGGTGTCGGCAGTTCCCACCATTTTGATGCCGCCCGGCATCGAGGAGGCGCCAATCGCGGTGACCAGTCTTTTTACTGCACCAAAATTGAACTTAGGCGAGAGCGCGTTGGGGACCAGAAGGTGCCACAACAGGTAATGGAGTGAGACGATTGCTAACAGACTCAATGCCGCGATCGCAACTCTGCGGCATTGGTTGCGATCAAAGGAAGAGATTAGCCAAAGAACCGGCAGAACTACCGGAAGGGTATAGGCTTCTTCGCGGGTAAGCGTGGCCAAGGTGCAGGCCACCAACATAAGGAAGAAAAAAACTCCCCGGCCTTTCTTCGTCCAAAGAACAAAGCAGTACCGCCGTGAGGACGATCCAGATGTAGGCGAGGATCAAATGGCTAAGACTGATCCAGAGAACCAAAGAGGCGAAGATTCTGGACGAAACAAATAACCCAAAGACTACCACGAGTTGCGTAAAGCTGAGTCCGACCTCGAGTAACAGCATGCCGGCCGTGATCATGAATATGCCGATCAAGACAACCATGAAGACGCGATGTGCGACAACGTTCTCGCCGAACACGGAGCCTTGGAAATCGTAAAGAAAGATGCTGCACGGCCGCAGACCCGGGGTTTCGATTTTGTCCGGATCGGGTTCGGCATGAAAAGCGGACCGAATTTCCACGGCGCTGTATGGCCGGATTAAATGAAAGTCGTCCCAAAAAAACGGATATCGAAATGTGGATGCGAAAAGAGCGGACCAAATCAGCAGAAGCAATCCGACCAGGGCAGATACTTTGCCGATTCTTTGCATTAATATCGTTTGGATTTCTCGCGTTTGCTGTGGCTCAGCGAATGATCGAGTCGACTGGGTTGCCTCTCACTGCACTCGTGGCTTTGGCAACGGAATAATGTAGCGACCCTTGTAGCCTCGTGCAGTCAGTTTTGGGATGAGTTCGTCGGCGATGTGCCAGGATAATAACAGGGCGTATTCGGGCTGGTCCGCAAATAGCCGCTCCTCTTCCACAACGGGAATCGTTGTCCCGGGAACATATTTTCCAATTTTGTAAGAGCCCTTGATCTCCAGTACACATTCCAGGATGCCATTATCCAAGCCGACGTAATTAATCAGGGTACTGGCACGTGACGGAGCACCGACACCATAAATGCGAGTTCCGGCCCCTTTGATCTCCTTGATCAACGCGAGCAGGTCGAGTTTGGTCTGCGTGACCGCGCGCGCGAACTCGGCCAGAGTCTGTTTTGTAATGCTTCGCTTTTCGAGCTCGAGTAACTGATTCACAGCGGGGTCTACCGGATACTTACCTTTCTTCGCCGAATAGACGCGGATCGATCCGCCATGAGTTGGAATGCGGCGCGCGTAAATGATTTCGAATCCGTGCATTTCGAGCAAATACTTCAACGCTGTGAGTGAGTAGTAACGCAGATGCTCGTGATAGATCGTGTCGTATTGAAGCGTTTCGATCAAAGCCAGCAGGTAGTGTGATTCCGAGATAAAGATGCCGTCGCCGGAGAGAAGCCCATCAATACAGTCCACGATCTCGTGAATGTCTTCGATGTGGGCAAAGACATTCGTAGCGGTGACGATTTTCGCTTTTCCATGCGCTGTCACCGCCTTTTCCACCGCGTCGCAATTGAAAAAAGAAGTCAAAGTCGGGATGCCGCGTTGGGCCGCGAGTTTCCCCGCGTTGGTCGGTTCGATTCCGAAAACTCGCGCGTGCTGAGTGAAATTGCTCAAGAGCGTTCCGTCGTTGGAACCGATATCGACGATGAGCTCGGATTTCTTCAACGGATAACGCTCTGCGATCTCTTTGGATAACTGGGCGAAGTTATCGCGGAGAATCCTGGTGGTTCCGCTGGTGTAAGGATATGTGGGCGGAAAGAGAATCGCCGGGTCGACGATCAGTCCAATCTGGACGAGCTGGCACTGATTGCAGTGCAGTAATTCCGCGGGATAAGCCGGCTGTTCCGCGGGGCGACTTCCAATCGGTGGCATGGTGTTGACGGGCGGGAGGTAGCCAATGAAGAGGACGCTATCGAGGTCGGGAGAATCACAGATCTGACAGCGTTCGACTACCACGCTCGAGTTAGTCCCAGCGGCAAGTTTTCTCTGTCGAATCATTGATTGTTCCCGCTCGAAGGTTTTCGATGCGCGTTGGCATCATACCATTGCACCGTCGGCGCCAGTCCATCCCGGAGAGTTGTTCGTGGCTCGAATCCCAATCCGCGCAGCTTGGAAATATCGGGACAACGCCGGCCCGGACTGCCACGACGCAATTCACCGGGCGCGATTTCGAGATTCAGGCCGAAATACCGGCTGATCTCGTGAGCCAACTGCGCGATGGAGATCTCGTGATCATTGCCGACGTGATAGACACCGAGGTGCTCGCCCTGTTCCATAACGCGAAGGGCGCCGTCGATTGCGTCATCGATATAGATGAAAGCGCGGGTCTCCTCTCCAGTGCCCTGAATCTCAAACGGGGTAGGGCGTTTGTTGTCTCTGGGCAGTTTGCGCATTCGCAGTGTGAATTCAGGGATGACATGTTCCCATCCCATGTCCGGGCCGTAAACATTGTGAGGCCGGAGAACCACCACGCGCTGAAAATGCTTGCGGCCAAAATTTAGCGTGAGCAATTCGCTGATAATCTTGCCTCCACTGTAGGAGTAACGCGGATTCAAGACATCTGGGACGATGAGCGGAGCAGTTTCGTCTGTCGGCACCTTGGCCGGCGCGTAGTAAACTTCGGAGCTGGAAAACAGGACCAGCTCGGGCACTTCATGCGTAAGACACGCATCGAGCACGTTCACCATCCCTTTGACCGCGACTTCCAGAACCGTCTCCGGTTTGGTGTAGAAGAATTCCGTGCCGTTGATGTAAGCGAGGTGACAAACGGCATCGACGCCACGCGCCGCCTTGTTGACAGCATCACTGTCGCGAATGTCACCGAGAATCAGATCCACCTTGCGCGCTTCCTGGCCGAGCTTCTCTTCAGAGCCACGCGAATTGTTGTCGAACACACGGACACGCGCTCCTGCCGTCAACAAAGCTTTCACCAATGCGGCCCCAATGAAACCAGTGCCGCCAGTGACGAGATAGTGCTTACCGGAAAGCCGGGACTCTTTTGTCGAATTCGTCATTTGAAAAACGCGCGGCTCTTCTAATCAACGGAGCTTTCGAGCTCCGGTTCGCTTGACGCCTCGATGAAATTTTGGAATCCGGACCGTGGTCACACTGCGCGGCACGTTGCGATTCTTGCGCATTCCCCAGACAAACCACTGCGAGTATTCCCTGACCCAGGGACCGAGATGAAAATTCGATTCGCCGCCGTACCAAGCGATCGATCGAGATAATTGGGACTTCGCCTAATCGCAAACCGGCGTGATGCGCTTTGATCGCCATTTCGAATGCGACTGTCCAACCAACCGGCCGGCTTTCCAGATTGAGCGAGGGAAAGATTTCTTTGCGGAACATCTTGATGCCGGTCGTGGCGTCGGTGAAAGGCGAACCAGCCACTCGATGGAACAACCAGTTGGCCCAGTAGGAGAGGAAAGCGCCAACGAGCGAGCCTCCCAGCCGGCGGCCGCCATGAGCATAACGAGTGCAACTGACGAAATCGCATCCCTCCTGAATCAGCGCGATCATGTCTTCAATCGCCAACACCGGACCGACTTCATCAGCGGCGAAAATTAGAATCACATCGCCTTGCGATGAAGCAACGCCGGAGCGGATGGCGTTCACAACGCCGTTGCCGAGGGTGTTCTGAACACCGCGCAGCTCCGGATAATTTTGGCGAACTTCCTCGACAATGGGAATGCTGTCATCACCGGCGGAGTCGTAAACAACCAGGACCTCGTGGGGCAGATCAACTACCGCTCGCAAAATTTTAAGCATGATCCGGAGGTTGATGCCCTCATTGCGCACCGGCAGGAGGATCGACAGCATTTCACAGCGATTTGCTGCCGTTTTCGTCTCAATTGGTGCAGTGGCCACAGTGCTGGTCATTCGTTGTAAAACTTTTTGATCAACCGGCAAACGTTGCGCACATCATCATCGGTCATCTGAAAAGCAGACGGGAGCCAAATCGCCTGTTTACCAATCTTGGCGCTGACCGGAAAATGTTTCTCGTCACGCAGATAAGGTTTCTGGGTGTGCAAAGGAAACCAGAACCGCCGGCAACCGGCGCCGTTTTTAGCCAGGAAATTATCGAGCTCATCGCGACGCTCGGCTAAAGCGTCGACCCACTGCGGTTGCTCACCGGCTTCGATGTTAAACGCAAGAACACGAATGCCTTTGGTTCCGGCGAGTCCTTCGCGGTAAATGGAATAGGTGCGCCGGACCCGGTCCATTCGCGGTTCAAGACTTCCCAGCTGACCCAGGCCGACGGCCGCTTGAAGGTTCGTGAGTTTGAAATTGAACCCAATCGATTCGTGCACATCGGCCCCTCCGGTGCCGCGAACGGGTCTGCCCTGGTCTTTCAATTCGCGAAGTCGGTGAAAAATCGCTTCGTCATTCGTTACAATCACGCCGCCTTGTCCGGTAGTGATCATTTTATTCGGGGAAAATGAAAAACAGCCGGTCCGGCCAAATGTTCCGAGGCAGCGATTTTTAAATCGAGAACAAAATGCTTCCGCTGCGTCCTCGACAACCGCAAGACCGCGGGCATGGGCGAGGTTGACAATTTTTTCGATGTTCGCGGCGCGGCCGCTGACGTGGACCGGCACAACTGCTTTTGTTCTGGACGTTATCGCAGCCTCCATCGCCTTCACGCTGAGGTTCAACGTATCGGCATCGACGTCGGCGAATACCGGAGTTGCTCCAGTCATCGAAACTGCGTTGGCGGTCGCAATAAAACTGATGTCCGGAACAATCACTTCATCGCCATGACCAATGTCGAGCGACATGAGTGACAGGTAAATGGCCGCAGTGCCGCTGGTAACGCCGATTCCAAATTTTGCGCCGGTAAGTTTTGCGATCGTTTGCGCGAACTGGTCTGTGACTTCACCGTCATTAAGAAAATTGCTATCGATGACTTTCTTAAGCAGCGGTAATTCGTTGCCGGTCATCTCGGGTGACCACCAGGAGATGGACCGCCCCATATCAATCCACCCTGCGCAGCACAAATCCCTGGATCGGACCGAATGAGTCTCCTTTGTTCACCGCAATTTTGACTCGATCCCCCATCAATTCGTAGAGCCGGCGCGCGGCGGCATCGGCGGCATCAAAAATATCGTCTTTAACAGCTGTGCGGCCGAAACCTTCAAATTTCGCGAACATGTTTACGAATACGCGCGTGAGCAAATAATAAAGGTTAAAGGTATGCGTTTTTTCTACGCTAAACTTTCCTTTGAGGAACTCCATCAACTGATCGTAGTGGAGAAAGTAGTTGTGCCAGTCATGCAATGGCACGTTCTTCAATCCCACGGCGCGTCGCACCTCATTCATCGCTTCGAAGCCTTCGAAAGTATTTTCGATCATGATGTACCGGCCACCATGCCGCAAAGTGCTCCGAATATTTTGCAGCACCTGCTTCTGCTCCTCCCAGGTCATGAAATTGATTACGACCCGTTGCGAAACAACCAGGTCAAACTTGTTGGCGTAGCCTGATAAGTCCAAAGCGTCGCCGCCGGCAAGCGTCACATTAGTTAGGCCAGCTGCTGCGAAGCGCTGGGCCGCTTTGGCGCGCAAATGGTTTGAGTGTTCCAACGCAAGACAACTGCGCGCTTTCGCTGCGTAGTGGACAGTGGATTCGCCGTCACCGCAGCCGAAGTCAGCCATTTCATCGCTGGCCTTAATCTGTGAGAGCACGAAATCGGTTTCGAGTTTTCGCAGATTTTTGTCGAGCAGTGAAATGGTGTCGGCACTTTCCCAGTATTCGTCGATCCGACTTCGATCGCTCATTGGCTTGGGCCGGTGGGAATAACGTTCCACAAATCGACCACTGTCGTTTTGACGGGAATGCGCAATTGCCGATAAGCGTTGTGCGCGGCCCCGACTATGACAATGTCACTGGACGCGACCAGTTCTTCCTTGCTGACGAACGTCGGATCTTTCGCGTATTCGTCCGAATAGAAAACCTGCGCGCCGTGGAAACGAAGAAGTTTGCCAAGCTTGTAGGAAAGCGAGTTGCGGATGTCGTCACTGTTAGCCTTAAACGCCATCCCGAGAATGCCGACGCGTTTTTCGCGCAAATCGAATCGACGCGCCAATTGTTCGACGATGAAGTTTGGCAGCCCTTCGTTGATGGTCGTGGCCATCTGGCCAAGAACGAAATTGTGTTTTTGAAAGGCGAACAGTTGCATCGTGTCTTTCATTAAACATGGCCCGGCGGCAAAGCCGGGCCCCGGGATACTTCCCATTCGCGGATAACCGCGCTTCATTTTTGAGAGTAGCTCGCCGTAATCCAGTCCTGCGCTTTCGACGACCATGTAAAGCTGATTGGTTGCGGCAAACTGCATGTAGCGAAAGGCATTGCAGACGAGCTTGGCGAACTCCGCCTCGAGTGGGCTCATTTCGACAACTTCGGGTGCTATCTTGCAAAAAAGATTTTTCGCCGCGGTCACGGCGCCGGAGGTAGTTCCGCTCACAAGCTGCGGAAGAGAGCGAATTTCCTCGATGGCTTTTCCTTGCACGACCCGCTCCGGACAAAACGCGATCCCAATTTTCATTCCGCGGCTTCGAAGGTATCCGTCGATGTATTTCGTTGTGCCCGGGGCGACGGTAGACCGAAGAATAATCGTCTGTTCGTCCCGAAGATGCGGAATCAATTCATCGAGACAGCGGGTAAGAAGCGACAGATTGGGATTGTTGAACTCATCCACCGGCGTCCCAATCGTCAATACGATGAGTGCAGCCTGCGCGACACTTTTCGGCTGGGAGGAAAGGGTCAATCGATCGGTCTCATGCACTTTGTTCAAAAGTGCGTCGCCGCCCTCCTCGCGAAAAGGCATGGTTCCGCTGGCAATCGTTTCCAACGCCGTCTCGTTGATGTCCAGGATTGCCGTTTTAAAACCGCTGTCCGACAGGACGAGCGCCAGGGGCAGCCCAACCCGGCCTGCGCCTCCGACGACACAAACATCGTAACTCGCCATGGGGTCCTTCTGCATCATTGCAACTTGATGTGTCCCTGGGCCACCGCCATCAGGATAGTTGCGCGGTTCAAGGCGCTGGAAAAAGCGGGCTCGTGGACGATCAAGTCGCGCAACGACCGGTCGTAAATCGCGGGTTCAATTCCAGCCGGTGGCGCAAAGCCCTCTTGAGCCGGCGTGACTCCCGGCGCAAAGAAACACCAAAGTTTGTTGTTAAGCCGACCGGTGTCCGGAGACAGACTGCCCACCGGGACCAATTCTTTTGCGATGAATCCCGTTTCCTCGCGAAGTTCCCTGGCCGCGGCTTGCGCGGGAGTTTCGCCTTCATCGACGTGACCGCAGGGTAACTCAAGAGTCACCTGTTCGACTGCAGGACGAAACTGGCGGACCAACGGAAACGCGCCGCTGTTTGTTACCGCAAATATTGAGACGTAATCCTGGGTGCTAATTGAATAATGCAGCGCGGCATCGTCTCCAATCTTCTTGCCGATCAATTCAAACCAAGGTGTCTTAAAAACCGAACTTCTGCCGCAAATGTCCAACTTGGTTGCGTTCATGCGATCAACTGAAAATGTTTGGGTGAAATCTATCCTACGCCGGCAGGGTTCGGTGCGAAATACCGGTTTCAAGGAAAAATTCCGAATTTAAGTGGCCAATGTCGAGAAACTGGTATTTCGCGCAAGTAAGGCCGGAGCGAATACGATCCCATTTGCTTGCGCTTTGCAACGCGGGTTCTACTGTGGCGCGGTGAAAAAAATCGAGGCCATCATCAAGCCTTTTAAAACCGAAGCAGTGAAAGATGCGCTCTCCGCGGTGGGCATTGAAGGAATGACACTGAGCGAGGTGCGCGGTTTCGGCCGGCAGAAAGGTCACAGCGAAATTTATCGCGGCAGCGAATATACCGTGGATTTTTTGCCGAAGGTAAAATTTGAAATCGTGGTCCCGGACGACGTCGCCCAGCGGGTGGTCGAAGCAATTTTGCAGTCCGCCAAAACCGGAAAGATCGGCGACGGCAAAGTTTTTATGACCGAAGTCGAGGAAGCAATCCGCATCCGCACCGATGAGCATGGAGCGGAAGCCGTTTCGTGAAAAACTGAAAACTGAAACGCTGAAATGAGATGAATGACTTTTTATTATCAGTCGTGCTCGGAATTGTTGAAGGATTGACCGAATTCCTGCCAGTGAGCTCGACGGGCCATCTTCGCATCGTCGAAGCGCTGTTCGGTCTGCATCTGCACGACAGCTTCTGGAAGATGTACACGATTGTGATCCAGCTGGGCGCGATCCTGGCGTTGCCGGTTTATTTCTGGAACCGGATCCTGAAATTCCTCGCCACGTTTCCGAAAGGTGAGCGCGGCGACCGGAATTTCCTGACCCATCCGCTGAGTTTGACCATCATTGCGTTTATCGTGACCGCCGTGCCGGCCTGGGCGTTGACCAAAGTTATCGGCAAAAATCTCGAGAGTCTGTGGGTGATAACGCTGGCGCTTATCATCGGTGGAATCGTGATGTGGATTGTCGACGCGATGTTCACTCGACCGCGCGTGACGCACATGGAGGAAATGAGTTTGCCTCAGGCGATCTGGATCGGTGCGTGCCAGATTTTGTCCGCAGTATTTCCGGGAACATCGCGTTCGATGTCGACGATCGCGGCCGGGCAGATTGCCGGGATGTCTCGTCCAGCTGCGCTTGAATTTTCTTTTTTTCTCTCGATGCCAACGATGGCGGTGGCGACGTTGTACGATCTCTACAAAACGTTGAAGCCGGGCCATACCCCCCTCGAGGAAGGAAACCTTGCGCCCCTTACGATGAATGGGCACGAATGGATCATCCTCGCGATCGGGTTCGTGGTGTCGTTCATTGTCGCTCTGGCCGTGGTCGCCTGGTTCATGCATTGGGTCCGGAGACATGGCTTCACGCCGTTTGCGATTTATCGGATCGCGCTCGGAATCGTTTTGTTGGTCCTCTTAACTCGCGGACTTATTTAGATCGACGCCGATGGAACCGACCGAGGCAATTCTTCCCGATTTGCAGAGCTGCGTGCTTTGCGAAGACGTCAGGTGCGAGTTCAACGGAATGAACACGCTCGTCGGTGTGCTCAACGTGATCGCGGCGCCATCCTTGCCGATCAATTATCTGCGGCTCTGCATTTGGACGCGCTGGTGCAGTGGCTCGGGCAAATTCAAGCAAAAGTCGCGGATCGTCGGAGTGGACGAGCAAAATGTTCTGGCGCAGGCCGAGGTTGAATTCGAGCTGAAGGAAATGGAAGGCCACGCCACCAACGTTCATTATTTTGGCGGCGTGCAGTTCCAGCAATTCGGCCTCCATCACGTAGAGATTTTTCTGCAAGAGGAATTGAGGCTGCGTTTCCCGCTTCCGGTAGTCCGCATCCAGCGGAAATAAGTAGAGGGCTTCGTGGCCGCCTCGGTTCCCAACCTCGGAGCCCAGTTTCCTCATGTGCGCTCGACCGCTGCGGCGGCGTCGGCACCTCCCGCGGTAAAGTTGGTTCCCGCCAACGCCTTGTGAATAACTGCTTGCCACGCAAGTGTGGATTCGTTATCACCGACGAGTTCATGGTCGGCAAAGTCGTCATCGGTATTCTACCGGTCGCGTTGGTTTCAATCGCACCGGCGTTCGCGCAACAAGTGGAAATTGGGCGCGAGAAGCCAGTCGCAGTCGTCCATCAGGCGAAGACAGCTCCGCAATCGCAGGTCGAGGTTCGTCCCCAAGCCCAACGAGTTTCTTTTACCACCTCCGCGCCGTCTCCAAAACTGAGCATCGAACAAATGCGACAAGCCGGCGCGTTGGCAGGGCAGCGTGTGAGGGAGGAGATGCACGACATCGAGGAAAACGAGCCGCCTCCGAAGCCGGCTGCGCAGCCAAAGAAGCAATCCGCGGCAAACGCGGTCCGCGTGGTCGAGCATCCATCGCGCGAGATCGAAACGTTTCCGACGCCGCCAATTAATCTTTCAGGCCAAACCGCGTTCGTAAAGTTAGCAGACGGGTTCGATATGCCGGTTGGGAAACCGGATGGAAAAGGCTATTACAGGGCAAGGGGATTTCGCGCCCACGGGCATCTTGGCGAGGATTGGGATGGCGTCGGCGGCGGCGATACTGACCTCGGCGATCCCGTTTACGTGATCGCTGACGGCGTGGTCGTTTTTGCGCGTGATTGTCATCAGGGCTGGGGGAACGTTGTCATTATCCGACACGCGTATCGTGATGGCTTGGGCACGCATTACATCGATTCGCTCTACGGACATCTCGATAGGATCCTGGTGAAGCGCGGGCAAAGCGTTCGACGCGGGCAGCAGATCGCGGCAATCGGAAACGCGCACGGTCTTTACGACGCCCATTTACATCTGGAAGTTCGCAAGAACCTTGAGATCGGAATGAGTCGCGACAAATTCGCGCAAGACTCCAGCAACTATTATGATCCATCGCAGTTCATCACCGCGCACCGACATATCCAAAGCAGTGGCGCGAGTACGCGAGTCGCGATGAACACCTTCACCTACGATGCGCGAATTCCGTGGGACAAGCTTAAGAATTACTCCCACGCACACACCGGCGGGGGCACGAGTGAATCTGCCTACGCGCTCAAGAAAGCTCTGGCTTCGCAGAGCACTAAGCGCGACTAAAACTGACCCTTACGGTCACAGTCTGCCCATCACCGCGAGAATTATTACGATCAGCAGAATGAGGCCGAGCCCGCCGCTTGGATAGTAGCCCCAGCCGGTGCTGTACGGCCATGCGGGCAACGCCCCGAGCAACAAGATAATCAGGATGATAAGGAGAATAGTGCGCATCACCCAGATACGCAGGAGCCGTTCGAAGCGGTTGCACTTTTTTCAAACTGAACGCCGGAAACCGCTTGCGCGAACCCGGGCCTTTCTTATCATTCGTGGGCAAGTCCCGACTGCGTCTTGTCCGCCACCGGGCGGACTCGTCCTATGGCGAGCCAGATGCGTCGGGAAAATTTTTTGCCCGAACCCGAACTGCGATGGCAAACACGATTCTCGTTGGCGCCCAATGGGGCGATGAAGGCAAAGGCAAGATTATCGATGTCCTGACGACGAAAGCGGACGTGATTGTTCGCAGTCAGGGCGGCAACAACGCCGGTCATACCATCGTCCACGCCGGCAAGACCTACATTCTTCATCTCATTCCGTCCGGAATTTTGCGCCGCGGAAAAGTTTGCGTCATCGGCAACGGCGTCGTGGTCGACCCAATCGCGCTGGTGAACGAGATCGAACAGCTCCGCCGCGCAGGCGTGAAGATTGGCAAGAACCTTTTGGTGAGCGATTGCGCGCATCTCGTTTTGCCTTATCATCGCGCGCTGGACGAACAACGTGAGCTTCGCAAAGGCCACGCGAAGATCGGAACAACAAAGCGCGGCATTGGTCCCGCCTACGCCGACAAAGCTGCGCGAACTGGTTTGCGCATCTCCGATTTGATGCAACCACGATTGTTCTCGAAAAAATTGCAGGCCAAGAACCGTGAGAACAACGCCGTGCTCCGCGCACTCGGCGCCAAGCCGATCGATCACGAGGAGGTAAACAAGAGTTATCTCGCGGCCGGCGCGAAGTTGCGGCCATTCGTAACCAACACGGTTGTTTATCTGCATGACGCGCTCCAGCACGGAAAAGAGATTTTGTTCGAGGGCGCGCAGGGAACATTCCTCGACATCGATTTTGGAACTTATCCGTATGTAACCTCTTCCAACACGACCGCGGGCGGCGCTTCGACCGGCACCGGCGTTCCGCCGAACCGAATCGATCGCGTCGTAGGTGTGATGAAAGCTTACACGACTCGCGTGGGCGAGGGGCCGCTGCCGACCGAGGACCGGCAGCTTTCAGACCTCCTTCATTCGCTTGGTCGCGAGTTCGGTGCGACGACCGGCCGGGCGCGGCGCTGTGGATGGTTCGATGCCGTGGCAACGCGCTACGCGACGATGATCAACGGAATCGACGAACTGGCGATCACAAATTTGGATGGTTTGGACACAGTGGACCCGATCCGGATCTGTGTTGGTTACCGGTTGAATGGAAAACGTCTTAATGTTCCGCCTTGCGACGCGGTCCAGTTGGATAACTGCGAACCGATTTACGAAGAGATGCGGGGTTGGAATCAATCCACGAGTTCTGCGAAAAAACCTTCGCAACTGCCACGCGCGACTCGAGATTACGTGAAACGTCTTGGTCAGCTTACCGGCGCCAGCGCTTCCATCGTCAGCGTTGGACCGACCCGCGCCCAAACCATCTTTCTGTAAAATGGCCGCCGCCGGTAAATCGGTCCCGCGACACATCGCTATTATCATGGACGGGAACGGCCGCTGGGCCAAAGAGCGCGGCCTGCCGCGGATCAAAGGACACGAGGAAGGGGCCCGGGCGGCACGTGAATGCGTGGAAGGATGTGCTGAGCTGAAAGTAGAATTCCTCACTCTCTACGCCTTCTCTGCCGAGAACTGGCAGCGACCAAAAACCGAGGTCTTCGCCCTAATGCGGCTACTGGAAAAGTTCTTGAAGGAGAAGACGCCGGAATTGATCGAGAAAAACGTTCGTCTCCAGGCGATCGGCAGACTGACCGATTTACCGGATTCCTGTCAGAAACAGTTGCACAAGTCGATCGAAGAGACTGCGCGCAACACCGGTGTGACCCTGGTTCTTGCCTTGAGTTACGGTGGACGGTTGGAAATCATCGATGGCATCAAGAGTTTACTTCGCGCGATCGAGCTTGGCCACATCGACAAAGGCATGATCGACGTGGAGATGTTCAGCAAACATCTTTACACGCGATATTATCCCGATCCCGACCTGCTCATTCGAACTTCCGGCGAGATGCGGCTCTCGAATTTTTTGCTCTGGCAGACTTCCTACACTGAAATGTACGTGACACCGAAACTCTGGCCCGACTTTACCCGGAAAGATTTGTTCGCCGCAGTGGAAGAGTACGGACGGCGTCAGCGGCGCTATGGCCGGAGTGAGTAACTAAACGAACTCCGCGGCCACGGAATCGGCCAGCGCTTTCCCGGCGCGCGTCAAAACAAACCGGTTCTTTATTTTTCGCAGAAGACCGAGCCGCAGAAACTCCCGAGTCTGATTTGGAAACGCATCGAACAAGTGCGCGGCAGCTCCGGTATCGGTGCGCAGCGACAGGGCGATCTTTTCCGTCCGTTTCATGTCTTGGGTCAAACGCTCGTTTGAACCGATTGGGCTGCGCTTCAAGAGGACCGCGTCCGAGTATTGTCGAAAATCGGCCACGTTTTGCCATCGGGTCATGCCGACTGTGGAAAACGCGCTCGGGCCGACCCCGAGGTATTCTGCGCCCGACCAGTAGGCACGGTTGTGTGCTGAACGAAATCCGGGACGTGAGTAATTCGAGATTTCGTAATGCAGGTAACCCGCGTTTTCGAGGATCGACATCGTCATCTCGAAAAAGTCCCCGTCAGCGTCCGAGTCCTGTCGAAATTCGCCGCGCGCGTGTCGAACAAAAAATTCGGTGTCTTCTTCGTAGGTGAGACAGTAGGTGGAAATGTGCTCGGGCTTCAACGCGATCGTTCGCTCCAAGGTTTGTTTCCATTGCCGAACCGTTTGGCCCGGCAATCCAAACATCAGATCGACATTGATGTTTGAAAATCCAGCGTTGCGAAAAATCTGGAATGAATGCGCTGCCTGCTTCGCGTTGTGCTCGCGACCAAGCAATTTCAACAGGTCATCGTCCCACGATTGAACGCCGAGACTGATTCGGCTAATCCCGAGCCGCCGAAGCAACGCCGCTTTGATCGCTGAAACACTCCCCGGATTGGCTTCGATCGTCCATTCAATCAGCTCTGACAAGTCGAGTACGTTGCGAAACCGGCCGAGCAGGAACTCCAACTGAGTGGTCGTCAACGCGGTCGGCGTGCCGCCGCCGAAATAAATTGTCCTTGGCCGTAAACGCCGGCTCTGCACGTGGGTCTCCAATTCGCCTACGAGCGCCTCGCAGAACCGTTGAGTTTGCGAACGATCAAGCAGGGTTTTGTAAAACGCGCAGTATGGACAGATCCGCGCGCAGAATGGAATGTGAACATAGATATGGCGGATAATGCCCGACGCGGTCTCGCTGGTTTGTTTGTCTCTTGAAAGCGAGGAGTTGTGATTCGCAGCGGCCACCATAAAATCAAGGGTTCTTGTCGCCTCGAAACGTAGTTCTGATTTGCGCCTGCGCCATCGTTACCTTGTTGGCACAGCCTAAGTCTTCGGCGCAAACATCGGTTGTCTATTCGACTCACGACGCAAACGCGATCGTCGATTATAAGGCGAACCCCCGGGTTGTTCGGGCGATGGTGGATCGACTGGTTTTGGCGGCTACGGGTCAATCGGACTTGGGTAAAGCCTGGGGATCTCTGGTTTCGCCTGCCGACAAGGTTGGGATAAAAATTTCGGCTGCCGGCGGCGAACTCTTCACCACCCACCACGACGTTGTCGCGGCGATCGTCGACGGTCTGGTGGCGGCCGGGCATTCGCGCGGTAGCATCATCGTTTGGGACCGGTCGCTGGAAGGGACCAAGGGAGCCGGGTACAAAGCGAACGCCGACGGTTTTCAACTCAAGAGCATCGCGCCGCGCACCGGATACGATCCAAAAGCGACGGTGACTGCGCCGCTGCTTGGCAAACTGGTGTGGGGCGACGTCGATTATGTCAGCGGCGGAGGAAAAAGTGTCCCACTGTCCGATACCGAGAACACCAGCAACGTCAGTCATTTTTCGCGTATCCTCACCACTGATGTGACGAAAGTGATTAACGTCCCGGTCATGAGCAACAGCACGATGAATGGCATCGCCGGTTGCCTTTACAACATGACGGTTCCGAACATCGACAACTGGCGCCGGTTTTCGCAAGGAACTCCCTTCGGCGCGGAAAGTATCGCCCTCATTTATTCGAACCCGGTCATTGCGCAGAAAGTGGTGCTGAACATAATGGACGGCTTGCTGGCGGAATATGGCGGCGGACCGGCGTCGCAACCAAACTTTGCGCTCAACCATGCAACTCTTTACGCCAGCAAAGATCCGGTGGCGCTGGATACTGTTGCGTTGAAACAACTTGAGGCCTGGCGCGCCAAGGAGAACTTTCCGCCGATCGGCCGCCTCGCGAGTTATGTGCAAACGGCGACCGCAGTTGGCCTCGGCAATTCGGACATAAGTCGAATCGAGGTGAAAAATGTCGGTCGCTGAGACGTTGCCGGCGGAGAAAACGCAATCGGCGGCTCCAACTCCTGCTCTGCGCGGTTCGATTCTTCGGCGCGTGTCGCGCTCGTTCTATCTTTCCATTTTTCTTTTGCCGAAAAAGTTGCGCGACCCGGTGTCACTTGGCTACCTGCTCGCCCGCGCGTCAGATACGATCGCCGATACGGCCGAATTGCCGATTGAATTGCGCGTCGAGAAATTGCGACTGCTCGCTGGCGCGATTCAGAGCGAAACATCCTGCGACCCGATCGCCGAACTTTGCGCATCGGTGTCGCGATTACAGAACAATGAATCCGAGAGCGCACTGATTGCATCGTTGCCGTCGTGCCTGGTCTGGCTCAACGGAATCGAAACGCTCGACCGCAAGGATGTCCAGGCTGTGCTGGAGAAGATCAATCGTGGCCAGATTTTGGACCTCGAGCGTTTCCGCGATCCCAAACAAATCGCGGCGTTGGAAACAGCAGCGGAGCTCGACGATTACACCTATCTCGTCGCGGGGAGCGCAGGAGAATTTTGGACGCGTCTTTGTTTCCGGTACTTGAAGAAATTCTCATCGCGTGGCGAAGCGGAAATGCTGGACCTTGGCAAACGCTATGGCCAGGGCTTGCAGCTTATCAATATTTTGCGCGACGCCGGTGACGATCTTCGTGCCGGCCGCTGTTATTTTCCGCGCCAGGAACTGACCGCGGTTGCGCTGGAGCCGTTGCAGATTTTGCGTGAACCGCAGCGGTTTCAGCCAATCTATCGGAAATGGCGCGAGAAAGCAGAGCAGGGGATCAAAGCTGGCACCGAGTACGCGCGGGAGATTCGCAGCCGACGCATTCGCGTGGCGACGGTCCTGCCGGCACTCATCGGCGCGCGAACCCTCGCTCTCTTGCATGATGCCGGGGCAACGATGCTTCACCGGCACATCAAGGTTTCACGCAAAGAAGTACGCGCGATTGTTCGCTCGCTCACTTCCAGCTTCGGTGCGCGGTCGCGCATCGATTCGCTCTATCGCGATTTGTCCAGGTAGCGGCGGGTCATCGACGCGCCATGGCGAGCCCGGACCGGACGGGCATGTCAACCGTCAATACCTCACAGAAAATAATTCCGCTGTTTTTCGCTGATCGGTTTCTCAAGCCGCTCGAGGACGAGCATCATGTCTTCCCAAACTTTGCGTTTTTCCGAAGGAGACTGATTCCGCAACAGGTATGCCGGATGATAAGTGACCATTAACGGCGTGCCGTTGAATGAATCCCAGCGCCCGCGGAGTTCGCGCATTGGTGCGCGTGTACCCAGAAGTCCTTCCACCGCTACTGCGCCAAGGGCGACGATCACCTTCGGTCCAATGATATCGATCTGTTCCATCAAATACGGCTGGCAGGTTTGCATTTCGCGCGGTGTTGGTGGCCGATTTCCGTAGGCACTGCCTGGTGTGTCGGGCCGGCATTTCAAAATGTTCGCGATATAAACTTCTTCGCGCGCGAATCCCATTGCCTTGATGATTTTCGTGAGCAGTTGACCGGCGCGACCGACGAATGGTTCGCCTTGCGCATCTTCGTCGGCGCCGGGCGCTTCTCCTACGAACATGAGGTTGGCGTCCGGATTGCCGACGCCGAATACGGTTTGCGTCCGCGAATTTGCCAGGTTGGGACATTTCACGCAGGCGCAAACGCGCTCCTTGATCGCGGCGAGCTTGTCTTGCTTGTTTTGATCTATGGAAGACGCTGCGCTGCTCTCCCGCCGCAGGCTTGGTGAAGGCCGGTCGATCTTCGATTCGGGAATCTCTGCTGAAACGCACGGCAGCGCGGTTCGGCTAAGGATCTCGAGCGCCCGCCGGGACGCACACGGATGCTGCGTACTTTCGTCGCGCATGCGCTCGAGAGTTTGCAAAACGGTTTCGAGCGCCTGCGGAAATTGCATCAACCCGATATTGTAAAGTTTCGCCCGTATCGGCAAATGAATTGATTCGCGAATTGCTAGTGATTCATCGAACCGCCAAATGGCGATTGCGGTCAATCGCCGCTACCATAGGCGCGTGAGTTCGAGATTAAGCGATTACGATTATCCGCTTCCCGAATCGCTCATCGCGAAACGGCCGCTGCCAAAACGGGATGACTCACGCTTGATGGTGCTTCATCGCGATTCGCAGACCATCGAACACCGGCAATTCCGCGATCTCAAAACTTTTCTGCAACCAGGCGATCTGCTCGTGCTCAACAACACCCGGGTTTTGGCCGCGCGCAGATTTTCAGACGACCATGCGATCGACTTTTTGTTTTTGGAAAAACTCGGCGCTAAGCGCTGGAAATGTTTGGTGAGGCCCGGCCGCAAAATGCGGGTCGGCGCCACCACGAAGATAGGCAACGTGCCTCTTCGCGTTGAAGAAGTCTTGCCGGACGGCGAACGAATCGTTGCGTTGGATGAGAAAGTGGATCTTTACGCGGGTGGCTCGATGCCGCTGCCCCCATACCTCAGGCGGGAAAGCGATTTCGCGGACAGTGACCGTTATCAAACCGTCTTTGCGCAAGCGCCCGGCGCAGTGGCGGCGCCAACGGCCGGTCTCCACTTTACGCCAGAAATCCTGTACGAAATCCCACACACGTTTATTACACTTCATGTCGGCCCTGGAACTTTTCGACCAGTCCACTCGGAAAACATTACCGAGCATCGGATGCATGCCGAGTCGTTTTCAATTTCGGACGACGCGGCGAAGAAGATCAATGATGCAGAGCGGACGATTTCCGTCGGGACAACGACTGTTCGCGTTCTGGAAACAGTGGCTCAAAAATCTCGAATGCATTATGAAATCGAGAATTCAAAGCACCGACTCGAATTTGCCGCGCAAGAAGATGAAACGGGTCTTTTTATTTATCCGCCGTTCGAATTTCGGGTTGTGGATGGCTTGCTGACAAATTTTCACCTGCCGCGCTCGACCTTGCTGATGCTCGTGAGCGCATTTGCCGGCCGGGAATTTCTACTGCAAGCCTATGCGGAAGCGATGCGCGAGCACTACCGCTTTTATAGTTACGGCGATTGCATGCTGATCCTGTAATCTTCCGTTCACTCTTAGTCTTAGACGGTGAGATTAAGAGGAAGAGCCAAGATTGTTCGTGTAAATTCGGGCCCATTCGTGGTTAAAAGAGGAGCGATGGCAGAGAACGATCAACCCAAAGGCGAGCTTGTCATCCAGACGATCGCGATGCCAAAGGACACCAATCGCGACGGCGATATCTTCGGCGGCTGGCTCGTCTCGCAAATGGATCTGGGCAGCGCAATCATCGCTGGCAAGATCGCGAAGTCGCGCGTCGTCACGGTGGCGATCGAAGGGATGTCGTTTCTCAATCCGGTGCGAGTTGGCGATACCGTCGCGTGCTATGGCTGGCTCGAAAAAATCGGGCGTACATCGATGAAAATTTGCGTCGACGTATGGGTCATCCGTTACAAGACCGACGAGCGCGTGAAAGTTACGAGCGGCGTGTTCACTTATGTTGCGCTCGGACCGGATGGAAAACCGGCTCCGATTGCCCGCGAGAACTGACGAAGGATCAGGCCGCCATTCCGTTGGACTCAGAAGCGGACAGCAAATCGAAGTGTTGCGAATTCACAAGTTCGTCAACGACGCGGTACAATTTCAATTCGCACACTGCGCAGCCGCGGAACAATTCAGAAATAGCGACTGGTTCGCTATAGACGATTTGCCAGACTTGCTCGGCCAGTGGCCGCAGCTCCCCGGGCGCTTCTTCCGGCCATGAGATATTAAGTTGGCGCCTCTGGACGATTGCATTCGGATCGGGCAGCCGGCATTTCACATCCGCGAATTCATCCCGGTATTGCAAGGCTTGGATCAGCAACTCCTGTCCGTTCCCATTGATGGGTCCCCGCTCGATCTGGTCGCCTTGAGCACGTTCGCCGGAAAAGAAGGAAAATGTGCCCGAAAGCTTTGCGTTCAGAAACAGCTGCCAAAACGCTTCCTCTCCATCGAGGTGTTCAAATTGACAGTGACGCAGCTGGCCGTATTCAAAGGAACAAGTCGAGATCGACTCGCCTTTTTCATTCATGATTCGCAATTCTCCGGTCTGGAACGAATTCAAAATGGTTTGATAGATCGAGACCAGGTCGAAGTTGGAAAGACTACCGCTGAGTTCCTGACAATGACTCTGGGCAACGGTAACGTCACGGGCCTGCCACAGTCGAAGGGCGAGCTGCTTGCTAAGGTAGAGAAAGAAAGAGGGGATCCGCTCCATCAGTTCTGGAAAATCCCGGCGCCGAAAGCATTGAAGACTTGCGTCTTCGCGTGTGCGGACAAGATGTTTGTAGGGAAGACCGCTGAGCGCTTCGACGTCGCCGAAAACATCTCCGCGCGAAAGGTAAGTTTCGGCCACTTTCTCGTCGCCGTTGTAATGTGCGACCTCAACTACGCCGCGGTTGATAATGTACAGTGCGTCGGCGGGTTCACCCGGTGAGTAGATAACTTCTCCTTCTTCGAGGTGTCGGACCTCGGAAAGCCCGCCCAAAGCTTTTCGCTCCAACGGCTTTAAAGTCGTGCAAAAGCCAAAGAAATCCTTGCCGCGCGACATGTCCTCTCTCAAAGCAAGCCTCGTGCGAGCGTCTTTCCCAAGTGACTGCTGGCGGGCAACTTCTAACTAACAAGGATCGTATACGTGATTAGGATTATGGCCTGGACGGCTGCGATGATTGCGCCGGCGGCTGTTGGGTCGCGCTCGCGTCCGACCCGGAAACCGTGATCGGCGGCGCGATTTCTTCGGCCGTCGGTTCCGAAAACGAACCTGGTTCGGGTCCCAAACTGGTAGACATTTGCGGCTCGCTGACCCGCGCGAGTTTCATTTTTTCCTTCATTTGACGGTTGGCCGCCTTTTGGGCCCGCGCGATTTGGCGTTGCCGCTGATGGATAGACTTCTGAACGTAATGACGGTATGCGCGTTCCCGTCGAGCTTGAGGGCTCATGGAGCTGCAGCCGGTAAGATTGAAAGCGAAAACGATGATCAAGCCAAGGGTTGAGATTTGTTTGTGCACAATGCTTGTAAGAGCACACGCCGTGCGAGGCCGGCGGGAAAGCCTGAGCGGCGAGCGAGTGGGAGCGGGCGACTCAACCGCCGTTACCCAACAACGTGCGCGTGGAACTGACCGCGCGCAGATAAATCTGGTGCGGGCCGCCCCGCAAAAGTTCCTGCGTCATTAAGTCGACAAAATCATTGCTTTGCGCCGGCATCATCTGCGGCACCGCCGTTTCTTTTTCGCAGCTGCGCGAAACCTCAAGAAGATCGTCACACTTCGCGGGCGCTACGCGAAATTTCACGCCCTGCGAATCTAAAATCACTTTGCCAATCGGACTGCCAGCCTTCTCGCGCAGTTCGATGTCGATCTTACGATTGTTCGAATCGAGGAATCGGCAGCTTCCATTCATCTGCTGCTGATTCGTTTTCCATTTCAACTGCGCAGCCAGCCAGCCGATTAACAGGATGGCCGTTGATTTAAAACCCGGCGCAAAATCTACGGCCACGCTATCCATTTTCGCGAAGCGATGGTGGGAAGCAGGATGGTCGAAGAATTGTGCAATCGCGTAACGAACTTTATCGAGCCTGGTCCAATTGAGATCGCACAGCACGATCCGTTGGTTTGCTTTCTGTTCCGCCGTTTCGACCAATCGCATTTGCCTGTCGAAATTCTTCCAGCTCTGGCTGTCGAAGATCAATCGATCGACCCGAGCCCACAGTTGCGGGTCCATTTCGTCGGGGAACTCGTCCTGCCACCAGAGATAAAGTGGCAAATCGGAATCGAGGTGGGAAAACACAATGCTCGGCAAAAGTTTCACGCACGGGCCTTCGAGCAAAAAGGAAATTTGCTCGGAGCACACTTGTTTGCCGCCGGCCCGCGGCACATGACAATGCGCGTTCACCCATGCTTGCATCCGGTTCTCTTTCGATTCCGGGGTTGCACCGATTACAAGCGCGCGGCAGGCATGGTTTTCAGTGATTCGCGCGATCAGTTGCGTATTCTTTTCCAGCGAGCCGGGCTTCTCGCTGTAAACAGCAAGGTTAATCAGTGACGCGCGCGTCATCGCGCCTTCACCATCCTGCCAAAGTTTTTTCAACTCGCAGGAGATTTCTTCAATCTCCACCGGTTCGCCTAACGAATAACTTTCAGCGGTCGATGGCATGCTTACAGTCTCCTCCAGGCGCGATGGTCGCGAGCCAGAAGTTCGTCCGCCTGTTCCGGGCCCCATGAGCCCGCGGGATAAAAGCATAATTCCGGTGCGTTCTTTTTTAACGACCACGCATTTTCAATGGGGTCGATGAAGGCCCATGCTTCCTCAACTTCGTCGCGTCGCGCGAACAGGGTCGCGTCGCCGCTCATTGCGTCGAGGAGCAAGCGTTCGTATGCCTCGGGACTCGCCTTGCCGAATGAGGTCCCGTAATGAAAATCCATTTTCACCGGCTCGATCCGAAAACTTGTGCCCGGCATCTTGGCCTGCATGCGCAGCGAAATTCCTTCGTCCGGTTGAATTCGAATCACCAGGACGTTGGCGTCGTTGGTTTCCTTGTTGAACAAAACCATCGGCGCTTTCTTGAAATGGACGGAGATTTCCGTCGCCGATTTCGGCAGCCGTTTACCGACGCGCATGTAAATCGGCACGTCCCACCAGCGCCAATTATCAATGTTTAACTTCAGCGCGACGAACGTGTCGGTCATTGAATTCGGGTTGACCTTTTCCTCTTTGCGGTAAGGGGGAACAGGTTTTCCGTTGATCGCGCCGTCAGTGTATTGCCCGCGCACAACATTTACGCCGACTTGACCCGCTGTGAATCGCCGGAGCGAGCGAACCACTTGCACTTTTTGGTCGCGAATACTGTCGGCGCTCAAATCGCACGGGGCTTCCATCGCGACAAGACAGAGCAATTGCAGCAAATGATTTTGGACCATGTCGCGCAACGCGCCGGCAGTCTCATAATAACCGCCGCGGCTTTCGACGCCGAGCGTTTCCGCCGCAGTGATTTGAACGTGGTCGATGTAACGCGTGTTCCAAAGCGGTTCGAAGATCGCGTTGGCGAAGCGCAACACCAAAATGTTTTGCGCGGTTTCCTTTCCCAGAAAATGGTCGATCCGATAGGTTTGATCTTCGCTAAACGAATTACTAACCACACGATTTAGTTCGCGGGCCGACGCGAGATCCCTTCCAAACGGTTTTTCGATGATGACGCGCGCCCAGCTTCCTTCGCGTGCCTTACTCAGACCAACGGCCTTGAGATGTTGCAGGATCGGCTCGAATTCTTCCGGGCCAACTGCGAAATAAAACAGCCGGTTACCGCGCGTGCCGCGTTCCTTGTCGATCGCGTCCAGCCGTTCCGCCAAACTTTTGAAACCGGACTCGTCGGCAAAATCACTTTGATGATAAAAAATCGACTGCGCGAAGTTCTGCCAAATCTCATCGCGGACCGCCTGACGAGAGAATTGTTTGACCGCCTGTTCCATTTCCTTGCGAAAATCGTCATCGGTCTTCGGACGACGTGCGAAACCGATGACTGTGACGGCTGGCGGCAGTTCACCGTCTGCAGCCAAATTGTAGAGCGCTGGAAGCAGCTTTCGATGAGTGAGATCGCCGGTTGCACCGAAGATCACGACGCTGCAGGGCTGAGGCACCGCGCGGGTCGATAAACCTTCGCGCAAGGGGTTGGTTTGTGATTCCTCGGCCACTCGATTCATCGGATAAATTGTAGCGGCGCTCTGTGAGCGCCGAAACTAAATCTTTTTCTTGTGGCGGCGAAGGCCAGTGCCGCTCGCACCGTCTCGCCTGCATCGCGTTGTCGCAGACCGCCGGCTACAATTTATGATGCCAACGGAAAACGCCGGGTCATGTCGCGCACTTTTTCGCGGACGCGCGTGAGAGCGGATTCGTCGGCGCGGTTTTGCAGAGCTTCGGCGATGAGATCGGCGATCTCGAGCATGTCTTCTTCTTTCATGCCGCGCGTGGTGACGGCCGGTGTCCCAATGCGAATGCCGCCCGGTTTGAAAGGCGAACTGGTGTCGAACGGGATCGCGTTCTTGTTCACGGTGATGCCGGCGCGATCGAGTGTTTCCTGGGCGTCTTTGCCGTTCAGGTCTTTCGGGCGAAGATCGACAAGCATGAGGTGATTGTCGGTGCCGCCGGACACAATTCGGAAACCATGTTTGGCCAAACCGGCGGCCAGCGCTTTCGCGTTCGTCACAACCTGCCGTTGGTACTCGCGGAACCCCGGCTGCAGTGCTTCATGAAAACAAACCGCCTTTGCCGCAATAATGTGCATGAGCGGTCCGCCCTGGACTCCGGGGAAAACGGTCGCGTCGATTTGCTTTGCGAATTCTTTGGTGCACAAAACAATTCCTCCGCGCGGGCCGCGCAAACTCTTGTGGGTGGTAGTGGTGACAAATTGGGCATGCGGAACCGGACTCGGATGCTGACCGCCTGCGACGAGGCCGGAAATGTGCGCCATGTCGACAAAGAGAAGCGCGCCGACCGAGTCCGCGATTTTTCGCAACCGCGGGAAATCGATGATTCGCGGGTAAGCGGAAGCGCCGGCAGTGATCATTGCCGGTCGAACTTCTTCCGCCTGTTTTTGAAGGGCGTCGTAATCAATCTGCTCTGTTTTCTCGCTCACGCCGTACTGCGACACGTTATAAAACTTTCCGGAGAAATTCGCAGGATGACCGTGAGTGAGATGGCCGCCATGCGCGAGGTTCATTGCCAAAATCTTGTCGCCCGGTTTCAAGACCGAAAAATAAACGGCCATGTTCGCTTGCGCACCGCTGTGCGGCTGAACGTTCGCGTGCTCTGCGCCGAACAATCGCAGCGCACGATCGATGGCGAGCTGTTCAGCGGTGTCGACGTTCTCACAGCCGCCGTACCAGCGTTTCTTTGGATAACCCTCGGCATACTTGTTCGTCAGACAGGAGCCCTGCGCTTCCATTACCGCGCGGCTCGTGAAATTTTCGGACGCGATGAGCTCGATGTTTTCGCGCTGGCGTTTTTCTTCGGCGCGAATTGCATCGTAAATTTCCGGGTCGACTTTGCGCAGCGCTTCCAGTGAGCTACCGCCGTACGATGCCGATCCGGCGCTGACTTGAGTTGGCCGTGAAATGTCACTCATTGAGTACGAAGATATTCCGCGATTTCGCGTCGCACCAGGAGGAACGAGTTCACCTTGTTCGACAAAGCCAAGCACGCTCGGCAACGCGTTTTTGATCGTACGCGCACATTCCTCGTAAACCTCCCGGCCCATTCCGATGGGGTCCGGAACGTCGCGCCAGCAAGTCGAACCGGGTTCTTCGAACTCGCGAAGCAAAAAAGTTTTCTCGGCGCCCTGAGGAAAAAGCATGTGGATCGTCTCGAGATGCGCGCCGGTCATCGCGAAAATATGGGTCGCGCGCTCGACCAGATCGTGGGTCAACGGCTGGCTGCGGAGGTCGCTGATGTTTACGCCGTCGGATTCGCAAACCTGGACTGCATAAAGGCTGGGCGGTTGACCGCGCACGGCATGAACTCCGGCCGAATCGACTTCGATGTCTTTGCGGTTGCCGATCAACTGACGAAACAACCCCTCTGCTATCGGACTACGACAAATATTGCCGGTGCAAACAAAGAGGACGCTTTTCACGATTCGCGTCGCGCTTGCGAACGCGGAAACAAGGTATGTTTGAACGCGAACAAGGTCAATCAAGCCGCTGGGGCAGTGCGTGTTTGCAGCTTGCTACCACGGGCTATCTTTCGCTAACTGTTGGCCATGGACCTGAGCCCGCAGGAGCAATCCGTCGTCCGGCGGTTTGACGCGAAGCGAAACGGCGTCAGCGCTTTACTGCGCTCCTCGATTTACTGCACAGCGCTGGCGGCGCTTTTTCTTTACCTCGCCCTTTCTCGTAACGAGCCGCTTTATTCCCTTGGGATTTTCGGAATGTTTGTTCTCTATCTTGCCATTCGCGTTTACAGTGCGCGCCGCATCGCGGGAATCATGCCGCGTATTTTGCAGCAATACGAAATTCGCATCAGCGAGTTGGAAACTCGATTGCGTAAGATCGAGGGCGACCAGGAAGGGCCAAGATCTTAGGTCGCCCGGTGGCGAGCGGCGCATGACGCGCTAGAATGCGGCCGAATGCGCTCCGTTTGGAAAAGAATCCGATACCGTCTTGAATGGGCCGGCCTGCTGATCGCGACCAAGTTCGTTCCGTTGTTGTCGCGCCAAGCTTGTTATCGGCTGGCGCTTGCGCTGGGCGGGCTGATGTCGATCCTGGATCGGCACGGCCGCGAAGTTGCGATCAGTAATCTCGAGGTCGCGTTCGGGGACCGCTTCACGCCGCGAGAGCGCGAACGAATCGCGCGCGAATCGTTTCAACATTTCGCGCGCACAATGCTCGATTTGTTGTGGAGCCCGCGATTAACTCGCGAGAATTTTCCGGTCTACATCGAGTTCGAAAACCTGGAAGAAATCGATCGCGCGAGCGGACCTGAGCGCAGCTTCATCAATGCATGTTATCACTATAGCAATTTCGAATGGTTCAGTCTGGCAAGTGGATATTCGGGATTGGGCGGCACGATCATTTCCCAGGAGTTCCGAAATTCATTGCTTGATCCAATCTTCAGAAAATTGCGCGAGCAATCGGGCCACGAATTGATCCCGCGACAAGGCGGAATCGTCCGTCTTTACAAAAGGCTGCGGCGAAAAGGCCGCACGGCGTTGCTGGTTGATCTTACTTTGCATCCCAAAATGCCGTCGGTGGTGATCGATTGTTTCGGTTTGAAAACGAACGTGACTTCGGCGCAGGCCTGGCTAAACGAACAAACCGGCGCGCCGATCATTCCGGCGCACACCGAGCCGCTGCCGAACGGGCGCTATCGGGTAGTGTTTCATCCGAAAATTGAGACGGCCGGTCGAAATTATCAGCAGATTGCGCAGGCGTGCTGGGATTCGTTCGAGCCGTATGTGCGCAAGAGTCCGGCGCCGTGGCTTTGGATGTATAAACATTGGCGGTACAAGCCGGCGAACGCGACCAGGCCCTATCCATTTTACGCGCGGCCGCATCGTCGGTTCGATAAGCGAATCGCCGGCGTCGCCGAAAACAAGCCGAAGTCGATGAAGATGTAGCGTTGACAAAAGTCCGCACTCCTTTTCAAGTACCGCCATGCGAATCGTTTCCCGTTTAGCGTTGGCCGCTGCTGTTCCAGTCGTGTTGTCGTTTGTCACTGGTTGCCAAACCGGAGGAGGTGGCACCGCCTATCGAGGTGGACGTGCTTATCACGTTGTTGCCTATAAACCACACGACCAATCAATGGTGCAGGTGAAGCTCTCGAAAAGCACGCAGACCGTATACGTGATGGAAGGTGATCGATTGCTCATGGCCGCACAGGCAAACGTTGGCCGTGGCGGCGCGGAAACGCCTTCAGGCAACTTCTCGATTATCAATAAGGACAAAACCAAACGCCGCGTCAGCGAACCGGATGCCGGTTACCCGATGGCCTATTGGTGTGAATTCGCGCCCGCCTACGGTTTTCATGAAGGCTTTGTCTGGTCGACGCCAAGGACCCACGGTTGTGTTCGGCTGCATCGCGAGGCAGCTGCCCGTCTTTACGCGCTCGTGCGAATCGGAACGCCAGTCCACATCGCGCAGTCTTTTCCCGAAGATGCCAAATACGCGAAGGACGTAATGCGGATCGATCAAAGCGGCGATCCCAACCCACCGCGCTCGTTGCTAATGTCTTCGGAGTGGTTCAAGGACCCGCCGGGTCCGCTGCTGGTTAACCAATAAAGCTCGCCAAACGAGCTTTGATAGACGGCTGAAACTCGGCTGCGACGTGCTAGAGTTTGCGGAGGCATGAGCACGAACCTGATATCCAGCGGGACGACGGCGCGCGAGAAGGTCAACTTGCGGACGCCGGACGTGATGGCAGCCGTCCAGGAACAGGTCGAGGCGCATTATCGCAGTGACATCGTCGATAAGGTCCGCCGCCAGGGCGGAGTAATCAAAGTCGGCGACACCACCGTGCGGCTGGCGAAACAATTCGGTTTTTGCTATGGCGTCGAACGTGCGATTGATCTCGCTTACGCCGCGCGCAAAGTTTTTAAGGACCGCCGGCTCTTCATCGTCGGCGAGATCATTCACAATCCCGAGGTCAATCACCAGATCGCGTCGCTCGGCATTAAAAATCTCACCGGGCGCAACAAGCAGGCAGAAATTTCCGATCTTCAAACTGACGACATCGTGATCGTTCCAGCCTTCGGCACGGAGTTGGCGATTTTGCAGCAAATCAAGGAGCGCGGTTGCCAGATTGTGGACACCACGTGCGGCGACGTAATGAGTGTTTGGAAGCGCGTGCGCAAGTATGCCAGCGAATCAGTGACGTCTATTATTCACGGGAAAGCCGAGCACGAGGAAACGAAGGCGACGAGCTCACGCGCGCTTGGCGATGGGACCGGACACTATTTGGTCGTTCTTACTCTGGCTGAAACCGACTATGTTTGCGATTACATTCGTCACGGCGGCGACAAGAACGCGTTTCTCGAGAAGTTTAAAGGCGCGTATTCACCCGGCTTCGATCCGGATGTGCATTTGAAAACTGTCGGTGTCGCGAATCAAACCACGATGTTACGTGGCGAAACGGAGGAAGTGCAGCGCCGCGTTCGGAAGGCGATCATTGACCGGGATGGTCCGGATGAAGCGGCGAAGAATTTTCGTTTCTTCGACACGATTTGCGGCGCGACCCAGGAACGTCAGGACGCGTTGCGCGAATTGCTGGACGTGAAGATGGATTTGCTTCTGGTGGTTGGCGGTTACAACAGCTCGAACACGTCGCATCTCGCGGAGATGGGCGAAGAGAAATTGCCGACTTACTTTGTGCTTAACGCTTCGCGACTGGTGTCGCGGACGGAGATCAAGCATTACAATCTCCATGAGAAACGCGAAGTCGTTTCGCATTTCTGGCTTCCGACTGGTCCCGCAGTTGTTGGGATCACCGCCGGCGCGTCGTGCCCGAATAATTTAATCGAAGAAACTCTGATTCGCCTTTTCGAATTGCGCGGGATTCCGCGCCAGCAACTCGAACTCGCGGCGTAGGTCCGACCTCGCTTCATTAGCACCGCGGCTTTAGCGCGGTGTAGCCGCCCTCACGGCCGGAGAAACCGTTTAAACGGTTTTTCACGAGACGTCGCTGGTCAGTCGCCTTACTGAAGTAAGGTGTTAATGAGATCTGCACGCAAACCGCCCGCGCCATGCGAAATATTTGTGAGTTATGGCACGGGCAATTTGGAAGGGCAGCATCAGTTTCGGTTTGGTTAATATTCCGATCGGGCTTTATCCGGCGACTCGGAAAGAGGAACTCAGGTTTCGATTGCTTAGAAAAAGCGATCTGAGTCCGGTGAACTATAAGCGGGTTGCGGAAAAGGACGGCAAAGAAGTTCCGTGGGACGAGATCGTGAAAGGTTACGAGTACGAAAAAGGAAAATACGTCGTGCTCAGGGACGAAGATTTTCAACGAGTCGATATCGAGGCGACCCAGACTGTGGACATCCACGACTTTGTCGATCTGGAAGAGATCGATCCGATCTACTTCTACAAGCCGTACTATTTAGAGCCGCAAAAAGGCGGAGATAAGGCTTATGCGCTTCTGCGGGATTCTTTGGAGCAAAAGAAGAAGATTGGAGTGGCCAAGGTTGTCATCAAGACGCGTGAATATCTCGCCGGCGTAAAGCCGGAGGACGGCGTGCTCGTGCTCGAGTTAATGCATTTCGCGGACGAGCTGGCCGACAGCGGAAAACTTCACATTCCGAAGAAAGTCGAAGTCGGGAGACGCGAAATGAAGATGGCAACGGCGCTGATCGACAGCATGAGCACGAAATGGAATCCGGAGAAGTACAAGGACGATTATCGCGAAGCCCTAATGGAAGTGATCGAAAAGAAAGTCGAAGCTGGCGGAAAAGAAATCGAAAAGAGACCGAAAAAGGCGCCGAAGCCGACGAAAGTCATCGATCTCGTTAAAGTCTTGCAGCGAAGTCTCGAGCAAACCGGCCCGAAGAAGAAAACGGCCCGTGAGAGCAAACATTCGCAGCGTCATAAAAAAGCGGCGTAATTGTTGTAGCGGCGGTCTACTTGTCGCGCCGTAGCTTTAGCGAAGGTGGATGACCGCCGTTTTTGTTGAACTCGGCGCTCATGAAGCGCCGCTCGACTCTTGACACACAAGATCGAGATCGTGCAGCTTGAGCGGCGATGAACTCGCTCAATCGATTTGCAGATCCGGTTTTTTGCATCACGAGACTGATTGTCGGTTTGATGTTCGCCGCGCACGGCGGTCAAAAGGTTCTCGGTTTCCCGCCTGGTGGAGGGGGAGCGACAGGTATTTTCCTAGTTGGAGGTTGGATTGAATTGACTTGCGGATTGTTGGTGGCTTTTGGCTTCCTAACGCGGATTGGGGCGTTTGTGGCAGCGGGGGAAATGGCCGTCGCGTATTTCTGGATTCATTTTTCGCACAGCTTTTTCGCGGCTAAAGGAGCTCCGATTAATGGCGAATCGGCTGTATTCTATTGCTGGTTCTTTTTCTTCGCGATCTTTTACGGCGCCGGTCGCTGGAGCATCGACGCCATGATCGGAAAGGGAAAAACTGCGGCCGCCACGTCTACGGCCTAACGAATTATGAGGTCTGCGTTTGGAATGAGGCGTCGCATCGTTGCGGTTGCGGTCGTCGCACTGGCCGCATCGGTTGGCGCGGAAGAGATCAAGGATTTCGGTCGCGATCGGCTAAACAGTTCGCCGCGACATGCGGACTGGGTCGATATCAAATCGGGCGACCGGACAATCAAAGCGTTCGTCGTTTATCCCGAGTCGAAAAACAAAACGCCGGTAGTGCTCGTGGTCAGCGAAATCTTTGGCCTAACCGATTGGGTGCGCAGTTTATGCGACGAGCTCGCCGAGAACGGCGTCATCGCGATCGCGCCTGATTTGCACGGCGGCCAGAAGTTTGAAGATCTTGATGGCGCGCGCAAAGCCACCTCGGCGTTGCCGAAAGAACAGGTGCAACGCGATCTCGACGCGACGGCAGATTACGCGCTTGCAAAAATTCCCGCCTCCAACGGGACGCTGGCAGTGTGCGGATTCTGCTGGGGCGGAGGATGGGCGTTCAGTTACGCGCACATGAATCCGAAACTGAAGGCAGCGTATTCATTTTACGGCGTCGCGGTCGATAACGCCGACGACGCAAAGAATGTTGCCTGTCCTGTTTACGGATTCTACGCCGAGAACGACGAGCGGGTGGATGCGACAATCCCGAAAGGCGAAGAGTTAATGAAAACCGCCGGCAAGAAATACGAGCCGGTAATTTACAACGGCGCCGGCCACGGATTCATGCGTTCGGGCGAACCGAACAATCCCGCCAAGCGTGACGGCGATGTCAAAGCCCGCGACGAAGCCTGGGCGCGATGGAAGATGCTGCTGAAGCAGCTGTAGCTGAAGCGCTTGTCGTTATGCTCGATCGGCTAGTCGCAGGTCTTGCTACGACCGCGCCGATCCAAGAAACACTTCACGTCACCAGATATCCTTCCTCAATATGGGTTTTGGTGTTGATGCAGGCTTTCTTATTGTTGCCGGTCGTTCTGGTGTTTGAGCGGCGGATTGTTGAAGAGCCACATGCCCTCATCGCCAAACGCACGATCGCTTAAGCCGACCGCCAACAGGCAAACAAAAGCTACCGAGAATGCTCTACCCATTCTGGCAGGATAGTCGTCATGCAAATGGCGACAAGCTAACGCTTGCGGCCCCGCACGTGTCCCGGAATAGCAGCCAAACCGACAATCAGAAGCACGATGAGAACGAACGTAAACCCGGCGATTAGCAGCGCCGTTGATCCCAATCCCGACAGTTCGTGCAGCATTAACTCTTGAGACGGCGATTCAACTGCGATGGTTACAAAAATTGCTACGTGGACATCAAACGACAGCGCGGGCACGATTGACGCGATGTTTGCGCTAAAACAACGGCGAGTGGAGCGGTTGGATTTCATTGTGCCCGGCGCGCAAAAGTCGGGCACGACGGCACTTCATTATTTCTTGAAGAAGCATCCGCAGATCGTGCTGCCGGAGCGGCAGGAACTGCATTTCTTCGACGAGGAGGAGATTTTCGCCCAGCCGGTCGACTACAAATTACTGCATCGACAGTTTCGAAGAATCCGGCGTCAAGCAATCGCGGGGGAAGTAACGCCCAGCTACCTGTATTGGAAACCGGCGATGGAGCGGATTCAGGCCTACAATCCGCAAATCAAACTCATTACTGTTCTGCGGAACCCAGTTGATCGCGCGTTTGCGCACTGGAACATGCAACGGTTCAAAGGCCGCGAGGCGCTCGATTTTCTCGAAGCGCTTAAGGAAGAACCACGCCGCATCGCACCACCGTTGTTGATCGAGTCGCGGCGGTTCGCTTACGTCGACCGCGGATTTTATTCCGTCCAGTTCGAGCGCGTCTTCAAATTGTTTCCACGAGAACAGGTGCAAATCATCAGGTTCGAAGACTTCCGCCGCCGGAAGCAAGAAACGCTCGACAGCGTTTTTGACTTTCTCGGCGTGAAACGATTGCGTGTCAGTCGCGACGAAGATCGTAATGTTGTTCCTTACGAACGCGCGATGACGTTGGAGGAGCGAAAATACCTGCTCGCAGTATTCGCCACCGAGATCGCCAAGCTCGAGCAAATGCTCGGATGGGATTTGGCAGACTGGAAGCGATAACAGCGATAGGCGTCAATCGCCCGCGGGCGGTTCGGTGAACCGCCCGTAGCTTTTAAACTTCGGCCGCTTTTCAGGGTTTTTCGCCAAAAGAGCTTTCGACCGAAACATGCGCGCGCCTTGTGACGAAAAGAAGTCGCGCAATTCCGGAGTAAAGAACAACGAACCGTCCGGTCGCGGATTAAAATCAAGAAGAAGCCGGCCGCTTCCGTTCAGGAACCGCGATCGGATGTCGTTGATAAAGAATTCCCAGTCGGCTGCGGACCATTCGATACCATCGCGGACTTTGCCGATTCGGTGAAAGCAAATCCGATGGGCAGTGACGAGATCGAATTTTTTGCCCAGATCGGGCAGGGGAGTCTGCCGATCGATCCGGCCGACAACGCGCGGCACGTCGAGTAACTTGATCGTCGCACTGAAAAGCGGCTCGCTATCGGTATCGAAGCCGAGAACATCGTGACCGAAATGCTTACAGACATAGAGAAAATACCCGGCGCCGGACCCGAGATCGAGAATCCGCAATGGCGCTGAACGATCGAGCCAGAGGTCTTGCGCGCGCTCGATGTTGATGTCGATCCAATAAGCGATGTCTTCAAAGCGATTGATTTGCGGCGAACCCGGGCGATACGGACATTTGTGTCGCAAGTCTTTGAATTGTAACCAATCGATGTCGTCCAGAATCTCGCGGTTATTGACTGGATGCATCGAGCGGTTGAGATGTTCCCAGGCGCTGGCAAACAGGTCGGGCGAAAACAGCTTCCGGAGCTTGCGTGAGAATCTCATTGCGGCCAACTAATGCTGCGCGTAATTGACGGACTCTGCTGAGCGGGCGTGATGATGCAACAGTCGAAACGAATTCTTCTCATTGGACTCGGACGCTGGGGGGTGAATCACCTTCGCGTTTTGCAAACGATGCCGGTCGAGCTGTTCGTCGCGGACAGCGATCCGGCGCGGCTAAATTCTGCAAATGTGCCGCAAAGCCATCGGGCCGCTGACGCAACCTCGCTTTTTCCGATCATCGATGCCGCAGTTGTAGTAACTCCGGCGCATACACATTTTGAATTTTGCCGCAATCTGCTCGAAGCCGGCAAGGATGTGTTTGTCGAAAAACCGATCACGATGACGTCCGCCGACGCGAAAAAACTCGTCGAACTTGCAAAACGTTCGGGACTGATTCTGCAAGTCGGTCACATCTTCCGGTTCGACCCGGCGTCGGTCTGGATGCGGGACGCAATCGCGCAAGGCCGTTTTGGCGAGATCAAAATGTTGCGCGCAAATTTTAGCGGCTTCAAGCGTCCGCGTCAGGACACCGGCGTGACCTTCGCCGACAGTATTCACTTCATCGATCTGTTTCGGTTTTTGCTTGGCCGTTCGCCGCGGCGCGTTCACGCGGTAATGCGCAATTTCATGGGCCGCGAAGACCAGATGGATGATGAATCGCTAATTGTTTTGGAATACGATCGCGACGACAGCCCTCCGATCCTCGCGACGGTTGAGGCTGGCTATCATTTGCCGGGAAAAGTGCGCCAACTGGCCATCGTCGGCAATAATTCGTCGGCTATCTGCGATTACAATGTTGCGCAGTACAAGATTAAAACGTTTGAGAACAGGCACGTCAGTGAGGGCGGCGAGGTAAGAGCGAAAGAAGGCGAGATGCATCAACTCGAGTTTCCACCGGAGGAACCGCTTCGAGCGGAACTGGCGGCGTTTCTTAACGTGATTGAAACGAGACGTCCGCCGTTGGTCGATGGAGCCGATGGAACGGAGGCGGTGCGCGTAGTCGAAGCCGCGCTCGAATCGGCACGCACCGGAAACTGGGTCGACATAAGCGAATGACGGAGATGAAGAAGATTCCGTTATCGAAAGTTTTCGTGGATGACGAAATTCGCGAAGCCGGTCTTCGTGCGATGAATTCAGGCTGGTACATCCTGGCCAAAGAATGTGAAGCATTCGAGGCGGAGCTCGCGGCCTACGTGGGGACGAAAGAAGCTGTGCTTTGCTCGAATTGGACGAGCGGCGTGTTGATGCTGCATCACGCGATGGGCGTATGCCCCGGCGACGAAATCCTTGTGCCGTCGCACACGGCGTTTCCGTCAATCGAGCCAATGATTCATCGCGGTGCGCGACCTGTTTTCATCGACATCGACGAGACCTATTGCATCGATGTCGACGAACTCGAAGCGGCAATGAGCGCGCGCACGATAGGAATCTTGCCGGTGCACCTTTACGGGCATCCCGCGAACATGGACGGAATTCTACTGGCCGCGAAGAAACACGGGTTGTGGGTCGTGGAAGATTGCGCCCAGGCATTCGGCGCGCAGTATCGCGGTCAAACTGTTGGATCGATCGCCGGATCCGGGGCGTTTTCCTTTTTCCCGTCAAAAAACCTCACCGTAATGGGGGATGGCGGTTGCATCACGACGAACGATCCCGGGTTGGCAAAAAAACTACGGATGCTGCGTGACCACGGCCGCAGCTCGAAGTACGTTCACGATTTTGTCGGTTACAATTTTCGGTTCAACGAAGTACAAGCAGCGATTGGGCGAGTCGAGCTGCGCAACATTGACAAGTTGAATGAACATCGGCGCGAGATCGCGGCGCGGTACAACGAACGGCTGGAGGGCGTGGTTAAGACTCCTCCTGAGCGACCGTGGGCGCGGCACGTTTATCATATGTACGTCGTCGCGACTGAACGGCGCGATTCGCTCGCAGAGTTCTTGAAAGAGAAAGGCATCGCTACGGGCATTCATTATCCGATCGCGAACCATCAACAGCCGGCGATGAGGAAGATGTATTCTGATTTACCGCGTTTGCCAAGAACGGAGGAGGCGGTGACGCAAATCCTTTCGCTTCCAATTTATGGCGATCTGCCGATCGAAGATGTCGATTACGTTTGCGACGCGATCCTGGAATTCTTTGGAAAATCCGTCACGGCGAAT
The DNA here is from genome assembly GCA_963801815.1 of uncultured Verrucomicrobiae bacterium. Taxonomy (GTDB): domain Bacteria; phylum Verrucomicrobiota; class Verrucomicrobiia; order Chthoniobacterales; family UBA10450; genus AV40. The sequence continues at coordinate 805,049 of CAWDGJ010000003.1, forward strand.
CTGTCTGAAGGCGGAAAATGACCACGCCAGAGCTGAGCGTTGTGATTCCGTGTCACAATGAGGCAGAGAATCTGCGGCCGTTGCTGGCGGCAATTCAGCGCGCTGTCGAGCCGACCGGTTTGGATTACGAGGTGGTGATCACAGACGATTGCAGCACTGACGATTCGTGGAGCGTCTTGCAACAGCTCGCCGCGGCCGATGCGCGGATTCGCGCGCAGCGTTTCAAGTTCAATTGCGGCGAATCGGCGGCGAGTTGGGCGGGAATGCAGATCGCGCGGGGCCGCTACATCGCAACCCTGGACGCCGATTTGCAAAACGATCCGAAAGATCTGCCGGCGATGATGAAAGCGTTGCGCGACTTCGATTGTGTCTGCGGCACCCGGGTCGACTCCCGAGGCGAAGGGGACAGCTGGCTTCGGATAGCTTCGTCGCGCATCGCCAATTGGGTCCGCAACAAATTATCCGGCGAAAACATCAGCGACGCCGGCTGCACTTATCGTGTGTTCAAACGCGAATGCATTTCGCGGATCAAATTCTTCAACGGCGCACACCGCTTTCTCCCGACGTTAATCAAGCTCGAAGGATTTAGCGTTACCGAAGTCCCGGTGTCGAACAATCCGCGTCACGCCGGCCAAAGTCATTACGGAGTTTGGAACCGGTTGTTCAAATCTTTTCGGGATTTGCTTGCCGTCCGATGGATGAAGTCGAGAAGATTGCGCTACGAAGTTGGTGAATCCCTGAATTGTCTATGAATAATTTCTTTATCGCCGCGACGTGGATGGGCCAGGAACATCGTGTTCTCGGCCTGGACTGGAACTATTTGGTGATAATCGGCCTGATAGGCAACGCGACTTTCTCGATGCGTTTTCTGGTGCAATGGTACGCGTCGGAAAAGCGAGGCGAAAGCGTCATTCCGGTCTCGTTCTGGTACTGGAGCATCGGCGGCAGCATCATCATGTTCCTCTACTTTCTGTTTCGACGTGATCCTGTCGGCGTCATAGCGTATCTGCCCAATTCCATCATCTACATTCGCAATCTGATGCTGATTCGAAAGCGGAAGTTCGCCTACACTGCCGCGACACCATCTCAACATCCACGAGAGACAAGTAACGATGATGACGAAAACGGACCCGCGCGTTGACGCCTATATTAAGAAAGCGCAGCCATTTGCCCGCCCAATCCTGAAACGGTTGCGGAAGCTCGTTCACAAAGGCTGTCCGCTTTGCGTCGAGTCGATCAAGTGGCAGTCGCCGTTTTTCGATTACAAGGGACCGGTCTGTTTCATGGCCGCGTTTAAGGAACACGCCGCGTTTGGTTTTTGGAAAGGCAAACTGTTGTTTAGCGGCAAATACAAAGGCGCGATGGGACATTTCGGTCGGATCACGTCGCTCAAAGACCTGCCGAGTGACCGGAAATTGACCGGATACGTTCGTAGAGCGGCCCAGTTGAACGAAAGGGGAGTGAAAACGTCTCGGCCGCGTTCGAATCCAAGACGAAAGGTAGTCGTGCCGGCAGATCTCAAGGCGGCGCTGCTGAAAAACGCGAAAGCGCGAAAGACATTCGAAACCTTCAGTTACAGCCATAAAAAGGAATACGTGGATTGGATCACCGGCGCGAAGCGAGACGAAACGCGGCAGAAGCGCTTGAAGACGACGATCCAGTGGCTTGCCGAAGGCAAACCACAGAACTGGCGATACATGTAATCACCGTTGTTGTAGCTGTCGGCACCTCGGGCGGGCAGTTCTGTTACGGATTGCCAACAAACCGCGCAAGATCTCCCGGCAACTCAGACGTCCATTCATGCTTGTTCTTGATCGCGAGCTTCGCGGAATGCAAAGCCTGGTGAGGCAAAAGTAATTCGCGCTCCAATTTCCATGTCCAGCCGGTCTCGATGAATTCCAAATAAAGTTTTTCGTTTGGCCCGTAGATCTTGTCGCCAACAATCGGGTGGCCAACCGAGGCGAGATGGACTCGGATCTGATGAGTGCGTCCGGTTCGCGGAATTGCGCGAATCAAGGCGAACTCATTTTCGGTGGTTGTCGATCCTTCGATTGCGTTCAAGACAGGCCTTGCAAATCGTCGGTCGACGCGCAGTTCTGTTACAGCTTCCGCACCGCTCGGATGAATCGTTTGTTTCAACCAAATCGCGGATGGCTGATGTTTTCCCTGTCGATCGAGCGGCGCGTCGACGATTTTCGTTTCCCAATCCGGCCAACCCCAGACAATCGCGAGATATTCTTTGTGGACGGCGTGCCCTTGCATGAGCAGACCAAAGCGGCGGGCGGCCGCTGCCGTTTTTGCAACCAGGACGAGTCCACTCGTTTCGCGGTCCAGCCGGTTCACGATTGAAACCTGTCCGCCATTGGCGATTTCAAACGCGAGCAGCTCGCGCAATTGTTTCCACAGCGTCATCCGCTGATCAGGCTTGGTTGGGTGCGTCAAAAGAAAAGCCGGCTTGTCCACCACGATGTAATCGCCGGTTTCATCGACAACGTTGAAGGGTGGCAGTGAAGCCGGCTGCGAAACAGAAATGTTCGACATGCTCGCTTCGATTCTTCTAGTCATTCCGATTGCAATCCGTGGCGGGTTGGCCGCCGCAGCTGTCCTGGTTTGCGTTGTCCTCGAGATTACGTTCGGCACGTTTTCCAGCAAGTATTCGGTCCGGGAGAACTTTTCCGAGCAGTTGGAACTCCTCCCGCCGTTAATTTTTTCTTCATTTACCGCCGGCGGTGTTCGGGTCGTTTTTGCTGGCCAGGCGGTTTCAGCCGGGTGGACGTGAGTGTTGTCCGACGCCCTACCACGGGGCACAGACTTGACCTACCCGGCAAAACCGCTTTACCTAACCACCTCACTCGAACTAGGGAAACTACGCCGTGGAGCTCAAAGAAATCAAAGCCATCATCGATTTGATGAAGGAAAACGACCTCTCCACTTTCGAAATGGAGAAGGACGGCTTTCGCTTAAAGCTGCAAAAAGGCCTGGGCGATCAACCGATCGTCGTCTCCGCGGCTGCGCCCGCGGGAACCGCGCCCGGAGTTGCGACTGGGCCAACAACCGCAGGGACCGAAGGAGTGTCTTCGGCTGGCGCCGGCCTCAAAGACATCAGTTCGCCAATGGTCGGAACTTTTTATCGCGCGGCCTCGCCCGATTCCTCAGCCTTTGTCGACGTTGGAACAAAAGTGACGGAGGACACGGTGGTTTGCATTATCGAAGCGATGAAAGTGATGAACGAAATCAAAGCGGAAACCAACGGCGTGATCGCCGAAGTCGTGGCCGAAAACAGCAAACCCGTCCAATTCGGCCAGGTGCTTTTCAGAGTTCGTTAGTTGAGAGTTGATCGTTGATAGATTTCAAGCTCAACGGTCGCTTCAGTCAGCTATCAACTATCAACTAAAAACTCTCAGCTGATGTTTGAGAAAGTCTTGATTGCCAATCGCGGTGAAATCGCGCTGCGTGTGATTCGCGCGTGCAAAGAACTCGGCATCCGTACGCTCGCCGTTTACTCCGACGCCGACGTGGATTCGTTGCACGTGCAACTTGCGGATGAAGCGATTTGCATCGGAGCGGCGCCGAGCTCGGAATCCTATCTAAAGGTCGAGCGCATCATGAGCGCTGCCGAGATCGGCGATGTCGACGCGATCCATCCCGGTTACGGATTTCTCGCCGAGAACGCGCACTTCGCCGAGGTCGCTGAAAGTTGCAAAATAAAATTCATCGGGCCGCCGTCGCACGTCATTCAAAAAATGGGAGATAAGGACATGGCGCGCGCGTGCGCCCGCAAAGCCGGCGTCCCGATTACGCCCGGCAGTGACGGCATCGTCGCGGACGACAAGGAAGCAACCAAGGTTGCGAAAAAAATTGGTTATCCTGTGATGATTAAAGCCGTGGCCGGTGGTGGTGGCCGAGGAATGCGCGCAGCTCACAACGAATCGAGCTTGATCACCGGGTTTCACAGCGCGCGGATGGAAGCGGAGAAGGCGTTCGGCAATCCCGAGGTTTACATCGAGAAATTGATCATAAATCCGCACCACATCGAGTTTCAGGTCATTGCCGATAGCCACGGTCATGTGATTCATCTCGGCGAACGCGATTGTTCGATTCAACGTCGCAATCAAAAAGTCATCGAGGAGTGTCCGTCGCCATTTCTTACACCGTCGCTGCGCAAGAAAATGGGAAATGCGGCAGTGAAGCTCGCCAAAGTGATTGGATACGAAAACGCCGGGACGATCGAGTTCCTGGTCGATGACGAGCGAAATTTCTACTTCATGGAGATGAACACTCGCATTCAGGTCGAGCACACCATCACTGAAGAAGCTTACGGGTGCGATTTGGTGAAAGAGCAAATTCGCATCGCCGCTGGCGAGCCGCTCTCAAAACATGTTGCGCACGCTGAGCTGCATTCACACGCAATCCAATGCCGAATCAATGCCGAAGATCCGGCCGCTAATTTCCAACCGTCGCCCGGTCGAATTAAGTTTTATTACGCGCCCGGCGGTCGCGGCGTTCGGGTCGATTCCCATGCTTACACCGGTTACACCGTTCCGCCATACTACGATTCGCTGATTTCAAAACTTATCACCGTCGGGGCGACTCGGGAATCGGCGATTGACCGGATGCGGCGCGCGCTGGACGAATATTACGTCACCGGAATCAAGACGACGGTACCATTTCACGCTGCGATTATGCGCAGCGGCGAATTCCGGGACGGCAAGTACGATACCGGCTTCGTCGAGCGAATCATGTCGTCAGAGAAATTCCATTTGGTTCCGCCGCTGGCGAAGCTTCACGAGTAAGCGTTTTGCGAAACCTAAACGATTGTCGGCTCTACGGCATTTTGGATATCACTTACGTCGCCGTAACCGACGTGGAACGCGTAGCCGGGGCTATGATCGAAGGCGGCGTCGATCTTCTCCAGGTGCGGGCGAAGACGTCCTCGGTCGCGGAGGTCGTTGATCTCGCGGGACAGCTGCACAAAATCACTTTGACAGCCGGAGTTCCATTGATCGTGAATGATTACGCTGAAGTTGCCGCGCAAGTTCAGATTGAAGGCGTGCACGTTGGACAAGATGACGATTCCATTGCGACCGCGCGCGAGAAAGCTGGACGAGCGATCATTGTTGGCAAATCAACCCATAGTCTTGAGCAAGCGAGCGCCGCGCAACGCGAAGATGCAGATTACATCGGCTTCGGTCCGATATTTACCACCCCGACAAAGCCGGATTATAAGCCGATTGGAGTGAAAAACATCAAGCGCGTCCATGCCGATGTGAGTCTCCCAATCTTTTGCATCGGCGGCATCAAGGTGGATAACGTGGGCGAAATCGTCGCCGCAGGCGCGAAGCGCGTGGCGATCGTTTCCGGTCTATTGAAAGCGCCGGACATCGCCGAGTACGCCCGAGCTTGCAAAAGCTTTCTAGAGCAAGAGACATGAATTTCACGACTGCCGTCTCTTTCCCTTACCCGGCGCTAAAGCGCCTTCCTCTCCCTCGCGGAGAGGGTAGGGTGAGGGCAATCTGATCTGGAATATGAGTGTGCTAATTGTTGGTTCGATTGCGCTCGACACTGTGAAAACGCCGGTGGAAGAGCACAGCGACTTATTAGGCGGTTCAGCATCCTACGCCGCCTCGGCCGCCAGCTATTTCTCGCCGGTGCGATTGGTCGGCGTGGTTGGCGACGACTTTCCACAAAGCGAGTTCGATTTTTGGAAATCCCGAAAGATCGACACCGCGGGTGTGCAACGCGTGGACGGCAAAACGTTTCGCTGGTCAGGTGAGTACGCCTGGGACCTGAACACCCGCGAGACGCGCTCGGTCGCGCTCAATGTTTTTGAAACGTTTCAGCCAAAGTTACCGGAATCGTATCGGGCGACCGATTTCGTTTTGCTGGCGAACATCGCGCCCGCATTGCAGTCGCACGTACTCAATCAAATGAAGAAGCCACGCTTCGTCGTCGCCGATACCATGGATCTGTGGATCGAGACCACGCGCAAGGATCTCGATGCGCTTCTCCCGAATGTGGACCTTCTGATCTTAAATGACAGCGAAGCGCGGGAAATGACCAAGGAGACGAGCCTGATCAAGGCGGGTCGCGGCATTCGAAAAATGGGACCGCGCTATGTCGCAATCAAGAAAGGCGAGCATGGTGCGCTGCTTTTTGGTGACAACGAGTTTTTCAGCTGCGGCGCGTACCCGCTGGAAGATATTCACGATCCGACCGGAGCGGGGGACACGTTTGCGGGCGGAATGGCCGGCTATCTGGCGGGGACGATCGGCGGCAGTAAAATTACTTTTACTGCTCTCCGCAAAGCGATGATCTACGGCAGCGTGCTGGCGAGCTTTTGCGTCGAAGCATTCAGTCTGGAGAAATTGCGCAACCTGACCATGGACGAGATTAACGAGCGTTACGAAACGTTCAAGATGATGAGCCAATTCGAAATGATTGAATGATTCGCGAATTGCGTTTTCGGCGTGCTCAGTACTCTTTTTTGCTTTACCCCGCAGAGCTGGTCTTGATAAAAAGGGGTCAAAGGTAGGGCTCAAGGAAACAAGGTGTGATTTGGCGATGGCTTCTTGTTTTAAGTGCGCTGCTATTTGCCAACAGCGCGAATTGCGGCAGCGGCTACCAATACACAAGAGACGGCAAGACGTTAATCTGGAATAACTTTCTTCACCGCGGTGACGCAGCGGCTTGGTCGGGCAGCCGCGACTCGGCTGGGTTCGCCACTGGATATGGAACGCTGACGTTGTACAAGCGCGGGCAGACCATCATTACTGGATCGAACATTCCTTCTTCCACCAACGCTAGCGTCGTCGTCCTCAGCCGTTACTCGGGGCAGATGGTCCGAGGAAAATTTCAGGGACCGGTAGTCAACATCGATGCGAACGGACGGGTCTCTCACGGCACCTTCGTAAACGGGAGCAAAACCTCCGACCGGGTGGAAGGACGTATCGCGTATACCAATCCTCCATTGGTTCAACGCGCTCCGAAAAGTGATGCAAAAAAAGAGACTGCGCCGCCGAGCGTGGGATCACCACTGCCGTCCAGCAATCCACCATTGGTTCAACACGCTCCGAAAAGTGCCGGTAGAGAAGAGCCCGCTCCGCCGGCGGCGGGACCGTCGCTTGACGAACATGACGCTACAAAAGCTTCGGGCAGCATTGCGGACACCAAGCCGGCATTTGGTGAATCTTTGCAAGCGGTAACACCGCCGTCGTCATTGCGAGCGCCCGTGATAGCGGCGATTGCGACACCCGCGTCCGTCTCGGCCCCGCCGCCACAGCCGTCGGTAAGTCCGATTGGGGTGGAGCCCGTGGTCAGAAACCGCATCATTGCGGACTTCAAGCAAGAAACCGAATCGGTTGTCTCGCGCGTGAGTGATGCGACGGGTAACTTCCACGAGGTCGATCGCCTTGATTCTGTGCAAGAGCTGCCGACCTCGGTATCCGAAACCGTTGACGCACTGATGGATCGGGCGCGGGACTGTCGGGCTAAGCTTGGATACGAAACGGCGTTGCGCGAGTGTCGAATGGAAACGCAAACCACAGACGCCCTATCCGTTGTCGATCAAGTAACGCATAACATTGCCACTGGTAACGCGGCCGAAGCCGGAACCAGGGTAAGTGAATTCCTCAAAAATAATCCGGAGCCTCCCGGTGAGAGTCGGAAAAACCTCTGGGGTTATCTAGCTTCCGTGCGGTCATCGTGTAGCCGGTCGGAGAAGGATGCCGATGTCCATTTGCAACAGGCGCAGTTATTCGTTTCGGCGGGCAAAATAGGCGATGCGATCCGCGAGTATCAGGAGGCGCTCCGAATATTCCCAACTCCGGCGACTGCGGAGAAAATCCGTCGGCTTCAGGAAAACAGTCTCGGATTGTGAAGAAACAATATTTCTTCGGTTATTTGTTTGTTGGCGGTGCCAAGATATTTGCGCTCCTGGTGATCGCGGCCGGCATTGGATTTTGTCTGCTCCAATATTCCCAGGCCAAGACCGCGGCGGCGGCGGTGGCTTACCAGCCTTCCCAAAAGCTGCAAGAAGCGCTTCGAAAATTGCAGGAGGCCGTTTCCACAACGGTAGAAATCGTCGACTCGTTCGACAAAGACAACGAAACAACGCAACCGACAGTCGAGCCGCCGGCGGTTCCCGCAGTAATTGAGTCGAACGATGACTTCGAGCGCGTGGGTGAAGAATTGCTTCGAATCAATCAGGACCGACAAGATTTGAAGCAATCGGTTGTGAATCGCTTTGAAACTTCGGTCGCGAGTATTGAAGAAAAGCTCCGCACCTACGCGGCAAGCTTGGATTCCTCTCGGACCGCAGGCGCGCCAGTAACTGCTCCGAGCCCCGCGATCGCGGCGGTTTTGGCCACCTCGCCGCGGCAACAAAATACTTTTTTGTACTCACCGAAGCTGGCGGCGGGTGATATTAAGGACCGCAAAGCGAGCCTGGCTCAGCGAAAAGAATTCATCAAATTTCTCGAGAGCAAAGCCGAGAACGCCGAGAATCGAGCGATACTTAACGAGGCGGCAAATCAAATGGATCAGCTGAGCAAGCTGCTCCCGGAGAAAATTGAAACACCGGTCGCTTCTCAATTAAGCTCCGCTTTCCCCACGAACGAGCCTCCCGCGGACAAGGGCGGTGCAGTTTCGCTCTCCGAGCGCGTTGCCGGACAACTTGAGCAGCTTCGCAACGAAGTCAGGCAGGCGCTGCTCACTTCATGGAAACTTGATGACGCTTTCGATCAAGCCAATGAACTGACTTCGGTTGAGCGCGAGAAATGCCGGGTTGCCACGCTGAGTCAACAAGGCATCTGGTTGTCGGCCGGGTCGAAAATGCTGCCTGGGCTGTTTGTGGCAGTTTTGCTGAGTTTTCTCATTCTTGTCTTTGCCGATCTCGTCCGCACCCTTCTTGATACCGCAGCGAATACCGGGACCGTCGCGGACGCGGTTAACGCCCTTCGGGGATCGTTTAGGACTGGAGCCTCCTCGCCAACCGAATCGATCTTCGAAGTCGCGAACAAGGAAGATAAGCACATCGTGGAAGACGAAGAGACGCCCGTCGCAGGCGGATCTTGAAACGATTTTGAAATTTGTCCCGTGGTCGGATTTATTCCCGGCCGAGTAAGGCAAAGATCTCGGTGGGTTTTTGTTTTCCCTTTACGGCAACTTCGCCGAGCCGCCGTGTCTGATACTTTCGCTTTGCTTTGCCAAGAGTACAACCGCTGATGATAATGCGTGCTTGGTACTCTGACGTTTTGGTCAGGCCTTCGAGTCGCGAAGCGAGATTAACGCCGTCGCCAATCACAGTGTAATTCAGGCGCGTTGCGGATCCCATGTTGCCGGCGACAACAACGTCGGTGTTAATCCCGATACCGACGCCGATCGTTGGCAATCCGCGTTTTTGCCATCGCCGATTGAGATCATCCAAGGCCTCAGTCATTTCGAGCGCCGACTGCATCGCGCGATCCGCGTCGTCGGCATTGGCGAGCGGCGCTCCGAAAAGCGCCATGAGTGCGTCGCCCATGTACTTGTCGACCACGCCGCCGTGCTTTTCGATTATCGCGCTCATTCCAGTGAAGTAGCGGTTCAGAATTCCCAACATCTCCTGCGGCTTAAGTTTCTCACTCATGCTGGTAAAGTTGCGAAGGTCGGAGAAAAGCACGGTCACTTCTCGTTCTTCTCCGCCAAGTGAGACTTCCTTTTTCAAGAGTTCCGCGGCGACTTCCGGCGAGACAACCTTGCCTAACAAGTCGCGGACGCGGTCGCGTTCGGCCAGGCCGACGCTCATTTGGTTAAAGGAATCGGCCAGCGAGCCGAGTTCGTCCTGCTGTTTGAGACGGACACGATGCCGGTAATCGCCGGTGGCGATTTTGCGTGCGCCTTCGGCGAGTTGCAGCACGGGTTTAGAAACACCGCGGGCCATCCAGGCGCCGACCGCAACAGAGACGACGAGGCCAAGCAGCGCCAAGATCAAAAAAGTGCGCTCCAATCGAACATAAGGCGCGAGCTCCTGGTCGAGTGAACGCTGCAAGAGCGCGATAGGGTTTCCATTTTCCGCGGGCAACGGAACGGCATAGCTCAAGAAATCCTCGCCGCCGAGGCGAAGATCGACAATCTGTTTTGGGGGAAGTTGCGTCTCGCTTAGAGTCTTTGAAGCAAGACGCCGCCTTTCGAGTGTGCTGCCGAAGAGATTCGATCCATCCACGAAAGTGATCTCTGAGTTGGTGTATGTTTTAATCTCGCGAGCAAAGTTATCGTCGATTCGGAAACCAGGACAAAGCCACGCGATCGGATCAGGCGCGAGGAGCGGCGCCACAGCCATCGCGAAAAGTTCGCCATCAAAAAGAACAAATGCGTAGCTGGATTCCGTGTTTTCGGCCCGCTCGATCAATTTGGGAAAGGGAAAGGGAACATCGTGAAGGCCCGGCCGGTGTGTATCAAAGAGAAGTTGCTTCTTCAGCGAAGCGATCCACACCACGTCCGCTTTTACCCGACTTTGCAGGCTGGCCAGCGCCGATAGAGTTGTTTCCCGGTCCTCGTTTGCGCCCGCGAAAGCCTCTTGAAAAGCATGATCCCGGGAAAGAACGGCCGCGGCGCTGCTGATCTGCTGATTGCGTTGCTCGATTAGTTTTTCGAAAATTTGTGCTCCGGTGCGCAGACTCAAATCGATTTGAGCAAGTGCATGCCGACGATTGGCGCTTCGAACGACAAAATAGGTGACGCATTGCAGCAGCGTGAGGAGGGCAATTAGGAAGAAAAGCAGCCGGGTGCGGAAACGGCGAAATCGAAATTTCAGCGATAGCCTCCCGTCGAGAGTCCAGGTGCGCGTTTGGCCCTAAAGTCCGGTTTCAAATCCAAAGTGAAGAGCAACGTCTTCGTTCCACTGGCGGAAAGCTCGACAGTTTGGGCGAACTGCTCCGGTGTGCCTTTGAGCGAGGGTTGCCAGACTTCGACTGTATATTGCCCGGCCGGCACATCCTTCACCACGGCGCGACCTTCGCTTCCGGTGACCTGGAAGTGAGGTGTCGGCAGTACGGCGACGTAAGCAATCATCCAATCGTGAATGTTACACCCGAGCGTTACAAATCCGACGTTGTCGAAAACGACCGGTTTGGCCGGAACGCCGCTGTAAAGAGGCAGCTCGAACTTCTTCGCCGGGGAGAATGAGTAAACGTGATGACGAATATTGTCGCTGTTTGGGAACATAATGGAGGTGCCAACCTGCACGGCAGTTACATAGGGCACGAATTGTTTGTCGCGTTGATCGACGACCGCTTGTTTCTTTACCAGTCCGGAACTTGCGCCATTTCTCTGCGCGTAGACGACAGCGTCGGAAACTGCAGCTCCCTTTGTGTCCTTGACTGTCACATCGAGCGACGCAGCGTCCAAGCGGAGGCCCAAACCAACCAGAACCAGGAGACTCATTGCGCGAATACCGTTCATTTAATAGGTAAGCAACACCTTCGCAGCTACCAAATGGTTCTCGTACTGCAACGGGTCGTGCAAGGTGACAGCGTACTCGTAGTCGACTTCGATAGATGCATATTTGTTTACGACATAAGCGGCCGATACAGAAACGCCATGGGTTCGGCCTAACATTCTATAGGCCGTGAACAGCGGATTACTTCCGAACGTTTTGTCGTCTTCGCGTTCCTCACTTGCCAGTCGGGCAATGTCCGGTCTCGGCGGGACAGCGTAGGAAATAACATCTCCCTCTCGATAATTATAGCCGACGGCGATTCGGAAAGACGAAGTGGGGTCGACGATTACGCGGGCGCTGGCGCGGTGATCCTGACGATCATAAAATGTATCGGGCACGGCATAGTTTTCGAAAGCGTAACCGGCCTCGAGCGCGACCCGCTCCGCCAAGGACATTCCGCCCTTGAGATCGATTACCTCGTCATAGCCGCTGCGTTCGGTATCCTGGAATCGGTCATAACCAAACCGATTTTCGAGCAGAATCCAAGGCGCTTGTCGCCCAAGTCCAAATCGGTAACGCAGCCCGGTCAACGCGCCGATTCCAACTTCGTTGAACGAACCGAATCGGTCCCAAAGTTCGCCGCGCAAATCAGCGCCGATGTTTAATCGTAGGTCGCGCGTCAGCTGAAAAGCATCGTTGGCGCGCACGTCGTTTCTCCACGCCCAATCGTCTCGCACATCCGATGTGCGGTCGGAATTCGATAAATTGCTGTCGTAAAACGTGCCGGTTTCAGCATCGAAATGCCACTCAGCTTGCGCGTGACTAAACGTCATCGCGCACAACGCGCAGAGGACTATCGGCGTCGTCCGTTTCATAACAAGCGCGCCCGAGAGGATTCGAACCACTAACCTTCTGATCCGTAGTCAGATGCTCTATCCAGTTGAGCTACGGGCGCCCGTAAACAAGAGCCGCTAATTTGCGGAGGAAGCAAGCTCCGTCAATGGAGCTGCCTGGCAAAAAATATTCAGCGATGCCAAACAGGGTACATCGCCCGGGCAATCGCGGAAGGAGAACTTAAGGCGAGGGGGGCATCGTACGACTCGCGCGATAACGATCGATGTCCATCCGAAGCTGATCGGTTAAAACTGAGTTGTGGTCACTCTCTGCCAGGCCTAACGCCTTCTGCGCCGCGTTAATTGCGTCTTCAAACTGGCCAGCTTCAGCATAGGTCGCTGCTAATTTCCGAATAATTACCGGGTCAGAACAAGTCGCAAGCAAGCCGGCAAGATTATTGAACACCCCTCCCTCATCATGGTGCGCGGCCAATGTTTTCTGCCAGGCTGCTACAGCTTCATCGGTGCGCCCCGCCCGATAAAGCGCGTACCCCAGATTTAACCCAGCGTGTTCATAACCAGGGTTCCATTCCGTAATTTTCGAATAGTGAAAGCTAGCTTTGTCCCATTCGCCGACTTGAGACAGCGCGTTAGCGAGGCCGTAGTGGACAACGGCGATAACCGAGGGCCCTTCTGTGATGCTGAGATCATTGGGCAGTTTAAGGGTCAATTCAAATTCGGGAATTGCCTCATCAAACCGGCCCTTATCCAGCAGCGCAAAGGCCAGCTGCCGATGGATCGAAACGTTGTCTGTTATGAGACTCGCGGTTCGGCTCCAGATCGACACGCTGTCCTTCCAGTACGAAGCTTGAATCCACGTGCGCCAGCTTAAAAGCACGATCATAACTGCAGCAGCAACGCTAGCCAGGGCACGTCGCCTTTGCGATCGAACGCACAAATCGCTCACTCCCCAGGTCACTAGAAAATACAATCCGATGTGCGGTAGATAGGTATAACGATCCGCCCGCCCTTGAATGCCCACAGGCACCAGCCCTATAACCGGCACCAACATCACCAGATACCACAGCCAGCCGGTAATGAAGTATGGATAGCCCTTGCGCAGCTTGATTGCCGCCATCGTGATAACGCTTAGTAATGTGGCAGCCGCTACTAACCGCCAGGCCGACAAGATCCCCAGCGGATAGGGATAAAGGATCGCTAGCCTCACCGGCCAAAACAGTTGCTTGATGTAAGCAGCGTAATTGACAATTACTGTGTACCCCCGGACCCATAAAGGAAAAAGAACATGCAGTCCTTGCGGCTGCACCAGCAACGTCACCACGCAGGATATCGCCGAGAGGATAAGAAGCGGGATCTTTTCAATGACGAGGCATTTCAATGGTCTTTTGCTTACTCTTTTCAGCGGCCAATAATCGAGAAGCAGCAACACGATAGGCATTGTCACGAGCATCGGCTTGGACATGAGGCCGAGAATGAATAGAAGACCGACCAACGAATACTTACCTGCTGAGGGCGAGCGGCTGTACCAGACGTAAGCAGTCAGCGTCAGCATAAAAAAAACGCCGCTCAATACGTCTTTTCGCTCCGCTACCCAAGCCACCGATTCAACGTGAAGCGGGTGCACCGCAAAAACGGCTGCGACAAAGGCACTCCGCCATAAACGGTCAGTGATTGCCCGGAAAACCAGGAAAAGGATAGTGGTCGCAATCGCGTGCAGCAGGACATTGGTGAAATGGTGGCCTGCGGGCTCAATCCCGTAGAGGTCGCAATCGATCATGTGCGAGATGGTGGTCACCGGGTGCCAGTTGTGGGAATGAGTATGAGTAAATGCCCAGGCAATTCCTTGAAGTGTAAGACCTTTCGTTACCTCTGCATTTTCAGTGACATAGGCCGGATCATCGTAGTTGATGAACTCATGCCCAAGCGTCTGACTAAAGAGCAGCCAAATAATCACTACTAGCCCAACGCAGACACAAACAACCATGGAGCGACTTCCCGCCGGTTGATCGGTGTCGTAAACCAAGTCACCAGGTGTGCTCGCCGTCGAACTCATGGATCTGAACAAGAACTTTACACAACTAGCCTCGAGTACGTCGATTAAACCTGATTCCGACCCCGCCCTAAACACGCACTGTTTTGTGCATGATCAAACACGCGTATTTAGAGTGAATAGTGAACGGCGGCAGGAGAGGAATGGATGTCGTCTTGCCTTGGCTCACTTTTCACTTCTCACTAATCCCTCCTAATATGACCATCTTTGTTGGATGTGGGTTTGCGGCAAAATACCTTCAGGGCGGCGGCAATTTCTCCGTTCCGTTGCAATGGATGCTCGGGTTGCGTCGGTTAAAGCAAGACGCGATCTGGCTCGAGCACCTGCCAAGCGAAGGCAACGCGCGCGACGATCAACGAAAGATCGACAACTTCCGGCGACAATTGCGAGCGCACGGCCTCACCGGCCGGTATTGTTTGCTCTATCACGAAAAGCCAGAGAGCGCGCACGATCTCGACGCGTTGCATTGCGTTGGAATGTCGCAGCGCGAGCTGCTTGATCGACTAGCCGGACCAAACACAATCCTGAATCTCAGTTATTCGATCCATCCGCCATTGCTCTTGAAATTCGAGCAACGCATTTTCTGCGACCTCGATCCTAGCGAGATCATGTACTGGATGACCAAGATGGAACTGGGCCAATCGTCGCATCACGAATTCTGGACGATTGGACTCAACGTAAATGCCGCCGATTGCCTGTTGCCAAAATCGAATGTGAGATGGAAAACTTTTTTCCCGTTAGTCGATACCAAGTTGTATCAGCCGCGGCCGCGGCCGCGAGCCCTGAAGTTCACCACAATTGGACAATGGTATTGGAGCGGCGCGGTGGAAGTGGCCGGCGAATATCCCGATCTGTCGAAGAAACAGGCGTTTGAAAAATACCTCGATCTGCCGAAGCGAGTGCCGAAAGTGGAGTTCGAATTGGCGATGCACATGAATCCGGATGATCCCGAGCGGAAGCGGGTGCAGGAGCACGGCTGGCGACTTGCCAATCCACATACACTTGCGCGCACGCCGAAGAAATATCGTCACTACCTGGCAAACGCACTGGGCGAATTTACGGCCATCAAAGGCGTGGACGTGAGCTGGCAAACCGGTTGGCTGAGCGACCGGGCCGCTGCATTCCTAGCGACTGGCCGACCGGTAATTACCGAGAACAGCGGAGCGGAAAAATACTTGCCCGCCAAGAGTGGCTTCAATTTCGTTGGCGACCTGGACGGTGCCGTCGCTGCCGTTGAAGGTGTCCTGGCAACCTGGCCTCACCGTTCGCGCGAAGCCCGCGCGTGCGCGATGGAAGTCTTCGATTCGGTGAAAAATCTGAAGAAGATCATTGGTATGTGAAGGGTGGATTGGCTTCTGCTAAGGCGATACGATTGCCGCTGGAGAGCACGAACAATCAACGGGTTCGGAGAACGCGTTCCACCCCCATTTAGCCATTGCAAAACGATTTTCGGGTGTTACTCGTTGTCCCGTTATGCCCGAGTTGATGAAAGCCCCCGAGTTGAAAGAGCGCATGAAACGCATCCCGGAGTGGGAGCTGGAGAAGAAGCACATCGAACGCACTTTTGAGTTCGATGATTTCGCGGACGCTATCGATTTCGTGAATGCAGTGGGCGAGGTTGCTGAAGAAGAAGAGCATCATCCCGACATCGATATTCGTTACAACAAAGTCCGTTTGCTGCTTTCAACCCATAGCAAGGGCGGCCTGACAGAATTGGATTTCTCGCTTGCCGAGCGAATCGACACATTGTCAGAGTGACAAGTGATGGGTGACGAGTGACAAGAAAAGTCGTAGCGACACTCGTCGTAATTCTCGTGGTGATCGCGGTCTGGAAGTTTATTGACTGGCGGATGCGGCCACCACCTCCGCCAAACAAGATCGTAATCCCTGTCCCAGCGCCATCCCCATAGGGTCGAAGTGACCAACTGGTCACCGGTCGCTCGTCACCTCTATTTAGTCCGGCGCAGTCTGGAGTTTTTGGTTGCCAACCAAGAGTCGGCCTTCGTCCGCGTCGATGAATGTGAACATAGTCTGGATTTCCGATCGCCCGGCCATCCCCGCTTCTTTCTTCCGGCGTTTTAAAATTTCCGACAATTCATCATTCCAGCCCCGTTTGCGCATAAATTCGTTCCAGACGTAGACCTCATCGTCCGATGGCCGATTCCCGATGCTGAAACACCACTGCAAAATTTCCTCGTCGCTGCCGCCGTCCTTCACTCGTTCTGCGAGTTGACCGTAATCGACGCGCAAGAACGTGCAGCAGCTTGCGTCGAATCCGCGGCCAAGATTTGCCTGATAATCGGGGGACAGCTGTTCTTTGCCGTGCTGACGAATCTTGTCGAGCATACGGCCGAAATAAACGATACCGCCCACTTTCAACGCCGGGCTGCGCAGGCCTAACTCCCTCATCGGGCAGCGAGTGTGCGCTCTTTTTACGCGACTTTCAAGTCTGGCGTCTAATACCCGACTACGCGGATTTCTTGGGTGAGCTCGGCCGGCGGTCCGTATAAAGCCTGGTTTAACTCCTTCTCGCTAAGATCGAAGATGAAAATCGAGTAACCGGCCTGAGCCACAGGCGGGCGATGCCGCAGATAAGCACATAGCCGTTCGAACCGAAGCCGTTCGAACGTTCGGGTTTTCTTCAGCCACGGGACCGCGCCGGCATTCGCGACCAAAGCAACACGCTCCGCTGAATTTGAGGCGGTAGCTCGATAGAGTTCCCGTTCTGCGAGCGCGGCTTGATACTGTTGCTCGTAAGCCCGTGCCCACAATCCGATCTCGGGCGCGTACACACTCTGGAGGGTCGTTGCGCTGACGCAATAAATGCCGGCGCGCAACGGCGCAAACGACCGGTCTCCGCTCAGATGATCTTCAGGAAGACATTTGGCGTCGACGTCGTACCAGCGCGGATCGGCTACGCCGAAGTAACCAAGATATAACGGCTTTCCGTCGACAAGTTGCGAGTGGTTGTCGATCCAGTGTTTGAGTGTCGGCAAGTCTTGTCCCCAGTCGAGTGAGCTATCGACCAAATGCTGGTAGCCGCGACTCGGTCCGCCGGCGACTTGATTGAAATAAGCGAGATAGTCTGGGCGAACGGCAAGCGATTCTCTGATTTGCCAGAGTAGAAGTACCGCAACCGCCGCGGCGAGAATCGTTCGCCGGTTTCTTTGCAACAGAGACGCGACTGCACCGCAACCGACAAAGACCGCAGGATAAATAGGTAGAATGTGCCGGTGTCCGATATTGAGCGAACTGGAGGTTGCAAAAGCGCCGTAAATGCAAGCGAAGGACAAGAGCGGATTCGTGAACCATGTCGGCTCCTGATTCTCTGGTGATTTGTTCCAACGCGTAATTGCGGCAAGGAGCGCAACAAGCAACAAGAGCAAGATTGGCAACGGCGTTTTGTAGAGGAAGGCGAGCGGAAAAAATGAAGCGAACCCGATAATGCTCCAGCTGCCATCGAGGAAGGCGGGCCGGCTCTCTGCGCTCTTTTGGGTGTAAGCGAGCCCGCAGAGGTAAGCCTCCGGCAGCAAGTGATGCACACGCGCATACCCAATCGCATTTTGAATCCCAGTGTGATCCAAAAGGACTGCTTCCCAGCGGTCATTCCAAACCTCTCTGGATGGGCCGATGTCGGTCAGGGCCGAGTAGCGAAACGAGAACGATAACCAAATGGCAAAGACGATTGTTCCGCCGAGAAAGAGCGCTGCGCCGACAAGGGCAAACGCCTTCTTCCATCTCTTCGAAACAAAGATTCGAAATTTGAACAATTCCAGCGGGATCTCTTGATGTGACAAGATTGGCCAGATCAACATGGTGGCGACAACTGGCAAGATGATCGGCGCCGAGAATTTCGTGAGAAAAAGTCCGGACAAACTTAACCCGGCGAACGTCAATCGTGCAGGCGAGATCTTCTGGAACAATCGCCAACAGCTCCAGATTGTGGCCGTAAAAAAGAACGCGGCCGCGACGTCGGACGTGACGAGAGCACTGTGCGCCAGAAAATTAGGATCGAACGCGGCAAGCGTTTCGGCGACCAGTCCACCGATCACGCCGAAAAATTCGCGCGCGATTCGATAGACTAGAAGGCAAACGCCAATACCGAAGATCGACATCATTAGCCGTGCCTGCGCGAGCATTCGATCAGGATCGTTGCCAAGTTCGTAAAGAAACCTGTGGGCGGTGTCGCCCTCATCCGCGTACTGCCAGGCTGAATCGTTAGGTGAAAGAAACCTTGTATCGCCAGACCGAAGGGGAAGCGCGGCCCAGCGCGCGATAAGATTTCCATTTTCAGGATCGAGGCGAAAATCATTCCTGACCCAGTAGCTGAAGCCTGCCGCGAGATGTTGCGGTTCGTCGAACGTCGGAGACTTCGTGTTTATCGCTGTGACCGCCATGAAGCCCTGCAGCAGTGCGATCAGGATCGCAAAAAGCCAAATTGAACGCTCGCTCGACAGCACGAGAAACAGCGGGAAGCACGCCGCGTGCAAAATCCTTTAGCGATTTAGCGATTCAGTGATTTAATGATTGGTTCGCGAATCGCTAAGTCTCTAACTCGTTAATTCATTAAATACCGTGGACCGGATCGTTGGGATCGAGACCGAATATGGCTGCCTGATGAGCAGTGAGGAATTGCGCTGCAACTCGGAGGTTTGGCCTGCCAAGGTGAAGAATTATCTCTTCAACAAGGCTGCAGCAGGCACAATTGATCTTCACTATCGCGATTACGAAGAGCCGCCGGGCAATGGCGGTTTTCTTTTGAACGGCGGCCGGCTCTATCTTGACATGGGTCACATCGAATATGCGTCGCCCGAATGTTTGCATCTGCATGATCTCGTCACTTACGAAATGGCCGGTGACGCTCTGCTGCGCGAATCGCTTGCCGCGCTCGAAGCGAGCGATCGCGTTTCATTCATCAAGAACAATGTCGATCATCACACCGGCGCGACTTTTGGTTGTCACGAAAACTATTTGATGAAGCGTGAGGCGCAGTTCACGCCGTCCGTGCTTGGCACGTTGCTCACGTTTCTAGCAACCCGACAAATCTTCACCGGGGCCGGCCGAGTGGGGCAGGCGAATCCGCTGGCGTTCGATTTCGAACCGCCGCAAGCGGAGACGCCGGTGGCGTTTCAGTTGAGTCAGCGCGCCGATCACATCGTTAACGACATCTACCAGTGGGTGCAATTTAATCGCGCCATAATCAATGCGCGCGACGAGCCGCTGGCCGATTATCGCAAATATCGCCGGCTCCATTTGCTCATCGGCGATTCCAACATGAGCCCGTTCGCCAACGCGTTGAAAATCGGCACGACGGCATGCGTGCTGTCGCTCCTCGAGCAACGTCAGTTGCCGCGCAATCTTGTGCTCAACGATGCCGTCCGCAGCACCCGCGACATTTCGCGCGATCCGACCCGCAAATGGATTGTCGATCTTGAGAATGGCAAGACCATCGGCGCGCTCGATGTGCAATGGCAATTCCACGATCTCGCCCAGCGACATTTGCGAGAAAGAGATCCGGAGACTGATTGGTTGCTCGAAACCTGGAGTTTTGTGCTCGAATCAATCGAGCAAAATCCGCAGGCGCTTATCGGCGGGGTCGATTGGATCACTAAGAAATGGTTACTCGAAGCGTTTATGGAATCGGAAAAAATCGGCTGGGACAATCCATGGCTGCAAAGTTTGGATCTCGAGTATCACAACATCGATCCCGCGCACGGATTGTTCTTCAGCGTCACGCCTGGCAAACGCGTCGCGGAATGGAACAACAGTTTTCAGCCGGCAAACGCTACCCGCGTTCCGCCCGCCAACACGCGCGCATCCGGCCGCGCCCGCGCCGTCGCCTATTTCCAGGATCGACATCAACCTTACGTTATCAATTGGGACTCCGTCGCCCACGACAGCCGCGACTTCCTCGTTATGGGCGACCCGTTCGAAACCTACAACGACGAAGTCGATAAATTTCTCGCCAAACCACGGCCGGCTTCGAACCACGAAGATCACGAATGACACGAACGGGAAGCGAGCTCGAAACGGTTTGGGTGCCGCTCAAGAATCTCTGAGCAACTTTGGAAAGACATGTGCGCGAGGAGTTGGCGCGCCGGAAAAGGAATTCGCAGACGGCGAGCCGCACGACATGAAGGTTTATTATCCGGTCGATCCGAGAGAGTTGCCGAAAGAATTGGCAGGCGTTAAGTGGCCGCCATCATGAGCGCCGCAGACAGAGTCATCGGTCAGTGCCGGAAGCCATCAGGATTGTTTGGCCGGTTTATCTTATGGGACATGAATCGGCATCATTCGAAGTTGACCGATTGGGGATTGAGTTACGTCACGATTGAGAAAACCGATACGATTCTCGATGTCGGTTGTGGCGGCGGCCGGACGATCAACAAACTCGCGAACATGGCCGAAAAAGTTCACGGGATCGACTACTCGGAAGAAAGTGTGGCCGTCGCACATCGGAACAACAGGCGCTGGATCGACATCGGCCGAGTCAGTATCCGAGAGGGAACAGTTTCTCAGTTGGCCTTTCCGGATGGCACATTCGATTTGGTCACCGCGATCGAGACGCATTTGTTTTGGCCGGATTTGCCGAACGACTTCCGCGAAATCTTCCGCGTTCTAAAATCCGGCGGCCAGCTGTTAATCGTTGCCGAGATTTATAAAGGCGGAAAACATCTGGATGGCGTTCGAAAGCAGATTTTGGAAAAGCACCTTGCCGCGAATATGAACCTTCTTACGCCGGATGAGCATCGCGAGCTTTTGACCAACGCCGGTTTCTCCGACGTTGAGATTTTTGAAGAGCTCGACAAAGGCTGGATCTGCGTCGTCGGGAAAAAGCCGCGATAAATTCAGATTAGACCGAGCGCGTAAACGGTTGGGCCATCGATCACACCGTTCACTTCCAGTCCTTCATCCTGTTGGTAGGCGCTGATCGCTTGACGCGTTGCCGGACTCAATGCCCCGCTGATCCCGCCGCTATAGTATCCCAATTCTTGAAGCGCGCGCTGGACATTCACGATGACCTGGTCGGGAAGAAGATTTCCGTAGGTGAAAATCGGGCCGTCGTAATCGTAAGCCTCGTAGTTCGGATCGTAGCCCCACGCGGGGAACCAGTAGCCCGCATCGAAATAATAATATCCGCCGCCAACTAAAACGAAGGTGGTGAAATGGCGCTTCCACCAAAAACGGGTGTGCCGCGCGTGTTGATATCGGCCGACCGCGTTCGAGTAGGGGACAACATTGGCGGGTTTTCGCGCTGGAGCAGTCGTCATTGGCGCACGCGCAGTTGGGGGCGGCTTCCGAGCTACGTGGACTGGCTTGGGTTTCTGCGAAGTCGCCGTTGGGGAGTTGCCTGGCAACACGGTTTGCGCTCGTACCGCCGGTGCGATCGCGGCTGCGCAAACGAATGCGAGAAGAAGACGCCTCACGCCTGTTTGACATTGTTTCGGTCAGTTTTGTTCGGCTCGGGAAGCGGTAGCGGGAGTAGGCTGAAAAATGGAATTAAAAAATGTGCTTGCGGGTTGTGAGTTAGTGTTATAGTTAACTATAACACATATGAGGGACAGAGAACGATTGAAGCGAAATTTTGCAACCCGGTTGGGGACGTTCTCCGCAAAACAGGATGAATCGTGAATGGAACGATAGTCAGCCGATTTATCGCCAACTGCGCGATCGCGTCGTTCATATGATCCTCGACGGCGTGCTCAAGGAAGGCGATCCGTTGCCATCGGTGCGCAACGTTGCCGCCGAATCTCGAATCAATCCGCTCACGGTCCTTAAAGCCTATCAAGAATTAGTCGATGAGGAGCTGGTCGAGAAAAGGCGAGGCCTCGGCATGTTTGTGAAAACGGATGCGCGGGAGTTTTTGCTAAAAGGCGAACGCCAAAAGTTCTTGAACGAGCATTGGCCGCGCGTTCACGCCACGATTCAACGCCTCGGCTTGAATCCGAAGGACTTGCTCGATGCCGCAGCGCGTCACTCCGCCAAAATTGGAAAGGAGAAACTTTAACATGGCCTGCATTGAAGCACATGGCCTTCGCAAGGTGTATGGGACAACAGTCGCCCTTGATAACGTTGATCTTCGTATCGAGGAAGGCCGCATTCTCGGAGTAATCGGGCCGAACGGCGCTGGCAAAACAACGGCCTTGAACGCGATTCTCGGCCTCACCGCATACCAAGGAGAACTGAAAGTGCTTGGCCGCGACCCCTGGGCCGAGCGCGATCAGCTCATGCGCGATGTCTCGTTCATTGCCGACGTTGCAGTGTTGCCGCGTTGGATCCGAGTTTCACAATTGCTCGACTACGTCGCCGGCGTGCATCCGAAATTCGATCGGACGAAAGCGGAAGGATTTTTGGCGAAGACAACGATCAAACGCACGAGCAAGGTCAGAGAGCTATCGAAGGGTATGGTGGCGCAGCTGCATCTTGCAGTTGTGATGGCCATCGACGCCAAATTGCTTGTCCTGGATGAGCCCACCCTCGGTCTCGATATTTTGTATCGAAAACAGTTCTACGATTCGTTGCTCAACGATTACTTCGACGGCAAGCGCACAATCATCGTGACGACGCACCAGGTCGAAGAAGTTCAAGATGTGCTGACGGACCTCATGTTCATTGATCACGGCCGGATCGTGCTCGAATGCAGCATGGAGGAATTCGAGTCACGCTACTTGGAATTGATGGTGCATCCGGACCATCTCGCGGGTGCGCGCTCGCTCAAGCCGATGAACGAACGCCAGCTTTTCGGCCGCAGCATCATGTTATTCGATCATGTCGATCGTGGCCAGCTTGCCGCGCTCGGTGATGTGCGCACGCCGACGATCGCCGACTTGTTTGTAGCGGTGATGGGAAATTCAGCCATCACAAGTCAGCAGTCGGAGGTCAGAGAACTGAAATGAATACGGAACCATCAGGCGCGCCATCTCATCAGCAACATGCGACGAAGCCATTTGCGTGGTCGCTGCGGCGTGAGTTGTGGGAAAACAAGTCGATTTATATAGCGCCGCTCATTGTCGCTGCGGTGATTTTGTTTGGAGCGCTGATCGGATCGGGGCATCTCCCCGATCGCAGACGTATGGCCCTGTTGCTCGATCCGGGACACCGGCGGGCGGCAATCGAGATGCCTTACAACATTGCCGCGATGGTGATCATTCTCACCGCATTCATCGTCGGATTGTTTTACTGTCTTGATGCGCTTTACGGAGAACGCCGCGAACGCAGTATTTTATTTTGGAAGTCGCTGCCGGTTTCCGATCTCACAACCGTTCTTTCGAAGGTAAGCATTCCGCTGGTGGTCCTCCCGGCGATCATTCTGCCCATTATCGTCGTCACACAATTCATCATGATGCTGATTAGTAGTGTGGCGCTAATGCAGAGTGGATTGAGTTCGACGACTTGGACGAATTTCAATCTTGTTCAGCAGTCGGTGATCCTGATTTACAGCTTAATCGTGATCGCGCTCTGGCACGCGCCGATCTACGGCTGGGCGCTGCTTATTTCGGGGATTGCGCGGCGCGCGACATTCCTTTGGGCGGTGATGCCGTTTATCGCGATCAGCATCTTTGAAAAGATCACCTTCAACACGACGTATTTTTTCTCGATGATGAAGAACCGCGTGTTTGGTGCCGGTGACGCAGCGTTCAATCTGCACGGCAGTTTTTCGATCGATTCATTGGCGCAACTCACGCCTGGCAGATTTCTGAGCGCTCCCGGCCTGTGGCTCGGGTTGATATTTGCCGTTGCATTTGTGATCGCCGCAATTCGACAGCGGCGTTATCGCGGACCGCTTTAGGAAACGCTGAAAACTGAAATCTGAAACCTATGCACCCCACCGTCAAAGCAGCGCGGATCGCCGGCCTCGTGTATCTAGCGATGATCCTCGTCGCGCCCTTCAGCC
Organism: uncultured Verrucomicrobiae bacterium; assembly: GCA_963801815.1. GTDB lineage: Bacteria > Verrucomicrobiota > Verrucomicrobiia > Chthoniobacterales > UBA10450 > AV40. The sequence goes on from CAWDGJ010000003.1 coordinate 829,264, forward strand.
TGCTCTACGTTCCCGGCAAGCTCATCGTTCACGGCAATGCGACGGCAACGGCCGAAAACATCCTGGCCCACGAGACGCTGTTTCATTTGTCGATCTTCGGAGACCTTATCGGGCATGTCATTTTCATCTGCCTCGGCATCGCGCTGTATCGGTTGCTCAGCAATGTGAACAAGACATGGGCGATGTTAATGGTCGCGTTTGTTTTGGTCTCCGCCGCGGTTGGGTTTCTCAACACTTTGAATAATATCGGCGCGCTCATCCTCTTTCGCGGCGGCGAGTTTCTCGCCGTTGTCGATAAAGTACAGCGCGACGCACTCGGCTTCCTGTTCCTGCGTTTGCATAACCAGGGAGAATTCATTAACGAGATTTTCTGGGGCGTGTGGCTTTTTCCTTTCGGGTTGCTTGTGGTCCGGTCCGGATTCCTACCGCGCATCTTGGGCATTTGGTTGATCATCGCCTGTTTCGCCTGGGTCGCGCTCAGCATTACGGCACAGTTCTTCTCTGCTTACTACGGCGCCGCTTTTAATTGGTTGCAGCCGGCATTCTTCGCCGAAATGGCAATGATGCTCTACTTCCTGATCAGAGGCGCAAATGTCGCGCGGGTTCCGACTGCGACTTCAGTAGGCAACTCCGGCATGCAGGCTACGCAGCAATGATACTGAAAGCCAAAGAATGGTCACCGAAAGCCAAGGCCCGACTGGCCGGTGTTTTTGAAGCGCTGGAAGGTTTCACGTCGTCTTGGGGGCAGGTGACCGTGCTCGGGCGGCTCATGGTGGTCGGCAATGCCGTCGCCACTGCAGATAATATCCTGCAACACGAAACGTTATTTCGATTAGGCTTCGCATCGTCCCTTCTTGGCGTCGTATTCCATCTCGCTTGGGCCTTTCTGTTTTACCAGTTGCTCAAGCCAGTGAATAGGAGCGTCTCTTTCTGTGCCTTACTCGTTATTCTTGTCTGCTGCGCCCTTCAGGCGATTACCGCGCTTTTTTATCTCGCGCCCTTACTCGTGTTGACCGCCGGGAGCTCTCTGAGCGCGCTTACCCAGGAACAGTTGCAGGCGCTGGCCTACATGTTTCTCAGAGTGAATGGCCTCGCCATGGATATCAACCTCGTGTTTTTTGGACTTTGGTGTGTTTTGACCGGCTATCTGATTTTTAAATCCACTTTCCTCCCTCGAATCCTAGGCGTCCTGCTGGCGATCGATGGTTTGGGTTGGATGATGTTTATGTGGCCGCCGCTTGGACACTCTTTGTTTCTCCCAATCGCAATCGCGTGTGGATTGGCCGAGATTCCACTGCAGTTGTGGCTGCTCATATTCGGCGTGAATAACGAACGCTGGAAAGCGCAGGCCGAAGCGGCTGCCGCGAAACTCCAAGGGTCCTCTCCTTTGTGAAACTTAAACGCATCCTGAAATGGAGCGCAGTCGCGATCCTTCTCATTCTGTTCGCCTGGCTCGAGTTCGCTTACTGGACGTCCACGAACGATTGCGACCGACAGGCCGGCGCGCCGGTTCACCCCATGAAAGCTATTCGTTACTGCGAATACGGCGCGCCGGATGACGTTCTAAAACTTGAATACGTCGAAAAGCCGGTTCCGAACGACAACCAGATCCTGGTCCGGGTTCACGCCGTTTCCCTCCGATTTTACGACGGCGGAATGCTGGAAGGCGGTGTCGGCAGACTCATCTTTGGACTTCGTAAGCCGAAAAACACAACTCCGGGATCTGACTTCGCGGGAACGGTTGAAGCGGTCGGCCGGAACATAACCGAGTTCAAGCCGGGCGATGAAGTCTTCGGTGTCAGAGCGGGCTGTCTCGCGGAATACATTTGTGTCAGGTCCAGTGGAGCGATGGTTTTAAAGCCGGGCAACGTGACCTTCGAGCAAGCCGCGTCGATTCCGACGGCGCTTGTTTCCCTACAGGGCCTGCGCGACACGGGGCGGGTGAAAGCAGGACAAAAGGTCCTGATCAATGGTGCGTCCGGAGGCGTCGGCACATTTGCCGTACAAATCGCTAAAGCTTTTGGGGCGGAAGTAACCGGCGTCTGTAGCACGCACAATGTCGATTTTGTGAAGTCGTTAGGCGCTGATTACGTGATTGATTACACCAAAGAGGACTACACAAAAAGCGATCAGCGTTACGACGTTATCTACGACCTGGTCAACAACCATTCCTTTTCGGAACGCCGCCGCGTTCTCAAACCCGGCGGGATCTGCGTGTTGGCCGGAGTAGGCGGATCGGGAATGCACGAAGAAACCTTGTCCCGGGTGGTTGGCGTGCTCACGACCTCTGTTCGTTCGAAATTTGCGAAGGAGAAGTTTGTTATGTTTGGCGTCGACATTAACAAAAAGGACCTCGGCGTTCTGCGCGATTTGACGGAGAGCGGAAAGGTCGTGCCCGCTCTCACCAAAACCTATCCGCTTACTGACACTGCCGCCGCCTACAAATATCTCGAGACCGGCCACGTCCAGGGAAAGATCGCTATCACGATCGAATAACTGGCGTATGAAAATAAAACGCATAATCAAATGGAGCGCGGGCATAATTTTTCTCGCGTTCGTTGGCTGGGGCTTCGTCGCCTATTGGCTTTCGACTAACGACTGCGAGCACAGCGCTGCAACCCCAACTAACCCTATGAAGGCAATTCTGAACTGCGAATATGGAGTAGAGAACCTTCAGCTTCGCGACATCGAAAAGCCGGCGCCGAAGGACGATGAAATCCTGGTTCGCGTTCGCGCGGCTTCAGTTAATCCGGTCGATGGACACACGATCAGGGGCAGTTGGGTGATGCGGCCAATGAGTGGAATGCGCAAGCCAAAGAACATTCGCTTCGGCACTGACTTTGCCGGGACCGTCGAAACGGTCGGCAAAAGCATTACCAACTTCAAACCAGGGGACGAAGTTTTCGGCGCGAAGAACGGCGCAGTGTCGGAGTACGTCTGCGTCAAGACCGAGCGCGCGGTTGTGACGAAACCAAGCAACATTACCTTCGAACAAGCGGGCTCGGTTGCGGTCGCCGGCCTCACTGCATTGCAAGGTCTGCGCGACATGGGACGTATTCAGGCCGGACAAAAAGTTTTGATCAACGGCGCGTCGGGCGGCGTTGGCACTTTCGCCGTCCAAATCGCGAAAGCGTTCGGTGCCGAGGTCACCGCCGTCTGCAGCACGCGTAATGTCGATCTTGTGAAATCGATCGGCGCCGATCGCGTGATCGATTATACAAAAGAAGATTTTACTAAGACCGATCAACGTTACGACATGATCTACGATCTGGTCGGAAACCATTCGTTCTCTGAACGCCGAAACATTTTAAAACCGAACGGCATTTGCGTGCTCGCCGGAGTTGGTGGAGCAGGATTACATCCCGGAATGTGGGGACGCGTTCTCGGAAATTTCGCGACCGTTTTTAAGTCAAAATTCACCAGCCAGAAGTTCGTCTTCTACATTGCGACACTGACCAAAGACGATCTGAATGTTCTGCGCGATCTGATGCAAGCCGGAAAGGTCTCTCCGGTGATCGACCGAACCTACGAGATCGGTGAGACCCAAGCTGCAGTCCGCTATCTGGAAGAAGGTCACGCGCACGGAAAAGTCGTAATTACGTTGGAATAGACAAGTCCGGGCTTGGTATTATGTGGGTTTATGAAACGCTTCTTTAAATGGTTTTTCAGTTTGGTCCTCATTGGCTTGGTCGCGTGGTTCCTTGTCGCTTACTTCACCTCTACAAACGACTGCGATCGTCAGACCGCCGCACCCACAAATCCTATTAAGGCCATTACCTATTGCGACTATGGCGTTGCTAATCTCAAACTGTCGGATATCGAAAAGCCCGTTCCGAAGGACGACCAGATCCTGGTCAGAGTTCACGCGGCTTCAGTCAATCCGTACGACTGGCACTTCATTGAAGGCACGCCCTATGTCATGCGAGCAATGGGCGTTGGGTTGCGAAAACCAAAGGACATTCGACTCGGTACTGATTTTGCCGGAACGGTCGAAGCCGTTGGCAAGAACGTTCCGCAGTACAAACCCGGCGACGAGGTATTTGGCGGGAGCACCGGCGCGTTCGCGCAATATTTGTGCAGGCGCGCCACCGGATCAGTGGCGTTGAAACCGGCCGGGCTCAGCTTTGAGCAAGCGGCGGCGATCAACATAGCGGGCATTACCGCGCTGCAGGCTGTGCGCGACAAAGGCAAAGTAGGGCCCGGACAAAAAGTTTTGATCAACGGTGCGTCCGGCGGGGTTGGAACATTCGCCGTGCAACTTGCAAAATCATACGGCGCTGATGTGACGGGCGTTTGCAGTGCGCGCAATATCGATCTTGTCCAATCGCTCGGTGCCGATCACGTCATCGACTACACCAAAGAGGATTTCACCAAAGGCGATCAACGTTACGATGTCGTAATCGATAATGTTGCGAATCATTCATTGTCCGAATGCCGGCGCGTCTTAACGCCTAACGGAATTTACGTGATGATCGGCGGCGGCGGGGCAAATGAGCAGGGGTTCGTCGGCGCTATTGGCAAGGCGCTGAACGCAGCGGTGTATTCAAAATTCGTCAAACAGAAAATGGGCATGATGATGGCGCAGCCGAGCACGTCAGATCTCTCGCTTCTCGCCGGAATGGTTGAGTCAGGAAAATTGAAGACGGTTATCGACCGGACTTACAAATTGGCGGAAGTGCCGGAAGCGGTCCGTTATGTCGAGGAAGGCCACGCCAAGGGCAAAGTAGTTATTACGGTCGACTGACGTGTCTGCGTCCGCTTCGAGAATGCAGCGCATTCGAGGTTGGACGCTTGTGATCGTCGGAGCGGGCCTTTCGATCTTGCGAAATTTGGCTGCGCAATAAATTACTGAATCGATGAAGAGATTTCTAGTTGCGACTGTGGCGTCGCTAGCGTTGTCCATCACCGTCTTCGCTCGAATCGGTGAAGATGAGAAGCAAATCGAAAAGCGCTACGGAAAAGCGCGGAAAGACCTGGGCAGTCACGGCGAGGTCCACGAGGTCGGCTATATCTCGAGCGGGTTTATGATTCTGGTGGATTACGTAAACGGAATCAGCCAGCGCGAAGGATTTACCAAACCGGACACCTCTGCGCTGGCCGAGCAGAACATCAAAGACATTCTGGCCATGAGCGCGGCCGAAGGAACGACCTGGGTGGAAGCGGCCGCATCTAATGGTGATAAGGGCTGGGACCGCTCAGACAACAAAGTGAAAGCGATTCTACCGGCGATGGGAAAATTCCTTTTCGTTCAAGACGTGAGCTTTAAACAACCGGACTAGCTGATAGAGACGATTGACTTCGATCGTCAATGACGGTTGCTCGCGCTGGTTTCCCCCAGCTCACTGAACCGCCGCTGCCTAGTCCAAATGCTGTAGCGACGGAATTCCGTAATTTTCCTGAAGATCAGGCGCCTCCGCGGCAACGTCCTTAACGTCGAGCTCGATTTGCTTCGGATCTTCTTCAGTTTCGATCTTGATGAACCCGCCGTCGATCGGTTGCTTTATGGCGGCGGCGAGATCCTTCAATGACTTGATTTCCTGTCCATTAACCTTGGTCACTGTAAGGTAGGAAACCTCGTCGTAACCAATCGTGTTATTGGCCGGAAGGACCTGGCTGAGGATAACGATGCGGCGCTGTTCCCCGGGAAAAAGTTCGGATTGAAACCGGTCGAAGTAGACGAATCGTGCGGGAGCTTCGCGCTGCCAGTTCGGTCCCCATTCTTTGAGGTATTGGCGGGACAACTCCTGAAAGATCAGGCCGCCGAGAACAATGTAATTCGGCGCGTCATCAAGTGAATACGGAGGACTCACGTAATCTTTCGCATCGCGATGTTCGAGCGTTACCTTCAACTCCATTGGCTTGCCTGCGCGTTGGATCTGGAATGGGAGGATGTCGCCGGAATAAGAATGCGCGCTGATCAAGTTCGTGAACTCAATTTTGCCGTAGAGTGAATCGACATAGTTGCCGTTTTGATCGATCTCGTGATTGCCGATCGCGGTGATAGTATCGCCGACCTGCATGCCTGCTTTCATCGCAGGGGTGTTCGGCTCAACGTTGGTGACGTAGACGCCGCCGGCTTTGTCTGTCTCTCCAGCGTACTTTCGCAACTGCGGGTCACGCGTTGGAAAGAATGAAAATCCTACCGACGGAAACCCGCGATAATGCTCGCCTTCAGCTTCTTTGAGGAAATGAGTGATGATCGGTGCCGGGATCGCATCGATGAGCTGCGAGCGCGGGTCGTAACGCAAAAGCAAACCGGCGAGCTTGTTGTTTTTGACCAGGGGAATCGTGTAGCTGTTTTCGCGATACTGCATCGGCAGGCTAATGCGGTAAGTAAGAAACTGGCCGACGTCGGCCGGGTACTTCGTCATTTGAATCGTGGTAACGAGACCCTCCGTTGCCACGAGCGCGCCGGTGGGTTCCAATTGCCAGGCGGCGATTCGATCGCCGACCACGGTGTCACTAGCGACCTCGAGTGGCGAAATGCCCGCGAGGAAGTTCTTATCAGTTGGCTCGAGCAACGCGAGGTTCGCTTCGTAATCGATGACGTCAACATTCGCGGCCGTTTTTTCGCCTGATTCAGCGCGTTCCAGCTCTACGTAATTCTGATTCGCAACCAGGTCCGCCGTCACTAGCACCCTTCCTTTGGAGAGCACGGCGCCAAGGGCACGTTTCGAGACCGGCGCCTTTTTTTGCCACGGTCGAAAATAATCATACGGCTGGCCAGTCACGTTTACGCGAACGAGGGACAGCAGTTTCTGCTTAATGTCCTTGTTTGTCGGCGCCGGCGCTGGAGCTTCCTTTTTTGCCAAGGCCGCAGTTGCGACTATTGAAACCAAACTCAAACTGACGATTAACCTGCGCATCTCTTAGAGTTGTGTCTGCATCGCGGTCGTTTTTGCACCCGGTTGCTCCTGAAGGTTTTCTTCCCGAACGACATTGTAACGTGTCTTAATTCTCTCGCGGGCGGCTTCGACTTGCTTTGGATCGAGCACCAGCGGAGGCCCATCGCCGATCATGTTGATCACAAACCGGTCGGCCGGTTGGGCAAACATCTGGGCGAGGTCGTCGAGCGTACGCACTTTCTTCCCGTTGATTTCATCAACAATCCCACCGCGATACGCCGCCAGATAAGTATTGATCGGGTCCGGCAAGATATTCGTGAGCACAATCACGTCAGGATGTTCGAGATAAAGCTGATCGATCACGTAAAAGTCGAAGAAATGGCGCAGGCGGAGGTCCTGGGGTTGATAAGCCTCGAGCAGATCGAGCGACAACGGCTGAAAAAGAAGTCCGCCATAAACGACGTAGCGCGGCCGCACATCGTATCTGTGGCTCTGCATCAAGTACGGCGGCACCGTGTCGAGCTGGACGCTTCCGCTGATGGTTTGTTTGTCGCGCCAGATTTCGAACTTCACCTGGTCGCCTTTGAATTTTCGTTCGACGACTTCCGGCATTTCAACATGCTCGCCTTCGAGGTCGACGTTGCCGTCGCTGGCGATCGGATGATTGTCGATCGACAGCAAAACGTCACCCGAGTGAAGAAGTTTGGCACACGGTCCCGCTGTCACTACGGTCTCGACCAAAACGCCGCGGCCATCGTCTTTTAAACCAAGATATCTCCGCTGCGCGGGGTTTTGTAATTTCGAGAACGTCAGCCCAAGATCGACATAGCCATCGTAGTGGCCGTCGCTCACGTCCTGGAGAAAGCGATTAATGACCGGCGTCGGCACCATATAAGCGACGCCTTGTGCGACGTCGCCGCTGTAACCCTGGAACGCAACGCCCACGACCTTCGCGTTTTGCATCACCGGTCCGCCACTGTTACCAGGATTGATCTGCGCGCTGATCTGAATCGCCAGGTGCTGATCGATCGACGAGTGGGTGTAAAGTTGGAAATCAATGCGCGAGACGATGCCCGTTGTTACCGACATGCGTTCGCCACCGATTGGATAGCCGTAGGCCGAGACGGTTGATTCGAGCTCGGGAATTCCGCCCAACTTCAGCGGGATCATGTTCTTGAAGAAGCTCGGATCAACCGTGATTAGCGCGAGGTCGCAATCATGTGCCACGAACAAAACTTTAGCCGGATATTTGTTTGGATCGCCATCGCGCTCGACCGTGAGGTAGCGGCTGTTGCTGACGACGTGCGCGTTGGTCATGATACGATTACCGGCGATCACGAAGCCCGCGCCGATGCCACGACCGATCATTCCCGCATTCCAAGGCGCGCGATAATCAGGCGCAACCTCGGTGGCAGTGATGCGGACCAGGCTTTTTTGGATCGGCCCGTTCGGTTGCGGCGGAGCGATAGGCACCGGAACGGCAACGACGTTCTGCTGTGGAGTGGTGGGTCTTGCCCCTGGCGGTCGCGGTTGTTCTGGCGACGGTCCCGGTGGGCCTCCAGTCGGCGGGCGCTGCTGCTGTGGAGGAGGCTGCTGCTGAGGCGGTTGTTGGCCGAACGACGTCGATGCGGCGAGCAACAAAACAGAAATAAAAATGGGAACGCCCTTCATGCCGGAAAGTCTGGAAGATGAAACGAAGTGATTGAAAAGCAACCGCTCAAATTCCCGCGCGCGCAAGTAGGGACTCCAAAACCGTCTTGGCTTCAAAGACTTCGCGCGCAATCCGTCGGGCCGCGTCCGAGTGCTTTTTGTAATCGGCGCGAATCATTTTCGCCGCCTCCGCAATTTCGTCGAGAGATCGGAATGCGAGCAGGCCGGCATTGCCGCCGTAATTTTTCGTGAATCCCGTCTCCTGGGTGATGACCGGTCGGCCCGCCGCGAGATAACACGCGCTCCGATCGCTGAACCAGCCGGTATTGAGCCGCACATATTGGTCCTTCGCTACCGTGAATTCGCCCTTCGACCGTTGGATGTAATCGCGGTAAAGCCAGTAATCGACGCTCATTTGCAACGGTGAGACCAATCGCCAGCCGTTGCGTTCGAATTTTTTGGCCGCTCGGGGATCGGAAATGTTCGTCGCCAGCTCAAATATTTCTCCCGCCCTCTTCGGAGCTTCCACAAAACGCAAGAACTCGCGCGACTTGCTCCACAAATACTTTTCGCCGCGCCAGATAATGTCTTTGAGCCCGCTCGTCGACCAATTCGCAATCGAAGTGAATACCGCTGCTTTCTTCGGTAGGCTTTTAGTTTCCCAAAGGTCGGTTACGATTGGTTGCCGCGTCGCGTGCCATTTAAGTCCGTGCAGCGGAACGGGAAAACTTTTCGTCCCGACGTTCTCGCCGAACGTAAACAGGACGTGGTGGCGACGGAGATACTCGGCTGTCGATTCAACTCCGTTGTCGATCTTGATTTGCTCAACCCCGGGATCGCTTTCGACGTAAATGATTCGATCGCATTTCAGCAAGTCGTCATTGAACTCCTGCGTCCCGCAAATGTTCAGGACTGCGTCGGCTTCGCGGTAGAGCTGGCGGATTTTTCCCAGGGGAAGGCCCGCCGTCGGATTTTCTTTCACATAGCGCGCGCAGTAGGACCACCGATTTTTGAAATCGAATTCGCCCGCGAGCTGGTCGAGGATTTTCGCGGCATAATCAAATTCCACATTTACTTCGAACGTTTCCGGGTTGTAGGGAATCCGTGCCGAATCCTCGATGTAATAAACTTCGTGACCCAGTTGCTGCAGGCCCACGATGTAATGGATGTGCTGCCAGATCACGCCTGCGATCGGCATCCCACCCATGAAGCCCATGACAACGATGCGTTTGCGCTTCATTAGGTAGCCAACGGCCGCTTCACTCGAACGTCTTCACCGTCGACGCCGGATTGCCTGCAACAATCGTGTTAGCGGAAACCGGCCTGGTGACAACCGCGCCGGCGGCGACGACCGAATTGTCGCCAATAGTCACGCCCTTCAAGATCACTGCGTTCATCCCAATCCAAACGTTGTCACCGATTCTCACTGGAGCGGTTTTTAGTTTCGGACGCGCCGGCCGGTCCTTGAAGAATGGGGCGAGTGCCTGCGAGTCGATCAAGCGTTGAGCGGGTTCGAGCGGGTGGAAATCCGAGTCGGCAATGCCGACGCCCCAGGAAATGAGACAGTGCGATCCAATCTCGACCAATTCTTCGGCCATGACGATCGCGCCGTTAAGAAGAGTGAAATCGCCGACCGTGCACCTGCCATCCTTCTGGATGGCAAAAGAACAGCCGGCGTAGACCGAGACGTGATTGCCGAAAACAACCGCCCGCGGCTTTTTACTTAGCATTTTTTTGAAAACCTGCGCGCTCTCGCAGTAAAAGCCTTCTCCGAATTCGACGTTGGGCGGAATCGGCTCCGGATACCAATCGTCCTCGACATGCCGATCTTTTTTGACGTTGCTCACGTGGGAAATTTTCCGGATGCGAACAGTTTCGCGTAAACACCGCCGCGCGCGAGCAATTCCGGGCCACTGCCTTGTTCGGCAATGCTTCCGCGATCAATCACCACGATGCGATCCACGTCGTGAATCGTCGCCAGCCGATGGGTTGCAATCAACGTCGTTCGGCCGCGCATCAATTCTTTGATCGTTTCCATGATTGCCGCTTCGGTCGCCGGATCGAGTGCGGAAGTCGGCTCGTCGAGCAGCAGGATCGGTGCATTCTTCAAGAATGCGCGCGCGATTCCGATGCGTTGGCGCTGGCCGACGCTTAATTGCTGGCCGCGTTCTCCGACCGTGCTCGCATAACCGTTCGGCATTTGGCGGATAAATTCATCCGCCTGGGCGCGTTTCGCGGCGTGGATGATTTCTGCTTCGGTAGCATCAGGTCGCCCATAGGCGATATTTTCGCGGACTGTTGTGGAAAACAAAAGCGTGTCTTGAAGCACAATGCCGATCTGCGCGCGCAGCGATTTCTTCTTGATTTCTCGGACATCGCGACCGTCCACCGTTACTAAACCGCTGGTCGGATCGTAAAATCGCGGGACCAAACTCAGAAGCGTGCTTTTGCCGGCGCCCGTGCCGCCGACGATGGCGATCATTTGATTCGGTTCGATTACAAGATTGACGTCGTGCAACACCGGCCGGTCTGCCGCGTAAGCGAACGAAACCTGGCTGAATCCGATCGCGCCCTTGGCCGATTCGATTGCGACAGCACTTGACCAATCGACTACGTCGTCCTGGCGATCGAGAACTTCGAAGCAACGTTTTGCGCCGGCCGTCGCACCTTCCATCGCCCACGCGGTATAGGTGAGGGACTCGATCGGTTGATAGAGCATCGCCAGGTAGGCAATGAATACGAGCAACGTGCCGAGGGTCAGCGTTCCGTTGAGAACGTGGAGAGCTCCGAGGAAATACATTGCGACGGTGCCAATCACCATCAGCGTGCTAATAACGAGGGCGCTATTTATGTTGGTCAGCGTGAGGCGAAGATTTGCCTGCAAGCTTTGCTGCGCTCGCCGGTGAAACTGCAGGGCTTCGAATTCTTCCTGGCCAAACGCGTGGACCATTCGAATGGAGCTCAGTCCTTCCTGCACTTGCATCAGCACTGCGCTTTCTTGTTCCTGGATGGTCGTCGATTCACGTCGAATCCGATCTGCAAAAAAGTAAATAGCCGCAATGATGAACGGCACGATCGCGAGCGAGAGAAGCGTCAATTGCCAGTCCAGCCGAATCATGACGGCAAACGTCCCGATCAGTGTGATGGCCGATCCGAAGATTCCGGTAAAACCCTTGTTGTAAATTGTCTGGATCGATTGCGAATCGTAGGCGACGCGGAAACTGGAATCGCTTGAACGTCGGACGTCGTGATACTTGAGCGAAAGCGATTGCAGGTACGCGTAAAGATCGGTCCGCAGTTTCAACAGCGCTTGCAAGCCAACCTTCACGAGAAGGTAATTCGTGACCCAGCTTACGGCTCCCGACAAAAGTTGAAGTAACACCAACGACAGACAGACGATAAAGAGCAAAAAGGGAACAGTTCCTCGAAGAACCGCAAATTGAGTCAATTGGGTTGGTTCATGCAGCCCGAGCTTGCGGCCAATCGGAATTATGGAGTCGACGATCAATTTGAGCGGCCAAGGTTTGAGAAGATTGAGGCCAATGCCAACGAGTGACAGCAGTAAGCCAAAAATCGTCTGGAGCACAAACGGCTGGTAGTAACGAAGAACGCGGCGGTAGATCGACATGTCGATTTTAGATTGCGGATTCTGGATTTTAGATTGAACTAGTCGCGCGTTCGCCAGCGTAATCGGAAATCGGAAATCGGAAATCCAAAATCTAAAATTCGAAGGTGCATCATCTAATTCAGATCTGGTCGGAATGGGTCCTCACTGGCGGTTATTTGGGAATCATCGTTTTGATGGCGATGGGAAGCACGCCGATTCCGTTACCGGCTGAAGTCGTGGTGCCGCCGGCCGCCTTTCTAGCCGCAGAAGGACGGCTAAGCCTGGCCGGCGTAATCCTGGCGGGTACTCTCGGCGCCTACCTTGGAGCAGCGGTGATGTATTGGTTGTCACTTTGGCTGGGTCGACCGTTAGTCGTTAAGTTCGGGCGGTTCATTCTATTTCCGCCGAAGAAATTGGAGGAGGCAGAACATTGGCTTGCCCGCTACGAGGCTGGCGGCATTTTTTTCGCGCGACTTCTGCCTGGGGTTCGACATCTGATTTCAATCCCGGCCGGGATTGTGCGGATGAACTTTAAGGTATTCAGCGCTATGACCGCGCTCGGCTCGGCCATTTCGTGCTCGATCCTCGCTTATCTTGGCGTTCGCGCGCAACGCGTCGCTCCTGACTTGCTGAACAATCCGGAAGGCTTCGTTCACTTCGTTCGGAGTCAAACAAGGTGGCTGCTCCTGGTCGTTCTCGCGTTCGCGGCGCTATACGTTCTATCGATGTGGCTTTCCAAGCGGAAAGCGGAATAAGGCTTCAAGCGGCGCGGCCAAAGCGCTGCCGGCAGTCGAACTAAATTTGAACAGGGGCACCGAAGCTGCTGTCAAAAGACCAACAGCAATGAAGAAGAACAGCCTAATCCTCAAACCCCGAACCAAACTTTCACTCGGCGACCTGATCCTTGCCGTTAGCTCCTGCACGAGCAACACCAAGGAGACCGTCGCGACAGTAGCTGACCTGCTCGGCAGCGGAAAGGTGCGCCTCCAAAGCGACGGCAAATTCCTCCGCGCCAAGGTTTGCTAGGGTCCGAGCCGCACTGGCACTAAAAGCGAATTTCTGAATCGCTCCGACGGATTGTCTGTCGGAGCGATTTTTTTTGCGCAAAACACTTTCGCGTTTGACACGCCAATCTATCTTGCGGCGTGATTGATCGTTATTCCCGGCCACAGATGCGCCACATCTGGTCGGACGAACGCAAATATCAAATCTGGCTGGAGATCGAGCTGCTTGCCTGCGAGGCAATGGCCGACCTCGGCCAGATTCCAAAACAAGACGCTGCCGAGATTCGGAAGAAAGCACGCTTTTCAATTCCAGAAATTCTGGAGATCGAGAAGCGCACCAATCATGACGTCATCGCGTTTCTGGAAAATGTAGCGGCATCGGTTGGGCCGGCTGCCCGCTGGATTCATCAAGGCCTCACTTCATCGGACATTCTCGACACAACACTTTCCGTTCAATTAACCGAGTCGATCAATATCCTGGCTGAGGATTTAAAGCAGGTTCGCAACATGATCGCCGTTCAGGCGCGCCGGTACAAAATGACGCCGATGATCGGGCGTAGTCACGGCGTCCATGCCGAGCCAATCACTTTCGGTTTAAAAATGGCGCTGATGTTCGACGAGTTCGGCCGCGCGGAAGAGCGTCTCGCCCAGATGCGCGAGCGTGTTCGTGTGGGCAAAATCAGCGGCGCAGTTGGAACGCACGCACACGTTGACCCGAAAGTGGAACGCGCGGTGTGCGGAAAACTCGGACTCAAACCCGCCACGTTGTCGACGCAGATTGTGCAGCGCGACCGTCACGCCGAGTTCATGACGACTCTGGCGGTGATTGCGTCGAGTATTGATCGCTGGGCGACGGAATTTCGTCATCTTCAACGGACCGAAGTCTTCGAACTGGAAGAATATTTCGGCGAAGGCCAGAAGGGCAGCTCTGCCATGCCGCACAAACGGAATCCAATCACGAGCGAACGATTGAGTGGTCTCGCGCGCGTGATTCGCGGCAACGCGATGGTTGCGCTCGAGAATGTCGCCCTTTGGCACGAACGCGACATCAGTCACTCGAGCGCGGAGCGAATCATTTTGCCAGACTCAAGCATCCTGATGGACTTCATGCTGAATGAGCTCCGGAATTTGGTCGAGCGGTTCCAGGTTTATCCCGAACGGATGCAGCAAAACCTCGAGCTGACGAAAGGCCTTTATAACAGCCAATCGATCCTGCTCGCTCTAACGCGCGCTGGAGCGGAGCGCAAGGCCGCTTACGAAGCAGTCCAACGCGCCGCGATGAAGACCTGGAAGGGCGGGGGGACGCTGGCGGAAAACGTGAAAAAAGAGCCGGAGATTACCGCAAAACTTTCCGCGGAAGAGATCGACCGGCTTTGTTCGTTGGAAGTCCACTTGCGGCATGTCGATGAGACATTCAAAGCGCTTGGCTTGGAATGAATCGACAAGTCTGAGAGCCGAAATTGTTTCCCTGTTATTCGCAACGGTAGCAAATGGGCGATTATCTGATCGGACTCAAGAGCAGTTCGGTGATACGTCCGTAACTGTCGAGTTTTTCGACGCGCATTTCGAACTTCGCCGCGGTTTGTTCAGGCGCTTTGGGATTTAAGGTGACGCGAACCGCGCTCGTAGGCCAGTTTAAGATCAGCTGGGCCAGCTGAAAGTTCTGCGTTAGCTCCACCGCCTTCAGCTCCAGGTGTGCCAGTAATTCCATCGTCATCGGCGTTGTGCCCGAAGGAGTCAGCTGAACACGCGCCCGCGTTTCATTTGGAATCACCGCCACGCCACCGATCTCGAATGCGTTTCGCATTTGGGCGGGTTGCAAAGGCTTCGCCGTAGGAAGCAATCGGAGACTGGAAATGCGACCCTCCGCGCTGAATTGTGCCGTCCCAATTTGAAACCCTGTTTCGGCGGGGATTGCGTTCCGGGCCGTTGCCGATTCCAAGCGAAGTGAAGCCATCAGTGACGCCGGGCGCGCGCGAATCGCGCCCATCTGTAGCTGAGACGTGAGCTGCATTGAAAGCACTTCCAGAAAAAGACCCAGCACTGCTCCGCTACCATCAGTTGGCGCGACGCGAACCGCCGGAGTAGCGGGTGATGGTTTGCGCTGCTCAATCAGGGATTCAGTTGGTATCCGAACCGGTTCCCGAAAGACAAGGGGGTGAGTAAAAACTGGCTCCCTCGTTTCGCGAACGGGCGATTCAACAATGATCTCTTGTCTGGGTGGTGGTGACGGCTTCCGTTGAACGATCGGCGCCAACGCGGGTGGTGATTCAATGACTGAGGGGGCAACTGCTGGTTCCGTGATTTTCTTAGTGAGTTTTCGCTCACCGGCCAACGTTCGTCTTACCAAGTCGATAAGGGCCTCTGAGAGAAAAGGCTTCTCGATAGCGGCTACAACGTTAGGAAAGCGCGCCGCGGTCGCATTCATTTGTTGAACGTGGCCGGACATCATGAGCACCGGGACGTTTGCGGTTTGCTCGTTTTCCAATAGCCGCCGGCAAATTTCGTCGCCATTGAAATCGGGCAGACTGTAATCCAGGAGAACGAGATCGGGATTAGCGCGATCGATTTCTCGCAAACCCTCACTTGCACTCACCGCCGTAGTGATCCGCAGGTCAGGTTCGGCCGTTGCCAAAACGTCTTCGACAAAGATCAAAAGCATCTCGGTGTCGTCGATTACGACGATTCTCTTTCCGACTTCTGGTAGAGCTTCGGTGACGCGCGGACGCGGTGCCTTGGGAGCCTCCGGCTGCGTTTCGTGCAGGACTTCGACGACAACAGCGGGCCAAGCCGTTGTGATGGTCCGCCGGATCGATCCGGTGATTCTTTTTTCGCTGAAGTTTGCTGTGGACCAGCCCAGGATCTGGGCGAGGGCATTTTCTCCTTTGATTCTTCCGGTTTCGGCGTGAACCACCTGGCCTGCGGCAATTTCAATCTCGCCGCTTCGGCCGCGCGAACGAATCTCCAGGATTACGTTGGCGCCCGCGGCACAATGCATAAGCACAAGGTCGATCCCACTGAGCGCGTGCAAAGTTCCGCGCGATTCCGATTCCCTCCACGGTCCGAGCAACGCCTGGACGGCCGCGCCGAAGGTTGCGAGCTCATACGGCTTTTCGACAAATTGCAGGCCGCCAAGAGATCCGCGTTCAGCGGAAATCCCGGAGGGGATTGCGGTGCCGATGACCAGAACGCGAGCGGCCGGGTGCGAATCTCGAAGTTTTTCTAGCAGCTCCGTTATTCCGGACCACGGTGGATCGACATCGAGGATAAAAAGATCGGGTTCGAGATCGTTGGCAAACTTTTCGAGTTCCTTAAGAGTGCGCGCGAGAACGACGGCGTGGTTCGGCGCGAATTTCTTCAGCGCTGAACCGATGGCCGCCGCCAGCGCGTCGTACTCTTCGAGCAAGACGATACTGGGTTGCGCGACAGCTTTGTTGGTAGACTTCGGACGAGCAGGCACCTGGATAAGCCGTTAAGGTTTCTAGAGTACGACAAAGCTGAAGCGCTGGTCAAAGGGAAGCAGGTGCAGTCTCGAACTATTCGTATCGCAGCGCCTCGATTGGATCGAGGTTTGCGGCGCGATACGCTGGGTAAAGACCGAAGCCGATGCCAATAGCCGAACAGACTACCAGGCCGGCAATCGCCCAGCCGAACGGGAAAATCGTATCAACCTTCAACCAAACGGCGATCAAGTCGCCCATGGCTATTCCGAGCAAGATTCCCAAAATACCGCCGGCTTCCGAAATAAAGACAGCTTCCGTCAAAAATTGCCGCAAGATGTCTTTGCTGCGCGCACCGATCGATTTTCGTACGCCGATTTCCTTTGTTCGCTCGGTGACGCTCACCAGCATGATGTTCATAATGCCAATGCCGGCGGCTACCAGGGCAATGAAGCTGATCACGAACGCTCCCACCCGGACGATGCCCGCAACGGAAACAAACGCGCTCTTGAGTGAGTCGTTGGAATAGATCTCGAAGTCGTTTTCCTCATTCGCTCGCAGGCCGCGCGCGATTCGCATCGCCCCCACCGCCTTGTCGAACGTGGCGTTGTAAGTTTCAGTCGAGGGAGCCTGAGTCGCGATGTTGACCGTGCGTTTCGCCGACCCAAAGTCTTCGAAAAAACGGGTGATCGGCATGATGCAAAGATTGTCCTGGCTTTGGCCGAATGCGGTTCCTTTCTCGGTCAGCACGCCGATAATCGTGTAGGTATGTCCACTCATCCGGATCATTTTCCCAATCGGTGATTCGTGCGGAAACAAGCGGTTTTCGATCATCTTTCCGACCACGATGACGTTGCGGGCAAGATCGACGTCTTCGTCATTCAAATTTCGGCCGTAACCGAGCGTGTAAGCGTTGGCGATGAGAAAACTACGATTGGTACCGACAACAAGCAGGCTCGGCGTAGTTTTGACGCCGTTGTAAACGGCCTGCCCTTTCACTTCGTAGCCGAAACACTTCAGGCAAATCTCGCGCGCGTTCCCTTCCATCAATCGTTGATAGTGAAGCGCCTGCAGGTACCTGATATTGCGCCGGTTCAGATATTTTTTCTTTACGTCTCCGCCCGCACTCACGTTCGCCGGATACTTGGCGAACTGAAAAATGTTCGACCCGAGAAAACTGATTCCGTTTTCAATCGAGTTTTGCAGCGCGCCGATTGCGGTCATTACCGAGATGACGGAAAAAACACCGATGGTAATCCCCATCATCGTCAGGCCGGAGCGTAACTTGTTCACGCCGAGTGAGCTCAACGCCATGGTGATAATTTCGCTGAATCGCATGGTCAAAATCCAAACTTCGAAATCCGAAGACCGAAACAAATTCGAAATCTAAAATTCAAATGCATTCTTTCGACTTTGGGCACGATTGATCCGAAGACGTGGCTGGCTTTTGCGAACTGCATGTGTCCTCTTCGAGATCACAAGATTTTGTCGCGCCGGTAGTCGACATTGTCCGAGGGATTTTTGAATTTCGGTATTCGAGTTTGTTTCGATATTCAGACTTCGAATTTCTATTCATATCTCAGTGCCGTCACCGGATCGAGACGTGAAGCTGTCCATGCCGGGGCAAAGCCGGAGATTAGGCCGGTGAGCACTGAAACAATCATGCTGCCGACAACAAGCCCTAACGAAAATTGGATAGGGAACGACGGAAACGCTTTTCCGATTCCGAAGCAGAGAAGGTAGGCGAAAGCCAGGCCAATAAATCCGCCAAGAAGACAAAGTGCGGTCGATTCAATCAGGAACTGCAACAGAATCGTGCGCCGCCGCGCGCCTAGCGCCTTGCGCGTTCCAATTTCCTTTGTCCGCTCTTTCACGCTTACGAATGTGATGTTCATGATGCCGATCGCGCCGACAAACAGCGACAGCCCGGTGATGAAAAGTCCGGCGATCGCGATTGTGTTCTTAACCGGATCAAGCGTGCTCTTGAATGCCTGTTGTTCGTTGATCGAAAAATCCTCCTTTTTCTCGGGCGACAAACCGCGCACTCGTCGCATGATTCCCGTCAGCTCATCTTTTGCTTCCGGGAGTTTCTTTTTGTCTTTTATTTTCACGCGCACGTCCGATTCGGTCGAAGCGGCACCTGGGCGCACGTCCGAGGCACTCTTCGAACTGAAATATTTGTTAAACGCCGTCAATGGTATCGCAACCATCGAGTCCCAGCTGAACAGTCCCAGAAACGTTCCTTGTCGCGCATTAACGCCGATCACCTTGAAATTTTGCCCGTTGATCAAAACGGTCTTGTCGATCGGGCTTTCCGATGGAAAGAGCGCGTCAGCCACGTCGTAGCCGATGACGACGACTTGAGCGCCTTCGCGCGATTCGATTTCGTTGAAGAACCGGCCTTCTTTGCAGTCGATGGTCGATGTCAGCGTAAAATCTGACGTCGTGCCCAGCGTGAAAACGCCATCCACCTCGTTGCCGCCGAACTTCACCGAGCGCATCAAGCTCGACGTTGGCACCGCCACGATCAGATTGGAGTTTGGCGTGGCAGCGATGATTCGATTGATTTTGTCAGCGTAATCGGTCTCGATTTTTTTCCGGTCGCGATAGTTCCACCAGTCATCCACCGGCTTCCAAGGCCATTGCGTGACGTAGAGAACGTCGTCGCCGAGCACGGACATGCTGTTGTCGAAACCGATTGAAATTCCGCTAATCGCGGTTCCCATCAATGTCACCGCAACGATCCCGATAATGACGCCAAGCGCGGTCAGGGTTGACCGCATCATGTTGGAACGCATCTGCGCCGCGGCGATCTTCCAGCTCTCCTCCACTTCGTAAAGAATGCGTTTCATTTCAGCTCAGCTTGCGACTGCCGCGTCGAGTTCGGGGATGAATCCCATGTGGTCCATTTCGATCAGCCCATCTCGGAGATGAATCGTGCGGCGCGCATGCGCGGCGATATCGCGCTCGTGCGTGACCAAAATGATGGTGTTGCCTCGTTTATAAAGGTCTTCAAGCAACGCCATGATTTCGTCGCCGGTTTTGGAATCGAGATTTCCCGTCGGCTCGTCCGCCAGAATGATCGACGGATCGTTCACCAGGGCACGCGCAATCGCAACCCGTTGACGTTGGCCGCCAGACAATTCGTTAGGTTTGTGGTGGATGCGATCGCCCAAACCTACGTCAATAAGCGCGCGTTCCGCGCGGTCTCGCCGCGCTTCCGGATCCATCCCGGCGTAGATGAGTGGCAGTTCGACGTTGCGCAATGCGTTGGCGCGCGGCAGCAGGTTGAACGTCTGAAAAACAAAGCCGATCTCCCGGTTCCGGATCGCTGCCAGCTCGTCATCGTCCATTTCCTTGACGTTGCGTCCGTTGAACTCGTAACGGCCGGAGCTCGGCGTATCGAGGCAACCCAGCATGTTCATCAAGGTTGATTTGCCGCTCCCGCTGGGGCCCATTACGGCCAGGTATTCGTTTCGGCGAATCTGTAACGTGACGCCGCGCAACGCGTGCACGATTTCTTCACCCATCACGTAATCTTTTGTGATGTTTTCGATGTCGATCACCACCGCGCCGGGCTCACGAGTGATGAGTGACATGTGACGAGTGACGAATTCTACTTCGTCGCTTCCTTGTCGTAGGTTACTTTCGCGCCGTCTTTCAATTTGCGGCTGATCGCACTGTAGCTGCCGGAAATCACTTCATCGCCAGGTTGAACGCCGTCTTTGATTTCCATGTAGGTGTCGTCCGAAATTCCCGTCGTCACTTTGACCGATTGCGCTTTGCCGCCTTTTTTCAGAAACACCACCTTGGACAATTTCTCGCGTTCTTCTTTTTGGGCCGCTTTCTCCTGCTTTTCATTCACGTAATCAGCGTTGTTGTCGCCTTTATCGCGGGCACTCGCTTTTAGTTTGCGCTTTTCAATTTCTTCCGGACTCAAATTGCTTTCGCCGGTTCGGATGGTGACAGCTTGCATCGGTACAGCTACCGCGTCTTTCACCATGTTGGTCTCGATATCGGCGGTGCAGCTCAGACCCGGTTTCAACGGAACATCATGGTCATCGACCCGAACCTTTACTTGAAAATTTGTCACTTCTTCCTGGGTGCCGGAGCCGGTTGTGGTCCCGGTGTTCGCAATCTGATAAACCGTACCATGAAATTTGCGGTCGCCGTAAGCGTCGATCTTCACATTCGCCTTGTCGCCGACTTTCACGTTCACGACATCGTTCTCGTTCACATCGACTCGTGCTTCCATGTGATTGAGGTCGGCCACGCGCATCACTTCTGTCCCAGCGAATTGTCCGGTCGCTACGATGCGTTCGCCGAGTTTGCTGTTTAGCATCGTCACTGTGCCATCGATCGGCGAATACACAGTCGTCTTGGAGAGTTGATCGCGCGCCTGGCTCGAGCCGGCTTCGGCGCGCTCGATTTCATGAAGCGAGCTTTCGTAAGTATTCTTGGCTACATCGGCCGCGGCTTGCGCGGCGTTATACTCCTGAATCGAAATCGTTTTCTTGTTGTACATGTCATCGGCGCGTTTCAGATCCTGCGCTGCCTTCAGCATCGTTGCCTTTTGCTGGAGGTTTGTCGCTTTCGCAGAACTAATTGCCGCTTCCTGCTGTTCGAGCAGCGCCTTGTACGTGTCGGGCTTAATTTTAACCAGGAGGTCGTCTTTTTTGACCTTGCTACCGTCGTCCACCGGCAACTCGATGATCTCGCCTGCAACTTCCGGCGAGATTTTGACCTCTGTTTCCGGCTGAACCTTGCCAGTTGCCGAGACGGTTTGGAGAATCGTCTTTCGCACCGCCTTTTCTGTTGTCACCGGGATCGGCTTCTCGCGCTTGGAGAGCGCGATTGAAACCATGAGCCACAACACGACGAAGCCCACTCCGCCCCAAATGATCTGTTTGCGGCGGCGGGCGCGTTGTTTGCGGGCGGCCTGTGGTGAGGTGTCGGGCGTGGTTAAGGTTTGGTGCATGGCGACTCAGGGAGCGGGGAAGTCGGAAATTACCTCACTTTCGACCTTTTCCAACCAAACCCGTTCACCGGGCCGACAATGAGATGCAGGAACCGCGCCTCTCGGATTCAACGATTTAATTTGGTTGCACCAGTCGCTGATGAATCTGGTGGATCGCCCACCGCGCGTGCTCGGCAATCAACGGCTCGAGATCGGTTGCGGCCTGCCTAAGCGCCGGCAGATCGTCCCGCCCTCCGACGTTACCCAGCGCGACGCAAACATTACGCAGAAAACCACGCCGCTTGATTCGTTTGATCGGTGAATCGCGAAACAGGTTGCGAAACTCCGCGTCGTCCAATTTCAAATAATCGCGAAGCGCGAATTCACTCGTCGATCTTCCGGCGGCAAAGGCGCTTTCGCGTGAAACCTGCGCGAAGCGATTCCAAGGGCAGGCGTCGAGACAATCGTCACAACCAAAGATGCGATCGCCCATTAGTGGTCGCAGCTCTTCGGGAATCGCGCTTTTCAATTCGATCGTGAGATAAGAAATGCAGCGACGCGCGTCCAACCTATGTGGTGCAGTGATCGCACCCGTCGGACAAGCTGTGATGCAACGTTCGCACGTTCCGCAGCGATCTCGGGCCGGCGCATTCGGTGGCAAGTCGAGCGTCGTCAAGATTTCCGCCAGAAAAAACCAGGTGCCGAGTTTTTCATCGATCAACATTGTGCTCTTGCCATGCCACCCAAGCCCCGCTCCTGCTGCGTGATCGCGTTCCAGGATCGGCCCGGTATCGACGTAACATTTCTGTTCGCCGCCAAATCCATGCAGGAATTCATCTATTTTCTTCAACTTCGAGGCGATCACATCGTGGTAGTCGTCTCCCCAAGCGTATCGCGCGATCCTTCCATTTGTTGCTGTAGTGGCGGCCGTGCCGGCCGCTCTTTTGTGTGCGGCCGACACGCCCGCCTCCACACCCTGAAAATAATTGAGGGCTAATACGATGATCGATTTCGCGCCGGGCAAAATCCTTTGCGGATCGCGACGCTTCTCTTCGCCGCGCGTCATGTAAGACATCTGACCATGCGCGCCATCGTTGAGCCAATCGTGGAATTGGTCGATGTGGGCTGAGCGAGCACACCGGGCAATGCGACAGGAATCGAAACCAAGTTGTTGCGCGTATCTGACGAGCCTTTCCTTCGTTTCCAGCGACGTTTCTGCCGTCGTCGCTGGCGGCAGTGAGGTTGTCACATTCATGACGTCGCTAGTTGCTCGATTTTGTGCATGATGATTTCTGCCACCCCGTCGTGGTCTCGGTCGGAAGTGTCGATCTCAAAGTCGGCCGCGGCTTGGTAAAGCGGCACGCGTTTGCGAAGCAATTCGGAAAAGACTGTGCGCGACTGGTCATTTTGCAGTAACGGCCGGGTATTCCGTCGCGCCGCGCGCTCGAACAGCCTTGCCTCATCGCCATTTAACCAAACAATTGTGCCTAACCGTTTCAAAAGCTCGACGTTTCCCGGCCGAAGAACGATTCCACCGCCTGTTGTGATTATCATCGGCCGGTCGGCGGTGACATTTCGGATGACTTCAGTCTCCGCGTCGCGAAACTTCTCTTCCCCATACTTTTGAAAAATTTTCGCAATCGAAAGCCCGAACTGTGCGGCGACTGCTTCGTCAGTGTCCAAATGAGCCAGACCTGTCCGGCGCGCCAGGGCGCGACCGACTGACGATTTTCCGGCGCCCATCATTCCGATGAGGACGATCGATCTCGCTTTCACTAGGCAATATCGTCGGGTCGGGGAAAGCTCCAAATCCCAGGCTCGAACTTCCAACAAAGGATGCAGTTACTTATTTGCCTTTTGAAGCTTGATAAATTGAAGGTTTTTTGGAGTTTGGACGTTGGGATTTGGAATTTTTAAACTGTATGGCTGAGTCAAAACCTCTGGTCGCAATTATCATGGGCAGCAAATCGGATTGGGACACGATGCGACATGCTGCCGAAACTCTCGATGAGCTTGGCGTGCCTAACGAGGCGCGCGTGCTCTCGGCGCATCGCACACCAGAAGCGACCACGGAATTCGCCCGCAACGCCTCGGAGCGCGGTCTGCAGGTCATCATCGCCGGCGCAGGAGGCGCCGCGCATTTGGCCGGAGTGATCGCGGCGCACACGGTGTTGCCTGTTCTCGGCGTTCCCATCCAGTCCAAGTTGCAAGGTCTCGATTCGCTTTTGTCTACCGCGCAGATGCCGGGCGGAATTCCGGTTGGGACCCTGGCGATCGGAGATGCCGGCGCAAAAAACGCGGCGCTTCTCGCGGTCGCGATCCTGGCTACGCATGACAAAAAACTGCGCGAAAAACTGGAAGCCTTTCGCAAGAAGCAATCCGAGAGCGTCCTTTCTGCAAAACTGCCGAGGTGACTCTTGTCATCCCGAGCGGAGCGAGGGATCTCACATTCGAAGCCGACGTCACACTATCTAAAGAGCGTGATAGATCACCCTGTGAGAGATTCCTCGCTTTGCTCGGATGACCTCGCGATGAATACCGAGATACTTTCAACAGCAGGCGGTGAGCGGCAAAAGGCGTTGAAGGCGGCGGTTGAATTGCTGCGGAAGGGCGAAATCGTCGCGTTGCCGACCGAAACGGTTTACGGACTTGCCGCTGACGCGCTGAATCCGATTGCGGTCGCGAAAATTTTCGAGGCCAAAGGCCGGCCGCGCTTTGATCCGCTCATTGTTCATCTTCCGAATCGTGACTGGCTCGACCAGATTGCGGACGTTTCCTCGAAAGATCGGCAATTGATTTTGAAACTTGCCGACAGGTTTTGGCCCGGACCTTTCACCATGGTCTTGCCAAAACGCAATATCGTTCCCGAAATTGTGACGGCGGGCTTGGAAACCGTTGCAGTGCGAGTCAGTGCGCATCCGGTTTTCGCGGAAGTTATTGGCGCGTTCGGCAAACCGCTGGCTGCCCCCAGCGCAAATCGCTTCGGCCGAATTAGTCCAACCACCGCGATGCATGTTCTCGACGAACTTGGTGGTTTGGTTCCGCTCATTATCGATGGTGGATCGACCACTCACGGAATTGAATCGACGATTGCCCGGATTTGTAACGGCAAGATTAATATTTTGCGTCGCGGACCAATCACGTCGGAGCAATTGTTGGAATTCGGAAAGGTTGAGACCGCAAGGAAGACAGAGGACATCTCCGCGCCCGGACAATTAGCATCGCATTACTCGCCAAAAACGCCGCTGCATCTCGTTGACGATTTGAAATCGTTTACGCTCCCGGGTCAGCGCTGCGGGTTGCTCGCGTGGACTCCCGTTAAAGGGGATGAGCGTTTCGTTGCGATCCGAAATCTGAGCGAGAATCAAGATCTTCGCGAAGCGGCGGCGAATCTGTTTCGCTATTTGCGCGAGCTCGACGAGCTCAATGCAGACTTAATTATTGCAGAACGAGTTCCTGATCAGGGACTCGGCGCCGCGATTTTGGATCGGCTGACGCGCGCGTCGCATGCTTGGGATCGAACGCCAGGCATGCCTGGATAAAACCCTTGAACAACGGGTGTGGCTTGTTCGGCTTGCTCTGGAATTCAGGGTGATACTGGCAGCCGATGAAATAGGGATGATCGCGCAGTTCAATTAGCTCAGCGAGGGTGCCGTCCGGCGAAGTTCCTGAAATCACGAAACCTTTTTCGGCCATCCGCTCGCGATACTTCATGTTGAATTCATAACGGTGGCGGTGGCGCTCCATGACGTCGCTCGCTCCGTAAATCTTTTCCGCGAGCGTTCCTTTCCCGATTTTTGTCGGCCAAGTGCCGAGCCTCATGCTTCCGCCTTTGCTGTGGATTTTTTCGCGTTGCTCCTCGAGTAGCGAAATAACCGGATCAGGCGTGTCGGGATCAAACTCGGTGCTGTTGGCCTTTTCGATTCCGCAAACGTCACGCGCGAATTCAATGGTCGCCACCTGCATCCCCAGGCAAAGACCAAGATAGGGAATGCCGTGCTCGCGGGCGTACCGCGCCGCCTGGATTTTGCCTTCCACACCTCGCTCGCCAAATCCGCCAGGAATCAAAACACCGGCCACATCTTTGAGCTGTGCGCCGACGCGATCCTGAAGCGATTCAGCGTCGACCAGTTTCAGCTCAATGCCGCAATCCTGGCTCGCCGCCGCGTGAGTGAGTGATTCGTAAATACTCTTATACGCGTCCTGAAGATGAATGTACTTGCCGACGACCGCGATTTTCACTCGCTTCTGGGGGCTGACCACGCAATCGACGAACTTTTTCCAACTCGTCAGGTTTGGTTCCGGAGTTTTCAGGTGAAGCAAATCGCAGACGAGTTTGTCGAGGCCTTCGTCATGCAACATCAACGGCACCTCGTAGACCGTGTGTTCGACATCGCGCGCCTCGATCACGGCCTTCTCTGAAACACTGCAGAACATCGACAACTTCTGCCTGAGCTCGCGATCGATTGGCTTCTCGCTTCGACAAATCAATACCTGCGGCTGCAAGCCGATCTCGCGCAGTTTCGCAACGCTTTGCTGCGTCGGTTTCGTTTTTAATTCAGCCGCCGCTTTGATGTAGGGAACGAGCGTTACGTGCATGTTCACGACGTTCTGGGCGCCGACTTCGAGGATAAATTGGCGGATTGCTTCCAAAAACGGCAGACCTTCAATGTCGCCCGTTGTGCCGCCGATTTCGGTGATCACCACATCGTATTTCGATTCGTCTGAAATTTCACGGATGCGGTCCTTGATTTCGTCCGTCACGTGCGGAATCACCTGAACGGTTTTACCGAGATAATCACCGCGGCGTTCTTTGAGAATGACCGATTCGTAAACCTGTCCGCTGGTCAGATTATTGTCGCGCGAGAGAACGCAATTTGTGAAGCGTTCGTAATGCCCGAGGTCGAGATCAGTCTCGGCACCATCATTCAAGACATAAACTTCGCCGTGTTGAAACGGATTCATCGTCCCGGGGTCAACGTTGAGATAGGGATCGAACTTTTGGAGAACAACGCGCAGCCCGCGGGCTTCGAGAAGGGTTCCGAGCGATGCTGCGGCCAGTCCCTTGCCTAACGAACTAACCACGCCGCCGGTTACAAAAATGTATTTCATCGAACGATTTTCCGCCGTCTTGCGCGAGCCAGCTTTCGCTCCAGCGCTTTTGCGTCCGCCGGCGTGTCCACGCCTGGCGATCCATGTTTCGTGAGAAGCACATGAACCTTTACACCATTTTCGAGCGCACGCAATTGCTCGAGAGACTCCGCGCGTTCCAATGGCGTCGGTTTCGATTTCACGAAATCAAGAAGCGCTTTGCGCCGAAAACCGTAGATCCCTTGATGGCGTAGATACTTTATTGAAACGGAACGATTTCGCGGGAAGGGGATCGCGTAGCGCGAAAAATAAAGCGCGTCGCCATCAAGGTCGACAATCACCTTGACCTGGTGAGGGGACGCTGCTTCGGCGGCGTTTGAGAACGGGTGCGCTGCTGTGACAATGCCGATGTTCGGATTCGAGCGAAGCGTTTCGACAAAGCGATCCAAGAGGACGGGCTCGACCAGCGGTTCGTCGCCTTGAATATTTAATATGAGCTCGAACTGAGGACTTTTGCGAGCGACCTCGGCGATTCGGTCAGTTCCGCTTTGATGATTTTTCGACGTCATCGCGACCTCGGCGCCCCAATCGAAGGCGGCTTTGGCGATCCGCATGTCGTCGGTGGCGATGATCAAGGAGTCCAAGCTTTTCGCGCGACGGCAACGTTCCCAGACGTGCCAGAGAAGGGGCTTGTTTGCAATGGGATGCAACGGTTTTCCCGGGAAACGCGTTGAACTCCAACGCGCTGGGATAATGCCTACCGCCTTGCTCATTTGGTCGCGTTAAGAATGATCTCCGCAGCTGTCCGTAAATCCTCGGCCACCCAATCAGCGCAACTGCCGTCCGTCATCTTATCCAAGCCAGTTCGAACTCGAATCGCCCGCAGACCCGCGTTGTGGGCGCATTCGGCATCGATCTCCTTGTCGCCGATCAAGAACGACCTCGAGAGATCGACAGCGCGTTCGCGCGCAGCTTGCAAGACCATCCCGGGCGCTGGTTTTCGGCATTCCGATGGCTGACCGGGCACGTCCGGGCAAAAATAAGTCGCATCGATTAAACCATCGCCAATTTGGAGCGAAACCTCTGCTTCAACTGCGCGATAATTTTTTTCGCTGAAGAACCCGCGGCCAATCCCACTCTGGTTGGTGATCACGATAATTTTATAGCCGGCGTTTTTAAGTCGTCGCAGGGCCGCGGAGACACCGTCAAAAATACGAACCTGATCGGGGTGAGAACAATAATCGGCGTCATGCATGATTGTGCCGTCGCGGTCGAGAAAGACCGCCGGCGACTTCGGGTTAGTCGAAGTCATGTTCGAAACTGGAAATCAATTCCTCGCGGGTGACCGTCGCGGTTCCGAGTTTGCCAACGACCACCGCGCTCGCGTAATTCGCGATTTGGGCGGCCTCGAGTGGCGTGGCGTTGCAGACAAGCGCCAGAGTGAACATCGCGATCGCCGTATCGCCCGCGCCGGAAACGTCGAAGACGTCGCGCGCTTTCGTCGGGATGTGGTGGGGCCGCTTGCCTCTTTCGAAGAACATCATCCCATTTTCGCCGAGGGTTATCAGGAGATATTGCGTTCCCCATTTTCGCATCAATTCCTTTCCGGCGCGGGCAAGATCGACATCCTTTTTTGGCGCAAGGCCGGCGTCACGATTGGGAATACCAGCGGCGAGAAATGCTTCCGCGCGATTTGGTTTAACCGCCGTTATGCCGCTCCAATCGATCAAGTTGTGGGGGTTTGGATCCGCCGTAACGATTTTTTTGGCCGCTCGCGCCTGGCGTGCGATTTGCGAGACTAATCCGGCTGCCAGAAATCCTTTGCCGTAATCCTCAAAGATAATCGCATCGACGTCATTCAATCGTTTCCGAACGGTTGTAACAGCCCTCGCAATCTGCTTGTTCGAAGGGGGCGTGATTTTCTCGCGATCGACCCGGACAACCTGCTGATGCCGGGCGATGATCCGCGTCTTGACGATGGTTTGGAACTTTTCGTCTTCGACCGCGTCCGAGACGTCGATCTTACCGTTCGCCAGCAATTCGCGAAGTTGTTGCGCGCTCCGGTCATTTCCAATCATGCCGATTATGGAAATGCGGTCGACGAATTCCCGGAGATTACGGGCGACGTTGGCAGCGCCGCCCGGGAAGAAACTCTCGCCAGTCACTTCAACCACAGGCACCGGCGCTTCCGGCGAAATCCGGCCCACCTTCCCCCAGACAAATTCGTCGAGCATCAGGTCGCCAATGACGAGGATGCGCTTCGTTCGGGCGCGGTCGAGGATCTGGCGAAGCCTTTTTAAGTCCATATGGCCGACGAGGTGCGATGTTGGGCGGAAAGGAATTGACGTGGGTCAGTCAAAATTGTTAGGCGCAGGTATTTGTGCGGAGCCAAGGTTCTGCTTACAATGGCTTCATTAATCCTGAATACTAAGCCAAAATCAACAGTCGAAGCTGCCGATGATTGCCTTTTCTAAAACATTGAAGATCAGCGCGAGCGTGTTCCTTGGGGCCACGCTTTGCCTCCATGCCGCTCAGGCCCCACAACGAATCGACGTCACCCAGATGTCGAAGAAGGTCGAGAATGTTGTCGTGCCGCTGCCGAACGAAATCTTTGGCGCGCTTAACAAGCTCGGCTCGGTCAACTGGCGCGAATACGTTCGCACGGAAAAAAGTAGTAACTTCACCGAGCGTCCTCGCATTGCCCTGCTTCTGGGGACTGTGATTGCCGACGGTTTCATCGCCGTCCAGGCGGAAGACGCGCCGGCAGTGAAGGAAATCGGTCAGCGTGTGCTGAATTTGTCGAAAGGCATCGGCGTCGGTAATTCAATCACGCCGCACGCCAAAGCGATTACGGAAGCAGCCGACAAGCGCAAGTGGGAAGAGGTTCGCCAGGAGCTAGATCGCACTCAGAGTAGCGTGCAGGCAGCGATGAACGAAGTGCACGACGAAAAATTATCGCAGCTGGTCAGCTTGGGCGGCTGGTTGAGGGGCACCCAGGTTTTGACCGCTGTTGTGACCAAGCATTTTTCGGCGGACGGGGCGGAGCTTTTGCACCAGCCGGACTTGCTGGTTCATTTTCAAACCCAGCTTCAGGGCATGCCGGAGTTTAATCTGCCGATCATTCACGATATTCAGGACGCGCTTGGCCAAGTTAAGCCGCTGGTCGATGGCAGCTCCTCCTCTCACATATCTGCGGAGTCGGTCCGGAAAATCAACGACATCACAACGAAGCTCGACAGCGGAATCGTAACGAAGGATTGAAAAGCCTCTCATGAACCGCTTCATAAAACTCAGTTTGCGGGCAGGCCTGATCGTTCTCGTCAGTTTCGTTCTTCCGCGCGGGGCCGGCGGAACGGTGGATGATGCGCAATCGTTCGCGCTCCAGTCGGCGGAGCCGTACGTGAAAGAAGGATTTCAAGTTCGCGAGGACTACTGGGGTGGCGATCTTGGCTCGGGTGAGAAAAAGGCGGTGCGCCAACAGTTGTTTAAAGGCAATGAGTATTGGTTTTGGCTGGGAACCGAAGTCGAGCGGGCAAAGATCTCAGTCCACATTTACGATTCCGAAGGAAAACTCGCGGAACAACCGGACAGTTGGGAGAAGGGTCATTTCGCGGCCGCGCACGTCATTCCGAAGGCGACCAGCAGTTACTTCATCATCGTTTCCGTGGAAGAATCCCCCGAGGAGCGCACCCACTGGGCGCTGGTTTACGGTTTCCGTTGATCTGCAATTGTAGAAGTTAGGAGTGGTCGATCTTTGATGACCGAAACGCGCACCCTGCATTTCGATAACGCACGTCAGCTGCAATCACTTTACGCAAACGATCTCCAGCTCTTGAAGCGAATGGAAGATTCCCTCGGCGTGAGAGTCACTACTCGCGAAGGTTGGGTGAAGCTCGAAGGCGAGCCGGAGAAAATCGACAAAGCCCAGCGCGTCTTTGATCAGCTCCAGGCGGCCCAAAAAAACGGTGTGTCCATCCAGAAGCACGAATTTCAATACGCGCTCAATTCCGTGACCGAATCGCGTGACGACAATCTCAGCGACGCGGTTTCGATGAAGATCACCACCTCGCCGCGCAAGCCTCCGATTGTCGCGCGCTCGGCTGGACAAAAAAATTATCTCGAAGCGATCGAAAAACACGACATCGTTTTCGGAATTGGTCCGGCTGGCACCGGCAAAACTTATCTCGCTGTGGCGATGGCCGTGTCGGCGTTAAAAAAAGATCAGGTTAGCCGAATCATTCTGACCCGGCCGGCCGTCGAAGCCGGCGAAGCGCTCGGATTTTTACCCGGCGAGCTCGAACAAAAAATCGCGCCTTATCTTCGTCCGCTTTACGACGCGCTCCGCGATATGCTCGAAGCGGAAGAGATCGAGCGCTCGATCGCGCGCCAAACGATCGAAGTCGCACCGCTTGCTTACATGCGCGGCCGCACATTAAACAACGCGTTTGTGATTCTGGATGAAGCGCAAAACACGACGACTGAGCAGATGTTCATGTTACTGACGCGCATCGGGCCCCACTCGAAGTGCGTGATCACCGGCGACGTGACCCAAATCGATCTGCCGACGAACAAACGGTCCGGAGTTGTGGAAGCTCTCCAGGCGCTGAAAAACATCCCGGGAATCTCCATTGTCTATTTCAACGAGCGCGATGTGGTACGCCATGAGCTGGTTCGTTCCATCATCACCGCTTACCAACAACATCGTTCGCCTGCGCCGTCGTCGCGCAAATAAAGTCATGTTTGATTTCGTAAGACGCAGAAGACTTCTGAAGCGCGGATTGGCTTCCAAAAAGCAGCGGCGCCGCCGTACTCGCAATGAACTGCTGCGAAGCTTGGAGTATGCGCGCTTCGTGAAAGTGATCATTCTCGCAGCTTTCGTAGCGGGCCTGGCCTATTTGATTTTCAGCAGCCAGCAGCCGGAGCCAACCAAGAGTTTTGTGATCGCGCTGTTGTTTTTCGCCACCGCGGTTGCGGCGCTTTGGATCAATCATCCGGCAACGTTTGCCCAAAATTCGCGCGTCTTCTTGGTTTTGGCGACAATCTTCGTTCAGCTCGCGGCGATCAAACTCGTACTGATCCTGTGCAGCGAACACGCGTTCAAGTTTCTCACGCCGGAAATGGGCTGGTTGCTTGCGCCTTACGCGTTCGCGCCGCTGGTGCTCAGTGTTTTGCTCGGAAGAAATCACGGACTTTACGCGGCTTTCTTCGTGAGCTTTTGGAGCAGCGTGCTGTTCGTCAAAATCGACGCGCCGTTGCTCGTCATCAGCTTGATCAGCGGATTTACCGCCGTTTATCTCACCCTCCAAGTGCGTCGGCGGAGCAAACTCATTCGCGCCGGTCTCGGAGTCGGGGTCGCGATTTGGCTCGCCTCTCTCTGCTTCGGATTAATCACGATCAACTTTTTCCCGCCAACCGACAATGAGTGGGGAATGATCGGCATCCAAAGCGCGCTGGCGCTCGGCAATGGAATTGTCACCGCCATGATCGTCGGCGGGGCGTTGCCTTTGCTCGAACATCTCTTCCAAATCACGACTGACGTGTCGTGGCTCGAACTGTCGGATTTGAATCACCCGTTGTTGCGGCGAATGACCATCGAAGCGCCGGGCACCTATCATCACAGTCTGGTGGTCGCGAATCTGGCCGAAGCCGCTGCCGAAGCGATCGGCGCCAATGCAACGCTTTGCCGCGTCTGCGCCTATTTTCACGACGCCGGCAAATTGGTGAAGCCGGAATACTTCACCGAGAACATGAATTTTGAGCGAAACCCGCACGATGATCTCGCGCCAACCATGAGCGCGCTCATCATCATTTCGCACGTGAAGGAAGGCGTTGATCTCGCGCTCAAGCACAAACTCAATCAGCGCATCATCGACATTATCCAGGAACATCATGGCACATCGCTCGTTTATTATTTTTACCAGCGTGCGCTCCAACAGCAGGAAGACGCGCGCGCCGGCGGGAAAATCATGAACATCCGCGAGGAAGACATTCCAGAAGTTCAGGAAGAAAGTTTTCGTTATTCCGGCCCCAAGCCGCAGACCAAAGAAAGCGCGATCGTGAGTCTCGCCGACATCGTCGAAAGCGCGTCGCGAAGTTTGGAGAAACCGACACCGCAAAAAGTCGAGCAGTTGGTAAACGAATTGATCGAGGAGCGGATTGCCGATGGTCAACTCGATGAATGCGATCTGACTCTCGGCGAATTGCGCGTAATCGCCGAGCGATTCCGTTTCACCTTGATGACGATGTTGCACACGCGCATCGCTTATCCGAAAGGCGAATCGAAATTCACACCGGTTGATGAGGAAAAGTTTAGGCCAGACGTGATGGCATCGTTGCGCAAACCCGCAACCGCGCCGCCGGTGTCAGCGGCGTAGCCGCCGAAAACCCGAAACTCGAAATCCGAAACAATTTCGAATGTCCAAAATGGACGCAAAACGTTCTTGAATTTCGTGTTGGTTGATTCGTGCTTGTTTCGAGCTTCGGATTTCGAATTTGTAGAATCAGAGATCCTTCGCTACTGAGCGCGGCGTTCGGGTAAGATCGTGATCAGGAAATCTGAGGAGCACACCCGCCTCGGGTGTTCATTTCGGCGCCTCGCCAAAATGTCCGAATGAACAGCGACGGTACTGATGTCGAAAGTTCGTGATCGCGAGGGCGCGATCACCAGCACGCGAGGCGCGTGCGCTCCCCAGAAACCAATCTCGCCGCCGACCTCTCCCAAGAAGAACTCAGTCACGAAGAGGTTTTGGGTGTTCAAAAAAAAGTCGCGGCAAATTTGAGAAACTTCTAACCGACGCGCTGGGCGCGTGAGCTAGCGCCGCCAAGCGCCGTATTCAGATGCCAATTAGCTAATTTCCATTCGGGGTCGTCGTTCATTCGGTAATCGAACGGACGAGGTGAAGACTTTTCTTCGATGATTCTTGTAAGTTCCTTGTGAATTGGATCTGGCTCGTAGACGCGATAGACCAGCTCGCGCGAGGCGTTCCAAGTGATTCGAGCGAGAAACAGTGCGTTTGGTTTTTTCACGTCACCTTTGAAGAGGTGATCGAGGGAATCGCCGTATTGATCGAGTAATCGTTTCTCAGCTCTTGAAGGCATCCCGTTCGCAGCGAGATCCCGACACTGAAACATCAAAGAAAGATGCCACGCGAAAACAGTTTTGGGTTCCCAGCCGCGCAGCTCCCGATTGATAACTGCAGCGCCTGGCATTTTGTCCTGAATAAAATCAACGATCGTCAGCCGCTCATCCGCGATGACGATTTCATATTTCTTTTCAGACTTCACAGCTCCGGCGGTCTTGCGCGCGGTTCGCGGTCTTTGGCAGTCGCGGTGCTGGGTTGGGTTACGAACGGGCCGCCTTCGAGAGGCGCGGATCTGGTGAACGCGACATCGGGCATGTCGCTCGGGAGGCCTTCCAACGGAAATTCCTTGCGCAACGGAAAGAATGGATAGCCGTCCCACATTAGAATCCGTCGAAGATCGGGATGACCTTTGAATTTGATTCCCATCATGTCGTAAATCTCGCGCTCGTGCCAATTCGCGGTCGGCCAGATATCGGAAACAGTGGCGACCTGCTCGTCTTCGCCGATCTTCAATTTCAAGCGGAGATGAACCGCAAGGGTCATCGAATAGAGCTCGTAGACGATTTCAAAGCGCGGCTCTTCGCCGGCGTTATCGATGCTCGTGATGTCGATCAAGTAATCGAACGAAAGATCGTCGCGGCAGAACTTTGCAATCTCGCGGACATCGCTCGCGGAAATCGTGTAGGTAGTCTCTGCGCGAAATTCAGTTTTCGCCTGTAGCTTTGCCCCGAACAGTTTCCCTAACGAATCGAGAAGTTCCGATCCCGTCATCGAAGAAAAGGATGAAGGTTGAGGGGTGAAGGATGAAAAACAAACTGAGCGGTCATCCTGAACGAATGTGAGGGACCTCTCAAAAGCTGATTGATCACACAATCCAATTTGCGTGATGCACGCTTCGACTGTGAGGTTCCTCGCTCTGCTCGGAATGACAACGCGCTCATGTCAGTGCTTCGGCAAATTTCTTCGTCCACTCGGGCTTTTGCTGCAGAAATGATTTCTCGCCGGAAATTTTTTCCTGTAATTTCATCAGACCGGCGAGGAGCGCTTCCGGACGCGGTGGGCAGCCGGAAATGTAAACATCAACGGGCAACAGTTGATCGATTCCCTGGAGCACTGCGTAGGAACGATACATTCCGCCAGTGGAGGCGCATGCTCCCATGGCAATCACCCATTTTGGTTCGGGCATTTGGTCATAAATTCGCTTCACGGCGAGGGCCATTTTGTAAGTCACTGTGCCGGCAACGATCATTACGTCGCATTGGCGCGGCGAGAACCGCATCACTTCGGCGCCAAATCGCGCGATGTCGAAACGCGACGCGGCCGTCGCCATTAATTCGATCGCGCAACAAGCCAGGCCCATTGGCATTGGCCAAAGCGAATTCTTGCGGACCCAATTGAAGGCGGCGTCGAGTCGGGTAAAAATGACGTTGCCCTCGATTTTTGAGTCGTATGCGCTTGCCCGCGTCTCAGCCATGGCGAAACACTAAGGTTCCGACAGGTGGCCGCAAGGGAAAATGGCCACAGATTGACACCGATTAAACACAGATTACGGAAAACTCAGATTCAAATCTGAAATCATCTGTGTAAATCTGTGTGTATCTGTGGCTAATTCAGCCGCGCTAAGAAATGACCAACCAACCAAAACGCACCCATCTCGACGAGCTCGAGAACCAGAGCATTTTTATTTTTCGCGAGGCGTATCACGCGTTCAAGAACATCTGTATGCCGTGGTCGATGGGGAAGGATTCGAACGTTTTGGTCTGGCTGGCGCGGAAAGCGTTTTTCGGCCGGGTGCCATTTCCGGTCTTGCACATCGACACCACCTACGAGTTTCCCGAGATGCTCGAGTTCCGCGAATGGGCGAAGACGCATCACAACCTGACCTGATCGTGAAGATCAACGCTGAAGCTCGCGCGCGCGGCGTCGGTTACGAGACGCACGACCCGGTGACCGTGACCCACGAATTAAAAACGGTGGCCCTCCAACAGGTGCTCGCCGAATACAAATTCGATGCGCTGATCACAGGGATTCGACGCGACGAAGATCCAACCCGCGCCAAGGAGCGATATTTTTCGCCACGCAACGCGCAGTTTGAATGGGACTACAAAGATCAGCCGCCGGAATTCTGGGGACAATTCGTGACCAACGCAGCCAAAGGCGAGCATGTGCGTGTCCAGCCATTGCTCGATTGGACCGAAGTTGACGTGTGGCGTTACATCCAGCGCGAGAACATTCCGATTCCGCAAATGTATTTCGCGCGAAACGGCAAACGGTTTCGTTCGTTAGGCTGCAGGCCGATCACGCATCCGATCGAGAGCACGGCTTCGAATATCGAGGAGATTATCGTCGAGCTAGAGGGGACGAAGGTTGGCGAGCGCGCCGGCCGCGCGCAGGATCACTACGAGCGCAACGCGATGCAGAAGCTCAGAGCGAAAGGCTTTTTATGAAAACCGGAAAGCGGATACCGGATACCGGAGAGATTTCGTGATGACGCGTCCGGAGTTTCGAAAGCGAACTTTTCAGTTTGGAATCCGCTGCATTCGTTTGGCCGAATCCCTTCCGAACGGTCCTGCTGCGCAGACGATTTCGCGGCAATTGATTCGATCTGCGACTTCAGTGGGAGCGAATTATCGCGCGGCGATTCGGAGCAAGTCCCGGGCAGATTTCATTTCAAAAATGGGAATCGTTGAGGAGGAATGCGACGAGGCTGTTTACTGGATTGAAGTAATTCTAGAGCTCGGATTCGTACCGGAGAAACGAACGAAACAATTACTGCAGGAAGCTGGCGAAATCCTTGCCGTTACAGTTTCGTCAATCAAAACGGCTCGAAAGCGCAAACAACAATGAAAACGAAAGACTCTCCGGTATCCGGTATCCGATCTCCGGTATCCGCGCAGCTTCCGCTTCGCGTGGTCTTTGTGGGTCACGTCGATCATGGGAAATCGACCCTGATCGGCCGGATTTTGCACGACACCGACTCGTTGCCCGAAGGCAAGATCGAGATGGTAAAGAAAGCGTGCGCGGCCGAAGGCATGGAGTTTGAATTTGCTTTCGTGCTCGACGCGCTCTTGGAAGAGCAAGAACAGAACATCACCATCGACACGACCGAGATCCGATTCAAAACCAATCGGCGCCAATACATCATTATCGACGCGCCCGGTCACAAAGAGTTTTTGAAGAACATGATCACCGGGGCGTCGCGCGCGGACGCGGCTGTGCTTGTTATCGCGGCAAACGAGGGCGTGCGGGAACAAAGCCGGCGTCACGCCTATCTGCTGAGTCTGCTAGGAATCAAACAATTGATCGTGGTCGTGAATAAAATGGACCTCGCCGATTTTTCCGAAGAGCGATTTAGCGAGATCGAGAAGCAGTATCAAAAATTTCTAGGCGATCTCGGGCTCGAAGCGCGGGTGTTTGTTCCAGCGGCTGCCAAAAGCGGCGAAAACGTGGCGAGCCGAAGCAAAAAGATGAAATGGCATCGCGGACCGACAGTTCTGGAAGGGTTAGACCTGTTGGAACCGCAAAGTGCCGACGTCGATTTGCCCTTACGATTTTGCGTCCAGGATGTTTATCGATTCGATGAGCGCCGCATCATCGCAGGCCGGATCGAAACCGGAAAGCTGAGGGTGGGGGATGAATTGGTTTTTTCCCCTGCGAACAAGACGTCGAAAGTTCACTCGATTGAAGAATGGGGAGCCGGCAGTGACAGCGAAGCCATAGCCGGTGATTCGATTGGGATCACCTTGACCGAACAAATTTTTGTCGAGCGCGGTTACGTCGGCTCGCATCAAAGTGAGACCCCAATCGAGGCGAACCGTGTTCACGCGGACGTTTTCTGGATCGTGCGCGATCCAATGCGAGTTGGTCATCTCTACGACCTGCGACTGGCAACGCAGGAAGTGAAATGCGAAATCGCGTCAATCGATCAGGTGATGGATTCGGCAACTCTGGAAACGACAAACGACAAGCGCGATCGTCTCGAGCGGAATGAAGTCGGGCGGCTGA
This sequence comes from uncultured Verrucomicrobiae bacterium, assembly GCA_963801815.1. Classification (GTDB taxonomy): domain Bacteria; phylum Verrucomicrobiota; class Verrucomicrobiia; order Chthoniobacterales; family UBA10450; genus AV40. The sequence continues at coordinate 866,945 of CAWDGJ010000003.1, forward strand.
CGATTCAAACACGGGCGCCCCTAGTGATCGATAACCACGATCGAATCCCGAACCTCGGGCGATTTGTGATTGTTGATGATGGCCAGATTTGCGGCGGCGGCACAATCTTCGGCGGTGTTTACACCGATCGCACCGTCGCCAAGAGCAAAAATATTTTCTGGGTTGAAGGCAAAGTCACCGCGCACGATCGCGCTGCGCGGACAGGTCATCGCGGCGCGGTCGTGTGGTTTACCGGTTTATCGGGCGCGGGAAAATCGACGATCGCTCAGGCGTTGGAACGTGAGTTGTTCGCGCGGGGAATGCGCACCTACGTGCTCGACGGGGACAACATTCGGCATGGGTTGAATTCGAACCTGGGATTTTCGCCAGAAGACCGGGTGGAAAATATTCGGCGCGTCAGCGAGGTGGCAAAATTGATGGCGGACTCAGGCGTAATCGCAATCACTGCGTTCATTTCGCCTTATCGGATGGATCGACGCCGGGCGCGAGAGATCGCGCTCGAGGGCAGCGCCGAATTCGTGGAAGTGTTTGTCGACGCGCCGCTGGAAGTTTGCGAAGCCCGCGATCCGAAGAATCTGTACAAGAAAGCGCGGGCCGGGGAAATTCGTGAATTCACCGGGATCGATGCGCCGTACGAACCTCCGGAAGATGTGGAGATCGTTGTTCACACGGATCAGCAGACCGTCAACGAATCGGTGGCAGTAATCCTGGAAGGGCTCCTTCCGCGATTAAAGCCGGAACAAATCGATGGCTGAGGCAAAAGAGGCCGATCTTGCGGTTCGACGTGCCGAAGTCGGCGACGCTGCCGCCTTGGCCGATTTAATGACACAATTGGGATATCCGACGCGCACGTCGGAGATGGAGATGCGGATGGAAGGCATTAGGGCGGACAAAAACTACGCGACCTTTGTCGCGGTAAGCGGAGGAAAAGTTTGCGGAATGATTGGGACTCGCACGAGTTACAGCTACGAGCATAATAGTCCGGGCGCTGCCATCCTCGCGTTGGTTGTTTCAGATAAGATGCGCGGTCGCGGCGTCGGCCGAGCGTTGATGACGGCAATGGAACACGATCTCGCGCAAAAGAACATCAGACGGGTCGCAGTTTACACCCATTTTCGCCGCACCGACGCGCACGAGTTTTATGAAAAGGTCGGCTATACAAAGAACGGTTTCCGATTGATAAAAGAGCTGCCAATGCCGGCAGATTAGGTCCGACTGATAACTCTTCGAGCCAAACTGCGACTAACCAGCCGCCTGCGTGGGAAAATTCAGGCTGACAACGTTTACGTGGCTCGATTCGATCACATCGTGAACGATCTTGCCGAGCTCGGCGGCTTCGTAAGGTTTGGCGATCACGCCGCGGAACCCGAAATCCTGATACCGGCTCATGGTCGCGTCAGTGGCATAGCCGCTCGAGACGATCGCGTTCACGGTCGGATCGATTTCGATCAATTTCTTGAGAGCTTCCTTTCCGCCCATGCCGCCGGGAAGGGTTAGATCGAGAATAACCAGATCGAATCGCTTGCCGGTCCTGAGATTCTCCTGATACATCTCCACGCCTTGGAGCGCGGTCGCGGCCTGCGAAACTTCATAGCCGAGTCGCGTGAGCGTGAATTCAACGAGATCGCGAATTGCGTCTTCGTCATCGACAATCAGGACGCGGCCACTCCCGGATATTTCGGGCGTCAGCTTTCGTGGAGCTTCGACCACTGATTCCTCGTGCTGGACGGCCGCGGCCGGTAGATAAATCGTGAAGGTAGTGCCGACGTGCACTTGCGATTCGACCGTCATAAGGCCGTTGTGATTCTTGATGATCGAATAAGAAGTCGTCAATCCGAGTCCGTTGCCTTTGGGTTTGGTCGTGAAGTAGGGATCGAAAATCCGCTTCACGTATTTCTCCGGAATGCCTACGCCTTCGTCGCGGATGCGGACGCGGACGTAATCTCCGGGAGCCAGATCGGGAATGACAACGTCGTTGGTGTCGTAGCAGAAATTCTCGCAGCTAACGTAGAGCGTGCCGCCATTCGGCATCGCCTGGTCGGCGTTGACCACAAGGTTTGCAATGACCTGGCTGATCTGACCGGCGTCGATTTCCGCCTGCGCTACATCCGTGCCAAAATCGAATTCACTGCGATTGCGGCTGCCCCGAAGCGAGAAACTGACCGTATCCTGAATCAGTTTCGCGATCGACGCGGTCTTCTTAATCGGTGCGCCGCCACGAGCGAAGGTGAGAAGCTGTTGGGCGAGGTCGCGGGCGCGCATCGAGGCGTTCTTGGCATCGTCGAGACGCGTTGCCATTTCGTCGTCCGGAGGAAGAAGCAACGAAGCGACGGAAATGTTTCCGATAATGGCGGTGAGAAGATTGTTGAAGTCGTGGGCAATGCCGCCGGCGAGTAAGCCCAATTGCTCCAGCGTTTCGGCTTTCCGCCGCTCTGCCTCGCTGCGCTGGCGCTCGGTGATATCGCGGAACACCAGAACCACCCCCCCAATTTCGTTTTTGTTGTCTCGAATTGGCGAGGCGACCTGCTCGATGACGCGCTCGATGCCGTCCTTGGACGTAAGCGTAACCGTCTCAGGAAGGTTAACCAAAATGGACTGGGCTTCGCTTCGATAACCGCTCTTTTGTGTCTTGGCCTGGGTGGCAAGATCGACCGTAACATCGAAAACAGATTTGAGCGGCTGACCATTGGCTTCCTTGTAAGTGCAACCGGTCAGCTTCTCCGCTTCGCTGTTCATCATTATGACTCTGCCGTTGACATCGCAGGTGATAACTCCGTCACCGATGGCGCGGAGGGTGACAGCGAGACTTTCCTTTTCAGCATCAATTTGCTGCTCGAACCGTTTTCGCTCGGTGACGTCGCGGACCATCGCCACGTAAAGCCGCTGTTGATCAACAAGCATTTCGCTCAAAGAGATCTCGACTGGAAAGGTGATGTTCTTGCGAGTGCGCCCGAGAGCGAGAGTGGTGCCACCGGCTCGTCTCAGAATTTCGGTCCAATTGCTGGCGATGGGCTTGGCGTCGTGCTCGCTCTCATAAAGTTTTGGAACCAAACGGGTGAAGGTATGCCCGATCATTTCGTTATCGCGGCATCCAAACATCTTTTCGGCCGCGGGATTCATTGACCGGATGACCCCGTTTTCTTCAACCGCGATCATGCCATCGAGAATGTTCTGGATGACGGAACGGATGTGAGTTTCCGCGCTTTCAAGTTTTGTTAACTGCCGCCGAACAAAGACGAAGCTGTAACTGTTCGAGACGACGAGCAATCCGATCGCGAGGACTGCAACAAAGGCCAGCGCTGACGTTCGCCAGATTCGCTGTTGCGTGACAGAATTTATTCGCAGCTCATAAAGATTGAGCTCTTTGGCCTCGAAATCGGTCAGCATTTGGCGAACGTCCGTCATTAGCGTTTCGCCGGCGGCAACTGGAGCAACCGTCTCGGGATCTTTGCCTGCACGTTTGGCGTCGAGCGCCGGTGCAGCGAAGGTATTGATCCACCGTTCCACGCCCGCCCGGATGTCGGCCAGGAGTTGGGCCTGGGCCGGCGAGTTCGCGATCAGGATCGAGAGATAGCCGTTGTAGGTGTAAAAGTCACCGAGCGCTCGTTTATAGGCCTCGGCAAAACTGCTGTCTCCGGTCAGCAAGAAGCCGCGCTTTTCTTTTTCCATCTCGATAACGGCTCGGTCAAGCTTGGGCAGAAAATTGAGGATTTGTGCCGACTGGGTGGCCCATTCCTGCTCGTGCATTCGCTGATTGAGCGCTATCTGCTCCTCGTCTTCCAGCGATTGGAGAATGTCGCGTGCTTCGTTAAGCAGGGAATTGCCCAGTCCAGAAGCGCCGCTGCCGGTTGCTTCACTTTCTAATTGGGCGGGCGTCTTACCGCGGCGTGTCTTGATTTCCGGGACAGCAACGGTTGTGAGCCATTTTTGGACGACGTTCAGCACCTCCATGACGCGCTTGCGCTCTCTCGGCGCGTCCCCAATCAGCTCCGTCAGCTGCTCGGTCCGTTGTTTGATCAACTCCCGCTTAGCGTCGAACACGGTGAGGTATTCTTCCCGGCCAGTCAGCAAAAATCCTCGATGATTGCTTTCGAGGCTGGCTACGTCATTTTCGATCAAGCTGCTCAATCGAATAACGGAAATTGTGTGGCTGCGAAGCGCGTCCTGATAATGATCGCGGAGGCTGAGGAATAGGAAAACGCCGACCAGGAAAATGATAACGATGACGCCAACGGTGGTACCAGAAAGGAGTTTAAAGTGAAAATACCGCTGGCTAAATAGCCAGCCACCAATGCGACCAAAGAGCGAGCGTCGCGATTTTTTTAGACGAGCTGGTGTTGCGCGGTTGACGCGCTTGTTTACCATAATTCCCATAGAGCAGCCCGTCTGCCAGCTCGACTCCCGCGTGGCCGTTCGGCGCCGCCCTAGCTCAAAGCAGGGTCAGTACCCACACTCTCACCAAGTACAAACCGCCGGCCGGTGCCACAAAACGGGACGCCCCCGCCCGGCCCAACTTCAACTGACTAACGACTTCGCTTTGATCTGTTTGCCCAAGTCCGACTCGAACCATGGTCCCCACCATCAGTCGAGCCATCTTGTAAAGAAAACCCTCGCCATCGATCTCGATATTCACAACGAACCCGCGTTTTCCCACTCGAACGGATCGAATCGTGCGAACAGTGTCTTCGTCCTTTTTGCCGCGATTCGCGGCGAACCCGCCAAAGTCATGTCTCCCAACAAATACTTGTCCGGTTGCTTTGAGAAGATCGACGTTTAGCGGAACTGAAATGTGCCACGCGCGATGGAGTTCGAGCGGAGGCAGGATCGGTCCAGTCCAAATCCGGTAGCGATACGTTTTTCCTTTTGCAGAAAAGCGCGCATGAAAATTGGACGAAACATAGGAACAGCGGAGCACGCGAATCGTGGGCGGAAGAACCCCGTTGAGCGCATTTCTCCAGCTCAGGTTTGAGATTCTCCGATTTGGCAAGTCAACATGAGCGCATTGGGCGAGAGCATGCACACCGGCATCAGTGCGCCCGGCTCCATGGACTCGGACGCGATGTCCGCTGATCTTGTGAAAGCTGCGTTCCAGTTCGTCCTGAACGGTGTTGCGATGGGCTTGGCTCTGCCAACCCGCGAACGCGCTGCCATCGTATGCAACGGTTAGTCTGAGCCGCTGCGACATCGCGGTCACGTTTCACTCTCGGTTGTTGAAACGGTACCGCCCTCACGGTCGAGATAGCTTTGCAAAATCATTTGCGCCGCAACCTGATCGACCACGTGACGTGTTTTGTGTGTCTTCCGGCCCGCATCGCGCAACGCGCGCTCTGCCGCAACAGTCGTCAATCGCTCATCCCAAGTCTCGACCGAACACGGAAGCTGCGCTCTCAGTCCATTTGCAAACTCGAGGGCAGCGTTGGCGGCGGCCCCGGCTTCTCCGCTCATGTGGCGCGGAATTCCGACGACAACCATCTCGACTTTTCGATCGCGCACAATTTGCGCAATTTTCTTCACCGGACTTCTGTTAGCCGGAATAGTTTGCAGCGGATGCGCCAGGAATCGCAGTTCGTCAGAAATTGCCAATCCAATTCGCACTTGTCCAAAATCAATCCCCAGAATCGGATTCATTTGTGCCGGTCCGGCTCAGGCCTACTGGAGCTCCGGAGGCAGCTTCGCGACCAGGTTCTTGATTCGTTCTGCCTGATGACGATGACAAATGAGAATTGCATCGCCTGTTCGGACAACGATCAGGTTATGAACTCCGAGCAATGCAATCGTCGTCTTACCGTCATTGAAGACAATATTGTCACTTGCGTCGAGGGCGGTCAGAGCGCGATTGGCGATGTTGCCGTGCTCATCTTTCTTGAAATAACGCGCGACCGCTTGCCAGCTTCCGACATCGTCCCAATCAAAGCTCGCCTCCACAACTAAAACGCGGTCGGCTTTTTCCATGATCGCGTAATCGAATGAAATTCGCGGAAGCTTGACGAATTGCTCACGTAGAATCTTGTCCAGGTCCTTTGGCGATCGCACTTGAGAAATAAAATCGGCAAGCTCGGGTGCGTGCCGATTAAACTCGCTCAAGACCGTCGGCACCGACCAGACAAACATTCCTGCGTTCCAGCGGAAGTTTCCTTTTCTCAGAAAAGACTCGGCAAGATCGGCGTTCGGTTTCTCTCGAAAACGAACAACCCGATGGACCGCAATCTTACCGTTCTCACGCAATCGCACCGGTTCGCCCTGCTCGACGTAGCCAAAACCTGGGCACGCCCAAGTCGGCTTGATCCCGATGGTGACAAGCGCACCAGTTTCACTCGCGGCAGCAGCGGCGGTCTTCATCGTTTCTTGAAACGCCTCGCGATCTGCGATGACGTGATCGGCAGGGAGCGCCAGCATCGTGGCCGAGTGATCTCGCGCTGCGACCCACCCGGCGCCCAGCGCAACCGCGGCGGCGGTATCTCGCTTCGCCGGCTCGGCGATGATATTCTGCTGCGGAAATTTCTTCAGTAAATCGCGAACCGCTTTTTCCTGCTCGACGTTAGTCAGGACCAAAATGCGATCCGGCGGGACAAGACCATCAAGGCGGGCAACCGTTTCTTCGAGGAGCGTCCGCTTGGAAACAAGGCGAAGTAATTGCTTTGGGCGGTTGCGGCGGCTCAGCGGCCAGAAGCGTTCGCCGCTCCCGCCGGCCAAAATTAGGGCATAAATTGAATTAGCCATGTCGAAAACTGCCAATAGCTAAGATCACGCGAGCGCGAAGATTTTTCCCGTTTATTTTTCGCGAACGAGACGTATAACAGTAGCCGATGTCACTCTCCGTATCCATTCCAAAAACTTCCGAACAGGTTCCGCTCGAGAATTTGCTGGCGTTAACGCGGACAGCATTCGGGCTCGGCATCGGCATGCTGGTCGCTGATAAGATCAAACGTCCGACACGACAGACCGCGGCGATCGCGCTCATGTCCGTCGGTGCATTGGCCGCCGTACCTTTTCTCGTCAAAGTCGCCCTGGAGCGGATCAACCGGCCCGAATCAGAGCGGGGCAGCCGCGCAAGGCTTCGTTCGATTCGAAGTGACTCCGGCTATCGTTCTGAAGTCGACGTCTATTGATGGGGCGGTGCAACCCCGCCGCCCGCGGGCGACTGTGGTCAATCGCCGCTACCTCGCTTGATTCGGTCAGCATCGCGGATTAAGCCTCTTCGCACATGGCCCGGATATCGACATCTTCTGGCGAACCGCTGCGAGAGTTTTGCCGTGAGATTCTGAAGCAGGAGGCAATCCTTCGCCAGGGCGGCGGAAAGGCTGGGCTCGAACGGCAACGCAAGCTTGGTCGCTTGCCCGCGCGGGAGCGAATATCGCAGCTTCTTGATAAAGACGCGCAATTTTTGGAGATCGGACTTTGGGCCGCCTACAAGATGTATCAAGAGTGGGGGAACATCGTAGCTGCTGGGACGGTCGCGGGCATAGGTCCCGTTTGTGGCGTTCCGTGCATGATCATTGCCAATGACGCGACGGTGAAGGCAGGTGCGTTCTTTCCAGCGACGTGCAAAAAACTTCTGCGCGCGCAGCGGATCGCGTTCGAATGCTCCTTGCCGATTATCTATCTCGTCGACTCCGCTGGTGTTTTCTTGCCAATGCAGGATGAGATTTTTCCCGATGAAGACGATTTCGGTCGCATCTTCCGCAATAACTCAGTGATTTCCGCCGCTGGAATCCCACAGTTCGCAGCGATTATGGGTAACTGCGTGGCTGGCGGCGCGTATTTGCCGGTTCTCTGCGATAAAATCCTCATGACTGAAGGCAGCGGCCTTTATCTGGCGGGTCCGTCGCTGGTCAAAGCCGCCATCGGACAAATTGTCGATCAAGAAGAACTCGGCGGCGCCAAAATGCACTCCGAGGTCAGTGGAACAGTCGATTTCTACGAAAAGACCGATGAGTCTTGTCTGAAGAGGTTGCGCTCCCTCGTTTCCTTGTTGCCCGAAGCGGCTGGTTCTGGCGTGACGAAGAACGACACCAAGGCGCTAAAACCTGCGAAGAGTCCGGACTCGCTCTACGACCTAATCAGTCTCGACGGCCAGAAAAACTACGATGCGCGTGATTTGCTGGCGGCAGTGGTCGACGCCGATTCGCTCGACGAATACAAGGCGGATTACGGCAAAACGTTAATCACGACTTATGCGCGGATCGGCGGTCGTGCGGTTGGAATTATTGCCAGCCAGCGCTTGCAGGTGCGGACCAAAAAAGAAGGCATTCAAATGGGCGGCGTGATTTATTCGGATAGCGCCGACAAAGCCGCGCGCTTCGTGATGGATTGTAATCAAGACGGATTGCCCATTATCTTTTTTCAGGATGTGACTGGATTCATGGTCGGGCGCGATGCCGAACAAAGCGGAATCATTCGCAGCGGTGCCAAGCTCGTGAACGCGGTCAGCAATTCGGTCGTACCAAAAATCACAGTCGTGGTTGGCGGTTCTTTCGGCGCCGGTAACTATGCCCTCTGTGGCAAAGCCTATGATCCTCGCTTCATATTAGCGTGGCCAAACGCCCGCTATGCCGTGATGGGTGCAGCGCAAGCGTCCGACACGGTCTTTTCAATTCTCGCACGCGCACGGGATCGCGGTGACAAAAAAGCGTCCCACGAAGAGTTGGAGGAGCTGCGCAAGAAAGTGAAAGGGAGCTACGAGGAGCAAACCGATATTCGTTACGGCGCTGCCCGCGGGTGGGTTGATGCGATCATTCAACCCGACGAAACGCGCGGCGTTTTGGTTCAATTGCTTCAGTACGTGTCTCGCCCAATGCCGAAGGCGCGTTTCCACACCGGCGTGATCCAGGTGTGACTCATTTAACGAGTCAGTGAATTAACGAATTATGGAACCGATGCCAGTCCTTCTGATCGACAAATCGAGCCCGCAAATAACGATTGCAACGCTGAATCGTCCCGAGAGACGCAACTCGTTAACGATTGAGCTGTTGGATGAACTGATTTCTGCAATCGACGTCGCGTCGAATCAACCAGAATCACGGGTGCTGATTTTGCGCGGCGCGGGAGCGGCGTTTTGCACAGGTCTCGATTTGAAAGAGGCGGCTGATCAAACGAAAGCACACGCGACTGCGGAGATGGTCGCGAAAGCTTTGATCACCATCGCCGAGACGCGACTCATTACGATCGCGGCGGTCCATGGCGCAGCAGTAGCGGGTGGCGCCGGTATCATGTCGGCCTGCGATTACGTTGTCGCCGCCGAAAAGACGAAGATCGGCTATCCGGAAGTGCGTCGCGGACTTGTTGCTGGATTAGTGATGACTTTCTTGCGGCGGCAAGTGGGCGAGCGGAACCTGCGCGAACTCGTCCTCGGCGGCGAGCTGATTGAGGCGGAACGCGCCCACCAGATTGGTTTAGTTAATCGAATTGTGCCGCGTGACGAGCTGATGGATGCAGCGCAGAAGTTCGCCGATTCTGTTTTGCAAGGCGCACCGAATGCGCTCGCAAACACCAAGAAACTGATTGAAGAACTTTGGCCGACGTCGGTGAAAGACGATGTCGATCTTGCGTTAAAGCATCACATGCAAGCGCGTGAGTCCGAAGAAGCACGCGAAGGCATCGCGGCGTTCAACGAAAAGCGTAAACCGAACTGGGCGAGGTGATACCAGGCTACGCCGGTCGTGCTGTGCCTTGGTATTGGGCGCTCCCAAAGCCAAGGATTGGATAGAAAATAAAAGGCAAAAAGACTAATCCAAGCGCGAAGCCAACGCCTTTGCCGAATGCTTTGGCAACGTCGATGCAAAGGATGATGATGATGATGAAGTTCACCAGCGGGATGAACATTAGAATCAGCCACCAACCTGGGCGTCCTGCGACTTTGCAGAAAAAATAAAGATTCAAAATCGGGATAATCGCCGCCCAACCCGGTTGTCCAGCTTTGCTGAACATCTTCCACCAAGCGGCGATCATTAGGACCATAACGATCGTCCAGCAGATCCAAAAAGCAGGACCCGGCGGATTGCCCGACCTGGAGTACGAGTAATCGAAGCTCGCTTGGGCGAAGAACAAACACGGCACGAAGTTAATCAGGGATATCATAGCGTTAAAACTTTGAAAGATGCAGGGTTAGCGTGCTGGCCTGAACTGAGCAAGAACAAATCTGTCGCGATCGAAGATTAAGAAAATCAAGGAATTGGCCGGGGCGAAGACGGACAGGGCGTTGGCAAATGGGCCGGACGAGATCGAAGTCAATCCCACCGCAGTGAGACCTCTCGAGTACTTTATTCGGTTGACAACGAAACTTCGTCGGCGACGCGCTGCAAGCGGAGGGCGGTTTCTTTTGGCAATCCGTCGTAAAACCTGGAACCGGTTGCCGGGGTGTTGAAGACAGTGCGAAAAAGGACTGCAGCGGCAAGGTACGTTCCGGACGGCGACGGATGTTGCGTTCCATCAAGTAACTGAATGTCAGGGATAGCGCGATGTGCGTGCTGCCATGCTATGCCCACAGGGGCAAGTGTAGCGCCAACGTTTTTCGCGAGTGACGAATAGGCAGAATTCAATCGCCTTTGCATTTCAGCCGGCGTTCCGCCGGACGTTTGATCTTTATAGTACCGAATCCCCCGCGGGCCGCGCCCACGTCGAAAACAAGATCGTTTTCGCATGAACACGATCCGCTTCGGCCTTAAGACGCGCCGCGTAGTACGCGAAATTCTGAGGTGTGGACAATGGTTCCGTGCTCTGACCCTGGAGAATGAGGTAGTTCGGATGCTGCTCACGCAACAAGGCGATGGCCTCGCCGCGTTTCCAATGGTCGTAAAGCATCGCTCCGCCCGGCGTGATTGATTTCACATCGACCTCGGCATGCAGCATCGATTCGGCTGCGAATTTTTTGAAGACCTCGGGTAAATTGTTTACCTGAGTGAGACTGTTGCCGACGAACAAGACCGAAATGCTTGCTGCTACAGGGCTGCTTCTCGCAACAAAACTTAAGAAAAACAGAAGCAGCCCGAATCGGGATTTGTGCACAGCTGAACTGTTGCAAGGCGCGTGCCGTTTTCTACTTCCCAATTTCTAAATCTTTTTGCGGACCTTTTCGTGTAAAGGAAGCTAGCATTAAGAACGTCGCGCGAGAGTTCATCATTCACTATAAAATTTGACCGCTGGGCGATTCAACGGTTCAACGATGTAACGATTTAACGAAGCCAAGCCATGTTTGTCGATCGAATCAAAGTTTTTGCGCAGGCGGGAAACGGCGGCCGCGGGTCGGTCAGTTTTCGGCGAGAGAAGTTTGTACCGAAAGGCGGACCGGATGGCGGCGACGGCGGCCGAGGCGGTGACGTGATCCTGCGCGCCGATCTCCACGTCGACAATCTTTCCAATCTTTTCTACGAGCCGATCATCAAGGCCAAGAACGGCGCACACGGAATGGGGAAGAAGATGCACGGCCGCTCGGCCCCCAATAAAGTCGTGAGAGTGCCGGTTGGAACAATCGTATGGAAGGATGAAGGCGGAAGGATGAAGGATGAAAATGAGAAGACACCCATTGCAACAACTTCATCCCTCATCCCTCATCCTTCATCCTTAACTGCCATTATCGATCTTACTCGCGACGGCCAAGAGTTTGTTCTCTGCGAAGGCGGCAAAGGCGGCAAGGGCAATGTGCATTTTAAGAGTTCGCGAAACCGTGCACCCCGCGAGTACACCGAAGGCGAAGAAGGCGAACAAGGCCATTTCCTTTTGGAGCTTCGTACGATCGCAGACGCAGGCTTGATCGGTTATCCGAACGCCGGCAAATCGACGCTCCTTCGAAAAATCTCCGCGGCGCGGCCCAAGGTCGCGGCCTATCCGTTCACAACTTTGCACCCGATCATAGGCGTAGTTGAACTTTCCGAGTACCGCCGGATGACAATCGCCGACATTCCGGGATTGATCGAAGGCGCGCACAAAGGCGTTGGGCTCGGTCACGAATTTCTTCGCCACGTGACCCGGTGCCGAATTTTTCTTTTCGTTGTCGACACGGCGGGCAGCGAAGGACGCAATCCCGTAGAAGACATTCAAAATCTCAGGCGCGAGCTCGACCTCTACGATCCGCGATTGTCCGAAAGGTCATGGTCCATTGTCGCCAACAAGATGGATTTGCCGGTCGCGAACGAAAATCTGAACGCGCTGCGAAAAAAGTTTCCGAAGATCGACATCGTGCCAATTTCAGCGGCGAAAGGCGAGGGGATCGAGGAATTAAAGAAGAAGCTCCGGCAATGGCTCGAAGTGCCGCCGGACTAAGACCAAAGTCCAAGATTTTTCGCGCGGACAGCTTGTTATTCTCACAAAATAGGCTTTGGTATCCGCGTCAAGATTCGCGGCTCGATTTCCGAGCGCGGGAGATCACGGGGTGGATGCCTGTGACCTTGGCGATTAACCGAAATGCGCAACCGTTATTTACCGATGTCGCTCCTGACGCTGGTCTTCAGCGCAGCCCTCGCGACTTCCGGGCTGGCGGCGGAGGCCGAACCGGCTGAGCACGGCGTTTCTCTGAAGCCGCAGATGCTGGTCGACTTCGGCAAAGGCTTCGGAATTACAAACTCCATGCTCGTGACGTGGGTCGTAGCAGGCGCCATCATTGTCTTTGCGCAAATCGCCACCCGCAGAGTCCAAGCGATTCCGAGCGGCATCCAGAATTTCTGGGAATGGCTGGTCGAAGGTCTCCACAATTTCTTCGAAAGCATCATTGGTCGCGAGCTGGTAAATAAGAGGTTTTGGTTTTTCGCGACGATTTTCATTTTCATCCTGTTCGTGAACTGGTTCGGATTGATCCCGGGCATCGGCACCATCGGTTGGGGTCACTACGATCCGTCAGGAAACTTTCACGTCGATCGACCGCTGTTTCGTGGCGGTAACGCGGATTTGAACATGACCATCGCGATGTCCGCGATCTTCTTCGTCCTCTGGATTGTCTGGGCGATCCAGGCCAACGGCGTCGGTGGATTCCTGAAACACATCTTCGGGCCGAAAGGTGAGACTACCGGAATCATGAAGGTCCTCATGGTCGTGATCTTCTTCATGGTCGGCTGGCTCGAAGTGATTTCGATACTGTTTCGACCGATCTCGCTCAGCTTTCGGTTGTTCGGAAATATTTACGCCGGCGAAAGCATTCTCGAAGCGATGTCCACCATGGTTCCGTCGCTGTCGCAATCCTGCCGATTCCGTTTTATTTTATGGAAGTGCTCGTCGGATTCGTGCAGGCGCTCGTTTTCATGCTGTTGACCGCGGTCTTCACGATGTTGATTGCAGAACACCAGGAGGGACCGGAACACGCACACTAATTTTCGGCGATCTCATGAAGAGATCGCCAAAACCAACCAAAAAAATATGATACTACCAATACTGGCAGAAATGAGCGGAAGCATTCACGTCGGCCTCGCCGCGATGGGCGTCGGAATCGGAGTCGGTCTGACCGGCATGGGAATGACCACCGCGGTCGGTCGCAATCCGGGCGCGTCCACGCCGATTCTGGTGCAGGCGATTCTCGCGATCGCTTTCACGGAAGCGATCGTGTTCTACGCTCTGTTTCTCGTTCACTAATTAACCGAGGGGGCAATCGGTTTACGCCCGCGCTTTACATTATGAATATGATAATTGCCGCCACCAGCGGAGGCGCCGCTGATATTTTGCGCGAAACAGCCGAGACGTTCGGCTGGAATTGGAAGTTGTTTCTCTCGCAGGTCATCAGCTTCTGCATCGTCGCGTTTCTTCTCCGGCGGTTCGCCTACAAACCGATCCTGGCCGTGCTGGAAGAGCGCCGCCGCAAGATCGCAGAAGGCCAGCTGAATGCGGAGAAGATCGAAAGAGCTCGCTGACGCGGAGCAGCGCTATCAGGAAATTCTCGCAAAGGGCAACGCCGAAGCGCAGAAGATGATCGACGAAGCGCGCGCCAGCGCCGCCCATTGTCCGAGCGCAAACAGCAGGAAGCGATCGCGGCGGCGGAGCAAATCCTGGCCAAGGCGCGGGAGGCCGCGGCATCGAGCATGAGCGCACAATGAGGCCTTGAAGCGCGAACTCGGCCGGCTCGTTGTCGACACGACGGCGAAAGTCACCGGCAAAGTGCTGACGCCGGACGATCAAAGGCGTTTGCAGGAAGAAGCGGCCCGCCAGGTCGCCTGATGAAGAATCAGCAAGGAAATCCGTCAGCTTTCGCGAGAAATGCTGCGCGCCAGTTTCACGGACGGCCGCCTCGATCGCGGAAAGATCGGCTCAATCGTGCAATCGCTGATCACCAAGAAGCCGCGCAATCTCATTCACGTCCTCGAAAATTACCAAGCGCCTGCTTCGTCTCGAGATCGAGAAGCGACACGCCACGATCGAGAGCGCGACGCAACTGACGCCGGAAACGGCGACCAAGATCGTCGACCGGCTCAAGCAAAAATACGGCGCGGACCTGACGACGGAATTCGTCGTCAATCCGATCCTTCTCGGCGGCGTGCGCGTCCGCGTCGGCAGCGACGTCTGGGACAGCAGTGTGCGCAATCGTCTGGAGCGCTTCAGCAACAACTTTAACCAACGAAAACCATGAGCAGCATTCTGGAAGAAATCGAAACGCAAATCGCGGGTCTGAAAACCTCGACCACCAAGAGCAACGTCGGCGTGGTCCGCGAAGCCGGCGACGGCGTCGCGCGCATCGAAGGCCTGAGCGAGGTCATGTTGAACGAGATGATCGAGTTCCCGAGCGGCGACTTCGGGCTCGCGCTCAACCTCGAGGAAACGGAGGTCGGCGCCATTCTGCTCGGCGATCCGACGAAAGTTTCCGAAGGCGATGAAGTGAAGACCACCGGCAAGCTTCTCCAGGTGCCGGTCGGCAAAGCGCTTCTCGGCCGCGTGGTCAACACGCTCGGCCAGCCGCTCGATGACAAAGGACCGATCAAGACCGAGACTTTTTATCCGGTGGAAAAAATTGCGCCCGGCATCATCAAGCGGAAGAGCGTCAGCCAGCCGGTGCAGACCGGTATCATGGCGATCGACGCGATGATTCCGATCGGTCGCGGTCAGCGCGAGTTGATCATTGGCGACCGCGCGACCGGCAAAACGACGATCGCGATCGACACCATCATCAGCCAGGCGCGCCTGAACAAGGCGGCCGAGGAAGGGCGACTGAAGGATTATCGGCCGCTCTATTGCATTTACGTCGCGATCGGCCAGAAGAACTCCAACGTCGCGCGCACGCTCGCCGTTCTCGAACGAGAAGGCGCGATGCCCTACACGACGATCATTTCCGCGCCGGCGTCCGACACCGCGACGAACCAGTATCTCGCGCCGTTTGCCGGCGCCGCCATGGGCGAGTGGTTCATGGATAATGGCATGGATGCGCTCATCATTTACGACGATCTCTCCAAGCACGCCGTCGCTTATCGGCAGGTTTCGCTCGTTCTGAAACGTCCCTCCGGACGCGAAGCCTATCCGGGCGATGTGTTTTATCTGCACTCGCGCCTGCTCGAACGCAGCGCCCGCGTGACGGAGGAATCCGGCGGCGGATCGCTAACGGCGTTGCCGATCATCGAGACGCAGGCGGGCGACGTGTCGGCCTACATTCCGACCAACGTCATCTCGATCACGGACGGCCAGATTTATCTCGAGACCGATCTTTTCTTTCAAGGCGTTCGTCCGGCCATTTCAGTCGGTCTGTCGGTCAGCCGCGTCGGTTCCGCCGCGCAGATCAAGGCGATCAAACAGGTGGCCGGCAAGATCAAGCTCGACCTCGCCCAGTTCCGCGAGCTGGCGGCGTTCGCGCAGTTCGGTTCCGATCTCGATGCCGCGACCAAGGCGCGACTCGATCGCGGCCAGCGCATCGTCGAGCTCTTCAAGCAGATGCAATACAATCCGATCCCGGTCGAGGAACAGGTCGCGGTCCTGTGGGCGATGCAAAACGGATATCTCGATCCGGTGCCGGTCGATCGAGTGAAGGAATTTCAAACCAAGCTTCAGGATTATCTGCAAACGCGAAAGGAATCGTTGCTCCGTGCGATTCGCGACAAAAAGCAGCTCGATAAGGATCTCGAAGCCCAACTGAAGAGCGCGCTGAAGGAATTCAAGACGACCTGGCAGTGATTTAAACGAAAATGGCAAACACGCAGGACATACGGCGCCGGATCAAATCGATCCGCAACACGGCCAGATCACGAAGGCGATGCAGATGGTCGCGGCTTCGAAGATGCGCAACGCGCAGCAGCACGCGCTCGCTGGCCGTCCTTATGCCGAGTTGATGAACCGGGTGCTCGTCTCGCTTCAGAAACGCACCGATCCGACGCTTCATCCGCTTCTTCAGGTCCGCGAGCTCAAGAAAGAACTCGTTTTCATCATTAGCACCGACAAGGGCCTTGCCGGCGCGTTAAACACAAACCTCTTTCGCGAGGCCGCGAACTTCGACCCGGCGAAGACCGCGTTCATCGTGACGGGCAAAAAGGCGCGGCAGTTTATCGCCCGAACAAAGCGCGAGTTGCTCGCTGATTTCGAATTAAAGGATGCGCCGAGCTTCGTCGAGACCAAGGCGATTTCGAAATTCTGCATCGAGAAATTTCTCACCCGCGAAGTCGACAAGGTCACCGTGCTCTACACCCATTTCATTAACACGATCAATCAGAAGCCGGTGGCCCAAACCTTGCTGCCGATCAGTAAATTTGATTTGCCGAAAGGCGAGTCCACTGAGTCCGGCGCGACCGATGTCGATCCGATGCTCGGTTACATTTTTGAGCCGAACGCACAGGAAGTGCTCGACTTCATGCTGCCGTATTATCTTGCAGTATCAGGTTTACCAGATGATCCTCGATGCGCGTGCTTCCGAGCACAGCGCGCGAATGGTCGCGATGAAGAACGCGACCGACAACGCGAACCAGTTCATCAAGGATCTGACCCTCGAATACAACAAGATGCGCCAGGCCAGCATCACGACCGAATTGCTCGAGATCTCGACCGCGCAGATGGCGCTCGGCGGTTAGTTAAAATTTATGAACAAAGGAAATATCGTTCAAGTGATCGGTCCCGTGGTGGACGTGGAGTTTCGGGAAGTAAAAGAACTTCCGAAAATTTATAACGCGCTCGAAATCGAGTACGAAGTCAACGGCAACCCGACCAAGCTCACCCTCGAAGTGCAGCAGCACCTCGGGGAGAACTGGGTCCGCTCGATCGCGATGTCCTCGACGGAAGGTTTGAAGCGCGGAATGAGCGTGAACGACACGGGCGGTCCGATTACCGTTCCGGTCGGCGAGGGCGTCCTGGGCCGTATGTTCAATGTCACCGGCGAACCAGTCGATAATCGCGGGCCGGTGAAATTCACAAAGCGTTACCCGATTCACCGTCCAGCACCGACGCTCACCGAACAGGACACGAAAGTTCAGATTCTCGAGACCGGAATCAAAGTCATCGATCTGATTTGTCCGTTCTCGAAAGGCGGCAAAGTCGGAGCGTTCGGCGGCGCGGGCGTCGGCAAGACGGTCGTCATCATGGAGTTAATCAACAACATCGCCAAAGGTCACGGTGGCGTTTCCGTCTTCGCCGGAGTGGGAGAGCGCACCCGCGAAGGCAACGATCTCTACAAGGAAATGAGCGAAGCCGGCGTTATCGATCAAAAAGATTTGTCGAAATCGAAAGTCGGAATGGTTTACGGACAGATGAACGAGCCGCCCGGCGCGCGCTTGCGAGTCGCGCTTTCTGCGCTCGCGATGACGGAATATTTCCGGGACGAGCGCAACCAGGACGTGCTGCTTTTCATCGACAACATTTTCCGTTTCTCGCAAGCCGGTTCCGAAGTATCGGCGTTGTTGGGCCGAACGCCGAGCGCGGTCGGTTATCAGCCGACGCTTGCCGCGGAGATGGGCGATTTGCAGGAGCGAATCACGTCCACCAAGAAGGGTTCGATCACCTCTTTCCAGGCGGTCTACGTTCCGGCGGACGATCTCACCGATCCCGCGCCGGCCAATACGTTCGCGCACTTGGATTCCACGATCGTGCTCGAACGTTCCATCGCCGAGCTCGGAATTTATCCGGCGGTCGATCCGCTGGCATCCACGTCGAAGTCGCTCGCGCCGGAAATTGTCGGTGAAGAGCACTACAACGTCGCCCGCGGTGTGCAGCGCGTGTTGCAACGCTATAAGGATTTGCAGGACATCATCGCCATTCTTGGAATGGACGAGCTTAGCCCTGAAGACAAGCTGACCGTGCATCGCGCGCGAAAGATCCAGCGTTTTCTCAGCCAACCGTTCCACGTCGCCGAAGTTTTCACCGGCACTAAAGGCCAATACGTTCCGATCGCGGAAACTGTGAAGGGCTTCAAAGAAATTCTCGAAGGCAAACACGACGACGTGCCGGAAGCAGATTTCTACATGAAGGGGAACATCGACAGCGTTAAGGAAGATTCGTCGAAATAAATAGAAATGGCCGCGACGCTCAAACTTGAGATCGTTACACCTGAGGAGAAAATTTATTCCGAAGATGTGGAGATGGTCACGCTTCCCGGAGCGGAAGGCGAGCTCGGCGTTTACCCTAACCACGTTCCTGTCCTGACCACGTTGAAGCCGGGCGAGTTGCGTGTCCTGAAAGACGGACGAGCGACGGCGATGGCCGTTGGCGAAGGTTTTGTCGAGATCAAAGCGGACAGTATTTCGGTTTTAACCGACATGGCGCTCCAATCCGAGAAGATCGATCTCGCGGCCGCCGAAGCTGCGGTCGCTCGGGCGCAGGCGGCGATGAAGGAAGACACCTCGCCGGAGCAATTGGTGGCGATTCAGGCGTCGTTGTCAAAGGCGCTCGCGCAATTGCACGTCCGCCGCCGTCATCACTCGTAGTCGGATACTTTGCAGACCCCGGAGATTCTCGGAATCATTGCGGGCAACGGCGTTTACCCGAAAGTTTTAACGTCCGCCGCTCGCAAAGGTGGTGTCAAAAAAATAATCGCCGCCGCGTTCACGGATGAAACAGATCCGTCGATCGACCAGCAGGCGGACGTCGTCGAATGGTTGCGAGTCGGTCAGTTAGGCCGGCTGCTAAAATTGTTTCGTGACCACAAAGTTCGCCAGGCGATCATGGCCGGGCAGATCGCGCCGAAGAATCTCTTCGATTTGCGGCCGGACGTAAAAGCGCTTGTCGTTCTCGCGAAGTTGAAACGGCGTAACGCCGAATCCATTTTCACTGCGATCGCCGACGAGTTGAAGAAGGTGGATGTCAATCTTCTGCCGGCGACGGCATTTCTGGATGACCAACTCGCCACCAAAGGTCTGATTGCCGGAGCCAAGTTATCGCGCGCGGAAGAGAACGATGTCGATCTTGGTTGGAGTGTCGCCAAGGAAATTGCGCGGCTCGATATCGGCCAGACCATCATTGTAAAAAACGGAACTGTACTCGCGGTTGAAGCGTTTGAGGGAACAAATGACGCGATCCAGCGCGGCGGAGCGCTCGCGCGCGACGGCACGGTCATGATCAAGGTCGCAAAGCCGAACCAGGACATGCGCTTCGACGTCCCGGTAATCGGCGTTGAAACAATCAAAATCGCCGCCGAGGCAAATCTTCGTGTGATCGCGGTTGAAGCAGGAAAAACCTTGCTGCTTGAGCGCGACAAAGTTGTCGATCTCGCGCGACGCTCCAAAATTTCGATCGTCGCAAGGTAAATGGAGCCTAGGGGATTATCCAAAGCTGCGCTTTGGCTCCGGTCTAAGAGCTTCGCTTCTAACCCTGCGCTTCGCGCCCCGCCGGTCGAACAAGATTCTCATCCCCTGCAAGGTCATTTGATTTCGCTCTGCGAAATTATGGAGCCTAGGGGATTCGAACCCCTGACCTCCTCAATGCCATTGAGGCGCTCTACCAACTGAGCTAAGACCCCGCTTGAAGAATTGTAGATTGTAGATTTTCGATTGTAGATTGCAAACACGAGTCCACGATGTCGTCAAAGGATACAAAATCTCGGGAACAGAGGATTGTGCGGAGTGAAGATCCGCTCAATCTCGAGATGCCGTTCGAGCAACTCGATGGTTTCATCACGCCAACCAAATCATTTTACGTTCGGACACATTTTCCGATTCCGAAAATCAATAAGATCGAATGGCGTCTGCGAATTGAAGGCGAAGTCGAGAAACCGCTCGAAATAGGGTTCAACGAGTTAGTGAAAATCGAGTCAAAGAAGATTCCAGCGACGCTTGAGTGCGCCGGAAACAATCGAAATTTCCTGGAGCCAAAAGTCAAAGGTGTGCAATGGGGACTCGGTGCGGTCGGTAACGCCGATTGGACTGGCGTTCCGCTTTCCATCGTGCTCGATCGCTCCGGTGTGAAATCAACCGCGCGCGAAATAATTCTGGAAGGCGCGGACTGCGGTCGACTGGAAGATCCGAAAAGCCCGCGCGGCGAAATCAATTTCGCCCGCAGCATTCCGTTGGAAAAAGCACGCGACGTTTTGCTCGCCTACAAAATGAATGGTGTCGATCTTCCGCCGGAGCACGGGTTTCCGGTGCGCGCGATCGTCCCCGGCTGGTACGCAGTCGCGTCGATCAAGTGGCTCCAGCGAATCATCGTCACTGACAAACCGTTCAACGGTTACTATCAAACGCTCGATTACGCGTTTTGGTCGCGACGTGGTAACGACGCCCAATTGATGCCACTTTCGGAACTTCAGATTAAAGCCGAGATCGCCCGGCCGAAGCCTGCTGAAGTGGTTCAAGCAAATTCGCATTTTCGCGTTCACGGCGCGGCTTGGACCGGCCATGGTGAGATCACAAAGGTTGAGCTCAGCTTCGACAATGGAAAAACCTGGAGCGACGCGAAGTTGCTCGGAGAATCGAAGCCAAACGCCTGGCGACTCTGGGAATTTGATTGGAAGACGCCGTCCCGCGCAGCGAAAGCAACGGTAATCGCGCGCGGAACTGATTCGACTGGTGAGACCCAGCCTTTGGAGCGCGATCCAGATCGCGGCACTTACATGATCAATCATTTGCTGCCAATTGAGGTGGACGTGAAGTGAAATAATCTGTGGTGGCAGGCGTCTCGCCTGCGGGAAAAGAATTTGCAGCCGGGGACGGTTGCCGTCACAGCTCAAGTTAGTTGAACTTGGTTACACCTTCGGGTTAAGTCTTGGCGTGTCGCTCGTTTTTAAGACAGTTCAAACGCCGGGGATCGCCGAACTCTCATATCTTGTCGGTGATGATGACGAAGGTCTCGCCGCGGTGTTCGATCCGCGCCCAGACTGCGACATCTACATCAGCATGGCGCGCGAAGCAGGCGTGGCGATAACGCACATTTTTGAGACGCACATCCACGCCGACCTAGTGAGCGGCTCGCGCGAGCTCTGCGCGCGGTTGGAGTCGGCGAAAATTTATGCGAGCCACGAAGGTGGCGCAAAATACGACTTCGCGGTCGAAACACTGAGAGACGGCGATCGTTTCGAATTCGGCGAAGTGCTGATTACGGCAAAACACACGCCGGGTCACACCCCGGAGCATATGTCGTATCTGCTGGCCGATGTCGAGCTTCCGGACGAGCCGTGGGGAATTCTCACCGGCGATTCGCTTTTCGTTTCGTCGGCGGGTCGTCCCGATTTGCTGGGCGAAAAACACACAAAGCAGCTGGCGGAACAACAGTTTCATACGCTCCACGATTTTTATCTCAAAATGCCTGACCACGTGATGATTTATCCGAATCACGGCGCGGGCTCGCCTTGCGGTGCTGACATCGGGGCGCGTTTAACCAGCACGATCGGTTACGAACGGCGCCACAATAAGTTTCTCCAGTTCGATGATGTGCAAACGTTCACCGACTACGCGTTGAAAACCGCGCCGCCGGTCCCGACCTACTATCCGCGGATGAAAAAAGTGAACGCGACAGGCCCGGAAGTGCTCGGCAGTTTACCGCGCGTTGCTGGGTTACCCCCGAAGCAATTCAAAGCGGCGATCGGAAAGAACGGCAATCAGCTCGTCGATGTACGAACGATGCTCGCATTTGGTGGCGGTCACATCGCCGGCGCATTGAATATTGGTGGCTCGCCGATTCTTTCGATTTGGGCCGGCTGGATGCTCGATCCCGGGAAGCCGATTCTGCTCGTTCTCGAAAATGACGGCGATCTCGAAAACATTTTGCGTCTTTTTGTGCGCACGGGTTATACGAGCTTCGCCGGTTATCTGATCGACGGAATGAAGTCGTGGGACGCGGCCGGATTTCCGATCGAGCGAATTCCGCAAATGAGCGTTCACGAGTTGAACGAACGACAATCGTCGTTGCAGATTGTGGATGTTCGCGGACCGGGTGAATGGAAAAAAGGTCACGTCCCTGGCGCGAGGCACATTTTTGTTCCCGAACTTCAAAAGCGAATGGGCGAATTGGATCGCAACCAACCGACGGTGGTTTATTGTGGAAGCGGTTATCGCTCGAGCATTGCCGCGAGCATTCTGAAACCGGCCGGATTCAAGGAACTTTGGAACGTCCCGGGCAGTTGGGAAGCATGGAAGAAGGCAAAACTACCGATCGAAGACGGAGCGGGTTGACGCGTTATGGATTTCTCCATCTGTGTCTGTGGCGCGGCGGCGGCGTAGCGCCGTCTCTGGCGTAGGGCGCCCAGAAATCGGTGTCGGCCACATCGGACAGGGAGTCCCACGTTGAGCTGGGCACAGTTGGCAACGTGTCCACGATCTGATCTCCGTAATAGTCTCCGAGAACGTTCTGCCCCGTCTCATAAAGGCGACCGTCTTTTAGGTAATCGATCCAATCATCCACTTCGACCGCGTCCCCACTGTTGCGGTTGGTCTCGAGTGCGTATTGAGCGAGCGCGTCGTCTATTAAACGTAGATCATTCTTTACCAAGCTAGCCTGTGAGCGTTTTCGAGCGCGCAGGAAGCCCGGCACGGCAATGGCAGCGAGCAAGGCAATGACCGCCGCGACGATCATTATTTCGACGAGCGTGAATCCAGCCCGGCGGATTGTGGTTTGCACCGATATTAGGCGGTAGCGACGATTCCGCTACTTTTTTAGCAGATAAAGTGCCAGTTTGTGAGGCGCAACCCGGTTTTCGCCGGAATTTGTTGAAATGCGCCCGCCGTGTCAGTATGGAATGCCAGCCAGCGAAAAATAAGCGATGTCTCAGGCAGAATTGACGATCCCACGGCGCTCATTCGGCGCGACAACGCGCTCCGATCTTTGGTGGCTGCAACCACTGCTCGTCTTTCTTGGATTGTCGACGTTCATCGTTTATTCGACATGGGCCGCGTTTCAGGGCGCGCATTATTATATCGGCAATTATATCTCGCCGTTTTATTCGCCCGAGATTTTCGGCGCTTCACCGCATGCATGGTTTCAGGGCGCGCCGAAGTGGTGGCCGCATTGGATTAATTATTCGCCCGCTTTTCTGATTCTGTGGGCGCCGGGATGTTTCAGACTTACCTGTTATTATTACCGCGGCGCGTATTACAAAGCTTTCTGGGCCGACCCACCGGCGTGCACAGTGGGGGAGCCGCGCAAAACTTATCTCGGTGAGCGGTCGTTCCCGCTCATCATGCAAAACATTCATCGCTATTTTCTTTATATTGCCCTCCTGGTCATCCTTGCTCTGGCCTACGACGTCTGGGAAGCGCTCTGGTTTGTCGATCCGACGACTGGCAAAACATCTTTTGGGATCGGCGTCGGCACGATTGTGCTCGGTCTGAACGTTTACTTGCTCGGAGGTTACACCTTTGGATGTCATTCGCTTCGACATTTGGTGGGCGGATTTCTCGATCAATTGTCCGAATCAAAACTTTGCGATCGCGCCTACGCCTGCGTGAGCTGTTTTAATCGCCGCCATATGATGTGGGCGTGGACAAGTTTGTTCTGGGTTGGTTTCTCCGATGTCTACGTGCGCATGTGTGCAATGGGCATCTGGCACGACTTCCGAATCTTTTAAGCGATGAAGCGAGATGCGTTAAAGCGGACTCAATTTTCCCTCGGCCAGCGCTTCAACGCTTCAACCGTTTAACTCTTCAACGAAATCCATGTCCGATTACGAAACATTCACCCACGATGTTCTTGTCATCGGGTCGGGCGGGGCCGGGTTGCGTGCCGCAATTGAAGCGTCGGCGGCAGGAGTTTCGGTCGGCATGGTATGCAAATGTTTGCTCGGCAAAGCACATACCGTGATGGCGGAAGGCGGCATCGCCGCGGCACTTGCCAATGTCGATGACCGCGACAACTGGCAGGTACACTTCGCCGACACCATGCGCGGCGGACAATATGTCAACAATTGGCGCATGGCCGAGCTGCATGCCAAGGAAGCGCCAGATCGCGTTCGCGAACTCGAAGCCTGGGGCGCGGTGTTCGATCGCACCAGCGACGGACGCATTCTTCAGCGCAATTTTGGGGGCCACAAATATCCGCGGCTTGCACACGTGGGAGATCGCACGGGTCTTGAAATGATTCGGACGTTGCAGGACCACGGCGTTCATCGCGGAATCGAAATTCACATGGAGATTTGCATTCTCGCGCTGCTGAAAGACGGCGCTCGAATCGCGGGCGCGTTTGGCTACGATCGTGAACGCGGCCGGTTCAAGATTTTTCGCGCGAAAGCGATCGTGCTTGCGACGGGCGGAATCGGCAAGGCCTACAAAATCACGAGCAACAGCTGGGACTGCACCGGCGACGGGCACGCACTCGCGTATCATGCCGGCGCGGAATTGATCGACATGGAGTTTATTCAATTTCATCCAACAGGAATGGTCTGGCCGCCGAGCGTTCGCGGAATGCTAGTGACCGAAGGGGTGCGCGGCGAAGGGGGGATTCTCACGAACAAAGAAGGAAGGCGCTTCATGTTCGATGCGATTCCCGACAACTACCGCAGTCAAACCGCGGACAATCCGGACGAAGGATGGCGTTATTGCACGGGCGATAAAAACGCCCGGCGGCCACCCGAGTTGCTCACCCGCGACCACGTTGCCCGCTGCATCGTACGGGAGATTAAAGAAGGGCGGGGAACTCCGCACGGCGGTGTTTACCTCGACATTTCGTGGATCAAAGAAAAGGTTCCGAACGCCGAAGAGCACATCAAACGCAAGTTGCCGAGCATGTATCACCAGTTCAAAGCGCTCGGCGACATCGACATCACAAAGGAACCGATGGAGGTCGGGCCGACAACCCATTACATCATGGGCGGCGTCCACGTTGACCCTGATACGGAAATGTCGCGTGTGCCGGGTTTGTTTGCCGCGGGCGAATGCGCGGCCGGCATCAACGGCGCCAATCGTCTCGGCGGCAACTCGCTCTCTGACCTGCTCGTTTTTGGAAAACGCGCAGGCGAATTCGCCACCCGCTATGCGAGGGACAATCAATTAGGCAAAATCGATGACAAACAGATCGACCTTGTCGTCGCCGCGGCGCTGAAGCCATTCGAGCACGAGACCGGTGAAAATCCTTACGCCGTCCAGCGCGATTTGCAGGAAGTGATGCAGCACAATGTCGGCATTGTCCGGAACGAACACGAAATGCAAACCGCGCTGGAAGAAATTCAAAAACTCTGGGACCGCGCCAATCAGGTGGGTGTGATTGGAAATCGCGATTTCAATCCCGGCTGGCATACCGCACTTGACTTGAAAAGCCTGCTTACGATTTCGGAGGCGATTGCCCGCGCTGCCATCGAGCGAAAGGAAAGCCGTGGTGCGCAGTTCCGGGACGACATTCCGGAAAAGGTCGAACGGTTTTCAAAGCTGAACACGATTATCGTGAAAGGCGACGATGGTTCGATGCAGGTTCGACTCGAACCATTGCCGGAAATGCCCGATTATCTAGGACGGGTGATCGAGGAAATGAAATGAGCGAGACCAAAACGACGACGTTCAAAATCTGGCGCGGGAACGCGAACGGCGGGGAGTTTCGCGATTACACGGCCGAAGTCGCCGAAGGAATGGTGGTGCTCGATGCAGTGCACGACATCCAGCGTTCACAGGCGCAGGATCTCGCCTGCCGCTGGAATTGCAAAGCCGGCAAGTGCGGCTCGTGTTCGGCCGAGGTGAACGGCATGCCGAAGCTGATGTGCATGACCCGTTTGAGTGACTTGCCGCTCGAGAATCCGGTGCGAGTCGAACCGATGAAGGCGTTTCCGATCATCAAAGATTTGATCACGGACGTGTCGTGGAATTTTCGGGTGAAGAAAAAAATCAAGCCCTTCAAACCGCGTCCGCCTGACGCGCCCGACGGAACGTGGCGAATGAAGCAGGCGGACATCGATCGCATCGAGGAATTCCGTAAATGCATCGAATGTTTTCTTTGTCAGGACGTTTGTCATGTCCTGCGTGATCACGGCAAGCACGACGAGTTCATCGGGCCGCGATTTCTGGTTCATGTTGCTGCGCTGGAAATGCATCCGCTTGACACCGAAAACCGGATCGAAGAACTGCGAAGAGCGCAGGGGATTGGGTACTGCAACATTACCAAATGCTGCACCAAGGTTTGTCCCGAAAGTATCCATATTACCGACAACGCGATCATTCCGTTAAAGGAACGGGTGGTGGACCAGTTCTTCGATCCATTTGGCTGGGTTTGGCGTTGGTTGAAACGAACGCTCGACAGCAGAGCTGTGAAATCCAGGCCGTGAATCGGTTTGCCTTCTTCGATTTAACGATTTAACGAATCACGGATTCCATGTCGGAGCTAAAACACCTCTCGAAGGAAGCGATTCCCGCGGCGTTGGAAAAAGCGGAGCGTTATCGCCTACTCAACGAGCCGGGCGAGGCCGAAAGCATCTGCCTCGACATTCTGAAAGCGGATCCAGAGAACCAACAGGCTATTATCGCGCTGCTGCTCGCGCTGACCGATCGATTCGAGAAGGGATACGCCGTCAGCGATACGCAGACCAAGGAGCTTCTTGCGCGAATGAAATCGGAATATGATCGCGCTTATTATACCGGAATCGTTGCCGAGCGGCGCGGCAAAACAAAACTTCGACAACACACGCCAGACTGCCGCTTCCAGGCTTACGATCTTTTTCGAGAGGCGATGACTTGGTTTGAAAAAGCGGAGGCCATTCGTCCACCCGGCCATGATGACGCACTCCTGCGCTGGAACACCTGTGCTCGAATCATTGCCAGAAACAATCTCGTCGCTCGCGAACCGGAAGAGAGAATCGAGTTCCCGCTGGAGTAACCCGCCGCTTGCGCGGCGTGCAGTTGTCGTTCCTATTCCTCATTCATGGGGGATTTGCGACTGGGAGTTAACATCGATCACGTGGCCACGTTGCGGCAAACCCGCTACGCCGGAATGCCGGATTCGAAGAATGCCGAGCCCGACATCATTGTGGCGGCGGCGATTTGCGAACGCGCAGGTGCAAACGGGATCGTCGCCCATTTGCGCACCGATCGCCGGCACATGCAGGATCGCGACATCGAACGGCTACGCGAAAACATCATGACCAAGCTGAATCTGGAAATGGGAAACACACCAGAGATTGTCGATGTCGCGTTGAAAATTGTCCCTGACGAAGTCTGTCTGGTGCCGGAAAAGCGCGAGGAAGTCACCACCGAAGGCGGCCTTGATGTCGTCACCCTGGGCAAGGAACTGGAAGCGACGATCAAGCGCTTACAGACTGCAGGTGTGCGGGTCAGCCTCTTTGTCGATCCAACGCTCGAACAAGTCGATGCTGCCCATGCGCTCGGTGTTGAAATGGTCGAATTGCACACCGGGAAACTGGCGAATGCTTTTTCGGAGAAAATCGAGAAACAGGAATTGGAAAACTTACAGGCTGCAGCCAAAGCGGCATCCGAGTTAAAAATGCAGGTAAACGCGGGCCACGGCATTAATTACACAAACATTGCCCTGATTCACAAAATTCCACATTTAAGCGAACTGAACATCGGTCACTCGATCATTTCGCGGGCGATGTTCGTCGGGCTCGAGAACGCGGTAAGAGAGATGCTCGGGGCCATGGAAGATTACAAAAGCGGCACTGCGCCTCGCACATGAGCGTGATTGGTATCGGCGTGGACCTGGTGGAGTGCACGCGCATTCAACATTCGCTCGATCGGTTCGGCGAAAAATTTCTGCGGCGCGTTTTTACCGACGGGGAAATCGAATACTCGATGTCGATGAAATTCCCGGCGCGTCATCTGGCCGCTCGATTTGCGGCTAAGGAGGCGGTTTCAAAAGCATTTGGCACTGGGATTGGAAAGGCGATGGGCTGGCGCAACATCGACATCCGCAAAAAGAAAAGTGGCGAACCCTTTTTGGTTTTCTCCGGACCGGCCCAGGAACTCGCGGTTAGGCGCGGCGTCGCTTCGGCGTTAATCACGCTCAGTCACACCGACCATCACGCAATGGCTTGCGTGGTGCTCGAGGCTTGAAAAATATTCACGGCGCCATCCCTTTCGCTCGCGCAAGTTGTTCCCGGACGGCAGGCAACTTATCGCTGTTGGGAAAGTGGCGAATGAACTCTTCGCAAATCGGAATTGCGCGGGCTGGATTGTTCAAAGTTTCGGTGAAGAGACTGATTTGATTGAACAAGCTGTTTTCGTGCAGCGGGTTTAGTCGTTGCGCCGTCTCATATTGCGTCAGCGCCTGTTGCGGTTGTCCGGAAAATCGAAACGCGTTCCCGAGGTCGGTGTGAACGTCGGCATTGTCCAGGCCGCTAGCGATCGCTTCCTGGTATCGGCTTATCGCTTCCGGCCAGCGCTGATGATCGTAGGCAAAATTGCCGAGCACCACAGCCGCTTCGCCTGCCGGCATTCCGGAGACGTCGGGTGTCGCGTTTGCCATAGCGGGCGGAGATGGTGCAAACGTCGGACGAACTTGTGGGCTCGAACGCTGCGACGTGAACATCCAGGTGAGGCCTGCGCCCATGGCAGCCGAGACGATCACGGTCAAAACGTAATTCCACAAAGCTTGTCGCCGACCGGCCGCATTCTTATTCGCGTTGGGTGAAGCCATGAATCAGTTCGCTATGATAAATCCGTTGTTCGATGCAACCAGAGAAAAACCCTCGTCGGATTTCTCCGACGAGGGCCTGATTTTCTACACAGTGAGTTGCTATTTCTTGCAGCAACCCATGCTACAGCATTGTTTGCCTTTGCAACATGTCTCTTTCGTCGGCGCGGTTGCTGCCGTCGCCGTTCCGATCAACACTGCCAGGCCAACAATCAAAAGAAGATGTTTCATAATTCTCCTACTTTGATTTTACGATGAATCCGGCTGCGTGACCTGAATCACGTGCCGGCCGTGCCTTAGGAGAACGCGCCGCGCGGTGGCGGCACCGGCGGACGCTGAAAGCGGGCGCTTACACGATCGTTTACGGACGCTGTGAAACTATTCCTGCTCATTCCGGCGACAAAATCGTCCGAGCTATTCGCATAACCAACAAAGCACGGGGCTTGGACGGAACAACAGGTCGAATTCGAACTCGTTTGATTGGAACTCAACGGACAACGCTGGCACGGGTCGAGTTTCACACGCGCGCAACAATTCGAATGCGGGGACAAAGCTTTGGTCACTTCAATCGGCGCCATCGGGGCGACCAGCACTCCCAGCACCAAAGTGAGCGAGAGCAGAGTCCTGCTGAGCATCAACTGAAAATTAGCACAAAAGCAGGGTCCGTCGAGGCGCCATCGCGACTTGCACCGACAAGAAACGCACAAACTTGAACAAGAACCGCCGAGTTACAGCCTGCTAAAGGCCGAAGATATGCGCGAGGAAGATCGATGAACAACGGAAGCGGACCGTGGCCTGCGAAACATAACTGGCGCTACATTGAGCGTGAAGCGCCGCCAAAACGCGACGCGCCGGAACGGGTCTGCGATTTCGACGAAATTTACAATCTCTACGACGAAGCAACGGTGCGCGCGCAGGCAAGCCGCTGCATTAATTGCCCCGATCCGCCGTGTGTGCATGAAGGCTGTCCTCTTCAGAACAGAATTCCGGAATGGCTCGCACTCACGGCGGACGGACGTTTTCTCGAAGCAGCGGCGTTGTCTCGCTCGACCAGCAACATGCCTGAAATCTGCAGTCGGGTTTGTCCGCAAGATCGATTGTGCGAAGGCGCCTGCATTCTCAACGCCCGCTCGGAGCCGGTGTCGATCGGCGCGATTGAAAAGTTTATCAACGAATACGCATTTGCGCATGATGCGGTCAACGGGACTGTCGCCCCTCCAAACGGATTAGAGGTAGCAGTTGTCGGAAGCGGGCCAGGTGGAATCGCGTGCGCCGACCAATTGGCGAAGCTCGGCTATGCAGTCACGGTCTTCGAGGCACAGAACCGGGCCGGCGGCTTGCTCGTGAACGGAATTCCGTCGTTCAAACTGGAAAAATCGATTGTCGATCGTCGGCTCGATCTTCTAAAGCGTCACGGCGTCACATTTCGACAGCGCGTTAGGATTGGCCGCGACATTTCGCTGTCGATTTTGCGCGAGCAATTTGACGCAGTTTATCTCGCCATTGGCGCCCAAAAGCCAAAGGAGCTCGAGATTCCCGGTGCGGAGTTGGACGGCGTCTTTCATGCGCTGCCGTTTTTGATTCAAAAGAACCTTGATGAGCGTTCTGGGCCGCAGATTGAAATCAAAGGAAAGCGAGTCGCGGTGTTGGGCGGCGGCGATACGGCGATGGATTGTTTGCGCACGGCGATCCGGTGCGGTGCGCGCGAGGCAGTTTGCATTTATCGCCGCGATTTCGAAAACATGCCGGGAAGTCGCAAGGAATATTTCAACGCGATCGAAGAAGGCGCGCAGTTCATGTTTCTCACGAATCCAGTCTCTTTGTTCGGTAACGAAAATGGACGTGTGACAGCCGCACGTTGCGTGCGAATGGAATTAGGCGAACCGGACGCGAAAGGCCGTCGAAAGCCGCGGCCTGTTCTGAATTCGGAATTCGATGCCCCGGTTGACGTTGTTCTGATCGCATTCGGCTTCGATCCGGTGCCCATCTTCGCCGCCGGCAATTCCGACAGGATTGAGGTGAATAGATGGGGTGGAGTGGTTGTTGATCAAAATCAAATGACCAGCGTGCCCGGCATTTTCGCTGGCGGCGATTTGGTGCGCGGTCCGGATTTGGTCGTGCGCGCCGTGGCCGACAGCCGCAAAGCCGCGGCCGGCATTCACAGATATCTAACGGCGAGCAAGCCTCCTCGGAGGGAGTTTTAGCGCCGAAGACTGAGCTTACTAGCAACCGCAATCTTTTCCGCAGTTGCATTCCTTTTTGTCGTTCATCGGGCAATTCTTGCGAGTTTTCTTGCAACTTTGTTTGTCCGCTGCAAACGAAGTCGTGCAAATCATGACCGCGAGGATCGACATTAGGATCGTAGTCGTCGTTTTCATCTGCATTGATTCTGTCTAGGATTTAACGTCGATGCGACCAAAAAGTTCCGCCATGGTTTCAAGATGAACAACTCACTCGTGGTTGGTGATTCGTGGCTTTGGATGGGCATCTATCACGGCGCCGCCATGTTTTGGGAGACACTTTGGGCGCTAGTGCTTGGCTTTGGAATCTCGGCCGCGCTGCAGGTTTTTGTGAGCAAGGAACGAATGACACGATTGCTCGGCCGCGCCGGTTTAAGGGAGATCTTGTTCGCAACCGGTTTCGGCGCTGCTAGCTCGTCCTGTTCCTACGCGGCGGCGTCCATTGGACGGAGTGCCTTTCAAAAAGGCGCGGCGCTGATTCCGGCGCTCGCGTTCATGTTCGCTTCCACGAATCTCGTCGTCGAACTAGGCGCAGTGCTCTGGCTGCTCATGGGCTGGCGATTTGTCCTTGCCGAATTCATCGGTGCGTTCGTCTTGATCGGTGTGATGTGGCTGCTGATGTCGCTGTTCTTTCCGAAAAACCTCGAAACCGAGATGCGTGAACACGTTGGCGATGAGGATGACGGAGACAATTGTTGCCATCACGAACCTGAGCATGAACACGATCACGACACCCGAAGGTCATGGGCGCGACTGGCGAACGCGTTTTGGATGGATTGGTTGATGCTTTGGAAGGAACTCGTTGCCGGATTCCTGATCGCTGGATTTCTGGCCGCGTTGGTTCCAACCGATTGGTGGAAATTTCTTTTCATCGAAACTGGCAGTCCCGTGTTGCGTTTGATCGAGAATGCAGCGGTCGGTCCAATCATTGCCATCCTTTCGTTTGTCTGCTCGGTAGGAAATATTCCATTGGCCAGCTTGCTGTGGGCGAATGGCATCAGTTTCGGCGGCGTGATCTCATTCATTTACGCCGACCTTCTCGTGATTCCGCTTATTCTGATTTACCGGAAATATTTTGGCGGGCGCGCTACCGCTTACATCGTGCTCATTTTCTACACCTCGATGGTGGCCGCAGGAGTGATTGTCGATCTTATCTTCGCTGGGTTGAATCTGATTCCGCAAGGCGAACGCCCATCCAGTCCGATCGAGCACGCGACCTTCAGTTGGAATTACACGACCTGGCTCGACTTTATCGCAATCGCAGTAGCGGCATGCCTTTTGTTCCTGAAAATGCGCGACAGGCGTCACTCCTGATCACGCGAAATCAATTTTGGCTTTGCAATTGATGCCCGAAACCGAAAATCTCTTTTCAATTAATCCACCCAACATCGTCTTATGATGGCACGGATCATTTTTGCAACTGTCGTCACATCGTCCGCCGCGTCGTTTGCGCTCGGGATAACTTACAGCCGTCCGAGGCAATCGCCCACGCCTACACCAACTCCGGTGCAAGCGCAGTCGCCGATTCCATCACAGAGATCGACAGTCGCGCCGAGAGCAACGCCGACGCCAATCCCGCCACGATACGCTCCGGCGCAGCGACAAATTCAGGCGAGACAAGCCGCACTACCGCAACAACAACAAAGAATGATGCCGTCGCCGACGCCAATGACTCCGGGGAGATACGCTCCGACACAGCCGCAAGTTCAGGCGAGGCAGTCGCCAACTCCACAACAGCGGACGGCACAGATGCAAAACCAGTTGCGAATCCAGGCACAGAGAACAACGACGTCAGTTCCGAAACCCACAGCTGTGCCGCTGCAGCCGAGAATGATGCCGACACCAGCGCCGGTCCCGGTGAAGCCAACCCCGACTCCCGTACCACCGCCAGATGTCAGAGTCTATCTCGACCATCAAATAGCGAGTTCCAAAGATCAGAAGTTTCACATGAACGTGAACGGGAAGGATCTTGCGCTTACGCCGTTCCACGTTTGGCCACAAAAGAGTATCGGGTTCAACACCACTTCGACGTCCATCTCTATGAGAAGCGATGAAGGTAAGGTTTACGACATCGAATTCGTAACGACAGGTCCTCAGGTGACCGGTATCAGGATTCAAAGAATCAACGGCGAGTCTGCGAGATAGCGGTTTACTTGTCGCGATGACTCTCGTCCTGTAACGTGCTTCAGATCAAATCGGAGGGAAATATGAACATTCGAATTCTTATCGCATTAGCCGCGGCGTTCCCCGTCGCTCCAATGGCTTTTGGCCAGATGTACGGCGGACAACAGATGCAGACTGCGACCCAGCCTGCGCAACAGACTACTAGCGGCTCGCAAAAAATGACCACAACGACGACGACGAGAACTGTGTTTCCAACTGGAGTGAAAGGATATCTCGACAGCCAAATGGCGAGTTCCAAAGACCACAGGTTCCATATGAGCGTGAATGGAAAGGATCTCGCCCTGACTCCTGTTAGATTTCACGACGAGCAAAATCTTGGCGGGGGTAAGACTCAGATGGCGGTCGACCTGAAGGGTGTCGATGGCAAGAGCTACGAAATGAATTTCGTCACGTCCGGCGGGGTGGTAAGGGACGGCAGGATTGTGAAGATTAATGGCAAAGCGCCGTAGATTGTAGCGCGGGCAGCGCCGGTCTTCTGGCGATCTCTTGTTGTTGCGCCGGTCCAGGATCGCCTCCCGCTCTTTAGGGTGGAGTTTGCGACCCTTAGTGACTGCCGCTACAGATTAGCCCCGAATGCCGAAGACGTTTTACATCACAACGGCGATTGATTACACCAATTCGCCGCCGCACATCGGGCACGCTTACGAAAAAGTGCTGGCCGATGTCATCGCCCGTTATCATCGGCTCAAACGAGAAAAGGTTTTTTTCCTGACCGGCGTTGATCAACACGGTCAGAAAGTCCAACAATCGGCTGCCAAAGCCGGCGTTGCGCCATCCGAGTTCGTCCAAGGCTTAACGCAAAAATTCAAGGACCTCTGGAAAAAGCTCGACGTGAAATACGATGAGTGGGCGGAAACGATCTCGCCGCGTCACAAGAAAGTCGTGCAGGAAATGCTGCAACGATTGTTCGACGAAGGCCAAATCTACAAAGACAAGCAGTCGGGCTATTACTCGGTTCGTCAGGAACAGTTTCTAACCGACAAGGAACGCGGGCCCGATGGCGAGTTTGGTCCGGAGTGGGGACAGGTTGAGTTTCGCGAGGAAGAAAATTATTACTTTAAACTGAACCAGCACAAAGACTGGCTGTTGCGTTACATCGATAATCGCAAAGACGCTATTATCCCCGATTTTCGCCAGACCGAACTGCGAAACGCGATTGAACGAATTTCTGGCGACCTCTGCATCTCGCGACCGAAATCGCGGCTCGATTGGGGAATCGAGCTCCCGTTCGACAAAGAGTTCGTCACCTACGTCTGGTTCGATGCGTTAACAAATTATATCAGCTTCGTCGGCTACGATCCGAAGATCGACAATTATGAAAAGCAGCCGCAAGAATTTCGTGACCGTTGGACGAAAGACACTCTCCAGATCATCGGCAAAGACATTCTTGTTCCGGCGCATGGAATTTACTGGCTCATCATGCTCCACGCTGTCGGCTTTCCAGACGATGCAATGCCGCAATTGTTAGTCCACGGCTGGTGGAACATGGGCGGCGCGAAGATGAGCAAGATCGTTCGGCAATATTGTCGATCCAAACGCACTTGCCGATAAATACGGTGCCGAAGCTGTGCGCTATTACTTGATGAGCGACATCGCCACCGGCAAAGACGCCGATTTTTCCGAGGAACGACTGATTGAGCGCTACAATGCCGATCTCGCGAATTCGCTCGGCAATCTACTCAATCGGACGTTGAACATGATTCATCGATACCGCGATGGGCGAATTAAAGTCAGTAAGCGACAACCATCTGAGGTTCGCCAGTATCATGTCTTGGTACGAAGAAAGAGACCGATTCGTTCGCGCAAGAGATGGATGGCGGTGGCCAGAAATTTCCAAACATAGAGCCATTCCACGTTGAAAGCTCTCTTCGCTCGTGTTCCGCAATCGCTGTTCACTCGAATCGATTGATCGATGATTGCGCACCTTGGACGTTGGCGAAATCGAAGACGCAGCAAGATCAGTCCATTCTCGACGCGAGTTCTTTACGACTTAGCGGACTCAATTCGCATCATCGCGATTTTGATTTCGCCGGTTTTGCCAAAAGCTGCGCACGGAATTTTTGATCAACTGAATTGGAAAATGGACTTGAGCGGAAAGGAAGAACGGTTTTCGCTCAAGGACGCCGAGTGGGGCGGCTTACCGGATGGACATGTTGTTGGCAAACCGGTTCCGTTATTTCCGAGGATTGAAATTGAATAACGCGCGATCATCGTAATGAAGATCGACATCCTGACATTGTTTCCAGAAATCTGTCGCGCGCCGCTCAGCGAAAGCATGATGAAGCGGGCGCAGGAAAATAAAATTGTCGATCTTCAAATTCACAATCTGCGCGATTGGACGACCGACAAACATCACATCGTGGACGATGCGCCGTTCGGCGGCGGGCAGGGGATGGTGATGAAGCCGGAACCAATTTTCAAGGCAGTGGAAGCCTTGAAAATAAATTCCAAATCCCAAGCTCCAAACCCCAAAGTGATCTTGATGTCACCGGCTGGGAAGCGACTCGATCAGAAACTCGCGACTGAACTCTCCAACGAATCGCATCTCATCATCGTTTGCGGCCATTACGAAGGCGTTGATCATCGCGTGATTGAACATCTCGTCGATCTTGAGATTTCGATTGGCGATTACGTTCTGACTAACGGTGCGATTGCCGCGGTCGTTTTGGTTGACGCAGTGGTGCGATTGTTACCGGGCGTTCTCGGCGACGAACAATCGGCCGCTGACGATTCGTTTAGCGCCGGATTACTGGAAACACCGCAATACACGCGGCCGGCTGAATTCCGGGACTGGAAGATTCCCGACGTTCTTCTTTCGGGAAATCATGCCGAGATCGCGAAGTGGCGAAAAGACCAGGCGCTCAAGCGCACCAAACACAACCGACCTGATCTGCTGCCTTGATTGTCATCCGGAGCGTAAGCGAGGGACCTCTCAGTCGAAGCGCGGGTCACACCCGTTAACTTGGGTAATCAACGAGCCTGAGGGAGATCCCTCACCTTGGTTCGGGATGACAGTGCGTTAATCGCCGACCCGCCCTAATACAATACAGGCGTTGATTCCACCGAAGCCGAAGGAGTTGCTCATAATATAATTGAGCTTCGCCTCGCGGCCGTGATTCGGAACAACGTCGAGATCGCACGCGGGATCGGGATTCTGATAATTGATCGTCGGGGGCACCCATTGTCGGTCCAGCGCCAGCGCGCAGATGCAGGCCTCGATCGCGCCGGTCGCGCCGAGCGGATGCGCGGTGTAGCCTTTTGTTCCGCTCACCGGAATCTTCGTCGCGTGTTCACCTAAAACCGCTTTAATCGACATCGTTTCGGCACTGTCATTCAACTGGGTCGAACTGGCGTGGGCGTTCACGTAATCGATTTGCTCCGGATTAAGTTGGGCATCTCTTAACGCGTCACGCATGGCGCGAATGCACGAATCGCCAGTCGGCAACGGTGTGGTCATGTGAAATGCGTCGTTGTTTAAACTGTAACCGAGAACTTCGGCGTAAATCTTCGCGCCGCGTGTGCGTGCGTGTTCTAGTTCCTCCAGAATCAACGACGCCGCGCCTTCGCCCATCACAAATCCGTCGCGTAGTTTGTCGAACGGACGCGACGCGACGTTCGGATCGGGGTTGCGGCTCATCGTCTTGATGATATCGAACGCGCCGATGGTGATCGTCGTCAACGGCGCTTCCGCTCCGCCGGCAACGACAACGTCCGCGAAATCGTCGCGGATGTAGCGGAGCGCTTCACCGACTGAAACCGTTCCGCTCGCGCAACTGTTCGAGTTTGTCGTCCCAACTCCGCGAAAGCCAAAGTCGATCGCGATGTTTGAATGGGCCGAGCCGCCGAAGACCTGAACAGCAAGCGTGGGTTGAACTCCCCGCGCGCCCTTTTTCAAAAAACGGATGTACTGCTCTTCGGCTTTGCAAACGCCGCCGAGCGCGGTTCCAAAACTTACGCCGATCCGGTCGTTCGGCTTGTCATGCGAATACTCCAGGCCAGCGTCATCGAGCGCGAGCTTCGCTGAAGCGACCGAGAACTGGGCGTAGCGATCGAGACGCTTGAGACGATGCGGCGGGAAAAATTCCTCCGGATCCCAATTGTTGACCTGCCCGGCAACCCGAACGCCGAATTGGCTCACGTCCAGATTGTCGATCTTCGTGATGCCAGTTTTCTCCGCGAGAATTCCGTTCCAAAAGCCCTCGACGCCTTTGCCGACGCAAGTGATCGGACCCAATCCGGTAATGACAACGCGCCGTCTCATTCTGTTTTAACCACGAAGGACACGAAGAGCGCGAAGATGTTTTTGGTTTTGAGAATCAGCATTCCTTCGTGACCTTCGCGTTCTTCGTTTGGATTCCACATACTTTTTCATGCAGCGCAAAGTCTTATTGGCAACATTGCCGATGAAAAAGTCACCGATGATCGGCTCCATGATCGCAGCGAGGACTGGGATTCGAAAATTAAGTTCGTGCAAAATCTCAACTCGGACGCCGTCCGGACCTTCGGTAAATGTCCAGACAACGTGCATTCCTTTAGTGAACGCTTTCAAATGATTGAAATGAATTTCCACCCGGTCGCGATCGATGATTTCCTCCGACGTCCATTTGATCGGAATCCCGGAACGCACCGCCGCCATCACCACAATGTTGCGATTTGGGCCGCGCTCGAGATATCGAATGTAACGATAGTGCGGTAGAATTTTCGGCCACAGCTCCAGGTTCGCCGCCGTCTCAAAGATCAACATCTTCGGCACGTGCATGACTATTGAATTCGTTTTGTGCATTTCAGTTGCGCGAAATCAGCTTACACTGGCGTGAACCGATGCCGCTGGAAATGAAAAAAGCGTGCGAAAAATGCGGCCGCGCCCTCGCTTCCGACGGCGATGCTTGCATTTGCAGTTATGAATGCACCTTTTGTCCCGAGTGTGCGAAACAAATGAACTTCGTCTGTCCAAATTGTGGCGGCGAGCTGGTTCAGCGTCCGCGACGGAAACCTTCAGCGCATTAGGGGCGCGTCTTGATTCGATAGGTCAGAAAACATTCGTCGCCAACGATGCGCATGTTTTTCATGCCACACTTTACGCTCGCCGGCAGGAATTCTTTGCTTAGTCCCGTAAGCGTCGGCGCGTTTGCTCCACCAAACAAATAAGGGGCGATTGTAAGATTGAGCTCGTCGATCAGACCGAGCGCCAGCATTGAACGAAAGAGAATTGGGCCGCCTTCGCAGGCGACACGGCGAACTTTGTAGTCCCGCCGCAAGATCCGCAGCATCTCGCGGAGATCGACATTGCTTGTCTCGCTGAAATGCACCTCGGCTTTTTTTTCCCGCAGAGCGCTTCGAACTTCTTTCGGCATTCGTTTGGTCGAGAAAATCAAGACGGGCGAGACCTCCCATTGAAAAATCTTGAGCTGAGTATCGATTCTTCCTTCCTTGGAAATGATTACTCGAAGCGGCGCCGCAGTTTGCCCGCGCTTGATCCGTTCCTGTCGCAAATCTTCCGAAACGCCGAGCCGGAGATTATCGTGCTTGAGTGTGCTGTGACCGATTAACACCGCGTCGGCCAGAGCCCGTTGTCGAAACAAGTGCTGTTTGTCTTCGCGCGATGTGAAATCAACTGGCGTGAAATCGCGAGTGGTAATTTTGCCGTCGACCGTCATGGCAAACGTCGCACTGACGAAAGGGCGTTTCTTCTGTAGGGGAAGCCGTTGGCTTCCCTTTTTTTTGCGCGAGACGCTAACAGCGTCTCCTACAGATCTATTGCGACTCACCGATTTCATGCTCCATGGTGGCGACTTCGCGTTGCATCTCGCGCATCCGGACACGGCCCTCCACTCCGCTCGGCCGGTAGAAGAAATAAACGATTCCGCCAGGCAGACAGCATACGACCATGATCAGAAAACTCAGCGAACCAATTAACACGGCGACGCCCTCGTTTACGCCGCAGACTTGATGGAGCATCGTTTGGAGCACCCTTTCGCGAATTCCAACTCCTGCGAAGCTGATCGGCAGGGCCGAGATCGTACGTTCGATTGGGAGGACAGCAAAAAAATTCGTGACAACCACATCGGCCCGCAAGGCGAAGGCCGCGCATAGAAACGTGGTGAAAGTAGCGAGATGCGCGACCAGCGAGGCGCAAAATGCGACGGAAGTGGCAATCCAATGGTGCGCATAAAGATGATATGCAGCTGCAATCTCAATGAGTTTGTCGCGGCCGGGAAATTTATGAGGCAGCCAATGAAAGAGATTGAACCCACTGACCACAAAACTGGCGATAAGGCTGGCGATCGAAGCGCCCAGCAGAACGAGCAGAATCCAGAGATAACGGCGCGTCTCGTGGGTTTGCGCGAGCAAATCAAAATGCATGCTGACCAACGTGACCGTGATCACGACCAGCGCCACAAGGCCAATGAAGCGATCGAACACCACTGCCAGCAGCGCGCCTGCTTTGCGATCAGTTTCTTTCAGCAACAGATAACTCTTAATGATATCGCCACCGGTGCCGCCGGGCAGAAATTGATTGTAAAACATGCCAATCAAAAACAATCCTGCGAGTCGCGACGGACGGAGATTAATTCCCTGGACCTTGAGCAAAACGTGCCAACGAAACGCCGCCGCGGCTTCGACCACAAAATAGGCAAGCATGCCGGCGATGAGCCATTCAAAGCGCGCGTGAACAATGGCCTCGCGCATTTCCGAGAGTTTCTTCGGATCGTGATAGACCCAGTAAAGCAGGCCCACCGTGACTGCGAGCTGAACGATAGTGATGAGGATTTTTTTCACGAACCGAAATGTTTTTTCCACTTTGCGACGGAGTTCTGAATCTCCTCCACCGTTTTTCGCGGGCTCATTTCCCATACCCACGCGCAATCCTTTGGCAAAAGCGGGACTAGTTTCAAAAGATCGACATCGCCGGCAAAAGGTGGTTGATGGTCCTGCGCCGGCCAGATGCAATCCTGAACGTGACAGCCAAACGCACGCGGACCGATTTGTCGGAGCCAATCGGCATGATCGAGAAACGCGAGGTTTTCCTTGATTTGAATATGTCCAAAGTCGTGCCAATAACCGACCTGCGGTGAGTTCAATTCGTCCAGCAATGCCGGCAGCTCGCGCTCGCTCGGAATTTCCTCGTAACCGCGGCGGCCTTCGATTCCGAGCTTCACTTTCTTGCCGGAGGCGTAATCGACGACCCGTTTCATGCACTCCTTCACCAGCTCGAGGTGCCCCGGCGCGGTCGCTTCGCGTTTTTCCACGGCGCGAATTTTCTCCTGAACATATTCGCGCGACAAGAGTTTGCCTTTCCGCGCGAGCTTTATCAGGTCATCCGTGATCGGTTTCATTGGAACTTCGCCAAGATGCATGACCACAAACGGCGCATCGAGGCGTTCGGCGAAATCGATCGTTTGAAACGTTTGTTTCACCGCACGCTCGCGTTCCTTGGCGTAGGGCGACGAAAATTGATAGCAATCCGGAGATGCGCCCATCACTTCAACCGGGAGTGGACAAAAATTGTGTAGACTGCTGAGCTTCACCTTGCCCGCGTCGAACATTTCCTGAATGCCCGGCATCAGCGAAATACGAATGCCATGACCGAGTTCGATGCGTTCGAATCCGAGATCGAGGATCTCGCGCAGCATTTCCCCGCCGTCGGTGTGCCGGCTTGAGTTCCAACAGGTCGAGAATGAAATCATCGGCTCGACGAAGTTCTCAAACCATTGTAGCAGCAGAAGCCGCCGCCGGAGTGCCGATCTTCGTTTCAGAAACGCCGGGCTCCGCACATTGTTTGCGAACGCGGGCCAGCACGAACAACGTGATCGCGCCATAAGTCACCGCCGCAATCGCCAGAGCCGTCCGCATTCCGATAAAGTCGGAAAGGCTCGTCACTCCGAGTCCGGCGATCGGCATCAGCCCGACAAAACTCAGCATGAACACAGCGGAGACGCGGCCGCGCAGATAATCCGGCGCGCGTTCCTGAACGATCGTGCTGCAAAGACCGAAATTCGTAGCCAGGCCTAACGAGTTCAGTACGAGCAGCCCTGTTGCCACATAAAAGCTCGGGCCGCGGGACAAACCGAAAATCGCACCAGAAACGCCGACTGCGCAGATCATCATCAGCGGAACACGCTTGGCACGCGGCAGGCCGATTAGAAAGATCGAGCCGACCAGTGACCCGACGGCCGATGCGCCCATCAGAAATCCGAGGCGATCAGGACCGAGTCCGAGCACCATTCGTACGTAAAGCGGCATCATGACGGTTATGATCGGGAAAATGCAAAGTGATTGCGTCGCAATCAGCGTCACCATCGCCAAACTCGGCGTGTCATTGAAGACGAAGCGAAAACCGTCTTTGATTCCGCTAGTGCGCTTTTCTTCTTCTTCGGCCGATCCTTTTCGCCTCGGCGGTAAGGAGAGAATCGCGACGATCAATGCCACGAAGGAGAAAGCATTTGCAAAAAAAGCGGACGCCGTTCCCAGCCAGTTAATCAAATATCCGCCGATCGTCGGGCCGAACACGCGCGAGCCGTGAAACACCGAGCGGTCGATGGATATGCCGCTTTGAATTTGGTCGCGATCGACCAACTCGGGCACCAGCGCCGACAGCGTCGGCATTTCAAACGAATTGGAAACGCCGAGAACCGCCGCGAAAGCCAGGATGTGCCAGATCCGGATTTGTCCCGTCATGACCAGGAATCCGATTCCGCAGGCGATGCCGATCTGAACGAACTGCGTGATTAGCAAAATTTTCCGTTTGTCGAATCGATCGGCGGCCGAACCACCGATCATCGTCAATAGCAGCATCGGCAAGCCGGCGGTCAGATTAGCCATGCCGAGCCAGACCGCTTTGGTCGTAAGCGTGCTCATCACATAACCCTGCGCCATCACTTGCATCCACGTTCCGGTATCCGAAATCGCGGACCCGATGATGTAACGACGGAATGGACCATGGCGCAGTACGCCCACGGAATTGCCAATGGTCAGTTTCACTTCCGCGCTCATCGCCAAGACTCATACGCGGTCAGGCCTCAACTCGCAATCGGTGTTGCACGTGATTGCTCCCGAGGTTGCGTTCGCTATTTTCCAGGAATGCGGGTCGACCGGTTCACCCAAAAAATGCAGGAAGCGCTCCAGGCCGCGCAGGACCTTGCTTCGCAATCAAACCATCAGGAAATCACCAACGAACATTTCCTGGTGTCGCTCCTAGATCAATCCGACGGGATCACGCAGCCGTTGCTCGAGAAGATCGGCGTTCAACCAAATCAATTGCGCGATCAGCTGATGACCGAGCTGAATCGCAAGCCGTGCGTTACCGGGGCTGTTGATCTTCGCCTTTCGAACGAACTTCGTACCGTTCTCGACGCTTCCGAGAAGGAGATGGCCAAGCTGAAGGATGAATACACCAGCGCCGAGCATTATTTGCTCGCGTTGGTTGGATCGAGTGTTCCCGCAGCCAGGATGCTGAAGGACCTCGGCGTTACGCACGCGAAGTTGATGCAGGCGTTGCAACAGGTTAGGGGGTCGCAACGCGTGACGGACCAAAACCCGGAAGGAAAATATCAAACGCTTGAGAAATACGGTCGAGATCTGACCGCGCTCGCGCGTCGCGGCAAGATCGATCCCGTCATTGGCCGCGATAACGAAATTCGCCGCATCATGCAAGTGCTGTCACGACGCACGAAAAATAATCCGGTGCTGATTGGTGATCCCGGTGTTGGCAAGACTGCGATCGTCGAGGGTCTCGCGCGGCGAATTATTTCCGGCGACGTGCCCGAGTCTTTGAAAAACAAGAAGCTCATCGGGATGGACATTGGCTCGATGATCGCGGGTGCAAAGTTCCGCGGCGAATTCGAAGATCGACTGAAAGCGTTCCTGAAAGAAGTCACTGATTCACAGGGCGAGATCATTCTCTTCATCGACGAGCTCCACACCATCGTGGGGGCGGGCGCGGCCGAAGGATCGGTCGACGCGTCGAATATGTTGAAGCCGATGCTGGCTCGCGGCGAGTTGCGCACGATCGGCGCGACCACGCTCGATGAGTATCGCAAGTACATCGAGAAAGACGCTGCGCTCGAACGCCGGTTTCAACCGGTGATGGTGAACGAGCCAAGCGTGGAAGATACCATCGCGATTCTGCGTGGGTTAAAGGAGCGTTACGAGGTGCATCATGGCGTCCGCATCACTGACGCTGCTCTCGTTGCGGCCGCGGTCTTGTCGAATCGTTACATCACCGAGCGCTTTCTTCCCGATAAAGCGATTGATTTGGTCGATGAGGCCGCTTCGCGATTGAAGATCGAGCTCGATTCGATGCCGACCGAGATCGACGTGATCGAGCGCGAGATCATGCAGCACGAGATGGAGCGACAGGCGCTCAAGAAGGAAAAAGATCCCGCGAGCAAGGAACGGCTGAAGAAACTCGAGAAAGAACTGGCCGAGCTGAAGGAGAAATCGGGCGCATTGAAAGCCGAGTGGCAGAAGGAGAAAGCGGTCATCGACGAGCAACGGAAATGGAAAGAACAACTCGATCAGTTCCGCACGGAGCTAGAGCGAGCAACGCGGCGCGGGGAATTGGCCAAAGCCAGCGAGCTTCAGTACGGAAAGATTCCGGAACTGGAAAGAAAGTTGGGTGGACTAACCGATCAGGGGAGCACACGCGCCTCGCGTGTTTCGTCCGGCGCCTCGCCGGACGGGAAGGCATCTTCGTCGAGGGCGCCGAAGACGGCTGGCGAGGGCGCTGGTGTTCCCCGGAGAAGATTGCTTCGCGAAGAAGTGACCGAGGAAGATATCGCAGAAGTCGTTTCCAATTGGACGCACATCCCGGTTTCGCGATTGCAGGAAGGCGAGCGCGAAAAGTTGATAAAACTTGAGGAGCATTTGCATCAGCGCGTCGTCGATCAAGAACGGGCGATCAAAGCCGTTTCGAACGCCGTGCGTCGCGCTCGCGCCGGCCTACAGGATCCAAATCGGCCGCTCGGCTCGTTCATTTTTCTTGGGCCGACCGGCGTCGGCAAAACCGAGCTCTCGCGTGCGCTCGCGGAATTTTTGTTCGACGACGAGCACGCCATGATTCGAATCGACATGAGCGAATACATGGAGAAACACACCGTCGCGCGATTGATCGGCGCGCCGCCAGGTTATGTCGGGTACGAGGAAGGCGGCCAACTTTCCGAAGCCGTTCGGCGCCGGCCCTATTCAGTCGTTTTGTTCGACGAGATCGAAAAAGCTCACCAGGACGTGTTTAACGTGCTGTTGCAAGTGTTGGATGACGGC
Source organism: uncultured Verrucomicrobiae bacterium (assembly GCA_963801815.1). Classification (GTDB taxonomy): domain Bacteria; phylum Verrucomicrobiota; class Verrucomicrobiia; order Chthoniobacterales; family UBA10450; genus AV40. The sequence goes on from CAWDGJ010000003.1 coordinate 911,506, forward strand.
CGGATCACCGACGGGCAGGGACGCACTGTAGATTTCAAGAACACGGTCATCATCATGACGTCGAACATCGGCTCGCAATACATTCTCGAGGAGGAACAAACGCAGGAAGCTCGCGAGCGCCTCGTTATGGACGCGCTGCGCGGGCATTTTCGTCCCGAATTTCTGAATCGCGTCGACGAGATCATTATCTTCGATCGTTTAAGCGAGGATGATTTGAAAAAGATTGTCGAAATCCAATTGCGCCACTTAACGAAGCGACTCGAGCAACAAAAGATCACGCTCGATCTTTCCGATGCGGCAAAATCGTATCTTGCGCGCGAAGGTTACGATCCCGTTTACGGCGCGCGCCCACTCCGTCGTGTGATCCAGAAGGAAATTCTCGATCCGCTCTCCATTCAGATCCTCGAAGGCAAAGTTCGCGAAGGCCAAATCGTTCGCGTCGATCTGAAGGACGGCAAGCTCATGTTTCGAGAGAAGTGACGGTGAGCCGTTTGGACGCATTTGATGTTGCAGCTTTTTTTTCATTGGTGCAGCAGCGCAGGTCGCACGGACAGGCTTATTTAGTTCGGTGCTTGAGAGCAAGCATCGCTACACCTTCGTCGATGTGAATCTGGTCTGAGGTGGATCGGCCGCTCCGCGGGCGATGCATAATTAATGCGGCGTCGCCGCCAATTTTAACAACGCGCAAGGGACTACGCGTTCCACCTACGAAAACGCGCTCGGAGAATCATGCCGCCCTGCGGCAATCCAAAAACCGGGCACATTCTGAATGCGCTAGCGGTTGAGAGCAACCGCCGCTACAACATCGTCGTCTTAACGAATTCTAAGCCGCCATGACTTGCTTAAAGGCGCTAACGAACGACTCCATCTCCGAGTGTTTGCCAATCGTCAATCGCATGTGAGTCGGATACGCGGGAAATAAGCGCCCGACGGCGACGTTCTTATCTTTCATTCCTTTGATGAGCGGCACTACTGGTTTCTTGCAGTCGAACATGATGAAGTTGGCCTGCGAAGGAATCGATTTGTAACCGAGTTTGTCGAGCTCAGTCAGCGTCCAGTTTTTCGCGTCGCTGTTCATCTTGCGACCGTTGGTGACTTGATCGGCATCGTCCAGGCTCGCGCTCGCCGCGGCCAGCGCCATCACATTCACGCTGTCCCACATTTGGAAGCCGTGCATTTTCTTGATCGTGTCCGGCTGCGGCGACGCAATAACCGCAACGCAATCCGGCCATGCCGTAAATCTTCGAGAACGTCCGCGCCACGATCAGGTTCGGATGATCTTTCACCAGCGGGATCACGCTCTCGTAATCCGGACTGTCGGCGTAATGAAAATACGCTTCGTCGACGAGAATCATCGTCTCCGGTGAAGTTTTGGCGATGAAATCGCGAAGATCGTTCTTTGGCGTAACACTCGCCGTCGGATTGTTCGGGTTGCAGATATAAATAAGGCCCTTCTGCGCGGCGGCGCTCATTTTCTCGAGATCGTGCCCGTAACTGGAGGTCAACGGAACCTTTACGACATCCGCGCCGCCCGCTTTCGAATATTCCAGGATCGCTTCGAATGTTGGATCGGCGACCACGAGTTTGCCTTGCGCCGGACCGGTGAAAGTTTCGGCACAAAGTTTCAAGATCTCGCTTGAGCCGTCGCCGAGCACGACTTGATCGCGATTGATGTTGTTGATCTTCGCGATCTTGTCGATCAGGACGTCGTTCGCCTCGTCCGGATAACGATTGCACACGCCGTGCGCGTTCTTCATCGCTTCATGGGCTTTCGCGGACGGTCCGTAGGGATTTTCATTCGCGCTAAGCCGAACCACACCCGTCTTGGCGGGGGCGGGAACTGTTGCAGATTCTTTTGCGATAGTGATGCGCGGACGAACAATCGCTGCCGCGGCGCCGATACCGAGCAAATGAGCAAACTGACGACGAGAAATGGAATGGGTGTTCATAGAGCTTCTCCGGTTTTCATTTTGCGCCGGATAACGCGTTTGTGCGAGTGGGAATTTATGGCCTACGACGTTGTAGAGGCGCTTGTCTCAAGCGCCTGTTTATTTAATTCGGTGCTTGAGAACAAGCACCGCTACAACAACCTTGATTCCAATGCTCGGGTTTCTCAAAGATCGACAACGTAAGCGGCTCAAGGCGCAGCCGTTTCCGAATGAATGGCTGAAGATCATTGAGCGCAACGTCGCGTTTTTCGTGCGGCTGTCGGAAAAGGACAAGACTGATCTTCTCGAGCACGTTCAGGTTTTTCTCGCGGAAAAGAATTTTGAAGGTTGCGCGGAGCAGGAGATTACCGATGAAGTGCGGATAACAATCGCGGCGCAGGCCTGCCTCCTGTTGTTGCGTCGTAAGACCGATTATTTTCCGCGCCTGCTGACGATCCTGGTTTATCCGTCAAGCTACCTAGCGGACGAGCAACGGCCGATTACAGCCGACATTTGGGAGGAAGGAAAAAGCGCGCGAGCCGGTGAAACCGAGCGGACGATGGGATCGATGGTGCTGGCGTGGGACGCGGTCAAATGGGGCGCGTCTGATCCGTCCGACGGCAAAAACGTGGTGCTGCACGAGTTTGCGCACCAGCTCGACTACGAGAATCTCGCCGCCGACGGGACGCCGGCGCTCGTCACACGCAAACAGCAACTGGCCTGGCGCGAAGTGATGCGGACAGAGTTCGCGTCGCTGCGTGCGGCGGAAGCGACCGGAATTCCAACGTTGCTCGACACTTACGGCGCGACCAACGCAGCGGAATTTTTTGCGGTCTCGACCGAAGCTTTTTTCGAGCGACCGGTGATGCTTAGGTCGCAGCATCCGAGACTTTACGTCGAATTTCAGAATTACTTTCAACAGAACCCGGTGGAATTTTCGGCCGAGAGGAGTGCAGTGTAGCGACGGCCCTGCGGGCCGTAACTGCCAGTCCGGCTCGGACCGCGCCGCCGGCGCGTGGCTACAAGATCTTCTAAGTTTGAACACGAACGCGCAAGAGGGTGTCTGACGTTTCTGTATGACGAAAATCATTGCGTTACTAGTAGCGGGAATGTTTGCAACGGGCGCGGTGTTCGCGGGTGAACACGGCGATTGCACCAAGCAAGCGGGCAATAGTGGAAAGCCGGCGTGCTCGGTTTCGTTGGCCAGCCTCAACCTGACGGCCGATCAAAAGACCAAGATGGATGCGGCGATGGCGGAGCACCACAAAGCGGGTTGTTCCGAGGCCAGCGAAGCGGCCTACATGAAAGAGGCGGAAGCCATCCTGACAAAGGAGCAGTTCGCCAAGTTCAAATCCGAGTGCACAGCGCACAAGGACAAGGCCAAGACCGAAACATAAGTCCGAGCCGGACTGGCGTTGTTTACAACGCTTGTTTGTTTGACGAGAATCGCGTTCGCTTCACGGCGAACGCGATTTTGTTTTAAACGCAAACGATCATTTCACCGCTTGCGTGAGCAGATCGGCAAGACGCCAGCCGGCTTTGTGAATTTCGTCGAGGACAATCCTCGCCGACCAATCGCAGTAAGGGGTATGGTCCGGCATCGCTCTCTCCCGCGCGATGCCCGCCATGACCGGACGTCCTTGATCGAAAATCTCGTGCATGCGCATGAACTGGAGCCGTTCATGAGCCTCACGGGCGATCGGCAGAATTTCATTCGCCCATAAGTAGGAATAATCTTTGAGCGCAACGCCTTCTGGTTGACGCCAACTTTGTGGCTCTTCTTTCACCAACCGGTCGACCACCTTGTGTATTGCGCGCCTGGTCTCCTGGTAAGTTTCTTCTTTCGACAGCACAGCTGCCGACTCCGGCAAATTCATCAAGACGGCTTCGCTATCCCAAAACCCGTGGAGCTTCAGTCCGCGATGGTTGATCTCCGGCGGAGTCGTCCCGAACAAATGAAGGAACACGGTGTTGCCACCCTCGTCTTCGATCCCCGCCTGTCCTTTGTCCGGATCAACGGCACGCCCCGCATGGTTGAAATAATCTGCGCCGACGTGAAGCGGCTGATGAATATCCCCGACGTAATGGGCCAGCAAAATCACGGCCACAGATTTGGTGATTTTGCGCGGATTGCTTTCCGGGACGTCGCCGCGAATCACGTCGATGCAATACGCGATCATGTGAACAACGTCCCATTCGCTGCGACCGGTTTTGCCGTCTCGGTATTTTTCCGGATCCAAGACCGGCACATCGGTGTAATGAAACCAGTGATGTGACGGCGTGGACGACTTCGGATCCTGCGTCGGCGGATTCGCCCGCCAGAACTCGCGCAACTGATGGTCAATCTTCGGATGGTCCGCGTAATTCGGGAACGCGTTCGGATCATCGGCGCCGCTTTTGTCCCAGGCTTTGATTTCGTCGGCAATGTTCGACGCGCGTTCGAGCGTGATGCCATCAGTGAGCGCGTAAATTTTTTGCCCGGCCGGCGAGTGGGCGATCAGCTCGTCAGCAATCCCGCCGACGATTTCATGGCCCGGTGGACCATAAGCGGACAGCGGTAGGCGGAACGCAATCAGACTGAAAGCAATTAGAAGCGGGGGGCGCATCGAATCTCTTTACTACTGAAGCCGGTCAGAACTTCAATGACATGTCGAGCAAATGATACTGCCAAACGAATAATCCGAACGCGATTCCACCAATCGCCAGCAGAATTGCGTGCGTTCGAAACCAGAATCCGTGGCTCGGAAGCCGGGAGAAGCGGATCGCCGTAATGACGAGGAGAAGAATTCCGGCCATCACCGCCCAGGCGAAAACATGAAGGGCCTGCAACCACGGATTGAGCGCATCGCCCAGAATCGCGATGTGTTCGAGCCCTTGGGTGAACGTGATTGCCGGAGCCAGAATCAAGATCAGTTCGCCAAGGCAAACGATTCGGGAGAGAAAATATAAAACACGATCGCCTTTGCCGGCGAACAATGGTCGCTGATATTTCCTGCGAACGAGGACTGCGACCGGCCAGAGCAGGACGGTTAATGCGACGAGCAAAAGATTTCCGCCGATGACCAGATTGAGCAGCCGCTTGTTGTTGTACCATGGAACGCGTTGCCCTTCGTAGATCGCGGGGAAGGGGAGCATTTCCGTCACTTTGCCCGAAGGATCTCGACGGAAGGCGATTCGTTCCGACCCATCGACCTCATTGTAGACCAGCGGCGCGATCTCCTTCCATCTTTTCGGCTCACCGCGCTGATTCTTGTTATCTTCGACTGTGAGAATGCCGTCCTTGTCGCTCTTCACGCTGAACTGGTCGAGCAACGCGACTAACCTGAGGAAGTTTGTTTCGCTCCGGCGCGTTCCCTCGTAGACGCCACTTACCCCACGGCCGTCGTTTCTCGCGGTGTTTGGATCAACGTCAGTGTTCGGCTCGCCCTTGTTCGGAAAATAGCGATTCACGAATGCGCGCTGAACTTCGCCGCGGCCGCCGCCGACATTTTTGCCAAGGCTATTGTAGGAAAGGAAATAGCCGAGATGCGCTTCCGGGACGAGGACCATGTCGCTATGAAAATAAACGGTGTCTCCGCCGTGGCCGATGACGCGCACCGGATTGAGCCAGTATTCCATGAAAGTCAGGCCGAGGCCGCAGATCATCGGATTCAGCTCTAACTGGCGGGTCTGCATTTGGCGTACGGTTTCCGGTTTCAAAATCGAGACGCCATCGACGCTGCCATCCTGAAGAAATGCGAGCATGAAGCGCGTCATGTCGGCCGCGGTGGTTGAAAGCGCACCCGCGGGCGCAGCTTCGACGAATTCGAAATCGCGCGCCTTCTTAGTGGCGTGGAGATAACCCTTCGACATTTGCGCGGAGAGTTGCGGCGGCAACGGTTGATCGAAGGTCGAGCTGTTCATTCCGAGCGGCTTTAAAATGTGATTGTCGATGTAGCGCTCGAATTTTTCGCCGCTCACCCGCTCAACGATGTATCCTGCCAGCGTCAATCCGTAATTCGAATACGACGGCACTTTGCCCGGCGGAAAAATGCGGGCCGGCATCTGGTTCACGAGATACGTGCGCAATGGTTTCATGTCGCTCTCGTGCGCGACGAAAAGGTTCTTGAGCGTTTCTTCGAATCCCGCGGTGTGGGTGAGCAATCGCCGCAGCGTGATTGGCTCGGCGTAGGTCTTCGGAATCGTGAAATCGAGATAATCATTCACGTCGCGATCGAGATCGAGCTTGCCTTGCTCGGCCAACTGCATGACTGCCGTTGCGGTAAACAATTTCGAGATCGAGCCGGGCCTGAACAACGTTTGATCGGGCAAGACCGGCTTCTTCGATTCGAAATCGGCGTAGCCGTAACCTTTCTCGAACAATACCTGCCCGTCTTTAACGACTGAAACGACCGCGCCAGAGATGTTGCGGGTTTGCAATTGCGACGGAATCAGCGCGTCGAGAAATGCTTCGAAGTCTTGCTTAGTCAACGCTGGCGCGGGGCTGGTCTCCGGAGTGGCCGCCGGAACTTTTGCCGGGGGAGGCGAAGGAAGAGAAATCAGCGGCGACGGTGCCGGACCCTGAGCAAGAGCGGTTGCGGCCAATACCGCGATTGCGCCGAAACCAAAAATTAGCCTTTGCATCGGTCGCCAGTTTGCCAGTTGGCGGGCGACTGACAAGACTGTGATTCACGCGGAGTGTTCGTTCGCCAGACGCGATTGAATCGTTTCGATCCGCTTCCGCAATTTGCCAAAATGCGATCCAGCCCAGTAAATCTGGCCACAGCTCAGGCATCGCCGGAACTCATCGTAGTAGATTTTGGTAAGCGGTTCGAGTTGGCTGATGATTTCCCGCTTTTTGGCCCGCTCCAGTTGGGCATTGCACCGCAAACAACGGCTAAACGGCGTCAAGACCAGCCCGAGATTGAACCGGCGCAGCACTTCGATGGTTTGTTTCAGCGAATTCTGTGAGCGCACGTAATAACCGTGGCGCACCGCGGAGTGCATCAGAAGGCGCCGGTCCCGGGTGAGGAGGGCCCGGTCCTGGTTACCAGAGGTCTCAATTAATTGTCGATCGTCGGCGCCGCGATCGTAAAGGACATCGATTCCGAGCAGGCGAAGATCGCGCACAAGTTTCCCCAGATGCCCGTCGGCAACAAACTTTGAAATTTCGGTAACTTGCAATCGATTTTCCGAAAAAAGAGTAAGTCGTTTTGAATCGACGGAAAAGACGTCAATCTTCCCTGTGCAGCCGATTACCCGGCTAAGATCGACCGGTTGATCATCGACCAGAATCAAATCGACTTCGGTATGCGGAACGCCACAAGCTTCGATGATATCTTTGACGGACGTCCGCTCCTGTAATTGACGTTCAATCGCCGGCGTTTTCGACCTCAAGAAGAACGGTAGATCGCCGTGAAATAGGAGCCGGACGCTAAATGTGATCATCTGCTCACCCGCGCAGTCGAGTAAGCGTATTCGAACGTCGTACTTCGCGGACGCGCCATTAGTCTTCCCGGCCCGAGCGGCTCGTCCTCGCTGTAATAACAATCGAGCTGCCACCGGTGCAGTCCGCCACCGGTGTCCATGATTTTCCAGCGCGTGCTTCGGAAAACGCTTTGAACTTCGGGCGCGGACGTTTCGAGGACTAAACCCCGACGCAATGGGCCTGACAATCGCGCCGCGGCCGAGGAACGGGGAACGAGCGTTCCGCCACCACCACTCGGCGGGCCGCCGAATCCGTAGGAGCCGCGGTTGTAACGAATGTAATTGCGACCGTTCACCGGATTTATGATTCGACCGTAACCTTCCTTCATTACCGAGCGCAGAAAGTCGCGCGGATAAGTGTGGCCGTGCAATCCGGGTCGGGTGATTCGCGTCGCGTCGAAACCGCGCTCAAAGGTGAAGCCGGATTCTTTCGGCGTGTAATAAAGCGTACAGACAATGAAATATTCGCCTGCATGTCCACCCGGGCGTCGCGCGAGTTTCTCATTCTCGTAAGCGAGACGTTGCGCGACCTCCGGCCACGGAATTTCGGCGCGCGCGGCCGATAAGATCGAAACCGAGATTCCTAGCGCAAAGAGATGTAGCCACGGTGCTATGCGCCGTTGCCGGACCGCCCACAGGGCGGTGGCTACGGAAATCAATTTTGAAAATAATCTTCCGCCGGGCCGCCGAGTAAGATCTGGATCGGCAGTTTTTCGTATTCGTATTCGTAAGGCGGCTGCTTCCACGCGAACGACTCCGGGTATAATCTTCGAATGCACCGGACGATTTCAACGCCTGTTTGAAACGCGCGGTAAATATTACGGTCGAGCAGGTGGATCTGCGCTCCGCCGCAAACTTCACCGGCGAACTTCTGAAACGTGGGCTGGAAATAATTTTCCCGAAAGAACACGCCTGGCAGCCTCAATTCGTTCAGCTCGCCACAAAGTCTTTCCGCATCAATGAATGGCGCGCCGAAAATCTCAAATGGCCGTGTCGTGCCGCGACCTTCGGAGATATTCGTGCCTTCAAGTAAACACAATCCCGGATAAACCGTTGCGGTATCGAGCGTCGGCATGTTCGGGGATGGCATCACCCATGGCAGGCCTGTTTGGTCAAACCACATTTCGCGTTTCCAATTTTTCATTGGCAAGATCGACAACTTGCAGTTTGGGAAAGCCTCGTCGCGAAATTGGGTTGCGAGCTCGCCAATTGTGCGGCCGTGACGGACCGGGATCGGATGAAGACCAACGAACGATTCGTAACCTTTCTCAATGGGCGGGCCTTCGACCGTGATGCCGTTGATTGGGTTCGGCCGATCGAGGACGACGACATGCACTCCAAGCCTCTGGCATGCGCGCATGCAAAGGTAGAGCGTCCAAATAAAAGTGTAATAGCGCGCGCCGATGTCCTGAAGATCGACTAAGAACACATCAACATCCTGCAACATCGCGTCGCTCGGTTCGCGATGTTCGCCGTACAAACTGTGAACTGGAATGCGCAGTCGCGAATGCTCGTAGCTCCTCCATTCGATCATGTTGTCCTGGGTTTGACCGAGAAAACCGTGCTGCGGGCCAAAAAAAGCGCAGAGTTGAAACAACTCGCCGTTGAATCGCTCCAGTATTTTCGACGCGTGCTCGAGTCTCGACGAAACGGACGCCGGATGCAGAAGCGCGCCGATCGTCGCCCCGCAAAGTTCTTTCGGCCAAAGTTCTGAAAGATGATCGACTGGAAGCTGGACGGGCATGTGAGTGATGTTGTAGCGGCGTTTGTCTCAAACGCCGAACAAAAATAAAGAGGCGCTTGGCACAAGCGTCTCTACAACTTTTTGCGCATGAAAAAGGCCACGACGATGGCGATGGCAGTAATTACCGCGCAAGATTCTGCAAACCATTCGCCGTGCCGCGCGTAAAACGTCAGCTGCCCGCCCGCCATAGCCTCGGCGGAGGCGGGTCGATCCTGCGGCACGTTGATGACACCGTTCAAGACACCTTCGTTAAACGTGTTGCCGGTGTCGTCCCGTAAAATATCAGTCACCCGTCCAAACTCGTTCACGAAGCAGGTCACGCCCGTGTTGGCGGCGCGAACCATCGGCCGGCGGTTTTCAACGCAGCGGAAAATCGCGTTGGCCAGGTGCTGATGCGAACCCGATGACCGCAAAAACCAGCCGTCGTTGGTGATATCGACGAAAAGGTTCGCGCCGCTGAGAACGAATCGCCGGACCAGATCGCCGACCGTGTCCTCGAAACAAATCAGAGGCGCAACGCGGAAATCCGGATCGGTGAGCCTGAATACCGTGTACTCTGTTCCCGGTGTGAAATCACCCGGAACCCACGTGCCCGCGATTGCCGCAAAAAGCGGAAACGAGTGCCGCAGGGGAACGTATTCGCCAAACGGCACGAGATGAATCTTGCGATAGACCTGCATTTGCGCGCCGCTGTCCGTTACGAGTAGCGCTGCGTTGTAATCGCGCGGGCCTTCAAAATCGAGGGAACCAAGCATCAAATCGGTCTTGGTGGACGCGGCAAAATCATTCACGAACCGATAGCTCGTGCCGTTCTGATCCCGTACCGGATCGGGCATCGAGCTTTCAGGCCAGATCAGCAACGCCGGCGGCGAATTTGTTCCGACTGCGACCTTGCTTAATCGCCGAAATTTATCGAAGACTTGCGATGTGAATTGCGGATCGAACTTTTCCAGCTGCGGAACATTTGCCTGAACTGCGGCGATCCGAATCGATTTCGACACCGACGGAGCCTGAATTCGATGCAGACCAAACGCGACCAGCGCAACAATCCCAATCATCGTTAACGTCAAATCGAAATGCGGCCGCATTCGATGCGTTCGGGCTTCGACAAAGAGCCGGATTGGAGTCGTGACGGCAATGATGTTCACGAACGCGACCGTAAATGAAATTCCGACGATGCCGGTGAACTCTGCAGCCTGGATCATCGGAAATTGCGCGTGGAGCGCGACACCGAGACCATTCCATCCGAAACCGCTAAACAGCCAGCCGCGAACCCATTCGTGGGTCACCCACGCTGACGCCGCCACCCATGCCATCAACAGGTTGCGCCACGAGGCAGTGAAAGTTCGCGGCCTGATCAATCCTATGAACCAGCTCCAAAAGGCGAAATGAACGGCGAGGTAGATCGACAACAGGAATGACAGGCCGTGAAGGAACGAGCTTTGATACAAATCGCCGAGAGCGCCGAGCCAGCTGAACGTGCCGGTGAAAAAAACAATTCCCGCCAGGTAACCAAGCAATAAGTTTCGGAGCCAGCGGCGGCGCCAGTTATCAGCAGAAAACCAGACCGCGACGATGAGTGGAGTCAGTGCAATCCAACAAAGCCAGCTTTGATTGAATGGTGGGAAACACGCGATCCCGAGCAAACCACTCGCGATTGCGGCAAACCAGGGCCAGATCTTCGCTAGGGCTCGAAACACACGCCGAATCTAAAGTTCCAAATCCCAAGCTCCAAGCTCCAAACAAATTCCAATGCTCAAAGCTCATCTGCGAAGAGAGCCGCTTGGGATTTAAAGCCTGGGATTTTGGAGTTTCCCTGGGATTTGGGACTTGGGATTTCGGGTTTGGTGCCTGGGATTTCGCGATCCCGTTATCCGCGACGGCGGCGACGCGGTTCGCGTTCGCGGCGGCGGCCCGGATGAAGCGCATCCTTCAAATCGCGGGCGTAAGACGCATTCACGCGAAAAACGGTGCGCTCAACGTCTTCCATGGTGCGCACATTCACCTTGTCTGAAAGGATGTAACCCTGCGAAATCAATCCAGTGAGCTCGTCGAGAAATTCCGCTTGCTCGATTTCGCCGATGTGGTCGATCAAAATCTTGCCGTAGGTCGGCGTGCCCGACAGTCCCAATGTCTTCAGCAGCGTAATCTCGCCGCCGCTCAAATTAATTTCACGATTCACAGTAAGTCCTTGGCAACGAACCGAGCCGTTATCGAGCAGCTATCGAGCCACGCGGCTGTGCGCATCCTTTTCCAGCCAATTCCAAATCTTTTCGAGCCGGGCACCGGTTTCGCTTTTGATTTTCTTCAGTTGTTCGGCAGTGAATTTTTCCTTTTCCGGCCGGCGCTGGGCAAAGATGTAATATTTGATCTTTGGCTCGGTGCCCGAGCCGCGGACCGCGATGCGCGTTTTGTCCTCCAGCTCGAAAATCGACATCTTCTCTTTAGGGATAACGTCTCCCTCAACATCGCGAATCGTTTGTCTCTCAAAATCAGTAATGTCGCTCACCCGTGACCCGCCGATCTCCTTCGGTGGATCATTCGCGTAAGATTCGAGCAACCGGGCAATCTTGTTCGCGCCTTCCGCCCCTTCGAAATGGATCGACGCGTTCTTTTCCTCGAAGTAACCGAGACCGGCGAACGCTTCATCGAGCAATTGATCAACCGTGCGGCCGCGTGACTTGGCATAAGCCGCCATCTCGCAAAACATGATTGCAGCGGCGTTGCCATCTTTGTCGCGCACGAAGTCTGCGCCGCTATATCCGTAACTTTCCTCGCTTCCAAAAACGAAGAACGAAGAATATTGCAATCGCGCAGCTCGGGTTTCTTCCTCGGACATTTGCCGGTATTTCTTGCGGATCTTTTCCGGCAGCGCGTGCTCGTATTTCTCCAGCTTCGCTCCGACATATTTGAAGCCGGTCAATGTGTCGACACAGCGCACACCGAAGCTTTCGCAAATCACTTTCTGCAAATCCGTGGTCACGAAAGTTTTGATTACAACCGCGTGCGACCGGTTTTGGTCGTTAAGAACGCCAAGCTCGAAGAATTTCTTGAGCCGGTAGTAGGAAAGCAGCGCGCCAATTTGATTGCCCGTGATAAGTTTCATTTCGCCGTTCACGCCGCAAACAGCCACCCCGAGGCGATCGGCGTCCGGGTCGGTCGCGATCACAATGTCGGCCTTCCTCTTCTCGGCGAGGTCGATACCGAGCGTCAACGCTTCCGCGTTTTCGGGATTCGGCGATTTCACGCTGGAAAACCGTGGATCAGGCTTCTCCTGTTCCGGAACGACTTCAAAATTGAATCCGAGCCGCTTCAACATCGGTTGGGCTATAATCGCGCCTGTTCCATGTAGCGGAGTAAAGATTACGCGAAGCGATTTGGCGTCACTCAGAACGCTTGGATCGGCAACAATCGTTTCCAATCGCTTCATGTAGGCGTCATCGAGTTCGGTACCAAGCGTTGTTACGGTTCCTTGTTGTTCCTTGGCCAACGGCTGGTAACTCTCGCTCGGAATTGCGTTCACTTTTTCGATGATCCCGCTCGCGTGCGGCTCGATTACTTGTCCTCCGTCGGCGAAATAAACTTTGTAGCCGTTATCGTGCGGTGGATTGTGGCTCGCGGTAATCACGATTCCCGCCGTCGCGTTCAAATAGCGAACCGCGAACGACAATTCCGGCGTTGAGCGTGGCCCGTCGAAAACGAACGCGTCGCAACCGTTTTCCGATGCCACTTTTGCGGCCAGCAAGGTAAATTCTTTGGAAAAGAATCGAGTGTCGTGGGCGATGACGAGCTTCGGGCGGCCGGCGATTTTGCTTTCGCGGTGCCACTTCGACATGTAGGCCACAAGTCCCTGCGTCGCGCGACTTACGTTCGCGAAGTTCATCGCGTTGGTGCCGACGCACGGGAATTGTGGGCGCTCATCAGGTGAGGCGTTTCCGCGCTCGGCTTTGGTCACGATTTTTCCAATCGTGCGCCCGCGCAGACCGCCCGTACCAAACTCGAGCGTTTTATAAAAACGATCGTTCAGCTCGTTCCATTGTCCCGCTGAGGCGAGCTCGTCGATCACGCGCGAATAAAGATCGGAAGGCGCGTTGGCCAGCAACGCGCGAATGTTTTTTGCCGCGGCATCGAGTAATTGTTTACTTGTTACCGCGTTATCGATCTTGTCGCGTAAATTATTTTGCACCGGCGGCAACTTTCCGGCGCAAGTCTGCTTTGCAATGCTTATTTGCAGGCGCCGGGAACTGGAATCACGAGCTTGCCGCCTTTTTCCGCGACAAAGACCGAGCTTGTGCTGCTTCCGCTGCCGTTAGCATCTTTTTGCTCAACCTCAAAACCACAAGGCCAAAGAAAAAGCATTGCTGAGCTTCAATCCGCGAGCTAATTGCACGATCTTCCAGTTTTTCGGCGAATGAACATCCACGAGTATCAGGCGAAGGAGCTGTTGGAAAAATTTGGCGTTGCAACTACGCGCGGGAAGGTTGCGTCCACGCCGGAGGAAGCAGAGCAAATCGCGCAAGAGCTCGGCAAAGGTGATCTCGTCGTGAAGGCACAGGTCCACGCCGGCGGACGCGGGAAGGGGACTTTTAAGAACGGGTTCAAAGGCGGCGTCCACGTCGTGAAATCGGCGAAGGAAGCACGCGAAGCTGCCGAGCAAATGCTCGGCCAAACCTTGGTGACGCATCAAACCGGTCCGGCGGGTCGAGTTGTTCGAAGAGTTTTGATTGCTGAATCGGCCGAGATCGCGCGCGAGATTTATTTCGCGATCCTGCTCGATCGCGCGACGGCTGCGCCGCTGGTAGTCGCGAGCACTGAGGGCGGCGTGGAAATCGAAGCCGTCGCTGCGAAGTCCCCGGAGAAAATCATTCGAGAACCAATCGATCCTCTCGCCGGCCTGCAACCATTCCAAACCCGCAAACTGGCCAAGCAGCTCGGATTCGAGCATTCGCAGACTAAAGGCGCGACCAAACTGTTTGATGGACTTTATCGAACTTTTATCGGCTGCGATTGCTCGATGGTGGAGATCAACCCGCTGGTTGTGACAAAGAAAGACGAAGTGCTCGCTCTCGACGCGAAATTCAACTTCGACGACAACGCGCTTTATCGGCATCCGGAAATCGCGGCCATGCGCGACACGGCGGAGGAGGACCCCCGCGAAGTCGAAGCGTCGAAGCACGAGCTGAACTACATCGGACTCGACGGGAACATCGCCTGTCTGGTGAACGGCGCCGGCCTCGCCATGGCGACGATGGATATTATCAAATTTTACGGTGGCAATCCGGCGAACTTTCTCGATGTCGGCGGCAGCGCGACCGAAGAACAAGTGACCGAAGCATTCAAGATCCTGATCGCCGACAAGAATGTGAAAGCGATTCTCGTCAACATTTTCGGCGGAATCATGAAAGTCGACGTCATCGCGAAGGGAATCATCAATGCGGCAAAGACGGTTCACCTCACAGTGCCGCTAGTCGTTAGGCTCGAGGGGACCAACGTTGAGAAAGGCAAACAACTTCTAAAGGAAAGCGGTGTGGAAGTGATTACTGCTGACGATCTCGCCGATGCGGCACAGAAGGTTGTCGCAGCGACAACAAATCCCAAATCCCAGGCTCCAAATCCCAAATAACTAGCAAATCCCAAAGCCCAAATCCCAAGGAAAATTCAAAACCCAGCTAATAAGAAAAATGGAAAAGCCCCCCAGGCGTGATCTTGAAGATCGAACATTTCAATTTGCCCAGGCGATCCGGACATTTGTGAAGACATTACCGCGCAGCATCAGTAACACGGAAGACGTTCGCCAGTTAGTTCGCGCGTCCGGTTCGGTTGCGGCAAACTGGATCGAGGCTGATGAAGCGCTGAGTAAGAAAGATTTTTTAATGCGAATGAAGATTTGCCGCAAAGAAGCGAAAGAGAGCCGCCTGTTTCTGCGACTAATTGATGCGGGGGCGCTGAACGACACCTTGATACATCGTGACACGCTGGCGATGGAAGCCCGGGAGTTGACGTTAATTTTTTCTGCGATTCTTTCCAAGGCTCGTCGAACGTGATTTCCCATTTTTTGAGTTTTGTCGGTTTGGATTCCTGCCTGGGATTTGGAGCCTGGGATTTGGGATTTCTTCTTTCCCATTCAAAAAAAGCAATATGAAGATTAACAACATTGCCTTTGTAGGAATTCCCGTCACCGACATCAAACGTGCTCGGGCCTTTTACGAAGGCGTGCTTGGTCTCAAAGTTTCAGGCGAGTTCGCAGAAGGTGTCTGGGTCGAATACGAGATCGGCGACGGCACCCTCGCAATCGGAAGCGTGGGTGAACAATGGAAACCATCGCCGGACGGAACGAGCGTCGCGCTTGAAGTCGATGATTTCGAGGGCGCGATCAAAGGTTTGAAGGCTGCCAACGTTTCATTTGACACCGAGAACGTTGAGAGCCCGGTTTGTCGTATGGCTGTTATCCAGGATCCTGACGGAAATAAAATCATCATCCACAAACTAAAACCAAAATGATCACAAACGAAGTTGCATTCATCGCCATTGCCGTTTCCGACAAGGAACGCGCGCGAAAGTTTTATCAGGAAACGCTCGAGCTGAAGCCGGCTACAACTGGAATGGACGGCGCGTGGGTCGAGTATGAATTGGGCCAAACGACAATCGGAGTCGGTTGTCACCCGGCCTGGAAACCTTCGCGCGATGGAACAACCGTCGCCTTTGAAACCCAGAATATCGATGACGCGATCCAGAAACTGAAATCGCGGGGCGTTTCATTCGACATGGAGAAAACCGAAACGCCGGTTTGCTGGATGGCGCAGTTCCGCGATCCGGACGGCAATAAACTCGTCCTCCATCAAAGAAAGAAGAAATGAATCTGGAAACCAGGAACCCAGGAGGAATGAATTAGGAAAGCAGGGAATTCTTTCCGCAATCCGCACTCAACGATCCGCAATTCTTAGTATGTCTGTATTAGTCGATAAGAACACCCGGCTGCTGGTTCAAGGAATCACCGGCAGCGCTGGTGCGTTTCACACGCGCCAATGCATTGAGTACGGCACAAACGTCGTCGCCGGAGTCACGCCGGGCAAAGGCGGCCAGATGTTCGACGAGAAGGTTCCAGTGTTCGATACCGTCTGGGAAGCGAAACAGAAAACGAGTTGCAACGTCTCGATGATTTTTGTGCCGGCAGCGTTCGCGGCCGATTCAATTCTCGAAGGCGTCAACGCCGATCTCGATCTTGTCGTCTGCATCACCGAAGGAATTCCGGTGATGGACATGATGCGCGTTAAAGCGATGATGCGCGGCAAGCGCACCCGACTCATCGGGCCGAATTGTCCGGGAATCATCACTCCTGGCGCGTGCAAAATCGGCATCATGCCGGGCTATATTCACAAACCCGGCAACGTCGGCGTGATTTCGCGTTCGGGAACGTTGACTTACGAAGCAGTCTGGCAACTCACGACTCGCGGCTATGGTCAATCAACCTGCATCGGAATCGGCGGCGATCCGATCAATGGCATGTCGCATCTCGATGCGGTCCAACTTTTCGAAGCGGACCCCGATACCGAAGCAATGATTTTGATCGGCGAGATCGGCGGTTCGGCGGAAGAAGAGGCGGCCGACTGGATCAAGCACCGCGGAAAGAAGCCGGTCGCGGCGTTCATCGCAGGAATGACCGCACCACCGGGAAGACGAATGGGGCACGCCGGCGCGATTGTCTCTGGCGGGAAGGGGACCGCCGCCGGAAAAATTGAAGCGCTCAAAGCCGCGGGCATCGCCGTTGCCGAAACGCCCGCGGCAATCGCCGACACGCTGATTGCGCAGCTCAAGCGCTGAATCGTTCCTGCGTTCTTATCGTGTGTTAGGCGTGAATTTTCATTTTCACGTGCATTTGCAAATTTATCCGTCTAATTCTCGTTAGGTCTATGCTGTGAAAACTCGACCGTTCGCAACCATGAAAACAATACGTATCGCAATTGCTACTCTCGTAATCACAACCGCCAGCACATGGGCTGTAGGCGCGATGGGCGCTTTATTTCGCGGCTGCTGGCAATCAATCGCACTGGAAAAAGCTTTGGTGTCAGAATGCGAGAAAAACAAAGACTCGCCACTATGTTACACGGGGCGACAAGTCGTCGCCGATGACTTGCAGGCTCTGATAGAGTTTTGTAAATCGCTACCGGAGAGTTCGCAGGCGCAAACTACTCTCAAGCAGGCCCAACACGACCTCGACTTAGTAAAGAAAGCAAAAGGTGGTTACAAGTTTGAGCTCTCGCTGCAGGGCGGGCCGCAGTGGAGTTCTGGCGATTCTGCTTTTGATCCTGACCACTCTGGTCGCTAGACTGAAGTGAAAGACCTAACCAGGCGATGCAGCGAACCGCGCCCCGTTCTGTGCCCACGCAAATGGTAGCTACAACCTTCAACTTGCAGCCACGGGCGCGGTGGCTCATCTTGTTCTCGCTAGATCTCTCAATCGCCTACTTATGACATCACCACGTAGTTTCGCGTTGTTCGTTATAATCTCACTTGTCTCTCTAAGCTGCTCGCAACGTCACTTTGATTCGACGAGTGAAGGAGACAAGTTGCTGCGCCGCGATGCGGAATGGGCCGATCTGGCCGCTGCCGGCAAAGATGTCGATAAAGTAGTGTCCTACTGGAGCGATGATGCGGTCCTCATCTTTCCGGGACAACCGATCCTAGAAGGCAAGGCAGCGATTCGTGCTTATGTGGCGGGTTGCTTTGGAACTCCGGGCTTCAAGATTCATTGGGTTTCGCAGAAGCCGACTTTCTCGCCGGACGGCAAGTTTGCTTATATGCGGGGGAGTGACGAGGCGACAGTGCCGGGGCCAAATGGGGGCACCATGACTTTGCACTCTCGCGGCGTGTCGATCTGGCGGCTGGATTCTGATGGTCAGTGGCGTTGTGTCGTGGATATCTCAAACGAAGAACCATCCGCGACGCCGAAGTCGTGACACTAATCAGAAGGACCTGACTGTCCGCACGGCAAGTGGGCGGCTTTCCAGTCCATTGCCATTTGGATTCGGGCGCGGCCGCTTGGGTGATCGAAGAAAATGAATTCTTCGAGCGGCGTTGGATCGAGTTTGCGATAGGCGCCGAGTTTCAAGGCGACTTTCGCTTCGGCATCAGGTTCCCGTGAAGTGTTGATGCCGAACTGATCGGCTTCGCGTTCGCACTCTCTGACGATTGAATTCAGGACGGGCGTCATCAGAAACGTAAAGGTCACGAAGATGAGCATCAGTAACGGAAGCCCGGCTGGATCCGCGATTCCACGCACTTGCCAGCGTTCTCCCCAACGCCGCGTAGCCCAGTCGAACACAATCCGGCCAATTCCAAAACCGAACAAGGCGACCACTCCAAAATAAATCGTGAGCTTCGCTCCGTGATTGAGGACGTAATGCCCCATCTCGTGGGCCATTACCGCGCGAATTTCCGGGAGGGTGCATTGCTTGAGCAAATTGTCGTTCAGCGCAATGCGCGTCGTTCCTAATAATCCCGAGACGTTCGCGCTGACCCGCGTTGTTTGGCGCGACGCATCGACTTCGAATACTTGCTTTACTGGAATTTGATTGGCCTGGGCCATCGCCAAAATCGGATCGCTAATTCTCGGATCAGTTAGCGGCTTGTAACTGTTGAACAGTGGTTCCACGTAAATCGGCGCGACGAAATTGCCGATGAACGACAAGACCACGGTAACGAGAGTTCCCCAAATCCACCAACTCCGCGGCGCGCGCCGAAAGACCGCATACAAGATCGAAAGCGCAATGACGCCGGCGATTAGTCCGACGACCAGGCCGATCAATTGTTCGACAAACCACGCTCCGAAAGTTTGGGTCGCAAATCCGTACTGATGTTCGCGAAAGAAAAGCTGATAGAACGTCAGCGGAAAACTCAGGATCGCTACAATGAGCAGATACACAACCGCACAAATCGCGACCTGAAGCGTGTTGGAACCGGTTAAGCGTTCGGTAAAATCACGCAACTGCGCCAAGAATTTGGAGGCGAGCAAAAAAACAGCGATCGCGGTCGCGACAAGAAAGTTCCAAAGCAGAAGCCAGTAGCCGCCTTCGAAATAGGCGTCCGACTTCGCGCGCTGCTCGGCGGGAACCGTGTCGAGCCACGCTTTGGTTGCCTGGACGGGATCGAGGTGGGCCGCTTCTTCGATCTCCGGCGATGGCGATCGCGTCTGTGCGCGAACGGGCGCAGTGAAGATCAGAACAGACAGAGATAAAATGGAAATTGCGCGGAAGAGCATTGCCTATCGATAACAACTGCTCCTTCGGAATAAAAGCTCGTAACTGCGAACCAGGTTTGGCTGTCTTCTCCAAATTGTCATGTTGAGCAACGCGATCCATGCCGCTCTGCGGCCAGACTACCAGCGGGCACATTGTTGGAGAACTAGCAGGGTGTGCCTAAACATCGCTGATTATTTCGGCCTTGGACGAAATCTGAAATAGTCACAGATCCTTCGCTTCGCTCAGGATGACATTGTAATAAATGAGAACGATAGCTTTTTCAGTTGCGACAGCAATTTTTCTAGCGACGCGCGCGTTTGCGTCCGAGCCTGCGCCGACCAAATGGACAGTCGACGGCGTTGAGCGCGAAGCGCTGGTGTATCTTCCAACGACACCTTCGAAATCGAAGCCCCCGGTGATTTTTGCGTTCCATGGTCACGGCGGGAATATGCATTTCGCCGCGAGCGGAATGGCGTTCCAAAACTACTGGCCGGAGGCGATCGTGGTATATCCGCAGGGACTGCCGACGCCCGGAATCGTGCTGGATTTGGAAGGAAAGGAGCCGGGCTGGCAACGTGAACGCGGGCAGGAGGGGGATCGTGATTTGAAATTCGTGGACGCGATTCTGGCAACGCTGCGACAAGAATATTCGGTGGACGAAAACCGGATTTACGCCACCGGCTTTTCGAATGGCGGATTGTTTACCTATTTGCTGCTTTCCCAGCGACCGAATGTCTTCGCGGCGTTTGCACCGGGAGGCGCGGTGTTGTTGCCAAATGTTCAACTGTCACAGCCACGGCCGGTTTTTCATTACGGTGGCAAAACCGACCGGCTGGCACGGTTTGAAAAACAAGAGGCGACCATCAACCAGGTCCGCAAGTTCAACGGCTGCGCCGAGCAAGGTGAATCGTGCGGGGCGGATTGCACCCTGTATCGGTCGACCAAAGCAGCCCCGGTTGAGACGTTCATTCATCCCTATGGACATTTTTTCCCGCCGGCGGTCACGCCCTTGCTCGTGAAATTTTTCCAGGAACATCCGCGCGTTTCCTGAGTTGATTGGGCTGGACTAGCAAATCGCGAGATGAAAAAATCGCGGCCCGATGAAAGGGCTTGCGTTTTGCACTGCGATATTGTTTTTGGTCGGCAGCCTGCTCGGCCAAGAAGCACCCTCACCGGCAGACGCCGCCCGCTATGGCCAATACCCAACCGATTACAAGGAAATCATCATGAAGTGGCTCGACACTCAGCTAGTCGATGCCCCGAGCGCTCGAATCGAATGGACCAGCGAACCGAAGCCCACCGATTATGAAAAGAATGGGCA
This sequence comes from uncultured Verrucomicrobiae bacterium, assembly GCA_963801815.1. Classification (GTDB taxonomy): domain Bacteria; phylum Verrucomicrobiota; class Verrucomicrobiia; order Chthoniobacterales; family UBA10450; genus AV40. The sequence continues at coordinate 932,203 of CAWDGJ010000003.1, forward strand.
ACATTTTTATGGTTATCTCGTTACCTTTACCGTCAATGCGCGCAATCGATTTGGTACCTACACTGGAAAACAACAGCACGGCGCGGTGATCAAAAATGGCGAAGTGATTAAAGGTTTAGGATTAGGTTATTGATTAAAAACTATGAAACTCAGCTCTCGATTGAAGCTATCCGGCGAAGGTCTCGTTGTAGTCTTTATTGTGCTAGCCATCGTGGCCGGCATCTGGTGGTACCTTTATTCCACCAGGGCCGCAACCGAACGCTCAGCGCGCGAGTATGGGCACGACATCATTAATCGACTCGCAGTCAATCACGACATGTCAGTTCTGAACAACGAACTCAATCCGGAGCTGAGAGTCAAAAACCCGCCATCGGCAAGGGAGTATATCATTCAGCGCTTTACCCAACTCGGCACCCCGCAGCAGCCAATCCAGATCGACGATAATATCACGTTCGACTCTTACTTCTTCTCGCCGCACGGTTTTTTCACGGCGCATTTGGATTACCCCGGCCAAGGTCTGCTGCTGCAAATCGCGATTTCCCATCCGGTAACCAAGTGGCAGATCGACGATATCACCGGGCCGGCGCCGGCGCCGCACTGACTCGTCGCGTCCGAGATCAAGCTGTCAGCCGATCGATCGAATCAAGACAGATCTGCGACCAGGTCTCGAGTGAGTCGCGACGCTTCAACAACTCGTCTTTACCGAGAAAAGCGATATTCGTGATCATCGCTTCGCGCTTTTCCACGTTCGGCTCGACCAGTTTGAAAATGTGAACAATGCCAAGATGAACTTGGCCGACCTCGTTGCTGTCGTCGTTTAACAGAGCGACAATGCAATCTTCGAATTTTGTTTTGATCGAAATCTCCTCGGCGACTTCCCGTTCGACTCCGGCACGATAAGCCGCTTCGTCGAGCGCAAACAACGATTCATCGCCTTCATTCATGTGGCCGCCGATTCCGATGGATCCTTTGGCGACCAGGCGTTGTTCTCCGGCCTTTTTCCCGCGAACATAATGCAGCACCTTGCCTCCGTGGGTGAGCAGGACGTAGGGAATGATTTGTTTGTGCGTTGGATCTTTCTCCGCCTTCGCGCGGGAGAGAAAAAAATTGTTCCCGCGCGACAAAATCGCCTTCAAATATTTTCCAGCGTCGAAATTCAATCCCTGGAAGCTGCCGAGCTCGTCGAGCAGGGAGCGTTTGATGACCAACACGTTTTCTTCCGGCGGATTCATAAACTGTAGGGGAGGCTGCCAGCCTCCCGTTTTCTAATCGAGAAGCTAACAGCTTCCCCTATAGAAATGTTGAACGGCCTTCGCACTAGAATGAGTAACTCACGCCAAGCTGCGGACCGATCAGATTCAAGCTCGGGTTCGGATCGGTTTGTCCGCCATTCGATAAATGTTGGTATTGTGCGCCGGCGTCGATCTTCCAGTGACTGTCGATTTGGTAGGAGAACCCAATCGCAGTCAAAATGTTGAACGTGAAATTTTGACCCTGCGATCCACGCATGTCCGGACTGCTGTCGATCCAACCCAAACCGAGTCCGCCGGAAAAGTAGGGCACGATGCGCCAGTTTGGCCGGACAAAATTGTAACGGCCGCCGAAGTTTATGCCGAAATAATGGTTCTCGATGCCACGCACGATTGGCTCTGCCATCAGAGTCAGGCAAAACTGATTGTAGCCGCGCGCCCAATTGTCGCTGTTGTTCACGCCCCAACGAATGCGCCCGCTGAGAAATTGCGGTGCGATCTCGTAGTTGTCCGGGTTTCCGAAGACACCGAGCAGGTAGGCGGATTGAAACGCCACCTCGAACCTCGGCGGATCCAGAGTCTCACTTGGCGTGAGTTCTCCGCCGCCGGCAAAGAGCGGTTGAGCAAGAAACGCCAGCCCTAAAATTACCGCGCCGAGAAGTTTCATGTCGCGCAACCATAGAGACGCGGAAACGATTTTCAATCGCGGTCATTCGATTGAAGGAGTTGCGGGCAATCGTTTTCCAAAAATGTCGCGTAACACGGCGCGGGCTGCGTGATAGCCGCACATTCCGTGAACACCGCCGCCAGGCGGAGTCGATGAGGAACATAAGTAAACACCGCGCATCGGCGTTCGATAGGGAGTCGGGCTGAGAACGGGCCTGGCAGCGAGTTGCCAAAGGTTCGCCGCTCCGCCGTTGATGTCGCCGCCGGCGAGGTTCGGATTCGATCTTTCCAAATCCGGAGCGCCCAGTTTGTGGCGGGCGAGAATGCAATCGCGAAATCCGGGCGCGAACCGCTCGATTTGATTTTCAATCGCGTCGGACATGTCGATGTTGCAGCCGAACGGCACGTGGCAATAAGCCCAGAGCGTCTGTTGTCCGCGCGGTGCCCGGGTTTCGTCGAACATGCTTTGTTGGGCGACGAGAACGAATGGGCGTTCCGGAACTTTCCCGTGCGCGATTTCGCGCTCGGCTTTCGCAATCTCATCAAGCGTGCCGCCAAGATGAATCGTTCCGGCGCGCCGACACGCTTCCGCTTTCCACGGGATGGGCGATGACAGCGCGTAGTCGATTTTAAAGACTCCAGGCCCGTGACGGAAATTGGCAAGCCGTCGACGATAATTCGATGGCAAGCGATCGCCGGCGATGCGCGCGAATTGCCACACAGTCGTGTCGAAGAGCGTAACTTGCGACCTTGGCAATTGATCCATGGCATCGACACGCCGGTTGGTTTCGATCTTGCCGCCAAGTTCGCGAAAATACTTCGCCAACGCGTTCGAGATTGATTGCGAACCGCCGCGCGGAATCGGCCAGCCGACAGCGTGACCGGCCGTACCTAAAACAAATCCGAACGCGGACGAGATTAACGATTCCAAAGGCAGGAAGGAATGTGCTGCGATTCCGGCGAACAACGCACGCGTTGTCTCTTCGCGAAAAAATGTCCTCGCAAACCAGTTCGCGGGCCAAAGTGCAGCGAGGCCGAATTGGGCCAACGCGAGCGGGTGTTTCGGCCAATGCAGCATCGGCTGCAGGAATTCGGCCGCCAGTGTTTCCCAATTGCGGACAAACGGTTTAAAAATACGACGGTAGTTGCTCGCATCCTTGCCTAACGAATTGGCCGTTACATTGATATCGCGATGCAAGCAGGCAGCGCTCCCATTATCCAGCGGATGGGCGAGAGGAATATCCGGCTGAATCCAACTTAGTCCGAATTTCTCCAGCGACAGAGTCTTGAAAAACGGAGAGCCGGCGGCGAGGGGATGCACAGCCGAGCAAACATCGTGCACGAAACCCGGCAATGTGAGCTCGTCCGAACGCGCGCCACCGCCAATGGTCGAGTTTGCCTCCAAGACGCAAACCGAAAATCCTGCGCGCGCCAGCGTGATCGCCGCAGCCAGGCCGTTTGGCCCGGAACCTACGACGATCGCGTCATATTCACTTGTCATCGGACAGCGCCCTCGAAACGGCGTCTATGTAACTTGAACAGAGCGCTCGCTTTGTCGTCAAACTAATCGCGCGATGAAACGTTTCCTGACAGTTCTGCTGTTGTTGGCCTTGTGTCATCGCGCGATGGCGACCGATCCAGTGGCCGATGCCACCGCGAAATTTCTCGGCGGGTTGCCGGTGCGCGGTACGGCGTTGGAAAATCGAAGCCTCGATCCGGAGTGGGCTACTCATGCCGCCGAGCTGGATCGGGCATGGAATCGTCTCGAACAAGAGCAGCTTCTAAAGATTCGAACGTGGGCGCCGCAATTTCTTGGCGACTTTTACAATGACAAAGGTCCGTTGTTTTACATGTTCAGTGGTCCGGATTTTCTTTACGCCAACGCGTTCTTTCCGAGCGCGCAAACTTACGTTTTGTGCGGCAAGGAGCCGGTTGGTCCCATCCCAAACATCAACACCATCCCGCAGAACGCATTGCCAGCAGCTTTGGGAAACCTGCGAAAATCGCTCGATTCCGTTTTGAGTTGGAGTTTTTTCATTTCGAAACAATTGAGGACCGATATCGCTCAAACACAATTGAGCGGCACCCTGCCGGTGCTGTACATTTTTCTGGCCCGCGCCGGCGCCACGATTGAATCGGTCTCGTTGATTTCGGTCGATAACACGGGCAACATCGTGGATAACGGAAAAACACCGGCCGTTAAGATTGTTTTCGCAAAACCGAACGGCGTAGAGCAAACGCTTTACTATTTTACGACCGACGTTTCGGACGACGGAATCAAGTCCGCGCCAGGTTTCATGAAGTTTTGCGAGAAACAAGCGCCCGGTCTTAGCTTGCTCAAGGCATCGTCGTATCTGATGCACGAAGGCGGATTCGCCAAGGTGCGGGAGTTTCTTCTCGGGGAAAGCAAAGTGATCGTCCAAGACGACTCGGGTATCCCGCTGAGATATTTTGACGACAGCAAATGGAATGTTCGCTACTGCGGCAATTACCTGGGGCCAATTCCCACTTTCAAGCAATACTGGCAGCCTGATCTGGCGAAAAACTACGCGGCCACAATGCCGGCGTCACTTGGATTTGGTTTCGGTTACGAATGGCGGCCAGACCGCTCGTCGCTGATCATTGCGACTCGAAAGTGACTCAGTCCGGCGGACGAAATCCGTACTCGGCCTGCAGTTTTTCAAATAGCCATTTAGCCAACGGCTCATCACGAGTCGGAATCGTGCCCGCGATCGATTCCGCTTTTGTGACGTCGTGGTTCAAACAGCAAAGATAAGTCAGCAACAAAAGATCATCCCGGTTGGTCGCGCCAGCGTTGCGTTTTTCGTCCAGCAATTGAATGGCGCCGCTGTAGTTTCGACCGGCGAGAGAAGCCGCGACCAAATCCGGCAATGTTTCCGCCGGCGTCGGCCTCCGACTATCGGCAACTTTTTCGGCGAGCCCGATTCGGAACGAATTCGTATTTAACGATTCCAGGACGGGCTCACGCAAATTCGACCCACGCAGATGAACATCCAGATCGGCTAGCCAGTTTCTGCTCTCTAAACGCGCCCGGTAACGCATCTCGCGAATTATGAAAAAGGGCTCCAGTTGCCCCCTTGTTGCGTCGGGCCAGATTTGTTGGATCAAATGCGACGCGCGAAAACGGGCGGCCGCCGATGAGGAGTGGATGTAATTAAGCGCGAAGTCGTGGATCAATGGATCAGCTTGCGTGTTATCGCCGAGCCTTCGTGGAAATAAATCAGTTAACGGCTTTGCGTCGCTGGTGATCCGATCGATCTCGTCGCCATCCATCAAAAACATCGTCTCGAGCTCTTCCGGCGTTTCGATTCCGATTCGTGCCAGATCGGATTTCGTGCTGGAGTCGCGCCAGAGTCTTTGAAGCTGCTCGTTGTCGATCCTTTCCGGTGCACCTTTGATTCCCATCATGATCCATTCCTCATCCGGACCGGACCAGATCAGCGTGTTTGGAAATGTATTACGGAACGCGCGCAGGATGGATTTTGTTTCGTCAACAGTGAGCTGGTAAATCGGTAACCAGAACGTGGCGATTCCGCCGTCATTTAATCGATCGTTCATCGACCGGAAAAATTGTTCGGTGTAGAGGTTTACCGCGCCCGCAACCTTCGGCGGCGGCGGTTCACCGGTAATAATGTCGTAATGCTTCGGGCTCGCTTGCAGGAAGAACCGCCCATCCTGGACGATTGCATTGACGCGCGGATTGCGCAGCGGATTTGAATAACCCGCGTCGCGATAATCGTCTGCCAGGGTGAACACTTCCCTGGAAATGTCGACAATGTCGATGTGTTGAAGATCGACATCATGTGTGAGTGCATCGGCCGTGACGCCGCACCCATAAGCGATGAGCAACGCGTCGCGCGCCTGAGGATGCAGCGCCATTGGTAAATACGCGAACGATCGCATGTAACGCTGATTAACGGGATTCGTGGCCGACATCGAGAATCCATTCGTAACCAGTCGATAGTAGTAGGGGAGACCAAACAAATCGCGCCGCAGCAATTGCCAGGTGTCGGAAGTTCCTTCGATCTTTTTGACTAGCTGCTGGCCTTCGTCCTCGTACAACTTCCGCGCGTTCGCGAAGTGCAGTTCGTCACGATGAAATGGAAACGTCGCGACCATTAAAAGGAATACGCCGATCAACACGACCAGGACCAGACGAGACCAGCCCGAAGCCCAAAAAGTTCGATTGGCAACAAACAGCGCAAGGATGCCGTATCCGACTGCGCAGAAGACGATGCTCGTTTGAAATCCGATCTTCGGCAGCAAAATGAATCCGGCGACGATGGGTCCAATCGCTGCGCCGGCAGTGTTGAACAAAGTGACGATACCGAGACTGTTCATCCGGTTCTGCACCGTCTCCTGGACCGCGGACGCGATAGTTGGAAACAAGACGCCCGAGATCAGCGATACGGGAAACATCAGCGCGACCGCAAGAAGCGTGATCGTTTGCCACGCTTCGAAATAAAAGTTCGCTTCGCCGGGCTTGAGTTTCGGGACGGGAAAGAATTCGTAACATACCAGCGTCGCGATGGCGGCGAGTAAAAATAAAATCGACAATGCGTTTCGTGAGACGCGCGAAATAATTCCGGAGAGAGCGCCGCCGATTCCGATTCCGGCGAGAACAACGGCGAGCATCAAGCAGAACGCGCTGGCCGACGACGCAATATAAAGCCGCAAAAAACGAAACCAAACGACTTCCAAACACAACAACAAGAAACCCGCGCCGAAACTGATGAAAAGCAGCTTCCACGGTGGCCGATAATTAAACTCCAGCCGCAACCGTCGGACTGCGGTTCCTGTAGGGGAAGCTGTCAGCTTCCCGTCTGATCTCGCGATTACGAAGGCTATCGCTGCCGCGACGCAATTCAGTGCGCCCGCAACCAAACTTGTTCCCCAAAGGCCGAAGACTTTGACGAGCAAAAGTTCACCGATCAATGCGCCGGCGACTGCCCCCATTGTATTGAAACCGTAAAGCAAACCAACCGCGCGAGTGAATTGCGCCTTTACCAGAACCTGATCTTCCAGAACGACCGGAAGCGTGAGTCCCATCGCGGTGGTCGGAATCAATAGAATCACGAACGAAATCAGCACGCGCAGCGCGAGAAGAATTGTTTGGTGCGACCAGAGCGCTTGGAAAATCGGACGGAGCAGCTCGCCGATGACCGGCAACGCGAAAACGATCGTGCAACCGAATACCGCAACGGCGATTTCGAGCCCGGCGTAAAGTTTGAGCGGACGACTTCGAACCTTCGCGGAGGCCGCGATCGCAGTCCCGAGCGCGAGACCAGCCATGAAACTGGAAAGAATCAGCGCCGCGGCCCAGATCGAATTTCCGAAAGCTAGTCCACTCAATCGCAGCCAGAGTGTTTCAAAAATGAGCGCGCTGATTCCGGAAAGAAAAAGAACAACCGAAAGAATCGCCAATCGCATCTACGGGAGTGACGCGTGACGAGTGACGCGTGACAAGTTCAAACTGAAGGCCCACGTGTCACTTCATTGGTTTTACTCTTTTGTCCAATCAACTTTTCCCGTATCGAGATCGTACACGGCGGACATGATCTTAACATCTTTTGCAAGATCACCGAGATTCGCGTCGCTGCGAATTTTCGCCGCCATCAACCGCGCGTTTTCGGCAATCGCCAAGTCTGTCGCATCGCCTGGCTTGCCTTTGGTGGCTTGGACGGCCGGTTGAATGTCGCTCACTATTGACTGCACATGACCCGGCGCGGTATCGCCGGCCAATGCGGCGCTCACCGCGCCGCACCGTTGGTGGCCAAGAACAACGACCAGCCGCGCACCGAGATGTTCAATCGCGTATTCGATGCTCCCAAGAACGTGATCATCGACCAGGTTGCCAGCGTTCCGGACTACAAAAAGATCGCCGATGTTTTGATCGAAAATGATTTCAGGAGCAGTCCGAGAATCGGCGCAGCCGAGGACAACAGCGAATGGATGCTGAGATTGCGCCGTCTCCGCACGGCGGGCGGCCGTCGGCTTGCCTGCCGAAACTTTGCTGCCAACAAAACGCGCATTTCCTTCCTTAAGTTTCGCCAGTGCGGCATCCGCGCTCACAGAAGCGACTGGATGATCTGCGGCAAAAACAATCGCAACGATGCTAAACAAACTAACGAACGCGATCAGTTTGGATGTAGTCTTCATCTTGACTGCGATTATTGCGCGGTGAAGCCATTGAACGCGAGCAAGATCTAACACTGGCAGAGCGTTTCAAAAATCAGCGTTTGCCGCTGAAACCTGCTCACAAACCAGCAAGGGCTCCATCGAGGACTTCGAGGAGGAAGTCGGCGTCTTGTTCGTTAATGCACATGGGCGGCGAGAAACGGATCGTTTGGCCCCAGAGTCCGCCTTTGCCGAGAAGCAGTCCCATTTCTTTGCAGGTTTCCATCACTTGCGCGCATTCTTCCTTCGCCGGCTCTTTTGATTGCCGATCTTTCACCAGCTCGATGCCCAAAAGTAGACCTTTGCCGCGGACGTCGCCGATGACGTTATGTTTCTCTTTGAGCTTGCTCAGGCCGGCAAGAATTCGGTTGCCGATCTTGAGCGTGTTCGCCTGAAGTTTCTCGCGATCGATCACATCCAGCACCGCGCTGCCCTGTGCGCAAACAACCGGATTGCCGCCAAACGTGTTGAAGTGCGTTCGTTGCGCGAGCGCGGCTGCGATTTTCGGGGTGGTCACCACCGCGCCGAGCGGGCAACCGTTCCCGATTCCTTTCGCCATCGTCACGATGTCGGGAATCACATCTTGCATCTGGAATCCCCAATAGTGTGTGCCCATGCGACCAAATCCGGTTTGCACTTCATCGGCGATGCAAACACCGCCGGCCGCGCGGACATGTTCGTAAGCGTGTTTTAAATAGTTATCGGGAAAAACGACGCAGCCACCAACGCCTTGAATTGATTCGGCGATAAACGCGGCGATCTGTCCGGGCGTTGCGAAGTCGATCAGGTTCTTCACATCAGCGGCGTATTTCTTTCCCGCATCGGCGTCGTCGTGTCCCCACAAGCCGCGATACGGGTCAGGCGTTATTGCGTGATGAACGCCAAAACTGTGGGGCACATTGAATTTCCAACCGCGGTTGCCCGTCGTTCCCATTGTCAGCGTGCTGCCGCCGTGATACGCGTTGCGTAGCGAAATGACTTCGTAGTTGTTCGGTGTAAGCGCGCGCCATCAGCAGCGCGAGATCGTTCGCTTCCGAGCCGGAGTTAGTGAAATAACAAACTTTCAGCTCGCCCGGCATCTTCGACGCCAGCTTTCTGGGCGTACTCGGCAATGTTCGGTTGCAAATAAATCGTCGTCGAGTGCTGGAGCGTTTCGTTTTGGCGATTCGCCGCCGCGACGACGTCCGGATGACAATGACCGCAATTAACCGTCACGATTCCACCGAGCGCGTCGAGATATCTGCGTCCGTGCTCGTCCCAGACGTATTGCATTTTTCCTTGCACGAGCATGAGCGGTTTTTTGTAATAGAGAAAAATTCCTGGGTTCAGGAATTCCTTGCGCAGCCGCAGCACTTCATCGGCGGACGGGCCGGAGTATTTACGCGGTTGATGATCAAACGGCGGAAGCTCGGGAAGTCTCATGTCGACCTTATTGCGTGCTATCGCTGAGCATATAGATAATCAGTGCAACAGAGATCACTGTAACAGAGAGGGCAAGAAACCAAACAAGCAGGCGATCAGTTTTGACCACACCCGCCTCGATTTGCCGGTTGACTGCGTCGTAGTGCCATGCCGCGAGAGCGGTTAGGAGCGCCCCGAATCCCATTAGTCCGATGCCCAATGGCGAAACACTGTGGGCGAGTCGCGGCACCTTCATTCCACTCTCGCGCAACCATAGCCCGAGCCGCGCGATGACAAATCCCAGACTGACAAGCGCGATGGTGGTCCGGACCCAGGCGAGAAATGTCCGTTCATTGGCGAGATGTTCTTGGGCGCGATGTTCGGCTGGAATTTCGCGGTGTCGTTGCCGTTCGGCCATATGCCGATCTTATCGATCGCCTGGATGCTGTTAAATCCAAATCTCTTGAACTAGCTCCGGCAAAATTTCTCCGGCCTTGCCTGGAAACGAATAGTCGGCGAGGGGAGTCAGTGGCGTCGGATCTTTGTTAATCTCGACCACCATCGCGCCGTGGTTTTTCGCGCGTCGCCATAAATCGGCTGCAGGATAAACCAAGCTAGAGGTGCCGATCGAAAAGAAGACGTCGCACTTCTCAGCTGCGTCGATCGCTGTTTTGATCGCCACCGGTGGCAACATTTCGTCAAACCACACCACCGCGGGCCGCAAATTGCCGCCGCAAGACCGGCATCGACCATTTTCGATGTCGAAGTAGTCGCTTGCACAATCGTTCTCGAAGCAGCGGAAGCGATGAATGTTTCCGTGCAACTCGACGATTTGTTGGCTGCCGGCCCGCGCGTGAAGGCCGTCTACGTTTTGAGTAACGAGCACGAAATTGGGCGAGCGTTTCTCCATTTCGGCCAAAGCCAGATGTCCGGCGTTCGGTTGCGCAGACAAAGCCTGCTCCCGTCGCCATGAGTACCAGTCTGAGACCAACTTTGGATTTCGTTGAAACGCTTCGGCAGTCGCGAGCTCTTCCGGTTTGAATTTGCTCCATAGCCCGGTTTGCGCGTCCCGAAAAGTCGCAAGCCCGCTTTCCTTCGAAATCCCAGCGCCGGTTAGCGCAACGATTTTTGCGGCGTTGCGCACCGATTCGACCAGAGACGGAGGAAAATTCATCGCGCAGTGGCTCCAGAGTAGGATTCGGCGCTTCCTTCTCCGTTATTTGACGCGAACTAATCGCGTTTACCTGGCTAATCAAGCGAACTTGGCGACTATTCGCGTGGACTCTTTCATTGCTTCTTGCTGGCGATTTTGCTGGCAGCGGAACTGTGGCGCGTCGAATTCTGTACTTCCGCACAGAATTCTTGTAAGGCGAACTGCTCTAAATTGTGGTTCGTTTCGGTTCATTACCTCGAGCGATCCTGAGATTTCATGGTGGTATTTACCCCCGTCATGCGATAGTGTCCGTGTGCGATCGATTAAAAGAGCCCTCTGGCAAGTTTACTTTAGGCTCTGGATGCCACGGTTCGGTTGCGCATTAGACTTGAACCGGGGTGGGGCCGGGAATTTCGAATCACTGGCAGCACTTCGCCTATCCTGGACTCGCGAATCATGATGACGCTCGATTCATACATAGTCGACGACGCAGGAAATGTCGCGATTTCCTCTGACGGACTTGCCTTATTGGCGCGTATCCAGGCCCTTATCATCCCGATTTTCGTCAGCGCCGAGCAAGCCGTCGAATGGGGTTCCCGTCTTAATCCCGAGCAACATGCGACGCTCGTGGACATTCAACGCACAGCGAGCAACGCCGCGCTTGGCGAGCGCAACCTCCAACGCATGGTCAATCTTGCGACACAGTCGCAGCTAATGCGCGAAGCAGCTCCCTCGCAGCCACCGGCTTCCGAAACGTGAGCGCTCGCCGGGAGATGATCGCGACACCCAATACTTCGAGTAAGGAAGACTTGGCGCAGATGACGGCGAACAGATGTCAAAACCGTGTGAGCTCTGAGGAATTTCTGTATTACACTTATCTCCTTTCTTTCTTTAGCACGTCGTAAGGATCCGGCAGTGCCGGCGCTATCTCGTGACCAATGCCAAGATCAACCGTATCGCTTTCCTCGGGGATTATCTGCCTCGTCAATGCGGTATTGCGACATTTACTACGGACATCTGTGAGGCGGTCGCAGCCGAGTATCCTGATTGTGAATGCCTCGTAGGTGCGGTTAACGATCGTCCCGAAGGTTACGAATACTCGTCCCGCATCCGTTTTGAGATCGACGAAAAGGAGATCGACTCATACCGACGTGCGGCGGATTTCTTAAACATCAATAACGTCGAGGTCGTGTCGGTCCAACACGAGTTTGGGATCTACGGTGGACCGGCTGGAAGTCATCTGCTGGCTTTTTTGCGCGACGTGCACATGCCGGTCGTGACCACGCTGCATACGGTGTTAGGTGAACCTAATGAGGCGCAACGCTCGGTTATGGAGCAGCTCGATGCCCTTTCCAATCGTTTCATCGTCATGGCTGAGCGGGCGCGCGAGCTGTTGAAGGAAGTTTACAGAGTGTCACCCGAGAAAATCGATCTCATCCCGCACGGGGTGCCCGATGTGCAGTTCATCGACCCGACTTTTCACAAGGATCAGTTCGGCGTCGAAGGCAAAACGGTGCTGCTCACCTTTGGACTTCTTTCACCGAACAAAGGCATCGAATATGTCATTGAAGCGTTACCGGCCATTCTCGAAGCGCATCCGAATGTCGTTTACATCGTCCTCGGCGCGACCCATCCAAATCTTCTTTTGCGGGAAGGTGAATCTTACCGGCTAAAGCTGGAGCGTCTCGCGGAAGATCGGGGAGTGAGCGCAAATGTCATCTTTTACAATCGCTTCGTAACACTCCAGGAACTCACCGACTTTATCGGTGCGGCTGACATTTATATCACGCCGTATCTCAACGAAGCGCAGATCACCTCCGGCACACTGGCTTATGCCTTCGGCGCAGGTAAGGCGGTGATTTCCACACCTTATCTTTACGCGCAGGAGTTACTCGCTCAGGAGCGCGGTATCCTCGTGCCTTTTCGCGATAGCGCTGCGATTGCCCAAGGAGTAACTCAATTTCTAGCCGATCCCGCGATGATGGCTGGCATGCGAAAACGTGCCTGGAAACTGGGGCGCGAAATGATCTGGCCCGTGGTAGCTCGCCGTTACGTGGAAAGCTTTGAGCATGCGCGCACCCGCTCAACTGGTTCGCCGCGCAAAGCCTTTGCGATTCTAACTCTGGGAAATCGTCCTTATGAACTTCCGCCGCTAAAACTCGATCATCTTTTCCGGATGACCGACGATACCGGTATTTTCCAGCACGCCATTTTTAACGTGCCGAATTACCGCGAAGGCTATTGCACGGACGACAATGCCCGCGCGTTCATTCTTACCTTACTGCTTCCGGAGATGACCAGCCGCGTCGCGCAAGAGGACGTGGACCGCCTGGCCAGCACGTATCTCTCGTTCTTATGGGATGCGTTCGATCAGGAAGCGAACCGCTTTCGCAATTTCATGAGTCACCGCCGGGAATGGTTAGAACGCTTCGGTTCGGAGGATAGTCATGCACGCGCTCTGTGGGCGATTGGCATGGCGCAGGC
>CAWDGJ010000004.1:0-7632 GCA_963801815.1 uncultured Verrucomicrobiae bacterium
GAAACATTGACGGGAATTGAAAATCCGTGCTCGTTGGAGGCATGAAGATAAAAACTATTGGATTGACTCTGGCGCTTTGCTTTTTCGCGGGGGCAGCGTGCTTCGCCGCCGACGACCCGAATATGGGCACGTGGAAGCTAAATGAAGGTAAATCGAAGCTTACGCCCGGGGAGGGAAAGAACACGACCGTTGTGTATGAGGCCGCTGGCGACCAGGTGAAAGTTACCATCGATGGCACCGACAAGGACGGTAAGCCGACGCATAATGAGTGGACCGGTAAGTTTGACGGGAAAGATTATGCCGTCACCGGTGATCCAAAGTCCGATATGCGGGCGTACACGAAGATTGACGACCACAAGATGGCGTTCAGCCGTTAAGAAGGATGGCAAGACAACTGTCACAGGCCGCATTGTGGTAGCAGACGATGGCAAGTCCCGCATGGTAACGTCGCATGGAGCTGATGAGCAGGGCAAGAAGTCCAAAGAGAAAGCGGCATACGACAAGCAGTAACTCGATCGCTGTTTGGCACGGCGATCCGTTGAATCGTTAAAGCGTTACATCGGCTCGACTCCTCACCCATTCGACTCCGCTCAGGGCAGGCTCTAATCCTCTCCTCGATCGAGGAGGAGAGGCAAAGAAAGTCAGCGCGGTGACTCTCGAAGGGGCGATGATCCGCGATTCGTTGTAGTGGCGGCTGTGTCAGCCGCAAAGATAAGTAGCCCACGAATTACGCGAATACACGCGAATCATTTCTGACGTCTAATTTCTGAACTGTGGTATCCGGATTTACGTGCTTCGTGTGATTCGCGGGCAAGAATCTCTTCGGCGAGGCTGAAAGCGCCCATCGGTTTCGCGTCGGGGTGCGGCGTTCTTTTCATCAGGTCGTTTTCGACGTGCCGACGAAATTCGTCGCCGAAGAGGTATCCGCGTTCTTTCCAGAAGTCCTTGCCACCCGGCGCGCCGACCAGATTCATTATGAGTTGTTCCCAGCCCAGCCAGAGCGATGGCGCAAGCAGTCCCTGCTCGCCACTTCAGAAAAGCGTTCTGCGAGTAAGAAAGGAACGCCATGAAAGTCGCGACAAAGCGTGCTTTGCTCTTTTTCAGACAACGACCCGTAATCCTTCAATCCGTCGATTACGACCTGCGAGAGTGATCGTCGGAGGCAAGCAAATGGTACCAGCTTGCAAAATGTTCGTGCACGGATTGAGCGGTAGCAGCGCGCACAGCGTTGGTGTTTTGCCGGATCTGTATGCGACGTAGATCAACGAAATCACCACTGCGATCGCGCCGATGACTTGGCCGATGTTCGCGAGATCGTTGAGGTTCATTGTTCTCCGGTCGTCAAGCAGGTCGTTGATCCATCGGGCGAAGTCTTCCGAGAAACCTGGGCCAATATCATCCCAGGCTTCTTTGAATCCCGGCGATTGAATATAACGCGTCATAAATCGCGCATATCGGACGCCAATGCTCATCCGGCATCAGCCCGAGCTCGTGATGATGAAAATAGGTCTCGGCGTGCAGCAGAAATTGCACATGACTCCAATACTGAAACTGACGATCCCCTTCGGTCAGTTCCGCGCCGCTCTCAAGCTTGGCGAATCGATCCGCGTGCTCTGCCCGAAAGATCGAGATGCGCAGAACGAACTCGGAGATGGAATGGCGCGCTTGCGCACTCGCGACTTTGGTATTGCCGCGGATCTGAAGCGCCAAATAGACCAGCGTAATCATAACACCAATCGCGCCGACGATTTGTCCGAGATTGGCGAGGTCGTTGAGATTCATGCGCAAGGCGCTCCGTCAAATTGTTGAATCGTTAAACCGTAAATCGGCCGACTCCTCACCTTAATTGTATCTCGCGTGCTCCCGCAACGACTCGACCGCTACCCTCGCGGCTTTTCCGGCCATGTCGCGTCTCCCGGGCGGCTCCATTCTCTCCTCGAACGAGAAGAAGAAGACGCAAAGATCAGTTCGCGTAGTCTGCACTCGTCACTCGTCACAGGTCACTCATCACTTGGCTTTCAGCTGGCGTTCGTACTCCGCGGTGTCGAAGTGTCCTTTCGATTCGGCGATGAGGCCGTCATTGCCGATCTTCCAGAGTTCGTAGCCGCTGATCCGAACGCTGGTTTCCCGTGCCGCCCGGTCCGGTGTTCGTTCCGATCAACGTCCAATGAAACGCGGTTGCGTTTCCTCGCGGCTCCAATTTGTCGAACGTCACGACCATGTCCGGAAAGTTGTCATGAACGCTTGCGATTCCCTGCAATCGCCACTCGTCCAACCGCCGGCGCGTCGTTATTCACCTTCAGCGAACCGTTCTCCGCGAAGAACGCCGCGACGCTTTCCGGATTCTGACTGCACCACGCTTTTGCGTAGCGTTGCAAGTCGTTTAATTCGTCACTTTCACAGCGGGTCACTTGTCACTACTTGGAACAATTACCGTTCTGACGTGATCAATGGAATCCTGAAGTGCGTCGAGTGCCGCATTGATTTGGGACTGCGTTGAGGTCGACGACGCGCAATGTCTCTGGCGGAAATCGAAGTTTTCCGCTGCGCGCGAATTCGATGAAGTGCTGAAAGTTCAGTCGCGAGATGATCGGAGACCCCAATGATTTCTGCCTCTTTGTTGATCAACTCCGTGTACGGAAAAATCGACATCGACTCGGCGGTCAACCCGACAAGAGCAGCGCGCCCGAGAACGCCTAGGCAGAGTACGGCCTGGCGCATTGTCTTTGCAGAGCCGATCAATTCGAGTGCGACATCAACTCCTCTTCCGCCGGTTGCTTCCTTGATTTGCTCGACCGGATCTGCTGCCGTGCCGTCGATCGCGATCGCTCCCATGCTTGCGGCTGACGCGAGTTTCGCAGGATTGATTTCAACCACGTAGACATCTCCGCAATCGAAAGCGCGTGCCAGTTGCAACGCCGAAAATCCGAGTCCACCGAAGCCAAAGATCGCCATGGACTCGCCGGGCTTAAGACGTGCCTTGTTCAAAGCATGCAGCGCAGTCGCCGACGAGCACATCATGATCGCGCCCACTTCGAATGGAATCTCGTCAGGAAGCGGAAACGCATTCGCGCCGGGAACTTTGATGAATTCCGCGTAACCGCCGTCGCGATCTTTGCCGATCATTTGCACATGGCGACAGAACTGTTCCAGGCCGCCTTTACAATAATCACAGCATCCGCAGTGACGAGATAGTGTACACAAACGCGATCTCCGCAAAGACGTTCGCCACCTCGCTGCCGACTTTTTCCATGCGTCCCGCGATTTCGTGCCCAAGCGTCAGCGGTAAATGATCGATTTTGGAAATGCCGTCCCGATAATGCGCATCCGAGTGACAGATCCCTGCAGCCGCGACACGAATCAAAACGTCAGTTGGGCCGATTTCCGGAATTGGAACGTCTGCATCCTCAAGCGGTTCTCCGATCTGAGTGAGTCGCACAGCTCTCATCATTAGAGTGCGTTTGTTGCTGCTTCGGGGCGACACTTCTCAGTCTATCCGAAACACGGGATGAAGAGCCTTGGGAGGACCTTTCTGATGACCGGCAGAACGGCAACGAAGAAGGCTCCAGGCATTAGAACTAATCTCTTAAACAGCGCTGTCATGTTGAGCGAAGCGAAACATCTCTGACTTATCCGCGGCGATCGGTCGAGAAATGATCAGAGATTCTTCGCTCCGCTCAGAATGACATTCGAAAATGGCTTCTAACGTTTCTGACTGATGTAGGCAAACATCTTCTCGTTGTACCGGCGGGCATATTCCTGCTGTCGTTCTCGAAGCGGTATGTCGTTGGTAACGCAGCCATTTCCGGCGTCAGCCTTGGGATACTTCTTAGCCACCTCGATTGGCACGCCAACTGGCATCGAGGCGATACTTCCCGACCAATAAAACTTGATGTGCCCTGAGCGGATGTCCTGGTCCGCTTCCTTCACCGCATCAGCCGGATTCCAAGTCGGATCCGCCGCCATGCAAACTCCGGCAGCCACTGTCAATGCGAGAATGCGTAAGATTTTCATTGCCTGACAATAATCAGGCGTCCGATGCAGAAGCGAGATCTTTCAACACGCGGGATGTTATTCCACAGTCACTATTACTTTTCCTCTGGCGTGGCCTTCTTCGAGATACCGGATCGCGTCGGGAATTTCGCCTAACGATTTGTAAGTGCGATCGATCACCGGTTTCAGTTTTCCGGACTGCATCATCTCGGCGAGGATGGTGAGATCTTTTCCGTTCGCGTCGGCCATCATCATGCCCATTTGCTGATTGACGAACTTGGAGAACACCATCGCCCAAAGCGCTTTGCCCAAACCACCGAGAAATCCTTGCTCGTTGGCGCCGCCACCGCCAATGAGAACGTATTTGCCGTTGGGAGTTAAGACGCCCCGGCATTCCGACAGCGAATGGTTGCCTACATTGTCGAGCATGACGTCGTAACGTTCCGCGCCCTTGGTGAAATCCTCTTTGGTGTAATCGATCACGTGATCGGCGCCGAGCGATTTGACAAGATCGACATTGCGCGTGCTGCAAACACCGGTCACATCCGCGCCTAACGATTTCGCGATCTGGACGGCAAACGTGCCGACGCCGCCGGACGCACCGTTGATAAGAACTTTTTGCCCCGGTTGAACCTTTCCTTTGTCGCGGACGGCCTGCAACGCGGTAATGCCCGCGATGTTGACAGAAGCTGCTTCTTCAAAGCTCACGTTCGCCGGTTTGAGCGCGACCGCTCGGGTCGCGCGCGGACAAACGTATTGGGCAAATGCGCCGCCCCGGCCGCCAAAAACTTCATCGCCCGGTTTGAACTGCGTTACGTTTTTCCCGACCGCTTCGACGGTTCCGGCAAAATCGACGCCCAACTGAATGTCCTTCGGTTTGCGCAAGCCAACGCCCATTGCGCGCATGACGTACGGTGTGCCTTCAACGAAATGCCAGTCGTATGGATTGATCGAAACGGCGCGAACTTTGACCAGCACTTGATCGTCGGCTGGCGTCGGCTTTTCGATGTCCTGGAGTTTAAGGTTCGCCAAACCGTAATCGCAATACACGATGGCCTTCATCGGATTTGCCGAAGCAGCTGTTTTGCGGGCGCAATCGTTGGTTGATCGCCAGTACGCGATGAAGACAAACAGGAATGCGATTATCACCAGGACGAGAATCACGCGCACAATCCACTTCAGTATTCGTTTCATAAGCCGGAAGAACTTTTGAGGTTAACGGAAAACATCGATCATCTGCGAAAATATTAAGCGACACCAGCCTGTGTTTGATTGGGCTTGACTGATTTCAGCCCCTTAACAAGCAGCCACACGCTGACGGCCAATTCGAACAAAGCCATCGGTGAATCGAAAATGTAGTCGTTCACGATTTTGTTGAAGTTAGGAAAAATGAGGTAGACAAAGGCGCAAAAGACGCACCAAGCCGAACCGATCACGCCAAAGATCGACAACCCCTTCGGAATGTAATTCGACTTGAGCCACAACCAGGCGCACACGGTCGCGGCCAAACCGAAAAATGGCAGCCCGACATAATAATCGTCGAAACTTCCGGCGAGTTGCACACGCGCGAGTGCCTGCAAACGGTCGGGTTCGAGAACTTTCAGGTAACTCGCGTCACCGAGAAGCCGAAGCGCGGCGAGACTGTTGAGCGGCGCAATGAGCCACAACATCGCGAAGACAAGGCGAAACAAGGCGCCGGCCAGCGCGAGCCCGCGGTTCACCGGTGAGAGCACTACATATAACGCAGTGAGCATGACGATCGTGCCGATGCCGTAAGTGACGAAGCAGATGAGCGCAACGCGAAATTGTGTTTCGTGTGCGAGGATATTGCGCGCGGTATCGGCTGCGTTACGCGGGACGATGAGCGGACCGAGTAATACGTAGTTGCCGAACACGACGAGGCCGAATGCGAGCAACCCGGCGACTCCTGCAACTTTCGCGGCAGTGCGTTGTGAATTGTCGATTGTCATTTCATTTTCGCCGCGTGGTTAGCGCCTTATTCCAAACTGATGACGACTTTGCCTCGCGCATGCCCTGTTTCCAAGTATCGAAGAGCATCAGCCGTCTCATTCAATTTGTAAGTCTTGTCGATGACCGGCGTCATCTTTCCGGACTGCATGAGATCGGCCAGGATCGACATGTCCGCTTTGTTGAACTGTGCGACGTAAGCGATGAACTTCTGGCTAACGAACCGTGACCGCAGATAGCCGTTGAGTTCGCCAAGCAAACGCATCCCGAAATCATCGTGCCATCCTGCTCCTCCGATCCCAGCCATGACGCAGATTCCATTCGGATTTAAAATGCTCCGGCGCTCGGAGAACGAATGGTTCCCAACGAGATCGTAGATGAGATCGTAATGTTGATCGGTTTTGGTGAAATCCTCTTTCGTGTAGTCGATCACGTGGTCTGCGCCGATTGATTGGACAAGATCGACATTCCGCGTGCTGCATACGCCGGTTACCTCCGTCCCAAACGACTTGGCGATTTGCACAGCAAAGGTGCCCACGCCTCCCGAAGCGCCGTTGATCAAGACCTTCTGTCCCGATTGAATGTGTCCTTTGTCACGAAGGCCTTGCAGCGCGGTGATTGCCGCCACCGGGACCGAAGCCGCTTGCTCAAATGTCATATTCGCCGGCTTCAAAACGACTGCTCTGTCCGCTAGGACGCACACATACTCGGCGATGGCCCCGTTCTTTCCGCCGAACACTTCGTCGCCGGGTTTGAAATTGGTGACGTTTTTGCCAACTGCTTCGACGGTCCCGGAGTAGTCGACACCTAGTCGAGTGTCCTTCGGTTTGCGCAGACCAAACAGCGGGCGAAGGAGAAGCGGGCCGCGAATGGTGAGATCCAACGGATTTACGGAAGCCGCGCGCACTCTGACCAGGACCTGGTTGTCAGTCGGAACGGGCTTTTCGATTTCTTCAACCTTAAGGACCTCGGGACCCCCATACTCGCAATGGGTAATGGCTTTCATCGGATTACTCGGAGTAGGTCTATGATCGCAATCGTTAGTCGACATCCAGTAGGCGATGAACGTTACCACTACCAATCCGGCGAAAATGACGGCTGCACTCCACTTGAGAAAACGCTTTATCTTCATAGGCCTAACGAGTCATACCGTTTGGGCCGGCAATGCCTGTACGTTAGCGCCTCTAATCAGAACCCAGAGCATGAACGCCAGTTCGGCAAAGAAGACTGGCTGCAACCAGCGAAACGCGGCCTCGTAGTAAACCGGAGAGAAGACCGCGATGGCGCTGAGCGAGACCCAGCCGAAGCAGGCAAGGATCAACCAGACGCCGAGGAACCGTGGCAAAAATCCAGAGCGAAAGACCAGCCAGCCAAAAGGAAAGAGCCAAACGCCCCAGAAAATCTCATCGATAAAAAGTCCCTGAGTGTGCAGCTTAATAAAGAACATGCCGAGCGCATCACGCTGGGTTTTGTCGAACATCGCGAGGAAATCGGCGCCGCGAAAAAAAATGACTGCGGCGAGGTCGTTCAGGGTATTGAGAAATCCAACCGCCGCGGAAACCCAAACAAATCCCACCATGAGCAACGCCCAGTGTTTGTTCACGCTGCTGAGCAAACGATAGAGCGCGACGCTCAGGCAGATAAAAATCACGTGACCGATCAGATCTCCGA
>CAWDGJ010000005.1:0-13889 GCA_963801815.1 uncultured Verrucomicrobiae bacterium
GGTCGCACGTCGGCGGTTCGTTTTGACTCCCCTCTCCGCTTCGGTAAGGCGAGAGGATTAGCGTAATGGATTTGATCTAGAGACGCGCAGGATCCGCTGGACGCGACGCTCACCCATCCCCTCTTCCTCGCTGAAGGAGAGGCGACCCGTACCAACCGCGGGCGTATCCTCTGTCTGACTCCAAATTGAAAAGCTGCCAGGACTAGCGTGCTTCATGCGCAATCAAGCTTTTTGCGCGGTTGCAGCCGGATAATATGATCGGACCACCAGTTCACTCAAGAATTTGTCGGGTTCATTAACCGCATCGGCGTTCAACACAAATTGTTTTTGGCCTGTATTCTTATGAATCAGGCTGAGCCCGAACTGATAATCCTTAAACAAATGGGCACATAACTGGGAGGTTGTCATCCTTTCCGCCTGGGCACGTTCTACCAAACGATGCAACGCGCCATCGTCAAAGGTAATCTCGAGCCCGTGCTCACGCTTAAATCGGTCGCCAAATCCGCGGACATCGGACTCGAGCTCTGGCTTCCTGCTCATGGCCCTCCGCCATCAGGCGTTCGAGCACACGCTTTGGTTCGCTCACGAGCTCCGCCGTCACCCGCAGCTGACTCAAACCCGACCCGGCAAGATGGTATTTGTAGTCGCGGAAGAGTTTTTCGAACACCGTCACAAGGCCGCGCGCGCCGGTCTTTTCCTTGGCTGCGGCTTCGGCAATGAGCTGAAGCGCTTCATCTTCGAAACTGATTTCGATGCCATAGGCCCGGAAGGCGCGCTCGTACTGCCGCAAAATGCTGCCCTCCGAGAACTTCATGATTTTGTAAAGATCGTCCGGCGTCAAGTTCTTCGCACACCACCCGGACCGGAAGGCGCCCGATGAATTCCGGTTCAAAGCCGTAATCGACGAAGTCCTGCGTGGTGACGTGCTGGAATAATTCGTTATCCATCACCGGCGTGGGCTGCGCGCTGAAACCGATCTGGCCCTGCGGGAAATCCGCTGAGACACCTGTTGTTTCAGCCGTTCAAACGCGCCGCTAACGACAAACAGAATATGGCGCGTGTTGATGGTCTCGCGCCTGGCTTTGCCCTTCCGTTGAAATTCGAAAGCAGCCTGCAACTGCGCCTGGAGATCGTTCATGCTGCGCAACGGCACTTCCGTTTCTTCCATCAGCTTCAGCAGCGTGGTCTGAACCCCGCGCCCGCTGACATCGCGCCCGATCATGTTTCCGCTCGATGCGATCTTGTCGATCTCGTCGATATAAATGATGCCGAATTGCGCCAGGTTAACGTCTCCATCGGCCTTGTGAACCAGCTCCCGCACCAGATCTTCCACATCGCCGCCGACGTAACCGGTCTCGCTGAACTTCGTGGCGTCCGCCTTAACGAACGGCACCTTGATCAGGTCCGCGATGTGTTTGATCAGGTAGGTTTTGCCAACGCCGGTCGGCCCAACCAGGATCACGTTCTGTTTGGCGTATTCGATTTCTTCCGCGCGGTCCGCATCTTCCTTTTCGAGCTGCGCAGATACTTCGCGTGGTTGTAGTGATCGCAGACCGCGATCGCCAGGACCTTTTTCGCCTCTTCCTGTTTGATGACAAAGCGGTCCAGGTGAGCCTTGATGTCGCGCGGAAGAAAATTGAACTCGAATTCTTCGCCCTCCACCCTGGCGATCTTTTCTTCTGCCGCTCTCAGCGGGCTCAGGTGCGGCAAAGGTAGCGAACGATACCCGGTCACCGAAGTTCGATTTCATGAACTCGGCGATCTTGGATTTCAGCTCTTCCGGTGACGGAAATGGTGGTGGTAGCGGTGGGTTTTGTGCCATGTGCAGAAAACAATCGTGCCAAAGACGCTTCGTGGCAACGGTTGGTCTAAACCCTGACCCTGGCGCGCGACGATCGTTCATTTTCTGTTTTTGCCTTTTGCGAAAAAGGCTTGTGTCGATCTGCAGCGGGCAGAGTTGTAGGCGGGATCGGTGATGCCGGGTTTTTCAAAGTTGGGCTGCCGGGATCGGCCATCCCGGCTACAATGTATCCTCCTCTGATTATGAAAGGACTTCCAACTGGTGGACCGAAAACGAGCCAGTTCGCGGTTTCAAAAGAGGATGCAAAATCGCGCCTCGATCGTTTTCTAGCAAAGCGGCTTCCTGAGTATTCGCGGTCGCGTCTTCAACATTTGATCCACACTGGATTTGTCCGACTCAACGACGCTGTTACCCGGCCGCGTCAACTTATTCGATATGGCGATAAAATCGAACTAACCGAGCCGCCGCTCGAAAAAATCGAGACCAGACCGGAAGCAATTCCACTCGAGATTCTGTTCGAAGACGACGACCTGGTCGTCATCAACAAACCTGCCGGCATGACGGTGCATCCCGGAGCGGGTCACCGCGAACACACTTTGGTCAACGCGCTGCTGCACCATTGCCCGACATTGTCGGGTATCGGCGGAAAAGAACGGCCGGGTATCGTTCACCGGCTTGATAAGGAAACAAGCGGCTGTCTCGTTGCAGCAAAGAATGACGTCACGCATCGGCACTTATCGAAACAGTTCGCCGAGCGCAGCGTGGACAAAATCTATCTCGCGCTGGTCGCCGGAAAATTGCGGAAACAAACAGGCGTGATCGAAGAAAAAATCGGGCGACATCCGGTTCATCGGCAACGAATGAGCGTTAGTTCACCGCGCGGTCGCGCGGCCATGACCGAATACCGCGTCCTACATTCGAACGAGCAGGTGAGTCTCCTTGAATGCCGGCTTCACAGCGGGCGCACACATCAGGTCCGCGTGCATCTTCATCATCTTGGTCATCCGGTGTTGGGCGATAAAATCTACGGGCCGCGGTTCGCGAAAAATTTTCCGCGCCAGATGCTGCACGCGTGGAAGCTCGGGTTCCGTCACCCTCGCACCGGCGAATGGAAGAATTTCGAAGCGCCGTTGCCTGACGATTTCAAACAAGCCATTGCAGTGGTAAGGCTGCAGAGGGGCTGACTACGAGCACCACGGACAGCTGACCACCAGACCAACGAATCAGGCCAATCGCGATCAGACTCGTCGCAGTCGCAATGATTTTGCCAAGTTTGCAGCTTCTCGTCAACCGGCCTGAATCAAACCGTGGAGCACAGGCAAATGTCGAGCTTTGTTGGTGCCTCGCGAGCGCGTCAGCTTGTTCTTCCCCGAAGTAATTGAGCCGGCGAGCAAGGTGAACAAAATATTGCGCTTCAGCTAACGAGCCCGGCGCAATGTGAAAGAAAATGCAAGATAATCCTTCTTAGTTTCCCGCAAGCCCCTTCAACGATGTTCGCTGGGACAGAATAAGCAGCCCCCGCAGTTGACTCGTTAGTCCGTAAGTCGGTTCTTTAGGAATGGATCTCTCGTTCGTAAACGGTGACCGTGAGGTCATCCGCCAGCCTCCACGCTTCGATTTTCGTATAGTCTCTCATTTCGTTTAGTCCCGTTGTCTTTTGGTCAATTGTCTTGTTGTCCGTCGCGATAGTCTCCGCCGCTTGCGCCTTCGCACCAGTGCGCTGGCCAGCATCGTTTGCACAATCTCGCCGCGCTGGTTCGTGGTCACGTTGCGCAGACGAATGATCCCGTAGCGAGGCCGCGAGCGCGAGAGGCGCATATCAAGAATCTTCGTCTCAACCGTGAGCACGTCGCCGGGTCGCACCGCATTGGGCCAGCGCAGCTTATCCACGCCCAGTCCGATTGCGCCTTTCGCGTGGTTCAGTGTTTGCACAAACAGTCGCATGGTCATCGCCGCGGTGTGCCAGCCGCTGGCAACGAGTCCTTTAAAAATCGTTCGCTCCGCATCCTTGCGGCTGAGATGAAACATCTGCGGATCAAACTTGCGGGCAAACTCGATGAGCTTCTTCTCTGTCACTCTCACCGGTTCCGATTTGAAGCGGTCGCCTACCTTCAAATCGTCGAAATAACGCGCTTTCATGATGAGAATGCAGGAGCACATTCATGCGCAAATGCTCGCGCTGAGCAACAGTTAACCTGCCTTTAGCCGAATCGATCGCGTCCGATCCCGCGGCCTCGCAACACTCCGATGGGATTTTTTCCCGCACTTGAAGCCTGCGAGAGAAGGCTCGATTTTGTTGTGTGGCCCAGCGTTTTCCGCGCAGTCCGTCAGAGAAAGTAGCCGGCCTTTTCTATTTCGGCCGAATGCTCGACAAGATCCGGTTCCACGCAAAAGGCGAATTACCGTCAGATTATCATGCGAACCTCGGAAAGGGCTTCGATGAAAAATGTATGAAGTTCTTCTGCGTCGATTACGATCAGCTGGTGGAGCGAGTGAAACAGGGCGGCACTGATGAGGAAATTTTGGAATGGTGCTTCACAAACGGACGCCAACCGTCCAAAGACGACATTTGCGTCTGGAACGAATTCATGCGCAAGCGCGGCTGGAACGACGAAGTCTCGGAAATGGTGGAACGCCGGAAAGCGGAGGCAGGAATGTCCGACAGATCGGATATCCAGACGTCATTCCAATTCATCGACGCCGATGAAGGGCGGCTGCCATAGGGCAGAAGGCTCCAAATCCCAATTCCCAAATTCCAAACAAACTTCAAACTTCTGAATCGCAAAGCCATTCCGCAGGGATGCGCCCTGCCTCTATTGATTGGGACTTCGAATTTCTTTGGAGCTTGGATCTTGGGATTTCCGATCGATGCTATTCCTCCAAGGTATCGATTCGTTCGGCGAGATTAAAATCAAGCTCCGTCAAGCCGCCTTTGCTGTGCGTCGATACAGCCAGACGGACTTTGTTGTAGCGGATATCTATGTCCGGATGATGCTCTTCTTCCTCAGCCACCTCGGCTACTCTGTCCACAAAATCGATCGCATCGACAAAATCATCGAATTCGAAAGTGCGCTCGATCTGGTTCTTCTCCAGTTCCCATTCCGGGATCTTTTTCATGCGATCCTTGAGCTCGCTCTGTTTGATCAAGTCAGCCATAACGGACAACGAGTATCACCCGAAAATCGTTTTGCAACGGCAAATCGAGCGCCTAAGAATCCAGTATCCGGCGCAGATTTTTGACCGAATCAAAGACTTCTACCGCGCACTCCCGCGCTTGCTTCGACAGCCGTGACCAATCCTGGAGGACTTCGCGCACAGCGATCTCTGCTTGTGCAGCGGATCGGATAAAGCGGAACCCATTTTCCACCGGAAGGTAACCGTCCGCGCCGGTGTCTTCGGTAATCACGGGACGACCCAGCGCAAGAAAGGCCGCAGCACGATCGCTGATCCAGCCGGTTCGCCACGCTACGTCAACGCCCTTAATCGCGGTGAACTCAGCGAGCGCGCTGGCGAGGTAGCGGCGGTAAGCTCGAGGCGTGTGCGCGACCCGGTGCGGATCGACAATTTTCCAGCCGAGCCGGTGTAGTCGTTCTCTTTCAGAATCACCTACGGCGATGTTCATCGCCAGTTCAAATCGCGCTTCTGGAACGCGCGCGGGCAGATCCAGATACGGTCCGAACGCAAATTTCTTCGATAGATCCGGAAATTCACCTGCAACCTCCACCGCCCCACCCCAGTACCATTGGCCGACCGTGGTGAATTTCGGTTCGCGCGATCGCGGTCCCGGCTGGAAGAATTTCGTGTCCACCAATGGATAAAATGTTTTCCAAGGGATCGCTGATTTCGGCAGATGACAATCGTCTCCATCAACGTTAAGCCCAATCGTCCAGAATTCGTGATGGTACGATTGCCCCATCTCCATCTTGGTCATCCAATAGAAGATTTCGCTCGGATCGACATCGCAAAAAATGCGCCGCTCGAATTTCAGTAAGAGCGGCGGATGAATGGAATACGCTAGATTGAGCAGAACATTCGATCCGGCGAGGCGATCGAGCAGTTCACGCTTCGAGATTCCGATGCAATCCATATTGGCCAAATCATGCGCGTCATTGGCCGGCTTCTGATAAAGTAAACAATATCGACCAGCCAACCCATGTCCGCGCAACCTTTGCTGGAAATTCGCGATTCTAACTTGGTCCGTTCGCGGGTCGTTTGTCGCCGGCAACAACTCCAGCCAGATGGCGTCGAGTTTCAACCGCATTAAACCGAGCATCCACTGCAGAGGCACGGAAAGAACGCCACCGCCTTCGCGATATTTTGCGGCAAAGCCGCAGCCCAGGAAAATGGTCACTCGAATATAAAACAAGGAAAACGCCCAACGCTCAACGTCCAACGTGCCATCCAAATTCAAGATTGGGTATTCGCGTTCAATGTTCGGTGTTCGCTCCGTTGGCCGCTGGTTGACGCGATTGCAATGTACCCGCAAATTGACCGCTCTTTACGGGCGCCCGTAGCTCAACTGGATAGAGCATCTGACTACGGATCAGAAGGTTAGTGGTTCGAATCCTCTCGGGCGCGTTTTCTGTGACTCTTGCTCCTGCTCGTAATCGAAATCATTCACTGAAAATACGGCCGGATCTGAATGTATTTTTTGTCGCCGATCCCGCTAACCCTCTTTAGCTCGTTGGCGTTTCGGAACGGTCGCGCCGCGATAATTCGAGCCGCCATCACCGGTCCAATTCCCGGAACCATTCTCAATTCTTTTTCAGTCGCGGTGTTGACGTCGATCCTGCCTAATTCGGGCGTTTCTTTTGCATGCGACCTTATAACTTCAATTGGGCTGCCGCTCGCAATCAAAGGAACCGGTGTTGCAGATTTTGGCTGCGACGTATCGACAAGCGGTTGCGGCGTGGCACTTGGCCACTCCAATGGCTGCCCGCTTATTGCCCAAGCTCCAAGTTTCTTTTGTTTGGCGTCCCGCTCCAACTGCTCGAGCTTTTGAATTTCGTCCTGTCCACTTGAGCCGTCGGGCGTACCGGGATGAACGCCGTGAATGCGAGCAAGTCCATTGGCGACGAGCTGCTCGCCCAGATCGCCGTCCCTGGTCCGCACAAGTCCATAGACTCGCTCGATTTTGCTTCGTCCTAATCCTTCCGCCAATCGCGTGATGACGGTGAACGGTTCGGATAGTTTCGCGTCAACGAATTTTTTTGCGTCCAGACCAATTTCAATGACCTGCGGCACGCTGACCCCAAAATATTCGGCCTGCTCGATCAAGCGCGCCGGACCGACGCTCGCCGTTTCGGGCGCGTCAACAAAGTAGAGTCGGACGAGATACTCGGTGTCATTCGCCCGAACGTGGAAACTGTCGCCGTCGTTCGCTTTGTTCGGGACGAACTGACAGTTGTCGAGAGTGATCCAATCCTTTTCTTTCCCCTTTGCGTCGACGCGGTCGATTGCGCTTAACCAAATCGCGCCGCAAATGATCGCGACGAGCGGCGACGAAAGTTTCTTAATCATGTCCAAACCTCGAACCGGCTCATTCGTTTGAATGTCTTGCATCGCTTTGCCATCCCCCCTGTCGAGACGGCGCGCAAACGCTCCGGACTGAATGCTCACGTGAGTTGCTCGGGTTTTACTGCTCTCGCGTAACCCGAATACTCACAGGGTATTTGGAGCCGCGCCAAATGCGTCGCGTACATGGCTATCAGCGCGCCTAAGACGCTACCGGCGATGACATCGCTGACAAAATGATAATTCATCGCCACAAGGCTCACGAGCATCGGAGCGGCGAGCACCGTCGCTACAATTCGGGTGCCTGGCATCGCAATCATCCAAACCCCGGCGAAACCCAGAATTCGGCAGGCGTGCCCTGACGGAAAACTGCCGATGTCGTCGCCGCGCTGAAACGGGTGGAAACCGTATGTCCCCGTGCCGATGAGCGATGGATTATCATGGGTCCACGTCTCCGGCCAATACCGGCCGAAAACATCGCCTAACGAGATACGGAAATCATCGGCGACGATCAAGCTGATACAGGCGACCATGAGCACTTTCTGCCACCGCAAAAACGGCCCCCACGCGCGTCGAATTATCAGGATCGTCAACATCAAGGCCGCCCAATTCTGCACTTCCGGCGGCGGATACGTGAGCCAGCGAAAGACTTCGATCTTGTTGATGTGATGGTCATAAACAAAGAAGGCGACGCCGCGATCAACCCAGAAATAACAGATCACCACCGCAACAATGCACGAACCCGTTGCCATTAAGCTGTGCCGTAGCAAACTGCGATACTCTTCGTCCTGAGCCGTCATTCCGGCGGCGCCTCAAACTGGCTCATCAGTTTGAATGTCTCGTAGCGTTTTGCGATTTCCTCCATTGATAGACTGCGCAAACGCTCGAGGCTGAATGCTTCCACGCAAAAGCTGGCCAGCACGCTTCCGTAGATCATTGCTTTGCGCAGATCATTGAAGTGCACTTTTTTCACTGTGCCCGCGAGATATCCGGCCATGCCGCCGGCGAATGTGTCCCCTGCCCCGGTTGGATCGTGAATGTCTTCCAGCGGATACGCGCCACAACTGAAGAACTGATCTTCCTGGCCGAAGAGCAGTGCGCCGTGCTCACCTTTCTTGATGGCGACATGCGCTCGGCCCCATTTTCTGAATGCGACGACCGGCCTTGATTAGACTCGTTTCCTTCGTCATTTCGCGCGCCTCGCTGTCGTTCAGAATGAGAAGATCAACGCGCCGAAGCAGCGCGTCGAGATCCGCCCTGGCGGTCTCGATCCAAAGATCCATCGTGTCGGCAACAACGAAGCGCGGACGCTCCATTTGATCGAGCACATGCGCTTGCAGCGAGGGCGCGATGTTGGCGAGCAAAACGAAATCGGTCTCGGCGATACGGCTTCGGCAACACCGGTTTGAAATGTTCGAAAACGTTGAGCGCGATCGAACGGGTCTCGCGCGTGTTCAGATCCCACGAATATTCGCCCGACCAGCGGAACGTCTTGCCGTTCACTCGTTGCACACCCTGCGGTGTCGATCTTGCGCGACTTCCAGAAATCGAATTCCGAATTCGGGAAAGTCATCCCCTACGACGCCGACTAGCCGAACCGGAGAAAAGAAACTTGCCGCCAGTGCGGCGTAGGAAGCCGAGCCGCCTAACAACTCGGAATGTTCCTCCACCGGAGTCTTGACCGTGTCGATTGCGATGGAACCAACGACGAGGACGGACATGATCAGAATGACGAATGGCTCCGCCGCGTTGAATCGTTGAATCGTTGAATCGTTGAATCGCAATTCCGATGTAACGATGTAACCATGTAACGAATCACGCTGATGTTATGATCGTCATTTACGCCAGCATATCGGTGGCGCAGCGCGCGTAATCAACAATGTTGTGCGCCTTGAGCAAAGCTGAAACCATCACGACGCGCTTCGCACCGGCATCGATCACACTCTGCAAATTGTCGATGTTGATTCCGCCGATGCAGAAAATCGGCAGCCTCACTTCGGCATGCACGCGTCTAATATCGGCAAGGCCGATCGGCGTATAGTCGGGTTTTGTCGGCGTGGCGAAGATCGGGCCGAACCCGATGTAATCCGCGCCTTCGCGTTGCGCGGCGCGCGCTTGTTCAAGGCTGTGCGTGGATTTTCCGACAAGAACGTCGCGCCCTGCTTTGCGTCGCACGACTTGGATCGAATCGTCATCCTGACCGACGTGCACGCCTTCGAGCGGAACCCGGCTGGCGATTTCGGCATGATCGTTCACGATCAGCGGATGTGGAAGATTTCACTGTCAGCTCGTGCAGCGCAGCCGCGAGATCGACAAGTTCCAGGATTGATCTCCCTTTTCCACGCAGCTGAATGAGATCGACGCCGCCCTCGATCATTTGCTCGACAACGCGGCCGGCATCGGAAGGTTCGACGTAGCCGAGGTCAATGATCCCGTAGAGACGGCAATCCAGTGTAAGACCTGTAGCCATATCGTTGTGTCAGCGTTCGCTCTACAGCAAATTGCACGTTCAGTCACGCAAACGAAGCGGCCGGGATGCCAGATTAAGTTTGCCCGCTGAAACGCAGGCGCTCGATTAAGCCGGTGTCGTAATTTCCGTCCCGAAAATCGCCATTGCGCATCATGGCGGCATGAAACGGCACCGTGGTTTTGATGCCGGTGATGTAATACTCGTCCAACGCACGGCGCATTCGATCGATGGCGTTGATGCCGTGTCGAGCCGACGGTGATTATTTTTGCGATCAGCGAGTCGTAGTAGGGCGGCACGGTGTAGCCGGTATAGACATGTGAGTCGATTCGAACACCGCGGCCACCGGGCGCATAATAGAAATCGATGCGGCCCGGCGTCGGTTGAAAATCGTTCGCCGGATCTTCGGCGTTGATGCGGCATTGAATGGCATGAAGGCGCGGGACTGCACGCGCGACATGATGCGAAAGCGGTTCGCCAGCGGCGATCCGGATCTGCTCTTTTACGAGATCGCAGCCATAGACCTCCTCGGTGATCGTGTGCTCGACCTGAATGCGCGTGTTCATTTCCATGAAATAAAAATGTCTGTCCTGATCGACCAGGAATTCGATCGTTCCCGCGTTCTCGTAGCCGACAGACTTGGCCAGTTTCACGGCGGCATTTCCCATCTTTTTGCGAAGACCCGGCGTCATGAGCGGTGACGGACATTCTTCGATCACCTTCTGGTTGCGGCGTTGGATCGAGCAATCGCGTTCGCCGAGATGCACGATGTGGCCATGGCTGTCGGCCATGATCTGGAATTCGATGTGGTGCGGATTGACGATGAGCTTTTCCAGGTAAACTTGATCATTGCCAAACGCTTTCTCGGCTTCATGACGGGCGGTGTGAAAGCCGATTGCAAGACTGGGCTCATTATGCGCGACACGCATCCCGCGGCCGCCGCCGCCGGCCGCCGCCTTGATCATCACCGGATAACCGATTTGTTTGGCGATTTTCATCGCGTCTTTTTCGGTCTCGACGATTCCATCGCTTCCGGGGGTGATGGGTACGCCGGCTTTGCGCGCAGCGGCGCGGCAGCGTTCTTGTCGCCCATTGCCTGCATCGCCCGCGAGGGCGGGCCGATGAACTTGATGTTGCAGCTTTCGCAGACTTCGGCGAAATGCGCGTTCTCCGCGAGGAAACCGTAGCCGGGATGAATCGCGTCGACGTCGGCGATCTCGGCGGCGCTGATGATCCGATCGATTCTCAAATAACTTTCCGAGCTCGGAGCGGCGCCGATGCAGATCGATTCATCGGCCAGCTGGACGTGCAGCGAATCGACGTCAGCCTCCGAATAGACCGCCAGGGTGCGAATGCCCAGTTCTTTGCACGCGCGAATGATCCGCAGCGCGATCTCTCCGCGATTAGCAATCAGGACTTTTTCAAACATGTGGGACGCGCGATTCGGCGCGCTCGGCAGTAGCGCCCTACCATGCTTGGTCTAACGAACACGAAACAGCGCCTGGCCAAATTGAACCGGCTTGCCGTTTTCAACGAGCACTTCAGCGATGACACCGCTGGTTTCGGCCTTGATTTCGTTCATCACTTTCATCGCTTCGATGATGCAAACGACCGTATCTTCAGTGACGGCCTTCCCCACTTCAACAAAAGCCGGGGCATCAGGCGACGCGGCACGATAAAATGTGCCTACCATTGGGGAAACAATCTCTTTGAGCGGCACGCTTTCGATCGGTTTCGCGGCAGGCGGCGGTTCGACTCCGGCGGACGCCAGCCTTGGGCGGTCCGGCACCGGCACCCGGCGCAACAGCGGTTCCTTGGGGAACGGAGCCGCCTCGCTGCAGCTTAAGACGGAACCCCTCCTTTTCGATCTCGAAGACCGAAAGATCGTGCTTCTTCATCAAATCGATGATCGCTTTGATTTCTTTGATGTCTTTCGAGTCCAATGTCGCTTTTGGTTAAGGCTGAGGCGCTTTAGCTTAAAGCAGTTTTGCAGCAGAACGTCAAGCACCGGCTGCAGCGTGTCCAGTATTGAGTGATGGAGTAATGACTCTTTGAACCCGGGCGCGTTCGCTACTCCATTACTTCATTACTCCAACACTCCATTTTGAAATCGTCGATGAGACCGATGACTACGTCGTCGTGGATAAGCCGCCGTTTCTTCTGGTTCACCCGACAAAACCGAATGGCGCACCGACTCTGTGGAAACAATTACGTGAGCTGCTCGCATTCGAGATCGCCAGCGGCGGACAGGTTTCGATCGTGAACAGACTCGACCGCGAAACGAGCGGACTGGTGCTGGTTGCAAAGACCGCCGCGGCCGCGCGCAATTTTGGGCTCTTGATGCAGCGGCACCGCATGCGCAAAGAATACGTTGCAATCGTTTGGGGCTGGCCGGAATGGGAGCACAAAATCGTCGACGCTCCTTTGGATCGTCAGGGTAAACATCAACACTCGGCGATCTGGCTCAAACAAACGATTCACTCTGCGGGCGCATCGGCGCAGACGGAATTTTATGTTGAGCGTTGCTTTACCAGATCGGCATCGACTGATCTGTCTGGTTTGCATGGAGGTTCATTCGACCCTCACCTTCATCCTCTCCCTGGCCAGGGAGAGGAAGTCCCGAAGCGACAGGTGAGGGCTGGTGAGAAAAAGTTCGCTTTGATTCGCGCTATTCCGCAGACCGGCAGGACTCATCAGGTTCGTGTGCATTTGAGTTCACTTGGTCATCCGATCGTCGGCGACAAAATCTACGGCCCTGACGAGCGGCTTTATTTGCGTTTTATCGAAACCGGATGGACTCCCGAGCTACAGGAGAAACTCCTCCTGCCACGCCATGCTTTGCACTCAGCGAAACTGGCAATCGAAGGCGAGCACGAATGGACCAGTGCGCCCTCTCATGATCTTGTTGAATTCTGTAGTGGCGACTCATCGAGATGAACACCGCACGCAAGAGGCCGCGGTCGATAGTGCGCCGCTATGGGATTGCCCGCTCCTGGGTACGGTGCTCACAAAGCGCCGCAACAGACAATTGCAAGACAATGACCGACCAGTATCGTAGGCGCTCCGGATGAAAGCTCTCCGCATCTGCATTGGTTGCGTCGCCCTTTCGATCTGCTCGCAAATGTTCGCCGGTGTTGAAAGGCAGGTGAGCATCGCCCCCAGCGATGAACTCAATCCGGACCGAATCGAATTCGCACTCGAGACCGGCTACCTATTTGGCGCGATTAATCCGCCCGCGGATTATCAAATTGGAGCGCTATTTCTGACAGAACGCATCCGCTGGGGCGTCATTCGAACCGATAGCTGGCTGCGCGGTTATCATCAGTTCTATATCAGCGCCATCGCGGAGCCGATTTTCAAAGGAATCGAGAATCACTACTTCGGATTCAACGTTGGCTTTCGTTACAACTTCGTTCAGCCGACACTCGCGATTCCTTCCTTATTTTTCCGGCGGCGTCGGCGTCGGTTGGATCGATAGTCACGCGGAAGTTTCGGGCGGCCAAGGGCAGGATTTCACGTTCAATATTTTATCGGCGGCGGGCATTTCCTACATGGTGAATGACCATTGGAAGCTGGATGTAGGCGCGCTTTACCAGCATTTGTCCAACGGCGGACAAACAGATCCTAATCCAAGTCTGAACCTGTTCGGGCCGCAAGTGGGTGCGAGCTATTCGTTTTGACTTGCTTTTCTCCATGTTGAGCGAAGCGAAACATCTCCGGAGGACAAACACAGATTCTTCGCTTCGCTCAGAATGACAGTGGGTTTGGCTTGTAATGAATCCGCCGGAAAATATTCTGGTCATCAGACGCGGTTTGTTTGATCAACTGGGCACTTTTCAAGGCCTCAGCTTGGAGCCGGAGAAGTATCGGAAGCACGATTCTCTCACGCGGGAACAATTTTTTTATTCCGCGGACCCGGGCCGAGATCGATCCCACGTTCAAGCAGATCATTCCGTACGCGCTGATCGTGTTCGAAACTAAGTGCTCCACTACGTGCGCGGCAAGAAAGCGGGCGAGCAACGATTGGTGGCGAAAGGTTCGATCGGCATTGGTGGGCACATGGCAGAAGATGCCGACAGATTTCTGTGGCATTCGACTGACGAGGAG
>CAWDGJ010000006.1:0-158415 GCA_963801815.1 uncultured Verrucomicrobiae bacterium
ACGTGCAAAATGCTCTCTGGCGATCAGCTCTGCTGCTTCGCCTCCAAACTTGTGAACTACGTCGCCAATCAGTTGCATCAGCACATTATTGCGCGCACCTTTTCGCTCGATTGGATAACGAGCCAATATCGCTTCTACGATTGGTCTAGTCGTGATCGAGTAGGTGGTAAGAAAGTAATAGTTTGTGCTTTTTTGTAGGGAAAGTGCACTGCCATTACCAAGCAGCGCGTGCGTGACTTTCCCTACATCCGTGCTCCAGGTTCGCGGCAGCGTTTCGAGCAATGGTTTTACTGTTTCCGCTTCAATGAGTGAAGGAGTGCCGGTCTTTGGATTGAGTGTCCCAGGTGCTCGGATGCCTTTGCCAACACGTTGTGACTCGGCCCGCCCATTCGGAAAAGTCTCACAAATGCCATCTGCAATCGGTGCTCCGATCCATTCGCAAACCTGTTTCAAAAGGTCACTATCCACTGCCCGATTGGGTAGAGTTCGCGAGTGAAGATAAATAGATGATAGCCGTTACCTGACGCGCAAAGGACCAGGTAAAGTTGCGGATGTTGCAGTAACAGAGAGAAGGCATCTAGCGACCATTTCCGCACCTGCTCGCGCTCTCCATTGTGAGCATCAAAATCAATTGCGGACCAGCGAGATTCGCCTTCCGCGTTCGACGGGTAAAACCCGATACCCGTTTTTACCTTAGCCTTTTCAGTGATGCTTGCCCACGCCCAACTCGCTCGCTTGTCAGCCCGACACTTGGTTGCTTTCGCAAATCGCGCCTGCCCACTTTCTTTGTCCGTCCAAGCTGCGAGGAAATGCGTTAATGGATTCCCGTTGAGCATGTGTTCGCACAAGGCGAGAAAGTCGCGTTCGCTCCAAAGCACGTCGGCTCGTTTTGCTTGACCGAGGATATAACAATTATTGGCAAGCGTCGGAAGTCGCGGCTTGTCTAACGGCTTTAGCACGGTCGATTTCCGGGTCTTCATGAAACGATCTCGCGCAGTTTCGCGAACGAGGCGTCCTTGTCCGTGAACGTGAAACCATCGATGCCCCCAGGCTTCGGATTTTGGATAGACTTCCGCTGGTCCAACGAATCTGCCGGCGATCCAGAAACCATCACGACGGCGAACTCGAATCACTTCGTAAGCGACGTTCAGCTTCGGGCAGCCGAGCCAAGTCTGTTCGTAAATCGCAGCGCCGTGTTCGCGCGCGATCTGTCGGTATTGAAAGCCGTCGTGCCGAAATTCTTTCGGCAGCGTTTTAAATGGCGGTTCCTTGGTACCAGCCTCAGCGCTAGGAGGCGTTTTCAGAACCTCGGCGCGTGGAGATGGCGGGTTCACTTGTCCAGCGCGTCCTTTGCTCTGGGGGTGTCCATTTGCGACTTCAGAAAAGCGCGCACGCTATCAACTTCAAAGAGTCGTTTTCCGCGAACTTGATTTCGTCTGCGAAGACTGACACCCCGAATTTTGCCGTCGTTCAGTAAGGCGTAGGCTAGAGAGCGCTTTATTCCCCAACGGGCTTCCAGCCCAGGAACATCGACAAACTCGGGATCGACGTTTGAAGCTCGCGCCGCTGCTTCAGTTAGCGGAACAGTTGTTACCGGATGTTCGCCGGAGTTAATTGTCTGCACGGTGCAATTTCGCAGAACTGCAAATCCGGCCGGTTAACTCCAAGCCAAAAGCTCTTCGAGTTAACTTTTCCGCCTACCAGTTTGACGGCTCGCCTAGGAAGTAAGCTCGAAAGAAACGCCGAGCGCGAGCACGTGCTTTGGCCATCTCCGTTTTCGCGCGCTTGCTCATGGGCTCATCACCCCGTCCCTCGCCGCACCGCGCTTTGTATGCACGTGATTCTGTGACGCAGCCCCTGAAGCAGCAGACTTTAGCGACGAGGTCCAGCCGTTTCCATTGCTTATTCCGATGCAGTTTCCAAATCCGCATCACGGAAAGAGCTTTAAGATCTGAGCGTGTGGCATCGTCTGGCCGCTGACCTTTGCGTTTTGGCTCGTCGCAGTTGTGATTTCTCGGCCGATGAGTCCTGGCAAATTTTCTCATCTCGTTTCCAATCTCTTTGTCTGTGAAGTCTCCCCAGGGAATTAGAATCGCGATGGTTTCCAATCCGTCGTCGCGGATGTGGCGCTCAGGTCGGCTTTGTATAGGGGCACCCTTTGTGGTGAAAGTCGTACTAGTCACGGCAAAGCCCCTCGTCGGTGGCCAAGATAACGGCGGGTACGGTAACCACTGTCCGCGGCCGTCAGATGCGGGCGTCGCCAACTGAACCGCCTTTAATCGCGAAAAATTGAACCAGTGGAGGGTTTGCTTCAGTCGATGTCCCCTTGTGCGAACTAATTCTGCGAAGCTCATGTTGTCGGCTAGCTCATCGGCAAAGAAAAATAGCCCCCATAACGCGCCGCCAAGCGTGCGATGCACATCATCTTCCCGCAAATCTTCAAACGATAAGGGTGTTGAATCGCTGCGCGTTTGCGCCTCCTTCATCAACATGAGCAGACAGCGCAGCTTGCGCGATTCGCGCGCATACTCGTAGATGCAGCCAGCTTTCAACAGTTCGTTATCCGCAGCTCTCGCCCAACTGCCAAAGTCATAGTCATCCGGCTGAGGTTTGTCCCACGGTTTAACACGCTCGGCAGCCAAACGATCCCGCTCCTTATGCAACCGTTGCTGCTGGTCGTCGTTCGAGATCCCGCTCACATTCTCTTTTGCCACGGACATTCTGCCACTCCTGAATATGCGCGATTCTTGCACTGCCAAAAACGACTTCAACGCACAACGGCGAACATCATTGAAAAGAGCAAATTTGTTCTGACTTCTGTTCTGAAAAAGCAAACTTCTAGCGATATTTTA
Source organism: uncultured Verrucomicrobiae bacterium (assembly GCA_963801815.1). Classification (GTDB taxonomy): domain Bacteria; phylum Verrucomicrobiota; class Verrucomicrobiia; order Chthoniobacterales; family UBA10450; genus AV40. The sequence continues at coordinate 2,853 of CAWDGJ010000006.1, forward strand.
TCCGTAAGTATCTAGTGATTAGATAGATAGCGGGTGAAGGGAATCGAACCCTCGTGTGCAGCTTGGGAAGCTGCCATTCTACCATTGAATTACACCCGCGAAGGAACGTTCGATGTTCGATGTTTGATGTTTGATTTGCAAGTGGTGAAACGAAGTCACTGCCAGGAGATCACGTCGTCAGATGTATTGAAGTTTGTGCCTTGCGTTTTGTCTTTGCCCATGGACCACGTGATCACGCCCTGCCTAATTGCTGCCGGCCCGGCACTGGTATCGGCCGTGTATGGATTCGTAACCTGATTGTCGTAGTCGGCATCGATGGCGATCGAATACGCAGATCCCCACGGGTCGCAAAATTGTCCATCGCTTCCGATTCTTCCTTTCGGACTTAGTTGACTGGTGTCTTCTGGTGGTGAAAAGAAAATGATCTGTCGCGTATTTAACACGGCGTTTTTGGCGCGCAGTTCGTTTAGTACGGCATCGTTTTTCAAATGTCCGGGGCCGTAGATCGCTGACGCGTCATTTGTTTGCGACGTCGGATATCGTCCGTACTCGTTGTAAAACGCGTTCATTGCGGTCACGAGCTGGATGAGATCATTCTTTGCCTGCGCTTTTTTCGCTCGCTCGAGAACGGATTGCGCGGCCGGAAACAAAAGCCCGGCCAAAACTGCGATCACAGCAATCACGACGAGAAGTTCGAGCAAGGTGTACGCTTGACCGTGCAGACTCGATGAGCTGTAAGGAGATTCGTGTCTATTCGTAAACAGTCGTGGTTACTCCCATTTCGCCATCTGTTCGGGGAACGGGCAATGCGCGCAATCGGAGTTGTCCTGCAGGCAGAAGTCCTCGTAGATCTGCAGAAGCGCCTGTTGGTGCGCGACCGTTTTGGTGAATTCGCGCCGTCGCGGATCGCCGCCAAACAAGCGGGAGGCAGCCGTTTCGAGCCGACGGTTAGTCAAGCGCGCGCGCAAACTCGCGTAATCGTTCCAAACATCGACCCGCCTTCGCCAAACGCCAGTCCGGCTCGGACCTACGGCGTGGCAGGCATTTTCCGCACACCAAAATGGAAAAATCACGTTCGCCAAAATTTCAACCATGCGAGATTCGCCGATGAGCGCCATCGGCTCAGGCGCAGGATCTGCGGTCAGGGTGTAACGGAATTTCCAGAACGGATGATCGAGTTTCTTGCAGAACTTGCGAACAACCCTTGCGGCGCGTTGGCCTAACGACCGGCGAAAGTCCGGCCATTCGTGGGCGAGGAGCGACAGGGCGGCGAGACGGCGCTGCGGATGATTAGTGGGGCGGGTTGAGCTGAGTTTCCAAACCTTTGCCGGAAGGATCAATCGTTGCATCTCGTCGCGGCGCGGCCACCAGCGGTCCCAAAGTTCACGGACGTAGCTTCGGGTCGATTTTTGATAAACCGCCAGGTCTGGCGCTTCCAAAAATCCGCCGAGCCCGAAAAGAATCGATTCGATTTCGTCAGGTTTTTCGCGCAACGACTTCAATGAGAAGCGCTGGGCGATCAAGGTAAATGGCAGCTTGTTCTCCTTGTAGCCGAGTGCGGCCGCAATTTCCTGAAATAACGCGTTGTCTCGTCCGTGATTTTCGATCTTCGCGTGCATGCGCGCCGTCTTCTTCTGCAAACGAAACTGAGCGGCGGCGTCGAGCACGCTGCGAACGCGTTCTTCCGGCAGGTCTTCCAGCGGTGCGTGACAACGCCCCGGCCGCGCGAGCGGAATGTTCGCGCTGAATGCTTCCGGTAAAATCGCCGGGTCAATCCGGACCTGCGGCACATTGCGGTTGGCGTTGGTGCGGGTGAAAAACTCACGTTCACTCCGCTCGACGAAGACGTGGAGCACGGTTTGATCGAACGCGGGATTTGTAGAATGCCCGTGGGTTTCCCAGCTTCGATCGATCAAATCGATTTCAATGCAACCGCGCCGCGGTTCGCCGCCGTTCACGCGGACGGCAGCGTCTTTGAAATCGGGACCGGCTTCGCGATTCCAAATGCCAAACTGGACGATGTCGATCTTCTCGCCGTCAGTGCTGACAAAATTCTTTCCGAACTCACCGGCGAACCAGCGCGCCTGGAGTTCCAATTCGTTCGGTGTTCGCAGCGGGAGAAAAAGCGAGCGGTCGTGGACGCGTGCGGCGAGGCGCAATTCGGCGTAGCGAGCGCCGTCCAGGGAGTTCGTCATGGGGGAACGCCTCAAGTTGTAGGGCAACCATAGCGATTGCCAATTCCAAAGTTCTTCAGGCGGGAATTACCCGCTAATATAAAGCAGGCCGGCTAGGACGAGGCCGCGGCTTGAGGTTCCAAACGTGACTCAACGCCCTCAGGGCCTCGCCGGCCCGTTCGGTGTCGCAGATCTTCGACGATTTGCTCGACTTCGTCTGCGCTCGATCGCGGAAATAGAAACAGATATCGGGCGCCTTTGCCGGAGGCCGGCGCGAGGATGAGATTTTCGGAAAGGAATTTTGGCTCGCGAGCCACGGACATTCCATCAAGGTCGATTGCTCGGACGAATGGGCGCCGGCCTTTGCGCGCGACGAAAAGAAGTTTGCGCGGCTCTTCGTTCATGGCGGCGAGCGCACCAAAGAGATTTGCCGGAATCTTTCCAGCGCGGCCGCTGATGCATGGAACCGCCCAGGCGGTCGTTTCACCCAAAACATTCTGTTTGCTGAAAACTTCCGCAAGGTCGCCCGGCAAAACGATTGGCAATTTCGCCGGCGCACCAAAATACGCGGGTACATTCAGTTTCTTCCAAGCCAGCCAGATTTTGGCCTTCATTGAGCGCAGGATCTTTGGCGCGAAATAAAGGAACGCGGCCATCGCGACCGCGAAGATCGACAACGCAACGATCGGGTTGTGATAGATCAGCGCCAGACCGCCAACGACTGCGACATCTTCGCCCATGCTAAGTGCGATATTGGAGAATGGTTCAGGCGATGCATTGGCGGTGAGTCGTGTGGCAGCTTTTGCGGTGTGACTGGCCAAACTGGTGGCGCCGGCGAGCAGGCCGATGATCACGGCGAACGCGGGATCGGGATGGCCAAGCACCTGGATGGCGAGAAACGCTCCGCCTATCGGTCGAATGACGGTATGGACGGCGTCCCAAATCGAATCGACCCATGGGATTTTGTCCGCAAAAAATTCGAGGCCATAGAGAATACCGGCTACGGTAATGATCCAGGGATTGCCCAGGATTTCGAGCGACTGGTAATGAGGGGACAGAGTGATCCAGTGAAAATGAATGGCCAGACCAGTCGCGAAGACGGTGAGGTACAAATTAATTCCGGCGAGCGCAGCCAGGCCGAGTGCAACAGCCAGGAGATTAAGCTGCTCCATGCGCCCAATATATGACGAAGTCAGGGATTACAAAGATGCCCTTTTAGCATCGTAACATTTGTAACGGTTTTAACTTCGTTGATAATCTGGCCCATGCTCGACATTCGACTGATCCGCGAAAAACCGGACTTCGTTCGCGAACGACTCTCCACTCGCGGTGGCGACGACGCTACGAAAATAGACGAGCTTCTCAGAATCGATCGACAGCGACGAGCAGGTGAAGCGAAGGTTCAAGAATTTCGTGCCGAAAAAAAAGCAAAGAGCGAGGAAGTTCGACTACTTTTGCAATCGGGTGGCAAGCCTGAATTGCTAAAGCGTGCGCAAGACACCTCCAAAGGCTTAGAACTCGATATAGCGACGCTTGATCGACAGATCGCTGAACTGGATATCAAGCAACGCGAGTTGCTCCTCGAAATGCCAAACGTACCGCATCCAAGCGTGCCGGAGGGCAAAGACGCGAGCGCAAACAAGGTCGTGCGTGAGTGGGGGAAGAAACCGCAGTTCACCGGCAAAGTTCTCGATCACGTCGCGCTGGGCGAGAAATTGAAAATTCTCGACCTCGAACGTGCGACGAAGCTAAGCGGCAGTGGATTCATCTGTTTCACTGGAGCGGGCGCGCGCCTTGAGCGGGCGCTGATCAATTTCATGATCGATCTTCACACCCGCGAACACGGTTATCACCGAAGTCAGTCCGCCATTTTTGGTGCGACGCGATTGCATGATCGGCACCAGCCAGCTTCCGAAGTTCGAGAGCGATATGTACAGAATCGAGGGTGAAGAATTGTTTCTCGCGCCAACCGCCGAAGTGCCGGTGACGAATCTTCATCGCGAAGAAATCCTGACTGTTGCTGATCTTCCGAGAAAATTCGTTGCTTACACGCCGTGCTTTCGGCGTGAAGCGGGCTCGGCCGGACGCGAAACGCGCGGAATCATTCGCGTTCATCAGTTCGACAAGGTCGAAATGGTGAAGATCACGACCCCGGAAAAGTCCTACGAGGAACTCGAGTCACTGGTCACGAACGCAGAAAAAGTTTTGCAGCTGCTTGGGCTACATTATCGGGTGATCGAGCTATGCACCGGCGATCTTGGATTTGGTTCCGCGAAAACCTACGACATCGAAGTGTGGTCGCCCGGCCAAAACGCGTACCTCGAAGTGTCGAGTTGCTCGAACTTCGAGGATTACCAGGCTCGTCGGATGAATCTTCGTTACAAAGACGCCGACGGGAAGAATAGATTCGCACATACGCTCAACGGCTCGGGTTTGGCGTTGCCACGATTGTTCGCAGCTTTGATTGAAAACTTCCAGCAGCCCGACGGCTCCGTGCTAGTTCCGGAAAAATTGCAGCCATACTTCGGCGCGGATGAGATTAGATAGGGCGTTTACGCTCCCGCTAGTTCATCCAGAATGTGTCCGCTGATGGATTGCCGCACAGCAGCATGATTCACCGAACCGGTCCGAGCCGGACTGGCGTTTGGCGATTACACTTCCGCTAGTGCATTCATAATGGGCCCGGCTTTTAGATTGCCGCACGGCGGCAGAATTGAGGTCAATCGGTCCGAGCCGGACTGGCATTGCTACCTTCGGCGAAGAGATTGAGTTGCGATTTGTCTTGTTCCGCGGCGAGTTTTTCTGTTTCGGAGGGTAGCAGCAATTCATAGCCGAGTCGTTGGGCCAGGCGCTGCGCGGTTTCGGGCGCGAACCCTTCGAAGTGATTACTGACGAAGGCCCAGACATTTCGCACCTCGCCGAGATGCCGCTCGACTTTCAGGGCCCAGCTTTCCAGCGCGGCTTCGCGTTTCCAAAGAAGTTTGTGGTAGCGATGGATGAATTTGCCGGCGCCATCGTACTTGGTGGTGTAATCGCCGAGCAGACGCAGGTAGATGAAGTCAGTGGTTCGCGGCAGGAACTCGAACGGCGCGAGATTGCGCTCGTTCAACGGACTGGTGTCCGCCCAGACCCAGCAGACACGATAATTCTCGAGTAACCGGATGATTTGCGGCCGATGCCATCCCGGGTGCCGGAATTCAATCGCAAAACGAAAATCCTTTGGAAGTTGGACGAGAAACTTTCGGAGAGCTTGTCGCCCATCTTTTGGAGTGAACGATGGCGGCAGTTGAATTAGGACGACTTGCAGTTTGGATTCGAGCGGCTCAACCGCGCGCAAAAACGCGTTGAGCTCCGCGGTGCAATCGTGCAGCCGGCAAACATGGGTGATTTCGCGCGGCAGCTTGCAACTGAAACGAAACGAAGACGGCGTGACCTCGACCCATCGACGGATGGCATTTTCCGTCGGCATGCTGTAAAAGGTGGAGTCGATCTCCACCGCCGGCAGGTAGCGGCCGTAAAATTCAAGCCATTCCGATTCCGGCAGCTCAGTAGGATAAAAACCACCGCGCCATTCCTGGAAACTCCAGGCCGCGGCTCCAATCCGAATTTTCTGTTGATCGGTCAGCTTCAAGTCCGCACGAAATCTAAGCCAGATCGGAAGTTGCGGGAAGTTGGGGATCTTGGAATTGGTGTAGTGCGAGAACGGGCGTTCCGTTGCTCCCGGGCCCAACTTGACGCAGAGTTTAAGTCAATTACCCTGCCAATCCCGATGAAGTTTCGAGTTCTCCCAATATTGGTCGCCCTTGCGTTCGGTTTTTGTCTTACCGTCGACGCGGCGGTGGTTTTCCGGCCGGGCGCAAAGGCCAAGTATGTGCCGCCGGGTGAAGAAGAATTGAATGGCAATGCCGCCGAGCTTTTTCAAATCGGACAGAAAGCGGAAAAAGACGGGGACGTCAACAGAGCGATTAAAGCGTATAAGACGCTCGTCCGGAAGTATCCGCATGACGCGGTCGCGCCCGCCGCCTGCTATCAGGGCGGCGTTCTCTATGAGCAGACCCACCAATTTTTGGAAGCCGCAGGTACGTTTCAAACACTTATTGTCACCTATCCCACAAGTCCGCATTTCAACGACGCGATCGAAGGAATGTTTCGCATCGGGGAAATGTATTTGGCCGGCAAAAAGCTAAAACTGCTTGGCATTCCGCTGGCGACCTCGATGGATCGAGCGGTCGACATTTTCGCCGGCGTTATTCGGACGGCGCCGTACGGAAAGTACACCGCTCGGGCGCAGTTTGACATCGGATTGGCGCGTGAGAAACAAGGTGCAAATGACGCCGCGGTCCAGGCGTATCAAGCCGTGATCGATAAGTTTCCGAACGATCCGGTCGCGGCGGATGCGCAGTACCAGATTGGTTACATTTGGATGACGGCGGCAAAGGGCGGGACCCAGGACATCGCCGCCACCACCAGCGCGCGGACAGCGTTTCAAGATTATTTGTTTCGTTATCCGAACACCGAGAAAGCTCCGCAAGCGCGCGCCAATCTTCAACAGTTGGAACATCGATCGACCAGCCGCGCATTCGATGTCGCGAAATATTACGACAAACAGAAGGCCTATCGCGCCGCTGTCATTTATTATAATGAGGTAATCCGGCAGCAACCTGGTTCGTCCGAGAGCGAGAAAGCGAAGAAACGGATTGAACAATTGCGGAAAAAGGTCGGAGACAAGGTACTGCAGTCCGCGCAAGAAACAGAACAGAAGAAGGCTGACGATCAGGCCAAGGCCAAGTCGCCTGCGAGCGGCGCGAACCCTCCTCCGGACCTTAATTCAGCCCCGACATTGCCGTCGGACGTCGATAGCTCGCTTCCGCCGTTGCCTTCGTCCTCTTCGTCCTCCGGCGCCGGAAGTTCCTCATCGTCTTTAGCCGAACCGGCGGCTGAGCCTTCGAGTACACCAGACGCCGTTCCAGACCGAACGCCTCAAGAAAGCGCCACGCCTTCCCAACCGGATGATGCCGGTTCGGCAGAAGCAACGGCCTCGCCGACGCCGTGAAAAAGTTATTGGCGGCCGCGCTAGCCTGCCTTGGTCTGACTGGTTGTCTCGGTTATCACATCGGTCCAGCCAAGCCCGCCTATCTTCGCGAGGTCCATTCAATTGCGATTCCGACTTTTACCAACAAGACGTTGAATCCCCGTATTGAAGTGCTCGTGACTGACACGGTAATCAAACAGTTCCAACAGGACGGGACGTATCGAATCGCTAGCGGCGAAAAAGCAGACGCGACCCTCAAGGGTGAAATTTCCCGCATCACCCGGTCGCCCGCGCGGTCAGTTACCGGCAACGTATTGGCGACCAGCGAATTCAATCTCTCCATGCATGTGAAATACAAGTTGGTCGGTCCGGACGGCAAACCAGTTGGTCCACCGGGCGAAGTTGTGGGCACGACCAGCTTTTTCGTTGGCACAGGTGGCACCACCACGAGCGGCGGCACGACCAGCTCCCTCATTGGGGATGTCACCACCGATGAGCGCCAGGCATTGCCGTTGGCGGCGGAGGAGTTGGCGAACCGGCTTGTCACTCAGCTGAGCGAAGGCTGGTGATTTGTCGATGAAAGGTGAAGAAAAGCTTTGGGGAATTCTTAGCGATAAACTGGAAACACTCCGCGCCAGTAATCGTCTGCCGGAAGCGACTCGCGTAGCCGAAACCTTACTTGAGCTGGCCAAGCGAACTTTTGGCGAGGACGATAACGCCCTCGCTGTCAGTTACGAAAGGCTCGGGACATTGCTCGATCAAAGTGGTGACCGTGCCAAAGCCAAACCCTATCTGTTAAAAGCACACGCGGTTCTCGAAAAAGCCAAACCGCCGGATCAGCGGATGCTTTATCGATCGGCGCGGCGGCTCGCATTTTTGTGCGATAACCTTGGTCAACAGGACGAAGCGATCCGCTATTACGAGAAAGCGATCGGCGCCGGCACGCAGCTGGACGATCTGCCCTACGCGGACCTGGGAACGATGTTGAATAACGTAGCGCTGATTTTTCGACGTTCAGGGCGGCAAAAAGCGGCGGAGCCGTATTACCTGCACGCGTTGCAGATTTATGAAAAACAACTTGGACCACAGCACGCCGACGTTGCCTCGGTCTTGAACAACCTTGCCGTTTTCTACACCAACGAAAAACGGTACGCTGAAGCGGAGAAGACGCACCTTCGCGCCCTGGCGATTCGTGAAAAAGTTCTGCCGTCAACGCATCCCGACATCGCGCAATCAAAATGCAATCTCGCGGTGGTTTATCATTCGCGCGGAGACTACCCCAAAGCCGCCGAGCTCTATCGCGCATCACTATCTGCCTGGGAAGAGGCCACCGATCAACCGCCGGAAGATTACGAAATCGTGGCCGCAAATTACGCGGATCTGTTGCGTTCGTTAGGCAAAGCGCGCAAGGCGCAACAGCTCGAAGCTCGCGCCCGCAAACGTCGCCGCGGCTAAACGCCAGTATTTAGCCGCAATTGGCGGTCGAACCTGGGTCGGCTGGGGCGGGTCCCACTTTTGACAAATCAAATATCAAACATCATACATCAAACCTCCATCGCTCACGTGGCGGAATTGGCAGACGCGTACGGCTCAGAACCGTATGGGGCAACCCGTGGAGGTTCGAGTCCTCTCGTGAGCAATTTGCTCGTGCTGCTCTCTATAGGCTCTGACGTAGTCCACCTTTTCGCCTTGTGGTTGCGAGATTACATCTTAGACATAAAAAGCTCGACAATTGTTAGGCAATTGTTTAAAAGCGACGCTGATTACGTCAGCCGACGTTTCAACGAACCTTCGGCCGAACTAAGAAGTTCGTGGGGCTGAACCTACGCTGGTTCGCCGCTTAGCGCGATCGCGGAAGTTCTGTGAGACCTTCGCTTCGCAATTCTCGGAGAAGGACAGTGGAGCCGGCGGTTAATGCAGTGAAAACAATTCAGCCTCAAGAAGAGTAACATGAAATCAAACCTCCCATCCCATTTCAGATTCCCACTCATCGTTGTAGTGCTTGTTGTAGCCGTGTCAGCGGGCGGCTTGATTCCCCAGCGTGCTTACGCGGCCCCGGGCGATCTATTCGCTTCTGTTAATGGGACGACTCAGAATGGAGGCGGTTCAATCTTCCAATACACTCCGGCGGGAGCCCAAAGCGCTTTTGTTTCCAGTCTTGATCGGCCGCGCGGCGTGCTCTTTGACAACGCCGGCAATCTTTTCGTAGCAAGCACTACGCTCGACAACAACTCGGGTAATTATCAGGGAACAATTTTCAAAGTCACTCCGGGCGGCGTTGTGAGCACTTTTGCCACTGGGTTCGGCACTAACTTTTTCCTCGAACAACTCGCGATGGACAGTGCTGGCAATGTCTTTGTCGTGGCTGACAATGAAAGTGATCCCAATCTTGCGGGCACCATCTACAAAGTCACGCCTGGGGGGACCGTAAGTCCATTCGGCCTACAAAGCGATTGTATACAAAACGACGGTAGTAATTGTTCCGTTCCGGGCAATAGTTTTGCTCTAGCCTTTGACAGTGCAGGCAATCTTTATGTCCCGGATAGTCCCTTCCAGACTATCTACAAGTTTACTCCGGGAGGCGTGCGGAGCGTTTTTGCTGGGACTGTGGCGTTCAGTCCAACTCAGGGGCCGGTCGGCTTAGCATTCGACAGGTTCGGCAATCTTTTCGCGTCCACTGAGGACAATAGCGGCGACGGCAACGGCGAGATTCTCGAATTTGCCCCAGACGGGACGGAGAGCACTTTCGCTACAGGCCTAACCAACAACCCTCGGGGATTAGCCTTTGACAGCGCAGGCAATCTCTTTGTCGCTGAGTTCTCTACCCCTATCACCGCTACCACTGGCGATATTCTGGAATTTACGCCCGGAGGCACAGAGACTGTCTTCGCTTCAGGAATCGGTCGGCCGCAAGGGGGCGGTGGTCCGGCATTCCTCGCCTTCCAACCGCTGCATGCAATTCCCGGCGACCTAGTCGCTTCCGTTAATGGCACGTTCCCTTTAAACGGACACGGTTTAATCGCCCAATACGCTCCGGATGGAACGCCCAGTACCTTCGCGTCCAGCCTTTCCCGACCTCGGGGTCTGGCCTTTGACAGCGCCGGCAATTTTTTCACGACGACTAATACTACTGATGACTCCGGAAATAATGTGGCAACAATTCTCAAATTTAGTCCAGGTGGGATGGTGAGTACTTTCGCTGCTGGGTTCCCGTCTAACTTTTTCCTCCAAGGACTGGTAACGGACAGCGCTGGCAATGCCTTTGTTATGGCCCAGAACCTCAATGATCCCAATTGGGTGGGCACTATTTACAAAGTCGCGCCCGATGGAACTAGAAGCACATTCGGATCAATCACTGGACAAGGCTGGGGATTAGCCTTTGACAGCTCTGGCAATCTCTTCGCCGCGGATGATGGGGATCAAACCGGTGCCAATGTAAACATCTACAAGTTTACGCCGGCAGGTGTGCGAAGCATTTTCGCTGGGCCTGCAGCCTTTGTGTCTGGTCAATTCCCGGAGGGGCTAGCTGTTGACAGCTCTGGCAATCTCTTCGTGTCAGCTCCCGGCTCTTCATCGGCAACGACCGCAATTCTCAAATTTACGCCGGACGGCACCGAGAGCATTTTTGCCACCGGCCTAAATTTCCCGCGAGGACTGGCTTTTGACGGCGCAGGCAATCTTTTCGTCGCTGATCTCGTTCAAAACGGGCCGGGCACTATCTTCGAATTCGCCCCTGACGGCACACAGACGGTCTTTGCTTCAGGAATTGGTCGTGCGGCCGGAAATGGCGGTCCGGAATACCTCGCCTTCCCGCCGGGAGAGACGCCGGTAGGCTCGAACGAGACGGTTAACACGGGAACCACGGGGTCCGCGGTTGTAGCTCTTACATTCCCGCAGGTTACTGCCGGGGGAACAACAACGGTCACACCCATTGATCCGAGCTCCGCAGGCACTCTGCCATCCGGATACGCACTGACTGGAAGCAATCTCGCGTTTCAAATCACGACGACCGCAACTTACACACCGCCGATAATTATCGCGTTCCAAGTGCCGTCTGTGGATCCAACGACGTTTTCACAACTAAGGATTTTCCATAATAGTGGTGGCGGCTTGGTTGACGTGACAGCGAGCAATCCCGCTCCTGATCCGACGACCCAAACTATTTACGCCAGCGTGTCTTCCCTTAGTCCGTTTGTTATAGCCAAGCGGATTGTGCCGACAGTTCACGTAAGAGTGCAAGGGAATCAGTCTGGACCCACGTTCACGGTTGACGGGAACACGTATACTTCGGCGCAGACATTTTCCTGGGCATCTGGTTCAAGCCACACCATTGGGACAACCTCGCCAGAGAGCGGTGGCCCCGGCGTTCAGTACCTGTGGAAGGGTTGGAGCGATAGCGGGGCAATTTCACATACGGTCGCCCCGACTAGAAATACAACCTACACTGCGAAGTTCGGGATCCAGTATTATCTGACGATGAACGCTGGAACGGGCGGCAAGGTAAGTCCCATCAGCGGATGGAAAAATAGCGGAGCGATTGGCCCGATCAAAGCAGCGCCAGCCAAGGGTTATAGCTTTAGCAATTGGACTGGTAGCGGCACGGGTTCCTACTCGGGGACGAGCAATCCAGCTTCAATCACAATTAATGCGCCCCTTACCGAGACTGCTACTTTTACTCATTGAATCGCTTCCCATTCACCGCAGAGGATCCGCTCTCGGGTAAGCAATCGAAGAGCAGCTGGATGTCGTAAACTTTGGGTCGCCCCGATTGACTGAGCTCGGTCGGATTAAACCCGAACCCCCTAATCCCCCACCGAAGAACTCGAAGGGTTTGACAGGCGGCCCCTCCCGAGGTGCCTGTAATGCCTTCGCAACCCGCCTGCACCGCCGTTGCAGGTCGAACTTCTGGACACTGGACTTGCCGAAACGACTCAAATATTCAGCAAACTTACAGCGTAATCAGATCTCGATGCGTTACAGCGTTGATGCGATCACAAGGCGTAGCCGCTGTTCGATTGGCCTGGAATTTGCGTCGCAACTGTGCGCAGCCCATAAACCAAATGCGCGCCTTCCGTTATTTGCATTTCATTCTCTGGTCGGCGCTCTTCGCCGTCTTTGTCTGGATCAGCGCGCCGATTGTCGGCCCGGCAATTCGCGAAAATCGAGTGGGCGCCCTTGAAACGAATCGCTCGATTGATGCCTATCTCGGCGCGCTGACCGGAGTCGAACACGGTTCGGAAAAACTTCCCGATGTGTTCCGGCGTTTGGGCAAGGACGGATCGCTCATCATCTTTGTGCGCGATGAAAACGCCCAGAGCGAATTTTTGGGAATGATGATCGGTTACATTTCGTGGCCGCGTGAAGTTCAAATCATCAAAGTCGCGTCGCCATCTGTTGAGAAGGAGCTCGTCGGCATCAAACCGAGCTCCGTCGCGGGGGTGGTTTTCTGTTCGGTCGATCCTCCGGCATGGTTGCAACACCGCGTTCCTCTGGGCTCGGGTATTATTCTGGTTCCGGTCACCGAAGCCGCGCCATGATCGTGCTCGGATTAGTTGCGGCTCTTTCCACGATTTTCATCGCCGGTTTCGGCGTGACGATGTCGATCTTCGCGCGCGGAAAGCGAATTAATCTCGTTGAGTGCGCTTGTCTGAGCTGGCTGCTCGGCTGCGGAATTGTTTCCTTGCTGTTGTGGGTGTGTGGGATGGTTTGCTCGGGATTGCTCTTGCAGTCGATCGTTGCCGTCGCGTGTCTATTGCTGGCGATCATCGGTTGGCGGGCGAAACGAAACGCGAACGCGAAGATTGATTTGCCGCGACCGGCCAACATTTCCGAGTGGATTCTTGGCAGCATGATCCTGGTCGAGATCGCAGTTTTGGTCTTCGTCTCGTTCAAACACACGCTCGGTTGGGATGGGCTCCTCAACTGGGAAATCAAGGCGCGTTACGCGTTCCTGAACGGCGGCGTTATTCCGGCCTCGTATTATTCCAGCGCGGGCCGCGGGTTCAGCCATCCCGAATATCCGTTGGGAGTCCCGTTCACCGAGCTCTGGCTCTATCTGTGGATGGGCGAGCCAAACCAATCCTGGATGAAAATCATTTTCCCGCTGTTCTTTGCCGCGGGCGCGCCGCTTCTCGCGATGCTCGTCTCGCGTTTGTCCGGCAGACGCTGGTTTGGTTTATTGATCGCGGCCCTGTTGCCGTTCGTTCCCTCAGTCACCGCGAGTCCAGGCGGGATCGTGGTTGGATATGTCGATATCCCGCTGGGTGTCTTTTATTTGGCGGCGTTCGGATACTTAATCCTGTGGTCCAAGACGAACGATCACCGCTTCATCCTCGTGTTCGCCGCGTGCAATGCGCTGCTGCCATGGATCAAGTCCGAAGGAATTATCCTGTGGCTTGTTCTCGCATCGCTTGGATTCGTTTTGAGTTTGGTCCGGCGACGAGTCGCCCCGTTCCTGATCGCGATTGTTCCAGGGTGCGCGCTGATTCTTGCCTGGCGCGTTTATCTCAAGATGGTCCATCTCTGGCCGCATTCGGACTTTGCTCGCCCCAGTCTGAGCGTTTTACGCGCTAACGTCGGCAGACTTAGTGACATATTCGGCATTCTCTTTGCGGAATTAAGTGAGGCCGTCCACTGGAGCATCTTTTGGCTGATTGCCGCGGTCGCTCTGATTTACTTGTTTGCCTCGCGCACACTTGAACGCATCGCCATCGCAAGCGCGGTCATTGTTCCAGTTTTGTTGTATTCCCTCACTTATGTTTTCAGCACCTGGCCAAGTTATAGCGCGCACATGACCTCTTCTGTTCCGCGCTTGCTGTTGCACGTGATGCCGGCTGGTTGGCTCGCGATTGGATTGGCTTTGAGTCAGACGAAGCGCGAAACTCAAGCGCTCTGAATCTTTTCGAAATCAGTCCCACGGATCGAGATCCGGAAACGGTACGTGCAATGTTCGGCAGCATTGCGCGTCGATACGACCTCGCGAACCATGTCTTGAGTTGCGGTTGCGATTTTCTGTGGCGTAAACGCGCAGCCGAGATCGTTGCCGGTTGGAATTCGAAAAACGTTGTCGATCTTGCCGCCGGAACCGGTGACCTGACGCTCGCGTTGGAAAAAGTTTTGCCGCAATCGGAAATTGTGGCCGCAGATTTTTCGGAGGAAATGCTCGCCGTAGCGAAAATGAAAGGAGTTCGGCGAGTCATGATTGCGGATGCGCTCGCCCTCCCTTTTTCCGATCATTCAGTCGATTGCATTACCATCGCATTCGGATTGCGGAACATTAAGGATTGGAGCGCAGCCCTTCATGAAATGTCGCGCGCGCTGAATGACAATGGCCATCTGCTAATCATGGAATTTTCGTTGCCGCAGTGGTCGATCGTGCGCGCGGTTTATCGATTTTATCTGCATCGATTGCTGCCAATCTTCGGATCCTTGCTCACCGGCAAAAAATCCGCCTACGATTATTTGGGCGAGTCGATCGAACAATTTCCCGGTGGCGACAAGATGTTGGGCCTGATCGAAGCGAATGGATTTCGAAATGCGACTGCTGAACCGCTTTCCGGCGGTATCGTCACGATTTATACGGCGGCGAAAAGGTAGAGGCGATTGACCTCAATCGGTCCGAGCCGGACTGGCGCTTTAGCGGTTCGGTGAATGGAGTCGGGGGGAGCCGAACGACATGGACGGGGAAGCCCGAGAGGGTGAGCGAGCGGGGGCGAGCGAATCAACCGCTGCTACCTTGGCGTTGGCGTGACGGACGGCCCAGGCGTCGGTGATGCTTGGCCTGCGAGCGGCAGCTTGAGTGTATTCAAATCGGCGCCGCTGACTGTGAACGTGCCGTCGCGTTCGTCTGCTTTTGCAAACCAGTTTCCATTGGGCGCAGTGCCGCCAACGGTCAGTTTGTGGATCGCCTTGTCGTCGGGAGATGTTGTAAACGTTACGACAAGTTGTGGTTTGTCGAGGCCGTGACCCGGCAATGTCCCTCCAATCCAGCCAACCGCGTGTAAACCGGCGAGATCAGTCAGAAGAGACTGCAAGTTTACCTGATTAATTGGGCCGCTACCTTTCGCCCAGGTCCATTGATTGTTCGCGCCACGGAGCAATTCAAATTCCTTGTCCGCCTTAACCGTGATGCGATGAATTTGGTCGGGCTTGAAATTGAAGATGGTCAAATCCTGCCATTTCAGCGGATCCGTGAGGATTTCATCGAGAAGCGTTCGGCGCACGGTGACGACAAACGGCTCGTCACCCACGCGCGCATAAACGTCGTTGCCTTCGATTCTTCCGAATGCGACCGACGCAAACGGTTGCTCACCGGCTTTCGTTTCGGCTGTATTCTCCGAAGCAAACGAGCTGAAGGTCACTGTCAGTTGCGGCTTGTCGAGTCCGTACTTCGGCAGATTGGACGCAACGTCTTCAACGAATTTTGTGACTTGTTCGTTTTGCATCGTGTCGATCAAACGGCGCACTTCATTGGAATTTGCCGGCGCGTTGTTGCGGCTCGCGATCGTCCAGTCCTCATCTTTTCGCCCGAGAACGGTCTTGCCTTTGCCTGGAGCGTCAATCGTGATGCGATCGAGAATTTTGGTGTCGATGCGAACAAGATGATGATCACGCAGTTCGTCCGGCTTGGCATTGAGCAGCTCCTCAACTTTCTTTGGTAAGGTGTAAACGAATCCGCGCGACGGGAAACGCACATAAACCTCCTCCTTGTCGTTCTCTGGAACACCGCCGAGCTGAAGCGTCTGGCCCGGCGCGCCGGGTTTGTCATCCTGGGTGAAAAGCGTGATTGATCCGCGTGGCTCGGCCAATCCGTACGGATGCAGGTCGCCCTTATCGTCGGCGACGAATTGTTGAATGCGCGCCGTTGTCACTTGTGCGATCAGGTCGCCGACCTTTTGATCGTTCGCGCGAGTGTGCAGCGGCTTCACGATGTCCCAATGGTCGCCCTTTTTCTGGAGTTCCATTTCACCGGCCGGCGTTTTCACAACGACCCGCACGACTTGGGCCATGATCAGGTCGGTCAATTTGCGATCGCGAAAATCTTCGGCCTTTTTCTCGATCGCTTTTTTGACGGACTCGTTAACGAGAAATGTCTCCTTTGAATTCGCGAACCGGACGTACATCTTGCCTTCGAGTGCGGCTTGCTTGCCGAACCAAATTTCCGGCGGCGCATTTTCACCTGATAACTTCAGGCGCAATTTTGGCTGGGCCAGTCCGTAATCGGAAAGTTTGCTCTTGTCTGTATCCATCTCCTTTGCCGAGATGGTTGCGTCTTTCTGCCAGTTCTCGAGGTCGCTGAGCAAGCTAGACACCGCGGAAGTATCGGCCTGGTCTTTGATCGGCGTTTCCAACCGCCACTTATCTTCGTGACGGCGGATGTCGATCTTGTCGTCACCGTTTTGGATGACTATGCCGTCAATCTTTTCCCGACTGAAATTAACTACGTTCTGTGCTTCGCGAGCCGCGTCTGCGGTATTCGAGGAATTGCGCTCAACTAAGAACAGATAAGCAAAAACGCCGGCGGTGACGATCAGTAAGACGAGAGTTGCTTTCCACTTCATAAAATTGTAGAACAGCCGCATCGGCTGCCGTTGCAGTGTGGCAAGCGGTGCGCTTGCCCTACAAAATAAGGACAGATCATAACGTCAGGCGCGGCGTTGCCACCAAACGGCGGTTCCGAGCACAACAAAGATGAGCGGAATCAGCACGAGCACGAGCCAGCGCAAATTCCGCAACGAGTCCTCGGTCAGATTGAAAGTAAGGGTGTTTGGAACTTTGGGCGCGATACCGATAAGTTGTTCGCGGCTCAGCAGCCAGTTCGCGCAGCCGGAAATGAAATCGAGCGCCTGTTGGTCCTGGGTCAGCGCGTTGTCCTGCACAAACGTCGCGTTGCTCACGACTACCATACGCGACGAATTCATTTGGACGCGCTCATCCGCGCTGCCGCCTTTTTCAACCGAAGCGCCGATTGTGAATGTCGCATCGCCCGCTTTTTTGGCGTCGTTCTGCAGTTTGTTCTGGTCGTTCGTGTTGTAATCCGTTTCGGCGAAATAACCTTTTTCTGCCTGAACTAACGGTTGCACCTGAATGTTCGCGCCTCGCACGCGGTCGGGTTCGAGCGTCATGGAAGACGTCCCGCCAAAAAATACCGCACGAACATCCGCAAGTCGTTTTGTAATGGGGCTGTTGCCAAGAAAACGTGCATAGACGTCCCGAATCAGTGCGAGCTCCTCAATTCCGGTCCGCACGAACGCCATCAGGCGGTCGTCATTCACTTTGACGCCGAGCTCGTTGAGGAACGCGAATAACTTCGGCGTCTTCGCCGATGGATCGAGCAAGAGCAGTATCCGTCCCTGTTTGTTCCAGAAGTCGCGCAGCATTTTCATCTCGCGATCGGAAAAATCGTACTGCGGCCCCACAATCATCACTGTTTTGATATCGGCCGGAATTTGCGGCTCGTTGAACAAGTTCAATTCCTGGAACTTGATGTTTTCGTTCTCAATGAATGTTTTCAGGACTGAAATCGGACTGGCCGGCTCTTGCTGTTGAAGCATGGGCGAGGCCGGCGGCGTTTCGGCGATTGACGGTTCCTTGTGGCCGGTAATGTAACCAATCGTGTTTTTCTTTCCTTCCACGATGTCCATCATCGCGCTCGTGATCGCTTGTTCGCCCTTGAACGCGGTCACACGCGGTCCTTCGCCAAGGGCCGCGCCGCTGGCGTCGATCTCCGCCATTTCCGATGCCTTCACCGTTTTGTTTCGGCCGTCGTAATCGATAACGAGCAGACTTTCATCGCTCACCACTTTGTATTTATCGAATATTTCCTTGGCTCGAGAGAGACTTCGCTGCGGATCGATGTTCTCGATGTCGATCTTACCGTTGGCTGCGTATTGATATTCGGTCAGCAAATTCGCCACATCACCGCTAATCGGCGTATTCGGCGAAAAGAAAACCGTAATTCGCATTTTGCCTTTGATGGTTTTGAGGAAGCGTTTCGTTTTGTCCGAGAGGGCGTATTTCTGGTCGCGCGAGACATCCCAGCGTTTGTAATGGCGGAAGCCGATCCAGTTCACCGCGCTGACCAAAAGGAAAATCAGGATCAGCTGAACGAAAAGGTTCAGTCCGATTTGGAGCCGCTGAATTTTCTTTGGCTTTGGTTTTGTCGTGTCAGCCATTTGTCACAACCTCCACTTGCGTGATTGGAACGCCTGGTAAGTCAACGTCAGCACAAACGCAGTCATGCTCAGATAAAAAACGATTGGTCGCGTATCGATGATGCCTCGCGAATACGTCCCCATGTGTTCGATGGCCGAGAAATAGCCCAGCGCGTCTCGCATTCCCGAGCTGATATCGAGCAGGACGAATTGAACCAGGCCGAGAAAAAACAGGAGCGTGATCGTGCAAAAGGAAATGACCGCGGCGACGATCTGGTTCTTTGTCAGCACCGAGGCAAAGCAACCGACCGACAAATAAAACATTCCGAGCAATAACAGCATCAAATACGAACCCAAATAGGCGCCGAGTGAATTCGCGGCTGGTTGATGGGTGATCTTTTGGAAAATCCAAAAGTAGAGCAGGGTTGGAAGCCAAAGCGCGATGTAAAATACAACTGCGCCAAAAAACTTTGCCAGCACCACCTGCAAATCGCGCACCGGCGCTGTCATCAACGGTTCGATTGTGCCGAGTTTAAGCTCCTCGGAAAACAAACGCATCGTGATAAGCGGAAAAATCAGGACAAAAGCGAACCAGAAAAATACGGAATTGAAAAACGCTTCCAGGACCGAGTAGGCGGCCGGGCGCTGGTTCATGAAAGAAACCTGGAAATAAAAATCCACCCCGCTCACGAGGAGAAAAAACACCAGGACGATGTAAGCGATCGGCGAATGGAAGTATCCGCGGACTTCGCGAGTGAGAAGTGCGTAAAATTTTCTCACCGCTAAACCGATACCTCCGCATGCGTGATCTCGACGAACACGTCTTCGAGCGTGGCCCGGCGTTGCGACAGTTCGCGCAGAGTCCAGCGCCGCGCCGCCGCAAGTTTGAAAATTTCCTCGCGAACATCGAGACCGGACTCGACACGCAATTGGAATACCTCCCAGCCGTCGGCTTGACCGACGGTCACATCGCGAACGCCCGAAATTCTTTTCAACTCTTCCGCGCCGTTGTCATTCCCGGTTTTTGCTTCAACGACCACGCCGCCGGCCTGGCGAATCTGACCGAGCAGATTCTCCGGGGTGTCGCATGCTTCGATCCGGCCGTTGTGAATGATGATGACGCGGCTGCAGGTCATCTCGACCTCGGACAGAATGTGGGTGGACAGCAGAATGGTGTGTTGCTTCCCCAGATTCTTGATCAGTTCGCGCACCTGCCGGATCTGGTTTGGATCGAGTCCAATCGTCGGCTCGTCGAGAATCAGGAGATCGGGCTCATTGAGGAGTGCATCCGCCAGCCCGACGCGTTGGCGATAACCTTTTGAGAGTGCGCCAATCAATTTTCGTTCGACATCGCGCAGCCCACACAAATCCTTTACGTCGCCAACGCGTTCCGCGACTCGACGATGGGTGACACCTTTGAGCGCGGCCCGATAATCGAGATACTCAGTCACCCGCATGTCGTTGTAGAGCGGAACATTTTCCGGCATGTAGCCAAGACGCGAGCGCGCTTGAAGCGATTGTTCGAAAACATCGAAGCCCGCGATCGATGCGCGGCCCGAAGTGGCCGGCATGAATCCCGCCAGAATGCGCATCGTCGTCGTCTTGCCCGCGCCGTTCGGGCCGAGGAATCCCATGATCTCGCCGCGACCGACCTCGAAATTCAAATCGCGGATCGCGGTGTGGCCGGCGTAGCGTTTCGTTAGGTTTTCAACTTTGATCATTTCTGAAAATATGTCAGACAACCGAACCAGAATTGCGTTGCCAAAAATTTTTCGATTGTCAACGAGCGGTGAGCGTCAGCGTTTCCACTCGCTGGGCACCATTCGCTCGCACAACTCCAATTGCAAAGTCGACGCTAGTTCCACTACTAGCGAGGCTTAAGAGCGCTTCCACTTCTTTCACCGAATTCACATTGCGTTTTCCGATCTTATAGATCACGAGACCACGCTCTACTCCCGACTCGTCGGCTGGGCTGTCGGATTCCACTGAACTGATCAGCACACCTCGGCCGGCTTGGTAACCGAGTGCGTCCGTCAGCTCCTGCGTTAAATCCTGAAGTTGCATTCCGAAAAGACGTTCCGCATTGGACGAGGCGGATGCTTCGTCAGTCGCCGGTTGAAGTTTCTGACCGGGATGCTTTTCCGCGAACGCTTTGAACTTGGCGACGCTGTCCCGAACAACATCGGCCGGAATGGCGAAACCGAGGCCCTGGGTCGGAACGCCTTGTGGCGTGAATGCCATTTTGGCCGAGCTAATTCCGACCAGCCGCCCGGATATATCGATCACCGGTCCGCCACTGTTGCCCGGATTAATCGCCGCGTCGGTTTGCACGAGATCTTTATATTCGACGTTGTCGATCGCAATGTCGCGTTTCGTTGCGCTCACTACACCGCGGCTAATCGAGCTCCCGTAGCCAACCGCGTTGCCAACCACGATGACCGTTTCGCCTAACAAATTTGGCGAAATATTTTCCAAGCTGATGAATGGAAAGGATTCCTTCGAATCGATCTTGATAAACGCGAGGTCTTTTTTCTCGTCGCCCGTGATGTAATGCGCGCTATAGGTTTTGCCATTGTTGGTCGTCACTTGAATCTTCAAATCCGCAGCACGCTCCACCACGTGCTGGTTGGTGACGATGTAGCCCGCTGGATCGACAATGAATCCCGAACCGAGACTTTGCAGCGTTTGCCGGATTTCGCGCGGCCGCCCGCGATAGGTGCCAAAAAATTGCGCGTAAAAATCCTCGATGGGATCGCGTACGCTGCGCCGGATCACACGCTCGGTGTTAATATTAACGACCGCTGGCAACACTTTCGCTACGGCCAGCACCGCCGGCTCTGCTGCCGGATCGGATTGGGCGTCGCAGGATGACGATCCGGCGATTGAGAGCGCACCCACGGAGAGCAATGCCACTGACGTTTTCCAGGGAATTCCCATTCGTGGGCTGCAAGTAACGAGAGTGCTTCGGCACTGTCAACTTGCCGCTGATTTGTAGCCACGGCGCTATGCGCCGTTGTCCAAAGACGTGCTACAGGCACGTGGCGACAGCACTTGCTGCTCGGCTCAATCGTTGGAAATTAGATCTGGCAATGCGGACAACACTTGGAGCTCGAGCGAACCTCGACCTGATCGACCAGAATTATCAGCGCTGGCAACAAGACCCGGCATCGGTCGACCCAAGCTGGGTCGCGTTCTTTGAGGGATTTGAGCTTGGGAATTTACCGCAAAAAAATGGTGCTGGGGTAGCCGCGCCGTATCCCGTCACGCGGGAGAGCCCGTTGCAAACGCGCATCGACGGTTTGGTTTATGCGTATCGCACACTTGGCCACACCATCGCGCGGGTAAATCCGCTTGCGGAAAAACGACCGGAAAATCCGCTGCTCTCACTGCGTGAACTCGGTTTCAGCGAAAAAGATCTCGATCTTCGCGTCTCCTCGAAATTCTTTCTCGATAATCAGGAAATGACGCTGCGCGACATGATCGCGCGTCTCACGAGAATTTACGCGGACTCAATCGGCGCCGAATTCATGCACATCCAGAACCCGCGTGTTCGCAACTGGGTTCTGCATCGACTGGAGTCGCGACCGAACAAACACGACACGCCTCGCCAGGTGAAGATCGCGCTTCTGCGGGCACTGATGGAAGCCGAGTCGTTCGAAACGTTTCTCCACTCGCGTTACGTCGGGCAAAAACGGTTCTCACTGCAGGGAGCGGAATCGCTGCTGGTGATCCTCGACAGCATTTTGCACAAATGTGCACTCGATGGTGTTGAAGAAATTTGCATGGGCATGGCACATCGGGGCCGGCTCAACGTGCTCGCAAATTTCCTCAAGAAATCGCTGCGCGTCATTTTTACCGAGTTCAGCGAAAACTACATTCCGGAATCTGTAGCTGGCGACGGTGACGTGAAATATCACCTTGGTTATCGGACCGTCCGCAAACTCGGTTCAGGCGCGCAGATCGAGATCCGTCTCGCGGCAAATCCGAGCCATCTTGAAGCAGTTGATCCGGTTGTGGAAGGGACGGCGCGCGCGAGGCAGCGAATTCGCGGCGACACCGAGCACCGAAAGAAAGTTTTACCGTTGCTGATTCACGGCGACGCGGCCTTCGCCGGGCAGGGGATCGTTGCCGAAACATTAAACATGTCGCAACTGCACGGTTATGGGACGGGCGGCACCGTCCACGTGGTGGTAAACAACCAAATCGGGTTTACCACACTCCCGGAAGACGCACGCTCGTCAATGTACGCGACCGATATCGCAAAGATGATTGAGGCACCGATTTTCCACGTGAACGGCGATGATCCGCTCGCGTGCATGCAGGTGAGCCAGCTCGTGCTCGATTTTCGTCAGGAATTTGGCCGCGACGTGGTGATCGACATGTATTGCTACCGCCGCTATGGGCACAACGAAGGCGACGAGCCGGCGTTCACTCAGCCTGATCTTTACGCGAAGATCGACAAACATCCGTCGGCCGAGCAGTCGTATAAGCGCGAACTTTTGGAATCAGGCGCGTTGACCGAAGACGATGCCGCGTCGCTCGAAACGGAAATGAGTCTGCGGCTCGAAATGGCGCTCGACACCGTCAAGGCGCTGGAAAAAGAAAAGGCCGGCAAACAGGCGCAATTCAAGGAAGCGGCTGCGGTTTTTCAACCGGAATACACCAGCGCACCCGTTTCAACGGCGATCAACGAAAAAATGTTGAGCAAGATCGTCGATGCGCTGACGCACGTACCGGACAATTTCAACGTCCAGCCCAAAATTAAACGCGTCGTGCTCGAACATCGCCGAAAGGTTTTCGAGAATGGCGGGCCCTACGAATGGCATTATGCCGAGCTCCTCGCGTTTGGCTCGCTGCTGTTGGAAGGAATGCCGGTTCGTTTGTCCGGGCAGGACAGTGCGCGAGGGACGTTCAGTACACGGCACGCGATCCTTTACGATTCGAAAACCGGGGCGCCCTACGTGCCGCTGATGCACATGAATGGTCCGAGCCGGACTGGCACTAAGCAGGCGCGCATTTGCATTTACAACAGCTTGTTATCCGAAGCCGCGGTGCTGGGGTTCGATTACGGTTACTCGCTCGATTATCCGAACATGCTTTGTTTGTGGGAAGCGCAGTTCGGCGACTTCTCGAACGGCGCGCAAACGATCATCGACCAGTTCATCGCTTCGGCGGAATCCAAGTGGCAACGTCCGAGCGGGATTGTGTTGCTGTTGCCGCATGGTTACGAAGGCCAGGGACCGGAACATTCCAGCGGTCGCCTCGAACGTTTCCTTCAACTTTGCGCCGAGGAAAACATGCAGGTGTGCAATCTAACAACCGCCGCTCAATACTTCCACGTTCTGCGACGCCAGATGAAGCGCGACTTCATCAAGCCGCTCGTAATTATGACGCCGAAGAGTTTGCTGCGGGCCGAGTTCGCGTCGTCGCAGGCGGAAGAATTCACCAACGGGAAGTTCCAGGAGATTCTCGGATCACCCGATGTCGGATCGGCGAGCAGGATGAAGCGGGTGATTCTCTGCTCAGGCAAGGTTTATTACGATCTTATCAATTACCGCACGGAGAAAAAGATAGACAGCGCCGCGATTATCCGGGTCGAGCAGCTTTATCCTCTGCACGAAAAGAAATTAAAATCGATGGTGAACGCGTTTCCGAAAACCACACAGTTGGTGTGGTGCCAGGAAGAACCGCAAAACATGGGTGCGTGGACGTTCATCGAGCCGCGGCTACGAAAATTGTTTGGACGCGAAATCGCTTACGCCGGCCGCGATGCCAGTGCGAGTCCAGCTGTCGGCTCGTTAGTCCTCCACAAACGCGAACAAGCCTGCCTGGTTCGGGACGCGTTTAACGTTTAAGGCCGTTTTCATTGATACCGCGCTTTAGCGCGGTGCTTATGAGAAAGCTGAAGCTCGTCGAGGTTATCAACGTTTGATTCGACCGGGCGTTTTTTCTGCGCTTAGTTAGGCGCAATGAGCGTGGAAGTGAAAATTCCGGCGGTCGGCGAATCGATTTCGAGTGGAGTCGTTTCCGTCTGGCACAAAAAATCTGGCGATTTCGTGAACGCGGGTGACGCGCTCTTCACTCTGGAAACGGACAAGGTCTCAACCGAGATCGCAGCCGAAACTTCCGGTGTTCTCGATACGATTGCTCACGAAGGCCAGGAAGTGAAAATAGGCGAAGTCGTCGCGACGATCGACGACTCAAAGAAAGCGACGGCCGGTGCTTCGAGTGGAAAAAAATCTGGAGGGGACACTGTTGATGCCAGTCCGGCTCGGACCGTCCCTGGGAAGCCAGCCGCTTCCCCTCCAAAAGAAAAGACCGCGGACGGGGAAGCTCTTTCTCCGGCGGTGCGGCGAATTGTCGACGAGGAACATCTCGATCCAGCGAAAATTTCAGGGACAGGTCCGGGCGGACGAATCACAAAGGCCGATGCGTTGACCGCGGCGCAAAATCGCGGGCCTGTAGGAGACGCTGTTAGCGTCTCGGGAAAGCAGGCTGCTTCCCATACAGAAGGCCGAGAACCATCAGACGGGCGCGTTGTTCGGAAGAAAATGTCGCCGTTGCGCCGCAAGATTGCTGCGCAGCTGGTGATGGCGCAGCACACAGCGGCGATCCTGACGACGTTCAATGAATGCGACATGAGCGTCGTTCAAAAGTTGCGCGCGGATTCGCAGGACGCGTTCGTGAAAAAGAATGGCGTGAAGCTCGGCTTCATGTCGTTCTTCATCAAAGCGAGCGTCGAAGCGCTCAAAGCCGTGCCGGTAGTGAACGGGCGGATCGAAGACGAAGATTTCATTCAAAACAATTTCTACGACATCGGCGTTGCAGTTGGGACGGACCGCGGATTGGTGGTGCCGATAGTGCGGGACGCGGACAAGAAATCGTTCGTCGACCTGGAACGTGAGATCGCCGATTTTGCGGTTCGTGCGCGGGAAGGAAAATTGAAATTCGAAGATCTGACTGGCGGGACATTCACCGTGTCGAACGGCGGCGTTTATGGTTCGCTCATTAGCACGCCGATTTTGAATTTTCCCCAAAGTGGAATCCTCGGGATGCACAAGATCATGCCGCGGCCGATTGCGGTGGATGGTAAGATGGAAATTCGTCCGATGATGTATCTCGCGCTCAGCTACGACCACCGCGCGATTGACGGCAAAGAGGCGGTGACGTTCCTGATCAAAGTGAAAGAATGCATCGAGGATCCAAAGAAAATGCCGCTGGATTTTTAGTTTCTTTCTTTTGACCGGACCGACAAACGCGCGCGCGTCATGCGCTCGCGTAAGCCACCCTCCTTTAGAAACGCTTTTTCGAGTTGCCGTAGTTGCTGGTCGAGGAGGTAGTTAGTCTGATGAATTACGCAAATAAGGATGTTTGCTACGATTCCCGATGATCGCGTTTCAATATACGTCCTATAGGTCTCATAGGACGAATTCCTGTCATTTCCCAAGCGTCTAACGAAACGTGCTCCGCGACTATCCTTGTCCCACAGCGGCAATGCGCGCACACGAAGGAAATCACGATAATCTTCCAACAGTTCCTCCAAACTAGCGCGGGCGACGTTCATTAGCTTGATTTCAGTTTCCTTGGATGTTCCGGACGCCTGGCTTCCTTCAATAATGTTCTGTTTACCGGAACGCGCTGCTTGCACCATTTGGTCACGCGTCCGGTCTCGTTTTTCCAGGAAACGCTCGCAAAAGCGGACGGTGGCGTCATAGACGATTCTTGCTTTGCGAAACGAAAGCAGGTCTTCATAACCGCCGTGCGGGGGGATAAAGTTCTGGGGCAAGGTGGACAGGATATATGTCACATGGGACTTATACGACCTATAAATGGCTTCAGATAAATTTGACATTATTATCATCGGCTCAGGACCGGGCGGGTACGTCGCGGCTATTCGAGCAGGCCAGCTCGGTTTGAAAACCGCGATTGTCGAGAAAGAGAGGGAGCTCGGCGGAACATGTCTGAACATCGGCTGCATTCCGAGCAAAGCGCTGCTGACTTCGAGCGATCATTTCATGTTCGCGAAAAAGGAGGCCGTCAAGCACGGCATCGTGATCGAGAACGCAACCGTCGATCTTAACAAGATGCTGCAACGCAAAGACAAAGTCGTGAAAACAATGAACAGCGGGGTGCGCGCGCTGATGAAAACGAACAAGGTGACGACGGTCGAAGGATTCGGCACGATCACAGCACCGGGAAAAGTTTCTGTCAAAAGTTCGGACCCCGCCGCGGCGGGGCAAGAGATCGAAACGAAAAACATCATTATCGCGACTGGGAGCGTGCCGGTTGAACTTCCATTTGCGAAGTTCGACGGCAAAACCATTGTCAGCAGCACCGAAGCACTGAGTTTCGTCGAGCCACCCAAGAAATTCCTTGTGATCGGCGCGGGCGCGATCGGGCTTGAGCTCGGTTCGGTTTGGAACCGGCTCGGTTCCGAAGTGACAATTCTGGAGTTCCTGCCGCGGATCGCCGTGGGATTTGATTTGGAATTGTCCAATCTGTTGCAGCGTTCCCTCACTGCGCAGGGCATCACGTTTCATCTTGAAGCGAAAGTGAGCGCGATTGACCTGAGCAACGGCCGCGCGATCGCGACAGCGACGAAGGGAAAGGAAGAACTAAAGTTTGAGGCCGACAAAGTGCTCGTCTCGGTTGGACGCAAGCCATTTAGCGAGGGTCTTGGCGCTGAGAAAGTTGGCGTCGAGTTCGACGAAAAAAAGCGAATCAAAGTCGACAAACATTTCAAGACCAATGTGGACGGCGTTTATGCGATCGGCGACGTCATTGCCGGACCGATGCTTGCGCACAAAGCCGAGGATGAAGGCATTGCGTGCGTTGAAGGAATCGCCGGCAAAGACGGCCATATTAATTATGACGCGATCGCCGGAATCATTTACACGAATCCGGAACTAGCCGGCGTCGGCTTGACTGAAGAGCAGGCGAAAGAGAAGGGGATCGATTATCGAGTCGGAAGGTTTCCGTTTCGCGCAAACGGACGCGCGGTCGCGAACGAAGAGCTCGATGGAATGGTCAAGTTTGTGGCCGACGCGAAGACCGATCGCATCCTTGGCGCGCACATCTTGCAACACGCGGCCTCAGAATTGATCGCCGAAGCGGTCTCAGTGATCGAATTTGGGGGCAGCTCGGAAGATCTTGGTCGCACCTGTCATGCGCATCCGACTTTGAGCGAAGCGGTGAAAGAAGCGGCGCTCAATGTCGAAAAGCGCGCTCTGCACATTATCAACCGGTAGTTCGCGCGAGCGCCGATTCGCGTCTACGAATTGCCGCGAGCGAAATCGCCGCGGAAATGGCGCAAACGATTGCGCCGGTCCCGAGCGCAAAAGGAGTGCCGAACCAATTTGCCACCGCCCCAGCTTCGAGACTGCCAAGTGGAATCATTGCCCCGAAGATGAGCGACCAAACGCCCATCACGCGGCCTCGCATGTCGTCCGGCACAATGGTTTGCAACACCGTGTTGGTGGTCGAGAAGAACAAAAGCATGCCGAATCCGGCGATGAAAAGAAACGCGAGGGCGACGTAAAAATCTCGCGCAAACGAAAACGCAACCAGCGCGGCCGAAAATAACCAAACGCCGCCGAGGGCGAGTTTTCGTGGCGCGAATCGATGTCCGAAAGTGGCTACCACCAGTGCGCCAACTAATGCGCCCATTCCGCTGGCCGACATCAATTCTCCGAATCCATCCGCGCCGCGCCCGAGCACGTCGCGGGCAAACGCCGGCATCACAACCATGTACGACCAGCCGAAAATGCCGACCGCGAGGAAGAGTAACAGGATGGCGCGAACGCGTGGGTGCTGAAAGGAATAAACAATTCCGTTCCAAGCGTGTTCGGCCGGTGAGACGATCTCGACTTTCCGTTCGAATTGCGCCAGCCGCATCATCAACAAACCGGCGATAACGGCGATGAAACTCAGGCCGTTGATTAAAAAACACATTGGCACACCGACGACGCCGATTATTAAACCGGCGAGCGACGGACCGACGACGCGCGCTCCGTTGACGATAGAGCTGTTGAGCGAAATTGCGTTGAGCAAGTCTTCGCGGCTTGTCATCTCAACCGTGAACGCCTGTCGGGCCGGCATATCGAATCCCATCGCCACGCCATTGAGTGCCGCAATTATGACGATGAAGGTCACATTGGCGAACCCCGCCCAAATCCCGATCGCGAGCAGAAGAGCGCAGATCATCTGCGCGGTTTGAGTCGCCACCAGGATGGAGCGTTTCGGGTAGAGATCGGCCAGTGATCCGCCCCAGATTGAAAACAGCATCATCGGGGCCGAACCAACTGCCGCCACCGCGCCGAGCAGGAATTTAGAACTCGTGATTTCGTAGACAAACCAGCTCATGGCCGTTTGTTGCATCCAGGTGCCGATCAGCGAGATCAGCTGACCCCAGAAAAACAGCCGGTAATTACGGTACCGGAGGGCGCGAAAGGTGTGCCGCCAGCTGACCCCGCCGACCGGCAGCCGCCGTAACCGGCCACTGATGTCCTCCGGGACTCGGGCGGTATCGGTGGCCATTCCTTATTCTAGCCAAGGACCCATAGGCTGCTCAAAATTGAGTCGAAACACCCCTATCTTTTTGCTTGGCAACACATTGCCCTTCTGCCAAAAGCCTCGGGGACAAGGATGAAAACAATCAGCCATAACCTTTCTGTTGGCGCCGCCGTAGCTTGCGCCGCGCTTTTCTTCGTTCCCTCACCTGCCTCAAGTGATGGGCTATCCGATTTCTTGACCAAATTCAATCCCGCCGAGCCCTGTGATTGGAGCGGAGTGTATTTAGGTTTGAATGTCGGCGGCAGTTGGAACCAATTCGATATAGGCGACCACCGCACCGATGTCGATTTGGCACAGCAATTCTACGAGCTCCTCGGTGACACGGAAGAGGAATCGATTTTCACAACATTTCACACAACCGGCCATGAGGACACCCAGAGCCAAGTTATCGGCGGTATGCAGGCTGGCGTGAATTTTCAGTTCGGACACTTCGTATTTGGCGGCGAGGGCAGCTTCATTGGGAATGTCAGTCAATCCACGAAGAGGAATGAAGAATTCCAGGAGAATGAAATCTTCCTGATCACTGAACAGGAATTCGTGACCGCCGAGACCTTGTTTCACGACGTGCGCACTGCGGAAATGCTCTGGAACGGTTTTGTCGGCGGCCGCCTTGGTTATTGCTGGAACCGGTTCCTTTTTTACGGAACCGGCGGCGCTTCCTTTGCGCGCGTGGATGTCGATTCTACGCAGAGAGCAGACACCGCGTTTTTTGGATTCATCGGCGACGGCACAGCGGCAGCGCTGGCGGCGCATACTAAGACCCGTGACGTCGCAAACCAGCACGCTGTAAGTCCGCAGCAAGGTTCCTTCCTCGGCGAGATTGTTAACAGCAAGAATCGTTCGGAAAGCGACCTGATGACCGGTTATTACGGTGGCGTGGGCACGGAGTACAAACTCACTAACAACGTCAGCGTTGGCGTGGAGTATCGCCATGTCGATTGGGGCAATAACACCGCTAACTTAGCGCCGGGACCAAATAACGGACCGGTGTTTCCGGGCGATTTCGATCTCGGTCTGACCGGCGACCAGGTGGTGTTCAAGGTGAACATCATGGTCGCGCATTTCAATCCGTTCCATTAGGAGCGGAGCGTCCGGACGAGCGTCTCGCTTACCACAGCGCGGATCGCGTGCTAGATTTTCGGCGTGCAAAGCACGGCCGCGATTCTTCTGCGCAAACGCAAGTTTAGCGATACCAGCCTGATTGTTTCATGGTGCACCGAATCGTTAGGCTGCATTCAAACTATGGCCAAAGGCGCCCGCCGGGCCAAGACGCCTTTCGCAGGCAAGCTCGATCTCTTCTTTGAATCGGAGATCTCGGTTGTGCCGAGTCGCAAATCGACCCTGCACACGTTGACGGAAGTTGTGGTCACGAACCCGTTCGCCGGGATCCGTCAAAATTATCTGCGCACGCAGGCCGCGGCCTATTTCGTAGAGTTGATCGAGATTTGCACCGAGCGAGATCATCACGACCCCGAGCTATACTTGCTCTTACGGCGCGCGTTCGGTTATCTCGACCAGAATAATCCTAACCTGCGCGCGATTTCGCATTTCGAAACGGAGTTATCCCGCATTGCCGGTGTCCACGATACAAGAAAATTGAGCGCTGATCCTGCGTTCGCGCTCGGCAATCTGTTCGGAAGATTGCCGCTTTCGCGCACACCGCTCTTGAAAACGCTCGCATCCGAGACGAAAACCAAGGCAAAGGAGTTGGCATGAAATCACGAATTGTTGCAGGGGCGATCCTGCTGATGGCGGTCCACGGGTCGGCGTTTGCGAATGAAATCTACAAATTCGATCAATCGCGTTCCAAAATTGGATTTTCCGTTCATCAATTCCTTGGTACAACCAACGGCAAATTCACCAAATTTGACGGCAAGATCGAAATCGACCGCGAACATCCGGAGAACTCGTCGGTAACGGCGCGGATCGACATCCGTAGCATCGATACCGGGATCGTTAAACGCGACAATCATTTGCGAAGCGCCGAATTTTTCAACGTCGAGAAATATCCGCTGGTCGCTTTCAAGAGCCGCAGCGTCAAACAGACTGGCGCACAGGCGGGCGATATTGTGGGAGATCTCACCATGCACGGCGTGACGAAGCCAATTACTCTGCACGTCAAACTATTGACGTCACCTGGCGACGCCAAACAAACTCGCTGGTCGGTGACGACCGATCCGCTGATGCGGCGTGATTTTAATTTAATGTTTTCGCAGGCCGCCGAAACAATGTCGGGAATCAGCCAGACCGTCGCGATCGACATCGAGATCGAAGCGACCCAAGGGCAGTGAAATGCTGATGATTCCGATTCTGACCTGGCTGGGGATCAGTTGTTGGGGGGTTTGCTTCTGGTGGATGCATCGCATTTCTTTCCGACAGGACGCGATGCTGAAAGAACTTCATGAAATGACTCAACGAATCGAACGACTTTCAGAAGCTGAACATGATTTGATTCGCGACGTCCATCCACAGGTTGGCGAAATCAAAGAACATGTGGAGACGGTCAAAGAGATCGTTTCACCAGGTAAAGGCTAGGTTCGCAATTTTTCATGGAAGTTACGCCGCTTGGAGATTCCGCGGTGCTCGTTCGTGTCGCGGAAGATTTCTACAACGAGCCTGAGCGCGCACTGGAACAAGTTTTGGCGGCGCAACGTCGCCTCACAGCCGCGAAGATTCCCGGGATAATCGGGCTAGTCCCGGCCTACACAACGATTGCACTTTTTTACGATCCGCCAGCTGTCATGGAGGCCGGGGCGACTACCGACAATGTCTTTGGCTGGCTTGATCAACGCATTCGCGACGCGCTTTCGAAACGAGAAGAAACGAGTGCTCAACCGGTCCAATCATCCGTGATTGAGATTCCGGTTTGTTACGACAAAGAGTTTGCGTTCGATCTCGACGATGTCGCGCGACGCGCCACCCTCAGTCCGGACGAAGTGATCGCGGTCCATTCTGGGGCCGAATACCGCGTTCATTGTATCGGATTCACTGGCGGATTCCCATTTCTTGGCGGTTTACCGCGCGAGCTCGCCACGCCGCGTCGAGAAAGCCCGCGCAAGGAAATTCCTGTTGGCTCGGTTGGCATCGGCGGAAAACAAACTGGGATTTATCCGATTAAATCGCCCGGCGGCTGGAACATTATAGGCCGCACGCCCTTGCAATTGTTCGATCCGGGAAAAAATCCGCCGGCGCTCTTGCGCGTCGGCGATCGCGTCCGGCTCCGTGCCATTAGTCGCGACGAATTTGAAAGATCGATATCGTGAAAGCGACGGCGATTCGCGCGGGTTTTTTAACGAGCGTCCAGGATTCCGGGCGCGCAGGTCTTCGCGAATTTGGCGTCTCGTCGGGCGGCGCACTCGACCCGCACGCATTGCGCGTGGCAAATCTATTGGTTGGTAATGAAGAATCAGCCGCTGGTCTGGAAATCACATTTGGCGGAATGCGACTGCGGTTCGTCGACGATCGGATTGTCGCGTGGTGTGGCGGCGATTTTGACGGGCGCGTTGGTTTGAATGCTCTCCCTTCCGGTCATCCCGCTTTAGTACAGGCCGGCGAAGATTTTTCCATAGAATCGCCGACAATCGGCTGCCGGGCATGGCTCGCCGTGTCTGGCGGAATCGACGTGCCGATCGTTCTCGGGAGCCGCTCGGCGGATCTGAAAGCTGGATTCGGTGGATTGAGCGGCCGGCCGGCGCGCGACGGGGACCAGTTCCCTCTCGGCGAAAATTCGGAAAAGGCACGAAAACTCATCGAAAAGCTGCGCGGCGGAAAAATCGCATCCTGGAAACCGCCGCACGATTGGTCAAGCACAGCTCGCCGTAAACCTGTATTGCGCTTCATCCGCGGCGTGGACTCGGGGCGCTGCGTTCCCGCAGCGCTGAAGATCTTCGGGAGTGAAAGCTTTTTTGTCTCACCGGATTCGGATCGAATGGGGGTTCGGCTCGAAGGTCCGAGCCTTGAACGGAGTGACGAGGTCGATCTACTTTCGGAAGCGGTCGCACCGGGTACGATCCAGGTGCCGCCTAATGGCAAACCGATTCTATTGCTGAATGATTGCCAGACTATTGGTGGCTATCCGAAACTCGCGCACGTGATCACTGTCGATCTTCCAGTCGCGGCGCAATTGAGGCCGGCCGACGTTGTCCGATTCAGCGAAGTCTCGCTCGCGGACGCGCATCGTGCATTGGCAGGACGGGAGCGAGACCTGGAACAGTTTCGTTGCGGAATCGAATCGCACTTTCAATGAGCTTGGTTGTCGATCTTAACGCCGACTTGGGCGAAGGCGCCGGTCACGACGTCGAGCTGCTGGCGCTGGTGACATCCGCCAACATTGCTTGTGGATTTCATGCCGGGGATGCCGATACAATCCGCGCATCGATCGAAGCCGCGCGCTCTCGCAATGTCGCGGTTGGTGCGCATCCAAGTCTTTTCGATCGAGAAAATTTTGGGCGTAAGGAATTGCCGGTAAAACCGGCCGAGGTTTTTGACGCAGTCGTTTATCAGCTGGGAATTTTTGCGGCAATCGCCGAGGCCGCGGGCGTTCGCCCGAACCACGTCAAGCCTCATGGAGCGCTTTACAACATGGCGGCGCGCGATATCGAGCTTGCGGACGCAATCGCGCGCGCGGTCGCGAGGGTGGACGCCACACTGATTTTCTTTGCGCCGGTAAACAGCGCGCTTGCGCGAGCGGGCGAAACGCACGGACTTCAGATTGCGCACGAAGTTTTCGCCGACCGCAACTATTGCCAAGATGGATCGCTGGTTTCCCGTTCGCGGCCGGACGCCTTACTCCACGATCCTGCTGAGACTGCGCCGCGGGTCTTGCGAATGTTGCGCGAAGGCAAAGTTACGTCGGTCGATGGAGTGGATGTCGCTGTTCGCGCGGAGACAATTTGTTTGCACGGCGACAATCCCGAAGCGGTCGAGTTCGCGCGCGCCTTGCGGTCGCGTCTGGAGACAGAAGGCGTCACTTTTCGGCCGCCGCGATTTGTTAAGAAGTGAGCGGCGAACGATCACAATCCGGTTTGGTGCGCGCACTTGGGCCGGTCGACGCCACAATGATTGTGGTTGGCTCGATGATCGGCTCGGGAATCTTTATCACTTCGGCCGAGTCGGCGCGTTTGAGCGGCGGGCCCGGCTGGCTCCTGCTCGCGTGGACGATTGCCGGCTTGCTGACAATTACCGGAGCGCTGTGTTGTTCGGAGCTGGCAACCATGATGCCTCGCGCGGGCGGCGTTTATGTATTCTTCCGCGAAGCCTACGGTCCGGCGATGGGCTTTTTGTACGGCTGGACGTTGTTTCTGGTTATTCAAACCGGAACGATCGCGGCGGTGGCGATCGCCTTTGCCAAATTTCTCGGCGTGTTCGTGCCGTCGATCTCGCCCGACAATTACCTGCTTACCGACAAACCGATTTCTTTAGGCGGTGGCTACGCGATCAGTTTGTCGACTCAGCAGCTCGCGGCGATTGGGTTGATCGGACTTTTGACCTGGACAAATACGCGCGGCCTGAAGCTGGGCACATTGGTGCAAAACGTATTTACATTCGCGAAGACCGCGGCGCTAATCGGCCTGGTCGTTCTGGGAATTTTTCTTGGTTGGAGTGCGACCAGCGCCGCGCGGACGTCGGCGTGGTGGGATTCGTGGGCCAATGGTTGGAATCCTCAACTGGTGCAACCCGGCCTCACTTTAACTGGCGGACTCGCGCTTGTATTGCTCTTTGGAAAATCGATGGTTGGGCCGCTATTCGCCCAGACTGCCTGGACAAATGTCACATTTCTCGGCAGCGAAGTGCGCGATCCCGGCCGCAATCTTGTCCGCGCGTTGCTGATTGGTTCTGGAATTGTCGTGATTCTCTACGTCTTGGCGAACTTTTCTTACCTCGCGCTGCTGTCGTTTTCAGAAATCCAACACGCTCCACAGGATCGTGTTGCCGTCGCCGCAATGAAAACTGCGTTCGGAAATCCCGGCGCGATGTGCATGGCTGCGGCGATCTTGATTTCGACCTTTGGTTGCAATAACGGACTGATCCTCGCCGGGGCGCGCGTCTATTTTGCGATGGCACGCGATCGTTTGTTTTTCCGAAGAGTTGCGACAACGAATCGGTATCACGTTCCCGCGATGGCACTCATCGCGCAGGGCATTTGGACGGCGCTTCTCACTTTACCGAGAACCGTGACCGCGAACGCCGTGACGCAAAAAGTCTCTTACGGAAACATCTACACTCAGCTGCTGGAATACATCGTCTCGGCCGATCTGGTTTTTTACGTCTTGATGGTCGCCGCGGTAATGGTCTTGCGCCGAACAACACCGGATGCAGATCGCCCATATCGTACCTGGGGATATCCAGTCGTGGCGATTACCTCAATGCTCTTGGCGGCGTTGCTAACTATCGATCTTGCGTTCCTCGCCCCGGGGACATCCGGAATCGGAATCCTAATCGTGCTGAGTGGCGTGCCGATTTATTTCTTGTGGCGCAGGGCGGCGTCGATTTGACGAATCCATTTCAGAACGCAGGCGCGAAATAATATTGTCATGCCTGCAAGATCAAAGAAGCAACAAATGGCGGCCGGTGCAGCACTGGCCGCGAAACGTGGGCGGCGCTCGAAGTCTTCACTCCGCGGCGCATCGCGCCAAATGTACAAGTCCATGAGCCGGAAAGAACTTCGTCGGGTCGCTAAGACAAAGCGCAAAGGTCTGCCGACCCGGAAGCGCAAACGAAAATAAGTCGCGGGGATTTATTGAATCGCCGGCCGATGGAAGAAATTATATCGGCTGGAAAATGCCGGTGCGTTCATCGATAATTGCCAGCTCCCGGCAAGCAATACGATCGCGCCGAGCAAAACCCATCGCGCCCACTCTCGCTTCGTCCAGCTGGCGATTTGCTCGATTGCGTAGGCGAACAACAGAAAAAACGGAACAGCGGCGCCGTTCAACAAACGGCCGGAAGTGAAGTAGGGATGAGGGCGAGATGGATAAACGCACTGACCGAAATCGTACCGGATTGATAGCAAGACCAAAAAGCCGATCAACGATAAGAAACTCAAGAGCGCAAACCAAAGGCTGCTTTTCGAATCGATTCGCCGGCGTGTGACCAGGCTATAAATTGCGATACCCAGGACGATCGTTGATGCAGTCCAGTAAAATGCGTCGCTCCACCAGCTCGCCATCCGTTCGTGGTGCCAGATGAATTCGCCGCGCCAGAAACTCGCAATCAATTCAGGCCAAAATTCCTTTAGACCCTGTAAGCTGAAAATCGGATGTGACCACCAAGCGACAAATGGTTTCGCCGTCCAACCTAAAATCTGGATCTTGGATTTGGTCGCGGTAAGGTCACCGAAGTGTTTTTGATTCCACGCGAACCAGATAGCGAGCGGCACTCCAATGGAAACGGCGAAAGCCCCGACAATCGACAATCCGCCTTGTGCCGTTTTCTGACGGATGAGCTGGGCGGCTTTGTAAATCACAGCGGCAGCGACCACGGGGAGTAGCGGGAGATTCGCGGTTTTGACCAGACATGTTGCGGCGAGCGCCAGACCGAGCCAAATCGCGAGCGCAATCGATGGCCGTTCCGATCGCAGCATCTTCGCAAGCGCAATGAACGCGATCGCGAAAAGCACAGGCGACAACGAATCGCCCTGAACCGAGTAAAAGGAAGTCTGCGGCCAGATCGACAGCAGCATCGCCGTCGCGGGGGCGGCAAACTCGCTGTTCGGAAAAATAACTCGCGCTGCGGTGTATCCGAGCCAGACCAACAAAGTCGCGAAGACAACGTTTAGGAAACGAATCCAATAAAGCAAAGGCAAACCGCGCAAACCGAAGGCGGCTCCAAGGTTAAGCCACTGTCCGGCAGCCGCGTAGTAAAGAGGCGGTTCGCCCGATTCATGATTTGGTCGCGCCTGCCACATCTGACTCGCTGCTTCGAGCACCTGCTCGCGTTCCTCTGCCGGCAAAGTCCAAACGGGTGGGCCGTAAGGTTCCTTATTTGGATCGAGGAAATATTCCGGCGAGCTATAGTAAACGAAATAACGGGCAGATTCAGCGGAATAGTTTTCGATACCGTGGGGCACTTTTCCGTGTGAGTATTTTAAGACCAGATCAACATGGGCTCGCTCGTCGACATTGTTGAATAGCGGGAATCCGGCCGAGAAAATGAGAACGCGCGCTGCGGTTAGGATGCAACTAAGCGCCACGATTCGCGGCGCGAGGCGCGAGGGCGGCTCGTCCATTGTCTTTGAAGAAGAGGTGAGTTCGGGTGGCCTTATTTTATTTTTCGGTAGATCAAAAATCGGGTGAGCTTTGTTGCTGTCCAATATTGGTAAACATCTGGCTCCGGAACGTTATCGAAGCGATCCGAGTCGTGCACGGATAACGTCACAGTCTCATAGTTTGATTTGATGGATTCAGGAACGGCAAGCTGTCGCTCGAGCAATCCGGACGCGCTTTGCGGCAGTATCCAATCCGGCAAAGCTTGAGGTGTAGCAATCCGCGCATCGATGACACCCAAGCCGGTGTAGAAGATCAGCGGGAATTCAGGATCCGGAACCCAGACGATCTCTCCAGCCTTGGCGTTACTGGAGAAAAAACTGAGCACATCGGAAAAGGCGTCCGTGTAAGTGTGGTTAAGGCTGGTAACAAATTCAACGATGGGAGCGCGCCAGTAATGTTGCTTATTTAAACCCAACGCAGTCACGATCGGTACGACATTCGTGGTCGTTTGAAGCGCGAGAACTGTGGCAATCGCAGCTTTAAACCGAACGTATCGAAACAACCATGCTGCAGTGAGCAAACAGCCGACCGGCAGCAGCGGCAGCAGATATCGCAGTTCAGGCTCCAGCGCCAGAAGGGGGATGAAGTATCCGATCATCAGAATGCCGCACGCTTTTTCCAGTTTTAAAACACTGGCGTTGAGATCCGCGTGCTTGGCGGAACGTCGAACAAGGAGCGACGATAGCGGCAACAACAAGAATATCCACGGAATGAAGTGGAAATGCCATTCGCCAAAATAATAGAGGACGTTTGAGAGCAGGTTCTCGTGAGTGACCGCCTTGGCTTGCTGCCACGGTCGCGCATAGAGCAGCCATGGCAGGGCCGCGGCGGCGGTGAGTGCAACCACTGCCGCTAGCTTTTTCAGAACTTCGGCTTCTTTACGATTTAACCAGCTCAGCGCTAACAACAGGGGAAAATTCGCTATGACCAAAACAAAGTTCGTATAGAATTGCAGGACCAGGGCAATGACCATTAACCATGGCGCGGTCTTTCGTTTTTCCAGCAACTCGAATGCGCCATACACCAACAGGATTTCAGCGGCTACCGTAATCGAGTAATAGCGACATTGACGCGCGTGCAGCAAAAACACTTCGGAGGTCGCGATCAGCAACAGACTGGCGACTGCCACAAAATGTCCGCGATAAATTCGAAACGCAACCAAACCGAGCAGCGCCACACTAAGCCATGCGATTGCCGCGAATGGCGCGCGGCTTGACCAAGTGGATTCACCGAAGGCGAGAAACGACCCGGCGGTGAGGTATTCCTGTAACCAGGGTGCCCATGTCCAAACGTGCGCCGTATTTTCATCGCGATATCGGCCGAGCACGGTTATGTGGTTGAGTCCATCCACTGTTTTTGGGATTCCGAAAAGCAGAACATTTCTTGTTAGCAACGCTGTTTCCGCCTCGTCTCCCCATAAAAGTTTGCGATCCAGATGGCGAAACAGAAGAAAGAAACTCAGCGCGAGAACAAGAATGTATTCGACCAGAATCAAACGCCGGGCTGACCACGCCGTCATAAATGGGGCCGAAGTTTTTTCAGAATAAGTCCACTAGGACTATATCATTTCTGTGATCACCGGTTCTCTTGAGATGGAATCCGTCTTTCGCCGCGCCGTAGTTACTGGCGTGCTCGACCAGTCCGACGCCTTTCTTCCAAACAAACTTACTGTAATGCCCTGAATTGTGAGTCGTGACATAAGTGCACTCGTCGCCTTTGACTTCAATCTTCGTGGTGTAGGGGCCTTCCTCGAATTCCATCTTCCCGCTCGCGATTGCGCGGATGTCGCC
Source organism: uncultured Verrucomicrobiae bacterium (assembly GCA_963801815.1). Lineage (GTDB taxonomy): Bacteria > Verrucomicrobiota > Verrucomicrobiia > Chthoniobacterales > UBA10450 > AV40. Next base: position 41,841 of record CAWDGJ010000006.1, read on the forward strand.
TTGCTCGAATTCTGGCGGCTTGTCTGTTGCGGCTAATTTTTTCGCTGCGGCTTCATTGTCCTCTTCGTTCAAGAGGTAAATGTGATCGTCGGTTGCGATGAAATATTGTGGTTGGATCTCACGCTTTTGCTTGGCCCGCGATTTTAGGCCGATAAACCCGATCTTGAAAACTGCGCCCCATGGCATGCTCACAATGCGCGTCGTGACCATGCACGCGGTGAGCGGAATGTCGCCATTGATGTATTCGTCATTCCATTCGGTGCCGCGAAAATTCGCCAACATCGGTTTGTCATCTTTCGCTTCGAGAAATGGATTCGCCGCGAAAGCCGACGTAGCCAGCAAGATCGACATCATCGGAAGCAAACCCCGAAGTGAAGTTCTCATGCTCGAATGCTAACAGGAGTTGTCTTGACACTGCACGGAAGAAATTCTCAATCTGGATTTTATGAAGGCGTTTCTCGCGATCGCGCTGTGCATCGTCGCGCTGGGTGTTGTTGTCGCGGAAGAAGTGAAGCCGACTCCTTCAAGCACTCCCGACGCGTCCGATGAAAATGTGCCGCGTGAATTTCTTGGATTCACCGACGCAAATACATTTCGCGGCGTGATCGACGATCCCGACGGCTACGTCAATCTGCGATCTGGACCGAATGCGAAGTCGCCAATTGTTACGAAGGTGAACAAAGGCGAGCAGTTCACGTTTCAGCGCCACGAATACGACCCGTGGTGCAAGGTGAAACTGGCTTCCGGCAAAACCGGTTGGATCGATGCGCAGCGCATTCTTCTTTTTTTCACCAACAAGGATTTGCCGGGTAAACCGGAGCCGGGCGACGAGATCGACCAAGAGGCGCGCCACCACGGCATTGATTATTACGAGGTTACCCAGGGCGCGGTGCGCGGCGACGTTGAAGCGCGCAAGAAATTTTTCGAGGTCAGCGACTATGCGGATGGCGCTGGAGCGGAAGAACACGAGGGCGTTCTCGGCGTGGTCCTGCATTTAATTGGTGATGACGCGCTGGCCGCGTTTTTGCAAAGCCAGCCGGTTCGGGTCCAGGTCGGCGTGAGAAATTCTATCGACGATGCCGTGACCTGGCCTTTTCGGAGCACGGGATATCTCTTCCATCATTTCCCCAAGACTTGGAAAATTTTCTTCTGCCGTGAGATTACCGATTGGGCTTCACCCGACGGCCAATACGCGATCCACAAAATATTTTCGAACGAATACACCGACGAGGACTCCAAGGTCACTCGCGCGGAGCTGGTGGACAAAGCGAGCGGGAAGCGCGTGTTCGATCTTACTCGGGAAGATCACGGGTTCGGACGTGATCGCGAGGGCGATGTCGAGTGGGCGCCGGATTCAAAGGGCTTTCTTTTTAGCACGAGCCGGACTGCCCATGAGCAGGAAATGAAACTTTTCTATTTGTTAGGCAAGTCTTTCCAGAAGATTGAGCTTCCGCAACGGGACAAGCCGCCGACGGAGCCGGCTCCAGAAATTGGCAACGCTGCTTATGATGCCGAAGGGTACGAGGAAATTCATTGGCACAGGCCGGGCGCGCTGATTTGCGACAAATCTTACATCTATAAGAAGACCGGCGCCGATGGTGACGCTTCTTACCTCTACCGGACCTACGAAATGACAATGTCCATTGGCGCGGATGGGAAAATGACTAGCGCAGGAAAATGGTTGCTGCCGAAAAAAGGTGAAGAATAACCGCTACGCACCGCCGCCGCCGGCAAAGTCGCGATCGAGTATAAGCAAATAAACGAGGAGGAATAATGTCGAGACCACTAACTGTTCGCGTCCGTATTTGGTTGGCCGGAATTTTGATTGTGCTGTTTTGTCCGGACGCTTTTGCGCAGAGCGACTTTTCGGCGTTCTGGAAGAAATTCAGCGCCGCGGTCATTGCCGGCGACAAAGCGACGGTGGCTGAGATGACGAAGTTTCCGTTGTCGATGCCCTACTCGATAAAAGCGGTAAAGAGCAAGGAGGATTTCGAGCGCCGTTATAACGAAATTTTCAATGGCGAGGCGAATGCCGCGCAATGTTTTCGAAATTCCAAACCGCAAAAGGAATCCGGACAATATGAGATCTACTGTCCGTTCAGGGAAACGCCTAGCGACAAGGAAAACGCACCAATCCGCTTTGTGTTCGAACTGACCAAGAGCGGTTGGAAATTTGCCGGGCTCGACAATATCAACGAATGAGAAACGGAAAGAGAGTCGTTGTCGATCTTGTGATGAACAGAAAAGTTGTCGCCGCGGTTTTGTCGATTACGTGCGCGCTTTCGGCACGCGCGCAGGAGAATCAAGCAATGCAGCGTTCGCTTTCGCCCGACAAGAAATGGGAATACATGGGCGGCGAGACGGCAAAACTTGTGAACGCGAGGACGAATGAGACCGCGCTCGATTTCGCAAACGAATGTGATTCCGGGCTGAGCGAACATCCCTCAGTACTTTGGGCGCCAGATTCAAAGCGCCTTGCGTTTTATAGCTGCGGCGCCGGGAAAGAGCAGCTCACTTTGCTCTACCAGCTGCGCGACGATCATTGGGTCGGGCTTGATCCGCCGCGGGACAAGCTTTTCGAGCTCGCCGGTGACAAGATCGACGCGCAAGCGAAGAAACAAGACCTGCCGAAGAAGACGTTCCTTCACATGCAATGGTGGAAGGTTGAGCCGCGGCAGTGGCTGGATGCGAGCACTCTGGTCGTCTACGCTTCGATGGCTGAAGTCGTACACCGCACCGACGGTGAATACGTCGGACCAGGCTTCAGCGCTAATCTTCTTGTCGATCTGAAATTCGACGACGCTGGCAATTGGAAAATCGCCAAGACGCACGAGATGACGGGCAAAGCGGCTGTATCGCCATCGCGGTCGAGTCCACTGAACGACAAAGTTTTGTATCAAAGCCCGCAGGGAACTTATCGCATCCAGGCGAGCGCGGACGGGTCGGCGTTGTGGATCGTGTCGTCGAAAGATCCGAACCAGCGCAAACCGTTACCTGGTGCCGATCCCGATAATCGTTCGCCCGAAGAGTTCGGAGCTTCGCCCGACGAGCGCTGGTTGGTCGACAATCGCAAACCGGAACTTTACCACGACGCAGGTAATTTGGCGTTTGCGCCTTTTAACGGGAAGCAGTGGCTCTGGAAACGCGGGATGGAGTATGCGTCGGAACAATTCCACTTCGCTCGACGCGAGATGAGTGGCGAGTCGGCTGGCTGGAGCTTCGACTCCGCGCGCCTGCTGATTACTTTCAAAGCCGAAGCGCCTCAGGAGCGCTTCGCCTATTTCAATACCCGGACGAAAACTTTCGAACAAACGCCATATCTGCGAATGGTGAACACCAAGCTGAACACTGAAAAACCATACGAGGCTTTCCCGCAGATCTCGTTCGCGGGCGAGCGTCTCGGGAGCTATCTCGTTTTCGTCGAACCAATCGATCCGCCGCCGTCCGAGGAAATTCTGAAATCGCGCTTCGCTGCTTTGGATCAGGAGATGAACACGCTTCGAGAAAAGCGCCTGGCCGAAATCGCCAAAAGCGCGGAGAAATCCATCGTCGACTTCAACCGCTCCTATGCCGAGAAATGGAACAAGATGCGCGATGAGGCCGTGCAGCTCTATCTTCCATTTGCGCCGGATGCCGAAAAGGAAAGCCGAAAGCTACAATTCCTTTGCGATCTCACCCAGCGAGAGGTGAATGGACTAAAGGAAATCAACGCCGAATAAGAATTCGGTTTTCATGAAATTCTCAGGGCCGCCGCTCTTTGATCGACGATAAGATCTCCGCGATGGCCTCCTCGCGAGGCTTGGCGCCGAGGTTTCCTTTGCCGTGGACGCGAACGCTGACCGCGTTCGCGTCCATGTCGCGTTTACCGATTACGAACATGGTATGGACCTTCAATTGCTCGGCGCGCTGGATCTTTCCGTTGATCTGGTCCGTGCCCTTGTCGATCTCGGCGCGGACTTGATGCGCGCGCAGCTCTTTCAAGATCGACATCGAGTAATCCACGAGCTTCGCGTCGTCGCCGATCGTGAGAATGCGGACCTGCTCGGGCGAAAGCCAAAGCGGAAAATTGCCGGCGTAATGCTCGATCAGGAATCCGATGAAGCGTTCATGCGTGCCCAGCGGTGCACGATGAATGCAAATCGGGATCTTCTCGGTGTTATCCTTGTCCTTGTAACGAAGGTCAAAGCTTCGCGGCTGCGCGAAATCGACCTGGTTTGTTGCGATTGAAAATTCGCGTCCGATCACGCTCCAGGCCTGCACATCGATCTTCGGTCCATAAAACGCCGCTTCGTTCGGCACTTCGACATAGTTGATCCCGGAATTCTTTAGGACGTTGCGCGTCATCTCTTCGGTTTGCTTCCAAAGCTCGGGATCGTTCACGAACTTCTCGCCGAGCTTCGCCGGATCATGGGTTGAGAAGCGCATCAGGTACTTGTCGATTCCGAAAAGCTTGAAGTAATTGAGATACATCTCGTTAACCGCGTTGAACTCGGTTTCGAATTGTTCGGGCGTCATGTAAAGATGCGCGTCGTTCATCTGGAGCGAGCGCACCCGCATCAGTCCGAAGAGTTCACCACTCTTCTCGTAGCGATAACAGGTTCCGTACTCCGCGAACCGCAATGGCAGGTCGCGATAACTCCGCGGCACGGCGGCAAACAACTTGTGATGATGCGGACAGTTCATCGCCTTTAAATAATATCGGATTGCGGTTCGCGGATCGCGGCTACCGGCTACATGGACATCTTCCTTTCCGCTTTCCGGTATCCGGTCTCCGCTTTCGGACAGTTCCATCGGTGGAAACATCGAGTCGGCGTAGTAGGGAAGATGGCCGCTCTTTTTATATAAGCTTTCGCGGGCGATATGCGGAGTCCGGACGCGGACATACCCCGCCGCGAACTCCGTTTCTTTGGCGAGCTTCTCGAGCTCTTCGACGATCGCGGCTCCCCGCGGAAGAAACATTGGAAGACCCGGACCGACGTCGTCGTCGAAAACAAAAATTTCCAATTCGCGGCCGAGCTTGCGATGATCGCGCTTTTTCGCTTCCTCGAGCATCGCAAAATATTCTTCGAGCTCCTTTCTCGTCTTGAACGCGGTGCCGTAAACGCGCTGGAGCTGCGGATTCTTTTCGTCGCCTTTGTAATACGCGCTGGCGACGCTGGTGAGCTTGAACGCCCCGATGTTTCCCGTGCGCATCACGTGCGGGCCGGCGCAGAGATCGATGAAATCGCCGTTGCGATAGAGTGAGATCTTTTCGCCCGGTGGAATTCCTTCGAGGATATCGACCTTGAATTTGCTCGGTTCAGGCCTCGCACCAAGGGCACCAAGTTCACCACGTTTTCCCATGGCCAAGGCCTCATCGCGCGAGACCTCCATTTTCTCGAACGGATGATTCGCTTTGATTTCCTTTTTCATCTCCGCCTCGATCTTCTCGAAATCTTCTGGCGAGATGCGATGCGGAAGATCGACATCGTAATAAAAACCGTTCTCGACCGGCGGCCCGGCAGCAAACTGCGCCTCGGGCCAGATTTTCAGGATCGCCGTAGCCAGCACGTGCGACGCGGAATGGCGGAGACGCTCGATGTCCGTCATCTGGGCGCGCTGTTCTAAAGTTTTGCGGTCCTCGTTCATGAAAGGCCGGAGAAAATAACCACGAACAACACGAAGAACACCAAGAATTTGTCGCATCGGAATTAATGGTCTAGAGCGAATAGGTAATGATGAGGCGGTTCTCGCATTGGCTTGCTATCGGTGTGGTAGTCGTGACCAGCTGCCAGAAGCAGCCCGTCTCCAGTTCCGAATTCGCCGCTGATCGGCAGAAAATGGTCGAGCAGCAGCTCAAGCCGCGGGGAATCCGCGACGAGCGGGTGCTGGCGGCGACGGCGAAAGTGCCGCGTGAAGAATTCGTCCCGGAAAATTTGCGAACGCAGGCGTATGCCGATAGAGCCCTGCCGATTGGTCACGATCAAACAATCTCGCAACCATTCATCGTTGCGTTTATGACCGAACAACTTCACCCGCAACCGGCGGATCGTATTTTGGAAATCGGAACAGGATCGGGTTATCAAACCGCGATCCTGGCCGAGCTGGTGAAAGACGTTTACACCATCGAGATCGTCGAACCGCTGGCGAAGGACGCGTCGGCGAGGTTGGCGAGACTTGGTTATAACAACGCGCATGTGAAAGTTGGCGACGGTTACCAAGGCTGGCCCGAGGTCGCGCCATTCGATGCAATCATTGTGACCTGCGCGCCGAGCAAGGTTCCGCAGCCGTTGACGCAACAGCTGAAAGAAAACGGACGTATGCTCATTCCGGTTGGAACTGGCATGGATCAACAGCTTTATTTGTTGGAAAAGAAAAACGGCCAGCTCGCGCAAACCGCGATCCTGCCGGTGCGCTTTGTGCAAATGACCGGCGAAGCGGAAAAGAAGTGACCCGCCTTCGCCCAAGGCTACGGCGTGGCAGGCAAGGTCACTTTTTGATTTCGGCGAGCTTTTTGAGGTCGACCCGTTTGATCCACTCCTGAAGATCCTTCGGATCAAGGTTGTGCAATTCAACGGTGACGAAGTAGCGCTTCGCGAGCATGACCCAAAGTGTCGCTTGTTTCTGGTCTTTGTCGTAGGCTTCGAATCCGGGATTGCTATCAATGGCGACTGCCTTGGCGTAGCCGTCCGGCGTTTCGCTGTTCTGCTTCCACCCGTTGGTCGTGGCCTCGACGTAATCCGGGTTTGCCACCGAATCGAGAATGCTAATGGACGCTGTTGGCGCGTCGGGTCCTTCGCCCTTTTGATAATCGCGATGGACGTTGGTGATTTTAAATCCGCCAACATCGTCGCTCGAACCTTCCGCTTTCTCCGCAGTCCAACCAGCCGGCGGCTCGGGTAAAATTGGAATCAGTGTCGCGGGATCGGCAACGTCCGGGATCAGGTTTGGCTCGTTTTGCGCTTGCAGCGCAGCCACGCCAAGGCCGATGGCCAATGTCAGAAGATAGACGGTCGTCTTCATCACACGCGTTAGCTACTCGATTGACTTTGCTACGATGCTTTGTCAAGAGGCGATCCATGAGACGAACGTCCCATCTTGCAATTATTATCTCGATCCTCGGCTCTGAACGAAGCAACTTCTGAATTTCAAATTTATCCGCTCGACCCAATATTGAAATGAACGGCAAGAATTTCACTATTCGACCGGCTACAATCGGCGATGTCCCGGTCATTCTTGAATTAATCCGGGCCCTCGCAACCTACGAACGAGCGCCGGATGAAGTTATCGCAAGCGAGCAAGGTCTTACCGAGGTTCTCTTTGGCAAAAAGCCGGCTGCGGAGGTTTTGCTCGCGCGTGAGGGAGATAGAGCGGTGGGCTTCGCGGTCTTTTTTCACAATTTCTCGACCTGGCTCGGCCGGGTCGGACTTTATCTGGAAGATTTATTCGTCAGGCCGGAAGATCGCGGCAAAGGTTATGGACGAGCTCTGCTCGTTCATCTTGCCAAAATCGCGCGCGACCGCGGTTGTGGCCGAATGGAATGGGCAGTGCTCGATTGGAACGAACCTGCGATCAATTTTTATCGAAAGCTCGGTGCGAAACCGATGCACGAATGGACAGTTTTCCGATTAACTCCTGAGGATATCGCAAGCCTCGCCGATTCGCCGAGGTAGCTCAGTTCACGCGCGGACGAGGCGAGCGACCAGATCTTCGCTGGCGACAAAGCCGATCAAATTTCGTTTTTGATTAACAACCGCGGCCAATCCGAGCCGCGCTGCTCGCAAACGTTGGACTGCCTCTGCAGCCGGCTCCGTTTCTTGCACTGTGACCATGCGCCGCAAATACCGCGTGAGCGAGGGCGGTTTGTCCTGGTCCAGCAGAATGTCGAACACGTTGACGAGTCCGATGGCGTCACCGCCAGCGTCGATGACCGGCAGACGATCGAACCCGGTGGAGCGACCCAGGTCGAGCGCCTCTTCGACCGTGGAGTCTGGCTTCAGGCTCTTGATGTTTGACAGCGGTTTCATCACGTCCCGCGCCGTCACGTTTTGAAAATCGACCACGTTGTGAATCATGGCCCGTTCGGTGGCACTGAGTGACCCTTCGCGCTCGCTTTGGGCGGTGATTTGTTTCAGTTCATCACGTCCGGCGAACAAACGCGCGCTTTTCTTTGCTCGTGGTGGAAGAATGAGGCGACCTAACATTGCACCGATTGCGAGAAGCGGCGCAAGTAACGCCGTGGTGATTTCCAGAAATCGCGACAATGCACCGAGAGCTCGGTAGGGGAACCGACGAAACAACGATTTCGGCAAAACGCCGAGAACGAAAAGATAAATCGGGACTGCGATTGCGACGCTCAACAGAAAACCGGCGCCATGGAAACGCAAGACAAGAAATCGCGTTAGAAGTAGCAGGCCGATGATGTCGGCGAGATTTGTAACCAGCAACACCGTAACGAGCAACCGTTCCGGACTTTTCAAGAGGCGATCCAGTCGCAGTGCATCCGGCCGGTTAAGTTTTACGTTGTATCGCAACCGTGCCGGATCCACCGTGGCGAGGCCGGCTTCGATTCCATTGAATAAGAATGAAACAACCCAACAGCCGAAAATGATGAAGAAATCCTTCATGCCGCAGCCGTATCCGTTTGATTCTCTACGCAGGCCGTCTTTTCCAAAACGAGTTCCTTGATTCGCTTTCGACTCGTTCGTCTGATTATCACGGTCAGCCGCGGCAACTCGATACGGGTTCCTTCCGGCGGCAAAGATCCCATTTGATTGAAGATAAGGCCGCCGATGGTGTCGATACCGTCCGCCTCCAATTCGAAGCCAAGGTATTCGCGCAAGTCGTCGAGGCGAGCCTGGCCGCTCACCAGAAATGTCCCGTTCTCGAGCGGCTCGATGTAAAGATCGACGTCTCCGCCGCGCGGCGCCGCGTCGCTCAGAATTTCTTCCACGATATCGGACATGGTGATGATGCCTTCAGTTCCACCAAATTCGTCAACCACGACCGCCAATCCCTGCGGATGTGTGAGAAACAATTTGAGCAAATCGAGCGCGCGCATCGTTTCCGGTACAAACGACGGCGCAAGCAATGTCTCAGTGTAATGCTCCGATGGATCCAGGAGGAATCGTTTCACATCGATGATCCCGACGACGTTGTCCGGCGTGTCGGCGTAAACTGGAACGCGCCGGTAACGGCGTTCTTTTAGCTGCTCAATCGCTTGTCCGTTTGTCAGGTCGTCCGCCAACGCAAAACTGTCCACCCGCGGCGTCATGCAATCTTTCGCTGTTTTGTCGCCCATCTTAATGATCTCCTGAATCATCTCGCCCTCGGCTTCGTGGAGCGTCCCTTCTTCCTCTCCGATTTCGACGAGCGCTCCAAACTCCTCGTCGCTGAGTCGCGTCCGCGTCCGCAGGCGCGCCGGTGTCACAAGATCGACAATCACCTCACCGGCGCTTTCGAGCATACTTCCTACGCGATCGAGAAATCGCACCGAAGCCTGGAGGGCGAACGTGCCGATTGTTGAAAGTCGATATGGCGCGGAAAGCGCGAGCAACTTCGGGATCAAATCGCAAAGCAGCACGACGACAGCGAAGATCACAATCGCGGTGAGCCATTGCGGAACCCGGCCGGCCAGCGGACCACGCCAGAGCAGGAACAGACACAGGACGACCAACGGCACTTTGACCAGCGCATCTCCGAGCAGCAATCCATTCAACACCCGGCGCGGCTTGTCGCGGAACAACTGGACGAATTTGGTCAGCGCGGGATGATTTGCCTCCAATCGTCGCAATTGGTGCGGCCGCAGCGAAAACAGCGCGGTTTCCAGTCCGGAAAAGAGCGCAGAGAAAAAAATCAGCCCGGCGATCGCAACAAAAGAAACCGCCAGCTCCAGCGGCGTCATTCTTGGCTGCGGCGCCGAATGTTATCGGGGCCCTCCGGAAAAGTCGGTTTGCCCATCATCTGAGGCATGCTGAAATTAAGCGCTTCATGAGCAAAGGCGAAAGAATTTCGCAATTCGTGCGGGACCTCGAAGGCGAGGGTGACAATTTTTCCGGCGAGATCGCGCAACATCCGTTCTATCGGGCCTATTTTCGGTGTTGGAACGATCAACGATACTACGAAGCGCACGACGTGCTGGAGCATCTCTGGCTCAATAGCGACACCGTCGACGATAATTTTTTCAAGGGGCTGATCCAGGCCGCGGGCGCGTTCGTTCATCTCCAAAAGAATTTCGAGCACCCGACACATGTGAAGCATAGCCGGCGCCTCCGCCCGGCGGTGCGACTCTTCGAGCTGGCGGAGAAGAACCTCGGCCCGTTCGCTCCGTCGCATCACGCGCTCGACATCGCGGCTCTTCTCAATCTTCTGCGCGGAACGCGCGAGCGGATTATTGCGTCAGATTTCAAAACCAATCCATGGTCGCCAGCGACCGCGCCTAAAATCAAATTGATGTAGCCACCGGCCTGTGGCCGGTCGCTCACGGCGCATAGCGCCGTGGCTACAACTCAGCGAGTAAAAATTAATTTTATCCCGGCGATCGTGAGCACGGTTGCGAGAAAGATCGCAATGCCTCGCACCGGAAGCCGCCGGCTTCCCAAGTACGATCCGATCGATCCTCCAAGGATCGCGGGAATCGCTAGATAGATTCCCAATGCTGGAACCGAATGTTTGGCCGAAAAATATCCGACGAGGCCACCAATTGAATTTACCAAAATAAACAATGCAGAAATCGCCGCGGCCTGTTTGATCTTCGCCCATCGACAGAAGAGCACCAACGGCGTCAGGAATATTCCGCCGCCCGTTCCAGTGAGACCGGACAGAAATCCAAGACCCGCACCGACGCTAATAGCGAGTGGTTTTCCAGGAGGGTTCGTTTGGGGCGGATCGCTTCGACGAAAAATCAATCTGGCAGCCGAGAAAAGGAGCACGACGCCAATCAGAATTCTGAGCGCACCGGCAGAAGGTTGAAGATAACCGCCGGCGTAGGCCGCGGGGACCGACAGGAGCGCGAACGGCCAAAATAATTTCCATGAGAAATATCCTGCTCGCCAAAATTGAAACGAGCCGATAATCGCGACCAAAATGTTCAACACCAGCGCAGTCGGGCGAATCACGGTTGGCGCCAGGCCAAATAAGGTCATGGTGGCGATGTAACCTGAGGCTCCGGCATGCCCGACCGACGAGTACAGGAACGCGATCAACGCGATGGCAAGACAAAGGAGAGCGAGTTCGGTATTCACGCTGAATTTGAATTCTGACCCGCGAGTGCGGCGTCAGGATCGATTCCTGTTGTAACGGACAGAGCCAGCAATGAGAACCATCATTTTACTTACTATTTCCAACACGTTCATGAATCTGGCCTGGTATGGTCACTTGAAATTTAAAGATCAACCGCTTTGGATCGTTATTTTAGCGAGCTGGATAATCGCTTTCTTCGAGTACGCTTTTCAAGTTCCGGCGAACCGCATCGGATCGAATGAGTGGACGATCCCGCAATTGAAGATTTTGCAGGAGTGTATCACGCTGATTGTCTTTACCTTGATCGCGTTCGTGCTTTTTCGCTCGCCGGTGAAGTGGAATTATCTCGTCTCCTACGGTCTCATCGTCAGCGCGGTCTATTTCGCCTTTAAGTTTTGACGGCAGGGCTCATCGCCGGCAAGCGTCTACTTATTAAAGTCGGTGCTTGGGAACAATCATGCCGCTCCGCGGCAAACTACAAGAGGGTCATATAGATGCACTAGCGGGAGCGTAGATACCGCTACAACTGCTTCCGCTTTTGCTTTCCCACGCTACCGTGTTCGGTGATTCCGATTGTTATGGCGGCGGAAATTCAACCAGCAAATCCAGCGCACACGAACCGGCTCGCGCACGAAAAGTCGCCTTATCTTCTTCAGCACGCCCATAACCCGGTCGATTGGTATCCGTGGGGCGATGAAGCGTTTGAAAAGGCACGCCGCGAAAACAAACCAATCTTCCTCTCGATCGGATACTCGACTTGTCATTGGTGTCATGTGATGGCGCACGAGTCCTTCGAGGACGAAGAAATCGCGGCGATCATGAATCGCGAATTTGTGAACATTAAAGTGGATCGCGAAGAACGGCCGGATGTTGATCGCGTTTATATGACGTTCCTACAGGCGACCACCGGAGGCGGGGGTTGGCCGATGAGCGTTTGGCTCACACCTGATCTAAAACCGTTCGTGGGCGGAACATATTTTCCGTCGGAAGACCGTTACGGTCAGCCCGCTTTTCGGAAAGTTTTGGAACGAATCGCAACCGCGTGGAAACAAGACCACGAGAAAATCATCGAGAACGGGACGAAGATTGTTGATGCGCTGCGCGAGTCGCAGTCGTCCGCGGCAGATACGTCTGTCAAGCTCGACAGCAGCATACTCGAAAAAGCGTACCAGCAACTCGATCGGAGTTACGATCCGCGCGAAGGCGGATTCAGTCCGGCGCCAAAATTTCCACGACCCGTGGCGCTGAATTTTTTGACTCATTTCTACGCGCGCGATCCAAACAGTGAATCGGGCAAGCACGCGTTGGAGATGGATTTGTTTACTTTGCGCAAAATGGCGGCCGGCGGAATTCACGATCATGTCGGTGGCGGATTTCATCGTTACTCGGTTGATCGTTACTGGCACGTGCCGCATTTCGAGAAAATGCTTTACGATCAGGCGCAGCTTGCAATTGCCTACGTCGACGCGTTTCAAATCACCCAAGATCGACAATACGCAGACGTGGCGCGCGACATTTTGGATTACGTCGCGCGGGACATGACTTCAAAAGACGGCGGGTTCTTTTCCGCAGAGGATGCCGATAGTGCAGAGGTAGGGTCATCGCGCGGCGATGACCACGGTCGGCGCAGTGCGGCGACGCTACCAAAGAAAGAAGGCGCGTTCTATGTTTGGACGGAGAAGGAGATCGACGACGCGCTTGGCGCCGATTCGGCAGTTTTCAAATATCGTTACGGCGTCCAGCCGCACGGCAACGCGCCAGAAGGCAGTGATCCGCAGGATGAATTTCGGGGCAAAAATATTTTGATTCAGCGGCACACAATCGCTGAAACGGCCAACCATTCCAAAAAGAGTGAGGACGACGTTCGACAATTGCTTGCCCGAAGCTGCGCGAAATTATTCGCAATCCGCAACCAGCGGCCACGTCCGCATTTGGATGACAAAATCATTTCGGCGTGGAACGGCTTGATGATTTCCGCCTACTCACGTGCCGCACAGGTTTTGGATGAGCCGCGTTATCTCGAGGCTGCGAACCGCTCGGCAGAATTTCTGCGCGCGAACCTTTACGGTGACAAACTTCTTTTCCGTAATTTTCGCGAAGGCCGCGGAACGGTTGAAGGTTTCGCCGATGATTACGCGTTCGTCATTCAAGGACTGCTGGATCTCTACGAAGCGTCATTCGATGTCGAATGGTTGAAGTTCGCTATCGCGTTGCAAGCAACTCAGGACCGTCTGTTCTTCGACGAAAATCGCGGCGGCTATTTCAGCACCAGTGGCAAAGACAAGAGCGTTGTATTGCGAATGAAAGACGACAATGACAGCGCTGAGCCGGCCGCGAGTTCGGTCGCGGCGTTGAACTTGCTGCGATTGGCGCAATTTCGCGGCGACAAGAATTTCCAAGACCGTGCGCGGAAGACGCTCGAAGCCTTTACGCCGGCGGTGAATCATTTTGCCAGCGCCATGCCGCAATTGTTGGTGGCATTTGAGTTTAGTTCGAGCAAACCGCTCCAGATCGTGATCGCCGGCAAGATTAACGACGAACAAACAAGAGCGCTCCTCAACGAAGTGCATCGCCATTTCTCGCCAAACCAAGCCCTAATTCTCGCCGATGGCGGCGAAGGTCAGAAGTTCCTCGGCGAAAAGAACGAAGCGATCCGCGCCATGTCACCGGTTGATGGCAAACCCGCCGCTTATGTCTGTGAGAATTTCACCTGCAAAACGCCAGTGACTGATATCAAGGCTTTGAACGCGCTGCTATCGCGTGAATAATAGCGCGCTGTGAGTAGCAACCGCGCTATCGTTTTTTTCGCATGGGGCTCAGACTGGATGAAGCGCGCGGCGGCGTGCATTCGCGAAAGCCAGCTTCCGGGCTATCCAATTTTCGTAGTAACCGATTCGGAAACCAACATCAACGAGCTGCCGAAAAACGTAGAAGTTATTCGACTGGTTTTTCAGTTGTCAGGCAAAGCAAGAAAGGCCGAATTTTTCGTGCGGACGCCGGAGAAGATTGGTACCGCGTTGTTTCTCGACGCCGACACACGCGTGATCGACGACGTGTCGCTCGGCTTTGAGAAAGCAGAAGAGCACGGGATGGCGATCGCGCCCGCGCCGCACTATTCGCTCGCGGACTTCCGCGATTTTGGTCAGGTCATGACGAAGGAGGGCATCAATCCGCTCGGACAGATGATTTACAATACGGGCGTGATCTTCGCCACGCCGCATCGGCCGGATGTTCACGCTGTGTTCCAGCGAACGTTGGAACTCGCGCAAAAATATCGGGACAAACCGTGGAACGAGCAGCCGTATTTCACGCTGGCGATGGAGCTCTTGCACTTCAATCCGTACACCTTGTCGCCCAGCTTCAATCATCGGGGGTTCGGCGAGTTGATCAGCGGCTCGATCCGCATCTGGCATTCGTATGACCCGTTGCCGCGCAATGCTGCGTCCCTGGAGAAAGGCTATCTTCATCGCCACGAGAAGGGGAAACTGGTCAAGGCGGTGAAAGTTCCTTTGTGATGGCGAACAATTCGTCGCGGATTGTTCTTCACATCGGCGCTCCCAAGACGGCGTCGACTTATTTGCAGCGCCGGCTGCGCGCGAACGCGGCGACATTGCGCAAGCACAGCATTTACATTCCGGTTCTTCCTGCCGTTGCGGCAATGGCAGGCAACGCAAAACTCTTGGCGACAACGCTGAGCCGGCGCCCGTCGTTGACCTTTCAACGCGGGTTCCCGGAAATCGACGTTGCGAAACTCGATCCGGGGCAAATTGTCGCCGAACTGCTGTCAGATTGGAAAACAGGGTCGGAATCGATTGTTCTTTCCGCCGAGAATTTTCGGCCGAATCACGCCCAGCGACTGCGGGAACTGGTTCCAAGCTCAACGCCATGCGTGATTGTCCTGCTCGTGCGGCGGCAGGATCGCTGGATTGATTCCTATTACAATCAGATGGTGAAGACGAACGAAACCGCCGAAGAGATTGGCGCATTTGTCGCCCGACTATGTGATACCGATGGCGAAAGATTGTGCCGGCCGGATTGGTTTGCTCATTATGAAACCTGGCGGAGCGCCTTTGGAAATTGTCGCGTCTTGTTCTATGACGAAGTTGCCAGTGACGTGTTTGGCGCGTTCATGAATGCGGCTGGTTTTCTGTCGGTGCCAGATTTGATCGATGTCGATCGCGCACAAGTCTCTTTAAACACGTATGAAGTCGCTTACCTCCTCGAGCAAACGCAGCCATTGGAATTCTCTGACTTTCTTCGGCGCAAGGGCGCCAGCGAAAAAGCATCTCGTCGGCTCGGCCTGGAAAAAACACAAAGCTTTCTTTCCGATGTCGATCTCAAGCGATTGCACGAGCGATTTGATGAGTCTAACCGGCGATTGATCGCTACTTTAGATCGAGAAAAAAATCCGCCGCCGCTGGAAATCGATGCCGCTGCCAATTCAGATTATTACTGCGACCTCCGGCAGCTCGTCATCTCCGAATCGTATGCAAAATATCGCAAGCTCGCTGACGCGATTTATTCACGGCGAAAGCGTGAGAGTTGGTTTTCATTTGGCCGGTCCGTTAATCGATGCGTGTGATGAAGTCCAATATTCTTCTGATCATGTGCGACCAACTTCGAGCCGACGCACTCGGTTGCACCGGCGGTTGGGTGAAAACTCCAAACATCGATCGAATCGCGCGCGAAGGGATGCGGTTCACAAATTGCGTGACGAATGCGCCGGTTTGTTTGCCAGCGCGTATCTCGATGGCCACCGGACGTTATCCGCACAACACCGGGGTCTGGGATAATTGCCCGTACGAGTTGCCCGAGGGCACGCCAACCTGGATGTCGGCGATCCGCAACGCCGGTTATCGAACGAGCGTGTTTGGAAAAACCGCGCTTCACCGCGGCGGCCCCGATCTGCGCAAATTTGAATACAAACTACATTCCTACGGTTTGGACGATGTCGATGAAATCCGCGGGCCGCACGCGACGGTCGATATCGTCTGTAATATGACCGAACGCTGGAGAAGTCTCGGTTTGCTCGAAGCGTTTCAGAAAGACATGAAGGAGCGGGGCGGAAAAAATCGGACACTGGCAAGACCATCGACGCTTCCGTTGTCCGAGTACTACGATGTGTATGTCGGTCAGCGAGCTAAAGATTATCTCCGCAGCTACAAACGATCGCTGCCATGGTTTTGCTGGGTCAGTTTTGCCGGACCGCACGAGCCGTGGGACACACCCGAGCCGTTCGCCAGCCTGTATCGGGCGGAAGATATGCCAGAACCGTTCAAGCGCCCGCCAGACAGAAAGCGCGGGCCGACCGGTGAATTGGATCGCCGATTTGCCGAAGCGTCACGGGATGGAATTCCGAACGCGAAAGAATTGCGGGCGAGTTATGCGGGAAAGGTTTCACTGATCGACGATCAGGTTGGTCAGATTCTCAGCGAAATCGAAAGCCGTGAAGAATTGGATCGCACTGTCATACTTTTTACTTCCGACCACGGTGAAATGAATGGCGACTACGATTTGATTCATAAATCGAACTTCCTCAACCCCGCGGTGCGTGTTCCGTTCATTATCAGCACGCCGGAGATCAAAAAGTCCTCTCACGCAGGAACGCCCAACGATGCACTGATTGAATGGTTCGATGCGGGTCCGACGTTGGCGGACGTTGCCGGCGCGACGCTCAACTATACGCAATTCGCGCGCTCTCTGACTCCAACTCTTGAAAATCCGAACACTGAGCATCGCAGTTTCGCGATTTCAGAATTACTGAATGAGATCATGTATCTCGATCGGGATTGGAAGCTGATGCTGAATCGGAGACGCGAACCATATCGATTGTTCGATGTCAAAAACGATCCACAGGAGATGGAAGATCTGGTTGGCCGGCGCGAGCACGAGTCCCTCGTAAATGAATTGAAGCGCCGAATTGCCGATCGCTTGAAGGAAACTGGAGGCGCGTGATTTCATGGACATGGGCGAGAAGCGCAATGTTCTCATCACCGGGATCCCACGCTCGGGAACAACGCTGGTTTGTTCGCTGCTTAACAAGTTGCCCGACATCGTGGCGTTACACGAGCCAATGGACGTTTGGGATTTTGTGAACTGTCGAGATGGCAATGAAATCGCAGACTTAATCGGAAAATTTTGCGCGGAGTCGAGGGAATCGTTGCAACAACAAGGTTTCGCGATTTCCAAACACGTTGGCGGCGAAATTCGCGACAACGCCGCCGGCAATCAGGTTGATAGCGCGGGGAAGCGAGTGCGTCGCACTGAGCACGGTAAAATCCTAATTGATAAGCCACTGTCGCAGAATTTTACGCTCGTGATCAAACATCCGCTGGCGTTTACGGCGCTACTCGACCCTTTGTCGCAGAAGTTCGAGTGTTACGCGATGGTCCGAAATCCCCTGGCCACGCTCGCGTCCTGGAACAGTCTTGATTGGCTCAAAGTCAAACAGGGGCATGCGCCAATCGCGGAAAAATTGGATGCCGATCTTGGGCGAAAGCTCGGCAATGCATCCGACGCGATCGAACGCCAGATTCAGATTTTGGAATGGTCGCACGATCGGTTTCACCGTTTTCTGCCGGAGCAGGCCGTCATCAGGTACGAAGATTTGATCGCCAGTCGCGCTCGTGAGTTGGCGAAAATTTTTCCGGCGGCAGCGGGGTTTGACGAAAACCTGGTTTCGAGAAACCTGAACAAATTTTACGATCGCGACCTGATGGTGGAGCTGGGACAGCGGCTAATGCGCCGCGATGGGCCGCTCTGGAATTTTTACTGCAGGCGCGACGTCGAGAATTTGATCAGCGACGCGGCGCCGCATTGAGAGCGCCGCTCTAAATTCCTTCGATAACGAGCATGTTCGTTTTCGCGGTGCGATGGCGCATTTTGCGCGGCTCGCGGTATTCCTCGCAATTGAGCCACTCTTTGGCGCGGGCCACGGTCGGGAATTCAAGAATCACGATCCGTTTCGGTTTCCAATTGCCTTCGAGGATTTCGGCCTTTCCGCCGCGAACGATGTATTTGCCGCCGTACTGGTGAACGGTCGCCGCCGCTTGCTTTTTGTATTCCTCGTAGCCGACCGGATCGGTGATTTCGATTTCGACAATGACGTAAGCAGCCATAGCTAGACTCCTTGGACTAAGATCATCTTTGTGTTTGCCGTTTGCTTCCGGATCAGGCATGGCTGGCGATATTCTTCGCAATCGTGCCATTCTGTTGCGCGATCCATAGAGGGAAACTCAATCACCACGATGCGTTTGGGGCGCCAATCGCCTTCCAGCGTTTCTACGCGGTCACTGACAGCAATGTATTTGCCGTCATATTTTTCAACGAGCGGGACGACGGCCTTGCGGTATTCTGCAAATCCGGCCGGATCGAATACGTCGATATCAATAATCATATAGGCGGGCATAAAAAAAGCTGGTCACCTTGTCACTTGGATGAGACGGAACCGTTGCCTTTGCCGCGATCTTTAGCGGCCAGCTCAGGGATTCTTTTGCGCCGCCGCAAGCGCATCCAGTTATTCCACGTTTTTCGAAGACTGTCTCGAGGCGTGAGATACTGCTGATTGAGCTCGTTGCTCTTGAGAATCTGGGCAAGGACGCCTTTCACTGAGAAATCGTCAGTGTTCAAAATCGTGTAGGCGGTGCCGACTGCCGCCGCGTGATGCGCGTCGCTGGCAGCAACCATGGGCAAGCCACGAACCTGCGCGTACTTGAACGCATACCGATTGTAACGGCGCAGCGTCGTGGCGGCGTTGAAAACTTCGATCGCATCGACCGGCAGGGTTTCCAGCACCGAAAAACGAATCCCGGCGCGGAACAAATCGTAAGGGTGTGGCGGAATGGCCAGGCCGCCGCGCCTATGGATGATCTCACAAACTTCACGAGCTGGCTTTCCCTTCAAGTATGGCAGCTCGGCGCCGATGCACAGCAGATGACCATCAGCGGTCGTGACTTCGACGCCCGGCAAAACGAGAAAACCATCGACCGGCTGACCGTCGAGCCGCATCAAACCTTTCTCGAGCATATAGGTGACCGCATCGCACGTGTTGTGATCGGTCATTGCAATGCCGTGCAAACCTTTGGCCTTGGCGGCGGCGATCAAATCTTCCGGACTCGAAACGCCGTCTCCGGAAAAAAAAGAATGAGTATGAAGGTCGAAATTAAGCGGCATGTCAGCTCGACGTTCTACTACACTAATTCTTCGGCCAGCACGTCCGGCTCGGATGCCGTTTCCGACTCTGGCGTCGTTTGGTGGAACTGCAAATCGTAGAGGCGACGATAATACCCGGACTTCTCGATCAACTCGGAGTGCGAGCCTATTTCCTTTATTTGGCCCTGATCCAGCACCACGATTTGATCGGCCGACAAAATTGTCGACAGACGGTGAGCAATGGCGATGACAGTTCGACCGGCTGCGAGTTTTTCGAGCGCCTTTTGAATTTGCTTCTCGGACTCGGTGTCGAGAGATGACGTCGCTTCGTCGAGCAACAGGATCGGTGCATTCTTCAAAAGCGCCCGGGCAATGGCCAATCGTTGCTGCTGGCCACCGGACAACAGGCAGCCCTTATCTCCAATAACCGTGTCGTACCCATCCGGCTGCGCGATGATGAAATCGTGGGCGTAGGCAGTTCGGGCAGCGGCATAAACTTCTTCCGGTGTTGCGCCCATCCGGCCGAATTGGATATTTTTGAAAATCGTGTCGTGAAACAGAAACGTCTCCTGGGTGACAAGGCCCATTTGCGCGCGCAGCGATTTTTGGGTCAACGATCGCAGATCGTAACCGTCGATCTTGATCTTGCCGGAAGTTGGATCGTAGAGGCGCAGGATGAGCGATAGAATTGTCGACTTGCCGGCGCCGCTGGCGCCGACCAGCGCGTAAGTTTTTCCTGGCTCAATTCGCAAATCGATGTCACGAACCGCATCACTGACTCCCGTTGAGTATCGAAACGTGACGTTTTCGAAATCGATCTGGCCGCGCGCCGCCGGAAGCTGGACCGCATTCGGGGTATCTTCGACGGTTGGTCTGGAATCGAGGATTGCGAAAATGGCTGTGGTAGCACCCAGCGATCGCTGCATGACGATGTGAAGTTTGCTTAACGTCTTGATCGGGTCGTAGATGATGAAGATTCCTGCGATCAATCCGAAGAATCTGCCCGCGCTGAGATTGGTCGCGTAGACATACCAAAGGGCCAGACCGACGCCGATCGAAGCAATGATTTCGACCAGCGGTCCGACGGCTTCGGTTGCTTTCACCGTGCGCATGGTATGAGAGAACGATTGTTGCGAGCCGCGCCGAAACGCCTTTTCCTGCTGGTCTTCTCGCGCGAACGATTTGATCACGCGAATACCGGCGAAACTCTCCTGCATCGTGATTGACATCAGGACGCCGCCTTTCTGTTCACGCTGGGTGGCCTGGCGCGCGCGTTTTCCGAAAATGCGAATCGGAATGATGCAGGTCGGAAATAGAACCAGACTAACGATGGTGAATTTCCAATCCATCCAAAGCAACACCCCCACCGCGCCAATGATTGTGATCGGTTGCTTGAAAACGTCGCTGCTAACGCTGGTCAGGGCCTGCTGCAAACTGCGGGTGTCGCTGGTGATTCGCGACATTAAGTAGCCGGCCTGCATCCGATTGAAAAAATCCATCGAATGATGCATGACTTTAGTAAACAGCTGATTGCGGACGTCGTTCACCACTCTATTGCTCACCCAATTCATGTAGTAAGCGTTGCCGTAGGCACACAGGCTGCGCACCGTCATCACGAACGGAATTGCCAGACAAACCCAAACCACTGAGCCCAATTTCGGGCCCGTATTTAGCATTTCGGGATGGCTATAGAACGACTTCGGATTAGGTGCGGCGCCATGAAACACAAAATTCGCAACCCAATAAACCGTGGCTGGCAGAGCTGATGTCAGCAAGCCGGCGGCAGTTCCTAAAGCGAGGCCAAGGAGGAATCGAAATTTGTATGGACCGGCGTAACTGTACAGCCGCTTGTACGGCTTCCATGCGGTTCGCATGGTTTCCCAGAACGAGAGCTTTACTTTGGCGCCTTCTGCCTTGCTCATAACGATGGCTGCGCTGCCGGACTCGACAGCAGCGTCTCCATAGCATCGATCACCGCTTCCGTCGAGATTTGGTTCATAGGCAAACGCGGCTGCTTTGGCACGAATTCCATGACCGGCGATGACGATGTTCCCTGCAAGATCAATGCCGGACTTTCGCGCGGTCGCCAGTGGAACGGGTTCGTCGGCCCAAACAGGATCACTTGCGGTGTCCGCGTTCCCGCCGCGAGATGCATCGGCGCCGAGTCGACTGTGATTAACAGTCGGGCGCGAGAAATCAACGCCGCGAGCGTAAGCAAATCAGTCTTGCCGGAGAGGTCGACTATTTCCCGGCGAACGTTCGATTTGATATCGCCGATGTGCGTTCGTTCGAGAAGAGACGTTCCGCCGGTCAAGACAAGATCGAAGTCGTGGACGCCACCGGCGCGGTTGATCACCTCCGCCCATCTCTGTGCGTCCCAGAACTTTTCGGCCCTCGCGGATCCAGGATGGAAGATGATGAAAGGGCCGCGAATGTTTTGCGACTCCATCAATCGGACCACGGCTGCGCGACAGTCTTCCGGCAACCGCAACTGGATCGCACCCGGGGCATTCATGATTCCCATGGGCTGTAACAGGGCGAGATGATAATCGACCGTGTGCATGTCGCGCATGCGATGGGCGACAAACTCGTTATAAAATCGCGTTCGAAATTTCGAGCGCGCTTTGATCCGAAATGAAACGATCCTTTTTTTTGCACGCGAGAGCAGCGCCAGGAACGCGGAACGATCGTTCCGGGTAAAATCGACGCAATAATCGAATCCGCCGCGGGCGACTGCAGCGAGCGCTCCGAACCCCGCGAATCCGCGGCGCACCGCCAGAATCCGGTTTACGCCTGCAATCGCCGGTTCGAGGGCCTTGCATTCGTCCGAGATCACAAGGGTCACGTGTGCGTCGGGAAATTTTTGCCGCACCGCCACGATCGCCGGCGTGGTGAGAATCAAGTCCCCGATACGCTTGAGTTGAATCAGTAGGATCTTCAATAGTTTGTAGCTGCGGCGCTCTATGACTGTCGCATTATTGTCAGGTTCTGCTTTGCTCGATCTCCAGATCGAAAATTTCACCGATGAACGGGCCAATCCCTCCATTTCTGTAAAAAAATCGGAAGGGTTGCGAACGTTTCATCGAGTCTACGAAGTCGGTCGGGCATGGAATCCATCATGCGGCGGTCATAGACCGCCGCTACAGAGTTGGATGGCGCGTTCGTAAGCGCCTAACAAACGCATCCGGTAATGGTCCCACGTGAAATTCTCTACCACCCGCTGCCGCGCGGCTGCCCCCATGCTCGCGGCAATCTCGGGATGTCGATACAGGTGCTCGAGTGCCGTCGAGATGGCATCGACATCTCCAGGTTGAATGATGATTCCTTCCACGCCGTCGCGCACGACGTCGCCCGCTTCCCGCGTCGTGATCATCGGCAATCCGCACGCCGCCGATTCATAAATCGTTTTCGCGCTGCCCTCGAGTCGCGATGGAAAAACATAGACCGATCCCTGGTTCAGATAATTCTCGAGATCGCGCTTGAAACCGAGAACGCGAATATTGTCGCGCCAAAATTTCTTCAGGTATGGTTTGGCTTCGTCATGGACGCTGCCAAGCAGCCAGAGCTCCGCATCGCGCAGGTTCAATCTGTGCCAGGCTTCGAGCAAATGATGAATTCCTTTGCGCTCAATCAACGCGCCGGAAAAAATGGCGCGAAAAATTGGCGGCCGCGCGCCGGGCTGAAATCTTTCGGTATCAACACCGCGCGGTAGATAGAAGAGTTTTTCATCCGGAAAGTTTGCGGCACGAAACGATTCGGCGGCCTTTTCTGAAAGAACGACCACCAGGGTTGCGAGATCGTATTCTTCCAGAAACCTTTCCCGCTCCAGCAACAAGCGCGATTTCCACCTTCCTCTGACCTGTGACCTGTGACCTGTGATCTCTGATGTTTGTCCTCTGACCTCTGTCCTCTGGCTTCCTCGATGCCAGGTGGGGATTTCGATCAGCGATGGGATGTTCCTCCTTTTTGCGACTCGCAGCGTTTTCAGGCAATCTCCTGACCAACTGTGAAAAAAGTCATAGCGACCGGTTTCCAGGTGACGGGACGCAATCCAGTCGAGGTATTTTTTCTTCGCTCCATAATAATAAGGGCGTCCGACAAACGAGATCAGCCGGACCGGATGCCAGCGAAGCGATTGGATGAATTGCGCTGGGATTTCTTTCTGGCGATTGTCGTAGGCGACGGCTTTTCCGAGAAACTTTCCACGATAAGACGCGCGCAAAGCTTCAAAGGAATCGGTATCAAGCCCGTGGCCGCCGATTCGCGCGAAAATCGAGTAGAGCAAACTCTTTGGCAAGATACGGGGTGTGCCGACGGTGCCTGGTTGTTTTTGTGTCATGTCGAGCGGAGTCGAGACATCTCTCATTATTTCTGAATCCTGAGTCATTTTCACCCCGATTTGGTCTGAAATATTCAGAGATTCCTCGACTTCGCTCGGAATGACAAGAATGGTTAGAATTCATGTCGAACGGCAAACTCAGGATCGCTTTCGCGCGTCGTGGCTATTCGCCGACCGGCGGTGCGGAGGCTTATTTGAAGCGGCTTGGCCAGGGGATTGCCGATCTTGGACACGAGGCGCAGCTAATCGTTACGAACGGGTGGCCGGCCAGCGAATGGACATTCGGCCCAATTTATCGCGTTCGCGCCGAATCGCCAATCTCGTTCGCCAATGAGCTCGAGGAACGTCGATCACAAATCGAGTGGGATGTTCTAATGAGCCTCGAGCGCGTCTGGCGTTGCGATGTTTATCGCGCCGGTGACGGTGTGCATAAGGCCTGGCTCAATCGCCGCCAAAAATTCGAGATGCCGCTCCAACGATTCATTCGTGGAATAAACCGCAAACATCAGGACATTCTGAAGCTCGAGGCATCGCTTTTCGGGAAATCAGGCGCCGATCGCGTGATCGCCAATTCTGAAATGGTGAAACGCGAGATCGTCGACCTTTACGGTTATTCCGCGGATAAGATCGATATCGTTCGTAATGGTGTGCCGTCTGAAAGATTCCGGTTTGACCCCGCGCTGCGAGAGAAGTCCCGGTCGGAGTTGAGTATCAAATCCGATGAAATCGTGCTGCTCTTCGCTGGCTCGGGTTGGGAACGCAAAGGTCTTCGTTTTGCCATCGAAGCATTCGAGCTCTCTCAGGACCGCGGCTTGCGAATGCTCGTCGCCGGCCGGGGGGATGTGCGCGGTTACAGGCCGAAACGGTTTTTCACAAAGGAACCGGTGCGTTTTCTCGGAGAGGTAGCCGACCTTCGCCCGATCTACGCCGCGGCTGATATTTTCATTTTGCCGAGCATTTACGATCCGTTTTCAAACGCGTGTCTTGAAGCTCTCGCGTCTGGATTGCCGGTAATCACCACTCGCGATAACGGTTTTAGCGAGGTTATTGAAAACGACGTTCACGGTTCGGTTGTCGATCTTTCCGAGCAACGTCATTGCACTCCGCAATGCGATCCGGTTCTGGGCCGACGAACTCTCGTCGCTCGGCCGCGAGAGCGACAACCGCTGAGCGGGCAGGGCAGTTCGACATTTCAACGAATGTTTCCGCGACCCTAGGAATTCTGGTTCAGTCCGCAGCCAACAGGCCGTCGTCACGCGGATCGATGACGAACACCTGATCGAGTCGCGCCATTCTGAAAATCGATCGAACGTCGTCGGTGATGCCGCTAAGGAGTAGCCGGCCACCGTATTCCTGGACGTTTTGCAGGGCGTGAATCAGGACGGCTAAGCCGGAACTATCGATGAATGTGACTCCGGAAAGATCGACCACCACTTGCTTCGGACGTTTGGCGATTAGCGAAGTCAGTAATTGCTCTACATCCGGCGAAACGTGAAGATCAATCTCGCCGTTAAGCGAGAGCACGTTCGCCGAATCGAACAACGCCATTCGATCCCAATTTGCAGCACAATTTGTTCCGAAACAGGACCTTAATGTTGCCGAACGTGACTTTAATTTACTTCGCGGCCAGCGCCGTATCGACGTCCGGATAAATCTCGAACACCTGATCGAGTCGCGCAATGTCGAATACGTGTTTCACGTCTTCCCGAACGCCGGCCAGGCCGAACCTGCCGCCGTATTGCTGAACATTTTGCATTCCTTCGATCAGCACGGCGAGACCGGAGCTGTCGACGTATGTCACTTTCGTGAAATCGACGATTATCTGTTTGGTTTTTTTCGCGATCAACGCGCGCAATGATTCCGCAACTGCAGGCGAAACGTGGAGGTCGATCTCGCCAGTGAGCGGCAATACATTTGGTGGTTGTTTTCGTGGCATAGATTCAGAAAGTAGAGTAACTCGCATTGTTTTCCCCAAGATCGCCGGCCGATCACCAGCCGAGCGTATTTATTAGACGGTCAACGTCGGAAAAATCATCAATCAAAATGTCGGGATGATGTTCTGAGAGTTTTTCACGACTCCAACTGCCCGTCGCCACGGCGATCGTGCGCGCGCCGAGCGCTTTCCCGCAGGCGATATCGCGGGGCGTGTCGCCGATGACGTCAATCTCATCCGCGGAAAATTCGCGGCCATGCTTCTCCTTTGCTCGTGCGCGGGCGAAGGGCCCGAGCTGGTTGCGGTCGTGATGATCGTCAGCGAACGCACCGAACTCGAAGAAATGCCAGACTCCGTAATGACCAAGCTTTAACCGTGCACCGCGGGAGACGTTGCCGGTCAACAACGCCAGCACGACGTGTTTTCGCGTTTTCAATTTCTCGAGCAGCTCAAGAACGCCTGGAAGTAAATTGCCTTTGCGCCGCGGCAGTTCGAGGGAAAGAAAGTGCACGTAGCTGTCGAGGAACGCCGCGATGTTCTCCGCGGTTGTCGGAATTTGGTGCTTCTTCAAAATGCTGGTGACGATGCCTGAATCGGTCATGCCAGCGATCTCGATGTCGTCGGAGATCGTCATCGATTTTGAAACGCTCCTTCAAGGCGCGCTTGAGCGCCTCGACTCCGGCGCCGCCGGAATGAATCAGCGTGCCGTCGATGTCGAAAAGAAGTAGACGCTTCGTAATTGCGGATTGCCGATTGCGGATTGCGGATTTATTGACCACGACTCGCGCAGATTAATGCGGATTAGTTGTAGGGCAACCGCTCCGGTTGCCGTGTTTCAGGTTCACCATCGATCGTGTCTACCTCTACTTCCACCTCTCACGCTTAGCCTGGAAAGATGGACGAAGATGAACAGTAGGCGGAGAGGAACATTGCCTGCGTGCGGTCGTTGACCGCCTTGCCACCGCACCAGCATAGTGCGGCTTTCATGGCAATCGAACTGACGCGCAACTTCTGCATCATCGCGCACATCGATCACGGCAAAACGACGTTGTCGGATCGATTGCTCGAGAGCACGGGCACGATCCACGAGCGGGACAAGACAGGACCAGCTGCTCGATTCAATGGACTTGGAACGCGAGCGCGGGATCACGATCAAGGCGCATCCGGTCGCGATGAAATATCGCGCGAAGGATGGACAGACATATCGATTGAACCTTCTGGACACGCCGGGCCACGTCGATTTTGCCTACGAAGTTTCACGATCACTGGCCGCGTGTGAAGGCGCTCTGTTGATTGTCGATGCAGCACAAGGCGTCGAAGCGCAAACCGTCGCGAATGTGCATCTCGCGCACAAGCAAGGGCTTACCATCGTACCGGTGATCAATAAGATCGATTTGCCCAACGCCGATGTCCCATCAGTGCACCGGCAACTGGAAGAGATTCTCGCAATCCCGTCAGAGGAAGCGATCCACGCCAGCGCAAAAATGGGGACCGGCATCGATGAAATTTTGGAAGCGATCGTGCACCGGATTCCGCCGCCGAAAACGCCGACAGACGAAACGTTGCGTGCGCTGGTGTTCGATTCCGTGTTCGACGTTTATCGCGGTGTCGTTGGCTACGTGCGCGTCGTGTCCGGAACGATGGAAGCGAATCACGCGATCAAAATGATGAGCAACGACGCGCGGTACGAAATCAAGGAAGTGGGTGTGTTCACGCCGAAGATGTTCGTCCAACCGGGGCTGAGCGCGGGGGACGTCGGTTATTTCATTGCCAACATCAAGACCACCGCCGACATGAAAATCGGCGACACGATCACCGATCAACGAAATCCAGCGAAGGTTCCGCTCCCAGGGTTCCAGGAAATTCATCCGATGGTGTTTAGCGGCATCTATCCGATCAATACCGGCGACTTCGAACACTTGAAAACAGCAATCGGGAAGCTGCGGTTGAACGACTCGGCGTTTATTTACACGCCGGAAAGCTCGGTCGCGCTTGGATTTGGATTTCGCTGCGGATTTCTAGGACTGCTGCACATGGAAATCATCCAGGAGCGATTGCGCCGTGAATACAACATGGACATCATTGCGACGAGCCCGAGCGTGGTCTACGAGGTTGTGACAACGCGAGGTGAAACGCTGCTTATCGATAATCCCGCGCACTTGCCCGATCCGAGTCTAGTCAAAGAGATTCGCGAACCAATCGTGAAGGCGTATGTGCTTTGTCCGAACGAAAACATCGGCGACATCCTGCAATTGATTTTGGAAAAGCGCGGAGCGATGGACCACACTGAGACGCTCGATTCACGTCGTGTGATGCTTCACTGCGAGCTGCCGCTTAACGAGATCCTCGTCGATTTTAACGACAAGATTAAATCGATCACCCGCGGTTATGGTTCGATGGATTATGAACACGCTGGCTATCGGGCGGCGAAACTGGTGAAGCTCGATTTACTGGTCAACGGCGAACCGGTCGATGCGTTTTCGATGATTGTGCACAAGGATCGCGCGGAGGCGAGGGGACGCCAGCTCGCGGCGAAATTAAAGGAAGTCATTCCCCGGCAACTTTACCAGGTGGCGATCCAGGCGGCGATTGGCGGAAAAGTAATTGCGCGAGAGAACGTTTCGGCCTTGCGAAAAAACGTAACCGCGAAATGCTACGGCGGCGACATCACCCGCAAACGAAAGTTGTTGGAAAAACAAAAAGAAGGAAAGAAGCGAATGAAGAGCATCGGCAAGATCAACATTCCGCAGGAAGCCTTTATTGAGGTACTCAAAGCTCAGTGACCTGAGCTTTGAAATGTCGAAATCCGAATGACGAATGACAAAGGAAATCTCGAATGACTAAATCGGTAAGAAAAGTGCAACAAAGTTTTTCATTTTCGCTATTCGTGCTTGTTTCGACATTCGAAATTCGACATTCGTGCTTAGGCATTTAGCTCATGTTCACTTCGCGCTACGTCAAACACAGCAAGCTATTGATGCGTCATGCCCAGAAATATCTGCGCTACAAACGTGATACCCTGGACTCGGCGAACTACGACGAAGTCGGCGGCATGATCAGGCGGCTGCATGCGGCGTTGAAACAGCGCGATCGAAAACAGATCGAAGCCTGCGCTGAAGAGCTCGATGCCAAACTGCACCAGCTGACACCGGTGACGTGGGAATCCCACTGGCGCGAGAACGTCGAAGTCATCCTCGTCGCCATCGTGGTCGCAGTCGGGATCCGTTCCTATTTTCTACAGCCGTTCAAAATTCCAACCGGCTCGATGCAGCCGACGCTTAACGGAATTATCGGACGCCCAATGGCTGCGCCGCCACCAAATATGTTGCGGCAAGTGGCGGAGTTCATCCTTCGCGGTCGAAATTACATCAACGTCGTCTCGCAGCAGGACGACCAGGTGCTGCAAATCGAGCAGAAGAAGTTTTTCTTTTTCTTCACCTGGTCGCGAATTATCTGCGAGCGTCAGCGTTTTCTGGTCTACTGTCCGCCGGATCAGCTCCGTGCGGATTTCAAAGTTGCCCCGGGCATTCAATATCGACGCGGCGAAGTGATTGCGCGCGGCGCGGTCGACACTGGTGACCAGGTTTTTGTCGACAAGTTCAGCTACAATTTCGTGAAGCCACATCGCGGTGACGTCATCGTTTTTCGGACGAAAAATATTCCCATGATTCCCGAAGATCCCGAGACGGGTGCTCCGTTTTACATTAAGCGATTGGCCGGATTGCCTGGCGACACACTGCGGATCCAGCCGCCGATGCTCTATGCGAACGATCAAGTCGCGCCAGGCTATGGATTCGGTCGGGTGATGAGCGCGAAGAATGGCTACCGCGGTTATTCCGATGGTCCACTCAACGTGAATATTTTAGAGCAACAGTTCCAGGAGGTTGTTCGAAACAAGGAGCGGGCGCTAAGAAGCGGATCGGATGCATCCCGGTTTCTGAAAGAGGAGCAGGATGTTCGCGCAAAGTTGGAATTTGCCGAGGGAAAGCGTCCGATCCCGCAAGGATCTTATTTCGCAATGGGCGACAACAGCTACAACAGCTTTGACAGCCGTTATTGGGGACCGGTGCCGGAAAAAAACCTCGTGGGGCGCGGACTGTTTGTTTATTGGCCATTCATTCCGCACTGGGGACTCATTCGTTGAATGAAAGGCGCCAATTTCAAAATCCCAAATCCCAAGCTCCAATCAAATCCCAAAGTTCGATTACCTAAAGCAACGCGATTGCTCCTTTGAAGTTTGATGATTGGAGTTTGCCTGGGGTTTGGTTATTGGGGTTTGGTGCTTTTGCTGCCGCCGGTATTCGCGCTTGCTGAAATCGGACACGACCTGTCGCGATGGTATCCGCTCGTCGGCTTTTTAGGCGGCTATATCATCGTTCTACTTTTTAATCCTATTCGCCTCGCGTTACGCGACGGATTCCGGTGCATCCTTCGCTACAAACGGATTTGGGCTACCTTCGTCTTGCTCGGATTTGCCTATTCCGTTTTCCAGTTTTGGACGTTCACTCCGCTTGGAAGCCTGGCCGAAGTGGATCTCACGCAGATCTTCTCACTTGCGAACTGGCATTGGCCGACGTTCCTGGAGATTTGGCAGGAAGCACCGTTACCGGCATTGGAAGGTGTCGCTGGAATTTTCGATAACGCGACAACGACCTATCCGCTTTCGGCAATCGCGGCGGTCTTGATGTTACTGAACTGGCGCGGCTTGCACGGCGCGCTGGTGCGAGCGTTGCATAAGCGTTTTCGCGTTTTCGGTTATCTCCTCTATTTGATTTTGCTTTTCAGCGCGATCGCCGCCTTGCTCAAGCCGGTCATCTATTGGGCGCTGCCATTATGGGGCGGACTCCTGCCGGCGGCGGAGTTATTACAAACGTCCGCCGGCATCGACGCGTTGGCATTTATCTTTGAATATCTCTTCGGCGTTTACATTCAGGTTTATCTGATTGCGGTCTGCTTCGCCTGGATCCGTGGATTAAGTTTCGAAGAAGGAGAACTGTTTCGCTTTGCGATGCGGCGGTTCAGTTATGTTTTGGAATGGGCAGGCATTGTCGTCCTAATCAGCACGTTGATCGTGCGTTTGCCCCTGCTGCTCGCCTATTTCATGAACATTCCCGATGTGCTGGATTATCTTCCGATCGAACGTGTGGTCATGTGCGCCTTGATCATCGCTTTTAGCTCAGTCCAGATCTCGCTCGCATTGCATAATGAGACGCTGCGCGAAGCAATCCGCGCCCATCGCGATTTCATTAAGAATAATTTTGGTCGCTTCAGCTGGTTCCTCCTCATTTGCGGCATCCACTTTTTCATTTTGACGGTGGCGGACGCGATCGTGCGCGGCGCCATTGCCGATCGCGTCGTTGCAATGATCATCTGGAAATCGCTATTTGTTTTTGGGCGCGGCTTTGTGACCGGCTGGTTGCTGGCTTCCTGGGTCTGCCTGTTCCGGCGCGGTGAAACCGGTCACGTCTATCAACAAACCTGGATTGAATATTAGCTGGGGCGAATCTTAAATCGTGAACGCGACGAAAATTACTCAAGCGAGCAAATCCAACCTCGCACTCGCGTTCATTTCTCTCGGCCGCGAGCGCCGGCGCGACATAACCATCTTTTATGCTTTTTGCCGGGTGATCGACGATATCGCCGACGACGTCGATCTCCCTGTTGAGGAAAAGAAGCGGCGCTTGATTGAATGGAGACAATGGCTGCGCGGGACCGGCCCTGACGAGTCGTCGTTGGCCGCGGAAGTACGGGGTTTGATGAAGAAGTACTCGCTCGGTCCGGAGATGTTTGAGGAAATTATCGCCGGCGTGGAAATGGATCTTGCCATCCAGCGTTATCAAACCTTCGACGAACTGCGGGTTTACTGTTATCGGGTGGCCAGCGCCGTAGGTTTGGTCAGCATCGAGATTTTCGGTTACCGCAATGTGGCGTGTAAGGAGTATGCCATTCAGCTCGGCCTCGCTTTGCAAACGACGAATATTATTCGCGACGTGGCAAAGGATTTGCGCGCCGGGCGTGTTTACCTGCCACTGGAGGATCTCACGCGCTTCAATTATTCTGAAAAGAACCTGCAAGATCGACAATATGACGATCGTTTTGTGCGCCTGATGCAATTTGAAGCGGACCGGGCCCGGCAGTTCTTCGCTGGCGCCTCCGGGATTTTACCGCCGGAAGACCGCCGCTCGATGGTCGCGGCCGAAATAATGGCGTCCATTTACCGCGGCTTGTTGCGGAGAATGGAGCTGGACAAATTTCGAGTATTTGAAAAAGAATACGCCCTGAACAAATTGGAAAAGGCCGGACGGATCACGGGGCAGCTACTCAAGCTTTTTTTAAATGAGCGGAATGCGCCATCCGTCTGAGTCACCGAAACCGTAACTATTAATATGAAGAAATATTTAGCGCTCGTTTCAGCATTGTTGGTCACATCTTTAACGCTTGCCCCCCTCACTAAAGTCTACGCCCTGGGTGAGGCCGAGAAAGCCGTCGTAGTGTCGCCAGAAGACGCCGCGAAGAAATATCCGTTGCCAAAAGGGAAGGATTATCCAATGGGCAATTATGAGGCGTTTGCCAGTAGCACGGGTGGTTTTGTGCGAAGTCCGTATTCCAGCCGCGTCTACGACTGCCGAAAAGTTGGACACGGAGCGCTGATCCTGGATGAAGGCGCGAAGAAGCTTTTCCGCGCCCCGTAATCCTGCGGTAAGTCGTCAAAATTGTTGGTGCGGCGAAACATTATTTCGCTGGCACGGTTCAATGGGCTGACGAAGGAACATCTATGAACAAGAAATTTTTCACCATTATTTGCGGCGGAGCACTCGCTGCGTTCGCCCTTGATTCGTGCGATACGCCTACCGGCCAGGGGGCGGCGGCCGGCGCTGGCGCTGGCGCAATTATTGGTGGTTTGGCCGGTGGCGGCCCACGAAGCGCGGCCATCGGAGCGGCGATTGGCGCCGCCAGCGGCGCGCTGATTGGGCATGCCATTCAGGAAGACCGCGCGCGCCAGTACGGGCCGCCGCCTGAGGGTGGTTATCCGTATGCCAGACCGGCGAATGGACCGGGAATGTTCCGCAGTCCCTACACCGGACGCGTTTACGATTTACGCGGCGTGCCCCCGGGTGGATTGACCCGCGACGTTGATACCGGGCAATTGTTCCGGCGACCGTAATTCGAAAATCGATTATCTAATACGCGTTGGTCCTGCGCTCGCGGGATCAACGCGTTTTCTTTTGTCGATACTATGGCGAGTCCCGGTCACGGCCCGGGCTGAGTGTGGACGCCGGTGTGCTCTTTAGCATGGTTTAAATCGCAAAACAGCTTTTAGGCTTGCTCTCGCTGGGACTCGTCGCTAAAACGTTGCCGACGAAATGAATTCGGGAGAGCCGGTTCGGGCATGAAGGCACAAATCCCAAACATCAATGTAGTCCGGTCCGCTTGGCACCGAGTCAAGAAAGAGATAAAGGACGCCATAATTCGTGACCTGAAGCCAGTAAAAGACATCAAAGGTGGTGGCGCTACTGCGGGTAAATCCAAATCCACCACAGGCGGCACTGGCACCACAGGTACTCCTGGTAGCCACAAATAGGGTTTACCAAATTCTTCAGCCGCTCGCCGCTGCGCGGCAAAGCATCGTCAGCCAATTTTCTTTTGCAGCTCATCGACCAGCGCCTTCGCTTCGTCGGTCATCTTGAGCAGTTCGGGCCATTGCCGGTGGTAATTTTCGCCCGGTAATTTTCGGGTTGCGTCAAAGCCCATGTGGGAACCGATGTTTTGCTCGGTCGGCGCGTGATCGAGCGAATCGCTTGGATTCCTGATAACGCTTGTGTCCCGAGCGGGATCGGTGTTGGCGCAAAGGCGAAAGAGAACTTCGCTGGTGTTATGGACATCGCAGTCCTCGTCCACCACCACGATGTATTTGCTGAACATCATTTGCCCCATGCCCCACAAACCGTGCATCACCTTGAACGCTTGATACGGATACTGCTTCCGAATGCTCACGAACACGAGATTGTGAAACACCCCTTCCGCCGGCAGCGTCATGTCGACCAACTCGGGGAAATTCATTTTGAACACCGGAAGAAAAATCCGTACGCTGGCATCACCCATGTAGAAATCTTCCATCGGTGGGATGCCGACGATTGTCGTCGGATAAACGGCCTCTTTGCGATGCGTGATCGCCGTGACGTGAAAAACCGGATAATCCTCGACCGCCGTATAGTAGCCGGTGTGATCGCCAAACGGTCCTTCGGGCCGCATCTCGCCGGGTTGCACGTACCCTTCCAAAACAAAATCGACGTCCGCCGGAACTTCGAGGTCAACTGTTTTGCATTTCACCATCTCGATTGATTTGCGCCGCAAAAATCCGGCGAAAAGAATTTCGTCCAGCCCATCCGGCAGCGGCGCGGTGGCCGCGAAGGAGAGCGCCGGGTCTCCGCCGAGGGTGGCCGCAACCGGCATTCGCTCATTGCGCTGGTAATAAACCTTCCCATGGCGCGCGCCCACTTTGTGGACCTGCCAGTGCATCGCTGTTGTTCGCTCATCGAAAATCTGCATTCGATAACAACCGACGTTGCGCTCGCCGGTTTCGGGATCGCGAGTGTGCACGTTCGGAAGGGTGATGAAACGCCCGCCGTCTTTGGGCCAGCACTTCAAAATCGGCATGTCGCGGAGCGACATTGCCGGAGTTGAGAGTTGGTCCGAGCCGGACTGGCGTTTGTTGAGAGTTGAGCCCTCGAGCATATGGACTATCTCCTGGCAAGCGGCGTCGCGAACGGTTTTCGGTCGCGCGTGCAGGAGGTGAATTCCTTGTTTCAATAGCGCGAAACCCTCGCGCAGATCGGTCGGCGGTTTGGCTTTGAGGATCAGTTGAACTTCCTGCGCGATTTCGTCGACGCTTTCGCGGCCAAGCGCCATCGCCATCCGTTTGCGCGACCCCATGGTATTGATCGCGACCGGGAATTTGGAAACTTGTCCGTCGACGACGGGTTGCTCGAAGAGTAATGCCTTTCCGCCCCCAGGCGATTTCATCTCGCGGTCGGCCCATTCGCTAATAAGCAAGTCGGTATCGACCGGAACGGAGACGCGCTTCAGCTCGCCGGCTTTGTCGAGTGCGTCGAGAAATTCCAGAAATGAGCGGTAGGCCATCGCTCAAGTTTACACGTGTTCTCGGCTAAAGACGCGCCGAAAAGGAACTCTTACCGATTAATGAAATATTGAAACGACATTACCCGTCCGTCGGAAAACGTGACCGTCTTGTACGGATAGTAGATCGTCGGCGGAATGTAAGAGTAGTAAAACGGGTCGTAGAAGGGATCGCCAAAGAACCGGAACCGGCCACCATGATGAAAACGGACAACTCCGACGCCGAATCCACCGTAACCCCACGGGCCCGGGCCGTAGCCGTAGCCATAAGGTTCGTAGCCGTAGCCGTAGCCGTAGGCGGTGGTGCCGGCGAGATAAATCCAGGTCTCGGTCTGGTGTCCGCGCATTTCGCCGGCCACTTTCTGCTCAGGCGAACCCCACGCCAGCCAGACTGCGTTCGTCGACATGCCCGAACGGACCTGTCCCTGACGCACCAATGCTTGATCGCGAGCTGACAGAGAATTGAACATGTCGGGGTTTTCGGGAAATTCGATTCTCCAGCGTCTCGCAGCTCGTTAGGCAGAGTCCGACAGCAGCCAAACCTAACCACAACGTCTTGGAAATTGTCTTCATAAAAAAGGATACAACCGGCGCACGGTCAGTCAATTGTCCCGGCTTGTTGATTGAACACGGCATCGCCGATAACGTTGCGATTGAAATGGAAGATCGTTACGGCCATCGCATCTCCTATCTGCGCGTCTCGATTACGGACCGTTGCAATGAGCGCTGCAACTATTGCATGCCGCGCGAACTTCAGGAATGGTTGCCGCGCGAGGAAATTCTCAGCTACGAGGAGACTCTGCGCCTCATTCGGATCGCGGCCGATCTCGGAGTCACCAAAATCCGCGTGACCGGTGGCGAACCTCTGACTCGCCGTGACGTTGTCGATTTCATTCGTGAGATTCCAAAGATTCCAAAGATCTCGAGTCTCGGAATCTCCACGAACGGAACTTTGCTTGCGCACAAAGTGGATTGTAGCCCGCGGCCTGCGGGCGACGCGCGCGCTTCGCGCAGCAAAGCGGCTGCTACGATGGCAGCCGCGCTCCGCGAGGCCGGCGTCCAATCGGTGAACATCTCACTCGATACTTTGGATCCGCATCTTTACGCGCAAATCACAGGACGCGATTTTCACTCGCAAGTCTTGGAAGGCATCGATGCTGCGATTACGGCCGGATTCGATCAAATTAAACTGAACTCGGTGCTGATGCGTGGGCGAAACGACGATCAGCTTATTCCGCTCATTGAGTTTGCGGCGGAGCGCAATTTGATTCTGCGTTTCATCGAGTTGATGCCGGTGAGCACTACCGAGGTCTTGAACGACGAAAATTTTTTGCCAGTTGCCGAGGCCAAACGCGCGATCGAATCGCGTTACGGCCCGTTGATTCCCGAGCAGTCTTTTCGAACAAATGGTCCCGCGACGTATTACCAAATCCCGGGACGCAATCAGCGCGTCGGATTTATCGGTGCGATGACGAACCTGCATTTTTGCGAGAGCTGCAACAAACTGCGACTCACCTGCGACGGAAAACTCCGTCCCTGTCTCGGCAGCTACCTCGAGTTCGACATCATGAAGCCACTTCGTGCTGGCGCGAGTGATGATGAGCTGCGGCAGTTCTTTAGTGACGTTGTCGATCGCAAGCCCGAGCAGCACGATTTTCGCAACAATTATCAGCCGGACCGCAAGATGATCGCCATCGGCGGATGAAGGAAAGTGACAAGTGGCGGGTGACAAGTGAGAGGCAATGAAGCGACTAACTCATCTCGATGACGAGGGCAGGGCGCAAATGGTCGATGTATCGGCGAAGCCGATGAGTGCGCGGACTGCCATCGCCAAAGGCAAGATCAGACTTCAACGCAAGACGCTTGATCTGATTTCGAAAGATCAAATCGCGAAAGGAAATGTGTTTGCAACCGCGCGTCTCGCCGGAATTCAGGCCGCCAAACAAACGGCGAACCTCATTCCGCTTTGTCACACGCTGCCACTGGGCGACGTGAAGATCGACATCATCGCCGCACGGGACTGCGCTGAGGTGACGTGCACGACGCGGACAATCGCCCAGACCGGCGTCGAGATGGAGGCGCTAACCGGAGTCTCGCTCGCGTTGCTGACGATTTACGACATGTGCAAAGCCGTCGACAAAAAAATGAAGATCGCCGATGTGCGGCTAATTAAGAAGACGAAGACTCGGAATCGCTGATGAAAATCAAGAACGCAGGAAATTTATGAATCTTTTCCTGTTTTCCTGTGTTCGTTAGGTATTTTTCGATATGCAGATCGTTGTTGGAATCATCACGGTTTCAGATCGCGCGAGTGCCGGTGATTATAAAGATCTCGGCGGGCCGGCGCTCAAGGAAGTTGCGCAGAAAAGCGGCTGGCAAGTTTTATGTGAGGCCGTGATTCCAGACGATGCCACACGAATCCAAGAAACAATCCGCTCGTTTTCAAAACAAGGCTGCGGATTAATTCTGACGACAGGCGGAACGGGCATTGGCCCACGCGATGTTACTCCGGAAGCGGTTCGCGCGGTCATGCGGGTCGAGCTGCCAGGATTCGGCGAAGTAATGCGCGCGGAATCGATGAAAATCACGCCGAACGCGATTCTCTCTCGCAATCTCGCCGCAGTGGTCGACGATTCGCTGGTTATCGCGCTCCCCGGCAAGCCAAGCGGTGCAGTGGAATGTCTCGACTTTATCGCCGGTGCAATTCCGCATGGTGTCGCTGTTGCTCAGAAAAAACCAACTTCATGTTAGAAATTCGAAAAACTCGAATTTCGAAGTCCGAAACAATTTCAAAAATCGAAGATTCGAATTGAAGTTGTTCGCCTTTTTGATTTTCCAGATTCGTGCTTGTTTCGAGTTTCGATATTCGACATTCGAATTTGAGAATCAATCGCCTCTACTAGTCCGGCCAAATTAGCAGGCGCATCATTTGCGTTCCGAAACCGGTGAGATGCGCGTGACTCGCTGGACCGGTGGCAACGCCGTTGGTCAGATGCGAAGCATTTAATGAACTCGGTTTCACGTAAATGACTTCCGGTTGTTTCACTTTCCGATCGCTCGGCTCAATTCGAAGCGGTAAACCGCCGCGCGCGAATGAAACCACCCACGAGCGCGGCTCCGCATTGGCATTTCCGTTTACCATCCACGGATAAAGCTTGGGCAATTCGAAATGCCGCGATCGGGGAAAGGCGACTTTGTAGAAAACTTCCTCGTGGCTGAAAAACTGCGGAATCGTGAGCGAAGGATTTTCGTGGAGTTGAACGAGGAACTTCTGGATGTCCAGCCCGGTGAGATTGATTCCGTTGTAAATGCCGTGGTGGTTCGGATCGTTCGTATGGGTGGCGTTGTACCAGCCTTCGAACTTGTGATTCAGGATCAGGTTCAACTCCAAATGCAAATGCGCGCGCTCACGATTGATTCCGACGCCAGTGTAACCCATCACCGCAATGTGCTGTCCGCGCTGCACACTTTCGCCCGCGCGGACGTCGATCTTGCTCAGGTGTCCATACAAGCTGTAATAGGGCGAGCCGTCGAACGTGTGTTCGATCACGATGTACTTTCCGTAGTTCGAATAACCGGCGACCAGGCTCGTGTAGACCACCTTTCCGTCAGCGATGGCACGCACTTCGTCGAGCGGCTCGTTGTTTTCATCACGATGGACCGGCTTGATATCGATGCCTTCGTGAAAGCGCGTATAAACAACTCCGGAACTGGTCTGCTCCGGATCGCGTACGAATCCATATTGACCGCCCTCCCACGGTGTCGATTTCTCGCCGCCATAATCGCGTTCGATGTATTGAAAGAACGCCGCGCCTCCGCCGTCAAAAATCGCGTCGTTGTCGGTTGGCAATGCGATGTCGATAGCGCGGACACTCTCGACAACGCCGAAAACTGTGATGATGGCCAGCGCAGCGACGAGTGAGCGCTTCATCGTTTTCTCTTTTCTCCCATTAGCCGCCAGCTTGGCATTGGTTTTCACATGCACCCGGAAAAACGCAATGTCGATCTTTTCCCGAGACGGAAACGGCGATCAATGCCACAATCAGGCTCGCGAAAATGGATTTCATGACCGATTGATACGTTCCGTGTTTAACCCGTCAATGATTCGTCCTGCTATTCTTTTCTATAGTTTGCTATTGGCCGCCGCCCCTCTTCGCGCGCAGCTCGGCTCGTTCGGGACCTCGCCAACGCCCACTCCGACACCGGTGCCTGACACGGGATTGTCCTCGCCGGCTCCCGGTGGCTCGCAACCACCGATTACGACGACGACGATAAAGAAGCGCGGTTTTCTCGGCCGCATGATGCACCCATTTTCATCGTCCGAAGTTTTGCCAAAATATCAGAACCCTAAACTGCGCGGCCTCATTCTGAGTCTACAGGTCGCGCCGCAGCCTCTCCGGCTTTCCGAGGTTCGACAAATGGAGGTCAGGGTACTTGTAACGAACCGCGGCACCCACGTGGTCACCCTCGATTTTCCAACGGATCAACGGATCGAG
Organism: uncultured Verrucomicrobiae bacterium; assembly: GCA_963801815.1. Taxonomy (GTDB): domain Bacteria; phylum Verrucomicrobiota; class Verrucomicrobiia; order Chthoniobacterales; family UBA10450; genus AV40. The sequence continues at coordinate 81,118 of CAWDGJ010000006.1, forward strand.
GTGCAACTGCTGAACTCGGCCGACGTCGTTCTGACGAAATGGTCCGAGAACCACGCGATCAAGGAAACTCCCGCCACTGTCCTGATCAATCCCGACGAGCATATTGAATATAAGGAAATGATCGCGACTCGTGACCTAACGCCCGGAAAAGTTTTTACGGCTGAAGTTCTTTTTCCAAAGTATCCCGAGCTCCGAATCCGGCAGAAGTTCATGACCGAGCCGTGATGCGGGAAGTTGAGAGTTGAGAAGGATCTGAATGTCCAGCTCTCAACCCTCAACTCTCAACCCTCAACTTTTTAGTGACTACCACAGTCATCCCCAGGGGCATCGAGTTCAGCCGTATTCCCAAAATCTTCTGCAGCCGTGGATCGATAGCGCGCGTGCAAAAGGCTTGAACGACATCGCGTTCACCGATCACGACCGTTATTATGCCGGCGTCAACTTCGATGAGCTCGATAAACTTCGCGCTGCAAATCCGGACGTAAAAATTCGCGCGGGAATCGAACTCGACAACGATCCGCAAACCTCAGCCGCGGGCCGAAAGTGGGTCGAGAAGAATTGGGACCAACTCGATTTCGTTCTCGGCTCCGTCCATTACCTCGACGATCCAAACCAGATGTTCGACAGCGTTCCTGACGGCGCGGAACAGTTTGTCGGCCGGGACATCAACGAAATCTACGAAGATTACTTTCGCCGCGTTCGGGAAATCGCCGCGACGGGGCTGGTCGATTGTTTGTCGCACCTCGATCTTATCAAGATCCATGGGCACCGGCCGTGCGGCGATGTGCGATCTGTCGTGAACGAGACGCTCGATTTCATTCGGTCACGCAATCTGGCGATCGAACTTTCAACTGCCGGTTGGCGCAAACCGGTCGACGAACTTTACCCGAGCGACGAAATCATCAAGCTCGCAATCAAAAAGGCAATTCCGTTCACAACCGCGTCCGACGCGCATTCCCACGCGCAGCTTGCCGAAAATTACGATCGCCTTGCCGAAAAGATGTCGGCGTTCGGGATTCGCGAGGTTTGCGTTTACGAACACCACAAACGCCAACCGCGTGCTTTGGCTCAGCCGTAATTACAGTCCCGGCATTCCCAGGCCGCCGGTGATCTTTTTCATTTCGGATTGAGCGATCTCTTTGCCTTGATCAATCGCTTGCTGCACGCCGCTGAGAACCGCTTCTTCCAAAAATTCGACATCGTTTGGATCGACGATCTGCTGGTCAATCTTGATCGAAAGGATTTCGCCCGCGCCGTTCGCGGTAACTTTCACTTTTCCGCCGGCGGCAGTTACTTCCACGGTCTTCTCTTCGAGCTCGGCCTGCGTTTTGGCCATTTGTGCCTGCATCTGCTGCGCCTGTTTCATCAATTTGTTCAAATTCATGGGCTTGGCTTAAGTCGTTAAATCGTCCCCGGCGATTGGCTCACCACTCGACACGTTATTCATTTTCTGATTTCTCCCTTAAAAATTTCTAGGGCTTCGCGGATCAGCGGATTGTCCGCGTAATCCTCGGTTGGTTTTTCTGTGCTCGGCGGCAGATCGTTTTGCACGGTCAACTTCAGCGTCCAGTCTTTGCCGCTTACTTCCTGAAGTAACGACTCAATCAGTTTGCGGTTGGTCGCCGTTCCCAGGATGTCCATCGGCGATTTCTGATCCGGCGAAAATCCGAGCACGAAGTAACGGCCTTCGCTTGGCAGAACATGCGCGACTGCGGCCGAGTTTCGGACGAATGCCTTTGTATTCGGAATCTTCGCGAAGGCGGTCTCCCAGATCTTGTTCAGGTCGGTTTCGCCGTTAGCGATTTCAGCGACGCGCAGTGTAGAGGCGGCCGGGCCTGCCACGTCGAAGCCAGGCGAAGGCGGGTCGGCCGTTCTTTTTTCCGATGCAGACGAGACAGTGTCAGGGCGGCTCGCGTCTGCCTCCACCAAACGATTCTTGGCGTCAGGCGCCGCGCTTAGCGTTTTTTTTTCCGCGGTTGTAGATCTTCCGTCGCGCAGTTCGCCGAGCTTCTCGATCACTTCATCGAGTGTCGCTTGACCCAAACTCTGGACTGCTTTGATAATCGCGACCTCAAAATGCAATTTCTTATTAGGCGCCCATTTCATCCTGCCTTCCGCCTGCGCGAACTGGTCGATCAACTCCAGCAATCGCTCGTTCTCGATTAAGTCAGCCTGGACCGCGAGCGCTTTTTGCAATTCAGGATCGGCATCCTCCTTGAGCGCGTCCGGTTTGGCTTTGAACACGAGCAGATCGCGCAAATAAGAAATCAGATCCGACATCAGCCGCATCATGTCTTTGCCGGCTTCGGATTGTTCGTAAAGCACATCAAGGGCAGCCGCGGTTTCGCCGCGGAAAATTTTTCCAGTCAGATCGACCACGCTCTGCTCGCTGGTGAACCCGAAAACGTTGAGCACGTCCTGCTCGGAAATTTTCTCGCCACAGAACGCAACAAGCTGATCCAGCATCGACTCCGCATCGCGCATTCCGCCTTCCGCGCCGCGGGCGATCGCATGCGCTGCCGCCGGCTCGAGCGTGATTTTTTCTTTCTTGGCGATGAATTGGAGATGGTCCGCAATCAGTTTCGCCGGAATGCGGTGAAGATCGAAACGCTGACAGCGGCTCACGATGGTTGGCAAAACTTTTTGCGGCTCGGTCGTCGCGAAAATGAATTTCACATGCGGCGGCGGTTCCTCGAGCGTCTTGAGCAGCGCATTGAACGCCGCCGTGGTCAGCATGTGGACTTCGTCGATGATGTAGATCTTGAAGCGAGATTTCGACGGCGCGTAGCGGACGTTTTCGCGTAATTCGCGGACCTGTTCGACGCCGTTATTGCTGGCTCCGTCGATTTCCAGGACGTCGAGCGAATTGCCGGCGGCAATCTCTTTGCAGTTATCACAGGTATTGTCCGGAGTAACGGTCGGCCCTTTCACGCAATTCAATGCTTTTGCCAGAATTCGCGCCGTCGAAGTTTTCCCAATCCCGCGCGGGCCCACAAAGAGGTAGGCGTGTGCCAGCCGGTTTTGGGTCACCGCATTCTTGAGCGTGCGCGAAACGTGAGCCTGGCCGACGAGATCATCAAACGTCTGGGGGCGATATTTGCGGGCGAAAACCTGGTAGGTCACGTGCTCAATCTAAATGCGTTGATCGGGCTGCGAAAACACAAAATCGAGAATTCAGACAGGATTAACAGGATTTGTTTGATTGTAATCCTCTGAATCCCGTAAATCCTGTCTAGTTATGACTTATCGCCTTTTCTGCGGAAGCCTGTTCTTGCTTGCGCTTGCCGTCGCGCAAGCCCAGGCGCCTCCGCCATCCGAACTAAGAGATCCGTTTCTCGACAATTTCGTCGGTGACTGGCAGGTCGAGCGAAAAATGGGCAATGGAGAAACCACGCAAACGACGGTGCGCTGCGAATGGGTCCTGAAACATCATTACATCGAGCTCCATTACGGTGCCGGTGAAAGCGATCCGCAATACGAGGCGATGGTCTTCATTGGTTTTGTCGCCGCAGACAAAACTTATGTCTGCCACTGGCTGGATGTTTATGGCGCGGGTTACGACGCCCCTGGTCGTGGCAAGATCGACGATAAGCTGCTCGGTATCGAATTTCGCTGGGAATCGAAAGAAGGTGCGCTGACCAACAAGTTCACGTTCGATCCGCAAACGAAAACCTGGAATTCGCTCATTCGCCAGACCGAAAAGGGCGAGTGGAAAACTTTCGCTGAAGAAAAATGGGCAAAAAAATGAACCGTTTCGCCCTTTTACTAACAGTCATGCTCGTGGTCGACGCATCTGCGCGTCAACCAGTGCCGTTACCCTCGAGATCAACCATTGCGCAGAAAAAGGTTCGCGCACGTGATCTCGGCGTTCCGTTCGACGGCACGCCTGGTCCATTGAATGCAATCACCGACGTTGCTGGCGTTGAAGTTGGCTATACGACGCTGATCAACGGGGAAGGCAAACTGGTTGTCGGCAAAGGGCCGGTGCGCACTGGCGTCACGGCGATCATTCCACGTGGACACGATTCATTAAACGATCCGGTTTATGCCGGCTTGTTCAGCTTAAATGGCAACGGCGAAATGACCGGCACAAATTGGATCGAGGAAAGCGGTTTTCTCGAGGGCCCGGTTGTAATTACGAACACGCACAGCGTCGGTGTCGCGCGTGACGCCGTAATCGGGTGGCGAATCAAACATGGCGCTGCGGACGCGAGCGGATATTGGTGGAGCCTGCCGGTGGTCGCCGAGACGTGGGACGGCTGGCTAAACGACACCAACGGATTCCATGTGAAGCCCGAAGACGTTTTTCATGCGCTCGATTCCGCACACGGTGGCGCGATCGAGGAGGGAAGCGTTGGCGGCGGAACCGGAATGATTTGTTACGAATTCAAAGGCGGCAGCGGAACTGCATCGCGTAAGATCGAGATCAAGGTCGGAAAAGATAAGCCCGCGCAGAGCTTCACTGTTGGCGTCTTTCTTCAGGCGAACTTTGGGCGGCGCGCTCTGCTGACAATCGCAGGCGTTCCGGTTGGAAAAGAAATTCCCGGCACAGTTTACGGTGAAGACACCGGTTCGTGCATTGCAGTTGTCGCGACGGATGCGCCGTTGTTGCCAAACCAATTGAAACGGCTCGCACGGCGCGTTTCGCTTGGGCTAGCGCGGACGGGAACGATTTCCGGAAACGGTTCGGGGGATTTGTTCATCGCGTTTTCTACCGCGAACAAGGATTCATGGGCGCCGGACCAGGTCACGCATTCGGTCCAAACGATCCCGAACGATTTAATGGACCCGATTTTCACGGGTGTCGTGCAAGCGACGGAAGAGGCGGTCGTCAACGCGTTGGTGGATAACCAAACCATGATCGGTGCAAACAATCATCGGGTGGAAGCGTTGCCGCATGATCGATTGCGCGAACTCTTGCAAAAATACAGTCGCATCACGCAGTGATAAGTTTCGAAGCGAACGTTCCGAAGAAACTACTCGAGATCCGTTACGGCGGCGTGGTCAGGGGCGAGGACTGCGAAAAAGGTCTGGAACAACTGCGCGCCGCCCTCGACCAGCTTGAAACCGGTTTTCGCGTTCTGGTCGATCTGACCGGGCTCGAGTTGATGGATGTGAAATGCGCGCCGTTTATCGAGAGGGCAATGGATCTCTGCAACGAACATGGCGCGTCGACAGTTGTAAGAGTCGTTCCCGACCCGCATCGCGATATCGGGATGACGATCATGTCGATCTTTCACTATCGCGGCGACGTGAGGATCGTCACCTGTCAGAGCATGGCTGAGGCGGACAAGATTCTTTCCGCGGAGACCTAGCATGACCCGGCATGGTCGTGACAGCGGAACTTAATACGATCAAACGCCGCGAATGAGCGCGCATTTTTGGTGCGAATTCTGCTATTAAATTCGCCGTGGCGCTTGCGATTTCCCCGCTCAAATCAGCGCCCGGACTTCTCCTGACTGGCGAAGCAACCGCGCCCTAAGAAACCTTGTAACCTGTGAGGAAATTGTTCGGTCATACCTCCGATGATTTGTCGGGCGCACTCATGAAAAGGTCGAGGAGAAACCTTGGTCGATTAGGCGCCTTCGTTGTGATTGCGCTTGTTGTGATCGCTTCTCCCAGCCACCCGACCTTCGCGAAAAAAAACAAACCAACTCCGACCCCTACTCCCACGGCCACGCCGACACCAACTCCAATCGTATCGCCGACGCCCACTCCAAGTCCCAGTCCAGGCTCGGCGGTGATCGTAACTCCTGCACCGGGATCAACCTTTTCTAGTTCAACCGTTACTTTCCAATGGACGGCTGGCAGCGCCACCGCTTACATATTAACACTCGGTAGCAACATAAGAGGCATCGACATTTACTCCTCGAATGTCGTGCAAGTCACCTCAGTCACGGTCGGCAATATTCCCACCGACGGCCGGACGGTATATGCGACGCTTTACTCCCAGGTGAACAATACCTGGGTAAGTAACACCTACACCTACACGGCTTCGAACGGGTCTTCGTCACCAACCCCAACTCCTACGTCGACCCCAAGTCCGACAGTAACCCCGACTCCAACCGCAACACCAACCCCTACGTCGACTCCAACTCCAACAGTCACCCCCACGGCCACTCCGATTCCGACAGCCACTCCTACGGCGACGCCCACTCCAAGTTCCACTCCGAACTCGGCAGTGATCCTAGTTCCTGCACCGGGCTCAACCTTTTCTGGTTCAACCGTGACGTTTCAGTGGACCGCCGGTGGCGCCACCGCTTACATATTAACGCTCGGTAGCACCTTGAGAGGCATCGACATTTACTCCTCGAACGTGGTGCAAGTCACGTCAGTCACGGTTGGCAATATTCCTACCGACGGTCGGACGATATACGCGTCGCTTTACTCTCAGGTGAACAATTCCTGGGTAAGTAACACTTACACATACACGGCTTCAAAGGGGTCTTCGTCACCAACCCCAACTCCTACTTCGACTCCAAGTCCGACAGTAACCCCCACACCGACACCAACGGCGACTCCCACGGTGACGCCGTCTCCAACGCCGACCGGCACCCCCAGCTCTGGTGACGCTGCCCGTTTGCTGACTCAATCAACGTTCGGGCCCACGTCTCCGTTGATCACCCAGGTTCAACAGATTGGTTTCACTAATTTTCTCAATTCGCAATTTTCCATGCCCGCGACGCGGACTGGACCGCGGGTCGACGCTGCGATCGCGGCATTGTCGACCGGGACTGACCCATCCTATTCGCTTTTTCAAGAAGCTTGGTGGTACACCGTGGTGAAGGCGCCCGATCAATTGCGGCAGCGCGTAGCCCTGGCGCTGAGCGAGATCATGGTGATCTCTGCCAACGGCAACGACATGTATCAGTACCCCGAGGCGTTGGCGACGTACTGGGACGTCTTAACGCAGGACGCATTTGGAAATTTCCGCCAGCTTCTCGAAGACGTGACGCTGAATCCGGGGATGGGCGATTTCCTCGACATGGTCCATAACGACAAACCGAATTCGTACCGCAACACCGAGCCCAACGAAAACTACGCGCGCGAGATCATGCAGCTGTTCACGATCGGTCTTTACAAGTTGAACCAGGACGGGTCGCAGCAGCTCGATGGAAGCGGCCAACCGATCCCCACTTACGATCAGGATGTCGTGGAAGGTTACGCCCACATTTTTACCGGCTGGTATTGGTATCAAACTGGCACGCCGACGTGGTCGTACGTGTCGCCGGAATATCGCCATCCGATGATGGCGTTTGCAAGCCATCACGATACCGGCGCAAAACTAGTTTTGAATGGCGTGACGTTGCCCGCCGGCCAAACGCAAGCACAAGATCTGCAAATGGGCCTCGATGCAATCTTCAATCATCCAAATGTCGGCCCGTTTATCGCGCAACGCTTGATTCAGCGTCTGGTCACCAGCAATCCGTCTCCCGGTTACATTTCGCGTGTTGCCGGAGTGTTCGCGAACAATGGCAAGGGCGTTCGGGGTGACATGAAAGCAGTCGTGCAAGCGATCCTCCTTGATCCGGAAGCTCGCACGTCGACGGCCAGCAATAGTTATGGGCACGAACGAGAGCCGCTGGTTCGCCTGGCAAATGTTTACCGGGCGTTCAATGCGTCCGCTTCGAGTGGAAAGTTTGTGGTAAACAACGTGGACTTTAGTTTCGGCCAGGCGCCACTCTATGCGCCTAGCGTTTTCAATTTCTTTTCGCCGTTCTATTCGCAAGTCGGAGCGATCGAGAATGGAGGACTGGTTGCTCCTGAATTTCAAATAACCACCGACAGCTCGGTCATTACTTCTGCGAATAAAGCGCGGAGCGAAGTTTATCGGCAACCAAATCCGAGCAATCCAGACACGATCGTTCTCGACCTTTCGGCGCAGATCGCCCTTGCCTCGAACCCGGCGTCCCTGGTCGATTCGCTCAATGTTCTGCTGATGAGCGGACAGATGTCCTCGAATATGCGCTCGATTGTGATTAACGCTGTGAGTCAAATTTCGTCCGCGAACACGCTGGAACGCGCACAAACCGCAGTTCATTTAATCGTCACTTCACCGGAGTTCGTCATCGAAAAATAGCCATGGAAATTTCACGACGCCGATTTATTCGCCAGGCGGCTTGTGCCGCTCTCGGCACCAGTTCAATTGCATCGACGGTTTGGAATTTGCGTGCGATCAATGCCGCAACCGCGCAGGCCATCAGTTCGACAGCCTCCGGCCCCGAGTTTCGCGCGCTAGTGTGTCTTTTCCTTTACGGCGGAAACGACGCCAACAACATGGTCGTCCCCATCGACGATGCGACCTACAACGTCTACGCGAATGCGCGCGGACCGATCGCCCTCGCCCAAAGCTCGTTGTTGCCGCTCAATCTGGTCACGCCGGACCCGCAAGGGCGCAGTTTCGGAATCCATCCCAACATGCCGGAGTTGCAGTCGCTCTTTAATACAGATCGCAAACTGGCGATCATGGCCAACGTTGGCACGTTGGTGGAGCCGACGACCGCCGCGCAGTACTTGAGCGGCTCCGCTAAGCTTCCGACCCAGCTCTTTTCGCACGCCGATCAACAAGTCGAATGGCAAACTGGCTGGGCGGACGGCCCACGAGCGACCGGCTGGGGTGGGCGGCTCGCCGACCTCCTGACTTCGTTCAACAACCTCGACACCATTTCGATGTCGATCTCGCTCTCAGGCTCGAACACGTTCCAGGTCGGCAATCAGGTCAGCGAATATCAGGTTTCGAATCAGGGACCTATCGGTCTTACCGGCTTTGGAAGTAAGGACGGGCAGATCCGTTACCAGGCGGTGCAGGATTTGTTGAACCTGCCGCACCAAAATCTTTTCGAAGCCGAGTTTGCCAGGATTACCAACCGGGCGATCACCAACAACGCGCTCCTCACAACCGCGCTAACAGGCGTGACGTTGAATACGCCGTTTCCCGCGAGTTCGGATTTGAGTGATCAATTACAAATGATCGCGAAGATCATTGCCGTTCGTGACGCGCTCGGCATGCGCCGCCAAATTTATTTCTGCTCCGTCGGCGGCTACGACACTCACAATGACGAGCTCGCGACTCAAAACAATCTTCTCACTGAGCTGAGCCAGTGCATGAACGCATTTTATCAGGCGACCAAGGAGCTTGGCATTGCCGATCGCGTCACGCTGTTCACCGCTTCCGATTTCAGCCGCACGTTTCAGTCAAACGGCGGCGGCTCGGATCACGCCTGGGGGAGCCACGCATTGATTCTCGGCGATTCGGTGAAGGGCGGCGATATTTACGGTGCCTACCCGACAGTCGCAATCGATGGACCGGACGATATCGGCGAAGGTCGCTGGGTGCCGACGACCTCAGTCGATGAATATTCATCCACGCTCGCGAAGTGGTACGGCGTCTCGAGTCCGACCGATCTCGCCACCGTGCTGCCGAACATTGGTCGCTTCGCGAATCCAGATATCGGGTTCATGAATCAGCTTCCGCCACCAAGCTAGTTTGATCTGGGGAGCGCACGCGCCTCGCGTGCTGTTCGCGGCGCCTCGCCGCGAATGACTTACTTCTCCGCCGCCCGATATACCAGGAATGCGGCAGCGATGTCTTCGACTGCCATGCCTAACGACTTGAAGACCGTCGTGTCGTTCGCACGCGAGGGAACTTTTCCGGCCAACGCTTCGCCGAGTTCGGCGTAGATCTTCCCGCCGGAAAGGATCACGTCGCCGGATTCCTTCATTGCTGCTTCGCGCGAATCGACAAAGAGAACGCTGTTTCGGATCGCGTCGTCATCGAGTTCGCGCCAATCGTGCCGGCAGGCACCGACCGCGTTCACGTGACAGCCATGTTTTAGCCATGCGCCGCGCAAGACCGGCGTCTTCGAACTTGTGACCGTGACGATGACGTCGGCTCCGCGCACCGCATCTTCCGCTGATGTTACTTTCGCGCCAATCTCATCGGAAAAGGTTTCTGCATTCGATTTCGTCTGGCTCCAAACGCGGACCTCTCTGAAATTCCTGACGAGCCGCAATGCTTCAAAATGACTGCGCGCCTGAACGCCGCTGCCAAGAATTGCCAGCACCGCGGCGTCTTTCGGCGCGAGCAGTTTCGTCGCCGCCGCGGAGACTGCCGCAGTTCGCATCTCTGTGATCAATCGCCCATCCATTACTGCTAGGGGCGCGCCGGTCCGCGGATCGTTGAGAATGATTAACGCCATGTGGGTGGGAATTCCTTTGGCGGCGTTCGGCGGATAGAACGTGACAATTTTCTGCCCGAGGCCGTCCGGCGTCAGAGCCGGCATGATTCCATAAAATCCGCCGGGCGGATCGACGGAAATCACTTGCCGGACCGGCTGCGTCACTTTTCCGGCCGAGAAATCGATCAGCGCTTTCTCCATCACTGGAATCAAATCCGCCATGCGCAAGTGTCGTCGGACCTGGTCCTCGTCGAGAAAGATCGGCGGATTCATCAGGAATATGGGGTTTGATCGGGAATTTGAATCTAACCGGGCGCGGGGAACAAGATTAGCTTTACCCGGAGCCAATTTAGAGGAATTCTTCTCATGAATATGTTTTCAACTCGCAAGTCTGAACCGCCCCCTTTAACGCCGTCGCCTCAACCGGCGCGGTCGAACGGAGCATCGTCTCCAACAACCGCGGCGGGGGGATTGCTCTCACGCGGAGTTTCCATCAAGGGCACGGTCAAATTCACGAACGAGCTCCTGATCGATGGTGAAGTCGAAGGCACGATCGACTCGACCGGATCGCTGACCATCGGCGAGCACGCGTCGATTAAAGGCGAAATCAAATCGAAATCGGTGAAAGTGCGCGGAACGGTCCAGGGCGACATCTTTGCCACCGAACGCTGCGAGCTTCAGGCCGGTTGCACTTTGCAGGGCGACATCGAAGCGCCGCGATTGGTCGTTGATGAGAACGCCACGTTCCTCGGGAGCGCCAAGGTTACGCCGAAAAGCTGAGGCTACTTTTCTCTGAATCGCGAATTACGCGGATACCCGTAAGAAGTTCGCCCAAACCGATAGTCTGACGTTGGTCTTATTTTTCCCGGATTCCTGCTTTCCTGATTAATCGGACTCTTGCTCCAATTCGTCGCGCAATTTTCGGTTTAATTCCTGCCGAGCCGCCTTCTTGATCGCGCGCCGCTCGTCCGTTACTGCCTGCTTCTCGCGTTGGCGATCTTTGCGCGACCGCTGATCAACGTCCGCCGGCAAATGCGAAAGCTTCGGCCGATTCGCGCCGACTTTCCGCTCGTTCGGTTTTGCGTAAGGGTCCATCTCTTCCTCTTGATCAGTCTGACGGCCGGAACAATTTATTCGGCAAGCGGGGCGCTTATTCTACAATAACAAGCACATGTCACTCGATTTCGGTCAAATTCGCGCGGCTCATGAGCGGATCCGGCAGTACATTCATCGGACGCCGGTCCTGACCAGTTCACGTTTGGATGAGGCGAGCCGGGCGAAGTTATTTTTCAAGTGCGAAAACTTTCAAAAGATCGGCGCGTTTAAGGCCCGTGGCGCGACCAACGCGGTCTTTTCGCTCGATGATGCGACGGCGAAGCGGGGAGTGGCGACCCATTCGTCGGGAAATCATGGAACCGCACTGGCCCGGGCGGCGAAGCTTCGCGGGATTCCGGCGCACATCGTGATGCCGAAGAATTCGGCGAAAGTGAAAGTGCGCGCGGTCGAACGTTACGGCGCGCACGTCATTTTCTGCGAACCGAACGACGCGGCCCGCGAAGCCGCGTGTGCGGACGTGATCGCGAAGACAGGCGCGACGCTGATTCACTCGTTTGAAAACCAGCACGTGATGGCGGGACAGGGGACCGCGGCGATTGAATTACTCGAAGACGCTGATGTCGATCTGGTGGTGTGTCCGGTTGGCGGCGGCGGGTTGTTATCCGGAACCGCGGTCGCGGCGAAATCGATGCGACCGAACATCAAAGTGGTCGCCGTCGAACCCGCGAATGCCGACGACACGGCGCAATCTTTTCGCGCCCATAAACGAATTGTTACGGAAAAGAAGTTCACGATCGCCGACGGCCTGCGGACAAATGTCGGCGAACAAACGTTTCCGATTATCCAACGTTACGTCGACGATGTCGTCACTGTGAGTGAAGAAGCGATTGTCTCCGCGATGCGCACAATTTGGGAGACAATGAAGATCATCATCGAACCGTCGGCGGCCGTTCCCTACGCGGCGATTGCCGAACACAAGATCGACATCGCGGGCAAGCGCGCCGGAATAATTTTCACCGGTGGCAACGTCGATCTCGACGCACTGCCGTGGGCGGCAAAGTAAAAATTAAGAAGTAAGAATTAAGAAGTTACTTAAGCGTAATCTCGCGCATCGTTTTGGTGCCGAGAATTTCGCGGATGTCGAGACGCTTCACGGCCATGTCCTTTCGCTGGTCGGCCGAACCCATCACCTTCTCTTGGATTGGGTCCATTTTGTCCCGAAAATGATCGAACGCCGCCATGTTCGGATATTCAACCAGAATGAGAATATTGAAGTCATGGGGATCGGACGCTTCGCCGGTCAGAATTTTGTAATCGAGGACGAGCTTTTGCTTTTTCAATTCCTCGTAGACTGGTTTTACTGTGCCGCTGATCTGTTTGAAGTATTCATCTGCGAGTCCCGTCTTGGTTTTGATCATGGACAAGACCCAAACTGGTCCTTCGTTGTAAGGTGCGTTGCTTTGCGCGACGCAAAGACCGGACAAACCGAAGGTTAATGCAATAGTGGCGAGGATTGATATTTTCATGGGGCGACAGCTTGAGGGGTTGTCGGTTGCGTTGAACAGGATTTAATTCAGTTTCAGGAGCCTATTTATTATGAAGAACAAAGTTTTGCTCGCACTTGGAGTAATCACAGTCGCATTCGGCATCGCGGAGGCGCAAGCGAACCCGGCGATGATGAAGGCCGTCGTCGTGAACGAATTCGGCGGCCCGGAAGTTTTGAAATATCAAGACGCGCCGAAGCCGGAACCAAAGAGTGACGAAATTCTGGTTCGGGTGATGGCTGCAGCGGTGAATCCGGTCGACACCTACGTACGGCAAGGAAAGTTATCCAGGGGCGGCGGCATTGGCGGCCCTATGATCATTGGCTACGACATCGCCGGCATCGTCGAGAAAACCGGTGCAGACGCGAAGAAGTTCAAAGCTGGCGATCAGGTTTACTGTTATCTCTCAGTCATGCGCGGCGGCGGTTACGCCGAATACGCTGTTGCGAAAGAATCCGAGACCGCGCTCAAACCTAAGAACATCAATTTCGTCGAAGCGGCCGCCGTTCCGTTGGCTGCAACAACCGCGTGGCAGGCGCTTATTGACACAGCGAAGATCGACAAGGGGCAAACGGTCCTGATTCACGGTGGCTCGGGCGGCGTCGGTAGTTTCGCGATCCAAATTGCGAAGGCACGCGGCACGAAGGTGATTGCGACGGCCTCAACGGCGCACCAGGAGTTGCTTAAGCAGCTGGGAGTCGATCAGGCGATCGATTACACGACCACGAAATTCGAGGACGTGGTGAAAGATGTGGATGTTGTTCTCAATTGCGTTCGCGCCGATGCGCTTGGTCGTTCCTATGGCGTGGTGAAAAAAGGCGGCATCATTGTCTCGATCACGGATGAGCCTGATCAAAATGAATGTACCAAACATGGAATCCGCGGCACTCGAATGGGCGCACATCCGGATTCGAAGGTCCTCAACGAGCTCACGACACTGATCGAGGCGGGAAAGATGAAATCGATCGTTTCACAGACTTTCCCTTTAGCCGACGCCAGCAAAGCTCACCAGCAAGTCGAGACCCATCACACGCTCGGCAAAGTTGTTTTGAAGGTCGCGGATGAAAATAAATAGCCGAACTAAATTATGAATCCAAGAATTGCTCTTGTTTCTGCGATGGTGGCATTTGCCACCACGTTTGCTGACTCGGCAACGATGAAAGCGATCGTCGCTCACGAATATGGTGGTCCTGAGGTCTTAAAACTTGAAGACATGCCGGTCCCGACGCCGAAAGAGGACGAGATGCTGGTCAAAGTCTTTGCCGCGGGTGTGAATTCGTTCGATGGAGTAATGCGGTCGGGTAAGTACGCAAAGCCCAACGGCACGCAACTGCCGTGGCATCCCGGCTACGACATCGCCGGTGTGATCGAAAAAGTCGGCGCCAAAGTTACTAAGTTTAAAGTGGGCGACCCTGTTTACGCTTTCATCGCCATTCTGAAAGGCGGCGGCTACGCGGAATATGCGCTGGCCAAAGAAACTGACGCGGCCTTAAAGCCGTCGACGATTAGCTTTGTAGAGGCGGCCGGCGCGCCAAGTGTCGCATTGACTGCCTGGCAGGCGATCGTTGATAAGGCGAACCTTCAACCCGGCCAGACGGTGCTGATTCACGGAGCCTCCGGCGGCGTGGGATTGTTCGCGATTCCGATTGCAAAAGTTCGGGGCGCTAAAGTTTTCGCAACTGCTTCGACCGCCAATCAGGACTTTCTAAAGGAACTCGGAGCGGACGTTGCCATCGATTACAAGACACAGAAATTCGAGGACATTGCCAAGGATGTCGATGTCGTGATCGATGGCGTTGGCGGTGAAACGCTGGCGCGGTCGTATCCGATCGTGAAAAAAGGCGGAATCATTGTCTCGCTGACTGACCGCGTCGATCAGGCGCAGCTGAACAAGTATGGAATTCGCGGCGCGTCTCTGGAGGTCCAGAACAACGGCGATGAGCTTGCCCAGATCGGGAAGCTAATCGATGAAAAGAAAATCAAGGTCATCGTTTCCGAAACTTTTCCGCTCGCGGACGCAAACAAAGCGGAGACGAAAGCGGATACGGGTCATGCTCGCGGGAAAATCGTTTTGAAAATCGCTGACGAACCAAAATCCTGAGCCCACATGAATTGGGAAGCGATCAACGCCATTGCGCAGCTCGTGAGTTCGTTCGCGGTGGTCGCTTCTTTCTGGTATCTCGCGGTTCAAGTACATCGCAGCACGCGGATCGCCAGACTCTCCGCGCAAGACGCGGCGACGACGGCGTTACGGGACGTCACGCGTCCGTTTGCCGAAAATGCTGAGAACAATCGAATCTGGGTCACGGGCCTGGAAAATCTCGACACGCTCTCTGCGGAAGATAAGGCGCGCTTCTTTCATTTCGCCTTCCAATTTTTGAAGGCCATGGAAACGATCCACTTTCACTACATTTACGGATTGATGGATGAATCAATCTGGCGTGGGTGGGCCAATCTTTACCAACATTATCTCGCCACTCCCGGATTGGGATTTTACTGGAGCGTGCGGCAGAATCTTTTTTCAGAGCGTTTTCAGGAATTTGTGGCCGGATTCACTCGACCTGAAAGGCGACTGACCGTCGCGAACGTGCTCGGTCACGAAAAGATCGACAAATAGCTGCGACCGCGGGCCGTGAAGTAACCGGTGCTAGTGCGCGAAGCGTCGCACCGAACCCTTGGCTTCGGATTTCGAAGAGGGCTTCCGGCGCGACTTGAGAAAACCGGAGGTGCGGGTCGCGGTCGACGCACTCGTCTGAACCCGGACAGTGACACAGGCGTCGGCTGGATCGCCGCCGAACAAGCGCTCCCAATCGGCGCGGGCGGCCTGGCAAATTTGCCGGTAACGCAGGTCAAGCGCCTGACGTAAGCCGGCGACGATTTCTGCCTTCTCGCTCGCGCGGGTGAACACAGACTGTGCCTGCTGTTCGATGCTCATTACCTGGTCTTGAGCAGGAAACACGCCCGGTTCAGAAGTCAGCGGTTCGCAGCGAGCGAGCTTTACGGCGGGACGCCGTGAGCTCTTTGCGAATCCGCCTAGGGAATCACGCCGCTCTGCGGCAAACTAAATCCAGGGAACAAAAAGATGAACTGGCGGGAGCGTAAGCCGGCGACTCGGTTTCGGTGGAAACCGAGCGGTCAGAGGCAGAGTTCAGGCGTCAGAAACCGCGTTCTGCGGGAACATCCTCGCCGACAAAGCGATATCGGGCGCGCGAGAGATTGCCGACATGCGTAATCGTCCCGGCGCGATAGACGTAACCGCGCAACTTTTGCGGGTCTCGTTTGCTGACAAAAATTCCGCCATCGCGCCAGGCATAGCTTTCCCGGATTTTACGCGGCGCTCGGTAGTAATAACCAATTTTATCGACCGCGTTTAGAGTGTAGACACCCGCTGGAAAATGCAGCGTCGCGATCTGCTTCTCGGAATAAAGTTCGAGATAACGCCTGGTTGGCGGTCCTTCACTAGGACTTATCAGTTGCGGGTGACTGCTGCCGGCGCACGCGGAAAGGAAGAGGGATGAAGTAAAAATTAAGAAAAGCTGAACGGAGCGCGGCGGCATACTTCTTACTTTTTGATTCTTACTTCTTACTTTCTTCAGTCGCTTTCTTAATTGAAGAATCGTCGTTCAATAAAATCCATTCGATGATCGAAAGCGGCAGACTGCCGTTCTTGATCAGATCGTCGTGAAATTGTCCGAGCCGGAAATTGTCACCTTGTTTATCTTTGTATTTGCCGAGCAAATTCATGATCTGCCATTTGCCTATGATGTAGCTGATTTTCTGGTGGGGACTCGCGGCTGCGCCGGCGGCTTCGCCTTCTGCTGCTTCGTGATCAAGCCCACCCGCGTCCATAAAATATTTTACCGCTTGCTCGAATGTCCATTTGCCGGTGTGCAGGTTCACGTCAACGCCAATGCGCGCACCGCGATAACGTGACAATCGGAGAATTTGTCCCTGCGCCGCTGAATTGTCGGGATACAAACCTGTGCGCATCAACATTTCTTCGCCGTAAAGCGCCCAGCCTTCTATAAACACGCCGTCTTCATGCTGCCGGCGAATCTCATCGCTTAAATGGTTCGCGATCGAGAGTTGCATGAAGTGACCGGGAATTCCTTCGTGGCCCAGAATCGGACGCGGGTCTTCGATCGCCGCCCGAATGTAGAAATTTTTCGATTCGGGATTGTAGGTCGGAATAAAAAAGAATCCGGTAGGATCCTTGTCATAAACGCCGGGCGGATTCATGAAACCGCCGGGGCTTGTTGGTTTGAACGCCTCCGGGAGCTGTCGAATTTCAAAACGGCCGAGGTAATCGGGTATCGTCACGAGATTGTGTTCCTTCAGGAAATTGATCATTTCTGTCTCGCGACTTTCGTAGGCCTTCAAGAACGACGCCTGGTCAGCTGGAATATTCGCGGCGCGTTTTGGATCGGGATCGGCCAGTTTCGGGTCAGGCAGCAACGCTTCGAGCGCGCGATAACGCGCATTCTCAACCCGGCCGACTGTTTCCACTTCGCGCGCGTCGAGCGGCAAAAGCAAAACGTGTTTGAGATAGTAGTTGTAGTTCGCTTCGCCCATTGGCGCGAAATCCACCATCTTCGGCGCCCGTTTTTCGAGCTCGTCCGCGTAACCGTGGATCGCGGCCAGCGCGGCATCGCGAGCTTTAACGAGCTCCTCGTGCTCGTTTGGCGCAAGATCGACATCGAGCGCCATCAAACTCTGATTGAAAAGCGGATCGATCGATCGCGCGGATTGAATCGCAAGGTGGGCGTAGAGCTTCACCGGGTTCTGCAGGTTCGCGAGTCCCTGGTTCAGTATTGCCGGCATTGCCTTGAGTCTTGCGGTCGCCGAAACCGCGCGTTTGCGCGGCGCGTCGTATTCTTTTTTCAACAGTGAAAAAATCGCGTTCGCGCATTCGTCCGCGTAGGTCTGTGGATTCGTGAATTCGAATTTCAGAACGCGATTCTGGAAATCAACGTTCTCCAGCTGCGCGCGGAAAAGAATCGCGTCGATCTGCTCGTCCTTCGGCCAGGTGTCGATCTTCATCGCGCGCACCTTTTCGAGAAGGCCGTGCACATGCTGCGCGCGCTCGGCGATTTTGGCCGGCGAATAATCCGCCAGCTTGTCGTCCCAGGTGTGCAAGCCGCGATCGCTGCTCGATACCGGGTTGTTTTCGTTTCTCCATCGGTAATAATCGTCCGCTAGTTTGTGCAAAGCCGCCGCGCCCATTACGTGGTCCTGGTTTGCATTCGTGAGCAAGGCTTTGTTGGAGATGTCAGGCTGTCGGCTCGGGGAGGGCTGTGCCTGGATTGCCGTTGAAACGCAAAGGACAATGACGCCGATAAAAAAGGTCTTCGATCTCACGATGTCGATCTTAACCACTTCAAATTAACGCGGAAGCGGAATTTATCTTAAGTAGTGCGTCGTCTGGTTCCGATTGAAAGCGTTGTTGCTTTTTAGTGCATTCACGCTCATCGAAAGTCATGAACGCGATCGATCAATCCAGTCGCAGACTGTTTCTCAAGAAAACCGGACTCATTCTCGCGGCGTCTGGCTTTGGCGCGCTTGATCCTTCCTTCGCCAAAGAAAAAGCGAAAGGGGAAAAGAATGAAGACGTTTCGCCGCCGGAAGATTTGATGCGCGAGCACGGTGTTCTTAAGCGGATCCTGCTCGTGTACGGCGAAGCGTTACGCCGGATGGATGCCAACGAAGATCTGCCACCGGAGCCGCTCGCCGACTCAGCCAGGATTATTCGCGAATTTGTCGAGGACTATCACGAGAAGCTGGAAGAGAATTTTCTTTTCCCGAGGTTCAGAAAAGCCAACAACCTTGTCGATCTCGTTGACGTTCTTTTACAACAACATCAAGCCGGCCGGCGGTTGACCGACATCACCCTGCGGCTGGCGACGAATCAATCGCTCAAGAACTCTGACGATCGTCGCGCGCTGGCCGATTCGATGCGTCAATTCATTCGCATGTATAGCCCGCATGAAGCGCGAGAGGATACGGTGTTGTTTCCAGCTTTTCGCGGGATCGTCAGTGGCCACGAGTTCGATTCGCTCGGCGAAGATTTCGAGAAAAAAGAAGATGAGCTTTTTGGCGAGGACGGCTTTTTCAAGGTTGTCGATCGAGTGGCCGAGATTGAAAAGAAACTCGGCATTTACGATCTCGCGCAGTTCACACCGCGATAAACTTTTGCTCACCGCTAAAGTAGCTCTGGACTGCGAATGATTTTCGCAAAGGTTGAGCTTCACTTCTAAAATGAATGGCCGGGCCGCGACCACAACTCTTCCAGGATCGGCCGCCTTTCGGTTCGTCTTAATCCTTGGCATCGCGAATCTCTTCGCGGACATGACCTACGAGGGCGCGCGGAGCGTCACCGGACCATTCCTTGAAACGCTCGGGGCGAGTGCGGCCGTGGTCGGCATTACCGCGGGCCTTGGCGAGCTTCTCGGCTACGCCCTGCGATCAGTCTCCGGCGTCATCAGCGATCGAACCGGTAAGTACTGGATCGTCACGATCGTCGGTTACATCATCAACATGCTGGCGGTTCCGGCGCTTGCGCTATCGGGTAACTGGCCACTCGCTGCGGGACTCATTGTGTCGGAGCGCACCGGTCGCGCGATCCGAAAACCGGCCACCGAAGCGATGCTTTCTTTTGCCGGCAAACAGATCGGACGCGGCTGGGTTTTCGGTTTGAACGAAGCGCTTGATCAGGCAGGTGCGACTATTGGCCCGCTTGTTGTTTCGTTCTCACTATTCGAACAACGTGGCTACCGGACGGCGTTTTCCTATCTTCTCGTGCCGGCGCTGTTGACCATCGCGATTATTTTTCTGGCACGTTATTTCTTCCCGAGACCGCACGATCTTGAAGTAGCCGAAGAAATTCACACCGAACATTTTCAGCCGGCTTACTGGATTTACATGGTCGCAGCCGCGTGTTTCGCGGCCGGATTCGCGGATTTTGCGTTGATCGCGTATCACTTTCAGAAAAGCGGGGTAATCGCCGCGGATGTCATTCCTATCTATTATGCCGTGGCAATGGCGATGGGCGCGGTAGCAGGATTGCTTTTAGGCAAGCTATTCGATCGCTTCGGGATCGCGATGCTGTTCATTGGGTTTTTGCTTTCGGCTTTTGCGCCGCCGTTGTTGTTTTTGGGCGGCGCAAGATTGGCGCTCGCTGGTATGATCCTCTGGGGGATTGGCATGGGTGCACAGGGCTCCCTGCTTAACGCGATCATCTCCGAATTGGTTCCATCGAATAAGCGCAGTACCGCGTTCGGTTTCTTCGACGCCGCATTTGGAATCGCTTGGTTTATCGGCAGCGCATCGATGGGAATTCTCTACGACAGATCAATTATCGCAGTGGTGACCGTTTCGGTGGTTCTCCAATTGGGTTCACTCCCGATCTTCTTCTTTGTAAACAAGGCGCGAGCAAACTGAATGAAGACGCTCGGCATGATCGGCGGCATCGGACCCGAGAGCACGATCGACTACTACAAGAATCTCATTGCGATATATCGCGAACGAAAACCGGACGGTCATTATCCGCAATTCGTGATTAACAGCATCGACCTTCAGAAGGGGATCGATTTCCTGGAAGCGAACAATCTGCCGGGCATGGCAGATTTTCTTCTCGAAGAAATTGCGAAACTGCCACCCGCCGGCGCCGACTTTGGAATTATCGCCGCTAACACTCCGCACATCGTGTTCGACGAAGTGAAAGCAAAATCGCCAATTCCGTTCATCAGTATCGTCGAAGCAACTTGCGATTATGCAAAAGCGCGCAATTTGAAAAGGCTCGCGCTTTTCGGGACGCGTTACACCATGCAGGCCGATTTTTATCAAAGGGTTTTCCGGCACGCAGGAATCGAACTCGTCGTGCCCTATCCGAAAGATCAGGATTACATCCACGAGAAATATTTCGCCGAGCTCGTCCCCGGAATCTTTTTGCCTGAAACGCGCGCCGGGTTGCTTGCGATCGTCGATCGAATGAAATCCGAGGCGGACATTGAGGGAGTTACGCTCGCGGGAACCGAGCTAGCGCTCATCCTTCGCGGCGAAAGCCACAACGGCGTCGCTTTGCTCGACACCGGCAAGATTCATTGTCAGGCTGCGGTGATCGAAATGCTCAAATGAAACGCGTCATCGGCATTGGCGGAATTTTCTTCAAGGCGAACGATCCCAAGAAACTTGCGGCCTGGTATAAAGAGCATCTCGGACTTGCTGTCGAAGATTGGGGCGGCGCCAGTTTTCAGGAAGGCGCTGGCGCCGATCTCAAACCAAAACGCCAATCGCACCTCGTCTGGTCGCCGTTCGAAGCGAACACCGATTATTTCAAGCCGAGCGACAAGCAGTTCATGATCAACTATCGCGTTCACGATCTCGACGCCGTTCTCGCCCAGCTCCGGAGCGAAGGTGTAGCGGTCGATCCCAAAACTGAAAAGTCCGAGTTCGGCTACTTTGGCTGGATCATGGATCCAGAAGGCAACCGTATTGAATTATGGGAGCCGCCTCAACAATGATAAGAGTTGTTTGTTGGCTTCTGGTTTTTTGTTCGATCGCAATGGCCCAACCTAAGACAGAGAAAATTCGTTACGCTGTAATCGGCGATTCGTATTCGTGCGGCGAAGGTGCGAAGCCTAGCGAGTCGTGGCCATCGTTGCTTACTCAGCATCTGAAAGCGCAAGGACTGGATATCGACCTGGTCTCTAACCCGTCAGTCACCGGTTGGACAACGAAGGACGCGATCGATAAGGAGTTGCCGAAGTTCGTAAGTTCCAATCCTAACTTCGCGACATTGCTCATCGGCGTGAATGACTGGGTCCAAGGCGTGGATGATTTGGGTTTTCATAATCGGTTCAGTTATCTCGTCGATTCAATGCTGGCTGTGCTGCCGAACAAGAAGCGATTACTGGTGGTCACGATTCCAGACTTCGGAGTAACTCCAACCGGTCCCAAGTATTCGCACGGCCGGAACATTCACGAAGGAATCATGCAGTTTAACAAAATCGTGACCGAAGAAGCGCACAAACGCGGGCTGGAGGTCGTCGATATTTTTCCGCTGAGCAAAAGAATGGGCGAAGACAAATCGCTTATTGCGAAGGACGGCCTTCATCCAACCGCCAAAGCCTACGCCGAATGGGAAAAACTTATTTTCCCGGCTGCCCTGGCGTTGCTGAAGCAGTAGCTGATTTCAGAGACGCTTTTTTAGGAAGGCAGCGGCCAGAGGCAGATTTTAAGTAACGTTCGAAATTTCTACCCTGCGCTCCGTTCGAAAACGCAATATAGGTTTTCAGGCGCCACGGCCTCCATTTGGCGGTGTGTAGCACTTCGCCATTATTGTGACGAGCTAGTCTCTTCCGGAGATCGAGTGTAGAATCTGTGCGGAACCGTCTCGGGTCGGTCTCGCTTTGTAAGACGTAAACATATGTAAAAATTTTCATTTCTGATGGCATGCCGAGTCGAAGCTCGCCGCGGCGATGTTGCAAGATGAAAAGCCCGCCTACGCCAACGCTACGGCGCGACAGTGTACGCTCGTTGCTGACGCTGCGAGCGTAGACTGGGCGGTGAGGGTTTCGAACCCCCGACCTCCTCGGTGTAAACGAGATGCTCTACCGCTGAGCTAACCGCCCCTCGAGAATGTGATCCGCCTTCGCCAAGGCTACGGCGTGACAAGTAAGTGACGAGTGACCAGTGACCAGTCAAGGCAAAGCCCGCTATTTTCTTTGATCTCGTCTAAAAGATCGGTGATGAATGCGGCGCGGAGTCTGCATGAAAGAACGCTACTATGAAGATTTGAAGGTTGGCGACCGATTTAAATCGGAAACCTACAAGGTCAGCGAAGAACAGATCATCGCGTTTGCGCGCGAGTTCGATCCGCAACCGTTTCATCTTGATCGCGCATTCGCGGACAAAACGATGTTTGAGGGGTTGATCACGAGCGGCTGGCATACCGCCGCGATTACAATGCGTTTGTTTGTGAAGACGTTGAACTTTGCCGGAGGCACAATCGGCCTCGGCGTCGATGAATTACGCTGGCCGAATGCAGTCAAGCCGGGCGATGAATTGCAGGTCGAGGTAGAGATTGTCCATCTTCGAGTGTCACGATCGAAGCCAACCCACGGAGTGGTGCGGCTCCATTATGTTACGACGAACCAGCGCGAGCGAGATTGTGCAGACCATGTTCGCGTCGGTGTTGATTTCACGCCGCAGCGACTAGGATCAGACTATAATGGCACTACTCCGAGTTTTTGCGCAAACTACTCCGTAAGTATCTCTTGCATTAGCTAGAACTGTAGTCTACGAAGAACGTCTTATGGACTTATCAACGCGAAACTTGGAACAAGCTTTATCGATTCGTCGCCAGATTGATGCATTGGAGAGACGATTCAGGGGACTGGTTGGGGGAATGGGCGGCGGCGCTTCGACGGCCGCGCCGCGTCGCGGAGGGAAGCGTCAAATGTCAGCAGCGGCCCGAGCGAAGATTGCGGCGGCAGCACGTGCACGCTGGGCGCGATTCCGGGCCGGTCGTGGCGGCGCCAAGGCGGCGAAGAAAGGCGGCAAACGCAAAGGCGGAATTACTGCTGCCGGTCGCAGACGTCTTTCGCAATTAATGAAGGCGCGTTGGGCAGCTAGAAGAAAAGCCAAGCGCAGATAGGTTGCTAGCGGCGATTACGCACCCTGCTAGAGCGCCAATAGGTACCCGCTTCTAGGTTGCCGCACAGCGGCATGGCTGAGGTCAATCGCCCCTACCTGGACTTACTCAGTAGCTTCATCATCGTTTCCGGATAACGCGAGCCGGAGAAAGCGTCCCGCGGCGCGACTTCGTCGATTCGTTCGAGATCTTGTTTGGTGAGAGCGACATCGAGCGCGCCGACGTTCTCCTGTAAATATTTTCGGCGTTTTGTTCCGGGGATTGGCACGATGTCCGGGCCCTGGGCGAGGACCCAGGCCAGCGCGAGCTGGGCCGGTGTGCATCGCTTTTCGCGCGCAATTTCTTCGACCCGCTTCACGATCTCGAGGTTGCGCTGAAAATTTTCGCCCTGAAAGCGCGGCGTGGTTCGCCGGTAATCGTCTTGAGGGATATCCTCCGGTTTTTGAATCTTGCCGGTCAGGAAACCGCGGCCCAGCGGACTGTAAGGCACGAAACCAATGCCAAGTTCGCGACACGTTGGTAGAATTTCCGGTTCGGGATCGCGCGTCCAAAGCGAATACTCCGATTGCAAAGCCGTGATCGGATGAACGGCGTGCGCGCGTCGAATTGCATCGGCGCTTGCTTCAGACAGTCCGAGAAATCGCACTTTGCCCTGTCGCACCAGTTCGGCCATCGCACCGATTGTCTCTTCGATCGGCGTGTCCGGATCGACGCGATGCTGGTAATAGAGATCGATGCACTCGATCCCGAGGCGGCGCAGACTTCCTTCACATGATTGCTTCACGTAATCGGGTTTGCCGCTGATGCCGCGGAACTCCGCCTTCTCCGGATCGCGCAGGATTCCGAACTTGGTCGCAATGACAACCCGTTCGCGGTGGCCCTTGAGCGCGCGGCCAACGAATTCTTCGTTGGTGTGTGGCCCGTAAACGTCGGCCGTGTCGAAGAAAGTGATTCCGAGTTCGAGCGCGCGATGAATCGTTGCCAGCGATTCCTCGTCGTTGCGATCGCCGTAGAAATCGGACATGCCCATGCAACCGAGGCCGATTGCTGAGACACAGGACCGCCTCGACCGAGCTTACGTTGTTTCATAGGACGACTTTAGGAAAGGTCTCAGAAGTCTCCAAATCCCAAATCCCAAATCCCAAATCCCAAATCCCAAATCCCAAATCCCAAGCAGGCTCCAAAGCTTCAAACCTTAAACGAAGCTCCAAATCTTAAATCTGGAAAACAAAACCCAAGATCTAAAACCCGAATCCCAAACAAGGTTCAAAGCTGCAAACATCAAATGAATTTTTAAATCTTGGACCACATGTTCTCGATGATTCCGAATTCACCCTTTCGTTTGGTTTTTGCAGGTTTCCGTTTCCGATTTTTGATATTCCTTGGGTTTTGGAATTTGGAACTTGGGATTTCCGACGGCCGACTCCCGTCGGCGTCGGTTATATTTGTCCAATCCAGGTCCGGGGCGCGCATTCTTCCCACCGCTCGCGGATCGCCTCGAATTCCGTCTTCGTTCAACGGACCCGCTTCAAGTAATCGCGCGTTTTCTCGCCAGCGGGCCGGCTTTTTTGTGCCAACGATTGCTGTGTGAACGCCCGGCACGCTCAACGTGAACCGTAACGCGGTCGAAATGCTCTTGTTCATGTCCCCGCGCAGAAAATTGTAATTCAGTTTCCGTAATCGTTCCCAATATTCGTGGTGATAGGAATCGATCGGGCGGTGACCGGTTTTCCAGGCAGCGTTGGCGATTGGTCGCTTGGCGATCACGCCCATCTGTTTCTCGCGGGCCAGCGGCAAGGTGAGATCGATCGCTTCCTGATCGGCGATGTTGATGGAAGATTGGAGCGTGTCGAATGCGCCGCATTCCACCGCAAAATGCGCGGCGTGACTGTCGCCGCTGTAACCGATGTAACGAGTGTAGCCTTTGTCGCGAGCGGTTTGGAGCGCGTCGATGACTTCACCCTTGCGTCAATTCTGCTTCCGAGCAGCTGTGTAATTGCAACAAATCGAGCCTATCGGTCTTCAATCGCTTCAAACTGCGCTCAGCGCTTTCCAGAATGGAACCCTTCGACCAGTTCGCGCCGCTTTCCATTCCATGCGGATGACCGCATTTGGTGAAAAGGTAAAAATCTTTGCGTCGATTACTGACCGCCTGGCCGATCAATTCCTCGCTGTTGTAATAACATTCGGCGGTATCGATCACATTCAGACCGGCATCGAGTGCGCTGTTCAACAACTCAGCAACGGTTTCCGCCGATGCACGCTCGTAACCAATCTCGGAGCCGCCGAAGCCGAGAACGGAAACTTCCATGTCGGTTTTACCAAGGCGCCGTTTTTCCATCTTCTTTGACGCTTTGTTGTAGGGGCGTTTGTGTCAAACGCCCAATTAAATAAACAGGCGCTTGGCACAAGCGCCTCTACAACTTCAAAAAATCAGGCGCGTTTTCCCGCTGCCACGTTCGATTCGGCCGATCCTTTTCGCGCGCAAAATCGAAATTGCCCATTTCGCGTCGCGTTCGGCGACGATTACGACCATGCCGATGCCCATGTTGAACACCTGAAACATTTCGGCGCGATCGATCTTTCCGTTCTGCTGCAGTACCTGGAAGATGCGCGGGAACACGCCACGATTTCGTTTCGATTCTGGCGTCGCAATTTTTCGGCAGGACACGCGGCAAGTTGTCGATCAAACCGCCGCCAGTGATGTGGGCAAGACCCTTGATCATTCCGCCGGGTGCTTTCGCGAGCAGCGGCTGATAATTTTTGTGCACGCGCAACAGTTCTTTCCCGATCTTACGCGGACTCAATCGCATCTTTTCGAACAGAATTTTTCGCGCGAGCGAATAGCCGTTGGTGTGCAGGCCATTCGAGGGAAGGCCGAGAATTACGTCGCCGGGTTTGATTCTGCGGCCGTCGATCATCTTCGAACGATCGACCACGCCGACGATGCAACCGGCGAGATCGTATTCGCCTTTGCGATACATTCCTGGCATTTGCGCGGTTTCGCCGCCGATCAACGCGCATTTCGCCGCGCGGCAGGCGCTTGAGAATCCGCGAAGCAGTTGGTCGAACACGCGCGGCTCGAGTTTTTCGCAACCGATGTAATCGAGAAAAAACAGCGGCCGCGCGCCGAGAACGGCGATGTCGTTGACGCAATGATTCACCAGATCTGCGCCGACGGTGTCGTGTTTGTTCAGCGCGAACGCGATTTTCAATTTCGTGCCGACGCCGTCGATGCTTGCGACCAGGACCGGATCACGCATTCCGGGGAAATTTGCGCGAAACAAACCGCCGAACCCGCCGATCTTGCCGAGCACTTGCGGCCCGTGCGTTCGTTTGACGAGCGACTGGATGCGGCGCTTGAGCCGATTGCCGAGATCGACATCGACGCCGGCGCGGGCGTAAGCTTTTTTCCGTTTTGTCATTTGCTGTAGGGCGAAGCTGTCAGCTTCCCGATCGGGAAGGTCAGATCGCCTTCTCTCCTTGACATTCGTTTTCATTTCAGATCCGCGAACAACGATCGGATGGCGCTCCTGCTCGACGAGCGCTTTGGCGCGGTGCTTCGCGTTTTTCCATGATGAACTTGTCGAGCGCGGGATCGACCGGGAGCGGATAATCGCCGGTGAAACAGGCGAGACAGAATTCGATTCATCGGCCGGCCGGTCGCGCGCACCATTCCTTCCACGCTGAGATAGCCGAGGCTGTCGACGCCCAGATATTTCCGGATTTCTTCCATCGACATCTGGTTCGCGATCAACTTTTGCGGATCGGGAAAATCGATGCCGTAATGACAGGCGAACCGGTGCGGCGGACAACTCACGCGCATGTGCACTTCTTTCGCGCCGGCTTCGCGCAGATTCACTACTCGCGCGCGCGCGGTCGTGCCGCGCACGATCGAATCATCGACGACGACGACGCGCTTTCCTGCGACCATCTCCTTGATCAAATTCAGTTTCACTCGCACGTCGAAATCGCGGATGAGCTGGCTTGGCTGCAAAAACGTTCGACCGATGTAGTGATTGCGGACAAAGGCATGCTCGAACGGAATCTTGAGTTCCTCGGCGAAGCCGAGCGCGGCGTAGTTGCCCGAGTCCGGCACCGGCACGACGATGTCGGCTTCGACGGGAAATTGGCGCGCCAGCTCGCGACCCATTTCGGTCCGGACTTTGCCGACGGTTACGCCGCCGATTTTGCTGTCCGGCCGCGCGAAATAAACATATTCGAACATGCAAAACGCCGGCTGCTGCGGTTGGAACGGAAACTCCGAGCGAATCCCGTGTTCATCGATGATCAGAACTTCGCCCGGCTGCACGTCGCGGACGAATTCGGCGTGAATGAGGTCGAAGCGCGCAGGTTTCCGAAGCGAGAATGTAAGCGCCGTCGAGTTTGCCGAGCGAGAGCGGGCGCCAGCCGAACGGATCGCGCACCGCGATCAGCTCGCGCTCGGTCATGATCAAGAGCGAAAAGGCGCCCTGGATTCGCCGCAACGGCGCCAGCGCGCTGCTGCCGTTGTCCATGCGGTTGCGCGAGCAGATGCAAAATGATTTCGCGTGTCGGCGGTGGTTTGAAAAATCGAACCTTTGCGCTCGAGTTCGTCGCGCAGGACATCGGCATTGATCAGGTTGCCGTTATGCGCGATTGCCATTTGGCCGCGCACGCAATCGACCACCAACGGTTGCGCGTTCTTGATCGTGCTGGTGCCGGTGGTCGAATAGCGGGTGTGTCCGATCGCCCGCCTGCCCTTCAGTTGCTCCAGCTCGGCTTGACCGAACACCTGCGAGACCAGTCCCATCCCTTTGTGAATCAGAAACGATGTGCCCGGCCCGTTGCTGGTGACGATGCCCGCGCTTTCCTGACCGCGATGTTGGAGCGCGAACAGTCCGTAGTAGGTCAGCACCGCCGCGTTTGGATGGCCGAAACACGCCGAACAGACCGCACTCGTGCTGCGGGTAAATCTCTCTCTCTTGGAGATAGGCGTCTTGTTCTGGAGAAATCACACGAAAACTTCCATGAAATGACGGCCGAATCAACCGGCCGTCGTCCCGGGCCCTTCGATTTTGCTCAGGACAGGCTCCGCTCAGCGGGGTCGATGGGTCTTGCTTTGCGGACATTCGGATTACGCTTTCATCGCCTGCCACACAATTGCCCGCATGGTGCTTTCTAGCGGCTCCGCGCCGAAGCGCCCAGAAAGCTTTTTTGCCACTGCATCGATCAGCCGGTTGGGATCGACCCCGCGCTCGGCGGCTTCGGTGCCCACGGGATTTCCGCGCACGAGTCCGTTCGCGAATTCTTTGGCCGAATTCACCCGACAGGATTTCGTTTCCTCGAACGACTCGACCTTGTCGAAGCCGGCATTTTGCAAAAGTTCGCGGATCACTTTGGAATCGTGAAGGCTGAACGGGATTTCGTAAAACCTTGGCGGATCGTGATCGAAGAACGACGCGATTGTGGTGTGGGTAATTTGTGCAAACGGATTCGCGTCGAACGAGTCCCAAACATTGAATAAAAACGTGCCGCCGGATTTTAAAACGCGATGGGCTTCGCGCATCGCGGCCGCTTTATCTGGAACGAACATGTAACCGAACTGGCAGACGACCGCGCCGAATGAATCATCCGGAAACGGCAGGGCCGATGCGTCGGCTTGCTGCCAGCGAACATTTTCGCCGGTCCGGAATTTCCGCCGGGCAAATTCGAACATGTCGGGATTCAAATCGGTCGCGACAATCTCCACTTCCGCGGGCAACGCGTCGCGAAATCGGCGCGTTACAATTCCAGTGCCGCAGGCAATTTCGAGAACGCGGTAGGGTTTCCTGGTATTCAGCCGTGAAGCCAGATCCTCGGCGTAGGGTTCGAAGATAACCGGTCCGAGGTAGCGATCGTAATTTTCCGGGATGTCTCCCGCGAACACGACATTGCGATCCCGCTCCATTTACAAACTCGGAATACCTTCCGCGCAGGAGTCGCTTTCGACGAGGCGGCGGATCGAGTTCCACCAATCGTCGTAAAGATCGGCAATCGGCCATGCAAATTTTTGTTCCCCGACTTCGATGCGCAGTTGGTCGCCGCCGACTTCACCGAGTCGCTGAAACGGAACGCCCGCGTTTTCCAACATCGAGATCGCCTTTTCGAAATTGTCCGGTGCCACCGAAATCACGATTCGTGACTGCGATTCGTTGAAGAATGTTGTAGCCACGTCGCTATGCGACGTTTGTTCAGGACGGCCCACAGGGCCGTGGCTACACTCGATGTCAGCCCCGAGCGGGCCGGCGGGATTGAAACACGATTCCGCGATCGCCACCGCGAGTCCTCCTTCGCTGCAATCGTGTGCGCTCTTTGTGAAACCAGCGCGAATCAGGTCGCGCACCGCGGTTTGGACCTTAATTTCGTGATCAAGATCGACGCGCGGCGACGGGCCGAGTTTCTTGCCGTGGCAAACTTTTAGAAACCGCGAGCCCCCGAGTTCGTCGCCGATTTTGCCGACAAGAATGATTTCGTCGCCGGCATTTTTGAACCATTGCGTCGTGATGTGCGCTTCTTTCTGGATCAGTCCAACCATGCCGATGGTCGGGGTAGGGTC
The DNA here is from genome assembly GCA_963801815.1 of uncultured Verrucomicrobiae bacterium. Lineage (GTDB taxonomy): Bacteria > Verrucomicrobiota > Verrucomicrobiia > Chthoniobacterales > UBA10450 > AV40. The sequence goes on from CAWDGJ010000006.1 coordinate 111,124, forward strand.
GACCACGCCGGCGGGGCTCTCATTATATAGAGAGACGTTTCCCCCGGTCACCGGTGTCTCGAACGCCCGACAGGCCTCGGCCGCGCCTTCGACCGCTTCGCGCAGCTGCCAGAAGTTTTCCGGCTTGTAGGGATTGCCGAAGTTCAGGTTGTCGGTCACAGCGAGTGGTATTGCGCCGGAACAGATGAGATTTCGCGCCGCTTCCGCGACTGCGATCTTCGCGCCTTCGCGCGGATCCAGCGCGCAGTAGAGCGAATTGCAATCGCTCGTCGCCGCCAAAATCTTGTTGGCGTATTTCACGTGAAACACAGCGGCGTCGGAGCCCGGCTTCACCACAGTGCCGGTGCGAACGGTGTGATCGTACTGCCGATAAACCCAGTTCTTCGACGCGATGTTCGGATCACGGAGAAGTTGTCGCATCGCTTCCTGATTGTCGATCTTCGGCAACGTTACCGGATCGACAATGTCTCGACGTGAAGGTGGTTCGACTTCGCGCGAATAGAGTGGCGCTTCGTCCGCCAGCGGTTTCGCCGGAATTTCCGCGGCCACGCTCCCATTGTTGCGCACGCGCATCATGCCGTCATCGGTCACGCGACCGATCTCCGCCCATGGCACGTCCCATTTGTCGAAAATTTCGCGAACGATTTTTTCTTTTCCGCGCTTGGCGATGATCAACATCCGCTCCTGCGATTCGCTGAGCAGAATCTCGTACGGCGTCATGCCCGGTTCGCGTTTCGGAACTTTCGCGAGATCGATTTCGATTCCGCTGCCGCCACGGCTCGCCGTTTCACAGGTTGAGCAGGTCAGACCGGCCGCGCCCATGTCTTGAATTCCGGCAACTGCGTCGCTGGCCAGGAGTTCGAGGCACGCTTCGAGCAAAAGCTTTTCCTTGAACGGATCGCCTACTTGGACCGCGGGCCGATCTTCCTTCGATTCCTCGGTCAGCTCTCGCGACGCGAATGCCGCGCCGGCGAGACCGTCGCGACCGGTTTCCGCGCCGACGTAGAAAACGGGATTGCCCACTCCGCGGGCAGCGCCGCGTGCGAGTTGATCGTGTCGCAGCACCCCGAGACAGAAAACATTCACCAGAGGATTGCCCTCAAAACTTTCATCGAAATAGATTTCGCCACCGATCGTCGGAATGCCGATGCAGTTTCCGTAATGGGCGATGCCCGAAACGACGCCCGCGAAAAGGCGCCTGTTGGCGGCGATTTGTTTTTGTCGATCTTCTGTGGCGGCAGGCGTCTCGCCTGCGCAGCCGGGACGGCTGCCTCCACAGTCTTCTGCTATCAGTCCAAACCGTAGCGAGTTGAGACAAAACTCGGGGCGCGCGCCCATTGTGAAAATGTCGCGAATGATTCCGCCGACTCCGGTCGCCGCCCCTTGGAAGGGTTCGATCGCGCTCGGGTGATTGTGGCTTTCCATCTTGAACGCGATCGCCCAGCCATCACCAATATCGACCACGCCGGCGTTTTCCTCGCCGGCTTTCACCAGAATGTTCGGCCCGGTAGTTGGAAATTTTTTCAGCTCCAGCCGTGAATTTTTGTAGGAGCAATGCTCACTCCACATCACCGAGAAAATTCCCAACTCAGTGAAATTCGGCTCCCGGCCCAGGATTTTCTTGATCCGCTCGAATTCTTCCGGCGTCAGGCCGTGTTTCGCCACCAGCTCCGGGGTTATTTTAGGATCGGTGGTCGGTGTGGCCTTGGTCATCGACCCCGCACGTTAACTGAACGGGCGTGCCGCACAACTGGTTCACTCTTCCTTTTCCGCTTCGTCTTCGTCTGCTTTCGAGAACGAGACGAAGATTAAGACGACAGAGGTAGAGGAAGATTTAATCGAATACCGTGCCGCGGATCGAAGTCTAATTATATAAAGAGAAGGGAGTGAATATGAAACGCTATCTTGCAATTTTAGTCACGAGTGCCGTCGTGACATTGTTCTGCGTTCCGAATGTCGCCGCGTTTCCAGGCGAGCGAATGCCTTACCGCGCGGCGCATTTCGCCGGCAGAGTCGTTCAGAAAGTCGACAACCACGTGATTCATCCGGTGACGCACGGAATCGCGCGTCGTCTACGATAAATCCTTAGGACCACTCGCTGTCGATACGGCTGGTTAACTGCCAGTCCGGCATCGGACTCGAATAATTTCCGCGCAACATCGGTCGAAGAAACGATAAACAAGACGGAGGGAATACATGAAAAAAGTAATTATTGGATTGGTTTGCGCCTTGGTGGCGCCGCTAGCGTTCGCTCAGACGGGCATCACCGACAAGCGGACAACGACAACAACGACGGAGGTACCGGCAACAACGACGACAACCAGTACGACATACACGACTGGCGCTGTTACAACGTATGAGCCGGGTAAAACGATCGTAGTCAGGGACGAGCACGAAGGACCAGTTTCATTCGCGCTTCATGCGCCCGTGCGAATCGTTGATCACGCCGGACACGCGATCAGCCGAGCGCTGACGCCGAAGGATCACGTCCGGGTCTATTACACCGGCACCGGTGAAACCCGGGTGGTTGATCACGTCGAAGTGGAAGATTGATGTGGGAGGGATTTAGCGTCCCGATCGCGGCACTGAGGCCGCTCCCACTTTCAAAGAGCCGCGGAATCCAGGTATTCCGCGGCTCTTTTGTTTGATGAAACGCGTCCTCCGAATGCGCTCGCGTAGGTGGATCGAGCGCTCCGCCGCTCGATGTTAAAAAAATGTCGGCGTAGCCGAGTAACATTAACATCGCCCGCGGAGCGGCCGATCCACCTTGCCGCGCGCTGATGATTACTTCACAGTCGTTGCAGTGCTGTATCGCGGGTTCCCCTCTAAGCTTTACCACGAAGTGCCCAGTTGGGTGGACGATGGGGCACTGTTCCATATTCGGATCGCGCTTGATCGAAATCTTGAGCAAGAACAGCTAACTGAACCGGCGGTTGGAAAACCAATTCTCGAGTCGGCGATATTCTATCACCGAAACGAGCGATGGTTTATTACGCTATTCCTGTTAATGCCAGATCACTTGCACGCGCTCCTGTCATTCAGCAAGGATCGAGACATGAGCCGATCGGCGATTGGAAACATTTTCAAACGCATGAGAACGGAGTGCAGTGGCAGGAAGGATATTTCGATCATCGGCTGCGCGACGACGAAAGAGGCGAGCAGTTTTCCATGAAGATGGACTACATTCGTGCTAATCCCGTTGCAGCCGGTTTATGTGCTAATTCCGAAGACTGGCCGTGGGTAATCGAGTCGCTTGCGTAGGTGGATCGAGCGCTCCGCCGCTCGATGGTGAAAATGTCGGCGTAGCCGAGTAACATTAACATCGCCCGCGGAGGTGCGAGCCGCACTGGCAGTTCCGATCCACCAGTTGCGCGGCAACTATAAATCGCGGACATTTTGCGCCTCATGGGCTTCGATTTGAAAGAGATCATCGCCGCGCGTTTGGGCGAGAATTACCAGCTGCACGAGAAGCACTTGAATCGCACTCTGGTGCAGGCGCAGCGCGTCATCGGTTTCGACAAGGTCTACGCCCGCGCCGAGGGCGCTTATCTCTACGACATGGATAACACGCCGTATCTCGATTTCCTGAGCGGCTATAGCGTCTTCAACATTGGTCGCAATCATCCGCTGGTAAAGAAAGCGATTCGTGACGTTCTCGATCTCGATTTGCCGAACATGGTGCAGATGGATTGCTCGCTGCTGAGCGGTTTGCTTGCCGAAGCGATTACCAAACGCACGCCGCCGCATCTCGACGCGGTTTTCTTTTGTAACTCCGGCACCGAAGCGATGGAAGGCGCGATCAAGTTTGCCCGCGCCGCGACCGGACGGAAACGGATGATCTCATTGGCCAGCGCGTTCCACGGTTTGAGCGTCGGATCGCTCTCGTTGATGGGCTGCGAAAGTTTCACCGAAGGCTTCGGACCGTTGATGGAAGGATTCGATGCCCGCGTGCCGCTCGACGATGTCGATGAACTGGAACGGCAACTGCGTTCGCGCGATGTCGCGGCGTTTGTGATCGAAACCGTTCAAGGCAAGGGCTGCCAGACGACGCAAGACCGATTTCTTTCCGCGCGCTCAGGAGCTTTGCCGGAAATACGGCACGCTGTTGATTTCCGATGAAGTCCAGACCGGACTCGGGCGCACCGGAAAAATGTTCGGGTTCCAGCATTGGAATCTTGGAACCGGACATCATCACCCTCGCGAAAACATTGAGCGGCGGTTACGTCCCGTGCGGCGCGATCGTTACCCGGCGCGACATTTACCAGAAGACATTTTCGCGGATGGATCGATGCGTTGTTCATTCGACGACGTTCGGCCGCAACAATCTGGCGATGGCCTGCGGTTTAGCTTCGCTGGAAGTGATCGACAACGAAAACTTGGTCGAGCGTTCGGCGAAAATGGGCGCGTTGTTGATGGAGAAAGTCGAAGCGCTGAAGTCGAAGCATTCGTTCATCAAAGAGGTTCGCGGCAAAGGCTTGATGATCGGGATCGAGTTTCATGAGCCGAGCGAGTTCAAACTGAAGATGGCCTGGAAACTTTTGCACAAGATCGACAAGGTGCTGTTCGCGCAAATGATCGTGACCCAGATGTTGAGCAAGCATCGCATTCTGACGCAGGTCGCGGGTCACGCGATGGACGTGATGAAAATTCTGCCGCCGTTGATCATCGGTGAGAAAGAAGTCGACATGTTCGTCAACGCGCTCGATGACGTTTTATCAGAATGCCGCAAATTCCCCGGCCCGATGTGGGAGCTCGGCAACAACTTCGTCCGCGCCGCTCTCGGCTCTCGCAAATCCGCCGAGCCCAAGCCCGTCTCGGCGTAAAATTTATGGAAATCCCCCCGAACCGGATTAGGTCCAAAATTCACGCCTTTAAAGGCGCAATTTTTGGATCTACTTCTCGTTAGACCTCATGCGCTCACTGTTTGTTAAAGGTCTCATGTCTGCGACGCTGTTTAGGCTCGGCGTCGGTTCCATTCGCGGCCTGATGAGTGGTTCACCTGACGGCTGGCCCGAACTAATCTTTAGCCTCGCCTGCGTGCTCGCGTTGCCACTCGCGTTCCTGTTGTTCACAGACAGCCGGGTAGTGGCACGCATCGCTCTGATCGTGCTCGCTGCCGCAGCTGTGCTCCAAGTTGCGACGGTGCTCCTAGCCTTGGCGACACATCAACAGCCTCCTGTGCGCTGGTCAACCGAGCTGGAGTTAGCACTCGTCTATGCGTTTCCGTGTGTCGTAGCATTCGTAGTGGACAAGCGAGATGCAAACATGAGGTCTAACCAATCGCTGGAGCCAACCGCGAGCCGTTCCGATGTCTAGCTTTATGTCGATCTTACACACATTGTTTGCTGCCGTGCCCACTCCCGCTCGCGGTCGCTCAACTTGTTCTCGTTAGATTCTTTGCTCATCGTGAGATCATTCATTGCGGTTATCTGGTTACTCTCGATTTCTATAGCCAAGGCGACCGAACCCACATTATCTCTCTATCCCCTGTCCGGTTCCGTCTATGTGGCTGAGGACTCACACTACGCGAAAACAAACTACGTTGTTTATATCGGCTCATCGTCGGTCACGGTCGTCGGCGCAGGATGGTCTCCCGACACCGCGGAATTGCTCGCTCACGAAATCAGGAAGGTGACTAATAAGCCAATCAATGATGTCATTCTGCCCGATCACGACCCCGAATACGCGGGAGGCAGCGCCTACTGGAAGGGCATTGGTGCGAACATCGTTTCGACGAAGTTGACCGAACAGACGCTTGAAAAAGATTGGACTAAAGCAGGCGATTTTACCCGCAAGTTTTTTCCGACTTATCCGAGTCTGCCATTAATTCTTCCGACGAAAACCTACGAAGCGGACTTTACGCTTCAGAACGGCGATATTCGCGGATTTTACCTTGGAGCTTCACACAACGCAGACGATATCTTTGTTTACTTTCCGAAGGAAAAGGTTCTGTACGCTGGCTCGATTTTGAAAGAACACCTTGGCAATCTCGCTTTTGCCAATCTCGAAGAATATCCCAAGACCCTGGAAAGGCTTCGGCAGCAGCATCTCTAGATTGATAAGATCATTTCCGGCCACTGGTCGGCGGTACATGGCCCCGAATTGATTGCGCAATATTTAACGTTGTTAAAAGAGCATTCCGAACCAGGACACTAGGCTTGATCAGAATCTAACCACGCGATGCAGCGAACCGCGAGCCGCTGCGCGGCAAGTAAAAAGTAAAAATTATGAAGTATGAAGTGAAAGCAACGTCCGCCGCTGCTCGCGGTCGCTCATCTTGTTCTCGTTAGGTCTATGACGCGCATCCTCGTCGCCATGTTTTGCGCCGCCGCTGCTCTCGCACGAGCGCAACAAGGTGCCACTGAGGGCATGCCATTTGGTCGCATGGACGATGCAGATGTTGATCGTCTTCAGGAATTCGCGCTAAAGCGCGGCTTTGACCTCAAGGCAGAAATGGCGCGCGTGTATGAAAAGAAAATGGACGAAGACGCGCTGGGGCGCGTCTTCATCTTCTCGCGGCAGTTCAACACGCTGGACAAGAACGCGCGAACTTACGGCCAGATCATCTACAGCAGCCTCCTGAACATGGGCGAAGCTATTGGAGTCGATCGCTATACCAAGATCATTGATCGCCAGCCTCCCGATGTTCAGCAGCGCGTTAGAGATTTTCTTTACTACCCGGATTGGCACGCGCACCGTAACGAGAGCCGCAAACTCTACGAGCGTGTTTACCCCGGTCTTTATCCTCAGAATTACCAGTTTGGACACGATGATCCGATTTTCGCCAAAGAGACCTAACCAAGCGCTGGAGCGAACGGCGGACCGCTCCGCGATTATATTTGAGATGACTTCCACACATTCACGCCGAGCGATGCACGCTTTCGTCCGCCGTCGCTTATCTTGGTCTCGTTAGATCTTATGCGCTGCTCGTTGCATTTGGTCATGGCGATGCAGGTGCTACTCTTGGCCGGTTGTGCTACCCAGCCTCCTCAGCCGCCAAAGATTGCAGGTGCCGCGTCCGCCGGTGCAGCCGAATTAAAAATCACGCAGGACATCATTCCCCCAGGAAAATGCGGACGTCCCTTGCATCGGCCGATGCGTCCGACATTTATTACTATTCATTCGACCGACAATACGTCTCGTAGCGCCGACGCATTGCATAACGCACTCGCCATGAAGAAAGGGCTCCGAGGCCGTCACAATCGCACTGGATTTCTCACCTGGCATTTCACTGTGGACGATCATTCCATTTACCAAAGCCTGCCGACTAACGAAACTGGAGAGCATGCTGATTACGAAGGCCCGGGAAACAGGTCGTCCATCGGGATCGAAATGTGTGTGAACCGGGGCAACAATATTGCCATCACCATCGACCGCACCGCGCAACTCACAGCCAAACTGATGCGTCAGTATGATATCCCTCTCAATCATGTTGTCCCGCATATGCACTGGCGCAGGGTCCGCTACAGTGACGGCCGCGACGAGGGGTTCAAACAATGCCCAAGAATCCTGCTGGATGGCGGTCGCCTTGGTCCAAAATGGAGCGCATTCATGGCCAAAGTCTCCTTTTATGCACGATGAAGTCAGGGGAACGACGTCAGCTCCGGCTCCTCCATTTGGGCACAATGATCCTGTTTTTGCAAAAGAGACCTAACCAATCGATGAAGCCAATCCCGCCACTTGCGTTGAGCGCTGGGAGAAATGCTGAGTTTTGTTTCAAGTGGCGGGATGGCTTATCTCTTTCTCGTTAGGTCTCATTTCATTAGGAGTAGAAAACAACAAATGACAAACTGAATATGAAACTGAACATTAAGGCATTCGCGTTGACATGCGGCACAGTCTGGGCGGTGGGGTTGTTTCTCCTCACCTGGTGGCTCATCGCGTTTGACGGTGCCACTGGAGAACACACATTCATAAGCAAGCTCTATATTGGTTATACAGTGTCTCCAATTGGGAGCGTGATCGGACTGGTATATGCATTTTTCGATGCTTTGATTGGTGGCGTTATCTTTGCATGGCTCTACAACAAGATGGCAGATGGTGGTGAAGATGAGAAGCCGAGCCAACCTTGATGCCTAACCATGCGCAGGAGCTAACGACCGCCCGGACCGTGTTTCCTTCTCCATGGCTACTTCCTTTCACTGCATTTCACGCTCGCTCTCGGCGGCCGTAGCTCAGATTGTTCTCGTTAGGTGTTAACGCTATGAAGTCGCGAATCATTCTTAGCCTGCTCTTGGCAGCCTTTGTGCCGGCGCTTTCTAACGCGAGTGGCCTTGGGCCGTGGCAGTTCGGTATGTCGAAGTCGCAGGTCGCCAGTCTCAAAGAGTTCGGGCCTTACGAGAGCTTCTCGAACGGTGATTTGGAGACCTACAACTGGAGATTCCATGGGCACAAGGCTAATGTTCAATTCTTCTTTCAGGGTGAGCGCCTCCGGCGCATCGGCGTCTATCTGTATGAGGGCACAGATCCCAAAGGAAGCATTCCTGCGTGGCGCATCGCGTACGACGCGCTGCACAAAGACTTCGGCAGCGTGAGCACGCCAGACCTTAGAAATAAAAACGGTGGCCCTGTGAACCCGGACGTTCTTGCAATCGGGGAGGCAATGAATGCCGACGTTACAGGCGAAAGCAGGTTCGTGCCAGCTAAGCAACCGGCGAACATGCATGTGTTTGCCCGCGGCTGGACTGGTATTGTGCAGGGCAAGAAGTGGTATTACCTCGCCGTTTTTTACGACCAAAACACCTAATTCTCGTTAGACCCATGCGTGTGGTATTAGCGTGCCTTAGCCTGTTCGCCTTGGCGACGCTGACTTCGTGTGCCACCACGCATCCTTTGTTCACGGGTCTCACTGCAATACCGTCATCCTCCGCTGAGGAGATTCTCAGTGTTTCGCGAGCGAAGTTGCAGTCTATCGCGCGCACCGCTTACGTTTTCCGCGTTCATTGCGACCCAGATTCACACGGCAGAGATGTTTTCGTCTATTATCGTACCGGTGTTGGACCTGCTCGACATCTCCTCTTGCGATCGATTCGCGGGCACTGGCGCGTTATCGAAGCTCCGCAGAAGATCGACATTTCACTTCCACCTGAGATTATTATCACAAGTGTGTCTGGAACATTATGGGTCTAACCAATCGATGAAGCCAACCGCCCCATTGCGATGCAACTTCAGCGAAGTTGTTGCAGCACCCTGCGGTGGCTTATCTCTTTCTCGTTAGGCCCATCGCATGAAGCGTCTTCTCGTCACCATCCTTATTGTTGTTGCAGTTCTTGTGGCGGCCCTTGGACTCGCGATCGCACTTGGCGGACCGGGCAAGGCGCCGCCGCCAATGTCGAGCATTAGCGACCCTTTCAAGAACGTGGATTTCTCCGATCTACCGGAAGCAAGGTACGTTACGGCTCGCGATGGCACTAAGCTCGCCTTTCGGGCCTACCCGGCTGTAGGTGGCGGGGTCAAAGGCAGCGTGGTACTCGTGCACGGCTCGTCTGCCAGTAGCAGCAGCATGCACCTAATGGCAAAGGGATTTGCCGCCGCTGGCTATGCAGCTTACACGCTGGACGTCCGCGGACACGGAAAATCAGGCATGAAAGGCCACATCGCCTATATCGGACAGTTGGAGGACGACCTCGAAGACTTTGTCCATTCGACCAAATTGGCTCAGCCTTCCACGCTCGCCGGATTCTCTTCCGGCGGCGGATTTGTGCTTCGCTTCGCGGGCAGTCCACGTCAGGAACTATTCTCCAACTATCTTCTTCTTTCTCCGTGGATTAGTCAGGACGCAGCAACGTTGCGTCCGGGCAACGGCGGCTGGGCTACCGTGGGGGTTCCGCGCATCATCGCGATCGCCGTGCTAAACGGGTTTGGAATGCACGCGTTTGACGACCTGCCGGTGGTCAGATTCGCAGTCGACGAGAGGGACAAAGGCTTGCTCACCCCGCAATATTCCTTCGCCCTCGCACAGAACTTCAGGCCTGAGCGCGATTACCAGGCAAACATTCGAGCGGTTAGGCAACCCCTTCGGGTACTCGTAGGTCAAAACGATGACGTGTCGTACGCCGATCGGTTTGCAGCCGTTTTCAAGACAGCTGGCAAAGATGTTCCTGTTACAGTTCTTCCGGGGATCGACCACATCTCACTCACACTTGATCCAGTCGCCGTCCAAGCGGCAGTCGCGGCGGTCGAAAGCATGGATCAGGAAAATCCTAACCAGGCGATGGAGCCAACCCGCGAGCCGCTGCGCGGCAAGTAAAAAGTAAAAATTATGAAGTATGAAGTAGAAGCAACGCCCGCCGCCGCTCGCGGTCGCTCAGCTTGTTCTCGTTAGGTCTTTAACGCGCATGAACCTTCGCACAGTTGAAATCAAAGCATTCGTTCCGGCCTCGGATTTCGAGCGTTCAAAGCAATTTTATCTTGCTCTTGGATTCGAAGTGCCGTGGTCATCGGAAAGCCTCGCCTACGTCCGCTATGGCCAAACGACCTTTTTGCTACAAGCTTTCAATCATCCGAAGTTCATCAATAATTTCCAGATGCACCTTCAAGTCGAGAACGTCGACGACTGGCACGCACACGTTATGGCTTCTGGCGTAGCAGATCGCTTCGGCACCAAAGTCGATCCGCCGCAGAATCAACCGTGGGGTATGAGAGACTTCCCGCTCGTCGATCCTAGTGGCGTCTTGTGGCGCGTCGCCCAAAACACTCCTTCTTCCTCAACTGGTGTGCAGCCGTCGTCGAAGACCTAACCATGCGATCCAGCCAACGGCTGGCCGCCTTTGAGGAAAGGATGAGGGATGAATTATGAAGGATGAAACTCAAGGGACGCTCATTGACTCCTTCGCTCCCGCTCAGTCGGTCGCATCACCATGCGACCAATGCAGTCCATCCGGCGGCTTCCCAGCACGCCATATTCTCGTTAGGCGGTGTAGAGCCACTTGCAGCCACTACTTATGCAATCGAAAAAACTAAACCGCGGTTTCGCCGCGATCGGGATACTGCTGACATCCTGCGCAAGCTCGTACCAAATGTACCTCGGGACGCACGCTTCCAAACAATGCGGTCGCCATTTTGAGACAATCAGGTGGCGGTCCTGCCATGGTCATGTCCGTGGACGGCAAACCTTATGACGGAGGATTTACCTATGCGGGGATCGGTTATAACAAGTGGGAACTTTTGCCTGGTAAACATCAGGTCAAAGTGGATATGCGGGCTTTTAGTGGCGACTCACGCTCTTCCGGTCCCCAGACGGTGACGTTCACTGCCGCGGCGGGTCAAGTTTACGACGTATCCTGCACCACCACAGTTCTTCAGCGTTCCGGCAATCTCTTCCTCGGTTACAAGGAACTTAGTTCCTGGAAGCCGGTGATCATTCTGCAGCATCCGGTAACAGACGCGGATAGAGTGAAGGCGAATCGCCTATGATGCATAACCAAAGCCTATCCAATCATTGATGTTTGGTGTAAGGCGAATCAGGCGGGGGCGAGAATGAATGGAACCATTATTACATCGAGCCTAATTTTCATATCGCTTGGCATTGGTCACGCAGAGTCCTTCGACAATTTAGCTCAAGCTCTCGTATCCCCGGAAAAAGTTACGAGTCTGTCGATCAACGAATCTGACTCCAATCTGAAACACCTGCCTCCAAAGCTAGGTACCTTAATAAACCTGAATGAATTGGAAATTTCCTGCCTGGAAAACCTTGAGGAACTCCCAGTCGAGATCGGACAACTGAAGAAGTTAGAAAAACTAATTATTGATAACGGAAACGGGTGCCAAATGAATGTTTCCATTCCGGCATCGATTGGAGAACTCACCAATCTAAAAGTTTTACGATTGTTTGGCGCGCTAGATCCGGGAGAAGGTGGATCGTCGGCCCCAGGACCAAGTTCTGAAATCAAACCATTGCCAACAACAATTGCAAAACTTCAAAACCTTGAAGAGTTGGATTTGGGAAGAAATCGTCTGGAAACTGTTCCACCAGAAATCGCAAATCTAAAAAACTTGAAGAAATTAGGATTGGACTACAACAACCTTCACGATATCCCATCGTTCATCGGTGAACTGAAGAGTCTCCGGGAACTTTCCATAAGCTCAAACGGTGGTGTCAAGCTACCCCAATCCCTATCGAAGCTTTCCGGGCTGAAGATTTCAATGGGTAATAACTATCTTAAGTTGAAGGACCAAGAGGAGCTCAGACGCCAGTTTCCCAGCGCAACTTTCGATTTTGAAAATGAATATGACGACGATGCTGCAAATGAGGAGTCGGCGGAATGATTTGCCTTCTAAGCAAAGTAGAGAGTTGAGAGTTGAGGGTTTTATCCGCGCTTGCCACGTCCGTAGCTTCAGCGAAGGCGGGTAATCCGCGGTTAAATATCTTTCTAATTGTCGATCTTTGAGCGACCGATTAAATCTCGGTCCTTATGCACATTCGATGTCTTTTTCTCGCAACGATGGTGGTCGCGTTATCTTTCGGCGTTTCGCTGACACAAGCCCAAGATCCGGCAATTGTTAATGCCAAAACGATTCGGGTCAGGTTTGAGAACGATCGCGTTCGCGTCCTGGAAGCGACGTTACCGCCGGGCGTGAAGGAACAGGTGCACTCGCATCCCGCCTACGTGATTTACGTTTTGGAAGGCGGTCCGTATCGCAACTACGCGTCCGACGGCAAGGTGACTGAAGGCGAGCTCAAGACGGGCGACGTGTTATATCGCGAGCCGCTGACTCATGCTGCAGAGAACATTGGCGACAAACCTCTGCACATGATTCTGGTCGAGCTCAAAGGCACGAAGTGACGAGGGAATCGGCTCGTCCGTGAAGACGCGTGCGTTCCGGTCATCCTGAGCGGAGCGAAGGATCTCACACAAACCCGATTGATCACACAATCTAAACAGTGTGACGCTTGCTTCGACTGCGGGATTCCTCGCTTTGCTCGGAATGACAATAAGAGATTTCTCGTTGTCGATCTTTTGATCGAGGCGTACGTTCTTGTTGAACCGGATCTGTCGGGGAAAATCCGAGCCGGACTGGCGGTTGGTTTCCTGCTTTGAAGCAAGTTGGGAAGCTGACAGCTTCCCCTGCAGCGAATCAATGGGAGGATCTATTATGAGCACTGCTGTCGCAGAAGAGAAAAAGACGAAAGTGAATCAGCTCGAGCAATTGAAGAAGTTCACCAAAGTCGTGGCCGATACGGCCGATTTTGAGTCGATCAAGGATTTCAAGCCCCAGGACGCGACCACAAACCCGAGTTTGGTTTACGCCGCCACCCAAAAACAACAATACGGCCAACTGATTGATAAGGTTTTGACGGATCGCAAAAGTTCCGGGTTAAACGGGCAGGCCCAGATCGAAGACATTTGCGATCATTTGCTGGTGCAATTCGGCACCGACATTCTCCAAATCGTGCCGGGACGCGTTTCCACCGAGACGGACGCGCGATTGTCCTACGACGTCGAGGGCTCGATTAAAAAGGCGCGGCAACTGATTAAGCTTTACGAGGAGAAAAAAATCCCGCGCGACCGAGTGTTGATCAAGATCGCGTCGACGTGGGAAGGACTTCTGGCCGCCGAACAACTGCAAAAGGAAGGGATTCGTTGCAATCTGACGCTGATGTTTTCATTGCCGCAAGCCGTGCGCGCGGCGGAAGCGAAAGTGCAGCTGATTTCGCCGTTCGTGGGCCGGATCTACGACTGGTACAAGGCCCACGAGAAGCGCGATTATAAAGGCCCGGAAGATCCGGGCGTGCAGTCGGTGACGGAGATCTACGCCTACTACAAGAAGTTTGGCATCTCGACTGAGGTGATGGGCGCGAGCTTCCGGAATACCGGACAGATTCTCGAGCTGGCGGGTTGTGATTGCCTGACCATCAGCCCGGAATTGATGGAAGAACTTTCGAAATCTAACGAGGCGGTGGATCGAAAATTGACGCCGGAGATGGCGAAGTCGGCCAAAATCGACAAGCTGGACCTCGATGAGAAAAAATTCCGGTGGATGCTGAATGACAACGCGATGGCTTACGAAAAAACGGGCGAGGGGATCCGAAAGTTTGCTGCCGACGTGGTGAAGCTGGAAAAATTCGTGGCCAGCAAATTGTAAGGTGGATCGAGCGCTCCGTCGCTCGATGTTAAAATAATGTCGGCGGAGCCGAGTAGTTATAGCATCGCCCGCGGAGCGGCCGATCCACCATGTTCAATGTTGTTTTAGTCGAGCCGGAGATTCCACCGAACACGGGCAATGTCGGCCGGCTTTGTCTGGCCACAAAATCGACGTTGCACCTGGTTAAGCCGCTCGGGTTTTCACTGGACGATCGACAACTGAAACGGGCGGGGTTGGATTATTGGGACGATGTCGATCTTAAGGTCTGGGATTCGTTGTCCGCGCTGATGGACTCGAATCGCGTGGAAAACCGCCATTTTTTCGTCACCACAAAGACCAAACAGGCCTGCTGGGACGTGAAATTCCAGCCCGGCGATTATCTGGTGTTTGGCCGGGAAACGAAGGGTTTACCAGAGAGCCTTCTCAAGGAGAACCAGGGTAACTGCATTACGATCCCGATGCATGGAACTCGGAGCTTGAACTTGGCCACGGCGGTTGCGATTGTTCTTTTTGAAGCAGTTCGCCAGCAACACTCTGGCAAAGACAGTGTTGAATAAGTCAGTATCCTACCATGTCTAATAAACCCAGGAGACAATATCTAACCATACTATGAAAACAGTTTTAGTTTTAACATGTTGTGTCGGGCTCGCAGCCTTGGCACTGGCGGATCAAAATCCAAATAAGAAGAAGGGCGGCGGCAACAACGCGCAGCCCCAACAGCAGCACGTTACGACCCAGCAAACCGGGAAGAAGTTCAAGACCACCACTGGCACAGGCACGCAGAACTTCCAACACCCGAACACGGTTGGAGGTTCGACGAAGTTTCACAAAAACGTGACCAATCAGTCGAATGTGACGAGCCCGGCCAGCAAGACCACGTTCAACAAGACGAAGAACGTCAACGTGAACAAAAACCTCACGGTTAACAAAAACTTCAAGGTTCAGAAGTTCAATCTCGGAAACAATCCGAGTGGCAAGTACCAGGCGGTGAAGTTCAACCAGCATTACCACATCGCCGGAGCGCAGAACTGGAAAGGCCAGAAGTACGCCGTGTTCGTTAATTATCATCCGATGTGGCAAAATCAGTGGTGGTGGAGTCACCATTACAACCACATCTCGATTGTGTTTGGTGCGCCCTACTACTGGAACGCCGGCTATTGGTATCCCGCTTGGGGATATGATCCGGGCGCGTCGTATTATTTTGATGGACCGATCTACGCCTCGAATCCGGACATGGATCCGGGTCAGGTTGTTGCCAACGTGCAATCAGCGCTGCAACAGCAAGGCTACTATCAGGGCGATATCGACGGAGTCCTTGGACCGCAAACGCGTGCCGCACTGGCGGAGTATCAATCCGCCCAAGGTATCGAACCGACTGGTGCGATTGATGAGCCGACCCTGGACACGCTCGGAATGTCGTAGCCAAAGTTTAGTTTGATTGCGAAATCGCCGCGGAATTTTCCGCGGCGATTTTTCTTGTACTGGAATTTCGCAAGGATTGGATCTGTGGTGAATCGAGCAGTCCCTTGCTCGATGCTATGATGGCGGCGAAGCCGCATTAGGCTAACATCGTCCGCGGAGCGGCCGATCCACCTTGGACGCGGCGATTTTCTTGGAATCGAATCTGACCACACAGCCCAATTGATCATGCGAATTACTATGTGTGATCCTCGCTTCGGTTGAGAGATTCCTCGCTTGCGCTCGGAATGACAATGCTCCTTGCGCGATGGCGATCTTGGCGGAGTAATTGTCCGTGCCGCAGCCACCGCAGCTGATCGCCCGTGATTTGTGTCAATCGTTCAAGATGGGTCCACGCCGGATTGAAGTCTTGCGGGGAATTTCGCTCGATGTCGCACAGGGCGAAATCATTTTCATTTGCGGCGCGTCCGGCGCCGGAAAGACCACGTTGCTTTACACGCTTGCGGGTTTGGAGCGGCCCGAAACCGGGACGGTTGAATTCGAAGGCCGCAATCTGTACAACGGCAGCTCAGGGTCGCAGGCGCGGTTTCGAAACAAGAAAATGGGTTTTGTGTTTCAGGGTTACTTCCTGCTGCCGGAATTGACCGCCCTGGAAAATGTCTCGCTGCCGGGAATGATTGGCCGGACGTCCGCAACAAAAGCGGCTGAGGAAAGTCTGGCGGCGGTTGGTCTGGCCGACCGAACCCAGCACTTGCCGGCGGAACTTTCCGGGGGCGAGCAACAACGCGTCGCAATTGCCCGCGCGTTGGTAAACGGGCCCGACATTATTTTTGCCGACGAGCCGACTGGCAATCTCGATTCGGCGACCGGCCAGGCGATTGTCGACCTTCTGATGAACCTCGCCCGCGAACGTAAAAAGAGCTTGCTGATCGTGACCCATGACACCGGCCTGGCCGCGCGCGGGGACCGCGAATTGCACATTAAAGACGGCGTGCTTTTGAAGAGTTAAAAATCGTCACAACGTAAATCTGCAGACGTCATTCTTTGTAACAATTTAACGCCTTCACTTTTTTAACCTCCTACTTGCATTGCGCGATGAAAGACGGAGATTTTTCCAGCGATTATGAAAACCTCTAATGCTGGCGGGACGGTGATTGACCAACCTAAATCACGTGAAGCGGTGAAACCCGCGGTCGATAAAGGGACCGTATCGAAACCTGCCGCGAAGCAATCGAAGATTTATATCGACGGGAAGTTCTATTCGGAAGCGGACGCGAAGGTTTCCGTTTTCGACCACGGCTTGCTCTATGGAGACGGGATTTTTGAGGGCATTCGGTTTTATAATGGTCGCGTTTTCCGCCTGGAGGAACATCTCGAACGATTGTGGGATTCCGCGCGCTCGATTTGCCTGCACATTCCGATGTCGCAGCGAGCAATGAGTGAGGCTCTGATCGAGACGATTCGACAGAACAATCTGCGCGACGGTTACATTCGACTGATCGTGACTCGCGGTGTCGGCAATCTCGGTTTGAACCCGGAACAGTGTAAGACACCGAGCGTGATCATCATTACGGCGCAGATCGCGCTTTATCCGGAGGCGGTTTATAAAAACGGACTGAGTCTCGTGACATGCGCGACGCGGCGGACGAATCCGAGCGCGCTCAATCCCGCGGTAAAGTCGCTGAATTACTTGAACAACGTGATGGCGCGGATCGAGGCCAACCAGGCGAACGCGGACGAAGGTTTGATGCTGAACGACGAAGGCAACGTCGCGGAGTGCACCGCCGATAACGTCTTTATTATTAAGCGCGGCCAAATTTTCACGCCGCCGATTACCGCCGGGGCGCTGCGTGGAATTACGCGAGGGGTGGTGTTCGAGATCGCGGCTGAGACGGGAATCAAAGTGATTGAAGCGGATATCACCCGCCATGAAATGTTCGTCGCCGACGAAGCGTTTCTTACGGGTACGGCCGCCGAGATTATTCCGCTGGTCAAAGCGGATGGCCGGCCGATTGGGACTGGCAAGCCCGGCCCGATCACGGCGCGAATGATCTCGCGCTTCCGGGAAATAACGCGAGAAACAGGGACGCCAATATACGCATAATGAAGGATCGATCGGCCTTCGCTAAAGTTAGGGCGTGACAGGTATCGGCGCGAAAGGTGCTCGACAAACGCGAAGCTTGAATGTTTTAAGCGTGTAACAGGTCTAAGTAGCAGAAATGTTGTGCGACGTTTGTAAATGCAATGACGCTACGGTCTTCCTGACTCAGATCGTCGAAGGGAAGATGCAGAAGGTGAATCTATGCGACGCCTGTTCGAAAGAAAAAGGCGTGCAGGACCCGACTAGTTTCGCGCTGGCTGATTTGCTACTGGGAATTGGCTCGGCCGAAGAGATTGAAAAAGGCGCGTCGACGCAGAAGTGTCCAGTTTGCGGTTTTACTCAGGCCGATTTCAAAAAAACTGGCCGGCTCGGATGCAGTGCCTGCTACGCCACCTTCACCGAGGCATTGAGCGCGTTGCTGAAGGCGATGCACAAAGGCACTTCGCACGTGGGCAAGGTGCCGCACCGCGCCCATCGCGCTGTCGAGTTGAGCGACCGGATGCGCAATCTCAACGAGAGTCTGCAAAAAGCCGTAGCGGAAGAAAATTACGAGACCGCGGCGTCACTCCGGGACCAGATCAAACAGATCGAAAGCGAATCGACGAAGGTAAAGCCGTGAAATTTTCGAACTTGATGTCGAACGCCGGAGAATGGCTCCGCGGTGAAGGACCGCATCATCAAATCGTCGTCAGCAGCCGGGTCCGGCTTGCTCGCAATTTGCGCACCCGCGCCTTTCCCGGTTGGGCGAAGAAAGCGGAACGCACCGCCATTTTAGAGTTGATCAAACCGTGTGTCGAAAAACTTCCCGAGATGCAGGATTCATTTTCGGAATTCCTGCAGGACTTGTCCGCGTTGGAAAAGCAGGTCCTGGTTGAGCGTCACCTCATCAGTCGCGAGCACGCGGCCAAGAGCGCCGGCAGCGCGGTCATCATGAACCGTCGCCAGACGCTTAGCATCATGATCAACGAGGAAGACCATCTGCGGATGCAATCAATGCGTTCGGGGTTGCAATTGAAACAGGCATTCAAGCTTCTCGATAAGATCGACACTGCGCTTGAACAGGAGCTCGAGTTTGCCTACGACCAAAAACTTGGATACCTGACCGCCTGCCCGACTAATGTCGGCACCGGCATGCGCGCGTCCGCGATGTTGCATTTGCCCGGACTCGTTTTGAGTGAGCTGATCAATCAAGTCGTGCAGGCGGTCAGCAAAATTGGCCTGGCGGTGCGCGGCCTTTACGGCGAGGGCACCGAAGCGATGGGCAATCTGTTCCAGATTTCGAATCAAACGACCCTCGGGGAAAAAGAAGACGACATCATCATCCGCCTGACCAAGGTGATCGAGACCATCATTCAAAAGGAGCACGACGCGCGACAGGTCTTGATTCAAAAAAAACCGAATACCTTGTGGGATCAGATTGGGCGAGCATACGGTGTGCTTACATATGCTCACGCCATGAGCTCGAAGGAAGCGCTCAACCTCCTGTCGATCATCAAGCTTGGGGTCGACCTGGGCGCCTTTCCGGAAGACAAGCGCCTGGCGATCGATGAATTATTCATCGACACCCAGCCGGCGCACCTCCAGCGCAGCTCCCAACAAAAGCTAAGCGCGGAAGAGCGCGACCATCTCCGTGCCCAAATTATTCGGACGCGTTTGAAAGTACTTCCGAAACCTGATATTAGTAAACTGGCGAAGGAAGCGGGCAACGGCTCAACATCGACGCCGACTGAACAATGAACAATTTCACTCCCCGCGCCCAGCAGGTTCTCCAACTCGCTCGCAAAGAAGCGGACCGCTTTAATCACAATTACGTCGGCACCGAGCACCTCTTGCTCGGACTGATCAAGCTTGGCCAGGGCGTTGCGGTCAACGTTCTCCAGAAAATGGGACTCGATCTCGAGACGGTGCGCATGGAAGTCGAGAAACAGGTCGGCTCCGGACCGGAAACGAAAATCGTCGGAAACATTCCCTATACGCCGCGGGTGAAAAAAGTGTTGGCCCTCGCCGGCAAGGAAGCCAAGGCGCTCAATCATTCCTACGTCGGCACCGAACACATTTTGCTGGGACTTTTGCGCGAGGGCGAAGGCGTGGCTGCGCGCGTGTTGAAGAGTCTCGAGATCGACATCGAACGCACCCGCAATGAAATTTTGAAAGAGCTCGATCCGAACTTCACGCCGTCGGAATCCGAGGAAGGCGAGCCGACCTCGAAGAAGGATGTTAAAACGCCTGCACTCCGAGCGTTTGGTCGCGACCTGACCGAGCTCGCCAAGAAAGGCGAACTCGATCCGGTGATCGGCCGCCGCAACGAGATTGAGCGCGTGATTCAAGTCCTTTGCCGGCGGACAAAAAACAACCCGGTGTTGATTGGCGAAGCCGGCGTTGGTAAAACGGCGATCGCGGAGGGCTTGGCGCAGGAAATCGCGAACGGCAACGTTCCGGAACTTCTGCGAGACAAACGGGTCGTGACTCTCGACCTCGCCTTGATGGTCGCCGGAACAAAATATCGCGGCCAGTTCGAAGAGCGCATCAAAGCGGTAATGGATGAGATTCGCCGTTCCAAGAATGTGATTCTTTTTATCGACGAACTGCACACGATCGTTGGTGCTGGTTCTGCAGAAGGTGCGATGGATGCATCGAACATCATCAAGCCCGCTTTGAGCCGCGGTGAATTGCAATGTGTCGGCGCGACCACGATGAACGAGTATCGCAAGTACATCGAGAAGGACGCCGCGCTCGAACGACGATTCCAGACGGTGAAGGTGGACGCACCGACGATCGAGGAGGCGATTGAGATTTTGAAGGGTTTGCGGCCGAAATACGAAGCGCACCACAAAGCGAAGTTGACCGATGAAGCGCTTGAGACCGCGGTAAAGTTTTCCGAACGCTATATCACCGGCCGCTTTCTCCCGGACAAGGCGATCGACGTGATGGACGAAGCTGGCGCCCGGGCCCGCATCAACTCGATGACGCGTCCTCCGGACGTGAAGGAAATCGAGAAAGACATCGAGCAGATTCGGCTGCAAAAAGAAGCCGCGATCAAGGCGCAGGATTTCGAGAAAGCGGCGTCGCTGCGCGACAAGGAAAAGCAGACCAAAGAGAAACTCGATTCAATTTTAGCGAAATGGCGCCAGGAGCGCGAAGAAAAGGAAGTGCTCGTGACTGGCGACGACATGATGCACATCATTTCGAAGGTGACCGGGGTTCCGCTTCAGCGTATGGAGCAGGCCGAGACCGAAAAGCTCCTGAAGATGGAAGAGGAGCTGAAAGGCAAGGTGATTGGCCAGGACGAAGCGGTCACCGCAATCTCGAAAGCGCTCCGCCGCAGTCGCGCAGATCTGAAAGATCCGCGCCGTCCAATCGGTTCGTTCATTTTCCTCGGCCCGACCGGCGTCGGCAAAACGTTCCTCGCCCAAAAGCTGGCCGAATTCATGTTTGGCGATCGCGACGCGCTCATTCAGATCGACATGTCGGAATACATGGAAAAGTTCACTGCCTCGCGCTTGATCGGTTCGCCGCCCGGTTACGTCGGTTACGAGGAAGGCGGTCAACTTTCGGAAGCGGTCCGGCGCCGCCCCTATTCGGTTGTGCTGTTCGACGAAATCGAGAAAGCGCACCCGGACGTGATGCATCTGCTTCTCCAGATTCTCGAAGAAGGCAAAATCACTGACTCGTTAGGCCGAAGGATCGATTTCCGGAACACGATTATAATTATGACGTCGAACGTCGGCGCCGAATTGCTGAAGAAACAGACCACCCTGGGTTTCGGCGCGCCGCGCGAAGGACACGACTACGATTCCATGCGCGAGAAGATTCTCGACGAGACCAAGCGCGTATTTAAGCCAGAGTTTCTCAATCGCCTCGATGAGATCATCGTTTTCCACTCGCTTACCAAGGAAAATCTCTTGCAGATTGTCGATCTTGAGGTGGAGAAGGTAAAAGCGCGGCTCAAAGCGAAAGAGGTCGAGATCATTCTCGACAGCTCTGCCCACGAGTTTGTGATCGAAAAAGGTTACGACCCAAATTACGGCGCGCGGCCGATGCGGCGAGCGGTCGAGCGTTTTCTCGAAGATCCGCTCGCGGAAGAAATTCTACGCGGCAACGTGAAAGCCGGCGTTCAGGTGCAGGTCACCGCCAAGGACGGCAAGCTGATTTTCCAGCCGGATGCGAGCAAGGCGAAGCTCGCCGAGCCGATCACTGATTAGGGAAGCGGTACCTTGCTGTCAGGCCCGCGGGTGCGCGTCGGCGTAGGCGCTTTTTAAACGCTCAATCGTCACGTGGGTGTAAATCTGCGTTGTCGAAAGACTGGCGTGACCAAGCAGTGCCTGGACGCTGCGGAGATCTGCACCGCGATCAAGCAGGTGGGTCGCGAAGCTGTGACGAAGTTTGTGCGGACTGATCGAAATCGGAATTGATGTGTGCCGCAGATAACGTTTCAAAATGAGCCAGATCGAGTTGGGCGAAATTCGTTTTCGCAGTTTGTTAATGAAAAGCGGGCCGGAATGCACCCTTGCCGCCGAACGATATTTTTGTACGGCTTCCAGCGCCGGCGCGCCAACCGGGCAAACCCGTTCCTTCCGGCCCTTGCCAAAAACCCGCACCGACTCCGTGTAAAGATCGACGTCCGCCACGTCGAGCGCGGCCAGCTCGCTCAGACGCAGACCGCTACTGTAAAAAAGCTCCATCACAGCGACGTCGCGTAGCGGCATCCATTCCGGAGCGGCCCGCTCTTTTGGAACCTTCAGCGGCGCCGCCAATAGTTCGTCAATTTGTTGCCGGGTAAGGACGAGGGGCAATTTTCTTTCGAGCTTCGGGAGTTGGAGTTGGCGCAACGGGTCAATTCGCAGTTTCTTTCGATCAGTCAGAAATTTGTAGAATGCGTGAAGCGCGGAAAATTGGAGGCGGACATAAGAACGTGCCTGACCGCGTTTCACAATTGCGAATAGATAATCGCGAAAATCGTCGGTGGTACATTGTTTCCATGGCTTGGGATTGTGCGCGCGAAACGCAGCAAGCGCCTGCCGGTAGGCTTTCAATGTTCGCGGCGACGCATTACGCTCCACTGCGAGGTAGCGCAGGAATTCCTCGGCCAGCGGATCTTTCTTTGCCGAGCGGTCTCTTATTGTTGTCATTAAACTCGAAAATTCGAAACTCGAATATCGAAACAATATCGAAATCGAAATTGTTAAATTAGAGCAACTAACGGTTTAGAGATTTCTCTATTTAGTATTCGTGCTTGTTTCGGATTTCGATATTCGATTTTCGAATTTGGAATTTATTCTTCAGAATTCCGGTTCAGGTTTCTCGATCACGTACCGGGTCTGGGCAGCATCGGCCCGTCCGCTTAACTGACTTTTGAAAATCGGCGGCGGATTGGTAGCGATGACTTCGAAACCTTTGACCACAAACTCGGGATATACCCGATTGCTTGCCGGTTCGTACACTTTCTCGCCGCTAAAATAGCCGGTGAGTTTGTATTCGTAATTGTTGTCCGACCCGAACTTCCACTCCTCGCGGTCCGGCGCGAGCTTTATCTTTTCGTTCAACATTACAAGCTGCGAAGTGCTCCACGGCTGGCCAGGTTTCCGGACATAACCCCAAAACTTGAAGTCCGGTTTGAAATAACGACGACCAATGTAGTAATCGCCGGGTGTCTCCGCTGCGATCCGTTGCGCCATTTGGATCTTTGCGCTTTGGCTTGCCGTAGGCTCGGTCTGACAGCCGGAGCAAAGAAGAACCATCGCTGGAAGCAGAAGCCAGATTGCCCTTCCTGATCGCAAGCTCGACATTTTACAGGATCGACATCTACTCAGCTCCGGGCGCGGCGCAATCGCGGGTTTCTTTTTGCATGAGCCTTTCGCGTCCGTAACGTGAGGTCAGATGCCGGAATTTGAAGTTTACGCCGCAGGTCTTGCCGATTTGGACAATGCTCGTTCGATTCTTTAACGCGCTAGGGCGCCCACTTGTCCGTTTCGTTCAATATTTGGGCGAGGTCGTGATGCTGGGCGGGGACACGTTTCGCTCGCTCTTTACCCATCGATTGCGCTGGAAGTTATTTCTCAACCAAATCGTTGAAATCGGATTGCTGTCGCAACTGGTTGTCGTTATCACCGGCGGCTTTACTGGCGCGGTCTTTTCGGCCCAGACGTATTTTCAGTTTCACAAAATCGGAATGGGTTCCGCGGTTGGAGCCGTGGTTTCGGTTGCGCTCATGCGCGAGCTCGGACCGGTGCTGACTGCGCTGATGGTCACAGGGCGAGTCGGCGCCGCGATGTCCGCCGAAATCGGGACGATGAAAGTGACCGAGCAGATCGACGCGCTCCGTGCTCTGGCGGTTTATCCGACCGATTACCTCGTCGTGCCGCGCGCCCTTGCGATGATGGTTTCGATGCCATTGCTCGTCGCGGAGTGTATCGCGGTTGGAATCGGCGTTGGTTATTTGGTGGCGATCTTTTTGTTGGAAGTAAACGGCACTTATTACATGGCCAACATGGTGAAGTGGACGCGCAGTCGCGACATTATCATGGGCCTGTCGAAAGCGTTTTGCTTCGGTATTCTCATTGTTTTCATTAGTTGCCACAAAGGTCTGACCGCGCGTGAAGGCGCCGTCGGAGTCGGCCGCGCGACCACTGAGGCCGTTGTAAATGCATCGCTCGCCGTGCTGATTTGTAACTTTTTCCTGACTATGACCCTCAACGTGATCTACCCGGCCGGCTACCAATGATGAACAACGGGTCGATGATCAGCGTCAAGGAGCTGACGAAACGCATCGGCGCGCAGGAAATTTTGCGCGGTGTCGATCTTGAGGTGCCGCGTGGAGAAACGCTCGCCATCATTGGACGAAGCGGCGGCGGGAAAAGCGTCTTGCTTAAGCACTTGATCGGCTTGATGAAACCCGATGCGGGTGAAATTTGGATCGAGGGTCAAAACATTACCGGCATGAATGAGCGCCGGCTCGCGTCCATTCGCCAGAAGGTTGGCATCCTTTTTCAGGGTGCCGCGCTTTTCGATTCAATGACCGTCGCGGAAAACATCGCCTTTCCATTGCGTGAAGCCGGTGAGCGCGACTCAGAAGTTCTGCGAACAAGAGTAAGCGAAATGTTGGAAGTGATGGAACTGCGCGGCGAGGAAGAAAAAATGCCGGTGAATTTGAGCGGCGGAATGAAGAAACGCGTGGGCCTCGCGCGATCGATCATCCGCCACCCGTCCTGTATTCTTTATGATGAGCCGACCTCGGGCCTTGACCCGGTCGTGTCCGATTCCATCAATCGACTGATTCGGCGCCTGCAACGGCGTTTTGGCGTGACGGCCATTGTGGTCACGCACGATATGAAGAACGCGTTCGACGTTGCGGACCGCATTGCATATTTGCACGAAGGGCGAATTCATTTTCATGGAACGCCGGACGAGTTGCGGCAGTCGAACGACAAAGTCCTTCAGGATTTTCTGCTTGGAAGGTCGGAGCCTATGGAGTTGTAGAGGCGCTTGTGCCAAGCGTCTATTTATTCGTTCGGCGTTTGACACAAACGCCGCTACACCAATGCTAAGGCTGACAATCCCACGCCAATGAACCGGCACGAACGAGGTTTGGAATTCAAGGTCGGCATTTTTGTATTCCTGGGCCTTGCCGCTATCGGCGCGCTGGTGGTGCAATTTGGGAGATTGGGTGAAGGCTTCAAGACTTACTATCCGCTGACAATTCGTTTCAATGACGCCAGCGGGTTGCTGAAGGGCTCGGACGTCTTGCTCGCCGGCGCGCGGATCGGCAAAGTCGCCGGCGGTCCGCGCCTGGTTCGCGAAGGCAACGGTGTGCTCGTGCCGTTGAAAATTTACGATTACATAAAAATTCCCGACACGAGCAAGTTCACCGTCGGCAGTTCCGGTTTGCTTGGTGACCGATTCGTAAACGTGACGATGCCGCCGGGAACGCCGTCCAAATTTCTCCCGCCGAATTCTGTCATCAACGGCGGGCGAGAAACAGGGATCGAAGACCTTACGCGGGAAGGCGGCGCGCTGGTCGGAGATCTGCGAGGTGTGGTGCAGAAGATCGACACGACGGTCAGTCGCCTGAATGACGAAGTGCTCTCCAAGACGACTACGGACAACCTTAAATCCAGTGTGGCCCATTTGAACGACGCCACCAGTTCGTTCGCGGAATCGGCCAAAAAGCTCGGGCCGGTCGTCGACAAGGCGGATTCGGCGATGGACTCGACAAAAAAAGCGGCGGACGACTTGCAAAGAGTGCTGAGTTCTGCGACGCAAGGGAAAGGACTGCTCGCTACGTTGCTCACGAACCAGGATTTGGCGAACGATTTGCGCGCCTTGGTCAGTAATCTTCGCGCGCACGGTATTCTCTTTTATCGTGATAATGCAGCCAAGATTGAAGCCGGAGCCCGTGAGCCGGCGAAACCGGCGCGCACGCAGAGCGGAGGCCGATAATGACGCCGCTGTTGACGACCAATCTGCTGCGGGTGCTGTTCGTCACGTTTTGCGCGGCGATTGGCGCGAACATTTCATCGGCTTTCATCGGAGATGCCTGGCCGGGTCTCGCGATTGGAATCATTCTGGGTCTGGTCGTCGTGCTGGTGGACCGTTTGCTCAAAGGCGTATCGTTGCGCCTGTTTTCGTCAGCCACGTTCGGACTGTTGCTGGGGTGGATTGCGGCAAACTTGCTGATCGCGTCGGATGTTTTGCACTATCAAACTGAAACTGTCCAGTGGGCCGCGCGACTCATCGTTTACGCCATTTTCGGTTATCTCGGGATGATGCTGGCGGTGCGCAGTAACCGCGATGAATTCTCGATAATCATTCCCTATGTGCGCTTCGCGCGCGAGACGACCCAGCACGAACCCCTCGTCGTGGACACGAATGTCATCATTGATGGGCGGATCGCCGACCTTTGCGCAACCGGATTTTTGAGCCGCTCGTTGATTGTGCCGCGATTTATTTTGGATGAATTGCAATTGCTTGCTGACTCGCACGATCCGACAAAGCGCGAGCGCGGGCGGCGCGGACTGGAGATTTTGAATCAGCTACAGCGAGCGAAAGACGTCGAGCTGACCATTCACAACACGACTCATGACGACGATGGTGTCGGAATCGATGCCCGGCTCGTGCGGGCCGCTAAAGTTTTGAAAGCGCGTTTGCTCACAAATGATCATGCGCTCGCGCAAGTCGCGCGATTGCAACAAGTGCCGGTGTTGAATCTGGCAGACCTCACGCGGGCGTTACGGCCAACGGTCGTGGCGGGTGATGAGATCGACCTTTCGTTGGTCAAGGAGGGGCGCGAAGCGCATCAGGCCGTGGGTTATCTGCCTGATGGAACAATGATCGTCGTCAACCACGCGCGCGCCTATGTTGGAAAAACCCGGACCGTTGTTGTCGCCAGCGCGCTGCAAACGGCGGCCGGTCGCCTCATTTTCGCTGAATTGAAAGACGGCGCTGCCAAAGCGGTTTGAAGCGCCTCTTGAAATTCATTTTGCCGAACGGCCTGGTCGAGTTCGTTCGGAATCGCCGGAAACTGCGCAGAGTTGGCAGGCGAATTTCACCAACCGAATGGTTCGCGAGCGAGCGGCTCGCCCTCGAAGCCGACATCTGTGGCCTCACGCTTTTTCCACCGGAGCACGCCGGGCAATTGCGGAACGTCGTTGATGTTGGTGCAAATGTTGGCCAGTGGTCGGGCATGTTGCTGAACTGCATTACTCCGGAAAAGCTCGTAATTATCGAGCCGCTGCCGGATGCGTTCGCCACCCTGCAGAAGAAGTTTGGCGACAATCGCATCGTCGAATTACACAACGTCGCGATTGGCGAACGCGAGAGCGTCGAAAAATTGAAGATCACCCGCGATACGACCGGTGCGTCGCTTCTTCAGCCGCGTGCAGAAATGCGCGCCGTGATCGGCAGCAATTGGACAATCACGGCCGAGGTCGAAGTCAAAATGACCACGCTCGACCGTTTGCTGGTCAATTTCCCGGAAGTGTCGTTGCTCAAGATCGACGTCCAGGGTTACGAAAAATCTGTGCTGGCCGGCGCGAAGCAAACCTTGGTCAGAACGAAATTCGTTCTCATCGAATTGAATTTCATGCCGCAGTATGACGGCGGGTCGTGGCTGGGTGAGGTCCACGAAATTCTCACTCGGGATTTTGGTTTCTTTCTGGCCAACGCGACCGCGCCTCAGGTCCTAAACGGCCGCGCGTCAATGGTCGATGGTCTTTACGTGAATCCGAATTTAGTTCAGGAATGGGTGAAACCAGATTTCGTTTAAAATGCAACCAAGCGAAGCATTAAGCGCGAGCGCGCAAGTGGCCGTGACTCTTGCCGGATTTGCCGGAGTGGTGGTCGCGTTTCGCAGCGGCTCGATTCACGAATGGTCAAAGATCGACAAATTCCGACTGCAGATTCTGCTCAGCAATTCCGTCCTGCCATTTATCCTGTCGATCTTCGCGATGGTTCTCGCTTCCACAAATCTGAACGAACAGATGATCTGGCGCTGGTGCAGCCTTGTTGCGTTCGTCCTTACCGCGGCAATGGGCCAAGTCATGTCGCGCAATTATCGAAATTTCTCTCGCGAGGAGCTCAAGGCTTCAGGCAGCCGGCGATGGATATTCTCCGGCGGTGGGCTCCTCGGAGTGGGCGCCACCCTTTTGCAACTTTACAATGTGATCCGGTTGCAAACCTTTTGGCCGTTCTTTGCCATGCTCGCGACATGGCTTTGTTTGGCGATGGTCCAATTTGTTTTACTCGTTACGGCTCCGCGTCAGTCGGAGTCATAAGAGCCAGCGCAAGCAGCGGACGAACTTGAGAAAATGTGGACTGAGAATCACCAGATGCTGCTGCAGGCGATGCACTGATCAACCACCGCTCGCGCTCTACCTGAGTCCGACGGCTTCGCGCACGCGCGCCATCACTTGATCGGCAATTTCGTTGGCGCGGCGAGCGCCTTTGACGAGAACGTTGTCGATATATCCTTTATCGCGCTCGATTTCTTCGCGGCGTTTGCGCATCGGCGCAAAATATTCCCAGAGTTTTTCGAACAGTTGTTTTTTGAAATCGCCGTAACCGGTCCCGCCTTTTTTGAATCGATCGCGCATGTCGGCGATTTCATCTTTCGATGCGAAGAGGGAATAGAGCTGCAAAATCGTCGATTTGTCCGGATCCTTGGGAGATTCGACGGGCGTTGAATCTGTTACGACGCTCATCACGCGTTTCCGCGTTTCTTTTTCGTCCCCGAAGATGTCAATCGTGTTGCCGTAACTCTTGCTCATCTTTTGTCCATCGAGTCCCGGCACAACTTCAGTTGTCACTTGCGTGCGACCCTCCGGAAGTTTGAACACGTTACCGTAGGCTTCGTTGATGCGCGTCGCGATATCGCGTGTGATCTCTATGTGTTGTTTTTGATCTTTGCCGACTGGCACGACATCGCTGTCGTAGATCAAAATGTCGGCCGCCATAAGCAACGGGTAAGAGAAGAGTCCCGCGTTTGCCGCCATACCGCGCGCAACCTTGTCTTTATAAGAGTGGGCCAGTTCAAGGCGTGAAACCGGCGTGACGGTTGAGAGAATCCAGGTCAACTCGGTGACTTGAGGAACATCGCTTTGCAAAAATAGCGAGGTCCTTTTGGGATCCAATCCGCAGGCGAGAAAATCAAGCGCGACACGTCGGACATTTTCTCGTAGCAAATTCGGGTCACGCAGACTGGTCAGGGCATGATAATTCGCGATGAAATAAAACGCCTCGCCTTCCTCCTGCAACTGCAGCGCCGGCCGCATCATCCCGAAATAATTGCCGATGTGCAGCACGCCGCTTGGTTGAATGCCGGATAAAATGCGCATGGTTTTATTGACAATAGCCCAGCGTTTCAACGCTGGGCAAACATGATCCGACTTTTCACGAGTCCCGGTAGGGACGAAAGACGAAGTTTTCTGCCGTCCCTATCGGGACTTGTTCGTGCGTGCGATTTATTCCCAGCGCTAAAGCCCTGGGCTATTTCCGAAATGGCAATTGGCAGTTTAGGATTGCTTCTTGCTAATTAACGTTTACCTGAACCGCTAGCAATGGCCAATCGCCCAGCGAAACCCGTCTCAGTTGTCACCGGCGGCGCCGGTTTTTTGGGGTCGCATTTGATTGACCGACTCCTGAGCGAGGGGCATCGCGTCATCGCGATCGACAATCTCATCACCGGCAATCCGGCCAACATTGGTCATCTCGCCGGAAATCCTGATTTTCGCTTCATCAAGCACAACGTTTCGAACTTCATTTTCCTCCCGGAAGACAAAATTGATTACGTTTTTCACTTCGCGTCGCCGGCGAGTCCAATCGATTATTTGGAGCTGCCAATCCCGACCTTGAAGGTCGGTGCGCTTGGAACACACAACACGCTCGGCCTGGCGAAGGACAAAAGGGCTTCTTTCATTCTCGCATCGACGTCGGAATGCTACGGCGATCCGCTGGTCCATCCGCAAAAGGAAGATTATTGGGGCAACGTGAACCCGATCGGGCCGCGCGGCGTTTACGACGAGGCCAAGCGTTTCGCTGAAGCGATGACGATGGCGTATCATCGCTACCACAAAGTCGACACCAAGATTGTGCGCATCTTCAACACTTACGGGCCGCGCATGCGGTTGCGGGATGGGCGGGTCGTCCCGGCGTTCATTGGCCAGGCGCTGGCCGGGAAACCACTCACCGTTTTCGGCGATGGCTCGCAAACGCGCTCGTTTTGTTATGTGTCGGACCTGATCGACGGAATCTTCAGACTGGCGATGAGCGATTTTCACGAGCCAGTGAACATCGGCAATCCGGGCGAGATGACGATCAAACAGTTCGCGGAGGAGATTATCCGCATCACCGGTGCAAAATCGACGATCGAATACAAGCCGTTGCCAGAGGATGATCCAAAGGTCCGGCAACCTGATATTTCCCGCGCCAGGAAGATTCTCGGCTGGGAACCGAAGGTCGAGTTCGACGAGGGAATCAAGAAGACGATTGAATATTTTCGGAATGCGTCAAAGAGTGCTGGCTCGAAGTAAACCCAGCCTGACGTGAGCTTCCGATGTCTTCTCCTTTGCGCTGCAAGTCTTTTGCTTTTTGCGAACGGCGCCAGCGCTGCGAGATATCAGCGCACACAAGACGGTAAGACGCTGGTTTGGAATGCCCAACGCGGTGTCGCGCAGGATGTGACCTGGTCAGGCCTTCGGGATTTGAACGGCTATGCGACGGGCGAGGGAACGCTGACATGGTATCGCCTTGGGAGTGTCGTCAACACCTACACGGGCAAAATGGTAAAGGGGAAATTCGAGGGAACGGTGATCAGAGCCCAGGGCAACACGAGATTACAAGCGACGTTTGCGAATGGAGAAATAGCGGGTGGCTGGCTGGAGCCGGGAGAATCTGCGAATCGAAGCCCGACTCCGCTGCCTAAGGAGCAATCGCCCTCGCCGGCAGAGCCAACTGCCAAGCGAGTGAGGGAGGTAGCTGCGCCATCTCCAACACCGACAGCGATGCCGACACCATTAGGAACGCCAGCGATAGAACCGACGGTGATTCCAACTCCGAAATCGACACCAATTCGGAAACCGACACCAACTCCGAAGCCAACAGCCACACTTAAGCCGACGCCGACCGCGACGCCGGCACCAACTCCAACTCCGCTGGCAACGTCAACCCCGACTTCAACACCAACTGTCGAGCTGTCACCAAAACAAACGCCAAGGCCAAGGTCGACACCGGTTGGAATGCCAATCCTGCTGTCCACTCCAAAATCCACATCAACCCCCGCCGCGACGCCGCTTCAACAATTCAGTCCAACAGAATCCCCATCCGGACCGGTTGTCGAAGCGCCGGGCCACAGTCTTGAATTAGCCATTCGGGCTTCGCCGTCGCCGCAACGGACTCCGGAATCAGCGGTAGGGAAGAAATTATCTTCGCCCGCGTCGCGAATTTCGCCGAGTCCTTCGGCGCCTACCGGTTCGCGGAAAATCGATCCCAATCTAAAGCGCCAAATGATCGCCGACTTAAGACGACAAACGGACTTCGTTCTCGGTCAGGTAAGAGATGCCACAGGAAATTTCCATGAAGTCGATCGGCTGGATCAAGTGAAGGCTTTGCCGCCGACGGTGTCGGCCCACGTCGCTTTACTCGCCAATCAGGCACGCGCATTTCGCGCGACGCTCGGATACGAAGTCACGTATTACGAATGCCTCGCTGAAATGCAGGCGGTCGATGCCCTGGTAGTTGTTGATGAAGCGACCCGGAATCTCGCGGACAAGGACGCGCCATCGGCACGCAAGACGTTGTCCACTTTTACCAAACGATATTCTGAGCCGGCGACTGATGCCGGGAAACCGTTATGGCGCTATCTGCTTTCGATGTCCTCCTTGTGTGATCGGTTGAAGAACGAAGCGGAGGGACATCTGCCACAGGCGCTTTCGCTTGAGACTTCGGGCAAGAAAAGCGAGGCCTTACAGGAGCTGCGTGAAATCTATCGCATCTATCCAAATCCGGTCACTGCGGAGAAGATTAAGCAACTTCAAGCCCAATTGCATTAATAGGACGGCAGACTAAAACCTGTGTACGAACGTCGAAATGCCCCGTTGCTCAGTCGGGCGAAATTTCTGCGACGAGTCGGCCGGCATCTCTCACTAGCGGTGCTTATCATAGGAGTGGCGCTTGGGATTGGCGTGTTTGGATATCATTGGCTGGGTGGCTTGAACTGGGTCGACTCGCTGCTGAACGCATCGATGATCCTTGGCGGCATGGGGCCGGTCGATACGCTTCATTCAACGCCCGCAAAAATTTTTGCTTCCTTCTACGCGTTGTTCTCGGGGCTCGGGTTTATTGGCATCGCGGGCTTGATGCTTGCGCCGTTTGCCCATCGGCTACTCCACCGGTTTGACGTTCAAGGAAAGTAGCGGCTTCGAGATTGGTCAGGCGCCGGTCAGCAGGCAAACGAAAGTAATTCGCAACCGATTGCAGACTTGCCGGTTCAATGATTTGACGTGCAAAATATCGCTGGTGTTAGTAGCATTTTGGTTGTCAATTCCCGGGTCATGAAGCGTGCGATTTTGGTTATCAGCCTCGTCGCTACCGGAATTTTTGCCGGGCCCACGGTGCGAGCCAACGACTTCGATCCTGTCTTTGGATTTTACCGCCCCGAGCTCTTTGCCAGCGTCGACACGTCGGGGTTGCTACGAGATTTGCCGATGACTGAATATCTCGATGGCCGAGTGCCCGGTTCGACCGCGCTCGGTCGAATGGGAACGGCTCCAGTCGGCAATTTTCCCATCGCCCTCGTTAGTGCAGAGCCCCGTCAAAAAAGAAATCCGAGCTCGGGGCCGGTGACAGATCCGAAGGACGGCAAGGAATATTCTTCGACTGAATCGATGGCGATGGAAAAGGCCTCACTTACCTGGACCGGTGGCGAGTACGGTTTCTATTACGGGCATTCCAGTGGCAGGTTTGGCGGCGACGAGTTCGGCACTTACATTGTCGGCGGCGTGGGCAACGATCACATGCAAATCAACGTTGGCGCCGGCTACGACGAAACGCATTTCTCGCACTCGCATCATTGAATTCTGAGCCGAGCGCCGATTCGGAAACCGAAACCGCGAGAGAAATATCAGCCGGCGTAGCATCGGCGCCGGTCTGCCCTGTTTGCGGCGCGATCACGGTGCCGGAGAAGTGCAAAGTGATTTGCCATAGCGAGATTTGTCGCGGCCGGGTGGTGATGAATTGCTCTGAATTCTGATGTGCCCGGAGACAAATCACAGGTCATCAGCACGCATCCGGTCAAAAAGAAAGTGACCGGTGACGAGTGACAAGAGATTATCTGCTCGTTATCTCCTCATATTTGGGTCGATCTCCAGCGCGCTGTTGAGATCGGCGTCCGCGCCGGCCGCGTCACCCTTTGCCCGCTTGGCTTCGCTCCGGTTCTTGTAAATCACCGCGATCTTCGAATTGATTTCGATCGCCTTGCTGAAATCGGCGATCGCACCGTCTAAATCACCTTTTGCCTTTTTCAAGTTACCGCGATTGTTGTAAGCGTTCGCGCTTTTCGGATTCAACTCGATCGCTTTGTTGTAATCGGCGATGGCACCGTCCTTATCGCCCTTCGAGTTCCGGGCGATGGCCCGATTGAAGTAGGCAAACTCCGCATTCTTCGGATCCAGCGCGATTGACCTGGTGTAGTCGGCGATCGCGCCGTTGTTATCACCTTTGAGCCGCTTGGCGATCCCGCGGTCGTTGTAGAACTCGTGATCGTTCGGTTTGAGTTCAATCGCGCGATTCAAGTCGGCGATCGCGCCGTCGAAATCACGTTTGTCTCGTCTGGCCACGCCGCGGAGGTCGTAAGCGCTCGCGGATTTGGGATCGAGTTCGAGCGCGCGCCCGAAGTCGGCAATCGCGCCGGCTGCATCGCCGTTTCGTGCACGGGCGGTGCCACGATTACTATAGCCTTCAGCGTCTTTTGGATTCGGCCCGATCTTCGGCTCCGCGACTTCGGTCTCCTTTGGCGCTTCGAGATCTTCCCACGCTCGCTCCGACAATTCGAATTCACCGCCATTGACGCGCACCAGGTAGCCGAAGCTCAATTGCAACCGGTTCGCTGCTGCGGCAGGAACAACTTTGTCGTGTTCGAGTTTGAACGAGCCGTCGAATCCGTGGAGCAAGACGCTTTCGTTCTTGTCGTAAAGCGGCTTGGCAAACCTCAATCGCGTTGGGCTTCCTTTCGGATTTGAGGAGCGCGCTTCAAAGAACCATTGGGCTCGGCCGTCTGTTTCGGATTTGTTAACGAGCTTGATGCCGGCCGGTGCAGGATTGAACGCCGCCTCGAGCAATTTGATCCAGTTGTCCAGTTTATGGGCGATCTCCTTATTGACCGGCTGACCAGTCTCGCCCCAGTCGCTCGATTTCAACCATGGCTTTCCGTGTTTACGCGCGAACGTACCGTCGTCGGAACGAATTCGTTCCGGCCCGTTGTCCGGATATCGATCGTAAGCAAACGAAGCCGGCAACGACGCGATCGCGCTGAAATGAACGCCTGCATAAAATTCGCGGCTGTAGGCGAGATTATCGGCCACGATCTTTGCGTCATCGACTTGCGCGCGCAAGCCGGACGCGCCGAAAAGGAAACCGGCAGCAGCAATGACAACAAGGTATTTGGGACGCATAAAAATTCTCACGGAGACCCGGCCAACATCGCTCGAATGCGGTCTTACGTTTGCGGAGATGTGAAGGAAAGTAAAATCTTGGCGAGGTTGGCCAGTTGCTGCTTGTTCCAAGATAGCGACATCGTTAGCCTTTCTGAAAACCATCCCCATGTGAAACCCAGAACCGCAAATAGCAATTGGATTAGACGCCAAAATGGCGTTTTTAATTACGCCGTTTTGGCGTCTACTTCTCGTTAGGCCAATGAAGGCGTTTCTTTGTTTTGTTCTGTTCGCTCAATCGGCGTTTGCGTTGATCGGAGAAAACGAAAAACAAATCGAAGCGAGGTATGGGCGTCCAAAAAGGTCGAGACCCGCCGAGGGTGGTCGCGTAGATACTTACCTGGCGCACGGTTTTACCATCAATGTGCACTTCATTAGTGGACTTAGTTCGAGCGAATGGTTTGAGCCTCTAGGTAAATCGCCGTTCACGAAAAAGGACGTAAAGCGTATTCTCGAGCTTAGTGCCGAGAAGGGCCAGACTTGGCGGAGCAAGCGCGTCCATCCGAACTGGACTTATTGGACGCGTTCAGGTGATAAAGCGGTGGCTGATCAGGTCGTAGCTGTGTCTGCACCAAGAATTGTTGACGTGAACGGGGTAGGCCTAACCAGACGATGAAGCTAACGGCCACTGTTACGCGTTTTGGAGATGCCCTTCTGATTGCTACTTTTCTTTCACCACAAATCCGCCTTAGTCCCGGTGGCCGTAGCTTATCTTCTTCTCGTTAGACCCAAATGAAGCGAGTCGCGTTGATATGTTCGACGCTTTGCGTGTGCGCGGCATGCGCGAGCATGTCGTCTCGTGTCGTGGTCAGTCCGCCAGTAAGGAGAGACGTTTTGATGATCTACCCGCTAGATGTTCGATTTGCGGCGGTTGATATCGATCGGACACCTATCCGGGACGCCTGTTATGCGATGGAGGCGGAGGTTCGACGCGTCTACGATCACGATTACAACTTCAATCTCGTATTTGGAAGCACCTCAGGCGACCTCGCTGATCTTGGCAATCCACGCGTTACCTACCACGGAAAGAATGTCTCTGCTCGGGACGTGGTTTCTTCCTTCTGTCAGCAAATCGGCTGGAGCTATACGTTTGATGTTAAGCACGCCATTCGATTTCAAAATGGACCCGGATTTCGCTAGACACGCAATTAAACACGCCGCAAGCGGGTCTAACCAAGCGATGAAGCGAATCGCCACCGATTAGAAATCACTTTCTGTGATTACACAAGTTCACTTCGATTCCGCTTCGCTCCCAGTGGCGATTCGCTTATCTTGTTCTCGTTAGGCCTCATCAAATATGAATACGATTACAGATATTGAAACACTCTACGCACGCTTAGGCGAACGCGACTACGAAGCAGTGATGTCGTATTTGGCTGACGACATTGTCTGGATCGTGGCTGACAATTCGCCGTTGGCGGACCGCAGCCCGTATCACGGGATAGCGGCGGTGCGCACGGGCATTTTCGAACGCTTAACGGCGGGTTTTGACAAACTCGTCTTTAACGTGGACGAGATCTTTGAGTGCAACGGCGGCGAGAGAGTTGTGGCTCTCGGCTACTATTACTTCAGATTTCACGGGCAAGGCCAGGAACGCAAAGCGCAGGTCGCCCACGTCTGGACGATCCGCGACGGTCGGGCCGTAAAATTCCAGCAATATCTCGACACGCTCCAAGTCGCACGTGATGCGGGAGCTGTCTAAGGCTCCATGCACGTTCCACCGAAAGACCTAACCGTGCGATGGAGCGAACGGCGGACCGCTGTACGCTCCACTTTGAGATGACTTCCACAATTCTACTCCGCGCAGCGCGCGCCCTCGTCCGCCGTCGCTCATCTTGTTCTCGTTAGATGTTGTGAGCGCACACCATTTTCACTAGACCATTCCCCATGTCGAAAGTCATTCTCGGTCTGATCGCTGGTGTCGTATTCGGAGCGTTGGATGTCGGCCTTATGCTACCGATGTCTTTCCCCGATAAGACGACGGCTTTGCTCGGCGCATTTGCCAGTCGCTTCGCCATTGGCTTCGTCATTGGTTGTGTCCAGTTACCTGGCTGGCCGGGTTGGCTTGTCGGACTGTTGTTTGGCCTGCTCATCAGCCTTCCCGATGCGATTATCACACACAAATACGTTCCTATTCTTGTCCTTGGCGGCATCGGCGGCCTTGTTATTGGCGGTCTCATCCACGGGTGGCGAGCCCACATCTAACCATGCGATGGAGCGAATGCCGGACCGGTCTGTGTCCCCATTTTGAAATGACTTCCACCCATTCACTTCGAGCGACGCGCGCTCTTGCTCGCGGCGGCTCATCTTGGTCTCGTTAGGTTCCCATAACGCCATGACCGCGCTTTCGCCTCAATTAATAAGGAGACCCCAATGAGTACCGTCCGCCGTGTGAGCTACGTCTTTCTCTGCATCGTCCCGTTTCTGAATTTTGCTGTTGTCGGCGTGCGCGCCTTTCGCGTCCCAGGAGTCTATCAGATGGTGGGAGTAGCATACTTTGCCGCGATGGCCTTTGCGGCATGGACCTTGGGTGCACGGGCCATCATGGCCAGCGCGGAGCGGGAGCGAAGATTGGCGCTCGCGGGGATGTTACTCATGGTGCCATCTACTCTCGTGGCGCTCCTGTGGGTGGGACTGGGTCCTCCCTGGCTGGCAACGCCGGTGGAGAACCGTATGCGGTATCTGGTTCTCCTTATCGATTCGATTGCCGTTACAGGGGGATTCGTGGTGTTCGAGCAGGCGCTCCAGGAAGCGGACGAACGTTTCTATTCAACCCTCGGGACCGCTTTGGCCGTTCTAGCCGGTGCTGCTTATCTCGTGTGGAATTGCTTGTTTCTCGGCGTTTACGTTTTGAAGGCGCGCGGTGAACAAACTCCCGGTGCGTTTGTATCGCTCGGTGATTCCTTCGACGCGTTGCTATTCATCGCGTGCATCCTGACTTATCTTGCCACGCTGACCTTCGCAGTATGCATGGGGCGAGTCCGCTGGCTCCGGCCTGGTGCGACACGTGCCTACGTGATCGCAACCCTACTCTGCTTGCTCCTGATTGTGATCAGAGGGTTGTCTTACCCTGACCCAACAGCAAGCTCCGCTCCGTGGTATTTCAACGTCGGCTTTATTGTCGGGATTCCAGCTGTGCCATGGATCATGCCTTATCTATTCGGGGTGGTATTGCTGCGCCGCGCCGGCCAGACGCAAACAGCCTAACCAGGCGATGCAGCCAATCGCTCTCCAGCATTGTGTTTTCGATGTTGTTGCTCTCGACTAGTGTGATTCAACCGGCTGCCACTTGCGCGTCCCAGAGCGCTGGCTCACCTTGTTCTCGTTAGGCTCACAGCTATCCCGATATGTCATGAACGCACAAACCATTGGCAAGTTCTCGTTACTTATCGCTTGCCTCAGCGGTGTCAGTTGTCACAGACCGAGTGCTCACGTAGAGGCGGCGTCGTTTCGAATCATCGCGACGGACGCTGGCTTCGAAGCTCCCGATTCAGTCCCGGCAGGAATGCGTCACATTAACTACGAGAACCATGGCTCTGAAATTCACGAGGCTATGCTCGTAAAATTAGCGCAAGGCATGACCGCGAATGATTACGTCGCTGCTGTTCGCGCGGGGTCTGACTTTCCTGCGGGTGCGCTGGATTATTCCGGGCCGGGTTTAACTTCGCCGGGAGAAAGGGTGGAGGTTTGGTCGAAGCTGGATCCGGGTAACTATATTGTTATCTGCTGGAACGCTGGACACGCCACGACAAGGAAGCCGCATCCCTTTACCGTGCAATACACCATCGCAGATGATGCACCGCCGAAGGAGGATGTTGTGCTAAAGCTACGCGATTACCGGTTCGAGCTAACAGGTCAATTGCGCAAAGGCATGCAGACTATCCGGGTGGAAACACCCGGGCCTTCCATGCACGAGGTCGATATTTTCCGCCTGCATGAAGGCAAGACGGCGGCGGATGTGCGACGCTGGCGCAAAGAAGACGAAGGCGGTCCGGCCCAGGCTGATGCCATGGGAGGCATGCTCGATAGTCATGATATCCATCGAGTAGGTTGGTTGCGCAAAAACTTCACTCCCGGTCGCTACGTCCTCCACTGTGCAATGCCGGTGACTGCTACTCCGCAAACGACCAATCAGAAAATCACGCACGCCGATGTTGGCATGGTTCAGGAGATCGAGATCAAGGAATGATTGCCTAACCATGCGATGGAGCGAACTGGCCGCTGCGCGGCAAGGTTGAAGGATGAATGATGAAGGCTGAAATGGAAACAGATCGCGCCATCGCCTGCGGTGGCTTATCTTATTCTCGTTGGGCCTTTGGAGAACTCTACATGAGACGAGCACTCTTTATAGCTGTCCTCGTCCTTACAGTAGCCCCTATGGGCGAAGGGCAAAAGGAGAGCGCGAGGGGCAATCACCAAACAAGTGTCGAGGAGGTCATCAGGAAACTGGATAACGAACGCATCCAAGCACAGATTCATGCCGATGCGACGGCCCTTGAGCGCATCTACGCTGCTGATTTCATAGGCGTAGGGCCAAGTGGCAGAGTGAGAACCAAGCCGCAGGTGATTTTAGATTTCACGTCAGGCGATTTGAAATTTCAATCTATCACCACCGACGAGGTTCAGGTGCGCGTCTACGAAAACACGGCGGTGGAGACTGGCCTCTCAACGATGGTTGGGCAAGACAAAGGCAAAACTGTCCCCCGCGACACTCGCTTTACCAGGGTATGGATAAAGCAGCAAGGGCACTGGCGGTTGGTTGCCAACCACTACTCGTTACGGATTAGGCAGCAATAACGTAGAGTGACGGGGCCATGATCGTCGTTACAGCACGCCTAACCAAGCGCTGAAGCCAACTCCGAAAGCCTTCGCGAGCAGGCAGCCGGCCGCTGCGCGGCAATGCTAAGAAAGTTGAGGGTTGATAGTTGATAGTTGAGAGCACAGCAAAGCTCGCAAAAGTTTATCCGCCGCGGCGGACTCGCGGTCGCTCAGTTTATTCTCGTTAGGCCGCGAACCGGCATGGTGTTGAAACGAAAAGGAAAGCGCGGCATCGCTCGCCTCAGCACAATACCGCGCTTTATTCGTGACCGACCATCGTCACTTGGGAGAAACCCACTCCAGGGATTTCTCTGTTCCAGGCCAGAGAACGAAAGCACCCGAAATGCCGCTCGCTGGGTTTCGAGGCTTTTACGCGCCTGTTTTGCCGAAAAAATGCGGCGTTAAGGCTTGCCCGGAGACGGGCTTGGGTCCGATTTCCAACGGTGTTCTAACGATCCATCGTTGCCGACAGCGGAACTGGCGCCACTTCGCGCCGGCGCGGGTGCGGCGGCCGGCGCTTGTTCCGCCGTGGCAACCCGGTCTCGACTGATGTTCGGCGGCGGCGTGCTGCTGCTACCGAAGCTCGGGCACATGTTCATCAAATCGTTCGGCCCATACCCGAGATAAAACGCAACAACCGCTCCGACTAACACCATCGCGATGAATCCTTTCATTTCGTTTCCAAAAAAAGCAGCATCTGAGCCAACGGTCGGCAGTTGACCGCGCGAAATGGTTTTTCGCGGCGACTCTAGAAGTTCCCCAGTTGACGAAACCAGCGAAGCGCGAGTTGCACCTGCGCAGGATCGACTTCGTGACCGCCGTCGAACGATTCGACCCGGACACGTTTGAATCCGGTATTCACCAATGATGCGCGGACGTGTTCATGTTTCCAAGGGGGCGCGGTCGAATCCCCGGTGCCGCTGCTGAGCCAGATCGGGATGTTTAAAAAACTGGGCGGTGGATTATACCGCTTGTAGGCGAGGGTGATTTGATCGTCGTTTATCCCCGCCAGGAAAAGACCGCAAATCCTGACCGCCTGCGCGCTCGCGAGCATGGCGGCCATGTAACCGCTTCGCTTCGCGCCGCCGGAAAATCCGGCAAACGCAACCGGCCAGCGCATCGATTGCGGCCAGTTCTTGTGCATCATTTCAATGGCAGCGGCCAGAAGACCAAGCCGCCACGAATCCGAATCATCGCGGGGTGAAATCGTGGCATCGGTCGCGAGCACGACCCAGCCCTCGGCCATGCCCGGTTCCTGATAGAACGGCGCGTCCATCAGATTGGTGCGACGATTGTCCGCGGTTGATATGACGATTAGAATCGGCCACGTCCGCGCGGGATCGAATCTCTTTGGAAAACTGACTAACGCGTGGCCGGTAGTCGGCCGCGGATTACCGCCGGCGGCGGCGTAATCCTGGAAATGTGGGCTGACCGGGAACTTGATATCGAGCGTTGCGCCCGGGCGCACCGGTTGACCCAAAAGCGTGGCGCTTTTGCAAACCGTCGCGCTGAGACACGAGAGAAGGAGAACTGCGACGAACTGAAAGATGCGAGTGCCCCGGTCCATAAATATAATCAATCTAGAGTGAGACGATTTGTCTAATCGGTACTAAATCGCACGCGCCACTGAATTTTTTTCTCGTCTTCACGCGGTGCCTTGCTACAGAATTGATCCCGGACCGTAAAAGGTTCGTAATTCAGTTCCCCCAACTTGCCGTTCCCCCATGGCCAAGCCCAGACGCATTATCGCTCTCAATCTCGGGTCGCAAACGATCGGCCTCGCGGAATTTCGAACGAAGCCGTCAGGCGGATTGGTTCTTCACAAGTACGGACTGCGCGAAGCGCTAATCAACCCGGCGAATCCGAAACTCGATGAGGCAGAGTTAGCCTGCTTGCGCGAACTGATTGCCGAACTTCAAGTTCAGCACTGCCAGATAAGCTACTCGATCGCCCCACAGTCGGCTTTCACGCGTTTCGTGAAATTGCCGGCTATTGAAGAAGAAAAAATCCAGCGAATCGTGGCTTTCGAAGCGCAACAGAATGTTCCGTTTCCAATCGACGAAGTGGTCTGGGATTACCAACTCCTCAGTGGCGGAAAAGATGAGCAAATTGAGGTCGTCCTCGTCGCGATCAAGGCCGATCTCCTGAATGAGATCAATAGAGATGTCGAAGAAACCGGATTGCGAACGGCGATTGTCGATGTCGCAACGATGGCGCTCTACAACGCATTTCGTTACAACTACGCGGGATTGGCCGGTTGCTCGTTGCTCGTGGATATCGGCGCGCGCACGACCAATCTGCTGTTCATTGAACCGCAGAAGAATCTTCTTCGCGCAGCATTCCAATTGGCGGCAGTTCGGTCACCGCGGTGATTTCAAAGGAATTCAGTGAGCCGTTCGCGGCGGCGGATTTTCGGAAAAAGCGGGACGGCATTGTCAGCGTTAGTCGCGCGGATGCCGAACCGACTGATCCCGAGGTAAGGCGAGTTTCCGAACTGATGCGAAGCGTGATAACGCGGCTTCATGCAGAAGTGATGCGTTCGATCAGCCATTATTGCGAGCAACAACAGGGTAACGCGCCACAACGTCTGTTTTTGTGCGGTGGGACGGCCATTGCACGCTTCGTCCGGGAGTTCTTTCGTGAAAAACTACAAGCTGCCGGTCGAATTTTTTAATCCGCTTCGAAATGTGACTGTCGCGACGGCGGCGCCAGTTGAAGAAGGTGGCGCGTTCGGCGCATTTGCTCGGGGAACTGGTCGGTCTGGCCTTGCGATCAATGAGCGATTGTCCGATGTCGCTCAACTTGCGACCGGCGGTCGTCGCGCGAAGGCAGGAACTTGAACGACGACGGCCGTTTTTTGTAATGGCAGCGGCGGCGATCGTCCTGGCGGTTTTTGGGTGGGGCTTTTACTGCGCACGCGCTGCCCAGGTGATCCACGCTGGCGCGGACAGAATCAAGAAGATCAACACGCCGATGCGCGCAGCTGAGGAAAAGATCGACAAGCTGCGCCAACAGGCGGGCGTTCTGGACGCCGTGACCGTGCCACTCGTCGCCGCGATTAACGATCGGTTTTTCTGGGTGCAACTTCTCGAAGACCTAAACGCGCGCCTACCAAAGGAAGACATTTGGATCACCGAACTCATGCCGACTTCCGGCGGAAAACCCGTTGATTTCGAGGACAAACATGCGATCGAGCCTGCGCCCGCCCAGACGTCACCTGGATCGAAACCAGAGGTCCCGCCGGGCCGGTCATCGACGGTCTGCTGTTGCGCGGTC
Organism: uncultured Verrucomicrobiae bacterium; assembly: GCA_963801815.1. Lineage (GTDB taxonomy): Bacteria > Verrucomicrobiota > Verrucomicrobiia > Chthoniobacterales > UBA10450 > AV40. Next base: position 154,021 of record CAWDGJ010000006.1, read on the forward strand.
TCTATTTATATAATCCCAAGCAGCAGGAGGTGGTCGTCGACTACTTCCGGAACCTGGTTGGCTCGCCGTTTTTCAACGTCGATCCGAATAATCAGGCGCGCGCGATCAAGTCCACCATCCCAGACAACACGGCGTGGGCTTTTCCTTACGAGCTTCATCTCGATTTAAGAAGCCGGTGAAGTTGCCATGAATTGGTATCAGCGAAAATCGCTGGCTCGGAAATTTCTTGGCTGCGTTTGGGGCGAGGCTTGCTTCTCGCGGTCTGGTTTTTGTTTCATGCCCAAAGGCGAATTTTCGGAGACGCGTCTGCGCAGTTCAACGAGGTTGCGACCGAGCGCATCCGTCTGGAGCATCTCAATCCTTTTCCAAACGAGGAAAATTTTCGGCAAGACCCAGGCTGCGTCTCGAAAATTACGGCACAACTCTCAATAAGACCAAAGAGGAATTGAAAACCCAGGTCGTGCCGTTGACGCCGCTCGCGCCGAACGAATTTCAGTCGCGATCTGCGCCAGGCGATCTTCAATGTCGACTGAAAGAGCCCGCGACGAATCGGGTGAAACTTCCGGAGAATTTTCATCTTGGGTTCGATGAATTTACGCCGCCGTTGCCTGACACGGCGGCTTCGCCGCTTCTCGGCCAGCAACTCGGCCAGGTGGAATTGCTGGTGAACATTTTGATCGACAACAGTGGACGCGATCACGAATCTGAAACGGCCGACCGCTCCACCGGACCGTGCCGGCTTCCAATCCCGGTGACGGGCAAGCCTCGCGAGGAGCCGCGCAACGAATCGCCAAAGTAATCGAACGATCGGCTTGTCGATATTGCTCTTCACGGCGTCGCCGAGCGCGCTGCGAAAGGTTTTGAATCAGATCGCGAGCTTCGACCGGCAATTTTTTATCGTTCGCACACTGCACGTCCACAACGAGCGGCAAGAAGGACCGTCGCGAGAGCCGGCGCTAGCGTGCCAGGCTCGAACCTGCGTCCAATGCGGCGACTTCCCCGAGCGCGATCAAATTTATTGTCGGCAACGAACACGTGGAAGCGGCGGCGATCAGTGGAACTGGTGCGATTCACTTTTTGAGATGAGATGACGAGCGAAAGATGCGGTGGAAGTCCGGGGAGCGCACGCGCCTCGCGTGCTCTTTCCGGCGCCTCGCCGGAAGGGTCTGAACCAGGAGTTCAGATACTCCAAACGCAAGCTGCCACATTTCGAAAGGCCATGGGCGAAGTACGCTATCGCTTTTCCACATATCAGCGGCGAGTACTCTCGACCGCAGAGGACGAGAATATTGCTGCTACGAAGCGCTTGCTACGGTCATGAACATCTGCAATACGAACTGTATGTGGCTTGCGTAATGCCCGACCACGTGCATCTGCTATTCGAGCCCAAGTTAATGGACGAAAGACGGAGCATGATGAATCAATCTTCTGGCCACTGACGGAAATTCTGCACGGCATTAAGTCGTCGACGCTCATCGGATTAACAAATTACGCGGGGAGACATGGTCCGGTGTGGGAAAGAGAAGTCATTTGATCGATTGATTCGATTCGGAATCTGATTTGAAGAGAAGTTTCGTACATCTTGCGGAATCCGTGGGATTCGGGCGTTGCTCGACCGCTAATTCGGATTATCCGTGGCTTTGGACGCATGAAGTGTCTTCGGCGGGGGCACCGAAGACTGCACGCGAGGCGCGTGCGCTCCCCAACCTATGAATTACTGCGCGAATATTATGAACGGGTGCTGTTAATTGCAGCGGCGGCGGTGCTTTTCATTTGCTCGATTTTTATTTGGAAAGACGCGATCGAACTTCGGTTCGCAATTCGGCGTGATGCCGCCGGCGCCAGCGCAAAGAATTGCATCGCCATTGGCGAAGGCCCAGGAGCTCGATGCCGCGATCGAAAAATTGCATCAACCGCCGCAATGGACATTTGGCGGCCGATCGGGCTTGTTCGTCCCGGAAAAACATTTTATCGGCGCGAACGGTCTTCCGGCGACCCTCCAAACCACGCGAAGTCCATCCGCCGGTTCCAAACGAATGGCTGGAGCAATTTGGATTGCCGATCGCCGACTGCCGACGTGCTCGAGCAGGATCCCGACAACGACGGATTCAATAATTTGGACGAATGGGCGGGCCACACCAATCCGACCGACCCGAATTCGCATCCCGAGTATTACACGAAACTCAAACTCAAATCGGCCACCGAGGAGCCGTTTCGTCTGGTGTTTTCGTCGTGGGTTGGCGACACCTTTGCCATCAACACCATCGACATGAAACAGCCGACCCAGTTTGTAAAAGTCGGCGACTCGATCAAGGGAACGCGTTTCAAAGTCACGAAGTTTGTCGAGAAATATCAGCCGAATAAATACGGCACGAATGTCGATGTTTCCGAGCTGACCCTCGAACAAGATGAAACCCATCAGCAGCTCACGTTGGTGAAAGAAAAGGTGGCGATGTCGCCGGAGTCGGTCGCGACGTTCGTTTATACCTGGGGCGGGCGTCAGGAATTCTCAGGTGCGAAACGATCAGGAATTTTCATTGAAACCGCAGGAGCAGATCAAATATAAACTGATCGAGGTTGGACCGACCAAAGCGGTGATCGTGAACTCACAGCGGAGCGGGTGAGCCGATCGAAATTGGACCGCTTCAACCATTGACCGTTCCACCCATGAAAAGACAATCCCCCCATGAACACGCAATCGCCTCCGTTACTCCGGTTTCATTCGAATTGTTTCGAATCCTAACGGATTCAACTTTTATTGTTCCATCGTTGACGCTCCAAAATGTCGATCGGATCTCCAAACGGAAGTCGAGCGCCGCGAGGCCGCGTTGCCCCGCGGAGTCGCAGCAGTCGCGCGCGGCCAGGCTGCGATGCAGGCCAAAAATTATCGTCTGGCCCATGATGAATTTCGAACGGCGTTAAATTTTCTTCCCGACGCCGTCACTTCGGCCAAGGTGCACGATGATGCGCTAGCCGGATTTTGTGATAGCGGCAGTAAGCTCGCCGAACAGGACGTCGCTGACGGCAATTATGCCGATGCGGAATCGATCGTGCGCGAAGTCTTGGACGATCGCTACGATCCAAATTGCCGCCCGGCGTTGGACCTGCTCGCTCATCTGCAGCAGCCCGGCTACTTCAACAAGACGACCGGGCCGAAGTTTGTTGAAAAGGTCGAGGAAGTGAAACAACTGCTGGCCGACGCCCAGGGTTATTACGATACCGGCCGGTACGATCTCGCGTTCAAGAAATACGAACAAGTCCTGGCGATCGATCCTTACAACACCGCGGCGCGACGCGGCGAAGAGAAGATCGACAATACAAAATACAATTACGCGAGGAAGCCTACAACGAGACGCGCGCCCGCGCAGTTTGGCAGGTCGAAAAAGGTTGGGAACAACCGGTCAAACAATACGGCAAGACTGTCGAGCCGCTGGCGGAGTCGTTTCAACGCGACGTGACCGGGACTGCCCGAATCACCCAAAAATTAAATTCGATTATTATTCCGCGGGTCGAGTTTCGCGATGCAAGCGTTCGCGAAGCGATTGATTTTCTCCGTCAACAGGCCGCGGCCAACGATCCGAATCCCGATGAGAAGAAGGGTGTCGATATCGTCTTGCGTCTCGCTCCGCTCGGGCAAATCGGTGCCGCCTTCCATTTCGGTCGAGCCTGCGCAATCTAATCTACCGAACGGCGCCCCAGGAGCAGTGGCCGAGTCTGCGCCACCGAACGCGATGACGACACCAGTGGCGTCCCGACCAATGGTCGCTCCCGCAGTTGTGTCAGCATCAGCGGTCTCGCCTGCCGAAGCGCGTATCACCATTACGCTGAATCAGATTCCGCTGGGTGAAGCATTGCGTTACGTCGCGACTCAGGCCGGATTGAAAGTCAAAGTGGAACCGTATGCCGTGTCGATCATTCCGATGACTGAGCAAAGTAGCGACTTAATTACTAAGGAATACCGTGTTCCGCCGGGATTTATAAGCACGAGTGTGAACGTCGCGCCGTCGGCGCTTGAACAAGGAGCGTATAAAACCGCGACCGCTGTCGCACCGATTGCAGCGACTGGCGGTACAGGCAAGGACACCCAGGAGTCAACCGGTGGTCATCAACTCGTCATGCGTGAAGGCGCGAAAGAATTCTTGGAGAGCCAGGGCGTGCCGTTTCCGACCGGCACGAGCGCGCATTTTCTTCCGCAAAGCAGTCGCCTGATCGTCCGCAACACGGCCGACAATCTCGAGCTCGTCGACGCGATCGTAGAACAGGCAAGCGTTGCGAGTCCGAAGCAAGTCGAGATCGAAGCAAAGTTCGTCGAGATTAACCAAAACAATTTGAAGGAACTCGGTTTTGACTGGCTGCTCGGGCAATTCAATATCGGAAATCACAAAGTTTTTGGAA
>CAWDGJ010000007.1:0-271699 GCA_963801815.1 uncultured Verrucomicrobiae bacterium
CGCCTGGTCTTGGCTCCAAGCACCTATTACACGCCGACAACGCGGGTGAATCGGTGATGAATTGTCAGCCGCCCATCACCTTACGATGACGAACGAAGAGCCGAGGGGGGTTGGTGGTTGGCTCCTGCTCTTTTGCTTTGGCCAGGTTCTGTTCGGGCCGCCGCGCGCTTTCCAGGAAATTCTCCAGTTGCGAGAGCGAATCGGGCCGCATCCGTTTCCAGTCGTTCGGGAACTGGCAGACATCATCGTGATCGTTATCGTCCTAGTCACTGCCTATGGAATCACCGTCGGGATCTTGGTTTGGAGCGGCAAAACTTACGGCCGCGCCCTGGCGCGCCAATATCTCATTGTTCGGATCGGCGTGGTCGTCCTGATCTCGGGTTCGTTGATGGCCTGGGGTTACAATGCCTTCGGGCCGGACGCAGCGCAAAGAATCGCCCTCGCGATGATTGGGCCGGGTTCACTCGAAATCGGGACGTGTCTGATCTGGTTCGCTTACTTCACTTATTCGAGGCGGGTCAGAAATACCTATGGAGGGGAAACAGATTAGCCGACGAGCTGATCGACGGCGGAACGAAGTTGGCGGATGTCGAACGGCTTGGAGAATATGACGCTGACATCCATGCGCTTGTAACCTTCGCACACCTCGGCCGAAAGATTTGCCGAGACGACGATGATCTTACCGTCAATCCCGCGTTTACGAATTTCGCGCACCAATTCCAAACCGGTCAGGTTCGGCATCTTTTGATCGACAATGATGACATCGAACTGTTTCGAGCAGTCCAGGTGCGCGAGGGCGTCGGCGCCGCTGCTTACACAAGTGATGTTGTATTGCGGCGTATCGAAAACAAACCGGAGCGAAGTGGTGACCGCGGGTTCGTTGTCGACGGCGAGTATGCGACAAATGCGGTCCATGGTTTGATGAGAACTCAGCAGTGATTGGGCCAGAGAAGACCGGAGACTGGAAATCGGATACCGGGGCAGAGGGGCCGGTGGCCAGTGACCAGGACTGAAGGCAGAAGCCAGAAAGCGAAAAGTTTAGAGAAATCGACATCTCGAGAGAAGACATTGCAGTTAAGGCACTTCCGTTGTCGAGAACCGGTCACATATTATGTGGCGTCCGCTTCGCGTTACGTTTGGTCTCTGCCAAGAATTTTTTTCATCTGAAGGCCTCGTGTCGATTTGCGGGTTAATGGGTTAGGTCGGCGAACAACGACCTCGCGGGTACTGGACTCAACGGGATGCGCTATTCCCGACACAGCTTTATCGGACAGACCGTCGAGGTTGGCCGTGTTCCTGGAACCCGAGCCGTTAGTTTTTGGGATTACCCAATCAAGATGACGAAGAGGGAATTGCGAATTTCGAATCGCGAATTAGCGTGGATAATACAATGACAAGGCGAACATTTATTGAAATGAGTGCGGCTACCGGCGCAGCGATCTTGGCCGGTGGAAAGATCCTGGGGTCGACATCGGCACCGGGAACGGCCACCAACGCAACATTCAAGATCGGCGGCGATCTCGAAGTCAACCGGCTCGGGTTCGGCGCGATGCGAATCACCGGCGACGGCATTTGGGGTTGGCCGTCCGATCGGGCGAACGCGGTCAAAGTCTTGAAACGCGCGGTTGATCTCGGCGTGAATTTGATCGACACCGCTGACGCTTACGGTCCGGAAACGAGCGAGCTGCTCATCGCGGAAGCATTACATCCTTATCCAAAGGGATTGGTGATTGCCACTAAAGGTGGGAACACGCGGCCGGGGCCGAATCAGTGGGTTCCGAACGGCCGGCCAGATTATTTGAAGAGTTGCGTGGACAAAAGTTTGAAGCGGTTGCGATTGGAGCGAATCGATCTGTGGCAGCTTCACCGGATCGATCCGAACGTGCCCGTGGAAGAGTCCCTCGGCGCGATTAAAGAAATGCAAAGCGCGGGAAAAATCCGACACGTTGGATTGTCGGAGGTTTCTTCGGAAGAAATAGAACGCGCCAAGAAGGTGGTTCCGATTGTCAGCATCCAGAACCGTTACAACTTCGACGACCGGAAATGGGAAAGCGCGCTCGACTATTGTGAAAAGGAAAATCTTGGCTTCCTGCCGTGGGCGCCGGTCGGCGGCAAGCGCGGTTTGAGCGGAAGCGCGGCGGAAACAGTCGCCAAGACGCACAATGCAGATGTTTATCGCATAGCGCTGGCGTGGTTGTTGCAACGCTCGCCAGTAATGCTGCCGATTCCGGGCACCCAAAATATTCAGCACCTCGAAGACAACTGCGCCGCGGCGAAGTTGAAACTGACGCCGGACGAGTGGAAATCGATCGCAGCCTGACGCAGTAGCTGAGAAGCAGAAGTCAGAGGTCAGACGTCAGGTCGAGAATCGCGCGCGGACGTCAGCCGGCACGCGCGTCGGTTTTCCCGTTTTCCAATCAATCGGCACCCAAACCGTCCGCGCTTTCGCGAGCAGTTGATGATCCTTCTTTTCGCTATGCTCAAGCTGGGCCTCACGGCGGATCTCGGTGAAGCGTTCGAATTTTAGCCGGCTCGCCTCCCCTACCCATGTCCGCAACACGATGTCGTCACCGAGGTTCGCCGGCATCTTGTAATCGATCTCGTGCCGCAACACGACCCAGCCAATCGCCACTTGCGCCTCCGCACTGGCCAGAGATTTCCAATGAGCGGTCGCGACGTCCTGGACCCATCGAAGGTAAACCGTGTTGTTCACGTGATTTTGCTCATCAATGTCAGCGGGCTGAACCGATGCCGGCATTTCGAAAATGCACGCGTTCACACTGTAACGTCTAACGCGGAAGTGGTCCGCGCAATGTTAGAGGTCACTCTTGATGCGAAAGCGTTTCATCAGCTCCTGCCGGATCTCCATTTGTAGTTCCGGCTGTAAACGACTCAAGAGTTTCTCGCGCCGGTCAGGATCCATGGCGATAAACTCGCGGACCATCTTTTCACGTGTCTTATATTTAGAGTACTTGCCCCAGCCGATGCCCAGGGCTAGCAAACCCGACACTACCCAGATTCCGATATCGGTTGTCGAAGCCATGGCCGACCGAAATTAAGACCCAACAATTATGAATTATGAAGCCAAAAGCGCGCAGCGCGGTCTATTCAACTTTTCCGAAGAAGTCAGGCGGCTGCTTGAGCGGCGCAGATTTCGCGCGCAAGTCGACGCGCTTCTTCTTCCAGTAAGCCAATCGTGAACCTTGGACAGCTGGTGCGGTCGCCCAGATATTCGCGGCACCAATTTTCGAGTCCGCCGCTGCGCTCGCACTGCGCGATGTGGACAAGATTATGCAAAATCAATTCGCGATCGTTCCATGCGTCCACCCGGATGATCAAAGCGTAACCAAAGCCCATGCAGCGCGTATCCTCAGTGACGATACCGATCCGGCTCGAGGCTTCGGCAAGTTGCGGATCGGTAGGCGGCGGAATTCGATCAACCACCAACACTCTTACGCGATCGGGATCCTTAACGCCGGCAATCTCCGCGTCGGCCATGTGACGCGCGCTCAACCGGCTTCCATGTTCCAACACGAAGTTTTCCTGCGTTTTCGCCCACTGATAGGCAAGCGAAAGCAGGAATTCGAATGTTTCTTTGTCAACCACAGCGACGGGGGTTTTTTCCTGTAAGCAAAAGGCGTGCTCGCACTGATGTTTATCGACAAAAACCTACAACCCGGGTTCCGTCCGAGCCGAAACGCCATTATTAAACCGCGGCACGTTTTCGATCTGCCAGGCGCAGCTCCGCCGCAGTTGCGGCCGACGTGGCGAACGCGGTGACAAGAAGACTGTTCACGCTATGGATTCGCCTGTCGCAACTGTTCATGGCGTAATTTCGTCAGGATGGAATTTGTTCCAGTAGCGAATTGCCGCGGGAGGGGCCATGTAACTTGGATCAGCCGCTTCGTACTCATCGATCAGTGACGAGTGACCGGTAACAAGTGACGAGCCGGCTGAGGCGAAGCGCTGGATCTCGGAGTGTTCGAGCGCAGCAAATTCGGTCCGTATTTGCACGTCATCCAATCCGGCGCGCAATTTTTCCCGGAACCATTCCGACCAGCGCACGACACATTCGTCAAGAAGATCGAGGTGCTCTGAAATTGGGCCGGTAATTTTTCCGAAGTGCGGGAGATAAAGATTCGCAGCGTTTACTTTTCGGATCCTGGCGATCGATTCACGCCACGATTCGACGTCCAGCTCCGGCGGCACAAATGGGGGGATCGGCGGACCGTTGCCGATTCGCACACCGGCGACGTCGCCGCCGAAGACGTTGCCGCTCCAATGATAAACGTGGTGATGACTCGCGTGTCCCGGCGTGGCGACTGCGCAAATTTCAAAAGGCGGAACGCGCACTATGTCGTTGTCTTCCAGAATCTTCACCCGCTCCGCCGGCACGGGTCCGATTTTTCCCCAGAGCCGTTCCATGTCGTCGCCGAAAATTCGCCTGGCCGACTCGACCAACTTTGTGGGGTCGATCAGATGTTTCGCGCCGCGCGGATGCACATAAATCGTGGCCGTTTGAGCAAATCGCCAGGCCGCGCCAGCATGATCAAAATGAATGTGGCTCAGAAAAACGTGGCGAACATCCTTCGCCCCGAACCCCGCTTTCCGGAGCTCGGCAACTACGTTGTCGAAGGTCGATTCCGGTCCGGTATCGAACAAGGCGATGCCGTCGTCGGTTTCCAACGCGGTCGCGGCGACGATGCCAGACCGACCGAGATGGCGAGTATCGAGGACGTGAATCAAGGTAGAATTAAGAATTATGAGTTAAGAAGGATTCGCTTTCGAACGCTTCAAAATCGTAACAAAGATAGCCGTCAGCTCGTGAGTTTCCTTCTGCAAAGGCGCAAGCCGTTCCGCGCGCACTAAACTAGCGTCGACGAGCAACTCCAGCCAATACGCTGTCTCTTCTAGCTCACGAAGCGAATCGCCGCATTTCGAAATAAACTCCGCTCTGCTTCGACCCCTAAACGCCTCGCGATAGTTTGCGCCAACAGAAGTGCCGGAACGCAGAACTTGTTTGCCGATAACCTGAGCTTGGGGTGTATTCGGCAACTGGGAAAACATGTGGATAATGCGAAGGCCGAACTTTTTAGTTCGATCGTTCAGATTGTGTTCCGTGGGGGAGGACACTTTCTTAGTTTCCTAATTCTTAATTCTTAATTCTTACTTATGGCAACAATATAAGCGGCCTTCGGAATCGCGAAACCATCGCCGTCGCGGTACTGCTGCACCGATTTTTCGATTGCCGACTGAATCTTACGAAGCGCTTCCGGGGTTTGTCGCGCGAGCAATCCGGCTGTTCTAACGCCCGCTTTGAACTCGGCGTCGAAGATGAAACTCGCGCTCGGCACTTTCCATTTGATGGTATGCAATTTGAAGGCCATTGATGGTCCGTCGAACCCGGCGCGTTCGAGCGCCTTCCGAAATTCCCCTTCGTTCTCGAACAAATAAAACAGCGGACCCGGCGGAAGACCGACATCGAGGTTGGCGTGCGCCTGGACCGCGTCGTCGACCAGTTTCACAAATGGATTTTCCGAAACCTGCGCCCAAGTCGTGAACCCAAATCGGCCACCGGGTTTTAGAACACGTGCTGCCTCGGCCATCGCGCCCTCCGGATTCGCGAGATGAAGCAACGCGAAGTTCGCAACCACCCGATCGAAAGTCGCGTTCTTGAACGGAAGATTCTGCGCGTCGCCTTCGCCAAATTCAGTTTTCGGCCACATTTTCTTCGCGATCGCAATCATTTCCGCGGAGAAATCGAGGCCAGTCGGGTTCGCACCGCGTCCGACGGCCGCGGCGGAGACGTAACCCGGCCCGCAACCGACATCGAGGATCGACATCTTGGACGAAACTTTCGCAGCATCCAGCAGTGGCCCGATAAACTGACGCGTCGAAGTCGACCAGGTGGAATCGTATTTGCCGGCGACGCGTTCCCAGCTCTGGTGTTCGAACTCGGTAAAAGCGTCGCGCATTTAGTAAAGTATGAAGGATGAGTTAAGAATGGAACTCGCGGGAACGAGTGACATAGAAGGCAAAATTGCGAGGGTAGCAACTCGCAAGCGTGGGCAGCGAGCGAGTTTCAATTAGGAAATAAATGACAAAAGAAGAAAGATTGGTCCTGGAAACGTTGGACACAATAGTGAAGGCCGATGAAGTCCGCTCGCACCTTGTTCCGATTGCGAAGCGCGTGTGCGAAGATCTGGCGCGAAAACCGGATGCTTTGATGACGTGGGAGCCGGTCGCGCTTGAAACTTTTGGCGACAACTTGCCGCCGGCAATCCAGTCAGGCTGGGTTTTTGTCCTTCGTGCCGGCTCGGACACTGGCGCTGAACGCCACCCGAACAGTCAGCAGAGAATGATGACCTTCGCTGGAACGGGCGACATGAAGATCGACGCCACAGGGACGCCAAACGACGTGGAGACTGAATCTGAGATTGCCTGGCACTCGCACATTTTGATCAGCGATTCCGACGCGCCGCTGGAGCGCCGCTGGATTTCAATCGCGAAAAATATCTGGCATCGACCCGTCATTCCGAAGGGAACCGACTGGGTCGTCGTCTCGCTTCATACCGTTCCTGCGAGCGAATTGATCGAGGAACGTCCCGGCGCGAAACAAATGTTGTACGCGAACGAAGAAAAACGCGGCCGAGCTACAGATTGAATACGCGCCGAAGGCCATTCGTTATGAAGTTGTTCGCGATCTTCTTCGCGTTTGGCGCAAGCATGTGTCTACTGACAATCCTGCTCCTGCTTTTTCCCGGTGGCCCGCTCGATTCGCTCTGGCGGCTTAACCCCGACGCCCACGTCGCATTTCAATCGCTCGGCAAGATATCGATCTTGCTCATGCTGATCGTCGGCGCCGGCTGCGCGTTCGCTGCCATCGGTCTGGCCAGGAACCGGCTGTGGGGACGCAACCTCGGGTTAATCATTCTCGCCGTTAATCTCATCGGCGATTTGACGAACGCCTTCGTCCGCCACGATTTGCGCACATTGATCGGACTGCCGATCGCCGGCGCGATGATTTTCTATTTGTTGCAGGCGCGAAACTGGGAATCTAAAGAAATCTAAGTCGCAGCCGCAGTTCTTTTTCCAAGGACAAGTGCGGCAACGATTCCCACCAGCAGGAACCCAACGACCTGCGTGGTCATGTAGCCCATCGCGTAGTCCTTGGGAAAGCCGTACCAGTTCACGTAGGGGACATTGGTTGTAATCGAAGCCAAGATTCCAATGACTAGAATGAAACCAACCTTGCCTGCGAAGCCGCCGATCCGGGTCTGAGCGAGAAGGAAAACTGCGAGGAGGGATTCAAGCACTTCGGTCGCGAATTCGATTCCGAGCCGTTTCGGAAAGTTGAAGACCCGGTTCGGACGATAAATCAGCACGCCGGCGGCGCCCGCAGCCATCTGCTCCTCCGCCTTTTTCATAGCGGCCTTTTTTTGTTCTCGGGTTGCGTCTGCAGTCAAACCACCGCTTGGGAAGATATAAAAACCCGGATTGCCGCGCAGATTGGCCTGGATCGCGCTCGTTACCGCGTCCTCGTTCGGCATTATTTTGATTCCGAGTTCACCGATCGGCAATACATCGTGCGCGATGAAGCTCCAGATAAACATGACTACACCACCCAAAATTCCAGCTAAAAGAATGCGAGTGCTCATACCTCAAAGGATGAAGGATGAGGGACAAAGGATGAAGTACAAAATTGGCTTAATTGGGACGCGATTTCGTGCTTGCTCCGTGATGGGAGGATCGACATTGTCGGTGCTCACTAATTCCTATGAAAACAACTCTTGTGACTTTTATCGCCGCACTAGCGGCGGTTGCGTTCCTTGGGTCGTGCGCACAGAAGAAGGAAGCGCCAGCGGCCACTTCCACTGCCGCGACGACTCATGGCACGGCGACGACCAAGAAGAGCTCGACCACCAAGAAGACGTCGACCGCTTCGGCTGAAGCCTCACCGGCTGCGAAGAAGAAGACCACCACGAAGAAGGCAGAAGCCTCGCCTTCGCCTTCCGAATCGGCTTCACCTTCGCCGACCCCTTAATCTAACCACCCAGGATTTAAAAAGGCGGACGAGAAGTCAGACCGCGAAGCTTTCGCCGCACGAACAGTGCGCGACCGCGTTCGGATTGGTCACTTTGAATCCGCCTTTTTGCAGGTCCTCGCTATAATCGAGGACTGAGCCGCTAACAAAGAGCGCGCTTTTCGGATCGACTACGATGCGAACGCTCGAGGTCGGAACGAGAATATCGCGCTCTTTTGGTCCCTCGACCAGGTCCATGGCATACTGTAAACCGGAACAACCGCCGCCAACCACGGCCAGTCGCAATGCGCCGTTAGGGTTTCCTTTTTGTTGAAGCAACGAGGCCAGCTTGTTGGCCGCCGTTTCGGTGACACGAATCAGCTTCTCGTTGCCAATCTTATAATTGGCTCTTGGTGTCTCTTGGCTCATCAAAACAATGTCCGGAAAACTTGACTGTTTTAACCAGTCAAGTTTGGATCGGTGCTAATTTCTGGCATTCTGCTGATTCTGTAAATTCTGTCGAAAGGCTCCTAATTGCGATCGACTCAACGTCCGCGAGCGTTGAGACTTGGGAAAATCTCTCGCGCAATCGTTTCGCTTCCGGCATCGATTTGGAATAGGCCATGAGCCGCGCTCGCATCGATCGGATCGCCGCTTCCTCGATGCCCCATTCCCGGACATGCAGCTCGCAATGCCGCAAAATTAATTTCCAACGCTCCTTCAACGTCGGTGGATTGACAACTTCGTCGCTTTCGAGATGCGACTTCGTTTCGCGAAAAATCCACGGCGAGCTCATCGCTGCGCGGCCGATCATTGCTCCGGCGATTCCCGTTTCGCGTTTGCGCTTCGCCACGTCGCTCGCGCTCGCGAGATCGCCATTGCCGATGACGGGTATCGAAACTGCCGCGGCGACCTCACCGATTACACTCCAATCCGCGGAGCCGGAATAACCCTGGGCGCGAGTCCGGCCGTGCACAGTCAATGCGCTGATTCCACATTCGGCCAAGATTTTCGCGACCCGAACGGCGTTCACGGAGTCCGAATCCCAACCAATGCGGATCTTCGCCGTCGCCGGCACCGGCGTGATCGCCCGCACGACTGACTCGGCGACGTTCGCCAGAGTCGGACAATCTTTCAGCAATGCCGAGCCGCCGTTCTTACAAACGACTTTGTTAACGGGACAACCGAAATTCAAATCGACGAAATCGGGCCGGACCCAGTCAACAACTTGTCTCGCGGCCTCGGCCATGTGCTCAGCATCTCCGCCAAAAAGTTGAACGCCGATCGGCCGCTCGATCTCATCGAACTCCAGGTATTCCTTGGTTCGCTGATTGCGTCGGAAAATGCCTTCCGCCGAAACGAACTCAGTGGTGAGCACGTCCGCACCGTATTCCTTACAAAGCTGCCGGAAAATCTTGTCCGACACGCCCGCCATGGGCGCGAGAAAAAGCGGAAACTGATTTTGAAACCAGGGTAGGGTCATTTGGAGGGCGTTATTCTCTCACAGAATCACTCACTCTGCAGGTGGATCGGCCGCTCCGCGGACGATGTTAGTTTTAGGCGGCCGAAGGCCGCAATAACCTTAGCATCGAGCAAGGGACTGCTCGATCCACCTACAGCTAGGCGGCGCTTTTCAGCAATTGCGCGACTTCGTTTTGCACATTCTCGAGCTCGTCGAGCTTCAAACCGGGATCGGGCACAATGAACACGTCCCCGGTTGAACCATGCTCATATATTAAGAGGCGACCTTTCTCGGCGTTTTCGGTCTTGATTTGCTTGAGAACGCGTTTGCGCTCAAGCATCGCGGCCAAGACATAACAAGCGTTAGCCGGCGGCTTCTCGGAAGTCATCAATCGCCGGAATAATTGCTCGGCATTTTCCTTGGCCAGCGGCTCCGGGTTCTCCGGCAACGGTTCATACCGGGTTTTCCAAAACGAGAACGGTTGAATGTTTTGGTTGCGGTTGTTCCACGCGTCCTCGCTCAAATCTTCCCGGCGGAAACCTTCAGCGTCGCGAAAGAGCAAAGTGTAAAAATATTCGCCCGCCTCAAACGGTCGTTGGGTGGCGGCGCAGGCATCGGCGCGTTCCTTGATTGCCCAATCGTTAGGCAGCGGATTCATCGAGCAAATATACGACGGGCAGTCGCGAGTTGAAGGCGTGGGGCTTCACGGTTGGTCGCGCGCAGATAAAGCAGGTAAAGCCCGATGATTGTAAAAATGAGGTTCGGTGTCCAGGCCGCCACGATGGGAGAGACTCGGTCCCCCTCCCCCAGGGCCAGGAAGAGATGGGTGAGAAAATTCATGGAAAAAACGAGCACGACAGCGCTGGACACGCTCGCCAGCACGCCGCGGCGCGAATAACCGATCCCGAGTGGCGCGGCGATGCAAACCACGACCAGACAAGTCCAGGGCAACGCCATGCGATACTGCAAATGGGTGCGAAAGGGAGCGAGAAGCGCAATCGGAAAATCTGAGTTGAAATGCAAATACTCTCGCAGCTCTGGAAAACTCAGGTACTCAGCGCGCTCATTGGCGCTTCCGAGTCGAAACGGCGTTTCACTCCAATGCTCGATTTTCAGCGATGGATAAACTTTCTCGTCGGCAATATTTCCGGCGGTATCGTACTTCACGACCTTCGCGTCCTCCAATTCCCAGGTCTTGTTTTCGGGGTGATACGTCGCGCGCGCAGCGAGATAGTTTTCGACAATGTTATCGTTCGCGTCCTGCTGGAGGACCTGGACGTTATTGAAGAGGTCGTGTCCCGGCCGAAAACTTTGGATGAACCATGTTCGCAAATCCGTGCGGTTACGAAAAATCTGGCCCTGGACCGTGACCTGGTGCGAACGCGCGGTGGCAATGAAGTTTTTCTTGGCCAGCTCGGCATGTGGCGCGAGCGAATAATTGAGCGCCAGGCTGGCCCCGACCGTGAGCAAACCCACTCCGATCAGCGGTGTCAGGAGGCGCGGAATGCTCACGCCAGCTGTGAGCATCGAGACAATCTCATTCGCGCGCGACATTCGCCCCAGCGAGAACAGCAGTGCCAGCAACAAGGCGACTGGGAGAAGAATGATGAAGACTTCCGGCACCTGTGTCGCGTAGTAGCGCACGGTCAGCATGAACCCAAAATGTTCGTCGATGAAGGTAGAGATATTGTCGCTGATGTCGAAGATGAGCCAGATCGAAACAAAGCCCGCAATGCAATAAAAGTAGGCCTGCAAAAAATTGCGAATGACGTAACGATCGAGGAGACGCATCGACCAAAGGTGCATTCCCGTACTGCTTTACGCAACGAGATCAACAGCCTAAGGTGAAGATAAGCTCCAAATCCCGAACCCCCAATCTCCAGGGAAACACCAACTTTCAAGCTCCAAATGTTACTTCGCGCACATAATGTGATTTGCGGATTGGAGTTTCATTGGGATTTGGGTTTTGGTGATTGGTGCTTCGACGGCGATGATCGCTTTCAAAAATAATCTCGATACCGAATTCGTGGAGCGTGTTCGCGCGGTCTTTGCCCCGGATGGCCTTCTGTCGAAAGCCCAAAACTTCGAGTTCCGGCCCCAACAACAGGAAATGGCGATGGCGGTGGCGCGGGCCCTGGAGGAGGAGCGGCATTTGATCGTCGAAGCCGGCACCGGGGTCGGCAAATCGCTCGCCTATCTCGTCCCGGCAATCTTGTTTGCGCTGGAGCAGCACAAGAAGGCAATCATTTCGACCCACACCATTAATCTTCAGGAGCAGCTCCTTTACAAAGACATTCCGATCCTGAAAAAAGCGTTGCCGGTCGAATTCGAGGCAGCGCTGATGAAAGGCCGCGGTAACTATGTTTGCCCGCGCCGGCTTGAGCGTGCGCTGCAGAGTTCGAAGGAGTTGTTCACCGGGCCGGAGGAGCACGAGCTTACTCGTATTGCCGAGTGGGCCGCCAAAACCCGGGACGGCACGCTGAGCGACTTGTCGGTCGAGCCCGACCCGAAAGTTTGGGGGCAAGTTTGCAGCGAAGCGCACATCTGCACTCAGAAAACCTGCGGCCAGAATCCGCGCTGTTTTTATCAGCAGGCGCGTAAACGCTTGCTGGCCGCGGATGTCATCGTGCTCAATCACACCTTGCTGTTCATGTTGCTCGGCAGCCCGGACGAACAGCAAGAGCGCGAGAGCGGCTTCCTTTTTCCGAATGACTTCATCATTTTCGACGAGGCCCACACCGTCGAACAAGTTGCGTCCAAACAAATCGGCATTGGCGTCTCGCAATACGGACTGCGGTCAGCGATTCAAAGGCTTTACAACGCGCGGACGCGCAAAGGGCTTTTCACGGTAATGCGCGATGCCGAAGGTGTGCGCCTGGCCGCGGAATTGATCGACGCCGTCGAGAAATTTTTCGACGCGGTCGAATCGAAATCCGATTTTCGCAAAGGGCGCGAATTTCGCGTGCGCGATATCGACCTTGTTCCAGACACGATCACCGGCCGGCTCGTCGCCCTCCAGGCCCGCATCGCGGAGGTGGTAAAGCGTACGGACGACGAAATTATCAAGGCCGAGCTTCAGGAATTTGGCCGCCGAATTCGCGATGCACGTGACGGCATCGCAATTTTTCTCGAGCAAGCGGCGCCACAGCACGTTTACTGGGTCGAGCGCACGGGAAAGACGGCGCAATTTCTTTCCCTCAACGCCGCGCCGACTGATCTGGCACCGGTGCTGCGGCGAATGATTTTCCGCGACAATTGCTGCTGTGTCATGACCAGCGCCACGCTCGCGGTGGGCCGTCCTGATCTTGCTTACTTTCGGGAACGCATCGGCGGGAACGACGCCGAACCGTTGCAGCTCGGCAGTCCGTTCGATTTTCAAAAGCAGATGAAACTCTTCGTCGTACGCAAAATGCCGGACCCGCGCGACGCCGGTTACACCAAAGAGCTCGAGCGATGGATCGCACACTTCGTGGAGAAAACGGACGGCGCAGCATTCGTGCTGTTCACCAGCTATCGCGACATGCAACTGGTGGCCGGTGAGATGCAAAAATTTTTCGCGGACAAGAAAATGAACCTGCTTATTCAGGGGGGTGGCGCTCCGCGAACCAAACTTCTTGAGCAGTTCAAATCGACGCCGCGAAGTGTCTTGTTTGGGACGGACAGTTTTTGGAGCGGAGTCGATGTGCCGGGCGAAGCTCTTTCAAATGTCATCATCACGCGATTGCCGTTCGCCGTTCCCGACACGCCGCTGGTCGAAGCCAAGCTGGAACTGATTCAGGAACGCGGCGGCGACGCGTTCACCGAATATTCGTTGCCGGAAGCGATCCTGAAGCTTCGGCAAGGCGTCGGGCGCCTTATTCGCACCACTACTGACCACGGCATCATTGTGATTCTCGACAACCGAATTGTGACCCGGCCGTATGGCCGCGCTTTCATGCAAGCGCTGCCGAAATGTCCGGTCGAAATCGTTTGAGGCATTCTCGTGCCACCGCTTGTCACAACTTACCTCGAAATGTCCACTTTCGTTCCGCGGTCGTCGAAGCAAGGCGCGGCCGGGTTCGAGGTCCTTGAGCGGATGGTGCGCGATTGGAAGTTCAACCGGAAGATGTATTTCGAAGTCGGCGAGAAGTGGAACTGGATCGACAAGCGGCCGTGGACAGATGAGCAATGGAAGGATTACGCAAACGACCCAAACCTGCGGACGTTTGCGGGGTATCACGGCGAAGCGCTCGCCGGTTACTATGAGCTAAATCGCACTGCCAACAGTGGAGTTGAGATCGCCTACTTTGGCTTGCTCCCGAACTTTATCGGGCGCGGACTCGGCGGCGCGCTTTTAACGAGCGCGATCAACAACGCGTGGGCATGGACACCAACGCCGGCGCGGGTGTGGGTGCACACGTGCAATCGGGATCATCCAAACGCTCTCGCGAATTATCAGGCCCGCGGATTCAAGATTTATAAAACGGTAAAAAGTGACGCGTGACCGGTGACCAGAAATGCAGCCATCGCTGAACCTAATTAATTCTTGCCGGCCGAACGCTGTGTCCCGGCAGCCTCCGCGCTGCGACTCGACCTTACCTTTGGGCGTTTCACGCCACGCCGCTCTTCCCATGCGCTCCGTTCTTTAAGAATCGTGCGGAGATAACGGGAATCGCACGGCTTGGATAAGTGATGGTCAAACCCGGTAAGTTTCGCGATCTGCACCTCACTGGGATAGGGATAGCCGGACAAGGCAATGGCAAGCACGCGTTGTCCGCGTCGGCGCGCCTCGCTGACCAGCGCGTAACCGGTGCCGTCGGGAAGTACGATGTCGCTTACAATGACATCGACCGGCGGCTCCGAGTTGAGCCGTTCAAGTCCGGCTTTCAAGCTATCGGCCGCGAAAACGCTGTATCCCCAACGCGACAACAGCCCGGCCAGCGCCTGCCGGGTATTCCGATGATCCTCAACTACTAAAATTCGCATACTGCCCCCAGAACTATGTCTAAATCGAAGCGGGCAACGTTTCCGGCCGTGTCACCGCCGGAAAAGTTGAAGCGTTGCTTCCGTCGTCGCCTCGTTTATGATGGCGGACTGTCGTTATGCATCAGAGGGCGCAACGCGAACTTCGTCTGGCCAGACGAATGGCGCGGCTCGGGACCGAGACCGCGTTCGAAGTATTGGTGAGAGCACGCGCGCTGGAAGCGAAAGGCCGCGACATTGTTCATCTCGAAATTGGCGAGCCCGATTTCGACACGCCGGCCAATATCATCGACGCCGGCTGCGACGCGTTGCACAAAGGTTTTACTCATTACGGACCGTCCGCCGGCCTGCCGCAACTGCGCGAAGCGATTGCGCAATACGTCAGCAGGACGCGGAGGGTTGATGTTTCGCCCGACGAAGTTGTAGTCGTTCCCGGCGGCAAGCCGGTCATCTTCTTTTCCATCCTCGCGCTGGCCGACGAAGGAGACGAAGTCATCTTTCCGAATCCCGGGTTTCCGATTTACGAATCAATGATCGATTACGTCGGCGCGAAGGCCGTGCCGATCCGGTTGCGCGAGGAAATGGATTTTCGTCTCGATGTCGACGAGCTGGCGGGCCTGATCAACGACCGCACGAAGTTGATCATTATTAATTCACCGCAAAACCCGACCGGCGGCGTGCTCACCAAAAGCGATATCGAACAAATTGCGGGGGTGATCGGCGACCGCGACGTCATGGTTCTTTCTGACGAAATTTACAGCCGGCTCATTTTCGAAGGCGAGCATCATTCAATTATGTCGATCGATGGAATGAAGGAGCGGACGATTTTGCTGGATGGTTTTTCAAAGACCTACGCCATGACCGGCTGGCGAATGGGTTACGGCGTGATGCGGACCGATCTCGCGACACACATTGCGCGTCTGATGACAAATTCCAGTTCCTGCACGGCAAGTTTCACTCAAGTCGCCGGCGTCGAAGCGCTGCGCGGCTCGCAGGATTCGGTCGATAAGATGTGCGCCGAGTTCAAGAAACGCCGCGACGTGATGGTCGCCGGTTTGAACAAGATCAAAGGTTTCTCGTGTCGTTCGCCGCACGGCGCGTTCTATGTTTTCCCAAACATCACCAAAACTGGCTGGCCATCCAAAAAATTGGCCGACGCCTTACTCGAAGACGCCGGTATCGCCGGTTTGTCCGGAACAGCATTTGGCGATTTCGGCGAAGGGTATCTCCGCTTCAGCGTCGCCAACTCCATCGAGAACATCGAGAAAGCGCTCGAACGCCTGGACTCCTGGACCAAAAAGAATCTCTAAGGAATCCAGGAAAGCAGGAAGGCCCTCCGATCTCTGAACAAAAATTAATTCCTGCGTTCTTGCTTTCCTTGGAGATATTTCCAGGCAATGGCTGATAAGAAACGAGTCTTTGCGACATCGCGGATTGGTGACGCGGCCGAGAATCGGTTACGCGAGTGCGGATACCAGCTGGAAGTTTTCAAGGGTCCCGAGGCGCCGCCGAGGTCGCTAATCATCAAGAAAGTGAAAGGCGGGATCGACGCATTAATCACTACGTTAAGGGACCGGATCGACGCGGATGTGTTTGAAGCGGGGAAAGGAACGCTCAAAGTCGTGGCACAAATCGCGGTCGGGTTCGACAACATCAACCGAGCGGATGCCAACAAATACAAAATTCCGTTCACGAACACGGCCGACGTGCTTACGGAAGCAACGGCGGAGTTCGGTTTTTTCATGATGGGCATGCTGGCGCGCAAAATGTACGCGAGCGAGAAATTGGTGCGCGAGCAGAAGTGGCCATCGTGGCATCCGTTTCTCCCTTTCCTCGGCGATGAAGTCACAGGGAAGACTATCGCGATCATCGGCACGGGACGGATCGGATTGGCAATGATCAAAAAATGCTCGGGGTTCGACATGAACATTCTTTGTTACGACCCGGCGTATCAAAATAACAAATACATCGCAGCGATCCAACAGGTGATGGACTTGCGCCATGCTGCAGGGATTCAAAAGGAAGAAACGTGGATCAAATATGTAGAGCTGGAGGAAGCGTTGCGCGGCGCCGATTACGTCAGCATCCACGTTCCTTTGCTGCTCGAGATCGAAACTGACAAGCCAACGTATCACTTCATCAATGAGAAGACGCTGAAACTGATGAAGCCGACGGCGTACCTAATAAATACGTCGCGCGGGCCGGTCGTGGATGAGAAGGCGCTGGCCAAGGCGTTGAAGAAAGGATGGATCGCTGGCGCGGCGCTCGACGTTTTTGAAAAAGAACCGCTCCCCGCCAATTCGCCGTTACTCGATCCCGAAATCGCGGACCGCTGCCGCGTGTTCCATCATTTCGCAAGCGGTGCGAGGATTACGCGCCTCGATGTCGATCCAAACAAAGGGATGGCCGGCCGCACCGCACAGGCGGTGATCGACGTGCTGGATGGAAATTACGGAGGCGACCCGACTAAGATGCCGTACGTCGTGAACAAGGAGGCATTCCAAAAGTGACGCGTGACAAGCCCATAACGCGAAGCGCTCTCCGCAAGAGCGATCAGGCTTCGATCAATTGATCCACGCGGCGAAGCCGGCCGGCCAGAACGCGCATGACTTCGATGGCGAAGTAGGGAGTCTGTTGAACCAGAAACTGAAAACGTTTCTCATCGATCGGAACCAGTTTGCAATCCGACCGGGCGACAGCGGTGGCGGTGCGCGGCGCGCCGTCGATCATTGCCATTTCGCCGAAGATCCCGGCAGGTCCAACAACTTCGACTGCTCTTTCGCCGACCCGAATCTCAACCTCGCCCTCGTTCACGACGAACATGAATGTGCGCGGTTCCCCCTGCCGAAAAATGGTCTCGCCCGCGCGGAAAGACTGGCAGGTCTGATTTTGAAACATGTCGAACTTGGGCATAGGCGTCGGGTGATGCGGGAACGCTAGAGATCGCTCCCGCTAGAAGTCAATTGCGGCAGTGTTACAATTGAGTAACAACGACACGTCGGACGCCGGACGACTAAAACCGACTCCGAGAACCCAACAGCGTCGGGTTGCGTCTTTCTTGATCGCGGCACAGAATGCGCGACCCGTATGCCATCCAAGACGCTTGCAGGCGAGACGCCTGCCACCACAGAAGACGTCAATGCGGCCCACAGGGCCGCGGCTACAACACGTGCAATAATCTTCGTTCTTCTGGCCGTTTGCGCCGGCGCGCGTGCCGGTGAATTGGATTCCATTCATTCGACCAGCGAAGTTTTGCGATGGCGAAATGTCGGGCCGTATCGCGGCGGACGGACACGCGCGATCTGTGGTGTGCCGGCCCAGCCCAACGTTTTTTACATGGCGCCGGTCAACGGTGGCGTTTTCAAATCCGATGATTACGGCCGGACCTGGCAACCAATTTTTGACGATCAACCGACGGCATCGGTCGGCGCGATCGCGGTTTCAATTTCAAATCCGAATGTCGTTTACGTCGGCAGCGGCGAAGGATTGCATCGACCGGACCTTTCTGTCGGCGATGGCATTTACAAATCAACGGATGCGGGCAAAACCTGGACCCATCTTGGATTGCGCGACGGCCAACAAATCCCGCAATTAGCGGTTGATCCAAAGAATCCCGACCGAGTGTTTGTCGCGGTCGGAGGGCACCCCTACGGGCCTAACCAAGAACGTGGTGTTTATCGATCCATCGATGGCGGCAGGAGCTTCGAAAAAGTGTTGTATCGCGACGAAAACGTTGGCGCGAGCGATGTGCAGATCGATCCGGGCAATCCGCAGGTTGTTTACGCGGCTTTGTGGGAGTCACGGGAAGGCCCATGGGAAAACGGCGCGTTCAACGGCGAAGGCGGCGGAATTTTCAAGTCGACTGACGGCGGTCACACGTGGCGGCAGCTAAGCAAAGGTCTGCCTCCAGGCGTCGTACAGGCGAACATCGCGATCGCACCGAGTAAACCCTCGACATTGTTTGCCGCCGTTCGGACAAAAACGATTGCGAAGCTTTACCGGTCGGACGATGGCGGTGAAACCTGGCGTGGAACCACCGATGATCCGCGCCCCGGACTCGGCATTGGCGGCGGGGATTTGCCTGTCGTACGGTTCGATCCAAGAAACCCGCAGATCGTTTATTCCGCGAGCGTGGTTTGTTGGAGATCGGCTGATGGCGGCAAAACCTGGGCCGGCTGGCGCGGTGCCCCCGGCGGCGACGATTATCAAAACATTTGGATCAATCCGACCAATCCCGACATCATTCTACTTGGTTCGGATCAGGGCGCGATCGTCACCGTCAACGGCGGCAAGACCTGGAGTTCATGGTACAACCAATCAACTGCTCAGCTGTATCACGTGAGCGCCGACAACACGTTTCCTTATCGGCTTTACAGCGGACAACAGGAAAGCGGCTCGGTTGGAATCAAAAGCCGCGGTGACACGGGCGAGATCACGTTTCGCGACTGGCAACCCGTAGCCGCCGAAGAATACGGTTATGTCGTCGCGGATCCGCTCGATCCGAACATCGTCATCGGTGGCAAACTGACACGATTCGATTACCGCACCGGTCAGGCACAAGATATTTTGCCGGTTCCGATTCAAACTGAAGATTTTCGAACGCTGCGCACCGAGCCGGTAATTTTTTCACCACTCGATCCGCACCTGTTATTTTTTGCAGGCAACACGCTTTGGGCGACGCGCGACCGCGGCGATCACTGGGAAAAGATGAGTCCCGATTTGTCGCGGGAAAAATACGAGTTGCCCGCGTGCATTGGAAAATACAGAGAAGACGCAACCAAACAGGCGCGACGGCGCGGCGTCATTTACACGGTGGCCCCCTCACCTCTCGACGCGAACCGGATTTGGGCCGGCACCGACGACGGCCTGATTCAGCTCACCACCGACGGCGGAAAAACCTGGAACGATGTCACGCCGTCAAAGATTTCCGCGTGGCAGAAGATTTCACTGATTGAAGCCGGACACTTCGATGCCAACACGGCGTACGCCGCGCTGAATACGCTGCGGATCGACGATTTGCGACCGCACATTCTTGCAACACACGACGGTGGCAAAACCTGGACGGAAATTGTGAACGGAATTCCCCCGGGACAAATCGTGAACGCCGTCCGCGAGGATCCGATGCGCAAAGGTTTGCTTTTCGCAGGAACCGAAAAGGGCGTTTACGCGTCGTTCGACGACGGGGCGAACTGGGAGTCGTTGCGGGTGAATATGCCAGCAAGCTCGGTGCGCGACGTTATTATAAAGGATGACGATCTGGTGGCGGCGACGCACGGCCGAGGCTTTTGGATCCTGGACAACATTACACCGCTGCGTCAGCTCGATCGCACCAAAACGGACAATGTTCTGTTCAAACCGCAGACCGCATTGCGAATCCGTTTCAGTTTGAACCCGGACACACCGTTGCCGCCTGACGAACCGGCCGGGGAAAATCCACCAGACGGCGCGATGATCGACTATTCCCTGGCCAACGACGCTGTTGGACCGGTGACGATTGAGATCAAGGACAGTAAAGGCGCGACGGTAAGAAAATATTCGAGTGCCGACGTACTGAAGGAGCCGGATCCGTTGAAACTCAGAATTCCAAGTTACTGGATTCGACCGCTGCAATCCGTCTCCGCAAAGGCGGGCATGCATCGGTTCTCATGGGACATGCATTACACGCCGGTGCCGGACGTAGAGCCGGAATTCCCGATTGCGGCCAATTATCGCAACACCGCGCCTAACGCCACGGCGCCATGGGTTACGCCCGGGAATTACACCGCCGTGTTAACAGTCGACGGAAAAAGTGTCAGCCAGCCGTTGACGGTGCAGATGGACCCGCGGATCAAGGCGTCGGCCGCAGACCTTCAGGAACAATTCGACCTGTCATGGCAATTATATCAGCTGCGGCTCAAACTCGCGCCGATTGGGAAAAAGTTTGAAGACATCACCGAACAGCTAATGAAATTCAAAGCGCAGGCAGCGGAGCGACCGGATGTGACGCAAAAGCTCGAAGCTTTTGCCCAAACACTGGCAAAGTTTGGACCGCCGCATCTCCGACCAGGGGCGCCGCCGTCGCTGTTCGTTTTGGAATCGGCCACACGATTGTTCAACGAAATTCAAGGCGCGGATGCCGCCCCGACTGCCGCGGTAAAAGCTGCGATCGCCGACGTTCAGACCAAAGTCGGACCGATGATGGATGCCTGGCACAAACTAAACGACGTCGATGTTCCGGCGTTGAATCAACAGCTCAAGCAAGCTGGCTTTGAAGAGATCAAACTAACGCCGCCGGGACGCTGACCGCCGGCTCTAGCGGCTGATATCGATCCTATCTCGCCCCAAGACGATGATCGGCGTTGGCTTCATCCTGCAGGGCGCGATGCACCGCAGCGACCGATTCATCCGAGCCAGTCTGCGAGTACATCTCCAACAACCGCGCCAGGCGAGCCTCGTAAAGATCGCACATCGGACTTTCGCCATTCGGCCCGATCCATTCAGGATGTTGGGCGCGGAGATCGTCGTGAATTTGAAGCTGAAGCGAACTGAACGAGTCAGCCGGGCCAGAGCCGACAATTTGCCGAGTCAGGGATACACTCGCGCCAATCACAGCGAATTGGACAACCGACGTCGAAAAATTGTTCAGATTGATTTATTAAAACTTCGCGCCGAACATGGCGGGCGAAGTAAGATTGACCGGCTAAAGACAATTCTATGGGACACAATCGCGGCAGAGATAACATGCGAAAACGCGCAGCAAGGCGCAGGAAAACGGAGCGGCTGGCCGCAAAGAAGCCCAAGCAGAAATCAGCCAAGTAGCGAGGCCTTTCGCAACATTTGGCCAGCCACGTAGCTAACGGACGCCGGCAATCGGCGATTCGATTGCAAGCGTGCTACAATCCCGCAGCATGGAGATTCAAACGCGGGAGTTTCGTATCGAAGACTACGATGCGGCAGTCGAACTGTGGCGGCGCCTGGAAGGCCTCGACGTTGCAGAAGGCGACGATCGGGAGACGATTCGCGGATTTCTGGGCCGAAATCCTGGATTAAGTCGCGTCGCGACTGATGAATCGAAAATCATCGGAGCCGTACTGTGCGGTCATGACGGACGACGCGGATACATTTATCACCTGGCGGTGGATCCTGCGTATCAGGGTCGCGGCCTTGCCCGGCGTTTGATTGACAAATGTGTCGCCGGTTTAAAGCGCGCCGGCCTGCAGCGCGCGAACATTTTAGTGGCAAAAGATAACCCGCGCGGCTTGGAATTTTGGCGGAGTTGCGGCTGGGAAGATCTCGAGGGTGCGGCCCCGATGGGTAGAGACGTGTAAAAGTAAGAATTAGGAAGTAGAAAGTAGAAAACCCGCACAGTAAGGTCTTCCCCTCACTTTCAACAATGATTCCCAAAACTGCGATTACCTTCTTCGCATGCGCGCTGCTCGCCGGAATCAGCGTGGCCTTTGCCGCGACTGGCGAGTATCAAAAAACACGCGACGGCAAGACGGCGGTGTGGAACGCAAGTCCCAAACCCGGTGAGTCAGTCGCGTGGGCGGGCTCGCGCGATAAGGAAGGTTACGCGACAGGCTTTGGAACGATCACGTGGTACAGCGCGTCCGGGACCGAACAGGCGGTTTACTACGGCAACATGGTTAACGGCAAACTTGAGGGCCCGGTGAATATGCACATGGGCCGCCGAACAGCGCATGCCTACTTTGCCGATGGTAGCCGTGCCACGGCCTGGGCCCGGGGGCCAGCTCCTTCGAAGATGAATGTGCCGGATGAATTGGTTACCAAGCGTCGTAAAGCGGAAAGTGAGCAACCGAAACCCAGCGAAGAACGAGCTGAAGCAAGGAAAGAAGCGACGGTAAAACGGGCGCAACCTTCCGAGACCGTTCGGCCGGTTGAAAAACCGCAAAAGCCGGTCCTCGCGGAGACGAAGCCGAAGGAAACTCCCGCGCCGGCGCCAGCCGCGGAAAATATCGAAGTTCCAACGCCGGAACCGTCGCTCGCGCCAACGAATCCGCCGGCGATCACGGAAACAACCCCCACTCTTCCTACTCCAGAGCCGACCCAAAGCGCCTCATCACTCTTCGAAACAACCCCGACTCCGACGGTCGAGGAGACGCCGCCTCCTGCCGACGAGACGCCGCAAGCTTCAACACCAGCGCCTTCCGTCGAACAGACGCCGGAAACGGTCGAACAAAGCACGCCCGCGGAAACCGCAAGAAAATCGGAAGGCGACGGTTCAATCAATTCTTTGGTCGGACCTCCGTCTTCTTTGCGCAACGATTCAAAGTCGTCCGGGACGCGCGGAATTGCGCAGCTGAGCGCTGAAGATGTGATCGGTCTGGCGGACACGGAAGCCCGCGATAAAGGTTACGATTTAAGCGAATACCAGCGACCGAAAGCGGATTACTCTGCCGTGAAAGACAAGTGGTCACTGTTTTACAACTTGAAAGACCCGAAAGCCGCCGGCGGCGAGCTCCAGCCGTTCAGCGCGATGGTGGAAGACAAGACCAAAAAGGTCGAGATCCGGAAGAATTATTGATGCGGATCCGGATTTGGTGACGGGACTAACAATCAGTTTTTCCGTTCGCCTCAGCCGGAGTGGGAAAATAGTCTTGGTAAAACGTTTGCCACAAAATCGACGAGGAAATGGCCGATCATGTTCATGACCAGATCGCGGCGCCAAAGATAGGAAGCCGACAAGACAGCTCCAAGGGCAAGTGCGATCACGATGTTGGCCCAGCCACCCGTCCAATGACCAACCGCGAAAACCACCAGCGGAATCGCGGCCGCCCAGAAACGGTTCAAGCCGAACGCTTCCAGTCGTTCGATCGCGTAACCTCGAAAAAATAATTCCTCGGCGAAACCGGCGCGCACACAAATTAGTGAAAGCAGCCAGACCGGGAGCTTCCCGAATGCCTCCGCGTTTTCGTTGTGACCATAATGAGTGATGGCGGCGAGAAGACCGCCAACCAGAAGACAGACAATTGCAAGTGGCAGGCTCCAAAGCACCGACTTCATCGGCGCGGAGTTGCCGATCCCAACGGATCGCAGCGAAAGATGTTCGCCACGCCGGATAATCAAAAACAGGAAGATCACGCACAACCACATGAGTGATTCTTTCCACACCGCGCCGATGAACGTGACGGTTGGATAAAAGTACGAGACCGCTTGACGCGCGATCAACATTCCGAAAAACGCGATGAAAAGCCCGATCCAGGTCGCCGTCTTACTGCTCGAGGCTTGGTGGTTGCCGACCACGGGTAAATCACTCATTTCGTGGCTAGAATGCTGGCGCGCGTCCTGTGGATTCAAGTCCTATTTGTCGGTCTTGAACCCCTCCCCGGGGAGTTTCCTGTTGTGGGGGGATGCGCCAATGATTTACAATTAGAATTCTTGTGAAAAGGAATCGTTTTGTTGTCTTGGGAACCGGCGCGCTAATCCTTATGCTCGCGAATGGCACGTTTGCGGCCGGCGCTTATCAGCGGACGGACGATCGGAAGAAAACGGTCGTCTGGAACAACGATCCTCAGTCCGGAGACGCCGCAGAGTGGACCGGCGGTCGCGATTCCGAAGGTTACGCCGAAGGATCCGGTACTCTGACCTGGTTCCGAACCCACCAAGCATTCGCGACCGGCTCAAACATCGCGGCTACCAAGAAGGTTCCAATCAGCCATTACACCGGAACGATGGTGCACGGAAGATTCGCGGGCGCGGTGACGACGGTTGATCGCGGAAGAACTTATCACGCGAAATTTGTCGACGGTCAGCGAAAAGGTAATTGGTCACTCGGACCGGTCGTGGCAAAGGCCACGAGCACTGAATCAACAGCTGCCCCGGAGGAACCTAAGAAGGTTGCCGCTCCGGAGCCGAAGATTGCAGCGGCGGAAAACCCTTCCGCCGAAGCGAAGGTTTCGGAGAAAACGGAGCCCGAACCTCCAACCGAGGGACCGGATGAGGCGAGTCAAGAGGTCAACGGTCAGAAGTCAGAGGTCAGTGGATCAGCGTCGGAACCGTCTTCCAATCGCTCAACTCTCAACAAAGGCCAGTCCGGCTCGGACCAACCATCAACTCCTCTAATTGCCCAGGCTTCCGAGACGCAAGAATCCGCCACACCTCGACAACAACCGGTCACGAAGAAAGCTGCGCTTGCACCGGGTGCTGTTCGCGCAATCGAGCAACCAGGCCGGCAAGTTGAGAAGAAAATCGAGAAGCCAAGAGAGGCGGCGCAAAAAGCAAAAAAAGCGGCAAGGACGGAAGAGTCCAAAGCCGAACCAACAATAGTCGATCGGGAAGTAGAATCTCCAGCGGAAGGACCGATCTCGGGAAGCGCCGAGAAGACCCAAGCTCCAAGTCCCAAATCCCAAGTTCAAGAACCCCTCTCTCAACCCTCAACTCTCAACTCTCAACCTTCGGGTTCGCCGGTGGACGATTCGATTCGCACGCTAACGGGGCCGCCCTCGTCGCTGCACACGAAGCCGGAACCGGTTACCACTCCGGAGCCAGAAACATCCCTTCCGACAGCTCCCGCGACCACTTCATCTTCCGCTGTCCCGAAACTGAATGCGGTACAGGCGATGGACATCGCAGACATTGAGGCGCGAACGCGCGGCTTCGATTTGGGCGAGTATCAATTGCCGAAAGCCGAATATAACGCTGCCGACGACACCTGGTCAGTCTCCTACATGGGTCGCGAGGGAGAAAAAAAGGCGAAACATCTCAGCGTCATTGTCCAAGACAACAGCGGCAAAGCCGAAGTTAAGAAGTAAGGGCAACCGCAGAGGTCCGCCATCGCTGAAGCTATGGCGTAGCAAGCAAGAATCGGGTGGACGCATCGTGCTGCGATGTAGATTCGTTGGTAAGCCGATGAATTCGTTCAAAGAACGCGATTACGTCCTTGGCACCCATGAAACCGAGCTCGAGCGGCTCGGCGTGCAACATCGCGCCTGGCGACCGGTCGTCTTAGATTGCTGGACACAAGCCGGCATTACTGCCGGGAGCAAGGTGCTCGATGTCGGCGCCGGCCCTGGCTACGCGACTGTCGATCTTGCCGAACTCGTCGGCCCGAGCGGAAGAGTCGTGGCGGTGGAGCGTTCGACCAATTTCGTTAATGCGATCAAGAACGCGATTCGAGAGCGCGAGCTTGCAAACGTCGAAGTGCATGAGCTCGATGTTATGAACGACGATTTGCCCGGTGGGCCGTTCGATTTCAGCTGGTGTCGCTGGGTTCTTTGCTTTGTTTCCGATCCCAACTTGCTGGTGAAGAAAATCGGCGGCGCGCTGCGAACAGGTGGACGCGCCATTTTTCACGAATACGGCCATTACACGACCTGGCAATTTCTCCCACGTCGCGCGAGCTTGGAAGCGTTTCGCAACCACGTTGTCGCTACCTGGCGCGAATCCGGAGGCGAGCCGGACACGGGGCTGCAATTACCGTCGTGGTTAAAGAGCAACGGATTCGAGATCTACTCAATTGTGTCGCGTATCTATTGCCTTCGCCCGACCGACTACATGTGGCGCTGGCCGTCCGAATTCATTCAGGTTCACCTGTTGCGCTTGCTGGAGCTGGGAAAAATCGACACCGCGTTTGCGGATCAAGTTCGGGCCGACCTCGCGGCAGCCGAGAAAGAGGACGCTTCCTTCGTGCTGACGCCGCTCGTGCTTGAGATTGTGGCTGAAAAAGTGTAGCCACCCCTTCGCGGCCTCAACAATCCAATGAAGGACCTGACCCAGGGATCAGTTACCAAACATATGCTGCACATGTCGGCATTCATGGCTGTGAGCATGGTTGTGCAGACGCTTTACCTGCTGGCCGATCTCTTTTGGGTTGGCCATCTCGGCAAGGAAGCGATCGCCGCGGTCGGCGTCGCCGGGAACCTCAACATGATTATCCTGGCGGTCACGCAAATGCTCGCCGTCGGGACCACCGCATTAATCGCCCAAGCAGCTGGACGAAAAGATCAGGCACATGCCGAGCTCGTGTTCAACCAGTCGTGCGTGATGTCGATCTGGATCGCGGCTGCGCTGGGCGTTGTCGGCTTTTTGTCGATAAATGGTTACGCCAATTCTGTGAGCGCCGATGCACGAACCGCCCAGCTGGCGAAAGCGTACCTCTACTGGTTTCTCCCGGGGCTGTTGCTGCAATTCCCGCTTACGTCGATGGGTTCGGCGTTGCGTGCGACTGGAATCGTTCAAGCGCCAGTCGTCTTTTCAGTGCTCAGTGTTGTCCTCAACATGGTGCTCGCGCCGTTTCTAATTTTTGGAATCGGTCCGTGGCCAACACTCGGCGTGACCGGCGCGGCGCTGGCCACATTCATTTCCATTCTTTTTGCCAATGTGCTGGTCTTTTGGTACTTCGAAAAAAGGTATCATTACTTGCGCATCCGGTTCTCGGAGTGGCGCGCTCAATTCAAGATTTGGGCGGCAATGTTGCGGATCGGCGTGCCAGCCGGCGCGGAGTTTGTGCTTCTCTTCGTCTACATCGTGGTCGTTTACGTGATCATTCGAAACTTCGGTCCGGCGGCGCAAGCCGGATTCGGCGTCGGGGCGCGGGTGATGCAGGCGTTATTTTTGCCGGTGGTAGCGCTGAGTTTTGCGGCCTCGCCCGTGGTTGGCCAAAACTTTGGCGGCCGCAAGGCAGATCGCGTCCGGCACGCAGTGAAGTCAGGGCTTGGGCTCGCGGTGGTGCTAATGCTCGTACTCGCTGTGATTACCGAGATTGCGCCGAGCACAATGATTCGCTGTTTTTCGAAAGATCCAGCCGTGATTCAATTTGGAAGCGATTACCTTCGCATTGTAGCGTTCAATTTCATCGCCGCGGGAGTCGTTTTCACCAGCTCCAGCATGTTCCAGGGACTCGGCAATACCATTCCGCCTCTGCTCAGCTCGGCGTCGCGTCTCCTGCTTTTCGCCCTGCCCGCGCTGGTCCTGTCGTATCAGCCGGGCTTCAACATCAAGATTGTCTGGTACCTGTCGGTCGGGTCGCAGCTGCTTCAGGCGTGCATCAACCTCATATTGTTGCACCGTGAGCTGCACAAGAAACTGAAATTCGACGACGGCGCCGACTTCGTCCCGGCCAGCGCCACCGCGTCGTAAAATTCCGTTCTTGCATTCGGTTGGTGGCAAAACCAGCTTCCTGGTTTCGCTTCAACTTTTGGAACTTATGCGCACTCGAATTCTTCTTTTCGCCTTCGCCTTTTCCTCGATGTCGATCCTTGCCGCCTCGGCCCAAAACTCGCCGAACACGACGCGGTTGCTTCGATTTCCGACCACCAACGACAAAGACATTGTCTTTTGTTACGCGGGTGAACTTTACACGGTCGGCAAAGACGGCGGCATCGCCCGCCGTCTGACCAGCGGCCCCGGCTACACTTCGTTTCCGCGATTTTCCCCCGACGGAAAGCAGGTCGCCTTCACATCGCAGTACGACGGCAACACCGAAGTTTACGTCATGCCGGCCGACGGCGGCACGCCGAAGCGTCTCACGATCTCGGCAACGCTCGGCCGCGACGACGTTTCGGACCGCATGGGCCCGAACAACATCGTGATGACGTGGGAAAACACGAAGCCGCTGATCGTGTTCCGTTCGCGCATGAAATCGTTCAACGATTTCATCGGCTCGCTCTTTACCGTCGGCATGGACGCGGAGTTGCCGCAGCAACTGCCGGTGCCGCGCGGCGGATTCGCGTCGTTTTCGCCGGACGACTCGAAGATGGCCTACAACCGCGTGTTCCGCGAGTTCCGCGACCTGGAAACATTATCGCGGCGGCATGGCCGACGATATTTGGATTTACGATTTCAAAACCGGCGCCACCGAAAACCTGACCAACAATCCGGCGCAGGACATCTGCCCGATGTGGGGCCCGGACAATAAGATCTATTTCCTCTCCGACCGCGACGGCCGCATGAATCTTTTCTCGACTGATCTCGGCACGAAAGAAACGAGACAGCTCACCACCTTCAAGGATTTCGACATCAAGTTTCCGTCGATCGGCAAGCAATCGATCGTCTTTGAGCAGGCCGGCTACATCTGGCGTTACGATTTGAAGACCGGCGAGGCCCGACCGGTGCCGATCGAGATCAAGGAGGATTTGGCGATCGGACGCACCGCACTGGTCGACGCTTCCAAACATTTGGAGTCGGTGAATCTCGCGCCGGACGGCGAGCGCACGATCGTCGTCGCGCGCGGAGATCTCTTCTCAGTGCCGGCGAAAAACGGCACGCCGCGCAATCTGACGAGAACTTCGAACGCGCACGAGCGCGACGCGGTTTGGTCGCCGGACGGAAAATGGATTGCCTACAACTCCGACGCGACCGGCGAGAACGAGCTTTACGTTCGCTCGCAGGACGGCAAAGGCGAGCCCGTACAGGTGACCAGCGACGCGGACACTTATTATTACGCGCCAACTGGTCGCCCGACAGCAAGAAGCTGCCCTGGACCGATCGCTTGCAACGATTGCGCTATGTCGATGTCGCCAGCAAAACCGTGACCCAAGTCGATCAGGACAAAGACGGCGAGATCGAGGTTTTCAATTGGTCGCCCGACAGTCAATGGATCGCCTGGGGGCGACCCGAAGAAAACGGGATGTCGCGCGTATTCCTTTATTCGCTCGCAACCAAACAGCAGACCGCCGTGACCGACAATTGGTACAACGCTGGCGAACCGACATTCAGCGATGACGGCAAATATCTGCTGCTAACGTCAGCGCGCGATTTCAAACCGACTTTCGGCGAGGAGGAATTCTCAAACGTTTATCGCGACATGGAGCGCGTTTATCTCGTCACACTCGCCAAGGATACCGAGAACCCGCTTGAGCCGAAAAGCGACGAGGTCGGAAAAGCGGACCAAAAACGCGAGAAAGAGAAGGAAAAGGAAGCGGCAGAGAAAAAGCCGGAAGCATCGCCAGCGCCAGCCGAGAAGAAAGGCGCAGAAAAGAAACCAACAGCTACGCCGACACCAGCTCCGAAGAAAACCGTTGTGGTGAAGATTGACACCGACGGAATCCAAAACCGTATCGTCGGCTTGGAAATCACGCCTGGAAATTATCGCGACCTTCGGATGCTGGAGGATCGCGTCTTTTATTTGCGGCGAACCGCAGCGGACGACGTCGGGGAAGACGAGGATGACGACGGCGGCGGCCGCGACCGCAAATCGCATCTTTGCTCTTATAGCCTTGAAGATCGCAAGGAAACCGTTCTTGGCGATGTGAACGCCTACGAGATCTCGTCCGACGGCAAAAAGATGCTGGTGAAGATCAAAAAGGATTACGCCATCATCGACATCCCCAAGGACAAGATCGAGACCAAGGACCACGAGCACAAAATCGCCGGACTCGACATGCAGCTCGATCGTCAGGCCGAGTGGAAACAGATCTATTTCGAATGCTGGCGACAGATGCGGGATTTCTTTTTTGCTCCGAACATGAACGGGATCGATTGGAAGGCGATGCGCGACAAATACGCCGCGCTCCTGCCTTACGTGAATCATCGCAACGATCTCACCTACTTGCTGGAGGAGCTTGTTGGCGAACTGCACAACGGCCACACCTATGTCGGCGGCGGCGAACGGCCTGACACACCGCGCATCAAGCTCGGTTTGCTCGGCGCGGAGCTGTCGCGCGATCCCGCGAGCAAAGCATACAAGATCGATCGCATCTTGCCCGGCGAAAACTGGGACAAACACACGCGCTCACCGCTTACGGCGATCGGCGTCAATGTTAAACCGGGCGATTACATTCTCGCTGTCAACGGCACACAGGTCTCGACGCTTGCGAACATTTACCAGGCGCTCATCGGCACTGCGGACAAGCAGGTAATCTTGCGAGTCAATTCCAAACCGAACGATGTCGGCGCGCGCGACGTGACGGTCGTCCCCACGGCAGACGAAGCCCCCCTTTACTATATAGATTGGGTCCAGAAGAACATTGATTACGTGAATAAGAAAACCAACGGCGATGTTGGTTATCTCCACATTCCGGACATGGGCCAGCCTGGTTTGAATGAGTTCACCAAACTTTACTTTCCACAAATCCGGAAGCACGGGCTGATTGTCGACGTTCGCGGCAACGGCGGTGGTTTCGTTTCCCCGCTCGTGGCTGAGCGTTTGCGCCGCGCGTTCTTGATGATTGGAATTGCGCGCAATGGAACACCTCAACCCGATCCGCAACAGGCCTTCACCGGTCCGATGGTGACATTGATTGACGAATTCTCCGCGTCCGACGGCGATATTTTTCCGTATCGATTCAAAGCGCTCGGACTCGGCAAGCTAATTGGAAAACGGACCTGGGGCGGCGTGGTTGGAATTCGCCAATCGCTGCCGCTGGCTGACGGCGGTCAGTTTTTCAAACCGGAATTCGCGATTTATTCCAAGGACGGCAAGGATTGGATTATCGAGGGGCACGGCGTCGATCCTGACATTGTGGTCGACAACGATCCGGGCAAGGAATTCAAAGGCGAAGATCAACAGCTTGATCGCGGGATTCAGGAGCTTCAGGAAGAGCTGAAGACCAAGCGCTACGACTTTCCTTCGCCGCCGCCCTGGCCAAACCGCGCGTTCCAAAACGGAAAGTAACGAAAGTCATCCCGAGCGCGAGCGAGGGATCTCACGGTCGAAGCCTTGGACCACACAGGTCATTCTGCGTGATCAATCACTCTGTGAGAGATCCCTCACTTTCGTTCGGGATGACGCAGATGTTCATTTGAACTTGCATCGTTGACTGAGTGCACCGATGCTGAGTTCATGCTGACCGGCCTTCGCCAAAATGCCAGTCCGGCTCGGACCTATGGCGTGGCAAGCGGACCAAAATGTTAACCGACCGACAGAAAAAAGTTCTCGAATTCATCCAGCGCGAGCAACGTGAGAAAGGCGTCACTCCGAGCACGCGTGAAATCCAAAGTCATTTTCGTTTCGCCAGCCAAACATCGGTGATGCAATACATCGCCGCGCTCGAACGAAAAGGATTTCTCCAACGCCACGCCAACAAGGCGCGCGCGTTGATCACACCGATCCAAAAAGTCCGGATCCACGACGTTCCGATTTACGGCCAAATCCCAGCCGGCATGGCGACGTTAACCGAGCAGGACATCGAAGGTCATGTTTCGCTCGACGCGCACTCGGCCAATGTTTCGAAAAACCATGGTACGTTTGCGCTCCGCGTCCGCGGCGATTCGATGGTTGGCGCGCACATTCTCGATGGCGACGTAGTGATTCTCGAGCAAAGCAAAGAAGTCAATAACGGTGACATCGTCGCGGCGCTGATCGACGGCGAGACTACGTTGAAACGCTATGTTGTCGAACGTGGCCGACCGTATCTAAAAGCGGAAAACCCGTGTTATCCGAATCTGATTCCTGCTCGCGAACTAAAAATCCAGGGCGTCATGGTTTCGCTCGTTCGCAAACACGAGCGCCGGAAAAAAAACTAAATCGACTTCGTCACGCCCACTCGCGTTCGTAAGATAGAGTTGCGATGGCTGTTATAAAGCTTGTCACTTCAATTGCCGCACCTACTGAACGCGTTTTCGACTTGGCTCGGAGTATTGACTTACACATGAACTCTACTGCGAGCACCGGCGAGCGTGCTGTCGCGGGAGTTACATCCGGTCTGATTGGCCTCGGCCAGGAGGTTACCTGGCGTGCTAAGCACTTTGGTATTTGGCAGTCACTTACCGTTCGCATCACAATCTTCGAACGACCAACTCACTTCGCCGATGTCATGGTCCGCGGTGCTTTTTGTAGCATGGAGCATCACCACAATTTCGAGACGTGCCCCAACGGCACAATTATGCGCGACGTATTTGCCTACCAAGCGCCGCTGGGTGTCCTAGGCGATATCGCCGACTTCCTTTTTCTCACGCGTTACATGCGATCGCTCCTAATTGAGCGTAACCGTGTCATCAAACTTACAGCGGAGTCGGACGCCTGGATGCAATACCTTCATAATACGAAAATGTTCACTTGAACATATTCTAACTTCATGCCATGATTCCGGCATGGTGACGGCTGCGGCCATTATCGATCTCCGGAAGGCGTTGACGGAACGGTTTCCGCAGCGGTCACAGCCTGCAACAACGGTTTTACCGACTCACCTCTCAGTTCTCGATGCAATAACAGGCGGCGGTTTCCCCAAGAGCGCGATCACTGAATTAATTTCCCCGCGCACGAGCGCGGGGAGTGCATCGCTCATTCACTCACTCATTCGATTCGCCCAGCGCGACCAACATTTCATCGCATTAATCGACGGCTCCGATTCGTTTGACCCCGGTTCGTCGAATAATTCCGCGTTGCAGCATTTGCTCTGGATCCGCTGCCGGAAAGCGTTCGACGCCGTCAAAGTCGCCGATCTGCTTTTGCGCGATGGAAATTTTCCGTTACTGATTGTCGACCTTGTCCTGAACTCGCTCGACGAGCTCCGGAAAATTCCGCAGACGAGCTGGTATCGTTTGCAACGATTAGCTGAATCGGTCCCGAGCGCGTGTTTGATCCTTAATCGCCAAAGCCTGGTCAGCAGCGCGCAGTTGAAAATCGTTCTCGAAAATTCATGGACGCCTGCTGATCTCGAAAAACAAAATGCGATGATCGATCTGCGATTTCGAGTTCAACGATCGCACGTCAAATCACTGGTCACTGGTCACTTGTCACTGGTCACTTGAGAATGTTCGCGACGATTTATCTACCCAATTTCTATTTACAGGCGACGATCCGGCATCATCCGAAATTGCAGGCCCAGCCGGTTGGTTTGATCGATCCCACTCAAAAGAAAGTCACGATCATTGAATTGAATGATGCCGCCCAGGAGGCGGGCGTGACCAAAGGCATGACTCCGAGCCAGGCGCTAGCCCGCTGCTTGCAAGTCGTGATCCGAACACGCGAACGCGCGCAGGAAAAATTGATCGGCGAAATTTTACTACAGCACGCCTTTATGCTTTCCCCGTTTATCGAAGCCACTGCATCCGGGGTTTGCACTGTCCAGTTTACCGACAACCGGCAGTTGATCGTCAAAGCTTCGCGGGTTCTGGACAAACTTGAGAAATGCGAAATCCGAGCACACATCGGCATTGCCTCATCGCCTGACACCAGCCTCCTGGCCGCGCATTTGGCCCGGCCGATTTTACAAATCGACGAGCCGAAGAAATTTCTCGCGCCATTGCCGATTGAAACGTTGGCGATTGCGTAGCTGGGGTGGATCGGCCGCTCCGCGGGCGATGTTAAACAAATGCGGCTTCGCCGCTTAAAGCTGAAACTAACATCGAGCGGCGGAGCGCTCGATCCACCTCAGTCGATGAACCGCCGCTACCTATCCCCCGGTGTCTTTTGGATATCGTTCCCGCAATTGTTTAACGACTTTGTCAGCCTCAGCCGCTTTGCCAGCGCGTTGATACGCGGTGGCCGCTTTCTTCAATGCCCGCGGCGTAACCGCTGGATCGTCATACAACAGCGCGACGCTTTCGAACGCCTTACCTGCATCTTCAAAATTGCCGCGTTCGAATTGAACGTCACCGGCGAGCAAACGCGCCTGGGCGTTTACCTGCCCTTCCGGCTGGAGCACCATGATCTGTTCCGCAATCTTCTGCGCTTCGTCCGGCTTATGGGCGGCGATCTTCACATCGCCAAGCTTCAGCAATACTTTTGCTTTGCCAGCCGGGTCGGTCGCCACCTGTAAATATTTTCCGAGTGCGTTTTCCGCTTCATCGAATTTTTGTTGCCTGGCGGCCGAATCGCCGAGATAAAACCAAAAATCGGGTTTCACGGACGGGTTATCGATCTTGCCGAGAACGCCGAGATACTTCTCCGCGGCTGCGTAATTCTTTTGATTGTAATACTCCGTCCCGAGCCATTCCAAAATCTCAGCTGGAACCCGGGCGTTTGGATTATCGGCGAGAAGGGCGTCCAATTCCTTGGTAACTGCATTACGATCGTGCGATCCGAAATAGTAACTCGAGATGATTAGGATCGTCGCCTGGGTGTAGTAGCGATTTTTATCAAGCTGACGGGAGGTGTTCAGTTCACTCAACGCCGTTTTGTAATCCTTC
This sequence comes from uncultured Verrucomicrobiae bacterium, assembly GCA_963801815.1. Classification (GTDB taxonomy): domain Bacteria; phylum Verrucomicrobiota; class Verrucomicrobiia; order Chthoniobacterales; family UBA10450; genus AV40. The sequence continues at coordinate 34,458 of CAWDGJ010000007.1, forward strand.
AACTCGAACGCAGTCTTTCCAATGTAAAAGTGCGCCATTGGCGCGGAGGTGCTCTTCGGAAATTCTTTCAGGAGCTGCCGGAACGCGTCCGCCATTCCTTTTTTGTTTTCCTGCTGACCAAGAATGAGCGCCTTCCGCTGCAGCGCTTCCTCGCGCTCACGTGCGTTGGGATACTTGGCCAATATCGCATTCCAATCGGAGAGCGCCGCATCGTAATTCTTGTCGTTCTCGTAGGTCTCTGCGCGGACTGCGAGGGCGGACGACGCACGCGGGCTGTCGGGGAACGCTTGAACGAAATAACCGTAAGCCTCGATGATTCCCGGAACATCCTTCATTTGAAGGTAACAGGAGCCGAGTTGATATGCCGCTTCGGCCCGCAGTTTCGGTGAGAGCTGCGAAGGTCGCAGCTCGGCAAAGATGGGCGCCGCGCGAGGAAAGTTCTGTTGTTTGTAGAGCGCTTCGGCCTTGAACAGCTTCGCCTGGTCGGCACGTTCCTCCGGTGGATTGGTCGCGAGATATTCATCAACTTCCGGCGGCAAGGTCGAAGGATCTGAATTGTAAATATTCAGCAAGCGTTCGAACGCGGCGTCCTTAGCCTCCTCGCGGCTTGGATATTTCTCGATGATCTCGCGGTACATCGATTCCGCTTCCTTGGCATGACCAAGCTGCCGATGGCTATTGGCGAAGAACATCATCGCTTCGGCCCGGCTGTCCTCCGGCAACTGTTGCTGAAGTTTCTTATAATCGGTCAACACTTGGGCGTATTGACCGGTTTGATATTCCACTTTCAAAACACCAACCTGCGCCAGTCCACGCCATTTTCCGGCTTCCGGTAGCCCGCGCCCTTTTTGAAGAAGCGCCATCGCCTTGTCGGCCATAGCTTTGTCCTTGTCGGACTGGACCAGCTCGAGTGCGAGCAAGCCGGCGCGCACAGTCGCCTCCGCCTTCAGCGCCGGTTTCTGGGTTTCATTCGAAAGCGCCTCATACTGCTTCAGCGCGTCTGCCTTGCGCCCCCGTGCACTCGCAATACGCGCGGCAGTTTCACGGGCGTCTTCACGATATGGATTCGGGTTCTTGGCTTCGGCGACTTGTTGATAAATATCGCAAGCTTCGTCTTTGTGATCGAGCGCCTCGAGACATCGAGCTTCGAAATAGTGCGCCGAGAGAGCGACTCCCGGCTCTTTCGATTTCGTGGCAGAACGATGGAACAACGGTAGCGCATCCGCGTAATTCTTCTGGGTGAAGGCCATTTCCGCCAAGGCGTAAGCCGCTGGACCGGCGAAATCGCTTTCGCCGTAATCGTTTAGGACCCGCTGAAAGTTTGTCCGCGCCGTCGAAGCTTTGTTCAGGTTGCGGTAACATTCGCCTAACGAAAAGTAAGCGTTCGCGCGACCGGAAGCGCCCGGGTAGTTGTCCAAATATTTTTGATACTCCGGGACAGCAAGATCGTAGAGCTTACGGGTGAAGAGCGCGTTGGCGTACTCAAGTTGCCGTTTTTCCGGTTGTTCGGTATCCGCTGCCGGCGGCTGGGATGGCGACTCTTCTTCAATCGGCAACGCGCGTTGCACCTGTTGACCCTGAGGCGGTGGCGGAGGAGGAGGACCCGACGTGCGCTGAGCCGAAACTTGATCAACTAGACAGAGCAGCATCGCCAGTCCGAGCAGACCGGCTGCGCTGCGCTTATTTTTCATTTTGCGGTCGCGAATGCGACGTTGGTTATTCCGGCTTCGGTGCAGATATTGAGTACGCCGATGATATTCTTGTAAGCCCCGGATTCATCGCCGCGAATGATCACTGCCTGCTCCGAATTCAGCTGCACCAGATTCTTCAATAAATCAGTCAACTCGGCCGAGCTTAGCGTCCGTCGATTAACAACCACATTGCCGTCGGCTTTGACATTCACGACCACATCGCCAATAGGCGTGCTCTTTTCTTTCGCGGCAGCTGCTTTGGGAACTTTGACGTCGAGCTCATTTTCGTTTCGGGCCGCATTCCACGTCAGAAGAAAGAAGATCAACAGCAACAACAGAACGTCGACCAATGGGGCAAGTTGGATTCCGGGATGATGAAACGTTGCGTGGCCGCGCAAATTCATGATGCGAGATACGCGTTTCGCGATACGGGGTCCGAGCTCTCGTCGCGAACGGTTCGGTGTTCACGTTCCACTCTTTCGATGAAGACGTTGAGCTTGCGGCCCAGGAGATCTAAACACGAGCTAAGCTCCCGATAGATTGTCTCATTTGTTAGTGATCCTGTCTCAAAGAGCATTTTATCACGCATCGCGTACCTCGTAACCCGCCACCCGGTTAAAGTTCGTCCTCGATCAGCACGGGCGTGCGCGGTTCGACTCGCCTGTCGTACTGAAGCGAAAGCAAAGCAAGCACGTGAGTCGTCGCCGATTCCAGCTCGGAGATAAGCTTCTGGGCTTTGCCGCGGAAGAAGGCGTAGCACATCATCGCCGGAATACCGATTGCCAGTCCGGCGCAGGTATTAACCAGGGCTTCACTGATCCCCTTGGACAATAAAACGTAACGAGCTGTCCCGAGGTCGGCTCCAAGTGCGCCGAATGAGCGAATAATTCCAAGCACTGTTCCGAGCAATCCAAGCAGCGGTGCAATCATGCCGATATCGGCGAGATACGTAACCCGATTGTTCAGGCTGGAGGCGACCCGCGTTCCTTCCGTCTCGGCAATCTCTCGGACTTGGGCAAGATCCGCATTCGGGTTCTTAGTTGTGAAATCGAGCATCTTTTGCACTACGCGGGCGATCGCCTCGCCGTGCCGGTTCGAAACCGCGAGTAATCCGAGATAATCGCGCTTTCGCAAAAGAGCATCCGCAGTCGCCATATAACTACTGGAAGCGACCGCGCCGCGGCGAATCGTCAGCAGATAAACGATTACGAGCATGACAAAGAAAACGGAGAGCGCGAAAAGAATTCCCATTACCCAGCCGGCATCCATCAGTGTTTGCAGAATCGACTTCGCATGGACTTCGGGGACCAGCGACGGAACGCCGGCGGCCGCTGCCGGCGGCGGCGCGGGCGTCGCGGTCATAGTTACAGTCTGCGCGAACAATGGATTTCCGACCGCGAAAGCGATCAGCGAAAGCAAAATCTTCATGCCAAAAGTGTTCTAATCATAAACGCCGCCGGACGGTATGCAAATCTACCAACAACGGTTAAACCTTCGTCCAAAGCGAGAGTTGCTCAGGCAAACCGATCACCCTCAATCCAGCGGCGGATGCGAAAAACGTGGGCCGGCTGAATCTCGGGATCGAGCTCGACGTAATTACGCGCGCCATGCCAGATGTAACGCGCGTCGCTGAGAAGATCGTGCACCTGATAGGCATCGCCCTCTATTGAGCCGAACTGATCGATCGGAACATCGACATATGAATGTTGTTTTCGATGCGGGTCGAGGTTTACCACCACCAAAATGATGTTGTCGCGGGCCGGGGTCATCTTTCCGTAGAAAATAATCGCGTCGTTGTCGGCGTGATAGAACTGCAGGTTGTCCTTAAACTGGAGTGCGCGATTGGTTTTCCGGATTTGGTTCAAGCGCGTGATCCAATCCTTAATGTTGCCAGCCGCGTTCCAATCTCGTTCTTTGAATTGATATTTCTCGGAATCGAGATACTCCTCGCGACCCGGCAACGCTTCATTCTCGCAAAGCTCGTAGCCGCTGTAGATGCCGTAAAGCGGTCGAAAGCGTCGCCGCCAGCACCGCCCGAATCATGAACGCCGGCCGGCCGCCATCCTGCAAGAAAGGCGGCAAGATGTCGGGCGTGTTCGGCCACAAATTGCCGCGAAAATATTCGCGCATTTCGGTTTGCGTGAGCTCAGTGAGATACTCGGTGAGTTCCTGCTTCGTAGTTTCGCCAGGTGAAATAGGTGTAGCTCTGACTGAAGCCCGCCTTGGCCAGCTCCTTCATCATCTTCGGTCGAGTAAAGGCCTCGGCGAGAAAAATCATGTCCGGATACTTTTCGCGAACGCGCGCAATCAAGTATTCCCAAAACGCGACCGGTTTGGTGTGCGGATTATCGACGCGAAAGGTGCGCACCCCGCGATCCGCCCAAAAGAGAACGATGCTCACCATTTCCGCCCAAAGCTCCGGCCAGTTTTCGCAGCGAAAATTCAGCGGGATAAATGTCCTCGTATTTCTTCGGCGGATTCTCGGCGAACTTAATCGAGCCGTCCGGGCGCTGATAAAACCAGTCCGGATGTTCGCGAACGTAGGGATGGTCCGGCGAACAGTTGATCGCGAAATCGAGCGCGATCTCCATTCCGCGCTTGCGGACTTCGCCGATTCAGCCACTCGAAATCCTCGAGCGTTCCCAGCGACGGCTCGACCGCTTTGTGGCCGCCGACTTCGCTGCCGATGGCCCAGGGCACGCCGGGATCGCCCGGCTCGCGAAGTGACCGAATTGTTTCGGCCTTTGCGATTGGTGTGTCCGATCGGATGAATCGGCGGAAAATAAATGATGTTGAAACCCATCTCGCTTCGCATCGTCGATCCGCGGCAGACAATCGCGAAATGTCGATCCCGATCGCCGCGACCTTCGGCCGAGCGCGGAAAAAATTCGTACCACGCCGCGACCTGCGCCTCGCGTCGATCAACAATCACTCGCGGCGGCGGGGCGTATTGCGTGGCCCATGAGCGATCGGGATAAGTCGCCATCAAGACTTCGAGCTCGCCCGAATGCACGATGTCGTTGATCTGCGCGTTCTCGGCCGTTCGGATGCATTCTGAGAGTTCCCGTAACCGCGCCGCGTCTCCGCCGACGTGCGCGCGCTTCGGACGCGGATTCAATCAGCTCTGCGCCTTCCAGCGCTTCGGCGCTGAAATTCGTCAATCCCAGCTTCGAATTTCTTGGTAAACTCATCGCCGCCAGCCTCGAAACGTGTCGGTCCACGCTTCGACCGTGTATTCGTAAGGTGCCGATTCTCGTAGAACGAACAAACGCCCCGCCAGCGATCGTTGTCGACAAACGTCATCGGCGTTTCGTGCCAGCGCGGTTCGCCGACCAGACGCCACTTCAAGATCGCGGCCACGACGTCATGACCGTCCTTGAACACGTCCGCTTCGACGACAAGATCGTCGCCAACGATACGCTTGATCGGATAGCGCCCGCCGTCAATCAGCGGCCGCAAATTCTCGATAACCGCGCTGGGAAAGGCCCGAACCATGGACCTTCAATCAACGCGAAATTAATCCGATGCGAAAGGGGAAATCTCGCGGCAAACTTGATGAGCTGGTTTAGGCCGCGAAATAGAACGCACACTCGTAAAGACCGCTGGTGTGCGTTTCTTCACGGCGAACGTTCGTGCCGAGGACCGCCTCAAACATGTCCTGCTCGAGCCGGCCGATGATCGGATACTTTTCGAGCAGATTCAGAATCGGCGAATGACACTCGAGGATCTGCGGACCATCCTTTTCGGACGAAAGATACTGCGCCATGAAACCTTCGTTGTCGCGCACTCTGGCCAGCCATTTCGCGCGCTCGACCACCTTGTCGCCCTTTGACCTTTGACCTTCAACGCCGTGGTCTGCTCTTGCGAACACATTGTAGAGCATCTTCTCTGGCGCGTTCGCACCGTAGATTTCATTAGCCGATTGCAGCAGTTCGAGCGTGAACTGGTTGCTGTCGACGGGGAACAGATCGTGGCTGCGCCGGGTGAGGCGGTAGACCATTTCCGGCCGGCCCATTTTTTGCGGACGCCGCCAGGTATCGAGATAGCCGTCGCGCTGCAAGCGTCAGGCAATGCTGCTTGATCCCCATGTAGCTCATCCCCATTTTGTCGACCAATTCGTTGACCGACATTCCCTTTGTTCGCTTAAGCGAGTTAATAATCTCCAGCCGCTGGGTGCGACCGATCTCAGAAAGCAGACGTTGATTCATGGGCGACTAGCATCGGTTCAGTTCGACTTTACACGCGTCGATCTTTAAAAAACAACATCTAAATAACGCAAATTGCATCGGCAAAAGAGATTACACAGATGTAATCCTCCACTGCCGCTCACGGCGAAAATGGAAGATCGGCAACTTGCGTAGAAATGCGCGCGTTTTCGTCCAAACACTGCTTCCAGTTTAGTGCCGACCGAATTAAAACCGCGTTTGACGTAACCAATCGCGATTTCCCGGTCACCGCTCCGCGTTGCGCTGGTGATCCAGCCGGCATCCTTTTCTGGCGGCCCGGAGATTAATCGCATACCCGGAGCGAATGCCGTCCCGGCCAACGAAATCAAACCGCAAAGTTGCTTGTTTCGTTGTCCCGACATCTTCATTCGCGAAATGGTTTCCTGGCCGATGTAACAACCTTTCTCGTAATCGATGCAGCGCTGCTCGAGGTTGGCTTCGACTGGAATGATTTCGCCGGTCAGCTCGCGGCCCCAACGCGGAATTCCCCGCTCCATTCGCAGGCGTTCCCCGCAATCTTCATCGCAATACTGAAAGTGCCTGGCCAACTCCGTGTTGATCTGCGCGTGTTGACTCGCTTCGCACCAAACGTCGAATCCCGCACAACCGAACCGGTCCGCCAACACCACGCCCGCCGGAACCGAAAGCCTCGGCTCATTCGCGCTGATCATATGGAAGATCGACCATTTTGCTGTCACGTCCTCGATCTCGACATCATCAGCGATGATGTAACGTTCGAGCCGAGCCTGAAGAACTGGTCGTAGCGCCGGATCCGCATCGATCAGAAAAGAATCGCCGCCCGTGTGAACGAAGAAATGCGCGTCCATCTTGCCCTTTGCATTTAAGACACAAGCTTCAATCGATCGCGTTTCGGTCGCTTTCCGAATGTCGTTCGTGATTTGTCCGTTGAGGAAGCGAACGCGATCCGCTCCGATCACACGCAATTTCACGCGCGGGGAAAGATCAAAAAATAGGCCGTTCCCAAGGCGAATTGGCGCCGTCATTTGCTGGCGCGATTCGACTATGACCCGTCAGGTCCCGCGCTTTCCCCGCGGAGCAATTTCGCCAGCAAATCCATTGGCGAAGACGTAGCTGCTGGTTGCTCCGACGGAGTTTCAGGCTTTGCAACCGGCGAGGCAGACTGGGACGACTGCGTTTCCGGCTGATTCGTTGCAACCGGCGTCGACGCCGTGATGGGCTCGGCTGGAACGAATTGCTGTGTAACTGCGGGAATCTCCGGAGCTAACTCGGCCGGCGCTTGCGCGAGATCGGCCTCCTGCACCGCGGCGGCTACCTCGCCCATACTCGAGATTGTTGCGGCCGGCTCGATCGGCGGTGGTTTTTCAAACAGTTCCAAATCCTGTTCCACCGTCGGGAAAATCATCTCTGGAAAATATTTGCGAGCGACGACAGAGAAATCTTCCTCGGCAAAACCGCGCTGTTCCTGCTCGAGAAGTCGATCTCGTGCCGCAGTTGTGACTGCGAGCTCTAAGTGGTGCGACAAACCGAGCTGGCTGGCGATCTTCATGTCCTTGAGCATGTGCTTGAGTGCAAAGTGCGGCTCGAAATTATTTTCGATCATCTTCGGCAATTTCATCGCCAGCGTTTTGGAGTAACTGGCGTTGTTCTGCAGCGCAGCCACAAATTTCTCGGCCGGAATGCCTACGTGATTCACAAGGGCCAGTCCTTCGGCCAATGCCTGAACACCCGCGGCGGTCGCGATATTCGTCGCCAGCTTCACCACTGTCGCCTGACCGATTTCGCCAATCTCAATGATCTCCTTCGAGCTCGCTTCCAGGATCGGTCGCGCTTCGCGCAGGGCGACTTCATCGCCGGCGACGTAAAAGACCAGTTCTCCCTTTTCTGCGCCCAGTTTACTGCCGGTGAAGGGCGCTTCGACAAAACGCGCGCCGCGCCGTTCCACCAAATCGGCAGCGCTGCGCATGGAATGCGGAGCCACCGTCGGATGAGCGATAACAATGTGGCGCGGGCCCAAAGCGGGCGCCATTTGGCGCAGGACATCCAAAAGCGCCTCATCGTCCGAGACAAAAATCTGGATGTAATCGCACATCTCAGCGAGCTCAGCCGGCGCCCCGACAAAATTCGGGACCGGCCGAGGATTGCGATTCCACACGAAGACATGGAAGCCGCGTTCGCGAAGATTCTCCGCCACCCGGCTTCCGATGATTCCGAGTCCGAGCACCCCGACATTTTTCCTGGTTCGACGAGCCATTTGAGAGCTTTTGGCGGTTCCAGCCACCTTATTCAGCCTGCGGCGAAAACCGCTGTCGCGCAATCCATAAGTTGGCGATTTGGCCTACTGCGTTTTATTTGAACGCTAATTCCGAGAGGTAATAGGCCGCGACTGATCCTACAATTTGTAAACTTTGCGCGCTAAGTTTGTCGATCGTGTCTTCGGCGGTGTGCCACGGCGGATAATGAAAATCGATGAGATCGACGACCGGGATGCCGACGGCGTTCAACGGACTGTGGTCGTCGGTAATATCCTGGTCGAAATACGTAAAATGGTTTCGCATCTTCAGCGCATCTGCCGCCGCAAAGATGCCGGCAGTGATCTTTGCCGGGGAATTTGGCGGCAGCGTGACGTCCAACGAGCTGTCGCCCACCATGTCGAAAAGGAGTCCGCCCTGAAAAGACTTTACTGCTCCATTTTGGACAAGCTGCCGTGCGAAGTGACGGCTGCCATAGATCCCATCAGTTTGGCTAAAATTCTCAACAGCTTCCTCGCCATCGAAAAACACCAGCTCCATCTTCTCCGCCAGGCTTGGTTCCATTGAGAGTACTCGCGCCATTTCCAAAAGAAGCCCGGTGCTCGACCCGCTATCGTTCGCGCCGACAAACTTAAACGCATCGAAAATCTTGGTGTCGTAGTGCGAGCAAAGAAGAAAGACCGGTTTCGGTGACCTGCCGAAACGGGCAATCAGGTTTACAAACTTGATTTCACCGCGCGGAGTCTGATCGGAAAATGCCTGTTCCGAGATTGTCCATCCGAAAGACTCGAGCTGTTCCTCGATATAAGCACGCGCTCTGACAATCGCATCGGAACCAGGCGGCCGCGGACCGAGATCGACGAGCTCTTGCACGTGATCGAGGGCTTTCTCCCCGGAAAACAATGTCCAGATTTGCTTGGAGGGAGGCTTGGCGCAGGAACCGGCAACTAGCAGATACGCCAAAGCCAAAATCGGCATCCGGAAAGAGAACGACATCTTGAATTCGAATCAGCGCTCGCTGGAATTGAAACCAACGATATTCAAGATGCGCTGCAGGTCTTCGTCGCCGTAATATTCGATTTCGATTCGGCCGCGTTTCGGCGTGTGATGAATCGTCACATTCGTGCCGAAATGTTGACGCAATTTGTCCTGCAAATCATCGATCGCCGCCGAACTCACAACAATTTGTGGCGAACGCCGGCGTTTTTTCCAGCCTCCAAGGAATCGTCCTACCAATCGCTCCGTCTGGCGCACACTCGAGTTGCGGCGCAAGATGGTTTCGCCCAGACGCAGCTGCTCTTCGGGAGCCTTGACTCCGAGAAGGACCTTGGCGTGTCCAACCGAAAGCAGATCCTGCCCGACCCACGTTTGGAGTTGCGGATGCAGTTCGAGCAAGCGCATCGCGTTCGCAACTGCGGCGCGACTCCGGCCGACTTTCTGCGAGATCTCCTCCTGTTTCATTCCAAATTCATCTCGCAGGCGTGCGTAGCCTTGAGCCTCCTCGATCGGATTCAGATCGCTCCGCTGGAGGTTTTCGATTAACGAAAGCTCGAGGACTTCCAAGTCGCTGGCCGTGCGAATGATTACTGGCACTTCGGTCAGCCCAACTTCCTGCGCCGCTCGCCATCGTCGCTCACCTGCGATCAATTCGTGCGTGCCACCGTTCAAGCGTCGAACGATGAGCGGCTGAATGATTCCGTGTTGTCGAATTGAATCGACTAGTTCCCGCAATGCTTCTTCGCCAAAGTCTTTTCGCGGCTGCAACGGACTTGGAACGATGCTCGCCAGCCGGACTTTCCGGACTTGCTCGCCAGATGCATCCGCATCCTCTTCACGCGCCGGCGGCGGACGCGAACCGATAAGCGCACCCAGACCTTTGCCGAGTCCTGACTTCGCCATGTGCCTGAGGCTATCGGAAGCATTTCGACAACGCAAATAGCAATCAAACGCTCGAGGCTGTTGCGCGGTTCGCGACCGCGGTTAGCATGCGGCCATGTGGCGGGCTCCTGAAGTTTTCACCCTCGGACATTCTCCGGATCCGGACGACGCCTTCATGTTTTACGCGATCGCAAAGAACAAGATCGATCTCCGAGGATATCGATTCGAGCATCGGCTGGAAGACATCCAGACACTGAACGAACGCGCAATGCGCGGCGAACTGCACATCTCGGCGATTTCCATTCACGCCTACGCTTATGTCGCAGACAAGTATGCGCTGCTTCCCTGCGGAGCGAGCATGGGCGATGGATATGGCCCGATTGTCATCGGGCAAACCCGAAATCCGAATGCCGAAACCCGAAGTTGGCTGCGCGGACAGCTCATTGCCGTTCCGGGCACCATGACGAGCGCTTTTCTGGCGCTGCGACTTTATCTGGGTGAGTTCAAACACATCGTCGTCCCGTTCGATCAAATCTTCGACGCCGTAACCAAAGGCAAAGCTGAGGCCGGCCTAATTATCCATGAGGGACAGCTGACTTACACCAAATCCGGTTTCGAAAAAATTGTCGACCTTGGCGAATGGTGGAAAGGCGAAACCGGCTTGCCCCTACCCTTGGGCGGCAACGTGATTCGCAAAGATATTCCGCCCGTTATCCGCCATGATCTTTTGGAGATTATGCGTGAAAGTATCGATTACGGCCTGGCGCATCGTGATGAAGCGGTCGCGCACTCGATGCCTTACGCCCGGGACATGAATGAGCAGCTGGCCGATAAATTCATCGGCATGTACGTCAACGATTTTACTCGTGACTATGGGGAGAACGGCCGCGCGGCGATTCGAAAATTTCTCGGCGACGCCAAGAGCGGCGGCTATATCGACGGTCTGGTCGAAATTGAGTTCGTTGAGTAGCTATTTCTTTTCCTGCTTCTCCGTTTTGCCGACCTGCTTCGTGACAAAAGTCTTGATGCGGTTGAATTCCTTTTGGAAGCCAGTCGCAAAATCGTGAGTGCCGTATTCGAAAAGGACCACGAAACAAAAGGTGAAGAAGATAAACAAAACGATCCAAAATAGCCCGCGCAAGAGAGACATGCCCGAAAGGGTAACTGAGCCGCCGTTATCGGTCAATTGGCCGCCTGACCGGGAAACTTCGGATTGATCGTCCCGGCGGAACTGACAAGCTATTCGACGATGCGAGTCCGGCTTTTGGACCTAAGCGAGCAATACCACGCCCTGTCGCGAGAAATCCGCGCTGCCACCGACGAAGTCCTTTCGAGTCAGCGATTCATTCTGGGCCCGAAACTGGCCGAGTTTGAGAAAGCCGCGGCGGAATATTGCCGGGCGCCACATGCCATTGGCGTTTCGTCGGGGACCGACGCGCTCCTGGCGGTCCTGATGGCCCTCGAAATCGGAATTGGAGACGCAGTTATCACTACGGTGTATTCGTTTTTCGCGACCGGCGGATGCATTGCACGCGTCGGAGCGACGCCGGTTTTCATCGACATCGAACCGGACACTTACAACATTTCTGCAGCGGCGTTGCGACGCTACCTTGAGAAAAATTGCCATGCGGTCGAAGGCAAACTGGTCAACGAGAATCGACAAACCATCGTCGCGGTTATTCCCGTTCATATTTTTGGTTTGTGTTGTGACATGAGCCAAATGCTCGCAATCGCCCGCGAGCACAATTTGATTTTGATCGAAGACGCGGCTCAAGCCATCGGCGTGGAGTTTCCGCTGGAAAATGGACCCGCCAAAGCCGGGACCATGGGCGATGTTGGTTGCTTCAGTTTCTATCCGTCCAAAAATCTCGGCGCAGCAGGGGACGCTGGCCTGGTCGTTTGCCGCAACGCGCAATTTGCCGAGCGTTTGCGTCTTTGTCGCCACCACGGAATGGGCGCGCAGTATCGACATGACTTCGTGGGCGGCAATTTTCGGCTCGACGAAATCCAGGCTGCAATCTTGAACGTAAAATTACCTCACCTTGATGCTTGGTCGGCGGCGCGGCGCGAGGCCGCGAATTTCTACACGAAAGAGTTTCAGCATGTTGGACTAGATAAAAAAATCAAACTTCCAGTCGAGCCCTACGGACAGAGCGGCCTAACAAACCATCACATTTATCATCAGTATGTGATTCGCCTGTCACGACGAGATGATTTGCGAAAGCACCTGGCCGACCGGGAAATTGAAACAGCCATTTACTACCCGTTGGCGTTGCATGAGCAGCCTTGTTTCGAATACCTCGGCTACAAAGCGGGCGACTTTCCGGAAGCGGAACGCGCTGCTCGAGAAAGCCTGGCATTGCCGATCTATCCGGAAATTTCGCGCGAAGCGCAGCAATACGTTGTAAATTGCATCGCGGACTTTTTCAGCTAGAGATCAAGACTCCAGAACCGTCGCGGGTAGGTACCGAAGTGGCCAAACGGGGCAGACTGTAAATCTGCTGGCTTTACGCCTTCGCTGGTTCGAATCCAGCCCTGCCCACTTTTACTTTTCCCGAGCTATTCCACTTGGAATTGCTGTTGCTGCACAAGATTGCGAAGCCGCTTATTGCGGAATAACAGGTAGGGACCGAATTCCCTCCACAAATCAAACCCGTCTCGAACCACCCGGTTTGGTTCGTCCGGACCAAGTTCCGCCGAACGATTCGGTTCATAAAGCACATCCCACGCTCGATTGAGAACCAGCCAGTCTGCGCGGGCCACATCACGAGCCAGGCGAGAGCCTGGAGCGTTGGCCGCACCCGCATCCATTTGCAGAAAATAACTCGCCGGAGGCAGCTGTGGAAAAAGATGATAAATCCAAGTGTCACAATAGCGCGTGCGACGCAGATCCGCCGGGCCCACAAAAAGGAATTGCCCTGCCACGGAGACTCTTTGCAATTCGGCGACAACCTGATCGGCAGCTTGCGGCAGTTGATTTTTTGCCACCGGAAATGAGCGACCGTTTTGCTTGATGAAAACTCCTTGGTCGCGCGGCCTTAACTTGAAAAGTTGAATAGCGACCCACACAACGGCTAATATTGCAATTGCCTTCGACCATCGTGGTAAACGCTTAGGCAGGGCGGAAACGAAAACCGAAAACGAAAGCGGCAACAACATGAAAGAAACCAGGGCGGCATTGACCACATGCCCGCTGTCGAATCGCGACAAGGGGTAATGAATAAGGCCCAGCCCGAGCAGCGCCGCGCCCAAAAAGGAACGTCCACGGTCTGAGTGGGAGCTGCGAAAATCGTAGAAAGCGACCGCTATGTTCGCGGCACTCGCCGCGACGTAAAGGCAAAATACCCAAACAATTTCCGCCGGCGCGCTCGAGATCGGCAAGTGTCCGCGCGGTCCAATGCGAATAACCGGTAGCAGAAACAAACTGTCCACTAGTTGCATCGGTCCCACTACGACAGCGAAGTAAAACAACGGAAGCAACCCGGTCGCCACACCCGCGAGAAACCATTTTTGCTTCGCGGGTCGCATCGCGACAAAGAACGGTAAAAGCGCAACCGTCAGGGCGAGGGCGAAATCGCAACGACACGACAACGCAATGCCACCAAGGAATCCTGCTCCGAAACATCGCACACGCGACTCCACGCCTGCCATCACCCAAAGCGCGCAAAGCGCGAACGAGATCCCGGCGAACCACGTGTTTGCCCACACTTCGGTAATCCCGAGCAACATCGCAGCGAAAAGTCCGCACACCGCGCCGATAACGATCCCCCAACGTTGTGCGATTCCAAAAATCGCGAGGAGAATGAGCACCCGATAAGTCAATCCAACCGTGCGTTCGACAAAAACATTTGCGCCAAACAACGAGTACGTTCCCGACAAGAAGAACAGGTTTCCGGGGCCATAAACACTCTCGAAGTCCCGATAAGGCAGGTGTCCTTTCAAGAACATCTCGGGATAGACGAGGGTGACACCTTCGTCCTCTTGCTGGCCGGGCAAACGAAAGGCCGGCCATAGAAGAAGGACCAACAACGCCGCCAGAACAAGGAAAGCGAGAGATTTCAAAAACGCGCCCCGACGACTCAAAAGCATCCGCGATAACTCCGAGTTGATAGTAACCATAAACTCGTAGCGGTTTCACTTTTAAAAATCGAGGTCGTGCCCGTCGAAACTTTCGACTCGCTGCCGAGTTGGTCTCTTACAGGACGACAGCGAAAGAATTTCGTCCGACAATTTCGTCACAGTTGGTCGCGAGAATAGCGGCCAGCAGCTTCAGGTAAATTCAGCCCAACCCTGATTAACCTCTCAGGTTTCGAAGTTGGGCCGATTGTGTGCGCCTGCCTACGTTTCTAACGGCGACGTCGTCGCGTCTCGCTACGTGAGGATGCCGATCTTCGACGCGGTTTGGCTTTACCTCGTCTGGTCGTAGGACGCTTTCTCGACCTCGCGGCTTTGCGCGCTGTCCTTCTCTTGGCAGTGACTTTGCGCACTGCTTTTCTAACGCGCTTAGGCCCGGGTGTGAGCACACGCCGAGTGGCCCTCTTCACTGCGGGTTTCAGCCGTCCTTCACCGGCAGCTTTTCCAGCCATCGCGCCGACAATTCCTCCGACGACAGCGCCAGCCGGACCCATCACGCTGCCAAGTGCGGCGCCGGCGACGGCGCCAGCTGTTGCTTTGGGAATCGGGGGGACTTCTATGTTTTCGCTATCTTCTTTGTGTTGCGCTTCAGCCATAACAGGAACTCCTTTTACTAGATGGTTCGCGTCGACACATCACCGCAGACGTGCAAAAAAAAGCGGCCGCCGCAGCGACCGCTTTTTCAGAAAGTATATGAAGTGGTCGATTAACGCCCGCGGCGCTGTCCCCCGTCGCGTCGTCGATCTCCACCATAGCCACCGCCGCCACCGCCCCCGCCTGGCGGCCGCGGCTCGCGCGGACGCGCTTCGTTAACGGTTAACGCGCGACCTTCGAGCGTCTTGCCGTTAATTTCAGCGATAGCTTTTTGCGCGTCCTGTTCGGAGCCCATCGTGACGAAGGCGAAACCGCGCGATTTGCCAGTGAATTTGTCCTGCATCAGCATGACCTCCTGGACCGCGCCAGCTTGCGAAAAAAGCTCCTGCAGTTCGTTTTCGGTGGTGTTAAATGGGAGATTTCCCACGTATAATTTAGTTGGCATTGAATCTAATCTGGAAAACGCCGCCAGGACATTTCTCCCGCTTTTGAATATCAAATCGCCGCTGAATCAATTCCAACTGACAATCGGCGGACTTCCGAGCTGCTGTTTTCTCCTTTCGGGCTCATTGTGTAGAGTGCTTCGAATGGGAAAGCAATCAAAAATCGCGGGTGGTCAAACGTCGAGATGTCTGGATTTAACGCTTTAAGCGGAATAACTTGTCCCGCTCGCGTCGCGGTGGTGGCAACCGGAGTCGTGAGCCCCCTGGGTTTTGGTTCGGACGAGACCCTGAACTCCCTTCGTAATGCCACCGATTGCGTGACCACAGTCACCCAGTTTGACGTGACTAATTGTCGCTGCAAGACCGCCGCCCAAGTTCCCAATCAACGCCTGCTTGGCCAATTTCGAGACGGCCGAAAACACGCACGCTTGCATCGGGCATCGCACATGATGATCACCGCTGTGAAAGAACTGTTTGAGAGCGATCCCGAATTCAAACCGGAGCTGACCGTAATTGGCACGACCAGCGGCGGAATGTCGTTTGGCGAAGACTATTATCGCGGGTTGCATCGACATCAGAGTTTGCGCCGCGCGCCGGAATGGATTGCAAATTATCCCCCCCAGAAACCTGTTCTCGATGCTCAAGAGGAATTTGGAATTCCAGCGCCTTGCCTCGTTATCGCCAACGCGTGCGCTTCCGGCACGAACGCAATCGGTCATGCGTTCGAATGCGTGCGTTCGGGAAAGCATCAGCGCGTATTGACTGGCGGCTACGACGCGCTTTCTCAACTGGTTTTTGTTGGATTCGATTCCCTTCAAGCCGCGACGCCGGAAAAGTGCAGGCCGTTCGATCGCGACCGGTCGGGCATGGTGCTTGGCGAAGGCGCAGGCGTCCTAGCACTTGAAAATTTGGACGCCGCGCGCAAACGAGGCGCAGAAATTCTGGCCGAGATCATGGGCTACGGAATTTCAACCGATAATCACCATCTCACGCAGCCTGATCCCTCTGGAAGCGGACCGCGACGCGCCATGGAAGATGCTTTGAAAACGGCTGGAATGAACCCTGGCGATGTCGACTACATTAATGCGCACGGCACCGCGACGCCGTTCAACGATGCAGCGGAAGGCAAGGCGATCGCAGAACTTTTCGACGGCGTGCCAGTTAGCTCGACTAAGAGCATGATCGGACATTCGTTAGGCGCGGCGGGAGCGATTGAAGCCGTAGTCTGTTTGCTCGCGCTGCAGTCCCAATTTCTGCCGCCGAACATTAATTTTCGTGCTCCGGATCGTGATCTCTCTCTAAACATCGTTGCCAACCAATCGAGGAACGCAAAGATCGACGTTGCCTTGTCCAATTCATTTGGATTTGGCGGCACGAATGCTTCGATCGTGATTGGAAAAGCTCCGGCATGAGCTTGTGCATCGCAGGCGCGGGCTGGATCACGCCGTTGGGCCGTGGTGTTGACCACGTTTGGGAGAAGTTAGAGCGCGGTGATGAAGCAACAGCCCAATCGATTTCCGCTGAAGATAACAAGAAGACTTACTTTGGCTTCCTTGTTCCAGAGAAAACGCTGAAAGACCTGCCGTCGCATCCACGCTTGCGTCGGGCCAGCGCCATCTCGCGTTTTGCAGCCGCGGCTGGGATGGATGCGATGGCGCAAGCACAATCGACGATATCGAAGATCGACATGGCGAGGGTGGCCTTGATTTTCGCTGCCTCCAACGGAGGCGTGATTTACACAAGGCGCTTTTATCACGGCATCGTTGAATCCGGCGCGCAGTCGGCAAGTCCGCTTCTTTTTCCCGAAACCGTTTTCAACGCACCGGCCAGTCACCTGGCTGCTATTCTCGGAATTAACGGCGCGAGCTACACCATCGTTGGCGACGGGGCCATCGGCGTTCTGGCAATCAAAATGGCAAGCGACCTCCTGGAGACTCAATCGGCGGATTTTTGTCTTGTGGTCGCGGCGGAAGAAGCCGATTGGATACTGTGTGACGCGTATCGAAAATGGCGACTGCTTAAATCGCAGCCGCCGATTGTGCCGTTCCGCGATCCGCCTCGCGGCACAATTTTGAGTGAGGGCGCTGGCGCATTACTCCTCGCTCGCGAAGGTTTTGTGAACGTTGCCTCCATCCACGCCGGCGGAAATTTCTCGCACCAACGGCAGGCGAGCCAGATCATCAGCCGGATTCTGCACGATCTTCGGGGCGAGAACGCATGTATCGTTGCAAGCGCAAACGGGACCTTTGTCGACCTTGCCGAAAGCGAAGCGATTAAAAGACTATCACCGGGATCGATCGTTTACAGCCCCAAGCCCGCTCTCGGGGAGAGCGTCGGCGCGAGCGCGATGTGGCAAATAATTGTTGCCGTGCAAGCCTTGGAAAAGAAGCGGCTGCCACCACTGCTGCACTCGAATCAAGATACCGGCCTTCGATTTCCAATGAATTCCACTCCAGCCGGCCCGAACGCCATTGTTTTGAGCTGCGGCTTGAATCAGCAGGCCGCCGGGCTTCGATTGTCGGTCATGAAGGCAGGCCATATCTGAACCCGCTTTTGCCTTTGCAAGGAGGGGCGGGTGCGGTACCTTCGGCGTCCGCCATGCGAACGCTGGTCTGGGGGGCTTTTTTTATCTTTTGGGGGGCCGGCTGGGTGAACGCAGCCAACACCAGCAACTCTTCCGATCACGAACCGGTTGAGATTACCTCAAGCGGAGAGACCACTTACGACAACGGCGTAGCTACTGCGCGGGACAACGTGGCCATTCATATAGGGGACACTGATATTTACGGGGATTTCGCCCAATACAATTCCCGCACCCACGAGGTCTTGGTCAGAGGCAACGTAAGAATTTATCGCGACGTCAATCTCTATATCGCCGACGAAGGCGTTTATAACATCGACACCAAGCAAATCCGCACGAGCAACGCCCGGACCGAGTACAGGCCTTTTTTCCTGAGCGGCCAGAAGGTTGATCAAACCGCTGCGAACGCTTACCGAATAGAAGGCGCCACTTTCACTACGGACGACTCCCCTAGCCCGGATTTTCATCTTCATGCGCGAACGGTCCGCGTTTATGAAAACGACCACGTCGTCTTTCAAAATGTGACGTTCTATATCGGCAAGGTGCCAGTCTTTTGGTGGCCTTATATGTATCAGTCCCTGAATGACGCCTTCAGTTTTTCAATCGCGCCGGCCGATCTGAGTTCGTGGGGGCCTTCGCTTCTGACTCAAGTAACTTTTCCTATTACGGATGACATCAAGGGACGACTTCGCTTGGATTATCGCGGACGCCGCGGTCCCGCAATCGGTTTTGATTCGGACATCGATTACGGAAAGGACAAATCCAGCAATATCAAGATCAAGACCTATTACGCCGACGACCAAAACCCGGACATTAATCCGACCGCCATTCCGCGCGGCGAGGTAGCGCCCAACCGCTACCGCTTGAGCCTGCAAGACACGACCAATTTCACGAAAGACATCTACGGGATGGTGAATGTCACCAAATTAAGTGACGCCTATGTGATGCAAGATTTTTATCAGAGCGAATTTCGAGTCGATCCCAATCCGGACAACGTCGTTGCCCTGACGAAGGCTGATCCGTTCTACACCCTCACAGCCATCACTCGTTTTCAGGCGAACGATTTCTTCGAAACGACCGAACGCTTGCCTGAGATCGGTACTCGACATCAAACGTCACGCGTTATTCGGTGGCCCTATTTATTACGAAGGTGAGAGTGGTTTTGCCGACCTACACCGGTCTTTTGCAGAGGGGTCGGGTTTTGAAGACTACGGCACGACTCGACTCGATACGTTTCATCAATTGCTGTATCCAAATACTTACTTTGGCTGGCTCTCCATCGTGCCCCGAGCAGGTTTCCGAGCAACCTACTACGACAAAACTCGCGACCTTGGGAACACGCTGTTTCCCACCAACGAAGATCCCCTGATTCCAAACTTCATTCCTGAAGACCCTACGCCGGCTAATCCTGTCATAAACGCTGGGAGCGGTGTTCGGACGGTGGCCGATGCCGGAGTGGAAGGTTCGTTCAAGCTATCTCGTTCGTGGGACGACGTGTCAGATCGGACGTTTGGCTTGGATGGATTGCTTCACGTAATCCAACCGTACACCGACTTCTCATATGTCCATGCGAATGGGATCAATCCGTCTTCAGTTTTGCAGTTTGATCGATTCGAACCCTCGACCCAGTTGCCGATATTCGATTTTCCGCAGTTTACTACCATCGATTCGATCGCGAGCTGGACGATTTGGCGAAATGGGATCCGCAACCGTTTGGAGACTCGGCGCGACGATGTAACTGTGACCTGGCTGGAGCTGGACACGTTCTTCGATGTGAACTTCGACAACCCCTACGACCGCCGGACCTACTCAAACTTCTTCAACAAATTGCGCTTTACTCCGCTACCGTGGGCTTCGCTTGCGATTGATTCACAGGTTCCCCTATTCAGTTCAGGTTTTACGGAAGTTAATACAACCGTTGCCGTGCAACCCGCTGCGAATTTACAACTGACGGCAGCCCATCGCTATCTCAATGACAATCCGTTTTTCGAGCATAGCAGCCTCTTCGTGGTCGGCGGGTATTATCGAGTCACTGACAACTGGGGCTTTGGGTTTCAAGAGCAATACGAGGGTACAATTGGCCTGTTTCAGGAACAGCGGTATGCCGTTTACCGGGACTTGTCGAACTGGGTTGCGTCATTTGGCGCCGTGATTCGAGACAATACGGGCAATAAAAAGGAATACGGCATTCTCCTTACCTTTAGCCTCAAAGCCTTTCCCAAGTTTGGCTTTGATTTGAATTTCGATCCAGGAGGTCAGGGGCAATGACCAAACCGATCGGCTCCATAAATTACAACCTCGTGCTCCTATTGTGCTAGGCTGAGCGAGTAGAGGCGTCTGTCGTTCATGGATATTTCAATCATTGGTTCGGGATACGTTGGGCTCGTTACCGGCGCTTGTTTCGCCGACGTCGGCCACAACGTGATCTGCGTCGACAACGACGAGGCGAAGGTCAAAACGCTCCAGGCCGGCCGCGTTCCGATTTACGAGCCGGGCCTGGAAGAAATCATCCATCGCAATGTTTCCGCTCGTCGGTTGCGTTTCAGCAGCAGTACGCGCGAAGGCGTGGAGAACTCACAAATAGTTTTTATCGCGGTGCCGACGCCGCCGCAGCCACACGGAGAAGTCGACCTCAGCTTCATTGAGAAAGTCTCCCGCGAGATCGCAGATGTGCTGACCGATTACCGGGTAATCGTCGACAAGAGCACGGTGCCAGTGAAGACTGGCGAGCGCGTCGTTGAAACGATTAAGCGGTACAACCGGAGCGGCGCGAAGTTTGATGTTGTAAGCAACCCTGAATTCTTGCGAGAAGGTTGCGCCATTCATGACTTGATGCATCCGGACCGGATTGTTATCGGGGCGCAAAGCCAGCACGCAGCCGATCTGATGAAGAAGGTTTACGAGCCTTTCATGGCGCCGGCCCTGGTGACCGATATCAACAGTGCCGAGCTCATCAAACACGCCGCCAACTCTTTCCTGGCGCTGAAGATTTCCTACATCAACGCGATCGCTGCGATCTGCCAGGCGAGCGGCGCGGACGTCGAAAGAGTCGCGGACGGCATCGGGATGGATCGGCGGATTGGGCGTCAGTTTCTTAACGCCGGCATCGGTTACGGCGGTTCCTGTTTCCCGAAAGACGTGGCTGCGTTCATCCACATCAGTGACCAGCTCGGCGTGCCGTTCACGTTACTGAAGGAAGTGCAGCGGATAAACGCCTCGCAAAAAGAGCGTTTTCTTAAGCTTATCCGCGATACGCTTTGGGTACTGCGCGAAAAGAAAATCGCGGTCTGGGGGCTCACCTTTAAACCGGACACAGACGACATCCGCTCCTCCGTCGCCATCGAATTGGTCGACGCCATGTTGCGAGAAGGCGCGTCCGTGAGTGTTTACGATCCCAAAGGAATGGACAAAGCACGCGAGCTGAAAGCAGTCGCCGACGCGAAGTTCGCCGCATCTGCCCTGGAAGCGGTCGAAGGCGCGGAGGCCCTTGTGATCGCTACGGAGTGGCGAGAATTCGCCAATGTCGATTTTGCCGCGGTCAAACAGCGCATGACCACGCCAATTGTCTTCGACGGAAGAAACCTTTTGAAACCGGAGACAATGGGCGAGCTCGGCTTTCATTATCATTCCATCGGCCGCGCCAGCGTCGTCCCCCGTTAATTTCTCGTGGCGCCGATTTCAGCCCGCCGAGTTGCTCTCGCCGCGCTGAAGGCCTGGCGCAAGAAAAGGGCGTTTGCGGACTCGATTGTTGCCAAGTTACTGGCCAATACGCCGCTCCCACCAGCCGACCGTGGATTCGTGGTCGAGCTCTTTTATGGCGTCTTGCGAAACCGTTCGTTGCTTGATTTTTGGATCGGCACGCTGCGGCGGACACGGACCGATGTCGATCTTCGAGATAGCCTTCGTCTTGGTTTGTATCAACTGTTCATCGCCAGAACACCGGAGCACGCGGCCGTTTACGAAACTGTCGCCCTCGTTCCGAAACGAGAGCGCGCGATTGCAAATGGAATCCTTCGTTCGGCGACTCGACGCATGCGCGAACTGGAGAACACCGCCCAGTTGCAGCCACTCCATGTTCGATTTTCACATCCTGACTTCGTAATAGAACGCTGGCAGCGGCAGTTCGGCGAGGATGTTACCAAAGCATTGTGTGAGTGGGACAATCAGCCGCCGCCAATTTACGCGCGAATCAACCGGTTAAGGATCGATCGTCAGGCGTTTCTCGAACGCTACCGCGACGCACGTTCGCTTCCCAAGTCTGCAAATTTTCTCGAGCTTCCTGCGCCGACCGAAGCGCTAAACCAGGGGGATTGTTACGTCCAAGACCCGAGCACGGCAGTCGCGTGTGAATTGTTACAACCGAAACCCGGTGAAAGGATTTTGGATGCCTGCGCGGCCCCCGGCGGCAAGACCGGTTACCTCGCCGAATTGATGGAAAACAAGGGCCTCATCGTTGCTTGCGACCGCGAATCGCACCGATTAGCCCGGCTCGATGCGAATCTGGCGCGCCTTGGAGTAGAGATCTCAAAGACTGTTCGTCAGGATTGGGGCCAAAAGAAAATCTCGGGCGCGATCCGTTCCGAAGCTCCTTTTGATCGGATTCTGATCGACGCGCCATGCAGTAATACCGGCGTGATGCGGCGTCGCGTTGACGTTCGATGGCGTTTGAAGCCATCGGACTTTCTGCGAATGCAAGCATGTCAGATTGGAATTGTGAAAGCGGTCGTTCCGCTATTGAAGCCCGATGGAGTTCTGGTTTACAGCACATGCAGCCTCGAACCTGAGGAGAACGAAGACGTCACCCAGGCGGTACTTCGCGCCATACCGATTTTGCGATTGGAAGAGCAGCGAAGATGCCTGCCGTTCATTGACCAGTTTGACGGCGCCTTTGCGGCCAGGCTTCGGTTAAAAACATAATCGAAGGCGGCTGCGGTTGCGTCCCGGATACTCGGTGGAATGGTAAGACCGTATGCACGACGCACGTTTCGATAAGCTCGCCAAGTTGCTGGTGGAATATTCGACCAGACTCAAACGGAACGAGAACGTTCTGATCGAGGCCTTTGATGTTCCGGACGAAATGACGATCGCCCTGATTCGCGCAGCGCGAAAAGCGGGCGCGATCCCGTTCGTCCAAATCCAGCGCAACCGGATCAGTCGCGAACTGGCAATGGAAGCGTCAAACCGCCAACTGGATTTTGCCGCCTCTCACGAGCTTGCCCGAATGAAAAAGATGCAGGCCTACATTGCGCTCCGCGGCAGCAATAACATCACCGAATTGTCGGACGTACCCGTTCCTAAAATGCAGTTAGTCGCGAAGAAAATGCGGCCGGTGCAGGACCAACGAGTCAAAAAAACCAAATGGTGCGTGTTACGCTGGCCGAGCCCGTCCATGGCGCAGTTGGCTGGAATGAGCACGGAGGCGTTTGAAGATTTTTACTTTGAGGTCTGCACGCTCGATTACGAGAAACTTCAGCCAGGAATGAAGGCGTTGAAGCAGTTGATGGAATCAACCGATCGTGTCCAGATCAAAGGGCCGGGGACCAATCTGCGATTCAGCATCAAAGAAATCCCGGCCATTATATGCGGCGGTGATCGAAACATTCCCGACGGGGAGGTCTTTACCGCGCCGGTCAAGAATTCGGTCGAAGGACATGTCACCTTTAACGCGCCAACAATTTACCAGAGCATCGCTTTCGACGGCATTCGGCTGGACTTTCGAAATGGCAAAGTGGTCAAAGCGACGAGCAACCAAACCGATAAGCTAAATAAAATCCTCAATTCTGACGCTGGCGCGCGCTACATCGGTGAATTTTCGCTCGGTTTTAACCCCTACGTGCTCGAACCGATGCGCGACATTCTCTTCGACGAAAAGATCGCCGGCTCGTTTCACTTCACTCCGGGCCAGGCCTACGAGGAAGCGGACAACGGCAACCGGAGCCAGGTCCATTGGGACATGGTAAACATTCAGCGAAAAAGTTACGGCGGCGGCGAAATTTACTTCGATGGCGAACTTATCCGGCGCGATGGCGAATTCCTTCCAAAGGAACTGCGGTCACTCAATCGCGGTAATTTTGTTAAGGGAAAGTAATTGCCGTACACGAACAGAGCGACTCTTGCGAGTCGCTCTGTAAAAATGTCAATCCTGGCGTCGAATTAAGCCGCCCGTCTCGGGCCCTGGCCGAGCAGATTCAGCTGCATCATTCCGATTTCGCCGCTGCCAGTCAGCTGCAGGTTCGAAATTTCGAACATAGGCGCTCCCTCGATTACTGCGCCACCTGCGCTCGGCAGCTGCACCATTACTTGTTTCGAGTTCGAATTCAGCACGATCGAAGAGATTTCGAACGATGGTGAGAATTCTACCGTTGCGATTTGGAACGGTGCGACGACGTTCACCGCAGCCTGGCCTTGTTGCGAAGGAGTCAATTGGAGTGGTGCCGCGGCAAAGTCCGAGACCAAGTGCAAGCCCCCAACAGTGAACGAGGGCGAACCGACAACAGACGGCCGCTGCTGTTGCGAAGGAGTCAAACGAACACTACCCAGTGTACCACCGGCAGGCTGGATCCGGGCGATCTCGAATGTCACTTGCAGGTTCATTGCGGGCTGCGGCGAGGAGCCGGCCAGACGCATCGTCACAATTTTCGAGGCCGGGCGTAGTTGCAATGCGCCCATCTTGAAGGTCGGGGTCAGTTGCATCGACGCAATCTCGAAAGCGAAGGTGAGTTGCACGGCGGTTTGCATAGCGCCGGCAGGTTGAGGTGAGCCACCTCGTTGAGCGGTTGGGATTTGGATCGGTTCAGGCATGATTACAGGTGTGGTTGGTTCGTAAATTGGCGTTTCAATAACCGGTTCCGGCGAAATAAACGGTTCGCTTTTTTGACGAAGCGCCTCAAATGCGGCCGGTTCGGGTTCGGTGACCTCAATGATCGACGGTTCCTCAACAGGCGTCAACTGAGGAATGGGTTGACCCTGACCGACTGGTTCAAGCTCCGGTTGAGCAACAGCTTCCATCGGCGAAAACATGGGTTCTTCGACTTGCGGCTCGGGCATTGTTGCCATTTGAGCAAAGAACGGCTCGGGCTCGGGCATTGCAACAGGCTCAGGTTCCACCGCCATCGGCTCCGGCTCCGCGATGATCGGTTGCGGCATTTCGAACGTCGGAGTTTCAAGTTTTTGTGCGGCCCACTCGGATTCAACCGCGGCGGCGGCAGGGAACACGCCTTGCTCGACGACTGGTCCGACGGATTCCAGTATCGGCCCGACAGACTCAAATGTTTCTTCTACAGGCTCGAGTTCTAGGGGACGTTTTCCATTACCTTCAATCGAAGGTTCCAAAACGACGGAACCGCCATTGCCATTACCGTTGCCGAAGGCACGGCCGGGCTTGCTCAAAGGCACTACCGCGCGGCGCAGAGACGGCTCGGAAGCTCTTAATTTGAGTGACACCTGTCGCGGTCCACCGGTCAATCGGGGCATGACTTTCATTTCCTTTTGGGACGAACCCGACGCTGCAAGTTCCATACCTCCCAATTGCGGACCGGTTACTGGAGCAGCGCGACGAAAGTTAGGCAGATTAAATCCGCGACGGCGAACTTCAGGTACGATTACCCATGCTAATAGACCCATTCCGGCCAAAACCAATGCGCCGACTAGCAGACTTTGAGCATCCACCCGATTTCGCGAGACCTCGCCGACACGCGCCGGAGCGAGCACAGTTGCAGGAGTAGCGGAGACTGCCGCGACAACCGGCGCTTTTGTGGCTGGCCCTTCGGCCGCTGGTTGAGCAGCCGGCTTGTCTGCCGCTGTCTTCGCCGCCGCAGCCTGTTCTCTCGGAAGCGCAGCAGCCGATGCCGGAACGCTTTCAGCTGCCACCGGCGTCTCTACGACAGGTGAAAAGGTTGGCGCAGCGGCAGTCGGTATCTCGTCCGGTTTGGCTGGACTTCCGGCGGCAAATGATTGCGGAGCGCGCGAGGAAAATTCCTTTACGGCGGCGCTGGCCGCGGTTTCTTCAGGCTTCGGGGCCGTCGCCTCCATGCCAGCAATTGCAGGCGCACCGGCTTTGTTTTTGGCCAGGGTGGTGCCCGGAATCGGACTTGGCTCTATTGCCGGACTTGCCTCTGACTGCGCCTCAGCCAAAGCGGTTGCAGCCTCGGCGGCTGGGGCCGGCGACATTGCCACGGCCGGGCTCTGCAGCCAGCCGAGGTCGTAGAATGAATCGGCGAAGACAAGATTGAGAGCCGGCGAGTAAATTTTCTTAGCCGAAGTAATCCAATCCGTCGCCTTGTTTGGATTGTTGTGCTTAAACTCCCAGGCGGCCTGCGCATAATAGAGAGCCGGCGTGTCGCCGGTGAATTGGAATTGCTCCATCATCTTTTGGGCGCGGCTTTCTTTGCCTTCCAGCAAGAAAGTCATGAAGATGTTGAACTTGATGATTTGCGCGGCTTCTCCCTTGTCGCCGCCGGGCGTTCTTCCGAGAAGCGCCTCAAACCGGTCGCGGGCCGTCGTGTAGTCCTTCTTCTTTAGTGGCACGAGCGCGAGATTGAACTGTGCCTGCCGAAACTTCGGGTCGGCCTTCAGCGCTTTCTTGAATTCGGCCTCGGCCTGGTCGAATTGCTTCTCCTCCATCAAAATCTCGCCACGCAGAGTGATGATGCTTGCCTGGTTTGGATCGGCCGCATCCGCGTCGTTCACAAATTTCAAGGCCGAAGCGAAATCGCGCTGCTGAAAGGCTTGTAGCCCCTGTTCGACGCGCGATTTGGCAAACGCCTTCGTCTTCGCCGTGCGGTCAGCTGCACTCGTCAGCTCCAAGGCGGCGCGTGACTGGCCGGCCTGCTTTTGCAACCAGCCCACTTCATAAAGCGATTCGGCGAAAAGTTTGTTGAGTTGAGGTGAAAAATTTTTCTCCGCCTGCGCCATCCAATCCCGCGCTTCGGCCGTATTCTTTTGCTGCAACGCAATCGCAGCATTCGCGTAATGGACCGCAGGCGTATCAGGCGAAAGTTCGAACTTGGCCAGAATCGAATCGACCATGTTCTCCTTGCCTTCCAACAAATAGGTCAGGAGAATTTTATATTGAATGAGCTGAGTCGCTTCTCCCTGAAGTTCCGACGCGTTGCTCGAAAGCAGCTCTTGAAACCGGTTGCGAGCTTCAGGCCAATCTTTGCTCAGAAATGGAATCTCAGCCAGGTTGAATCGCGCGTTCCAGAATTTCGGATCGATCCTCAGGGCTTCGCGCAATGCCGCTTCGGCTTTGTCGTAAATCCCCTGCCGCATGTAAATCACGCCGCGCAAATTCTGCGATTCGGCCAGATCGGGCTGACGCGCGTCGATCCCGTCGAGCTGTTTTAACGCCTCCGGGAAATTGCTAGAATCAAAAGCGCGAAACGCTTTGTCATACATTGCTTCCAGTTCTGCCTTCGACGGTGCGACGTTATCCGCCGCCAAAGACCCAAGCACGAGCACGGCAATAGCCGCGATTTTCCGGAATTTCATGGCCTCCTTTACATGAAACCGTTTTGTCGGGTTGGTTACAAGCCTAAAATTCCGGCGAAGGCAGAAATTTTCTAACCCCGGAGTCGAGGGCGCTATTTAACCCCTTTACCGGTTCAGGTTTGCCACGATTCGGAGGCCTTCCAGAGTCAAATTCGGATGGACGGCGTCGATTTCATTCAAACGGGCGGCGATCAGATCGGCATAGCCGCCGGTCGCGATTACCCGCGCCTTCCTCCCCGAAAAGCGCTCAGATTTGATCCGTAGAATGATCTCACGCACCAGGCCGCGATAGCCGATTACCGCCCCCGCGCGCATTGCTTCCATTGTAGATTTCCCAACCGCCGACCGCGGTTCCTTGAGCGAAAGTTTGGGCAAAAGCGCGGTGCGCTGATAAAGAAAATTCGTCATCGACTCCAGGCCCGGCGCAATGACGCCGCCAATATATTTTCGTTGCGCCGAAACGATATCGAACGTAACCGCGGTCCCGAAATCGACGACGATTGCCGGGCAACCATAAAGCGCGGCGACCGCCGCTGCATTGGCCAACCGATCCGCGCCGATCGCGTTCGGATTTGGATAATCGATTCCAACTCCAAGTTTTGTCCGCGACGTTAACCACAAAATTTTCGTGCGGTTGGCGGCTGCCCGAACCAGCGCGTTTTTCTTTGGCACTACCGAACAGACAACGATGATGTCGATCTTATGACCGCGAACGAGGTGCTTGAGTCGCGCCCTGCTAAGCCTGGTCGTTTCGATGCGTTTTGGTTTCGAGATTCGCCCGGGCGTCGAGAATGCCGCTTTCGTGAACGAGTTGCTGATATCGATCAGGAGATAGTTCATCGCCATTGGCTTGCGAGAGTTTATTCAAACGGGTAGCCTCGTCGCGTGCGAAAATTGGTCCATCGTCCGCGGCGGTTGCGGCGGTCTCCTGCCCTGCGCAACCTCGTGCGCGAAACGAACCTCACTGCGCATGATTTTGTCTTGCCCCTTTTCGTCAGCGAGAAAATCGATAAACGCCGCGCCATCCCGAGCATGCCCGGCATTTTTCAATTCACAGTCGATGAAGTCGTAGATCAGGCGCAACAAGCCCAGGACGCGGGACTTCAAGCCATCTTGCTCTTTGGAATTCCCGACAAGAAAAACGAACAAGCCAGCGGCGCCTACGCTGAGAACGGCGTGATTCAAAAAGCGTTGCGCGCGATCAAAAAGAAATGTCCCGAACTCGTCACGATCACCGACGTTTGCCTTTGTGAATACATGAGCCACGGCCACTGCGGGGTTACGCGCATCGACGGCGAACATTTTCATGTCCTCAACGATGAATCGGTCGAGCTTTTGGCGAGAACGGCGGTCTCGCACGCAAAAGCTGGCGCGGACATGGTCGCGCCAAGTGACATGATGGACGGCCGCATCGGCGCGATCCGGGAAGCGCTCGACGCCAGTGGATTTACCGACACCGGCATCATGAGTTATGCCGCAAAGTTCGCGTCCGTGTTTTACGGACCATTCCGGGACGCCGCCGAAAGTCCGCCCCAATTTGGCGATCGCCGCACTTATCAAATGGACATCGCGAATGCTGACGAAGCCTTGCGCGAAGTCGCACTCGATGTGGATGAAGGCGCGGATATTATTATGATCAAGCCTGCTTTGCCCTACCTGGATATTCTGTGGCGTGCGCGAGAGCGCTTTGGCAAACCCACCGCGGTGTATCACGTCAGCGGCGAATTCGCGATGGTCAAGGCCGCTGCCGAAAGGAAAGTCTTCGACGAGCGCGCCGCCGTTTTGGAAATCATGACTTCGATCAAGCGGGCCGGTGCCGACATCATCGTCACTTACTGGGCCCGCGAATTGGCCGAATGGACCAACGCCTGAAAAACGGCCGCGGCGAAACCGAGGCACACGCACGATTAAAGCGACTTGCCCTGATTTGGGCGCAACGACAGGGCTATTCGGCTTGTGCGATGGAAGTAACGTTGCCGAGGTGTCGTTATCGCGCAGATCTCGCGGCTTATTACTCCGGTAGTAGTCGATCGAGCGTCACCGCAGTGTTCGAATGCAAACAAGCACTTGTCGATCTTCGTCGCGACAACGGCTGCGCCGCGACCACAGGGCGACGTTTGGAAAAAATTCACGCCCGCCGCGAAGTTTTGGAGCGCAACCTTCGCGTACATTACCCGGCGCTGCGCATCCGCGATTCTCTTTTCGCCGAATTCGACTCGCACAACTTCGAAGCGATCGATCACCGCGGTTACAAACAGGTGCTACGTCAAACGCGTGCGCTCCAAAACCGGCTTTTTGATTGTACTAAATTCGAGACACTGATTCGCTACCGCTGTGCAAATCTGTTCTTTCTCGTTTTGCCTGACAAATTGTTCCGTGAACCGGAAATTCCGATCGGCTGGGGCGCGTTGATTGAATCGAATGGTGGTCTGGAATTAGCGCGCAAACCGGCCTGGCATGATGTGGATCCCGAAAATCAGCTTCGCTTCCTGCAGCGGATCGCTCGGGCCGGGACACGGGCTTTGAATCGAACGCTTAATATTACCTTCGAGGAAATCGGCGACAGGAATTGTGAGCTTTAGTCGGCTCTCAATCCTATTTGCGCGGCACGACCAAGTTTCGGCCGGTCATGGATTCGACTTTGCTCACCACAAGTTTCCAATCTAGACCGGGCGCAACAAGTTGTGCCCGGTCATCTCGGCCGGTTTTTCCATTCCGAGCAAAACCAAGAGCGTCGGCGCGACATCGGCAAGAATCCCATCTTCGCAGCGAAATTGCGTCGCGTCGTTCGCCACGTAAATGAAATGAACAAGGTTCGTGGTGTGCGCGGTGTTAGGTGAGCCGTCGGGGTTTCGCATTTGCTCGCAATTTCCGTGGTCGGCGGTAACGATCGCCTTTCCATCCAGCTCGAGCAGCCGCGAGATGATTTTGGCGCAACATTGATCGATCACTTCAACCGCTTTGATACCAGCCTGCACCACTCCGGTGTGGCCAACCATGTCAGGATTGGCAAAGTTGAGAATGATCAGGTCAAATTTGTCGATCCGCTTCAATAACTCATCTGTGAGTTCAAACGCGCTCATCTCCGGCTTGAGATCATAGGTTGCGACTTTCGGCGACGGAACGAGAACGCGCTCTTCGCCCGGAAATGGTTTTTCGACGCCGCCATTGAAAAAATAAGTCACGTGGGCGTACTTCTCGGTCTCGGCGATGCGGAGCTGTTGCTTGCCAGCTTTGCTCACGAGCTCGCCCAGAATATTCTTCAGTTCTGTCGGTGAAAAAATGAACGGCGACGGATAACGAACGTCGTATTGAGTGAGCGAAGTGAATTTTGTCTGCGGCCAGACTTCTCGATCAAAGCAATCGAAATCCTTAAATAGGAACGCTTGCGAAAGCTGACGCGCGCGATCAGCCCGAAAATTGAAGAACAAGACGACATCATTGTCCCGAACTCGCTGCTCGTTCGCCTGAGCAAAAATTAATGGCGGCATAAACTCGTCCGTCTGGCCGGCTTTGTAATGTCGATCCAGCGCATCCGGCGGCGGTTCTCTGCAAATTTCGCCGCGTCCAAGAACAATCGCGTCCCACGCTTTCTTTGTCCGGTCCCAACGACGGTCGCGATCCATGGCGAAATACCGACCGACGACCGTGACAATTTTCGCGCCACTCGATTCGAGCTTTTCTTCGCAAATCTTCAGAAACTTGCGTCCGCCCGTTGGGGATGAGTCACGTCCATCAGTAAACGCATGGACAAAAATGTCATTTACGCCGGCGGCCTTGGCCGCGTTCGCCAGCGCAATCATGTGATCGTAATGACTATGGACGCCGCCATCTGAAACCAAACCCAACAGGTGAAGCCGGTGTCCACGCGCGGCGGCAAATGTTTCCTGGGCAACACGATTGCTTTTCAGCTCACCGGCGGCGAGAGCCTTGTTTATTCGCGTCAAATCCTGGTAAACGATGCGACCGGCCCCGAGATTAAGGTGTCCAACTTCTGAATTCCCCATCTGGCCGTCAGGCAATCCAACGTCGCGTCCGCTAGCGCTTAGTTTGCTGCCCGGATAATCGGCATAGAGCTTGTCGTGAAACGGAGTCCGCGCGAGCAGCGTGGCATCGCCGTTCTCTTCCGCTTTCGCTTTTCCGCCTGGATTGATGCCCCAACCGTCGCGAATGATGAGAACGATCGGAACCGCCATAAAGCACTGTGCCGACGATTAGGATTTCCGACAAGCGGTTTCCCGGTGCTCCGGGTTTGACAACGGCCAAGTGCGCTTCTACATCGCGCTCGTGAAGTGGCGCAATCAATTGCTCGCCCTCTTGTGTCTGGTTGCCTTTGCCGGACTTGGCGTTCTCTATTTTCAACACTGGGTCGTCCAACGACCATTTGGTTTGGTTCTTCTCATTGGTGAAGGCCTCGGACCGGAGCGTGTCGCAATGACACGCGTTTATCTCGGCGGTGCCGACGGCCGGTTGGCCCTGGACAACATGACAAACGTCGCCTTGGTGAAAAATTACTCCAAGGATTTCGCTGTGGCCGATCAAGCTGCAGCCGCGACCGCGCTGGCCACCGGCGAGAAGGTGAACAACCGCTCGATTTCAGTCGACACAAATGGAAAGGCACTGCCAACGATCATCGAGTTAGCTCGGGATAGCGGAAGAGCGGTTGGACTAATCACCGACACTAGCCTAACGAATGCGACATGCGCCGCTTTCTACGCGCATTCGAACAACTCGAGCGATAAGGAACAGCTGGCAAAGCAATTTGTCGAAGGCGGTAAAGTCGATATCGGACTTGGCGCAAGCGCCGCCGAGTTCCTGCCGGAAGCGAAGCACGGTCGCAGACAGGACAATCGCGATCTTCTGCTCGAATTGCGACGCGGCGGCTTCGACATTGTCCGTAATCGCGCGGACTTGGAAAGCATTCCAGCGTGGCGTCGGCCAAAGCTCTTCGGAGCATTTGGAGAAACTGAGTCGGCTCATGCCGATTCCGGTCAGAACTGGAGCGATGAACCAAGTTTGTCCGACATGGTTCGCCGAGCGGTTGAACTTTTGCAGTACAATCAACGCGGCTATTTGTTGATCGTCGATGCCGCACGAATGCGGGAAGCAGCCGAAACCAACAATGCGGAGAAAACGTTGGCGGAAACGGTTGAATTCGATCGAACCTTGGCCACGGTCCAGCGCTACGCCGGCGGAAGATCGATAATCATCGCTTGCGGTGATGTCGCACTCGGAGGCTTGCACGTTAATGGATTTCCATTTCGAAAAGACAGCGGAATTGCGTTGCTTGGACTGAATCCGGCCGGACAGCCGTGGATTACCTGGGCGACCGGACCAAAAGGAATGCAGTCTTACGGGGCAGCCAAGCTGCCGGATAAAGGCGCAGCGTCCCCGAACGCAGAGTCAGAAAAGGAGCAATCGCAGCCGGCTGCCTTCTACACCAACTCGGCGCTGCCAACGATTGAAGACGTCGCGGCATTTGGATCAGGGCGAGGCAGCGAAGCGCTGCACGGAACCATCGATAACACCAGGATTTTCAGAGTTCTTCAAGACGAACTCTGATTCGAATCAACGAGCAGAAAGAAAAACCCATCCACCGATCAGTGGATGGGTTTTCAGTTCGATAATTTTGTTCTTACGGACTAACCAAGGGCACGAAGACGAAAGTCGGCGGATCGGGAAGAGTTGGCGGCGGTCCTTCCGCCGGCGGCCCCTCGGCAACTTCCTTGGCTTCCTTCGAGTCTTTGAAATCTTTCCCATCGGCCGAACCCTGCGCGCCAGCTAAGGCCGTATTCGCAACCATCAAATTCGGGATCGCGGTGGAATAGACTCCGAGGTCCGCGATGCGGCCCGATTTGGTCACCTTAAATGTGAACTTCACGTACTTCGCTTCGGTTGGACCAACTTTTATCTTCGTAACATTTGGAGTCAGGCTCTGCCGCGTGACCTGGTGCCATTGCAGGCTTCCCGCAGCCAGTTTCGAATTCGAGGTCGAAACCGAAACCGTGCCTAGACCATCGCGATTCGCGAACATGATGACATCGAAATTTTCAATCTTGGAAAGCGAAAGAACCAACTCGCAAGTTCCTTCCGGAAGAGTGTAGCCGACAGTTGAATGATCTGAGATGAGTGCAACTTGAGCGAGGTTGTCATCGATACGAGCTCCGCCGCTAAATCGCGCTAGGTTTCGCGAGTAGGCCGGCGACTGCTGGGCAAACAATTGCAGCCCGGTGGCGAGAATAATTCCGCAGGTGATAGCACCTATACGGGAAAGACGAGAGAAGTGTGCGCTCATAATTTCCATAGCTACAAAAACGATAATAGCTTGTCCGCCCCGTTTTTGGCAATACAAATCTTCCCCGCCGCTGAAATATCGCCCAAGTATCAAGTCACACCGCAAAACGATCCGACCGGCACGGCCGGAGCGGTCGAAGGATTAGAGCCGGCTGGCGACGTGTTGCCCGGTGAGAAGCTGGCTACCGGCATAGAGGCCGCCGGTGGTCGAAGCGCGGAATTTTTTGCCTCCAGCATATGCATAGAGCGGGATGTAGGAGCTGCGCCCGGTGCGCTCAGCGCGCAAAGCTGACCAATTGATCGTCGGGTCGAGAATGTAAACACCGTTGGCGGTCGCCCATTCGAGCCAGGCGTGAGTCTTGCGGCTTGTCCAAAGGCGTTTTCCGATGACAAGTCGGACATTATCCGCGCCACTGGAACGCATGGTGTTGTAAAGAGCCACCGCTTTGCCTTTACAATCAGCATAGGCGCCCAATTGAACTTCCTCGGGCGTTTTCCAGTCCATGGAGAATCCGTACGGGATTGCCCGCAGATTGCCGATCCAGTTGTTTACAAGCCCCAGCGAAAGACTTTTGTCTTTGTGCTCGACGGCCGAGGCAAGGACCGGACGAATCCGGGTCATTTGTCGGTCATAGGGGGTAGAATTGACCGTGATATAACCAGTTTGGGCGAAAGCGGAAAGGCAGGAGAGACAGAAGAGGGTCAAACCGACAAGACCAAGTTTACGGAACGTATAAGGGTGAATGCTTATTGTGAGCATAATTACTATAACTTCCATAAGCACGGCGTATGCCACTGCACGCCGCCAAAACTCCCATTGGCAAACCGTCGGAATACGGCAGACTCGGATTGCCCGAGCCAGCTCCTGTGAAACCCAATTCAGCCCGTTACGAAACTTCTCGCCGCGTTGCCGCTTGGACCCTATTTGCCGCGATAATGATTGCCGTTGTGTGGGCTAGAATTCGCCTGGCAGGCCTTCCGTTGGAGCGCGATGAAGGTGAATACGCCTACACGGGGCAGCTGCTCTTGTCGGGCATCGCACCCTATAAGCTCGCCTATAGCATGAAGTTTCCTGGCACTTCTGCCGCGTATGCGGGACTGATGGCGATCTTCGGGGAGTCTATCACCGGCCTCCACGTCGGTCTGATCTTAGTCAATATTGCCACCATTGGAGTCATCTTCGTCCTCGCAAATCGTCTCCTCGGCGAGATTGCGGGAATCGCGTCTGCAAGCGCTTACGCCATGCTCTCACTAATGCCGTACGTGCTTGGTCAGGCGGCCCACGCTACTCACTTCGTCGTCCTGTCAGCTCTCGCCGGCGCTCTCGTCTTGGAGCGCAGTTTGGATCGACAATTGATGAGCCGGATCTTCGGCAGCGGCTGCTTTTTTGGCCTCGCATTAATAATGAAGCAGCCCGGATTGTTCTTTGTAATTTTCGGCTCAGTATATCTTTTGAGCAGCGACTGGCGTCGCTTCGGTGTGCGTCTCGCGATCTCACGCCAGCTAATGTTTTTTTCGGGTGCGATTGTACCAATCGCTGTCACTTGTTTGTATCTCTGGGCATCCGGTGTGTTGGGGACGTTCTGGTTTTGGACAATCAAATACGCGGGCGAGTACGGCAGTCGGGTTTCGATCGGTGAAGGTTTTGGGATTTTCCTCGGACAGATTCCTTTGATCATCCAGAGGGCATGGCCGGTATGGCTTATCGCTGCTATTGGGCTCTGCTTATGTGTTATCGATAAAACGCTCCGGCCACGTCGCGGATTTCTCATAACGCTCTCTTTTTTTTCACTGCTGGCAGTGTGCCCAGGGTTCTATTTTCGGCCTCATTACTTCATTCTTCTTCTCCCGGCGATCTCTCTTTTAGCCGGCGCCGCCGTAATGGCCGGCTCGAACTTCGTGAATTCGAAAGCACCGAGTCTTCGCTTTGTTCCCATTCTCGTATTCGCGGCGGCAGTGGCGTGGCCTATCTGGAGAGAAGCCGATTTCTTTTTCGAACGTCCGGTGCGCGAGGCAAACCTCATGGTAAACGGCACAAATCCATTCCCGGAATCGATCAGGATTGGCGAATACATTCGTTCTCAATCCAACCCAGCAGACACGATCGCAGTATTGGGCTCGGAGCCACAAATTTACTTCTATGCTCATCGTCACTCTGCGACGGGATACATCTACACCTACGGGTTAATGGAGCCTCAGCCGTACGCTCATCGCATGCAGGAGGAGATGATTCGTGAAATCGAGGCCGCCCATCCGCGCTTTCTCGTTCTGGTCGTCATAAATAAATCCTGGCTTGCTGGCAGGGATTCGGACCGGACAATTTTTAAATGGGCCGACGCTTACTCCGACACGAACTACGAGGAAATCGGACTGATCAATATTTTTGAAAGCGGCTCCGACTACTATTTTTCAGCCCGTCCAGCCGGCGTGCAGCTAGCGCCGGATCACATTTTGATTTACCGGAGAAAGGCATCGAGCAGCTAATGTTGGCTCGGCTCCGGGAGACAGTGCATTCACACTGGCCATTCGCCGCGGTAGCCCTCATAGGAGCCCTGTTCATCTTCACAAATCTCGGAACTGATTATTTATGGGAAGATGAGGGGGACACCGCGGTCCTCGCCTCGAACATCTTAAAGTTTGGAGTGCCCAAGGCGTGGGATGGAAGGGCTTTTCTCGATTCAGACCATAGTGCCCGGCTGAACCGCAACCTGGTGATGGTCACGCATCCGTGGGTTCAATATTACCTGACCGCGGCCTCATTTCTCGTCTTCGGTCAAAACACATTTGCCGCGCGAGTTCCTTTCGCGATCGCGGGCTGGATATCAATTCTGCTCGCTTATGCGTTCATGTGGCGTTCTACGCAAAGTCGTCTCACTGCGTTCTTCACCGCGGCTCTCCTCACACTTTCGGTGCAGTTCCTACTGTACGCGCGGCAATCTCGTTATTGCGCCCTCAATCTGCTCCTGGTGATTTGGCTGTTTTGGTCTTTCCTCAAAATGAAGTCCGCACGTCACTGTGTGTCCTTTGTCCTCGCGGCAATCTTATTGTTTCACACTCACCCCTACGGGATCGCACCGACAGTCGCGCTTTGCGTACTCAGTCTGTTTTACCGGCCATTCGCCGGTCAGCGACAAACTATTTGGTTCGCCGTGCCCGCGATAGCACTTTTTACTTTTCCCTGGCTTGCCGTTTCGTCGCTCACTTCAAGGGGCTCCGAGTTGAACACCGCGTCGGTAAAATCGATTGGCGAATTTATTGAACGCTTTGCGCAAGCTTTCATCGAATGCTCTTCAGTCACACCACTCATCGGAAGCCTGATTCTTCTTATCGGAGCCACAATTTGGAAGAACCGAAAAGTAGAACCTCTGCTCGGTACCAATGAGGCCTCGATCGTTCTGGGCGCTCTCGCGACGATTCTCGTTTACATCATCGGGACGGCGATCACCCAACCAAGCGACAGTCTTTGGCTCGTCGGAATCCGTTACGCCTCGCCGGTGCTTCCGCTTACGGCGATGGTCGCCGCCATTGCGATCGTCAAGATATCACGCGGCCGAACGCTGATCGCGCTCGCCTTGCTGTTCGTTTTTGCATTCACCAAATTCGCGCAGCTCACGCCGTGGGTTGCCTTCAATCCGAGTGGCTTTTTTAGTTTCGGTAAATACTCAGTTGGGGCACATGTCCCCGCGAAAATTGGGGACCGCTTTCTGGGGAGCGGGCTGTTCATGTTTGCTCGCGACCTGTGGCGCGAAAACCCTGGGACATTGGAGAAAAGCTGCAAGTTTCTGCAGCAAAATGCAAAACCGGGAGACGTTGTAATCGTGAACTATGGAATGGAACCCACCTACTTCTATACGCGCTTGCCGCAGGCGATGGGCATTCTCCAAAGCTACCCGGTTTACCAACGGGCGCGTGAATTGGGACTTCCAGAATTCGTCTTCGGCGTGGATCACGCCCGATGGGTCGTCTGGCGTTCGGCTTGGGAAAGTGGCCCGGGTTACGCGATTAACGACGTGCTCAAGGAGCTTGTCCAACGCGGTGGTCGAATCACTACAGTCCTGGAAATGGAAGAAACCGTTTGGGAAAATCGCGAGGACATTCATTTTCACCGTTTTTCTGACGACTTTTACTTATTTCCTCGAACTCAAACATTTCCCAAGTCATGGGTGGCGCGCGTAGACTGGCCGGGCGACTGAGCCAGTCTTGAATTTTAACCGGTTATTTCCGGGCGATTGCCAACAGCGCGACACCGAATGGAAATGAGATTCGGCGAACCAGGCGCAATTCAACCGCCATGATTTGCGCGAGCATTCGTTGCAAAAACGATGGCTCACTTCCCTCAAAATCGCGGCCCATTTTCGAGCCACTGAGAGTCCGTGCTACGACCGCCAGTGGAAACAGCAGTGTGGTCCAATAGGTCAATCGCCGGATTGTGAAATTCTGGTCGAGAAGCAATTTGCGGATTTCTGGTTTCCGAAACCGGCGCGCAGTCATGACCGCTTCGTCGTGGGCGCTGTGCAGAAATCGAAATGCGGGAACATTAATGAGAAGCAGCCCACCGGGGCGAAGAACTCGGCGCATTTCACGAACGGCGCCTGCAACGTCGTTGACCCATTGATGATAAAGAACGCTCGAACAAATCACTGCGTCGAACGAGCCGTCCGCGAACGGCAATGTGCAAATGTCCCCTTGTCGCACGTTGTTGAGCCCTCTGCGCCGGCAAATTGAAATCGCCTCGGGCGACAAATCGATCCCGACATTCTTTTCCGGATCGTCTAGCCGCTGCAAGATGGCACCGGTGCCGCAACCAGCGTCGAGGATTTGTTTTTCCCGCCAGTCCGGCAACTCCGTTTCCAGAGTTTGAAAGATCAGCCGATGCAACGCGCCGTACCACCAATGCGTTTCCTCGACGCGGAGCATTGTTTCATATTCTTCCTTCTCCACGGCCTTCAGCTCACTGAACTTCTGCCTGCACGGTCTTCCCGCGAAGAACATTCACTCGACATCCGGATTCATCTCGTGCTGCTCTCATCCTGCCTCGCGACGCGCGAACCCTCCGTTTTTGCGCCATCACGGATCGCATAACGAATCACGTACTGGGGCGTGCCGGTTTGGTCGAGATAAAGCCGGCCGAGATATTCGCCCACCAGACCGAGAATCATCAGCTGGATCCCGGCAAGCAACACAATCGTTCCCAACACCGTGGGAATTCCAAGTGTCACATTCGGGGTAATCCAAAGCCGGTCGATCAAAATCACGATGAGGGCGACCACGCTCAAACAAGAAGTGAGCAATCCGACATAAATAGAAAGCCGAAGTGGCTTAATGGAAAAATTCAGAAACATATTGAGCCACAGCCTGATCAGCTTTCGAAACGTGTACCGCGACGGACCGCTCTCGCTGGCGCGATGCTCCACCGGTATTTGGCCAATGTTACGCGTAACGCGATAAATCAAGCCATCGGTATACGGATATGGCCCGTGATACTTGATGATCTCGTTTACCACAAAGCGGTTCATCACTTTGAAGCTCGAGAGATACAGATCGCTCGGTTTGTGCAGCATGAGGGTTGCGATTCGATCGTTGAACCGGCTTCCAGCGTTACGAAACCAGGAATGCTTCTTTTCGATGTAATGACCGTAAACCACGTCATAGTTCTTGCGTTTCAATTCGTCCAACATTCGCTTCACTTCTTCCGGCGGGTTCTGGCCGTCGTCATCAAGGACTGCGATGTAACGCCCGCGCGCTTGCTTAAAGCCGGCAAGCACGGCGTTGTGCTCGCCAAAATTCCGGCTCAAGTGTACGAACACCACCGTTTGCGGAAATTTCTCCGCCAAGTTTGCGCAGACTGCTTCGGTCTCGTCTTCCGACCCGTCGTTCACCAGGACAACTTCGAAAGGGGACGATCCAAAGGTGGCCATTACTTGATCGACCAGCGGGCCGATGGTGCGGCTCCCGTTGTAAACGGGAATCACCAGCGATAAGTCGGGCATTGTTTCGTCAGGCATCACGGTAGAAGTTAACGGCTAACCGATTGTGCCAAAAAAAGCGCGAAAAGTTATAGAAAATCTTTTGGGGAGCGACCTACAATTGCCCAGTGCCGCGGGACTATGACATTTTTGCGGGGGCCGATGTTCTCATAACCGGCGGCCTGGGATTTATCGGGTCGGCGTTGGCCCGACGACTGGTCGGCCTCAAAGCCAGGGTGACCCTCGTAGACAGCCTGATCCCCGAATATGGTGGAAACGTTTTCAACATCCATGACATCCGCGACCGCGTGACTGTCGATCTCACCGACGTCCGGGACGCCGCCGCCATGGCTGCGCTCATCAAGAAGCGACACTTTCTGTTCAACCTCGCTGGTCAGACCAGTCATGTTGATTCCATGACCGATCCATTGACCGACTTGAACATCAACGCCGCGGCGCAGTTGCAAATTTTGGAAGCGTGCCGTTTGCACAACCGCGACGTGAAGATTGTTTTCGCCAGTACGCGTCAAGTTTACGGGCGACCGAAATATCTGCCGGTTGACGAAAAGCACCCGATCAATCCGGTCGACGTTAATGGAATCAATAAGCTTGCCGGCGAATGGTACCACCTGCTTTATAATGACGTTTACCAAATTCGCGCGTGCGCTCTGCGGCTGACCAACACTTACGGCCCCGGCATGCGGGTAAAGGACGCGCGCCAGACCTTTCTCGGGATCTGGATTCGTCAGTTGATCGACAACAGGCCAATCCAGGTTTTTGGGACCGGCGAACAGCGTCGGGACTTTGATTTCGTGAGCGATGTCGTGGAAGCGCTGCTGTGCGCCGCGATCAGCGAAAAGTCCGACGGCCAGGTATTTAACCTCGGCCATCGCGAGAATGTGAGTTTGAAGGAATTAGCGGAACTGCTCGTTCGAATTAACGGCGGGGGCCGTTACGACTTGGTTCCGTTCCCGGAAGACCGAAAGACGATCGATATCGGCGACTATTACTCGGACTTTACCAAGATCGAAAAATCGCTCGGCTGGACTCCAAAAGTGACGCTCGAGCAGGGATTACAAGAGACGCTCGATTACTATCGAGCAAATCACAATCATTACTGGAATGACCAAGCCTGAAAGCGTTCAACGCTTTTGGCGTTGATCAAGCTCGTTCGCTCGCTTGAATTCACGAGCCGCACGTTCCGTTTCACCCTTTTGTTGAAACGCTACGCCAAGGTTGTAATGCGCGTTGGAATCGTCTGGCCGAATTGTTAATGCCTTCGCATATTCGCCGATGGCCTGATCAACTTCGTTCTTAACAAGGAACGCATTGCCGAGCACGACATGGGTGTCGGGCTCGTTCGGCAGAAGTGCCAATGCAGATTCGCATTCCTGGATTGCGTTATCTACCTGGCCCTGGTTAAGCAAAGCGCTTCCGAGATTGTAGTGCGCTTCAGGGTAGTCCGGATGGAGCCGGAGCGATCGCTCATAATTTTCAATCGCATCCTCGACTTGTCCCTTTTCCAACTGAACAACTCCCAGATTGTTGTAAGCGATCCAGGACTTTGGGTCCTTTGCGATTGTCATTCTCCAAAGTGTCTCGATGTCCCGATAAGTTGCGCTTTGTCGAACGGTCAGAAAGCTTAGGCAAGCCAGCACGACCAACGCTCCGGTGCACTCAATCCATCGCCCGTTCTTGATCTTGTCCGTGAATCGAACAAAGGCACTGCATGCGAGGGTGATCGGCCCAATGCAGGCAAGATACTGATAATGGTCCGCGACGAACGTGTAACGGAAAGTATAAAGCATGACGAACCCGAGCAATGGGCCCAACGTGGCAACGAAAAACAACGCCGCGACTTCCGGCCCTCTCCCAAAACGACGCCGCGCCAACCAAATGAAGACAGCTAATATGATCGTCAGCAACAGCCAGGCATAAGCAGCCGGATCCGCCGGGCTGATTCTCCACTGCGGATAAATAAAGATGAGGTCAGAGGGCCAAACGATTTTGCTGAGATAAAAGCAGATAGCGCGACTCGCGATCAACAATCGATCCAATGGTGCAACCGAAACGAGGAAACGCGTACCTTGATGAAATTCTTCCCACCAAATTGCGATGAGTCCGACCAAAATGGCCAGAGCCACAAAAGGGGCGACTTCGAGCACGGCTTTACGGCCAATCGGCCGGTGTTGCCACCATAGAATCAAAAGCAACGCCGCCGGGAGCGTACAGGCGGTCGACTTGGCGGCGAGCGCCAGGAAACAGGAAATCAGGGCGGCAATGTAAAAAATCCACCGCCGCTTGCCGCGTGGGTCGACATATTCAATCCAACCCAGCAAGGTAAGCAGGAAAAAGAACCCCATCAGAAGGTTCTTTAGCTCCGAGATCCATGCCACCGACTCGACCTGCACTGGGTGCAACGCGAAGATCGTGGCGGCAAGCCACGCGCCCGGCACATTGAGCCGCGTCAGGACGCGCCAGACCAGAAGCGCGTTCGCAACGTGAAAAAGGAGGTTCACCCAGTGGTAGCCGGCTGGACTTAAATCCCAGAGCGAGCGTTCGATTCTCAGCACCGTGTAGGTAAGCGGAAAGTATTGTGAGGGCGCCTCAACTGAAAACCAAATCCGCCTCAAACCGTCCGGCGCAA
This sequence comes from uncultured Verrucomicrobiae bacterium, assembly GCA_963801815.1. Taxonomy (GTDB): domain Bacteria; phylum Verrucomicrobiota; class Verrucomicrobiia; order Chthoniobacterales; family UBA10450; genus AV40. Next base: position 76,632 of record CAWDGJ010000007.1, read on the forward strand.
TTAGTAGGGGGTTCTTGGTAACATAATAGTCGTCATCCCAGATGAATCCAGCATTCCAAACGGGTCGATACGTCAAAATCGTAAGACCGCAAAGCAACAGCGCCAGGAAAACGGTTCGCGTTGCCGTTCTGTTCCCGAGTTTGATCATGCCGCAGAGTTCTGGTAACGGTCGAAATCTAAGCGTTGCGAGACCTCTTGTGGCTCATTCTTTGTCAACAGAACGTGGCGGGCCAAACTGTTCCTGAAGAACATCTCGCTCAAGCTCTGGAGGCGGACCATCAAGGGCGAGAGAGAGATCCTTGTCGGTAAGATGATAGACCAGCATCGAATAGCCGATGTTGTCGTCCGGCCTCCGGTGACGCAAGAAGGCAGCCAGACGGTGAAAGCGCAGCCGTTCGTACGTTTCCAGGGCCAAGTTCCATTTTTGCGGCTCAAGCTGGGGCAAAATCGTGCTCCGCCCGACCGGATCATCAGACAGCAGCGATTTTGTCAACTGGACCGCGTTCTGGTATTGCTTCTCCAGGCGCTGATTCCAATTGCCGAATGTTCCCCATCGAGGAAGTGTAACTGGCTGAAGCAATGTAGCGTTGATGATATACGTACCACCTGTCAAACGTAGCGCGCTTGGTTTCTTAATTACAACGACAGAAACTTTATCACCCAGTCGCGCGTTCCCGAATACCTGATCATCATATTCCGGCTCGCGCTGGAAGAAATCGTAAAGTAGGGCGTCAGCTTGGTCGGCCGGAAATTCCAGTGTTTGTACAGGTGGTTGCCGATACCTACCGGGAACGCAATATCCCAAAATGGCTGGGATGCGGTAGTAGAGGGGATTAGCATCTCCGCCGCAGTATGACAGATATACCGGCTGGGGCGGATGCTTCTTTTCTATATAATCCCGGACTAGCGGCAGGTCCTGGCCCCAATCGAGCGAGCTATCGACCAGATGCCGGTAGGCCTGTTCCGGTGTAACAATCCCGTTGAAGTAGGCCAGATAATGCGGAAATCGATAGGCAATTTCGGAGACAAGTACAATAAGACTGACGACCAATAGTCCGCGCGTCGCAGGTAAAAAGCGGTTGCGCGCTAAGGGCGAGACCTTTCGATTCTTTGTAGAGGCATCAAACCAATAGCCTGCCGCTCCACACAATATGAACAGCGGAGGATACGTCGGCAAAATATGCCGATGTCCAATGTTAAGATGAGATGAAATGGCGGTCGCCCAGTAGACTGCAAGCAAAACCCACAGGGGGAGTGTCTGATAAAAGCCCTCTGCTAACTGAGCACGCCATTTCGCACCAGCCTGTTTAAGACCACGAACTGTTGCTCCGATAGCAATCAGAATGATCACAAAGACTGCCAGGGGCGTTTTCACCAAGAATGTGTATGGAAAAAAAGCGTGGAAGCCGAACAAGCTAAACTGCCCATTCAGAAAAGCCGCGCGCTCGAGAGAGTTGTGCCACGAGTGCGCAAATCCGTAGATATAGGCCTCCGGCAAAAGGTGGTAGTGCCGCATTGATTCAAGAACCCGGGCAACCATGCGCGGCGGCGGCGACTGTAGTAATTGTTCCAGGCGCTCACGCTGTTCCGTGGTGAGCACTTCACTCTTAACGTCATCGATCGCTTTGAGAGACTCGACTGTCCAAAGCTCGCGCTCGGCGCCATCGCGCTTAACAACGCGTTCGACTTCGCCGCGTTGGGCTGAACTAAGATTTAGTTGATCAAGAAGAGCACCCGGTAGGCTCTTTTCCAGCACTTCCTCCCACGTCTCGCCACTTGTCCAGTTACCGTCAGGGATTTTAGGAGAAAATGCCGAGTAACGGAAACCGTAAACTGCCCAGACTGTTATCAGAACGAGAATCGAATGGACAAAGATCGCGATTGCGAACGCGGTCAACCGACTGGATCGGGACCGCACCGATCCTGATCTGAGCACGGTCACCGGGAGAGGCGCGGGATGAATGGTTCGGGCAACAATCAGAATCAGCGCCATGGGTATGATCAACACGCCCGACATCTTTGACACAAAAAGAGCACCCATTGTTAACCCACTCACAACAAGGCGCCCAAGGGTCAGTCGCTGCAGCAATCGCCACCAAGCCCAAATTGCGGCGAGAAAAAACAGGGCTGCTACCGTATCTGACGTCATCAAGGCGCCGTTCGCGAGGATCGATGGATTAAAAACGTAAAGCACCAACGAGATCATCCCGCCTGCGACTCCGAACAGTTGTCGCGACCATTGCCACACCAAGAAACCGAGGATGACTGCGAGGACACCGCAAGCTGCCCGGCCACGGAAATCCATCGCATCTATGTCGTTACCGGGCTCGTTAAACCATTGCCAGGCGAGCTGCCATTCATCGGCCGTCCGCCAGATGTTGCTGTCGATTGGTGGAAATCTGTAATTGCCGAGAACCAATGGCAGGGCCATAACCCGCTGCGAAAGGTTGGCGTTCTCCGGATCAAATCGGTAATCGTTGAAGCACCAGTAAGCGTAACCGGCAGCCGCGTGGATGCCTTCATCGGACGTCTGGCTGGTATTACGCAGACTGGCCAGCATGAAGAGCCAGAAAAAAACGAGAAGTGCGGAGCCGACTAGCAAACTCTTGCCACGCAGTTCACGAATCACGAGTTAGTATACCCTCGGCGCGTTGGGCAGCGAGATTTTTGCCGCCGCTACTAAATCCGCTCAACAGTGTGCGATCCTGAAAAGCAAACGGCCGGGTCACACTGACCCGGCCGCTGAAATCACAACTTTCTACAGGAGTTTAGAACCGTTTCTTGATCGCGACGTACCACAGACGACCTTTGTCGTTCGCGACCGATTCATCGTAACCCTGGGCGTCACCGCTCTCGGCGAACCCAGCGACAAATGGCGGCTCTAGATCGGCCACGTTATCAACACCCAACGTGAGCGTGGTATTGTTCAGCCACGCTCTCCAACCACATGGATTGTACTCCGCAGTCGAAACCGGCATCACATTCTTTTCCTTGCCGTCCTTCATCTTCACGTTCTTTCCGCCATCCTTGGCATAGCCAGCCACTTCAGTTTGCGCAGCAGGTGGTGGCAGGTTGAACGTGTAATTGAGGATTAGGTCAACCGTCGTCCACTCCCGTATCTTGCGGTCCATTTGATTGGGGCCGTTTGGCGTTTGAGTCGGGAAGACGTCGCCATTGATGTCCCAGTATTGGCCAATGTAATGGACAACCATTCCGGTATCGATTCCCTGCATCCAAGAGCCAGTTGGCCCGTCATAAAACAGGCTGAAGTATGCGCGGTTATGGGTGAAGTTACCGAAGCCGTTCGCGCCCTGGAATCCGCCACCATATTTGCCGACAATGGTCGTTCTCTTGCCGTCAGGCAGAAATTGGATGTCGGCATCCGCCAAGTAGGTCCAATTCACCGTACCGGTAAACGTTCCCCAATCTCCATGGCCGAGCCTGGTCGTGTCGAAAACCTCCACGCCTTCGAAATCCCATGCCGTAGTGATAAATCGGCCGAGGTTTTGCTCAGGCGTGTTCAACAAGAGAATCGGCGCCGTGGCGCTTCCATCTCGCTGTACCCACGCTTGCGTAAGAGGGCCAGGGCCATTTGTGAACAGGAACTGGCCTGGGTCACGCTCCGAAAGCTGGAGTAATTGTTGCACATCCAAGGTCGCAGTAAATCCGCGGATATCGATGTGAACGAGGTCAGCACTAAGAGTCAGACCCTGCAATGGCGCCCACCATTTGCCGGGCGTGAGAACAGCTCCGTAGGTGTACTCATAGGCGATTTCCGGCTTTAGGTTCTCATTACCTAAGAGGTGTGTCTCATACTGTGAAGCAAACGTCGGATTGTACGGGTCTGTCAGGCCGGGGAAGCTTTGACTTGTTCCAGAGAACAACTCACCCAGTGCCGGAGCGTGGAAGGCCTCGATGTATGCAGCTCGCAACGTCAAGGACTGGTCTATCGGCTGCCACCGAACGTCGAACTTCGGTCTCTGTGTTTGACCGAAATCGCTGTAAAACTCCTCACGCTCAGCATAGCCGAGCTCCAAACTGTAGGCGCCCGGGAAATTCCAGGTCGGCCCGGTTACCGGAACGCGAACTTCTTCAAATACCGACCAAGAATCGCGACTACCCTTGGTAGGAGCGAAATTCGTGGCACCGGTGGTTTGACCAGAAGACGTTAGTGCGTCCGGATTGTCGGTCGTGTGGTTAGTGAGATGGGCAGCACCAACCGCAAATCGAACTGCGCCTCCCGGGAGATTGAACGCGTCGCCGCGCAAAGTGAGGTCTTCAGTCAGCAACGAGGTCCAGCCGATGTGGTTGGTCGTCACGAAAACCCGGTCGATAACGAATTTGGTGTTAGAGTGATTGCCAAATGCGTCAAACGCCGTGGCCGGATCTGTATCCAGCAGCGCGGTCCGCATGGCGTTGTTGTTTACGATACCGCCGAAACGTTCAATACGGTAATCCTCGTTGTAACGAACACCAAAATCCCATTCCCACGTTTTGAGCTGGTCCCATGCGTTGGCGAATTCGCCCAGATTACCTTTTAGGCCGCCAGTAAACGTATAGTTATCGTCATAGATTTTATCGGTGCGTAATCCGTCTTCAATACCACGATAGCGGACGCCGGTAGTAAATTCGGTCCCCACGGGCGCAGCACTCGCTTGAGTGTTCGGGAACGAGGGATTGAAGCCGCCTGCCGAAGTGTAATCAGCAACCGTGAACGGGTTGAACGCATTTTGTGTGGGCACGCTGATACCGGAAGAGCTGATACCGAACGGGTGAAGCGCGTCGGTCCAGACATCGGGTGTGAACGGCGCCGGGGCCAAACCGCCGTCCCAGAATTGCCGCACATACTTAAAATCAGCGTACACCGTCAGGTATTTGTCGCAGAGATCGCGGTCAAATGATCCATACAAATACTCTCGATCGGTAGCCGGGACCGAAGGCGTTAGGTCGGAGAAGTTGAAGAAAAGGCGTTCTGAAGTGAGACCATGGGTAAAGGCCGCACCGTACATGTGAGTTATCGAACTGGTTTGCGGAAGCGTGCGGCGTCGGCGTTTTCAGGTGGAGTTTGAAAGGCTCTTTGGCCAACGCAAGGAACCACCTGCTCCCCACGCGTCCCGCGATATTACCGCTGCGGATGTCAAACCCACCAAAGGTGACTTTATTAGCATCGTGCGAAATATTGACGTCGCGCGAATAAATGGCGGAGGCGTTGTAAATGCCTGCATAAACGACGATGTTTGTTTTGTCATCGCCGGCGCCTGCGAGCAGGTATGCCGTTTCCGTGCCCTGGTCACCCGCGAATCCAAGATTGGTGTTGCCATAGCTCGCGTAAATCTCCAACCCACGGAACTGGTGAATCAGAAAGACGTTCACCACACCGGCGACCGCTTCGGTTCCATAAATTGGTGAAGCGCCGTCTTTCAGGATGTCGATGTGATCAATCAATCCCAACGGAAAAGTGTTGAAATCAACGAACGAACCGGCAAAGGCAAAGTTAGACAGACGGCGTCCATCCTGGAGGATGAGGGTCTCCTTCGGATCGATACCGCGCAGGTTGATTTGGGTTACACCAGCGCCGCCGTTGGTCACGTTCTCGCCAATGTTTGAACCCGTTACGGCTGGAATTCGTTGGATCAAATCCGTTGGAGTGCGGACACCCAACCGGGTGATATCGTCACGGCGATAGGTGTCAACCGGGTTCGGGCCGACTTCTTCGGCCGTCGGAATATTGGAACCGGTCACGACGACGCGCTCGGCTGTCGCCTCAGTGGCCGCCGGTGCCGCCGCGTTCGGAGCGATATTCGATCCGGTGACCGGGGCTGGCGCGTTGGCGTCTTGAGCATGCGCGCTTATCGCGATGATTAATGGAAATGCGGCTGCTACAAGAGCGACGCGAATTCCCAACGTTTTTTGCACGTTTCTAGTCATTGGTTTCTCCATGGGTTTGGTTAGGTTTGCGATAGGGATTATTGAAAAGTTGTCAGGCTGACAAGGTTTTTTTTCAGTTTTTTGAAATTTTTTTGAACGGGCAAACCAGCCCATTGTCTGGACTCGCTCCCGTTTTCCGGCGGTTCTATCGGATTTCCCCCTGCCTGCCTAGTAAAAAATTAAAGATTTTTTGACCCCTTGGAACGCCGGCTCTCCGGAACAAGTCATGCCGCGGCGCCCCAAAGGCCCTATTCCGCACTGGCTCAATGCGAAACTTGAGTTACGTGCAAAACCTCACCGCGCCGAAACGTTTCCGCGCAGGACCGCAGGCTTTCCACCATTGCGCGATCCCCTCTCTTGTCTGCTAACGTCTCGCCTCGTTCAGCGGTAGCAGCCGCCTGCGCGAATTGGCCACTCTCGGCCTGCGCCGCCGCCAGGGTTCGCAGCACGACCGGGTTCTCGCCGCCGCTTTTGATGGCGCGTTGCGCCAGTTCGAGCGCTTCCGCTCCATCGCGCAAGTCTGCGTCGACCGCGGTCGACCGCATCCACGCGATATCGTTTTCCGCGTCGGTGTTGTCCGAGTCGAACGATAATGTTTGCCGCCAGGCCGCAATCGCCTCCCTGATCCCCCCTTTGCTCGCAAACAGGACACCCAGATCATTACTCGCCGCGACGTAATCCGGTTGAATTTGGAGCGCCCTCCGAAGATGGAGAATCGCGGGGTCGATCTTTTGTTGCGCGGCCAATGCTTTCGCCAATCCAAAGTGGGCCGCGACATTACCATCACGCAAATGCAACGCCCGTTCATAATGAGCGATTGCTTCATCGATTTGACCACGAACAAATAGGATTCCGCCCAAACCGGTTTGAGCCACGTCGTTCTCCGGCGTTACCGCGAGGGTATGCCGCCACAATGTTTCCGTGTCGCGCCAGTAAGTTGTTTGCTTGGCCGACAAGAATGATAGCGCTCCAACGACGAGCACACCGGCGCTGCTCAAAATTATTTTCCGCGCCGGCAATGATTTTGTCAGATCGCAAGCCAGCCAGACGAGAGCGATATCAAGCCCGATTTGCGGGAGGTAAGCATAACGGTCCGCGTGGCCCTGTAAACCGACCTGCACAATTCCGATTACCGGAACCATCATCGCCAAGTACCAAAGCCAGCCGACAATCAAATAAGGATTTTGCCGGCGGCGAACGAACGCGATCCCTGTCACGGCGATCAAAAAGAGAATCCCAATCGCGAGTCGCCAAAGTTCCAGTCGATTCTCGGGATGAACATAAAACGGAATTAAATCCGCCGGCCACAACATTTGCCGGACATACTTGAAATAACTGAAGATCGCGTTAGTGACTCGCCACTTCAGTGGCAGGAACTGCGTCGACCCGAGCGCGAAATTTTGGGCCCACAATGTTGCGAACACTGAACCCACCGAAAGCGCGAATAAGGGAATCTTTTCGATCAACAGTTTCGCAACGGTCGATTTCTCATATCGATGAAGCGGCCAATAATCGATCAAAAGCAGGACGATCGGCGTCGTCACCAACATCGGCTTCGACATCAGTCCGCACGCGAGGAGGATGGCCATCGTCAGGTAACGGTTGATAGTTCGCTGTCGGATCCACCAGACATAGGCCAGCAGCGTGGCCATGAAAAAGAATCCGCTCAGCACATCCTTCCGTTCCGCAATCCACGCCACCGATTCGACCCGCAATGGATGAATGGCGAAGACAGCGGCGACAAAGCCGCTCGCCCAAACCTTGTTCGTCATCTGCGTGAGCAAAATAAAAAGCAAAATCGCCGCGAAGCTGTGCCAGAACACATTCACCAAATGCTGCGGCCCCGGATTCACGCCGAACAGCTGACAATCCAGCATGTGCGAGATCGTGGTCAGCGGATGCCAGTTCTGGGAATGAATGTGGGTGAAGGCCCATTCAAGTCCGCTCCAACTGATGCCCGCGCGCACGTGTGGGTTATCGTAGACATACAGCGGATCGTCGTAGTTGATGAACTGATGATCGAATGTCTGCCCGAATACCGCCCACGTGATCGCGGCCAGGAAGGCAGCAATGCCGAATCGGGTCCACCAGGATTCTTTCGTGCTCACGATTTCGGAATCTACAGTTTCAGTGCTTTCGCGAATCGGGCTTGGATTCATCCGGCTGACCGTTCTGCAACAGGGCCTGCTGCAAAAACTCTTGCGCGTCCGGATACGTCGGGTCGAGCGCGAGCGCTTCTTTATATTGAGCGATCGCTTTGGGCAGCTGACCCAGTCGATGAAGACCGACCGCAAGATTATAATGAGCCCGCGCGTTCGAGGGTTCGCGGCTGACCACGATTCGAAAATGCTCCACTGCTTCCCCGACGCGGTCGGCCTTTAGCAGCAGATTGCCGAGATTTGTCTCCGCATCCGGATCTTCGGGCTTCACTTTCAAAGTCAGTTCGAAATGGCTGATCGCCGCATCAATGTCGCCCTTCTCCATCAAAGCGTAGCCCATTTGGAAATTCGCGTCGGGGTCATTTGGATGCCGGGCCAGCACAACATCGAATTGAGCGATCGCATCATCCAGCCGGTGAACTTTGAGCAGGTATTCACCGAGCGCAAAGTGAGCAAAATTGTTTTGAGCGGTCACGGCAATTGTCCGATTCCACAAACGCTCGGTGTCGCGCCAATAATCGGTTTGAATCCAGGTGCGCCATCCCAGCGCGGCGACAATAACCGGCGCAACTGTTGCAAAGATTTCGCGCCGGTAGCGAAACGGCTCGAGAACATCGACAACGCCCCAAACCACCGCGATGTAAAGCCCGATCTGCGACAAGTAAGTGTAACGATCGGCGTGCGCCTGGCTGCCGACCTGAATCAACCCGATCACCGGGATCAGCATGATGAGATACCAAAGCCAGCCGGTGATGAGATATGGTCTTTCTTTTCGCGTTAGGATAGCGACGGAAGTCATCAGAACCAACAAACCGCTCGCGCCTGCAGTCTCCCAAATCGGCAATCGTCCGGGATACGGATAAAATGCCGCGAGATTGATCGGCCAAAACATTTGCCATATGTAAATAAGATAAGCCGAGGCAGCGTTGGCGATTCGCGATGTGAACGGCAGATACTCCGTGTCCAGGATTCCGTTACGCTGCGCGATTAATGTCGCGATTGCCGAACCCACTGACAAAACAAAAAGCGGAATTTTTTCAAAGATTAAATTTGCTGTCCTTTGTTCGGCGCCCTCTGCTCTCCGAAATCTGTTGAGCGGCCAATAATCCAGCACCAGGAGAATCGCCGGAAGCGTAACCAACATCGGTTTCGACAACAAGCCACACGCGAAGAAGATGGACATTAAAACATAGCGCACGGTATTCGGTTTGCGCGTGTAGCGGACGTAGGCCAGCAGCGTCAGCATGAAAAATAAACCGCTCAGCACATCCTTGCGTTCCGAAATCCATGCTACGGATTCGACGTGCAGTGGATGAATCGCGAAGACGGCGGCGACGAAGGCGCTGCGCCAAAAAGCCGCTGTGATTTGTTCGAGCAGCAGAAAAAGAAGGACGGCGCTCGAACTGTGCAACAGAACATTGACGCAATGATGCGCACCCGGTTTCAACCCGAAAAGCTGGCAATCCAGCATATGGGAAAGCGTCGTCAGCGGATGCCAGTTTTGGAAGTGAACGTGCGTGAATGCCCAGGTGATATTTTGCCGGCTCAGGCCGGCCTGGACTTGATGGTTCTCACTGACGTAGCCCGGATCGTCATAATTCACGAACCCGAATCGCAGCGTTTGGCCGAAAACGGTCCAGCTGATCGCAATTAATGCGGCGCAGACAGCGATTTTCGAAAGTATTCTCGTCTCCACAATTGCGTGGGAATTAAGACCCAGCGGACTTAGGCGCAAACATCTTGTCGATCTGTCGTGGTCTGGAGTTGGCTGTCCGATTATCTGACGCTAAAATCGCGAGCATGTTCACCGGCCTGATTCAGGAAGTTGCCAAAGTGCTTTCGATTCGCATGACCGACAGCGGTACCCAACTGCAAGTCGCTGCGCCGCGGCTCGCCGCTGAGGTCACAGTTGGCGACAGCGTGGCTGTGAATGGTTGTTGTCTGACGGTCAGCGCGCGCCACGGGGAACAACTCACATTCGATTTGCTCGAGGAGACGCTGGACCGCACGAACCTGAAACAGCTCCGGCGCGACAGCCCGGTAAATCTTGAACGCGCGCTCGTCGCGGGCGCACAACTGGGCGGCCATTTCGTTCAGGGTCACATCGATTGCAGCTCGAAGGTAATTTCTTTCGAACGAAGCGGGGCAGACCATCGTCTCGAGATCGATTTGCCCGCCGATTTCGCGCACTACGCGGCTTACAAAGGTTCGGTCGCCATCAACGGCATCAGTCTGACAATCGCGGAGCTCATGCCGAAAAGTTTCGCGGTCTGGATCATTCCCCACACCAAGCGACACACCAATATTGACAACATCGAGCCCGGCGAACAGGTAAACATTGAGTTCGACATTCTGGCCAAGTACGTCGAACGGATGCTGGCCCGCTTCGCGCCTCAGGAATAGCTAGAGCGGGTTTTCCGAACATGATTCAACGCGCTCGGAGAGCGCCGTTCCACCCCTCGTCGCTCTATATATATAGTACGCGCTATTTCGTGCCCAGACGAGAAAATGTCGTAATACCGAAGGACCCACGCCACCCAGAGTGAAATGGTCAGCAGAGAGCCGTCGATCACGACCTGCAGCTGCGTGTTTAATTCCTGTCGTTGCGCGAGCATGCTACAAAGGAGCAGTTAATCGCTCTCCTCTGATTCCGGAACTAACAAGTATATGACAACGCGGAGACGGGTGAAAACAGCGCGGCCTCAACTTGTGGCCGTGATCGCTTCCCCTGCCGATCTCGAGGCGGCGGTTGCAATAAAACAGCCGCCCGACGTTTTCGAGCTTCGGCTCGATTGTCTTGTGCCGATTACGAATCACCTTGAGAAAAAAATCCTCCGCCTGCGCGCGCCACTTCTGATCACCGCACGGCATCCGCGCGAAGGCGGCGCGAACAACTTATCGTTCGAAGTGCGACATGATTTGCTCCTGCGATTTCTGCCGCGCGCCAAGTTCATCGACATTGAGTTGCGTTCGGCGGGCAGATTCAAATCGCTGCTGGCCCATGCCCAAAACCAAAGGATCCGTAGGATTTTGTCGTATCATAATTTCCAAGCGACACCCTCGTCGCGCAGCCTATGTGCCAAAGCAAGGCGGGCGAAAGCGATTGGCGCCGATGTCTTAAAAGTCGCGACCCGGACCGACACGCATGCAGCGCTGACACGCCTTGTCGATTTCATCACCAGGGCGAACCCGGACATTCCAGTAAGTGCAATGGGCATCGGGAGACTCGGCGCGATTTCGCGCCTGCTGCTGGCGCGATGCGGTTCCGCATTGAACTACGCCGCACTTGCACAGCCAAGCGTCGAAGGACAAATGTCGATCGACGTGTTGCGTTCCGCATTGCCGCATTGAATTGTTAATTCGAGGGATGGAAGACGGGGCAATAACTCTACCCGACGAAATACCGGTTATGCCACTTCCGGGCGCGGTCCTTTTTCCGCATGCGTTGCTGCCGCTTTACATTTTCGAGCCGCGCTACCGCGAAATGCTTGAACACGCGCTCCAACGCGACCGCATGTTCAGCGTCACGTTGATCAAACCCAGTTGCCCAGAATGGCACGCGCCAGAAGATTTTTTCCATTTCGCAACCGTCGGACTCATCCGCGCTTGCGTTGGCCGCGGCGACGGTACTTCCAATCTCGTGCTTCAGGGTTTGCATCGCGTGCATTTCACCAGCTTTGAACAGGAAGCACCGTTCCCGGTCGCCAAGATCGATATTGTCGAATCCGACAACAACGCGACCGTCGAAACCGAAGCACTCGGCGAAAAAGTCGTTGAGCTTTATCGAAAACTAAAACGCGACGACCGTCAGCTACCGCCAAAGATTGATCGCTATCTCACGCAGCTCGGCGATCTCGAAATGCTCGCGGATTTAGTTGCCTCAACGTTCGTTGACGATCCGCTCCGCCGTCAGCGCATGCTCGAAGAATCGTCGGTGAACCAACGTCTCCGTTTGCTCATCACTTTTCTGCAAGACGAAATCGGCAGCGCCGCGGCCTGATTCAGTTTCGGTTTGTTGTCAGAGCATCGCTGTGCCTAATCTAACGGCCACACTTATCGATTCCTATGTCGCTCGAACAATGGTCCAGTCTCGCGCAAATTATTGCTTCGGTTGGCGTGATTGTGTCTCTGATCTTTGTCGGTCTGCAGATCAAACACAACACGGGCGCGCTCCAGCGCGACGAACACAACTCCACCATGGCGCAATGGACGGTAATCCGTCAGGCCATCGCCGGAAACCGCGACATTGCCGAGCTCATGACCGCTGGGCTTCATGGAGGGCGCGAACTGGATGCGGCCGATCAGTTGAGATTGGAGCAGATGCTGCAGGAACACGCCTGGGCATCCTTCCACATTTGGGAGAGAACGCAGCGCGGCATTTTTCCAAAAGGAACTTTTGAATTAACCGCCGGACCACTCCTGTACACTTTGTTAAAGACGCCGCGCGGCGCGGCTTGGTGGCGCGGCGCGAAGAGTAATGGCTTCATTCCGGCGTTCGTTTCAGACGTCGACGCCGTGCTCGTTAAGACTAGCCGCGGCTAACCGCAGCTCACTAATTCTCGCTAGACGTTGCTTATTCGTGCGAATGGTTGCCCGATAATCGCGACCGGAACTTCGTGGCGCTACTTCGAGAGCTTAGCGGCTTCCTTCGCTATCCATTTCGGAATTCCCAACTATTTTAGCCGTGTTCGCAAGACCTATTCGTTAGGGGGCGACGTTTAGCAGTCTCGCCGCCAAGCGCGGTCTAACTATTTCTCGCTAGGTCCGAGCCGGAAACGCCAGCTTATCGCCGGTGATCCGCACGTATTCTTCCATCAAATAGCGATCGGTCATTCCAGCGACGTAATCGCAGACAGTGCGATGCAATCCTTCCTGCTCGAGCCGGCGTGTTGCCAGATCGCCGAGCTGCTTTGGATTGGCGATGTAACTTTCGAAAACTTTCTTTAACATCTCGCACGCGCGGCGATTCACTTGCGCCACCCGCGGATGGTAATAAACATTCGCGTAAAGAAATTTCCGGAGCGCGCCGTTCGCTTTGCGCAGATCGTCGCTGTAATGAATCAGCTCTGCTGATTGCTTGCGCACGTCGTCGGAGTTTTTAGGATTCGCTTTTAAGATCGATGCCGAGCTCGCGGTCACCACGTCCTGGACCTGCACGTCGATAATGTTTCGAATGATTAGTTTGTGCAGCTCCGGCTCGCGCACGTCGGGATAATGCGATAGCACGTCGTGATGGCTGCGCTTCCAAACGTCGTTCTGGCTTAATTGCGCTGCGGTCAAAATTTCAAAATCGACCGCATCGTCGAGATCGTGACTGTAATATGTGATCTCGTCCGCCAAATCGGCAATCTGCGCTTCGAGCGTTGGAAATCCGATTCCGTCTTCGTGCTTCCGCAATCCTTCGCGCACTTCGAACGTCAGATTCAGTCCCGGAAAATCCGGATACGCGTTCTCGAGCAGCTCGACCACGCGTAAACTTTGCTTGTTGTGCTCGAACCCGCCGTGATCGCGCATGCATTCGGCCAGAACTTCTTCGCCCGAATGTCCGAACGGCGTGTGGCCGAGATCGTGCGCCAGCGCGATCGCTTCCGCCAGATCTTCGTTGAGCGCCAGCGCACGCGCAATTGTGCGGCTGATCGACGCGACCTCGATCGAATGCGTCAGCCGCGTCCGCAAATGGTCGCCGGTGCCGTTGAGAAAAACCTGGGTCTTGTATTCGAGCCGGCGGAACGCGCGCGAATGAATGATCCGCGCACGATCGCGCTGAAACTCGGTGCGGTAAGCGTGGCTTTGCTCCGGAAATTTTCGGCCACGCGATTCGCCGGACTTTTGCGCGAACGGCGCAAGCGTCGCGCGCTCGGTTGCCTCCATCTCGACGCGCGTTTTCCAGCCACCCTTCACTTGTTCCGTGATTTCGTTTCCAACTTCTCCTGCAACGCTCTCTGCGCGCGGCGCGCTTCCAATCGCATCATCAGCAAATCGAAAATCGCCAGTAGCATCGCTGTAAACGTCAGCCAGACGCAGGCGATCCAGAATAAAATCACAAACCACGGATGCTCTCGCGGATTCATCGTCGATTGGAAAACCGTGAATCCCGCCAACAGCATCAACAGGGCCAGCCCGAGCAGAACCACCATCGTTTTCCGGCGGGTCCGTTGATCGCGGATCACGCCGCGCGTCGCGTGTACGATGAACGACGCCGTCTCCAAGTGTTTTTCCTCAGGCAAATCTTCCATCAGCAGCGTTGGCACACTTCCTTTAAATTCCGAACAAAACAAATACGCCAACTTTGCGGCGAAGCACTGAACGGTAGTGAATGCGCCTTGAGGATGCGGGCCTCAAGAAAGCCGGCAAAGTCAAAGCCTCCGGCCCTCACCGCTGGTGCCCGCAACGAAACCGCGCACTCGATGTTAACTTCGAGGCGAATCGGCTTCTCAGCGGCCCGTCGAACTGCTTTGATACCGGCAGTGAAAAAACCGAAATCCAAACCGCCTACCGCGCGGAACAAGCCGGTGCCGAAGAAAGTCGAACGCAAAGTTTCCCAGCCAAAGGCGGCATTGCGCAGCGAAGCGTTCGCCCGCGCGCTGGCCGATGCCCAGACGCACTTCGACGATCCCGAACGTTTGCGTGAGCTCTTCGAGGAAGCGGCGCGAAAGGCCGCCGCCGTTCCAAAGGAGCCCTTCGATGATTCGTGGCCATACGTTCAAGCGATGCTGCGTTTGATTCGCGCCTATTTTCGCGGCGAATATCGCAACGTTTCGCAGGAAGGACTGTTGTGGATCGTCACCGCCATGAATTATTTCGTCGATCCGTTCGATCTCATTCCGGACGAAGTCCCGTTTCTCGGTTTTGTCGATGACGCCACAGTCATGTCATTCGCGGTGGCACGCACCCGCGGGACGCTCGACGACTTCATGACCTGGGAAATAAGCGCGTTTTGACTCCACCGATTGCCTGGGAATAATTTGGGACAGTCGTGAAACGGAAACGAAAGGCGTGGCCAACGGATCCAAGGCGTAATCGCTTTTTCGCTGCAGTGCTGAATCGGGCGAAATGGTTCGCGAAAAATCCAAAGGCATTGCGCGAGTTGTTTCAAAAAGCAGCGCGCAAAACCGAGTCGATTCCGAAGGCGCCATTTGCGGACATGTGGGGCCAACTCCAAGCGATGTTGCGCTTGATCCGCGCCTATTATCACGGGCAGTACCGGGACGTTAAAATCGCAAACCTTGTCTTGATCATCAGCGCGATAATTTACGTGCTCGATCCGTGGGATTTGATTCCAGATTGGATTCCCGGACTCGGTTTTGTCGACGACGCGACAGTTCTGGCCTTTGCCATTCAGAAAACCCGCGAGACGCTCGACGATTTCACGACCTGGGAAACGAGTGCGCCGCAAGGCGCCGATGTTGGGTAGCGCACGCTTCGCACGCGGCGTTTCAACCTGCAACACTCAAGAGACGCGCGCTACCAAACATATTAGCTAAACCAATAGCAAAGCGGGGTTTTCGAGAAGGTGGCGGAGTTCTTTCAAATACTCGGCGCCGAGCGCGCCATCGATCACGCGGTGATCGCAGCTCATGGTGATCGACATTCGCTGGCCGACGACGATTTGATCGGAATCGTCGACCACTGGCACTTTGTTTACCTTGCCGACGGCGAGAATGAATCCCTGCGGCGGATTGATTACTGCGCTGAACGAGTCGATCCCCATTCCGCCGAGATTCGAAACGGTAAATGAGCCGCCGTGAAATTCCTCCGGTTTCATTCGCTTGTTGCGCGCGCGATTGGCCAGATCTTTTACCGCTTCGCTGATTTCGCGAAGCGATTTGTTTTGCGCGCCGCGAATCACCGGGGTGAGCAATCCATCGTCAATCGCGACCGCGACTCCAAGATCGACATCGGCGTACTGAACAATCGCGTCGCCATCGAATGACGCGTTCACCCGCGGAACTTTGACCGCCGCCATGACGGCTGCTTTCAAAACGAAATCGTTCACCGTGATTTTGGCGGCGTCGCTTTGTTCGCCGGCCGATTTCAACTCTTCGCGTGCCGCCATCAACGGCGCGGCGTTGATCTCGATCGTGAGATAAAAATGCGGAACCGGTCCGAGGCTTTGCACAAGGCGTTCGGCGATGCCTTTGCGCATTCCGGAAAGCTGAATTCGCGAGCTCCCTTTCTGTGGCGCCGGCCTTCCTGCCTGCTCTTTCTTTGCAGGCGAGACGCCCGCCTCCACAGATTTAGTTTTCGATGCCCCGCGAACGTCTGATTCGGTAACGCGACCTTCCGGACCTGTTCCGTCGAACGCTCGAAAGATCGACACCAAGCTCAGCGGCAACGCGCCGCGCGACCGGCGAGGCTTTCACACGTGCTTCATCGTGTAGTGGCGGCCGTCCCGGCCGCTCCTCTGCAGCTTCTACAGTGGCTTTCTTTGCCTGAGGCGGGGCGGTTTCTTTTCCCTTCGCTTTCGCCGGTGCGGGTTTTTCAGTCTCAGTCTGCGGTTTCTCTTCCTTTTTCTGTTCCCTTTTCGGTTTCTCTTCTTTCTTGGGCGCTTCTTCGCCTTCGCTCGCCAATGAACGCGATCTTGTCGCCAACATTTACCTTCTCCGCCTTCTTTGACGTAGATCTCGGTCAGCGTGCCGTCCTCGGGCGACTCCCATTCCATCGTCGCCTTGTCCGTTTCGATCTCGGCGATGACTTCACCGGCCGAAACTTTGTCGCCCTTCTTCTTTTTCCACGACACGAGCGTTCCCTCGATCATCGTGTCGCTCAGTTTGGGCATTTGAATCTCAGGCATATCAAGCAGTGACGGGTGATACGTGACGAGCGATCGGAGAAAAACTCATGCGTAGCAGACTTTCTTCACCGCGGAGATCAGCTTGTCGGCGTTCGGCAGAACGAATTTTTCGAGGTTCTCGTTGTAAGGCATCGGCACGTCCTCTTGAGAAACGCGCATGATCGGCGCGTCGAGCTCATCAAAAATATTTTTCTGGATCCGATAACAAACTTCCGCGCCGACGCCACAGAAGGGACGGTCCTGTTCGACAATCACTACCCGATGCGTTTTGGCGACTGATTTGTAAATCGCCTGCTCGTCCAGCGGTTTGATCGAGCGGAGATCGACAATCTCAGCGGAAATGTCTTCCTCTTCGAGCTGCGCGGCCACGTTGAGCGCGAGCGGAACCGTTTGCGCGTAACAAATGATCGAGACATCGCTGCCTTCGCGTTTCACTTCGGCCTGGCCGAGCGGAATCAAGAGTTCCTCGTCGGGCGGTTCGACCATTCCTTTCGAGCTGTAGAGAAGCTCGGCTTCGAGAACGAGCACGGGATTATCGTCGCGCACCGCGGTTTTTAGCAATCCTTTGGCATCGCGCGGTGTCGCCGGGGTGCAAACTTTCAGACCCGGGCACGCTCGCGTAAAAGTTTTCGGTGGCGTGCGAATGCGTGGCGGCGAGCTGATGAGCCGGCCCGTTCGGCCCGCGAAAAGTGATCGGAATATTGAATTGGCCGCCTGACATCATGAACATGTTGGGTGCGTTGTTGACGACCTGATCGAACGCGACCAGTGAAAAACTCCAGGTCATGAATTCGATGATCGGTCGCAAGCCGGCCATGGCGGCGCCTACGCCGAGTCCGGCAAATCCGTTTTCGCTGATTGGCGTGTCGATGATTCGCTTCGGGCCAAAGCGTTCGAGCAAGCCCTGGCTGACTTTGTAAGCGCCTTGATACTCCGCGACTTCCTCGCCCATGAGGAAAACGTTCGGGTCACGCTCAAGCTCCTCGGCCAGCGCTTCATTCAGCGCCTGGCGATAAGTAATTTCCCTCACGGTTTTTCTCCCTCGAAATAGGCGTACTTGTAAACGTCTTCGACCGACAGCTCCGGACTTTCCTCGGCGAACTTCACCGAATCGAGGGCGGCCTGCTTCGCCTGTCTGTCGAGCTCGTCGAATTGCTCGTTCGTGAGCTTGCCTTCACGGGTGAGCTGCGCTCGCAGACGAATGATGGGATCGTCAAGCCGATATTTCTCCAACTCCTCCTTGGTCCGATAACTAGCGGGGTCGGACATCGAGTGGCCGCGATATCGATACGTCCGGACTTCAAGGAAGGCCGGATGCGGATCTTTGCGAATTGACGTCGCGACTTCCGCGATCTTGTCGCGCACTTCGCGAAAGTTCATTCCATCAACGATGTCGGCCGGAATGTCATAGCCTTCGGCCCGATCAACGATTTGTTTCAACGATGTCGATCTTTTCACCGACGTGCCCATGGCAAAGAGATTGTTTTCGCAAATCAAGATGACCGGGAGCTTATAAAGCGCGATCAGATTCAGTGCTTCGTGAAACGCTCCCTGGTTAATCGCGCCATCGCCAAAGAAGCAAAGTGTGACCCGATCTTCGCTGCGATATTTCGATGCAAACGCCAGGCCGGCCGCCAGTGGCACGTGCGCGCCAACGATCGCATGCCCGCCGTACATATGCCGCTGCTTGTCGAAAAAATGCATCGAGCCACCGAGCCCTTGCGAGCAGCCCGTCGCTTTTCCAAAAAGTTCCGCCATACAGGCGTTGGCACTCGTCCCGCGCCCGAGCGCGTGGCCATGGTCGCGATAAGCCGTGATGATGTAATCGTCATCGCGCACCGCAGCAATGGCGCCGACCACGACAGCTTCCTGTCCGATATAGAGATGGCAGAAGCCGCCGATTTTCTGCGACTGATACTGCTGGCTCGCCCGTTCTTCGAAACGACGAATCAACAGCATCATCGCGAGCATCTCGACCTCGTCGCGTTGCTCGGACGGCTGCATCGAATCTTATGCGACTCGAGGCAGGGCAGCTCCAGCGCGAGCCCGGCTGGTATTTCGCCCAAAGTTCATGCACACGACAAAAAGCAGCGTGAAAAAGAAGTCGCTCAAGATGGTGTTACGGAAAAACATCCACGCAGGCGTGGAGCTGTATGCCGCCAGTCCAACGGTTTGCGCCTGAATTAATCCGGCAAAGTCTTTCGTGTAACCCGGATCGCTCATCCATGAGAAGGTATTCACGACCAGGTAGAAAATTACCGATCCAAGGATTGAAGCAGGGAGCAGGGTCTTAAGCGATGCGCGATCTTGAATGGCGAATCCGATCAGCGCGATGAGTAAGAGAGCTACGTAGTGCCCGATCATCTGCGCCTGAAGCAACGGCGCTCCGTAAACATAATTCAAGACCAGGTCGGAAACGAAGAGCGCGCCGAGCGGAACCGTGAATTTGAATTTCGGCGGAAAGTAAGCCGCGCCACAAAGCGCGATTGCGGCCATTGGCGCGAAGTTGGACAGCCACAACGCGGTCCCCGAATGAATGAGAAGACCCGCCGCAATTCGATAAGCGACGGCTGACAAAATGAGAATAAGCGCCGGAATCATCGTCGGAAATCTAGCTGACCCGCGAGAGATGGAAAGTCGATTTGCCGGAATCTGCGCGGCCGGCCAGAAGATACCAAAACGGATTGTTAGACCTTCAACTTATCGCCAACCTGCTGCTGCCAATGATGAATCCGTGCCGAAAGTTCATCGACCGCATCCCGGTGCGAGTTGTCGTAATACAAGTTGCGCTTCTCGTCAGGATCTTCGTTAAGATTGTAAAGTTCGTTCTTATCTCTATCGCGGAGGCAAAGTTTCCAGCCATCGGGCGAAACAACGGCACGGGTTGATTCGCGAAGACAAGCTGCGACCTCATCTTTGCTGGCGAGTCTGCTGCGTTCCATGGCGATGTCCGGCTTTGTGGGAGCCCACTCAAGAAAAACAAAATCCGCCCGAGTCGTTTCACCGCGAATCAAACCCGCCCTGCTTTTTCCCGAGCACTGGGAATGGACCGGTTTACCCAAGAGATCGAGAATCGTCGGCACAAAATCGATATGACTTATCGGCTGCGAGCAACGTCGCGGCGTTTCACCGGGCAGACGGACGAGATAAGGAACAGTCGCGGATTGCTCGAACATCAACTGTTTACCGAGAAGCCCGTGCGCGCTCATCATGTCGCCGTGATCGCTGGTTAGGACCGTGATAGTGCGGTCGCGCAGTCCATAATCATCGACCTTGGCAAGGATCGCTCCGATGCTTCGGTCGATCTCACTGATCAGGCCAAGATATCTCTGTTTAATGGAACGATATTCCGCGGCCGTAGGGTGCTGACTCCGATAGAATTCCTGGCGCACGCGGTAGCGCAATGGCATATCGTCGCCAAAGATATTGTCGGCGCTAGGGTCGAGCGAAATAGTATCCAGCGGATGCTCGTCATTGAACGGTCCATTGTAAGGCGGGTGCGGTTCGAAGAAGGCCACGAACAAAACGAAAGGTTCGCGCCGATGCCGCTCCAGAAATTCGCATGCTCTGGTTTCAAGGAACTTCGGCTTCGATAACTCGAAAGGCAGCGTGGTCGGGAATTCAAGGGAGAAACACTTCCCATTGTGGAGATCGGGTTTGTAACCCTTCGATAGAAGAAATTGCGTGTAATCGCTCTGTCCGCCCTTCTTGCGACCGTGCTCCGCGCTCTTGAAAGCATCTTCGATCGAGACCCATTCCTGAAAACCGTGCTGGGGCAGGAACTCATCACCAAGATGCCATTTTCCGAAATATCCTGTGCGATAAGCGGAATCACCGAGCATCTCCGGTAAACAGCGAAAGTTGACTGGCAGAACATCTTTGTTGTCTGTGCAACCGGTTTGATGAGGCCAGGTACCCGACAGCAAGGAGGAACGAGATGGTGCACAAATTGGATGGGTCACGTAGGCCCGTTCAAATACGACCGATTCTGATGCCAATTGGTTGAGACTCGGCGCGTGCACCCTAGCGGAGCCGTCGAGGATCAGGTCCCCGCGAAGTTCGTCTGGAAGAAACACAATAAGATTCGGTATCGCCGACGAACTCGAGAGTTGCGCTGCTGAATGACCTTTAATCGCCAGTGCCGCTGAGCCCAAAGCAACCGTGCGCAGAAAGGAACGGCGCGATATTCTTGCCACTCCTATGAGTACGAACGGTCCGCGGCACGCTCAAGACAGGCGCGACCGGAAATTTGCGTCAGCGAAAAGGCGACAGATCACGTCTCGCGGCGAACCAGAGGCCGGGATTGGCAGCCGCTCTGCCGAGAGTGTTACTTCTTATTGGCAAGCAGAGCGTTCAACCGCGCTTTGCGGCGATTGGCCGCGTTGCGATGAATGACTCCATGCTTTGCCGCTTTATCGAGCGCGGATATCAGACCGCGAATCTGCTGAGCATCTGGTTTGGCCGTTCCCCGGACTCCTTTTTGAAGGGAACGCAGCCGCGTCCGCACGCCGCGGTTTTGAGTGGCCCGGGCGAGAGATTTTCGAGAACGCTTCGCAGCAGATTGTGTGTTAGCCATTTTATTTTAATCGGGCGTCGACGTTCGCGCAGACCGTCGAAATGTCAAGATGTCGATCTTTCGACCGCGTCTTACGACGAGACGCGCGAACCTGAAGCGACTTTGATTTGCGAACTATCTTTGTCTTTTCTTAAACCCGACCCTGACGCTGGCGTATCAAAGCCGTAGACTTCCGGATCGGCCATGTTCGAAGCTTTCGGCAGGCGGTCCTGAACAATTTCCACCGGCGTCCCAAGCGGGAGTTGACTGTAAAGAGCAACTACATCAAGCGACCTCATCCGGATGCAACCGAAACTGGCTGGCTTGCCGAGCAACTTCTCTTCGTTCGTCCCGTGGATGTAAATACAACGATGAAACGCGTGCGCGTTCGCAGCTTCCAAGCCTCGCAGCCAGATAATGCGTGTCATTACTGGATCGCGCCCGGGCGTATTGGGTTGAAGAACCTCACCGGTCCAGCGTCGATTGTGAAAGACAGCGCCGACTGGCGCCCGGTCGCCGATTTTTTGCGCGACTTGCAACAAACCGAGCGGGGTTGCCAGGCTGCCCCAAGCATCGCCCAATCCATATTTCGAAGTCGAGACGGGATAAGTCGCGGCGATCGCTCCGTTTTCAAGCAGGATCAGCTTCTGATCCCGCACGCTAATTATGACGCGAGTGGACAGCGTTGGCGCCGGTATACTCGCGGCATTGACGGACGCGATGGACAAAAGAAGGGCTAGGACAAAGGTGGAGGAACGAAACATCCGAGCTCTAATACGCAGAAAACGCACGTTGTCACGCAGGAATTGGAGACGGCGAACGGGAGGCTCCGAAACTGAATTTCGGCGACCAAGGCAAGAGCGACGATAGCGCCACATAAAAGAAACCGCCCTGGAACAGGAGCAGGAACGGTACCGACAGAAATTGACGGTTGCTAACAGCGAACCACACGAAGTAGCTGAAATAAATGGCAAAGGCGAGTTCGGCGATCGGCAAAGTCGACTTTAACGCGCGGTACTTGCAGCTGCGCCAGGATTGCGATTTACGTTCAATGCCGTACTTGGGCGTCCGCGTGAAATCGGATTGGTGATTAAAGATCGCCTCCAAAACGGCCCGCGCATTGTTCAAGGAGAGACCGATGCCGAGCGCGAGCAAACAGGGAAGCAATAACATCTGCTTCATCCAGGTTCGCGGATGCAGTTCACGCTGCGCACAGACATAAAAGGCTGCCACCGAGACTGACGCAGTTAAAAAGATCGGGATGTCGATCAAAAGCGTCCGCACCCAACCGCTCTGTGGCCCGCCGGTTGAAGGATGCAGAAGCACGCAAAGGCACGCGAGAAGCAAATAGGCGAAATTCGAGACCAAATGTCCGGTTGCTTCGGCTTTGATCGCGAACGGAAGTTCGCTCCGCCAGATACGCGGAAGGAGCTTCTTACAAGTTTGAATAGACCCTTTGGTCCAGCGGTGCTGCTGCGATTTGAAGCCATTCATGTCTACCGGCAGCTCCGCCGGAGTGACAACGTCGGGAAGGAAAATAAATTTCCAGCCCTCCAGCTGCGCGCGGTAGCTCAAATCGAGATCTTCACAAAGCGTGTCGTGCTGCCAGCCGCCGGCTTCTTCGATGCACCTCTTCCGCCACAATCCCGCGGTCCCATTGAAATTGAAAAAACGCCCACTTCGGCTACGCGCGGTCTGCTCGAGCACAAGATGCCCGTCTAAGAACATTGCCTGAACACGCGTGAGCAACGAATAGCCGCGATTCAAGTGACCCCAACGTGTCTGGATCATGCCGACCTTCGGGTCAGTGAAAAATTGGATAGTTCGCTGAAGCAAATCCCGCGGCGCGACGAAATCCGCGTCGAGGATACAAACGAATTCCCCATCGGCCGCTTCCAATCCACCCGCGAGCGCGCCGGCTTTGAAACCGGTCCGGTCTACCCGATGGATCAGTTGAACGTCGTAACCGCGACGCCGCAATTCATCGACACAAGAGGCGGTAACTTCGCGCGTGTCGTCGGTGGAATCGTCCAGCACCTGGATTTGCAGCAGTTCCCGCGGATAATCGAGCTCGCTCACCGAGCGGAGCAGGCGCTCCACGACGTAAATCTCATTAAAAATGGGGAGCTGGACCGTGACCTTCGGCAGCTGGTCGAACCGGCCGGCAGGGACCGACGCTCGTTTGCGGTTTTTCAGGAAGAGATAGATGATGAAGTAGCGGTGCACTCCGTAAGCCGACAAACCAATAAGCACGGCCAGATAACACGCCGTCCAAATCAAATACCCGAGGCTTCCTTGCATAAGGTGAGCTGCCAGTATTAAGACAGCAGGCGCATGATGGCGTTTCCGAGGCAGCCGTCAAATCAAAAATGGCGCGGTTGCCTCGCAAAAACGACCCAAAATCGCCAGAAAATCCGGCGAATGTCGAGCTTATATGCGTTGGTAGTTATGGCCGCTCTGGCGTGTCCGCTGAGTGGAGCGGAGCCACCGCCGACCGGCGAAGACCACGAGTTCGAGGAGCTTGGCGTCAATCGCTACACTACGCCATCGATCGCCCGGATTTTCAACCAGCTGGACCAACTCAAGCCGATTCCGTTTGACCAACTAAACCGCGACTTTCCACAACTGGCGGGCGCCAGCCGCGAGCAAAAAGGTCTGATGTTTGGCGGATTAATTGCCAACGGATTTCTGCTGGTCGAAGCAGAAAAGAAAAATTTAATCGAAAACTTCGGCCGTGTCCTGATGCAGCAGGCACGGGCACTCGGAGTCGGGGACCGGGTAATGCGCCACAGCGCAAGTCTCACCGAGCTTGGTCGACGCGGTGAATGGCCCCGGATGCGTCAGGAATTAATCACCACCCAAACCGATGTCGAACAGGCGATGGTTGAACTGCGCGACGAGAAGATGGCGCATTTGATCAGTCTCGGCGGATGGTTGCGCGGTTTGGAAATATCCGCTGCATCCGTGGAGCTGGATTTCTCGCCGCAACGCGCAAAAATCCTCGCCCAACCGGATTTGGTCGATTATTTCGCAAGCGAGCTTCAAACGCTGCCGCCAGCACTGGTCCACTCGCCTCTGTTCGAGAAACTTCGCGCCGGAATAGCTGCGCTGGGTCCACTCCTAAAAAAATCTCCGACCGAAATTAGGCGCGCTGACGTGACCGCGATTCGGGTTCAAGCGAACGAATTGAATCAGGCGATTCGGCAAGGCGGATAAATTATGAGCCAGACCAGTTCGGCGGCAAGCGCTCTGCTGCTGATATGCTATCTTTGCTACTCCGCAGTATGCCGTTGCGATATCTTGTAAAAAAAGGACGAGATAACCGCCTCGAACGCTTCAACATAGTTGTCTCGATACTGCTGGCCGGCTGGATTCCCTCAATCCTGACTCTCGTCGTTTCCTATTCAATTTTGAGTCGAACGCTCGAGACCAGCATTCTGAAAGACCGGCAAACTTTCGTGCAGTTGATCGCCCACCTTGTCGGCGATGATCTGAGCCGGACGGGAGGGATCATCGATTATTATCAAACCTCACCGGAAGTCGCCCGAATATTCAATTCGCCAAATCCGCAGTCTGCGGGCCAGCAATGGCTGGGGACGACGTTCTATTCTCATCCGCGGGTCGACGGAATGTTTGTAGCGAATCGCGACGGCCGGTTAGTTGCCTCGATCCCCTACCTTCCCGAGATGATCGGCAAGGAAGTCGATTCGAATCTGTGGCGCGCGGAAGCAGAGAAGCTTACGACTGCGTTCGTTTCGCCCGTACATCCTCGTGCATCAGACCAACGAATAGTGACCGACGTGGTAGGCGCGATCCGCACTCCGGATAAAACCGTCATCGGTTATCTTGGAGTTTCGGTGCTGGTAGAACGAATTGGACGCCGGCTCGCGACAATTCAATTCGCCGACCAGTCGACCTGCCAAGTGGTCGACCAAACCGGACATCCCCTGTTCACCAACGATTTCCGACCGAATCCGGGAACGGTCAGCTCGCGTGACTCGATTTTGCCGCCAGAGGTTTCGCAAAAGAAGGCAGGTAATCTGGAGCGCGGTGGAAATCTCTATTCTTTTGCACCTGTCGAAACCGCCGGATGGACCGTGGTCGTAAAGCAACCCAAAGCGATCGCTTACAAGCCTCGCCGCGATCTCCTGGAACGAATGGCTGTGCTCACTGGGTGGCTGGTTACGGCGATTTCCATTTTCGCGTGGTTCGGGGGCCGGTTTTACCGTCGCCAAACGGAAGCAGCGCGCCGGATCGAACGTGAAGTGATCTTCAACGAAAAAATCCTGGCCAACATGCCGATTGGCATCGCCTTTGTTGATCCTGCCTCACGAAAGTTTTTGCAGGCGAACGAAGCATTCACCCAGATGGCGCAACGCTTTGGCGGTCTGCCAGCGCGGCTCGATGTTATCGGCTCAACCTATGAAGATGTAAAAATCGCGCCGCCGGATGCGATTGAACGTGTTCTTTCGTTCGGCACGCCGTTTCAATTGATGGAGCAATCGTTTCCAGACGAGGGCGGCCTGACGCACTTCGTGAACGTGACGCTGCTCCGTTTGCAGGCGGCCGACCAGACGATCCAGGGCGTCCTCTATTTCGTGGAAGATAAAACGCGCGATGTAACCTTGCGGCAAGAGTTGATCAACGCCAACGCGGCAAAGGACCAGTTCCTCGCTTTGCTGTCACACGAATTGCGAAATCCGCTTTCGCCGGTAATCGCGATGGTCGGGGAGCTCGAAGCTTCGACGCCACGCTCGCCAAAATTGCGGCAGGCGCTGGAAGTGATTCGGCGAAACGTGGAGCTCGAGGCGCGATTGATTGACGATTTACTCGACGTAACGCGCATCGCCAAGGGCAAATTGCAACTGATGCTCGAAGTGGTCGACGTTCACGAAATTCTTCGATGCGCCTACGAAATCTGCCGTGGCGACATCGAGATGAAATCGATCGAGGCAAGATTCGAGCTCAATGCCGATGAGGTCTATGTGGAAGGCGACCCCGCGCGGTTACAGCAGATTTTTTGGAACCTGATCAAGAATAGCGTGAAGTTCACGCCGGCCAACGGCTGCATCACAATTTCGACGTCCAATCCACGACCCGATCAGGTCGAAATCCGCGTGATCGATACCGGGATTGGCATCGAGCCGGATAAAATCGGAAAAATCTTTAACGCCTTCGAACAAGGACAGACCTCTATCACCCGCAGGTTTGGCGGGCTCGGCCTTGGCTTGGCTATATCGAAAGCGATGGTGGACGCACACCGGGGAAAAATCCGCGTGGAAAGCGCTGGTAAGGATAAGGGTGCAACTTTTACGGTTCAGCTGAAAACTGTTCCCGCGCCTGCCATCGCTGCCAATGGCACCGACGGCGACCAGACAGTTTCAGATACGGAGGGTGCCCCGGCCCACAGGCATCGTCTTCTTGTGGTGGACGATCACGTGGACACCTGCACCGGGATGAAAATGATGTTGGAGCGGCGCGGTTACGACATCAGCGTTGCCTATTCAGCTGACCAGGCTTCAGAAAAAGCGCGACAGGAAGATTTTGATTTGCTGATCAGCGACATTGGTCTCCCGGACCGCAGCGGGTACGAGTTGATGATCGAACTGCGACAAAGCCAAGGTTTACCCGGAATCGCGCTCAGCGGTTTTGGAATGGAAGCCGATATCAGCAAAGCGCGCGACGCCGGATTTTCCGAGCATCTCACCAAGCCGATAAATTTCGAGCGGCTGGAGAAAGCCATTCGTCGCCTGCTAGGATCCAAGGCCTGACATTGCGGCGCGGTTGCCCGCGAGCAATGTCGGTTCCCACAGAATGATCTTAACCGCCGACTCGCGTTCCTGCCGGCGTCGTCTTTTTGGTTGCGGCCTCTTTCAATTCGCGGGAAAGTTTTTCGACCCGCTGCCGCATGATTTTGCCGGCTTTGAACTTCACGGTCGCGCGTGACGGAATCACAAAACTGCTGCCGGGTTGGTTCGGATTCCGACCGACGCGAGGTTTGGTCAGCCGCGGCTGGAAGATTCCGAAGTTGCGCAGCTCGACTGGGACGTTGTTGGCCAGACTATCGGTGATTTTGTCGAGCGTGCGCTGGACAATATCGAAGACCTGGTGCTGCACCATTCCGGTCTGATTGCTGATCGCAACTACAATGTCGCGTTTGGTAAGTTTAGCCATACGTCTAAACAAGAATCGTGTGCCGCGACACAATCGCGGGCATGATTGAAGAAGAAAAGTAAATTCTTTGCGCCCAGCTGTCTAGCCCCGAATGGGGCCGATCAGTGCGCCGGGGCGGGCCGCTGGAAAAACCGGCTCCGGATTTGGTTCCAGTAATAGTCGAACACGGATTGGTCGGCCAACTCTCTGCGCCGCGCTTTCAGCTGGCCTTGCATTAAACCGAGTTTTGTAAACGCGGCATTCCAGTCCGTTTCCAAACGACGAATCTCATCGTTACCAAGATCGCGTACGCCGCGGATCGACGCGCCACGTTGCAAGACGCTCATCGCTTTGCCCGACACTTCCGCGACGACGTTCAGCTCGCGCAGGATGTACTCGGTTTCTTGCAACAGATTACTGCGAATTTCGGTGAACTGCCGCTCCTGCTCCGAAGAGATGATCGGCTTTGCTTTGTCCAGACCATAGGTAATTAGGTCGTGGAGCCGCTTCCAATTATCCAACTGCAATCCGACGAGGCGCAACCGGGTTTCAAGTTTCTTGTCGCGCATTGGAATGAATCTTAAACACTCACCAACTCGAGCGTTTCATCGAGCTTTTGCAGATTATCAATGAGCAGGTGGGCCCACGGACGATTCACTGTCTGCTCCTGACTGATGATCCCTTCTTCGAAATAGAAGCGGCCTTGTCGCCACCGGAAAATCTCGGCGACCGCTGCTTCGCCCTCAAGCGAGCCAAACACCGCGTGCCGGATCGATCCCTGTTGCAAATAGATTTCGCTGTTACCGCGGCCAGACTTGAAAGTGAAACGCCCACTCCGCTGACTCAGACAGCTCATTTGCAGGATTTCCGCCGCCGAAAATTGGTTAAGATTTCCAACAAGCGAGTGACACGGATCGATTCCTTCCGCAGCAGAGCCGGGATTGGCATCGAGTGATCGAACAAATCGGCTCAGGTCCGCTCGCAAACACCGATCACTTCGCGACATCGGCAATAACTCGATGTTCTGTTCCTTCGCGACTGCGTCGATCTCCGGCCCGCGTCGGTCGTAGAGCAGACAAGCGGTGGTCAAAGACGGAAAGTGTTGCCGCACATTTGTTGCCTGCTCAAGGGCCAGTGCCGCCTCGCCTTCGATGATCAGGCCGTCGAAATTCTCCGCGAGCAAGGCCGAGACCGCTTCCGACAGATTCCGGACAATTTGGATCTCTAAGTTTCCGTTCTCGTCGAGAATAGCCAGAGCTCGATCTTCGAAGACCGGGTCGGCGTTTAAGATCAGGACTCTCGTTTCCACAATTCCCAAATCAGATCTAGGGATTCATAGCAGGAATCCTGCCGTAGCGGCCACTTCCACGGCCGTCTTATCGCCGCCACTCTTCTCGCGGAGGCGGGGCGGCAAAGTGCTCGGGCGCCACCGCGTGGGCGGTGCGGAAATGGACCTTCGCCAGCTGGCGCAGTATCTCGGGACCCTTCGACTCGACCAGCTTTTCCGCGGCGGTCTTCACTGCTGGCGAAACACCTCTTTCCAGGCGGACGCCAAGCTTCTTCCCTTCCCGCTCAAGCCAGTTGATGAACCCCTCCCGCGCCAAAATCGACGCCGCCGCCACCGCGATGTCCGATTCGGCACGGGGACGTTGCTGGATCTCGATCTTTTGGCCGTGCCGAAATAACGATTGCTCGATCAATCGGGCGTCCGCGAATTGATCTGAAAGCGAGCGACGACAATCGGGCTTTTTCGCCAGCAAATTTTCAATCACTCGGGCATGGCCCCAGGCCAGAAGCTTGTTGAGGTTCCCGAATTTCTGATAGAGCTCGTTATATTTTGCCGGACCGATTAGGACTACGTCGTTCAAGCCCATCGACGTTTTTCGAATTGTGTCGGCTAACGCCCGAATTCGCGCGTCGGAACCGATTCGTTTGCTGTCCTGGACACCGCCTTCGATCAACTTGCGGGCAATCCCGGGATCCACGTAAACACCGGCGATTACCAGCGGTCCAAAGAAGTCGCCCTTGCCGCTTTCGTCCACCCCAAAGTGTGGCTCGAACATTTCCGGCGAATGAACTTCTTCATAACCAAGCTTCGCCTCACCCAGGATTTTTGGCTCGAGCTCGAACTGCACGAATTCCTCCACTCCTTTACCCTGGATGAGCGCCTTTGGTCCTTTCTCGTAAACCGCGACGCTAAGCTTATTTTTTTGGGCAAAAAAAATTGTGTACTGTTTGGCCGAAAATTCGAAGCCAAGGTCTTCAAGCAACGATCGAAGTTTGCTCGCCTGTTCGAGCGTTAAGAAACTTGTGTAGCTGGCCAGTGGCGCCATTGGCAAAACCTACCACGAAGAGCGTGAACAACACGAAGCATGTCTTTCGTCGGCGGCGCAATTTTCGTCGTGCCTTCGCGTCCTTCGTGATTCAATCGGTTGCGTGATTCGTTCGGAATTTCGGCGTCATCTGCTGCGTTGGTATGGCAAAAACGGCCGCGACCTTCCCTGGCGGCAAACGCGCGACCCGTATGCTGTCCTCGTTTCCGAATTTATGCTTCAACAAACCCAGGTCGCTACCGTCCTGCCTTACTATAAAGATTGGCTGCGGCGATTCCCGACTTTTGCCGAGCTGGCCGACGCGTCGGAGAACGATGTTCTGCACGCCTGGCAGGGCCTCGGCTACTACGCCCGCGCCCGGAATCTGCGCGCGACCGCCAGGCTCATTATGAGCCAACATCGCGGACACTTTCCGCGGGCGATCGCCAAAATACGGGAGCTTCCCGGTATCGGAAAATATACTGCTCACGCGATCGCAACATTCGCGTTCGACCAGACCGTGCCAATTGTCGAAGCAAACGTCTCGCGCGTTCTGAGTCGCGTTTTCGATCTGAGAAAGCCGATCGATTTGACGAACGGACGGAATGCCCTTTGGAATCATGCGGCCTCGCTTGTGCCGAAAAGGTCCGCCGCGCGATACAATTCCGCACTGCTCGATCTCGGCGCGCTAATTTGCTTACCGCGCAATCCGAAATGCGGAATCTGCCCGGTGAAGAATTTGTGCTGCGCCAAAGATCCTGAGTTACTGCCGATAAAACGATGTCAGCCCGCAATCAAGCGCTTGATTGAGCGGCATGCTCTCATCGTCAGGCAACATAAAATCCTGCTGGAGTCGGCCGAGCATCGC
The DNA here is from genome assembly GCA_963801815.1 of uncultured Verrucomicrobiae bacterium. GTDB lineage: Bacteria > Verrucomicrobiota > Verrucomicrobiia > Chthoniobacterales > UBA10450 > AV40. The sequence continues at coordinate 107,401 of CAWDGJ010000007.1, forward strand.
TGGCGCGGAATGTGGATCCTTCCACAGCACAACGGCGGCTCCAGAATGAACCCCGCGATTCATGAATCGGTGTTTCCGTTCACTAACCACCGGATCACTTTGCAGGTCTTTCCGGCGCGTGCTTACAAGATCGGCAACCGCCGGGCGCGCTGGTTTAGCCGCCGCCGCCTTCAGTCGATCCCCATTCCATCGCCGCATCGCCGCGCAATTGAACAACTCCTGGCGAACGCCTAACTTCGCGCGTGAGTAAGACCGACACGCTTCCAGACGTTCACGGCCACTTCGGGCCTTACGGTGGAATGTTTGTGCCCGAAACGCTCATGTCGGCCCTTCACGATTTGGCAGATGAATACGAGCGCGCCAAGAACGACAAAACGTTTCAAAGTGAACTGTCAATACTGCTCCGTGATTTCGCTGGGCGCCCGACGCCCCTTTACTTCGCGGAACGCCTGACGAATCGGTTCGACGGGCCAAAAATTTACCTCAAGCGCGAGGACCTGCTTCATACCGGGGCGCACAAGATCAACAACGCGCTCGGGCAAATCCTGCTGGCGCGGCGAATGGGCAAGCGCCGCATCATCGCCGAGACCGGCGCCGGCCAACATGGCGTCGCGACGGCCACGGTAGCTGCGCGCTTCGGTTGCGAATGCGTCGTTTACATGGGGAAGGTCGACATGAAACGGCAGGCGTTGAACGTCGCACGAATGAAATTTCTCGGCGCACAAGTTGTTCCGGTCACGGCCGGCCAGGCGACACTCAAGGAAGCGATCAATGAGGCAATGCGTGATTGGGTCACCAACGTCCGGACCACTCATTATATATTGGGCTCGGCCCTCGGTTCGCATCCCTACCCCATGATGGTGCGCGATTTTCAGAGCATTATCGGCGTCGAAGCGCGCCGGCAAATTCTCGAGCGCGAAAAACGTCTGCCCGATTTGCTGATGGCCTGTGTTGGTGGCGGAAGCAACGCCATCGGCTTGTTCTATCCATTCTTGAAAGACCGAAATGTCCGAATGATCGGCGTCGAAGCCGGAGGTGAAGGAATTCGCAGCGGCAAACACGCCGCGCGTTTCCAAGGCGGCCGACTGGGCGTGCTCCAGGGAACAAAGACTTTTTTGCTGGCAAACGACGAAGGCCAGATCGAGCTGACCCATTCGGTCTCGGCCGGCCTCGATTATGCAGCAGTCGGCCCTGAACATTCGTACTTACGCGATCTGGGCCGGGTGGAATATACTTACGCGACCGATGATGAAGCCCTTAGCGCATTCAAGATTCTTTCCGAAACGGAAGGAATTATTCCCGCGCTCGAAACCGCGCACGCCATCGCGCACTTGGCGAAAGCCGCACCGAAGATGAAATCGAACGAAATAGTCATCTTGAATTGCTCTGGCCGCGGCGACAAAGATGTCGATCAAGCAGCGGCCGCGTTCGGCATCATGGAGAAATCGAAATGAGATCGATGACCGGATACGGCCACGGCGAGACCGACCACAGCGGCACGAAGTTCACCGTCGAGCTCAATTCGGTGAATCGAAAGCAAAGCGATATCGTAGTCAATCTGCCGCGCGATCTCGTTTCTCTTGAGCCACAGATTCGCCAGACGATTAACGAAAATATTTCGCGCGGACGAACGACCGTTGTGGTCAGTTATCATAACGGTTCCGGCGCGGCGCGAAAATTGGCCCTCGATGTCGATCTTGCCCGCTCTTATCACGACGCGATGCGCGCGCTTCAAAAGGAATTGAATGCGCCGGGCGAAATCACCATCGGCTCGATCTTGCAAGCACCAGGGGTAATGCGAACGCCCGAGGAATCGTTCGACTCCAGTGAGGCGTGGCCGGCGATCGACCGGGCGCTGCGAGCCGCGCTTAATGAGTTAATCAAAATGCGCGAACGCGAAGGTAAACATCTCGCCAAGGATTTGATTCGCCGCCTGAAAGCGATGCGCAAGCAAATCAAGGAGATCCGCGGAATGCATCCAGACGTTGTCAAAAAATACCGGGCCGCGCTGCTCGAGCGCATTCAAAAAGCCGGGCTGCCAATTTCGACGGACGACGACAGACTGGTAAAAGAAATCTCGTTCTTTGCCGACCGCTCCGACGTTTCGGAAGAACTGACGCGCGTCGAGAGTCACCTTGCGCAGTTCGCGCATCATCTCCGCCGGCACGAACCGGTCGGGCGCACGCTCGAGTTTATTACCCAGGAGATCTTTCGCGAACTGAACACTCTGGGCGCGAAAGCGAATGATGCCGGCATCTCGCAGCGAGTCGTCGCTTGCAAAGCCGAACTGGAAAAAATCCGCGAGCAAATTCAAAACCTTGAATAGTCGATTCACCCGTAACGGAATCCTATTTGTGCTTTCCGCTCCGTCGGGCGCTGGAAAAACAACCCTTTTGGAGGCCGTCCGGAAGACGTCGGAGTTCATTTACTTAGTCTCATGCACTACGCGACCCGCGCGAGCGGGCGAAGCAGAAGGCGAAGACTACCTATTCTTATCGGAAAAAGAATTCCAAGCCCGCGCGAAAGCGGGCGAGTTTTTGGAACATGCAACCGTGCACGGTTATCAATATGGAACGCTTTTGCGCCCGATTGTGGAAAATCTAAGCAATGGCCGCGATGTTTTGATCGACATCGACACCCAAGGAGCTGCCACCATTCGTAATTCCAAAGACGAATCTATCCGGAACGCCCTCGCCGATATTTTCCTAATGCCGCCGAACGTGGACGAACTGCGCCGACGCCTGACAAAGCGCGGCACCGAAACTGCCGAGCAAATTGAAACTCGTTTGGCCAATGCGATCCGCGAAATGGAATTGTGGCCGCACTACCGCTACACGATTATTAGTCGGACAACCGAGGAGGACTTGCAGAAATTTCGACACATCATGAATGCCGAGCGATATTTGAGCCGGCGCTTGATCCAAAAATAATTGTCGATCCTCGATGAAAAGAAATTCCAACCGACAGGCTGAAAAAAGCGGTTCGCGCAAAGTGGTGCGAATGCGAGACGGCGGAAAAACGATCGTCCTCGGCGTGACCGGTTCGATCGCGGCCTACAAATCGGCTGAGCTGGCGAGTCTGCTCGTGAAACAAGGACACGCTGTTTTCGCCGTAATGACCCACGACGCGACGGAGTTCATCACGCCGCTGACGTTGCAAACGCTTTCCAAGAATCCGGTAATGACGAGCTTCTTCGACGAGAAAGAAAACTGGCGACCGGGACATATCGAACTGGCCGATCGTGCGAATCTTTTACTGATTGCGCCTGCGACTGCAAATGTCATCGCTGAGCTCGCCCATGGCTTGGCGAATCACCCTCTCGCCGCAATCGGCCTTGCCACCCGCGCGCCAATTCTTATCGCGCCGGCGATGAACGGCAAAATGTGGTCCCATCCGGCGACGGTCGAGAACGTGGCGAAACTAAAATCGCGCGGCGTGGAATTCATCGGACCGGAAGAAGGTATGTTGGCCTGCGGTTACGAAGGCCTCGGTCGCCTTTGGAAAATCGAGGACATTGCCTTTCGCGCGGAATTTCTGCTCGCGCGTCAGGAAAATCTTATCGCGTGAGATTTCTCATCACGGCCGGGCCCACGCGCGAGCCGATCGATCCTGTTCGCTACCTCAGTAATCGCTCGTCCGGCAAAATGGGCTACGCAATCGCGGAAGCAGCACTCGAAGCGGGTCACGAAGTTGTTTTGATCTCCGGACCGGTCAATATCGATCCACCAAAAGGCGCCCAATTGGTTAGCGTTTCCACAGGCGATGAAATGTTCGACGCAGTCCATCAACGCGTCCGCTATTGCGATGTGCTCGTGATGTCGGCGGCGGTTGCGGATTACAAGCCGGCAAAGACCTCCAGAGACAAAATCAAAAAGCGTGACGCAAATCTTTCCCTCGAATTAATCCCGACACGCGACATTCTCGCGTCGCTCCCGAAAGAAGATCGACAATATCTTGTTGTCGGTTTCGCTGCTGAAACGGAAAACATCCAACCGAACGCACTGGAAAAACTTCGAGAAAAGAATTGCGACGCAATCGTTGCAAACGATGCCCGCATCGCCATGGAGAGCGACGAAAACGAAGTCATCATTTTCTTTCGCGACGGCAAAAAAGAAACAATTTCTCGCGCATCAAAGAAAATTATCGCGCGCGAGCTGGTAAAGATTTTTGAAAATGTTCGTGAAAAATGTTTGACAAAGAAAATCACGTGATGAATTCATGCGGTAAGTGAAGTCATTCCACTCTTCACGAATTTCCGCGAAAGCGGATTGAAAGGGGGGAATAGAAGTCGATGGCAAAGAAAAAAAGGAAAGCAGCAAAACGTAAAGCGAAGAAAAGAAAAAGGCATTAAGCGCTTCGCCTAACTCACGACTTCGAAAGTCTTTCGAAGTCACAACCCCAAAATTCAACCCGGGAGGAGAATTTAGTTTTTCCTCCCGGTTTTTTATGTTGAGGAGTTGAGACCTTGGGGAGTTGAGAAGAAAGTGCTGCGTCTCAACAGTTCAATATCTTCATGAAGCATTATCTCGATGCCGCTGAGAACGCCGCTCGCAAAGCCGGCGAATCGCTTCGGAAGAATTTTCACCGCTCCCAGCACGTTAACGCGGCGCTTCCGCACGACATTAAACTCGCGATCGATGTCCAGACACAGGAGCTCATCACCAAAACGTTGCTGAAGCAATTTCCCGAACACGCGCTTTACGGCGAAGAAGGAATCGTCGGCGACCAATCGAGCGAGCATCAGTGGGTTGTCGATCCGCTCGACGGTACAGTGAATTATTTTTACCAGATCCCCCACTTCTGCGTTTCGATTGCGCTTCGCTGGAAAGGCGAGATCATCGTCGGTGTGATTTACGACCCGATGCGCGATGAGATGTGGAGCGCGCAAAAAGGAGAAAAACCGCGGCTCAATGGTCAGCATTTCCGAGTGAGCGATCGCTCGGAATTGTCCGAAGCAGTGGTTTCGGTTGGTCTCGCGAAGACTGACAAGTCGATCGATTCCAATCTGCCATTGTTCGAGGCAATGATTCATCGGGTCCGTAAGTGCCGCGTGCTCGGTAGCGCTGCGCTCGATATGGCGTATGTCGCGTGCGGACGCCTGGACGCTTACATCGAACGCGGAATCAGTTTGTGGGACATCGCCGCTGGATGGATTCTTGTCGAAACTGCCGGCGGCACCGTGGACCTGCGCCCGCGCAAAGATATGAAAGACAAATACGCCATTGTGGCATCAAATGGTGTGATCGACTTGAAACTGTGAGCACGACACGCTGCGGAATCGGTTACGACATTCATCGACTCGGCCAGAATCGAAAACTGATTTTGGGAGGCGTCGAAATCCCCTACCTGCTCGGGCTCGAAGGTCATTCGGATGCGGATGTTTTGTCGCACGCGATCGCGGATGCATTGCTTGGCGCGATCTGCGCGGGCGACATCGGCCAACATTTTCCGAACACCGATGAATCCATTCGAGGCATCAGCAGCGCCGAGATCTTGAAGCGCGTCAGTCAAATGCTCGCTGACAAGAAAACTCGGATCGTCAATATCGATGCGACTATAATTGCGGAGGCCCCAAAACTCGCTCCGCAAGTCCCCGAGATGCGAAAGAAACTCGCCGCGACACTGGGAATTGCCGATTTGCAAGTAAGCATCAAGGCGACGACGAACGAGCGTTTGGGCCCGATCGGCCGCGGCGAAGGGATTTCCGCAATGGCGGTCGCGACGGTCGAGCAAGATTAGTTCAGTTGTCATTCCGAGCGAAGTCGAGGAATCTCTTGCTATTGTCTGGCTTTCATTGCTCAGAAATATCTAGAGATGTCTCCCATTCGATTCGCTTCGCTCGCTCAGGGCAGGCTCACATCATGGCGGCTTCGCCGCTGTCAATTGGATGCAACGTCACGTTGCCGCTCGACATGACAAAAAATGCCGCTCAGATTCTTTAACACTTATTCTCGAGAGCTCGAGGATTTCGCTCCCCGCGAAAACAAAAAGGTCGGCATGTACACCTGCGGACCGACGGTTTACAGCCGCGCGCACATTGGAAATTTCCGCGCTTACATTTTCGAGGATCTGCTTCAGCGTCATCTCGAAGCGCGGGGATTCAGTGTTCACCGGGTGATGAACATTACCGACGTGGACGACAAGACGATTCGCGGCGCCCGCGAAGCGAACGTCCCGCTTCAAAAATTCACCCAACAGTTCAAGGACGCGTTCTTCGAAGACGCCGACACATTGCGCATCAAACCTGCGGACGAATACCCGTCGGCTACCGACCAGCGTTACATCGACAAGATGATCGCGATGATCACCGCACTGATTTCAAAAGGCCTCGCTTACCAGGCCGACGACAAATCGGTTTACTACCGAATCAACAAGTTCCCCAATTACGGCAAACTCGCGCATCTCGACCTCGCCGAACTGCAACCGACCGGGCGCGTTCAGCATGACGAGTACGACAAGGAACACATCGGCGATTTCGCCTTGTGGAAGGCCTGGGACGAAGACGATGGCGATGTGAAATGGGATTCACCGTGGGGACCCGGGCGGCCGGGCTGGCACATCGAGTGCAGCGCGATGGCGACCGCATTGCTCGGCAGACCAGATCGACATTCACTGCGGCGGCGTGGACAACATTTTCCCGCATCACGAAGCGGAGATCGCGCAAAGCGAAGGCGTGACCGGGAAAAAATTCGTGAACTACTGGCTGCACTGCGCGCACTTGCTGGTCGACGGCCAGAAAATGGCGAAGTCGCTCGGCAATTTTTACACCGTGCCCGACGTGCTCGAGAAAGGCTACACCGGACGCGAGCTTCGTTACGCGCTGATGCGGGTCCATTATCGGACGCAATTGAATTTCACCTGGGACGGAATGAAGGAAGCGCGCGAGTCGCTTGGTCGCATTGACGACTGGCTGGAACGAATGCGTGAAACCGCAGCAAACGCCGAACATCCAACGCCGAAGGCGCAACCTCCAATTGGACCTGAGTTCGAAGATGCGCTTGATGATGATCTGAATATTTCCGCGGCTCTCGGATTTTTGTTTGAAACGATTCGCGAAACGAATCGCGCGATGGACGAAAACAAACTCGACGCGAAGTCCGCGACAGCGTGGCTGGATTGGTGGGATCGAATCAACGCGACGCTCGGATTTCGAAAGCGGTGACGCCGAATTGCCGGAGGAAGTAAAGAAGCTGGCCGACGCGCGGGCGCAGGCGAGGCTTGCAAAAGATTTTCGAAAAAGCGATGAATTGCGCGACAAACTGAATGCGCTCGGCTGGGAAGCACGCGACACCAAGGATGGGCAGAAGATTACGCGACGCGCCGGCGCGAAATAGGAAATGTTTGCGCCCGCACAATTCCTCAGCCTCGAACACACGGCCCACCCGAAGTTGTTCGAAGACCAGCAATTCGTCTGGAACGCGCTCAAACAGATCGCGAGCTATTTGCAGTTTCGTTTGAAACCGGCCGTCCTCGGCGATTTGGTTGGCCGTCCGTTCATCAGCAGCAACGTGTTTGTCGGCCGCGGCACTGTTGTCGAACAAGGCGCGGTGTTGAAGGGACCGGCCTGGATCGGCGAGAACTGTCAGATCCGGAGCGGTTGTTACGTGCGCGAGAATGTCGTTGTCGGCAACGGCGTGGTGATGGGCAACTCGTGCGAATTCAAAAACAGCATCATCTTCGATGAAGCGCAGATCCCGCATTTCAACTACGTGGGCGATTCGATCCTCGGATACAAAGCGCACCTCGGCGCTGGCGTAATCTTGTCGAACGTGAAACTGGATCACACCGAGATCGCGGTCGCAACAAAAGAAGGCAACATCGCGACCGGCCTGACAAAGTTCGGCGCGATCGTCGGCGATCGAACGGAGATTGGCTGCAACGCGGTGATTAATCCTGGCTCAGTTCTCGGTCGCGATTGTCTCGTTTATCCGAACGTGAATTTCCGTGGCGTGTTGCCCGAAAGTAGCGTCGTGAAATTGCGGCAGGAAATTCAAATCCTGGACCGTCTCAGCCGGAGCAAGTAGCGCCCTCGCGCTGTAACACGCTCCACTGGTCGAGCGGCGTTCGAATCTCCATTGTGCGAACGCACCGGGCCCAATTAGCCGCGCGATTGAATCGAGTCCAGTCAGTGGCGGATGGGGAGGGATTCGAACCCTCGGTACCTTTCGGTACACACGCTTTCCAGGCGTGCACAATCGACCACTCTGTCACCCATCCAAAAATCGACGGCAACTGTAGCGCGGCCTGCGACCGTCGCATTCATTTTCCGACGCTCATAAGAGCGACGCGGACAGTTCAGAGCTGAAGACGTCGGAACAATTCGTCCAGCGGCAGTTGAATCCCGATGAAAAATTCACCGAAATCAGCGTATTCCGCGCTCACCGGATCGAACCGCATTTCGTAAACGATCGATTTGATCTGGAAAGTGTCGCGCGCGAAAAGAGTGACCCCCCACTCCGCGTCATCGAGTCCGGTCGAGCCGGTGATGAGTTGCTTCACTTTGCCGGCGTATTGGCGACCGACGTTGGCGTGGCCTTTCATCAACTTGCGACGCTCATCGAACGGCAACGCGTACCAGTTGCGATGTTCACCGCGGCGCTTGCTCATATTATAGAAACAAACGACCGGCCAATCGGGCAGCGTCGGATAAACACGCTCCTGCCGGTAATGCTTCATTCGATCGCGAAACGTGTTCAATGCCGCTTCGAGTTTCGCGGGATCGCCCTTCGGTTTCCGCATCCAGGGTCGCGATGTACTCTTCGTCCGTCGTGATGTATTCGCTTTCCTCCGTTAGCGACAAATAACTGTAGACCGGCGGTGAGCACGTCCGCGCCGAGCGACAGCGAAAGCTGTTTCTCGATCCGGTTCGCATTTTGCAGATCGGGCGTGATCAACATGAATCCGAGATCGGCTTTCGGCGTGACCACGCTAAGCGTGAGCAGTTGCGTCGACTCCGTCGCTCGGACTTCCTGGACGAGCTTTGTCAGATTCGTTTTGGCAGCGTTTTGGTCATCGCGATCAAGCAAATTCCACTGACCGTGCTCGATCTGATAAAACAAATGCAGGCAATGCCAGCCCTGTTCGGGAATCAACGTTGTGTTTTTGTCAGTCACGGCTGGTAGTTTCGGCTCGTGCGACCAACGGTCAAGACGTTGTAGCGGCGTTTGTTCTCAAACGCCGAGCCAAATAAACAGGCGCTTGGCACAAGCGCCTCTACAACTGCGGCGCAGTTTGCGCGCTCGGTAAGTGCTCCATGCAATATTCATCACCGTCGCTCGCGACTCGGAATTCCAGATCCGGATCGGTTAATTCAGTCCGCCCACAGACGGCGCACTTATGAAGCGATTCCGTCTCCGGCTTAGATTGCACTTCAAATCGACGTCTTCGCTCCGAAACCTCGCGACGATGCCGCGCCTGGTGAATTAGTTCTGGTCCGAAAAAGATCAGATAATTCGCAAACGCCGCAATCAGCGCCGCCCGATAGATTTCGGACCCGAAAAGAAGCCAAGAATCAGGAACGCGGCGTAGATCCAGGCCAGCCATTTGATCCGAACCGGTAGGATGAAAAGGATATAAATCATTTCCTCGGGATAAAATCGCGCAAACGCAAAGAACAACGATGACATCAGCATCGCGTTCGAAAAGTTACTGCCGAAAAAGAACGCGGCGATCGTCGTCCCGATCATGCCGATCACGAAATACAAGGTGAATCGAAACGCGCCCATCGCCCGCTCGGTGCCCTCCCCAATCCACCAAAGAAACCAGAGCGCGAAGATCACCCAGCAGCGGGCTCAGTCGTTTGCGGAATAAAAATGTAAGTGATGAGTCGCCATACCTCGCCGTGACGGATTTTGTTCGGATCGAGCATCAGCATCGACTAAATCCGGGAAGCGCCCACGATAGGCCGAACACTAGCGCCGCGAATCCAACCAAAATGCGCAGCAATCCGGGAATTCCGAGAAAACCCAGACGGCGCTCTAGTTTGTCGAGCCAGCTCATGGTTGCGCACGGTAAGAGAACGCGAGAAGTGCTTCAAGGTGGATCGAGCAGTCCCTTGCTCGATGTTATTTTTGGCGGCGAAGCCGCATTATTTCAGCATCGCCCGCGGAGCGGCCGATCCACCTTTGCATGTCATGAAGCACCGCTTAGTTTGGAATTTGTGACCGAAATTGCGACAAAAAAGACAGCGCTTTATGACGAGCACGTGAAGCTCGGCGCGAAGATGGTCCCGTTCGCCGGCTGGCTGATGCCGGTGCAATACACCAGCATCATGGAAGAACATCAGGCCGTGCGAAAAAACGTCGGCATGTTCGACATTTCGCACATGGGCCAATTGATCGTCGAAGGCAAGGCGATGCGCGCGCCTGGCTGAACACAATGTTGACCAACAACGTCGACAAACTCGAGGTCGGTCAGGGCCAATACACCTTTCTGCTCAACGACAAAGCCGGAATCATCGACGACTTGATCGCGTATCGAATCGGCGACGCGAAGATTCCTGCTGGTCGTGAATGCGTCGCGCGCGGATGAAGATCTCGATTGGCTGAAAAAACATTTGCGCGGCGATCGTGAAGATCGAAAGTCGGAGCGCGAATTTCGGCGGCGTCGCGATCCAGGGCCCGCGCATTGGCGAATTGTTCCCGGACTTGCCCGCACGCAATCATATCGTCGATCGTCGATTTCGAAGGAATGCCGATCTCGATCGCCCGTACCGGATACACCGGCGAAGACGGCGTCGAAGTTTTCTTTCGCAACAGCGATGCGAGCGAAGTTTTGGAACACGGTGCTCGAAAAAGGAAAATCTCGGATCTCAAACCATGCGGACTCGGCTCGCGCGACACGTTGCGCCTGGAAATGTGTTATCCGCTCAACGGCTCTGATCTTTCTCCGGAACGCAATCCGATCGAAGCCGGGCTCGGTTTCTTTGTGGATCTAACGAAACCGAAATTCATCGGTCGCGACGTTTTAGTGAAAACCAAAGAGAACGGGCCGCGCGAAAAATTGGTGCCGTTCAAAATGAAAGACAAAGGTCCGCCCCCGCCGCGCCCACATTATTCCGTTTTCGAAAACGGCGAACGCATTGGCGAAGTCACCAGCGGCACGCTTTCGCCAAGCTTGAATTGGGGCGTGGGAATGGCGTATGTCTCAGCCCCGCACGCGAAGATCGGCACCCAGATCGACATCGAGATTCGCGGACAGAAATTTCCGGCCACGATCGAGAAAAAACCGTTATATAAAAAGTAAAACCGCGGCCGAAGCATTCGGCGGCCACTACAGCATCATGAACGTTCCAGACGATTTGCTTTACACCGAAAGTCACGAATGGATTAAGCGCGAAGGCGACAAAATCCGCGTCGGCATCACCGATCACGCCCAAGCCGAATTGACCGACGTCGTTTTCGTCGAGCTGCCGAAGGTCGATCGTCAAGCGAACGCGAAGGAAGCGATTGCCGTTGTCGAATCGGTGAAAGCGGCGAGCGACATTTACGCGCCGGTCAAAGGCACCGTCGTCGAAGCAAACAAAGCGCTCGAAGCCGATCCGGGCTTGATCAATCGCGAACCGTTCGGCCAGGGCTGGTTGTTCGTCATGAAGATCGACAATCCCGACGATCTCAAAAATCTGAAAGACGCCGCCGCTTACAAAAAGCAAATCGGCGGTTAATGCCGAGATTTTTTCGAACACCGTTGGATTTCCGGAACGTGGCTCAACAAAAATCACGCGATAGCGTCGGAGCTTTGGGTCGGTTTCCATCGAAAGAGATTCCGGCAGACCGAGCATCACCTGGACGGAGTCGGTGGATGAGGCGCTTTGTTTTGGCTGGATCGACGGGATTCGGAAACGGGTCGACGAACTCAGTTATCAAATTCGCTTCACGCCGCGACGACGCGGCAGCATCTGGAGCGCGATCAACATCAAGCGCGCGCAAGAACTAACGAAACAAAAACGAATGCGGCCGACGGGAATGAAAGCGTTCGCAGCGCGGATCGAAAACAAATCAGGAATTTACTCCTACGAACAACGCACGACCGAGTTGGACCAGACCGTACGCCAGACCGCTGAAGAAAAACAAAACAGCCTGGGATTTTTTTCAGGCGCAGCCGCCATCGTATCGAAAAATGACCGCCTGGTACATCATCAGCGCGAAGAAAGAAGAAACGCGATCGCAGCGAATGGCGACTAATTGCAGCGTCCGCGAAAAGAAAACGGCTTTGAGACGACTACGAGCGCGGGTGAAATTCAACTCAGTCTTTGCCGAAGAGCAATTCGTCGACGCCGCGGAGAACTTCTTCGACGCGGATGGGCGCGGCGAAGAAGCTGTAGCCGGACAGAATTCCGCCGGAGATCATCTGGCTTTCGGGGCGGAGACTGGTCAGCGAAAGGACCGGCGTGTCGTTGAGCGCGGCATCGGCGTGGATCTCGCGCTCGATGTTACGGCGCTCCTGGCCGGCGGTGTCGACGAGGATGAGATCCGGCTGAAACCAACGTGCAGCGTTCAACGCCAGCTTATCGTCGTGTTCTTCGCGAATGACATATTTCCCGGCGCGTTCCAGCGCTCGCCGGATGAGACGAGTGACGCCGGGTTCGTGATCGATTAAGAGGATTTTCTTTTGAAATTTCATGTGGTTGATGGTTAACGCCCCATTCCCAGCATCGCTTGGCCATGCCAGCGCCTGGTGACCGAAGTATCCCAGCGTTTTAACGCGGGGAATCAGGCCTTAGAATCCGGTTGAGTCCCGCGCAGGGACGGCGAGAACCGTTTGTGCGCATCTCAGATCCCAGCGCTGAAGCGCTCGGGCTATGATCAGAACGTGCTCGATGCCGCGAACGCGCAATCGCTGCTTTCATCTTGGCGCCGCTGTGCTTAATTTCGCGTTCGCCATGAGCAGCAAGGCCAAGTCCCCGGGCGCGGAGTTGAATTTTGAGAAAGCGATGAGCCGGCTCGAGGCGATTGTCGAACAGATGGAGACCGGGAAATTGCCGCTCGAGGATTTGATTGTGCGCTACGAGGAAGGAATGAACCTGGTGAAGGTTTGCCAGGAACGCCTGACCAGCGCCGAGCAAAAAATCGAGATCATCGCTCGCAACAGCGCCGGCAAGGCGGTAGTGAAAGATTTTGAACCCGCAGCCGAATCGTCCAACGATGATCAGGGTAAGGAAAAGGAACTAAAGATGACGAAGTCAGACTCTTCTGAAACAACGACAACGGTGGAAACGCCAGAAACGTTTGCTGGACGGAATTCATTCGGACCCGCGGACATCAAGGCGCTGCGCGAACAGGACCTGCCGCAGCTGGCCCAGGAAGTTCGCGAAGAGCTGATCCACGTGTTGTCGCAAACCGGCGGGCATCTCGGGCCGAATCTCGGCGTGGTCGAACTGACGATCGCGCTTCATCGCGTGTTCAACACCCCGAAGGACCGATTCGTCATGGACGTGAGCCATCAGGGTTACGTCCACAAAATGTTCACCGGCCGGCTCGATCGTTTCTCCACGATGCGGCAGTTCGGCGGACTTAACGGATTTCTTCTGCGCACCGAAAGCGAACACGATTGTTACGGCGCCGGTCACGCCGGTACCGCTTTGTCGGCCGCGCTCGGCATGGCCGTCGGCCGCGATCTTCGCGGTGGCGACGAACACATCATCGCGATTGCGGGCGATGCGGCGTTCACCTGCGGAATCAGTTACGAAGCGCTGAACAATATTCGCACCCAGACCAAGAAGTTCATCGTCGTGCTGAACGACAACGAATGGTCGATCGCGAAGAATGTCGGCGCGATTGCGAATTACTTTAACCGCATCGTCACCAATCCGACCTATGCGCATTTGCACGACAAGGCGCGCGATTTCGTTGAATGGATCCTCGGCAAAACCGGCGTGCAGTTCGCGCACAAGGTCGAAGAGAGCGTCAAAGGTTTGCTGGTGCCGAGCGTCATCTTTGAGGAACTCGGTCTGCGCTATTACGGACCGATCGACGGGCACGACATTCCGCTGCTGATCCGCACGTTTGAATTTCTGAAAACACAGGACGAGCCGGTGTTGCTTCACATTCTGACGAAAAAGGGCAAAGGCTACGAACCGGCGATCAAGCAGCCGGACAAGTTTCACGGCCTCGGCAAATACAAAATCGAGAGCGGCGAGACCGCGCCGACGCCGACCCCGACGTATTCGGAGATTATCGGCAAGACGCTGGCGAAATTCGCCGACAACAATCAGAAGCTGGTCGCGATCACCGCAGCGATGCCGAGCGGCACCGGCCTTGGACATTTTCAAAAGGCGCATCCTGGTCGTTACTTCGACGTTGGAATTGCGGAAGAACATGCCGCGCTCTTCGCCTGCGGTCTGGCGACGCAGGGACTGACGCCGTTTCTCGCGATCTACTCCACGTTTTTCCAGCGCGCTTACGACATGGCGATTCACGACATGGCGATTCAAAAACTGAATGTGCGGCTTTGCATGGACCGCGCCGGATTGAGCGGCGACGACGGTCCGACGCATCACGGTTTGTTCGACATCGGCTATCTGCGGCACATCCCGAATTGGGTGCACATGCAGCCGAAGGATGAAGACGAATTCGTCGACATGCTTTGGACGATGGCGAACTACAATTCAGGACCGATCGCAGTTCGTTATCCACGCGGATCCGGCACCGGCGCCAAAATCAAACCGGAACCGAAGCTGCTCGAGATCGGCAAGGCCGAAGTGGTGAAGCATGGACGCGACGTCGCGATTTTCGGTCTCGGCAACATGTTCGAAGTCGCTGAGGAAGCGGCGAAGAAGCTCGAGGAAAAAGGAATTTCGGTCGCGCTGATCAATCCGCGCTGGATCAAGCCGATGGACACCGGCACGCTCGAGTTTTTCGCGCGCAGCGTCGAAGTCGTTGCGACCATCGAAGATCACGTTCTGCACAACGGATTCGGCTGCGCCGTGATGGAGCATCTGCATTCCCAGCAAATCAACACGCCGGTCGTGCGGATCGGTTGGCCGGATGAATTCATCGAGCACGGCGCCGTTCCGCTTCTGCGCAAGAAGCACGGCATCACCGCCGACGCGCTGGTCGAGAAAGTCCTGGCAGTTCTAAAGAAAAAGCCAGTGCCGAGAACCAGCGTCGCTTGAAGGGTTGAAGGATGAGGGATGAACGATGAAAAGGACGACTTGCGTAAACGCACCAAGCGCTTCGCTCATCGCGTCATCAAACTCTACGAAACTTTACCCCGCGCAGGTGCCACGCACGTTTTAGCTCATCAGTTATTGCGCTCCGGGACCTCAGTCGGCGCCAACTTTCGAGAAGCACATCGTGCAAGATCGAATGCCGAATTCGTATCCAAAGTTGGTGATTCACTGAAAGAGCTCGAAGAAACTGCCTACTCGCTTGAACTGCTGGTTGAATCGGAGCAGTCAGCGAAAAGAAACTGCGATTGCTCCGCGACGAAACATCACAACTGACGGCGATCCTTACATCAATCGCGAAAAAGATTCGTTCGCGACTTTCATTTCATCCCTCATCGTTCATCGTTCATCCTTCATCCTTTCATGGCCGCAATTGAAGCCCGCGATTTAACCAAGGTTTACCGCACCTACCGCAAGGAGAGCGGTCTCTGGGGCGCGGTCAAGGGACTGGTTAAGCGCCACTACGATGAAACGCGCGCGGCCGACGCGTTTCATTCCAAATCGAGGAAGGCGAGTTTGTCGGCTTTCTCGGACCGAACGGCGCCGGCAAAACGACCGTGCTCAAAATGCTGTCCGGCTTGCTGAATCCGACCACCGGCGATGCGCGCGTGCTCGGTTTTGTTCCGTGGGAGCGCCGCAACGAAATGAAGCGCCAGTTCAGCCTGCTCATGGGCCAGAAGAATGCGCTCTGGTGGGATCTTGCCCGCGCAGGAATCGCTCGAGCTCAATCGCGCCATTTACGGAATCGATCGCGACCGATTCAACAAAGTCGTCGGCGGTCTGACCGAGCTCCTCGAGGTGACCGACAAGATGAACGTCATGGTGCGCGAGCTTTCGCTGGGCGAGCGCATGAAGATGGAATTGATCTCCGCGCTGATCCACGAGCCGCGGGTCCTGTTTTTAGACGAACCGACCATCGGTCTCGATGTCGTTAGTCAAAAGCGGGTTCGCGAATTTCTGCGCATTTACAACAAGGAACATCGCATCGTGACGCTGCTGACGAGTCATTACATGCAGGACATCGAGGAATTGACGCATCGCGTGCTGGTCATCGATCACGGCAAAATCTTCTTCGATGGACCGCTCGACAAAATTGTCGATCGGTTCGCGGTTTACAAAATCGTGAGCCTCACCTTCGACGCAAAGCCAAACTGCGATTTTTCGCGCTTCGGCGAAGTGATCGAACAAACGCCGATGTCGGTGCAACTGAAAGTCCCGCGCGCCAAGGTGACCGAGACCACGCGCGAAGTGCTTCAGTCCTGCGACGTGATCGATATCAACGTGCAGGAAGTTCCGGTCGAAGAAGTGATTCGCCAGCTTTTCGGCGAGCGCCCGAAATTCGGCGAGTGAAGTTCCGCGAAGCGAAGTGGCCTAAGGACGAATCAAAGCGCGCTTGAGTTCGTGCGTGTAGGCCGGATTTACTTCGAACGCAGTGACCGGCATCTCGGCCAGCTGAATTTGTTCGGAGTAAGGAATGCTCTCAACGAAACCGGCCGCCATCAGGCTGTTGAGCATGTCGATCACGTCATCCGATTCCATTCGGACGTTGTCTTGAATTTCGCGCCCGAGCATTGAATTCGCAAAACCAATAGCGCGAACGACAGTGGCTTCGCGGCCGCTGAGTTTGATCATTCGCATATCGGAGAAAATTAGCAGCTTCCATACCGATAGCTGGGCGGGCGATTCAGGTCCGGCGCGTTCGTGCATCAAGTTCGGCAGCACGCTTTTCTCCATACCAGCGGCAAAGTTCGGGTATCGCGGAACCCAGCCAATATCTCGCAATTTCGCATTGCTCACGCGTTTGTTGCTGTCGCCTCGTTTTCGTTTCGACGTCGATTCCCCAGACGGTGGCAATGGGCGATTAAGTGCAGCCGCGAGCCAGCGATAACATTCGCTCTGCAAAATCGGCTCGTCATCGACCACATTGTAAATCTGTCCGGCAGACGCCACCGATTGGAGCAGAACCGAAATCGCCGTCGCCGCGTCGTCGCGATGAATCTGATTCACAAAGCGGTCGGTTCCCGGGTCCAGAGTTGCGCGACCGTCGAGCAATTTTTGCAACAACGCCGACCGGTGCGGCCCATAAATGCCGCCAAGCCTGGCGACGACGCCGCGACTTACCAGGACTAGTTGCTCGGCCTCACGCAGAATTTTGCCGGTTTCGTGCTTAGGTTCCGCCGCGCTTTCTTCCGTGACTGACTCGCCGTGTGTCTGCGCGTAAACACTGGTGCTGCTGACAAACAACACTTTCGTTTCTTCAAAACATCCAAGTAGATTTCGCGCGCCATCCAAATAAACCCGCCGATAAAGGTTCTCGTCGCCTCCGCGCGTGCTCGCGCAATGAATCACCACGTCGAATTTCGCTTTGTGAGCGACGACATTCTTTTCGCTCGAAATGTCGACACTCTGCCCGCGATGACCGTTTCGTGAAAGTTCCTGCGCTGATTCGGCAGACATTGTCCAGCCTTCGACCTCCCAACGTTCGGCGGCCAGCAAATCGGCAAGCGCCCGGCCAACATAACCGCATCCGGCAATGAGTGCGCGGGGCATGCCGGCGATCTTAGGCTGCGACGCCGGCGATTTCGATTTCGTCGAACATTTGTCGCTGAAGCGCGCGCACCTGGTTCAAGCGAATCAATTCCAGCAACGCCAGAAACGTCACAACGATTTCAACCCGCGAAGCGATCTGATCGAACAGTTCCGAAAACCGGACCGGAGTTCCCTTTCCGATACGTTCCAGGATCTTTTCGATTTTGTCCGAGACGCTGAATCGCTCGCCAAAGATTTCGCCCAAATCTTCACGCGCTTCGACTCGTTTGATCACTTCCTGGAAGGCGTGGATCAGCTGAAAAATTCCGACCTCGTGTAACGGCAGCGGCGAGTCTGAAATCGGCACAGTGCCGCTATCGCGTGTGAAAATGCGCTCCTGCTCCAAGGCGCGATCGTGCAATTGCGCGGCCGCTTCCTTGAATTTCTTGTACTCGATCAACTGTCGAATCAGATCCCAGCGCGGATCATCCTCTTCTGCATCTTCCTCCGGCGGCTGCTGATCAAGCGGCAGAAGACTGCGGCTCTTGAGGTAGATAAGGTTCGCAGCCATGACCACGAATTCGCCGGCAATATCGATTTTCAGTTCCTTGAAGGCCTGGAGATACTCCAGGTACTGCTTGGTGATTCGTTCGATCGAAATATCGTAAATATCGATCTCGTCGCGCTTGATCAGATAAAGCAGGAGATCGAGCGGACCTTCGAAAATTTCGAGCTTAACCTTGTAATCGGTCTCCATGTTTCACTGATCCTCAAAGCGGTTTCGGCGCGTCATGTCTATAGAACACGAGACTAAACCGGGGACAAGCTCCGTTAGGAGCGGCAGGCGATTACGCGACTTCGTGACGATGCACCCAGACGCTGTTAACGATGCCGAGCGCGAACATGATCATGAGCGCAAACGAACCGCTATAGCTGATCAACGGCAACGGCACACCGGTGATCGGCAACATCGAGATGGTCATGCCCACGTTTTGGAATATGTGGGTGAAAATGAGCGCGGTAATTCCGATGACCAGAAGCAAACCAAATTGATCGCCGGCAAAAAAAGCGACAAAAAGACAGGTCAACAGGAGCAACGCGAAAGCTCCGATCAGAAACACGCCGCCGACAAATCCCCATTGCTCGCCGATTGCCGAAAAGATGTAGTCGTTGTGGACGGCGGTAGCGGGAAGAAAGCCGAGCTCGATCTGCGTGTTCGGCGCCTTGAAACCTTTGCCGGCCCAGCCGCCTGATCCGATGGCAATGAGCGATTGGTTGATCGCCCACGACGAGCCCTGCTTGTCGATGTCGGGATGCGCGAACGCAGTCAGACGCGCCTGCTGATACGGCTTGAGGACAAGGTTCGCGGTAATCGGAATCGCAGCGAACAGGATCAATAAAATGCAAATCAGGTAACGAAGCGGCATTCCGCCAACGAAGAGCAGCGCCAGCAATACCGGCACCCAGATGATCGTTTCACCCAAATCCGGCTGCATCAGGATCAACAGACAGGGTGCGCCGGCGATTGCACCGCAAACCAGCAAACGCAGCATCGGATGCATTTGCTTGAACTGACTCAGGAACAAGGCCAGCACCATAATCCCGGCGACGACCGCAAGCTGGGCCGGTTGAAAATTAATCGGACCGAGATGGAGCCAGCTCCGCGCGCCGTAAACCTTTTGCCCCATGAACTTGGTCAGGACTAAAAAGAAGATACCGGCCAGATACATCGGCAGGGCACCCCACCGAATCCATCGATAATTCGACCAGGCTCGCCACCATGAAGGCGAAGAAACCGACCACGACCCAGTTGGCCTGTTTCCGCCAGAAATCTGCAGCCACCGGATCTTCACGCATGTAGGTCGCGCTGTAGATGGCGATGACGCCGAAGACGGCCAGCGCGAGCATCACCAGGAGGAGGAGCCAGTTGAGGCCGAGCAATTTTCGCAGGAACGGAGTCATGTCGATCTGGTCGGCGCCCGCCGGAACCGGCGCGACCGGCATTTTCGAGTATATCCAACACCCAAAATTCGCAAAGCGTTTCCGCACTGAAGCTTGGAAAATCCGCTGCCAAACCGCTTCGAACGGTATCCGCTAGAGCTATTTATCCCTGGTCGAATAAGTCGCTGATTTTCAGACATTTAAGATAAATTTTGAGAAAAAGAGGCCGTTTTCTTGTCGACCAGTTTGAACCCAATTAGAATTAGATCTTTCCAGCCGAGGGTCCCAATTATGGCGAAGAAAACAAAGCGAAAGGTCGCGTATCGCAGGCTACCGATGCAGCAACAATTAAATCTGCATCAGGAAGGAAGACACTTCGATCTCGGCGCGATCTTCAATCAACTCAACCGGCGTTATTTTCGTGGACAGCTGCGGAATTACAAAGTGATGTGGGGCCGGCGCCGGAAGCATCCACCGAAAGATCATTTCGTCTTTGGGACAATCCAGGAACAAGACCGGGTGATCCGAATTCATCCGCTATTGGACCAGGCGTTCGTGCCGCGCTGGTATCTTGAAATACGTTCTCTATCACGAAATGCTGCACTCCGTCGTGCCGGACAAAACGTTGCACAACGGAAGACGATTGGTTCACACCGAAGAATTCAACCGCCGTGAACGCGCATTTCACAGCTACTATCGCGCACGTCGGTGGGAAGATCGGAATCTCGCGCGATTTCTCCGGTAACCAGCAATCCGACTCTTACCGTTTGTCGGCGGCGGGGGGCCGCGAGCTGGCTTCAGACGGCGAGGGAGTCGTTGCTACGTTCTTCTTGATGAGATACCAGACCGTCGCTCGCGAGCAGCAGGGATATCAACTTCGCGCGCCAATTCTTCAGGAGGAGTCTCTTCATAACGTCCGTGCAATAAAATCTCGCCGATCCGCTGGCGAAACGTTTCCGGTGTAAAGTTGCGCTCAATTCGGCGCCGATGGCAAATAGAAATGCTGCCGGTCTCCTCCGAGACCACGATCGCGACGGCGTCGGATTCCTCCGTAATCCCAAGCGCGGCGCGATGCCGCAGACCGAGACTGCGGTCCAGCGTCTCGCGCTGGCTTACCGGGAAAATACACGCGGCCGCGGCGATTCGCCCGTTACGAATAATCACACCGCCGTCGTGCAGCGCGGCTTTCGGATGAAAAATGCTCAAGAGCAGTTCGACCGAGAAATCCGAGTCCAAGGTGACGCCGGTTTCTTCATAAACGCGAATTGAGGTGTCGCGCTCGATCGCGATTAACGCGCCGAATTGTTTGTTCGCGAGTTGAGTGACCGCTTCCGCCAGGTCGTGGATAGTTTCCCGCTTCTCACTCGTGAGCGAAAAAATCGGATGGCCGCCAAGCTCGGCCAGACCGCGACGAAGCTCCGGTTGAAAAATCACAACGAGCGCGATCGCGAGGAAAACGGAGAAGCTACGCACCAGCCAGCCGATCACGACCAGGTTCAGTAATGTCGAGATTAGCGTCAGGGTCAGGAAAACAATCGCCAGACCGGTCAGCACTTTGGCGCCGCGTGTGCCGCGAAAATAAAGATAGCCGTAGTAAATGCCGACGCTGAGCAGAATGATCTCAAGAATGCTTCGCCAGCTTTTGAACCAAAGTTGGAGAAGGTCCTGCAGCATCATGAGATCTCCTCCACGATTCGCAACGCCGCCACGTTTTCTTTCACGTCGTGCACGCGGAGAATGTCGGCGCCCCGCGCGCGCAAGATCGCCGTCAGAGCGATTGTCGGCGAGAGACGGTCACGCATTTCATTCGAGCCGGTAAACTTTCCCAGGAAAGATTTTCGCGAAACGCCGACCATAAGTGGCCGATCGTCCACGCGCAGTTGGTCGAAATCTCTAAGTAGTGACAAATTTTGCTCGAGCGTTTTACCGAAACCAATTCCGGGATCAAACGCGAGCCTCATGGGATCAACGCCGCACTCTAGGGCGCGAGAATATTGTTGTCTAAAAAAATCGGCCACCTCTTGTACAACGTCGCCGTACTGCGGATTTTTCTGCATGGTGCGCGGCTCGCCTTGCATGTGCATCAGCACAATCGCGACGTTCTGTTTCGCGGCCAGGGGCAACATCTGCTCGTCGGCACGGCCAGCGGTGACATCATTGATGATCGATGCCCCAACGCTCACCGCCGCATTCGCGACCTCCGACTTCGAAGTGTCGATTGAGATCGGAATGTCGATCTTCGCCCGCAATTTCTCGACCACCGGAATCACCCGGCGCAATTCCTCCTTCACCGGCACCGGCTCAGCACCGGGTCGCGTTGATTCTCCGCCCACATCAATGACATCAGCTCCCTCGGAAGCGATTTGGACTCCGCGCTCAACAGCCTTGTCGCAATCAAAAAATTCATTCCCGTCAGAAAATGAGTCCGGCGTGACATTAAGCACGCCCATAACCATTGCTCGCCTGGAGAGATCGAAAACTTTGTCGCCAATCTTCCAAACGTGCTTAGTCATCAATATTCAGACTAACACGCCGCGCCGCTTATTCGAACGCGTTGTGGCGGTGCTTGTTCTCAAGCACCGAACTAATAAATAGGCGCTTGGCACAAGCGCCTCTACAACTATTTTTTGGAATAACGCCCTATCAGTTCACCTTGCGCGATGACGTGACCTTTCATCGCCGAGTCAACTTCGCGCCGTTTCGCGCCCGGTTTCAAATCAAGCGTCCGATCGAGTGCGAAGATTTTGAAATAATAACGATGAGTGCCGGAGGGCGGTTGCGGTCCACCATAACCGATCTCGCCAAAATCGCTTCTGCCCTGCGCCGCCCCGCTCGGCACGCTGCCTTCCGCGATGTCGGCCGTCTTAGGGTCAATGTTCCAAACCAGCCAGTGGGTAAACAATCCTACCGGTGCGTCGGGATCGTCCACGATCAGTGCCAGACTTTTCGCCTCAGCGGGTACGCCCGCGATTTGCAATTCCGGGCTGACATTCTGGCCGTTCTTGCTGAATTTTTCCGGAATTGTTCCCCCTTCCTGAAATGCTGGGCTCATGATTTTCATTTTTGTTCCTCCCGCCGCAAACGCTAACACCGCAGCGGCCGCGCTCACACAAACAGTAATAAAAATTGTTTTCATATTTGGTCGTTAGATCGGCATGCTCCAAGATGGTTTCGTGAAGATGAGCAAAAACGGTCGCACAATTCGAGATAAGGTGCTTACGCTATTGCGCGCGCCCGATTATCGGCCAGGCGACCGGGATGAGATCGCGCGAGCGCTCGGATCAACAGGTCGCGACAAAGTCGAAGTTCGAAAAACGCTTCAAGAGCTTGAACAGGCCGGCGAGATCGCGCGCGTTCGCAAGAACCGTTACGTTCTCCCGTCAGAGGCCGATCTCATCGCCGGGAAGTTGTCGATCCATCAGGCGGGTTACGGTTTTCTAGTTTCGGAAAAAGAGGGCCAGCCCGATATTTTCGTAGCGGCTGAAAATACCGGCACCGCCATGAACGGCGATCGCGTGGTCGTACGAATTAGCCGCGACCTGCCGCCGCAACGCGGCAAGGCAGGGCGCGCCCGGCCGGGACAGCGGACCGAAGGCCGGGTGATTCGAATTCTCAAGCGCGCACGGGACACGATTGTTGGAACCCTGCAGCACTCGAAGAATTTTTATTACGTCGTGCCCGATGATCCGCGGATCGTTCACGATGTCTACGTCAAGCCGCCTTCTGTAGCGGCGGTCCATGACCGCCGAGCTCATCAGGAAGAGCGGCGCTCACAGAGGGCCACTACAGCACGAGTTGGCGATAAGGTCGTCGTTCGTTTGGAGGCATGGGAATCGCGCCATGTAAATCCGGAAGGCGAAATCATCGAAGTGCTTGGTTCCGCAACAGCGCCCGGCGTCGACATGCTCTCGATCATCCGGAAATACAATCTGCCGACAGAGTTTCCCAAAGCCGTTCTCGATGAAGCGAATCGAATCCCAAAATCGGTCGAGCGAAAGATGGTCGAGGGCCGCGAGGATCTGCGCGAAAAATTCATCCTAACAATCGATCCGGATGACGCACGCGATTTTGACGATGCGATCGATGTTGAAAAGATCGCCAACGAAGGCTGGAAACTCGGGATCCACATCGCGGACGTCTCAGCGTATGTGACTTTAAACAGTGCGCTTGATCGCGAAGCCCGCCGCCGCGGCAACAGCGTTTACATGCCGGACCGCGTGATTCCAATGTTGCCTGAGCGATTGAGCAACGGCGTTTGCAGCTTAAATCCCGGCGTCGATCGGCTGACGTTTTCGGTTTTCATAGAATTCGACAACGACGGCCGGCCAAAGAATGCGCGTTTTGCACGGAGCGTCATCCGCAGCGTCAAGCGGCTCACTTACAAGGAAGCGTACGCGATTCTACAATCGAAACCGAACGGCGAACTCAGCCGGCGATTGCACACCGCATGGGGACTGGCCTCTCTACTTCGCCGCAAACGCTTTGAACACGGCTCGCTCGATCTCGATTTCCCGGAAGTGAAAGTATATGTCGATGCAAACGGCACACCGGTTCGCCTGGAGCGGGTCGAGAACGACGAATCGCATCAATTGATCGAAGAATTCATGCTCGCGGCCAACGAGGCAGTTGGGCGCGAGCTGCGGCATCGATCGATTCCCACGATCTTTCGCGTCCACGAAGACCCGGACCCGGAGAAACTCGGCGAGTATCGGGAATTCATTCTCAGCTTTGGCTACAAGATCGGGGATCTCTCGCATCGAAAAGAAGTCCAACGTTTTCTGGCATCAATTCGCGGTAAACCCGAAGAGCAGGCACTCAAAATCGGTTTACTCAAGAGTTTGAAGCGCGCGCGTTATGCCGCGCAACCGCTTGGTCATTACGGTTTAGCCAAGGCAAATTATCTTCACTTCACTAGTCCGATCCGCCGTTATGCCGACCTGATTGTGCATCGCACGCTGGCAGAACGGAACTTATCGAGGCGATCCAAAATCGACGTCGGCCAGCTCGACTCGATGGCCGGTCACATTTCTGACACTGAACGTAATGCGGCGGACGCCGAAATTGAATCAGTGCGCCTCAAGAAACTTCAGTTCTTCCAACTCCAGCTCGAAGATCGAAATCCCCAAGTTTTCCGAGCGGCGATTGTTGACGTTCGAAACTACGGGCTCGTGGTTGAACTACCGGACGCTGTCGTAACCGGTCTCGTCCACGTCTCCGCGTTGACGGACGATTTCTATCACTTTGATGCCGCCCAGCGGCGCTTGATTGGCCGGCGGACGAACCGCCGATATCGCGTTGGCGACGAAATCCGCGTATTCGTCGCGCGGGTCGATACATTTAAGCAGCAGATTGATTTCGCGATTGCCGAACCGGCGGGGAAAAAACCTGGCCGCCGCCGCTGATCCTGGGCCGTTAACACCTATCAACAGGATATTCACAAGGGGCTTTTTTGACCCAAAAATCTGCTTCCCTTTTTGAGCCCGACCATCGTAAACTCCGCCGCTTTTTTATAAATGGATAATCTCATCGAGGCGAGGGAGCTGCAGATCGAGCGTAAGCATTTTCACGTGGAATTCCGCGAAAACGATCGAGGTAAATTCCTGCGCATCACCGAGGAAGCGCACGGCCGCCGCAACACGATCATCGTTCCAAGCACTGGCGTGGAAGATTTTACGACGGCAATCGACGACGTAATCGAACACGCGGAGCGGATCACGCCCGCGTAACTTCTCCCGTGGAGGCAGCCGTCTCGGCTACAACCGCTCAGCAAGAGGCGGGGACGCCTGCCACCACAGTCCGTTGACACGCGCAAGCGCGCGGAAGTAGGTTGGCCACTCTCCTCTTCGGAGAGAACTCATGGCCACCAAACGTAAATCAAAGACCCGGAGATCAACAACGCAGCATCGCGCCAAGACGAAGAAATCGAAAACCAAATACGTCTACTACTTCGGCGATGGTCAGGCGGACGGTAGCGGCAAAATGAAACCGTTGCTCGGCGGCAAGGGAGCAAACCTCGCCGAGATGACGCGGATCGGTTTGCCAGTCCCGCCGGGGTTCACCATCACAACGGAAGTCTGCAGCTACTTTTACGCGCACAACCGCAGCTATCCGCCACAGCTCAAGGCCGAAGTCGAAGCCGCATTGGCTAAAGTCGAAAAATCTGTCGGCAAAAAACTTGGCGACAACGATCGAGCCGCTGCTTGTCTCCGTTCGCTCAGGCGCCCGCGATTCCATGCCGGGAATGATGGACACGATCCTGAATCTCGGGATGAACGACGAAGTCGTGGAGATCGTCGCGAAGAAAACAAAGAACGCGCGTTTCGCCTGGGATTCTTACCGGCGATTCCTTCAAATGTATGGCGACGTGGTCATGGGCGTCCAGAAACGCGCGGGCGAAGATCACGACCCGTTCGAGAGTGTCATCGAGCATTTGAAAGACAAGCGCTACCGTAAACATGATTTCCCCGACGTCCGGCTCAAGGTCGATGACTTGAAGGAGCTGGTAAAACGTTTCAAAGCGCTGATCAAGGAACGGACCGGGAGATCGTTTCCGCAAGACGCCAAGGAGCAAATGTGGGGTGCGATTGGCGCGGTGTTTGGTTCCTGGATGAACGACCGCGCGATTGTCTATCGGCGCAAGTATGGGATCCCGCATGATTGGGGCACTGCGGTAAACGTTCAGACGATGGTATTCGGCAACATGGGCGACAGCAGCGCGACCGGTGTGGCCTTCACCCGCGACCCGGCAACCGGCGAGAAAGTCTTCTACGGCGAATATCTGATTAACGCGCAGGGCGAAGATGTCGTCGCCGGCGTGCGCACACCGCATCCGATCGCGATGTTGGCCAAGGAAATGCCTGCCGCACACAAGGGACTGATGAAGGTGCGCCAGAACCTCGAGCAGCATTTCAAAGACATGCAAGATCTCGAGTTCACGGTCGAAGAAAGCCGGCTCTACATTCTGCAAACGCGCAACGGTAAACGAACCGGACACGCCGCGGTCCGCATCGCGGTCGACATGGTCGACGAGAAGTTGATCGACAAAAAGGACGCGGTGCGTCGGATACCCGCGGACTCACTCGCCCATCTCCTGGCACCGATCTTTGATCGACAGTCAGCCAGAGCGGCAAAGAAAATTGGTAGCGGACTCGCGGCCGGACCGGGCGCAGCGTCGGGTCACGTTGTTTTCAGCGCGGAAGAAGCCGTGGCCCGTTCGGCCAAAGGTCAAAAAGTCGTGCTCGCGCGCGTCGAAACTTCACCGGAAGACTTGCGCGGCATGATCGCCGCGGAAGGAATTCTGACTTCGCGCGGCGGCGTTTCGTCGCACGCCGCGCTCGTCGCGCGCCAAATGGGAAAAGTTTGCGTCTGCGGCGCGAGCGGAATCGATATCGATTATCAAAAACGAACCCTGAGCGCGAATGGCACAACGCTTGCCCAAGGCGATTACATTTCGATCGACGGCACTGCGGGCGAAGTTTTTGCTGGGGAAGTCACGACCGCGCCGTCCGAGATCATTCAGGTCCTCGTCGACCGGACTTTGGACGCGAAGAAAAGCCTGACCTATCGGGAGTACGCGAAGTTGATGAATTGGGCGGATGATTTTCGCCGACTTGGGATTCGCACCAATGCGGACACGCCGGAGCAGGTCGCCAACGCGATCGCCTTTGGCGCGGAAGGCATCGGGCTTTGCCGCACCGAGCACATGTTCTTTGAAGGCAACCGGATCGACGCGATGCGCGAGATGATTCTCGCCGGCACCGAAGAAAGAACGCGAACACGCGCTCAAGAAATTGCTCCCCTACCAACGCGAAGATTTCGCCGGAATTTTCACAGAGCTGAAAGGATTGCCGGCCACGATTCGGTTCCTCGACCCTCCGCTCCATGAATTTTTGCCGAACGATCCGGATCAACAGAAGGAATTGGCAGAAAAACTTGGCGTGTCAGTCGAACACATCGCCCGACGGGTGAAGGAACTGCACGAATTCAATCCAATGCTCGGCCATCGCGGTTGCCGGCTCGGGATCACCTTCCCCGAAATCTCAGAGATGCAGGCGCGCGCAATTTTCGAAGCGGCTGCCGAAGTGCAAGCAAAGGGAATCAAAGTGAAACCGGAAATTATGATTCCGCTCGTCGGATTTCCAAAGGAACTCAAACTTCAGATCGACATCGTCAATCGCGTGGCCGCGGAGGTCGCGAAGAAAAAGAAAACGAAGTTCGATTACCTCGTCGGAACAATGATCGAGATTCCGAGGGCGTGTTTGCGCGCCGACGAGATTGCGCGCGATGCACAGTTTTTTAGTTTTGGCACAAACGATTTGACTCAGACAACGCTCGGAATGAGCCGCGACGATTCGGGAAGCTTTTTGCCGCAATACGCGGAGCTCGATATCATCGATACGAATCCGTTCGCATCGATCGACCAAAAAGGCGTCGGCAAACTGATGGAAATGACGTGCGACCTCGGCCGTAAAACGCGCCCGAACATCAAGCTCGGAATCTGCGGCGAACACGGCGGCGAACCGAACAGCGTCAAATTCTGTCATCGCCTGGGACTCAATTACGTCAGCTGCAGTCCATTCCGGATCCCAATCGCACGTCTCGCCGCCGCCCAGGCCGCGATTGCGGAATGACTGACATGAGCCAACTCATGCGTTTCCCCAGTTCAGTGGAACGCGATCCAGCTATTTCGGCCTGGATGCATGAGCATTCGGGTGAATTGGGAGCTATCGCGCAGCGCTGGTTTGAAGTCATGCGCGCCTGCGGTGACGACGTCCGAGAGCTATTGCATGATGGTCACCCGACGGCGTGTGTCGCTGACGCGGCGTTCGGCTACGTCAATGCGTTCAAAGCCCACGTCAATGTCGGGTTCTTTCGTGGCGCCGAGATTGCCGACCCTGAGCGTTTGTTGGAAGGCACCGGCAAGTTCATGCGCCACGTGAAACTGAAGCCCGGAAGTAACGTCAATGCCGCAGCGTTGACGCAACTCATCGAAACTGCATACTCTGACATGAACGGGCGCGTTAAGGCAGAGTCGTTTTGCGGAGACGCTGTATAACAATTCATTCAAGCCGATGCGACTTCGGCCGCTTAGATTGACTACTTGCCGCCTTCTGTTTCGTGAAACTTCAGCCAGGCGTTCCAGGCACGCTCGTAATTCTGCTTTTCAGCCCAGAGTTCAGCCTCGGCATATCTCCAGTAGGAAGGTGTATCTTTGCGCTCGCTAAAGTGACGCACGGTCTGGAGTGCGTCATCAGTTCGGCCGGCCTGTTTTTGCGCACGATAAAGTTCGTAACCGATCACATGATTGTCGGGCGAACCGCGGAACTGACTTTCCAGTTGAATGAGTGACGCACTCGAAGTAACCCGCGGCATCGGCGTGGGTTCGCCATATTTCTGGGTCAGATTATAAGCAGCGCGGAAATCGTTTTTACCTGCGTCGTACCGGGCGATGCCAAACCACGCGTAGGACAACCAGTTCGGATGCTGTTGGACCGCTTGGGCGAGCATTTCGCCATCCCCGCGTTCCGACCAGAGCGAAAAGAGCGCGAGTCTCTCGGGTTCGGAATATGAACTGAGGTCTGGATCATTCTTCAACACTTCATCGAGAGCATTATTAAAATCGGCGCCGGTCAGCTGACTGAGATACGGCAGCGCGAGATCGTGACGGCTGACGCCGCGTTCAGCCAGAAGGCGACGAAGCTCAGGGCTGTGCAAGGAAGCGCTACTCAACATTCGCGCGTAAACTCCGGAACGTTCCGGCGCGCGGCGCAACGCCTCCTGCCATGCCGTCGCGGCGAGGGCCGGCTGTTTCGCAGCAAGCCAGGCAGTCCCTTCGGCGAGCGGAAGTTCGTAGGAACTCTGTTCCAGATAGCGAGCGCGCCGGAAATCGTCCAGGGCGTTGGCCGTTTGTTTTAACGGGACTTCGGCGATGGCGCGTGAAAAATAAAGCTCCCAGTCGAGCGGCGCCCATTCCAATCCGAAATTGGTCAGGCGAAGTGCTTCATTGAAATCATGCTCCTGGTTCGCGATGACGGCGAAATGCTTGACATTGCTTACGCCGATGGAACCGGGAAGAAGTTTGTATCCCCGCGCGCAAACAACACACGTCACTCCGCCAACGAGCAAGATCAGTCCCAGGAATCGAAACAGGATCGACATCCGCCCCATTGGCCGAAACGAAAACGGACGATGAATCGAGAGCCCCAGCAAAAAGATAACAGCGAAGATTGTGCCGATGCGATGGCCGGAGACGTCGATCAAACCGTGCAACGCAAACAGGAAGGCAGCGATGAGCGTGCCGAGCCGATAGCGTTGATTAGTCCCTTCCTCGAGCGGGAAAGACTTGCGGACGATAAAAACGAATCCGGCAACAACGAGGACCACCGCGACCCAGCCAAGTTCCGACCACATCCAAAGCCAATCGCTCTCGGGATGAAGCGCGCGCTGTTCGCTAAACGACGCGGCGCGAAAAGTCGCGAACACCGATTCAAAATTGCCCAGGCCGATTCCGAGCCAGGGCGAATCGCGCAGCAGTTGGAAAACGTCGGAAAAAATTCGCCAGCGAAAATCGGTTGAGACGTCGAACTCGCCGAAATGGCGAAATCGTTCCAAGGTTTGTCCACCAAAAATGAGCAGCGCCGTAAGGAGAAGAAGCAGGAACGAAACAACGAGCGCAATTTTTGAGGGAGATCGTTGCCGAAGCGAAAAAACACCCAGCCAAAGCGCGCAGCCCGCGACGAGAAGGCCGACTCCAGCACGCGAATAACTGAAGATGACCGCAGCAATCACGAACCCGAACGCGATTAACCATGCAATCCAGCCCTTTCGTCCTTTGCGCAGATCGTCCTGGCCGCAAACCAGAACCATGATCGCGGTCAGCCCGAAAAGATCGCCGGTCTGATTGCGATTCGGGAACGGCCCGAAGCCGCGCTCATTGTGCCAGAATGGCAGAGCGCCATGACGCAGCCAAAGCAGAACGCAGGTCGTTGCCAGAATGGCGATACCGGCTGTAAAGATTCGCGCGGCGGTGCGCGCTTCACGCAACCCCAGCGGCTCACTGCACATAACGTACAGCCAGCACAACCCTGCCAGGAGACTGAACCAGCAAGTTAATGTGATCCACGGTTGCGGACTCAACGTTGTCGGAAGGGAAATGCCGAGATCGTCCGTGAAGGCCGCGCGCCAGGCCGGCTTGAGAAACCAGTCGGCCGGCAAAAAACCGGCTACGGGCAGAAGCAAAAACGCGAATAGGATGAGATTGAGCGCCAGGCCGAGTGAAAAACGCGGCGGCCGCACGACGAGAAAAAGTCCGAGCAGCGCAACAGTAATTCCTTCCGCCCATTTGTGGGTAGCGCCGCCTAAAAAGCAGGCGAGGACGGGCAATAGTGCGAGAAACGCTTCGGGAAATGGGCCGGGCGTGCCCCTGCGGTCGTATCCAGAGTCGGACTGATCTACTGTGTTTTCCATCAGGCGAGGTACGCTGGAATGGTATGGGAATCGCTTTTTAGTCCGAAAGCGATTCGTTTACGGAATCGGAATGTCATGAACCCCGAAAGACTAGCACGAGTTGAAGGTCTCACGCCATCGCGTACTCTGAGCCTCGGCGCAGCAAATTAATCATGGTAACGCAACGGACGGAAGGACTTTATCGCCTCTTTCTGTTTTGCCAGATCGTGATGGTGGCCGGCCTTTTCTGGCTCGGTGTCTGGATCATGGTGACGTTCTACTCGCCCAGCGCCGAGCTGACCTGGAGGCGTTACGGAATTTACTGCGGCATGCTCGTGCTTGGAATGCTCCTGGAAGCCCTCACTCGATCGAAAAATTATTTTTTGCAAAACGAGTTGCTCCGGCAGCATCGGCTTACTTTGCGCCAGACAGTGGCCAGCGTCGGATTGCTGGTGGTTTACCTGATCGCAACCAAAGACGCATTCATCTCGCGTGTCTTTTTATTCAACTTTGTACCGTGGCTCTACGTCGCTCTGCTGTTCTCCCATTACTATCTTCCATCGATTCTCGCCCGCGGAATTTTTCGAAACGAAGACAAGACCTTGCTCGTTGGCTCAAGCCGGCGAGCCGAACAGCTTGGCGAATGGTTGCACCGCAAGGCGGAAATCGGTTTGCGCACCGTCGGGTTGATTTGCGAGGAAGAGATCGACCAGACGCGCGACCACATTCCGGTGCTTGGCAAACCCGACGAGATCGAGAAGGTGATTCGTGAGCGTGGAATCACTCAGGTGATCCTGCTCGAATTTCCGCTTTTCGCCAACGCTTACGAAAACGTCATTCAAACGTGCGACCAGCTCGGCATTCGTTTGCTCATCCTAAGCGACCTGGAGGAAAAACTGCGCCACTCGGTAACTCACTTCGAGGACGGCGGATTTCGGTTCATCGGATTGCGGGAGGAGCCGCTCGAAAATCCACTCAACCGTTTCTTGAAGCGCGCGATCGATTGTCTGATCGCAATTCCGATCATGATTTTCATTTTTCCCCTTCTGACGCTGATCGTGTTCGTCGGCCAGCGACTGCAATCCCCTGGCCCGCTTTTTCATGTCCAACGCCGGGCCGGTTTTCAGAATCGACAGTTCGAGATCTACAAATTTCGCACCATGCACTCAAGTAACGGCGAATTAGCGCGCCAAGCGAGCCTAGCCGACGAACGAATTTATCCTGCTCGGGAAGTGGTTTCGCAGACTCAGTATCGACGAAGTGCCGCAGTTTTGGAACGTGCTGCGCGGCGACATGAGTATCGTCGGTCCGCGACCGCATTTGATCGAACACAACCAGCAATTTTCGCAGGTACATGGGCAACTACCATGTTCGTACGTTCGTGAAACCCGGTATCACCGGTTTGGCGCAGGTTCGTGGCTTCCGGGGCGAAGCCCGCAACGGCGCCGACATCGCCAACCGCGTGGCCTGCGACATCGAGTATCTTGAAAACTGGAATCTTTCGCTCGAACTCGCGATCATCATGCGGACGTTTTTCCATCTCGTGAGGCCGCCGCACACTGCTTATTGAGTTCCCGGATTCGTCAGCCGCGATTGTTGCGCTTCCGATATTCGTAGGTTTTCGCAACGATCAGGAATTCGTAAGTCGCGTGAAGTCGGGCGAAATAGTAACCCTCACGCCCATCGAGAAATCCCTTTTGCCAGAGGTAAATGTAAAGAAATCGTAGCAACGGCCGAAACGGCAATCGCCTGGCAAACCTTTTAAGCGATCGCTTCAGATGGGCATGTTCGTGCGCGAGTAGCCCGTTGTTTTTCCCTTCCACGCTGCGACGCGCGCTTCCCAGTTTGAATAGCGATTGTGTTTCTCAACGAAGACGTCGATCGACGGAAACGCGTAATGGTCCATCTCGCACTGCAAACGCGCAGTTGGTCCTTGCACGACGACATGCTCGTGGACTTCGTTGTCGCCGCTGTCGGTCTCGGCCTCGGTCAATTTTTCGTAGCGACCCAACGAGTGGCGGAACAGACGCAGATTCCAGTTCGGATAATAAGCGTGCCGCAGCCAGCGACCCATGAACATGAATCGGCGATTGATCCAGTAACCGGCAATGTCGCCCGCATTTGCGATCGCCGTCGGCAAATTCCACTTCCGCTTCGGGCGGCAACACTTCGTCGGCATCGAGGATGAAGACCCATTCGTTTTTGAACGGCAGATTCTCCAGCGCCCAGTTCTTCTTCTTTGGCCACGTCCCGTTGAACCGAAACTGCACGACCCGCGCGCCATGCTCTCGGCAATCTGCGCTGAGCCGTCGGTGCTTTGCGAGTCGACCACGAAAATTTCGTCCGCCCATCGAACGGAATCGAGACAGCGCGGGAGATTCGCCGCTTCGTTTTTGATCGGAACGATGACCGAAACCGGAACGCGAGAAATCATCGCGGTCGGAGAACGCGGCAGGGATTGCCCGCGGCGATGACGTTGTCCGGAACATCTTTGGTCACGACCGAACAGGCACCGACGATCGCGCGCGCGCCAATCCGCACACCCGGCAAGACAAAAGCGCGGGCGCCGATGAAAGCGTCCTCGCCAATCGTGATTTTGGCGGCAGCCAACGGCATGCCGGGTCGGTGAAATCGTGACTCGCGCTGCTCAGATAAACTTCCTGCGCCACGGTCGCGCGCGCGCCGATTTCAATTTCGCCTAGACGATAGGCGTTGGCCCGATCACCGAGGCAGGCGCGATCGTGCAGAGTCAGATTCCACGGAATGGCGATGCGCGCGCGCTGATGCACAAACGGTGTACCATCGATCTTCGCATCGAAAACGCGCAACCAGAAGAGTCGCCACTCGTTCAGCGGTTTCGGCGTCCAGCTGCAAAAGACGAACCAGCAAAATTCCCAAAGCACGCGCAGGAACCGGTTCTCGGGCGTCCATGGCGATTCGTAGGGCG
Organism: uncultured Verrucomicrobiae bacterium; assembly: GCA_963801815.1. Lineage (GTDB taxonomy): Bacteria > Verrucomicrobiota > Verrucomicrobiia > Chthoniobacterales > UBA10450 > AV40. The sequence goes on from CAWDGJ010000007.1 coordinate 141,429, forward strand.
ACTGTTGGCGCGGATTAACGATTTGGGGTTGTGGCATCGGAGTTATGGATAAGCGAACTAAAATCGGCAATGAAGCGGTCGGCAACCCGCGGCAGCGAGTACTCGCTCGATTTGCGATGACCGGCTTCAGCGACGCGCGCAAGAACCGCATCGTCGCGGACCATTGCTTCCAGTTTTTTTCCAAGCGATTCGGTGGGATTTTTCGAGCGATGGTCAAAAACAAAGCCGGTTTCACCGTCGCGAATGAAGTCGCCAAAGCAGTCGAGTTTCGACACGAGGACGGGACAACCGTGCGTCATCGCTTCAAGCGGTGCGAGCCCGAAAGATTCGCCGCGCTCCGCAAGCGATGGATAGACGAAGACGCGCGCGTCTCGAAAAATTTGCTCAAGCGCGACAGGATCAAACACTGACCCGGCGAAAATCACCTGGCCGGCAATTCCTGTGGCAGAACGCCTGAGAGCATCCAAATGCCCCGCGCCACCTCCGCCAAATTTCGTTTCCGTTGGACCTACGATCATTAGTTTCCAACTCATAAAAGCAGTGGGCGTTCCGCGAACGAACGCGTCTACCAAAAGATGCACTCCTTTTTCGGGGTGCACGCGGCCGACAAAAAGAATAATCTTGCTCCGATCCGCGAGCGGGGGCGGCGGACCAGAAGTCGGTCCAGGTGCTGGATATGGAATGACCGAGACTTTTTCCGACAGATGCGGCACTTCTGCGGCGATGGCGCTGCCGACGGCATTCGATGGCGCCTGCAACCGTGCCGCGCGATGATAAAAGCGCATTTGCCCTTTCGGATAGCGACCGACATGGACATACACTTTCCCGCAGCTGGGATCGCGCAACAAGATCGGAAGCCAAAACGTGTTTGTGACGACAATGTCGGCCGCGGCAAGACCGACACCACTCTGACCGAGTAAAGAAGATCGAGGAACTTCAGCCAGATGAGCGAACGCGGCGCGTCAAAACCACGTACTCGCAAATGCCGAAGCCCGTCTGCCACTTCGTCGCGCGGTAGATTCGGCAGTTTACGGGATACGACTACGACTTCATGACCGCGGCGGACAAATTCCTGCGCGAGTGCAAACCAAATTTTTTCGACGGCACCGCCCATGGTTGGCGGGACTGGAAAAAATGCGCCGAGAACGATCGTGATTTTCATCGCAAAGACAGAGGTTCGTTCAAGATCTGAAGAAGCGAATCGGTGGCCTTGCCGATTTCAAAACGTTGCTCGAAACAGCGTCGGGCATTGGCACGCATCGCGTCGCGCACTGTCTGAGGCGCAGCGATCCAGCGATTCAATAAACGGACCGTTCCCGAAAAATCATCCGCTTCCACGTAACCGGCGCGGTCCTGGTCGACTTCACGCCAAATATTGATTCGATTGGAAATCAACACCGGCAGACCGGCGGCCAGCGCTTCGACGACCGCCATGCCAAAGTTTTCCTGGTGCGATGGAAGAACGAATGCATCGGCCACTTCAAACGCGGCCTGTTTCATTTCACCCTGCAACATTCCGGGAAAGGCCACGCACGATCCGAGTTTCAAACGATCGACGCGCTGTTGCAGCTCCGCCTGCCAGCCCATTTGATCGGGGCCGGCCATTAGAAGCGAGACAGAGTCATCAGCTGTTTGCGCAAAAGCATCGATGAGAATATCGCAACCCTTTTTTGGATGAAGCCGGCCAAGAAAAAGAAGCACGCGTTTGTCGCGCAGCTGCGGAAAACGTTGGAAGAAATTCTCGCGCGCTTGCGGAGATGCCGGTGGCGGAGATTCGACCCCGAGCGGCGATACTGTTTCGTGAGCCCGATAAAGCCAGAACGATTTGCGCGCGAGCAATCGTTCTTCTTCGGACGTGAAGATGACCGCAGCGGCGTCGCGCAGGACTCGATAATCGGCCCACGGCCAATAAAGCCATTTCTTAAAATGCTTGAGCGGAAACGTTTCCTTGAACCACGGATCGAGCATTCCGTGCGGGAAAACAAAATAACTGTCCGAGACTGCGCATAGCGTCGCCACGCGGCGAAGCTCAGGTATTGCCAAAGTCCGTTGACGATAACGCGGTCGTAATCGTTGCCGTGCTTTTTCAGCCAGGGCAACAAATTTGGCGAATAACGATAACTCGTTAGGCCACCGCCAAGCGCGTGAACGGGCAGGCCAATGTCCACCAGCCAGGGTGCGTCCGGATCATCCAGCACCACGACGTCGACCTTATGACCACGGTTCACCATTCCGCGACTGAGCCCAAGGACTGCCGCCGCCACGCCGCCGACGCTCGGATCGAGCGTGTGCACGAGTTGCAGGATCTTTAGAGCGCTAGGACTCATTCCGGGCTAGATATCACGGCCGATATTCCGTCTGATAATAGCCCAGCGTTTCAACGCTGGGCCTTCAAGGGCGATTCTCCGCCAAGTCCCAATAGGGACGGCAGAAAACTCCTTTCGTCCCTCCCGGGACTCATACCTCGATAAACGATTTACCCAGCCTTGAAAGGCTGGGCTATTGTCGATTGCAAAATTAATTGGCGCTAGACAACGAATCCTTCCGTCCGCTGGAAATATTTGCACTCGGGCGAAAGCTTCTCGATCGGGCGCGCCGGGACGCCGCCGTAAAGCTGATACGATTCGGTAAAAGCTTTGTTCACCAGCGACTTGGCGCCGACCACGCAGAAATCGGGAAGAACGCTGCCGCCGAGCACAACGCAATTCGTCCCGACAAAGCAATAATCGCCAATCCGCACCGGCTGCGACGTCTGCCGATTTCTCTCGATGTCGACACTGTGAGTCATAATTTGCGATTGAAGTCCGGCGAAAGTGCTGAATTTCCCGATCGTGACCGAATTCGTGCAATCGATGAAATGGCGATGAGTGATGGCGGAATGTTCGCCGACAATCAGTTGCGGCCGACGATCTGTCTCTTCGGCGAAATGGCGTGACGGTCCGAGCGGAAATCCGGTGATCCAGTTGCCGCGCCCGATCATCGAGTGGGCCTCGAGATGCAGCAGATCGAGACCTTTGCAGAGCGTCAGATGATCGATCCTCGTGTTCTCTTCCATGATGAGGCGCGTCGGGATTGATCCACGACAAACCAATTCGAGCCGTCGGGTGGATTTGATAACCGAATTGCTTTTCCAGAAACGACCGGCGCAATCCCCACGGCAAGAAGAAACTGAAGAGCATCAAGAACTTTTTCACAGTGGCGCCCCCAAACTGCGATAAACGTCGATGTAACGCGAAATCATTTTTTCCGTCGAGAATCTTTCGGCATTGCGCAAACTCTTCTCACTCCAGTCTGCGCGTTCGGCTGGATCACTCAGTCGCAAAATATCCGCGGCGAAACCTGCTTCGTCGTCGCATCATGAAACAGGCCGGCATCACCGGCGGTCTCCGGCATTGGAGCGATATTGCTGCAAATAACCGGACATCCGCACGCCTGCGCTTCAATGATCGGCCAGCCGAATCCTTCCGAAAGCGACGGAAATAGACAGCGCGACCGCGCAATTGTAGAGCGCTTCGAGCAGATGGTCGGGCGCGTCTGTTGATTTCGAACAATGCGATCCGGATGCCGAGCTGACTCGGCCAGCGAAAGCTGCTCGCGAATCAAGGTGGTCACCTGCGAAAACGAGGCGCGCATCCCATTTGTCTTTGGTGCGCGCAAAAATTCGAAGAACGCCGTCGCGATTTTTGCGCCGCAGATTGGAGCCGACATGCAGAACAAACGGCTGGAGTTAGCCCGGAGACATTCTTCAAACGCGCAATAGCTTCAGCCTCCGGAAGTTTTCGATAGGGATAATTCAATCCGTTGTTGATCATCTCGAGTTTCGGCGAAGGCTGATTGCGGGAAACAAGCCGCTTCGGCGTCGTCGCAGGTCGCGTGTGAAACGCAAACGAGCGTGTCGGCGCGACGAAGGCTTCGCAGAATCCAGCGTTGCAAGCAGCCGGCCGGTAAATGAGACCGGACAATGCAGTTCTTCACCCAGCGCGCTGCGCACGGCGATGCAGATCGTGACAGGTCACGACGACCGGAGTCTGTCCCGCACTCGTCGGCGTACATCGCGTTGGAATGATCGCAAATGTGAACAACGGCAGCTCGCTGACTGAGTCGTTTCCGCAGTTGTCGCGGAAACAAAATGAACTTGTCGATGTAAGCGAGCCATTTGCCGAAGAAATTGTCGTATTCCGAAGAGTTTTCCGAAAACGGGAGCCGGCGCAGCGACTTCGACTGGAATTCCGGCGGCAGCCAGTCCCTGCAGCATCATCGTGGCGAAACGCTGCATGCTTTGTTGCCGATCGAGCGGATAATTACCGATCAACAGAACCATTGGTGTGATCGGGAGCGATGGGGCGCGCGGTGAATTCGGTCTGCAAAAACGGATCGTCGCGGAAGCGGCTTTGGTTCAATCTGCTCGTCAGTTTCTCCCTCGTCGGGCAGCCGGCACTTCATCCAGATTCGTGGCGGCCAGGCAAAGTCCTGCAAGCACTACTGTGAAACCGAGAGTGGTCGGCTGACCGAGCTGACCATTTAGCACTGTCAGAAACGCGCAGAAAAATAAAAGGATCGGCAATACTTCGCCCAGCTTGAGCGCGCGCAAACTGTCCCTGAACAGTTTTCCGGCCAGCGCAATGCGCCAAACAATGAATGCCAGTCCGAGTATCGGTCCGCTTTCAGCGATGATTCGACCCCATTCGTTTTCCGTCAACAAAATCGTGCCCTGACCGACGAGAAATCGCGCGCCGCCCGCAGTCCCAAGTCCGAGACCGTATCCGGTCAACGGTATTTTGAACAGATAAGGCAATGGATCGGTGAATTCATGGACCATTCGGTCGATGAGTCCGCCGACTATCGTTGTCTCCCCGACCTCGGCGGAATCCACGAAGCGGTCGGAGAGAACGTCGAGGCCTTCTTTGAAAAACGGAAGCCGGCTGGCGATGAGCCCAACAATAGCAATCGCGAGCAGCATGCCGCCAAATTTGTTCACCGCCGAAGGCTGAACCAGAAGGATGACGAGGATGGCCACTACCACCAGGACTACGGCCAAAACGCAGGCCCGGCTTCCGGAGACAATCACTCCAATGAGAAGACCTGCAGCCGAAGCCATCAGAAGCCAACGCTTGTAAACTCCTTTGTTCAAGACTCCGTAAATCAGGAAAGCCATCGTGACACTCAAATAAAAAACCGGTCCTGAAATAAAGGAGAAGGTTCCCGGCGGTCGGATTTTCCCACCTGAGGTCGTAAGCTGCAGCCCTTCGCCCGCACCGACGGTCTTATTAATGAACGAGTCCGGAGAGGATTGAAACTGCAATGCCATCAGGACCGCCATTGGAATCATCAATAGCAAAGTCCATTGGCCGACTTTTTTTACGTCTTCCAGATTCAACGCACTTGCCATCACGAATATCAGCGGCAGATGAAAAAAATTTGAGCGAAATCCGTAGAGGTCTGCGAGCACGATCGCCTTGAACGGGAAATACGAGGAGAGATTTACGAGGGTGAAGAGAACGACGAAGGAACACCGATGAGGCCCAAGAAGAGCAGCCAGATGTTATTTGGGAAGATACGAGCGCGCATCGCGAAATAATAAATCGCCAGCACTACTGGATCGCGAATCGACCAGCAGCGGATCAGACAAACTCGGCAATGCCCATTTCCGAAGAGCGCCTTCAATGACGAGAAGAATGACGTAGATCCAAATCGAAATTCGGACCGCGCGCAGGCTGTGAGGTTGTTCCGCCGGTGGCAGGTTCGACGCAGCCGATAAAGATTGAGGTGCGGTCGCTGCTCTCATTGGGTGGCGCATCTTAGCTCTCCATCACTTCCCGTGCCACCTTCACCAAGCCGTCCCGGTAATTTTCCCACCGCCGCGATTGGGCCTTCTGCTGCGCCGCTAATTTCATCGACATCAGTTCGTTCGTGATCGCGTCGCCAGCAGATCCAGTTTCTCCGCAATCGCTTCCGCTGAACGGATCGGGACGATGAAACCGTCGCTTCCATTCTCGATGACGTCCGAGCCCGCAGTGTGATCGGTCGTAATCACCGACGTGCCTTGCGCCATCGCTTCCAGAATCACTAAGCCGAAACCTTCAAATAACGACGGCAAGACCAGCACATCGTGCTCGTGCATTTCGCGCAAAACGGCGCCATGACTCAAAGTCGGGAGCCAACGATGGGTTCGAATTGCAGATTCCAGCGGCGCGCAACCGTCCACGACCTTTCGGCCGAGCAAAGTCAGTTCTACTCCGCCTTGCAGCGACTTGATCGCCTTTAGTAAATAGGACAAACCCTTTTCGCTGACCAAGCGAGCCGGCGAAGAGCACTTTCAATGGCCGCGAAGGCTTGGAGATTTCGTCGAAAACCGTCGGCGGCGCGCCGTAGGGAATGATGTCGATCTTTGCGGTGCAGGGCGAGTCAGCGAGCGTTTGTTTCGTGAACGTGCTCGCGACGACAACGCGCGTGGCCAATCGTAGTTCGTCATCTTTGCGCGCGAGTTTATCGGCGCTGTCGAGCGTGCCAGTTAACGTCGGCGCCCACTCCGGTTCGCGCTCGGCTTCTTCGGCAAAGATTCGTTGCCCAACTTGCCAGTAACCGATCGGCAGATCGTAAATTCGTTTGAATCCGCGCTCGCGCGCGGCGCGAAAGCTTTCGAGTGCGCCGTCTTCGTAAGCGTAAACTGCGCGGAGCGCTGTCGATCTTACGCAATCGCTGCGCGACTTTCTTGTCCAGCTCGCGAAAAACTGAGTCGATGCTAAACGCTCCGGTTTCATGGCGCGACGACAGATCCGGCCGCGCCGGCGAGCAGGCGAATTGCTTCCCGAACAGGAAGAGTTCGCGTGCGCGCCCGAATCGATTCAGGAAAGGAACGCCGGGCGAACCGTTCGCGAACGGATGGTGGAAAAGCTCGGTTGATCGGCGACTTCGAATTCCAACTGATCGTAGTCCAGAATTCGCTCGAGCATGTCGGCACGATCGAATGCGACCAGCGCTTCACGCACGAATTCGTTGCCGATGGGATGGGAAAGCAAAATCATGCCTTCATCTTTTTCATTACTCGCAGATAAGCAGCAGCGATGGCTTCCGATTGAAACTTTGCCAGATGCTCTGGGGCGTGCTGCAACAAAGTTGCCCGTGCGTCAGGTCGGTTAATCATATGCTCCAATTGCGCGGCCAGCGCGACAACGTTTTCGTTTTCAAAGGTCAGCCCGCAGGGCCCAATCGCTTCTTTCAAGCCGCCTTCTTGCGAGCCGACAACGACACAACCGCAGGCAATTCCTTCAACGGCCACTACGCCAAACGGCTCGGCCCAGCGCGACGGGACGACCAGGACACGATGGCGATTCAAAGTTTGAGCAAGAGTAATTCCCGATTGCTGTCCAGCGAACGTTACCTGTCGATCCAAACCGAGCTGAGCACTCAGTTTCCGTAGATTGCCTTCCTCCGGACCGCTGCCAACAATGGTCAAATCAGGCGAGAAACCATTGCGCTGCAAAAGTTTGGTCGCCTCCAAAAGCAAATCGACGCCCTTGTCGGAGACGAGTCGTCCAACAAAGACAATCGTTTTGTCGCGCGCGATCTCCGGCATCAAATGAAACACCCTGTCATCATAGGGATTGCCGATCACAAACGAACTTGAACTGAGACGGTCGGCTACGGCCTTGCTGATGGCGATGTTGGTGACGAATCGAAGGAGGGCCTGCTTGAGCCGATTTTGCCAGCCGCTGCCTCCGCGAACGTTTTGAAGCCAGGTTTGATGCGTAATCAAAGTCGGCTTTCGCACAATCAAAGCCGGGATCAGGCTGCGAAGGCTAATGTTATTTTGAAAAAAAAGATCGCACCACCTGAGCAGTCGAAAAATTTCGGCGATCGATGGACGCCGAGTGAGCCGGTAATTTGCGTCAGGAACTGGGCCGCCGACGCTCTGAGTAATAATGTGCACGTCGTGGCCGGCAGCCGCGAACTTATCAGCAAGAATTTTCGAGACCGACTCAATTCCACCAACACTTGGATCAAACAGATAAGAAGAGAAAAGAATCTTCACGAAGGTCGGATTACGAATAGTTGCTCCAGACGGTTCGCAACATTTGCTTTCGTTTGACGAGTTTTTCTTTGGCGGTTGGATCAACGCGAGACTTTCGCGAGAGAATGATCGCTTCGAAACAATGCCGCAAAAACAGAAGGGGCTTGAGTAGCGCGACGTGTCTGCCGCGATGACGCCTTAGAAGGCAAAACCGATTTCGATGAAAGTCGAGCACGCGATTGGCCGACCAGGCCGAAAGCTGTTCCAGATTATCGTGGATGGCGTGGTCGGACGCGATGACCGCCATTGTCCAACCGAGTCCGGCGGAACGCCACGCCCAATCAATGTCTGTATCGGAAAACGGAAAGTTCTCGGCGTCCAATCCACCGCTTTGCTCCCAAGCTTCGCGCCGAACCACCAGCGGGCTGGTGAAAACCACATCGCAGGTGCGCCAGCGAATTCCATCGGTCATTTGCCATTCGGACTCGTTCGGGGCGTGCAAATTGCAAAGAGCCGCCAGATTCTGTCCGAGCGCAAATGAGAGCGTTGAAGGAAATCGCATGCCGTAGCCGAAAAATCTTCCATCATGTTGTTTAACGGTGAAGCCGCAGGCTGCGAGCCGCGGTTCGCGCTCCAGAAGCCCGATCGCTTGCTCGAGAGGCTCGATACTCAGCAAGCAGTTGTCGGTCTCGTAAAGAAACAACCATCGGACACTTGAAAAGCGAGCGATCGCTTCCGCGCAAGCGATGTTCACTCCGTCACTGAACGAGCGACGGCGGTCAACGGCCTCGATCAAGACAAGATTGTCCGCGGGATTATTTTCGCACCATTCTCTTAGCAATTTGACGCTGCCATCTTTGGAACCGGCATCGAAAACAACAATAGCGCTACCAAATCGCGCGGTCCGCAACGCGCTCGTTAGCGACACGATCGCGCGTTCCAAAAGTGGCCGCCGGTTAAATGAGTTGATCACGGCAACCAATTCGGTCGGTCGCTTGACAGGGTTCTGATTCATCGCGGGGCGCTCAAGCCAAGCACCTCGGCAATACCGTTCACCAAAAGTTCCGACAAAACGTGCCGCTGATACCAATCGTAAATGTTTTGGGCAATTGCGGCGCGATTGTTAGCGTTCGGAACATCTATTTTGCCGCGAGACACAAAGAACGGACCGGGCAAACGATCGCCCTCCACCGAAATCGTCGAGCCCGGATACGGAAAGATTGGGATGACTCCGTGGGCGCACGCAGAAGCAAAGGCGCTCGATTTTAGAATCACCGAAGTCTCGATATCGGGACGGTGGAAATAATTGAACCAGGTGAACGAACAGGTCCTGAGAATTTCGGAGGCTTCAGCGGATGAGATCCCGGGGCGATAATCGGATTCGATCGCAAGATCGGCAAGGAGTGAGCGAGTTACCGGATTTTCGTGTCCTCCAAGGACGAACAATGTGCGAGGAGCTATTGACTCTGGAATTTCGCGCACAGCACCGGCCAACGATCGCAGCGAGCGTTCGCTCAGGGCCGTGCCGCCAACGATCACCCATCGGTGCGGGTCGCGATTGGCGATTTGATCATGCGAAAGCGATGGCTCACCCAATCCGGAAGGGACAGGATGCAAATGCGCGCGCGCATCCGGGACGAACCGCCGCAATTCACGAACGAAGTTCTCGTTGCTCACAATGCATTCGTGGGGCAGGCGTGCGACGGATTTGGCCAAATGAATCTGGAGCGGCTTCAACCAGAACGCGCTGCGCCAGGGTGGACCGGACGCGTATAACTCATGGAAAATTGTAAGCAGCGGCCCGCGATGTTGCTCGCGCAGCTTGCGCAGGATCGACAATAGACGGAAGGGAACGCCACGTTTTTGATATCCGTAATTTACATAGTGTAAAATAACGCGGTCAGCCTGTTGCGCAGCGGCAGTTAATCGGTCGACCGGTAGAACTTCAAAACCGCGGACGGTGGATGGCGAAGACGCATCGGGGGTCACAAACACGGTGCCGCATCCGAATTTGTCGAGCAACTTTGCAGCGAGGGTAAGCGCATAATCGCCGACGCCGTCAATTCCGCCGGGAACTCTCGGCACAATTTGAAGAATGGTGTTCAAACTGAAATGGCGTTTTCCTGATCTTGCGGCGATCTCACGTGCGCCAGTGAATCGCAATAGTCACCAATCGTATCGCCGGCAATCTTCTCCCAGCGGAACCCGCCCGCGATTTGCCGGCATTTTGCCGAAAGTGCTGCGTAATCATTTTCGTTCATCTGCAAAATTTGCATCGCTCGCTCGGCCATAGCTTTGCTATCGCCCGCGGGTACCAAGAATTCAGTCGCCGCCAACCCGGCAAAGATATGTCTCGGTCCGGGAACATCGTAGGCAATAGTGGGAATACCGGCAGCAAGTTGTTCGATCACCGACAACCCAAATCCTTCGATATAGCTTGGGAAAAGCCCCACAGCGCAGCTCCCGATCAACTGCGGAAGGCTGCTTGGATCGTAACTGGAAATACAGCGAATCGATTCACGCGGCGAAACTCCGAGGTCACGTAACACCTTTTCCTCATCCATGATGGTGCCGAGAAACGCGAACAGCGCGTTCGGAATCGAATTCCAAACCGCACGCAAAATATCCGGCCAGTCGCGCGAGCCTTTTCGAACGCTCCACATGCCGAGAAAACAAATTTCCTTTCTAGCGAGCCGCGCTGCAGCCGGCTGTGCCGCTTGGGAAAGCGCTGCACGCTCCGAGTCGTTCAATCCATAAGGCTGAACGATGATCTTCGCACCGGAGCAACGTTGTTCCAGTGCCTGTTTCTCCTGCTCGTTTGGAACATTGAAACAATCGCAATGGGAAAGTGCGCGGTCCGCGCTTCGTTGCAGCAGCCACGAGGTAAACGGATAGAAAAGACGGCCAAGGAATTTCCCGCGTGGCTGATCCCGCCAACGTTGGCGACTCGAGCGAATGAAATCGGTATAGGCCAAATACAATCCGATCGAGCGTCCAACGATGAGACCATCAAACCCCAACGATCTTTTTGAAAACGGAAGTGTGCCGATCAAACAATCGATGACGTCGAATTCGGCCGCGTTACGTCGCACATAACGCGCAGCGCGATATGGAAAGATTACCTGGCGCCAGACATAGACTGCAGGCGAGGAAGTTTGTGTTGGAAAAGCATCGCTGAGACAGAACTTGTCAATCTTGTGCCCGGCTTTCTTCCATTGCTCCGACAATTCGAACCAGACGCGGGTCGCGCCGAGACGCTGGTCCCACGGCAGATTGACTATGCAAAGAATACGAAGCGGGTTTTCCATCAACTGAAACCTCGATGCGCGAGTGTCGTCCAGAATTTGTGCCGGACCGGATTGACGTAATGCCGCATCACCAGCGCCGGCTTCGCGTACTTGTCCCGATAGATTGTTTGGTCATCCAATTTCAAAACAACCTTGCTCGGATCGAACGCCCGCGCGCCATTCGCGTGGAGGCAAAGGTGCGTCACGGTTTGGGTTGTAAAAAAATCCGGGACACCGTCGAACGCACGCAATCGTTCCAAGCCGAACGTCCAGTCGAGTTTTTCAAACAACAATAGAAAACCCATATTGGCCGGACTCTTCCTTTCGCTCTCGCCCCGGATCAGGCGCTCGTCGACCGACAATTGAGAATCGGCCTGATACAGTGCGGAGACTGATTGGGTTTGCGAGAGATGGACGAGCTCGTGCGCACCCGGAAAAAAGAGAACGTCCGCATCGGTGTAAAGTGCGGGACCGTTTGAGGGCAAAGACATAATCAGAGCCAATTGCTTCCCGGTAAAATGATTCTTGAAAAAAGACGCAACTTTCTCGGGTAAACCCGAGGGTAAAGGCGGCGCGGTCTGTTGAACCCGGACGCAGCCGTCGATTTTCTCCAATAACGCGGTGCTTCTCGCAGTATAAGATCCATCGGAGAGAACCGTGAATTGTTTAGGCCGGCCCGCGTAAGCAAGGAAGGAACGAATGGAGGCAGCTTGCTCCGGAAGCGAACTTTCGCCTGAGTAAGCAAACACATCCAAAGCGAGCGTACGCGGCACGCGCACCTGGCGGCGAACAATCATCGGCAGCGCTGCGCGATAGAGGTCGCGCATGATTCTGCCCTCCAAGAGCGCCGAATGATAAGGCACATTCGGCTTCATTCAGCCTGGGCGAAAGTACGGAAGCCGCGATAGCTCAGTCCGATATTGAGCAGCACGGCCGGCACGGTCGATATCAAGTTAAAAATAAGGACACCAGCGACAGTAGAAAAATCGGTAAACGGTATTAGCGCAGCCTGTGTCGCCAAGGTGAGCGGAATATAAAGCCATGAGCCATTGATCCACGCCTTGGAAGAGTTCAACATCCAAAGGGTGGACCCGAAAGCGGTAAAGACCGCGCAGCTAACCATCAACACCAGTTCGCGATGTAAATGGGTATACCGATTTCCGAGAATAAGCAGAAATTGGTCAGGAAAAGCGGCGGCGGCGGCGAGCACGATGAGACTAAATAGAGCAACTCCGCCCGCGATCAGTACATAGAGGATTCGTAATTTCGCCTTGTCCTGACACCGCGCGAAGGCAGGTACGAAGATATTCGTCAGTGTGCTCATGAGAACGGCGGAAATCATCGCGAGACGTCCAAGCGCTCCGACTTCCGCAACTTCGCTAGCCCGCCGTCCGAAAAAGCTGATCAGGAAAACGGTGATTTGTCCCTGCAAACAATAAAACAGCGCATTGGCCGCGAGTTTTTTCGTCAAGCGAACAATCTCTTGTCGGTCCTCCAGATTTTCGCTCGCGTTCAGATCAATAACCTTCGCGGAGTAAGAGCGGAGGAGAAGGTATTGCAAAAAGAAAATGGCACTGCCGATCGCCACTGCTAATCCGGCTCTGGCGAAGACATAGATGAGTCCGAGAATCAGGGCAAGACGAGCCGTCGCGCACACAAAATCGATGGTTTGGATTCGTGCAATGTCGGAGCGCAGCCGCGGAACAACGGCAAACACGTCGATCGACAATTGAATTGAGAAGCCGATCAGAACGATGACGATTAAGAGAAGCGTATAGAGCGAAGATGCACCGTTCCGGGCGAGCATCGCGTAGAGAAGCGGAGCGACGATCAGGAAGGCCAGCGCTGCGAGTCGCCGGCGCACGATCAGACCCGTATTGATCAATTGACCAAAGCGATGTCGATCCTGCCAAACGCGGCCGCCGATGGAAATGACCCCGACGCTAATACCTATGTCGGCCAAGACGTTTAACGTCGCCTGCATCGCGTTGGCGATGGTGAAGTAAGCGTACTCGCGTTGGGGTAACCAACGGACAAGGAGTATTCCGCTGGTAAAAGCGAGCAGTTGGACCACGGCCTGAATCACAGCGTAGTTGCCAATGCGCCGGGCGTGATCGAAAGCGCGCCGCAGCACCGGAGTGTAACCTTCGGCCAGCACTGGCGTCGACACCGGGGCGAAGAAACTCATGGCCGGATCATGTTGGAAGAGAGCAATGAGCTACCCAAGTGCCAAGCGGAATCTGCACCGAGTACCGATCGGCGACAGTCCGGAGAGTGTGGGATTCTTACAGGCTTTGACAGAAGACAGCGACAGAGAAGAGAACCGAACGGTCTATGACGTTTCGATTGCTTTCGGTCGCGACCTGAGCGACTGGCGCGGGCGTTTCGCTGTCCGGAACGGCCGGCGTCGTGTAGTACTCCGAATATTGATAGTAGTAATATTCGGGCAACGACGTATCGACGAAGTTCAGAATGACGCCGGGAACGTTGACCTGGCGGTTGTAGAGCAGCTCGAGCGACTTCCTGGTCAGCCGCGCGGAAGTGTAGGAAAGCCGAACCACAAACAGGGTGGCGTCAATCTTCGGCGCGAGGCTGGTCGTGTCGTCGGCGGCAAGAACCGGCGAGCTATCGATGATGATGTAATCGTAGAAGTTATAGATCTCGCGCAAAATGGCGTCGGTCGATTCGCGCAGAAGATGTTCGCTCGGTTGCGACAGAGTTTTGCCGCGGGGCAAAACGAAGAGCGTTGGATATGCCGTCGGCACAACAACTTCGCGCCAGTTTACTTCCTGCTTCAGCACTTCGGAGAATCCGATCTTTGAGGAGATCCCGAAAGCCTCGCGAAGCGCGCCTCGACGAAGATCGCAATCAATCAACAGGGTCTTGGCGCCGGAAAGCGCCATGGTGATGGCGAGATTGGCGGAGATGGTCGATTTGCCTTCGTTCGGAACGGCGCTGGTGATCAGGAAGCTCTTCGGTCGCGGCCCTTCGTAAGGCATGAAGAAAATCGAAGAGCGGATGTTGCGATAGGATTCGGCAAATACGTGGCGCGCGTCGTCCGGTTGCAGCAAAGCGACGTTGCCCTTGCCCTTTTCTTTCGGGATTTGGCCAAGAACATTTTCGGAAAAATGATGTTGGAATTCACTAAACGACGCCATCCGATCGTCGATGCGATCGAGCAGAAGCAGAATTGCCATCCCGGCGATCGCGCCAGTTCCAAAGCCGATTAGAAGACTCTTGATCAATCCCGGACGAACCGATACCGGCGCGGTGGCCATTTCCATGATGGAGACCTGGTCCTCGCCATCCACGACTTGCGAGACATCAACGTCTTTCAAATTGTTGGTCAGGCGATCGTAAAGCGTTTTGAGGCGATCGACCTTGCCTTTGACCCGATTGAACTGGGCAAGACGCTGACTGAGATCGAGCGCTTTGGTTTCCCATTCCTTGATGTTGGTCTGGAGGTTTTCCATCTGTTTGCCGATCGATTCACGACGCGTTTTCAATCTCTCCAGCGTGTCAGCGCGGAAAAGCTCGATCAATTTGTCCTGCTTGGTGATTTCGTCGTTGAGCTTGAGGATTTTGGGATGGTTTGGTCGCAAATCCTTGGCCAGGGTGTCACGCTCGGCTTTGAGCAACTGAAGCTGTTGTTTCGCCTTTAAGTAATCGGCCTCGGGACCGACATCCGAAAACGGCAAACCCTGACTATCGCCTGAAGGGCCCTGAGTATTTTGGGCCGCATCCATCTTGTTCTGGGCACGATCGAGATTTTGGTCTAGGTCGAGCAGATTCAGCAGATCGTATTCGGTTTTGAGCTGCGCGTATTGCTGATTCAGTCGGACCAGATAAGCAGCGGCGCTGTTCCCCTCTTCCTGAATAAATCCAATGTTGTTCTGCTTTTGAAATTCGAGCATTTCGTCTTCGCTGTTGCGCAAATCTTTTTCCACTTGAATCAACTGCTCGGTGATTCCGGTGGTCACCTCGTGGCCGCGTTCTTCCCGCATCCCGCTTTTGAAATCGAGATACTTCTGCATGACCGCGTTCAGATAGGCCTGGGTGTAATCGGGCGCGCTGCCGACGCCAGTGAGCTCGAAGATCGATGTCCGCGGTTTTTGTACAACCATGATTTCCACCGGCACGGGCTGCAGCTCGGGATGCGACGAGCGCACTAGCAATTCGGCGCTGTGCTTAACCTCGGCGCTTTGCATTAGCTGAATTTGAGTGCCGTAAAAATTCTGGGTTTCCTCGCTGTAAATCGCGCCCTGCGGAATCTTCATACTGCCGGCGAGGATCATCTTGCCCTTCGACATGAATTCCGGCGGCCGCTGATAAATCAGGAACGCTTCCACAAATAATCCGAGGCAAATTGTCAGGACAGGAATCCACCAACGCCGCAGAAAGAGCGATTTATAGCGGTGCAGTCGTGTAATCAACGCAGCCGACCAGGATGCGGAAGTATTCTTAGTAACAGGAGACGCGCGCATATTACATGTTGATCAAGCGCTGCGGGACATAGATCTGATCGTCCGGCTGAAGTTCGAGATCTTCCTCGGTATGTCCTTCTTCAATCACGCGCTTCAAGTCGACGGTAAAATCCTGGCCGTTATGCCGAGTTAATTTCACTTTTCGTTTGTTGGCGAAATCACCAAAACCCCCGGCTCTAATGATCGCTTTGCTCACGGTATAGCTTTCGTCTGGCGGAATTTCCTGCGGCCCCTGCCCTTTCACCGAACCATAAACGTAAACCCGGCCGCGGGATTTCTCGCTGACGCGATCGACGGCGAGAATCACGGTGGCGTGATAGTAATATTCTTTCTCCAGTAACGCTTTGATCGTGTAAGCCAGTTCCTTGCACGACCTCCCTTGGGCCGGAACCAGACCGACGTACGGAACTTCCAGCTCCCCGTTGTCATTAACGCGCAAGCGCTGCGATTCGTTGTCTCGATCTTCGACGACGCGGAAGCTGACATAATCGTTCGAGCCGAGCTTTTTCTTGTCGTCCAGCACCGACATCGAGTTGGTTCGCAACACTGCACTACTAGACGTCGGCAGGTCAGGCGCAGTTGGTCTTGGTGCAACCGGAGCCGGGCTGCCTGCGTCCTGCGCCCAAGTCCAATTAGATAAAATGACACAGGCAGCAGCGATGCCCGCATACACACAGACTCTCATGTTGACCCCCAATCTACCCCTTTTGCTTCTTTTAGAAACTGTAAGTGCCGTCGACAGAAACGCGGTTTTGGTTGTAATCGCGCAGAAACACGTCGGAATCCTTGCTTGTTCCCTGATAGCGGAGGCCGAGCGTAATGTGGGGTGTTAACTGGTATCCGAGAGTGATCGCGCCGCCAATACGTTGGAAGTGTTCGCCTTCCCTTTGGCCCGTCAGGACCGTGAAAGGAGTCGCACCCAATGGTCCACCGGATTCTTCGGCGTCTTCGAAGAAGAACTCCGTGGAGAGCAACACATTGCGGATAAGGTTCCAGCTCAGAGTGTGCCGGACGTAGTTTAGCGTGATGTAGTTGGACTGGATACCGAGTTGATTCTCGTGTCCCGCGCTCAGTGTCTGACTGAGTTGGGCGTTAATCCGATGTGAGATCAATCCATTTACATAGTAGTCCTCCAGATCCTTGTGATCTGGAAACGGGATCGCCGAACGGACCGAAGAAGAACGTCACAAAATTCTGGTCGAAATTAATCCACTGATAGCCGCCAGCGACGCGAACCTTGAGATTATTCGTCAATGCCGCTTCCACAAAGCCGCCGACGCTGTAATCCTCGTTGTCGTTAAGAATTCCTACACCGGTATTGTCGTCAGTGTACCGGGTCCAGACAGCGTTGCCCTCAACCCCAACGGTAACGGTAGGGTTAACAATAAAGGCAGCTGAACCTCCCACAATTTCCGAGTTTCGATTCTCGTAATCGAAATCCGAATTAGTCGCGATAAAGTTGTAATGATCGTAGCCGACTTGCAGGAGCACCTTGTTCAAGTCCCACAGCACTGAAAGGCCGGCCGTGTTCTCAAACCGGCCATAGTCCGTGACGTTGCTCAAAGCGCCTTCTTGAATCGGGTCCTGTTGTAATTGGAACCTGTCGTGAATGTTGATTCGGAAGTCGCCAACGAAGATGTCGAAAGCGAGCTGGGACTTCGGCGCAATCAAGATCGAATCAGTGTTGTCCTCCGAATGATCGAGATAAAACGAATATCCAATACCGAGATCGAGCCGTAAGGTGTTGAGTTGGGTGACCGGCCAGATCGCATCGAGGGTCAGGTTCGGTGTGACAATCACGTCGTCCTGCACGTTTACCTCGGCGTAATTAATATTGTCGTTGTACTCCACGCCAACGCTCGCACCCACGCGGAAACGGACCGGGCCCAAAAGCAAATTGTACGGGATGCGGGAGACATCTTCTTGCCTTGCGTCGTAAGCCTCCTGCCCCGCTAGTGACGGACGAACCGCATCCTGCGCATTTACCCGAAGGCTCGCAAGTGATGCGATCGCTATCAACAGGAACGGCAGTTTCAGAAATTTTTCGCGATAGACAGGGACAGCACGATGACTCATAGGCAGACTTATCAAATTAGGTTAAAGCAGTTGTGGTACCAGTATCCGTTTTACAAAATCCCAATCTAGTGAGGCAGGGCTAGAAGGGCTCGTCTTCGTTTCAAGATCGTGGTGTCCTGTTAGGTGGGTTCTGTTTTACGAGAAAACCCCCCGTCTAGGCAAGGGAAATCGCAGAAAACTTTTTACGGAGTTTCGTAAATAACGTTTAACTAACCACCGTCCCTAACCCCTGGGACGCGCCCCGAGAAATTCTCCCTCCTTGGCCCGCGCTAAGCTGATATTACGCCCATGTTGCCAGTTTCGCGCCCGGCCCCTTGTTTGTTCTCCGGGATTCTGCTCGGGTTGGCCTTCGCTATCGGCTTCGCCAGCCCTTCGCCCATCTATGGGGGCAGTGACAACAAAGAGCCGCAAATCGAATACATCGCTCCGGACGGCAAGTTATCTTCACTATCCGCCGCGAACCCGGCCGCTCACGAATCCAATGCGGCGTTCATTGATAGCAACACGGTCAGTTGCGCGTTAAAGGAGGGCGAGACTACTTTTATTATCGAGTTGCCAAAGAATATCGCGACGGATCGATTCATTTTCTTAAACGAGAATGCTGCGGCGTGTGGTGAGCTTCGAATCGCGGTTTCCGACTCGTCCCTTCCGGCGGACAGCCCAAAATGGACACAAGTGGATGGAATTGTCCCATTCGCTCACAAACGGTTGTTCAAACTGTCAATGTTAGGGATCGAGAAGAAATTCGTTCGGCTTTCATTCCGAGTGGACGGCCAGGACGAGAAATCGGCCCGGATCTCTAACCCGTTCAGGGCTTCCATTCTCGCAGAAGCGATCAACTCGAATTTCGCGAAGCTGCGCGGACAAGCCCGAGAGCTGAACCTCGCCGCAATCTCCGTCGCTCCGCTTCCAGCGCGGGCGCAACAGTAATTCGCAAAGCAAAAGCGCATCGCGATTCGCCATGGCAATCCGTTTTCGCACAACCTTCAAGGGGCATGGAACTAGCTATTTACACGTCGGGTTGTTTGACGTGACGCATGCGATTAGGGAACGAGGATCAGACTGCAGAAACGCCGATTCAATCGCCGTCACTCGAGCAATTCATTGTAGGTCAACTGCGAGATCTCTCCGATGAAAGCAAAATTACTGTCTCTCCAAGTGATTCGCCGCCGAGCAATGATTATTTTCCATTTGTTGCCCGGGCTACGAACGACGCGATTCGGGATTGGAATGTAAAAACCGGAGCGCTTTCCTGGCCGCAGGGTTTGCAATCGCTCTTCGGTTACAACCCTACGTCGGCCGATGGCCGGATCAGTTTCTGGCAACAAAACATTCACCCGGCCGATCACGCGCGCATCGCCGCGTCGATCAGTGACGCGCTGGCCGGAACTGGAGATCAATGGAGCGGCGAATACCGCTTTCGTCGCGCTGACGGAACAGATCTAAACATTCTGGAGCGAGCCGTCATTCTCCGCGATGGCGACGGTTCGGCAGCGCGACTGATCGGTTCGCTGATGGACGTTACCGCGCGTAAACAACTTCAAGACCAGCTTTGTCGCTCACAAAGAATGGAAGCATTCGGGCAACTGGCCGCTGGCGTCGCCCACGATTTCAACAATTTTCTCACGACAATCCTGGGCTACGGCGATCTACTTCTTCACGAAAAACAAATTAAAGGAGCATTGGCCGATCATGTGACCGAAATCCGCGCTGCAGCCGGGCGCGCGTCGGCGCTCACACAGCAACTTCTCGCGTTTAGTCGCCGCCAAGCAATGGAGGCCGTCGTTGTCGAAATCAATTCCATCGTTACAAATCTCGAGCGTTCGTTGCTCCGACTCATCGGCGAAAATATTTCGGTCGTCTGCGAGCTCCATCACGAAAAAGATGGCGCCTATATCAAGGCCGATCCGCAACAGATCACCCAAATCATTCTAAACCTCGCGGTAAACGCGCGAGATGCTATGCCTCAAGGCGGACAACTCATTTTTCGCACCGGCATGGTCGATCTTCCGCGACATCCTCAATGCCCGATTGACTGCAGCGAGTGCAAGCCGGGTCAATACGTCGTCATCAGCATCTCCGATAACGGAACCGGAATGAGTGAAGACGTGAAAGGGCATCTCTTCGAACCTTTTTTCACCACCAAAGTAAATGAGCGCCGGAGCGGTCTTGGTCTCGCGACTTGTTACGGCATCGTGCATCAGAGCGGCGGACATCTGCGGGTCGAAAGCGAGGAGGGAAATGGCACGACGGTATATGTTTATTTGCCGCGCGTTCCCGCTCCCCCTCCCCCTTCCTACAAAAAACCGGGCAGCAAGAAAGTGCGCGGAGGCACCGAGACTATTCTTCTTCTCGAAGACGATGTGAGCGTGCGTCACATTTCTGTGCGCGTCCTGCGCGCCCTCGGTTATGAAGTCATCGAAGCGGCCAATAGCAGCGATGCTCGCCATTTGCTCGCACAGGACGGAGGCCGCAAAGTTGATCTGCTTCTCACCGATATGGTGATGCCACAAGTCAGCGGTCGTCGCTTCGCGGACGCTCTCCGCGCGGCTCATCCCAATATCAAAGTTCTCTTCATCTCCGGATACCTCGAAGAATCGCTGCAGCCGGACGATCGTTGCGAACCCGGAATGTTTTTCCTGCCAAAGCCTTTCGACGCCGAGCAACTCGCCATCAAAGTTCGCGAAGCGCTCGACGCAAAATAGCTACGCTGATTGACTCGTGAGTCGGGCCCGAACGATGCGATCTTGTCCCTGACCCACTCGCGCTCAATTCCAGCGCGTGATCACGTTCAAAGACATCGAAGCCGCGCGGGATCGAATCGCCGGCGCTGTTTTCTGTACCGATTGCCGGCATTCCATCCCGCTAAGCGAAATCGCGGGCATGAGAATCTTCTGCAAGTTCGACAACGCACAACGGACCGGAAGTTTTAAGGAACGCGGCGCGCGTAACGCGCTGGCGCAACTGTCCGCCGATCAAAGGAAACGCGGCGTCATCGCGGCTTCGGCCGGTAATCATGCGCAGGCGCTCGCTTATCAGGGGAAACTGCTCGGCATTCCGGCGACGGTCGTGATGCCGCAATACGCGCCGCTCGTTAAAGTGAGCAATTGCCAGGCGCTCGGCGCCAACGTCGTTCTACACGGAAAAGATTTTGCCGAAGCGAAAGCATATGCTCATGAGCTCGCGGCCGAAAAAAGCCTCGCTTACATCGATGGCTACGACGACCCCGCGATCATCGCGGGCCAGGGAACGATGGGAATCGATGAAAGCACACGGCATCGAAACTTACGAATAGATAGCGGCGATTGCCCTTAATCGCCATGGCGGTTCGATGAACAGCCCCTGTCATCTTGAATGCTGCTTCGCGTTCCGTAATCTCTCTCAATGCACACGCGCAAGGAAAGGGTCGACATCGCGATGGACTTTTCGCGCCGTCACATCGGTCCAAACCCCGAAGAGACAGCCGAGATGTTGCGCGCAGTCGGGTTCGACAATCTCGACGGGCTGATCGATGCCACTGTTCCCAAAAATATTCGGCTCGATCGCCAATTAAATCTGCCGGAACCAAAGTCCGAAGCGGAAGCGCTTGCCGAATTGCGCGCGATTTCGAAGAAAAACAAGATTGCGAAGTCGTTTATCGGCGCGGGCTACTCGGATTGCATCACGCCGCCGGTCATTCAGCGAAACATTCTCGAGAATCCCGGTTGGTACACGGCCTACACGCCGTACCAAGCGGAACTAGCGCAGGGCCGGCTCGAAGCGCTGCTTAATTTTCAAACGATGATTGTCGACCTAACCAAGCTCGACATCGCGAACGCTTCGATGCTCGATGAAGCGACTTCGGCGGCTGAGGCGATGGCGCTTTGTCATGCGTCGGTTCCGGACCGAAAAACTTTTTTGGTCGCTGACAATTGCCACCCGCAAACGATCGCCGTCGTCCGGACTCGCGCGAAACCACTCGGGATTGGAGTTAAGATCGGCAACTTCGCAAAGTTTAAATTCGACAACACGGTTTTCGGCGCACTCGTCCAATATCCCGCAACCGACGGCGCGATTTACGATTATAGCGAGTTCGTGAAACAAGCGCACGCTGCCGGCGCACTGGTCGTTGTCGCGGCGGACATTCTCGCTCTGACTTTGCTAAAACCGCCGGGAGAATTCGGCGCCGACGTTGCCGTCGGCAACACCCAACGATTCGGTGTCCCATTGGGATTTGGCGGACCGCACGCGGCGTATTTTGCGACGCGCGATCAATACAAGCGTCACATGCCCGGCCGGCTCGTCGGCGTTTCGCATGATGCCGAAGGTCGCCCCGCGTATCGACTTTCGCTCCAAACCCGCGAGCAACACATCAGGCGCGATAAAGCCACCAGTAACATTTGCACGGCGCAGGTCCTCCTCGCAGTCATCGCGTCGATGTACGCGGTCTATCACGGCCCGCGCGGATTGCGTGCAATCGCCGAACGCGTGCATCGGCGCGCGAGTCAATTCGCAGATGGACTTCGCGCGCTAGGATTGAAGATAGCTGACAATAATTTCTTCGACACGATTCGCGTCGAAGTGGAGTCGAGCAGCGTTCTGCTTGAGCATGCCGAGAAAGCGGGATGCAATCTTCGCGCCCTGGGTACGAACGCGGTCGGCGTCTCGCTCGATGAAACGACGACCGATCGCGATCTCGAGTTCTTGATGTCGATCTTTCGAGGAACGCTCGTGCGCGATCTTGCTCAGGATAACGTCGGAGAGCCATCAATGCGCATTCCACAATTCGCAATCCGCAATTCTGAATTTCTAACTCATCCAGTTTTCAATACGCACGACACCGAAACGGAAATGCTCCGTTATTTGAAGAAGCTTGAATCGCGCGACCTCTCGCTCTGCCATTCAATGATTCCGCTCGGGTCGTGCACGATGAAGTTAAACGCAACGGCGGAAATGTTTCCGATCTCGTGGCCGGAATTTTCAAAATTGCATCCGTTCGCCCCGACGGAGCAAACCGCCGGTTACGTCGAAATGTGCAACCAGCTCGAAGACTGGCTGGCCGAGCTCACCGGGTTCGCCGCTATTTCGTTGCAGCCCAACGCCGGTTCACAAGGCGAGTACGCCGGACTGCTTGCGATTCGCGAGTACCACGCGTCGCGCGGTGAATTGCATCGCAATGTCTGCCTGATTCCAACTTCGGCGCACGGAACCAATCCTGCGAGCGCAGTGATGGCGGGACTCAAAGTCGTCCCGGTCGCGACGTTGAAAGATGGTGATATCGATCTGGCCGATCTTCGCGCGAAAGCCGATGCCCACGCGCGCGATCTCGCGGCGCTGATGGTGACTTATCCAAGCACGCATGGAGTTTTCGAGCCGACGATTCGCGAGATCTGCGAGATCGTGCACGCGCACGGCGGGCAGGTTTACATGGACGGCGCAAATATGAACGCTCAATGCGGCCTTTGCCGGCCGGGCGATTATGGCGCGGATGTTTGCCATTTGAATTTACATAAGACCTTTTGCATTCCGCACGGCGGCGGCGGTCCCGGCGTCGGACCGATCGGTGTTGTCGAACATCTCGCGCCGTTCTTGCCGAGAGAATTCATTGCCGATCCTGAAACCGGTGAAGTTATTTTCGGCGACAGCGAAGAAGGAAAACGTCCGCCAGCCGGGAAAGGAACAACCCATCGTCATGGCGGTGGTAACGCCGGAAACGTCGCCGCGACTCCTTACGGCAGCGCGAGTATTCTCACGATTTCCTGGATGTACATTCGGATGATGGGGGCATCCGGCCTGAAGCGCGCCAGCGAGATCGCGATCCTAAATGCGAATTACATCGCCAAGCGACTCGATCCCCATTTCCCGGTTTTGTTCAAAGGAAAACGCGGTTTGGTCGCGCACGAATGCATTATCGACCTTCGCCAATGGAAATCAGCAGGCATCGACGTCGAAGACGTCGCGAAGCGCCTGATGGATTATGGATTTCACGCGCCGACGGTCTCCTGGCCGGTCGCGGGCACGATGATGATCGAACCGACCGAAAGCGAGCCGAAACACGAGCTCGATCGTTTTTGTGACGCCATGATTTCGATTCGCGCGGAAATTGAAGCCGTCGCGACCGGTAAGATCGATAAACAAAATAATCCGCTGAAGAATGCGCCACACACCGCGCGACAGATCGCCGCCGAGAAATGGGAACGCCCGTATTCGCGTGAACAAGGCGCATTTCCCGCGCCCTGGACCCGCGAGCATAAATTCTGGCCATCGGTCGCCAGGATCGACAACGTTTACGGCGATCGGAATTTGTTCTGCTCCTGCCCGCCAATCGAAGAATTCAGTTCATAGCGCTCTGAAAGATTTCCTAGCGACGCCAGGAATTCAGGAAAGATGGTTCGAAAAGTTCTCGTTTCACTCATCGCGGTGGGCTTGTTGATCGCCGGCGTTTACGTTTACGCGCATCACGTTTGGAATCCGCTGCCGCCCGGAACGACAGTTGACCGGATCGTCGTCGAGAAATCGAAGCGAAGATTGTCGGTCTTTGCGAACGGCAAAGAATTAAAAAGTTATCGCGTGGCGCTTGGACGGAATCCGACCGGTGCGAAACAAGAAGAAGGCGACATGAAAACGCCGGAAGGCGCTTACAAGATCGATGCTCGCAATCCGCAGAGCGACTATCACCTGGCGCTGCACGTCTCTTATCCGTCGGACGAAGACACGGCTCGCGCGGCTGGGCGCGGAGTCAACGCCGGGTTCGATATCATGATTCACGGAATTCAAAACGGTAGCGGCTGGATCGGCGCGTTTCATCGCATGCACGATTGGACCGTGGGCTGCATCGCGCTAACCGACGAAGAGATCGAAGAACTTTGGCGCGTCACGCCCGATGGGACACCGATTGAAGTCCGACCGTGAAATTCAGTGACGGCGGACGGCCGGAATCTGGAACGTAGGTGGCGGGCTGGGATAAGTGGCCGGCGCAGACATTAAGGCAGATTCCGCAACGTTGGACACAATCCGTCCGGTCGATTGTTGACGGACGAAAGTTTTCACGCCCACGTCCGAACTGTCACAGACGACCTGATACTTCGTGCCCGCCTCCAACTTTACACTCAAAACAAGCGGCGACGCGGCGACGCGCGGTCCCACAATTTTCTTTGATGCTTCGTAGGTGATTGTCAGTCGACGCGGTCCCGGGTCGATGCGCCAATAGTCACCGCCGTTCACGGCCGCGTCGACGGAGATTCCGTCAATTGCAACAAGATTGATCTGATCTCCGACGCCGAAACCATTTGAAACGGGAACGCGCACCAGCGCGGGATCTTTTGACGTCGGCGTGTAAACCTGCGCGCAACCCGCGAATGTTGAAAGCATTGCGAGCAAAAAAACCGCGCCGCGCATATCGGAACCTAAGTTTCTGAGGCAAGCTCAGGTTCGCGGTCGACACGAGTGGGAACCAGGCGCAGCGCCGATCCGTCTTTCTCGTCTGAAACTTCATCGCCTTGTTCGTGATATTCGGCGTCGGCGTTGACCTGCCAGAGATCGTAAAGCTTGGCGTCGGCCAGAATATTTTCCACGCACAACATCGCGGTCATCATGGCGTGGTCCTGGTTGTTGTACTTGTGCATTCCGTTACGACCGACGAGGTGCAGATTCGGATACTTCGTGTCCAATTCGTGGCGAATCGCCGCTACGTGTAACGCGTAATCATCATCGTAAACCGGATAGGCTTTTTTCTGGCGCACAACGGTCCCGTCAACAACGTCGCCTTCTTGCGTGAGCCCGATTTGAATCAGCTCGCGCTTCGCCAGGGCGATTAAAGCTTCGTCTTTCGATTCCCAAAGTCCGTCGCCTTCAAAACAAAAATACTCCAGACCGTAACAAGCTTTGTCCGGGTCGGGCACCATTTCCGGCGACCACGATTTGAAATTTTGAACGCGGCCAACTTTGACGCGCGGATCGTGAATATAAATCCAGTTGTCAGCGAACTTGTTTCGCTCCTTCAAAATTAGCATCACGGTAAGGAAATCGCGGTACTTCAAACTCTCGGCCGCGCGCCGGGTGCGATCGGAAACGGGCGGTTGAATCCCGCAAACCAGTTCGCGCATCGGGGCGGAAGAAATCACGTGGTCGGCTTCAATGAACTGCTGATTTCCGCTACTGTCTTCATATTGAACGGTCCACGTCTCGGTTGCCGCATCGTAAGTGCAACCGTTCACGCGAGCACCCATTTCAACTTTGCCGCCAATTGTTTTCACCTTGGCGGCCGCCGCTTCCCACATCATTCCTGGGCCTTTGCGCGGGTAACGGAATGAATTGATGAGAGTCTTAATAACTTTAGTGCGGTCGCCATTCGGCGAACGTTGGGGCAGAAGCGCGTTTTTGATTGCGCTTCCGAGCGAAAGACCGCGAATGCGTTGGGCCGCCCAGTCAGCAGAGATTTCCTTGCAGCTCATCCCCCACACTTTCTCGGTGTAACTTTTGAAGAAAACGTTGAAGAGCCGTTTGCCGAATTGATTGCTGACCCATTCTTCGAAATTACGTGGATGCCGCACCGGAAAGAGTCGCGCCTTCAACCACGACAAGACGCAGATCGTTGATCGAACCACACCGAGCTTGATCAACGCTTCAAACGGCTTCAGCGGATAAGTGAAAAATTTGCCGTCGTAGTAAATTTTGGACGACCGGGGTCGCTGAAGCATGTCCTTTGGCAAAATTTCCGTCCACAGATCTTCCACCGCTTTCGACTTGGAAAAGAAACGATGTCCGCCGATATCGAAATGGAAACCCTTGTAAGTGCTGGTCCGCGAAATTCCGCCGACGTAAACTGGATCGGCTTCGAGCACGACAACGTCGACATTATTTTTCGAAAGCAGATAAGCAGCGGTCAATCCCGCCGGTCCAGCTCCGATGATCGCGACCGTTGTCTTCATTCCGTGTTCAAGCCACCCAGTTTCCGCGAGTAAAATTCCATACGTACCAACCCTCCACGCTCAAACTGACGGCACAGGCGATCACAACCACCGCGATTCCCAGCGCCCGCACCGGCAGCGGCGGGAGGCGAAATTGCCGTAAGAAGTGCAAAAAAGCGAGCACCATCAGGGCGTGCACGCAGAGTTCGTAGCGCAGCATGCTTTGCATATCGAGTGACGCGACGCCACTTACGGAAATGTAATAAATCACTACGGCGCAAAAGTAGATGCCGATCCGCGTGGTCCAGTCAGTCCGGCGACGAATTGCCGGCAGCAACTCGACCACGGCCATCGCGATCAGAAGTAACGCGCCAATGGTCATCGACATCTGGCTCATCTGCGTCGGATCGCTGAGCTCCGGAAGAAGCCAGCGGTAGTTCGACGGGCGAAAGACAGCGAAGTAATCGGGCTCAATGTTCCAACAGGCGGCCTGCGTCAGCATGTACATATCCCACCGTCCCCAGCGCACCTGGCAATAAATGAAGAAAGAAACCGCGCCCAGAATGGCCACAAACATCACTGCTATCGCGCTACCGTAATTTTGAAACCAGCGTCGCGGATCGCGAAGCGCGCTCCATCCTTTTTTGCAAACATCGCGGACCACCGGATATGCCGCGCACGGAATGCCTACAATGCGTGTTGCCGACATGACAATTCCGTGGACGGCGGCCAAGATTTTTGCGGCACGGCCTTCCGCACTGCTCCAATACATGAAGCCGAACAACGTCATGAGAAAAAGCGATTCGGAATATCCTGCGATCAGAAAAAACGCGGCAGGGTGCGCAGCAATCGTCAGAGCTCCGAAGAAACGAGACGTGATTGAAAGCTTCCATCGATCGCAGAACAGAAAGAAGTAAGTCCAAAAGCCCCAGGCTGCGAGTTGCGAGACAATGAGGAGAGCGGTTTCTGTTTCGACATGAAAAACCGAGTGGAACAATCCAGCGACCGCGGGATAAGCCGGGAAAAAAGCGACGTTGGAAACCTCCATTACTTTATGATTAATCGGCGGGACGATCGTCTGGTAGCCGCGATCGACAATGTTTCCAAACCAGTAACCATCGTGCTGAACCAGGCTCAGGTAGCGGTAGGAGAAAGGTCCTTCGGGCGCCAACAACAGCACTGCGATAGCGAGCTGCGCCACAGTTACGACGAGGCCAGTTAACCATGGCCGAGACAGAAACTTCGATTGGATCACATCAACATCCGGGAGGGGTGAGGAGAAACCAAAGGTTTCCGTATTGCAAGAACTAGTCGCCTCCCGGGCGATCGCGGTCTCAACGGGCATAAACTTAGTGATATTCACCTTCGCGGCACACAGTTGATAGTGGCGTCACCCACTGATTCGCGCGCGGGTTTGTGAACAGTTGCACTGCTCGAAGATCGACCCGACTCGCCGAGGCTGTGGAGGCCGGGAAGCATCTACGCCGCTGCTTCTTCGCTCTCGCCGATGAGGTCGCGGTAAAGTTGCTCGTACTTTTGCCCGGCTGTCTCCCAGGAAAAATTTCGGGACATCGCGCGATCGCGCAGTTTTGCCCACAAATCCTGGTCGCGAAAAATGTCGCGGGCTCTCTTGATCGCGTCCCAAAAAGCCTCGGTGGAATATTCGTAGCAAAGAAATCCGTAACCACTATCGCTCCATGGATCGTAGTCTTGGATGATTTCCTGGATTCCCCCGGTCACGCGTGCGACCGGCAACGCGCCGTATTTCAAGTTGTACATCGCGCTCAAACCGGCCGGCTCAAATCGCGACGGAATCAGACTAATGTCCATGCCGGCTTCGAACACGTGCGCGCTTTTCTCATCGTAGCTTCTGCGATACGCAAACTTGGTTGGGTATTTTCGCGTCGCGACCGCAAGCGCCGTCTCATAAACCGGATCGCCCTCGCCCAGAATTACAAAGCGCACGTCGTCGGTCAGAAGTCGATCGAGCAACGGCACGAGAATGTCGAAACCTTTTTCGCCGACAACGCGCGTGACCATTCCAAAAACCGGACCGCGCGGGTCCGGATCCAATCGTAACCCATTCAAAAGCGCGCGGCGGCACAGTTCCTTGCCCCAAAGATCGTCGGGCGCGTAGTTCGCCGGAAGGAGTTTATCGATCTCGGGGTTCCAGCGTGTGTAATCCGCTCCGTGCAAAATGGCCGTCACCTTCTGCGAATTTTCGCGCAACACGACCTCGAGACCGCAGCCACTCCCGGGGGTTTGGATTTCACGCCGGTGATGCTCACTCACCGTTGTGATCCTGTCGGCAAAAAGAATTCCGCCCTTGAGGAAATTGAGTTTCCCGAAAAACTCGACACCACGGAGGGTAAACAAACGTTCCGGAAGATTAGTCAGGCGAAAATCAAGTCCCCAGAAACTTCCCTGCTCGGCGATGTGATGGATCGTGAGCACGGTCGAAAACGGCAACCGATGCGCTTTGACATAAACAGGCACAAGCGCGGCCGGCCAATCGTGCACATGCAAAATCTGTGGCGTTGGCGTTAAACGCCGCGCCAGTTCGACTGCGGCTTTGCTAAAGAAAATAAAACGCGCGGCATTGTCCTCGAAAGCAACGCCGTGTTCGCCATAAATGCCGTCGCGATCAAAAAAATCGTCGCAGCGAATTAAAAATAATTGAACACCGCTGGCGCTGTGGGCCTGGAGATATTCGGCAATATAAGTCTTGTCGCCGACCCGAACGTCGACAGTTACGCCGGTGTCTTCTTCCTTGAACGCCGGATTCTCGCGGATTTCGCGATAGTACGGTAACGCGACCGCAACTTCGTGCCCCCGGGCGCGCAGCTCACGCGGCAAGGCGTCCATTACATCGATCAGCGCCCCGGCATGCAACAAGGGCGGACCTTCGGCGCTGATCATCAAGATTTTCATCGGCCTCTCGATGTTCGTCGCTCGATGTTTCATGTCAAAAACATCTCTCCAGCCGTCTTGTCCATCCATGGCACTTACTTGAGAAGGAGGACTGTCTCGAGTCCGTTACGAATAAAAAGACCCTAACAGCGTCGCTGACAAAATTTTGGATTTATATAACAATCACATTCGTGACTCAGAATGCACCTTTTTCGCCTCCCGATGTGCGCAGCTCGCACGTCGGGCCTATACGCGCCACGAAGAAGGTGATTCCGGACGTGGAACTCCATTGGAGAGATACGTCCAACCGAGAATCCTATTCCGAATATCACTAAACATCCGCCCTGCTTATGATTAAACCCATTAGATTCGTTCTTGGCCCAGTGCTTTGCGCTCTGATTCTAGCGTCGATTAATCGGCCGGCTTCGGCCAAACCAGTCCCAGAGAACCTGGGCAATGGTCTCGATAAGATCGTGGAAAGCAATTTGATCTTAAAAGGTAACACTCCCGCCCCCCTTTCGGACACCTCAGCTAAAGCAAATGGCACCGCAACGGTCGCGGGAAAAAGTATCGCCACCTACGACGGTTACGCGACCCGGCAGGCCGCGAATTACGCTGCCCATGCCATTATCGATCCTGCATCGAAGCAACTCTTGGTAGATATTCATTTGAGTGGAAACCTTCCGTTTGCGGATGTCCAGAAGGCCCTAACCACGAAGTTCGCATCTCTAAAAATCACTGCGGTGGATGCGAAATATCGCGGCGCGGGGGTTATTGAAGGTTTTGTTTCCGTGGATGACGTCGTGGCCTTGTCGCAAACCAACGGCGTCCGCTCGGTGCAGCTTTCGTTGAAGCCTTATCACCACCGCCGCGCCACGCCTCCACGCGGTCCAGTGACTCCTGCGGCCGATGGTCCGCTTGGCCTGATTGGCACTACTTTCGATCAGGGCGTCACTCAACATCGCGTTGATAAAATTAATCAGCTCTACAATGCGAGCGCACCAGTCAACTGGGACGGAACGGCAATGTCGATTGGGTGCATATCGGATAGTTTTGATACAAGCGGCACCGGCAGCGCAGCGACCGACGTGAGCACCCAGGATCTTCCTGGCCCTGGCAACAGCATTAATTCCCAGCCGGTCGTAGTGTTACAGGATTTTCCCGGTGGAACCGACGAAGGCCGCGGGATGTGCCAGATCGCTTACAAAATGGCGCCGCGGGCCAGGATCGGATTCGCCACTGCCGACAATGGTGAAGTTGCTTTTGCGAATAATATTCGCGCCTTGGCTGGCCTTCCCAACTTTACTTACCCGGCTGGAACTCAGCAAGGCTTCAAAGCTGACGCAATCTGTGACGACGTAAGTTACTTCGACGAACCCTACTTCCAAACCGGAATTATTGGCGAGGGGATCAACGATGCTTACGCCGCTGGCGTTTCCTACTTCTCCTCCGCTGGCAATGACATTGGCATTAACGGTTACGATTCAGACCTCAGATTTGTTCCCAATGGCAGCGGCTTGACCTCAGCCACCAACACCGCTCTCAAGAATACCAACATCAATCTGGCCAATGTGCCGACCAATCTTTACGCCGGCGGTTTTCATAATTTCGATCCCAGCGGTAATCCGAGCAAGCAGGATGTGGCCCAAACCGTCAATGTCCCAAGTTCGGCTGTATTAGCTCAGTATCTTCTAACGGATTATTTCCTCATCATGCAATGGGACGACCCATACGACAGTACCGCTCCCACATTGAATCAACCTCCCATCTGGAGCAGCTCGGGATCGATTGACGGAGTCACTACGATGTCCGTGACATTCAATGGATCAAGCACTCCTCCATTGCCGATATTTACACAAGGACAGGAGTACGTAATAACCGAGCACGCTACCAGCGGTAATTTCGATGCGATCATCAAAGTCATCGATCCCAGCGGAAATACGATCGTCGACCAGGATACAGGAGTGGATGAAACAGTGTATTTCTTTCCTCAAGTATCTGGGCAGTACCAAATAGAAGTAGATGCGTTCTCCAGCGGCCCAGGCATGGGTACGACCGGCACATTCAGCATCGTGCTCAACACCGCGAACGGCCAGCAACAGGTGACGACAGATCTGAACCTCCTCGTCTTCGATACGGCCGGTACTTACGTAGCTAGCAAATCGCTGACCACCAACAATCTCGCCAACAACGAGCCAGTCGAACTCGAAGCGATCATGGGCGATAACTCCAGTCGCTTACAGTTCGTAATCGCACGCGCCAACACTCCGTCCGCGCCACATCCGGCGTCTCACGTTCGTTGGGTTATGCCCGGTAACGGACTTCCGGATCTAGGACCAGCGGAGTACTTTACCTATGGTTCACCGACGACTGGCGGCCATGCCATCGCTGCCGGCTGTAACGGCACTGCTGCGTATTCCGTCTTTCGCCCAAGCATCCCGGAGTATTTTACTTCTCCCGGACCAGCCACCATTTACTTTGATGACAATAACAACCGGTTGATTCCGCCACTTATCCGGCAGCAACCATCAGTCGCTGCCGCAGATGGTGGCAACACATCGTTTTTCGTGAGCGACTCGGGCAGTGACATCGACACGAACCCCAACTTCTTCGGCACCAGCGCGGCGGGGCCTCACGCGGCCGCAATTGCCGCACTGGTGTTACAGGCTCATGGCGGACCCGGGAGCGTAAGCCCGGCAGATCTGACAACGATCCTTCATAATACTGCCTTCCCGCACGACCTCGATCCTTTAACAGCGACAGGTACAGCAACAACCACGAACGGTGGAACTGTCACGGTCACGATTCACAGTGACAACGAAACGAATAGAGGCACCGGAGAAAATGACCCTAACTCGATCAGTATTAGCTATGTCGGCCCTGGCAACATCACTGGCTTTACCTTCAACCCACTTGGGCAAGCTAGTCAGGGAGGTAACGTTACCGGTGGAAGTAATGGTGTCGACGCCACCAATACTTACTTCAGCAATGTCTTCCCGGGCGTAGTTTTCCTGCCTTCGAGTGTCCGATTCCAAGTCGGGACAAGTTTGCCAAATAGTCTAAGGGCCACCGATGTCACGGCTACACCCAGTAATCAAGCGCCATCGCCGTCTACCGCTGGACAGTTTTGGACCTTGGGATTGCAGTTCCTCACTAGCAACTTCACCACCGGCAAATCACTCCACTTTACCATTGGCCGCGGAGAACAGCATTCCTCAGTTGTTCAGGACTCAAATACTGGTCTGCCCGAGTCGGGAACTACTATCGACGATTCCACAGGCGATATCTGGGGCGGCGGCGTCCTCATTCCCGAGGGTACGGTCACAACAAATGGCATGGTGTTCAGCGGAACAGTGAGTGATGGATCTACGTTTACGGGGACAATGGTTAATCAGATCGGACAAGGCTACACCCCGATGGATGGATACGGATTCATCAACGCCGAAGTCGCAGTTGGCGCCGCTGTCTCCCCGACCCCAACGCCAACTCCAACGGCCACACCGACTCCTACTGCCACACCGACTCCTACACCTACTGCAACTCCTACTCCAACACCTACACCTAACTACACCTACACCGACTGCGACGCCTACTCCTACACCGACGCCTACAGCAACACCTCCTACTATCCAGGTTATCGTTCAAACCAGCGTAGCGGGACCGACCTTCACGGTGGATGGTACTAACTATTCCAATACCCAGACCTTCTCCTGGGTATCCGGCTCTAGCCACACCATTGCCACAACTTCACCTCAAAGTGGCGGCAACGGCACTCAATACATTTGGAACAACTGGAGTGATGGAGGCGCTATGTCACACAGCGTTGCTCCGACCACTAACACCACTTACACGGCTAAATTCACTACTCAGTACTTCTTGACCATGAACGCCGGAACTGGCGGCACCGTCTTGCCGGCCAGCGGTTGGAAAAACAGTGGAACAAGCGGTCAGATCAAGGCAACACCCAATAGTGGGTTCACCTTCAGTAACTGGACCGGGACTGGCTCAGGTTCCTTCTCCGGGACGACCAATCCGGCGACCATTACTATCAACGGCCCCATCACGGAGACCGCCACCTTTAGTTCGAGTTCGACGCCGACGCCAACTCCTACAGTAACCCCCACTCCGACTCCAACTGCGACGCCGACGCCAACTGCGACTCCAACGCCGACTGCGACAGCCACTGCAACGCCTACACCGACTCCGGGTAATATCCAGGTTGTGGTTCAAACCAGCGTAGCGGGGCCGACCTTCACGGTTGATGGTACTAACTATTCCAGTACCCAGACCTTTTCCTGGGTCTCCGGCTCGAGCCACACGATTGCCACAACTTCACCTCAAAGTGGTGGCACCGGTACTCAATACATTTGGAACAACTGGAGTGATGGAGGCGCGATCTCCCACAATGTTGCTCCGATTACTAACACCACTTACACCGCCAAGTTTACCACTCAGTACTTCTTGACCATGAACGCTGGAACCGGCGGCACGGTCACGCCGGCCAGTGGCTGGAAAAACAGTGGATCGAGCGGCCAAATCAAGGCAACCGCCAATAGTGGATTTACCTTCAGTAATTGGACCGGTAGCGGCTCGGGTTCCTTCTCCGGAACGACCAATCCAGCGACAATTACGATAAGCGGCCCTATCACCGAGACCGCCACCTTTACTCAAAATCCTTAGAACAACATTGTTTGGTCGCACATTTTGAACGTACGTTTCAAAATGGGAGCATCCCTCTATTGGTTCTGACCTAGCGAATACTCACGCTTGATCCAATCAAGGGCTTCCTCCCGATTTCGGAATGCGCCTTCCAACTGTCGCGTTTCAACTGCTTCGAGGATTTCGCCGAACTTCGGCCCTGGTTTCATCCCAAGCGCGATCAAATCGTCACCGCGCACCAGCGGCGGCGGAATAATCGGCTCGTTCGCAAACTCTTCGCGTTTGCTCAGCAAAAATTCGTAATTGTCCATCATCCGGTGGCTGCTTGCGCAATCGACCCGGTGAAGTTCGAGTTCTTCCTCAAATGTCGGACGGGCCATGAAACGTTTCAATTTGGCCACCCGCATCCTTGGGACATCCTTGAACACCATGTGTTGACGCACCATCTCGACTGCGGCGTCAATCTCCGCGCGCGAAAAGCGCAATCGTTCCATGATTGCTTCCGTCATTCCCGCCCCGATTCGATCGTGTTCGTTGAAACGAATCCGACCGGTCTGATCCACGGTTGACGTTACCGGCTTCGCTACATCGTGAAGCAGTACGGCGAAAACCAATGCAACCGAAACTTTTTCGGGCAATAATTCCAACATGAGGCGCGTGTGCTGAAAAACATCGCCCTCGGGATGAAATTGCTCGGGTTGCAAACAACCTTTCATCGCGTCGAGTTCCGGCAGGACTACGCGCAACAATCCGCTTTCATCGAGCAAGTCCCAACCGCGAACCCGGTGGGGCGACAAAAAAATCTTCACCAGTTCGTCGCGGATTCGCTCCGCACTGATGTCATTGATGGCATCGGCATTCTTAACCAATGCTTTCCAGGTTGGATTGTCGACCTTGTAATCGAGAACCGTTGCGAACCGGATCGCGCGCAGCATGCGTAGTCGATCTTCTTCAAACCGCTCCCCCGGTTTTCCGATCGCTCGAACGATTTTCGCGTTGATATCCGCGCGCCCACCGACGAAATCGATCACCTCGTTTTTCTCGGGATCGAAAAACATTCCGTTGATCGTGAAATCCCGGCGCTTGGCGTCTTCTTCCGGCGACGAGAAGCGAACCTCGACCGGGTGGCGATGATCGAGATAAGCGCCGTCGGATCGAAACGTCGCGACTTCGAAGTTGAGTCCGTTCTCCACCACCACCACCACACCGAAATGCGCTCCAACGGCGTAAGTGTGTGGGAAAACCTTTTGAACAACCTCCGGCGTCGCATCAGTCGCGATATCGAAATCCTTCGGTACCAAATCGCGAACCATGTCCCGAACGCAACCGCCCGCGAAGTAGGTAACATGACCGCGTTCGCGCAAACGTTTCGCGATCTCGCGTGCAGTCTCCTCCATCAGCGACGATGCTTTCATAGGTAGCGGCGGTTCACCGAACCGCCAGTCTTAATCAGCATCCGTGAACGGGCGATTGAGGTCAATGGAGCCGTCGGGAGACGAGCGACATGGACGGGCAAGCCCGAGAGGGTGAGCGAACGGGAGCGAGCGAATCAATCGCCCCTGCCTTAGACCGACGTCTGCGGCGCTGTCTTCTTTTCCACCCGAAAAGAATGGACGATAAAGAAAACAACGGCGATGCAGATACAGGAGTCCGCCACGTTGAACGCCGGCCATGGATGCGCGAACGGCACATGCAGATCGAATAAGAGAAAATCGATCACGTGGCCGTAAAGGAAACGGTCAGTCAAATTCCCGAGAACACCGGCCAGCAACAAGGCGAGTGAAACATTCCGCCAACCATTCGAAATCCACCAAACCGACTTAGGAGCGCCGGATTGCGTCGGCCGGTGTCGCACCACAAGTAGGACCACCGCGAGCAAAGCCGCCAGGCATGAAATGACGATGAAAAATGTGTTGTTGTTTTTGAATGACCCGAAGGCCGCACCGGTGTTGGTGATATTTACCAAATGGAAAAAATTTTGCACCACCACGACCGGTCGATCAGGGTCAATCGTTTGCAAAACGAGAAACTTGGTCACGCGATCAAGCGCGTAGAGCGGAAGCGAGAGAAAGAAAACGTACTTCATTTCGATGTCACGACTGCTTCGCACCGGTCGCACAACTCGGGATGCGTCTTGCTCTTGCCCACATATTCGCGATGGCGCCAGCAGCGTGCGCATTTTGCGTAGCTCGTTTTCGTGACCGACGCGCTGACTTCCTTCGCTTGTTCAATCGTCAGATCGCTAAGAATGAAAAATTCCTCGAGCGCTGACTTGTCGATCTTCGCCGTCACCTCTGAATTCGACTTCAGAACTACCGCGGCTTCCAGCGCGTTGCCGATTAGTTTCTCCTGACGCGCCTTTTCAATAGCCTGGCCAATAACGGCACGAAGTTTAAGTAATTCGGAGACTTGTTCGGTTGCTTCGGTCCCGCGATTTACCGGCTGCGGAAATTCCTCGAGATGCACTGACCCGCCAGCCTGCGAAAATTCCCAGGCCTCGTCGGCGGTAAAGGCAAGAACC
Source organism: uncultured Verrucomicrobiae bacterium (assembly GCA_963801815.1). Lineage (GTDB taxonomy): Bacteria > Verrucomicrobiota > Verrucomicrobiia > Chthoniobacterales > UBA10450 > AV40. The sequence continues at coordinate 178,265 of CAWDGJ010000007.1, forward strand.
GGGGCAAGCAGCTGACAGAGTGAGCAAAAAATTTCGCGCATCGCGGCTTGCGTCGCCCGACGCCTCGGCGAATCGGGTGCGTCGCAATACATTCGGTCTTTGGTGATGTCGACGTAGAGACTGCTGAGATCAACCGCGCAAAATTGGTTCAGAGTGTGATAAACCCTGTGAAATTCGAAAGCTTCGTAGGCTGCGCGGCAATCTTTAATCACCTGGTCGAGCCGCTCCAAAATCCAGCGATCGATCAAAGTTAAGTCGTCTTTCCTGCTTTTCTGCTTTCCTGATTCGAAGTCATGCAAATTGCCTAACAAGATCCGAAGCGTGTTGCGGATTCTCCGATAAGTGTCCCCGAGCCGGGTGAATATTTCCTCCGAAAATGGAACATCGTCGCTGTAATCGATGCTGCTCGCCCAAAGCCGGACCAGATCGGCCCCGTGTTTGCCCACAAAATGTCCGGCGTCCATCGGTTTATCGTAGGTGCTCGACTTGGAAATCTTCCTGCCGTCGAGATCGACCACGAACCCATGGGTGACGCAGATTTTGTAAGGTGCGCGATCTTTCAAGGCGATGCTCGTCATGAGCGACGATTGGAACCAGCCGCGATGCTGGTCGGTCGCTTCCAAGTACATGTCGGCAGGATCTCGTAGTTCGGGATGAAGCGCACAAACCGCCTGATGCGAAACGCCGCTGTCGATCCAAACATCAATTGTGTCGTTGCGTTTGGTTGTTCCCTTCGGCAGCCCAAGCTGTTCCGCCAGATCGGCATCGCTCAGTTCGAACCAAACATTCGAACCCCGGTCGGCGACGAGTTCGGCGAGCTTTCGAATGATTTTCGCCTCCAGGATGGGCTTGCCATCTGCTGAATAAAAAACCGGCAACGGCACGCCCCAACTTCGTTGCCTTGAGATTACCCAATCGGGGCGCGATTCGACGGTACCAGCAATACGGTTTTCACCCCACGCTGGGATCCATTTCACTCCCTGGTGGATCGCTTCGAGCGCGCGGGGTCGCAGTTCGTCGATGCGGATAAAGAACTGCTCGACATTGCGAAAGATGATCGGCGTTTTGGAACGCCAGCAATAGGGATAACTGTGGTGGAAATTTTGCGCGCCCAACAAGTTGCCCCGCTCGCGGAGCAACTTCACCACATCGGTGTTCGCGTCGAAAACGTATTTGCCGGTGAGACTTGGAACGCCGGCTTCATCGGTGAGTTTCCCGTGATCATCGACCGGCGACAAAATCGGCAATTTGTTTGCACGACCGAGATTGTAATCATCCTCGCCATGACCGGGGGCGATGTGAACGGCGCCCGTGCCACTGTCCATCGTGACAAAATCGGCAGTGAGAACAATGGCTTCGCGATCGAGGAACGGATGGTGCGCTTTGATTCTGTCGATCTTTGCACCTGGAAATGCCGCAATCGGTTCACCGGTAGGCTCGAATTTTGTATTCGCGCAAAACTGCGCGACGAGTTTGCCCGCGAGCAGCAAGGTTTCCGAATTACCATCGCGTCGAAATTCCTGAACAACGTAAAGCTCTTTCGGATCAACGGCGATAGCGAGGTTCGCCGGCAGCGTCCAGGGGGTTGTCGTCCAAATCGCGATGCTCGCCTTATCTTTCCAGTCACCGCTGGTGATCGGAAATCTTACGTAGACCGAAGTGTCATCCCGTTCCTGATATTCGACTTCCGCTTCGGCGAGTGCGGTTTGCGCGCCAGTGCTCCAGAAAACCGGCTTCTTCGACTGGTAAACGAGGCCTTTCTCAACGAACACCGCGAACGCCCGCAAAATTTCCGCCTCGTATTTCGGATCGAGTGTCAGGTAGGGATGTTCCCAATCGCCGAGCACGCCGAGGCGTTTGAACTGCCCACGTTGCAGATCGACATACTTGCGCGCGAACGCGTCACAACGCTTGCGAACTTCGAGCGGCGACAGGTCGCGTGACTCCTTGACCACTTTGTATTCGATCGGCAAACCGTGGCAATCCCAGCCCGGAACGTAAGGCGCGCGTTTGCCGAGCATCGTTTGCGATTTCACCACGAAGTCTTTGAGAATTTTGTTGAGCGCGGTGCCCATGTGAACGTCGCCATTGGCAAACGGCGGACCGTCATGTAGCACGAAAAGCTCCCCGTCTTTGCGCGATTTCTGGATCTGCTGATAAAGCTGGGTGTCGTCCCATTTTTTCAACAGCTCGGGCTCGCGCGTGGCCAGATTTGCCTTCATCGGAAAATCTGTTCGCGGCAGGTTGAGCGTGTCCTTGTAATTTTGACTCATGGCAGTGCCAGTCCGGCTCGGGCCGCTGCTACCTAGCATCCGCACCCGGACAAATCAACGGAGCCAATCGGGAAAGGCCCCTTCCTCGGAAGCGACCTTTCTGTATATAAATGAAGCGTGAAGATTCTCGTCGTCGAAGATGAAAAGAAAACCGCGGCCTTCCTGGCAAAAGGCCTTCGTGAAGCCCGGTTTCGCGTCCAGATCGCGCGCGATGGCGAAGCAGCCTTGACCGCCGCGCGCGCCGGCGACTTCGAGCTTTTAATCGTTGATATCATGCTTCCGAAAAAGGACGGTTGGACACTGGTCAAAGAATTGCGCGAGGCCGGCGTGAAGACGCCGGTTATTTTTCTGACCGCGCGCGATAGCGTCCGCGATCGCGTGAAAGGACTTGAGCTCGGCGCTGATGATTATGTCGTAAAACCGTTCGCATTCTCGGAATTGCTCGCGCGCGTGCGTTCGCTTTTGCGCCGGACGCGCGCCAAATCCGACGAAATCCGAATTCAAGACTTGGAAATCGACACCCGCCATCATCGGGCCATGCGTCAAGGCGTCCCATTAAATCTCACACCAAAGGAATTCCTTCTATTAACACATTTGGCACGCACCGGTGGCGAGGTAGTCTCCCGCAAGGAAATCGCCGAACACGTTTGGGACATCGACTTCAATACCGAGACCAACGTTGTCGATGTGGTGGTCCGCCGGCTGCGCGCCAAGGTTGACGATCCGTTTAAGAAAAAGCTCGTCCACACCATTCGCGGTGTCGGGTATGTTCTCAAGCCGAACTGAGCCGCGTTCGATCGCAACGCAGTTGGTGCTGCTCTTCACAGTTTGCGCGGCGCTTTTGCTTTCCTGCAGTCTCGGACTGTTTTACTGGATCGTGGTTCGCCACGCGTTTGAAGAAGACAATGCCGTCCTGGCCGACAAAGTGGCCGCGATCCGGACCGAGCTGAAACAACCGCACGGGATCAACCTCCTCACGCAGGAGTTAAGCAATCCCAGAACCGCCGAGGGTACCATTTACTGGGAACGAATTATTGGCTCCAACGGAAACGTGGTCGCAGAGACACCCGAAATGACTCAACTCCTCCCTGCGTTTGTTTTTCCATCCCAAGCAACGACCACTGGAGCGCAAGTGCCGACAGATTATCGCTCTGGCGAAAAATTATTTTCGCTCGTGACTCAAAGCGAAACTGTCGACGGTCAAAATTATACCGTTCAAATCGCTCAGGATCGTTCTGCTGACGCGCGATTTCAAAAACAGTTTCGCACCCTGTTAGCCCTCGTGCTCGGCCTCGGGGTAATCGCCTCGGCGCTTATCGCTATCACCGTAACACGCCGCGGATTGCGCCCACTTGGGCAAATGCGGCGGGCCCTCGAACGCGTTCAGCCCGCGCACTTGAACGAGCGAATTGATCCTGGCCGTTGGCCGTCCGAGCTACAGCCGCTAGCCGCTTCGTTCGATGATATGCTGGGCCGCCTGGAAGATTCGTTTACGCGGCTTTCCCAATTCTCGGCTGATCTCGCCCATGAGCTGCGGACACCCATCGGCAACATCCTCGGTGAAGCCCAAGTGGCTCTCACTCGCGAGCGTCGCCCGGAAGAATATCGCGCCGTGATCGAGTCAGCTGCTGCCGAATGTGAACGTCTTTCCGGCATCATTGATAATCTCCTTTTTCTCGCCCGCGCAGAATCGGCCGAACAACAGGTCAATCGTTCGATCCTCAAGGGTCATTCCGTCATAGAAAAAATTGTGTCATTTTATGAGGTGTCGGCCGAAGAGGCCCGGATCACGATGACTTGTAGCGGCGAAGCGGAGGTGTTCGCGGATCCTCTGCTGTTTAACCGGGCGATCGGAAACCTGATCGACAACGCCCTTCGGTTTACCCCAAAGGAGGGCCACATCGAGATTTCGCTGCGACGAGTTGCGAATGGCGCCGAAATCTCGGTCCGTGATTCCGGTTCTGGAATTGCGCCGGAACATCTGCCGCGAGTGTTCGACCGTTTTTATCGCGGCGATCCATCACGCAGTTCCAGGGGGACCGGCCTTGGCCTCGCTCTGGTCAAATCAATTGTCGATCTTCACGGCGGTTCGGTGGCAATCGAAAGCACACCTGGCCGCGAAACAGCGGTCACGCTTACCTTTCCGAATAAGGCGTGATCGCTTTTATAGATCCGCGCCCTACCTATTCCGTTAAGGCAATCAAAGCGAAAGAAAATTTGAATTCCACTGATGCCGAATTACAAATCTGTAATATATGGCGACCATTCTGGTTACCAATTCCGATTAGGAATCAATTACCAAAGATCTTTTATGCGATACTTCTCCTTAACCTGGACAGTTCGTTTGTTTATCGGGGCCAGCGCGTTTTGGGCTGCGCTTCTCACGGCTGACTCTGCGTCCGCCCAAACTACAACGGCCGAGCGGGTCGAAGTAACCACCAATGGAATGGAGCTTCCGAGCGCGTACGGTGCCCCGCCCGCGTTTTCCCAATCTCGGTTCGCGCCGTTAACGAATGCCTACGTTCTCCCGCTGGGCGAGGTTTACACCAGCCTGATTTACGAAGATGACGTCGTCCATTATCGCAATCCCGACCATCACTTCACCCAGGAACTCGAAGTCGGTTTGCCGTACCGGTTCAATCTCGCCTTCGAAAACGATGTTCAACATTATGACGGTGATACACAAGGTGCGACCACCAGTATCGAAGGCCGCCTTGCCCTTGCCGACTGGGACAAGATTCCGCTGAACCCAACCATTTTCTCCGAAGTTAAGTTTGGCCATGGCGATATTCTCCATGACGAAGGCGCGCCCACACCCGCCCACAAGTTCGGACCCGGCGGTTTCGATAAAAGTGCACCAATTCCGGATTCCTACGAGCTACGGCTGCTCCTGTCGGAAGACTTCTTCGACCGAATTGAGTGGGCGATGAACACCTTCTTCGAGCAGGAAACCGGAGGCGATCGTGGACGCGAGTGGGGCATTGCCAACAGCATCGTCACCCCGATTCACTTGTTAGAGGCCGCTCCGCAGTCGCCTCCCCCTACCGCCAGTAAAGACGTCAAGAATCCTCAACCGGTGGCAGGGAGTGCCACCCTTTCCGAGGATTTGAAAGCTGGGCTCGAGTTCCAGTTTCGCAGCTTCAGCGACAGCACCAGCCGCGGCACGCCCTACAATAGTTTTGTGATTGGCCCAACCGCCTCCTGGAAACCGACTCGAAGTTTCCGTCTGGACGTCTCCCCATTGTTTGGTGTGAACCATAAATCGCCAGTCATGCAATTGTTCGTGGTGGTTTCCTACCTATGGGGACCGGGCGGCCCCGGTAAAGAAGCTGGCGGCGAAGCACCGGCTTCCACCCGCAATCGTTAAACACGACCTCGCTCTTCGTTACATGCCGGTGCGGCTCGCACCTTGACCCTTTCCCTCGCCTTTCCTACCATTTTCATTGGAAAGGAGCTCACTGGGTGAAAACGGAAGTCTCAATCGAATATTGCGTCGTTTGAAACTACACGCCGAAGGCCGTCAGTTTGGCGACCAAGATTCTTGAACTCGGCGAACGTATCAAGGCGCTAACGCTCATTCCCTCGAGCGGCGGCGCTTTCGAGATTCGCGCCAATGGCAAATTGCTCCATTCCAAACTCGATTCCGGCGACTGGCCCGATTTCGATTCCATCGTCAGCCAGATCAAGAAGCTTAAGTGACAGCCTGTTCTGTTTCGGCTTTCCGCGGTTCAGCGTTTCCGCGTTCCAGCGTTTCATTTTCCGGAGAGTGAAGGGTGCCTGGTGGTCCTCGCGGTCTTCAAAACCGCCGTCGCTGCGCAAGTGGCGAGATAGGTTCGATTCCTATCCTCTCCGCTACTTCAAACGTCAAATTTCGGAAGGGAGGTGAATCCGCTTGTCGCGCGAACAGATCCGTAAACTGACGTCGCTCTCCTCCTGTGCCGGTTGAGCGGCCAAGTTGAGCCAACAGGCCCTGGCGCAAGTTTTGCGTCAGTTACCGACCTATCGAAATCGAAACGTTCTCGTGAATTCGAGCACATTCGACGACGCAGGCGTTTACAAGCTGGATCGACAGCGCGCGCTCGTGCAAACCGTGGATTTCTTCACCCCGATTGTCGACGATCCCTTCGCCTACGGACAAATCGCCGCCGCCAATGCGCTTTCAGACGTCTTCGCAATGGGCGGACGGCCGATCACCGCGCTCAATCTCATGGGATTTCCGCAAAACCTCGTCTCCACCCAAACGATCGCCAAAATCTTGCGCGGCGGTTTGGAAAAGGCCGCGGAAGTTGGCTGCGCAATCATCGGTGGGCATTCCATTCGCAATCCGGAGCCCATCTACGGTCTCGCCGTCACTGGCGTCGTCGATCTTGGGAGAATCCTAACCAACGCGAACGCACGCGCCGGCGATTTGCTAGTACTCACAAAACCGCTGGGCACTGGCATCGCTACCACGGCCATCAAGCGTAACCTCGTCTCGCGGTCACTGGAGAAGAAAGTGATTGCGCTAATGTCGCAGACAAACTCGGTGGGCGCCGAGCTCGCGGAACGAAAACTTGTGTGCGCTGCAACCGATATCACCGGCTTCGGTTTACTCGGTCATCTTTCGAACATGTGTCGCGCGAGCAAAGTCAGTGCCGAGATTTTTCCCGACCGGATTCCGCCGATTAGTGCCGAGATCTTCAAACTCATCGAGGGCGGCTGCGTGCCCGGAGGCAGTCGAGACAATCTGAAAGAGGCAGCGAAAACGAGCGACCTGCGCTCTGCGTCTCTCCCCCAGCGCATTTTGCTGACCGATGCCCAAACCAGCGGTGGTTTGCTGCTTTCTGTGCGTGAATCGCAATTGCCGAATGTTATCCGTCTTCTCGAAAAAGCCCGCACGCCGTGTGCTGCCGTTATTGGTCGGATCACGCGCCGAAAAGCAAAATTGATATGCACGATGAAGTGAAATCGCGATCGCGTCGCGCGATTCCGGCCGTCAACACGGTTCTGGAGTCGTTAGGTCAGATCGACTTGCCACGGCCGCTGGTTGTCGACCTTGTCCGCTGCGAACTGGCCCAATTCCGCCACCAACGTGAGATTCCCGAATTCGACGTCATTATCGACCTGGTCCGCGTCGCGATGAAACAACTTCGCGCCAGCAGGGTCCAGCCGGTCATCAACGGAACGGGAATCGTCATTCACACGAACCTTGGTCGCTCGCCGCTTCCGCTGGGTGCGGGCGAAGTGCTCCGCAACGTCGCTTCCGCTTATAATAATATAGAGCTGGATCTTGTGGCCGGGGACCGTGGGCAACGCGGGGCGTATCTCGAGCGCGCGCTGGCTGTCCTTTGCCAGGCCGAAGCAGCCACCATCGTGAACAATTGCGCCGCCGCGCTGGTTTTGATCATTCACCATAGCGTGCAGCGGAAAGTTGACCGTTTAAAACGGTCAAGTTCTCAAGTCGCGAAGAACGAAATCGTCATTTCACGAGGCGAGCTCGTCCAGATCGGCGGCGGATTTCGAGTTGGCGAAATTTTGGAAGCGAGTGGAGCGAAGCTTCGCGAGGTCGGCGCCACCAACAAGACAACGATCAATGACTACGCGCGCGCCATCAGTAAACAAACCGCGCTCATCCTGAAAGTGCATCGCAGCAATTTTTTCATGAGTGGCTTCGTCGAGTGCCCAACGACTGCACGGCTTGCTGCCCTCGCACGCAAAAAACGGATTCCACTCATCGAAGACTTGGGAAGCGGCGCAATGCTCGCGACCGAGCACATTGGACTCCACCATCACGAGCCAACTCCAATTGAATCACTCAGGGACGGCGCAAATCTCGTCTGCTTTAGCGGTGACAAATTGTTCGGCGGCCCCCAGGCGGGAATCATTGCCGGGAAAAAGCGATTGATCGACGCGCTCAAACGCGAGCCGCTATTTCGCGCGCTCCGTTGCGACAAACTCACGTTCGCGGCGATGCAAACGACGGTCGATCTTCATCTCAATCAGGTAACGAGCGAAATTCCGGCACTCGCGCTCCTTCAAATTCCCAAAGACGAACTTCGCGCGCGCGCCGCGGCAATCGTGACACGTCTTCAAGGACTGCCATTGAAGATTACGATTGGCAGCGGAACAGGCAAAGCGGGCGGTGGCGCCTTGCCCAAGTCCATCGTGCCCTCGATCACCATCGACGTCCTTCCGGAGAACTTCTCCCTCGAAGAGTTCGCACTCGCCCTTCGTCATTCGGTTCCGCCGGTGATTGGGTACATTACCGATCGGCGTTTTAAACTCGATCTGCGAACAATTCTCTCCCACCAGGATGATCACCTGATTGATGCCATTCGCACTACCGCCACAACGCGATGAGAAATTTCATTCTCGCGACCGCGGGTCACGTCGATCATGGCAAGAGCGCGCTCGTCAAGGCGTTGACCGGAACTGACCCGGACCGTTTACCGGAGGAAAAGGCGCGCGGAATCACGATCGATCTTGGCTTCGCGCACCTCGAGCTATCAGCTCCACTCTCAACTCTTAAATCTCAACTCTCAACATTCTCTGTCGGCATCATCGACGTTCCGGGGCATGAAGATTTCGTGAGGAACATGATCGCCGGAGTTGGCTCGATTGATCTCGCGCTTTTGGTCGTCGCCGCGAATGAAGGCTGGATGCCGCAAACGGAAGAACATTTGCAAATATTCGCTTATCTCGGAATTAAACGCCTGGTCGTCGCCCTGACCAAAAGCGATCTCGAGAACGCTCGCAATGTCACTGATCAAATTCGCGAGAAACTACGCGATACCCCGTTTGCCAATGCGCAAATCATTTCGACTTCGGTCCGCACTGGCAGCGGGCTGGAGAATCTGAAAAGCACGCTCGCTCAGGAATTCGCTGCGTCGCAACCGCCGCGCGAGATTGGCAAAGCGAGATTGTTTGTCGATCGCGCATTCACACTTCACGGAATTGGAACTGTGATAACCGGTACGCTCGTCGATGGCACCGTGGGCGTTGGCGATGCGATCTTCGTTCAACCGCGAGGCGCGCTGGCCCGTATTCGCTCGCTTCAGAATCACGGCCGAGATGTTGATCTTGCTCAGCCGGGAACGCGCACCGCGATGAATCTACCGGATCTACAAATCAGGATTGATGTAAATCGGGGTGATGTCATCACCAAGCAGCAATTTGAGGCGAGTTCCACATTAGATGTTGTTCTCACTCGTTCCGCACGCTCGCAACGCGCTGCCCAGATCAAATCCGGCACTTCGGCTTATGTGCATCACGGCACATCGCGCGCGCTCGCCAAGCTCATTTTCGAGGAAACCAATTCGCTCGCGGTAGGCAATAGCGCGGTCGCACAACTCAGATTGGAAGCTCCGCTGCTCGCATTCGTCGGAGACCGACTAATTGTGCGAGACTCTTCTGGTCAGCACACGATCGCAGGCGGCGTTGTCTTCAATCTCGATTCGAGCGATTTCCGGCCGAGCCAGGAGCGCGCAATTCTCGCGTCTCGCGCAGCGGCCCCAGAGGATGTCGATCTTGCGGTTTGGACGGAGATCGCGAGCGGGGGTGTCATTGAGCCTTCGCGCGTGCTCGAGCGCTCTCGCTTTAGCACAGCTCAAATCGAGGCCGCGCTCCAGCGATTAGCTCGTCACGGTGAGATTTTCCTAAGCGACGACGTCGCCGCAAAAATGTTGGTCTGGCGGGAACTGAGCGAACGCGCTGCAGGTTTCATCGACAACGCCCATCGAACGCGTCCTGAGTGTCGCGGCCTTGAACTGAATGAGCTGCGTGCTGAATTCAGTTCACTGGCTCCGGCCGTTTTCGATGCCTTGGTTGCCGATCTTTGCGCGAATCACTTTGTTCGCGCCGGGTCAACAATCGCGAAACGTTCGCATCAAGCGAGTCTGCCACCGGAATTGAGGGCTGCCGCTGACAAACTTGTCGCGACGCTCTCGGTAAAACCGTTCGATCCGCCAAGGCGCAAAGAGTTGACAACTGATCAACATCGCCAGCAGGCGCTCAGGTTCTTGATTGAGCGAGGCGACATTATTGAGGTCAGCGATGACATCGTTTTGCTTCGCGATTCCGTGGATCAAATGCGGACGACCGTCCTGGATTTCATTTCCAAGAATGGCCCGGCCACGGCGAGCCAACTTCGCGAAAAGCTCGGAAGTTCGCGGCGCGTTGTAATTCCATTCCTCGAATACCTCGACCGCATCGGCGTGACTCAACGTTCCGGCGACCTCCGTCGATTGCGCCAACCGAAATCGACAGCCATCGCGCCATCGTAAAATCTGCTACCGTTAGCGAATGCCACGAAAAAAGGCCGAAGCGCGTGAGAACTCTGTTTCTTTGCACATTGCGTCTTCGTTCCCGTCGGCCTGGGATGATGTGCTTCTGCCATGGTTCAAGCACGTCTCGCTCGCATCGGTAGTGAGTGGGCAGCCGATCGCTGTAATCACTCCGTTCCCGAGTAGTGCTTCGTTCTTGCGCGCTCGTTTGATTGAACAAGGCATCCCTCTGCTTGGGGTAAGGTTTTTAGCGCCGCCGCAGCTTCGGGAAGTCCTTCTGGCCGGCAGTGCAGACGCGTTACCTTTACGCGAACATCTGCGATTGCTCCTTGCATTGGCGGCCGAATCAACGGCCGCCAATTCCCAAGATGCCGATCTCAGCGCAATCGCGAGATCGATCGCCCACGCTCCGGACAATTTACTTCGTGTTTTTGATCAGATAAGCGCGTCCGGGTGGGACTTTGACCGTGTCGGGCCACCAGCCGCACGAGAAATCATAAAACGATTTTGGGAGCTTGTTCGGGATTGCGGCTTTCAAATGATCCACGACGCCGACCGCACGGCAGTGGAAACAGCCCAGAGCGCGCCGCCCAGACTCGGTGAAATTCTGGTGATTGGATTCACTGCGGCTCACTGGCCGCTCCTGCCATTGCTTGAGGCCGCCGCTCTTTCCGCGAGGAAAGCGACGGTTGTTCTCGAATATCCGCGCGAACAAACTCGCGCCGCGGACGAATTGTGGATCGGCACGTGGGAACAAAGGTTCAAAGCCGCCGATCAAATCGCCGAAGAATCTGAGCGCACACGACCGTTTGCTGGTCTCATTCGACCAGACATCGGAGCAGCGGATTTTCCAAACCGCGAACACGTGCATTTTCTGGTCGGCCTCAACGCAACTGAACAAGTGCAGGCCATCTCAGCGATTGCTTTAGAATTCCTTCAGAACAAATCGTGCATGCGTCTCGGAATTTTGTTTCCGCGAGCCGGTGCATTGCCGCGACTCGTTTCAGATTCGCTGACTCGCGCTGGAATTCCGCACCACGATGCGATCGGACACCTGACTCTAGGCGATTTCGAACAGCCAGCGTGGCGCGCCTGGCTTCAAATGCAGGAAAATCATCAACTCGAATCAGTCCTCCGGTTTTTGGAGACGAACCCGGAATCGTTGAGTGGATTGCTGATCGAAGAAGTGCGAAAAACTCTGCGCCGCGCCTACCGAGACATTCTGATCGACGACATCAACGTTCTCGGCGCCTACTGCGAACGTCAGACAGAAAAAGAAGTTCTCGTTCAAGCCGGGAAATTGCTTCGGAACCTGAAATTTCTCCCGGCGCGATCGACTTTGAGAAACTTTCTCGCCGAGACGGAAAAGATCTTTTCCAAAATGAAATGGAAGAATCGTTGGATCGAGATCAGTCAGTTTTCCCAGAAATGGAGTGACGCGCTTCCGGGTAAGTTTTCGCGTTCGATCTACCTGCGGTGGCTTACGGAGATTTCAAATTCATTTTCGACCGCGCGCGCTCCAAACGGTAATCATCCCTACAGCCGCGTTCACCTCCTTTCCTATGCCGATGCTGAGGCGCACGAATGGTCGTATCTCATTCTGGCGGGTTTAAACCAGGGCGAATGGCCACAGGCGCAACGCGAGTCTGGATTTCTGCCCGACGACCAAATCACCGAACTAAACGCGCGCGCCACGCGAAGCGGGCGGCAAGGCGAAGGACACGCTGTTCTTGAAAAGGGAAAAACGTTTTTGCTGGGTGCTCAGGACGAACGCAGAGTCGCCCTTCGTCAATTCGCCGCGGCGCTTGAGTCCGTCGAACACGGCTTGGCGATCACTGCCAGCCTCCTCCAGGAATCCGCGCCAGAGCGCTTGTGGAATCCGAGTGAGCTCTTCAGCCAGATTTATTTCGCAACCGAGAAAACACCGCTCTCGCAGCAAACAATGTCGATGCTGCGCGAGCAAACGCGCGCCTGGTTGATCGATCATGATTCTGCGCGGCCGGCTAGATCAAAGAATCCGGACGTCCACCAAACTCGTATCGCCTACGACGCGCGGCATAAAGGCGACGTGAAATTCGGCGAATACGAGTTCGCACTTCGCGAGTCGATCGATCGGGAAATCACGCTGCGCACAACCGAATGGGACAAAGTAGTGAAGACGCCGGCCCTGATTTGGCTGAAAAAATATCTCGACGTCGAAAACGAGGAGCCTGACCTGAATCAGTGGAATGTAGCTACGGGAATCTGGGTCCACGATTGGCTGGCCAGCATTGCTGGCACCAAAAACAAAAACGTCTTTGTCGACTTTCCGACCCCGAGCGAAACCGTCGAACGAATCTCACAGGCGGCCACCGTATATCGAAAAATGGTTGGTGATCTTTGCGAAGAAGCCGGCAGGCCAGTGCCCGATTGGTGGACCTCCGGGTGGAGCAACGGATTCGCGCTCGCGGGTTGTCTCGCCAGCAAGCTGGCCGACGTCGAAGGCTGGCCACAATTGGCCCCGGAATGGAATTTGGATCCAGATCGACCCATCTCCCTAAACGAAACAAACAAGCTCCGCGTTCGCGGCCGGATCGATCTGATTCTCGCTAAGAAACGACCTGACGATTCACAACTCACTGGCGCCAAACTTTGGATCGTTGATTACAAGACAGGGAACGTGAAGTCGCTGGCTGTTTCCGCTAAGACACCGGAAGCCCGCTCGGCGAGTCTGCGCAAGAAACTCGTGCGCGGAGATGCGATTCAACTCGGTCTCTACGGATTGGCCGCGCGCGAGCTTGGCGCGGCCGACGTCGACCTCAGCATTCTTTCGCTGCGAACGGAGCTCGATAAACCGCAACTGAAGATCGACGTGCTCACCGAATTCTCCGATTTTTGGAACGAGCTTTACCAGATGCAGGAAAAGGGTGTGTTCGGGTTGCGCGGCGCGATTCGAAACGAATTCGGTTTTACCCCCGATTATCCACTGGCCACGTTGCCGATCGATAAGGAGTTCCTGGACGAGAAGTGGGTAATTACTCACCCGCCATTCGCGGATGATGAGGAGGGATGGTGAACAAGCCGATCGATCAACCTGACCGCGAGCGTTTCGTTTCGGAACTGGACAGAAATTTCTCCGTCGTCGCCGCCGCGGGATCGGGTAAGACGCGCGCGATCACGGATCGAATTGTCGAGATCTCGAGAAGTTCGCATGCATGCGACTGGCTGCCGGAGCTGGTGGTCGTGGCGTTCACCAATCGTGCGGCGGACGAAATGCAGCAGCGCGCTCGGGCCGAAGTTTTGCAAGCTCGTATTTCCCTCGAGGTCCTGGCGGCGTTCAATCGCACGTTCTTCGGAACGATCCACAGCTTCTCCGTCCGGTTGCTCGAGATCTACGGCCATCATCTGGGTTTGCCGCCAACATTCGAAGTCATCACCGACGATGAAGAAGTTTGGAACCAATTTGTTCAACAACAGACGACGATCGGCCGATCGCTTTCCGAAGGAAATCGACGCGAACTTCTTCGGCACGTCCAGGCGCGCGCCTTAATGGAACTTGGCCGCCGCTCCGATTTGAACGTCGTCGATCCCCCCGAGGAAAAATGTCCCGGCGCCGACTTCAGCTCTATCTACCAATACGTTGCCAAGGGACCAACGCTCCAGACGGTCCCAGCCTATCAAAAAGAACTGACGCAAGCGGAACAGATCTGGCGCGAAACTGAGGACTTCGTTCGTTGGCCGGTTCGCTACTCGGACGCAAAAGACTTCGTCCGCCGCTGGCGCGAAGCGTTCGGGCCGCTGCGGCGTTGGATTAATCGGGCTGCGCTTTGTGTCGCGGCCGAAGTTCAGCGGGATTACCGCGCCTTTCGCGTCGAACGCGGTCTGTTGACCTACGACGATCAGATCGCGCTCGCTCTTCAACTCATTCAGCATCCGGTGATAGGGCGCAAAATCCGGGAAAAATCTTTTCGCGTCATTCTGGATGAGGCCCAGGACACCGACCCGCGACAATTTTTTTTGCTGCTGGAACTGACACGGCCCCCGGAAGCGACCGGCGAATGGCTTGAAACGAAACGCGACCCTCCACGACCCGGCCATTTTTGTATGGTCGGCGATTTTCAACAATCGATCTACCGCGACCGAGCCGACCTGTCGAAGTACCGGCGCATTCACGATACGCTAGTCGAGACCGGCGCAGCCGAAGCGCTCAAGTTTTCTGTTACCTTCCGGCTCGACACCGCGCAGCTAGACTTCGTCAACAAAACGTTTCGCGAAATTCTCAACAGCGAAGAGAATCAGGTCGCGTTCGTGGAATTGAGCCCGCGTCCGGAGGTTTTGCCCGGACAGGTTCTGCGGTTCGATTTGCAACCGGCGAATTTACGACCCGACCCGCGCGGAAAGGTTTCAGACGGGCGCAAAGCGGCGGAAGAAGCGCGGCAGCTTGGGGAATGGCTTTGTCAAAACGGTCTCGAGAAATTGCGCGCGCAGACGTGGCGCGACGTCGCCATCCTTTGCCCACGGAGAGAATGGCTCCAGACTTTACGGCGCGGGCTGCGCGCGGCCGGATTTAACGTCCAAATCCAGTCGGAAAAGGAATGGAAAGGCGATAGCCCTGCCTACGCCTGGTTAACCGCGCTCTTAATAGTAATGGCGCAACCGCGGTGTAGTTACGAGATCGCCGGCCTGCTCCGCGAACTCTTCGGAATTTCTGATCACGACCTGGCCGTTTTCTCCCAGGGCTACGGCGACCGTTTCCAAATCGAAACGCTGACCAGCGGCAGCGATATCGTCTCTAAAACATTAAGTCTGCTGGCACAGATCCGATTGTTGATCCAAGCATTGCCGTTGTTCGATGCAATCAACGAAATCATCGCACAAACGCAGCTCCGCGAGCGCCTAAACTCCTTGCCTCCGGAAGACTTTGAAGACTTGGACAGCGAGCTCGATGCACTGATCGCGCTGGCTGGCTCGTCCGAAGCGGAAGGAATGACTTTGACGGAGTTCGCGGAGCTGTTGCGAAATCATTTCGCCGATTCCCGCGAGGTCCGGCCGTCTCGATCCGATGCGATTCAGTTGATCACCTCACAGAAAGCAAAAGGCTCAGAGTGGCAGGCGGTAATCGTTCCGTTCCTGGCACGGAAAGTCTGGCCGGCGTCATTCCGTTATCCGCGCCTGGTGAAAAATCGCGTGAGCGACGAAACGATTGTTCTTCTCGATAAATCCGACGTGACAGATGAAATCGAGGAGATGCTCGAACGCGAAAACCGTCAGGACATGGAAAGACTGCTTTATGTGGCGTTAACACGCGCACGTCATACGCTTGTCCTCGCCTTCGACCACGAACTCTTCGCCAAGAGCAAAGACGAAGTTCACAGCCACTCGCAAACCAAATGGTTGAAGGCGCACAAAAACGCGCCGAATGAAAGCGCCTTTGCCGGGGTCACGACTGAACCGATGCCGTGCGCACTGACCGCGAACCATCATGCTGCAGCTTCGACAGCAAGTTTCGCAAATAGCAACGCGCCGTTGCCAACTGGAAAAATCGACAAATCCGCCTCGGTCAAGAATGCGTCAGTCTTCGTTCGCAAACTGAATCCGAGCAGTCTCGGTGCCGATGAAATTGCTGCTGTCGAAGAAGCGCGCGTCATTGATGACGCGCATCGAGGGACGAGATCGGCAAGCCCTGCGCTTCAATACGGGCTTTGGTGGCACGATTTCGTTCAACGATCGGAATGGAACAACGGTGCCGACAGTCGAATCAAACTGTTTGAAGACCATCGACTGTTTTCGCCCGATCCAGCCCGCTCGTCGCGTGAGTGGAAGCTTCTGCTTGAGCACCTAGACGGCACGCAAGACTTCCGGAAACTTCTTCGGAACGAGTCAATCACACACGCCGAAATTCCGTTTCTTTGGCGCTTGGATCCATCCAGATGCTTGGAAGGCGTGATCGATCTCGCCTTGTTTGATGCAGCCTCGCACAAGTGCCTGATTTTGGATTGGAAGACGGATCGCGTGCCACCGGACAGCACCGAAACATTGCACGCTCGTTACCTTCCCCAGCTCGCCGCTTATTGGAAAGCGGTTGGCGAAATGACGACGATGGAAGTGATAGCCGCGATTTATTCTACCGCGGCGGGCGCTCTCGTTCGTTACGAAACCGAGGAGCTCGAACGCGAGTGGAAGCGTCTCGAGAAACTTCCGCCCGATGAATTGGACTCGAACATCAAACCGGACGTCGATCGTTCGCCGAGCAGTCCTCAACCGCAAAAACCGCAGGCGAAACCAACGCAATTGGAATTTCCTGACTTGGAATGAGGAGGATGGAGGGGCGACTCCGTGTCGCCCTTTTCCGAGACGCGACGGAGCGCGTCCCTCCAGGAGTCAGGGACTCGACGTCTCTTTCATTTCTCCCTGGCAACATCGATTTGGAGAAGCGTACCAATCGCAGCCAGGTCCTGACGGATCTCGTCGTGCCGTTTTTGCTCGGTCTCCAGCAACAGGTTCGAAATGCGAATCAGGCGAGCGGCGGCATCGTGAATCCGCTCTTGCGGAGGAACCAGTCGGAACAACCGCATCAACTCGTGAAAGGGCAAAGCGGTAATCGCAGCCCGCAAGCGCGCGGAAAGCTGGCGAAGCCTCTGCGAAATCTCGGCCTGCTCGTCTCGTTTCGAACCCGCCGGCGTAGTGACGATCAGGTTCGCGTAATAGATGAGCGTATAGGAAACGTCGGCCAAGACCTTCCGGTATTCGACGTACGGCTTGATGATTCCTTCACTCGCGAGCTGCGAAACCAGTAGCACCAAGAAAACGGCAATAAGAGTTAGGGCCGCGGTGAGCATGGATTACGTCGCAAACTAACGAGAAAGAGATAAGCCACGGCAGGCGATGCCGCGATCTGTTTTTATTTCAACTTTGATAATTGAAACTCGTTCGTTTCCCACACTCTCTCGCTGCTACCGTGTGCAGCTTTGCCTTCTATGTCGCTCATCCCATTCGCTCCATTCATCCTTCGTCCTTGCCGCGCAGCGGCTCGCGGTTCGCTCCAGCGCCGGGTTAGTCTCATTTGGGTTCCATCACCGGCGGCTCCCATGAAGGCAAAGAAAGTTGAGTTGGAAAACCTGGCAGAATCTGCGCGAGCGTCTCCCTCTCTCCACCCTGCGTTTTATGAAGCCCAGCGCCATCGATGAACCTCCAAGTGCTGCCGCGATCTTCCGATACTGCGATGAGGAAGCCTTTCGAGCGCAATGTGCCCTCTGGCACCTGGACTCGCACTATCATCGGAACAATCGCGAACTGCTTGTCACCGACCGTGACTACTTCCTTGGGCTCAGCTACTTCTGCACCAAGTATCACGCTGCCCTGAGCTTTCATATCTTGCGCGCCACGACGCAGCATCTCAATCATCCTGTCGCGACCGCCCATCAATTCGACGAGTTTCGGATATGTGAGATCTACGAGGCGGGCGTAGTTTCCGGAAGTGAGTGCGGCGCTGTCCTCTGCGGCGAGTATGCGAAGTCGTTCTGTCTGCGGATCGGCGTTGGCAAGCTGCGCGCAAGCCGCGAGGGCCATTAGTGTAAACGCAAATCGCACTAGGAAGGCAATCTAGGCGAAGCCGAGCTCTGCTTTCAATTCATACTTCATAATTTCTACTTTCCGCGCAGCGGTCCGCCGTTCGCTCCATCGCCTGGTTAGACCTATTGGTGAACTTCACAAAAATCCTCGAGTGTCTGCTCGGTAATCTCACGGATACCCGCATCGGATGAACGATGAAGTGAGTCGAGGGTGCGAAGTACTCTGCTCCGTGGCCAGTGCGCCATAATCGTTAAATATACGGACTCGTTCGCCTCGGTCTGAAATGTGAGTAAGTCCGAGATGATCTCTGGAATCGCGCTCTCAGGCGAATGAGTGCGCGCGAACTCCTCGCAACGCTTCTTAAGCCGAAGGTTTGGGCCGCACTCATCACGCTTGTTGCACGACCACCAATGCTCGCTCACCGGGCGCCAAAACTCGCCCAACATCGGACGCGGCTCCCATGTGCCCCAGAAGTGTGCTTTCTCGCTGCCGGACGCTGCACTGGTGAATGCAAGCAAGAAGATGAGGGCAACGCGCATAGGTCTAACGAGAAGTAGACGAAAAATTTTCGTCTAACACGACCACGGGAGGAACTTGCACGAAAATCGAGGCGTTTTACCGGTCGCGCTCGCCGCGGATGAATTGTTCGACGCAGCGGTAAGCTTCGTCATCGCTCATCTGGACGGGCGGATGCTTGGAGAAATAGGCCGAAGGCGAATTGAGCACGCCGCCGATCCCGCGATCGAGCGCCAGTTTGCAGCAACGGATCGCATCGATAGCGATCCCAGCTGAGTTTGGCGAGTCTTCGACGGAAAGTTTCACGTCAAGCTCCATCGGCACGTCACCGAAGAGACGGCCTTCAACGCGAATGAACGCAATCTTGTTATCGAGCTGCCACGGAACGTAATCGCTTGGACCGATGTGAATATTTTCGTCGGCCAGGCGTTCGTTCATGACCGATTGAACAGCCTCGGTCTTGGAAGTTTTCTTCGAGCTCAGACGGGTCCGGCTCAGCATGTTGAGAAAATCGGTGTTGCCGCCGGTGTTGAGCTGGTAAGTGCGCTCGACTTTGACACCCCGTTTCCGGAAAAGATCGACAATGGTGCGATGAAGAATCGTCGCGCCAAGCTGAGACTTAATATCATCGCCAATGATTGGAAGATTTTTATCGGCAAATCGCTTCGCCCAGGCGGGATCGCTGGCAATGAATACCGGAATGTTGTTCACGAAGCCGACGCCGGCTTCGAGCGCGCAGCTCGCGTAGAACTTCGTCGCTTCTTCGGAGCCGACTGGCAAGTAATTGACCATGATCTCGGCGGCCGAATCCTTGAGTTCCGAAATGATTTGTTCGCGGGTGGTCTCCTTTTCGAGGGGGAGAAACGTCCGGAGGGGATCGTGCTCAGCCATGTGAGGCGCGTAGCTGTCCATGACCACGCCCATTTTGACGATCGCGCCGGTGAGCGCCACCTTGTCGCAGAAAACCTGGGTGCAATTGGGGGGTGAAAAGATGGCCTTGCTGACGTCGAGGCCGACCTTGCGGCGGTCGATGTCGAAGGCGGCCACCACCTCGATGTCCCCTGGACGATACGAGGCGATTTGTTTATGCATCAGCCCGACGGCAGTACCGTTGACGGAAGAGCTGCGGTAGAAATTGATCCCCTGGATGAGCGAGCTGGCACAATTGCCCACTCCAACAATGGCGATTCGAATTTTTCTCATGGGAAAAAAGAAATCCTATCCGGAGCCCTAGGCTTCGGGCAAGATACAATGTAGCAGGTTTAACGAGTTTAAAGTGAAAGTAGGCAAATGGTATGTGAGGTCTCGCCCGAGGAGAAACCACTACCAGGATTTGGGCGTGGAAACTGCCGTAGACAAGGCTAGCATGCAAGCGTTTTTGAGGATGTTCGTTAGGAAACAACATACCGCCCGAGTAATTTTTATTGTCGGGGCCGTTTATATCGCCGGGTTGTGCGAAATAACGCACGCCGAGCCACCCACTTATACGATCGACCAGGGCGTGGCGCTGGCAGACACGCAAAACCCGGACATTCTCATCGCCCGAAAAAAATTGGAGGCCGCGCAAGGCGGTTTGATTGAAGCGCGGTCCGGTTACTTACCTTCCGTCGTCACCTCCGGCTTCGCTGACAAACGTCAGACCCAAACAACCACCGACCTGCGCGAGGAGGATTATGACGCCTCCATTCGTGCTCTTCAGAATGTTTATACCGGCGGCGCGGTTTCGAACCAGGTCGCAATCGCCAAGCTGATGATCGAAAAACAGCGCTACGAACTGGAGGAAACGCGCAACAAGGTGGCGATGGATGTGCGGACCGCGTTTTACGATGTGCTCTTGAATCGCGCCAAAGTCCGCGTCCGCGAAAATTCCGTTCGGGTTTTGGACGAGGAATTGAAAACGCAGGATGAGCGATTGAAGGCGGGAATTGTTGGGACGTTGAATGTTCGCCGCGCTCAAGTCGCCTTGGCCAACGAAGAACCGGAACTGGCCAACGCCAAAACGGAGCTCGGCAATTCGTATCTTCGGTTAGGCGAACTTTTCGGAATCGATTACCGCACCCAATCTGCCCAATACGGTTTCGAAGTCGCAGGGCAATTGCAATACGCCGCGCTTCATCCTGATTTGAACGAATGCCTCGGTCGTGCGGACGCCAACCGGGCCGAAATCAAGGCGCGACAGATCGACGTCGAGATCGAGGATCGCCAGTATCTGGTCGATCGCAGCGAACTTCGTCCGCACGTCCAACTTTTTTCCGGCTACGAAGTTTACAGCGAACGCGATCCGAACGTCGGCCCAGAATTCAACCACGGTTATCTTGTTGGTGTAAACGCGACCTGGCATCTGTTCGACGGTTTCGCCACCAAGGGACGAATGCAGGCTACGCACGCTCGACGCGAAGCGGCGGCCCAGACACTCGAAGCCGCCCGGCGTGCAGTGGCTTCCGAAGTCCGAAGTGCGTTTCTGGATCTCGAACAGGCCGACAACGTTCTTCAATCAGAGACGAAGAACGTCCAAACCGCAGACGAATCGCTCGAAATCACAAAATCGAATCTCACCGCCGGACTTGGAACGCAACTCGACATTCTGCAAGCTGCCGCTGACGTCACGCGAACGCGCACGACACGGCTGAGCGCGATTTACCTGCACAATGTGGCGCTCGCTCGACTCGCCCGCTCCTGCGGAAGCACACCCGAGGCGCTTGATTTCGCTTCCAATCGTTTGAAAAAACAGAGCGAGCAACAGGCGGTCGATGTGGCGCAGCCGCCCGCAAAGATCACGAGCCGATGAAACGCCGATTCAGCGCCGCGATTTTGTGTTTGTCGATTCTGTCGACCGGGCGGGCCGTTACCCTCGACGAAGTGATGAAGACAACGC
The DNA here is from genome assembly GCA_963801815.1 of uncultured Verrucomicrobiae bacterium. GTDB lineage: Bacteria > Verrucomicrobiota > Verrucomicrobiia > Chthoniobacterales > UBA10450 > AV40. The sequence continues at coordinate 199,741 of CAWDGJ010000007.1, forward strand.
TGGACAACAACCCTGACATCCAGCGCGCGAAACTTAATCTCGAACAAGCGGCTGGCCGTCGACTCGTCTTTCGGTCAGTGGTTTGGCCGAGCGTTAGAATGAATGTGCCGGCCGGCGTCCAAGGCGGCTATCGCGCCGGAAGCACGACAACGAAAGGTTTCGGATTTGTGCGTGGTGCATTTACCCAACCGTTGTTCGGCGCGGCGATCCCGCCATCGCTCCGCCGTGGCGACATCGAAGTTTTGATTGCCGAACAACAACTGAACCTGGCAGTCGAGCAGCAGTTGCACGCCGCACGGCTCGCTTTTTATTCCGCGCTCTATCATGAGCAACTGCGGTCGCTCCGTGAAAAACAGCGGGGCCGGCTGGACGAGAATGTTGCCAGTCAAAGCGATCGTTATCAGGCGGGCCTGGTCGATCGAGGCGCATTCACTACCGCGACGGTAGAAGCACGCGGGCTCGATCCACTGGTCCAAGACGCGCAACGCGGCTACGCCGGTGCGCAATTACAACTCGGCCAGGCCATGGCGTCCAATCTCGACTCGAAAAAACCTCTCCCGGAACCACAGGGCGAGCTGACATTCGCAACGGTCGACATCGATATTAACAAGGAAGTAAACACCGCGCTCAATCAACGGACTGATATCAAGCTCGCGCGGCTGCTGGTTCGCGCCGCCAATGAAGACGAGCGAATCATCGCGGCAGGCTTTTATCCATCGGCCTCAGGAAGCATCAGCGCTGATTACATTCCCGTGAGCGGAATTCACCGTGAAGGCTCAACCAGCCGAAATCAGGACTTTATCGGGTCGGAAATCCGCGAAGGCGCGGCTTACACCTGGCAGGTGATCGACAACGGCAAAGTCGGCGGCGCAGTCCTCAAGGCGCAGAAAGCGAAAGAAATCAACGAGATCGAATTGAAGAAACTGGAAGCGAACGTCGGCCAACAACTTTCACGCATTCAAAACCAGCTCGTCGGAATTGCCGAGCGCCACAACGCACTCGTGGCCGGCGCTGACAACGCCGAGCAGGCAGCCATGTCGGTCCAGCAAAATCTCGGCAGCGGTCTCTCTTCCCAACTTGAGTATCGAGTCGCCCAGAGCAGCTATCTGAAAACGCAATCCGGGTTACTGGAAGCGAGCTACTTGCAAAATGTGGCCCTGGCCGAATGGGACCGGGCCACCGGACGTTATTTTCAATTTTCGGAAGATATGCGTTAGTTCCAATCCTTGAAGATTTCGGAACCAAGGCGGCTTTTGTGGGTCGCGGTCGTGCTGCTAATTCTGATTTGCGGTGTGGCCTACTATTTCTTCATGCCGGTCGCGGAAGTGGCCATCGTCAAGCGCGGCACTGCGATATCGGCCGTTTATGGAACGGTGCGAATCGAACCGGCATTTGTCGTCCACGTGCGGGCGCAAAATTCTGGTTTCATCCAACTCGCTGAGGAATTTTCCGCCGGCCGCGGTGCCATCGGCAAAGGTGTAACAAAGGGCCAACTGTTGGCCACAATTGCCGACGAAGCGACCGCGCGACAATTGAAACAGGCGCGCACAGATCTCCAGGCCGCAACGGAGCGCGCCAAACTGCCGTTACCCTCGGAGGAACCGTTGAAGGCCGCGGAAGACAACTTGCGACGCCTCGAACAAGTCGTCGCAACCGGGAACGTACCGGCGGTCGATTATGAAAAAGCCAAGAGTGAAGTGAATCGTCTCCGCGGGCAGCGCGATAACGAGCGCATTGAAAGCGATCGAAATCTTCAAGCACTAAACGAAGGCTGCAAGAAACTCGAAGCCCAGATGCGCAACTCGGAAATCCGCGCCCCGATGGACGGTTTGCTCAGCGCGGTGTTGACCATTGACGGCGAGTTGGTGAATGAAGGCAATCAGCTTTTCACGGTTTCGTCTCGGAAGACTTACGTGCGCGGTGAAGTGAACGAAGAGGACGTCGGCGAAGTGAAACCAGGAATGAAAGCAAAAGTTCAGCTCTACGCTTATCGCAACAACGTCTTTCCAGCACGCGTTTCCTCGATTCAACCGGCGGCCGACCCTGACACGCAGCGTTACACCGTCATTCTGGAAATGGAAAAACCGCCGGACAATTTAATGGCTGGAATGACTGGCGAGATGAACATTATTACCGGAACGCACGAGAACGCGGTGCTCGTGCCGACACGCGCGGTCCTTGTCGACCAAGCGCTGATTGTAAAACGCGGGATCGTGCAAAAACGAACGATCAAAGTTGGTTTTCGCACTCTCGATTTCAGTGAAGCATTGAACGGCGTCTCAGCCGGCGACCACATCGTGGTTTCGGACCAGGACCGACTGCGCAATGGAGAACCGGTGCGGCAACGCCGGGTCGATTTTTCGCCAAAACCGTGAGCGCGCCGTTTTACATTGCGGTGCGTTTTGCGACGCATCGCAAGCGGGCCTTGCTCCTCAGCCTGATCGGTGTCGTTTTTGGCGTCGGGATTTTTATTTGCACGCAGGCGCAAACGCAGGGCTTCGCCCAATTCTTCATCAATTCCACAATCGGCAGCAACGGCGCGTTGATTTTGCGTTCACGGTTTCAACCGCGCTATGAGGGACTCGTTGTTCCGACGAAAAACGTGAACGCCCTCCCCGCGCGGCGCAATTATTTCGAAGGCATCCATAACGTCAGCGAAATTATGCGAGTAAGCCGTCAATTTTCGAACGTGGTCGCGTGCTCGCCGGTGCTTCGCGGCATTGTCAGCGCACGGTCGGGGTTCGAGATGACCACCGTGGAGCTTTTCGGGATCGACCCGCCGTCGCATCTGCGCACCACCGATTTAGCCAAGCAGATCATTGACGGGAAATTTGATGATTTTACCAACAACACGAGCGCGGTGATTCTCGGCTACAGACTGGCAGAACAGCTGGAAGTGGGATGTGGCGACGCCATTCAATTGCTTTCGCCGAGTGGCGAATATTGGCGATTCACAGTTGCAGCCACTGCGCGCAGCGGTGTAGGCGCGATCGATTCCACGCGCGTTTACGCACAGACCCGCGTCGCCCAACGCCTCCTCAAAAAACCGTATGAGGCCTCGGTGATCATCTACAAATTGCGCGATCCGGATCGCGCGCCAGCACTGGCAACGCATTTCGAGACTTTATTCCAGCATAATTCCCAAAGCTGGCAGGAACGCGAGGAATCGACTTTGCAGTTGTTTATCATGTTACGGTTATCAGCCGCGGTCACGGTATCGTTGATGATTCTCCTGGCAGGTTTCGGAATCTTCAATGTGCTGACGATGTCGGTGCTCTCGAAGATCAGGGAGATCGCAATTTTGCGCTCGATGGGCTATCGCCAAGTTGACATCTCCGCGATTTTTCTCTGGCAAGGCGCTCTCATTGCGACAGTTGGCTCATTGATCGGCTGCATTTTGGGCGCGCTACTGACCTGGATTGTTTCCAAAGTTCCGATTCACATCCGCGGTTTGCTCTACACGAATCATTTTTTGGTGGTGTGGGATTGGCGGCATTATTTTTGGGCAACCGTGCTCGCCGGGATCGCCGTATTCATCGCCAGCTACGTTCCTGCCAAACGCGCGGCGCTGCTGCAACCCGTGGATACGTTGCGGGGATCGAGTTTATGAAAGGCGACATTTCCCTTAGCTGTCGCGATCTCCAGCGTTATCTTGGAAAAGAGGAAGAGCGCGTGCACGCCTTGCGCGGCGTATCGCTCGATGTAGAAACGGGAAGTCTCCACGCGGTGGTCGGCCCGTCCGGGTGCGGCAAGAGCACCTTGCTTTACATCCTCGGCCTCCTCGATGTGCCCGATGCGGGTTCCGTCGAGATTGGCTCGACGCTGATCGCAGGTTTGAGTGATGAAGAGTTGGCCCGACGCAGGAACCAACTAATTGGTTTCATTTTCCAATTTCACTTTCTCATGGAGGACTTCACCGCGCACGAAAACGTGATGATCCCGATGCGCCGCCTCGGTCAAATGAGCGACCAGGAAATGGCCGACCGGGCTGCCGATTTGTTGAGTGCGGTAGGTCTTGCCGACAAACTTCGACGCCAAAGCCGTCACCTTTCTGGCGGCGAACAACAGCGAGTGGCCATCGCACGCGCCTTGGCTAACGATCCACAGATCATTCTCGCCGATGAACCAACCGGAAACCTCGATACCAACAATTCGCAACAGGCTTTTGAGCTTCTCGCCCAAATCGTGCGCGAAAAAGAAAGAGCCCTTCTGCTTGTCACTCATAATCGCTTCATTGCCGATGCCTGCGATTGGGTCCACGAGATGAAAGATGGTCTGATTATCGCCCGCCATCCGCATGGGCAACGGATCTCGGTGTCCTAACGGGAGAAGTTCGACTTCACATGACGTCGAAGAGAACGACAGTTTCCATTTTGCTGCCATCGCTCAATGCCCGGCGATTTCTCGAGCCGCGAGTCGATTCGCTCTTTAAGCAAACCTTCGTCGACTGGGAAGCGATTGTTCTCGACAGTCACTCCACCGATGGTAGCTGGGAGTTCTTTAAATCTGTCGCCGAAACCGATTCACGTTTTCGACTGTATCAAGTTCCGCGCGAGGGACTGTATGCCGCGCTCAACCGCGGGCTGGAGCTTGCGACGGGTGAGTTTCTATATATCGCTCCGTGTGACGACACAATGGCCCCGGAGTTCTTTACTGAAATGATCGAGGCTCTTGGGCGGTGCCCGGAAGCCGGCATCGCAGTTTGCGACTGTTTGTTCATCAATCAAAATGGTCATGAATTGCGCCCGGAAGATATGAGTCATCGAATGTCAAAACGACGGATTAGAAATCTGTTAAGATCTGGGAACGTTCGCGCATCTCTGCCATCGATAAGTCGGCGTGAAACCAATTATCGACCCCCTCCGCATGATTGCCTCCTGCATTTCGCAGGACGCAGCGTTTACTTTTCTCTGACCCAGCTTTTTATTCGAACGTCGGCGGCCAAAGACGCAGGTTCGTTCGAAACTGACGTCGGCTCAGCAGCCGATTTTGGTTGGCTCGTTCGCCTAACGAGTTTGACTGGTTCTGTCCATTTACCAAAGCGATTGGCAACGTGGCGTTTTCACGGGGACCAACTGAGCTTACGGCGCGATAACACGCGCTTGAGTGCAATGAACAAAATGTGCCAAAGCATTCTGCCAGCAATCTGCCAACGCTATCCGGGTTTGCTTACGGAGAGTGACTGCAAGTTACTCCGATTATCCTACAAGATTCTTCTGGCGTCCTCGCTGAAACAGCGTGTTGGTTACTGCCTGCAGGGCGTTGGGCATGTCTTACTGATATTCGCCAGGCAGCCTCTCGTTATCTTGGGGGTTCTCTGTCGAACAGGGATCGGCAGAAATTTTCCTGTCGATCTTGTTTTGCAACGAAAAAAAAATGGCTCGCACGATTTGGACCCTAGCACCTAGTTACCCAGACTTGGTCATCCCGTTCTGCGTTTGCAATTGGATCAGCAATTTGTCGATGTAGTCCGACCAGGAACGAAATTTTCGCGCACGCGCTTCCGCGCAAAGCCGGAATAGAATGGTTGATCCAACAACAGGTTCTTGATGCCTTCCGCGACCGCTTCCGGTGTGTTGACCAGAGAGGCCGGAACTCGTGACCTCGATAAAAGCTTCATTCGGCAGGAACCTGCCAGCAGACGAATTGGGCGCGAGTCAGTTCGACTTGAACATTTGGGTAAAGTTCTTGCACGACCGGAAAATCACGTGCGACGCTCGCGCCGATGAGGGGTGGCTTCGGAGGATTAGCGCGGATTTCTTGAGTAGTGAACTTGGTCACCGGGAACCGGAAATTGCCGTGAAAAAGATAAAACGAGTCCCACATCAGCTCGTTCCGGGGAAAAATCGACTTGATCAATACCGTCTGAACGCCGGGTTGTTGCAGTTCGCCCAATTTTTCCGCGATGACCTTCTCATTCGCGACATCGCGTCGCCGAACGTTGATCTTTATTTGGCCATGAACAAATCCGGCAACCAGGAGAATGATTAGCGCCATCTTTGCCCAGGTTCGGACCGGCGGCGCTTGTCTCAAGAACCCCAAGAAAAGCAGAGCCAGAAGAAAGCAGAGCGACGGCAAAACTGGAATGGAATAACGCGCGAGGCGGAAGTTGGAGAGAATCAATATGGCGATGAACGACAGGCTAACAATCGCTAGCTCTCGAATCGCCGGCGCCGTCCGCTCTTTTTTCGAAAACAAAATCACGAACGGTGCGACGAGAGAAAGAAACCCGCAAAGACCGCCGGCCAGACTCATCCCCATCAGAATTTCAAAGTAAGGCCGCTGACCAAGAGCCGTTGGTCCAAGCCAGACGCTGACCTCGTCGTGATAAACGCTGCCGGCGGGCATCTGATACTTGATCAACTGAAGCAGCGGCCAGATCGACATCAGTGCAAGCGCTGCAATCACGCTTCCAATCAGCCAACCGCGGCCGCTTCGAAGTTCGCGGCGATCTGCGCGATTCATTAAGCGCACTGCGATGATGAGCATCCAAAACAGGAATGGTATTGGGAGTTTCTGCAGACTGCCGAGCCAGCTTGCAACCGCCGTTGCGATCCACCAGGCAGGTTTTTTCCGCGCAAGCTCCGCGAAAACGAACGTCAACACCGTGAAAAATGTGAGGCCGATATCCAGGAGACCGTGCGCGGACTCGCTGTTGAAAAACGGCGCCGAGATCAGGATCGCGATGGTAAGCGGAATCAGCCACCGCTGGTCCGGTTTGAGCAAACGGACCAGCCAGGCAACGGCAACCAGGGTTAGCACGGCGTACAGCAGCGGCCAGACGCGCACGGCCAGCGCGGGATTTTGGAAACGCGGCAGAGTCAGGCTGGTGAGCCAGTACTGGAGCGGTGGTTTTTCAAACGAACGTTGAAAATTATAATGAACGACCCACGGCTCCGTCATGAGCATTTCGCGGGTGCGTTCAGCGGTCAGCAGCTCGTCCGTGCCGGACATGATTCCGATTGGCGCCTGCACGCCGAGCCAAACGGCAAACAAAAATATGATCAACGCCGCGACCGAAAACTCGCGCCGTTGCTGACCATTAGCGAGGGATCCTTCGAGGGCAGGAACGTGAAGAACGTCAACAGCCATGTAAGATTGACACCCATTCACGGGAAAAACGATTTGCGCAAGTGGTCGCCAATCATCGGCGATCTTTGGTCTGGCACTAGCTTTCCGCAAGCGTCATCGTGTGCTTCTCGCGCAACATCTGCAGGTGACCGAGTAATCGATCGATGTAATCCGACCAGGAGCGGAATCTTCTAGCACGCGCTTCATCGCAAAGTCGCGAGTACAATTTTCGATCTAACAGCAGCGTCTTAATCGCGTCAGCTAGCATGTCCGATTTGGTTTGATCGACAACTAGGCAGCCACCACTTCGCGCTACTTCGCCCAGGGCACCATTACCGCCGCAGATGCATGGCTTGCCATGGACAAGACTCTCCGCAATGGGAAGACCGAAACCTTCCGCCAAAGAGGGATACACTGTAAACCGACAGTCGAGGTAGGCACGGTGCAGCGTTTCATCGTCAACATGCTTTAACCAACGAACCGGCCAACCTTCGCTCTGTAATCGCCTGATTTCTCTTATCACTTTCCGTCCAAAGCCAGTCACTTCGGCCAATAAGGCAAAGCTCAAAAGACAAACCGCGGCGCCAAAGCGCGGCTGCGCCACGGAGCAGGGCAAGATGATTTTTTCGCTGCTCAAAAGAACCGACACAGACAATCAACGCACACGAAGATTTGGTGGCAGATCGACGCTCGGCCACGGAAACTTCAACCGGCCATTTTTCCACCACCGTTTCTGTCGGCGTCACGCCATATTGGCCCCAAAGCATTTGCAGATGGTCATGGGAGCTGTTGGAAACACAAATGATCAAGTCGAAGGCGGCAAGTGATTCAATGTAATTGCGAAACCCCCGACGGCTTCGCTCATTCAAGGCCGGCAGCTGCAATGCGGCCGCGTCGTGAAAAATGGCGAGACTCCGTCCGCGAAACTTCGCGATTAAGTCCGGAAAGATTCTGGTGCGCGCATCGCGATAGATATCGGGCATTAAAAACACGTCCTCAGGTCCTAACTCGTTGTCCAGCGACAAGCCGTGCCGGAAGAACAACCGATAGGCTTCCGACAAAGGATTCTCACCACGCAGCTCGGGGCGTGCTGAAACACGCGGCCCGTCATGAAATGGCGCCTCGAGCGTGGCGAGCTCTCCCGCGGTCAACCGTTGAAAGCGGCGGCCAAGAATGTTCCATGAGATCGGTGTTACTGGGACGCGGGCGCGCAGTTCTTGAAAAAGTCTTCGTGTGATCCGTTGAATCCCAGTGTTCCGGACGGTCTTGCACGAAGTTGTTACTTCCAGATAAATCATATCTGAGGGCTTTCTGGCGCAGATGTGGCGGAAGCTTTCAGAGTGTTACTATTTGCGCGGTTGCGCCGCACATATTCCAGCACCGATTCTTTCCCAAGTATGTTTCACTATATATCTCGGGCGTGCAATATCAGGATAGTGGGGGCAAAATTGGCGACGAAATCATGATCGCGAACCGTATTGTTCTTGATGCCCGTTGCCTCAGGGGCACGCCGGGCGGTGTCGTGAGCTACACCAAAGCGCTCGTCGAACATCTTCCGCTCCTTCTGCCGAATGTGCCGATCGTTCTTCTCCGTCACCGCGATCGACTCAACGCACTCTCGCGTGCGCCTAACGTGTCAGAATGGAGTCGCGGTGGCGGACCCAACGATGTCTGGAATTATTTCCAGCTGCGGTGCTGGCTCAACCGACGAATCGGTCCGAAAGACTTATTTCACGCTCCTTATCGAGTGCTTCCCCGCGGCATTCAGGCCAAGTCCGTTATTACTATTCATGACGTCATGCACGTGGTCTGCCCAGAGCTTGTTTTCCCAAATCCACTGATTCGTCCGTTCCAAAAAACGTACTGGTCCTTCATTATCCGTGACAGCCTTCGCCGGGCAGATCGGATTATTGCGGTCAGCCATTACAGCGCTAACGACGCCGCCCAAATTGATCCGGCTTGCCGGCCGCGACTTCGAGTAACGCATCTCGGCAAGTCGCCGACTTTTCGCCCGATCATGAAAGAGAGCGCCGAACGCCTCAGTTCGTCAATTGTTCCTCCCGGGAAGCGCTTTTTTTTGGTGGTAGGCGGAGGTTACCCTAACAAAAATCACGTGAGAGCTGTTTCCGCTTTCGGCAAGGCATTCAAAGCGTTCGATAATATGCATCTCCTGGTGATCGAACGTAACCGAAGGTCGCCCCCTGAATTACGCCAGGCCGTGCGGAGGACTCAGCTTCCGGAACGCATCATCATTCGAGACAGTGTCGCAGCCGAGGAACTGGTCGCGCTCTACAATCGCGCCGAGGCCCTTGTCTTTCCGTCGCTTTATGAGGGTTTTGGACTGCCAATCCTGGAGGCGATGGCATGCGGCTGCCCTGTTTTGTGCTCGAATACGACCGCGCCGCCTGAGGTAGCCGGAGACGCTGCTCTTCTCTTGCCACCTAACGACGACGCGGCTATCGCCGCCGCCATGCGACGTATCGTGGAGGACCCGGCACTTCAACAATCACTTTCGGAGCGCGGCATTCGGCACGCGACCTTATTTGACTGGCAAAAGATGGCCGCTGAAACAGTCCGGCTCTACGCTGAGATTGCACCGTGGATACCGGCCCCCACATTGACGGCCAACCTTTCGACGCGTTGAAAACCTACACAATCGAAATCTCAGCGCCGCAATGAAGAATATTTTCCTTACCGGGGCGAGTTCGGGCATTGGATTATCGATTGCCAAGGCGCTGGTCGCGCGGGGCGATGAAGTTTGGGGAACATCACGGGAGCCTGGGCGCGTGCCGCAGTTGCCGCGGCTGCATGGCGTTCGTCTCGATTTATCGGATCCGAATGCAATCGAGCGCGGATTCAGTAGCGCGCTTTCCGAGGCGGGCTATTTCGACGTTGTAATTAACAACGCCGGTAGCGGCCACTTTGGAGCCGCAGAGCATCTGTCTGACGCCGAGATTAAAAGCCAGTTTCAAATCCTGCTGTTCGGACATCTTCAACTCATGCGCCTGGCGTTGGCGGCGATGCGCGCGCGCGGACACGGATTGATCATCAACGTCACGTCACTGGCGTCGCAATTACCCGTACCATTTATGGCTGCTTATAACTCAGCGAAAGCCGCGATGGCGGCCTACACGATGTCGATCCAGCTGGAGTTACCTGATGCCAATGTGCGGATTGTCGATCTTCAACCAGCGGACATTTTGACCGCGTTCAATGACGCGGTTCCGAAAAAGGAGGAACAGGATCCGCGCTATAAAGATCGGGTAACAAAGACCTGGGCCGCCGTCGATCAGAACATGAAGAATGCGCCTTCGCCGGATCTCGTCGCCAAGTGCGCACTCGAATTGATTGACTCGCCAAATCCCCCGCCCCGGACCACCGTCGGCGACGGGTTTCAATCCAAGGTGGCGCCATTTATTTTCCGGTTTCTGCCGCAGCGGGTCCGCGTTTGGGGGCTGAAGATGTATTACGGGATTTGATTCCGGCCCGATTCGGCAAGAACGAACCGATCCAGAGCCGAATGATCGGCAAGGAGAGGATCCACCTCGAAAAGAATACGGTCCAACTGTCGCGAAAGAAGTTTATTATCTCGGTATTGCTTCGGATCGCGCCGTTTGGCACATCGCAAAGCGTCATCGTGCCCCGTTGTGCTCGAAGCGCTCGCATCATCGCTGACGCCGGCACGACATACTTTTTGATGCCACGTCGATCCAGGCAGCCACTGATCCAGATGTCGTCCATGTAGAACGCACTTTTTGGCGCGCCGGTGTAATCCCACAACGCGGAGTCGAAGAACTGCGGCTGAACAAGATAACTTGCAGTGCCGGTAATGACTGCGACTGGTTTGGGCTCACGAATCTGATTGGCGCGAATCATTTTCGGCAGGAACCAGACAAGGCTATGCGGTATTAATGCGCCACGGAAACAAAGCGCGGCCTCCGGCAGTTGCGCATGGTAATGCAGATATGTTTCCAACGCATCGCGCGGGTAAAGGCGGTCGTCGTCAACAGCCATAATCAGCGTGTTGCCACGACCGGCGGCCAATTCCTCCTGAATAACTGGAATGAATTTTGTGGCCGGTCCCCAGTCCTGCTGGCAGCGCAAAATGCGGACGCGCGGAATTTTCTCGAGATAGCTAGGGACAACGTACTCCTTTTGCTGCCGATTCGAAAACTGAGGGACCGCGACGACGATTTCGTCAGGCGTCCGCGTCTGTTCCAACAGACAACGAAGAGTTGGTTCGAGGTTGTCAATCCGATCCGGCAGTGTTGAAAGGGAAACGATGACGCGACCGTTGCGCGTTGAAGAGGAATTGGATAACTGCCGCCGAATGAATCGTGCTTGCTGCCGCCCAAAAAGTAGCGAGTAGACAATCTCGCCTGTCCCACTCACCATTTCCTCCAATTTTCGTATGAACCGGCCCATCACTACTGGAACTATACCGTAAATATGAAAAAGCCGATTTCCGATGCAGTCATTCTTATGGCCGGATCCGGTTCGCGACTGCGGCGCGGCGGCGAAAATTGCCCCAAGCCGCTTCTCACTTTGGCCGGGCGCCCGCTCATTTGTTACACTTTGAAGAATCTAGCCCGGGCAGGAATCAGAACGATTCACGCTGTGGTTGGGTTTGAAAGTGCCGCCCTGCGCGCAGGCCTAACACCGTTGATTCCCTCCGGAATTAATCTGCACTGGATCGAAAATTCGAGTTGGCAAAAACAGAATGGAATCACGCTGCTCGCAGCAGCGCCGCTTGTGAAACACCCCTTCATTCTTACAATGGGCGATCACATTTTTGAATCGGCGGCGGTCGAGTGTCTAATTCAAAACGCCGATTTGAATGCGTTGAATGTCGCCGTGGATTACAAGCTCGACGCGATCTTTGACGTCGACGACGCGATGAAGATCAAAATCGAAGGCGATGATGTAGTCGCTATCGGGAAAAATCTCACTGATTATGATGCGATCGATACCGGGCTGTTTGCGTGCTCGCTCGAAATTTTCAAATACCTAGACCAGGCGAAACGGGACGGTGATTGCAGTCTCGCCGATGGCGTCCGTCTGATGGCCGCCGACCGCAAAGTTCGAGCGATTGATATCGGCGACGGCTGGTGGCAGGACATCGATTCGCCCGAAACACTGGAGCACGCTCGGAGATTGATCGCCACCAAGAGAGCGCTTTAAAAATGGCAGGGCAATGCATCGTCCTGGCGGACAGTCCGGGAGCGCTCATCAAATTATGTGGGATCTCAACGCTCGAACGATTACTGCGCACGCTTCAACGATGCGGATATAAGCAGGCGCTTGTCTCTTCAAACACTCCTGAACTGATCGAGCAACAGCTGGCGACGCCGTCATGGGCACGGGCCGAACTCGAAACAATAACGCGCACGCGGCCGGCTGGCCCCGTAACGATCGAACACATCGTGGATCTTTGGCCGAACGATAACGATCTTCTAATGATCGTCCCCGCAGATTCAGTTTTCGATCCGCGGCTTTTGCGAATGCTTGCTTCACACCATGGCCCGGCCGCGCTCGTAGATTCCGATGTGCCGGACCGGTTTGGCTCGCTGGTCGAGATGACCACAGCAACAAAACGCGGCAAACTTTGCGGGCCAGCGCTCTTGAAACGCGATTGGGCTCGCTCCCGAACAGGTTCATTCCAGGAGGCGGTGCGCACCGGTTTGGACAATCAAACTTTGGCAGCGGCGGACGTAGCCGCTGAACCTTTGTACTATGCGCCGTTAAACCGTGAACTGAGAACCTATTGGTTTCCAGCGCCGTCTCCGGAAAATGCACAATTTGCAAAACGGATTATTCTCGATTCAGCCCAAAAAGGGACGCTCGATTTGCCCGCAACGGTTCACGCCCCAATCGAGACGTTTTTGATCTCCCTGCTTTGCGAGACGCCGGTTACACCCAACCAATTGACCGTTATTACCAACGTTGTCGCCTGGAGTGCAACGATTCTGTTGGCAACTGGTCGACTCGGTTGGGGCCTTGGGCTTGCTGTGCTTGTCGGTGTCCTCGACGGCCTGGATGGCAAACAGGCGCGCGTCAAAGTCGAGACCAGCAAACGGGGCAAATTGGAGCATTGGTTCGACGCAATTTTCGAAGTCTCATGGTGGATAGCAATTGCCTACTATTTTCAACACTCCGGCCGGTTACCCAACGCATTCCGCTATCTCGCCTTGCTGCTTATTGCCCAAGCGATCGATGGAATGATAAAATCAGGGATTCGTTACACGTCTGGGCGATCGATCGAGGAACTCGGAGCTTTTGAGCGAACACTGCATTTCGTCAGCGGACGCCGGAATGTTTTCGTCTGGATACTGACGATCGGGTTTCTGCTCGGCGCGCCGACCAGCGCCTTCATCATCATGACCTGGCTGGCAATTGGAACGGCGATTTTGCATCTCCCGCGCGCGATCGCGGTGTTTTCCCGGTTCTGCAAAACCCGGAAGCCGCACTTCTAAATCGTTTTCCGATAGATCCGGTAGGTCTTGTAACGCTTTGCGCCCATCGCTTCGATGAACCGATTCACCATCACGTTGTCCTCCAGCGTCATGCTGAGTTCGCCGGTAAACCCGCGTCGAAAAGCTTCATCCATTAACCGGAGGACCAGCATCTCGGCGATCCCGGCTCGCCGATAATCTTTAACCACGCCCAGAGCAATAAGGCGCCCTGTCCGGGCCTTCTTGAGATGATAGAGCAATTTGAGCAACCCAATTGGCAAACCAAATGTGGTTAGCCGGCCATTTATCTTACGCAACGCCACGTTGACATCCGGCACACCAATCACGAACCCAATCGGACGTTCGCCGACTTCGGCAATGAGAGTCGCCTCCGGCACGATCAGGGGCTTGAGTTCGTGTGCCATGTGTTCGGCTTCGGCTTCGGTAAATGGAACAAATCCCCAATTTTTCTCCCAAGCCTGGTTGTAAACGTCTCGGATCCGCTGTCCCTCTGCGGCAATCTGCTTCAGATCGATCGGACGAATCGTGATTTTCTCCCTGCGCGCACGCGCTTGAGCGATCTTTTGCAGGCGCGCCGCTGGCTCGGGATATTCCGAGAACCACCACGCATACCAGTCTTTCGCTTTGGAGAATCCGCAGCTTTCAATCAGAGGCACGTAATACGGCGGATTGTGCGCGGTTAACAGCGTAGGCGGATGCTGGAATCCGCTGATCAGGAGAGCGCAGACATAGTTGGTGGAATAATCGATTGGGCCCATGACCTCGTTTCGCCCTTTCTTCGCAAGCCAATCGCTCGCTGCTCGAAATAAAGCCTCGGCCACGTTGTGATCATCGATGGATTCGAACAAACCAAAGCAACCGACGTTCGTCTCATGCAGTTGGTTATAGTTCGGATCGTCGCTCGCCATGATCCGGCCGACAATCTCCCCATTCCGTCTGGCGAGAAATAATGCGGCATCGCCGTGGCCATAAAACGGATGTTTATCTCGATTGAGAAAGGCTTTCCGCTCGAGGATCAACGGCGGCACCCACGCCGGATCATTCCGATAAATTTGCCATTGAAACTTTATAAACGCATCGCGGTCGGCGGCCGAGTCAACGCGTGAAACTTGAACGGACATCAAGTGACTACGGTCGCTTCCGGCTGCATGATTTCTTCGACTAACGACTGCGACATATTCTCCTGGCGGACGATCAGAAAGAGAAGCAGCAGATTTAGAACGCTGACTTCAAGCCAGAAAAACCACGACGGCCGGTCGATGGTCAGAAAAAGAAAGAGAAAGAACATTCGGGTATTTGTCATCAACAATCCCCACCACCGCAGCATTGGCCGCGCATTTTCCCGATAATGCCGGCTCAAATCCCGTGGCACTTCGGTTGGAAATTCATGTTCGGCGACATCCCGCAAACGACGCAACCGCGGCGAAAGAACTTCCTGTTGCCAGGTAAAGTTGATGTAAAGGGCAAGCAGGAACTTCTGCCACGGATCAGTCCGCCATCGCAAACTCCTGAACTCATCCCGCAACGCCGCGGATGAATCCCAATCCGCGCGGGCGCGACCCTTAACAAAAAACAAGTAAGCGTTTCGAAAGTAATCAGCTGACGCACCTTGGGCAGCGTGACTGAGTCCGGCGGCGATCACGAGTAGGGCAATCGAAGGTGATGCACCTTCGACCAGGCAACGAAGTCCGAGATGCACATAGATGCTCAGAAAAATCAGGTGATCGAATAGACTATCGATCACTCTCCCGGTTCGGCTTTTTTGATTCAGCAAACGCGCGAGTTGACCGTCGGCGTTATCGAGCAAATTAGCAAATACGTGAAGAATCATGCCGATGATGTTGATGCGCAGATCCCGATAAAAATACAGGTGACCGGCGAGGATTCCGCAGATTCCGCCGAACACGGTTACCGTGACCGGCGTCAGTTTTAGCCGGGCACAGACTCGCGCTAATTGATACGCGACCGGCCGATAGAATAACAAGTCGAGAATCCCCTCGACATCGCGCGCCTTATAGGTGCGCTTCAAGGGTAGGAATTAGCGGTTCAAGCTGCTCCGACATTCGAAAAGCGGCCGCCGATCGCGTCAGGCGCTCTCAAGCGCAGCCGGAGCGAGGGTATCGGCCAGAATGTTCAGCGCTTCATCGAGATCCGCCCGCGTATGTTTGGCCGTCACGCAGGCGCGGAAACAAACACGATTAAGCGGGACGGCCGGATAATCGACCGGAGCGACCCACAATCCGCGGCGCCGCAATTCGTGACCAAGCCGGTACATTCCGCCGCGTTCACCGATCACGATCGGCATGATGTAAGTCGTCGAATTTCCGGTATCGATCTCGAGACTGCGGAGCTGAGAATGAAAATATTCAGCGTTCTCCCAAAGTTGTTTTCGCAACTCGGTCTGACGTCGACCGATTTCCAGCGCTTTCAGAATCGCCGCTACCACGACCGGGGGCAAGGCACAGGAATAAACGTATGGATGGGCGTAAAAGCGCAGGTACTGCAGCGGTTTCCTTCGAGCCGGCCACGAAACCGCCGAGCGCGCCAAACGCTTTTGAAAATGTGCCGTAGATCAACGGAATGCGATCCTCCACTCCAAACTTTTCGGCAGCGCCGCGCCCGTTCTCGCCACATGCCAGCATCGAGTGCGCTTCGTCCACGAACACGCTGGCGCCGTGAGACTGCGCGATGTCCATCAGTTCCTTAAGATTGCCGAAATCGCCGTCCATCGAATAAATGCCTTCGACAATCACAAGTCGTCGCCGTCCCTGATGACGGGTCAGCGCGATATCGAGCGATACCGGGTCGTTATGCTCAAACTTTTCGGTCCGACAGCGCGATAAAATTGCGCCGTCGCGCAAACTGAGGTGCGATCGATTGTCGAGGATGGCGACATCGGATTTGCGGAGCAGCCCGGAGATCGTGCCAAGCGCGCCGCCAAAACCGCTGTTGAAAAGCATGGCATCTTCGCGACCGAAAAAATCTGCGACCTCGCGCTCCAGCTCGCGATGAAGATCGGTCATTCCGGACAACACTGGGCGCGCCGCAGGCGCCGATGCCGTATTCGCGCAAAGCCTCGTGTGCCGCGGCGATCACATCCGGGATGATTGGCCAGCCCGAGATAATTGTAGGAACAAAGATTGATGACGGAATGCGGTTTGCCGTCGTAGTTGATGGTGGTGCGCGCGTCGGCCGAGGAGAGCATTTCCGGCTCGTATAGTTCACCGGCCCAGCCCGCTATCGCGCACCCATTTGGTAAACGTGGGCGGAGCCTGAAGAGGGTCCTGCGTTTCCTCTGCTAGGAAGTTGCTGAGACTAAGTTTAAATGGATCTTCGGTTCATTGCCTTATGTGATGCTCCGGTCAGGCTCTTCTGGCGACCCCGCGGAGTTCCATATCGGGGCAGCTATTGTAGCGAGTCCAGGGGGCAAGGAAAATAACTGAGCACCACCTTGAGCTGAACTCAGCGGAGGGCTAGCAGGTTTTTTGGAAACTGCGTCTACTTTCGGGTCGTTTTGAAAACGTAGTCCCACAGCGGCGAGCTCACGCCATAGCCGGCCTGATCATCCTGATAATGGTGCCGCAGGTGATACTGCTTCAGCCACCTCCAGACGCCACGCTTCATCGCGAAATGGTGAGTCGCGTAATGGATTGTGTCATAGCAGACGTACCCGAAACCGAAGCCGGCCAGCGCCGCCGGAGCGAACCGGCCCAGTGTCAGAAGAAACACGACGTAGAAAACCACCGCCAGCGGAACGCTGATAATCGGCGGCATAACCAGACGGGTCGCATCATTCGGATAATCGTGATGCACGCCATGCATGATGAAGTGCAGCAGTTTGCCCACCAACGAGTTTTCGGTTCGTAATGAAAAACGTAGCGATGAATGACGTATTCCAGCAGCGTCCAGATCAGAACGCCGACCACGAAAAACCCGAGCACTGTCAGGACCGACAAACTTTCTGCGGGCAAACGAGAGGTAAAGCATTAAGGCAATGATCGGCCCGTAAAGAATGACCGGGGTCGCCGGATGCACGTGCGAGAAGAATTCCATGAAGTTGCTCTCGAACATCCGGACCGTTTCGTTCTTGTTGGAAACGAAGAGCTTGTTCATGACCTGACTAAACTTTAACAACGTCGGGCTCACAATAAAGCGTATCGGCATTCGACGGACTAATTTCCGTGACGGTTGTCTGGCTCGCCACTGGTCCCCTGCTTCGCTCGATCCTCGAAAACAGAGTGTAGCGCTTGTCGAAAATGAATTGGAAAAGCAGACGCGTCCACGAGGAGTGAAACTTCAGGTTATCGTAGAACTCCGGCGCCATTGCCTTGAGTTTCGGCAAATTATTCCAGGGAATCGACGGCAGATCGTGGTGCTCGTTGTGGTAACCCATGTTCAGGCATAGCCGGTTGATCGGGCCGTAGTAGCTGTAGGTCTCCTGGTCCGGATCGTTTGTGTAATGCTCCTGGATCCAGCGGGCACCTACCGGATGCAGACCGATCGAGAAGAAAAACGAAAACACGAGGTAGAGAAATCCTGGCCCACCCAAAGAAATAGACTACGATGCGACATCGTAGATCGCCGCGCATACCAGATTGAGCACGAACCAGCGGTCGCGCATCGTAATCGCCTTTAAGCGCGGCGGCCGGGTCAGCTGAAAAACAGGAAAGAACATCAACCAAAGCGCTTTCCGGTACCAATTGTTGCCGACCAGCCGCGCCTCCCAGTGGTTGGCGAGATCGGCATCGTGTTCGTAATCGCCTTGGTGCGAATGATGTTTCAGATGATAAACACGGAAACCCATCGCCCCGGCAGTCAGATTCGGCAGATCGGCCAGGATCGCGACCAGGATGTTCCAGCTTTTTCGCCGGAAGATCAGATTATGCGTCGCGTCGTGGATGATGACGTAGTTGGCATGATCGGCGAAGGCGCCGACGAAATAGGCAATCAGAAAACTGAGCCACCAATAGTGGAATCCGAGCCTGCCCATCAGATAGGCGATTGACGTTTGCAAAACGACGATCCCAAGAGCGATCGCAGCCGTCCGAGGATTGCGCACCATTAATTGGCGGATCTCCGGGTGAGCTTTGAGCAGCGCCCGAGCCCGACTGGGGTGAGGCTGATCAACTTCAGACTGGTAAAAAGCCGTGCGCATTAGCGTGGATTTTAATTCTAAGGGAGCATCGGACCCATTTCAACGCTTTGAGAAAAGGTGGATCAACGGCCAAAGCGGAGGCTCCACGGCCTGAGCACAGACTCAAAAATGACCTTGCGCGACATTTTTGATTGGCCCTCGTGCCGATCGACAAAGGTAATCGGAAGTTCCGTGATCCGCAGACCAGCGCGTTGCGCGCGAAAGGTCGTTTCAACCAGAAAAGCATAGCCCTCTGCCGCAATCGGAGTTTCGAGAAGAATCTGTAAGGCGCGACGAGTGTAACACCGAAAACCACTCGTGCTGTCGCGCACGGTTAGGCCGGTAATGACACGGACGTATGCATTGGCAAACCGGCTGAGCAATCGGCGCCGCAACGGCCAATTCGCAACACGACCTCCAGGGCAGTAGCGCGATCCAATAACAACATCGGAGTCGCGCGCCGCGTTCGTTAGCATCATTATCACCGCGGGATCGTGCGAAAAATCGGCATCCAACTGAACGAGCCGCGCATAATCCCGCTCCATAGCGAACCGGTAACCATCGATCAAACTGCGGCCGTAGCCGCGCTCTGCAATTCGACGAAGGACCGAGAAACGTGGATTCGCGCCAAACAACTTCTCGGCGTAGTCGGCCGTTTTGTCCGGCGAAGAATCATCGACCACCAAAACGTCGCTGGTTGGTGCGACCTTCAACAATTCAGGAATGAGCGCCGCGACATTTTCGCGCTCGTTGTAAGTCGGGACAACAATGAGCGTGCGGTCAGCATCCATTAACTAAGAAAAACAAATTTAGATGTAGATCGCACCAGCAAAAGCCGGCCGACGTTAGCGCTTGCCTATAGCGAGCCAGGGCATGCCGCGATAGGAATCTGCCACGACCCAGGCGCCGGCCGTAAGCCCACAAGTGACCACGAACTCCCCCCATTGGAAGGCGCTGATGTGCCCGGCCGCCACGATGGGTAGCCACACCAGCGGTATGAACAAGCCTATCTGACACGCCGAGAGCGCGGCTGCCAGCCGTGCACACACGCCGATGAGCACCGCCATACCCGCCCCGATAAATGTCCCGCCAGTGAAATACGCCCAAAACAGATGCCCCGGCAGCCAGGCAGGCACCAGCACGACGGTTTGTTTGACGTAGGTGAAATGGCCTACGCCGAAGAAGATCAAAGCGAGGCCGTAGAGCACCCTCGCGATGCGCACTCCACTGTCGCCCGTGCCGAAACCGAAGCGCCGCCTGTCCCACTCACTGGCGAACCAAGCATACAGCACCCAGGCCCCCGCCACCATCACGGCGGTCTCAGCACAGCCATACCAGGAACCTACCACAGCGGGCGCAGGGAAGACCTCGGGCACTCTTAAAAGCAGCAACCAAAGCAGTAACCAAGCGAGCAGCACGCGGGCAGCTGTGGCAGCTGTGCGCTGCCAGAGTAGGCCCAGGCCTGACCCCAAGGAAATAAGAGCGCACAGATAGACCAAGACCTCGCGTGCCGGCACAACCTTGGGCACCGGCGCCCACACCGGGGTGAAATCGCCTTTGCTCAGGCCGAGAATTCCGAGCGCGATCATGGTCGCAGCAAAAACCACATGGCCCACGCTTGCGATGCGCATTGCCCCCTTATCCGCGGTATTCGAGTTGGTTTGTTGCGTTTGTTCCATTGCAAAACAGCGGCCTAACGACAATCAGACGGCAGCTTGCAGTTCATTTCCACGCTCGTCGAGACAAACGTACCGAAAGACACTGCGACATTCTAAAACGTTACGCATTTTGCAGCTGGCACGTTTCACGAGTGTGGCGACCCTAACGGGATTCGAACCCGTGTTACCGCCGTGAAAGGGCGATGTCCTAGGCCTCTAGACGATAGGGTCAACGAAGTCGCCCAATATTCCATTCGTTCGCGACAAGGCAACCTGCTGCGTTTTTCAGGCGGCCGTCGCAAGATCGAGAATCAACTTTGCCGTGCGCGCGGTAGCGCCACGGTGGGCTTCCAGCACCTGACCCGCGTTCGCTACCATCCTTTCGCGTTCCTCGGGATTGGCCAACAGGTGGGTCATTGCCCGCTTCAATTCGGTTGTCGAACTAATTTCAACGGCTCCTCCGTTCGCAATGAGTGAACTCGCCAATGCGGAAAAATTTTCCATGTGCGGACCAAACAAAACCGGTTTGCCTGCGAGGATGGCTTCCGCCGGATTCTGCCCCCCTCGGGCCAGCAAACTCTTGCCAACGAACACCAGCGTGGCTGCGGGATACCAGTGCGGCAACTCACCTGTGGTATCGATCAATAAACAATTGAGAAACGGATCAACCGCCGCTGACTGACTGCGCAACGCAACTTGGAACCCCATTTCTTTGAGCTCGCGTGCAACCTCGGCCGTGCGCTCGGTATGACGCGGCGCCAAAACCAGCAGAAGTTCCACGAAGTCCCGGCGCAGGGCGCGGAACACTTCACCCAGAACTTTCTCCTCGCCCGGATGGGTGCTTCCTCCGAAGATCACCGTGCGATTTTCAACTCCAAAGCCGGTGAGAACCGTGCGCGCCAGTTTTGGATCGATCCGCATGTCTTCCGGATCGTACTTAATGCTGCCACAGTGGCGGATTCTGGATGCATTAACCCCGAGCCTTTTCCATTTCTCCACGTCTTCGGCGTTTTGAACGCAAACCAGGTCGAGAAGCCGAAAGGTTGGCGCGACAAACCGGCGAAACATTTGAAAACGTTTCTCTGATCGCGGCGACAGACGGGCATTGACGAGCGCGATCGGAATTTTCCGCGCGTTCGCTTCGGCAACCATGTTTGGCCACACTTCCGCTTCCACCAGGATAATCTTGCTCGGGTTAATCGCCGCAAACGCGCGCCGCATGATCGGCCAAAAATCGAGCGGACTGTACATCACTTCGATCCAGTCGAGTGCATTGCGATTTGCGAACGCGAACCCAGTGGTGGTCGTCGTGGTGAGGACGAAATGCTGATCCGCTTGCAATGCCCGAATCTGTCTCGCCAGCTTCAGCGCAATCATCACTTCGCCGACACTGACCGCGTGTAACCAGATCGGGTTTTTCCAGTACAACAACGCACGCGAGCGGGGATCGTAAATTCCGAGGCGCTCACCAAACTTCTCGCGGTAGCCACCGCGCCGAAACATTTTGACAAGATACCCCGGGAGAAAAAGCAACAGCCCGAACGGCCAAAGCAGATTGTAGATAAAGCGGATCATTCGATTGCGGATACCGAGTCCGAGCCGGACTGGCATTCTCGGATGCCGGATAGAAAGAGCACTTCAGTTGCTCCGTATGCTTTCTGACGCAACAATTTCCAAAATTTCGTTTCCGGGATCTTTTCACCCGGACATTTTTCTAAAACGAAGAGCCCGTCTCGTTCCAGCAATTGCGGGAGGGCCGGATCGCTTAAGAGTTTGTCAGTGAAAGATTCGCCCGATTTCATTTTCTGGTAAGGCGGATCGGCAAAAATGACCCGGAATGTCTCGCCAGATGTCGAAGCGGTTTTCAGAAAACGAAAAACATCCGCGTTTCGAATACGTCCTGAAAGTCTCGTCTTTGTCAGATTTTTTTCGATCGCGGCGATCGATTGTCGATCTTCTTCAACAAAAAGTGCGGACCCTGCGCCGCGACTCAGGGCTTCGATTCCCAGTGCGCCGGTCCCGGCAAATAAATCCAGGACATCAGCGTCTATGACTATCTCGCCGAGACTCGAAAAGATTGCTGCTTTCACCCGATCCATTGTTGGTCGAACGCCGCTTTTTGGTGCAACAAGCCGAACGCCGCCGGCGCGACCGGCGATTACTCTCATGGCGATCCGCTCGGACTCGGCGCAACCGGTGTTGCTGTTTCAGCGGGGCTTATTCCGCCCGGCGACTCTTCTTCGCTTGCCTGCGCCGCCTTTTTCTTTTTCGGCTTGTCGCCTTTGCCGCCGCCAAAAAAACTATTCACCAGATCTTTCAAATCACGCCCGACGACTTTTTCGAGCAGATTTGTTTTTGGTTTTTCCAGAGTTCCAGCGACTTCGAAATCGACTGCGGAATAGCCCGGCTCGTCCGTGGGTTTAAAATTCGTCCGGACCGGCTTGAAAAGCTGGGACTTCACCTTGTCGTTGATCGCGAGCTGCGAATTTAAATGAAGCTTTCCTCGAAAGCTCACTGTCCCAGTCGCCGAAAGCCGAATGTTCGCCGAGCGCAAAACCAATTCGTCGATCATCACGGTACCTGGGGCGAGGTGAAACTTTGCCGTGGCCTGCTCAAGGTGGAGCTGCGTTAATTCTTCAATTTGAAAAATCTGACCGAGCGCGACCAACAAGCTGTATTGGCGAAGCTGGCCGTCGTGCAAAACGATTTCCCCGGTTCCATTTAATGCGTCCGAGTCCGTCGTTTTCCCGTCCACTTGCAGACTTCCCTCAAGTTTTCCCTGGAGAACGCCACCTGGCCCTCCCGCCTCGGTAATGACTTGATCGGCTTGCACATTGCGAAATTTCATCTCGACATGAAACGGCGATTCCTCGGTCTCGGGCTGAATCGTGAAATGACCGGAAATATCCCCCCCGCCAACGTGCGCCCAGATCTGCGGGAGGTTGAGACCATTGTCATCGTAGCGAACGGGCGACTTCAATTCTTGGAGGAAGAGCCGATCACGGAGGGAGACTTTTTCTACCCTTACATTTCCGTGCAGAGCAGACGCGCTGGCCAGGCTCGCGCGAAACCAGACCCCTTCGAAATTTGCGACAAGCTGGCTGGAGCGATCGAGAAACCGAAAATTCCCGTCGATTAGACTGATCTTGTGAATCTCCGACGCGAATTCAGCAGCGGATTTTATTTCCTTTTCGGTGCGAATTGCCGGTGGGGTTATCGCCACCGTGGGCGAGGCCGACGCAAGCGGTGAGGCGCTCTCCTCTTTATTTGAGGGAGTTTCGGCGGCCGGCGCTTCCGGCGGCTTTTTTTCAACGTGGCGTTGGGTACGCAGCTCCGGCAATCGCCATTTACCGGAGGCGTTTTGCGGCCAAACAACGTTCGGCCTGGTCAGTGAAACTTCTTTGAATACGAGACGCTTCGAGAAAAGAGAAAAGAATGCGATTCGAAGTCCGAAATTTTCCGCCTCCAGAAAATTGCCACCACTTCCGGCCGGCCCCTGCGCAATCGTAATGCCGCTGAGTTTAACGCCACTCCACGGCGTAACACTGATCCGCCCAACATTTAGGTTCGCTCTGAAACGCTGGCGAAGTTCACGCTGGATTCGGGCTTGTGTCCCTTGCGATTGCACATACAAATTGACGCCGAGAAGAACGACTGCGCCGAGGATCAACAATCCCCCAACTAAAATCAGGATCAGACGGCCCAGTTTTTGCACCGGAAGACGTTACGCAAGCCATGTTTGAAGAAAAGATGAAAGCAGAACCGCTAAAGTGAGCAGTACGCTAATCATCCTGAATCCCGCGGCCCACTCCGAGCGCGCCCAGCGCAAGCAGGCACGGGTCGAGTCGCTGGCGCGAGATTCCGTCGTCTGCGTCACAACCTATACCGGCGAAGCCGAAGCCATGGCCCGACGCGGTGTGGAGGAAGGTTTCGAGAAAATTGTGGCTGCGGGTGGCGACGGCACGATCAACGAAGTGGTCAATGGACTCGCCGGCACTGGCACAACTCTCGGTCTTCTGCCCATCGGCACGATGAATGTTTTCGCAACCGAACTGGGGTTGCCAGTCAACGATCTCGACCGTTGTTGGAGCATTGTGCAAGGCGAGAAAACACGCGCGGTGGACCTGGCGAAGGCGAACCAGAAGTTTTTTGTTCAACTGGCCGGGGTCGGACTTGATGCTCAAGTGGTCAAGGAAACCAGCACGCAATTGAAACGAAACTTCGGGCCACTGAGTTATCTGATTTCGGCGGCCCAAATCGCGGCACGTCAGCCACCCAAATTATTTATTGAATCGGAGGACGCGTCGATTGACGAAGGTTCGTTCGTCTTGGTTGGCAACGGCCGCTTGTATGGCGGTCCGTTTCCATTCTTCAAACACGCTGCGCTAGACGATGGCCTCCTGGATGTGATCGTCTTTAAGCGCCTTGGCTATCTGGAAATCATCAAGTATCTCCAGGACGTTGTGTTTAGTTCCGAAATCCGCGTCCCGGAAATTGAATATTTTCAGACACGCCAGCTCCTAGTGAGAAGCGATCAAGCGGTGCCAGTGGAAGTCGATGGCGAGCTGGTTGGCAATTGCCCGGTGGAATTTCGTCTCCAGGAACGCTCGCTCCGGGTCCTGGTTCCGCGATAGGATCGACACTCCGGGTGACGCCGGGTTCGTGAAATCTGCTGACAACAAAATCGCGTTGCGATACTCTCGTCTCGTGAGGTTGTCACGGGGAAAACAATCGGCCTTGGGGCGGCCGTGGACAAGAAGCCGGGACGTCGTCCTGCTTGCCCTGATCTGGGTAAATGTTGCCGCCTTCGTTGTTCAGCTGTTTCTCGAGGCAACAGCGCCGGGATTCATTCGGGATTATCTGACATTGAGCAATCGCGGGATGCGAGACGCTTATTCATGGCAGTTTATCACGGCAATGCTCCTTTACGGCAATCCCTGGCACTTCTTCGGAAACGTCATCGTCCTTTACATTCTGGGTCGCGACATCGAATCGATCCTCGGACAACGGCACTTTTTCTATTTGTTTTTGAGTGGCGCGATCGGAGGCGAACTCGGGCATCTCTTTTTGATGCCGTCCGAAACCGCTCTCTACGCCGCGACCGGCGGAGTCGCTGCGGTGTTGATCGCTTATGCCACAATCCTGCCTGAACTGGATCTGTTTGCCTGGCGTTCCAGATTTTTCTCGCTCCACCTAAACGCCACACATCTTGTTTACGCAGTGACTTTCGTCAGTCTCGTGATGTTAATGGTGGATCGACACGGAGCCGTTATTCACAGTGCCATTCCCGGAGGTCTGGCGGCCGGCTGGCTTTACGCCAATTTGCTTGGTTTCGGACATCCGTCGTGGCTTCAGCGAAGATTGCGGAAACGCCGGGCAGCTGCCGAACGGTTGGAACGCCTGACGGGAGCTGAGTTCATCGAACAGGCAGTCGACCCGCTGCTGGAAAAAATTTCGCGCCGCGGAATCCAAAGTTTAACCCGGGCTGAACGTCGAGTTCTGGCCCGGGCGCACGAAAAAGTCGGCTAACGTTCGAGAACTCTGGAATTTCGACGGCGAACGGAGCCGTCCATGACCGAATTAGAAATTGTTGCGGTTTCGCGGCATCTTGCGCGCAATGGACGAGGCGAGCTGGATAAAAACCAAAGCAAGTGCCTCGCTCTATCCGGCGCAGGTTGAAACTACACTAATCCAATTAACCGAACGCTGGCCCGCCAGTGGCGTTTCGTTGCGAGAATTCATCGAGAATTTCCCGCTCGGTGAAGAGGCGCTGCTGCATCTCGTTGCGCTCTCAACCATCTGTGGGACGCGAATTATTCGAACGCCGGAGCTTCTGCTTTGGCTGGCCCAGCCTGAAGTCTGCACGCGCGGCCGCAGCCGTGCCGAGATGACGGCAAAGCTCGACCAGTTAATCGATGAAAATATTGCGGCCAACAACTTTCGTGCGCTGCGGCGCTGGAAAGGCCAGGAGATGACGCGAATCGCGCTCCGCGAACTCGCAAACGCAGCAGCGCTCGAAGAAACAACTGCCGAACTCTCCCAAGTCGCAGAAATTTGCATTCGCGAAGTTTTCTCTCATTGGAACTCGAATCTGCGCGAAACGTTTGGCTCGCCCGCAGCCGAGTTCACAATTCTTGCTCTCGGAAAACTCGGTGGCCGCGAGCTCAATCATAGTTCTGATGTCGATCTGATTTTTCTCTACACGGAGGAGGGCGAGGTCTCATCGCGACTCTCGAACCATCAGTGGTTTAACCGGTTGGCCGAGAAAATTCTCGAGACATTTTCTGCGCCCGATCCTGAAGGCGCGCTTTTTCGGGTAGACCTTCGATTGCGGCCGGAAGGATCGGCCGGCCCGTTGGCCCGATCACTCGAGAGCATGGAAAATTACTACGCCGGGTTCGGGGAAACGTGGGAGCGCATCGCCCTGATCAAAGCCCGTGGTATCGCCGGCGATCGTGAACTCGCCTACGAATTCCTGCGCCAACATCAGCCGTTCATTTATCCGCGAAGCCCGACCCCAGATTTGCTCGACGAAATCGCGAAAATCAAACGCCGCATCGAGCATGATGTCGCGGGCAACCTGGAACGCGATGTTAAACTCGGGCGAGGCGGCATTCGCGAAATTGAATTCGTGGTGCAAACCCTTCAGTTCATCCATGGGGGTCGCCATGCTTTTCTCCAGGAAACGAACACCCTGAACGCGCTACGTTCGCTCGCGCACCTGGAGCTGATTCCGCACTCGGAAGTTATCGATCTGGACCAAGCCTACCGTTTTCTCAGACGGGTCGAGCATCGGTTGCAAATCGAAGCCGAGCAACAAACTCATACCATTCCGAAAGATGCGGCCGCGCTGGAGCGGCTTGCCCGAAGCCTGGACTTCGAATCCAGCAAGAAATTCAACACCGAGTTGGCGAGGACTATGCAGAGTGTGCGCTCGGTTTTCGATCGGGTCATAACAACGGCACCCAGCGACCTCGTCACGCCGAGTTTAACTGTTTTCAAAGACGAAAAGGCCGCCGCCAGATCGCTGACTGATCTGTTGAAACCAACGTCCGCGTCCCATGTTGCGCTTCGAACCAAACAAGTCTTCGGAAGATTGCGCCCAAATCTTCTGCGGCAGATCGGGCAGACAGCCGATCCGGACACGACACTCAACCAGTTTGTGCGCTTCGTCGAAGCGTATGGCTTGCGCGGACTGCTTTTTGAATTGCTTGCGACAAATCCCACGCTGCTGGAACTGGTAATTGGAACACTCGATTCGAGTCGAGCCGCGGGTGATTTGCTGATTCGCAGACCACGACTGCTCGAGGAAATCACGCGCGACAAGAGTTTTAATGAACCGCGGTCGATTTCAGAGCATTTCGCTCGACTCGAATCGTTCGGAGCGACTATAACAAATCTCGATCCAATTCGCGCTTATCGACAGCGGCAAACGCTGCGAATCATCATGCGTGACGTTCTCAAGGTTGCGTCATCGCCGGTTGTTTTCGCCGAACTGTCGGATCTCGCCGAAGCGTGCTTGTTATTTACCAATCAACTTCTCGGCGGAGCAGACCTGACCATCGTTGCACTCGGCAAATTTGGAGGGCGGGAACTGAGTTATGGCGCAGATCTCGATTTGCTATTCGTCGGCGAGGACATACGGCTGGCGCAGAACCTTGTTACAGCCATGACGCAACCGACCAGCGAAGGGACGATCGGCTCGCTTGACGCGAGACTTCGACCCGACGGCGAGAAAGGACCGCTCGTTGTGCCTTTGGCCGCTTACGAATCTTATTATCGAGACCGGGCACAGCTTTGGGAGATCCAGGCGCTCACTCGGGCCCGCCCCATCAGTGGACAACTTCAAACTGATTACATCGGGATTGTTCAGAAGATCTGGCGGCAGGTCGGAAAGACAGCCGATCTTTTCGAGACAATCGACAACATGTTGGAACGAATCCGACGTGAACGAGGCAGCGGCTCGGACTTTCTCGATTTCAAAACCGGCAGCGGAGGAACGATGGAAGCCGAATTTTTCGTTCAAGCATTGCAAATGCGCTCCGGTACTTGGGAACCAAACTGGCGTCAAGCGTTGACGCGACTCCAAGACAACGGAGTGGTTTCCCGCACTGACGCTGAGCAGGCGAAGGTAAGTTATGAATTAGTTCGGCGCTGTGAAACCGCGCTTCGTCGATTCGAAACGAAGTCTGTCTCGAGCCTGCCTGCCGACTCCGACGAGCAGCAAAAGTTGGCAATGAGGCTCGGCTACGACAATGCGGACCAGTTCGCGAACGAATATCGTCACGCCCGGGAAACTATTCATACGCTCTACGAGCAATACGTTAAATCGCGGGTCGCCTAACCCCCGGCGATCAGTTTCGCGAGCTCGTGCAAGAACAGAAACGTCCCGAGAATTCCACCAAGAATCGCCAGAATCACCAGTGCGAGGATCACGCTGACGAAAATCTTGTCACCTTTCGTGGAGCGACCCGGAGTGTCGATATGTCCACGGATTAATTGGTAATTGCGGGTATTGGCCTGAAACCAAAACGCAAATCCGGAACCGATGATCGGGATCAGACCGACCAGCTCGTTGATCAGGACGTTGAGCGCCATGCGGCCGAGAACAATCTTCGGGACCTTTCGCCTAATGCCATAAACAATTACGGAGACCGACACCAACGCGACGGCGATATCACCAAAGCCCGGGACAAGATCGACGATCGGGTTCAAGCCGAGGCGCTTCTTCAATCCGGGGATCCGGATCAACCGGTCCATCACCAGGGAAACCAGGTTAAAGACCGATTCTATCGAATTGCGTGGCTTTCGGTCTTCTGGTGGAAGGACTTCCCACTCGACCTCGCGTGCTCGTTGAGGATTCACGGCAGCTGTGCCGTTCGGATTAACCGGGGATCTCTTTCAGCATCTGCGTGTTGGTCGGGAATTTCTTCACGAACATCAGCAAACGTTGAATGGCTTCTTCCGGCTTGTGTCCGGCAAGTCCGCGACGGATCAAGTTAATCTTCTCCAGCTCCCACGCCTGCAAAAGTAATTCCTCTCGACGGGTGCCGGACAGAAAAATGTCGATCGCAGGGTAAATGCGTTGATCGCTGATTTTGCGGTCGAGCACCATTTCCATGTTACCGGTGCCTTTGAATTCCTGGAAGATCAGCTCGTCCATGCGACTGCCGGTTTCGATTAAAGCCGTTGCGACAATCGTTAGCGAGCCAGCTTCTTCAGTATTGCGCGCGGCCGCGAAAATTTTCCGTGGAATTTCCATCGCGCGTGCGTCGATACCGCCGCTCATGGTCCGTCCTCCGCCTGACATCGCATTGTTGAACGCGCGAGCAGTTCGCGTGATCGAGTCGAGCAAAATGAAAACATTCTGGCCGGCTTCGACTAAACGCTTGGCGCGCTCGATCGCGAGCTGGGCGATGCGAGTGTGGCTCTTGATGTCACTGTCGTTCGAGCTGGCGATGATCTCCGCTTTCGGATGGGAACGTTTAAAATCGGTGACTTCCTCCGGTCGCTCGTCAACCAGAAGGATAATCAGCTTCATGTCGGTATGATTTTTCGTGACTGCGTCAGCGATGTGATGAAGCAGCGTCGTTTTGCCAGTGCGCGGCGGCGCAACAATCAAACCGCGCTGGCCCATTCCGAGCGGCGTCATTAAATCCATGATTCGCGTGGTGTAACGATCCGGAACCGTTTCGAGCTTGATGCGCTTGTTTGGATTGATCGTGGTCAATTCCTCGAATGGACGCAGGCCCTGATACTTGGCCGGATCTTCGCCATTGATGGTGAGGAGCTTAATTAACTGCGGGCCGCGGTTTCCACGGCGGGTTTCGCCATAAATCCACATTCCGTCGCGAAGGGCGAAGCGGCGCACGATTTCCGGCGTCACGAAAATGTCCTGCGGGGTCTGGATGAAATTACGTTTGGGGTCGCGGAGAAAACCAAAACCCTTGCCGGAAATCTCAATGATCCCCTCGCCGAATTCTGGCTCGCGTTCGACCTGCTCGCCTTCGGGCGCGCCTTCCAGGGTTTCAGTGGCGACTGGGTCGCCGGTGGCTCCGCCCGGCGCGTCGTTACGCGATTCGTTATAAGGCTCGTTGAAGTTGTCGTTGCGATCGCCGCGGTTGTAATAACGCCGGCGCCCGTAACGGCGGCGCCCACGAGGACGACGCTGCTCAGGCTGAGCGGCTGTCGATCCGGTTTCCAGCGGCGGCTGGTTTTCGTTCTCTTCGTTCATAAAATTGCGGAGGCTGATTGTTCGCCACGGCGAACGCACTGCCAGATTCAGCGGAGGAAATTACTTTTTCAGGCTGGCAACTTGGCCAGCATTTCGTCGGGAATATCTAGATTTGAGTAGACGTTCTGCACGTCATCGTCGTCTTCGAGGGCGTCACACAAACGGAGCACCTGTCGGGCCACGTCCTCATTGGCCACCGGGACGGTGCTGTCAGGGATGAAGGTAAACTTTTGCCCATCAGTCGTAACATTCGCTCTCTTGAGCGCGTCGGCTACAGCGTAGAGCCGATCGTGCGAAGTAGTTATAAGATACTGATCCTCCTCAGTTGTCAACTCTTCAGCGCCAGCCTCCAAAATGAGCTCGAGAAGCCGGTTTTCATCGATCGAACTGCACGGAACCATGATCTGCCCCTTCTTGTGAAACATGTATGAAACACTGCCAGCCGAACCAAGGTTGCCATTATTCTTGGTGAAAATACTGCGCACCTCGGCGGCAGTCCGGTTCTTATTATCAGTGGCCGCTTCCACAATAATGGCGACTCCCCCCGGACCGTACCCTTCGTAGATAATTTCTTCATAACTCGCAGCGTCGACGCCCTCGCCCGTGCCGCGCTTGATCGCACGCTCGATGTTGTCGTTCGGCATACTTTGGGCGCGAGCAGCCTGGATCGCACTTCGCAGGCGTGGGTTTCCATTCGGATCGCCCCCGCCGGTTTTCGCGGCGATGCTGATCTCTTTCGAGAGTTTGCTAAAGATTTGACCGCGTTTCGCGTCGATGGCGCCTTTGAAGCGTTTGACCTTTGACCACTTGCTATGTCCCGCCATATCGGGTTTTCCAGAGTAAAAGTTGCCTACTGAGTAAGATTCCGAGAGCACGCCGCGAACGCGGACGTGGAGAAATTACCAAGCGGTATTGAAGCCACGCCGGGCGCTTTGTCAATCCAACTAAGCGGCCCGATTAGCGGCCCGCTTGCGGGCAGTGGCGTCCAGAATCTGCTTACGCAACCGCAGCGATTTCGGGGTCGCCTCGAGGTATTCGTCTACGTCGATATACTCCAAGGCGCGCTCCACGCTCATGCGCAATGCCGCTTCCAATTGAATGCCTTTGCCCTCGCCCTGGCTGCGCATGTTAGTGAGATGTTTGGCTTTACAGGGATTGACCGGCAAATCGTCCGGACGGGCGTTTTCCCCAACGATCATGCCTTCGTAAATGTTTTCCTGGGGGCCAACAAACAACCGGCCGCGCTCCTGAATGCTGTTAAGCGCGTAAGCCGTGCTGATGCCCGATTCCATCGAAACGAGAACGCCGCGGCCGCGGTTCGCGATTTCGCCCTTGAATGGGGCATACTCCCGAAACAAATGGCTCATCAGACCCTCACCGCGGGTGAGATTAATCAAGTCGGTCTCAAGGCCAATCAGTCCGCGCGTCGGAATGATTGCCTCAACCGAAACGCGCGCACCGTGATGATGAACCGCGACAACGTCGCCTTTGCGATTGGCCAGCGATTGCAAAATGTCGCCCAGCCCGTCCTTTGGTAGATCGACATAGAGATCTTCGATTGGCTCAAGCACATTGCCCAGATCGTCGCGGTGAAAAATGACTTCCGGCCGCGAAACCATCAGTTCGAAGTCCTCGCGCCGCATTTGCTCGATCAGAATGGCAATCTGCATTTCGCCGCGCGCGTGAATCTCAAAGGCGCCGGCAGTGTCGGTATCGTTCATCTGCAACGACACGTTTGTGCGCGTCTCGCGAACCAGCCGATCTTTGAGATGCCGCGCCGTGACAAACTTTCCTTCGCGACCGGCAAACGGTGAATCGTTTACCAAAATACGCATCCGAATGGTCGGCGGATCGATGTCGACGAACGCCAACGGTTTGCGTTCTTCCGAATCGGTCAGCGTTTCACCGATCCGAATTTCCTCGAAACCGGTCAATCCAATAATGTCGCCGGCTGCCGCTTCCTTGATCTGAATTTGTTCGAGGCCGGAATAGGTGAAGAGCGCGGTCACGGTGGCGCGTTCCGGCTGCCCATCACGATGCAAGCAAACGATGGAATCGCCGATGCTAACTTTCCCGCTCACGATTCTTCCCAACGCGATGCGTCCCAGGTAATCGCTGTAGTCGAGGTTCGAAACGAGCATCTGGAAAAAGGGGTCGTTCGAGATCTGCGGTGCCGGAACTGATTGGACAATCGTTTCGAAAAGCGGCGTCATATCAGTGCTGTTTTCAGTCAGGTTCCGTTTTGCAAAACCTTCCTTGGCGCTCGCGTAAACAATTGGAAAGTCGAGCTGTTCGTTGGTGGCTTTCAGTTCGACGAAAAGATCGAAGACGAGATCGAGAACCTCATGCGGACGAGCGTGCTCGCGGTCGATCTTGTTGATGACCACGATTGGCTTGAGATGATTTTCGAACGCTTTGCGCAAAACGAAACGGGTTTGCGCCTGCGGGCCGTCGTGCGCATCAACGACGAGCAAAACGCCGTCGACCATTTTCATGATCCGCTCAACTTCGCCGCCGAAATCGGCATGTCCCGGCGTGTCGACAATGTTGATGCGATACCCATTCCACTGAAATGCGGCATTCTTGGCGCGAATCGTAATCCCCTTTTCACGTTCAAGGTCCATAGAGTCCATCATCCGCTCTTCGACTTTTTGATTTGCGCGAAACGTTCCGGATTGACGCAACAGTTGATCTACCAGGGTCGTCTTGCCGTGGTCGACGTGCGCAATGATGGCGATGTTACGGATCTTTTCCATGGGCCGGGCTCTCGGGGGCGTAGAGAAGCGCGCAATATGCCGCCGCCCGGGGAAAAATCAACTTGATCTGGCTGCCGGTCCCCAGACGGGCTTTTTGGGGCTGCAGGCAGAACACGAGAGGGGCCCAAAACAAACCGGGCCAGCATTTCTGCTGGCCCGGTCGTTGAATACCGAATGTGAGCGCCGTTACGGCGTCACGGTGAACGACGTTGGGCTGGTGGAGGTGCCGGCGGCGTTCGAGACCGATATCGGTCCCGTAGTTGCACCCGCAGGCACGGTCGCGGTCAGTTTAGTCGAACTAATCACGTTGACCGAAGTCGAAGGCGTACCATTGAAGGCGACCGTGATGCCCGCGGCAAAGTTCACTCCCTGAACCGTGACCACAGAGCCAACCCGACCATGGTTCGGGCTGAAACCCTTGATGATGGGCGCCAAAAAGCCGATAACGTCGCTGCGCTTGGTGTCGCCATTATGCATGTGCAGCAGCCAAACACCGAGTGAGAAGTTGTTTTGGAAGTTTGTACCGTTGTAATTCACCGGGATCGAATTGGTCGTCAGATCCTGATACAGGAACGGCTCGAAGAAAGTGGCGGTCGACGGGATCTTGCTGACTCCAGCCGCACCACCGCTGTTATCCACTTCCAGACCTGGATTAGCTAAGTCGTATAAGAAAACACCTTCCCCGTCCACTTGGTTGCCGTTCCGATCGAACGTAAAGACCGCATACATGAATTTGGTATTACCAGTTCCAGCCGCGCTAAGCAGGCCAATGTCGGTCGCCCGAATCGGGAAGATAACCCCGCTATTGTTATAGGCGTTGGTATCCGCAGTGGCCGCGGTGAGACCGTTGGTGAAGAAGCGCAATGCCCCGGTGAAGGAAGTCAGGTTGACAATCTCCGGGACGAAAACGTTCTCCAAGCCCGTTCCATCGCTTGTCAGGAAGACGGCGAAGTTCGGATTGAACGTTACGCCAAAGTCCGCCGGGTTCGTATCGAAATCGATTTCGGTATCGGAACTCGCGTAATCAGGTGTGGCTGCGTCGCCAAATTTCTCCACACCAAACATGATGTTGGTGCCGGCCGTTTGCGTCGACGTGCTAGCGCCAACGGCGCGGTTCTTATAATCGCTGGTGACACCGGCATACTTGATAATGTTGCGGTCGGTTGGCGGATGGGCCGTGCCCACAAACGAACTCTGGTATTGCAACTCAAACGCCTTCACCAAGCTCAGGATGTCGAAGCCGTTTCCGAGGCTGGCGCCGGTATTCACCGGGCTGCCGGAGAGGGCGATTGAGAATGATCCTGTGTTAGCACTACCAGGAATAAAACCAGTGCTGGTCGCGTGCATGCTCGATGCCGGCTTAACCGCGGCGTAGAGCGGAACACGGATTGGCTGCTCAGGTCCGGACGTCGGCGTGAACACAGCATAACCGCCTTTCTCGGTCATCCATTGCCGCGGGAGACCGCCCTGAGTCGAAGCGACGCTGGCGTCGCGAACGTGTTTCAGTGCGCTTCCCGTAGCCGTGAAGTGGACCGGAATCGATATTTGCTGGCCCTTACCCAGGGTGAACGAACTCGTCGGGAACGAGAAGGTCGCATCGTTGACCGGAGTGACGTCTTGATAAGTCACGTTGTAGCTGACTGGATTTTTGCCCTTGTTTCTGACGATGATGTTTTGGGTCAGACTGGTCGAACCCGAGACCGGCGTTTCAACGACGCCGAACGAGACGCCGACCAAACCGGGCTGCGAGGCGGGATGGCCCCCGAACGCAATCACGTTGGCCGCCGCCGCTTTGCCGACGTCAATACGGCCCGCACCGACTCGACCAATTCCGAACTGAGTCGTGTGACTATTGTCAGTGAAGAGGTCATGCGTGGCGGTGTCCATCGCCAAGGCCCGCAACTCTTCCTGGGTCCAGCTGGGATGCAGCTGTTTGAGTAAGGCCATCATTCCCGCGACGTGCGGTGTGGCCGATGAAGTCCCGTTGAAGTTCTCCACGCCGTTACCGCTGAACGGTCCAGGGGGTTGTTCAGCGGCGCTCTGCGCTACCGCCGTCACTTCCGCTGGAGCCGAAATATCAGGCTTGATTGTGCTGTCGCCCAGCCGTGGTCCGCGTGAACTGTAGGTCGGCATCGTGTCAGGAGCCGCGCCACCGTGAGTAACAGCGCCGCTATCGTTATTGATAGTGACATTGACCGGGTTTGTCGGCACACCTGTAGTGGATCAAAGCCTCCGGCGGCCGTGTTGATGGTGTCGCGATCGGTCCGTGAAATCATCACATCGGCACCGGCAGGCTGGCCCGCCGTACTCATGACGATCGGATCAGCGCCGGGATTGTTAAAGTTGTCGACGATAACCGCAGTCGCGCCAGCATTGAGAGCGTCTTGGACTTTGCTCGTAAACGAGAATGTTCCGCGATCAATCAAGCAAATGTTGCCGCTAACTTGAGCGGCATTGCTCAACCCGGCACCATTATTCCCAATGTTTGGCACCGCATAAACGACGTTGCCCGTGATGCCACCTCCGGGAATGGGAGAACTGGCACTACCCTTGATCGAGAAAAACTTTGACGCCGGCGATGGCAGCAGGCGCGTTGCCCGTCACGTTCGAGTCGAAAATGAAGCCGGCTTGGTCGTTGAAAGTTGCGGCAATGCCGAACGTTCCACCGCCTGCTGCAGGGCTGCTGTGAATGTAATATGAATCCCCGGCATTTCCGGCAGCAGAACAAACGATGATACCAGCCGCAGCAGCGTTTGAGGCGGCAACGGAATCCGGATCATCTGCGAAACCTTCGTTTGCGCCGAGCGACATATTGATCACGTCCATACCATTTGACATCGCCCATTCGATGGCTTGGGTCACGAGGTTCGTCGAGCCGGCGCAGCCGAACACGCGAACGGGATAAATTTGCGCTGCCGGAGCAAAACCTGGCGGAATTTTCAACGTGCTCATGTCGGGGTTGGCCGCGTCATAGGTGCCGGCATAAGTGAAACCGGCATTGGTAACGCCCAAGCCGCCGATCAAGCTGGCCGTGCCCGTTCCGTGACCACCGCAATCAAGGGGATTGTTGTCCGGCGCAGGAAAGGGGTTTGTGTCGGCATTGTAGGCATCACCCGCCAGATCGGTGCCGCCCGGAATCTTCGACAGTGGGGAAGTCCGCATTCGGCACTGCACTCGTGTCGCTTATGCTTCGCATAATCGGCGGCAGAACCTGATCCACCAAAATTTGTATGGATATAATCGAGGCCGGTGTCGATGTCTGCGACCTTGATGCCTTCACCATGAGTTCCAGTGACCCCGGTCGTCCAGGCCGGACGCGTGTTTAAGAAATCAATGTCCGAGAAAGTCGAAACCAGATACTTCGGATTCATCGGGTGGACCGCCTTAACACCAGGCAATCGCAGCGATGGCCGCGATTTTGTCTGGGCTAACTACCATGGCAATGCCGTTGTATGCGCGTTGCGCACGGAAAATAACCTTGCCGCCGATACTCCCAGCTAACGTTGGGAGCATTGCCCGTTGTTTTTGGTCCAACTGTTGCACTGCGCTCTTGATCTGAGCCGCGGCCGTTGAGTCGATTTGAACCCGCTGAGGATTATTGAGTAACGCGATGGAACTTGCCAAGGTCGGATGGGCAAGGGCGTAATCTCGAGCTGCATCGGCCTTTGCCTGCGCCGCCGCTAAAGCTGCGGCTTGAATACTGGCGGCAGGCGCGTCGGTCATTTCGACCATGACCTGAACCGTCTTTTGCATGCTTGGTGGCCTAGCACCGGTTGCAGCGTTCGACACTTCGTCCTGCGCGCCCACTGGCGATGCCAGCGCGAGTGCGAGGAGAACCGGACTAAATCGGAGACTGAGTTTGTTAAACATAATTAAGTGGGTTGAGAGTGAGGCACGAGACTGCAGGACTTGGCTGCCAGAGGTCAAGAATATTTTTAACTTTTTTCGCAAAAATGTCAGAAGTTATTCACAATTTTGCAATAGCTCGAAGGACGCACTTTTGGACTCAATCCAAAGGGTCAGGGCAGGCGGATGTCGATCCTACAGCGCCGATTCTCATCGGCGCGGCCGGACCCACTTCCAAGGTCTCAGACTAAAAAACGCCGCGGGCGTGAAAACACGCTCAGGAGCGCTGACAAGCTACCAATCTCTCTGTTAACAGGGCCGGTAATGGCCGTGGATCCAATGATGATAGCGGTTCCAATGGCCCGGAACCCAGCACCAGTAAGCTCCATTGTTCCACCAGCGCGCGCCATGGACGTAGTATGGCCGATCCCCGACTTCGATATTGAGCGAAAGTGCATTCGCGACTCCGCTCAGACCGACTATTGCTGCGAAAACCAACGCAAGTTTCTTCATAGTTATTTTCTTCCTGCCAGTTTGGACGAATCCGAGCCTGCTCTATTTAATGTTTATTTCGCAAGCGAAATTTCAGGCCAAGACCGGTTCAGTCTTCACCGGTTCCACCCATTTTCCATGCTCGCGAATCAGGTCCTTCAGACGATCGACCGCTTCAGCTTCAGGAATGTTGAATTTCACGGCGGTTTTGCCCACGTAGAGATTCACTTTGCCGGGCGCGCCGCCGACGTAGCCAAAATCGGCGTCCGCCATTTCTCCGGGGCCATTCACGATGCAACCCATGATCGCAATTTTGACCCCCTTCAGATGCGACGTTGCCACTTTGATTTTCGCCGTCGTGGTTTGCAGGTTAAACAACGTCCGGCCGCAAGAGGGGCAGGCGACGTAATCTGTCTTGAAAATCCGCGAGCCTGCCGCTTGCAGGATATTGTAGCTCAAACGCAATGCCTGTCCTGGCGCCTCTTCGCCTTGCACGAGAATCGCATCACCGATCCCATCACAAAGCAACGATCCGATGTTGGTCGCGGCAGTTAAAAGTGTTTCGAGGAAATTCTTTTCGCAATCCGCATTCCGCATTCCCCAATTCAAAGCATCCTTGAGCAGAATCGGGTGGCGATTCTGCAGTCTTGCGGCCAGCACACGAAACGCCGCAATCACCGGAAGATCGACATCGTCCCTTACCGTGACCAACTGCGGCGCGCTCTCGGAATTGATTTTCGCAATCGCCGCATCATCGAGTGGATCGACTTCCTTTATCTGCGCATTCTCATAAACGATTTCCGGTTTGTAATCACCCATCTTGTCGATCTTGTGCGCGATCTTTTCGAAATTCGCTTGTCGCACCACCACGCGGATAAGCTCTTCGCCGCCAAGCTTCACTCTGTCCCGCTCGACTCTTTCAGTTGAACGCCGCTGGTACGAAAACGGATCAAAGGACATTTCGAATTTCGAATTTCGAATTTCGGATTTCGGAGCGTCGCCATTTGCGAATAAACGCACCAGTTCCTTAGCGACGGGTATTTCGTGCGGACTGTCCTCGGTCAATGAAACCCGGATCGTGTCCCCGATTCCATCGGACAGGAGAGATCCTATTCCAATGGCGCTCTTGATTCTAGCGTCTTCGCCTTCACCGGCTTCGGTAACGCCGAGGTGGACGGGATAATTCCAGTCCGGCCCGAGCTCATTCAATCGGGCAACGAGCAGGCGATACGCGGCGATCATGATCTTGGGATTGCTTGCCTTCATCGAGAAAACGAACCCGTGGTAGTCGAGATCTCGCGCGATCCGGGCGAACTCGAGCGCGCTTTCCACCATTCCGAGCGGCGTATCGCCGTACCGGTTTAGAATGCGGTCGCTCAGCGAGCCGTGGTTGGTCCCGATTCGCATTGCAATGCCCCGCTGCTGACAAAGCTCGACCAACGGCGTGAACCGCTCGCGAATCCGACTCAATTCCGCGGCGTACTGTTCGTCGGTGTATTCACGGATCACGAATTTCTTTGAATCAGCGTAATTGCCGGGATTGATTCGCACCTTGTCGACCCATCTGGCCGCTTCCATTGCGGCTTCCGGCTTGAAATGGATGTCCGCGACGATGGGCACATCGCAACCTCGCGAGCGCAAGCCCTTCGCGATATTCTCCAAATTGCGCGAGTCTTTCACCGTCGGCGCGGTAATCCGCACAATCTCGCAACCGACGTTCGCGAGCTCGATCGTCTGCAGGATCGAAGCGTCGGTGTCCATCGTATCGCACGTGATCATCGATTGGACGCGGATCGGATTGTTTCCACCGATGCCGACGTTGCCCACCCGCACCTCACGAGTCGGACGCCTACGATACCGCAATGGGTTCTCGCAATACTTCATTTCTCAGGCTGGATTTGGTTCCACCAATACGGCCGTGCCATAACATAAGACCTCGGTGACACCCTGCATGATCTCTGTCGCGTCGTAACGCAGCCCGATAATCGCATTCGCCCCGAGATCCCGCGCGTGTTGCAGGCAAAGTTCAAGCGCATGTTCACGTGTTTTCTCGCAAAGGTCGGTCAGGATGGTGATGTTGCCGCCGACGAGCGTCTGCAACCCGGCGCCGATCGTTCCGAAGATCGAGCGTGATCGCACAATGATGCCGCGCACGACGCCGAATGTCTTCACAACTCGATAGCCCGGCAGCTCAAACGTAGTCGTTGTCATGGACGGATTCATGAATCCAAATCTAAAGCTGCGCTCCAGCGGCGCAATCGAGTTACGGCAGATCCCGATCTTTGGTCTGCGACGATGGGGGCATGTATTTATCGAGCGCGTGCTTCACGAACGGGATGTCCTGAATATCGAAAAACGTGATGTAAATAATCAGCCCTACGATCAGGATCGTGCATGTACCCTGGACGACTTCGAGCACTCGTATATTAAGAGGCCGCCGCCGGATCGACTCGATCAGGCCGAACAAAATGTGCCCTCCATCGAGCACCGGGATCGGCAGCATGTTTAGAATCGCCAGGTTCACATTGAGTACCACACTGAGCCAGAGGACCAGTTTCCAGCCGTGTTCGCTTTGAAAGAACAGAAAGTAAATTCGCCCGATGCCGACCGGGCCGCTCAAGTGCTGCAATTTTACGTCCGATTTGGGCGAAGCGACCGCGCCGAGCGTGTTCAACGTGCTGGTCACGCTGTTGCGAACCAGCTCCATCGGATTCGGGTGGGCAATAGACATGATCCCGCTGGTGTCCCATTGAATTCCGATCCTCGGCAGCATCTTTTTCGTCCCGTCAGCCTCTTCCGTCAGAAGCGGCTCGGGTTTGACGGAAACTTCAAGCCTTGATCCGGCTCGCTCAACGTCGAGCATCAACGTTTCGTCGGGATGCTTCTTGATGTATTCGAGCATCGCGACCGGATTGTAGATCGGTTGATGATTGAAACCGCGAATGATGTCTCCTTTGCGCAATCCCGCCCGCCCCGCCGGCGAATCCGGTTCGACTTTCTCGATGATCGCCGTTTCCGCAGGAAGTATCAGTAACTGGCGGACACTCTTTCTGCGCCAGCCGCGCGTCTCGGCTTTGTAAGGCTCCACTTCTACGGTTTGCACCTGGCCGTTGCGCTCGAACTTCACGGGAATCGTTTCGCCTTCACTGCGAACAACCGCCCAGCTCACGCTGGCGTTCATCCCGAGAAATCGCGTCACCTGTTTTCCATCCACTTCCAGAATTTTGTCCCCCGGTTCCATGCCCGCCTTCGCCGCCGGTGAATCCGGCATCACGTAACCGACGATCGTTGTCATGTCCGATTCGCTCACTGGATAACCAACGACCCAGACGATCACGGCAAACGCGATGGCCAGAAGGAAACTAAAAAACGGACCCGCCACAGCTACGATGATCTTGTCGAGCGCGGACACGGACGGAAGCTGGCTGCGATCGATGTCAGCTTTCCCTTCGATAATGTCCATCGGAGCCAATTGCGGTAAGGCCACAAATCCACCGAAGGGCAAAGAGCCTAACGAATACTGGACGCCGCTGATTTTCTTCTTCCAAAGCGGCTTACCGAACCAGATGCCAAACTTTTCGATATAAAGGCCACGCCAACGCGCGGCC
Source organism: uncultured Verrucomicrobiae bacterium (assembly GCA_963801815.1). Lineage (GTDB taxonomy): Bacteria > Verrucomicrobiota > Verrucomicrobiia > Chthoniobacterales > UBA10450 > AV40. The sequence goes on from CAWDGJ010000007.1 coordinate 241,013, forward strand.
AGAAAGTGACCGACCTCGTGGACAACAATTAACAAATTGAAAATGACCAGGACCTCGAAGAGAACGAGGATGATGCGACCGATGTGAAGCAACATTGTTAAAGCGTGAACCGTGAATCGTAATTCGTGACCCGAAATTCGCGTGGCCGATTTAACGATTCTACGATTTAACGGATCTCGCGGCCTCGGCCCGCGCCCACTGATCGGCGGCCAATATCGCATCGAGATCGGGATGTGCAACGGTGCTATGCCTGTCCATCACCTTCTCAACGGTCTGCCAAATTTGGGGGAACCGCAGCTGACGGTTCAAGAAGGCCGCGACCGCTACTTCGTTGGCCGCGTTCATCACCGCCGGCAGCGTTCCCCCAGTTTCACCGGCGCGGCGCGCGAGATTGAGCGCCGGGAAATCGCTGTAACGGGGAATTTCGAACTCCAGTCTGCCCAGGGTCGAGAAATCGAGCGGCGGCAACGTGTTCGGCACCCGGTCCGGCCAGGTCACAGCGTACTGGATGGGAAAGCACATGTTTGAGTAACTTAACTGGGCCAGCGTTGAGCCGTCCGCGAATTCGACCATCGAATGCACGATGCTTTGGGGATGGATTACCACTTCGACGCGATCCATCGGAACACCGAACAGCCAGTGCGCCTCGATCATTTCAAGGCCTTTATTGAACAGCGTCGCAGAATCGATGGTGATTTTCGGCCCCATGTTCCAGGTCGGATGTTTCAGCGCTTGTTCCACCGTAACGCTGCCCAATTCGCTCGCGCGCGTTTCTCGAAACGGCCCGCCCGACGCCGTAAGAATAATGCGACGGACTTCCGACGCCCGGCCGTCAAGACATTGAAAGATCGCGTTGTGCTCGGAATCCACTGGCAAAATCCTTACGCCGCGCCTCTGCGCCGCCTGGGTCACGGCTTCACCCGCCATCACCAAAATCTCCTTGCTCGCGACCGCCAAATCTTTTCCGGTTTCAATCGCATCGAGCGCCGGATGCAACCCTGCCGTGCCGACGATCGCAATGAGCACCATGTCCGCGTTCTCGAGCTTGGCGATTTCACAAAGCCCGCTTTCGCCAACCAGGATTCGCGGCTCGTACTCCAGTTTCGATCGCAGGATATCGATCTTGCGATCATCCACCAGACAAACCGCCGGCGCGCGCGTCTTGTTCGCGGCGGCCGCGAGTTTCTCCGCGTTGCTGTTCGCCGCCACGCCGACAATCTCCATTCGCTCCGGAATGTCGTGCGCCACTTTGAGTGTGCTATCGCCGATCGAGCCGGTCGCGCCCAGTAATACGACGCGTTTACGTTTCATTTTTTCCTCACACTACGGGCGCAAAGGTTCACCAAGATCCACAAAAAATCATCGGGTAATCGCTGGGAACGTCATTCTCCTTGGTCTCCTTTGTGTGAGCTACCTCACGGCACGCGAATGACCAGGCGAAGGTAGAAAAACAAGAGCGGCGCAGTGAAGAGCAGACTGTCGATTAGATCCAGCGCGCCACCGATTCCCGGAAGCAGGCCGCCTGAATCTTTCACTCCCGTGCTGCGTTTCACAATCGATTCCGCCAGATCGCCAATGACTGCGGCGAATCCGAGCAACAAACCGAGCACGGTCGCGTGCGTCCAGCTCAGCATCGACAGGTGACCCGGCATCAATTTGAACAAGCCGAGACTGCAAAGGAGCGCGAGCCCCAGCGCGCCGAAAAATCCTTCCCAGGTTTTTTTAGCGCTGATGTGCGGGCTCATGAGATGCCGGCCGATAACGCTGCCGGTCAGGTAAGCGCCCATGTCGCTGAACTTAGTGACCGCAATCAGATACAGAACATAGAATTGTCCGGTCACGATCCCGTTGGCCGAGCGCGGCGTCAGGTAAAGGATTTTCGTGATGAAATTAAAAAGCCAGAGAACGTAGAGCAGACCGAATAAAGTGTAAGCCATCGTCCGCAACGGCTCGTCATGACGAAGCCCGGCGAACATTTGCCGCGTGAACACCGTGAGCAGAAAAGAAAAGCAAAACCGCGAGTTCGAAATCGTAGGACTGGGTAGGGCCAACCTTGGAGAAATAATAAAAACTGCCCACCAGCATGATCGCGCCGCAAATCAGTCCGGTGATCTTGAAATTCGGTAGCGCTGCGTGATCGAGCATTCGATAAAATTCCCAGAGCGCGATCAGTCCAAACAAGCTGATCAAAAACCAAAACAAGATTTCGTAGCCCGTGAAAGCGATCGCGAGCGCGATCGACCAAAGCATTACCGTGCTGATAAAGCGCAGAACAAACACGGAGCGCGGCTTCGTGGTGTCCAATGCAGCTTGCTCAACCGTCACAGGCATGAGCGCTCATCTTCCGAAAGGAAGTGGCGCCACGCAAGACTTGTCCTGATTGTCGATCCAGACTTTTCAGGGGGAAGACCCGGATTCAAGGCTCAACAGATCGGCAATCGTTTCTCCTTCCTGCTTTCCTAGTTTCCTGATTAGCCTTAATTTTAGGTCGTGCAGAAGACGATGAAAGCCGTCGTAAAAGCCAAAGCTGAGCCCGGCCTTTGGCTGCAGGAAGTGCCTATTCCCAAAGCCAAGGACGAGGACGTCCTGATCCGCATCCTAAAGACCTCCATCTGCGGAACGGACGTACATATATACAACTGGGACGCCTGGGCCCAGAAGACCATCCCAGTTCCGATGACCATCGGTCACGAGTTTGTTGGTGTGGTCGATCAGGTGGGCGATCACGTGAAAGGTTTTGTTAAAGGCGACCTGGTCGTGGGCGAAGGTCACATTACGTGCGGCCATTGCCGGAATTGTCTCGCCGGCCGGCGCCATCTTTGCCCGAACACTCAAGGCGTTGGCATAAATCGTCCCGGCGCATTCGCCGAGTTCGTGGCAATTCCGCAATCGAATTGCTGGCATGCCGACCCTTCAATTCCACTCGATGTCCTTTCCTGCTTCGATCCAATGGGCAACGCGGTCCATACCGCGCTCTCGTTCGATCTGGTCGGCGAAGACGTTCTCATTACCGGCGCCGGCCCGATCGGTTGCATGGCTATCCCGATTTGCAAACACGCCGGCGCGCGTCACGTCGTTATTACCGATGTGAATCCTTATCGGCTAGAGCTCGCCTGGAAGATGAAGGCCGATCTTGCGCTCAACGTGCGCACACAAAAGCTCACCGACGCGATGAGACAACTCGGCATGAAAGAAGGGTTCGACGTCGCGCTGGAGATGTCCGGCAATCCGAAAGCCTTCGACGACATTTTGCCGAACATGTTTCACGGCGGCAAAATCGCCTTGTTAGGCATCATGCCCGGCACCGCTGCAATCGATTGGAACACGATTGTGTTCGATCAATTGACAATCAAAGGAATCTATGGCCGCGAATTGTACGAAACCTGGTACAAGACGACCGCGCTCATCAAAGGGGGCGTGGATATTCGACCGCTCATCACCCACCACTTCCCTTACGCAGAATTCAAGGAAGCGATCGAGCTGATGAAATCCGGCAACTCCGGAAAAATTGTCCTCACCTGGAGCGAGCTTTAAGAGAACCGCGGATTACGCGGAAATGAGCGTCGAATTGGGTCGTACAAGAATCCGGCGCCGCGGAAAAGCGTTTTTCGGGTAGCCGAAAAGGCGTGGTCTATTGCACCGCGGCGGCTTCCTGCTCCCGGCCTTCGAGTTCAAGCACCATGCGTTTGATGTGCTTGTAGTCCTGATGCCCGCGCAAGAACTGCAAACTTTCCTGCGGATCGCCCCAGCGCAAAACCTGGATCGGTTCCTGGCGCGCTCCCCACGAGTTCATGTCACGCTGATTGGCCATGTAGAGATCGATCGTGTTCCGGCCGCTCAACGCCCAACCATAGTCTTCGACCCGGTACATTTGTCCGGTCGATAACAGACGAAACGTCGTTCCCATCGGCCAGCGCGACCAATCAGCTGCTGCACTTCCAATTCGAGGCGGAGATTTGCTAACGGCCGCGGCGCGCTTCGCCCCGCGGGTCGTCGTTGCTGTCGTCTTCGTGACGCGCGTCGTTGTCACCGTTGTCGTAACGCGTGTCGGTTTCTTCGATTTATCCATGGAGAACGGCTGGAGTTTCGCGTCGCCGCTCGAAATGTTGATTACATCGGTATCGTCGCTGTCTGAGATCGCGCGCGCTTGCCGGACATTTTCCGCGCGATGAATTGCCGGACTGGCCGCGTGCAATTCGCCGCCGAGAGCGTTGTGATTAGTGAACGCGCGATGATCAGCCTCGGTGTGGGTGTAAGCGGTGGTCCGAACGTGTTGAAATTCCGACTTTGCAATCGGTGGTTCGTAAGCCGGAAGCGCTCGCGCGGTGCCACCGGTTTCGCAACCGCTGAGGAGAATGATTGCGACGAAGGCCGCGAGAACGGCCAGGGCGAGGCTGCGAAGTTCAGCGTGGGTCAAGGTAGATCGCCGCGAACTTATTAACACTTATTCACAGCCTCGCAACTCTCTTTTTTTCCGAGAATAAACCTCGTTTTGCATCGGCCGCGCTTTCATTGAAACTATTTTCATGCTCGCCGAATTCGAAAAGCAGCTTTCACAAACGCTCGAGGAAATAAAGTCGCAGGGCCTTTACAAAACCGAGCGCATCATCACCACGCCGCAGGACGCTCACATCAAGGTCGCCGGCGGCCAGGAAGTGCTCAACATGTGCGCGAACAATTACCTCGGACTCGCTGATCATCCTGAGTTGATCAAGGCCGCGAAAAAGGCACTCGACGATCACGGCCTTGGCATGGCCAGCGTGCGTTTCATTTGCGGAACGCAGGACATTCACAAGGAACTCGAAGCCGCGCTGACGAAGTTTCTCGGCACCGAAGAAACGATCCTTTATCCAAGCGCATTCGACGCGAACGGCGGACTCTTCGAAACAATCCTCACCGAGAAGGACGCGGTGATCAGTGACGAGCTAAATCACGCATCCATCATCGACGGAATCCGCCTCTGCAAGGCGCAACGCTTTCGTTACAAGCACAACGACATGGCGGATCTCGAAGCGAAACTCAAAGAAGCGAGTGGCGCGCGGTTCAAGCTGATCGCCACCGACGGATGCTTCTCGATGGACGGAACTATCGCCGACTTGAAATCAATCGTCGATCTCGCGCAAAAACATGACGCGCTCACTATGATCGATGATGCGCACGCGACCGGATTTCTCGGGCCGCGCGGTCGCGGAACGCACGAGTACCGCGATGTGATGGGCAAGATCGACATCATCACCGGAACGCTGGGCAAGGCGCTGGGTGGCGCTAGCGGCGGTTTCACCAGTGGGCGCAAAGAGATTGTCGATCTTCTGCGGCAACGTTCGCGACCATATTTGTTTTCCAACAGCGTCGCGCCGCCAATCGTGGCCGCAGTTTTGAAGGCGTTGGAGATCCTCACCAAATCGACGGAGCTGCGCGACAAGCTCGAAGCGAACACGAAATATTTTCGCGAGGCGGTGACCAAAGCAGGTCTCACTATCAAGCCTGGCGTCCATCCGATTGTTCCGATCATGATTGGCGACGCCGGCAAATCGCAGAAGTTCGCAGCGCGCATGCTCGAGAAAGGCGTTTACGTGATTGGCTTTTTCTATCCGGTGGTGCCACACGGGACGGCGCGCGTGCGCGTGCAGGTGAGTGCGGCACATTCGCGTCAAGATTTGGAATTCGCAGTCAAGACGTTCGCGGAGACGAACGAAGAACTCAAATAAATGTAGAGGCGGCCGTGTCGGCTGCGAAAATGATGGAGGTCAAGCTCACACGCTGCACGATTCGCGATTGGCGTCTCGACGATGCCGGGTCGCTGGCGAAACATGCCAACAACCGTCGCGTCTGGCTGACGTTGCGTGACCGGTTTCCGCATCCCTACACGATCGAGGACGCGAGAAATTTCTTAGAACGGGCAACAACTCAGAAGGGACCTGAGAGATTCTATTGTATCGAGATCGACGGCTCTGCCGTTGGCGGCATCGGAATAACTCTTGGCGAGGATGTTTACCGGCACACCGCCGAGTTCGGCTACTGGCTGGCGGAAGAATTCTGGGGCAAGGGCATCATGACCGAAGCCGTAACTGCGTTCGTGGAACACTGCTTCGACAATTTTCCACTGAACCGGATTCACGCGAGCGCGTATGCCAATAACCCGGCATCCGCGCGTGTTTTGGAGAAAGCGGACTTCATTTTTGAAGGACGATTGCAAAAGAACGTCTTCAAGGACGGCCAAATTCTCGATTCGCTTCTTTACGCGAAGACGAAGTAGAATCGGCCACCATGCATTATTTGGTGATCGAACGATTCAAGGACGCGCCGGCGATTTACAAACGGCTGGCCGAAAAAGGGCGCATGATGCCGGAAGGTTTAAATTACGTTTCGAGCTGGATCGATCACACCTTGAAAACCTGCTGGCAGATAATGGAGACCAGGGATTTCGTATTGCTCGAGCGCTGGATCGATAATTGGAAAGACTTGATGGAGTTCGAAATCATTCCGGTGCGGACATCCGCCGAAGTGCGCGAGATTATGACATCGGAGGCGAGTTAGTATGGCAGAACAAACGGAACCACACGTGACCGTTCGCGGTACGGCCGCGAACTTCGCGCAGAAAATTCAAATTGGGTCGCATTATCTGACCGCTGACGAACCGCTTTCGTTTGGCGGTACCGATACCGGGTCTTCGCCCTACGATCTTTTACTGGCCGCGCTTGGCTCCTGCACGTCGATGACGATCGGTCTCTACGCCCGAAAACGCGGTTGGCCGCTCGAAAACATCACTGTCTCGCTCCGACACTCGAAGATTCACGCACGCGATTGCGAGGAATGTGAAACCAAAGAGGGACGGATCGACAGAATCGAGATGGAAATTCACCTGGATGGCGGACTCACGGACGAACAACGGGCCAAGCTGATGGAAATCGCGGGGAAATGTCCGGTCCATCAAACGCTGACGTCGGAAATCAATATCAAGACACGCGCGGTTTAATTTCTATCGTTCGTGCAATGCAATGCTCGAACCGACCCAGGTCTTGTCTTTGTTGAAGTCGACGCCCATCATTTTCCCCTGACTCATCCGGACCAGGTTGTTGAGCAGGACCGGCTCGCCGCGTTCCGACCAGACAAACATCATTCGTAATTCCGCTTTTGATTTTGGTCCGTCTACCGTCGGCACGAAGGACGCGTATTCGACCTTCCTTTGTAAAATCCATTGACGCGCGTCCTTCAGCGCCCCGATTTTTTCGCGGCTCGGTTCCATATCCACGCCGAGACCCGCGAACGAGTAGAGCGGTTTCAAGACGTAATTGTCGATGTTTTCGCTCGCGGGAAATTCATCCGCGAAAAACGCGGGCGACGTGTGCTCCGTCTTGATGAACGGCAACGAATGTTTGCTGATCTTGTAATACCAATTCGGATGCGCAATCCATGCAACATCGAGCTCTTCCTGAAAACTGAAGTCCAACTTCAGGTCCGGCCGGCGCTCCAGTTCGTCGAAGATCACGCGATTGTAGATGCGTTCGATACGCGTTTCATGTCCGCCGCGATTGTAAAACAGCTCGCGCCCGCACTTCCTAATCGTAGTCACGCAGACCGACTGGATCCCGAGGAGCAGTTCGGTTGCAGCGAAATCGATCCGCGTTTTTTGCTTCTCCGGCTCGATCTCAAGCAAGATCACGTTCTCCGGTTTCGATTTGCCCAAAATCGTACGCCGCAATATGTCGATGTATTGCTCGTCCCTGATTCCGCCGAACGATGAGGTCCAGTTTGGCGGAATCGCCGGATACGCTTTGCGCATGCAACCAAGCAGCAAAAACTGAAATGCGAACAAACTCGGGAACGCCTGCATCTCGATCAGCCTGGGCGTCAATCGATGGCCTTCTTCACACACGGCCAAATCGACAATCAGAAATTCCGGATGCTTGGATTCGTTAGGCACTTCCAGCCCGCGCGGAATTGCGGACGACGAATGTTTCCTGAATTCAGGCGTCAGGGTCCGGGCTGCGATCTCGTTCGCGGCGTAAACCGCTTCGTCGGTAAACTCGCGGCTGAGAAAGACCGGCGTTTCAGAAATCCGGAAATCCGCCGGCCACTTCGTCGCCTGATTCACGCACCGCAGCAGGGCCCCGTATTTTTCAGGCGTGAAGTCGGCGTTGAATTTTCTCCGCAGATCCGGGTGCACTTTTAAAAGAATGCACGAAGCGCCGATAACCACAAAGTCGCGGCGCAGCCAATTCCAACGACCGGTGCCCAGGTCGATTGGGGCAGAATCAAAGTCGTTGCGACCGGCAATACGCACATTGCGCCGCCGACCCACCAGAAGTCATTCGATTGGAGCGCGGGCACCAGTCCAAAAAAATGAGCGCCCACAATCAACGCGATTACCGGAATGACGAATTGCTTCGCTCCGACTCGCTTGAGCAAGACTACGGCGATCAAAACTGCAAAACACGCGACGATAATCGCGCCGATCGAATTCACACCAGGAATTTGCCGGCGCGCATGATCTGATCGTCATCGAACCAGATGTCGAAATCGCGGCCGACGCAGTCGATGTGCGTTTTCGATTTCCAATCGGCACCGGTGTGCTCGGAATAAGGATGGCCGAACGCGACGTGGATGCCGGGAATTTTTTCGTCCTGTAAAATGTTTCCGATCACGTGGGTGCAGGCGGTATTTGTGCCGATGGCAAACTCGCCGACACGGTCACTGTTTTCGTCCGTGCTGGTGTAAGCGCGGAAGTCCTCGAGCAACTCCTTGTTGTCGCAGCGAAGATCAGTGATGCGGTTATCGCGCACTTCAATGGTCAGCGGTGTCTCCTGAAGATCGCCGTACTTGGCGCAGAGATAATCACCGACCACGCCGTCCACGACGAAGGTGCCGTTGGTGTTCATCGGTGAAGTGAAAATTTCGCCGCCGGGAAGGTTTCCCCATTTTTCCGGCGTGATAATCCCGCTGGTCTTCAACCATTTCAGCTTCGGCGAAAATTCTCCGATGAAATTCGTGCCGTGCGCTGTGCGGCAGGTGATGCGGCCGGTGTGACGCGCCCATTCGACTAAACGCTGGCTCAAAGCGTCGACGTCCTGAAAATCTGCGCGCATTCCTTCGCACATGATTTGCGGCGTAATGTTGACCATGTGACCATGACGAATGTGGTGCTTGTTCACCACGTCGGTCATTTGCGAGCGAGCGCTCAATTCGCCGCGTTGCGACTGCGCACAAAAAATCGACACCTGTGACTGCGCGAGATCTTCGAGGATCGGCTTCGGCATGTTCAGCGACGGGCGCTCGTCGTAATCTTCCCAAACGAACACAGCGTATTCGGACCCGATCTCCTCTACTTCCGCCTGCAACGCCGCCGCGATCTCGCGCGTCTCTTCGTCAGTAATAATGGTGATTCGTTCGCCCGGTTGGAGGCGAAGACAAACGCGAACGGCGTTGCGCGCACCGGGAGCGAGCTCGGCGTTAATTGCATCGATGGTCAAACGGTCAGGCATTGTTGATTCAGAATGACGTGAAAACTTCCGTTTGTCATCCACTCGCTGCCAAACCTTCATAAGTTTCGGCAACAATCTGATCGACAACGGCTTTCATGTCCTGAGTGCGGGCGAACGTCGTCAATTGCCGGTCCGCGCCGGTGCCCTCGCGCATGATGCGTTCGATATGCGCCATTTCGCGCTGACTGCCAAGCTCGTTCACTTCAGTGGCGACGAACTCGAGTAGTTCGTTGAGCAGGCTGCGCGTCTCCACTTCGGTTTCGCGTCCAAAATCGATCAGCTTTCCATCGATCCCGTAACGTGTCGCGCGCCACCGATTTTCATCGAGCAAGCGGCGTCGATAAACTCGAAAGGTAGTGTTTCGGCGAAGGAGCTTAAACAGTTTCGAAATGATCGCCTGAATCAGCGCCGCGATCGCGAGCGTGTCGTCCACCCGAGATTGGGCATCGCACACCCGCACTTCAAGCGTGTCGAAAAATGGATGCAGCCGAATGTCCCACCAGATTTTCTTTGGATTGTCGATGCAGCCGGTTTTGACCAGCAGCTTGCAATAATCCTCATACTCCGAGAGCGATTCGAACGCGTCCGGAATGCCGGTGCGGGGAAAACGCTCGAACACTTTTAGTCGATAACCCTTCAATCCCGTGTCGCGTCCCACCCAGAATGGTGAATTGACCGAGAGTGCATAGATGTGCGGCAAAAAATAGCGCGTCTGGTTCATCACATGGATCGCCGCCTCGCGGTTCGGAATGCCGACGTGCACGTGCAATCCGAAAATCAGGTTGGCCCGCGCCAGGGTTTGCATGTCACGCAAGATCTGCTCGTAACGTTCGCCTTCGGTGATCAGCTGGTCGCGCCAGTGCGAAAACGGATGCGTCCCGACCGATGCGATCTTTAGTCCTCTCTCCCCCGCCAGCTTCGCCAGTTTACTGCGAAGATCGACCACATGTTCGCGGGCACATTCGATGTCGGCGCAGATTTCAGTGCCGAGCTCGACCACGGATTGGTGCATCTCGGGTTTGATCTGCTCTTTGAGCAAGACTTTGCCGCCTTCGAGAATTTCCTGAATGTGGGATCGAAGCTCGCGAGTCGCGGGATCGACAATGGCGAATTCCTCCTCGATTCCGAGCGTGTAGGTGTGCTGCTTATCGGCCATTCGAATGACAAATCTCCGACAAAAACATCAAGATGTCATCCGCCGGGCTACGGGGTTGATTTACTGGATCTCGATGTCGCCGCTCTCCCGCGATGGCATCCGCGTACCACTGTCGTTAGGCCAGTTCGCCTAACGAACGCTTATTCACCGCGGCCTGAAGATATTTGCCCCAGCTCAAGTTGTCGCGGCCGGGGACGTGTTCGCGCGCTTTGCGAATCGCCATTTCGGAGACCGCTTCCACCACCCACTCAAAATTCCCCTGACCGACTGATGCTGCTTCGGCGTCCGGAGCGGGATTGCAGAAATCGATCGCCATCGGAACGCCGTCGCGGATGGCAAACTCGACCGTGTTCAAATCGTAGCCGAGATACTGATTCAAGCGAAGTACCCCTTCCTCGACCTTCTGCAAAATCTCCTTGGGTGCCTGCCATTCGGTTTGGTAGCGCAAATGATAGGGATGCCGCGGCTCGTAGGGCATGATGCGCACGTTGCGTTGATCGATTGAGTAGCAGCGGAAGTACATCTCGAACTTCACTTCTTCCTGCAAGCATCATCACCAGTTGTCCGGTCTCGTTGTAGGCGCGGAAGAATTCGTCCCGATTGTGCAGGCGATAGACGTTTTTCCAGCCACCGCCGGAGAACGGTTTGAAAAACGCCGGCCACCCGACGTAGGCGAAAATTTCTTCCCAATTTAACGGGTAAGCGAGATTGCGAAATGATTTTTCGCTCGTGTCCGGCGGCGGTTGGTTCGACGGCAGTAGCACCGTGCGGGGAACCGCCACCCCGATCTTTGTCGCGAGCGCATTGTTGAAAAACTTGTCGTCCGCGCTCCACCAAAACGGATTGTTCACCACCGCCGTGCCGGAGAGCGCCGCATTCTTTAGCCAGGCGCGATAAAACGGCACGTCCTGCGAGATGCGATCGATCACGACGTCGTAACCGCACGGTTCGCCTTGAATCACTTTGTCGATCCGGACGAACTCCGCGACGATATCTTTGCCGCCGGTTTTCTGGTTTACCCGCTCGACAAACGCCGGGGGAAAGCTGTGTTCCTGACCAAAGAGGATTCCGATTTTTTTCATGAGAAAAGAAACCCGCGGATTACGCGGATTTACACGGATAGCAGCAAAAAGAAATCTTTAAAATCGTTTCGGATGCCAATCCGGATTTTTTAGACTGCCTTCGCCTTTGTATTCGAACAATTTATAGACCGGGGTCAGCAGAATGCCCGGCCCTTTAGGGTCGACCCGCACATCGAAGTCGAGTTTGTCGTCCAGAAAATGAATGTCGCCGTGGCCGACCATTGAAAAGAGTTTGCCCGCCGCTTCGAGATCCTCGGTGTGAATTGTTCCGCTCTTCACCGTGAAGCTGGCGGTCGCATCACGGGCGATACTGTATCCAAAACCGGGAATCACCGCGCCCAGTAGCCCGGAAAGCGGACCGAAGACCGGAATCGCAAACACGTCGCCGTTTGCTACATCGACTTTTCCGCTCCCCTGCATCAATCGCGAGTTGTCACCAACGCCGGTAAAATCGTAGGTGCCATTGAGTTGACCGTGGGCCGTCTTGTAATTCCAGTAAAGATCGGTCAGGCGCGGAAAATCCATGGCGTCGACGGCCAACTTCGCGCGATATCGCTGATCGTTGTGGGCCAGTGAAATGTCGGCGCTCCCCCGAAAATTTCCCGAAAGAAGCCCACCGTGAACATCGACAATCTGCAAGTGATCATTCGTGAAAAGAAGTCGCCCGTTGATCTTTTGAAACGGCAGCGTTTTGCCCAAGAACACGTAGTCCATTCCGGCGGGTGAATCGACGTTGATCTCAAGTCGGGTCGCTGTTCCGCCGCCAAACTGGTAGACACCGTTCGCGGTAATGGTTGGAGGTTGATGAAACTTATAAGGCGCGACCGTTTTTGGCAGGTCCGGATCAATCCAACAAGCCGCTTCAACCGGTCGCACGTTCGCTTTGATGTTCGAGACACGAACTTCGTGATTGGCGAAATCGTAAACGAAACTGCCGGTGCCAACCCCTTCGTCGCGGACGACGCGGAAGTTGTCGTAAGTCACCGCACCATTGGCGAAATGAATTTTGCTCGTCGCGCTGTTCATCCATTGCCCGCGAAAGCGCGTGCGCTCGAGAGCAACATTTCCGTCGCCCTGCCAGTTTTCCGGTTGTCGATCTTTTCCGCGAATAGCGAGATGGATCACGGGCTCTCGTGAGAATTCCCACTCGCCCAGAAATTCCTGGATATCCGGTGAAACGAACGGACGCAGTGCGCCGACCGCGACCGGGCCGTCGACGTTCAACCGAAACTCGTTAGGCGCTTCGTACACTTCAGCCCGAAGGTCGCCATTTTGATGCCGCACGTGGATGTCACGCAGCCAGGTCCGTTCGCCGTCCCATGAAAATTCCGCGCGGCAATCCGACAACGACAGGTTCTTGTAGGTTAATTTCTCCGCGGCGAAGTGGCCGATTAGTTTTACTTGCGGATGGCCCCTCTCAAAATTGGCGGAGCCTGAAACGTCGATGACCGGCGATACGTTGAAGCTAACGTCCGCCACCGGTTCACCGAAGTCAGCGGCGTCGAGCAATGTTTTGAGATCGAGACTGCTGCGCGCATCGAATTTTGCCTCATTGGTTTTTCGGCTCCAATTCCCGGTCGCAACCAAGCCACCCAATCGATCGCTCCATTCACAACGGGTGACAGTAAGAGTCTGGTCACTCCACTCTGCCGCGGCGATGAAGTCGCGCATCTCGTAGTCTTTTCGTTTTATCACTTTTCCCTGCAGGGTTGCTTCGGCGCGCGCGTCTTCGAGGTCCGCAAGGTCCCCGCTGAATTTCACCTGCAATGCCGGCGCTCCGCCTGGAAAACTGAACTTCTGCAGTTCGGCAACGATCTTGCGAACAATCGACCATCTCATCGCGCGCTCCTCGTCGGACAGCGGGGGCGACGGTTGATAATCCTCGCGCTTGATCAACTGACCGGTGGCCGAGATGCGTACTCCGCAAAAGAATCCCTCCGCCTGACTGATATAAATTTGTTCCGGCGGAAAATAGATATGCGCGCGAAATTTTCTCAGCTGCGGCGGCTCGACCTTTCTCCCATTTGCTGTTTTCAGCGGCAGGGTGACTTCGGCGTTACGAATGTCGAGCGCGTTGAGAAACGGCTGGTGATGAAAAAAGGCGGCGTAATTTATGTCGAGCGCGACCTCGCTGATAAATGCAAGGGTTTCGGAGCGGTTCTTGTAACTAAAAATTCGCACGTCGCGCGCAACCAGACCCCGAAATGGATCCAGCGTGAGATGGCCAATGGCCGCTTCAACCCCGCGGCGATGCATTTCCTCGACCACGCGCGTGCGCCATTGTCCGCGGAAACCTTTGCGCGCAAGATACCAGCCGCCGCTGATCGCCCCAGCAATTAACACCACGATCGCCAGGCGCAAAATCGCGCGCATCAGGGGATGTTTCCCGCCCGGCTGTCGATCCGACGATGGCTCGGCGGTCTTGGTTGGTTCGATGACGGTTGGCATTGGCGGACTAGTACAGAGCCACAGATAGCCACAGATTCACACAGATTTTTCTCGCCTCTTTTGAACTGTGTCTCATCCGTGTAATTCTGTGGCGATGACGATTCGTGATCTCCCGGCGATCAATGCTTCGCTTAACGCGATCAGCACCGTTTTCATTTCGATGGGCTGGTTTTGGATCCGGCGGAATATCTGGCAACGTCACGTCCCCTGCATGATTGCCGCCCTCATCGCGTCGACCGCGTTTCTCGTCGGTTACATCGTTTACCACGCGCACGTCGGTGAAAAATCCTCCGGCTATACTGGCCTGATTGCATGGATTTACTTTCCGCTTCTGGTCTCTCACATTCTCCTCGCCTTCGTGACACTGCCGCTGGTGATCGTGACACTGGTACCAGTTTTCCGGCGCCGCTGGGACCGCCATCGTCGAATCGGCCGCTGGACGATGCCGATCTGGCTTTATGTGTCCGTCACCGGCGTCCTGGTTTATCTCATGCTGTACCATTGGTTCCCTCCGCAATAATGCCCGTCCGGTCCCCCGTTCGGACGGACTCGTCCCGCGGCGAGCTCGAACTCTTGCACTTGTCCAATAGTTGATGTTTGCTCAGGAGCACTACCTCAGGGCACAATCGAACTATGGTGACGATCGCCACATTTAATGAGCCGGAAAAAGCCAAACGGCTGAAAGCAACGCTTTCAGGAAAGCGGAATCGAAGCGGACATTCACAACGAGCGACATCTTCCAGATGGCGTTCATGTCCCGGCCACTCGCCAATGCCAAAGTAACGGTGGACGATGCCGATTTCGAACGCGCACAAAATTTCATGATCGAATGGGAAGCTAGCGATCCCGAAGTTTCGGCCGCGATGATCCGTTGTCCGCAATGCGGCTCGTCGAACGTTGAGTATCCTCAAATGACGCGGAAGTTTATGACCCCGGCGCTGATGGGCCTGCTTTGCGCGCTGAAGATCATTCCCAAGGAATTTTATTGCCAGGATTGTCATTACACGTGGAACAACGAGGAAGAACGGACCATCGGCCGCCTCTGGCACCGGTTCTTCCCGGGGGAAGAAAAAGCGACCTGATCGCGTTGAAGCGGTGGACCGTTGAAGCGCTGCCGCTTCGCACCGATGTTTCGGCCATCCGTTTTTAACCTTTCAACTCTGTTAATGCTGTAATCAAGCAATGAAGTGGCTTTTCGTCCTTTTCCTCGCAATCATCATTTTTGGCGGCGCCGCCTGGTTCGGTTATAACTTTGTCTTCAAAGAAGATATTCAGGTCGCAAAAGAACAGCGCGGCGAAGTCACACCGGAGCCGCGCATCGACCTGACTCTGCCGGAATTCGAAGCCGCCGCGAAATTGCGGCAGGACGGAAAAATTGCCCGAGGCCCGCGCTGCGCTCACAACCTTCATCCAAAAATATCCCACGAGTCCACACGCAGACGAAGCCAAGGATTTGTTAGGGGAGGTTAACATCGACATCTTTTTGTCGCGAACGCCATCGCCCGAGAAAGAGGAATACATCGTCAAGCCCGGCGATGTGTTGGCGAAAGTCGCTCGCAAGGTGAAGTCGACCCCGGAGCTGATCATGCGAATGAACAATCTGAGCGGGACGATGCTGCATATTGGTGAACGTCTTCTAATTTCGCACCCGGACTTCGCAATCGTGGTCCAGCGGAAGCCGAAGTTGCTCGTCCTTCTAAATCACGGCGGGTTTTTCAAGCAGTACCACATCCAAGAGGAAAAATTACCGGCGAAAACACCATCGAAAGTCACGGCGAAAGTTGCCGAAGTAATGGCATGGCGAGATGGCAAGCGCGTCGGTTTCGGCACCAAGGAATTCATCGGCAGCACGCGATGGATCCGCCTCAACAGCCAGGCTTACACGATTTATTCCGTGCCCGATGCTGCTCATCCAAACCTGGGGCAACCTCCTCCCCCGCAAGGAATCGGACTCGCCGCCGCCGACGTGGAAGAACTGAGCAGTCTGGTGAATAATAAGACCCCCGTCACGATCACCGATTAAGAGTTAAAAGGGTTACAATGTTACAAAGGCTGAACGACTCTAGCATTGTAGCTGTTTTAGCTTTGTAACTTTCATCCATGGAACTTCAACCGCTCGATTTCGAGAAGCCGATCTTCGAATTGGAACGACGCCTTCAAGATTTGAAGGAGCATTCCCGCGAGCACGATGTCGATCTTGATTCGGAGGTAAGAGCGATCGAAGCCAAATTGCGCGACACCCGTCGCCAGGTTTACGGCAACCTGACCGCATGGCAACGAGTCCAGATCGCGCGCCACGTGCAACGCCCGTTCGCCTTGGATTATATCGAACGTTGTTTCACCGGTTGGACCGAGCTCCATGGCGATCGCCGTTTCGCGGACGACAAGGCAATGCCGAGCGGGCTTGCCACGCTCAATTCGATCCGCTGCGTCGTCATCACCCACCAAAAAGGTCGCAATACAAAAGAGAATGTGATGCGCAATTTCGGCTGTGCGCACCCTGAAGGTTACCGCAAGGCACTTCGGCTGATGCGGCTTGCACAAAAATTTAACATCCCAGTAATTTCGTTGATCGACACCCCGGGGGCATTTCCGGGAATCGGTTCGGAAGAACGCCACATCTCGGAAGCGATTGCGGTCAATTTGCGCGAAATGATGAACTTGCGTGTGCCGATCATCGCAGCCGTGATCGGCGAAGGCGGCTCCGGTGGCGCGCTCGGAATCGGCGTGGCAGATCGTGTTCTGATTTTGGAGAACGCGTATTATTCGGTGATCAGCCCCGAAGCGTGCTCTGCAATCTTGTGGCGAGACCGAAAACACGCCCCTGAAGCGGCCGAAGCGCTCAAGCTGACTGCGCAGGATTTGCTGAAACTGGAGGTCGTCGACGAAGTCGTGGACGAACCGGAAGGCGGCGCCCATCGCGATTATGAAACTGCCGCGTTCAATCTCGGCAGCGCGCTGCGTCGAAATCTCGCCAAGTTGCTCGAACAGCCGGTCGACCAACTGCTCAAGAGCCGCTACAAAAAATTCCGCGGTCTCGGAAATTTTGCCGAATCAAAATCCGAATCCGGACGTTCATAATTCGTAATGCGATTCGGGGACTGTCGATCTTGGGGATGTGTTGCCCTGATTTTTGCCATCAGCAGCTCAGCGTTCGGTGGTTCCGCGAATGATTTCAATTACACCCGCGACACACTCTCCTTCGCCAACTGGACCGTGTTTTCGTATGAGAATGGCCACATCGTTTCGCATAAGAACCAGTTCGGCCATCATTACTCTCGTCGCTGTTTCGTGATGACGCGCACCGTCGAGCAGTTTTACAAGTTCTCCCGGTTTGAACCGAAAGCAGCGCGTATCGACGATCGCGAACTCACCAAGAGGATCCGAGACGTCACCCGCCGCCCACCTTGGCATGATCCACTGCCAGCAGAAAAACGCGTCGTGATTCCGGGATACGGCAGTCTACGGCAACTCAGCCAGGAGAAAATGGATCTGATGCAGCGAAACATTGGTCTCGGTTGGGTGGTCTATCTCCGCGTCGGAAACTTCCGAATGTTTTACGAGCACAGCAAAAAGTATCAGGAAAAAACGCATGCAGAGCTCGAACGATCGCTCACGCGGGGCGAATTTTTTGTAGGCTACCTTTCGGACTATCCGATCCTGCACATCAATCATTCCGTGCTGGTTTACAAGCACGACCGGGCGAGATCAGCTGACGGGAGCGATTACTATCTGGTTTATGACCCAAACCACCCCGATGGGCCGCGGCATTTGAAGTGGATTGCCGGGAAGCGCGAATTTTCCTTCGAGAAGGATCGGGAATTCCCGGGCGGATTCACGCGGGTCTTCCAAGTCTACGGCAAAGCGCTGCAGTAAAGTTGAGGCTGGTGCCTTCTCTGGAAGCAGATCCAAAATTCTGCCAATGAGGATATCGCCGACTACAACCCGTTAGGCGGAAATAAAAATCTCAGTGCCGGCTCGACTCGGGCCGCCCACGCCGCTTCGTTGTGACCCGCGCCAGGAATTTCGTGATATTCAAGGTTTACACCTGGACGCCAACCTCGGTCGATCAACGCATCGCGGAGGTCGTGCACCTGTTCCCAATCCGGTTCGGCCGTTCCCATATCGAGCCAGATTTTCAGGGGCGGCTTTTCTCGGACAAATCCGAGTATGCTAATGATGGCGTAGTTGTCCCACCAAACCGAAGGCGACATCACCATCAAACGGTTGAATGTGTCCGAAAAAATAATTCCGATGGCGAGGGTCGCTAATCCGCCAAGCGAAGATCCGCCCAAACCTGTAAATTCCGCTTCCGGCTTCGTTCGATATTTTCGATCAATGAACGGTTTCAGTTCGTTAATCAAAAATCGCCCATACATTCCGGCGAGCCCGCGGCTGCGTTTTTTTGGATGATCATGCGGTGTGATCACACCCGGGGTCGGTGCGTATTCATGGATACGCTCCTCACCCAGGTTGGCAATTGCAACGATGATGAGCGGCTCGATCAATTTCCGTCGAATCAATTGCTGCGCCGTTTCGTCAACGCCCCACTCCACTCCGGCGAACGAAGTTGCCGCATCGAAAACGTTTTGGCCGTCGTGCAAATATAAAACCGGATAACGCTGGCGCGAAAACCGTGAATACCCGGGCGGCAGATAAACCAGCACATCGCGCCGGTTCCCGAGAACTTTCGATGGAAACGCGCGATGCCGTTTGATGTTTCCGGTGAGTGTGTGTTTGCGTTTCAAAGCCAGACGCTTCGTTGAAGATGTCGCCCTTGTCCACCACCGTTAGCTTCAGCGGTAGCGAAATTACTTTGACAGAATGAACAGAATCGATCCGAGTGTTAGCCGCAGAAGCGTCTTCAGCTTATTTTGTTAATTCTGTCTCATCTTTAAATGAACGAACGTTATATCCGTTGGTACACACCGTGGCTCAGTCGTGACTTCGAGATGCTGATCTTCGGAAACGGCGGCGGTCTGCCCCTTATCCTGTTTCCGACTTCGGGCGCCCGTTATTATGAGAATAAAGATTTCGGTCTGGTCGGCTCAGTTGCCGGGTACATCGACAGTGGCAAAATAACCGTCTACTGCCCCGATGCGATTGACCTGGAAAGTCTTTACAACAAATCGATTCATCCGGCGGATCGAATGAAAACGCACAACGCCTACGAACGTGTGATTGTGAACGACGTGTTCGATCTCGCGCGCCGCGAATCTCATTGTCATCGAGTAGCGGTGAGCGGCGCGAGTCTCGGCGCTTATCATGCGGCCAATATTGCCTTTCGCCATCCGGATTTGGTCAGCCATCTCATTTCCCTGAGCGGCTCGTTCGACATCAGCGATTTCTTCAACGGCTATTGGGACGACAACATTTACTTCAACAGCCCCTACCAATATCTGCCGAACACGACCGACCCTTGGAAATACAACCACATGGGCATCATTATCGGTACCGGTGAGTGGGACAACACGCGGCACGAATCCTACAAGCTCTCCGAGATTTTGAATTCAAAAGGCATTCAGCATTGGCTCGATGACGGAAAATGGCGCGGCCACGATTGGAATTACTGGTGCGACATGCTGCCGTACTATTTGTCGAAGATCACCTGACGCTGTTTTCATTAACAACGGACTTCAGTCCGGTGTTGGAACTCCCCCAAGGACAAAGCCGTTTAAACGGCTTACTGACTGAATATGCGATCATCACCGGGCTAAAGCCGCGGTGTTACTGAAATGGCAAATAAAAAACTTTGGCGCCGCCATAAATCCGCAATCCGCAATCCGACATCCGAAATTCTTCTTGGCGCGCATATGTCGATCGCCGGCGGGGTGCACACCGCAATCGAGCGTGGTCGTTCGATCAACTGCACCGCGGTCCAGATGTTCGTGAAGAACAATATGCAATGGTTTGCGAGGCCGCTTACACAGGCCGAAATCCGGACCTTTCTCGAACATCGACAACGCAGCGAGTTGTTGTCCATCTTTGCTCACGCGAATTATCTGATCAATCTCGCAGCCACGAACCCGCAATTTCTCGCCAATTCGATCCGCGCGCTTTCCGAAGAATTGACGCGAGCCGAGCATCTGGAGCTGCCGTTTTTGGTTCTGCATCCCGGCGCGCATCTCGGCGCGGGCGAAGATGCCGGCCTGGATGAGATCGTGAAGTCGATTGACCGCGTCTTTCGTAAGATTCCGAGAGTGAAAACACGGATTGCGCTCGAAACCACCGCCGGCCAGGGCTCGTGCCTTGGTCATCGCTTTGAACAAATCGCTTATATTATAGAGAGTGTCCGCGAACCGCAGCGGCTTTGCGTTTGTCTCGACACCGCTCACGTTTTCGCCGCCGGCTACGATATTGGCAACCAGGCTGGCGTTAAGAAAACATTTCGTGAGTTCGATCGCGCGATCGGGCTCGAACGACTTGCGGCGATTCACGTAAACGATTCGAAAACCTCCCGCGGCTCACGGGTGGATCGACATCAGCACATCGGCAAAGGCCAGATCGGCCTCGACGCGTTTCGACTTATTATGAGTGACCGGCGTTTCAGGAAAATCCCCAAAGTGTTGGAGACACCGAAGGGCAAAGAGATGCGCGAAGACGTCGAGAACCTGAAAACACTGCGAGGATTGGTTCGAGTTAACTCAAAAACCGGATCGTGAACGGGTACCGATAAACCTTCCCCTCGCTCGTTTTCACCGAGGCAATGATCACGAACACCGTGTTCAAAATCCAAAGGGCGATCAGGATAAAAATTCCAATCACAACCAGACACAGAATTCCTGCGATTATGTCGTAGATCAGCATCGAGATCTGGAAATTGAGCGACTCTTTCCCATTAGCATCGATCTCCGGCGCATCACCACGCTTGATCAGCCAAACCAGGAGCGGTCCAAGGAGGTGTCCAAAGAAATGGAAAAACAATCCGAGCAGCGCGCTGGCGTGACAAAGCACCGACCAGGTGCGGATTTCCGACGAAGTGATTGAGGATGGTGAGGTCGGGGGCGGTGATGATGGAGTTGGTGGCGTTTCGTTCATACTGTCTAGCCGTTAACGACCCAGCGTGCGAAGCTCATTCTTTTACCCGCTCGATCTCAGCCCCGAGCTCGCTTAGTTTCTCATCAAGATGTTCGTAACCGCGGTCGATGTGATAAACGCGGCTGACTTCGGTAATTCCTTCCGCCTTCAATCCCGCTAAAACCAACGCCGCGGACGCGCGCAGATCACTCGCCATCACCGGCGCCCCGAGAAGTTGGTCGACCCCTTCGATCCGCGCAGTGGCGCCCTCCAGTTCCATGTTCGCGCCCATTCGCTTCAACTCCGCGACGTGCATGTAACGTTGCGGGAAAATATTTTCGGTAATTGAACTTTGCCCGCGCGTGGTGGAAAGCAGCGCGCACATTTGCGCCTGCATATCAGTCGGAAATCCCGGGTAGCATTCAGTCGAGAGCTCAACCGGTTTCGCGGCCCCGTTTGGTGAAACTGAGACCGTCGTGCCGTCAGCCGCAATTCGAAAACCGCAGTCCTCGAGCGCTTTCATCACCGCCGTCAGATGTTTTGGCTCCGCGCGCTTGATCGTCACGCCTTTGCCGCAAATCGCGCCCGCGACCAAAAACGTTCCCGCTTCGATCCGGTCCGGAATGATGTCGTGCTCGGCGCCGTGCAATTCTTTGACGCCTTCAACAATGATTCGTCGCGTGCCGGCGCCCTCAATCTTCGCTCCCATCTTGTTCAGGAAATTCGCGAGATCGACGACCTCCGGTTCCTGCGCGGCGTCGTCGATTACGGTTGTTCCTTCGGCGAGAACAGCGGCCATCATCACATTATCGGTTCCGAGAACGGTCGGCCCAAATTTACCGCGTAAATCGATCACCGCGCCTTTCAGTTTCGGTGCGAACACCTTGACGTTACCGCCTTCCACGCGAACGGCGGCACCGAGCGCTTCAAATCCCTTCAAGTGCAAATCGATTGGACGATCGCCAATGATGCAGCCACCCGGCAAAGAAACGGTTGCCTCTTTGCAGCGGCCGAGCAGCGGCCCGATTACACAAACCGATGCGCGCATTTTGCGGACGACATCGTAGGGCGCAATCGAATCAATTTTCACCGCCGCGATGGTGACCGTCCCGCTGGCGCGTTCAACATCGGCGCCGAGATGTTTCAAAATTTGCAGCATGTAGTGCGTATCGCTCAGATCAGGAACGCGCCGGATGATGCACGGTTCTTTGGTTAGTAACGTCGCTGCCAGGATTGGCAGGGCAGAATTCTTCGAGCCGCTGATCTTGATCGAACCGCTCAGCGGACGCCCACCGTGAATGCGGATCTTATCCATACCTGGCTAACAGGAACCGTGAGATACCTGAATAATCCTTTTTCGACCGAATGTCGTGATAATTTTTTTGCCGCAAAAATTCGGTCAACCCTTCCGCCTGATTGATCCCGATTTCGAGGGCAAGTAGCCCTCCGGGATTGAGGTGCGACGGCGCAATTTCGATCAGGCGGCGCGCCAGTTCGTCCCCGATCGGGCCGGCGAACAACGCGACTCCCGGATCATGAAGCACTTCGGGCGCAAGCAGGTGTCGATCTTGCATGGAAACGTACGGAAGATTCGCCACGATTAGGTCGAATCTTTCAGTCAGATTTCCGAGAAGATCTGCCTTTGCAAATCGAACCCGGTCGCTCAAACCGAGTCGGGCGGCATTTTCCTTGGCGAGCGCCAACGCGTGTTCTGAGAGGTCGACCGCGAAAATTTTCGCTTCCGGAAATTGTTTCGCCAAAGTCAGCGCGATCACCCCGCTGCCCGTCCCAACGTCAACAATTCTTTCCGCATTCCGCAATCCGCAGTCCGCAATCAATAATTCGATGAGCTCCTCTGTTTCCGGCCTCGGCACCAGTGCGCGCTTGTCGATTGCAAACGTTTGACCGCAAAACTCCACCGTTCCTAACAAATGCTGGAGCGGTTCGCCCTGGCCTCGGCGCTTTACCAGTTCGCGCAACGGCGCCAACTCCGTTTCCGAGAGATTTCGCTCGAACTCCAAATAAAGGTCCATTCGCGTTTTCTCCAGCACGTGCGCCAGCAAGTGTTCCGCGTTTAAACGCGGACTCTCGATCTGATGCTTTTGAAAGTAAGCGGTCGTCGATTGCAAGACTTCGAGCACAGTCTTCTTGTCGTTCACGAAACGGATGATTCCTTCAACCGCTCGGCGACATCGGCCGCTTGCAGCGCCTTGATCATCGCGTCGAGGTCGCCATCAATCACGCGATCCAGATTATATAGAGTGAGGCCAATACGGTGATCGGTCAGGCGGTTTTGCGGAAAATTGTAGGTCCTGATTTTCTCTTCCCTGCCGCCGGTGCCGATCTGTCCGCGGCGCTGGGCGCTGTATTTCTCCTGCTCTTCGCGTTGTTTTCGTTCGAGCAACCGCGCCCGCAAAATCGACATCGCTTTCTCCTTGTTCTTCAACTGGCTGCGACCATCCTGACATCGGACGATCGTTCCCGTTGGAATGTGCAAAACCTGAACCGCGGAGTCGGTCGTATTCACGCCCTGACCGCCCGGCCCGCCAGCACGCGAAACTTCAACCCGCAGATCTTCCGGCTTCAATTCAATATCGATATCTTCCGCTTCCGGCAATACCGCGACTGTCGCCGTTGAGGTATGAATTCGTCCCTGTGCTTCGGTGGCAGGCACGCGTTGGACGCGGTGGACCCCACTCTCATAGCGAAGGTTCCGAAAAACCGATTCGCCTGAAACCTTGAAGATCACTTCCTTCAAACCACCGAGCTCCGACGGACTCGACTCGAGATCCTCGGCCTTGAGGCCGGTTGATTCCGCATAGCGGTGATACATTCTATATAGATCAGCCGCGAAAATGGCGGCCTCACTTCCGCCGGTGCCGGCCCGGATCTCAACGATCGCGTCGCGATTTTCGTTTTCGTCCGGCGGCAGAAGACCGATCTGCAGTTCGCGTTCGAGCTCGGCCACGCGCTTCTCCAAGTCGGGAATTTCATCGTCCGCCATGGCCGCAATCTCGACATCGCGAGAGCTGGCCAGCTCGCGATTGTCGTCGAGCTGTTTGCGGGCAAGCTCAAGCTGGTCCCACTTCGCGAGCAGCTCCTTAATGCCGGCGTGCTCGCGCATGATCTCGCCGGCTCGTTTTCGATTGTCGAAAAGTTTCGGATCGACTGTTTCGCGCTCCAGCTCTTCGAACCGTTCGCGCTTGCGTTGGATGAGTAGTTCAAAGTCCATATGGCTGTAGCGGCGGCCTATGACCGTCGCATAAATACGGCGATCGCAGATCGCCGTTTCGATTCAGCTAACCTTTTTTGCCCGTGCGGGCGGCTTTGGTGCTGCCGTAACGCTTGGCAAATTTTTCCACGCGACCGGCTGTATCGACAAATTTCTGTTCGCCAGTGAAAAACGGATGACAAGCAGCACAGATACCGATTCTAATGTCGCGCCGGGTCGAGCGGGTGTGATAAACCGCCCCACACGCGCAAACCATGTCGGTTTCGTGATACTCTGGGTGAATGCCTGCTTTCATGTCCGAAAATGAGCGCCGAATGTAACCGCCCCCGCTGTTTACGCAAGCGATGAAACTCAACGACCCGCTACTGGAGCAATGGCAGGTGATTCTCGCCAAAAAGGGCGACGGCCCGGCCATTTTCAATGCTCTCGGCCCGGTCGACAGAACCTTTCGGGAGATCGACGAGCACGCTCGCGAATTCGAACGAAACCTCAACCACGTCGAAGCCGGCAGTGTCCTCGCGGTCCAGATTGGGAACCACCAAGATTGGCCGGCAATTCTGATCGCGTGCTTGCGTCGTGGATTGGCCGTATTGCCTCTTGAAAAATCGATCAGCGAGCATCAGCGCGACGTGGCGCTGAAAATCTGTCGGGTGAGCGCAATCATCGAAAGCCCGGAGCTGGTCCGCAAAATCGACAACGAGCCGCCGAATTGGCCAGCGAAGACTCCGTCGCTTCTCAAACTGACTTCGGGCACGACTGCCGAGCCACGCGCGATCCGGTTTCGCAGCGAGCAACTGCTCGCAGATTGCAATCAGATCTGCCAAACGAAAGGAATTTCCGAGGCGGATCTAAACTTCGGAGTGATTCCAGTCTCGCACTCCTACGGATTTAGCAATCTGTTAACGCCCTTGATCGCCTGCGGCGTGCCGATGGTCATGAGCCGAGACCGCACTCCCCGCGCCGTACTCGAGGATCTTGGCCGCACCAACGCGACCGTCTTTCCAGGAATGCCGGTCTTTTATCAGGCGTTTTGCGAAATGGAAAATGTTCCGCGGCTTCCAAAGCTCCGCCTTTGCATTTCCGCCGGCGCGCCATTGCCAATGGCCGTTGCGAAAAAATTTGGCAACCGTTTCGGAATGCCGATTCATTCGTTCTACGGGGCGTCCGAATGCGGCGGGATTTGCTATGACTGTGAAGGCGCAAGCGACATCGAGGGTTATGTCGGTACCCCATTGAAAGGTGTCGACCTTGAAATGATCGATGGGAAATCCGAATCGAGTCAGATCCGAGTTCGCAGCGCCGCAGCCGGCGACGGTTATTTCCCCGAACGGGACGACGAAAAATTACGCACCGGAGTTTTCGTTCCCGACGATTTACTCGTCCGCCACCATGATGGATTCAAAATCGTCGGACGCGTCTCGGATGTAATCAACGTCGCAGGAAAGAAAGTGAACCCATCCGAGATCGAGGAGGCGTTGCTCCGTTTTAAAGGCGTTCGGCAGGCCGTGGCATTCGGGCGTCCGGCAGCGGCCGGGCTGCGCAACGAAGAGGTTGCGGCTTGCGTCGTTGGGAATGTCGATCTTAAAGAGGCCGATTTGCTGGAGGCTTGCCGGAAAACGTTGAGCTTGTGGCAAGTGCCAAAGCGAATTTTCATCGTCGATGCGATTCCGGCCAACGAACGGGGAAAAGTCAGCCGCCGTGAACTAGCGAAGCAGTTCCGCGCCTGAAATTGGAATTCTCGGCTCGATAAGTCCCATCCGGTTCGGACAAAAAGCCGTTGTCATTTGCCGAGAAGCAGGCATTGCTACGGGAGAAACAGCCCCGGCCTCCGGATTGGAGGTTCAATGAAACAAACAAAATCAAAGCAAACCACGCGTATCCTGGTGCTGGAACCGGACGAACAGTTGGCGTCGGCCATCACGTCAGCCTTGCAACAAGCCGCGCCGGACGCGCTGGTCGAACTCACTCACAGTCTCGAGGAAGCGCAGAAAATCGTACTCGGCGTGAAGCCGGACTTGTTCATCCTCGATGTTGATGCCACCCACGACCTCGGTCAGGATTTTCTTTACGATTTGCGCACGAGTCATCCGAACGCACGTGCAATCATTTTTACGGGGGCACATTTGCCGGAACAGCGGGAGCACGTTTCAAGTCTCGGCGCGATTCATTTTCTCGAGAAACCATTAGTCGAACAAGATTTTGTCGACCTGGTCGAGCGCTTGCTGTTGCCGCCGGCTGCCACGGCCGAAAAATTTGAGGGCACCCTCCGTGATCTTCAGTTCACCGACATCATCCAGCTCAAATGCATGAGCGGCGCAACCTCAGTGCTTGAGTTTATGGGACCGAAGGGGGAAAAAGCGCGCGTGTTTTTTGAGAACGGCCAGGTCCGGCACGCGACCGCGCCCGGCCGGCAGGGACTGACGGCGTTCGATGAAATTGTGCGTTGGAAAGGGGGAACCGTCTCCGAAGTGACCACCAACGAACCGAGTCCGCGGACCATTGAAATGGACTGGCAACATTTGCTGATAGAAGCGGTGCGACATGCGGACGAAGAGATGACAAAGCCGGCAGAGAAGGCAACGAGCGGCGGGAAGAAATTACTAATCGTCGACGACAGCCTGATGCTGCTGAGTTTCGTCCGGGAGGTTTTGCTCGACGCCGGTTACCAGGTTGCGTCCGCCTCGACCGGTGAAGAAGCAGTCCGTGCGGCCCAAAGCGATTTGCCGGGCTTGATCCTGCTGGATTTCATTTTGCCGGACATGAAAGGCGACGAAGTTTGCCGCCGTTTGCTGGAGAACCCGGGAACGTCGGGAATCCCAGTAGTTTACATGTCGGGGTACGGCGCGGAGGTCCAAGCCAGCATGGGTCAAAATTCAAACGTCATTGGGTTCTTGAATAAACCCTTCACATCGGATTTGCTTACCAAAACCGTAGAGACGCATATGCCTCGAAAACCCGACGAGCCGCAACCGACCGAACGGTCGCATCAGGAACCTGAGCCGATGGGATCAACGGAAGCGGATTTTCCTATCGAACAGGAGTCCGCGTATCAGACTCCCATCGAACAGGAGTCCCCGTATCAGGCTCCGATCGAACAGGAGCCCTCGTATCAGGACGTAACTGAAGTCGGCCCCGAAGTTTCCCAGACGCCGGAGACGCCGTGGTGGACGTCAGCGCCGGAGGCCGAACCTGCGGCACCGGCTGTTTTTGAACCAGCGGCCGAGCAACTTCATACTCCGGATGAGTCCGTCACCGGCGGCGCATTTTTTTCCGGCGATACGCGCTTTTTTTCGCTAAACCGCGCGCTGCAAATAATTGCGAACCAAAAACTGACCGGCACTCTGAGGCTTTTTTGGGAAAACGCGCCAGTCGAACTCCTCGTCCAAAATGGTCAGATCATGTTCGCAACGTCTCGCGATACGGAGCTGTACTGCCCGGAAGCGCCCGTCACATTGAGCCACGTTGATGGGAGCCGGATTGAGGCCGCGCGAGCGCAACAGCAGGAAACAGGTTGCCCACTCTTCGTTACCCTAATGCATGAAGAATTGATCTTGCACGAGCCGGCGGCGCAGCTTGTTCAACATCACGGCCAAAAGCTGTTCGCCCAACTTTGGAACGTTCCAATCGTTCGCTTTTCATTTGAGCAGGGAACTCTTCCGGATTTCGCGAGCAGTTTTGCGGGCGACTCTGATGTGGACCAATGGGCGCTGGCCACGCTACGCTTCGTGCAATTTCCCCAGCTCGGTAAACACGCCTATTATGATCCGGCGTCGATCCCGGCGTATACCCGCGATGGATTCGAACGAATCCAAAATCTGCGGCTGACTGTGGCCGAGGCCCAATTTGCTTCCCAATTCAATGGCGCTCGATCGGTCCAGCAAATTGCAAAGAATCTGCGGCTCGATTTGAAATTCGCCAGCGTGACTCTTTTCCGGTTTCTCGCACTCGAAATCGTCGAGTGCTGGTCCCCCACTCCCACCAGTGGCCAGGAACGCAAAGGTATTTTCCAAAAACTCGGTCAGGCAATCGGCCTCGGCGAGTAGCCCTGCCCTCCGCAATTCTAGGGTAGAATGAAGAAGACTCTGGTCGTCGATATCGGCGGCACGCATGTGAAGCTGATGATGCGACCCAACAAGCATCGCGAGTTCGACTCGGGATCGCGAATGGGACCGAAGGATTTCATCAAACTTCTTAAAGCGAACACGCGCGACTGGAAATTCGACTACATCTCGATCGGTTTTCCCGCACCTATCCGCGACGGAAAAATCATTCGCAAACCCAAACATCTGGGCAAAGGCTGGCTCGGTTACAATTTTCGCAAGTCGATAGGCAAACCGGTCAGGGTGATCAACGACGCAGCGATGCAGGCGCTCGGCAGTTATAATGGCGGGCGAATATTGTTTCTTGGTCTCGGCACCGGGCTCGGGTCCGCCCTGCTGCTGCCAAACATGTTGTTTCCTCTCGAGCTGGGCGACCTGCCTTACCGCGATCGCAACATCATCGAGAATTTTCTCGGGATTCCGGGAATCAAGCGACTTGGCCTGAAAAAGTGGAAACGCGAAGTCATCTTCGCGGTCACGCAATTGAAAAGATCGTTCATCGCCGACTATGTCGTGCTCGGCGGGGGCAACGTTCACCGGTTCAAAAAACTCCCGCGTGGAATCAAGCGCGGTGAAAACGAGAATGCTTTTCTCGGCGGCCTACGGCTTTGGGAAACCGACCGGCGCACCCGTCGCGCGAAGTGGCGGATTTATTAGATAACGTCGCCGGATCCCCGTGGTTCCGGCTTTACCGCCGTCTCCATTGCGCAACTGCGCATGAAATGTTTACCCTGACAGTGCTCTGAGCGCACCAAAGGAAGAACGAGATAGCACACAGCCGGATTTCTGGTCGGAACGCTATGCCACCGGGAAAACTCCGTGGCAGCTGGATCAGGCTCCGGAACGGCTTCGCGCTTTCCTTCAGTCGCTCAGACCCGGGCGCCGCGTGTTGATTCCTGGATGCGGCGAGGATTACAGAACGATCGAGGCTTTCCGCGGCGCGGGTCACCAGGTAACTGCGATCGATTTTTCTCCGGTTGCGGTCGAGTCACTTAAGAAGGCACTTCCGAAAATGAGCGACGCCATCATTCTGGGCGATTTTTTCAGTTACAATTTTGAGGCCACATCCTTCGATCTTGTTTACGAACGAACATTCCTTTGCTCCCTGCCACCATCTTTGTGGAAAGATTATGCTTCGCGCATGGCGCAGCTGCTCCGTCCGCGGGGAACGCTTGCTGGCTTCTTCCTTTACGGAGAAGAAGCCGATCCGCCTCCCTTCCCGCTGACAGAATCAAAGGCGTCGGAAATTTTTGGGCGCTGTTTCGATTTGCGAAAAAGTGAACCGGCGGCCGATCCATTATCTATCTTTGGCGACAACGCGAAATGGCAGGAGTGGCAACTTCGTGAACGTTGACTTTCGTTCGACGGGTCGGAGAGTTCGGGTCAATTCAAAAAGGAGGCGAAATGAAGATTGGCGAGACAGCACCTGATTTCGAAGCGGAAACGAGTGAGGGACGGATCAAATTTCACGACTGGATCGGAAACTCGTGGGCAATTCTCTTCTCGCATCCCAAGGATTTCACTCCGGTTTGCACGACCGAACTCGGCTACATGGCCAGGATCAAGCCCGAGTTCGACCGCCGAAATGTGAAGATCATGGGTCTCTCGGTCGATTCCACCGGCGACCATCAGGGATGGGCTCAAGACATCAAAGAAACGCAAGGACACGCGCCGAATTATCCGATTATTGGCGATGCAGATTTCAAAGTGGCGAAACTCTACGGAATGTTGCCGGCCGAAGTCGCTGGGGACGCCAAGAAACGCACTCCCGCCGACAACGCGACGGTCCGCAATGTTTACGTCGTTGGTCCGGACAAAAAGATAAAACTCATTTTGGTTTATCCGATGACGACCGGCCGAAACTTCGACGAAGTGTTGCGCGTGATCGATTCGTTGCAACTCACGGCAAAACATCAAGTCGCTACGCCGGTCAATTGGAAACCGGGCGACGATGTGATCATCGCCGGATCAGTTTCGGACGAAGAAGCGAAGAAGCGTTACCCGCAAGGCTGGAAAGCACCGAAGCCATATATTCGTATCGTTCCTCAACCGCAGTGAGGATACGTCGCGTCTGTTAAGTGCCAGTCCGGCTCGGACTGCCAGGGAGGGGACTCGAACCCCTAAGGATTTCTCCACCAGATCCTAAGTCTGGCGCGTCTGCCAATTTCGC
>CAWDGJ010000008.1:0-132104 GCA_963801815.1 uncultured Verrucomicrobiae bacterium
TTGCCTTTGACTAGGCAAAAATTGCGCGAGGATCTGGAGGATGAGATCGGAAGATTACTTTCAGGAACAATGTGATCTGTTTTATGTGGGTGCATTGGTTGACACCCTATTTCCCGAGTTTAAAGCACACCATTTCAGAGAAATTTCGCAGCGCGGGATCAAGCTCTTCGCGAGCTTAGGCTCTTCGCTTCTTCCTTCACCGGGCTACTACAACGCAGCGTGCATCGATTTGAGTTCGGCTCGAAAAGCTTCTGCGAATGACCTGAGCGGATCAGCGTTGGCGCCATCGCGAATCGACGCGCGCGGTTCGAGCGAAAGATTCGGCCTGAAGTACTGTTCGGTGATTGCTGCCAGCGCTCGTTCCGCCTCAGCCAGAACTGCGTCTGACGCGCAAAGCCTGATGCGGTTAAGCAGAGCGTAGATTGGCAGCAGCCTTTCGCTCTTATCGAGAGTGCTCTCAAACGAATCCAGCGCGCGTGCTGAGCATTCGTTGATAAACTGGCCTGAAAGCGTTTCGCGCCTGGTGAGCTCGGCGCGGAATTCTTTGCGCTTGTTTGATGTTCTTTGCGTGACCCAGGCGGTCGCCACGCTTGCTGAGCCGCCCAACAGTGACCCGAAAAGACCTGTCAGTGCAGTAACGATTGCGGTGTCCATGGCTACACTGCCCGATCTTCTGACACGGCGGTCTCTCGCAGTCCCCGAATGCGAGCCCACCGCTCGATGAGTTCTTCGACATCGCGCAATGTGATCATCTGTTCGATGTCGCGCCCGAACAGAAGATCGAGCGTCCACGCGAGCAGCACGCGGGTCTTCTTTTACGAGTCGCGGAAGCTTCGCCAGATAAATCGAGCGCCACATCCACCAGGCGATCAAGCCGGAGAACTTGAATCCGAACAGGCTCACAACGCCGGTGTGATGCCCGATGCTCGCGAGCATGCCCATGGTTCGATATCGAAACGACTTCAATTCCCGTCCGAGAATTGTGCGCTCGATGTTTTTCGCCGCCGTCAGCGCCTCACGCATTCCGTGCTGCGCGGTTGGCGGGTAAAATTCTTCGGTTTGGAATTCCGGAACCGCCGCACAATCGCCGGCCGCCCATAGTCCGGCGTAACCCGGCACTTGAAGATATTCGTTCACGCGAAGCCGGCCCTTTTCTTTCCCGCACGGCAAAGACGCGATCACCGGGCTCGGTTTCACCCCCGCAGTCCAGATCAGTGTCGCAGCGGGAATCGTCATCTCATTGTTCAGCGTTACGACCCATCCATCATAGCCCGCTACGCGCGCGCCTTTGATCACTTCCACTTTGCGCTCGCGCATCTTCCGTTCGCGCATAACGACCGAGTTCTTCGCCTAACTCGGGCAACAAATAATCGCCCGGATGAATCACCACGATGCGAATCTCCTCGCCCCCCAAACGCGGATAGAACTTCGCCGTCTCGCGCACGAAATCGTTGACTGCGCCTGCCGTTTCCGCGCCGGCAAATCCGCCTCCCGCGATTACGAACGTGAGCCATTGACGGCGCACGGCTGTATCTTTCTCCAGGGTCGCTTCTTCCAAAAACGCCACCATCCGATTTCGCAGCAGCGCCGCGTCACTCAGATTCTTCATTGTCACCGCCCAATCGCGGATGCCGGCGTTGTCGAAGAAATTTGTTTCCGATCCGAGTGCGAGCAGCAAATGATCGAACTCAAACTCGAGCTTCGCGCGATCGAGTCCATGTGCGCAGCGGATTTTTTTCCCGCTAAGATCGACATCGCGCACGTCGGCTTCTATGAAGTTCACGTGACGAAGGATGCGCCGCAGCGGATTAACGATGTCGTTAGGCGAAAGGTCGCCCGCCGCGACTTCATGCAGCATCGGTGTGAAGAGAATGAAATTCTCCACGCGCGATCAGCATCACCTTGACGTCCGGCCGCCTGGCCAGGTGCTTGTCCAAATATTTAGCGGCGTACAGCCCGGCGAATCCGCCGCCCGCGATCACGATCTTCGTCTTCTTCATGCGACAATATTCGCGTGGCGCCGAGGCTGGCTGAAGGATCGCGCTGTGGTCTGCGGGTTCTTTGATTGATGCATAATGGAAGTGGGTGACTTCGATTGATCAGACCGCTACTGCGGCCGGAGCTTGCGTCTAGACGTCGGTCGGAGTGGTCCGTCCTCCGTCTTCCCGGATTTTGAACCAGGTGATGTAGAGCGAGGGCAGCGCGATCAACGTCAGCAGCGTGGCCACCGCGAGGCCGCCCATGATGGCGTAGGCCATGG
Organism: uncultured Verrucomicrobiae bacterium; assembly: GCA_963801815.1. GTDB lineage: Bacteria > Verrucomicrobiota > Verrucomicrobiia > Chthoniobacterales > UBA10450 > AV40. The sequence continues at coordinate 2,261 of CAWDGJ010000008.1, forward strand.
GGCCCCAGAAGACGGTCGGCGCGATCGGCGCCATACCCAGGATCATCGCCTGCGCGGTCAGTGTGATCGGACGGAAGCGCCCAGGGACGCGTCGACCACGGCATCCCGACCCCCGCGTCCCGCTTCTTCTCGACTTCGATCTGGTCCACCGTGATGCCGAGTTTCGGATGATCATGTACGATCAGCGCGACGGTGCCCAGCATCGCGACGAGCCCCATCGGGCTTTCCGTGACCAACGGCGCAGGACAGCACCAATGACGCCCCAGGGGGGCGACCTGCGGCCACGACAGGCGGCTGAAACTGCATCTGGAACATCAGGACCAGATCGCGATCAGCACGAGCACGATCGGGAAGACCGCTAGGACGGAGAGACTGTTCCCTTCGCGCTTTCCTCGACGCTGCCTGCCTCGACGATCTTGTGGCCGAGCCGGCAGTTGCCGCTTCAGCTCGGCGACTTTTCCGAAGGCTCGCCACGGCGGTCGCCGCCAGCACGCCATCCCTGGGTTCGGCCTGGACGGTCAGGGTGGGCAGCCGGTCCCGACGCCGGATCAGGGCCGTTCCTGTTCGTACTCGACCTTGGCCGGCTCGCTCGATGGCGCACGACCGTCCGTTCGAAGTGGACCTTCGGGTCCGGATCGTCTCCAGCGACATCGTTCGTCGGCCTCGGCTCGCACCGACCGGCGTCGATAGATGTATGCTGTACGCCTGGGTCGCGGAGATGCCCGAGACGACGACGTTGATCGTCGGGCGACGGTGCGCCGAGCTGAGCCCCGATTGCCTCGCCTCATCCTGTTAACGCGGATCCCGGACCGGATCGGGTCCGTCCAGTTGAAGCTCACTCTTCGGAGTCTGGTCTCGCCCCACGATCCCGGCCAGCTTGTCGGACAGTTCGCGCCCGCCTGATACAGATCGCTGCCGCTCGACCGGGTCCTGGACCGGCCGACCGACCGGCGGCCCGACTCGGCGGAAAAACGCGCCGACCGCCTCGGAACTTTTCCTGAATCACGGCCTCAGGCGCTTGCTTGGTTTGGTCCCGGCCTTCAGGCTCTTGGTGACGATGATCTTGGGTCGAGAAATCGTTTTGGAGCTGCACGCGGTAGACGGCAGGTGGATCGAGTTGCGCCACGCCCACGTCGGAACTCCAGTCGACAATCTGCGGGTCACCACCGAGGATTACGTCGAGACTTCTGCGATGCCGTGTCCGAGGCGTCAATCGAGGCGTCGTGCCTGGCGCAGGTCGGCACCAGTTCCGGCCGAGTCCGACGCGGGAAAGAACTGGCTGGGCACGACCGCGCCAGCCACAGCGCGACGCCGAAATCACGATCGTTCACCGCCAGCGTCGTTTGGACGTTACGCATGCGTGAGAGCAGGCGGCGCCGATCGAGGCGAGTGAGGCGCCCGCCACTCTCGTGGTGGTTCTTGCCCTTGTCCTTGTCGTCGTGCTTGGGCGGCTTCGGAAGGCATCGTCCCGATAGCGGCGTGAAGAGCACGGCGACGAACCAGGAGGTGAGGACGGCGATCACGACGACCGCGAGAGCGTGAAGGTGTATTCGCCCGCCGAACTCTGGCGGAACCGATCGGCACGAGCCGAGCGCGATACGCAGGGTGCCGGTGAGCCTCGGATCTCCGTGAGGCATAGGCAAAGATCACCGCTTCGATCAAGGTCCAGCCATGTCCACCTTCGAGACCATGCCTCGATCGTGATCATCGCGTCATCGACGAGCAGCCCAAGCGCGATGATAGCGCGCCCAGCGAGATGCGCTGCCAGTCGATCCCGGCGGTCTTCATGACGATCGAACGGATCGCCAGCACCAGCAGGAATCAGGAGTCGCCACGACAAGCCCGCCCGCGACCTTCAGATTGCAGGAAGCTGATGACGAGAACAAGATCGCGATCGCCTCCCACAGCGCCTTCGTCGATTCGTTCCCGGCTTTCCTCCACCACCTTCGGCTGATTCGAGACCAGGAAAGTTTCGATGCCGACGGGCAGGTCCGCTTTGAGTTCCTCCATCACGTGATCCAGATTTTTTTCCAAAGCGAGGATGTCGCCGCCGGTGCGCATCGAGAGCGCCACGCCGATGGCGTCCTTGCCGTTGACGCGGAACTTCGGCTGCGGCGGGTCGGCGTAGCCGCGCGTGATCGTCGCGATGTCGCCGAGGCGCAGCATCTTGCCGCCGAAGGAGAAATTGACCTGCTGCAAGTCCTTTTCGGATTCAAACCGTCCGGTCACATCCATGAGCACGGCCTCGTTCTTCGTCTGGATCACGCCGGAGGGGACCACGGCGTTCTGGGTCACGAGCGCCTGGACCAGTTCCATGCGGTCCATGCCGAGTTCGGCCAGGCGGTGCGTGGAGAACTCGACATAGATGCGCTCGTCCTGGGTGCCCAGGAATTCGGCTTTGGAGACATCTTTCACTCGCAGCAGGCGCGAGCGCGCCTCTTCCGCGTAATCGCGCAATTCCCTGTGACTGAAGCCGTCCGCCGTGAAGCCATAGATGATCCCGTAGGTGTCGCCGAATTCGTCGTTAAAAAACGGCCCCACGATTCCTTGCGGGAGCGTCTGCCGGATATCGCCGACTTTCTTGCGGACCTGGTACCAGAGGTCCGGCACATCCTTCTTTGGGGTGGACTCGAGCAGATAGACAAAGACGGTGGACGTCCCGGCGACGGTATAGCTCTTTAAATAGTAGAGATTGGGCGTGTCTTGCAGCTTCTTCTCGATGCGATCGGTCACCTGCTGCATGGTCTCTTCCTGGGTCGCGCCCGGCCAGAGCGTCATGGACCACCATCGTCTTGACCGTGAATTCGGGGTCTTCATTGCGCCCCAGGTGCAGATACGCCGAGACCCCGGCCACGAGGCATACGAACATGAAGTAGATGGAGAGCGCCTTGTGGCGGATCGCCCATTCGGTCAGATTGAAGCCCTTCATTATTGGCCTTCCAACAGTTTCACGGGTTGACCTTCATGGAGCTCCTGGACCCCGGCTGTGACAACCCTTTCGCCGGATTCCAGCCCGTCCGTCACGATGACAGAGTCCGGCGCATGGCGCGCAATGGCGATCTCCCGACGATGCACGCGCTGATCCTTTGCATCGACCACCCAGACCGCGGGCTTGTTTTCGATCATCGTCAGCGCTGAAGAAGGGACTTCGATCACCGACTCGGCCTTCAATTTCAGGCGCCCGAGGACCGTCGCCCCCAGAAACATTCCCGCGGGCGGATCGGCGAGTTCGACTTTGACCTGATAGTTGCGTGTGACCGGATCGGCCTGCGGCGATATTTCGCGGACCTTGCCGTCCGCCTTGATCTCTGGATGGTCCGCGAGCCAGACCTCACCTTGCGCACCCAACGACAGGCCGTCGCGAATGGCCTGGGCGGGCACGTCGAAAACGGCATCGCGCCCGGTTTGCTGCGCCACCTGCAGGACCATCTTGCCCGCCGGCACGACCTCGCCCACCTCGGCCCCTTTTTCCGTGATCACGCCGGCGGCATCGGATTTGAGTTCCGTGTAACTCAACTGTTCTTCGGCGGATTTCAGTTGGGCTTGCGTCGCATCCAACTGCGCTTTCGTCGTCTTCAGTTGGCGCAAGGCGACATCGTATTCATTGGGGGATATCACCCGCTCGGTAAGCAACTTGCTTCTGACGCCGTTCAAATGCTTCCGATTGGTCAAGAGAGGCTCGCGCCGCGGCAACGTCGGCCTGCGCGGAGTTCCGGGCGTTTCGTTCGACTTCGGCATCCAGCAGCGCCACCGTCTGCCCGGCTTCGACCTTGTCGCCGACGCCCACTTTTCTTTGGATGATCCTCCCGCCAATCCGGAAGGCAAGATTGACCTCGTTGCGCGCGCGCAGATGGCCGGACACGACCTTTGGGTCTCCGACCTGACGTTTTTCAACAACGACCGAGCGGACCGGGCGGACCACCGGCGGCGGCTCCGGTTTTCTTTTTGCATGCGCCCAGTGTCATGACCGCCAGGGCCATCGGGATGGCAAGGCGTCCGAGGCCCAAAATTGGTATCGGTTTCATAAGCTACTTCTTTGTTGATTTAGGATTCTGCGTTTCCCAAAAAAATGACCCGGTGCGTGGCTCCCTTCTCGCCCGAAGCGGCGAGTGTGATGGCTTCCTTCATGTGGCGTTTGCCTGTCTCGTCCAGTGGACCCATGCCGCTGCCGGGCAAGATCCAGACGACCGAAGTCTTCGTCACGGCAGTAAACGACGACGATGTTTTCCTGCGGCACTGCATGATAAAAGCTCGCCTGCGGACGCTCCTCGATTATGCGCAACATCTTCGTCCCGCCACGGGATCACCGACAAACTCCTCCTCATGCGCCTTCGCGAGCTTCCTCAGCTCGTCGATGCTGATGCTGTCGCAAAGACTCTAGCATGTGTTTTCGCCGCTCTTCCCACACCGCCGGCAGGATTCACGAATTTATCGAATGGCATAATGGCTGGTCTCCTTTCATGAATTCCTTAGGCATCAGGCCAGTTGCTTCGCATCCGGATGGAACCGCGCGAGGACCAGATGCAGCTTACGCTGCTCATACCCCGCAAGCCGTTTGCGGCCCACTCTGCCATTGCGCTACCAGCTCGGCCGTCCGGCCTAGCTCGGAGTCCTCGCTCGGAGCCTATCATCCTGGACGTGGCTCGGGTTCAATTAGTTTTGCTCATGACTTCCTTTGCTGAATTTCGGCGGTGAAAAGACCACTCTCGGATGCCTCACAGTCGCTCGTGATGAATGTGTCCCAGCATTACTCGGGCGGGACTCGTACACGTATCGCAGATGGGAGAATCGCCATTCGGCTGCGACCCATATCCGGATGCTGTCGCGCGAAGCGCATTGTGCATCTCGCGCTGAAGCTGCGACGTAGCCCGGGACTTCAGCCGCGGGAAGTTGACGAATGTGTCCGTGTTCATCGCTAACACCAGACATTCTCACGCGGCGGAGAGCCGGATTGAAGATCTGATTCCAACCGCGATCGAGAGTTGAAGATCGACATGTTGAGGACCAGCATCGGGTCGCGCCGGCCCGGCGCGACCAGACGAAACCGACAGGCGCGACGGCTCGGCGTGACATCTGAGCGCGTCATGGTGCGGAATTGTCGTTTTCACGATAGATCGCCTCCTTTCGTAGGTCTCGAATACCCGGACAGCCCGAGAACTAGAATCGCGGATCGACCGAGAAGTCCGTGTTCAGTTAACTGTCACTGCCGACGAGAATGTGGCAAACGTAGCAGCAGGTGCTCGAACGTCTCAACGCGCCATGGCGACACTTGCCTCGCTGACATCGACATCGCGATCATGGCTGTCTAGGAGTGGTAACGTTGCGAGAGGCTCGGGACGGCGAATGGGCGAGCGTCAAACTGCATGTTCCATGCGCCATGTCTGGACACGTCGGCGTCATGGCCGCATTCCTCGCGTGATGCCGATTGTTGCCGGAGGTGAAAGACTTCTCATGCCACCCGGAGCTGTCGTGCGAATTCTCACGTTGGCCTCGCCTTTAGAGATACTCGCGTCGTTAGCTGTTCATGTGTGTTGCTATGACACCTCTATCTCCCGAGTTTGGAGGACAGACATTTCAGGAAACGTGATCTTTTTGGGCGGCGGTTTTCGCGACCGGCCATTACGTACGTCGGCGGCTAGCACAACGCCGTCGTCCCGTGATTCTGCGTTACGCTTAGTAGCGAACCGGCGGCGGATTCTTTAGCAGTGCTTCGAAACCTTGGGTCCTTGCGCAAAGGATCCCAGTAAGGTGAAATCGAAGGTCGCCCGGGTGAATTCCGCCCGGCACTTCAAGCAGGTGCGGAAGCGCGGCGATCGCTGCATCGACTTCACCCAACTGCGCCAGAGCTCTCGCGCGATAAAGTTTCGGCGAGTGGTTTGATTAGGGCGTCGTTCTCATAATCGGCAACGCCTTGCCTCGCCTGCTCGAGCGCATTCGGTTTGTCCCCGAGCCCAGCATACGCAAGGGCAAGGAGAGTCGCGCTCCGAGAAGTGGCGGAATGGGGAGAACACCCCCGGGCGCATACTTCCTGAATAACACGCTCGAACGTGGTACCCGGCTTCCTCATTTCGCCCAGCCCAGAGCTCACAATATCCCTGAAGCACGAGAGCAAAGATGTCCTGGGTGTTGACCGTTGCTCCTGGACGCGGAGAGCTTGTTGCCTTACGTAGCCCAGAAGATCGCTTCGTCGAAATTGCGCTCCAATAGTGCCTGATCCACGCGATGTATTAGAACGGTCTTGTCGGTAGAATCCTTGGAGATACGGGCAAGCTCTTTGGCGGCTTTGTCTAACCGGCCTTCTTCTTGGTATTGCTCAGTCTTGAGCGCGATGACGAACTCATCGTTAGGCGAAATCTCCAACGCGCGATCGAGTGCTGCCTCTGCCTCTGCCGCTCGCGCCTAACGGCCAGAATATGTCGGTCGCAACATTGGTCCAAAGCCGAGTATTGCGTGGGTCGAAGCTCGGTTGCTCTGGCCAGATGAGCTTCAGCTTCTCGCCAACGACCGAGGCGGCGCTCCGCGTACAGCCATGTATTCGTTAACAAGCGCGCTATTCGGCAAAGATTTTCCGCTTCGCGATAGGCATGGAGCGCCCGTAGCGGGATCGTTCAAGACTCGCGAGCGATAAGTTACCTTGCGCCACCCATGCTTCGCCCAGTTCGGGTGCGAGCGCGATCGCCCGATCTGCAGCCTCTTGACCGCCGCCGCGGAATTCACGTCACGATTGATGCCGTTGTAGTAAAGAAAACTGCGCACGATGCCGAGGTGAGCCCAGGCAAGCGCAAAGTTCGGGTCGAGCTGGACAGCTTCCGCATAAGCAGTGGCAGCATCCTCGAAGGAGGAGCCACTGGATTGACTGTGCTCGATGCCAACTCCGCGCAGGTAAGCATTGTAAGCAGCCGTGTTTGCTGTCGGCGGCTCCGTGCTAATTCTTTGCACCAGCTTTGCATCCAGTTGTTGCGCGATCGTATTGGCTACTTCGGTTTCGACCGCAAAGACATCATCGAGCTTGCGATCGTAGCTGCTGGCCCACAGGTGCGCGTTGGTGCGTGTATCGATGAGCTGCACATTCACGCGAACCTTATCGGCCGACCTTTGCAGAGAGCCTTCCAAAACTCTGCCGACGTTAAGTTGGCGGCCAACGGTTCTTAGATCGACAGGTTTGCTTTGGTACCCTTGCGTCGAGGTGCGCGCGATGACTTTGAGGTCAGCCAGACTTGCCAGCTTGGTCAGAATTTCATCCTGAATACCGATCGCGAAGAATTGATCGTCCGCGTTCGAGCTGAGATTTTCGAACGGAAGAACTGCGATCGCTCGATCCAGTTCAGAAGCCGAGGCCCTGCGTTGGTAAAGAAAGTTGGCTAATAAGGCGAGAGCGAGTGCAAGCGCGAGTCCTACTGAAGCAAGAAAGAAGCGTTTTCGCCGTTGACGCGCAGCAGGCTCAAAACGGGACGTGGCACCGGTGAATCTTTGTCAGTAGCTCGCGCGCGGTCTGCGGTCGCTGTGCCGGGTCGAGGGCTACCATCGACTTCAACAACGTGACGCATTCGAGAGGCACGTGTGCACTCTTCAACTGCTTCAGCGGAAGGGGCTGTCGCTTGCTTGGCCCGAATTTCCTCAATGGAGCGGCCGGCAAAAGGCATTTGCGCGGTAAGGAAGTACCAGAAGGTTACGCCTAACGAGTAAACGTCCGAACGGGTGTCGATCTGCTGCTGGCCCGCTTCAGCAAATTGCTCCGGACTAGCGAAGGCAGGAGTTGCCGATAAAGCCGGCTTGCGTCTGATAAACCGTTTCCGCTGGTGCCGCGACAACCTTCGCGATGCCGTAATCGATTATCTTCACCAATAGCTGATCGCTTGCGTGCGATTCGATCATCAAGTTCGACGGCTTCAGATCACGGTGGATAACTCCGCATTCCTCGCCAGCGGCCAGACCGCGGGCGGTTTGCTCTACTACTTCAAGGGCGAGACTTAAAGGAAGCGGGCCGTCGCGTTGCACGCGCTGCTTCGAGCGTTTCACCATGGACAAGCTCCATCGCATAAAAGCATTCCCCATCCTGCTCACCGTAATGAATTACTCGCGCGACATTCGGATGATGAATCTGCGCAGCCGCGCGGGCTTCCCGCAGAAATCGTGCACGAGCAATGGGATCTTCCGCCAGCTTTCGACTGATGACTTTCAGCGCGACCGTTGAATTGAGAACGGTGTCGCGCGCACGATAGGTTACCGCCATTGCCCCGGAGCCGAGTATGACAGGGAAGCCGTCGGCATTTACTTCGACTTCGAAATGAGCGTAGCGCAACGGACCGAGCCTTGGTCGCTCGCCGCTAGTTGCTGCGCGGCGACTCATGTTCCTCGGCGAGAAAGCCAAAGCTAACCAGGCAACGAACACATTCGCCATCCGGGCCGGGATGGGTAATCGATTTGCCGCAGGTTGCACAAACTCCTGCGCCAATCCCTTGCGGAGGATCCACGACGCTCATGCGGTTAGAATGCGGTAAACGTAATGCAGCTCGTCATCGATGTCCGTCGGATCGGAAACCGTGCTTGCCACTTCGGCCCGCAAGGCGTGTCGATAGGTTTGGCGCAATCGTGAAAGCCAGACGCGGAAATTTTCAACCGATGTGCCCAGTCGCTTTGCCACTTCCTGCTGATTCGGCGGCGGCCGCTGTTCCACCGGCTATAAAGGGCCTTAGCTCATCGACCCACTCTCGTTTGCCTTCCGCAGCAAATCGGTCCCGCACATTCTTCCACGCGCGCGTCACGACGCTGGAGGCCCACGCGACATCATAAGAGTTCACGTCGCTCAAATGCGACGTCGCCAGCATCGAAGCTTCAGCTTGCGGCAGTAGTTCATCGAACGAGCACAAATTGCTGCGCTCCGCCGCGTTTGAGCGCGCGCATGCGTTCGCGCTGCTTCAGCAGAAAATTTTGCAACGACCCGAGCAGGAACGTGCGCAGCCGGCCCTTCTCCTGATCGGCCCGACTCAACGTGTTGTGCTCGAATAGATGCTCGAAAAAACCCTGGACGATATCTTGCGCGTCAGCCGGCGAATAGCCGCGGCGACGGACAAATGTATAGAGCGGTGGCCAGTAGGCTTCGCAAAAAGCGGCGAGCGCTTTCGACGCAGCTTCTTTCGAACCGGCCTTCCCTGCCTGCAACACGACGGTCCAATGCGTCGTCTGGAACGGCGCACCTCCCTCTTGCAACGTGCCCGGAATTGGTTTCGTAAAAGTCCAATATCCTGGGGAGGTTCGTTTTGCGAGACAAAACGAAATGCCGCTTTTGGCAAATTGAATGAACCAGAGTCGGTGCGTCCGTGTACTAGGATTTGTGCTAGATCGAACGGTTTTCTACTCGCCATTCGTGTTCGAATGAATTTCTCGAAAAACGCGCGATTTCCTTTCGTAAAATCGTTTTTTCGTGAAACGAAAAGTAATGTTTTGAAATCGATGATTTGGGATTCCTAAGTCTGGCGCGTCTGCCAATTTCGCCACCCTGGCCTGAAATGTTCCCGGTCTAGCACAAATCCTAGCATAACCGGTGCGTTTCATCCGTTTCCGTTCGGGAAACAATGCTTCTACGCCGCCAAACTTACGCTTGGATTGATGATCGCGAGTCGGTCGTCGAATTGCTCGTAGCGCCGAACCCATCAGCTTATTCCTTCACTTCCCGTCGCGAGCAATTCCACGCTGGGTAGTAAGATAAACTGCGAAGCTGCCGAGCCAGTGTCCGCCTTCATAATGTTCACCAGTCACCGCTGCAAGGCCTGCGCGTCGATGAGCGTCAGCCGCCACCTGCAGAGCCACCCGACGAGGATCATCCTCTGGCAACGCGGAAAGAATTCCTTCCAACATCCACGCGCGGCTCAAATTTAATCCATCGAGATGCGCCAGCTTCGGATCACTCGGATCGGGCGAGACCGCGACCTTCAACCAATCCGCATTCTCGCTTCCTTCCCGGCCGACGGGGATCTGCGGCATAAAGCTCTTCAACCAATTCGAGAATTCCTTTTGAGGAAGGACCCGCCGCATCACGTCGGCTTCGCCGAGACAAGGCGAAAGGAAATCTTCGCCGGACGGTTCGTAATTGAGCGGGCAGTTTTTATCGGTCAGGAAAAATTTCTTCGCGGAATCGCGGACCAGTCTGGCGAAGGAATCATTCTTCGCCGTGTGGGCATAATCGAACATCAAACCGAGGCCGAACGCGGTTTGATCGTGCTCGCCGATTCGCACAGGGTTCGCAAGCTTCGGCAACCAACTGGTGAGTCGTTGGACCGCCACATCTTCGAGTGGCTTGAGATTCGCCGACCATTCCTTTGCATCGGGATCGTCCCATTCGCGCAGTTCTGCGCAAAGTTGAAGCAGCCACGACAATCCATAGGGCCGCTCGAAACTCGACCGGCCTTCGCCCTTAACATACGTCGCCTCCTGTTTCAGATTTTCGGCGGTCAGGCTTTGCTTCAGCGCGTCGCGCGCGTCTTTCGCAAACGGTGCATCCGGAAAAGTCCGGAGCAATCGGACGAGCAACCAATGTCCGTGCACCGAAGAGTGCCAATCGTAACAGCCGCAAAAGGCGGGCGTCAATTTCCGTGGCGGCGCGACGTCCGCGTCACTATTAAGGACGTGCGCGATTTTGTTCGGATATTCCTTGTGGACGCATGCGAGCGCGAGTTTGGCGAACCGTTCCGCCGATTTGGCGTCGAATCCGCCATCGGACACAGTCGCCGCGGCGACCTGGGGTGATTCTTCTGGGGCGCCAGTGCTGTCTGTCGGGTTTGGACTCTCGCCTGGAACGGCTCGGATCAAACAGAAGACGGACAAAGTCCACATCGACGCCGCACAGACGGCACGGAATTTCGATTGCGTTTGGCGTCTTAGCCGCGGAAAAGTTAACCCCATCATGTCCATTCGATATTACATCATCGCTTGCGCATTGCTCAACCTTGCGCAAATCACCGCAGTGTCCGCCGCCGATTCAAACCGCAATCCGCTCATGAAGGAGAGCGCGCTGCCGTTTCACTACCCGCCATTCGACAAGATTAAAGACGAACATTTTGCCCCGGCAATTGAAGCCGGCATGCGCGAACAACTGAAGGAAATCGAACCGATCGCGAACAACTCTGCGAAACCGACGTTCGATAACACCGTTGTTGCGCTCGAGCGCACCGGGCGCCAGCTCGATCGCGCCGAAACGACGTTTTCGAATCTTAATTCCTGCAACACGAATCCCGCGCTGCAGAAGATCGATAGAGAAATGGCGCCGAAGCTCGCTGCGCATCGCGACGCGATCTATCTCAACGGCAAATTGTTCGCCCGGGTCCAGGAACTTTACGACAACCGCGACAAACTCGGGCTCGATCCGGAATCGGCGTATCTGCTCGAGCGTTATTACAAGGATTTCGTCCGCGCGGGCGCAAAGTTATCTGATTCGGACAAGGAAAAGCTGAAGAAGATCAACGCCGAGCTCGCAACACTGCAGACGGAGTTCGAACAGAGGGTCTTAAAAGAGAAGAACGCGTCTTCGATCGTGGTCGATAAAAAAGAAGATCTCGCCGGTTTGTCCGATAGTCAGATGGCAACCGTGACCAACGCGGCGAAGGCGGAGCACAAAGATGGCAAATTTGTGATTCAATTGCAGAACACCACCGGTCAGCCGCTGCTCGGCTCGTTGGAAAACCGGCCACTGCGTGAGCGCATCATGTCGACATCGCTTGGACGCAACAGTCACGGCGGCGAATTCGACACCCAAAACGTCGTTTTGCGCACCGCGCAGCTTCGTGCCGAGAAAGCGAAGCTGCTCGGTTACGACAACTGGGCTTCGTACCAACTCGAAGACCAGACCGCGAAAAACGTCTCGACCGTAAATAAACTTCTGGCCGACCTCGCACCGTCCGCGGTCGCGAATGCGAAAGCTGAGGCCGCCGAGCAGCAAAAAATTGTCGATCAAGAGAACGGCGGATTTCAGATCGGTGCCGCCGATTGGGATTTCTATTCCGAGAAAGTGCGCAAGGCGAAATACGATTTCGACGAATCGCAGCTTCGTCCCTACTACGAATTGAATCACGTTCTTCTCGACGGCGTTTTCTTTGCCGCGAATAAACTTTACGGGCTCACTTTCAAGGAACGTCACGACCTGCCGGTTTATCAACCCGACGTGCGTGTGTTTGACGTTTTCGATCGCGACGGCAAACAGCTCGCGATTTTTATTGGCGATTATTATGCCCGGCCATCAAAACGCGGGGGCGCATGGATGAACTCTTACGTCCACCAAAGCGGACTGTTCGGCGACAAACCCGTGGTGGCGAACCATCTCAACATCCCGAAACCGCCGGCGGGCGAACCGACTCTGCTCACCCACGACGAAGTCCGCACCGCCTTCCACGAATTTGGCCACGCGCTCCACGGAATGTTTTCAAATGTGAAATATCCGCGATTCAGCGGCACCAGTGTGCCTCGCGATTTTGTCGAATATCCGTCACAAGTGAACGAGATGTGGGCGAACTGGCCCGAGGTTTTGAAGAATTACGCGAAGCATTACCAAACCGGCGAACCAATTCCTCAAGCGCTGGTCGACAAGGTCGAGGCCGCCGACAAATTCAATCAGGGTTACAAGACCACCGAATACCTCGCTGCGTCGCTTCTCGATCAAGCGTGGCACCAGTTGAGCCCCAACGAGATTCCGAAAGACGCGGTCGCATTTGAAAAGCAGGCGTTGCAAAAAGCCGGTGTTGACTACCCGCCTGTGCCTTCGCGCTATCGCAGTTTTTATTTTTCGCACGCATTCGCCGGCGGCTATTCAGCCGGTTACTACTCCTACATCTGGGCGGAAGTACTCGATGCCGACAGTGTGGAGTGGATGAAAGAACACGGCGGCTTGAAGCGCGAGAATGGCGACCACTTCCGCGAAACATTGCTCTCGCGAGGCGGATCGGCCGACGCGCTCGGCTTGTTCAAGAATTTTACCGGTCGAGATCCTTACATCGAGCCGTTGCTGAAACGCCGTGGCTTGGATCGCGGCGCGGATGGCGATAAGCCAGCAACTTCACCTCCTGCGAGCTAACGCAACAGTCAGAAGTCAGAGACTTCTTTCCGCTTTCTAACTTCTACTTTCTACTTTTCTACCCATCGTTATCTTCCACTGGGTGAAGTTCAGATTTCTCTTCGCGCTTTTGCTTTTTCCGCTTTGCGCTTTCGCCGGCAACAGCGTCGTGAATATGTCGCATTACGACTTGGTGCGGCCCGATTTTGTGGCGATGAAAAGCGAAGGCGTGATCGGCGTGATTCACGAAGCGAGTTTTCCCCGCTACGAACGCGATTGGCGTTACGCGGAGCGACAAATTGCCGCGATGCGCGCCGGATTGCTTTGGGGCGCGTATCATTTTGCCGACGGGACGGATCCAATTCGCCAGGCCGACCATTTTCTGTCGGTGGTCGCTTCGTCGCATCCGCTCGTCACCACGCCGGTGCAGGAAGAAAAAAATCGGTCGGGCGTATTGCTCGTGCTTGATTTTGAAAAGAATCATTATCGCGGCGGCAACATGAGCGTCGCCCAAGCAGTCGTGTTCGCCCAGCGAATCAAAGAACGGACCGGAAAGTATCCCGGAATTTACGGCAGCGAGAATCGTCTTCGCCAAATGTTTAGCGGTCTAACCTCAGCGCAGCGAGCTGTTCTTTCCAGTTGCTGGCTTTGGGTAGCGAATTACCACGCTCCACCCCGTGGCATCTTTCCCTGGTCAGAATGGCACATGTGGCAATACTGCGGCGACGGAAAATGCAGCCTTCGTCCGCGAACCGAGTTTCCAACCGGCGTCGCCAATATGCACAGGGCCGAGCGCAACATTTTCAACGGTAATACCGTCTCTCTTCAAAATTTCTGGCAGGAACACTCTTGGTTCCCCTCCGGGTAACCAAAGGCAGAAGTAAGAAGGCAAAATTAAGAAACATCTGGACTGCGTCTGTCGAAATCTGGCTTCGTTTCTTCCTTCTTAATTCTTACGTCCTCCTTTTGCAGCCCTGCAGACCCGCCCTTGAGCCAAGCGCCTGATCTGTTACTGTAAATATCGCGTAAAATCGCGAAATCACTCATGGGCGAATCTGTAAATCCTGACGTAACCACCGTGCAAAAACCTGATGCCGCCGCCGTTGCAGCGGCGCCCCCTCCGGAACGGGCCGATCTTCGCCCGGAAAATATTCAGGACGCGGTCATCCGGCTCGCCGGGAATTCACAAGACGGAATCCAAACCGCCGGCGCGTTTCTCGCACGATTGGCCGGACGCAGCGCCCAGGAAGTCATGACTTACATGACAATCCCTGCCACGATTTCCGGCGGACCGTCGATCTTCCAGGTCCGCATCGGCACCGGCGAAGTCCTCTCGGCCGGCGATGAAGCCGATTTCCTGATCGCATTCTATCAACACAGTTACCAGGACCACATCGGATTTCTCCGCGAAGGCGGCGTGTTGCTTTATGATTCCGACAACGTCGAGCCGAACCTCGATGACAAACGTTACGTTTATGTCGGCGTCCCGATCACCGGTCTGACGGTGGAAGCGCTTGGCGGCACCGCCAAGGACCGCGGCAAAAACATTTTTGTCCTTGGCCTCATCTCGAAAATTTTCCAGCTCGACCCCGACAAGTTGAAAAGAATCATCACCGAAAAATTCGGCGGCAAAGATCAAAGCGTGGTGAACACGGCGTTGATGGCGTTCCAGGCCGGCTACGCTTATCCGGTCGGCAACGTTCTCAAACATCTTTACCAATTTGAGCAGGCCGAAAAAAAACCGGGCGCTCGCGACCAGATCACCATGGACGGCAACACCGCGCTCGCTTACGGACTCATCGCCGGCGGCGTTCGTTTCGGAGCCGGCTATCCGATCACGCCGTGGTCGAGCGTCATGGAAGTTTTGCGCAGCGAGTTTCCAAAATACGGCGGCATTTTTGTGCAGGCCGAAGACGAGCTCGCGTCAGTTTCAATCGCGATCGGCATGTCGTATTCCGGTTGGCTCGCCTGCACCGGTAGCGCCGGCCCCGGCATTTCGCTCAAGACCGAAGCGATCGGTTGGGCGTCGATGGCCGAGATTCCACTGATCATTTGCAATGTTCAACGCGGCGGCCCGAGCACCGGTCTGCCGACCAACGTCGAGCAAAGCGATTTGCATCAGGCAATTTTCGGCAGCCACGGCGATAGTCCCCGCGTCGTGCTCGCGCCGAAAAGCGTTGAAGATTGTTTTTACATCGCGATCGAGGCCGCGCGAATCGCGCGCAAATATTCCACGCCGGTATTTATTTTGAGCGACACCTCGCTCGCTACGCGCATCGAAGCGTTCGAAGAACCGGATCTCGCCAAGATCATGGTCGATCCGAAACCGGACCTGACCCCGCGACAAACCCACATTCCGTATCCACTCGATCAAATCACTCAGCACGTCCCGCCCGGCACCCGAATCCTCGACGGAAAATATCCGCTCATGTCCGGACTCGAACACGATGAGATGGGGCATCCGACCGGCTCACCGAAATTGCACATGGCGATGACCGCAAAACGTCGCAACAAATTGCGCAAACTCGCCGAGGAACTTCCGGTCCCGGAAATCTACGGTGACCAGGAAGGCGATACGTTGCTCGTCGGCTGGGGTTCAACTTACGGACCGATCCACGACGCGGTGAAACGCGCTCGCGACGAGACCGGCGAAAAAGTCGGCGCGTTCCATTTGCGTCACATTCATCCGTTGCCGAACGGCCTCGAAAAAATCTGGCCGAAGTTCAAGCGCGTCGTCACGGTCGAGATGAACGACCAGGGGATTTACGGCTACGGCCAGCTCGCCACTCTGCTCCGGGCGCGTTATTGCGATCCGAGGATTACCAGCTTTACCAAGACCGACGGTTTGACCTTTCGCGTCCGCGAAATTCTCGAAGGCGTGTTCGAGGGCAAATCGTTTGCCGCGCGACACATTCCGCGCGACGGCACTGCGGTTACTCATCGGGCACTGCGCCCGAAAACGTGAAACATCTCAAAGAAGTCGTTCCCCAAGGAGTGGGGTAGCAATAGTGGCAAGTACTGCGACGAACGGACGAGCGGAAATCGGAAATTCTGGAGATTTCACGCGCCTCGCGTGCTGGCTTTGGCAGCCCTCGTCAAAACGAACTTTTGTCTGAACGATTATGAGCGAAGAAACAAACGGATCAAACGATGTGGCGGCAGGCGTCTCGCCTGCAGTTATGGAACCACCGCGAGAGAAACTTAACCAAAAAAGGCGATCACCGCCGATCACCCCACCTGGTGTCCGGGTTGCGGCGATTTCGCCGTGCTCGCTTCCTTCTACAAAGTTCTCGAGAAACGAAATCTCGATCACGAAAAAATCGTCACCCTCGCCGGGATCGGTTGTTCGTCGCGCTTTCCCTATTTCGTCAACGGCCACGGCGCGCACTTCATTCACGGCCGCGCCGTTCCGCTGGCCACCGGCATCAGTCTGGCCCGGCCGGACCTGCACGTCTTTTTGTTCGGCGGCGACGGCGACGGTTTCTCCATCGGCGGCAACCATGTCGATCACGGCGGCGCGCAAGAACATCAACATGATCTATTTCATCATGGACAACTTCGTCTATGGCCTGACCAAGAAACAGACCTCGCCCACGTCGCCGATCGGTTTCAAATCCAAGACCGATCCAACCGGCGCGATCGATCAACCGGTCAATCCGATGAAAAAACTGATCGCCGGCGGCGCGACCTTCATCGCGCGGACCCACGCCACGCAGGTCAATCACATGATGCAAATGATCGAGCGCGCCATGGACCATCAGGGGTTCAGCGTGATCGAATGTTTGAGCGAATGCGTGGAATTTTATCCCGGCGTCTTCGATCCGGGCAATCCGCGCAAAGGCGGCAGCTTCTCGTTGATCCAGGAAAAGAAATGGGACAACACTCCGGAGGACGAACTCCGCCACGACGTCACCGACGAACTCGCCGCTTATAAATTGGCCCAGCTACCATTCCCCGGAGTCTTTGGCGTATTTTATCAGAGCGACAGCCCAACGAAGAATGCGTTGGAAAAGAAATGGATCGAGACGACGCGCGAGAAGACCGGAAATTTGTCGGACGTAGAGACGCTTCAGAAAACGTTCGACCGAATGAAGTGAAGTCGCGTTGACTAGCTTTCTGATTTCGAAAGTGTTGCGCCTTCCCACTCTTCGGTGACCCGAGCTAAATCTTCTGTCACGGCCAGCAGTTCCCGGTTCAATTGCATCACTGCGCCGCCCGCGTTGTAGGTATCGGGCTTCTCCAACTCCGCGGTCAGTTCTTTTTGCCGGACTTCCAAACTGATGATGTGCTGCGTCAAATCGTGCAACCGCTTCTCGCGCTCGCGCTTCGCCTTTGCCTCCATTTTCCGGCGATCCGCCTCGGCCCGCCGCGCCTCCCGGGTTTCGCGCATACCCGGCTTCTTTTTCTCTCGAGAAAGATCGACGTGATGTTCGACGGCTGGCTGAGCGTTGTGTAATTTTTTCTCGCCATTACTCGTCAACGCCGCGCGCGCGGAAACCGCTTCGGATTTCTCGAGGTAATACTGGTAGTCGCCCGCGTAAGGCGTCAGCTTGCCGGCGTTGACATGCAGCACCGTCTTCGCGAGCGCGCGGATGAAATAAACGTCGTGGCTGATGAAAATCAGCGTGCCCTCGTATTGCGACAGCGCACCGACCAGCGCGTCGATGCTTCCGATATCGAGGTGCGTCGTCGGTTCGTCCATCAGCAGCAGGTTCGGCGGATCGAGCAGCAGCTTCACCAGCGCCAGCCGGCTCTTTTCTCCGCCGCTCAGCACACTGGTTACCTTGAACACATCGTCGCCGCGAAACAGGAACGATCCCAGAACAGTGCGCGCAGTCTGCTCGGAGACCGGGTTCGGCGTGTCGAGCGCCTCTTCCAGCACGGTCTGCTTCGGGTTCAACATCTCCACGCGATACTGCGAGAAATAACCGACCTTGACGTTGTGTCCGAGCTCGCGCGTTCCATGCGTAATCGGAAGCACGCCGCCGAGAATTTCAGCAACGTTGATTTGCCCGCGCCGTTCGGGCCGACCAGCACGGTGCGCTGGCCGCGCTCCGCCTGGAAATTCATCCCGCGATAGACCACCAGCTCGCCATAGGCATGATCGACATCTTTCAGCGTGATCACGCGTTGACCGCTGCGCAGCGGCTGCGGAAAACGGAAGTGCACCGTCTTCTCCCGCGCGGTCGGCGCCTCGATCTTCTCCATCCGCTCGATCTGCTTGAGCTTGCTTTGCGCCTGCGACGCCTTGCTGGCCTTGGCGCGAAAGCGGTCCACGAAAATTGCAGCGACGCGATCTCGCGCTGCTGGTTCTTGTAGGCGGCCAGCTGTTGCACTTCGCGCGCCGCTTCTGCTCCACGTAACTGTCGTAGTTGCCGCGGTAACGATGCAGCCGCCGGTGCGCGATCTCGACGATCGCGCCGACGAGATTGTTCAGGAATTCGCGGTCATGCGAGATCATGAGGATCGCGCCGGGATAATTCTTCAGATATTCCTGAAACCAGAGCAGCGATTCGAGGTCGAGATGGTTCGTCGGCTCGTCCAGCAGCAGCAAATCCGGCTCCTGCACGAGCAACCGCGCCAGGTGCGCGCGCATCACCCAGCCGCCGCTCATCGTCTTCGCCGGTCGATCGAAATCCGACTCGCGAAACGCCAGACCGGCCAGAATCCGTTTCGCCTTCGGCTCGATCTCCCAGTCCAACTCATGGTCGTGTTCCATTTTGGATCCGTGTTTTATTCCGCAAGCCAGCTCCAGCACGGTTTCCTCGCCCGCGGGCGCATTTTCCTGCGGAAGAAATCCGACCGTCGCAGATTTCTGGATCGATATTTTGCCCTCATCCGGAGAGGACTCGCCCAGGATCAAAGAAAACAAAGTCGATTTCCCGGCGCCATTCGGCCCCACCAATCCCACGCGATCCCCGCGATTCACCTGGAGCGACGCATCTTCAAAGAGCGTCCGCCCGGCAAAAGGCTTTGGTGACTTGAGAAATCGTGAGCATAAATGGGCGGCGAATGTCGCGCTGAATCCCTGCTACGCAAGCTGCAGCGGCATTATTATAAAGAGTTAATGGCCCAGCGGGGTTAGATTGAAACCATGGGCGATCGTAGTTCGGTCCGGAACTGCGCCGCTTCTACTCAAAAACTGAAATTCAGCTGTGGCACAGCCGTTGCTAAATAGAGTCCAAAGCTCGGGAGTCACTCAAAAACACATAACTTAACGTTCGCTTTCGTTAGCTTTCATAGCGGGATCAGAAATGATCCCGCTTTTTTTGGTCCGACGACACTAACCGCGGATTACCAACCTTCGCCATCCTCTTGTCGCGCCGCTACGGCGCGACAAGAGGCTACGGCCCGGCAAGCGCGGATTTAAACGGATGTGCGAGACCTTCCCCGATCTAAAGAGAGTTGGGACGGATAAACTTGACCGCTTTAACCGGTCGAGTTCTGAAGTCCACATAGATGCATCGTAAGCGGCTTACGATAGGAGGACTGCCGTGTGTTGTTAGGCAAAACCCCGCGACTATTTGAACACGAGGTGAGCTACAGCGGTTTCGAGATTCAAATAGATTATCGCGACCGCCGTTAGGTCGAACGCCGCATGCGCACACATCACCATCCAGATCCGGCCCGTGACGACGAAGATCGTCCCGAAGACGAGACCCGTCATTATCGCCTGTTCGACACCTGGAAGCCCCAGGTTGGCGTAATGGCCCAGGGCAAACACCGCAGAAGTGAACAGGACGATTAATACTTTTGCGCCGACTCCGGTTCCAAAAAGTTTGCCGAGACGTTCGAACAAGAATCCTCGGAAAATAGTCTCTTCTCCGAAGCCCGCGCCGACGATCATCGTGAATATTAGCCCAGGGAGTGCAGCCCCGTTCCCTATCACGTAATGGTATGCTGAATTGATTTCGGGGGCACCGATTAGCGGCATCACGATCGCCTTCATCAGGAGTTTGAACGCGCAGCCGAAAATGATGCCGATGGCGAGAGTTCCAAGCCAGCTCCTTGGTCGCACGTAGCCTATGTCGCGCCATGGCGTATGCGAACGCCAGGCCCACAGAAGTACCAAAAGGCCGCCGAGAGGTTTAACGACAGACGCCAGCACGATGACGAGAATCGCGAGAAGTCCAAGCGGCCCGAATCCGCACAGTTGCGCGGCGAGCGGATCGTCAGGCGGCGCTGCAGCTTGCGCTTTGAGCGGGAGCGCAGGAATGCGCTTTGGCAAATTCGGGACGTCGCTTGTCATGGCCGTGCTCTTGTCCGGTAGTTACTCATGTGATGCGGCGCACCACCGGTTTGGATTCAAGAACAATTACGCGCCAGAGCTAGTCTCCGTCGTTCGTAGGGCGCTCTGGAGGAGCTCAAGTTCGTGCCAGCGCGCGTAGAGAAGCGCGACTTTGTCGCGCGCCATTTTCAATTGGGTTTCCAAATCGAAAATCTCCGCGCGCGGTTTCGCATAAAAATCAGGCGCGGCAAAGGTGGCTTCCAAATCCGATACTTCGTTTTCCGCGGCGAGAATGTTCGCTTCCATCGATTCCCATTCGCGTTCTTCTTTATATTTGAGCTTTCTCGGTTTTTCTTTGCTCTTCTTGGCGGGTTCGCTAGGCCGGCGCAGAGGTTTGAAGCGCGAGCCGAGGCGAGTGCGCTCGCGTCGTTCCAAGTAGTAATCGTAGTTCCCGACGCTGTAGGCGACGCGACCTTCGCCTTCGAAAGCGAGAATCGACGTGCAAACGCGATTCAGGAAATAGCGATCGTGACTGACGACGATGACGCAACCGCCGAAGGCGACGAGCGCTTCCTCGAGCAAACGCAACGTTCCGAGATCGAGATCGTTGGTCGGTTCGTCGAGCATCAAGACGTTGCCGCCGCGCTTCAGGATTTTTGCGAGCAGCACCCGGCTGCGTTCGCCGCCGCTGAGCTGCGAGATCTTGGTGTTGATGCGGTCTTCGCTGAAAAGAAAGCGTCGCAGATAAGCGCGCAAGGTGATGCTTTGTTCACCGAGCGTGACGTATTCGCCGCCGGTCCCGACTTCTTCCCAAACCGTTTTCGCATCGTCGAGCAGAAGCCGATTTTGATCGACGTAATTGATCTGGGTCCGCGCGCCGATCTCCACTGCACCGCTCGCAACCGGCAGTTCCTGGAGAATGACTTTGAGGAGCGAGGATTTGCCGAGCCCGTTGCGGCCGACTACACCGAGACGTTCACCGGCCGTGAGATTGAGATTCACGTGCTCGAAAAGAGTGCGGCCGCCCAGTTCCACGCTGACGTCGGTCAGTTCGATGATGCGATTCGCGAGCTTCGGCGGCGTGGGAATAATCAACTCGACGTCGAGCTCCGCTTCCGGCGCTTCCTGCGCCGCCATTTCGAAATAACGCTCTATGCGGTCTATCGATTTCGTCCGGCGCGCACGGGGCGCTTTTCGCACCCATTGCAGTTCGCGTTTCAAAAACTTCTGCCGTTGATGTTCCTGCGCCTCTTCGACCGCTTTTCGTTGCGCGCGCGCGAGCAGGTAATCGGTGTAGGTGCCGTCGTAGCTGGTGAACGTGCCGCGCGAGAGCTCGATGATCCGCGTCGCCACCCGATCGAGAAAATAGCGATCGTGGGTGACGAACAAACAGGTGCCGGCGTAACGCGCGAGAAAATCCTCCAGCCATTCGATTGAGCTGGTATCGAGATGGTTGGTGGGTTCGTCGAGAATCAGAAAATCGGGACGCGCGAGCAGTGCCCGGCAAAGCGCGACGCGGCGTCTTTCCCCGCCGGAAAGCGTGCCGACGACGCGGTCGGGTTCCGGCGCGTGCAAATTCGTAATGAGCGACTTGATCCGGTGTTCCAAATTCCAACCGTCGACGTGGATAATTTGGTCGAGGAGCGTGGCACTGAGCGGGCTGTCGCCCGGAACGCGTTCGTATTCGGCGATGAGATCGAGAATCCGTTGCGCGCCGCTGAGAATGTTGGCATGGACCGTGGTCGCATCGTCCAAGCCCGAGACTTGCGGCATGTAGCCGGTAACGAGATCACGTTGCCGGGTGAACTCACCGGAATCGGGTTGGGCCACGCCGGCCGCGATCTGGAGAAAGGTCGATTTGCCCGAGCCGTTGCGGCCGACGAGTCCAATGTGTTCGCCTTCGGTGAAGGCAATCGTCGCACCATCGAGGACGACCTGATGGCCGTATTTTACGGAAAGGTTGTTCGCGCTCGCAATGACTGTGCCGGCTGACGTGTCTGCCATGGAAACTGAAAGGTCGAACGCGCAACCCGCCTCCGCAAGGCGTCTACAGCCAGATCGGCAGGGATTACGTTCCCGACCGTTTCATTTAACTCGCGGCAAAAACTTCAGTTTCGCGCGGCAGCTTTTGCGGCCAGCTTCGCGCTCCACTCTTTCCGCACGATTTTCATCTCTGCGCTTAGCCCGTCCAGTCTCGCACGGACACCCTTATACTTTTTCGTGGTCCCATTGACGGTCCGGTCAACCGCGCCCTGACTAACCAAGCCCTGAAGCTTTTCATAGGCACGCAGGCGCAGCATCTCTTCGCCGCCACTGGCAGCGTTGCGTTGCCGGAGATTGGCCAGGAGAATGTCGAACAAAGGTTTGAATTCGAACGCGGCCCTGGACGAAAGGACAGCGACTAACTCTTCGGTGAGGTTGTCGGGTGCACGACGCTTGAAAGAAGCACCGGTTGTCTTAGACATCTATGACTATACCACCGATCCGAGGAATAGCTATCACAAGGGGAGTGACAAGTGACGTGTGACAAGTGGCAAGTTCCCGGAGATAAGATCGTTACCAACGAATTATTTTTCTGTCGCGAACGGACTTTCCGGTCAGTGATTGTGGAGCTTCGCACGCGAGCCAAATGGTGCCTCGCCGGGGTTAAACTGAAATGGTAACTCGCAGGAAAGCGGCGGGGCAACGAAAGTCAAAAGGAAGAACGAAAAATTAAGATCGCTACGAAAAGCCGAAGCGAGTCACACCGGCACGGTTACCCGCAAGAAAGTCGCCGGGATGGATGTGCGCGATTTGTCAGCGCTGGTGTTTTGGCGGTTGAACAAATCTTCCAGTTCCTTTTGCAGCTCGGCGGCGCGGCCATTTTTCTCGGCTGCTTCGAACGCGTTCATCGTCGGCCCGTAGTATTTTCTGAATTCATCTACGAACGCTGGCGGGGTGCCGGGATAATTGAAGATGAATGTGTCGCGCGCGAATGAAACCTTGTCAGCCGAAATCCCAGCACCGGCGAACCGCTCGATGACGTTGCTCTCGATGCCCCAGGTCATTGGACTTACGAACCCTTCCGGAGGAGGCGGCGTGTAGGCCGAGCTGATCTTTAGGATCTGCGCGACCAACGTGGGATCGTTCGGGATCCAATTGCCCATCACGATGCGGCCACCCGGTTTCGTTACCCGGACCATTTCTTTTGCGACACCGGCAGGCTTCGGCGCAAACATCCCTCCGAAGATGCTGATGACGAGATCGAATGTTTGGTCTGCCAACCCCTCGAGATTGGTGGCGTCACTTACCCTAAATTTTACATTGGATAGATGCTGTTCAGCGGCGCGTTCGTTCCCAGCTTCGACCAGGTTGCGCGCAATATCGACGCCCAGCACTTCGGCTCCCAGTCTGGCCGCGGGAAGTGCGGTTGTGCCATCGCCGCATCCGACATCGAGGACTTGCATCCCTTTTTTGATACCGATTCGTTGCACGAGCGCTTCTCCGCTCTCGCGCATGCTCGCGGCAATACGAGTGAAGTCACCTTTCTCCCAAAGCGCCTGGTTTGGATTCATGTCACGAGAATGCAGTGACAAGTGACCAATGACAAGTTGACCGCGGATTACGAGGATGAAACGCATGCGGGCGACTCTTTGGCGATGCTAGCAGGCTTGCAAGAGCGACATCCGCGCACAGCCAACCGCCGCTGTTCAAGCTCTTTGCGACTAGTTTTTGTGACGACTTGTTCCTAACCGAACAGCATTGCAGGTCGTCGGTCCGTCTCGGCGTTGATTGCGGATTCTTAAGGACTTAGCTTTGCAAGCGCATGCACATCTTGCGTTCGGTACTATCAATTTTTGCGGTCGCGCTAATGGCAAGCGCAGTCGCGGCGGATGATTTTCCGCTGAAGAAATTCGCGCCTTTCACCTGGGTAGTCGATTACGAGCCATTCTGGTCGCCCGACGGGAAACAAATCGTGCTCGTCTCGAGCCGGCACGGGGGGATGAAGATCCATGTGATGAACGCGGACAGCAAAAGTCACGGCACCGACATGCGGCAGATCACGTTCGGCAACGACGAAGATGACACCCCGGCGTGGTCACCGGACGGGAAGCAGATCGCGTTTATCTCGGTGCGCGATGATGTCTCGCAGTTGTGCGTGATGAACGCCGATGGCTCGAACGCGCGGCAACTCACCCACGGCAAAGCGGAGAACATTCATCCGGAATGGTCGCCGGACAGTCAGCGGATTTTGTTTAACACCACCCAATTTGCCGGCGCGACGGCAGCCGACGGACGCGACGTGCCGAGCGACAACAAAGTGATCGGCGAACAAATCGATAAGAAGATGGACCTGGCGACGATTCGACCGGACGGCAGCGAGCTGAAGCGCCTAACGACCGGTGGCGGCTACACCTACGCGTCGTTTTCGCCGGATGGTAAATCGATTCTGCATCGGCGCATCGATGGACCAAAGTCACAGATTTTTGCCATGAACGCGGACAGCAGTGGTGACCACAATATTTCGGGCGAGAGCACGCTCGACGGTTGGCCGGCCTGGTCGAACGACGGCAAGCGCGTCATTTTCTCACGGCGCGTGAACGATCGCTTTCAGTTGTTCGTGATGAATCGCGACGGCACTGGCGTGCAGCAGTTGACCGATGCCGCGGCGAATTTGTCAATCCGCGCTGGTCACCTGACGGGACCAAGATTTTGTGCGCGCGCCGATTCGGCGACATGAACATCATTATCTTTCCCGCGCCGCCACTAAAACAGTGACGAGTGACATGTGACCATGTGACCAGCGAAGAATTGCGGATGTTCACCAGGGAATAATTTTTCGATCCTTGAAAAATTTTCCAGTCTCACGCTGAGGAGCTTCGGTCGCTAACCAGACTATGCCCGAAGCTCCTTCCGCTACAGAGCGAGTTGCATTCGAGCCGCCCATGTCGGTGCGGACCCAGCCGGGACACACAGAGTTGACCGCGAAGTTTGATAACTTGGCGGCGAGCTGAACGGTGACGCCGTTCACCGCCGTTTTCGAAATACAATAGGCCGGCGCCCAGCCGTCGGCGCCATCGGCCAGTTGGCCGCCACCACTGGAAACATTCACAATCCGTGGAGCGTCGCTCTTTTGAAGAAACGGAACGAACGCTTGCGACACCAACAGCGCGCCGAGCGTGTTGGTTCGCAACGTGTTCTCGAAATATCTCCGGCGTCGTTGTCAGAATATCTTTGTCGTCGTCGAGCAGAATGCCGGCGTTGTTGATCAACGCGTCGAGGCGATCGCTTTGCTTTCCAAATTCTTCCGCCGCGGCGCGGATGCTATTCGGATTAGCGATATCGATTTTAAGGAAAGTGACTTCGCCGTAGTCTTCTTTCTGTCGCGCTTCGTGGTTTAGATTGTCGGCCGCGGCGCGCCCAGCTTTTTCATCGCGCGCACCGAGGAAAACGTGAAATCCCTCACGACGCAGTTGCCGCACCGTTTCAAACCCAATTCCCTTGTTGGCACCAGTAACGAGCGCGACTCGTTGTTTTGTTTTCATTCAGAAGTCTAACCACGGATTACGCGGATTAAAACGGATGGAATTGCACCACAGAGATTCACGAAGGAGAGCGCAGAGGAAAAGAGGATTTAATACTCAGCAAGCAAGGAAGGCCGCCGCTCTGCGGCAAACTACATCCAGGGAACAAACTTGCCGAACTAGCGGGAGCGTAAAGCAGGAAAGGATTGCGATTTTCAAATGCAAGCGAGACGCCTGCCGCCACAGTCTGGTGCTCTCAACTACCAACAATCCACTCTCAACTAATGCCACACTCCCAGCTTCACCATTTGAGTTGTGACTTGGCCGGCCCAGTCATTGTTCGATGCGGGCGAGGCCGGACTCGGATGCAGGATTTGTCCGGTGCGCGGTCCCGAGCCTTGGAGAATTGCCTGCGCGCGTTTTGTGGCGAAGTCGCCGACGCCGATGATCCATTCGGGTTCGAGAATGCGAACGACCTCGCGCAGATGTTCGTCGCAGGCAGCAAACAATTTCTCGCGCTCGCGCGGCGGAAGTTTGTCCGGGGTACGATTGCGACCGCTCTCTTCAACAAACGCGAGCGGACAGTAATTCATCACTATGTGTTCGCGGAAAAATTTGTCGGCAGTGCCGAATCGTTTCGCGAACAATCCCCACAAACGTTCGCCGCTGATCTCGCTCCGGTGACAATCGAACCCGAGCACCGGCCGTTTCGAATTTTCTTTTCGTGGCTTATCGATCTTCGCAGTAATACCGAGCCAATCGCGTATGGCCGCGATTTGTCCGAACGGAATACCAGTTTGCGCCATCCCGAATGGGCCCGGATTCATCCCGAGAAAAATCACGCGCTTGGTGCTGTTGCCGTAACGGCGTAGATAAATTTCGTGCGCGCGCGCGGCGTAATCGAGCGGGTTGTAAACGTGCGTGACCGGCGCATCGAATCTCTGTTTGCGAACCGCGGCGCTGAGTTTCTGCGCAGCGACGATTAATCCTTCGCTCGTTGTCACCGAAGAAACTTAGTCTGGAAAGCAGGAAGCCAGAAAACGAATTAACCACGAATTACACGGATCAAACGGATGAAGAAGGCTTTGACCGCAAGCTATGGGATCAAATGCTCTGAAAAATATCCGCGTTATCCGCGATTTCTAAATCTTTGACGATCGAGACCAAATACTCTGGAAAATATCGGTGTTATCCGCGTAATCCATGGTTAATGATTATCACTTCCAACAAGTTTCTCGAATCGCGGGTCCTTACGTAAGGGGTCCCACAGCGGATTAGTACGGAGATCGCCGACGGTTTCGCCATTAGGTACTTCAAGCAGATGCGGCAAAGCGGCAACGGCGGAATCGATATCGCCAAATTGTGCCTGGATAATAGCCAGAGTCTGTTCGGCAAAAGGCTTGGATAGAGCATCGGTGGCGTAATCAGCAATGGCCTGTTGCGCCTGCTCCAGCGCCTTGTCTTTTTCGCCAAGACCGGCATACGCGAAGGCGAGGTAGCACGGCAGCTGTCGAGCATCGACCGGGACAACCGCGTCGGACGTTGGTTTGAAGGCTGCGACCGCGCGCTTGAACGTATCGCGAGCTTCGTCGTTTTTCCCCGAAAGCTTCTGGCAGAAACCGAGGAACGTGATCGTTCGGGGATCGTTCGCCACGGACGGCGGCAGGTTGTGCTGAACATAAACAATCGCGTCGTCGAACCGCCGCTCATCGTAAAGTTGAATAAACCTCTGGATGTTGACGCCGTCGTCCTGCGAGTTCGCGGGAATTTTCGCGAGAACTTCAGCGGCTTCCTTGAGCCGGCCTTGTTGCTGAAAAATCGACACCTTCACCGCGAGCACCGACTCGTTCCCGGGCGAAATCTCGAGAACACGATCAAGGACCGTTTGCGCTTCATCAAAACGGCGCAGGCTCTGAAGCGTGTCAGCAACAGTTGAGAGGATGCCGATGTTGCGCGGATCCAGTTGCGCGGCTGCCTCATAATGTTTTTGCGCGGCATCAAACTGACCGAGTCGCCGTTCCAGGTGGGCCATCTGCTCGAGCACGAAGGCGCTGTTCGGCAGACGCCGGAGCGCTTCTTCGTACGATTGAAGCGCGCCTTGGAAATCGCGCAGGACACGGTAACGATAAACACCCTGCGCGAGCCACGCTTCGCCCAGCTCCGGTTGGAGCGCGATCGCGCGATCCGCTTCTTCTTTCACCTTTGCACCGGTGTTCGTCTGCAGATCAATGCCGTTGAAATAGAGCTGGCTGCGCGCAATCGAAAGCCGCGCCCACGCCAGCGCGAATCGAGGATCAAGCCGGGCCGCTTCGGCATAAAGCGGAACGACCTGCTTAGTTGTCTCAAGGGTAGCAGCGTCGTCGATCGCAACCGCGTGCAGGTAAACGTCATATGCTGCCGGATTTTGAGTCGGTTTTTGAGCAACCGCTTTTTGCTCGGCGCCAGAGAGTTTCGTGTTGAGCTGATCGGCAATCGCGCTCGCGACTTCCCCTTCCACTCCGAAGACGTCATCGAGTTTACGATTGTAGCTTTCGGCCCAAACATGCTCGTCCGTGGCGGCGCGAATCAACTGCACATTCACGTGCACGGCATTGGCGACTTTTTGCACGCTTCCTTCGAGTAAATTCGCAACGCCGAGTTGCTTGCCCACTTCACGGAGATTGTCTGGACTGCTTTTATACTTTTGGGTCGAAGTGCGCGAGATGACCTTGAGGGCTGCAATCTTTGAGAGCCGAGTCAGAATTTCATCCTGGATACCATCGGTGAAATAAGCGTTGTCGGGATCGCGACTGAGGTTCTCAAACGGGAGAACCGCGATACTTTTTTCGGATATCGCCGCCAGCGCGGGCTCTACGCGTCCGGCCGTTGTTCGGAATGCGGTGCGGCTCGCGAAAAACAGGGCCCCCGCGCCAACAACGATCAACGCACCCAACCCAAGAGCAATCATCGAATAACGGCTCCGGCTGGATTGGGTTGCGGCCGCGGCCGCCGGTCTATCCGATTTCTGGAGTTTGTTCGGCAACGCGGAATTACCGATTTCGTGATTGTAGAAATTTACCAACTGCAATCGCTCACCGTGCTTCACTTCGCATTCGCCAAGATCGTGGAGATACGGATGCCATTGATCGTATTGCTCGAGATCTTCGGCGGCGTGCTTTGAAATCAGAATGTGGCCCGCGTCACCGCAATCCATCACCCGCTGGGCAACGTTGATTCCGGCGCCGGCAATATTCGCCTGCTCATTCAAGTCAGTGACTTCGTTAACCGGACCGCTGTGAATCCCCATGCGGACGCGAACATCCGGATGGTTTCGCAGCGCCCTGGCAATTTCGACCGCGCAAAGAACGGGACCCTCCAGGTTGCGAAACACTAGCGCGCCACCGTCCCCAGTTGGCAAACGCAAAAGTTTTCCCTCGGCGTCCGCCACGCGAAACTGATCGGTGTTGCGGACGATCTCGCGCAACATCTGAATTTGCGCGCTTTGCTCCGCAGTGCGCAGCCTGGAATAGCCCACGATGTCGATGAAGAGCACGTGCGCGATCTCGAGTCGCAGGTTTGGTTTTTGATCTTCAGCCATGTGGTTTTAAGAAACGACGAACTTCAACACTTCAGGGACGATCTAATACCTTAACTCGCCGAAGATTAACGACAAGAAACCGCTACCACTGAAGCAGGAATTCGCGGAGATTATGCCCATGGCGGCCGAAGTCCAAGTGACAGATCAAAATTCGGGACTGCGCAAGATTGTCATCGGCCTGGCCATTCTGCTGACGGTCTGCGTCGCATCGTTGATCATCGCCGGGATAACGAGCGTGATTACGTTGGCGGACCGAATTCACCCGATCGCAGGCAGCGTTGTGTTTTGGACGATCGGTCTCGGGGCTGCGGCGACGGCCCTCTACTGCGCGATCGCCTACGCAAACTTGCCCGGCGCACTGATTCCGCCGGAAGAAACGACAGGGCCGAAGCACGACGCCTATCTGGAAGCACTGCGACTGCGGCTCGCCACCAATCCACGAATTCGCGGGGTGTCCGTTTCCACCAATGAAGAAATCGAGGCCGCGATTGGAGTTTTATCGACCGAAGCGGACGCCGTCGTGCGCAGAACCGCGAGCACGGTTTTTTTGACCACGGCGCTGATGCAAAACGGGCGGCTTGATGCACTCATTCTCCTGTTCACCCAAATCCAAATGGTGACTCGCGTCGCGCGGGTGTATGTGCAACGGCCGTCACCGCGCGAAATGATTCGGCTTTACGTAAACGTCGCCGGCACTGCGTTCATTTCCAGCGGATTGGAATCACTCGATCTCGGCGAAATGGTCGCGCCGCTGGCGACTTCCGTAGTGCCGGCTTTGAAAGGCGGAATTCCGGGACTGAGCGGAATCTCGGCACTTTTGGTCAAATGCGTTTCCAACGGCGCGGCCAACGCATTCCTGACCCTGCGCGTCGGCGAAGTTGCTAGACGTTATTGCGAACTGACGTCGCGCAGCTCGCCGGAACTGATTCGAAAATCAGCGACCGCGGCGGCCGTTCAACATCTGGGCCGCATCGTTCGCGAAAACGGCGCACTGGTCGTGCGCAAGATTTGGGAAAGCACCGGGCGCGCGTTGATCGATAGCGGCGTGTCCAAGGCGGAAGACATCGCGTCTGCCACCCGCGACCTGTTCGGCCGGATTTCGCATTGGCGAAGCAAAGAAGTGACGAGTGGTCTGTGAGTTGTGACCGCTGACGATAATCCCGGGGTTATTGCGTTTCCGCCCTTAATCTGGCTGATCGGCGCGGTCGCCAGCGCGCTTGTCCACTTCTTCGTCGTCCGCGGACCGATCATGAATTACAACGCATGTCTGGTTTGCGGTATCGTTCTCGTCATCCTCGCGCCCGCGCTCGCGATATCGGCGTTAATCATAATGAAAAGGGGCGGAACAAACGTGGACCCATACAAGCCGGCGCTGACAATCGTGCGCGGCGGACCGTTTCGGTTCACTCGAAACCCAATGTATCTCGCGCTCTGTTTGCTTCAGCTCGCGCTCGGATTTTTTCTAAACGACTGGATCACGCTGCTGTTTGTCGTTCCTCTCGCTTTGATCCTTCATTACGGCGTTGTGCTCCGAGAAGAGAAATATCTCACGGCAAAGTTTGGCGAACCGTACCTGCTGTTGATACGCGAAGTGCGCCGGTGGATCTGAAGGAAGAAGTGACCAGTGACGAGTTTATCTCCGTGGAGCCATGCGATGGCGAAGTTGTAAGAACGGACGCTCAACTGTGAAAAACAAAACCGTTGCCGCGAGATAAACGCAGATCTCGACACCAATGAGAGCGGAGGCCGACGTAAGCGCGACGTTGTGACTCGTGCAGAACTCCCAGACGAGGTGAATTACCAGTTTCTGAACCAGGTACGCGCTGTAGGCGATGCTGGCGATGAATGCCGCGCCCGGAATTTTGATGTGGCTTAGAAATGACCGTCGACTGACCGCGCAAACGAGCAGCGCCGCGAACCCGAGAGCAAGAAGCGGAAACTGCCAGACCGCTGCGGCGATACTTAGGTAGTCACCTTCGCCAAGCCATAAGGCGTAAACAATCAGCGCAACCGCCGGCAACCACAGCCATACGGCGAAGTTCATCAGCCGGCTCCACCATTGCGGCCGAAACTTTTCGATCGCGGCCAACGCGACGCCGAACACGAGCGGGTCGAGCCGGGTCCAAGTGGGGTAATAAATCCAAGTCTGGAAACCGCGGTAAGAAACTCCGACATCTTCGGCCGGATTTTCGTAAGCGAGAAATATTCGAAGCAGAAGACCGCCGACGAAAATCGAGCAGGGAACAATCACCGCTGCGCTCGGCCAGCGATTCACAAAGAGCAAAATAAACGG
This sequence comes from uncultured Verrucomicrobiae bacterium, assembly GCA_963801815.1. GTDB lineage: Bacteria > Verrucomicrobiota > Verrucomicrobiia > Chthoniobacterales > UBA10450 > AV40. The sequence goes on from CAWDGJ010000008.1 coordinate 33,905, forward strand.
AAGCGCGAGATAGAATTGATCTTCCACCGCAAGCGACCAGGCATGCGAGAACGCGGTGCCGCCATGAAGACCTATGTTCTGGACCGAGACTAAAAATCTCCACCACGACGTCATCTCCGGGTATTCGCGCCAGGACGGCAGAAAAATGTAAATGGCGAGGATGACGAAATAGGCCGGCATGATCCGCAACCCCCGACGCGCAAAGAAACGGCGAAGATTGATTTGCTGACCACGCGCGAGCGGCGCTAGCAATTGGCCACCGATCAAATAACCGCTCAGGACAAAGAAAAGGTCCACCCCGATCCAGCCCCAGCGATGAACACGGCCCGGCACCGGAAAGCCCATAATGCCGGCGTGATAAATGACGACGACGATGATGGCGAGTGCGCGGAGAAGATCGAGACCCGGCTGGCGTTCGCGATCTTGAAACCGAGGATCAATTCCTTCGGAAAGTGACAAGTGAGTCCGAGCCGGACTGGCGTTTGTGACCAGTGACGAGTGTCGACCCATTCAGATGTTCTTTAAGAAATGAGGAAGTAGAAATTACAAAAGAGGAACCTGTACAGACTGATTACGGGGCTGAGCAACGATAATCGACGATCCATAAATCATAGTTCGTGAGCGACAGCGAAATCTTTCAGAAGAATTCACCGAACGGCCAGAGTGCCAGTCCGACTCGGGCTGCTTGAGGTCAAACGCCGCTCTATACTCGCCACTTGTCACTTCTTCCGTATCTGTGGAATCCGCGTTATCCGCGCTGAGCTTGAAAATTTGGGACCCTCCGAAAATATGCGCATCAAAAGAAGCCCATGAATAAGCAATTTTTGCAAAGGAACCCGCGCAACGTCTGCTTAGTTAGAATCGCAAAAGCTCGAAAGCCACATAATCACATGCGACAAGCTTAATATCACGTTTCGGTAGCTTTTGAACGGGGCCAGCGCCAGCTGGTCCCGCTTTTTTGTACTCTAGCCGCGGTATTTTTGGATGAGATGATCGATATAGGCGCTGTAGGCCTCGGCCAGGGACGCAGACTCAACGAACAGAATGTTTTCGGCGTTGAATTCGGCGCTGCGGGAAAAGTTATAGGACCCGGTGATGACGGTGTCGTCGATCACCAGAACTTTGTTGTGCATGAAATCGTGAACGCTGGTCGGCGTATAAGGCGTGGAATTCTTTCCGACCAAGTTCGCGCGGATAACGATTTCGTGGAGCGCGGGAATCTTCCACCGATTCGACGGCACCTCCTGCCATTGTTTGTAAACGTCTTCCATCTGCGTGCGATCGTAGATTCCGTCGACTTTAACGTCTTGCCGCTGCAACAGATTGATCAACTCGGAGATGAGGGTGCCGGAATTGATCAACAAGCTGCAAATCCGAACGCGTCGTTTGGCCGCTCGAACGCGACTCGCGATCTCGGAATCGATGGCCAACCCGCATCCCGGCGAAAACATGACGCGGGCTTCGGCCGATTGACTGGAAAAAGCGAGCGACACCGGCACAGTCTGGATCTCGCCTGTGTTATCGAAGTTTTCTTTTTCCCAGATTTGTTCGAAATCCTGCGCATAGTAATTGGCCAACAGCGCGGAATCGATCTCGACGACGTTGTTTTCCATCAGGGTAAAAGCGTCATCGGTCAGGTTGGTCGACCCGGTCCAGACGGATTGGGCATCGCGGACGATGAATTTGCTGTGCATCAGTTTCATGCCGGCAATTCGTCGCCAGGGATAGCCTAACGACTGGATAAATGCTCCAGTGCCCGCCGGCGCGGGATCCTGACCCGCAGCGACATTTGGCTGGAGCGGTTTGTCGCCGTCGTAGCAAAAGCGAATTCGCACACCCGCCGCGGCACGCTCGCTCAAAGCCGCGCAGAGCGCAGTTTTTAGCGGAGCACTGAAGCGCATGTCGTAAACCGCGAAATCGAGAGTGCGGCCGGCACCGCGGATGAAATCCGTTAGGCGCTCCATCACCGAATCACTGGATTGTTCGCCTTGAGCGAGAAAAAAGACGGAAAGCGTGTCCAAGAAAGTGACAAGTGACCCGTGACGAGTGACAAGTGCAAGCAACAAAACTATGCGTGCAACGAAATTTGAGTTCGAACATCGGTTCTGGATCATCATGGCGATTTATCTCGCCGGATTCGCGCTAACAGGAACCGATCACACCTCGTTTGTTGTCTGGCTCCGGCATTGGATCGCGCCCTCCGTCGCCCGCGGCAGCGCCGAAGCCGAGATGTTTGCGCGAATTATGATCACGACCGGCGCGCTGTTGGTATTTCTCACCGCGGCGATCCGAACCTGGGGCGCAGCTTATCTGCGGACGGATGTTGTCCACGATACTGCGCAACACTCGGAAGCACTGGTGGCGGACGGTCCGTTTCGTTATGTCCGCAATCCACTTTACTTTGCCAATCTGCCGATGGCAGCCGGAATCGGCGTCCTGGCAAGTCGCGCCGGCTTTATCTTCCTCGTTCTCGCGAACTGGATCTTTGTCTATCGCCTGATCTTTCGCGAAGAGGAAGCATTGCGTAAAACTCAGGGCGAGCCTTACCTCGCTTATTGCCGGTCGGTCCCGCGATTCTGGCCGTCACTGAAGCCAAAGGTTCCATCCGGAAATCTTGAGCCGCAATGGCGCCAGGCGTTCGCGGGCGAAACTTTCGTCTGGTTGTTCGGTGTCGCTGAAATGGCAATCGCGATCACGCTCAGGCCCGAGATAGGATACATCCTCTTTGGCCTCGGATTCGTCGCCCACTTCATCATCAGTCGCGGAATTCAGAAAAGAAAATCGTAGATTAACAAACCTACCTGCAACGGACGGTCGGAGAACCGCGACCATCGCAAAGCGACCGTGCGGTGAAAGGCCGCCACGGTCGCCTTATGCTTAATCAATAATTAATACGGCGGAAGTTTCCCTTTCTTGCCCTTGCCTCCCCCAGAGGGCTGCGGCTGTTGATGGACCTGTTGCTGCGGTCTCTGGACCGTGCCGCCACCGCTCGGCGTTTGGACTGATCGCTGCTGCTTGTGGCCTGCACCGGAACTAACGCCAGCCGCACCTAAAGTTTGCGATTGCGTTTGTTGTTTATGCCGGCCTTTTCCGGCGCTCGAAGTGCCGGTCGCCGGAGCCGAGGTTGTGTATCCGAGTTGTTCGTGGGGAGTTCCCTTGTGATGACTTTTAGCACCAGCTTGATAGGCGCTGCCTTGCGCAACGCCACCGGTCTGCGCTCCACTTGTTAGGCTTTTTCCTTCCTTATGATGGCCTTTCCCACCGGTCGTTGCGCCCGTCTGCGCGCTAGCTCCAGCAAACTGATCCGCGCCCATTTGCGATTTTCCCTTATGTTTGCCGGTCGGCTGCAGAACCGCGCCAGTTTGCGCGCCGGCAGCGGTTGTTGATCCGGTAGTCGCACCAGTGCCGGCTGTTGCCGCTCCGGTCACGCCGGCCTGTTTACCCTTCTTGCCTGGGTGTTGGTTGAATCCGCTGGCAACGCCAGTTTGCGCCGCCCCAGTTCCGGTGCCCGCCGCTCCGAACTGACTTGGTCCGGTCTGTTTTCCTTTTTTACCCGGATGTTGATCGAATCCACCAGTCGCTCCGCTTTGCACTGTGCCAGTTGCAGCACTGGTCGCTCCGAACTGACTCGCTCCACCCTGTTTCCCTTTCTTGCCAGGATGTTGATCGAGTCCAGTTCCCGAAACGGCGCCTGCTTGCGTACCGGCAATCGATTGCGTCCCCGTGCCAGTGCCTTTTTTGCCGGGATGATGATCTCCACCGGTGACTTGTTGTGTTCCGAATCCAGTCGCACCAGTCTGCTCGCCGACATGATGTTTGCCTGTCTTTTGGGCAACGTCACTCGGCAACGTGGCTTTCGTGTTCATCGGCGACTTCCCGTTATTCTCCTGCGCGATGTGACTTTTGATCTGATTTTGCTTGTCACCCTTCACGCCTTTCCAGCCGTGATCGACTTTGTTCGACGCGAGCGTAGCGTCACTCTTGGGAATGTGCTTCCCATCCCCTTTCACATTCGGTGAATGAATCGCGAGATGGTCGCCTTCGAGTTGCGAATTTTTGCCGCCTTTGATTTTTGCCGGATCGGCAAATCGATCGACATTAACCTTTGAGAGTCCCTGGCCGCCTTTGTCTCGGATGTGCTTGTTCAGCGCGCCGAAATCAGGGCCGCCATTGTAAATATTAACATTATTGATGTTGGTGACGTTGCTGATGTTCGTCACATTGATGTTCGTAATGTTAACGGTGTTGTTGAAGGCGTTGATTGTCCGATTGAAATCGTAGATGACATTGGCGGCGAAGAATGAACTTACGCCGAAGTTAACGGCATCAACGAAGTTCCAGTAGTCCGGGCCAATATCATAGACTTCATCGACCCAGGTACTAACCCCGACACCGACATCAACGTTTACTTCGGGCGGCAATGGCGCCCACGCGATGGTATCGGGGGCGGCATCGGTCCCTTCTCGCCACGATACCCAGCCGCCCGACCATGCAGTACCGGGCACCCAGGCCCAACCGGATCCAAATTCCACCTTGACCCAGCGGCCGTAATGGTAAACAGCCCATGACCACGGTTCATCCGAGACGAACACCCAACCATCGTCATCGCTGTAACGCCAGGAGCCGTTGGTGTAAGGACGCCATTTTTTTGCCACTTGGGTCGGCACCCAGCAGCGGCCATACTTCTCGATGTCGATCCAGCGACCGTTACTATTCAGCGAATCATCGGTATAAAAATCATCGCTCTGCACTCCGACCTGATCCGCCTGTTGGGCGGTAACGAGACCGGTGCTGACCGCTGGCGCTGGCGCGGGAGCTTGAGCAGTCGGCGCGGTGCCCGGCACGACTTGATTGGTTAGGGCATACAGAACGAAAGGAGCGCTGCCCGATGTCTGAGTAATCGTGATTCCCGGCGTGGTGTCCCCGTCCCACGTGAAACGATAATTAATATAGTAGACCTGATTCGAGTCGGTGAATCCGCCGGCCGAAGTGCGCGCATCATCCTCATTAAAGAATCCTGTCTCCACCGGAGCCTGCCCGTCTCCAACAAATGCGAGATTCACGAGCCGATTTTGTCCGGAAAAATTTCCGATATAAACACGCAGGTCATAAGTAACTCCGGCTTCGAGACTCTCCGGATCAAGGACGATTTCCTGTTGGGAACCGTCGCTGGCTCCGTTGTTAAACGTCATGTCAGAGAGAACCTCCTTGAAGGCGCCGTCTGCGCGAATGGTCCCGCTCATCCCGCCGGCGTTCGAAAGCGAACCAACGAGACCATTGACGGTGCAATTGTCGGCCGTACTGCTTTGTCCGGTCCCGGAAAGAGGATAAAGCGTAATCCCATTGATAACGCGATTGGAACCACCCTTATTTCCCCCATCGATCGCGGTTGTGTACTGATTGTTGGTGCTGATACCGGAGTTCCGATCACTCTGAACTGCGGAAATCCCTTGATAAAAAACCGTTCCCGCCATCAGGTCGGGCGCAACTAGCGCGAGAAGAGAAAGAACGAGAAGGACTGGAGTTGTCGTTTTCATGTTTTGAGTATGTCATGCGCCGCCGGACGCCACTGGGCGCAAATTGCGTTTCGCAACGCACAAATTGTCTGAAACCGAAAAAGCGATTAGTGCAGCCGGAATACGCACAATAACTGCACAGCAAAACGCAACCGCGGTGCATCGCTCGCGCACGGCGGCAGCTACATTCACTGCGAAAGGCAGAGATCATGAACATAGCAACGACCGAACCAGAGATCGGTTTGACCAACGGGCACCGCACCGGTTTCGATTTCAAACACGAACAGCGACCGGTGCGCAGTCACATCGCCAAGACCGGTCTGAAAACATTGGACGCAAACGAAGCAGTCGCGCGGATCGCTTACGCGCTGAACGAAGTCATCGCCATTTATCCGATCACGCCGGCGTCGCCGATGGGTGAATGGGCGGACGCGTGGTCGGCCAAAGGTGTGAAGAATTTGTGGGGCACCGTGCCGGCAGTGATCGAGATGCAAAGTGAAGGCGGAGCGGCGGGCGCGATCCACGGCGCGCTTCAAACCGGCGCACTCAGCACCACGTTCACTTGTTCGCAGGGACTTCTTTTGATGATCCCTAATATGTACAAAATCGCCGGCGAACTGACCCCGACGGTGTTTCACATCGCCGCGCGCGCCATCGCGGCACAAGCGTTGTCGATTTTCGGTGATCACAGCGACGTGATGGCGACGCGCGCAACCGGTTGGGCGATGCTTTGCTCGGCGTCGGTCCAGGAAGCTCAGGACCTGGCATTGATCGCGCACGCGGCCACCCTCGAATCGCGAATTCCGTTTATCCATTTCTTCGACGGCTTCCGCACGTCGCACGAAATTTCCAAGATCGATATCGTCCACAGCGATGTCTTGCGCGAGATGATTGATGAAGCGCGCGTTCTCGATCACCGTGCTCGCGCGTTGTCACCGGATCATCCGGTCATTCGCGGGACCGCACAAAATCCGGACGTCGCGTTTCAAGCGCGTGAAACGGTGAATCCATTTTACGCGGCGTGCCCGGGAATTGTGCAACGCGCGATGGACCGGTTCGGGGCGCTGACCGGGCGACGTTACGGAATCTTTGAATACCACGGCGCGACTGACGCCGAGCGCGTCATCATACTAATGGGCTCCGGATGCGAAGCCGCGCACGAGACAGTCGATTTTTTGAACGCGCTCGACGAGAAGGTCGGCGTGCTGAAGGTGCGGCTCTACCGGCCGTTCGACTCGAGCGCGTTCGTGAAGATGTTGCCGCTAACAACGCGCGCGCTGGCGGTGCTGGATCGCACGAAGGAGCCGGGCTGTGGCGGCGAACCGCTTTATCTCGATTGCGTGAACGCCCTTCACGAACACGGATGGTCCGATCTGCGCATTATCGGCGGGCGCTACGGTTTGTCGTCGAAAGAATTTACGCCGGCGATGATCAAGGCCGCGTTCGACAACCTCGCCCAATCTTCCCCTAAGAACCATTTTACGGTCGGCATCGATGATGATCTCTGCCACACAAGTCTCGATGTCGATCGTAAGTTTTCGACGGAATCCGATGACGTAATCCGGGCCCAATTTTTCGGGCTCGGAGCCGACGGAACAGTGGGCGCAAACAAAGAATCGATCAAAATCATCGGCGAAGGCACCGATTACTTCGCGCAAGGTTATTTTGTTTACGATTCGAAGAAATCCGGCGCAATGACGATTTCGCATCTGCGATTCGGACCACGCCCGATCCGTTCGACCTATCTGGTCACGAAAGCGAACTTCGTCGGTTGTCATCAGCCGTTTCTGCTCGAGAGCCAGGATGTGCTCAAAGACCTGGTGCCGGGCGGAACGTTTCTACTGAACTCGCCATTCGGTCCGGACAAAATCTGGCAACATCTGCCAGAAAAAGTGCAGCGAAGAATTATTGCGCGCCGTCCGCGATTTTTTGTGATCGATGCAAACAAGGTTGCGCACGACGCCGGGCTTGGCCGGCGGATCAACACAATCATGCAAACCTGTTTCTTTGCGCTATCCGATGTGCTGCCACCCGAACGGGCGATCACGGCGATCAAAGATTCGATCGAAAGGACTTACGCCAAGAAAGGCGCCGACGTAGTCGAGAAGAACATCCGCGCGGTCGATCAGGCGCTCGCGCATTTGTATGAAGTCGAAGTGCCGGAGCATTTCAACGGCAACCCGATCAAACGAAACGGCCAATGTTCCGATGAGCCGCCGTTTGTGCATGACGTGCTGGAAAAAATCATGACCGGGCGCGGCGATCGGCTTCCAGTGAGCGCACTTCCGAACGACGGCACATATCCAACCGGCACGACACGCTTCGAGAAACGCAATCTCGCCAGCGACGTTCCGGTTTGGGACCCCGAAATCTGCATCCAATGCGGCAAATGCGTGCTGGTCTGTCCGCACTCAGTGATTCGAAGCAAAGTTTACCAGTCGCCGGTGCTCGAAAAAGCGCCGGCCACGTTCAAATCACGTGAAACGCGACTGCCGGAATGGAAAGGTTTGAATTACACGCTGCAAGTGGCGGTGGAAGATTGCACCGGTTGCGGCATTTGTGTGGACGTTTGCCCCGCCCGAAACAAAACCGACGCAAAATCCAAGGCTATTAACATGCGGCCACAGCTTCCCTTACGGGAAAGCGAACGCGCGAATTGGAATTTCTTTCTCTCGATCCCGGACATGGACCGTCGCGAGATACGCGTCGGCAGTGTTCGCCAAATGCAGGTCCAGCAGCCGCTCTTCGAATTTTCGGGAGCGTGCGCGGGTTGCGGCGAGACGCCTTACATTAAATTGCTGACCCAACTTTTCGGCGATCGTTTGCTCATCGCCAACGCAACCGGTTGCTCGTCGATTTTCGGCGGCAATCTGCCCACGACGCCGTACGCGAAAGATCTGTTCGGCCGCGGGCCGGCCTGGGCGAATTCGCTGTTTGAAGACAACGCGGAGTTCGGGCTCGGGTTCCGGGTTTCGATCGACAAACAACAAGAGTTCGCCGGTGAGCTGCTTCATCAACTTAGTCCGCAAGTTGGTCAGGAACTAACGACTGAAATTCTCAATGCACGCCAACGCGACGAGGCCGACATCTTCGATCAACGCGAGCGTGTGACAGAACTGAAACGGAGACTGCAACGATTGGAAGGCCCGCAAGCGGAACGCCTGCGATCACTAGCCGACATGTTTGTGCGCAAAAGCGTTTGGATTGTCGGCGGCGACGGCTGGGGTTACGACATCGGTTACGGCGGGCTTGATCACGTGCTGGCAAGTGGCCGCAATGTAAAAGTGCTTCTGCTCGATACTGAAGTTTACTCTAATACCGGTGGCCAGTGTTCCAAAGCAACCCCGCGTGCGGCGGTAGCAAAGTTCGCTTCGAGCGGAAAACGCGCACCGAAAAAGGATCTCGGCTTAATGGCGATGAGTTACGGAACGATTTACGTCGCATCCGTGGCGATGGGTGCCAGGGACGAGCACACGTTGAAAGCGTTCCTCGAAGCCGAGGCCTATGACGGTCCGGCGTTGATCATTGCCTACAGCCATTGCATTGCCCATGGCATCAACATGGCAACGGCGATGCAGGACCAGAAAGCGGCGGTGAACTCGGGGCAATGGATGCTGTATCGCTTCAATCCCGACCGTTCCGCCCGTGGCGAAAATCCGCTTCAGCTCGATTCGGCGCCGCCGAAAATCGACATCTGCGAGTATTTCAAACTCGAAAACCGGTTCAAGATGTTGAGCGATCCTAAAGCGGCGAAACAACTGGGAGAGCGTGCCCAAAAAGATGCAACCGCTCGCCGCGCCATGTACGAATACCTCGCCGCGAGAAAATTTGACACCGGCAAACAAGTCGCCCGCGATTTAGGATGAGATTGAGAAGAAGAGTCTACTTTTTCTTCGTGTAGCTGATCTCCATCGTCTTCTTTTCCTGGCCACCCTGGTTCTCGTACCACTCGAGACTCATGTGGTTGTTATCAACGATCTTGAGGACTTCCCGGACCTGGGTTTTCATTCCGGGCATCGCTTCGATTTCCGCGGTGTAGGTGAACGATTTCGTAGCCGGATCGTAAGTGCCTTCCGAGGGCTCGATACCCGTACCCATGTTGTCGATCCACGACGCCACGAATTTCTTCTTCACGTTGTCGTAGCCCTCAAGGCCCATTCCCTTGAACATGACGTCTTTCATTTTCCCTTTTTCATCGGGCATCTGTATTTTGCCACTCACATCCATGGTCACGTAGCGCCCGCCCATGATCGATTTTCTGACCGCGGTTCCTTTCGATTCTTGCGGCTTGGCGTTTGGGTCCGGGTTCATCCAGAACTTGATGGTGTAGTTCCAGTCGCCGTCGAGGCTGGATAGAAGCTTGTGGTTCTCGTTCAATTTCGACATCTCCATCATCTGCGCCATCATTTTTTGCATGTCGGCAGCACTCGGCTGACCGGTCTGCGCGGTCACCGCAGTTCCACCAGATGAATTCGCCGGAACCGCGACCTGGCCGGTATTGGACATTTTATCGCCGGGCGCGGGCGAAGTTGTCATTTGAGCGAAGGCTGAAACAGCGAACGAGGTCGCTGCGAAAAACGCGATGACAATCAGGGATGATTTCATGGCGCATTTTGCCAGTGACCAGTGACAGGTGACAAGCGACAAGTTGGTCGCGGCGAGGCGCCGCAACCAGCACGCGAGGCGCGTGCGCTCCCCAGAAAGTTTACCAGCCGAGGACTTTTGCGAAAATCAGCGGCGCGACAATTGTGGCGTCGGATTCGATGACGAAGCGCGGCGTGGTGGAGCGCAGCTTGCCCCAGGTGATTTTTTCGTTCGGCACCGCGCCCGAATACGATCCGTAGCTGGTGGTCGAATCGCTGATCTGGCAAAAATAGCCCCACTCCGGCACCTGTTCGGTGACGAGGTCCTGATTGAGGAGCGGGACCACGCAAATCGGAAAATCACCGGCGATGCCACCGCCGATCTGGAAAAACCCGATCGACGATTCCTTCGATTCACGCCGATACCAGTTAACCAGTTCCATCATGTATTCGATGCCGGAGCGGACGGTATGGACGTCACTAATGTGGCCGGTGATGCAACGCGCAGCATAAATATTTCCAAGCGTGGAATCCTCCCAGCCGGGTACGACCATCGGCAGATTCTTGTGCGCCGCCGCCATCATCCAACTGTCGGCCGGATCGATCTCATAAAATTTTTTGAGGTGGCATTCACGCAGGATCTTGAAAAGAAACTCGTGTGGAAATTTTCGCTCCTTACTTTTCGCGGCCCGAACCCATTCATCGATCACGATCCGTTCGATCCGACGGATCGCTTCCTCTTCCGGAATGCAGGTGTCGGTTACGCGATTGAGATGGCGACTCGAGAAGCTCTTCTTCCTGTTGCGGACTGAGCTCGCGATAGTTTGGGAGCCGCTCGTAATGACTGCGGGCAACGAGATTGAAGAGGTCTTCCTCCAGATTCGCGCCGGTGCAGGTGATGGCGTGGACTTTGTCGTGTCGAATCATTTCAGCCAGCGAAATACCGAGCTCGGCCGTGCTCATCGCGCCGGCGAGCGTGATCATCATTTTGCCGCCACTATTGAGATGCGCGATGTAAGCATCGGCGGCGTCCTTGACCACCGCGGCGTTGAAGTGCCGGTAATGCCGATCAATGAATTCGCTGATCGGGCCCGCTTTAACGCGGTGAACGTTCGCAGCTTCACCTGTCCGCTTTTGCTGCACGGAAAGTCTATAACGTGATTTCTAACAAATGAGCACGCATTTTTTTGACTGGAGCTAAGATTTTTTAGGGCATCGATCTGGCAATGAGGGCCGCGAGGTTCTCCGGCAGCACGCCGAGGAGAAGAACCGATGCGGCAAGAATCGCCATGACGGATTGCTGAAGCGCGGTTGTTCCGAACGCGGAAGGGGCAGTTTTTCCCGCCCTATCGTTCACGAAGATCACTTTGAGAACGCTCAAATAATAATACAGCGAAACGAAACTACCAAAGAGGGCGAGAATAACCAGCCAAAGCAAGCCGTGATTGCCACCCGCCCGAAACGCCACGCTGAACAGATAAAACTTTCCGAAAAACCCGGCCAACGGGGGCAAACCGGCGAGCGAGAGCATGAAGATCGACATGCAGGCTGCTACCAGAGGCGAACGCGATCCCAATCCGGCGAAGTTTTGTAAATCGTCACCGCCGGTTTGGCGTCTCACAAGTCCGACCACAGCGAATGCGCCGACCAGCGTGATCGCGTAGACCGTGGTGTAAAAAAGCGTTGCCGAAAAGCCTTCCCGCCCGCCCGCCACCAGGCCAAGCAAGGTATAACCGCCGTGCGCGACCGCCGAGTAAGCAAGCAGCCGGCGGACGTTGGTTTGAACGAGCGCAACAAAATTTCCCAACAAGATCGACAACGCAGCCAACACTGCGAGAACAGGCGACCAGCCGGCGACCATCGCATGCCAGGCAGCGCTGCCACTAGCCGGGCCGAAACCGGTGAGCACGATTTTTCCGAGCACGACGAACGCGGCAACTTTTGAACCGGAGGCAATGAAAGCGGCGCTCGGAATCGGCGCGCCTTGATACGCGTCGGGCGCCCAAAGATGAAACGGTGCGGCAGTGATCTTGAACGCAAAACCGATTAGGGTCATGACGATTCCGACGGCAAGAAGCGGTTGGACCGAACCGGCGGTGAGTCTTTCCGCAACGGAGGCGAGCCCAGTCGTCCCAGTCATTCCATAGACCAGGCTGATTCCAAAAAGCGTGAACGCGCTCGCGGTGCTGCCAAAGAGAAAATATTTCAGGCCGGCTTCGGCAGAACGGGCGTCGGTTTTGTCAAACGCCGCCATCACGTAAAGCGATAAACCGAGGAGTTCGAGCGCTATGAAAATCATCAGGAACTCTTCGCTGTCGACGAGCAGCAGCAGTCCCACGGTGCCTAACAACAACATGGCCAGGTATTCGCCAGGGTTACGGAGAGATTTTTCCGACGCAGCAAGTGGAATCGTGACGAACGCCAACGCAAGGCAGACAACCTTGAACAACGAATTGAGTGGCGAAATTACCAGCATCCCGCCGAACAAATTCGCGTGCTGGGGCAACCGAACCACGGTCCACATCGCTAACAGAGTTCCAAGAGCGGCAACTATTGCAGGAAAATTACCGGGCCGAGCGCTAGTTAGGCCGATGGTCAGCACCGCCAGCGCAACCAAAACGATAGTTGCTTCCGGCGCGGCGAGCTGGAGAAGTTGGAAATAGTTCATTTCAAGAAACGCATCGCTTCGACCGCAGGTTGGATTCGGTCGAGAAGGATTTTTGGATAAAGTCCGACGGCAAGGGTTGCGAACATCAGCAGGGCGGCGCCAAGTTTTTCGGGAACCGTGATTGGTTCGAGGTGGATCGAGTGCTCCGCGCTCGACGTTATTTCCGTCGGCGAAGCCGACACTTGTTTAGCATCGTCCGACGGAGCGGCCGATCCACCAGGATCGACATCGAAAAATGAACGCTTCAATGCCCGGAGCGTAAAGGCAGCCACCAACACCATGCCGGCGCCAACGATCCAGACTACAAGAGGGTATGCTTTCCAGACGCCGATGAGGATCGTGATTTCGGCGGCAAACCCGCTGAACCCTGGAATGCCCATCGAAGCCGCTGAGGCAACGACGAAGGTGAACGCCGCGAATGGAAGCGCTCGGCGAAGATTCATCCGCGATAGCGCGTCGAGATCGCGCGTGTGAGTGCGACGATAAATCATGGTGCCGGCAACGGCGAAGAGAAGGGCGCCGATCACGCCATGGGAAAACATTTGAAGCACGGCGCCGGAAACGCCGAAAAGGTTCGCGGTTGCCAGGCCGAGCAAAACGAAGCCCATGTGACTGACGCTCGAATAACCGATCACGAATTTGAGATCGCGCTGACGCAAAGCGACCGCGGCAGCGTAGACAATTCCAACAACCGCGAGAACGGCGATCCAATTGCGCCACATTTGGAAGCCTTGGGGAAAAAGATTCATAGCCACGCGCAACGCGGCGTAGGCACCCAGCTTCATTACGATCCCAGCGAGCAACATTGAACCCGCGGTCGGCGCGGCGACGTGCCCGGTGGGCGCCCAGGTGTGCAATGGCCAAATGCCGGCAAGCACCGCAAACCCAAGAAACAAAACCGGAAAGGCCCAGGACTGGAGTTGGGGTGGAAATTGAAATTGGGCGAGCTGATTTAAATCAAGCGAACCGCCCGCGACATAAGCGGTGATCACTCCCAAAAAGACGAGGGCGCCGCCAAAAAATGAATACAGCGTTAGCTTCATTGCGCCGTACTCCTTGTTGGTCGAACCAAAGATCGCGATCAGGAAATATTTCGGAACAATGACGAGCTCATAAAAGAGAAAGAGAAGAAAAAGATCGGCACTGAGGAAAACGCCGTAGGAGCCGCCGACCACCAGCAGAAGCCAAAAGAAAAACTCGTTCGCCCGCTCACGAACATCCCACGAAAACAAAACCGCGCTGATTGCAGCCAAACCTGTAACAAGAACCAGCGTCAGACTGATGCCATCCAGGGCGAGATGGAAATTCATTCCAAGTGCCGGAATCCAGGAGACGCGAACGATCGTTGTGAAATGGGCAAGATCGACATCGTGGCGGAAGAATGTCGTCAGACTGATGGCGAGACCGGCAGTAGTCGTGACGAGTGCGATCCAGCGAGCCAGGAGCCGCGGAAGCAACAAAACCACAACCGCACCGGTGAACGTGATGTAAATCGTCCAGGCGATCATCCCATTGTCAGCTGAACAGTCGCGCCATGTGAACGACGGTTGTGTTGAAGATGTTGAAGACGAATTGAGGATTGAGGCCAATCGCAAACATCAACAGCGTCACCGGAACGATGACGAGTTTCTCATTGAGCACCAGATCGGAGAATCCCGAACAGCTTTCGGCGAGTGGACCGCTAAAGAGCGATTGCATCGCGCGCATGAAAGTTACGGCCGTAAAAAGCAAACCGATTACCGCGATGGCGGTAAATCCAGCGGCCGTCGCGAACGAGCCCTTGAAAATTAAGAATTCGCCAATGAACCCGTTGAGTCCGGGCAAGCCTAACGACGAGAACATTGCGACGCTCATCCACCCGCACAGCAGCGGTGTGCGTTGCATCAACCCGCCAAAATCATTGATCCCGCGCAAACCGCGCCGCTCTTCCAGCAAACCGACAAAATAGAAAAGCGCGGCCGCGGTCACGCCGTGATTGAAGATCTGGAGAAACACACCGCTCAACGCAGCATGATTGTCGATCGCTGACGGCGTCGAAGTCGCGGTGATCGCGAACAAGCCAAGCAGACAGTAGCCGAGGTGGTTAATCGACAAGTATGCGACCATTCGTTTGAGATCCCGCTGCGCCCAGGCCGCCAATGGCGCGAATACGATTGAGCAAACGACAAGAGTGAGTAGCCACGGACTGGCGACTTTAATTTCGTTCGGAAAAAGCGGGATGAGTAATCGGATGAAACCGTAGACGCCCATTTTCGAAAGCGTGCCAGTCAACACCATCGAAACTCCGGTCGGCGCGGTTTGGTAGGCGTCCGGCAGCCAGGTGTGAAATGGGAACAGCGGAACCTTGACGGCGAGACCGAGAAAAATTCCTCCGAAAACGAACCAGCGAAAGTTTCCGGAGATCAATCCGCCCTTGCCGAGATCGGCCAGCGCAACGAAATCGAATGTCCCTTTGGTAAAATAAATTCCGAGAAACGCCAGCAGCATCGTGACGCTGCCGAGGAAGGTGTAGAGGAAGAACTTGACCGCCGCGTAGTCGCGCCCCGCCCCGGCGGGGTCGCCGTAGATTTTGATGAGCAGAAACGACGGCACGAGGCTCATCTCGTAAAACAAAAACCAGAGCACGAAATTCTGGGCGGTGAACGTGCCGTAGAGGGCGGCCTGCATCACCAGCATCAGCGCGCAGGCACCGCGTTCCAGTTTTTGCGCGCAAAACGCGAACGGAAAAACCAGCGACGTGAGCAAAACGAGAAGCAAACTCAAACCATCAATGCCCACGACGTACTCGGCGCCGATCGATGGGATCCAGGTATGACGCTCGATTAGCTGCAATCCAGGCGCAGTGGCATCGAACTTTTGCCAAAGCATGAGTGCATAAAACGCAGACAGCGCGTTAAAGATGAACGCGACCGTGCGCGGATTTTTTGGATGCCCGATGTAAAGCACGATCGCGCCGGCAACGGGAATGAGGATGAGCGCTGTGATCAAGCCAACCATGCGTAGAAGAGAAGTAGCGCGAGCGTTCCGAGCGCGATCGCGCCGAGGTAGATCTGAATTTGTCCCGATTGAAATCGTGACATCACGCGACCAAAGCCGCGCGCACCAACCGTAGTCTCATCAACGCCCGCGTTGATAACGCCCTCGTCGGTCCCGGCCGTGATCGCTCCGAACAATCTCCCGATCGCGCCGATGCAGCGGACGAGCCCGTCCCAAATGTAACGGTCCATCCAATCGGAGATACGAGCTGCAAGCGCGGCGAGCGCGATGATTGTGCGCTCGTATAATTCATCGATCCACATCTTGTTTTCGAGAAAACGGAAGAGTGCGGGCAGTTTTGTTTGGACAGGATCGACTTCGCCAGCGCGCCGGTACAACCAAACACCGATCGCGATGCCGACGCTAACGAGCAGAAGTGAAAGCAAAATCATCGGCTGAAACAGGAGGTGTGAATCAAATTCGGCCGCGTGCCCTGTGAGATAACTTTCAAGCCATGGCCATGCCGGCGTAAGCACGATGCTGAATGCGACAGCACAAATCGCGAGCACGATCAGTGGAATTGTCATCACGCGCGGACTTTCGTGGGCGTGGTCGGCGTTGGCGCGCGGCGTTCCAAAAAAGACGTACATGACCTGCCGCGTCATGTAGAGCGCAGTGAGAATAACGCCGATCAACAGCAGGTAATGCGGCGCGGGTGACTGCGGCCAACGCTCCGTTGCGTGCAGAACTTCTTCCTTCGTCCAACCGCCGGAGAACAAGAACGGCACGCCGCTCAATGCCATCATTCCGACGGCGTAAGTCGCGAAGGTAATCGGCATTAGTTTTCGCAAGCCGCCCATTTTTCGAATGTCCTGCTCGTGGTGAAGCCCGTGAATGACCGAACCGGCGCCGAGAAACAGCAGCGCCTTGAAAAATCCGTGCGCGAGCAGATGCATGATGCCGGCCGCGACCCCGCCCACGCCTAACGACACCATCATCAAACCAAGCTGCGAAACGGTTGAGTAAGCCAGAATGCGTTTGATGTCGGACTGCGCCACCGCAATGAGCGCCGCAATTAATCCGGTGATAACGCCGATCCAAACCACGACTGTGAGCGACGAAGTTACCCCGTTGATCGCGCCGACCGAGAAAATCGGATAAACGCGCGCGACCAGAAAGACACCCGCCGCGACCATCGTTGCGGCATGGATCAATGCGCTGACCGGTGTAGGACCTTCCATCGCATCCGGCAACCAAACGTGAAGCGGGAATTGCCCGGATTTGCCGACTGCGCCGCAGAAAATCAGCAGGGCAATGAACGTCGCGCTCGCACCGAGGACCACGACGTTCTCCAAACAACCGTGGCCACGGTCATAGAAAAGTAAGGTCCCGCTTCGATGATACAACCAAAGGATCCCGAGAAAAAAACCCATGTCACCGATGCGAGTGGTGATAAACGCTTTCTTTGCTGCCGCCGCCGCACTCGGCCGTTCGATCCAAAATCCGATCAACAAATACGAAGCGAGGCCGACCAACTCCCAGAAAACAAAAAGAAGAAGCAAACTGTTAGCGACCACCACGCCGAGCATCGCCCCGGAAAAGAAGGAGAGATAAGCAAAGAACCGGGAGAAATTTTTGTCCTCGGCCATGTAACCGATGCTGAAAACAAAAATGCAAAGACCGACGAGGGTGATCATCACCATCATCGCGGCGGCCAGCGGATCGAGAACAAAACCGATGCGCAACGGTTGCTCGCCGAACGTGAACCAGGTCAAATTCAGGACTGCGCGAAAAGCGTGATCGTGCAAAGTCGGAAGAAAGGCGAGAATCGACATCGCCAACGCTGCGACTTGTCCAATCACCGCGACGATCGCAGCAGTCAGACGCGCGTGCTTTCCGAAACCGAGAATCAACAGCGCGGCGACGATCGGTGTCGCCGGGATTAGCCAAACATCGGTTGTAATCCAGGAATTCATCCTTTGAGTCGATCGAGCTGGTCGACGTTTGTGGTCCGGAAATGTCGATAGACCGCGATCACCATGGCGAGACCGACGGCAACCTCAGCCGCGGCGATCGCGATGGAAAAAATCACCACCATGACGCCGACCGGATAAGGTGATCGCGGACCGAACCGCCAGAAAGCGATGAAGTTCAGGTTCGCAGCCGCCAGCATCATTTCGATTCCGATTAAAATGAAAATCGCGTGACGACGGCTAAGCGCGGCAAGCAGACCAATGCAAAACAGGGCCGCGGATACGATGAGGAAAAACTGGAGCGTTGCTGTCATCGGCCGCCAAATTGGATTGGGGAGCGCATGCGCCTCGCATGCAAAAGCCAGTCCGGCTCGGACCGATCGCGCCCCCGCGATCGCGAACTTTTTCTGCAAGTAAATCTCGGTTGCTGTGTCGCATTCAGAAGACAGCTTTTCGGCGAGGCGCCGAAAAGAACACGCGAGGGCGCGTGTGCTCCCCAGATGAGGAAGATCGACAACGTCATTGCGGTTTGTCCTCCATCACCAGAACCAGGGCACCGATTAGCGCAGCGGTTAGCAAAACGCCGACGCATTGCAGCGGCCAAACATAATGAGTCATGAGCGCTTCCCCGATTTGTTTCACGGTAAGTGCCTTAACGACGGGCGGAGTGCTAAAAACAAATTTCGTTCTGAGAATTGCCCAAACCAATCCGCCAAAAACCAAGACAGCAACCAGGACTCCACCCCACTTAAACCCGTGCTGCTGTTCGGCATCATGCCGAGTGAGCAAAATCGTGAACACGATCAGTACCGCGACCGCACCGACATATACGAAAATCTGAACGAGCCCCACAAACTCGGCTCCAAGGAGAAAGAAAAACGCGGCAATCCCGACAAACATTACGGCAAAACTGAGCGCCGCATGCATCAGCCGGGGATTGGTTGCTGCAGCCAACGCGAAGGTGAGCGTGAAAATTGCGATGATAGCAAACGCGACCGTGTTCATTCGGCGAAACGATAAGTGCGCGGCGCGAATTTCTTGCGGGTATCGAGAAACAACGAAAGCGCGACGTAAACCGCAACAATGACCGCAAACGACCAGAGCCATCCGGCCAGACGCCGGCCATTGTAATACCAGACCGCCGCCGAAACGAGGCAGGTGAATGCCATCGGCAGCATGAACTTCCAGGCGAAGTTCATCATCTGGTCCACCCGAATGCGCGGCAAGGTGCCGCGGATCCAAATGAAAACGAAAAGCAACACCGACAATTTCGCGAAGAACCAGACATAGGATGGGACAAACGCGAGCCACGGCAGCGGCGCGTGCCATCCGCCGAGAAACAGGGTCACCGCCAGGCCGCTGACCGCAAACATCCCGAGATATTCCGCCATGAAAAATGTGGCGTACTTGAACCCAGAGTATTCCGTCATGTGACCGGCCACGATTTCCGACTCGCCCTCCGGGACGTCGAACGGTGTTCGATTTGATTCCACGAGTCCGGAAACGAAAAACAAAATGAAAGCGGTCGCTCCCCACGGCGTCAGCACGAACCAGTGCGGCAGGAACCCAAAGTGATAATACTTTTGCGCGAGGACGATTTTGTCGGGATTGAGCGAACCGACGACCATCACCACGGGCAACACTGTAATAATGAGCGGTAATTCGTAACTGATCATCTGCGCGATCGCGCGCATGGCGCCGAGCATGGAGAATTTGTTGTTGCTGCCCCAGCCCGCCATGAACACGGCCAGCTCCGTGGTCGATCCGACGGCGAAGAAAAACAGAATCCCGCCGTCAATGACGAACGGCGTCATGTTTCGACCGTAGGGAATTACGCCGAGCGCGAGGATCGCCGCAGCTGCGACCAGGATCGGCGCGAAAAAATGGACAACCTTGTCCGCGCGCGCGGGCACAATGTCTTCCTTGATCAACATTTTGATGCCGTCGGCCACCGGTTGGAGCAGGCCGAACGGACCAACCCGGTTCGGGCCATAACGATTTTGCATCCGGCCCAGGATTTTTCGCTCGAGCACCGACATAAGCGCGAAGAGCGTCAAAAAAACTCCCAGCAACAGGGCGATGTTGAGCAGGCTGGACACGATTTGAATCAGCCAGCCCGGGACGCGTCCGTTCAGGAACGAAAGCAGCCAATGTTTCGTGTAAATGAAGACTTGGTCGAGAGATTGACTCACCCTCGATGAAGAAAAGCGGGGCTGATTTATTTAATCAAGGAAGAACCGCTCCCGACCACGCCACATTTGTTCGGTTTAGCGGGACTACAGCTAAAACCGGTGCTGGCTGCCGTATGGCAAGAGAGTAGTAATATTATTTCTGTTTATCAGTGTAAATCTGTGTTGAAACTCACTCGCCTCCCGGCTCGTTCGCCACTACCCTTGTGGCTTTACCTTCTATGTCGCTCGTCCCGCTCGCTCCATTGATCTGTGGCTGATTGTTTCCAGGAATGACTCCAAACCCATATTTGTTCATCGTCGTCTTCGCGGGAGTGGCGCTGATGTTTCCGCTGTTGCCGCTCGCGCTCGCCTGGATGTGGCGAAGATTTTTTCAACCACCGAAACCAGGCGCCGAGAAGAATGCCATCTACGAATGCGGCGTGGAATCGACGGGCGAGGCCCACGTCCAGTTCCGGTCCCAATATTATCTCTACGCGATCATTTTTCTGATCTTTGATGTGGAAGCGATTTTTCTGGTCCCGTTCGCGGTCGCGTTCACCGGCCTTCCGTTCGGCGCATTCATCGCCATTCTTGTCTTCCTGTTACTGTTGATCGAGGGACTGGTGTGGGCGTGGGGCAAAGGTTGTCTAAATTGGGCACGCTGAAGCGGTGGTGATAAGAAGCTAAAAGCGTTACATCGTTACAATGGCGACGACTCTTTTGTAACCGTTGTAACTCATGTAACTTTGTAACGAGCTCATGAGCGAACAAATCGACGAGAAATTACGCAGCGAGCTGCAACGCCAGGGCATTTGGGTCACATCCGTGCAGGAGCTTTACAACTGGGGCCGGAAGAATTCGATCTGGCCACTCCAGTTCGGGCTCGCCTGCTGCGCGATCGAAATGATTGCGACGGCAGCGTCGCGTTACGACATTGCGCGATTTGGCGGTGAGGTTTTTCGCCCTTCGCCGCGACAGGCCGATCTCATGATCGTCGCGGGCACGGTCACGAAAAAAATGGCGCCACAAATCGTGCGGCTTTACAACCAAATGCCCGACCCAAAGTACGTGATCTCGATGGGCGCGTGCGCGATTTCGGGCGGTCCGTTCAAACAAGGTTACAACGTGCTCAAAGGAATCGATCGTTACATTCCAGTGGATGTTTACATTCCAGGTTGTCCGCCGCGGCCGGAGGCGTTGCTTCACGCCTTCATGGAATTGCAACGCAAGATCGACAGTCAAAAGTTGAGCGGCGAGAACAAAGCAGAATTTTTGAAACCAGGAGAGCCGAGTGAATTTCCGGTGCCGGCATTCGGCGAACACGATTTGAATCCGCCGGCGAACAAAGACGTTTATCAGCCGCCGGTGCTGGAAAGGACATGAACACGCGAGGTGGATCGAGCGCTCCGCGCTCGATGATAGTATTTGGCGGCAAAGCCGCATTATTTTTGACATCGTCCTCGGAGCGGCCGATCCACCTTCGAGCCGTTTGACGTGGAAACTTTAGAGCAGATCAAAAACCGCGCGGAGCTGGCCGCGCGCGGCGCCAAGATTCAAATCGTCGTTAATCCCGGGCCTTCGGGACAATCCTCACTTTTGATAGACAACGACCACGCGGTCGCGGTTGCCACGTTCCTTCGAGATCATCCGGCGCTGAGTTTTGACTTTTGCTCGAACGTCACCGGCGTTGACTGGCTCGATCGCGTCGTAAAGAAAACGACGAAGGTGAAGCAGGTCGTCGATGGCGTTGAGAAAGAAGTCGATCAGGTAAGCGAGGACAAAATTCCCGGTTATCTCGAAGCGGTTTATCATCTCTACTCGGTCAAGCTCAAACACGGCCCGCTCATTATTAGAATGCGGACCGCAAATCGAACGGACAGCGCGCGACTCTCGTCACTCACGCCGGTTTGGCGCAGCGCCGAACTTCAGGAGCGTGAAATTTTCGATCTCTACGGAATTCATTTCGATGGCCATCCTGATCTGCGCCGAATTTTGATGTGGGACGAGTTCAAAGACTATCCGATGCGCAAGGATTACGTGCAGCCGGACGATTTCGAATGGGAACCGACGCCGCACGATCAAGTGCTCCAGCGTGCGAAACAGCATTACACGCCGCGTCCAACCTTGGATGGCGCGGAAAAGATTACGTCGCACAGCGACGTGGCTACACCAAACAAATGAGCGCGACACTGGAAACGATCGAGGCGATGGAGCGACCACCGGTCACAATGAGCTCGCGACTCGATGGGGAGTTGCTCGAAGTGTCGATGGGGCCGCAGCACCCGTCGACGCACGGCGTCTTTCGAATGAATGTCGCGCTCGAGGGCGAGATCGTTCGCAAGCTCAAGCCGGTTTTCGGTTATCTGCACCGCAACCACGAACAAATCGGCGAGCACGCGACTTATCTCAGTTCGATGCCTTATACCGACCGGCTCGATTATTTTTGTTCGATGACGAACAACTGGGCCTATGCATTAAGCGTTGAAAAGCTCGCCGGTATCGAAGTTCCCGAGCGCGCGGAATATTTGCGCGTAATTCTGGCGGAGCTGACCCGACTGCAAAATCACGCGTCACTGCTGGGATTTTTGTTGAGTGACATGGGCGCATGGGGAACGCCGCTGATGTATGCGTTCCGCGAACGTG
The DNA here is from genome assembly GCA_963801815.1 of uncultured Verrucomicrobiae bacterium. Taxonomy (GTDB): domain Bacteria; phylum Verrucomicrobiota; class Verrucomicrobiia; order Chthoniobacterales; family UBA10450; genus AV40. The sequence continues at coordinate 56,435 of CAWDGJ010000008.1, forward strand.
AGAAGATCCTCGATCTTTTCGAATCGCTCTCCGGATCTCGGATGATGTGCGATTACATGCGGTTCGGCGGTTGTCGGGTGGACCCGGACGACGCCTGGCTCGGGCGCGCGAAGCAGATTGTCGAACGGTTCCCGAAGTTTCTCGACGAATTCGAGGGATTAATTTTGCAAAACGAAATTGTGATCGCACGGACACAGAACGTGGGAAAACTCTCTCCCGAGTCAGCGATCAGCGCCGGAATCACAGGCCCCATGTTGCGCGCGTGCGGCGTGAATTATGATATTCGCAAAGTCGATGGTTACGGCATTTATCCACGATTCAAATTCCGCGTTCCGTTAGGCGATCACGGCGACACTTACGACCGGTTGATGATGCGCGCGCTCGAGATGCGCGAGAGCGTGGATATCTTGAAACAAGCGCTTCCGCAAATTCCGGCGGGACCAATCGTGAATCCGAAAGTCAAAGTGCGCGCGTTTCGGCCACCGGTTGGCGAAGCTTACGGCCGAATCGAAGCGCCAAAGGGCGAGCTGGGATTTTATCTGATCAGTGACGGCGGCCCGAATCCGTATCGTTATCGAGTTCGCCCACCAAGCTTCATCAATCTCACCATTCTCGAAGACATGTGTCTTGGCCACGTGGTGGCCGACGTAATGGTTATTCTCGGCAGCATCGACATCGTGATGGGCGAAGTCGATCGATGAGCGCAGCTCATCGAAGTTGAATCGTTTGTAACTTTTGTAACCTGCTTCACTTCAACCAGCCGCCAACAGCCTGGACCGGTTCGATGTGATTCGGCGCAGTGATCCACGCGGCAACTGCTCCCGCGCGCGGATCCGCAACGAACGGGATTTCACTTTTACCGCGCGACATTTTCTTGTTTGCCAACGACAAAACGACAAAATCCTGATTCAAATTGCGGCCACTATTTTCGCCCGCGCCAACTTTCGTTGTCAGATCAAAGCCAAGGGTCGCGATATGAAGATCGGCATCGTTTGCCGCGCCATTGGTTGAAGCATATTCAGCGACGATTTTTTGATCTTTGATCGACAATTTCAACACGCCTGGCTTTTCCGTTGAGACCGTTGGAACACTCCGGCCGGGCCATTCCCGTCCATCGAGCACGAATCCCGGGGTGTAAACGCTCTCACTTTTCCAAGTTTCCGAATAGAGATACTGCCGCGCCGTCCACTCTTTCGCGGCGAACGGATCGCGCCAGCCCAGCCGGTCCCAATAATCGACGTGAAAAGCGAGCGGCACGAAATCTTTCCACAATCGCGCCTCGTTTTTGAGTTTGGAAAGCCAGGCTTCGGCCGGCGGACAACTGCTGCAACCCTGCGATGTAAAGAGCTCGATCAAGTGGGTCCGCGTCGGTTCGCTTTCGAAAACACGCTCCTCTGCGCGAACCGTTAATACGCAACCCAATATTAATAAAAGAGCAGCCAGTCGCACCCTGTTTGAAATTTCCTTGTGAAATATGACGCGCTTTCGGCACATTAAAACAAATGATTGGAACCGGCGTGCTAAAAGGGATGGCAGTGACGCTTCGGAATTTCGCCGGGAGCTACTTCGAGAAGGAGCGCCTGATCACCGTGCAATATCCCGAAGAGCGCAATCTGCTCCCGGAGAATTACCGGAATTTTCCGTTCCTGATTTACGACGGGAACGATCCGCAGGCCGGCTTGCGATGCGTGGCCTGCCAGATTTGCGAAAAAGAGTGCCCGCCGCAGTGCATCTATATAGTTAAGAGCAAGGATAAGAAACCGGATTACGTCGGGAAGCCGCAGTTTTATCCGGCAGTGTTCGACATCGACATCTCGGTTTGCATGAGCTGCCAGATCTGCGTTGAGGTGTGTCCGTTCGAAGCCATCAAGATGGACAAGGACTTCGAGCTGAGTAAACGCGAGCGGTTCGACAATCTATTGTTCCGCAAAGAACAGCTATCGAAATCGAACGATTACTATCACAAAATTCATCCGATCGAAGCGGCAGCCGTGGACAAGAATTTAGGGGACGCGGCAGCGGCGGCCGAAGCGAAGAAGAAGGCCGCAGCTGAAGCAGCGGCAAAGGCAGCAGCAGCAAAAGCTCCTGTAGGAGATGCCGCCAGCGGCGTCCGAGCCGGACTGGCGGATGGGAAGCCAGCGGCTTCCCCTCCGACCACGCCGGGATCTACATCAGCACCAGGCCAAGCGCCGCCCGACACAACAAAGCCTTAAAGCGCAGGCGGCCCGCCTTCGGCCTAGGTTCGGCGCGGCAGGCACGGGCAGTGCTTTGGATCATGGCCCTGCCATGATCTCTCTACTGAAAAAAACGTGTTGGCTCTTAATTATTGCCGGTGGATCGACGTCGGCCGGCTTTGCCCAATCGACCTTTTTCGAAGTTGCGTCGACGCCGTACGACCACCAAATGGAGCGGGTTCACCCGACCCTAGCAACACGGTCGACCTACGGCATTTATGGACCATCGTTAAGCGCCGTAAATCAGTGGATGACGGCACTGCGCGCGATGCCCTATCGCTACTCCCGCAAATGGCAAACACCGTTTGAAGTTGAAACCGCCAAAGTCGGCGATTGCAAAGGCAAAGCGCTCGTTCTTTACCATCAGATGCAATCGAACGGCGCCACCCATGTGCGCCTGGTGATCGGAAAACGATGGGCCTACGATTCGCTTACTCACGCGTGGCTGGAATGGCAAACCAAAGTCGGCACGCTCCTGCTCGACCCGACCTTCAACTGGAACGCCGCCTTCAAATTGCGGGATCCACGAACTTACATCGCATTCTACGAATACGAAGGCCGTCACAAATACCGAGCCGGCGATTCGTTGCTAGTAAATCGCTCTCGCGCGACTCGCGCGCCGGCGGCCCCGGCACATGGCGTTAGGGCGAGACCCGTACGATCCGCTTCGAGACTTTGTTCGAACTCATGGTTCGACCAAGGGTCTGTCGACCCGCGATTCTTCTGGAACCGGCCGGGCCTTTAACTTCACGCCTGGCGCAAAGTGAGGTGAACGATTTCGGCCGGCGCGTTCACACGCAATGGAAACCAATTGCCGACGCCGTTTGAGACGATCAGTTTGCTCGCGCCACGTTGGTAAAGCCCCGACCAATAACGAAAGAGCGCAGGACCAAAGCCTAACTGTTCATTCAGCATCAACTGGCCGCCGTGAGTGTGACCTGAAAGTGTCAGAGGCATTCCGGAATCCGCCGCCGCATCGAACGCGTGGGGATGATGCGCGAGTAAAATCGGAAACGCATTCGCGTCGCGCTGCTCGAGTAGCTTTTTAACTTCCGCTCCAATCGCGGCGTCGCGACCGTCGCCATGAACGCGCGTCCAACGCATTCCGAGAAGTTGCACCGGAAATCCGTGAACGTTTACGGTCATCGATTCGTCGAGCAGAAATGGAATGCCAGAGCCGCGCACGCGGGTTTCGAATTCACGCGGGTTCTCGATCAAATCGTGATTGCCTTCGATGATCGCAAGTCCGAAACGCGCTTCCATCCGTCGCGCTAATCCGAGTCCCGTATCGAGGTCGGCGAGAGCGTCGTTAATTAGATCACCCGTCAGCAACACCAGGTCCGCTCGCAGGTCGTTAACAAGGCGTACCGTTTTCTCAAGAACTTCTCCTTTAGTGAATCGCCCGACGTGCATGTCGCTCACTTGCGCAACGGTCATTCCGTCCAAGGCGCTCGGAAGATCAGCGATGGGCAAGGTGAAACGTCGAACGCGAACATTGTTGAGTTGAGCCATCGCGATTCCGGTCAGGCCGAGAGTGAAAGCCGGTGGCAGCACTGCGGCGCCAAACCGAAGAAATTCACGGCGACTCCAGCCGGGTCCCTCCGCCGATTGCTCAACAGGCGTCGGCGCTCTGTGAGACATGATTTTTTGACCAAGCAAAATTGGAATCAGCGCCAAACCGATCAATACGAGCAGCCCGAGGCCGATGAAGTGCCAGATGAAAATTGCCGAGACGGCAAATTTCGGAACGACCCGGTCCCAGCTGGCCCGCGACATTCGGGCGGCGATGATTCCGATCAATCCGAGCATCATCGCGAGCATGAAAATCGAAATGATAATTCGGCCGGATTGATTACTGAGCCGGGCAAGGACGATCCACCACAGAATGTCCAGTGAAACCATCAACCCAATGATGGTGAAAATGAATCCCATTTTCAGAATCTACGCGGGTTTTCGCGATTTTGGAGGGACGACCTCCGTGTCGTCCAAAAGTGGGACGCGACGGAGCGCGTCCCTCCAATTAACCGCCGTCGTTACCGATCGCCTCGACCGGGCAACCTTCCATCGCTTCCTTACAAAGGCCTTCCTCCTCGGGCGACTCCGGTTGCTTGTAAACGTAGGAGTGACCGCCATCGTCGTTCCGCTTGAAATTCGCCGGCGCAGTCTCTCGGCACAAATCGCAATCGATGCATTGCTCGTCGACGTAGAATTTGCCGGCTGCGTTCTCGGGATACTTGTTGGCGACGTCGGCCATAATTTTCTCCGTTAAAGGAGTCGGAAGTTAGGTGGAAACGGTCGGGATGCAACTGTCACTGCGGCTCGCACTTCAAAGCCCGAGAGTTTCGCGCGGGTCGCGGGCGAATTTGAACCCTGATAACGACGGCCCAAAATCGATATCTTTCGCCAGGGCAAGGACTTGGAAGCTGCGGCCGAGCATTTCGGGATGAAGAAGCGTTTGCAGGGCGCGTTTCGATTTCTCGTCTGTGACGATTTCTTGGAACACCGAAATAATTCCGGTCAGGAAATGGTGCTGATCGGTAAAGCCCGCGACGCGTAACCCACTTTTCTCGGCCGCGACAGCGATAACAGTCCAGTTGATGTGCGCGGTGATATCGGCGTCACCGATCTCCTCAAAAGGCGACTCGAGAGAGTGATGGCGAGAGCGGACCTGGAGAACTTCGTGAAAATCGCTTGCGGCAAACCCGTAATCGATCGCGAGCACGAAACCACGCCGGAGACGAGAGGCGACCTTCTCGACCCAGTTAAGTTGCGAAAAGTTTGTGGTTTGCTTCACCGGTGAATCGATAAAAACGAATTTAGTGCCGCTTAAGCCGACGAGTTTATCGCGCAGATTGATCGGCATCGCGTCGAGTAACTCGTTCGAAAAATGAATCCCAACGAACGGTTCGAGCTCATCGATCGAGTTTCGCCATTGAACGTGACCGCCGAATTCCCGCAACGTTTGCGATTGTCGATTTTGTAATCTCGGAAACGGTTCGACGATTTGATAGCGCATGGCCGGGAAGAATTCGGGAGATCGTTGCCGCAAGAATTTGAGAACGTCGCTCGCGAATTCGCCGTGATGCGCGCCTTGTTCGACGATCGTGAAGTTGTCGATTTTCCCGAGTCGCTCCCAAATCTCCGCGAATTGAACGGCGAGCAAACCGCCAAAGAGCGGACCGACGCTGACATTGGTAAAGTAATCGCCGCGCCGGCCAATTGCCGCACGGTCGCATGAATAGTAGCCGTGGTCGGGATGATAAAGCGCCTGTTCCATGAACCAGGCGAACGGTTGAGGACCATCATCGTCGATCTTGCGGCGGACGATTTGGACGAGTTCAGTGTTCAACCGGAAAACGTCGAACGCGGAACCCTGAACGTCCAACGCAAGAAATTCAGAAGTTCGAGCTCGATGTTGGACGTTGAGCGTTCGGCGTTTGCTGCCTAAGTTGCTGCCCTTCGCCGTGAGAACGCCGTCGACCAGTCCGTATCTCAGACTCCCACCGGGATATCATTTTCGCGAACCGTGGTACAAGCGGCCGGAATTTTATGTGCCGATCATCGTTGCGGCATTCGTTTTTGGGGGCCTGGCCATTTATATCTCGATGAACCTGGCCGATTTGAAGAGCCAGGCTGCGACTTTCGACCTGACTAAGCTCGACCAAATGGAATCGGCCAGCGTGATTCTGGACCGCAACGGGAAGATTTTCGGCCAAATCTACGTTGAAAACCGACAGACCATCCCCTACGACCAGATTCCGCAAGACTTGGTGAAGGCGGTGATCGCAGTTGAAGATTCCGGGTTTTACCAACATCACGGTTACGCAATTTCGGGAATTCTGCGCGCCAGTTTGAAGAACCTGACCGCTGGACGCGTTCGTCAGGGCGCAAGCACAGTCACGCAACAGCTCGCGCGCAATAGCTTCGCGCTCAAAGGAAGAACGTTTCGCCGCAAACTCGTCGAGATTTTTCTGGCCCGGCGGATCGAGGACAATTTCAACAAGCAAAAAATCATGGAACTCTATCTCAACCGGATTTATTTCGGTGGAGGACTTTACGGCGCAGAAGCTGCCGCGCGCGGTTATTTTGGCAAACCGGCTCGCGAGATGACACTCGAGGAATGCGCGATGCTCGCGGGATTGATTAAGAGTCCGAATCGACTTTCGCCGTGGTCCGATAAAGCGGCCTCCCGTGACGCGCGCAATTACGTGCTCACTCGCATGCGTGATCTCGGTTTCATCGATCCTGCAAAATGTGCGGAAGCGCAGCGCAGCGCCGTGGTGATTGGCAATCGGCAAAACGCCCAGGGCCAGAACTATGCGGTCGATTACATCCGGCAACAGGTAATCAACGCAGTCGGCTGGGATCGCGCGATGAACGAAGGATTTAAAATTCACACGACCATCGACGGCGATTTGCAGAAAATCGCGGAGGAATCATTGCGCAACAGTTTGGACAAAGCCGAACAGCACGGGGGTTACGACCATCAAACCTACGCCGAATACGCGACGCGCTTTAGACAGGCAAAATCCAATGGCACGGCATCGGCGCTACCAGCGCCCGATTATTTGCAAGGCGCAGTGATTGGCATCGATAACGAGAGTGGCGGAATTCGAGTTTTGGTTGGCGGCCGCGATTTCGAACATAATCAGTACGACCGGGCGTTGCAGGCCAAGCGCCCTGCCGGGACAGCGATCCTGCCGTTCGTTTACGCAGCGGCATTCGAGCAGGGAATGTATCCGGGATCGTTGGTGGAAGATTCGCCGCTCGATAATCGCGCCGTGATGATTGGCGGCACGACTGGAATTCTCGGCGAATGGGGACCTGAAAGCGCCGACAACCGCTACGAAGGGGCGATGACCGCGAGGCAGGCGCTCGCGAAATCAAAGAACGGCGCCACCGTCCGCATCGGGATGGACGCGGGACTGGATAACGTTCTGCAACTTTGCCGCACGGCCGGCATCCATTCAAACCTCCGCCCCTACCCTGCGACTTTGCTGGGCAGTAGCGAGATTACCCTCGCCGACCTCGCCCTCGCTTACACAATTTTCCCGAACGGCGGCTGGCGGGCCAACGCTCCGCACATTTTAGAAAAAATCGAGGAGAAAGACGGAACGGTTTGGGTCGCACAGCGCTCGTTGAAAAAAGAAACCGTGATCAAACCCGAAACCGCTTACGAAGTGCATTCCTGCCTGGTCGACGCGCTTGACACTGGTACCGGCAAAACAGCGCGCACAGAATACGGGCTCAAAAAATTCCCAGCAGCTGGGAAGACCGGCACCGCCTACGACTTCACCGACGCACTTTTCGCCGGCTACGACAACAAGTTTACCTGTGCAGTTTGGACCGGTTTTGACAAGCCTCAGAAAATCTATCGCGGTGCGTTTGGCCATGAAATCGCGATGCCGGTTTGGGTCGACATCATGAATGCCGCGGCCGAGCATGATCCCCCATTGGAAATCAAGCGACCCGCCACCTTAAAAGAGGCGGAGATTTGCTTCCGGTCCGGATTGCTGGCGACCGACAAGTGCTACGACGCAATAAAGGGACCGACCGGCGACCTGGTGCAAAAGCGCACCACTTACCTGGAGATTGCGACCGATGCTCAAATGCCGAAGGAGCTGTGTAATGTTCACGGCGAGCCGCGAACACCAATCGTTACGGAAGCCGAAACCGAGGGTAGCGAAGCTCCACGCGCTCAGCTCGCCGCCGATCTCAGTGAGTTGAAGCCGATTACGTTGAAGGGACCAACTCTCATCGCCCAAAACGATCCTTACAATTCGATCAAATCCACCGTGAAGATTGATGCGGTCGAGAGCGCGCAACCTCCCGAGAACCAACAAACGATCGACGACCGGCAAACCGCCGCCGCGCCCGACGGTGTTCGAAATCAAAAAATCGACAGCGCAAAACAGGACGATGGGAAACCGGTTCTGCGCGCGATTCCCGTCGAGCCAAAACCGGAAGAGACACCGGTAGAGATTCGACGCGCGATACCGGTTGGGCCGATGGACGAAGTGGATCAGGGCGCGCTTTTGAAGGCGGCCACTCCATCGCCCGGAACATCAGGCAACGAATAGGATGGCGTCGAACGACGGAAGCGATTTTCGACTCGGCGTCCTTAATCCTGGCGGACGCGACCTCGAACAATATTTCGACAAGCTGGCCAGTCCCGACGCCAAAACGCATCCACCTGTAAATTTTCATGGATTTGCCGCCTGCACGCGCGGGTCGGTCCATCGATCGGCAAAAAATGTGATTGAGGAAAAATATTCAATTCTCCTCCTACTTCGGGGCAATTTTCGCGCGACTGAGCGTGCCCTGGTTGAATGCCAAAACGCCGGCAGGATCGTCGCCGTGGCGCTCAAGGAAACCGGACTTCATCAAATCGCGGAGCAGTTAAGAAATCCGTCAAAACTCGCGCGCTTGGTGCGGGTGATTGAGCGAGCGGACGGATGCGTCGCTACGACTCCTGAAGCCGCGGAAATCTTTCGACGTGTCCGACTCAAACATGACCCGAACACCGTGGCGTTTATTCCAACGCCGTATCCACTCGAAGAAAAGGCCTGGGATTTCGCGATCCCGCCAAATCAACAATCCGGAATCTTCATCGGCACGCGGGAATGGGACGTGCCATCGCGCAACCATCTCGGAGCGCTCTTACTTGCCCGCGAAATCTGCGAAGCTAGCGGCGAACCAGTGACGGTCTTCAATCTTGATGGACGGAAGGGCGGAAAACTTTTGGAGGAATTGAAATTCCCGCCGGGCAAACTGCGAATCCACGACAAATGCGAACCTTACGCCGATTACGTCCGCGAAATCGCAAAGCATAAAATTGTTTTGCAGCTCGATCGAAGCCGGGTGCCGGGACAGGTCGCGGGCGACGCATTGCTTGCCCGAACAATGTGCGTCGGTGGCGACGGCGCCATAGAGCGAATCGCTTTCGCGAATTTTTGCGGCGAAGGCCGCACAACCGTCCAATTGAAAACGATCGCGCTCGACTTGCTCAAGAACACCGCCGCACGCGCAACCGCGATTGTCGAGTCACAGTGGCGCGGCGCAGAGCGATTATCATTTCAAGCAGTCCGAAAGCAGCTCGCGCTCTTCTTCAAGAGGCTTTCGACCGAGCAGATCGAAATTCAACCCACGCTGCCAAGCATCCTTAAGTAGATTTCCTCGAGACGCCGAATTTGATTTCGCTGATCGAATTTTTCGGCAACAACATTCGAGCCGTTGCTCGCGAGTCGGGAGAGAAGGCCTGGGTCATTCACCGAATCGAGCAATGCGCGCGAGAGCGCGTCGTTGTCACGCTCGGGCACGAGGATTCCGCTCACGCCATTTTCGATCGCTTCCGGAATTCCGCCGTGATCGGTGGCAAAGACGGGGAGCCCGGTTACCATCGCCTCCAGCATCGAATTGGGAATGCCTTCCTGGTTTCCGTCACTGCCGGTTTCACTGGGATGAAGGAAAATGTGCGACGCGTAGTAAAGCTCGCGCAGCTTCTCTTGCGAAACGAACCCCGGCAGATCCACACGATCGGCGATCTTGAGTTTACGCGTGAGTTCTTTCAGCTCGGCGAGCATCGGCCCTTCTCCGGCGATGGTGAGGGTTGCTTCCGGATAGTTATTCAGAAATGCGGTGAACGCGTGCAAGGTCGTCGCGATGCCCTTTTTCTGAACCAACCGGCTTGCTTGAAGAAAGCGCCACTTACCGTTGGTCGGAAATTCGCGCTCCCGAAACGGAAACTCTTGCAGCGGAATTCCGGTCCGCACGATGTCGATCTTGTTTTCGTCGCAACCCATCTCCACCAGCGCGCGTTGCAATGAACTCGAGCGAACGAAGACTCGCGTAACCGCATCCAGCATTTCCTTCGTTGCTCTTCGATATGCTGGCTTCTCCATGTCGACCAGAACGTCGGCGCCATGAAAGGAGACCACTCTTTGATTCGGCCATGTCCGAATCAGCGGTAAAAGGTGAACAGCAATGTGCCCAAAGAAAATGTGCAGAAGCTGGGCGCATTCTCGATTTAGAACTTCCGTAATCGCGCGCAGTTCGCCCGTTGAAATCTGCCAGGGCTTGTTGCGAAGCTGTCGAAACCAGAATCGTCGCAGAAAATGCGTCGCCGGTTTCTCAACGATGTCGATCCGATCAAACGGAAATTTGTCGGGATTTTCGCGTTTCTGAGCGATAACGACGGGCTGGACCCGGCGGAGTCCAGTCACCTGCCGATAAATATGCAACATTTCCGGCTTGAGAAACGTCGCGCAGTAGAGCGCGACGACCGGTCGTGATTCAGGCGCGTTGCTCAAGGCTGAAATCAAATCCGCAATCTGACGAGTCCGTCCGCGAGACAGACCATCAAACGGCGAATATCAAAAGTTAATTGTGAGAAGCTTAATGCCCTTCCACTTTCCGGTTTCGGGGTCGAGGTAAACATTGTCCTCGGCCGTGCCGTAAACGGCGGGCGCTCTCGGATTCAACATTTGCAGCGGATTTCCGCCACGAGAAGCTCGAGCAAGCACGCCCTCAGTATTTTCCTTGGGCAGCGAGGGCGGTGATGGAGCGGGCCGGGGTTTGTTGGTCGTCTTCGTGGTAAATGTTTTCTTATGCGGTTGCGGCGATTGCGCGAAAGCCAAGCTCGCGACCACCATTAAAACCCCGAGTAGCACGAGCTTTTTCATCACTGTTTCTCCGGTTAAGGTCAGGCCTTGCTGGTTAGACTCCTCCGGCGCACAATTGTCAAGACAAATGGATTATTTGGAGAAAGCCAAACGTGTCATGGACCTCGAGATCGTCGAGCTCCAGCGGCTTCGTCAACGGTTAGGCGACGAGTTTTCACGAGCGGTCGCGCTAATCAAAGAGGCAGTCGACGCGCGCGGCAAAGTGGTTGTACTGGGCGTTGGAAAATCAGGACACATCGGGAGCAAGATCGCATCGACTCTCACCAGTACCGGATCGCCGGCCGTGGTTCTCGATTCGTTGAATGCGATGCATGGCGATCTGGGCGTCGTCGCAGACGGCGACGTAATTCTCGCCTTGAGCTCAAGTGGCGAGACCGAGGAGCTCGTTCGAATGTTGCCGGCAATCGCGCGGTTCCAGGTAAAAATCATCGCGATGTGCGGCGACGCGAATTCCACGCTGGCCAAAAACGCCCACGTCGTTCTCGATGTGAACGTCGAACAGGAGGCATGTCCGCTGAATCTGGCGCCGACCTCGAGCACCACCGCTATGCTCGCACTCGGCGATGCTCTGGCCATGGTTTTGCTGGAAGCGCGCGGATTCAACAAAGAACACTTCGCCAAGTTTCATCCTGGCGGAAAAATTGGCCGCAGTTTGCTCATGCGCGTTTATCAAGTGATGCGGCCGCGAGAATCGATGGCGGTCGTTCCGCCAACTGCAACTGTGCGCGAAGTTTTGAAAGCAATGACAAGCGTCCGCGCGGGCGCCGCCGTCGTGGCCGGCGAAGATCGACAATTGCTTGGGATTTTTACTCATGGAGACTTCGCCCGGCATTTTCAATCCGACCCCAAAGTTGGCGAGCGCCCGGTGGCCGACCTGATGACCCTGAATCCCGTGACCGTGCACAAGGACAAACTCGCGGTCGAGGTTCTCAATTTGCTCGAGACGCACCGCATCGACGATCTGGTTGTGGTGGACGACGAAAAGGTGCCAGTAGGCGTGGTTGATTCACAAGACCTTACCCGCTTGAAGTTACTCTGAGCGCGTGTAGACTCCGCGCTCCGTTTTTCCTCTCAACTCTCAAGCATCAACTATCAACTTTTTCATGGCCGCAGCAGCTAACGATCTTCGCCGCGGAATGGCGATCAAGTATAACGGTAACACCGCAATCGTGCTCGAAGTGCATCACCGTACTCCGGGGAACCTGCGTGCGTTCGTGCAGGCAATCATTCGCTACATTAATACCGGCAAAAGCGCCGACGTCCGTTTCGGTTCCACTGACAAAGTGGAACTGGTCGACATCGAGCGAAAACAACTTGAGTTCAGTTACAAGGACCAAAACGGCTACAATTTCATGGATCCGGAGACCTACGATACCGTCGTCTTTCAGGAAAATTTGATCGGAGACGCCAAAGATTACCTGGTCGAAAATCTGGCGGTCCAGGTCCTGTACGCCGAAGGCAAGCCAGTGCAGATTGAAATGCCCGCGTCAGTCAGTTTGAAAATTGTCGAGTCAGCTGAAGGTTTGCGTGGCGATACTGCCAGTAACGTGACCAAACCGGCTAAGCTCGAGACGGGCAAGACAATCAACGTCCCGCTGTTCATAAAAGAAGGCGAAACCGTCAAGATCGACACCCGGACCGGCGCTTACATGGGCCGTGCCTAGCACTCTTCCTCTTCCTCCTAGTCTCACTCTTTGCGCCAAAGACTCCCCGTGGTGATATAGAGACGTTTTGCGATAGAATCGCACCGATGAATCGAAGATCGGGAAGGGTCCGCAGCCAGAAGACGTCCCGCGGAGTGAAAGCCGCGCATTATGTCCAACCGACACGCCGGGGCTCCGGGGCGATGACATCCCTCATGGTCCCCACTCGATGGGTAAAATTTTTCTTCGGAATTTTTCTCCTCCCGGTCTGCGGGATCGCGACTCAGACTTTCTTCACCGCGTTCGCGCGCGCGACCGTCTCTCAACACTTATGGACCGCTGAACCGTTTTGGTTTTTTTCGCTGGGCGCGGTCCTCTGGCTCATCGCGTTTATGGGCCTGCCGCGGCCGATTCTTCTCTATGTTTTCGGCCACGAGGTGACTCACGCAATTTGGGTTTGGTTAATGGGCGGCCGCGTCAGCCGTTTCCGCGTCGGACGCGACGGCGGCCACATTGTCACCAATCGAACGAATTTTTGGATTGCGCTGGCGCCGTATTTTTTCCCGTTCTACAGCATTCTCGCCATCGCGATTTACGGTGTGCTCAGCATTTTCTACAACGTGCAACCGTACGGCCGATTGCTTTACGCTATCATCGGCGCGACTTGGGCGTTTCATCTCACGTTCACCTGCTGGATGATCCCAAAAAGCCAAAGCGACCTTCGGGATCACGGCACATTTTTCTCACTCGTTGTGATCTACCTGATGAACCTTGTTCTTCTGTCGGTGCTATTAATCGTCGCCTCGCCCCACATCACATTCACAAGCTTCGGAGCAGATCTCGCGAAAAACCTCGGAAACTTTTCCCACTGGTTGAGTGATTTGACGGAGCGATTCGCCCGAGGCACACAACATTAGTTCGCCAGGATTGCGAACGGCAGCACCGGCATCGCGTCAGCAACTCGAATCTGATGATTTTGAATTGGCGATTCACGCCCGGTAAAAATTTCGCGCGTCTGGCCGACGGCCATCGCTTCGGGCAGGTCGATCGTAGTGTCTTTCCAACGGTCGCCGGCAGGCGGGAAGCCGACGCGCGACGAAAGTCGCGGCGCGATTACGACGATCCACTTCGCACCCAACTGCCGCGCAAAGGCAATGCAATTATCGGCAAATGTGCCGACCGGGTGTAGCGGCACATAATTTCCATTTTGGAAAAGATCGACATTTTCCGTCCGAAAATGCAGCGCTCGTTGCGTCAGAAACATTTTGATTCGGCCGTCGGGCCAGTTTTGCAACAGTTCCTCCGGCGTTTTGCTGGACAAACACGACAGCATTTTCGCGCGCAATTTGTAATCGACGCGCCGGCGATTGTCGGGATCGACTAGCGAGAAATCCCAAATCTCATTTCCCTGATAAATGTCCGGAACGCCCGGCGAAGTCAGTTTCAGCAAAGTTTGAGAAAGTGAGTTGATCGCGCCCAGTCGCGCGATTTCCGCCGCGACCGGGAGAAAAAGCGGAAGGAATTTGTTTTTCGGCGTCGGATCCAGAATTCGCGCCACGAAATCACGCGTCGCGGCCAGCCAGGGCTCGTTAGGCCGGATCCAACTTGTGTTGAGCTTGGCTTCGTTCAACGCCTTGGTCATGTAATTCTGGATCCGGTCGACGTATTCGAGACCGACGTCTCGCTGCGGCGCTCCATCCGGCCCGATTGGCCACGTCCCAAGCAAAGTTTGATATAGCAAATACTCCTCGTTCGCGTCCGGCGCTTCCATGTCATCGACATCTTTTTTCCAGCGACGATTCGCGGTTCGCCATTTTTGAAGCGAACGCCGCCAGGTCTCGACCATTTCGGAAATCGCGAGCATTCGCGCGCGAACATCTTCGCTCCGCTTCGTATCGTGACTGGAGGTCGCGAGCAACGTTGCCGGCCAGTTGCGTTGTCGATCCAAATTCCGTTCGTGAAATGCTTCGACGCTCAGTCCGAATTGCTGCGGCTCGCCGCCGACCTCGTTCAACGCGGCGAGTCGATTGTAAATGTAAAAGACCGTGTCCTCGAGACCTTTCGCCATGATTGGCCCGGTGAACTGCTGAAACTTGAGGACGAAGTGCGTATGTTCCTCGCGCGCCTGCGCGTCGAGGTTTTCCGGAAATCGAAACAGCAAAATATCGCGCAGAAAATTGAAGATCGATTCTTCGATCGCTGGGTTGCGCCGCTTGGCTGCGGCGATTGCGCGCTCGAGGACTTGCCGATCTTCTTCGCTGACCGGCTGACCAGGAGCGAGATACGTTCGATAAACCGGGAAACAGGCGATCGTTTCCCGAACCGCCCGGGCCAGCGCTTCAAATGTGAAGTCGCGATACCAGCGATTTTTCTCAGACAAGCGATCGAGCATATTGCCGAGGATTTCGACCTCGTTCGCGAGCGCGATTCGCATAACCAGGCGCTTCTTGGCGTAAACGAGGTGGCCGAAATGCATCGTGTGACCGATGAACCGGTGAAATGTTTTGGTGATCGCCGCTTCTGCCGAAGTGTCTGCTAAAACGCCGGCCACTTGATTGGTGAAATCGTAACCCGTAGTACCGTGCACCGGCCAATCGCCGCGCAGTTTCTCCGCTCCGATAAGAACTTTTTCGACGATCAGATAGACGGCACGTCCATCTTTCGGCAGCGTTACGCCAAGCGCTTTGCCGCTGCGCCGCTGAAGTTTCTCCAGATATTCCCTGGGAAGATACAAACCGTCTGGATGATCGATCCGCAACCCAGTGACCGCTCCGGTGCGGACGAGGTCCAGGACCAGCTCGTGCGCGGCCTCGAACACTTCGGGTAACTCCATCCGGATCGCGGCCAGATCGTTTACGTCGAAAAACCGGCGATAATTAATTTCTTCCGCCGCAACTCGCCAGAACGCGAGACGATAAGATTGCGCGTTGAGCAGTTCGTCGAGTTTATCGAAACTGCGCGGGTCGCCCGGGCGTCCGTTGATTTGCGCGAGCGCCTGTTCGATCGCGCGTTGCACTTGCGGTGCTTCCTGGCATCGTCGCTCGAGTCGGCGTTTCACAATTTCCTTTTCTCGCGCGCGCTCGGCAATTTTTTCAGGATCGATTTCGGTCCGGCGCGGCAAATACTCGAGCGCGGTCAGAATACTTTGGAACTCGGCGTAAAAGGCTTCGTCCTTGTACTCGGCAAGATTTTCCAGCGCCAACTCGAGCACGTGGCGATAGGTCCCCGGTGCGATTGGAAACTGTTGCTTTCGATATTCGAGACAGAAAGCGCCCTCGTCGAAAACTACTTTGAATTCGCCACGCTCCAGCACGCGTCCGTATTGGTCGGTCAAGATTGGGAGAAGAACTTTATCGTGAAGGTCCGACTTCAGCGGATGCCAGTCGATGTCAAAGTACGGCGCATACATTGAGCTGGGGCCATTTTCGAGCACGTCCATCCACCATTTGTTGCCCGACTGCATGACGCCCATGTGATTCGGCACGAAATCCAGAACCTGACCCATGCCGCTCGCGCGCAGTTCCGCCACGAACGAATCGTATTCTTCGCGTGAGCCGATCGCCGCATTCAGCTGATTATGATCGGTGATGTCATAACCGTGCATGCTATCCGGGCTCGCCTGGAAATACGGCGAGGCATAAACGTCGCTGACTCCGAGCTCATGAAGGTACGGAACAATCTCTCGCGCCTGTGCAAACGTGAACCGTCGGTTGAACTGCAACCGGTAGGTACAAACTGGAATGCGCGGATGTTCGGTTTTCATGAGACCGAAGCAAACGTCGAACGCTGAACGCCGAACGTCCAACGCCGAATGCAGAATCTGATCTCGCCTTCCGGTGCTCGAGATTGGGCGTTCGAAGTTTGCCTTACATTCTCTCCGGCACCTTGATGCCTAACAAATCGAGTCCGCGCTGCAACACGCGGCCGGTCAAATCGCATAGCGCGAGACGGGACCCCCGTGTCGGCTCGTCCGACTTCAGAACCGGGCAGGCTTCGTAGAAACCGTGAAAATTATTCGCCAGCTCGAAAAGATAGTTTGCCAGAATGTTTGGCCGGAAATCGTTCAGTACCTGAGGAACAATCTCAGCGAACTGGCAAAGTCGTCGCGCCAGATTGATCTCCGTCGCTTCAAGCAATTGGAAATTCGTTAGACTCGACGGTTTAAAGCCATTGAGTTCGCGTTCGGTCGCTTTCCGAAAGATCGAGCGAATTCGGACATAGGCGTTTTGCAAATAGGGCGCGGTGTTCCCTTGCAACGCGAGCATCTTGTCCCAGGAAAAAACGTAATCGGTCATCCGATACTGCACGAGATCGGCGTACTTGACCGAGCCGATACCAATCGTGCGGGCGATGTCGTTCTTTTCCTGTTCGGTTAAGTCCGGATTTTTTTCTTCGATGATTTTGCGCGCGCGGCTGCACGCTTCTTGGAGCAACTGCCGAAGCGGGACGTTGTCGCCCGAACGTGTCTTCATCAGCTTTCGGTCTTCGCCAAGAACGTTGCCGAACGGAATGTGACGGAACTCCGCCTTGAACCCTTCGCGGCGTGCGATCTCGAAAATTTGTTTGAAGTGCAATGTTTGCGGCGCACCGACCACGTACCAGAGCGTATCGCGCTTCAATTCATTGATTCGGTACTCGACGGTCGCGATGTCGCTCGTGGCGTAATTGAATCCGCCGTCGCTCTTGCGAATAATGCACGGTTTGTCGGCAAGCTCTGGTATCTCGTGGAAGAAAACGACGACCGCCCCTTCGCTGACCTCAGCAATCTTCGATTTGAGCAAACGATCAACGACACCAGCGAGGCGATCGTTATAAAAGCTTTCGCCGCACTGGAGGTCATAGTGAATATCGAGCAATTCGTAAACATGCTCGAAGTCCTGCATGGAAAGTGCGACGCATTCGTTCCAGATATCGAGGTTTTCCTTGTCGCCGGATTGAAGCTTAACCAGCTCCTGGCGGCAGGCTTCACGCACTGCGGGGTCGGCTGTCGATCTTGCGTTTGCCTCTTTGTAAATCCGAACAATCTCGGCGAGTGGCTCACGCTGGAGCGCATCGCGATTGAGGAGGTTTTTCCAACCCCAGATCACCATTCCGAACTGCGTGCCCCAATCCCCGATGTGATTGTCGCGGATGACGTCGTGGCCAAGAAACGAGGCAATCCGCGCGAGCGCGTCGCCGAGCGCGGTGCTGCGGATGTGACCGACGTGCATCGGCTTGGCCACGTTTGGCGAGCCGAAGTCGATCACGATTTTTTTCGGCGAGATCGATTCTGTAACTCCGAGGCGTTCGTCCGCGAACAGCCCCAGGGTTTGCCCGGCAATCGCGTCGGTGCGCAATCTGAAATTGATGAAACCCGCGCCAGCGACAGTTGGTGTCTCGGAAACGTCGGCGATGTCGAGATGTTTCAGGATTTTTTCAGCGACGTTTCTCGGATTTTCACCGCGTTGTTTTCCCAAAACAAGCGCCGCGTTCGTCTGGTAATCGCCAAAGCGTGGATCGGTCGCCTGGGTCAGGTCGCCGGCATCCGGCAATCCGGCTTTCGCCAGGGCGTGAGCCAATTTTTTCGCGAGAATTTCCTGGAACGTTTGCATTCGAGTTCCACTTTAGCCGCTTCGCCACGCGAAGCGAGAGGGTGGATCGAGCAGTCCCTTGCTCGATGTTAAACTTTGCGGCGAAGCCGCATTTATTCCAGCATCGCCCGCGGAGCGGCTGATCCACCTACACTTTTTGCGCCGAGCTCTGGAAGATCGACAGGATCTCTTGAGTGGATTTGGCGTTCGCGAGTTTATCACGCGTGCCGCGATCGTTCAGGAACTTGGCTATTGAGGCCAAAGTGCGCAGATGGGTCTGAAACTGGTTCTTGGGAACAATGAATAGCACGACGAACTTCACCGGCGCGTTATCGAGGGCATCGAACTCGATGCCACTTGTCGACCGTCCAAATGCCGCAACCACATTGTCGATCCGATCGGAGGAGCAGTGCGGAATCGCGATCCCGAAGCCGATCCCGGTGCTCATCGTTTCCTCACGTTGTTTGAGTGAAGCGAGGATGCTGTCGCGATCTTCGGTTTTGATTTTGCCGAGGCTCACCAGCAAATCGATCAGTTCGACGATGGCCGGCCAACGCTCGGTGGCCTTCATCTCGGGGACGATTTGTTCAGCCGAAAGTAGATTTCCCAACGACATGCAAATGCGCGATTTCGGGAGCGCAAGCTTAGCGGTGACGGTTACATTGACAAGCGCATTTCAGGCTCAGGAATCGCGTATTTTATAATTCAATCGCCTTGAAAGCAGCCATCGGACGCCGAACATGTCCATCGTTGCCCGCCATGCGCGGCTACCGAAGCCATATTTCGTCTGGCCGAAACGGCGCGGGCGATGATTTACCGGAATCTCGACTAACCGATAGCCGGCACCGCGAACGAGCGCCGGAATGAATCGGTGCATTCCCTTGAATGGAACCAGCGCGTCGGCGCATTCGCGCCGCATCGCTTTAAGTGTGCAGCCCGTATCGCGCACGTAATCCCTGGTAAACCGGCTGCGAACAAAATTCGCGATCCGACTCGTCAGACGTTTCGTCACCGTGTCCTTCCGTTTGACGCGATAACCGCAGGCCAAATCGGCTCCGCGCGAAACTTCCTCGACCAACCGCGGAATGTCGGCAGGATCGTTTTGCAGATCACTGTCGATCATAACGATCGTCTGACCGCGCGCGGCCTTGATCCCAGCGTAAAGAGCCGCGCTTTGGCCGGTATTTTTTTCAAACTGCAAGACCCGCACGTTCGGTGCGCGCTGAATCATGTCAGCGCTGCGATCAGTCGAGCCGTCGTCGACAAAAATGATTTCATGATCCAGGCCCGTGAGCGCGGTGCGCAACT
Source organism: uncultured Verrucomicrobiae bacterium (assembly GCA_963801815.1). GTDB lineage: Bacteria > Verrucomicrobiota > Verrucomicrobiia > Chthoniobacterales > UBA10450 > AV40. Next base: position 75,871 of record CAWDGJ010000008.1, read on the forward strand.
CGGATTGCAAGATAGACATGTTCTCTTCTTCGTTGAAAACGGGAACGACAACCGAAACTGCCGGCGAGTTCATAACGGGAGCGTCCGGTAATGCCGGCAGAGGAACAGTTGCCAGTAGCGCACATGTTTGCCAAACCGCTTCAACTCGATTGTTCCGAGTGGCTCTGTAGATTCGAATGCCGCGCGAATGTTATGAGGCGGTTTTTTCGCAAAGTTCCGGATCAATAGCGCGCTGCGGCCGACAAAAGGGTTTTCGCCTTTTTGTTCTGTAAAAGTTTCGTCCGGCGCTTGGTTCGCTCTTGCCGGAACGTCGACGAATTGGTCGTAGCGCGGCCAGAACGAGAACTCGTTAATCAAATCCTGCGACTCGACCAGATAGCACGGTGGATGTCCCGGGCCTTCGACGCGTTTGTCTTTCAGATAAAACGAAATCTCGGAGGCGCGATGACGTTCATCCGCGATCAGGAACAATCTCTCGCCGAGCTTACCTTCCAGCTCGGTGCGAATTCTCTCCACCTCGGCAGTCATCATTTTCCAGCCGCGAAGCCGGTCGCTCGGATCGCTGCGCCCAAAAGGGATGCCGGCGCTGCGAAGCAGATCGGAATCAAGAGCAAAAATGCTAATGACAAATCCGAGGAGCACCGCGGCCCCGAGAAAGGATCTCGTGACGCGAGACTGCGCGTGTTCCTGCCAATAATGGATCGCTAGCAATCCGAAACTAATAAAAGAGACCGCATCCCAGTTCGGCGTCGCGACGTGATTAATCGAAAGTAGAAAGTAAAAAGCGAATACCGGCGCGCCAAACCAGAAAAGGAACAGCACTTTGAATTGCTGATTTACCCGGCGCCAGCCGGCGACCACCGCCCAGACCAGCGCGCCAAAAAGCAGGGGCGAATAGAAAATGAAATGTTCGCCGAAAAATTTGATCGGCTCGAGCGGCCTGAACCCGACGTGTTGGGTCAGGCTGCCGCGGGTGCGTAAATGAAGCAACGTGATCCAGGCGTGTTGGGCGTTCCAGACGATCGGCGGCAGCGTGCAGATGATGAAGATTCCGAGCAGCCAGTAGAAACCGGGCCGCTTGAATTCCTGTCGCAATCGCGGCGCGAACGCGAGGACCATGAGCACGCAGACAACTTCGAATGCATTCGTAAACCGGCTGAGAAACCCGAGGCCGATTAGCAATCCGGTCAGCGGCCACCAAAACGAAAACCGCGGACTCTTTTCAACCGCCAGCCAGAACGTGAACATCGATGCGGTCCAAAAGAAAATCGACAACGCGTCGGTCGTCATGACGAATGCACCCACGTTAAATATTGGCGCGACGTTAAGTGCGATCACCGCCCAGAGTCCGACGTTCTCGTTGAATAACCGCCGACCAAAATAGAAAAGGAGCAAACTTGAACCTGCCGCGAGGATCGGACTCCAAAAGCGCACGCCAAACTCGGTCGGGCCGAAAACCGCCGTGCTCGCGCGAATCGCGAAGGCAATGCCTGGACCTTTGCTGAAATAACCGGGTGCGAGCCGCTCCGACCACATCCAGTAATGGGCCTCATCGAATTCGAGATCGGTGGATCCCAGCATCGACAATCGCACCAGCGTGAGGGCGAGGATGAACAGCCAGACTGCGCGCGTTTTGCTCATCAGCTCGGATTAACGACCAAAGTTGGATGTGCCGCAAAGACTCGAGGTGCGAATTTCGGCGCCAGCCATCGCCAGAGTACTTCCAGCAGGACGAGAATAAAAAACGTTTCAGCCGCGGCCAGGAACACCGTGCCGATTACATCGCTCGGCCAGTGCGCGCCTAAATAAACGCGGGAATAACCGACGAGCGCGGCAAAAAACCAGTAGAGCCAACCGCGCTTGTAAAACAGCGTCAGACAAATCGCGGCGATCGTGTTGTTCACCATATGACCGGAAGGGAAAGACGGATCGCCTCGCTTGCGATCGGATTCGTCCGAGCGACGCACGACCGGCTTTTTGAAGATCGACATAAATTCGGGGCGGCCTTTTTCCAGTCGCACCATGCGAATCGAATCGAGGTGCTTCGGTCGTTTGCGGTTGATCGCCGATTTCAAGGTGTTCGTCACTGGCTCGGCGATCACAATCGCGATCAGCAGACAAAAAATGCAGGCCCGCGCTCTGAACCCGCCAAACACCAACGCGGCGAAAATCACGATAATCAGCAACGGTTTCCACACGTCGGCGTCGCTAATGGCGGCCATGAACAAATCCAGCATTGGATTCGTCCAGCGTTCGTTGATCAGATGAAAAAGCTGCTGGTCCATTTGCGTTCGGTGGGACGATAAGTGATTCGTTGAAGCGTTAAAGAGTTAAAGCGATGAAGCGGACAATACTCTCGATTCCGATATCGCTCGGTTTAACGCTGCACCTCTTCAGCGCTTCAACTACCAATGCAGCGCCGCCTCCGTCCGCGCAGGAAATTCTCGAGTCAGTCCGCATGCTCGAAACACAACAACAACTCGATCTCGACGGCCAGCTCCGGCAGAACGACACGGTGGTCCCCTTTCACATCAGTCAAAACGGTCCGTTGATTCGCTATTCGTTCACTGATCCGGATGAAGTTTTGCAACTCCGCCTCGAGGAAAACGGTTCGCGTCTCGACCTCGTCACCGAGGACGGTGCGGAAAAGTTTCCACCCGAGAAGCTGGACGAAAAAATCCGCGGCACCGGCGTTACTTATGAAGACCTTGCCCTCAAGTTTCTTTACTGGCCAGGCGGGCGTGTGCTTGGCGACGAAACTGTCCATGCCCGAAGTTGCTGGAAATTGCAATTGACCGCGCCGACGAGTGATACTCAATACGCGAACGTTTTTCTCTGGGCCGACAAGAAGAGTGGCGCGCTCATGCGTATGGAAGGTTATGACGCCGGCGGAAAGCTGGTGAAACGGTTCGAAGTTGTTTCCACCCAGAAGATCGACAACCGCTGGTTTCTAAAGCAAATGCGGGTGGAAGAAATCCAGCCCGGCACGAACAAAGTGCAGTCCCGTACTTACCTCGAGATCAAGAAGTAGCGGCGGTTTACAACCGGTCCGAGCGGGACTGGCGTTTGGCGATTGAGGTCAATTCTGCCGCTCTGCGGCAAACTAAAAGCGGGTACATTCTGATACCCTAGCGGGAGCGTAATCGCCTCTACTCGTCGCGGGCGGCTTTGACAATCCCAGCGAAGCTGCGCGGATCGAGGCTGGCGCCGCCGACGAGCGCGCCGTCGATATCCGGCTGCGTCATCAACGTGCGCGCGTTGTCCGGTTTGACGCTACCACCGTACTGAATCCGGATCCGATCGGCGGTCGCTTCATCGGACATTTCGCGAAGGGTGTGGCGGATGAACGAATGAGCTTCCTGTGCTTGTTCCGGTGTTGCGTTGCGGCCGGTGCCGATCGCCCAGACCGGTTCGTAGGCGATCACCGTTTCCTGCAGTTCTTTTTCGCCAAGATCCTTCAAACTTCCCCGGAGCTGGATCGACAAAATCTTTTCGACGTTCCCTTTGTCGCGCTGCTCGAGCGTTTCGCCCACACAAACGATCGGTCGAAGTGTGGCTTCGTGCGCGGCGCGGACCTTCTTGTTCACGATTTCATCGCTTTCACCAAACAGACGCCGGCGTTCGCTGTGGCCCAGAATGACGTAGTGAACGAATAAATCGCGGAGCAACGCCGCACTGATCTCACCGGTGAACGCACCGTTGCGCTCCCAGTGCATATTTTGGGCGCCGACCTTGATGCTTTGCCCGCTTTTCTCGAGCAACTCGGTGACCTTCGCAATGGCGGTGAACGGCGGAATGATTACTATGTCGACGTCTCGAATGTCGGCGACATCGATCAGGAATGATTCGATGAACCGGGCCGACTCGGCCTGAGTCATGTTCATCTTCCAGTTAGCCGCAACGATTTTTTTACGCATAGATTTTCTGACAGAATGAACAGAATTTAAAGAATGGCCGGGAGCAGAAAATCATTCTGCCCATTTTGTTGATTCTGTCTAAGTCTTATCGGTTAAGGCAGCAACCCCGGGAAGTTCTTTGCCCTCGAGTAATTCGAGCGACGCGCCGCCGCCGGTGGAAATAAAAGTCATTTTATCGGCGAGGCCGGCTTGTTTCACCGCCGTGACGGAATCGCCGCCGCCGATAATTGTCGTCGCTCCGGATTTTGCCAGCGCTTCCGCAATCGCGATCGTGCCTTCGGCAAAATCCGGAATTTCGAAGATCCCGACAGGTCCGTTCCACAGAATCGTTTTCGCTTTCGCGATCTCCTCCTGAAACAACGCAATCGTCGCTTTGCCGATGTCGACCGCCTGCCAACCGTCGGTGATTCCGCTCTGGCGAGAAAGCCGGCTGGTATTTCTCTCTTTCGCGCCGGGTTTGATTTCCTCCGTCTCAACGACGTCAATCGGCAGCAAAAATTTCACGCCTCGCTTATTCGCGAGATCGACAAGTTCCTTGGCCAGATCTGTCTTGTCGGCTTCGACACGGCTCGCGCCGATCGGAATTCCCTCGGCTTTGAAAAAAGTGTTCGCCATCGCGCCGCCGATCAGAATCGTGTCCGCTTTTTGCATCAACGCCTGGAGCACGCCGATTTTGTCTGAAACTTTCGAGCCGCCCATGATGACAACGAACGGTTTGGCCGGCTTGTCGAGTTCCTCGTGAAGATACTTCAGTTCTTTCTCCATTAGGAAACCCATCACGCAGGGTTTGATGAACTTCGCTATGCCGGCGGTGGAGGCATGCGCACGATGGGCCGCGCCAAAGGCATCGTTCACGTAAATCTCACCGAACTTCGCGAGCGCTTCGGAAAATTTCGGATCGTTTGCTTCTTCCTCCGGCTGAAACCGCAGGTTCTCGAGCATCGCGACATCACAATCCTGCATCGCTGCGATGATCTTTTGGGGCACCTCGCCGATCGTGTCGTGACTAAAAATGACCGGCTGATTGATTAACGTATGCAAATGGTCCGCCACCGGTCGCAGTGAATACTTCGGCACCCGTTCTCCTTTCGGGCGCCCAAAGTGCGACATCAAAATCGTCCGTGCTCTATTTTCCCTCAGATAATTGATCGTCGGCAACGCTTCACGAATTCGAGTGTCGTCAGTGATTTCAATTTTGTCGCCGTCTTCTTTGATCGGCACGTTGAAATCGACGCGCACCAGCACGCGCTTGCCGCGAACATCGACATCTCGAAGCGTGAGTTTCGCCATTTTCGACCTAGGCCGGATTAACAAGATTCACCGGATTTGATTTTCTGGAATCAATTTTAATCCTGTAAATCGTGTCTTCTTTTATTTGGCGAGCATTTCCATCATTTCGACGCAACGGTTGCTGTAGCCCCACTCGTTATCGTACCAACCGACAACCTTCACGAACCGGTTGCCGAGCATGATCGTTAGCTTGCTGTCGAAGATGCAGGAGTGCGGATTGCCGATGATGTCGTGTGACACGAGCGGCTCGTCGCTGTATTCGAGTACGCCTTTGTAACTTTTGTCGCCGGCAGCTTCCTTAAACGCGGCATTGATGGCATCAACCGTGGCATCTTTTTCGAGCACCGCGCTGAAATCGGTCACCGAACCGTCCGGGGTCGGCACGCGGAAGGCGCCGCCGTTCAATTTGCCTTTCAAATCGGGAATGACTTCTCCGATCGCTTTCGCGGCCCCGGTGCTTGAAGGAATGATGCTGACCGCCGCCGCCCGCGCGCGTCGTAAATCTTCGTGCGGAAGATCCAGGATACGCTGGTCGTTGGTGTAAGCGTGGATCGTGCTCATGAAACCATGAGCGATTCCGAATTTCTGGTGCAACACTTTCGCCAGCGGCGCGAGACAATTGGTCGTGCAGCTCGCGTTCGAAACGATCGTGTGCTTCTGCGGATCATAAACGTCGTCGTTGATCCCGATGCAAATCGTTGCATCAGGATTCTTCGCAGGAGCTGAAATGAGAACGCGCTTCGCGCCACCTTTGCTAAGGTGTAGCTCGGCTTTATCGCGAGCAGTGAAGAATCCGGTCGATTCGAGCACCACGTCGACATCCAATTTTTTCCACGGCAAGTTTCCGGGGTCACGTTCCTTAAAGATCTTAATCTTGTGGCCGCGAACGATGATGCTCTCCGCGTCGTGACCGATCTCGCCGTTGAATTTTCCGTGGACCGAGTCCCATTTTAGCAAATGGGCAAGCGTCTTGGTGTCAGTGATATCGTTGATTGCCTGGACGTGCTCGACTTGTTTTTGCGTCATTGCGCGAAGGACATTGCGTCCGATGCGCCCGAAGCCATTGATTGCGTAATTAGCCATAGATAGATTTCCGAATTGCGACTTATCGATTGCTGAGATTCGTCAGCAATCAGGAGGGCGGAAAAATAGAATGGGCGACTCGATGAAGCAATTGAGAAGTATCGTTGTTATTTTCTCGATCTTCTGCGTGCAAACTGCACCCGCCATCGCCCGCGATTCCTCACCGATGAAGCGAATCCTCGTGCTCGGCGATAGCCTATCAGCCGGCTTCGGTCTGAAATCGAGCCAGGCGTGGCCCGCATTGGTGACAGAAAAAATGCGCGAGCACGGTCTAACGAATTTCGAGATCACGAACGCCAGTCAAACCGGTGGGACAACTGGGGGCGGATTGCAGCGTCTTCCCCCGCACTTAAAGCGGAAGATCGACATCTTCATTCTCGAGCTCGGAATCAATGACGCGTTTCGTGGCGTGCCGATCGCGCAAATTCGAGACAACCTGCAAATGATCGTCGATCGGGTAAAAGAACGAAATCCAAACGCGCGCGTAATCATTGCCGGCATGCAACTTCCGAATTACACCGCGGACGATTACGTTTCTGCGTTCGCGGGAATTTATGCCGAACTCGCTGCGAAAAATAAAGCACTGCTAATTCCATATTTGCTTGAAGGTGTCGGTGGCGATCCGTTGTTGAATCAGCCGGACCATGTGCATCCAAATGCGGCCGGTCAGAAGATTCTTACCGACAATGTCTGGCGCGTGCTCGAGCCGATCGCACGTGAAGTTGCGAGCGGACCCTCACCCGACGCTGCCGCGGCTTCCTCTCCCTGAGGGAGAGGAGTAAGGTGAGGGCAAGGTTCAGCAATTCTACTAACGACCAGCATAGCGATGAGCAGCGTAAATTGATTGATGGATCCGGCACGCCCAAACGAGCCCGAACCGAGCGACCCGTTTAATCCCGAACGCGCTGATCACGCCGTCATCGAAACGATCGAGATCGCCACCGAAGGCGAAGATTGCGACGCCTGTGTCCGCAAACTGCGCCCAGTGTTGATGAAAATTCCAGGGGTCCTCGACGTAGTTGTGGATCTTCCCGACGAACGCGTGATCGTGAAATTCGACGCCCGCAAAGTTCACGTGCCCGATTTGCACGACGCGGTTCTGCAGAGTGGCTACAAACCGGCGCCCGTAGCGGATTAGGCTGTAGTGGCTTATCGAATGGCGATTGAAGTCAATCGCCGCTACCTGATCTCTGGTTGCTGCTGGGTTAGACAGTGGAATGTGCCGAGGCCCCAGATTAATTCGCGACAATCGATCCCAACCACGCGGCGGTTTGGAAAACAATCTTGCAAGATCGACAATGCCATTTTGTCGGCGGGATCGGCAAATGTTGGAATGAGCACAACTTCGTTCGCGATGTAAAAGTTGGCGTAACTCGCGGGAAGCCGCATTCCTTCGCGAACGATCCTCTTCGGCATCGGCAATGTGACGATGTCGATCTTGTCCCGCTTAGCGGGGCCAATCTTCATTTCGCGGAGGCGAGCGAGATTTTCCTGAAGCGGTTTGTAGTTCGCGTCATCACGATTTTCTTCGACCACGGTCACGACCTTCGTTTCGGCAACGAAGCGCGCGAGATCGTCGATGTGGCCATCGGTATCGTCCCCTTCGATTCCATCGCCGAGCCAAAGGATTTCGCTAACGCCAAGAAAGTCGCGTAAGCGCTCCTCAATTTGGCGGCGCGATAGATTCGGGTTGCGGTTCGTATTTAGAAGACACGACTCGCTGGTGAGAAGCGTGCCGGCCCCGTTCACCTCGATCGACCCGCCTTCCAAAATCATTTTCGGATAGAAAACCGGGACCTTCAGGAGCTCAGCTACCCGGGTCGGCACAACTTCGTCGAGATCGAACGGCGGATATTTGTTTCCCCAGGCGTTGTAGTCCCAGTCAACGATCGCCAGTCTTGGATCGGCGTCGCGGGTCAGGAAGATCGGGCCATGATCGCGGCACCACGGCTCGTTCGTCGGGAGCTCATAATAAGTAATGCATTCCTGATTCGGCAACGGGTCGAGGACTGCCCGCGCTTCGGCTTCATGCGCACCATTGATCACGTTGATGCAAACCGCCTCGCTCTCGGTCAACGCGCCGACCATTTCGCGCAACGCGGGAAGAACACGATCGAACGAATCGGGAAAACTGATTCCTTCGCGGCGCGGCCAGGAAAGCCAGGTCGCGGAATGCGGCTCCCACTCGGCCGGCATGCGATAACCGAGCTGAGCGGGAGTTTTGTCCGCCGATTCCATTTATCAATTAAGCACCAAATCCCAAGCACCAAATCCCAAACAATTTCAAATAACCAAAAATTCCAAACCGTGCGCATAAGCCGCACGTAGGTTTAAAGCTTGGGATTTCCCTGGAACCTGGGATTTGGCGATTTGGAATTTCCGCCGCGGCTACTGCGCGGCGGCTCGCGGTTTGTAAATTGCGCCGACCAGTGCGCCCATGATGGCGAAGCAAACCAGGTCAGCGACGAACCACATCAACAATATGTTGGTGGTCAGCGGTTCGACTGCGAACCGAATGATGTTGACGCCACAGGCCAGGATTCCAATCACGATGCCGTAACCGAATCCCATCCCGGCGCTGTTAACTCCGACTTTGCTGACGTAAAGGCCAGTGAACGCGAAGGCGACAACGGCGTGGCCGAGAATCAGAATCGGAAAATGGCTGTTGAAGTCAGCTTCCGCACGCCACATGGATGCCGTGGCCTGATACATCGGCTTCATCAACATGCCATGCCACAAGAAGCCGAACAAAAACATGAAAACGAACGCAACGATGAATGCAATGAAACCTCGTTTGTGGTTGTGATTCATGCGCCCTTCTAATGACGATCGCGTCCGGTTGTCGATCCTAAAGACGGGGGCTCACACCTAGTCAATCCTGCAACCCGGGAATGTGACCGTAACCGATAAATGTCGGCCGCAATTTGCCGTCGCCGTTACCATCGTGGTGCTGAACTTTGAAATCGAACACGCTTACGCCGAAGCGGGATTCACCTTGATAAACACGGCCGTCACTCGCGCCCACCATGACGCGGTTTCCGGTCTTCTTTTCGCGGCCAAGATAAATCATCGCGTGCGTGATCGGTGGATCGCGCTGGACCGAATACGTTCCGGTCCAAAATAGCAGGTCACCCGGCTTCAAATCTTCCAATTCAAACGAATCGTCCTTTTCGCTCATCACAGATTCAAACAGCCGGGCGCGGCGCAGCCAGACGTATTGTTCGGCTGAATCGCGCGGGACGTCGGCAACCTCATTTTGTTTAAGCACGTAGTAAACGAATCCCGAACAGTCCATCCCGCCGCTGGCTGGATCGGCCGAACCGTATTTGTAATCGAGATTGCGCGTGGTCAGCTCGAGCGCCGAGGTCAGGAGCTTCTGGACTTTGAGCGGGTAATTTTCGAAACCTTTGATCTGATTCGGCAATAACGTTGCGTTGGCAGCGTGTTGCTTCTTGGCGGGACTCGGGGTTGAGGATGGTTGCGGCGTCTCGCTCGGGCTGGGAGATGCAGTTTCAATCGGAGAGGCCGACGGTTCCGGCGCTGGCGAACCTTTCTTTTTTCGATGCGGTGACGCCGTCGGCGACGGCGTTGGAGTTGGGGAACTTTTCTTTTTCCTGGTTGTAGCGGATGGCGATTCTTCTTCGGCGGGTTTTGACTTCTTCTTCTTCGGCGAAGGCGACGCCGACGGAGTCGGTGAACTTTCTTCGCGAGCCGGCGATGATTTCTTCGAGGGAGTTGGACCTATGGTCGGCGATTTTTTTTTGGTCGCGGTCGTGGCTGTTTTCTTTCGGGGTTTCGGGGTTGGTGTCGGCGTAGAAAAGGCCTTCTTCAGCGCCTGGCCAAGACTTTGCTCGGCTGGTCTCGCCGTCTCAATCGGCAAGACAATGACTGCGATTAAAATGAGAAGGCGGAAAAACATGTAATCCCTGGTTGGACGCAGAATGTTCAGGATTCCTTGAATCAGAATTGGCCCTGCATGTTAATCTCTATCGTATGAGAGCAATTCGTCCTGCCATCCTGTTTCTCGTCATCGTCGATCTTGCCTCGGGCCAAATCGACCGGATTACCGGTAAGAGCTTTGCAACCCGCTCCGAGATTTTGGCCCGACACGGAATGGTCTGCACCAGCGTACCGGCGGCAACACAAGTCGGACTCGATATTTTGAAAAAGGGCGGGAGCGCAGTCGACGCCGCGATCGCGGCAAACGCGACGCTCGGCCTAATGGAACCGGTTTCGAATGGAGTCGGCGGCGATCTGTTTGCGATCGTTTACAGCGCGAAGGACAACAAACTTTACGGAATCAACGGCAGCGGACGTTCGCCGCTCGGCTTGAGCTACGATCAAATGAAAGCCGAGCTCGACAAACTCAATCGCAAGACGATCCCGCCGACGGGAATGTTGCCGATCAGCGTTCCCGGAACGGTGGACGCCTGGGCCGAGCTGCACAAAAAATTCGGCAAACTGAAACTGAGCGATGATCTCGCGCCGGCGGTTCATTACGCCGAAGAAGGTTTTCCGGTCACGGACTTGATCGCCTATTACTGGGCGTTTGGCCCGCGGCTTTACAAAGGACTCCCTGGAGCGTTTCTCGAAACCTACACACTCGACGGGAAGGGCCGCACTCCGGCAAAAGCCGACATTTTCAAGAACCCGGCGCTGGCGAACACGCTCCGATTGATTGGCGAGAAGGGCCGCGACGCTTTCTACAAAGGCGATATCGCGGACAAAATCGACAAGTTCATGCAGGAGAATGGTGGCTTTCTGCGCAAGGTCGATTTCGAAAAACATTCGAGCACCTGGGTCGAGCCAGTTTCAGTGAATTATCGCGGCTACGATATCTTTGAGCTGCCACCGAACGGTCAGGGCATCGCGACGTTGCAAATCCTGAACATTCTCGAGGGTTTCGATTTGAAGGCAATGGGCCGCAACTCGCCCGACACATTACACACCATGATCGAGGCCAAGAAAATCGCCTGGGCCGATCGCGCCAAATATTACGCCGACCCGGCGTTCGCAAAGATTCCCTTAACCAAGTTGCTGTCGAAAGAATACGCGGCCGAGCGGCGCAAATTAATCGATCCGATGCACGCAGCGAAATCCGTGGCCGCGGGCAAGATCGATAACGGCGACACGATTTACATGTGCGCAGCGGACGACGAAGGCAACATGGTGTCGTTGATTCAAAGCAACTATCGCGGAATGGGCAGCGGCATTGTCGTACCCGGCCTCGGTTTTACCTTTCATGACCGGGGCGAGCTTTTTTCGATGGAGCCGGGACACGCAAATGTTTACGCGCCGGGGAAACGGCCATTTCACACAATTATTCCAGGATTTGTGATGAAAGATGGGAAACCATGGGAAGCGTTCGGCGTAATGGGTGGCGGAATGCAGCCCCAGGGACACGTCCAGGTGCTCACGAACCAGATCGATTTCGGACTCAATGTGCAGGAAGCCGGCGATGCCTCGCGCTGGCAGCACGAAGGAGACAACGAACCGACTGGCGAGAAAATGGAAACCGGAGGTTACGTGAATTTGGAATCCGGAATTCCGATGGAAACCCAGCGCGAGTTATGGAAGCGCGGCCACAATGTCCGTTTTGACGTAGGCGGTTATGGTGGTTACCAGGCGATCAAAGTGGAGATGCATGACGGGCAACGCGTTTATGTCGGCGCCAGCGAATCGCGAAAAGACGGACAAGCCGCCGGTTATTAGTTCTTCTGCCCTGTCAGCTCCGCGAGCTTTTGTTGGGCGCGGGCAACGTCGGATCTGCGGGCGCTGCCCAGTGCGAGAAGCTTTTCCTGGCGATGCACGTTGGCTTCAGCCGCATCGAGGTCGGCCTGTTCGCGCTTCGTACTGGCGGAGTGCGCCGCTTCGATCGCGAGCGCGAGATTATTTTCCGCCGGGGTGACCTCCGTCTTCGCGATTTCGCCCGCGCCTAGCTGCTTGTCCTTCTGCAACATCTGTTCCTTCGCCACGACCAAGCGGGCATTCGCCAACTGAAATTCAAGATGGACCACCCGCAGCTTGCGTTGCTCGACTTCCAATTTTGAAAGCGCACCGATTTTTAGAAGCTTGTCCAGCCCGGCGAGATTTCTTTTTGCCCGCTCGAACTGTTGTTCGAGTTTGGCAAGATCGACGTCGCGGGGCGAATCATTCGAAGCTCTCGACTCCGGCAACGGTTCATTGTCCCGATTTGGAATCAATAACGGCGGTTCGATGTCGAATGAGTCCGGTTCCAAGTCGGAGGATTTGTTATCAGCGAGGGCGATCGAGCTGATCGTCAGGAGAAGCGCAGCCAGGCGCCACATGCACGAAACTTAAGCGAAAACAACGTCGGAGGCTAGTGACGACCGCCGGCCTGGTGACCCATCATGCCGGTCGCTCCGCCAAAACCGCGACTGCCTGTACCGCCGCCAATAGCACCGCTCAGTCCGCCCCGGCCGCCTGCCATCATCATCTGACTTTGCGAGTGAACCGTACCCAGGTTCGCGCGCACCTGACCGGCATTGTGCTCATAGGTTTGCATTGCCAGCCTGGTGGCGTTCGCCGGCCTGGCAATCGAAGAAGCAGTTTTCAAGACATTTCCTGCTCTGCAGACGGTGCTTTGCTGAACGGCGGAACCCTGTCGATGACGCGACTTCACGGTGTGACTCGTCACATTTTGTACCGTCTTGGAATTCATCGAGACAGCTCTCTGATAGAAAGATTGGGAGATCGCATCCGCACCGCGGGGAAGAGAATTTAGCCCGTTGCCGACGGCAGAACCACTGTTCGAGAAAGGGGTCGACGTCGGGTCGGAAGCGGCGAGTCCACCCGGATTAATTCCACCAGACGGCGTCGCCGGCTGCGATAAGTCCCGAGGAAAGAACCTTCGATCAAACGGCGAGACGTTACGTGTGTTCCTGGAGTCGGATGACGTGCTGCCAAATCGATCCACCGCATTCGCTTGACTGCCGTCGAGCCGCCCGGTCGAATCCGGCCTGGGATAAAGAACTTCGCGTGGCCAGGCGGCAGCCGTTCGCACCACCTCCGTGCCATTAAAAAAATAAAAGGCACTGAACAAACCACCAAGAGAAGCAATTACGACAAACACAATGTTCGTCCAGGTCGAATGACTAAAGCCAAACGCGTTAACTAAAAGAGCGATAAGATTTTGCGTCGATGGCGCCTGCCCAGTTTCCGGGGCGACGACAGACGGCGAAACCAGTTTTTCTTCGGGTTTTGAAAGAGCGTTGTGGAAGTCAAGCTGAGGCATATTGATGATTGCCGGCTGGGTTGGCTGCCGGCGGAGTCTGCCTTTTTGCAGCATAAGCCGTTCCGAAAAAGGGATCGTGAAATGAATTTAACCAATTTTTGTAACAATCAGGCGCCAAGCATTTTTCCTTTTGCAAACGCCATTCTTATGGCATAGGACACGCTCCGAAACGCTTCCGTGCTTCCTTTGAGTCCAAAAATCGTATTTGGCGCGGCTGTGCTAGCCGCGGTGACGTCATCCGCTAACGCGAACATGTTTCCAAACTCCGGCCCGACGGTTCCGGGAAATCGCGCACGTCTCCGTTCTGGTCAGGCGGCGGCGCCGGATTCAGCGCCACTCGCGGTCAAGAAGGCCATCTGGGCCGCAAATCAACTTTTTCGAAAGCCCTACATCTTTGGTGGCGGTCACAAATCATTCGTCGATCGCGGTTACGACTGTTCGGGGACGGTGTCATACGCACTCGGCGGCGCCGGTTTACTGAAATCACCGATCAGCTCAACCGAGTTCCGTAAGTACGGCGAAAGCGGCCGCGGCAGATGGATTACGATTTACGCGCGCAACGGGCACACTTACGCAATCATTGCCGGGTTGCGCCTCGACACCACGCCATACATAACCGCGCACGACAAATGGGCGCCGGGTTGGCAGATAGCCGAGCGCGTGCCGGCGGGCGGATTTGAAGCACGGCATCCGGTCGGATTGTAAATCTGCACGGATCGAGCAACGTCGACCATCACAAGATCGACATCCACAAGGCGGAACTTTGGATTTACGCCAGCCGAATTGCGCAAGCTCCGTGCCCTAAAAACGCCGGACGGAATTCAACGTTTCCTGGACGAGCTTCCTTATAATCTTGGTTACACAGCGCGTTCGCCGAAAAAAGTCTTACATGAACGTGCAGCGTCCTGCCTGGAAGGCGGAGTTTTTGCGGCCGCCGCGCTCCGAGTTCTTGGATTTCCGCCGCTAATTTTCGATTTGGAAGCGGAGCAGGACACCGATCATGTAGTCGCAATTTTCAAGGTCCGCGGACATTGGGGCGCGGTTGCAAAATCAAACTTCACGGGCTGTCGCTATCGCGAGCCGGTCTATCGCACCTTGCGCGAGTTGGCGATGAGTTACTTCAATATCTATTTCAATTTGCGATTTGAGCGCACTCTGCGGACCTATTCGCGACCAGTGAACCTCGCGCGCTTTGATCGCTTCAATTGGATGACGACGGACAAACCGGTTTGGTTCATCGCGGAATACCTTTGCGAGATTCCGCACATTCGATTGCTGAACCGAGCAATGGAAAAAAATCTCACAAGGCTAGACCCGCGCAGCGTCCGCGCCGAAATGACGGGCCATCGCGCGAAGGGGTCCGCCTAGGCTGGCTGGGCTAGAAGCGCGTGACAAGCCGGCTAAGCGGCGCAAACTTTTGCCGCGGTCGCACTTGCTTCCAATTCCAACGGCGCCTGCCGATAACCGACCGTGGCGCATTGGGTAATGTAAGTTTGAAGAAAAGGAACGATGCCGCCCAGCCTTTGATATTGCACGGTGTGGGTGAGCTCATGCGCAATCAGCGTCCGGTCGCGCCAGTGATCAGAACGAACGAAGATACCGTTCTCCACGGCTAGACCGCGCGGCGCGGCCGTGATGAAGTTGATCGAAGCTGCCGCGGCTTTCAGCATTGGATGGGCGGGCACCGGGATCGAATCAACCCGAAGTAATCGGACACGTTCTGGATTGCGAACTCCAATCGCCCTTGCATCGGCCATTTCGTTTTCCGAAAGAGGCACTCCTTCGCAGAGAACGCGCTGTTGTTGTTCCATCGCCCACTGCGCAGCTAGTGACAGGACATCTTCCATTCGGTCGAAGGCTTCTTGCCGGTCCATGATTTACTTGAGAGAGCAAAAACCCGGCCGATCGCACGAGAATTCGCGCGTGCGCGTCGGCAGGAATCAGGAACCCGGCAAGTGCAATTCCCCAGTTAGCGCTAACTACGGTCCGTAAGGCGACCAGAAACCGGTGCTGGCTACGTCGGAAAGCACGGTGTAATCCGCTGGCGGCACTTGGGGGATCGTGTCAACGGTTTGGGTACCATAGGCCGAGCCGAACAGGCTGTTGCCCGTATTATAAAGAAGAGAGCCTTTCTTGAGATAGTTTGTCCAATCGGCGACGCCCACCAAATCGCCGGTCTTGCGATTAGTCTCAACCGCATACTGGTCGACGGCGGAATCGATCATCCGCAGGTCATTCAAAATTTTGGAAGCCTGGGAGCGCTTGCGGGCCCGCAAGAAACCAGGAACAGCAATCGCAGCCAACAAGGCAATGATCGCGACAACGATCATAATTTCGACTAAAGTGAACCCCCGGTGCGACCTCGCAGTGAATTTCATAATGTGGAAAAAACGAGCATCGCTTATGCCAATATATCGATCAGTGACATTGTGTCCGATTAGGCCTGTCAGGCAGCATCGATGATTCCTTTAGGTCTGAGGACTACCACGCCCTTGCCGAGTTACGCTATCTCGGACGAAAGTTTCTCCGCTTTAGCAAGGACTGTTGATCGTCTTGTTGCGAAGAAATTGATCCGGCGTCAGGCAGGGGAGCACGATCGCCGGGAGCATCATCTCGAGCTAACGACTAAAGGCGAAAGGCGGGTCGAAGAGTTGGCATACGCCCACTACAGGGAATTGGCCAAGCGAAGCGAGGAAATGATCAAAGGCTTGAGACGGTTGCGGGACTAAGCCGGGCGAATGGTACTCAGTGGATTCGCGCAAAAAGAACCAAAATGTAAAAGATGAAGAGCGCAATTGCGAAGACCGGCATCGCTTGGTGATAGCGCTCGTTAGGTGTGATGGCGCCAATCAATAGTGTGGCTCCGAACAGTGAATGGAAAGTCAGATTCGTCGCATTGGGCAAAGTGCCAACAAGGACAACATCTTTGGCCACGCTTGTAACGATCACCCCCAAGGCAAGCAGAAAGAGCCACCTGCGGTGCGCGAAAAAATTCTCTCTTAGATCGATAGGTTCCGTTCCGAATAGATCCGGAAAAATCAAGCCTGCGACCATGTAGGTCAGCACGGTTTGGAGCAGAACGATGGCAAACTGTTCGAATGTCCAGTTGTGGATGGCCCGCATTCCAAACATTGCCCACCAGCTCTGAACGCAAGCCAGCAACCAGAGAAGCGCCCACGCGACGACCGGCCAATACATCCGGACCTGCGTCCGAGACAGCACGAGTCCGCGAAAACCTTTGAGGATTTGAGTTACCGCAAGGCCGAGTATGACCGAGAGCAGAACCGAGAGGTAGCTGAACTCATCCATGTCGATCTAACTTTTTGGCCGGAGACCCGGCCGATGTAAATTCCGAAATGAGTGTTCACGTCTACGGTTGTAATCATGTCGCAATAGAAGTCGACGACATCGAGAAGGCGGTCGCATTTTACAAAGACGTCTTCAATCTGGAGCAGATGGAAGGCGGTGAAGGAGACGCTTTCTTCAAACTCGGCGAACACCAATTCCTCGCCATCTTTAAAGTCGATCGGGTCCAACCGGCCAATGTTCGCCATTTCGGAATCATGGTGCGCGACGAAGGGCAGCTCGACGAAATCCGGCAAAAGTTAACCAAGAAATATAAACTCAAACTCGAACCGCCGTTCCGTTGCGATTTTCACGATCCGTGGGGCAACCGCATTCAGGTTGTTGATCTTCACGACGAATCGTTGATCTGGCTTTTGCCTTATCGCGAAGTGCAGAACGCCGGTATTAAATTTGAAGGGTAATGGAGACTTACGGCTGATCCACCTCACATTGCCGGTGGAAGACGCGAAACGGGCCTTCGGAGGGCCACAGATGCAGGCATCGTTAATGCCGCTACTGTCCAGCTGTGTTGTCCTTTATCATTCCGGCGTACAATGAGGAGTTTGAATTGCCAGCCACCTTGGAGGCCATTCGCGTCGCCGCGCGAGAGCAACCACATGAAATTATCGTGGTCGATGATGGTTCGACTGACCGGACTGCGGCCGTTGCGCGAGAGGCTGGCGCGAAATTAATTTCAATTCGTCGCCGGCAGATCGCCGCTGCGCGTAACGCAGGGGGCCGTGCGGCCAGCGGTGACATTTTGTTTTTTGTCGACGCCGACACGCGAATCAATTCCCAGCATGTCCCCGGCGCGATTGCCACGCTTCGAGACGGTTTCGCCGGCGGCAGCTCGCGCGTGATAATCGACGGAGCGATTCCGATGTGGTCGCGAATCTGTCTCAAAGTCTTCTGCAGTGTTTACTTCGGACTCAACCTCGGAGCCGGCGCGTTTTTGTTTACCACCAAAGAAAACTTCGACGCGGTCGGTGGCTTCGATGAAAGCTTTTTCATCGGAGAAGAGGTTTATTTCAGCCTGGCGCTAAGAAAGCTTGGCCAGTTTCGCATTTTGGCCGAGCCGATCGCAACATCGGGACGAAAGCTTCGAATGTACTCAGCGCGTGAAATTCTTCCCCATTTCCTACGCATAATATTTTATGGTCCGCGCGTCGCGCGCTCGCGAGACCATCTTGACATTTGGTATGACGGAAAGCGTGAAACAGGATCCGCCTTCGCCAACTCGCTACGGCGTGACGAGTCGACATGAACAATTCACAAATCGCGATTGCAACTAGGCCGGAGGAAATTCGCCGCTGTTATCCGGTGATGCACGAATTGCGGACCCATATCACCAACGAAGAAAAATTCGTCGAGCGCGTTGTCCGTCAGCAGAAACAAGGGTACCAGCTGGCATTTCTGGAATCGGAGGGTGAAGTCCGCGCCGTGGCCGGGTATCGATTTCTTGAATCGCTTTTTTCCGGCAAAAATCTCTACGTGGATGACCTCGTTACACGTGAGAGCGACCGTTCGCGCGGATTTGGCGCTGAATTGCTTGATTGGCTGATTGAGCGGGCGCGGGCAAACCGTTGCGAAACGCTCGAACTGGATTCAGGCGTCCAGCGGTTCGACGCTCACCGCTTTTACTTCTCAAGGCGAATGAGCATTTCATCGCATCATTTTCGGATTAATCTCAAACCCGAGGCCTGACTTATGAAAAACAAAAATCCCTGGATTAAGATGTGTCCGGGCATCAAGCGACAGACGCTGAGTAGCGGAAAAACGATGTATCAAATGCTGGCGACGCTCGAAGCAGGAAGCAAAATGCCGGCGCACCAGCATCCCCAGGAGCAGATCGTCCACATTTTGTCGGGCCGGATGAAGTTGATTGTCGATGGAACGCCCCACGACATGAAGGCGGGCGATTCATTCTATCTCGCGAGCAACGTGCCCCACGGAGTGGAGACGGTAGAAGAAACCCGGGTGGTCGATACTTTTAGTCCTCCGCGAGAGGAATATCTGGCGATCGACGAAGCCAATCGCCAGCGCAGGTAGGTCCTGGCCCTACCAGAAAAAAGAATCGCTTCCGACCCGGTAACCTGTTTAGCATCAATTCCATGTTACACATCATTTGGTCGATCATTATCGGTTTCGTCGTCGGCTTGTGCGCGCGTGCGGTTATGCCCGGTGTGCAGCACCTTGGATTCATCTTGACCACCGTGCTCGGCATTGCGGGATCCATCGTCGGCGGTTTGATTGCACGGATCTTTTCCAAACCCGCACCCGGCTCGGCTTTTCATCCCGCGGGGTTCATCATGTCGGTGATTTGCGCGATCCTTTTGCTCTGGCTCTGGGGCAGATTCGGCGGCGCAATGGCGCCTTAAGAAGCGCCGCGCTTCCAAATCATCCGACTTTTTCATACGACTCCCGGGGGGGTCGGGTCGGGGCGGAGCCATCTCAAGTCCCGGTTGCGCTTCCTCAGACTTAGTCTAGAATAGGCGCTTTCGAAATGGCTGAGAACACCGAAACGCTGGATATCAAGCAGTTCCAGTTGCACGGGAAGGACACGGGCAGCGCCGATGTACAAATCGCTCTGTTGACGCGCCGGATCGGGCAACTCACGGACCACTTGAAAAGCCACGCCAAAGACCACTCCTCGCGCCGCGGCCTCCTCAAGATGGTTGCCCAGCGCCGGAGCTTGCTCGATTATCTGAGCCGGTCCCAAGCCGAACGTTATAAAAAGCTGATCGATACACTGAATCTGCGAAAATGATTCTGCCCCGCCACGGCGGGATCGATCCTAGCGTCCAGTTTTCAGTGCGACGCCGATTCGAAAGTTAGAAGAACGCGACAACCAGGTCGTTAGGCCACCTTGGATTTTAGGTTTTAGTTTCGCGTCCCCGAAAGCATTCGGGGACAACGGGTTTAAAACCTACAGTCAGGGTGACCGACCTGGAACTCGCACAATCAGGAAAATACTATGCAACAGAAGGTCACAGCCCAAATTGGGGCCAATCAAATCTCCATCGAGACCGGCAAAATCGCCAAGCTCGCCGACGGCGCGGTCATCGTTTCATCCGGCGACACAATGGTATTGGTGAGCGCGGTCTCCGCCGCCGCTATCAAGGAAGGTCAGGATTTCTTTCCGCTCACCGTCGATTACCGTGAAAAAGCAGCCGCTGCCGGAAAATTTCCGGGCGGTTATTTCAAGCGCGAGGGCCGGCCGACTGAAAAAGAAACGCTGACTTCGCGGATGATCGATCGTCCGCTAAGACCGTTGTTTCCGAAAGGGTATTTTTACGACACCCAGATCATCTCGATTCTGCTTAGCGCCGACGGTGAAAACGATCCCGACATTCTCGCAATCAATGGCGCGTCAGCCGCACTCTCCGTTTCCGACATTCCCTTTACCGGACCCATCGGGGCGGTCCGTGTCGGTCGCGTGAACGGCCAATTCGTCGCGAATCCTACCCACACTGAACGTGTCCAAAGCGATCTCGATCTCGTGTACGTGGGTACCGAAAGCGATGTGATCATGATTGAAGGATGGGCCGACGAATTGCCCGAAGCCGACTTCGTGAAAGCACTCGAATTCGCCCACACCCAAACATGCGAGATGATTCGCATTCAAAAAGAGCTTGCGTCGCAAATTGGAAAACCAAAACGGCAAATGCCTTTGCTCGAAGTAAAACCAGAGCTGCTCGAGATCGCATATCAAATTGCCGGCGATCGCATCGAAGCCGCGCTTTACACGCCGGGCAAAGTTGCCCGCGCAAAAGCGGTCGAAACGCTGAAAGAAGAAGTAAGGACTGCGATCCTGGAAAAACATCCGGAGACGGGCGCGTTCTCCATTTCACAAGCGTTCGATTACGTGCAGAAAAAAGCGTTCCGCATCAGCATTCTGGACAAAAAGAAGCGCGTGGACGGTCGCGGATACCAGGATTTGCGGGCAATTAATTGCGAGGTCGGTGTAATTCCGCGTGCACACGGTTCCGCAATTTTTCAGCGTGGTGAAACCCAGGCGTTAGCCCTGGCCACGCTCGCGCCGATCGAAGAATCGCAAAATATCGACGCCTACGGCGGCGGTGAAACTTCGAAGCGCTTCATTCTCCATTATAACTTTCCACCGTTCAGCGTTGGCGAAACGGGTCGCACTGGTGGCGCGAGCCGCCGTGAAATCGGCCACGGCGCACTGGCCGAACGCTCGATCGAGTCGGTCGTGCCGAATGAAAACGATTTTCGTTACGCGATTCGAATCTCGAGCGAGATCATGGAGTCGAATGGCTCGACTTCGATGGCGAGTGTGTGCGGTGGGATGCTCGCACTAATGGACGCGGGCGTTCCAGTGAAAGGAATGGTCGCGGGGATTTCTGTCGGGCTCGTTACCGAGCACAGCGACGATCGACAACTTAAGCGATACGAGCTGCTCACCGACATCATCGGCTCCGAAGACCATTTCGGCGATATGGATTTCAAACTTTGCGGAACCGAAAACGGCGTCACCGGCTACCAGCTCGATCTGAAATTGCCCGGCATCAGTCACAAAATAATGACCGAAGCGATTCAACGCGCCAAAGAAGCGCGCACGAAAATCTTAGGAATCATGCGCGGCACACTTGATAAGCCGCGCGGCGAATTGTCGAAGTACGCGCCACGGATTGAAACAATTAAGATTAATCCGGAGAAGATCGGCGCGCTTATCGGACCGGGCGGCAAAACGATTAAAGGCATCGTCGCTGAGACCGGCGCAGAGATTAACATCGAAGACGACGGCTCAGTGCACATTTATGCGACGAGCGGTGAATCGATGGCGCGCGCGAAAGAAATCATCGGCGGCATGGCCAAGGAGATTGAGATTGGCCAGACTTATCAGGGCCGCGTCGTTTCAACCAAGGAATTCGGCGCGTTCGTCGAAGTTCTTCCGGGCAAAGAAGGTCTCGTTCACATCTCCGAGCTTGCTGATTTTCGGGTGAAACGAACAGAGGACGTCGTGAAATCGGGCGACATGATCTGGGTGAAATGCATTGGCATCGACGACAAGGGTCGCGTGAAGCTGTCTCGCAAGGCCGCACTCAAGGAGCGCGCCGAAAAAGAAACCGGCCAGCCGGCGCCGGCTGAGGATTACGAACCGACGAGACGCTAGTTGCGCATTTCTCGCGATGGACAAATTAATGCGACGGTCATAGACCGCCGCTACAGTCCAGAACGTCGTGAAAGCGGGCTTCGTTGAAAAACTGATCGGCCGCCTTGGCAAAATCGGGCCGGAAGAGGTCCAGAACTATTTCCTGCGTCTGGCCCAGGAAAAAGGCTTTCTCGAAACGGTTTTCAACTCGATCCAGGAAGGAATCATCGTCACCGATTCGAGCGGCCGAATCACTTACTTGAACGACGCCGCCTGCCAGTTGTTTGGTTTGGAGCCGAACGATTCCATCGGCAAACGATTGGACGAGCGTGTTCGCGGCCTCGATTGGAAGTCTCTTTCTCAAAGTGAAGTCGCGGTCAGCCGGGACATGGAAATTTTCTATCCGGCCAACCGCTTCATCAATTTCTACATCGTCCCACTGATTATCGAACGTGAGCCGGGATCGGACAAAGAAACTGTCAACAAGACCGACGCCATTTCTGGTCATCAGGTTGGGCACGCGATCATCTTGCGCGACATCACCGAGAGCCGGCGCACCGAACAACAAACGATCGAATCCGAACGATTCAACGCGCTGACTTTGCTTGCCGCGGGCGTGGCGCACGAAATCGGGAATCCACTTAACTCGCTCAACATTCATTTACAGTTGATCGAGCGCGAGGCGCGCAAACGCGATGGAGCGAAAAGTGCCGAACTTCAGGAATCGGTTGAAGTGGCGCGCGCTGAAGTGAACCGGCTCGACTCGATCATCACCCAGTTCCTGCGTGCAATTCGTCCGACGCGTCCGGAGCTGAAACCGGAAAGCATCAATTCCATTGTTGAGGAAGCTGTGCGCTTTTTGGCGCTAGAGATCAAGGACCGCGACATCGTAGTCGAGCAAGAACTGCGCTCCGATTTGCCTTTGCTCGAACTCGACCGCGACCAGATGAAGCAGGCGTTCTACAACGTGATCAAGAACAGTTTCGAGGCAATGACGAGGCGCGGAATTCTGCGCATCCGAACCGACATGGACGATTCGCACGTAATTGTCCGGTTCACCGATTCCGGCGGCGGAATGTCACCGGAGAATCTCAGCCGTGTTTTCGAACCATATTTCACCACGAAAACGAGCGGCACCGGTCTCGGGCTTCTAATCGTTCGTCGAATTGTGCGCGAGCACGGTGGCGAATTGTCGATCGAAAGCAATGCAGGCAAGGGCCTCACCGTTACGATTCGCTTACCCTACGTCGAGCGACGCATTCGTATGTTGGAAGCGGGCGAACGGAAGGCTGAACAGTAGACGCGATTGGCAAATCACCGCCCGGTGCATAGTTATCCTCTATCTTCTATTGAGAGATCGCGCGATTGAGTGAGAATAAATGACGCAGTCCTTGCGCCCAAGCTCCCATGGATTCCATCCAGCCCACAATCCTGGTCGTCGACGACGAAAAGCACACCCGCGACGGTTTGCGGCGTCTGCTAGAAAACGATTACGACGTTTATGTCGCGGGCGACATCGCCAGCGCGTTGAATGTCCTCGAACGTGAACATGTCGATCTTCTCCTCACCGATCTGCGTCTTGGGCCTGAGGACGGCATGCAATTGATTGAACGGGCACTGAAAATACCCGATCCACCGATCTGCATCATGATGACGGCCTACGGTTCCGTAGATACCGCCGTCGAAGCGATGAAACGCGGCGCTTACGATTTCGTAACCAAGCCTTTGAATCTCGATAAGGTGGAGATGCTGATCGCGCGCGCATTGCGGGATCGCAAACTCGCGGACGAAAATCGAACTCTCCGGCAACAAGTCAACGAGCGTTACGGCCTCGAAAGCATCATTGGCGAATCGCCGGCGCTGCACGAAGTGCTGGATACGATTCGCCAGGTGGCGCCTTCATCGGCGAACGTTTTGATCGAAGGCGAAAGCGGAACTGGAAAAGAACTCGCGGCCCATGCGATCCATAATTTCAGCCGCCGTAACAAGGCGAAGTTCGTTACGGTGCACTGCGCCGCGCTGTCGCCCACGTTGCTCGAAAGCGAACTGTTTGGTCACGAAAAAGGCGCGTTTACCGGCGCGCATGAGCGCCGGATTGGACGTTTCGAGCAGGCAAACGGCGGCACGATTTTTCTGGACGAAATCGCGGAGATCCCGCTTGCCACCCAGGTAAAATTGCTCCGCGTCATCAGCGAGGAACGTGTCATTCGAACGGGTGGGCGGAAATCAAACTTTGCGCGCGGATGTTCGCCTGATCGCGGCCACAAACAAAAACCTCGAGCAGCTGGTGAAAGAAGGAAAGTTCCGGGATGACTTATATTTTCGCCTCAACGTCGTGCGCATCGTTATGCCGCCGTTGCGCGACCGAAAAGACGATATTCCGCTGCTCGTCCGCACGTTTCTCCGACAATTTTCCAAGGCGAACGACAAAGAGGTTGTCGATGTTGACGCCGGAAGCAATGAACGCACTGCTGACTTACCACTGGCCGGGAAACGTGCGCGAGCTTCGCACGGCAATCGAGCATGGCGTGGTAATGGCAACCGGAACAGGAATCACCGTGCGCGACCTGCCGTCGGCACTTCGTCGGGCAGCCGGCGCCAAGCTTCCGCGCGGAATTTCGCCAACTAGGGCCTTCGGCGAAAAGGCCAGTCCGCTCGATCTTCACGAAACCGAACGCAAATTAATCCTCCAGGCGTTGGCGACGACCAACGGGAACGTGACAGCGGCCGCAAAAAAACTTGGTATCAGCCGCCGCACACTTCACCGAAAGATCAACGAATTGAACGCTAAGAAGGAAAAAGCTGCGGCCCCGGTCGAGCCGAAACCGCATGGCAGCTAGCGCCATTGCACAGTGAATGCCAACACTTTCCCGTTTACGAATCGGCTTCCGAGCGTTTCAGTAGAGGCGTGAGCGCGGCGACAAAGATTTTCGGCACGGACGGAGTTCGCGGGGTCGCGAATGTCGAACCGGTCACGGCTGAGACCGTATTGAAGCTAGGACGCGCGGCCGCGCACGTTTTTACCCAATTAAATCCACGAACCTTGCCAGAAGGCGCGCGGCCGAAGATCGTGCTCGGCAAAGACACCCGACGTTCCGGTTACATGCTCGAGAACGCGCTGGTGGCGGGAATCACTTCGCTCGGCGTTGACGTTCTGATCATCGGACCGTTGCCGACGCCGGGCGTGGCCTACATCACGCGTTCACTGAGAGCGGACGCCGGCATCGTTCTGTCCGCCTCGCACAATCCCTACGAAGACAATGGCATTAAGTTCTTCCGGCACGACGGATACAAACTCGATGATCAGGTCGAGACCCAGATCGAGGACCTCGTTTTCACCGGCAAAATCGACAATATCCGGCCGACCGCCGGAAATATTGGACGCGCCACGCGTATTGACGACGCACTTGGCCGTTACGTTGAATTCGCGAAGGCCAGTTTCCCGCGAAAAATGTCTCTCGAAGAACTGCGCGTGGCAGTCGACGTGGCAAATGGAGCAGCCTACAAATCCACTCCGTGTATTCTGCGCGAGCTTGGCGCCGAGGTCATCGTGTCACACGACGAGCCGAACGGAATGAACATCAACGACCGCTGCGGCAGCACCTATCCCGAAGAAATTCAGCGCGTCGTCAAGAAGACCGGGGCTAACGTCGGCATCACTCACGATGGCGACGCGGACCGGGTCCTCCTCTGCGATGAAAATGGCGAGATGGTCGATGGCGATGAGATCCTCGCGATTGCCGCGCTCGATCTATTGAAATCCGAGCAACTTCGCGAAAACACGCTGGTTGCAACCGTGATGAGCAATTTTGGTCTCGACGAGGCGATCACCGCTGGCGGCGGCAAAGTAATTCGTACGAAAGTTGGTGACCGCTACGTGATCGAGGAAATGATGAAAAAGGGTCTCAATCTCGGCGGCGAACAAAGCGGTCACATTATTTTTCAAGACTTTACTACCACCGGCGACGGCATTATCAGCGCGCTGCAAGTCTTGCGGATCATGCACATATCCGGCCAACCGTTGAGCAAACTAAAAAAATGTCTGAAGAAATATCCGCAAGCCCAACGTAATCTCGTTGTAAAATCGAAACCACCGATCGAGGAATTGCGCGACGTGGTCAAACTGCGCGATGAGATTGAACGCGAGCTCGCCGGCAAGGGCCGCGTTCTCTTGCGTTACTCCGGCACGGAGCCGAAAATCCGGCTCCTGATCGAGGGCCGTGAGTTCGACAAGATCGACAAGCACGCCAATCGCATCGCTGACGCGATCCAGACCGCGATCGGAGCAAACTAACTCTTCAATGTAATGACGAATCTCTTTCTCGAAAATAGCCCAGCCTTTGAAGGCTGGGACAAAGGCATCGACGTGACAATCAGTCAGGTTACGGACGGAAGAGTGCTCCTTCCGTTTGCGTGCGGACTCGTCAAACGTGAATTTTTAAAACCCAGCGTTAAAACGCTGGGCTATTTCCGCGAAACATTTTACACCAACTCTGTGGCATGAATTTATCGCGCGTCATCGAGGCTCTGCTGTTCAGCGCTCGCAAACCACTTTCGATCAAGGAGATTGTCGATATTCTCCGCAACGCGGGCGCCGAAGATGAATTTGCGCCTAACGAGTTTGCCAGCGCGAAGCAGGCGGAAGTCGCCGGTGCGATCGAGCAATTGAAGGTCGAATACATTCAAAACGAGCATGGTTTCCAACTTGTGGAGAAGGCTGAGGGCTGGCAGCTCACCAGCGATCCGAAATACGCGCGCTGGGTGCGCGGACTTTTTCCGGCGCCGAAGCCGGCGCGTTTAAGCTCTCCGGCCCTGGAAACACTCGCCATCATTGCCTACCGGCAACCGATCACGCGCGCCGACGTCGAGGCCGTTCGTGGTGTTACCATCGACGGTGTGTTGCAAACGCTAATGGAACGCGGTCTGGTGAAAATTTCCGGGCGCTCCGAGATCCCGGGACGCCCATTACTTTACGAAACAACCGAATTCTTTCTTGATCATTTCGGTCTGCGCAATCTCGACGAACTTCCGAATGTCGAAGAGTTGCGCACACGACATCTACCGGCCGCTCCACGGCCGCAACCTACGCCGGTCGAAGAAGCTGGTGCTCCTGCGACGGACCCAGGTGGGAGCGATTGACCCCGATCGCCCGCGATGCGCTGGTTGTTGATCCTCGCACTCGCTCTCGTCACGTCGCCATCTTCCCTCGCGGCTGACATTCAGCTGGGCAATTGCGCGCGCGCGGCTGCCTACTCCGAAAAGAACCGCGGCTTTTCCATGCTGGTGATGCAAAACGGGAAAACTGTTTTCGAGCATTACGCCAACGGCGGCGGCGCCGACATGCGTTGCAAGATCTTCAGTGGCACCAAAAGTTTCTGGGGAATAGCCGCGCTTTGTGCCGCGCGCGACGGCTTGATCAAGCTCGACGATCGAGTCGCTGACACGATTACGGAATGGAAAAACGATCCGCGCAGATCGCAAATCACGATTCGTCAGTTGCTGAATCAGACTGACGGAATAGAGCCGGCGCCGCATCTCCACAGCGATTCGATCCGAGATCGCGATGCCGTTGCCATTCAATTGCCAGTGGTCGCGTCACCCGGTTCCGTCTTTGCTTATGGCCCGAGTCATCTCCAGATTTTCAATGAACTCTTGCGACGAAAACTGAATGGAAGATCGACAATTTCCTATATTGAAGAAAATGTGCTTTCGCCACTTGGCCTGACGAATCTCGAATTCAAAAAAGACGGCCGCGGAAATCCCCTTCCGGCGAGTGGATTTGAGCTGAGTGCCAGAGAATGGGCGCGATTCGGCGAGCTTGTGCTCAATCGCGGCAATTACAATGGAAAGCAGATCGTTCCGGCAAACCTGCTCGGCCAGGCCTACAGAGGTTCGGGCGCGAACCCGTCATACGGACTGACCTTTTGGCTAAACCGGCAGACGCCGAACGGGCGGGAAATCGATTTCGAAAAGGAACTCGACCTCAAATGGCAGCGCGCGCGTTGGGGCGGAATTTGTTTTTGCCGGGCCGCGCCGGCAGACATGGTCGTCGCGCTCGGTTCGAATTATCAGCGTCTGTTCATTATTCCTTCAATGAACGCGCTTATTATCCGCCAGGCGATGAGCCCGAAGTTCTCGGACGCACTTTTTCTGCGGCTCGTTCTAGGCCGATAGCGGGTTTGACTTAAGGACGGGTTTCCTGAACGGTTGAAGGCACCTATCTTGTCGATCTTATGAACAAATTTGCGATCGGTTGCGGCGGACTCCTCGTCATTCTCATCTTCTTTGCTTTCATCGTCGGCCTCTTTTTCTGGGGGACTTACAACCGACTGGTCGGTTTGCAGCAAGCCGTCGACACCCAATGGGCCCAGGTCCAGACCGTGTATCAGCGCCGCGCGGACCTGATCCCTAATCTCGTGAACACTGTTGCCGGCGCGGCCAATTTCGAGAAATCGACGCTTACCGAAGTGACTAACGCGCGAGCAAGCGTTGGGCGAGTGCAGCTCGATCCGAACAAGGCGCCAACCGATGCGAAGCAGCTGGAAGAATTTCAGGCTGCCCAGGGCCAGTTGAGCAATGCCCTCTCCCGCTTGCTGGTAGTAGCCGAAAATTATCCTCAACTCACCGCCACCGAGAATTTCCGCGGACTGCAGGCACAACTGGAGGGAACGGAGAATCGAATTTCAGTCGAACGCAACAAATTCAACACCACGGTCCAGGATTACAACGTGGCCGTGCGCCGTTTCCCCACCAACATGATCGCAGGAATGTTTGGGTTTTCACCGCGACCATTCTTTGCTGCGCAGCAAGGCGCGGAAAAAGCGCCGACGGTGAATTTCAATTTTGGCTCGCCCGCACCGGCGGCTTCGCCCGCAGCGACCGCATCGGCGACGCCATAACGGCGTAAGCTCCAAATCCCAAGCTTCAAACAAATCCCAAGACCTAAATCCCGAGTGATCGAACGCGGCCGCCTCCCTTTTTGGAGCTTGAGGTTTGGGAGTTGTTTGGGCCTTGGGTCCTGGGGTTTGGGATTTCTTCGGCAGAGCAAAGCGGCTTCGGCGCCATTTTTAACATCGAGCGCAGAGCGCTCGATCCACCTCGCGCTGGCTGTGATCGCGCTCAGCGCAATTTCCCTATCCGCCGCCGAAGTTATTCCGCCGAAACCTCCTGGTTATTTCCAAGATAACGCCGGAATCGTTTCGAAAGACGCCGCGCTGCGTTTCAACGAGCAGCTTGCCCAGTTTGAACGCGATACTTCAAACCAAGTTTGGGTCGTTATTTATCCGAAGATGCAGAGCGATTCTGACGTCGCCGATTACACACGCCGCGTGGCGGAAATTTGGGGCGTCGGACAGAAAGAACAGCGCAACGGTGTCGTCCTGTTCGTCTTCACTCAAGACCGTAAGATGTTCATCCAAGTCGGCTACGGTTTGGAAGGGGCGCTGCCCGACGCGACTTGCTTCGACATCACTGAATATCAAATCAAGCCACACTTCCGAACCAACGACTACGAAGGCGGGCTCGCAACTGGGATCGATTCGATTCTTAAGGCGATACGAGGCGAGTACAGAGGCACCGGAAAAACAGCTCTGGAACGGCGCCACAGTAATACTCCGGCACCAAGCTTTTTATATTTCCTCATTTTTCTCTTTGTCATCAGCATCCTTTCAAGAGTGATGCGGCGGCTTGGTGGATACAGTTACTCTTCGCGCCGAAGCGGTCCGGTTTTCATCCCGATGGGTTTCGGCGGAGGCGGCGGCGGTTGGTCGTCGGGTAGTGGTGGCGGCTTCAGTGGGTCGTTTGGCGGGGGCGGAAGTTTCGGAGGCGGCGGCGCGGGATCCAGCTGGTAACTCAATGAGAACCAAAGAATTTCTCGGCAAGCTCGAGCATGACCGAATCGTCCAAGCGATTCGAGACGCCGAGTCAAAAACTTCCGGCCAGATTCGCGTTTTTATTCAGCGCGGCAAACTAAATGTCGATCCTCTTGTTGCTGCGCAGAAAAAATTCCGGAAGCTGGGAATGCATAAGACTTCGGAAGGCAATGCGATCCTCATTTTTGTTGCGCCGCGTGCGCACAAGTTCGCCGTCGTCGGCGATAAGGCGATCCATGAGAAATGTGGGGAGTCGTTTTGGCAACGACTGGTTGACGCCATGCGGGAGCATTTTCGGAACGAGAGATTCAGCCTCGCCCTGGTGGAGGCAGTCCAGGAAGCAGGCCAAGCGCTTGCTTCGCATTTTCCTGGAAGGTCGGCATCCAATACCCTTCCGGACGAGGTGGTTGAGGGCTAAATCACCGCTTGCAAAAGTCGCGGAATGCTCTTTATTCCACGCTTCGCAGCGAGTTTTGTAATTACGCCGTTGGTCCCTGGGTTTCCGTCGCTTGACTGAAACCACACTCGCCAGGGGAAACCCGGCCCTCAGAAAGGAAGAAGTTAGAATTAAAAAGGAAGAGGTGTCTCACACAGACATTTCTTAATTCATAATTCCTACTTCTTAATTGCCACCATGCCAGTTCGTTACGGTCGTTTTGAAATGCCGAAAACTCTCTCGAAAGATGAGAGCACAGCCACAGACACTTACGCCAAGTTCATCGCCGAGCCGTTTGAGGCCGGTTACGGTCACACGGTTGGAAATTCACTCCGTCGAGTATTGCTGTCGTCGCTCGAAGGCGCCGCCATTACCGCGGTGAAAATCACCGGTGCGCAGCACGAGTTTGCCACCTTACCTGGCGTCGTTGAAGACGTGACCGACATCGTGCTCAACCTGAAAAAGGTGAAATTCAAAGCCAGCAACGGTCACGAGCCGAAGAAACTCTCGCTCAACGTAAACAAAGAGGGCGAAATCACTGCCGCCGACATCCAGGAGGTTGCCGGGTACGAAGTGCTGAACCCGAAGCTGGTGATCTGCACCCTCGACAAGAAACATAAATTTGATGCCGAGCTTGAAATCCGGGTCGGTCGTGGATTTGCCACCGGCGAAGAAAACAAACGCTCCGACCAGCCGATCGGACTCATTCCGATCGATTCGATCTTCTCGCCGGTCACACGCGTGAAATACGCGGTTGAAAACACCCGCGTCGGTCAACGGACCGATTATGACAAGCTCATTCTCGAAGTCTGGACCGACGGACGATTGACTCCGGACGACGCCCTGCTCCAGGCCTCGGCGATTCTCCGTCACCACCTCGATGTGTTCGTGAACTTCAACGAGGAAGTGATCGAGTTCGACGAGACGCCGGCCGGTGTGAGCGAAGAGAACATGAAGCTCAAGAAGCTGCTCAACATGAGCGTGAACGAGATCGAGCTTAGCGTCCGCGCCGCGAACTGTTTGAACAACGCCAACATCACCACTGTTGGTCAGCTCGCGCAGAAGACCGAGAGCGAGATGCTCAAGTATCGCAACTTCGGCAAGAAATCGCTCAACGAAATCAAGGACAAGCTCCAGCAGCTCGGCCTGAGTTTGGGCATGAAATTCGAGGCCGGTTTGGTGGAAACTCCAGTCGGAACTGACGGTGCAACCGCGAATGGCGCCGACAGCGTCGAACGCAAATAACGTTCAGCCGAAACAACCAAGCTGGTTATGAGACATAACAAGAAGACAGTGAAACTTGGCCGCAAAGCCGGGCACCGAAAGGCGCTCCTCGCGAACCAGGTTTGCAGTTTGATCGAGCATCATCGAATCAAGACAACGCTGGCCAAAGCCAAGGCAGTTCGTCCAATCGCAGAACGCATGGTGACGCTCGGCAAGAACGGATCGCTCCATGCTCGGCGGACCGCGTTCGCGACGTTGCGCCAGAAAGATGCCGTGAAGAAACTGTTCGACAAGATCGCGCCGGCATCAACCGACCGCACCGGCGGTTACACGCGCATCATTCGATTGGGGCAACGCAAAAGCGATTCTGCATTAATGGCCTTGATCGAATGGGTCGATACCGACCGTCGTCGTCGAAGAAAAACCGGTTGAGGAGCAGGAAAAGAAAAAGAAAGAGTCGAAACCGGAAGTGAAGGAAGTAAAAACGAAAGAACCGAAGCGCGAAGAAGCGGCTGCAACCAAAGCGGAAGAGAAACCGGCGGAAGAGCCGAAGAAGAAACGGCGCTGGTTCGGGACGAAAAAAGGAAGAATAAATTTCAAATCCGAAGTTCGAATGTCGAAACAAACTCGAAATTCGAACAATGAAATAGACTGCGACCTCAAGAGAGGCGTTTTGTTTCTACCTTTTTGGTAGGATTTTAGAGAATTGTTTCGGATTTCGAGCTTCGATATTCGAATTTGTTACGCTAATGGAACCAACTGCCAGTTGAGTTTGCCAGCCGCGATTTCAAGCCAGGCCACGCTTCGAGGTGAACCGCGATTCGGACGGGTTACGCATCCAGGATTCAAAAAGAGTACGCCGCGACGTTTTTCATTACGTGGCACGTGAGTATGACCATGCAAAATAACATCGACATCGTCCGGCGGAACATCTGGCGGAATATGTTGCAGTCGAAATTTCAAGCCATCGCGCTTGAGATCGACAACCAGCGGCCAGTCGGAGTTCCAGTCGCAATTGCCGCGCACCACAGTGAGCGGCGGACCGATCGCTTCGAGATCGGCGGTGATGGTCGGTTCGCAAACATCACCCAAATGCCAGATCTCATCAGCGCCTGCCGCCAGATCAAGAACCGTTTGTGGAAGCTTGTTATGCGTATCTGCCAGAACCAAAACTTTCATCGCGCGCTAGGTGGATCGGCCGCTCCGCGGGCGATGTTAAACAAATGCGGCTTTGCCGCGATCACTAACATCGAGCGACGGAGCGCTCGATCCACCTTCAAGCATATCGATTGCTTCACTCCAATCACCCCTTAGCTTCACTTCGTGTCATTTAATAATTTCGGCCTTTCATCGGAAGTCGTCCGCGGGACTCAGGCGATGGGTTTCACCGAGCCGACACCGATCCAGCTCCGCGCCTTTCCGATCATCCTTTCGGGCAAGGATTTAATCGGCACCGCTCAGACCGGTACCGGCAAGACCGCCGCGTTCGCTTTGCCGATCTTGACCCTGCTCGGACATCACGGGAAATTTCGTTGTCTTGTTCTGGAACCAACGCGCGAGCTGGCCGCACAAGTCGAAACCGCGTTCCGCGATTACGGACGCTTCACCGACATTCGGGCGACCGTCGTGCATGGCGGTGTCGGTTACGGCAAGCAACGCGACGATCTGAAACGCGGCGTCGATGTCGTTGTCGCGACACCGGGGCGGCTGATCGATCATCTCGAACAAAAGACGCTCCATTTTCGCGATGTAAACATTCTCGTTCTCGACGAGGTCGATCGCATGCTCGACATGGGATTTTTGCCGCAAGTCCGTCAGATCGTTGAAAAAATTTCGAGCGATCGGCAAACCCTTCTCTTCTCGGCGACTCTGCCACCGGAAATCGAGAGACTTTCCAAATGGGTTCTTCGCGAACCAGAGCTGATTGAAATCGGCGTGCGTCGTTCGCCTGCGGAAACGGTCACGCACGCGGTTTATCCAGTGGCAGCCGAACAGAAGTTCGATCTGCTCATGGCGCTGCTTGAACGAACGCAGTTCGACAGCGTGCTGATTTTTTGCCGAACGAAAATGAACGCCGATCGGGTGGCGCACAAATTGAAGCAGGGCAATCACGCCGTCGCGGTCCTGCATTCCAATCGCACCCAGCGCGAACGGATCGAAGCGCTTGAAGGATTCAAGAGCGGCAAATACGAAGTGATGGTTGCGACTGACATTGCGTCGCGCGGACTCGACATCGCCGGGGTGAGTCACGTCATCAATTACGATGTGCCCGAGCATCCCGGAAGATTACGTCCATCGCATCGGCCGCACCGGTCGTGCCCAAAATGTCGGCGATGCGTTCACGCTGATGAACGGCGAAGAAGTCCCCGCGCTTCAAGCAATCGAACATTTCATCGGCCAAAAAATCCCGAGACTGAAGCTGGAGAACTTTCCTTATCTCTACACGGTTCTCTTTGAACCGGAATCAGCTGTCGGCGGACGCCGCGCGATCGGGGGCGGACGGAGTCATCGCGGGTTTTCTTACGGACGCCGGCGCCGGTAGGATCGACAATGTTGTAGCGGTGCTTGTTCTCAAGCACCGAACTGAAATAGATAGGCGCTTGAGACAAGCGCCTCTACAACGATTTCAATTCTTGCCGCCGCACCACTGATCCACCCAATCGTTCACGGTTTTGTACCAGAGCCGTGAGTTCTGCGGCTTGAGCACCCAGTGACCTTCGTCCGGGAAATACAACATCTTCGACGGCACCTTCAGCACTTGGAGCGTCGTGAACAGATCGAATCCTTGTGAAACATCGAGCCGGTAATCGAGCTGACCGTGCACGACCAGCGTCGGCGTCTTGAATTTGTCGGCGAACAAGTGCGGCGACCATTTCCGATAAAGCTCACGTTGCTTCCACGGCGGACCTTTGAATTCCCATTCCGGGAACCAGAGTTCTTCAGTCGTGCCATACGCCGACTCGGTGTTGAACATGCCGTCGTGCGACACGATGCATTTGAATCGGTTGGTGTGGCCTAACAACCAGTTGGCCATGTAACCGCCGTAGCTCGCGCCCAGCGCCGCCTCGCGGTTCTTGTCGATGAACGGATAGGTCTTCTCCACGTAATCGAGCCCCTTCATCAGATCGACATACGGTTTGCCGCCCCAATCGCCGCTGATCGAATCCGTAAACTTCTGACCGTAACCGGTCGAGCCGTGGAAATTGATCATCACCACCACGTAATTTCCGTTCGCCGCGAACAACTCCGCGTTCCAGCGATACGTCCACTCATTTCCCCACGCTCCTTGCGGCCCGCCATGGATCAAAAACTTCAGCGGATATTTCTTGTTCGGATCGAATCCCGGCGGCTTGACCATGAAACCCTGAACCTCTTCGTCATTCGCGCCTTTGAACGTGAACGACTCCAACGGCTGCATGTCGATCTGCGAGAGCAGCGGCGTCGTTCATGTGCGTGACCGGCGCGTACTTCACAAGCCCAGTGGATCTGCGAGAGCGTTCTAAATGTGGCGCGAATAGTTTCTCCATTTGGTGCCTTGACGTCTTCCGCTGTAATGGAAACCGAGCAATTTCGTTCGGCGCGGCAATCGAACTCACAGTGCAAAAGAGTCCTTCACGCATACAGACGACATCTCAAAATGTCGCTTTTACGAGCGGCCAGTCCTCGTCTCCAGAGCGCACTGCAAAAAGGGGCGATTGACCGTGCTCTTCCGCTGCGCAGAAAGACTTCATCCGAAGTCAGTGCCCAACTGAAGCTTCCAATCGATCGATCAAACTTTTGTGTCACGATCGCGCGTTTTCCCTGATTGTCGATCTTGGACAAGGAGCCGCCATTTATCGGCTTCGAAGCCGGCGCGTGCCTGCGAACGCCAGGCGAGATATTTTCCGTCCGGCGAATAGAGCGGCGTCTCGTCCGCGCCGGGACTGGTGGAAATTCTCTTCGGCTGCGGTGCTGTAGGGGAAGCCGTTGGCTTCCCAGGGACGCTATCAGCGTCCCCTACAGTAATCGGCACGGTGAAAATTTCGTCGTTCGTGCTGGTCGCCTCGACTTCATCAATATTGCTGGTGTAGGCGAGCTCCTGGCCGTCCGGCGAAATCGCATACATGTCCTGTCCGCCGAGATGAAACGGCGGCACATCATGATCGCCCGGGGTGAGATCACGCGGCTCGTTCGCAACCTCTTGCTGCCCACCGGCAACTTGACCGTTTAAAACGGTCAAGTTTGAATTGGCATCGGACCTGATGGCGAAGAGGTGGCTCCGCTTGAATTCGGTGAACGCGTTCCAGTGCCGATAGAAAAGTTTCGTGAAAACCTTCGCTTTCACTTTGCTCTTCTTCAGGTCTTCGTCGCGCTGCTTGTTGCACGCGTCATCTTTGCAATCGGGATAAACTTCCGAGATGAACACGATGTTTTTCCCGTCCGGCGACCAGATCGCGCCGTCGGCTCCGGTGGAGATGTTCGTCACCTGATGCGGCTGGCCAGCGAGCGTTCCGGTTCCGGAATCAAATTCGCACATCCAGATTTGGGTTGGATCGGTCGCTTTTGATGTCCAGATCAACCGTTTACCGTCCGGCGAAAAGCGCGGTCGCTCTTCGTGATTCGGCGTTTTATTCAACCGTTTTGCGTCACCGCCGCTCGCCGGGACGATCCACAAATGGGAAATCTTGGTGTTCGCCTCAAGATCGACATCGGTCGCGGAGAAGACGACCCATTTGCCGTCTGGTGAGGGCACCGGCTCGTCGACCCGCTTGAGTTTCATCATGTCCTCGAATGTGAACGGATGTTTTCCCGTTGTTGTTTGGGCGAACGCGCTAACGGCCAGAAAGAAAAGCGGGATGAAAAATCTAATTCTCATGACGCTTCGATACTGACGTTGTAGAGGCGCTTGTGCCAAGCGCCTATTCTACAAACAGGCGGCTGACACAGCCACCTCTACAACGTTTCCAGCGGAGTTCACATCGGCTATTGTGCAGACATGGCTCAAGTAACAATCGAGACAATCAAGAATGGCCCTTACATCGTGAAGGGCGAAGTCGAACTCTTCGATACCGACGGGAACAAATTTCCAGTCGAACCGCGTATGGCGCTCTGCCGTTGCGGGGCGTCGACCGAGAAACCGTTTTGCGACGGCACTCATTCCAAAATCGGTTTCAAAGCGGCGGAAAAAGCCGTACCGGAATCGAAAGA
Organism: uncultured Verrucomicrobiae bacterium; assembly: GCA_963801815.1. Lineage (GTDB taxonomy): Bacteria > Verrucomicrobiota > Verrucomicrobiia > Chthoniobacterales > UBA10450 > AV40. The sequence continues at coordinate 112,595 of CAWDGJ010000008.1, forward strand.
ATGACGTTTGCAAAACATCTGAGAGTTGTAGAGGCATTCGCCGCGGCGAACGCCTTTTTATTGGTTCGGCGTTTGAGAACAAACGCCGCTACAACGCTACTGATTCTTTCTAGCGCAGCTGGTCTCGCCCAGCCGTTGCCGAAGACGATGAAAGCAAGCGTCGCCCACGAGTACGGCGGCCCGGAAGTTCTGAAACTGGAGGAAATTGCTGTTCCGGAACCGAAGGAGAACGAAATTCTCGTCCGCGTGATCGCGAGCGGCGTGAATCCGGCCGACCCACTCATTCTCAACGGCAAATACGCCAAAGAATTTGGAACGCATCTTCCGTTGGTTCTCGGTTACGACATGGCCGGCGTGGTGGTGAAAACCGGCCCGAAAATCACGAAACTGAAAGTCGGCGATCCCGTTTACGCCTACCTCCTCTGGGGCGGCGGCTGGGCTGAATATTGCATCTCGAACGAGGGCGAATCGGCGATCAAACCGAAGTCGCTTAACTTTGTTGAAGCGAGCGCGGTTCCGCTCGCGGCGCTGACGGCATGGCAGGCATTGGTCGACATCGGAAAGATTCAGAGCGGCCAAACCGTTCTCATTCATGGCGGCTCAGGCGGCGTCGGAAGCCTTGCGATTCAAATCGCCAAAGCGCGCGGCGCGCGGGTGATCGCAACAGCGTCAGCCGCCAATCAGGATTTGCTCAAGCAACTCGGCGCCGACGTTGCGATTGATTACGCCAAGCCAAATTGGGAAAACACCGTCCACGATGTCGACTTTGCGCTGATGCCAGTCGGCGGCGAAACGATGAAGCGCACCTATGGCGTCATGAAAAAAGGCGGCACCATCGCGACGCTCATTTCGCGAGCTGATCCGGCCGAGTTGAAAAAACGGCGACTCCGCGGCGCGCCTGTTTTCTCTCATCCTGACGCCAATGAGCTGGCAGAAATCACGAAATTGATCGAGGCGGGGAAAATCAAGCCGATCGTCTCACAAGTTTTGCCCCTAGCCGACGCGGCGAAAGCCGACGCGCAGGCGGAAACACATCATACCCGCGGTAAAATTGTCTTGCGGATTGCAGACGAACCGAAAGGGTAAAAAAGGCGAACAAGTTGTAGCGGTGCTTGTTCTCAAGCACCGAACTTAATAAATAGGCGCTTGGCACAAGCGCCTCTACAACGCTGGAAATATGAAAACGATAACTTTCTTCTTCATCGCGCTATTTGGAATCTCCGCAGCTAATGCTGAGAAAATCTCGCTCGTGGGCGCGACCGTCATTAATCCGGCCGACGGCAAAATATTGCCGAACGCAACGGTCGTGATCAATGGCGACAAGATCGAGCGCGTTGCGATGGGCAAGCAGGACGCCGCCACGCTCGGAAAACAGATCCCTTGTGTCGGCAAATTCATTTTGCCTGGCTACATCGACACGCACGTTCATTTCTTTCAATCGGCCGATTTGTTCACGCGACCGGACGGCGCCGATTTCAATAGCATTCGTCCCTACAAAGATGAAGTCGCCTGGATCAAGTCGCATCTTGATGACGTGTTCGCGCGCTACATCCGCTGCGGGATCACCAGCGTAGTTGATGACGGCGGGCCGATGTGGAATTTCGACGTCCGCAAAAAGGCGAACGCGACTGCGAAAGCGCCGCGCGTCGCGGTTGCCGGTCCGTTAATTTCCAGCGTCTCGCGCGAAAAACTCGATCTTGGTGATCCGCCGATTGTGAAGATCGATAGTCCTGAGCAGGCGCGCGATTTCGTGCGCAAACTGACCGAGCAAAAACCGGATTTCGTTAAGATCTGGTACATCGTGGACAAAGATCATCCGGTCGATTCGTTCCGGCCGATCGTGCACGCGACGATTGAAGAGAGCCACGCCCACAAAATTCGCGTGATGGTGCACGCCACCGAACTGGAAACCGCGCGGGCAGCAGTGGAAGAGGGTGCAGACATTCTCGTGCACAGCGTGATCGACAAACCGATCGACGACGCGTTTGTGAAGTTGTTGAAAGATCGACACACGATCCTGTGTCCAACGCTGGTCGTATTCGAGCGCTACGGCCGGGTGTTTTCGCATCAGTTGAATCTGACCCCGGAGGAAGAGAAATGGGGCAATCCGGATGTGATCACGTCCCTCGATGTGACGAAAATCCCAGAGGATAAGCTGCCGGACCGTGTCAAGCAGGCGTTGGCCGATCCGAAAGCGACAATGGACAGGATCAATAAGACGTACGAAGTCGCGCTGCCTAACTTGAAAAAACTGGAAGACGCAGGCGTGACCATCGCCGCCGGAACGGACGCCGGGAACGTCGGCACGATTCATGGCCCGGCGTTATTCCGCGAATTTCAGCTGATGAAAGAAGCGGGCCTCACGAACATGCAAATCTTGCAATGTGCCACGGCAAGCGCGGCCAAGCTTTTCGGCGGCGAAACCGGCGGCCATATCGGCAGGCTCGACAGCGGATGTTTCGCCGATCTTGTGATTTTGAAATCGAATCCCGTGGACGACATCAGCCACACGTCCGACATCGATAGTGTCGTCAAGAATGGCGTCATGTATCCGGCCGATTCGATTTTGAAATAGGCAGGAGCGATTCACCAAACCCCCCGCTGGTTGGGCGGCTCGGGCGATTGAGGCCAATCGCCCCTAGCTAAAGTCGAAAAGCGTTGAACGCGCGCGGAAGTTGTAGATTCTAACCTCCCTATGCACTTGAATCGCTGGTTACTTATCGTCGCATTCTCTTTACCCGCCATCGCCGGAATCCCGGCAGCCGAAACGCAAACTCCGAAAAAGCCCGTAACGGACGAATACCAGGGCGTCAAAGTCCAGGATGATTATCAGTGGCTGGAAAAAGACGATGATCCCGCGGTCAAAAGCTGGTCGGACGCGCAAAATCAAAAGGCACGCGCCTACCTCGACAAGTTACCGGATCGAGCCGCACTGGAAAAACAACTGACCGAATGGTTTGCCAAAACGTCACCGAGTTATTCCGGAATCGTTTCGCGACCGGGGATTTTGTTCGCGATGAAGTTCCAGCCGCCGAAGCAGCAACCGATGCTGGTCACGCTGGCGTCGGCCGACGATTTGAAATCGGAGAAGATCGTCCTCGATCCAAACACCCTCGATACAAAAGGCACGACGACGATAGACTGGTTTGAGCCATCGCGTGATGGAAAGTACGTGGCGGTCTCAATCTCCCAAGGCGGCAGTGAGGACGGCACGCTTCACATTTATGAAACGGCTACCGGCAAAGCGCTGCCCGATTCGATTGCACATGTCCAATATCCGACGGCGGGCGGTAGCGCCGCGTGGAATGTGGATGAAACAGGACTGTATTACACGCGATTTCCTCGCAAAGGCGAAAAACCGGACACCGATCTGAATTTTTATCAGCAAGTCTATTTTCATAAACTTGGAACGGCCGACAGCGAGGACACGTATTCGATTGGCAAAGAATTTCCGCGAATCGCCGAGGTCAAGCTCCAGACCTCACGCGATGGGAAATTCATTTTGGCCACGGTCGCAAACGGCGATGGCGGCGATTTCGCCCATTATTTGCTCGGCCCGGATGGGAACTGGAAACAGCTGACGAAGTTCGAAGACCAGATCAAAGCCGCGCGTATTGGACGCGACAACGCGCTCTACCTCCTGTCACGCGCTGGCGCGCCGCGTGGAAAGATTTTGCGGATGCCGTTGGACAATCCCGAACTAGCCAGCGCGACGACCGTAGTTGAGGCGAGCGACGCGGTGATTGAATTCTTCGAGCCAACCGCGGACGCGCTATACGTCGCCGACTTGCTGGGCGGACCCTCCCAGATTCGGCGTTTCGATCTAGATGGCAAGAATGCGCAGGTGATAGCGATTCCGAACATATCGGCGGTTTCAGAGATGGAATCGTTGGAGGACAACTCACTTCTCTTTCGCGATGTGAGCTTTACCGAGCCGGCGGCCTGGTTTCACGTGACCGACCCAACAAAAGCGCCCGTAAAAACCGCGCTGGTGAACACTACGCCGGTGTCGTTTGCAGACATCGAAGTGACCCGCGAGCTCGCCACGTCGAAGGATGGCACAAAGATCCCGCTGAATATTGTTCGCAAAAAAGGAACTAAGCAGGATGGAAACAATCCCACATTACTTTACGGCTACGGAGGTTACGGGCTTAGCATGTCGCCTAATTTTGATTTCACGCGCCGCGTTTGGTTTGACCACGGCGGCGTTTATGTGGTCGCCAACATTCGCGGCGGCGGCGAATTCGGCGAGGAGTGGCACAAGGCAGGGAATCTCACGAAGAAACAGAACGTGTTCGATGATTTCGCGGCGGCGGCAGAATATTTGGTTCAACAGAAGTGGACGCGACACGACAAACTGGCGCTTCTCGGTGGAAGCAACGGCGGCCTGCTAATGGGTGCGTTGATCACGCAGCATCCGGAATTGATGCGCGCAGTAGTTTCGTTTGTCGGAATTTATGACATGCTGCGGGTCGAACTGGCGCCGAATGGAGCTTTTAACGTGACCGAATTTGGGACCGTGAAAGATCCCGAACAGTTCAAGGCCCTCTACGCCTACTCCCCGTATCATCACGTCGTCGACGGAACAAAATACCCATCGATCCTGTTCATGACTGGGGCGAATGATGGCCGGGTCGCACCGTATCATTCGCGCAAAATGGTTGCGCGTTTGGACGAAGCCAACAAGTCGACGAACCCAATCGTCTTGCGAACAAGCTCGAGCGCCGGGCATGGCATCGGCACTGCCTTGAGCGAAAGAATCAAGCAACTCGCCGACGAATATTCGTTTCTGTTCGCGCAGCTGGGGATGTCTAAAAAGTAGGCCGCGTGAATTTGCACTGAATCCTACCGCGACGGGTTGCGTCGAACCCAAGTATGAAGCCGGCTCTCATTCCGATCTTTTTGACAGGGGTCGCACTATCGATCTTCGCGGCCGAGCCCGAGCAAGACGCGGATTGGAAATTAATCAAACAGACCGGTTGCATTTCCATCTACAGCCGGCCGCATCCTGGATCGAAGATCAAGGAATTCAAAGCGATCGGCGAGATCGATGCCAGCAGTAAGACTGTTCACAACGTGATCGACGACGTCGCGGCTTATCCGAGTTTCATGCCTTACACGAAAGAGTGTCGCGTGCTTAAGGAGGAAAAGGATTCGACCATCACTTATCAGCGTCTTTCGCCGAAGATTGTCAGCGATCGTGACTACACGATTCGGATCCAAGAAAAATCGTGGCCCGCGGAAAATGGGTTCGCGTATTTCAGTTGCTGGGAACCGGCCAATGACGAAGGACCGTCGGAAACGCCCGGCGTCTCCCGGGTGAAATTGGTCAACGGATCGTGGTTGCTCGAGCCGGTCGCACCCGACAAGACACGCGCGACATATTCTGTTTTCACGGACAGCGGGATCGCAGTTCCGCAATTCCTCGCCAACACCCTCAGCGAAACGGGCATCAGCAAGCTGTTCGCGGCGGTACGCCAGCAGGTAAAAAAGCCAAAATACCAGACGCGATAGTTCGCGCGTGAAGTTCTGGGGAATTAGCTTATCCTGCGCGCTGCGCAGATGCCGCGGAACAACGATTTAACGAAAATTTTGCTGATCGGCTCCGGCCCAATCGTGATCGGGCAGGGCTGCGAATTTGATTATTCCGGCGTCCAGGCCTGCAAGGCGTTGCGCGAAGAAGGATATCAGGTCGTGCTGGTGAATTCGAACCCGGCGACGATCATGACCGACCCGGAGTTCGCCGATCGTACTTATATCGAACCGATCACGGCTGAGGTGATCGAGGCCATCATCGAGCGCGAAAAGCCGGACGCGATTTTGCCAACGATGGGTGGACAGACCGCGTTGAATGCAGCGATGGAACTTTATCGCAACGGCGCGCTGGCGCGGCATAAAGTGAAATTGATCGGCGCAAACGCCAAGGCGATCACGAAGGGCGAAGATCGGCAACTCTTCAAGGAGGCGATGTTGCGCATTGGGCTCGAGGTGCCCCGGTCGGGCGTGGCGCATTCAACCGCCGATGCGCACAGGATCGCAAAGGAAATTGGGAATTTTCCATTGATCATTCGGCCGGCATTCACGCTCGGCGGCAGCGGCGGCGGCATCGCTTACAATCCGGACGATCTCACCGAGATCTCCGGGCGCGGACTCGCCATGTCGCCAGTCAACGAAGTGTTGATCGAGGAATCGCTGGTCGGCTGGAAGGAATTCGAAATGGAAGTGATGCGCGACCGCATGGACAACTGCGTGGTCGTTTGTTCGATCGAAAATTTCGATCCAATGGGCGTGCATACCGGCGACTCGATCACCGTCGCGCCGGTCCAGACGCTGACCGACAAGGAATATCAGATGATGCGTGACGCGTCGTTCGCGGTAATTCGCGAGATCGGCGTCGAGACCGGCGGATCGAACATCCAGTTCGCAGTCCATCCCGACAACGGACGAATGGTGGTGATCGAAATGAATCCGCGCGTCTCGCGTTCGAGCGCGCTCGCGAGCAAGGCGACAGGATTCCCGATCGCGAAGATCGCGGCCAAGCTCGCAGTCGGCTACACGCTGGACGAGATTAAAAACGATATCACGCGCGAAACGCCGGCCTGTTTCGAGCCGACGATTGATTATTGCGTCGTCAAAGTGCCGCGGTTCACATTCGAGAAATTCCCGCAAGCCGATGCGACCCTGACAACGCAGATGAAATCCGTCGGCGAAGCGATGGCAATCGGCCGGACGTTTAAGGAAGCACTGCAAAAAGCGTTACGCAGTTTGGAAATCAAACGGTTCGGGTTGATCGGCGACGGCGCCGACAAAGACGTCGATCATGAAACTTTGCGTTTGAAGCTGGCGATCCCGAATGGCGAACGAATTTTTTACATCGGACAGGCCTTCGCCAAAGGCGCGTCGATCGACGAAGTCTACGAGCTGACCAAGATCGACAAATGGTTTTTGCGAAACGTGGCCGAGATTGTGGCCGAGGCGAAGTGTTTGAAAACAAAGGCAGTGTTGCGCAGCAAGAAGCTGGGGTTTTCGGATCGACAACTTGCAATGTCGAACGGTTCTGACGAGAAGAAGGTCCGCACCAAACGCATCGCCGAGAAAGTCACGCCAACTTATCGACTGGTCGATACTTGCGCCGCCGAGTTCGAAGCTTACACGCCGTATTACTACTCCACTTACGGCGACGAGAACGAGCGCCGGGAAAGCGGAAAACGCAAGGTAATGATCCTCGGCGGCGGGCCGAATCGGATCGGACAGGGAATCGAGTTCGATTACTGCTGCGTGCATGCGGCCTTCGCGCTCCGCGAGCTCGGATTCGAAACGATCATGGTCAATTCGAATCCGGAAACGGTTTCGACCGACTACGACACGAGCGACAAGCTCTATTTCGAGCCGCTCACCCTGGAGGACGTACTTAATATATACGAGCAGGAGAAGCCGGAAGGCGTGGTCGTGCAGTTCGGCGGACAGACCCCCTCAATCTGGCCGACGGATTGAAAGCGGCCGGCGTTCCAATTTTCGGAACCCAACCGGAGAGCATCGAGACCGCGGAAGACCGAAAACTTTTCGCCGCCATGCTGGACAAACTCGGTTTACGACAAACGCCGAGCGGATCCGCAGTGAGCACAGATCGAAGCAGTCGTGATCGCGAACGAAAGTTGGTTATCCCGTGCTCGTTAGGCCAAGTTTTGTCCTCGGCGGGCGCGCGATGGAGCTTGTTTACAACGAAGCGGACCTGCGCCGCTACATGGCAAGCGCGATCGAAGTGACGCCCGGATCGCCCGGTGCTGGTCGATCGTTTTCTCGAAGACGCGATCGAAGTCGACGTCGATTGCATTTCCGACGGCGAGACCACCGTCATCGGCGCGATCATGGAACACATCGAGGAAGCCGGTATCCACAGCGGCGACAGCGCGTGCGTGATTCCGACATTTTCGCTGTCGCAAGACGTGCTTGACGAGATTTCGTCGCGCGACCAAGAGCGATGGCGCGGGAGTTGAACGTGCGCGGCCTGATGAACGTGCAGTTCGCGGTCAAAGGCGAAGACGTTTACGTCCTCGAAGTGAATCCGCGCGCCTCGCGCACCGTCCCATTCGTGAGCAAGGCGATCGGCGTTCCGCTGGCCAAGCTGGCGGCCAAAGTCATGGCCGGCAAAACATTGCGCGAACTCGGCTTCACCAGAGAAATCGTGCCGAAACATTTCTCGGTGAAGGAAGCGGTGTTCCCGTTCTTGCGTTACCAGGGCATCGACATTTCGCTCGGCCCGGAAATGAAATCGACCGGCGAAGTCATGGGAATCGATGTCGATCTTGGCCTCGCCTTCGCCAAGTCGCAGATGGCCGCGCCGCCGCCCCTGCCGAAAAAGGGCAACGTGTTCATCAGCGTGAAGGACACGGACAAGGAATCGGTCATTCCGCTCGCCCGCGAATTTCTCAAGCTCGGCTTTGGAATCATCTCCACGAGCGGAACGGCGGACGCGCTGGCCGAGGCCAAGATCAAGGTGAAAAAAGTTTTCAAACTCCACGAAGGCCGGCCAAACGTGCTCGACCGGATCAAGAACGGCGACATCAATTTCATCATCAACACGCCGAGCGGCAAAATCCCGCGCGAACACGAAGTAAAGATCCGCAACGCCGCGCTCGCCGCGAAAATTCCGATCATGACGACGGTGCGCGCCGCACAGGCCAGCGCGAACGGCATTCGTTCGTTACAGAAGAGCAAAGTACAGGTGCGAAGTCTGCAGGAATACCATCATGAATAGAGAAAGAAATTCGAAATCCGAAATCCGAAACAAGGTCGAAATTCAAAGTTCGAGGTTTTTTTGCCGCGGAAAATTTCGAGCTTTTACCTGCCGAATTTGTTCGCTCCTGGCCGCCGCGCTTTTAGCGATTGTTGCAGCTGGACAATCGAAGGAGGCTTCGCCCATGAATGCGGCGAACGAAGTTGCAGTAATTAAAACGAGCGAGGGCGACATGGTCGTGCAGTTCTGGACCGACGCCGCGCCAAACACGATCGACAATTTCAAGAAGCTCGCGAAACAAGGTTTTTACAATGGCACGATTTTTCATCGGATCGTGAGAGGATTCATGATTCAGGGCGGCGATCCGAATTCTAAGGATCCGAGCAAGGAAGCCAAGTACGGCGACGGCGGACCGGGTTACAAAATCAAAGCCGAGTTTAATGATCATCCGCACGACCGCGGCGTGATTTCGATGGCGCGCGAGCCAGATCCTGACTCCGCCGGCTCCCAGTTTTTCATTTGCCTCGCGCCGGTCTCGCGTCTCGATCATCAATACACGACGTTCGGAAAACTGATTAAAGGCGACGACGTGCTCGACAAAATCGGTAACACGCGCGGTGACACGAAACAGCATGGGCGAAAACAGCAAGCCAACGAAACGCGTGACGATCGAGAAAATCGACATCGTTCCGGCGGATTCGGTGAAATAAATTCATTAACACCCGGCTTCAGCCGGGTGATTGAACACGACTCTGACTAAAGCCGTTTAAACGGCTTACCTGTTGCGCGGATGCGGACACCGGGCTAAAGCCCGGTGTTACTCACATGACTGAACCAAAACCAAACAAAACGAAAGTCGCGCTCGTACAGATGAAGTGCGGGACGGACCCGGAGAAGAATTTCTCGCGAGCGTCGGATTTCGTTCGCAAGGCCGCGAAGAAAGGCGCGGCGATCGTTTGTCTGCCGGAGCTTGTTTCGTTCGCAATACTTTTGCCAGACGGAAGACCACAAAAATTTCGAGCTGGCGGAAGAGATTCCTGGAAAATCGACAACCGCGCTTTCGAAATTGGCCAAAGAGCTTGGCATTGCAATCGTCGCATCGCTTTTCGAAAAGCGCCGCGCGGGCGTTTATCACAACACTGCTGCAATCATCGACGCGGACGGAAAACTTCTCGGAAAATATCGCAAGATGCACATCCCGGACGATCCGCTTTATCACGAGAAATTTTACTTCACACCGGGCGATCTCGGATTTCAGGCGTGGGACACGAAACGCGGGAAGATCGGCGTCTGTGTTTGCTGGGACCAATGGTATCCGGAAGCGGCGCGACTGACTGCGTTGCGCGGCGCGGAGATTATTTTTTATCCGACGGCGATCGGCTGGCACCCGAGCGAGAAGAAGGAATTCGGCGCGGCGCAACATAACGCCTGGGAGACGATTCAGCGCAGTCATGCCATCGCGAATGGCTGTTACGTCGCGGCGGCGAACCGGGTCGGCCACGAAGCGCCCGCCGGCGGTGACGGAATTGAATTTTGGGGACAAAGTTTTATCTGCGGTCCGGACGGCGAGATCATCGCCAAGGGCTCCGCCGACAAGGAAGAAATCGTGATCGGCGAAATCGATTGGGCGCGGGTGAACGAGCACCGCACCCACTGGCCGTTCCTGCGCGACCGGCGGGTAGACGCTTACGCCGGAATCGAGCAACGCCTGCTCGATTGAGGCGATTGGCACGCCGTTTCCGCCCCAACACCTGCGGAAGACAGCCGCGTCCTTCGGCGCGTCCCACTTCTACTAAAAGAAAAGTGTAGAGTTTTCATTCACGCAGAACAGCCTAGGTTTGCGGGATGAAAACGATACTCATTACTACAATCTTTTGCGCGCTTGCCTGTTTAACGCAGGCGCAGGAACCCACCAAGGCCGCGGCGCAGCTTGAGCCGAAGTCTGGAAGCAAAGTGACCGGTACGGTTATGTTTACAAAAGTCGGCGACGAAGTGCAGGTGGTTGCGGACATCCAAAACCTGACTCCGGGCAAACATGGTTTCCACATTCATGAAAAGGGCGATTGCTCGGCGCCCGATGCGGCATCCGCCGGTGCGCATTTCAATCCAACCATGAAACATCACGGCGGACCAATGACGCTCGATCATCACACCGGCGACCTCGGCAACATTGTGGCCGACGCGTCGGGCAAAGCGCATTTGGATTGGAAAGGGAAGCTCAGCTTCACTGGAAAAGACTCGATCATCGGCAGATCGGTCGTCGTTCACGAAAAAGAAGACGATCTCAAGACCGATCCGTCCGGAAATTCCGGCGCTCGTGTCGCGTGCGGCGCAATCTTGGCGGCAGATTAAGATCATCGAAGATTAAGAGGTAGAGGAAGAGATCCGATCGACATGCAATTGATGACGCTCAGCGAGATTCGCCGGGCCGCCCAGAGCGGTCCGGTTACCGCGCGCGTGCACGTGCAGGTCGAATCGGCCGTGCCGAAACTGACGCGAGAACAAAAACCGTATTGCGAGTTGAATCTGGCCGATGCGTGCGATCGCATGACGCTACGCGTCTGGAGCGACCATCCGAATTACAAAGCGTGCACCACTCTGAACAACGAAAGTTTCATCGAGCTCGCAGGTGACTTTAGCTCCTCGCAGTTCGGGCTCGATGCCCAAAAGTGGACCGTTCGCCCGCTGACGTCACAGGAGAAAGGCGAGTTGCTCCAGGGTCCGGCCGAATTGCGGGCGAAACAAAACGCCGACTGGCAGTTTATCTGTGAAACAACGGAGAAAATCACCGATCCGCGGTTGCACGCGTTGTGCGATGTGTTCGTTGCGGAATTTGCCGAGCGTTTTCGGCGAACGGCGGCCGCGCGCAAGAACCATCACGCGCGACGCGGCGGACTGGTTGAACACACCGCACAAATGATGCGGGTGGCAATGGCGATCGCTCCTCTTTATCCGCAATTGAATGTCGATCTTCTGATCGCCGGAATTCTTTTTCACGATTCGGGGAAGCTTTGGGAAAATAATTACCCAGAGAGCGGGTTTGTGATGGACTACGACGAGCGTGGCGAATTGGTCGGACACATCTCCATTGGACTCGAGTTGGTTAATTCGTTGTGGCGAAAAGTGTCTACCGAAAGCGGCGAACGATGGAAAAATATGACGCCCGCGTCGGAGGACGTTCGTTTGCATTTGCTGCATCTGATCGGGGCGCATCATGGCGAGCAACAATTCGGTTCGCCGGTCGATCCAAAAACGCCTGAAGCGATGGCGCTTCATTACATCGACAACCTCGATGCCCGCCTGGAAATGTTTGCCGCTGGATATTTGACCGCGAAACCGCTAACCGACCGGATTTTTGAACGGGTCTGGCCGTTGCCAAGCAAACTCGTTAAGTCGCTCGAAGCTTTTCAGGTATCGACGGCGCCGTCGAAAGCAGACGACGAACTATTTTGAGCGGTGCTTCGCCTCGGCAAGATACGTCTCGTCGATCTCGAAGCCGACGAATTTCTTCACGCGGCAATTTTTCGCGGCGACAGCAGAGTTTCCAATGCCAAGAAATGGATCGAGCATCGCCTTCACTCGCGAGGCGCCGTGGAGCTTAATGCACCACTCTGCGAGCTGAACGGGGAATGTGGCCGGATGCGGTCGTTCTTTCTCGCGACTCTGGATCGTTTCGTAGGGAATGAACCAGGTATTTCCGCGGCAGCGTTTGTCTCGCCCGCGCGTGTGTGACCACCGAGTAATGTTGCTCTTGTCTTGATAGGGAACACCGAGCGCAAGGCGATCGATCTCCACCCGACCGGTTTTCGTGAAATGAAAAATGTATTCGTGGCAATCGTTGAGAAATCGCTTCGAGCTGATCGGCTTGAAATGGCCGAAAGTGCGGTCGTCGATGGCGATCGATTTGATCCAGTGGATCGTGTTTTGCAGAATGAAGAGATCCCGAAACTGAAAAACGATTTCGTGCGGCAGCATCGGGTTTGATGGCGCCGCGCCAATGTTCAGAAAGAACGATCCGCTCGGTTTTAGCACACGACGGATTTGCGCGGCCCAGCTGGCGCACCACTCCAAATACAATTGCCGATCCTGGCGATCGGAGTACTTCCGATATCGGACGCCGAGATTGTAGGGTGGCGATGTAACGACCAGATCGACACTCGATGCGGAGATTTTGGCCATGCCGGCCACGCAATCCTCGAGGCTCAGATCGAATTTGGTCACAACCCAACGTGGCAAAGAATTCGATTCGTACAAGGATTTCGTTATTATTTAGGCAATGTCGGATAAGCCTTCCAAACTGAAGATCGCTGACCGCGAGTTTACGTCGCGGCTGCTGGTCGGCACCGGGAAGTTCGCCTCGAACGAATTGATGCGAGACGCGTTGCTGGCGAGCGGGACTGAAATTGTTACCGTCGCGCTGCGACGCGCGGACCTTACCGGCAAGCACGATCCTTACGCGAACATTTTGGATTTCATCGATCCGAAGAAATTTTTGCTTTTGCCAAATACCAGCGGGGCGCGCAACGCGGATGAAGCCGTGCGGCTGGCGCGACTGGCAGCCAGCGCGGGTTTGCCCAAGTGGATCAAGCTCGAGATTCACCCGGACCCGCGTTACTTGCTGCCAGATCCAGTCGAGACACTCGCCGCCGCGGAAATCTTGGTGAAGGAAGGATTCACGGTTTTGCCCTACATCAATGCCGACCCAGTATTGGCGAAACGTTTGCAAGACGTCGGCACAGCGACGGTAATGCCGCTTGGCTCGCCCATTGGCAGCAATCGCGGAATTGAAACGCGCCCGCAAATCGAAATCATCATCGAGCAGGCGACCGTTCCCGTTGTCGTCGACGCGGGTTTAGGCGCGCCAAGCCAGGCAGCGGAGGCAATGGAAATGGGCGCGGACGCTGTTTTGGTGAATACGGCGATTGCGATCGCGACGGATCCAGTCCGCATGGCGCAAGCGTTTAAGAAAGCGATCGAGGCTGGACGCGAAGCGCAGGAAATCGGTCTGGCTCAAAAACTTACAACTGCGGCCGCAACGAGCCCGTTGACCGCCTTCTTCTCAAGCCAGAAAGCGCTCGACTGAAAAGGGATACTGGGAGTGCCCAAACCATTTGTTCCCAGTTGAAATTTGGACATTCTATCGCCTCCTGTAGGCGGCAATTCGGCACTGAATTAGCTGCGATCGGCATAGCCAAATGACTATCTCTTGCTTCCCCGCCCAGCCCAGGTGTGCGGCCATTGTCTTCGTTTCTCTCTGCGCTCTGGCCGCTGTGCCGTCAGGTTTTGGAGGCGAAAAGCCGGTGTCCGGCAACGTACCCACTGCGGTCAAAATGCTTGTTTCGAACGGCGTGCCGGCGCCGACGAAGCAACTTAACCTCGCCATCGGCCTACGGCTTCATAATTCGGATGAATTCAAGCAATTCCTTGTTGAACTGTACGATCCGGCGAGTCCCAACTATCTTCATTATTTAACACCGCAAGAGTTCACCGAGCGATTTGGGCCTTCCTCGGAAGAGTACGATGCTGTAACTCGATTCGCTGAGGCGCATGGTCTAACGGTGACGACACGGCATCCGAACCGAATGGTGCTCGACGTCGCAGGCACAGTCTCAGATGTGGAAAAGGCTCTCCGCGTCACGATCCGGACTTATCAGCATCCAACAGAACCGCGGGACTTCTATGCGTCCGATACCGATCCGACAGTTGACGCTGGTCTGCCGATTCTCAGTATCAGCGGATTAGACAACTACTCGATTCGAAAACCGAACTTGAAACTCCGTCCGTCCGGCGTGATCTCAGGGATCTCTCCGAAACTGGGTTCGGGGCCAAGCGGCAGCTATATTGGCGATGATTTTCGATCGGCCTACGTGCCCGGCGTCTCGCTCACAGGAACGGGTCAGACCGTTGGCCTGGTTGAGTTTGATGGCTACCACGCAAGCGATATCACAGCCTACGAACAACAGGCAGGTCTCGCGGCTGTTCCTTTGCAAAATGTATTTGTCGATGGTTACAACGGCGCAGCTGGCTCGGCCAATTCAGAAGTTTGTCTCGATATCGAAGTAGCCGTCGCCTTGGCGCCAGAGCTGTCCAAAATCATCGTTTACGAAGCGCCAAATGGAAGTTCGTGGGTGGACATCCTGAACAGGATTGCGAACGACAACGCAGCGAAGCAAGTCAGCTGCTCCTGGGGCGGCGGCGGACCGGATGCGACGGCAGAGCAAATTTTTCAGGAAATGGCCGCCCAAGGCCAAAGTTTCTTCAATGCATCGGGCGACGACGATGCTTTTACCGGAAGCATCCCATTCCCATCAGATAGTCCAAACATTGTGGAAGTAGGCGGAACCACTTTGAGCACGGTGTCCGGAGCGTGGTCGTCTGAAACGACATGGAACTGGGGTTTTTCGCGTGGCAGTTACACGGGCAGCGGAGGCGGTATTAGTCCCGTGTATTCAATTCCAGTATGGCAACAAGGGATTGACATGAGCGCTAATCAAGGCTCGACAACGCGCCGTAACGTACCTGACGTGGCCTTAACGGCCGACAACGTTTACGTCACCTATAATAACGGTTCCTCGGGCGTCTTCGGTGGGACAAGCTGCGCTGCCCCCCTGTGGGCCGCATTCACCGCGCTGGTAAACCAACAAGCAGTAGCTAACAGCCGGCCACCGGTCGGTTTTCTCAATCCAGCAATTTACGCGATTGGAAAGGGTGCTAGCTACGCAACGAGGTTCCACGATATTGCCACTGGAAACAATATAACGAACCAAAGTGGCGGCAAATTCTCAGCTGTAAGCGGGTACGACCTTTGCACCGGCTGGGGGACACCGGTCGGCAGCAGCCTGATCAACGACCTAGCTGGAGCGGCTAACTCAAGTCCTACTCCGACGCCGACAACCACTCCTACCCCCACTGTGACTCCGACCCCTTCGCCCGGACCGGCAGTGATGACAAGTCCCGTTGCTGGTTCTGTGTTAACTGGCCCAACTGTTACGTTTCAGTGGACTGCTGGTAGTGCCACCTCTTATATCCTGACCATAGGTAGTTCGCTACACGGAGCGGATATCTACAATTCCGGTCAAACAACTGCGCAATCAAAGACCGTGAACAACATTCCTACCGACGGTCGAGCAGTGTTCGCGACTCTCTACTCTAAGGTAAATAATATCTGGTCAAACAGCGCGTATACTTACACGGCTTCTAACGGAGCTCCAACTCCTACCCCCACAGCGAGCCCGACTGCTACTCCCACGGCGACGCCCACACCAACTCCGACAGCTACGCCTACCCCAACCCCGACATCCGGCTCCGCAGTAATGGTTAGTCCGGCGCCGGGATCAACCTTTAGTGGCTCAACCGTTACGTTTCAATGGACTGCCGGCAGCGCCACAGCCTACATATTGACACTGGGCAGTACGGCAAAGGGTACCGACACCTATTCGTCAGGATTAGTGCATACATTGTCTGCGGTCGTTAATAACCTTCCGACCGATGGCCGGGCTGTCTTTGCGACGCTCTACTCCCAAGTGAACAACGTTTGGCAAAATAACACCTACACCTATACGGCTTCCAACGGAGCTTCGACCCCAACTCCCACTCCGGTGCCCACGCCTACGCCTACTGCGACGCCCACTCCAACTGCCACGCCCACGCCAACACCAACACCGACTGCTACACCAACACCGACGGCGACCCCAACTCCAACGCCGACGTCCGGTCCCGCAGTAATGGTTAGTCCGCCGCCGGGATCAACCTTTAGTGGCTCAACGATTACGTTTCAGTGGACCGCTGGCAGCGCCACAGGTTACATATTAACACTGGGCAGTTCGGCAAAGGGGATTGACATCTATTCGTCCGGAGTGATCCACACCTTGTCTACGGTCGTTAATAACATTCCGATCGATGGACGGACTATCTTTGCAACGCTCTACTCCCAGGTTAACAACGTTTGGCAAAGTAACGCCTACACCTATACGGCTTTCTCCAGCGGAGCTCCAACTCCTACACCCACTGCAACTCCATCTACGGCGACTCAAGCTCAGTACACGGAATCGGGTAAGAACGAAACGAAACCAGCGCGACACTAACTCGACTTATCCGATCTGGGTTCCTGCGTCGTTGTAAAATTCAATCTGGCGGCCGTCCAGCCGGCGGACGATTCGCCATCCCCGCGTCGCCGCGAAGGAACGAAGCTCTTTGTCAGTCATCTCGCGTAAAATCCGCAGCTCTGCCGGATGAATGATGGATATCTCCGATTTGATTGACAGCCTGGCCGCGATCTTCTCCGCTAGTCCACCCAGATTGTTATCTCCCGCCATCCTTAGATAGTCGATCCATCAAAGCCCCGACGCAATTGGCGCAGTCAAGGTTCATCGGCTAAATTTCATCGATGGTTTCCGATACAATCGAACTGCGCGGCCACATTATTGATTCGCTCACTTTGCCCAAGGTGCTCGATCAGATTGTGACCCGTGGCGCGACGTTTAACATTGTTGAATTCAAAATCGGCCAAAAACGGGCCGACCAAAGCCTTGCTCGAATCGAAATTACCGCGCCGACCAAAGCCGAGCTGGATGAATTGATCCAGCGTTTGCGCGAGCAGGGCGCGGAAGTAAAGCGCCCTCAACTCCGCGATCAGTAATTCTCGATCTTATGCGCGAACTGTTGCTTTGCCCGCCGGATTACTACGGCATTGAGTACGAGATCAATCCGTGGATGAGTCGTGCGCGAGGCGCGGACGCGGCGCTGGCGCAAGAACAGTGGAAGGGCTTGCATGAAGCGCTCTCGAAACTCGACACGAAGATCGATCTCGTCCCGCCGCAGCCGAAGCTTCCCGACATGGTTTTCACGGCTAATGCCGGACTCACGGTGGGCCGGAAATTCATTCCCAGTAATTTTCGCCATAAGGAGCGCGCCGGTGAAGCGCCCCATTTCGCGCGCTGGATGGAAGAGCGCGGCTATCAGATCGCCTGGTTATCAAAGGATTATTATTTTGAAGGCGAAGGCGACGCGCTTTTTGCGGGTGAAACGCTTTTCTGCGGCTACAAGTTTCGTTCCGACATCAAATCGCACCGCGCCGTGGCGGAAATGCTGGGATGCCTCGCCGTGTCAGTGGAACTTTCCGATCCTCGATTCTACCACCTCGACACCTGTTTCTGCCCGTTGCCTGACGGCGCGGCAGTCTGGTTCCCCGCGGCATTCGACGAGTACGGACAGCACGCCATCCGCGAACATGTTTCCGACCTGGTCGAAGTCGCTCCGGAGGAAGCCATGCATTTCTGCTGCAACGCGGTAGTCATCGAACGAGACATCGTTTTACCCGAGGGCGCACCGAAGTTGGTGGAGACTTTGAAAGACCGAGGATATCGCTGCCATCAACTGCCGATGACTGAGTTTCTGAAGGCTGGCGGCGCATGTAAATGCCTGACCATGTTCATGCCGCAACGCGATCAAATCAGTGACGAGTGATCTGTGACAAGCCATCAGTTTCCGCGCTTCGAGGTCAGTGCTGCCTGAATCTTCGATAATGGCAGACAATTCACGACGTTCTCTTTCGTCAGCCAACCTTTGCGCGCAATGCCAACACCGAACCAGAGATCCTGCAACCGTTCAGTCCGATGCGCGTCCGGATCGATCACGCATTTCACGCCTTTCGCCTTCGCCAACGGCCACCATCGCCAGTCGAGATCGAGTCGTTTCGGCGCGGCGTTGAGCTCTATCCACGTGCCGGTCGCAGCTGCAGCCTCGATTACTGCCGGAATATCGATGGAATAGGGCTCCCGCTTCAGCAGCAACCGGCCTGTCGGATGCGCCAGAATAGTAACGAACGGGTTCTCCATCGCGCGAATAACGCGCCTGGTCATCTCGGCTTCGGACAGATTGAAAACCGAATGGACCGACGCCACTACGAAATCCAATTCGGACAGAATCTCGTCGTCAAAATCGAGTTTCCCGTCGCGCAGGATGTCGCATTCGATACCGGCGAATAAATGGAACCCGCTGAACTTCTTGTTCAACTTTCTAATCGTTGCGACTTGCGATTTTAGTTTCGCCTCATCGATCCCATGTGCCTGAATCGAGCTCTTGCTGTGGTCGGCCATCCCCCAGGTATTCCAGCCCAAGCTCTTGTGCGGCCGCCGCCATTTCCTCCAACGTGTTGTGACCGTCGCTCGCAATGGTGTGGCAGTCGAGGACGTCCCGCACAGATTCTCTTTTTCGAGTAACTTCGGCAGCAAATGCTTCTCCGCGGCCTCGAATTCACCGCAGTTCTCGCGTAATTCCGGCGGAATGAAATCGAGCCCGAGCGCGCGATACAAATCGGCTTCCTCTCGAACCGTTGGGATCTTGATCGTCGGTCGTTTAACTGCCCGTCCGCCTTGGACTTTCGTTTTCGGATCAGGCTGCAACTGCGCCAGCCGGTATTCATTCAAGGTCCAGCTTCGCGCGAGTGCGCGACTGCGCATCTCGATGTTGTGTTCCTTGCTGCCGGTAAAATAGTCTAAGCGCAAATGGATATTCAGCTGAGCTAACGACTCGCAAATCGCATTGAATCCCTGAGCGCAACCGCACACTCGTCTTGGTCGGCCCCTGGGCAATGATCGACTCGACCAGCGGGTGTTTGCTGAACCACTGCGTGATCGCGGCAGGCTTCTTGGTCGCGACGACAAGATCTACATCGCGCACGATTTCCCGCCGCCGCCGATAACTTCCGGCCAGGGCATCGACCTGCAGCACATCGGGATGCGCCGCCAGTTCGCGCTGCAGCACCTCGGTGTC
>CAWDGJ010000009.1:0-99897 GCA_963801815.1 uncultured Verrucomicrobiae bacterium
ATCTCGTGGAAGATCGGGGAGTGAGCGCAAATGTCATCTTTTACAATCGCTTCGTAACACTCCAGGAACTCACCGACTTTATCGGTGCGGCTGACATTTATATCACACCGTATCTCAACCAAGCGCAGATCACTTCCGGCACACTGGCTTATGCCTTCGGCGCAGGTAAGGCGGTGATTTCCACACCTTATCTTTACGCGCAGGAGTTACTCGCGCAGGAGCGTGGTATCCTCGTGCCTTTTCGCGATAGCGCTGCGATTGCCCAAGGAGTAACTCAATTTCTAGCCGATCCCGCGATGATGGCTGGCATGCGAAAACGTGCCTGGAAACTGGGGCGCGAAATGATCTGGCCCGTGGTAGCTCGCCGTTACGTGGAAAGCTTTGAGCATGCGCGCACCCGCTCAACTGGTTCGCCGCGCAAAGCCTTTGCGATTCTAACTCTGGAAAATCGTCCTTATGAACTTCCGCCGCTAAAACTCGATCATCTTTTCCGGATGACCGATGATACCGGTATTTTCCAGCACGCCATTTTTAACGTGCCGAATTACCGCGAAGGCTATTGCACGGACGACAATGCCCGCGCGTTCATTCTTACCTTACTGCTTCCGGAGATGACCAGCCGCGTCGCGCAAGAGGACGTGGACCGCCTGGCCAGCACGTATCTCTCGTTCTTATGGGATGCGTTCGATCAGGAAGCGAACCGCTTTCGCAATTTCATGAGTCACCGCCGGGAATGGTTAGAACGCTTCGGTTCGGAGGATAGTCATGCACGCGCTCTGTGGGCGATTGGCATGGCGCTTGGTCGGTCGAAGAATGACGGGCATCGCAATCTCTGTGCGCTTTTGTTTCAACGCGGCTTGCCTGTCGTTGAGGAATTCACTTCTCCCAGAGCGTGGGCCTTTGCCCTCCTCGCCATGCAGGAATATCTGCGCAGCTTTTCCGGCGACCGGACGGTTAATCAGTTACGCGACGTACTAACGACCCAACTGATGGATTTGTTTCAGGCTAACAGCTCGAAAGAATGGCAATGGTTCGAGCCCGTCGTGACCTACGATAACGCAAAGCTTTCGCATGCCATGATTCTAAGTGGTCATTGGACTTCGCGTGGTGACGTCTTTCAGGCAGGGTTGCAATCGCTCCGTTGGCTGGTTGAAACTCAAAAGGGGGATGCCGGACGTTTCGCGCCAATCGGCTGCAATGGTTTCTGGAAGCGCGGCGGCGAACGCGCGCGGTTCGATCAACAGCCGCTCGAAGCTTATGCAATGATATCGGCCTGTCTCGAGGCTTTTGCTCTTACCCATGACGAATACTGGAAACGGGCGGCACGACGTTGTTTCGAGTGGTTCCTCGGCCGCAATGATCTTGGTGAGTCGCTCTACGATTCCAGCACGGGAGGATGTCGTGATGCCTTGCATCAGGACCGGGTGAGCCAAAACCAGGGAGCGGAATCAAGTCTCGCATTCTACTTATCGCTTGCGGAGATGACGCAGGCGGCAGCTGCGCGGGACTCAAAGATCCTGAGTCATAAAATTGGATGAAACTTCATCCGACGGGCGTCCTTCTGCGGCCGGATAACAGGCGCGTAGTAGTGCGCCCCTTTATCTCAATCGATCCCACACGGGTAGAACATGTCATCGCCCGCGCTCTTACGCTTAGCGAGTCGGAAACCGACAAACAGCTCGCGTTAGTTCGAGCGGATTTTGGCGATAGACATATCGATCTGGATAAAAGTTGGCTGCGGTATTTTGAAAAAGTGCGAGGGCACATCCCGGAGAGTGAAACGATTTCCGAAACACGCCGGTTATTTATCGGCGCGCTTTTCTCGGGTGAGTATGCACTCGAATCGGCCGCCTTGTTCAACCCCTCGATTGTTCCGCATCCCAATCAGACTGGTTTAGGCGAGAGCGAACTTCGTTTTATCTTGAGCCTGCGCTCAACCGGGGAAGGACATATCTCGTCGATCCAGTTTCGAACAGGAGTTATCCATCGTGATCACTCAGTTCAAATCGAGAAGACGACGCCTTTTGTAACCCTGCCCGAGCTTAGGTCCAATCCGACCTACCATAAGCGCGCCTTCCTGGCCAAACTGAGTGAGATGGGGCTTGAGAATGATTGGGCCGCCTCGGTGTTGGGACGACTAGGAAAGACCTTTCTCTTTGATGAACTGGACAGGTCAATTCAACAAGCAGCGCACGACGAAGCTTTCTCTCACACGCGCGACGTGCAGCGAACTTTGGAATGCATGCACTGGCTGGCGGAATCCAACTACGAAATTCATTTCAATCCTGCCTCAGAACTATCGGAACGCGTTATCTTTCCGGTTACACCTAACGAAAGCAATGGCATTGAGGATGCCCGATTCGTTCGTTTTATAGAAGATGATGGGAGCGTTATCTATTACGCGACCTACACCGCCTTCAATGGCCGAGTAATTCTACCCCAGCTGATCGAGACCGCGGACTTCCTTAGCTTTCGTGTCCTAACCCTTAATGGGCGGGCGGTGCAAAACAAAGGCATGGCTCTCTTTCCCCGCAGGATCGATGGACGCTACGCCATGCTTTCCCGACAAGACGATGAGAACCTTTTCCTGATCTTCTCCGACAATCCGCACTTTTGGAGCGATCCGCAGCTGCTACAAGAACCTCACGAACCCTGGGAGTTCGTAAAGCTGGGCAACTGTGGTTCGCCAATTGAAACCGAAGCTGGCTGGCTGGTTCTTACTCATGGCGTCGGTCCGATGCGTAAGTATTGCATCGGAGCCACTTTGCTCGACTTACACGATCCTACAAAAATTATCGGACGGCTCAAAGAGCCGCTGTTAGGACCGGACGGCAATCAAAGGGAAGGCTACGTGCCAAACGTTGTTTATTCCTGCGGCTCCCTCGTGCACAACGGGCAACTGATCCTGCCTTATGGCATCAGCGATACAGATTCCAGCATTGTCAGAATCGAGCTAAACGAGCTTTTGGCTGGCCTTATCTAAGAAGAAACAGCGCCTCCCAACACAACACCGCATCTTACCAATCGATTTGCTTCCGCAATCGGCAGCCGTGTCGAGATCTCCGGAGCGGGTAGAATATAGGCGATTGGCTTTTGGGGTGTATATTGACTGGCTAAGTTTGCAGCGTCAATCGACCGCGGGTGCGGCCCTTCCCTCTGCACCAACTCAAAGCCCCGTGCCAAAATGGACTCTTAGATATGCCAAAAAACAAACATAAACACGACTTCCGTAAGAGCGGCTCGATTCCAAAACGCGATTGGCTGCGCTCGGGAGGGACTTCTGCGAAACAACGCAAAGAACTAGCTCACAATGCCCCTGTTCGACGGGCCTCGAGCAAATTTCGCGAATAAATCGCGCCGATGAAATATGTTGATTCAACACCCGCACAAGACAGCGCGATTTATTTTAAAGCGACATAAACGGTCAAAATGTCGAACGGCACTTTTCCGGAAACTTCGCGCTTCATCTACAAATCAGACGCGCGATGTTAGGCAGCAGACGTTCGTCACCGGATACTTCTCGCAAGGCCTTCCGTCAGGACAACTGTCGTTGACAGGGTTCGCCCTCTAATTATGTGCGCGGCTAGACGTGCTACTTCGCAAGGTATAACGAGCAAACGAAGTGCATCCCGATCCTCTGATCAGGAAGTGATGCTACATCTTTCGCGCTCGCAGATTTTTAAGGATTACGAACGGGCATTCAGCGAAGCCATGGGATTGCCGCTTAATATCCGAGGACAGGAATCTTGGTCGCCGGCACACCATGGAAAAGCGGATCGCGATTCACTTGCGTCTATTCTGGCTCGTTTCAACAAGGCCCGCGCCGCCTGTTTGAAAGCGCAAACCGACGCCTCTCGAGAACCGGGCTCGAGAACGCGCACCGTTACCTGGTTTGCGGGACTCTCCGAAAGTGCAGTGCCGGTGTATGTAGGTGATCACATTCTTGGTTTTCTCGAGACGGGCGAAGTAATGCTCAAGAACCCGACCAAGAAACACTTCGCGACTATTACCCGGCAGCTCCGCGCGTGGGGTTACAAAACGGATTGGAGGCAACTTGAGCGAGCTTATTTTCGGACGTGCGTTTTATCGCCGGACCGATATCGCGCGATGTTGCGGCTCCTCAGTATTTTTGCGCAACACCTTTCGATCCTGTCGAATCAACTGGTGGTGCGGCGTGAAAAGGACGAGTCCACCAACATGGCCCGAGCGCGGCAATTTATCGAGAAGCATCAGGCGGAGCCGCTGTCACTCGGGCGGGTAGCTCACGCGGCCAACATCAGCAGGCATTATTTTTGCAAGATGTTCAAGAAAGCGACCGGGATGAATTTCATCGATTATCTCTCCAGAGTTCGCGTGGAGAAATCGAAAGCGCTCTTGCTCAATCCCAATTCGCGGATTAGCGAAGCGGCCTTCGCCTGCGGATTTCAATCAATGACCAACTTCAATCGCACGTTTAAGCGAATCGTCGGTAGCTCTCCTACGCAATTTCGCCAATCGCTTCCGAAGCTGCGACGCTCGGCATAGCGCTGTTTGTCGGGATCTTGCCATCCATTCAATCGTAAGCCGCTTACAATGAATGCGAGTCAAGCGCGCAGGCGAATTTTACGGCACAATGCACTGCAAATTGCCGGTGGCCGACCTGTTTTTTCCTAAAGCGGGCTTCGTACAGATTCTATCTTCGGGCAAGTCCGAGATGCCACCGTGCAAGTCTGGACAGTTGAAGAAGGATTTGGGATTCGAAGCGAGTTCTCTCAGACATGCTGCGCGGCTAATAATTTTCGAAATCATGAGGTCCTTCTTCCTTTGGTTCAAAAACGGAGGCGACTAAGTTAGGCTGCTTACACTGGTGAGGCGAAACGCACGGAACCTTCCGCACGCTCGCCGTCAGTGTTTAGCCCTTACGCGACTTTAACTTCGAGAGCCTTTGATCTGGCTTTCGTCGTGGTCGGGAGGTGAACTTTCAGCACTCCGTCGCGGAATTCTGCCGTCACTTTCGTACTATCGGCATCTTCAGGCAGTGTGAAGCTGCGTCGGAAATTGCCAACGGACCGCTCGATGCGATGGAATTTTCGTTTGTGATCTTCCTTCTCGGTTTTGCGTTCTCCGAAAACGCAGAGGACGCCGTCTTCGACTGTCACTCTCACGTCATCCTTCTTCATCTCGGGCAGATCAGCTTTAAGGAGATATCCGCGATCGTCTTCGCTAATATCAACCTCCGGCGACCAATCTGCGACTGTCAGGCTGTGGACTTCCCCACTGCCCATTCTGTTCGGAAATCCGCCCAGGAAACGATTGAAGCGATTTTGCGTCGCTTCTTCCATATCTCTAAGCTGATTCCATGTTATTAATGTGTTCATTTATCTTACCTTTCTAGATTGAGTTAAAGCCATCTCGCGGCATCGCGCGCACCGCTTATTGCCAGAGTCGACCCTAATCTTGCGTACGCTGAGAAAATGCGTAATCCGCGACGGGCAGATCCCTCAGAACTTGGCGTCCCTGAAGAGCGAGCGGAGTGGGTGAAGATCGCACCCGAGGCCCAAAAATTCGCCTACGCGCTTGACTCGCATGCATTGTAAGCGGCTTACGATTGAATGGAATCCAGTGAGGATACCTTGGGCGACCCTCCCGATTGCATTTGGGTCAATTACTACGACGGTGACATAATCATGAACGAGGCATTAGATCGCACCGATTTTATATTGGCAGGCAAATCACGGCCCGCCGCAAAGCGGTCTGTGTTGGGTTTGCCCTTCGAACGTATCAACTGGCTAACGAGCTCGTTCCTAATCGGAACGCTGTTGATAGCGTTAACTGCTGTCCCGCTCTACCTCTGGTATGTCGGGCTCGATTGGTTTCAGGTCGCGCTGTTCTTTGGGATGCTTGCCGCTTGTGGCTTTAGTGTCACGTTGGGCTATCATCGGCTTTTTTCGCACATTACTTTCCAAGCCAGCTGGCCAATCCGGCTGTTCACCCTGATTTTTGGAGCCGCCGCGTTTGAAAACTCGGTCTTAATGTGGGCGAGCGAGCATCGCCGCCACCACAAACATGTCGATCACGACGATGACCCGTACTGCATTTCAAAAGGCTTCTTTTATGCACACATTGGCTGGCTGCTGTTTAAACTGAACAACGATCAGCCCTACGACAACGTGGCGGATCTTCAGAAAGACAAACTTGTTTGCTGGCAAGATCGGCATGTGCAATGGATCGCGGTCCTGGTCAGCTTCGGCATCCCCACCATCTTGGGCTTCCTGTGGAATGGCTGGCACGGAGCGCTTGGGGCTTTCCTGATCGCTGGAGTTGCGCGAATCGTCGTGCTGCAACACTGCACGTTTCTAATTAACAGCGCATGTCACACCATCGGCCGGCAGCCATATTCTACGAAATGTAGCGCGCGTGATTCGCTCCTGCTTGCTCTTTTCACGATGGGTGAAGGCTATCATAACTATCACCATGAGTTTCAACATGACTACCGCAATGGCGTGAAGTCATGGCAGTTCGATCCGACCAAATGGATCATCTGGACGCTTTCGAAATTAAAGCTCGTTAAGAATCTGCGTCGTGTCCCGGCAGATAGGATTGAGTTTGCGCAAGCGCAAACCAGAAACGCGAGTTGCTGATATGCAGCCTTCGCTGATTGCCCGACAAACGATCGCTTCGGGACATAGCCGTTCAAATCCACTTTCCTTGCAATCGACTACGGTTCAGTCGGCCCGGAGCCCAGATCCAGGTGCAACAACTCGGAGCATCATGAATTCGGAATGCGCATTCGACCACGCATCCGCTTCTCGTTTCGTTTCGAAAAATCGGTCGACCACGATGGCTTTAAGTTGGCTTGCCGTGCGTCCACATAGACGAGCGGCTTTGCGACTAATGACCGCCGTTCCAGTATCGACTGCGGTGCAGACTGCATCTGGAAAAACGACTTTGCTGCCGTACGGAATTCGTTTCGGATCGACAGCGCAATGCCCGGCGCGCAAACGTAGTCCGGTACTGGCGAATTTAGAGCCTTCACTTGCCCAATAACTGGTCACGCGGGCAAGAACTGACTCCTGACGCGCAAAAGCAGGCGCTGCGAGCAATAACAAAAATATGACTGTGTAAAATAGTTTCATGGTGTTCAAACGTTGCTCCAATGTTGTCGAGTCTTCGGGTAGAGCAGGTTGTTCGCGATACCGAAAGCCGCAGAAATGCAGCTTTTACTTCAGTTCGGAACAGCCCCGGCGCGCTATCTCTTGGGGACTCGCGGACTTCTGACCATCATTCGCCTTGGCGAACGGGCCCTCTCTATAGACCGGTTGGGCGACTTGTCAACCGATCACATTATCGGCAGCGGGATATAACGCGCGGCAAGTCTATTGAATTGAGCCAGCCTGGCGAATTTTAGAGCCAAGCTAACAATTCAGCGCCTGGCGGATCGAGACAGTGCTCGTCGCCAGGCGTTCTGTTTTCGCCGGCCTCAACCTGGAAGCCCTGGCACTGCCGTTTGGCCTTCGGCGGGCACCCAGAAAGGCATAGAAAAGCCGGCTTGCCTGGTTTGACTATATTCCCGAACGCGCATATAGATTCGATCATGAAATTAAATACCTTGAGAGAAACCCTGCGTGAACATCCTGGGACTTTCCCCCGGTTTGTTCTTCCCAATGGCGATTTTGTCCCGCGCCATGCCCATCTGACCGAAGTCGGCCACGTGGTAAAACGGTTTGTCGACTGCGGCGGTGCCACTAGTGAGGAAGAAAAGGTGTTGCTGCAGACACATGTCGGCAATGATACAGAACACAGGCTTCGTTCCGATCGATTTGCAAATATTCTTGAACTCGGTGGAAGAGTTTTGCCGAATGATCAACTCGATGTGGAAGTCGAGTACGATTGCTGTGTTGTCGCTCAATACCCAATTTCAGAAGTAAGACCAGAAGGCGAGCATCTCGATATTATTTTGCGGCGCGGCCGGACACGATGTCGCGCTCGTGAGCGCCGAGAAACTACAAATGAGGCATGCTGCGGAGCGAGCGCAGCCTGTTGCTGATGGCGAGCGATCTCATTCGAATTTACCAATGCTTTTGTGACAGGACGCGCCTTCGCATCCTGCATCTTTTGGCCGAGTCGCCACTCTGCGTTTGTCATTTCCAAGATATCCTTTCAGAGCCGCAGGTTAAGATTTCGAAGCACTTGGCTTATCTGCGTAAAAGGGGAATGGCTGTAGCAAGCCGCGATCAAAACTGGATGATCTATTCTCTGCCAAGGAAGAGAACGCGGGAATTGGAATTAAATCTGAAGTGCCTTCAAGACTGCGCACAATCAGACACTGTTTTTGCACGTGATTTGAAGAAACTCACTCAACTACGAAAAAGCTGTTGCGAACCGATGGCGGTATTCGCGAAAAATAAATCCATCGCGAAATTATGAAAAAGAAGGCAGCAGTCCTGTTTGTCTGTGTTCATAACACTGCCCGCAGCCAAATGGCGGCGGCGCTCATGAACAAGACGTGCGGAAAATTCTTCGAGGCTGAAAGCGCCGGCCTCGAGCCGGGTCAACTGAATCCGCATGTTGTGAAAGTGCTGATGGACGCAGGCATCGATATTTCGAAGAACCAAACGCAACGAGTTTTCGATCTCTGGAAGTCAGGCAGAAGGTTTCAGTATGTCATCACAGTTTGTAGCGAGGCGGAAGCAGAGGGTTGTCCCATATTCCCAGGCGTAACCACTCGATTGCATTGGCCGTTCCCTGATCCGTCAAAATTTACCGGCACAGAAGCGGAGAAACTCGAACAAACGCGACGAGTCATGGACCAGATTGAAGCGAGGGTCGACAGTTTCTGCGAAGAGCATTGCACCGCGACAGCCGCGTCGTGAAAAAACTCGCCGCTGAATTTATCGGGACCTTCGCCCTAGTTTTCGCGGGCACGGGCGCAATCGTGATTGACGAAGTCAGTGGTGGCGCGGTTACACATGTCGGCGTCGCGCTAACCTTTGGGCTGATGTCCTCGCGATGATTTACACGGTGGGCGATATATCCGGCGCGCACTTAAATCCTGCGGTTAGTCTGGGATTTTTCGCTGCGCGGCGATTCCCGCTTCGCAACGTGCTTGCATATGTGGCCAGTCAATGCGCCGGCGCGTTCGCTGCCAGCGGGACGTTACGGTTTCTCTTTCCACAAAACGCGATGCTCGGCACAACAACGCCGGCCGGTTCCATTACACAATCGTTTGTTCTCGAATTGATTCTGACCGCAATTTTAATGTTTGCGATTCTCGGCGTCTCGACTGGCGCGGGAGAGAAAGGAATTACGGCGGGAATTGTGGTTGGCGCGGTCATCGGCTTGGAGGCGATGTTCGCCGGTCCGATTTGTGGTGCGTCGATGAATCCGGCCCGCTCGCTCGCGCCAGCTCTCGTTACCGGACACATCCAATATGTGTGGATCTATTTAGTCGCACCTGTGATAGGAGCTCTTGTCGGTGTGCTTGGTTGCCGTTGCGTGCGAGAAACCGGTTGCTGCCAGCAGGCAGCACAATCGTAAATACCACAACAGTAGCTCATTAACGCTCCAGAGGTAGGATTGCGCCCCTCGCGCGATCCATTTTTGCGCGTCCCGCGCTCGGAGAATTACTTCCGCCATGCTGCGCATGGCTCCAGAGGTAGGATTCGGCGCTGTCTTCCCCTGTTGTTAGGCCGAACTGAAGCAGATTACACCTGAGTGATCAAGCGGACTCGTAAACCACTCGCGCGGACTCTTTGACTGCCGTTTGCTGGCAATTCTGCTGGCAGCAGATCAAGCCAGAACTCATTGCGAAAATCGCAATTTCTGCGTCGCTTGCTAGGATGAAATCGGTGCGTGTGATCTGCCAAGAGCCGTTCCGGATTTTTTTCCCGGCGGGCACAGTGCTCGGAATAATTGGGGTGACGCTGTGGCCAGTATATTATTTAGGCGGGGGAATCGCTTACCCGAATATCGCGCACGCGCGGCTGATGATCGAAGGACTCATGGGCTCGTTCATCTTCGGATTTCTGGGTACGGCCGGCCCGCGATTGACTTCTACGGCCGGGTTCACGGCGCTGGAACTCGGCGCGATCTTTAGTCTCGATTTACTCGCAGCTGGGTTTCACATCGGCGCCGCCCACCGTGCGGGTGACTTTTGTTTTCTCATTTGCTTGCTCGTATTCGCAACGGCCATGGCCAAACGGTTCCGTCTACGCAAGGATGCGCTCCCGCCAAACTTCGTTTTGGTTGCGCTCGGAATCCTGAGCGGAATCATTGGTGCTGCCCTTGCTGCTGTTTGGGAGACGGCGCTGTATTCGAAAGCTTATCAATTTGGCAGCGCGCTTTTAAACGAATGTTTTGTGCTGCTTCCGGTCCTTGGCGTCGCGCCGTTTTTCATTCGTCGGTTACTCGATTTGCCCGCGCCTGATTCACCGGAGTCGCGAGTGCTCCCGACAGAATGGAAAGGGCGCGCGTTATTTGCGGGAATGATCGGCCTTGCGATCATCGCTTCATTTTGGATCGACGTGCTCAATCAACCAAAGACCGGCGGCTGGCTTCGAGTTGGCGCGATTGCATTTTATATTTCCAGGCAGCTTCCGTTTAAGGGCCGCACATTTCTTGCAGACTGTTTGCGGATCGGACTCCTGTTAATCCTGACTGGCTTTGTGGTGATCGCTTTGGCGCCAATGTACCGCATTAACGGGCTGCACATCATTTTTATAACCGGGTTCAATTTGATCGCGTTCACAGTTGCTATCCGCGTAGTTTTCGGTCACAGCGGGAATCTTCCACTGTTGCAGAAGCGTCTTTGGTTTTTTATGCTTACAACTGCGTTTCTTTTTCTGGCGATGATCTCGCGTTTCACGGCCGACCTGTCCTCAAAAGTGCGCGTCATGCACCTTGTCGGCGCGGCGATATGCTGGGCTGTCGGGACGCTGATTTGGCTTGCACGAGTGATTCCAAAGATAACAATGATCGAGCCAGAAACTTGAGCCAATGACTGAGGCCCTGAGCTCGGATTCGGTTGAAGAAAGGCGCACGTTCGGATGGCTGGTGGTGACGGCCGCTGGAGTGCGCGCCGCGTTCGGAATACTCATGGCGATCGACGCGTGGTTGAAATGGCGGCCGGCATTTGCTGCGCACTACGTCGGATATTTGCAGAACGCGATGAACGGTCAGCCGCGTTGGCTCGCTGCATGGTATAATTTTTGGTTACGAATTGTTATTCAACACACGAGCTTCTTCGTTCTGGCAACACGGTTGATTGAGACGGCGATCGCAATTGGCCTCCTGCTCGGGTTGGCGCGCCGCATCACCTACATCGCCGGGGCGCTGTTCAGTCTGCTGATTTGGTCAACCGCTGAAGGTTTCGGCGGTCCTTACACATCCGGCGCGACGAATCTCGGTCCGGCGTTGATGTATGCGCTCGTTTTTGTCGCGATAGCGCTGTTTGAACGCCTTCTGGGCAGCACGCCATATAGCCTCGATTACTACATTGGCCGCCAGTTTCCGCGCTGGCGATCGATTGCTGAATGGGCGCCTCGCCGCGTGTGGGAACGTCCGCCGCCCACCCTCGACATGGACCATCAATTGGCAGCCCTCGGTGCAATTGTCGTCGCGATCGCTCTTGCGTTTGCGTCCCTCGGAAGTGCAACAGCGACGAAAGCCGCGCCGCCCACGCCCCAGAATGCCGAGGCCGCGGTTTCGCCATTGAGCATTGCTTCTGGTGCTCCAGTTGCGCACGCAGTCCCCGCCGAGTTGCCGCCGTTGATTAGCAATGGTGACACTGCGTCCGTGACGCTCGTTGCTAGCGATGCAAAAGTGGAAATCGCCAGCGGTGTTCAGTTCGATGCATGGACGTTCGGCGGTACGGTGCCGGGTCCGTTTCTCCACGTGCGGCAGGGGCAACTGGTCAATATCACTTTCATTAATAATGGAAACATGACGCACT
The DNA here is from genome assembly GCA_963801815.1 of uncultured Verrucomicrobiae bacterium. Taxonomy (GTDB): domain Bacteria; phylum Verrucomicrobiota; class Verrucomicrobiia; order Chthoniobacterales; family UBA10450; genus AV40. The sequence goes on from CAWDGJ010000009.1 coordinate 11,930, forward strand.
CGATTGATTTTCATGCCGCGCAGATCGATCCGAGCGTTGCCTACCGCTCGGTCAATCCGCACGAAAAGGTCGAGTTTTCATTCGTGGCGCAGACGCCGGGTGCATTCATTTATCATTGCGGAACACCGCCGGTATTGCAGCACATCGGCAACGGGATGTTTGGCGCAATCATTGTCGATCCCGTCCAGCCGCTGCCGCCCGCCGACGTCAACTACGTCCTGGTGCAAAGCGAGTGGTACACCCAACAGGTTAGCGGCACAGAAATGTCAGGCGATTACCAAAAGATGCTGAATATGACTCCCGATGAGATCGTATTTAATGGTGTTGCGTTTCAGTACAGCCAGCATCCACTCACTGCGAAAGTCGGACAACGGGTTCGGTTTTATTTTGTTGATGCGGGCCCGAGCCTGTATAGCGCATTTCATATAATCGGCGGAATGTTCGCCGCGGTGTACCCGGACGCAGACGCGAACCATGCTCAAACGGGTGTTTCCGTCTATACCATCGCGCCTGGGCAAGGCGTTGTCTTCGATGCGATCATGCAGCAGCCGGGCAAATATCCGATCGTTGATCACAGCATGCGCAACATGATGATCGGCGCCATGGGGGTCCTTAGTGTCTCGCAATAGCCGGAAACAACGGACCTTATTAAGCGCTTTTCGTTCAGTTCGCGAGCGACCACGAAAGTGCCAAAGCTATCAAACCAAGGCCTGCAGATGTGCGCAAAGCATACATTTCGTTGATCGAATTGCAGATGCCAGCAGGCCAGCTATCGATAACCAACTCAACTGCCGTAAGTTAACGCTCCAGAGGTAGGATTCGGCGGTGCTTTCCCCTGTATTTGACTACAGTTAAGCAGCTTACACCTCAGCAATCGAGCGAACTCGGCGACTACTCGCCCGTACTCTTTCACTGCCGTTTGCTGGCAATTTTGCTAGCAGTTGGAAGATATAGAATGCGGGTTCGAGCCCCTGTAGGCTCCGAGGTTTTTGTATTACAGAAATTTCTTCGGTATGAGCTTTTCATTCGTTAGGCAACGGTACCTGCGAACTTTTGACAGCAATAGGACTGCGCCTGCATCGACTTACCGGCTAACAAAACGGACATTAATCGATCGGCTGATGTCTCAGGTCCGGTTAAACGAATAAGTTGACGCGCATGACTATTTGGCATAAATGCCAAATAGTTAATGAACACGAACTCGATAAAATCCCGCACCGGCCGTCGTGCTGCAGTAATCAAAGCCCTCGGGCACCCGTCCCGTGTTCTCATCGCCGAGATGCTCACCGCGGGAGAAAAATGTGTAAACGAATTGACTGGCGCGGTTGGGGCAGACATCTCGACGGTCTCGAAGCATCTAGCGGTAATGAAAGCCGTTGGCTTAGTTGAGGTCGAGAAGCGCGGGCTAAATCAATTTTACCGTTTAAGCTGTCCATGCCTGCTCGAGTTTTTTCGATGTGTCGACTTGATCTGCCAGACTCGGAATCCGTCAGCGAGAAAGGCTGTCGCATGACTTTCGTAACTCGAAACTTGGCGATAACGCCAAATAAACCGACAACACAAAAATGAATACAACATCAAAAATTGATTACCAAACCAACAGCGGCTGCTGCTCTGACGCATCCACCGGTGACTTGTTCCCGGATATGCTCCATCTCGCAAAGAACCGGCTCAATAAAGGTCGCGTTTTCGGCGTATTACTTGAATCGCATGGGATGGGGATCCAGAACCGCAAGATCGTAGTTGATAAAAAGGCCTGGGAAGAGTGCGCTAAGAGCCCCAATTTCCGCGCCTGTTACGACCTAAGTATTGCCAAGCTCGCACTTCAGCAGGCACAGACAGGGTATTGAAGCTGAAGGGCCTTTCGAGTCAGCACGGATCTTACCGCACGAACATAGCAACTGCATAAACGCAATCGGTAGCTGGATTATGAGCACCACAGGAACGGCCAAACGACTAGATTTCTTCGAGCGCAACCTGTCGCTCTGGGTCCTGCTCTGCATGGCGGTGGGACTCCTTTTCGGCAAGCTCCTGCCGCAGGTCACAACGCGGCTGGCGCACTGGGAATTTGGTAGAGATTCTCATGTCAACATCGTGATTGCCATTCTGATTTGGCTGATGATCTACCCAATGATGCTGAAGATTGATTTCGGCGGGATCAAAGGTGTGTTTGCTCGGCCGAAAGGCTTGTTCATCACGCTGTTCGTCAACTGGCTGATCAAGCCGTTCGGCATGGCCCTGCTAGGCTTTATATTCGTGAAGGTTATTTTCGCCGGCTGGCTCGGTCTCTTCGACATGCAAACCGCAGGCAATTACGTCGCAGGATTAATCATCCTCGCGGCTGCGCCATGCACCGCGATGGTTTTCGTTTGGAGCTATCTTACGGACGGCGATGGCCCCTACACATTAGCGCAGGTCGCGATAAACGACCTGATCATGGTGTTCGCTTTTGCGCCAATCGTAATGTTTCTGGTTGGCGTTAGTGGGGTCCACATCCCTGCGAACGTGCTGCTCATTTCGGTGCTGGTCTTCATAGTTATTCCGTTGGCGACAGGGTGGGTCAGCCGGAACGCGCTTATCAAAACGAGGGGCGTCGCCTGGTTCGATTCGATGTTCCTGCCGAAATTCCGTCCCGTAACAATTGTAGCATTGCTCGCCACGCTGGTTCTGATCTTCGCGTTTCAGGCGGAAAACATTATCCGGAACTGGTTAGCCGTTTTGCTGCTGGCGATACCGATCCTGATTCAAGTTTACTTCAATTCGACTCTCACCTATTTACTGATGCGACTCTTCAAGGTGCCGCACAACGTGGCGACGCCGGGCGCATTAATCGGAGCAAGCAACTTCTTCGAACTGGCCGTCGCGGTCGCGATTACGCTGTTCGGCCCGACGAGTCCGGCTGCTCTTGCCACCGTCGTTGGCGTGCTAGTCGAGGTGCCTGTGATGCTTTCTGTCTGTCGAGCCTGTGTCGGATCAAAACACTGGTACGAGTGTGCCGTCCCTATTTGAATCGCCCGAGCCGAATTAAGCAATCGGATGATTTATTTGTTGCCTAACAAACAGTCCAATTGGGACGAAATCCGCAATATGTGCATCACTGCCTGATGAGCATAAAGATCGGAATTAACGGTTTTGGACGAATGGGACGCCTTGCCATGCGGGCGGCTTCAGGAAAAATTCGGTAGACGCTGAGGATGAGCGGTTTAGTCCAATGGAGGCCGCATTAGTCCAGAAAAGTCGAGAACGCGGCAATGGCTCCAGAGGTAGGATTCGGCGCTGTCTTCCCCTGTATTTTGTTGCACTGAAGCAGCTTACACCTCAGTAATCAAGCCAACTCGCGCACTACTCGGGCGTACTCTTTGACTGCCAGTTGCTGGCAATTTTGCTGGCAGCTACGGGGAAGCCATAGAACGTGGGTTCGGGCCCTGTAGGCTACGAGGTGACAAACTTGTGCTGAGTCGGGAGACACGAGTCCCGCAAGATATGCCCAATTATAAGCAAGAACCGGCGAGCGAGACCGGCCAAGCTTGCTCAAGATAGCCGCAGCGGCGTCGGAGCTAAGACTTAACGACACGGTTGTGTGGATCAAGCAAACCAAATAAAACATCAGGAGAAAATGTCATGAAAGCAAAATCGACAGTAGCTATCGGGATTGTCATCGCTCTTTGTAGTTTCGGTGTGTTCGCGCAGGACAAGGAGCCGGAAAAAATGGGCGGCATGATGAAAGAGCACGGCGCCAAAATGGCGGAGATGCACCAGAACATGGAAGCAGCATGGAAAGAGCAAGACGCCGAATTAGATAAGCTAGTCAGTCAAATGAACAGCGCGCAGGGCGAACAGAAAATGAGTGCGATGGCCGCGGTTGTCAGCAAGCTCGTGGAACTACGAAAGAAGGACCACGAGGACATGGCCGCAATGCACAAGAAAATGCAAAGCGAAATGGAAAGCAGGAAGAAATAGAAGGCGGAGACAGGTCCCAGCGACGAGCATTCCAAGCATCATCCGTAAGGTCGACAATCACCAGATGAAGGTGTGCGCGGAATGTTGAATCGACCAGGGAGGCGCTAAATGATGCGGTTAATTCTCATTCTTTCCATCAGCGCCGGAGGCGGCGCATTGCTCGGTTATTTTGGCCAATGCTCGTCGGGGGGGTGTCCGCTGACTTCGACGTGGTGGCGCGGCGCCATTTACGGCAGCGTGCTTGGACTGCTCCGGACGGTAATGGTCTGACCAAACCAACGATGAAAATTCTGCATAACCATTTGGCTCTGATTGGCGCGCTCATCCTGCTGGTCATCGGAATCGGTTGCAACCGCCACGCCAACGAAACCAGTCTCCAGCCGAACCAATCGGCCGAGAAAAGCTCGCCCCAGCTGGTTGACGTGACCGAAGCGAAGCGACTGATTGCTGCCAGGCAGGTGACGATCCTCGATGTCCGCACGCCCGACGAGTTCAGTGCCGGACATATCGCCGGAGCAAAGAACCTGAATTTCTACGACGGAGATTTTCAGTCAAAGCTCCAGCAGTTGGACAAGAGCCAGTCCTACCTTGTGCATTGCGCGTCGGGACGCCGGAGCGCGCAAGCCGGCGCCGTCATGAAGCACCTCGGTTTCAAGTCGGTCTACGATCTCGCCGGTGGAATGAAAGCCTGGGAGCAAGCGAACCAGGAAGTCGTAAAGTGAACTCGCCAACAAAAACAAATTTATGCTATTCAAACTATCGACTGACAAAACCGTGAGTGAGACAGCGGCCGCTTTGCAAGGCGCCGTCGAGGCTAATCACTTTGGTGTCATGCAGGTACACAACCTCAAAGAGACCATGGCGAAGAAGGGCGTAGAGTTCGCCCATGAATGTCTGATCTTCGAGGTCTGTCAGCCGCAACAAGCGAAAAAGGTTCTCGAACAAAACATGAGCATCTCCACCGCGCTGCCGTGCCGAATCTCCGTTTACGAGGAGAATGGAAAAACGGTTCTGGCTACTCTGAAGCCAACAACTCTTCTGGCCTTGTTCAACGTCCCGGCATTGCAACAAGTGGCGCAGGAAGTGGAGGACACGCTCGTTAAAATCATGAAAGCGGCGGCGTGAGTGTGTCGACCGGTCGACGCATCAACACTATATAAACGAAGCGCGGCACAACATGCCTCCTCATCACCTGTCTTCCGCTTCCCGCTTGACGAGAAGATCGCCGCTCAACGTTTCCGTTTTTGGTTGGGTCATTTCGCGCGGCAGGCGGCATGCATTTCTCGCACTCGTTTCCATCCTGTCGCTCACAGCCTGTCATGGGGAAAAAACCAAGACGCGGTCGGAAGCTCCGCCAGTCGGCGTTCGTGTCGCCGAGGTAACAGATAAGGCGCGAACTTCGAGCGAAGAAGTGGTCGGCACCGTCCACCCCAAGCTGCGAGCCGTCATCGAAGCGAAGGTCAGTGGGCGAATCGAGAGATTGCTTGTCGCCCCAGGGCAGCAGGTGAAGCGGGGCGATCTGCTCGCACAACTCGATGCGCGCGAAATCCAGGCGAAGCTCGACCAGGCGCTCGCGTTGCGCGAGCAGGCGACGCGCGATCTCGAACGAGCCCGTAAACTATTCGAGCAGAAAATCACATCGCAAGCAGAGTTCGATACCGCCCAGGCACGCGCGGGCGTCACGGCCGGAGCGGTAACGGAAACGCAGACGGCGCTTGGTTACACCAAAATATTGGCGCCGTTCAACGGTGTGATCGCGCGCAAACTAGCGGATGTGGGCGACCTTGCCGCGCCGGGCAAACCGATCGTCGAGATGGAAGATCCGGCCGCATTGCGATTCGAAGCTGATATGCCGGAAGCGCTGGCTCAAGAAATCAAAATCGGCGACAAGCTTCCGGTGCGCGTGAGCGCTGTGACCACTGATCTTGAAGGAACGGTGGTTGAAATGGCGCCGGTCGCCGACCCATCAAGCCGCACTTTCCTCGTGAAACTTGATCTGCCGCCGGCGGAAGGCGTGCGCGATGGACAGTTCGGCCGGGTTCTCGTGCCGACGGGCAAGACGGAAACCGTCTGGGTGCCGGCGTCAGCGCTCATCGTGCGCGGACAAATGGAGACAGTGTTCGTAGCGGTGAACGGGCACGCACAACTCCGCCTTGTCCGCACCGGCAAGCGTACAAACAGCGAGGTGGAACTGCTCGCCGGCATTAGTCGCGGCGAGAAGGTTGTCACCGAGGGCGCGGCGGAATTGCACGACGGCCAACCCATTACCGTCAAGCCGTGAACGACGCGAGCAGAGAGTTGGCCGTCGATGCGCATGGCCCCGCCGGCCGCATCGCCCGGGCATTCATCAATTCGAAGCTCACCCCGCTGATCGTTGTCACGGCGGTCATGCTCGGCCTTGCCGCAGTCTTCCTGCTTCCGCGCGAGGAGGAACCGCAAATCAAGGTCCCTATAATGGACGTGTTCGTGAACATGGCCGGCTTCTCCGCAAAAGAGGTGGAGGAGCGCGCGACCCGGCCGATGGAAAAGTTGCTCTGGGAAATTCCGGGCGTCGAATATATCTACTCGACGTCGCGCGACAGCGAGAGTCTCGTGATCATCCGGTTCAAGGTCGGCGAGGATGTGGAGCGAAGCCTCGTCAAGGTGACGGAAAAACTGCGCTCAAATCTGGATCGCATTCCGCACGGCGTTGGGATGCCGCTGATCAAGCCGAAGTCGATCGACGATGTGCCGATCCTGGCGCTGACTTTTCATAGCGCACGTTACGATCACCTCACGCTGCGCCGGCTGGTCGCGGAAGTTGACGACGCCGTGAAGGCGGTGCCACTCGTGGCCGAGACTATGGTGATCGGCGGCGCGCGCCGCGAAATCCGCGTGTTGCTCGATCCGGTGCGGCTCGCCTCGCGCAACCTCAGCGCGGCTGGGCTCGTGCCCATGTTGCAGCAGGCGAACCGGCAATTCCGCGCTGGCGGATTGACCACAAACAATCAGGAGGTGGTTGTGGAAACGGGCGCGTTCCTCACCAGCGCGGCTGATGTTGGTAATGTCGTTGTCGGCGTTTTCGCGAATCGGCCCGTCTATCTGCGCGACGTAGCTGAAATCGTGGATGGCGCGGAGGAACCGTCGAACTACGTTTTCTTTGGACGCGGCGCCGCACGTTCCTCTTTGCCCGACGAAGAGCCGGCCGTCACGCTGAGCGTCGCGAAGCGGCCCGGCGCCAATGCCATCTCTGTCGCTAACCAGGTCCTGCGAAAAATCGAGACGCTTAAAGGAACGCTAATTCCGGCCGATGTGACGGCGTCGATCACGCGCCATTACGGCGAAACCGCGGCCGAGAAATCGAACGAGTTGCTCTGGCACATGGGTATCGCGGTGCTTGGCGTTTCGCTGCTCATCTGGCTCACGCTCGGGTGGCGCGAGTCCGCTATCGTCGGCATCGCGATTCCGGCGACCCTCGGGCTGACGCTGCTGGTGTTTTATCTTCTCGGTTTCACTCTGAATCGCATCACGCTTTTCGCGCTGATCTTTAGCATCGGCATCCTCGTGGATGACGCGATCGTCGTGGTCGAAAACATCGTTCGGCATTTTCATTTGCCACAGAATCGAGGCCGAAGCTGGTCCGCGATTGCGCTCGAAGCAGTCAGCGAAGTCGGCAACCCCACGATCCTCGCCACCTTCGCCGTAATTTGTGCGGTGTTGCCAATGGCTTTCGTCGGCGGACTGATGGGTCCCTACATGCGGCCGATCCCGATTGGCGCGACCGCGGCGATGAGCTGGTCGCTCGCGATTGCATTTGTTGTTACCCCGTGGGCGTCGATTCGCATTCTGGCGTGGGGAAAGAAATATTCTAAACTCACCTCAGGCGCCGCGCCCGCCGGTGGGCACGGCTCCTTCGCGCATGAGGAAGATTTTTTTACGCGATTGTATCGCCGGATCATGGGGCCGCTCATCGCTCAGTCGCGCGTGCGCTCGATCTTTCTCGGTGGCATCACCGCGCTGCTCCTGGCCGCGATGGCCATGGTCGCGCTCGGCTGGGTCAAGGTGAAAATGCTGCCGTTCGATAATAAGAGCGAGTTCCAGATTATCTTGAACATGCCGGAAGGCAGCGCGCTCGAACGCACTGCGCAGGTTTCCCGCGAGATCGCGGCCGCGATCTGCACCGAACCGGAAGTGACCGACTACCAAATCTATACCGGCGTTGCGGCGCCATTTAACTTCAATGGACTCGTCCGCCAGTATTTCATGCGCCGCGGCGCGAACGTTGCCGACATCCAGGTCAACCTCGTCTCCAAAAACGAGCGTCGTGCGCAGAGCCACGACATCGCCAAACGCGTCCGGCCGCGAGTGGCGGAAATCGCCGCACGCTACAACGCGCGTGTCGCGGTCGCCGAAGTGCCGCCGGGGCCGCCCGTTTTGCAGACGCTCGTCGCCGAAATCTACGGCCCCGACGAGACGTCGCGGATAAAACTTGCCACAAAAGTGCGCGAAATTTTCAAGCAAACTCCCGGCGTCGTGGACGTGGACTGGTATGTCGAGGCAGATCAGCCGAAAGCTCTGTTCGTGATCGATAAAGAAAAGGCCGCGCTCCATGGCATCAGCGCCGAGACGATCTCGCAAACGTTGCGCATCGCCGTCGGTGGAGAGTCGATCGATCTACTTCACCAACCGCGCGAGAAGGAAGATGTAAACATCATGCTCGAGCTGCCCCGCTCCTCGCGCACGAGGCCCGCGGAATTGCTCGCTCTGCGCGTGCGCTCCGGCGACGCTAACGCGCTGCCCGAGCCTGGCGCCGCAGGGGCCGCGCCACTTGTACCGATGGGCGAGCTGGTCAAAGTCCAGCACACCATTACTGAGAAGAGCATCTATCATAAGAATCTGATGCCGGTGACTTACGTGATCGGCGATGTAGCCGGCGTCGTCGAGAGCCCGGTTTACGCGATCTTGAAAATGAACAAGACCCTGCAATCCCTGGATACGCGCGCCTTCGGCGGGACCGGAGCCCCACTGAGAATCTACAACGCGCATCTGCCGTTTTCCGATGCGTACCCGGCCTTGAAATGGAACGGCGAGTGGCAAGTCACCATCGAAGTCTTCCGGGACCTCGGCAAAGCCTTCGCAGCGGTTCTTGTGCTCATCTACGTGCTGATGGTCGGCTGGTTCCGTTCGTTTTTGACACCGCTCCTGGTGATGGCCGCAATTCCGTTCTCACTCGTCGGCGTTCTGCCCGCGCACGGATTAATGGGAGCGTTTTTTAGCGCGACCTCGATGATCGGCTTCATGGCCGGCGCGGGAATCGTCGTGCGCAACTCGATTATTCTCGTCGACTTCATCGAGCTACGTGTGCGCGAAGGAATGCCGTTGGCGGAAGCGGTAGTTGATGCCGGCGCGGTCCGTTTTCGCCCGATGCTCTTGACCGCGCTCGCGGTGGTCGTGGGCACCAGCGTCATCCTCTTGGACCCGATTTTTCAAGGGCTTGCGATCGCACTGATGGCCGGCGAAATAGCCTCGCTGCTCATCAGCCGCATGGCTGTCCCCGTTCTCTATTACATGGCGAATGAGCGGCGCGAATCCTCGAAGTCTTCGTAAAACAGAAACAAACCGCAGTAATGCGAAATCAAAGGGTCCGAGTCATCAGAAGAATCGATTCGTAGAAACTATTCGGAGTGTTTGTCCGCTGAGTCTGAGGTCGTGACCGCGTGCGGCCACGGTCGAATGGTCGATGTCGTCGTTGGCTGCCAGCAAATGCATGCGCTGTAAGCGTCACGTTTCCAAGGTATTACCGCTCCAGAGGTAGGATTCGGCGGTGTCTTCCCCTGTATTTGGCTGCACTGAAGCAGCTTACACCTGAGTAATCAAGCAGACTCGCCCACTAATCGCACGAACTCTTTCACTGCTGTTTGCTGGCAATTTTGCTGGCACTTCGGGGAAGCGCGGGATTGATCTTTGGCGCTCAGCGGCACTCCAACATGGAGCATACCTGTCGAGCATGCTGAGGGAAGAAACATGGTCTTTCACGAACCGGCACATCCAGTCGGATGATGGCGACATGAAAACATTTAACTCAGTGGAGGAAACAAAAGTGAGCAGACCGATTGAGACGTTCGAACCTCATCTGGCGCCAAGATCTGCAAAGTTGGTTGGCGAATGGCAGGAACACGGACCTGTAACACTTTCGGGACTGGCAGTCCGAAAATTGCGACTCTGTTTTGCGCCATCGCAACTCGTGATCGCCGCAAGCACAGTTGGCTAGGAGGAGGATGTCATGATCAATATGTCTATTCTGTGGGCGTTGGTGCTGGCGCTGTTCGCGCTGAATCGCGAACCAACTAACGAAAGGACAGGGCGCCAATGAACTCGAAGCGTCGCGCCTCCGTCGACGTGAATTTTTCGCTCTGGTTTGCGCTGTTGAGTTCTCTCATTGGCGCCTTTTTCGGAATCCTGGGCGTATTCGTTTTGTGCCACTGAAAGGAAACTGAAAGGAAAAATTGTGAACTCAACAAACCTCAAAGCACACAAAATCAAACGAGCGCGAAATTGGTTTCGCCCGCGCCGGGATCGGCATGATCCAATGCTGGTTTTGAACATGTCGATCTTCAATTCTGAAACCGGATGGAACCGGATTTTCAATCCAGTTTCGCAGCGCGAGAACGTCTGGTGCTAGATGATGAACGTCAGCCCGACGCATGACCTACCATGAATAAAACTAAAATAATTATCGCAGGCGGCGGTTTCGCCGGGCTTTATGCCGCAAGATATTTCGACAAGCACCTGGCACGGCAGCCGGACGTCCAAGTGACACTGATTAGTCGCGAGAATTTCATTCTTTTTACACCGATGTTGCATGAGGTCGCCGCCGGTGATCTTTCACCGAACGACATCGTTAATCCGCTTCGGCGAATTCTTCGCCACGTAAATGTGGTCGAGGCGGACGTTGATCGCATCGATCTATCCACCCAAGCAATTCATTGCTCCGCCGGAGTGCGCGATTCGAATATTGAGTTCAAGTTCGATCATCTCCTTTTGACAATCGGGTCGGAAACCAACTTCTTCGATATGCCTGGCGTGCGCGACTGGGCGGTCACGATGAAGAGCCTTGCGGACGCGACGCTGTTGCGTAACCGGGTGATTGCGCTGTTGGAAGAAGCGTCCTTGGAGCAGCACGAGTCCATGCGCAAAGAATTACTCACGTTCGTCATCGCTGGCGGTGGCTTCGCGGGCGTCGAAACAACCGGGGCAATTAACGACTTTGTGCGCGAAACGGTGAAGTATTATCCTTCATTGCGCGACGAGGCGATTCGCGTCGCGGTGATCCATCCAGGCAAATTTTTATTGCCGGAATTGGGCGAGGAGCTTGGCCAATATACCGAACAAAAATTGTCTGCGCGGAAGGTCGAAATCATCAAAGGCGCGCGCGTTGCGAGTTATGACGGTTCAACTGTCGAATTGAGTAACGGCACGCGCATTCGCGCAACGACCCTCGTTTGGACAGCTGGTGTCAAGCCGAGCCCGGTCATCGAATCGTTAGACTGCAGGAAAGAACGCGGGCGGGTGCTTGTGAACGAATATCTTGCGGTGCCCGGCGTTAACGGATTGTGGGCGGCGGGCGATTGCGCGGCCGTTCCTGCCGGCAAAGCAGGCGAATTTTATCCGCCGACCGCTCAGCATGGTTTACGAGAGGCGATTGTTGCGGCAAAGAACATCGAGGCAACAATTGTGGGGCGTGCGCTCAAGCCATTTGCTTTCAAAACGCTCGGACAACTCGCGACGATCGGTCGCCACACAGGCGTTGCGATGATGTTTGGCTTCAAATTCTCGGGTTTTGTCGCGTGGGCGATGTGGCGGACGGTGTACTTGCTAAAGCTGCCGCGCCTTAGCAAAAAGCTCCGCGTTATGATGGGTTGGACGCTCGATCTTGTGTTCGGCCGCGAGATCGAACAATTAATTACCGTGCGCGACGTGCAGGGATTAATGGACCGGCTGGCCCGGATTCGCGCACGAACAAATGCGCGTTCATTCGAACAGACGAGCGAGGGCGCGCCTGTGTTGAGCTAACGAATTGCTCCGAAAGCTTCTTTCGCGCACTGACAGAATTTCTGCGTGGCGGGGCTCAACTTTTCGCGACGCGTAAGGATTCCAACCGGGACCCGCTTCGGTTCCGGCGTCAGGCGCAAAATTTTAATCCGATTGCCCGATGCATGGCTGAATGCATCGGAGGTTATTGCTACCCCCGCGCCGGCACCTACGGCGGTGAAAACGCCGGACCAGCCATCATGCTCCTCCGCCACGTTCGGCTTGTCGCTTACTTTTGCGAACAGAGCGTCGAGGTATTCCTGGTAGCGAGGATATTCCTCGGGCGTTAACCCGATAAAACGTTCACGAGCTGCTTCGGCTAAAGAAACAGACTTCCGCCCCGCAAGCGAATGATCGGCGGAAACGGCAAGGCAGACGCGAATCGTCATCAACTCATGAAAGTGAAGTTCCTCGAGTGAGTTTGCTTTGAGTGGCGGAATGAGGATCGCCAGATGCAACCGCCCGTCGCGGACGCCGGCGATGTTCTTTTCCACCGGCCAGTCGTGCAACTTCACGTGGACGTTCGGCAATGCTTTTTGATAGGCGCGAAGAAGGCCAGGCATTATTCCTCCAGTCGCTAACGGCCAATCACCCACATGCAATTCGGTCGCAGTCTTGCCGGCAAATGAGCGTACGGCCGCGACAGCGCTGTCCGCGCCCTTCAAAATAGCTCGTGCTTCATCCAAGAAAAGTCGTCCCGCTTCGGTGAGAGCGACAGACTTCGCTCGGCGTTCGAGCAACTGCACGCCGAGTTCCTCTTCGAGATCGCGGATCTGCCGACTTAACGAAGGCTGCGAAACGTACAGCTTCTGGGTCGCGGCGCGGGAGACGTTTTCCATCTCGGCCACCGCTACAAAGTAGCGCAAATGCCGAAGCTCCACAGCCGGTGAGTCTATGCCTGGCAGGCATCCTTAGGCAAGAAACATGGTCTTTCACAAACAGCTCTCCGCGAGTGATTCTTTTTTCGGCAAAGAAGGGAAGTCATGAACAAAACAATTGAACCGAGTACGTCACGCTTGATAGGCTGCGCGCGAGGACTCGAGCCAGGGCCGGGCGGCCGAGCTAATAGCCAATGGCAGAGTGGGCCGCAAACGCTTGCGGGGTATGAGCAGCGCAAGCTGCGTCCTCGCCCGTCTCCCTCTCGATGCGACCAATCTGCCTAATGCAAAACCAATCGTGAAAGGAGCCAGCCGTTATGCCATTCGATAAGTCCGTTGATATTGAAACCCTCCAGGAAGAGCGGCGAAAACACATCCGACAGTCTTTGCGAAGCATCGGCATCGACGAGCTAAGAAAGCTCGCGAAGGAGCATCAGGAGGAGTTTGCCGATGATCCCTGGCGAGACAAGATGCTGCGCCTGATCGAGGAACGTCCGCAGGCAAGCTTTTATCATGCAGTGCCGCAGGAAAACGTCGTCGTCATTTACTGCCGGGACGAAGACTTTGGTCTCTGGATCCTGCCCGGCAGCGGCATGGGTCCACTGCCGGAAGAGGGGAAACGTCATGTTAAGGAAGCCCTCGGCCTACCTGTTTCGAGCGAGAAGGAAATCCCGCAGCCGGGTCATTTTTTTGGGGAAACGCAAAATCCTAAATCGACAAAGAAATAGCTTATGAAACCGATACCAATTTTGAGCCTCGGACGCCTTGCCATCCCCATGGCCTTGGCGGTCATGACATTGGGCGCATGCACAAAGAAAACCGCGCCGGTGCCGGTGGTCCGCCCGGTCCGCTCGATCGTTGTTGAAAAACGTCAGGTCGGGGACCCAAAGGTCGTGTCCGGCCATCTGCGCGCGCGCAACGAGGTCAATCTTGCCTTCCGGATTGGCGGGAGGGTTATCGAAAGAAAAGTGGGCGTCGGCGACAAGGTTGAAGCCGGGCAGACGGTGGCGCTGCTGGATGCCGAAGTCGAACGAAACACCCGGAACTCCGCGCAGGCCGACGTGGCCGCGGCGCGAGCCTCTCTTGACCAATCGGAAGCATTTGAACGGCGTCAAAAGAAGTTGCTTATCGAGCGGGTGATAGCCCCCAATGAATACGATGTCGCCTTGCGCCAACTAAAAACGACGCAGGCGCAGTTGGATGCGACGGAAGCCAAACTGAAATCCGCCGAAGAACAGTTGAGTTACACGGAACTCAAGTCCGATGCCGCCGGCGTGATCACGGATAAAGGAGCCGAGGTGGGCGAGGTTGTGCCGGCGGGCAAGATGATCCTGCAGGTGGCGCAGCAAACCGGGCGCGATGCCGTTTTCGACGTGCCCGCCCAGGCTATTCGCGACGGCCTGGCGTTGGATGCGCAAGGTGAGGTTTGGCTCGCGGACCATCCAGAGATCAAGGCGGACGGCAAGGTCCGCGAAATATCGCCGCAGGCCGATCCGGTCACACGCAATTATCAAGTCAAAGTCGAACTCGCCGATCCGCCCTCGGGAATGTTTCTGGGGGCGACAATCCTCGGGCGTCTGAAATTGAAGGCCGAGTCGGTGATCGAGGTGCCTTCTTCAGCGCTGACGATGATCGAAAACAAGCCCGCGGTCTGGGTGATCGATGCAAAGGATCAGCGCGCGCATCGTCGGGTGATCGTGATTGCGCGCCATGCGCCGGACTCTGTCATCGTGACGGACGGGCTGGAATCCGGCGAAAGGGTTGTCACAGCCGGTGTCCAGGAGCTCCATGAAGGTCAACCCGTGAAACTGTTGGAAGGCCAATAATGAAGGGCTTTAATCTGACCGAATTGGCGATCCGCCACAAGGCGCTCTCCATCTACTTCATGATCGTATGCCTTGTGGCCGGGGTCTCGGCGTATCTGCACCTCGGACGCAATGAAGACCCCGAATTCACGGTCAAAACGATGGTGGTCGTGACGCTCTGGCCGGGCGCGACTCAGGAAGAGACCATGCAGCAGGTGACTGATCGCATCGAGAAGAAGCTGCAAGACACGCCCAATCTTTACTATTTAAAGAGCTATACCGTCGCCGGGACGTCCACCGTCTTTGTCTATCTGCTCGAGTCCACTCCAAAGAAGGATGTGCCGGACCTCTGGTATCAGGTCCGCAAGAAAGTCGGCGATATCCGGCAGACGCTCCCGCAAGGAATCGTCGGGCCGTTTTTTAACGACGAATTCGGCGACACCTACGGGATCATTTATGGCTTCACGGCGGACGGTTTCAGTCACCGGGAATTGCGCGATTACGCAGAAGAGGCGCGCTCGCGCCTGCTGCGAGTGAAAGATGTCTCCAAAGCCGAATTCCTGGGCACCCAGGACGAGCGCATCTATGTCGAGTTTTCCACGCACCGCCTGGCCGAACTCGGCATGGATCGCATGGAACTGGTCCAGGCGCTCGTGACCCAGAACGCCGTGGTCCCCTCCGGCGTGATCCAGACGAAGAACGAGGCCGTGCTTATGGATGTGACCGGACGGTTTGAATCCGAAAAGGACTTACAGCAGGTCAATTTCTCCTTCGGCGGCAAGATGCTGCGCCTTGGCGACATCGCGACGATCACGCGCGGCTACGCCGACCCGCCGCAGCCGAAGTTCCGCGTCAATGGCAAGGACGCCATCGGCGTGGCGCTCTCGATGCGCACCGGCGGCGACATCCTCGCTTTGGAAAAAAATCTGGATCATGTGATGGAGGAACTCAAAGCGGACCTGCCCGTCGGCATCGAAACTTTCCTGGTCTCCAATCAGCCGAAGGTGGTGGAAGAAGCGGTTAACGAATTCATGAAGGCGCTGTGGGAGGCCATCGCGATCGTTCTCGTCATCAGCTTCTTGAATCTGGGTCTGCGGGCGGGCTTGGTCGTGGCGACCTCGATCCCGCTAGTGCTGGCCATTGTGTTCGTCGTCATGCAGATCTTCGGGATCGACTTGCAGCGCATCTCGCTGGGGGCGCTGATCATCGCGCTGGGGCTGCTCGTCGATGACGCGATGATCACGATCGAGGCCATGGTCTCCAAGGTGGAACATGGCTGGGACTCGATCAAAGCGGCGATCTTCGCCTATGCTTCCACGGCATATCCGAGGCTCACCGGCACCCTGGTGATCGCGCTCGGCTTCGTGCCGGTCGGTTTTGCCAAGAGTTCGGCGGGCGAATACACCTTCACCCTTTTCGCCGTTGTCGTGATCGCCGTCCTCACCTCTTGGGTCGTCGCCGCGCTCTTCACGCCGCTTATCGGGACGATGCTCCTAAAGCCACCCAAGCACGAGGACAAGGACAAGAGCAAGGGCCACCACGAGAGTGGCGGGCGCCTACTAAGTCTTTATCGGCGCCTGCTGCTCTTCACGATGCGTAACTCCAAACTGACGCTGGCGGTAACGATCGTGATTTTCGGCATCGCGCTGTGGCTAGCGCGGTTCGTGCCCAGCCAGTTCTTTCCCGCGTCGGACCGGCCGGAACTCGTGCTCGATCTGCGCCTGAGGCACGATGCCTCGATTTACGCCGCGGATACGGCATCGCAAAAGCTCGACGAAATCCTTCGTCGCGACCCCGATATTGTCCACTGGAGTTCCTACGTTGGGCGTGGCGCAATTCGATTCTACCTGCCGCTCGACGTGCAGCTCCAAAACGATTTCTTCGACCAAACGATCATTGTCACCAAGAGCCTGAAGGTGCGGGACCAAGTCAAGCAACGCCTTCAGGCCGCGCTTCAGGAAAAGTTCCCCGAGGCGGTCGGGCGGGTTTTCCCGCTCGAGCTGGGGCCGCCGGTCGGCTGGCCGGTCCAGTACCGGGTCAGCGGCAGCGATCCGCATCAGGTGCGTGAACTTTCCGACAAGCTGGCCGGGATCGTGGGGGCGAGCCCCGACATCCAAAGAGTGAGCTTCAACTGGATGGATCCGATCCGAAAGCTCCGGATCCGCGTCAACCAGGATGAGGCGAGGCAATTGGGGCTCAGCTCGGCGACCGTCGCCCAGATGATTAACGCCGCCGTCTCGGGCATCTCCGCGACGCAGGTGCGTGACAGCATCTATCTCATCGACGTGGTCGTGCGGGCCCAGGCGGATGAACGCATGTCGCTGGAGACGATCCGGACCCTGAAGATTCCACTTTCGAACGGACGGTCGGTGCCACTGAGCGAGCTGGCCAAGGTCGAGTACGAACAGGATTTGCCCCTGATCTGGCGCCGGGACCGGCTGCCCACCCTGACCGTCCAGGCCGAGCCCAGGGATGGCGTGCTGGCGGCAACCGCCGTGGCGGGCCTCTCGAAAAAAGTCTCCGAGCTGAAGCGGCAACTGCCGGTCGGCTACAAAATTGTCGAGGGCGGCAGCGTCGAGGAAAGCGCGAAGGGACAGTCCTCCGTCCTCGCGGTCTTCCCGATCGTGCTCCTGCTGATGGCGACGGTCCTGATGTTCCAGATGCAGAGTTTCAGCCGCCTGTTCCTGGTCTGCAGCGTCGCTCCCCTGGGTGTCATTGGTGTTGTCCTTGCCCTGTTGGTCACGCAAAGCCCGATGGGATTCGTCGCGATGCTGGGCACCGTCGCGCTGATCGGCATGATCGTTCGAAACTCGGTCATCATGGTTGACCAGATCGAAGTCGAGAAGGCAGCGGGACGCGGGGGTTGGGATGCCGTGGTCGAAGCGTCCCTGGTACGCTTCCGTCCGATCACACTGACCGCGCAGGCGATGATCCTGGGCATGGCGCCGATCGCGCCGACCGTCTTCTGGGGCCCCATGGCCTATGCCATCATGGGCGGGCTCGCGGTGGCCACACTGCTGACATTGATCGCGCTGCCGTCGCTCTACATCACCTGGTTCAAAATTGCGCCGACTGAAACTCATTAACGCACTGGCCCTGCCATGCACTTTTGCCACGCTATGCTGCGTCACATGGAGAACGACGTCTACGCACAGATAGGTCTTGTTGTGCTCATAGGACTAGCAGCTAAGAGCGCCATCCTCATTGTAGAGTTTGCCAAGGTTGAATACGAGAAAGGCAAACTATTACTCGATGCCGCGCTGGAAGGTGCACGACGGCGCTTGCGACCGATCCTAATGACGTCCTTCGCGTTTATCTTTGGTTGCTTACCTTTGTGGTTCGCGAGTGGCGCCGGCGCGGTTGCCCGCCGCGTGCCAGGCTCGACCGTTATCGGCGGAATGCTCGCCGCGTCGGGAATCGCAATCTTCTTTATCCCGGTAACTTTCTATGTAGTTGAGCGACTCGCGACCGGCCGCAAATCGGTTGGGCCGGAGAAGACAGTGCCCCCTGCCGCTCAGCCGGTCGCAGTTTCGTAAATTATGAATAAGGAGAATCCCGCAGTTACTAACGCGACAATGTTTGCCGCTGCTTTTAACGAGAACTGGCAGAACGCACGCCACATCAAGAGCGAGCGCCTCTCCTTTATGACCGCGTTTTCGATCGTTAGTGCTGGAGTGCTGACGCTTCTCCAGAGTGTGCGCAGTAGCGCTGTGCTTCAAGTCACATTGCTTGTCTTCATGTGTTTGTTCTCAATGTTCGGTTTACTTACGAGCCTGCGCTTGAAAGGCGAACTGGAAGAATGTCTGGCCAAAATTAAAGCCATGAGTGCGCAGGCAAATATCAGCGAGTTTGTGGCACTTGAACTCGAAGGCAAGTTGGCGCGATATCCAAAGTTCCGGTGGATTTTTCCGACCTTCTATTCCATGACGACCGTCGGCTACGTCGCACTTATCGTCTATCGCCTGGCTACCGGGAGAGCGATATGAGAGTGAGCCGTTCTTCGGAAGTAACGGCGACTACAAGAAGCAACTTCAAGCGGACGCTGCACGTCTGTTACCCAGCGGGAACAGGAACCCTCGTCATTCGCACGGAGCTGGATTGGGAACGTGACATTCATCCGATCGCAGTAAGCAGCGACGGCAGCACAGCTACTTTTGAAGTCGAGGCGGAGCGACCATTCGTTAACTTCAAGCCGTGCTTGATAAAGAACGGCACGCTGCATTGGGCAGTAGGAACTGATAACTTACTGATCATGGCAGCCGACGATGCTCGTGTTGTCTATCCCTACTTCTTTAGCAACCCGCGCGGCCGCTTCTCGCCTTTGGTCGAGATAGACTCAGCCATCCTTGGGCGTCGCCATCGGCTGCGCGTTTATCTGCCGCCCGGTTATGAGGAGAACACGCTGGCCCATTACCCACTGGCTTACATGCAGGACGGGCAGAACCTGTTCTTTCCGGAGGAGGCATTCCAACACAAGGAATGGGATGTGGATGAAACCAGTCACGTCCTGCACGCGATGCAGGCAATCGAAGACTTGATCATCGTAGGTGTTTACTCGAACGAACGTCGGGAAGAGGAATATACCAAGCCCGGCTACGAAGCTTATGCGCGCTCGATCGTGGAAGAGCTTGTGCCTGCTGAGCAAGTCTTCCTGCGGACGACGAAGAACCGCCTCGATCGTACGATGTGGGGCTCTTCGTTAGGCGGAGTCGTTTCCTTCTACTCGGTCTGGCAATACCCGGAGGTCTTTGGTGGCGCCATTTGCATGTCCAGCACCTTCTCGCACAAGGACGATCTCATCCAGCGGGTGCTAAGTGAGCCGAAGCGCGGGGTAGGATTCTACCTCGATAGCGGCTGGCCTAACGACAACTACGAAGTAACCATGGCGATGGCGCTCGCCCTGGTCAGCAAAGGCTGGCGGTTCGGGCGCGACCTTGTCTATTTATGTTTCCCGCACGCCGCGCACGATGAAAAAGCATGGGGCGTGCGGTTGCATCTGCCGATGCAGTTCTTTACCGGCGCGGTGGCACGCGCCTCGCGCAGTAATGACGCCGCAGAAGCTGTGTTGTAATCGCCGCGTGAAGCGGTTGGCGAAGACCAGTGCGGCCTTTCTCGCACTGGTCTTATTCGGCGGCTGCGCTTCGCTAAGATCGACATCGTCGAATCGCCTCGCTCAACCGATTGCGCATGCGGACGCGGCCTATCAAAATTTGAACGCCGATCACGTGTTGACGTACAACAAGGCCGTCGAATCGCTTGCGCGAGAGATTGACGGTGAAACGCCGGAACGGTTGCGCAGCGAGCTTGCTTCGGTCGGCGTGAAACTGGACCAGCAGAAGACCCGACTGCCACTGACCCGTTTTCATCTCGCGCCTCGATCGTCGATGCCTAACGAATCGAGAAGCATTGGTGTTCCGATGTTGCTTGATTACGATACGACTAGTGCGCCTCTTTATCCGCGTGATGGACTGATCACTTCGGCGACTGCGGTTTACCGGCGCATCGGTGGCAGGCCGCACTTTTCCCTGCTTACCGCCAAGAATATTGAGCTCAATGGGTCGACGTATCCGCTCAAGACCGACAATGTCTCGCCAATTACGGAGATGGCGCGTCGTGGCCGACACGTCGCACGCGCTGGCTTTCATAACATGCTCCAACCCGGAGCCATGCCAAACGGACCGGGAATTTATCTGACCGAACCTTACGACCCTAAAAAGATAGTGCTCTTAATAGTACCGGGACTGCAATCAACGCCGTTCGCATTTGTCGATCTAATGAAATCAATCCGCTTAGATGCGGAAGTGCGCGAGCATGTCCAGGTCTGGACATTCCTGTATGCCACGGGCACACCGGTGCTGTTCAATGCGCTCGAGCTGCGGCAGCAACTCGGAAAGACCATCACAATGCTCGATCCGCATGATCACGACTTCGCGACCAGCCACATCATCGTGCTGGGCCACAGCATGGGGGGATTGATGGCCCACACCCTTGTTAGCTCGAGTGGGGAAAAATTATGGACGGCGTTGTTCGCAGTGCCTCCGCAACAGTTGAGAGGCGACAAGGCAACGATCCGCCAACTCGTCGATGGATTGCATTTTCATTCCAACCCGCGGGTAATTGGCGCGATTTTCGCAGCGACTCCACACCGCGGCAGTAATCTGGCCGAGAGCTGGATCGGCCGCTTCGCCGCCTCGCTCATTCATGTACCATCGGATCTGCAATCCGATTTCATGAAGGTAACGTCAGAGAACCCCAACGCTGCGACGCCGGCAGCCAAGATATTCCATCGCGAAATGAATTTCTCCTCGGTGCACACTTTGTCGCCCCATGATCCGGCGTTACAAGCGTTAGCTGAGCTCCCGGTCGAAGTGCCGTTTCACAGTGTGCTTGGACAACGTAGCCCCGGTCCGGTTGAAACGAGCAGCGACGGCGTCGTTCCGTATTCAAGCGGTCATCTGGACCACGCCGCCAGCGAGTTAGTCGTACGCAGCGGACACGGCGTCTGTGAAAATCCCGATGCGCAACGCGAAGTGATACGGATTCTTCGGCTCGAACTTCACAATCATTCGCACCTAGCCAGACAATGAACTGCATTCCTCAACCATGCCCGGCGCCTATGCCGAGGCGAGAAACAGAGTCTTTCAGAACGGCACAGCCCAACTCGAAGCTATTACCATGGACACGATAATCGTTACTGCACTAACTGGTCTTGCCGGTTCACTCTTGGGTGGGTCAGCCAGTGTCGCGACCGCTTGGGTCACGCAAAGAACATCTAACAAGCGCAAAAAATTCCATGCCGAGTTTACCAGGCGGGAAGCGCTTTACGGTCAATTTATTAATGAATGCTCAGTTCACGCGCTGCATTCGTATGAGCAAAGCCTGGATAAAAGCGAGAAGCTCTTGTCGATCTACGCTCTACTCAACCGCATCAGACTGTGCGCGTCCGCCGGAGTCTTAAATGCGGCTGAACGCGCATTGGGCGCAATCAGCGAACAATATTTCAAACCGAACCTTTCTTCCGACGAGGTCCGCGCGTTGATTCGTGAGGGAGCCAAGGCCGATCCGCTAAAAACATTCGCCGAAGCTTCTCGAGCTGAACTCAAGCTCATGCATTCAGCGTTGTAGGGGATCGGAGGGCTGGCCAACTTGGTGCCAGCAATCATCTCTGACGTAAGCCACAGATGGTCAGCATGTTAACGCTCCAGAGGTAGGATTCGAACCTACGACCAATCGGTTAACAGCCGACCGCTCTACCACTGAGCTACTCTGGAATTGATTTTACGCTCGAATGAGCGGCGTTGAACTTTGCGCACACCGCACGGTGCGGCAAGTAAATTGGTTGCGGGGGCAGCCCCGCCTTGGCGGGGAGCGTCCCTAAAACTTCCGCAACCCAGTAAGTTGATAAAAACCATTGCCGCCCTTCTGGTGCTTTAAATCCAGTTCAAGACGCCGCGCTTTATTCAGCTCAAGCGGATCACTTTGCCAGATCAATTCCCACGGTCCCCTTCGTCGTGTCGAAAGCGTGAATCCTGAATTATGCTGTTGAATACGGAGGGGCACGTTTTCAGTGAAGCCGATGTAACGGCGTTCCTTCGTATTCTGAATAACGTACACGCGATAGAGCATCGACGACACGGGAGGGGAATTGGTTGCGGGGGCTGGATTTGAACCAGCGATCCGGCAGCTGCCGGATTATGAGCCGACTCGCGGTAGACCCGTGATTGAATAAAAGCCTTTCCCTCGTCCTTGTCGCTTTAATCGATTCTCCAAGCGTCGAGCCTCCCTTAGCAAAAGCTCTTCACTTCGCCAAACGATTCGCCAAGAACCGCGATATTTTGTCCAACGTGACTCACCTGCATTGTGCTGTGCCAGTCTCCGCGCCACATTGTCACTCAAACCGATGTAAAATCGACCGGGCTGATTCTGAATAATATATACGCGATAAAGCGTCGACGACACGGGAGGGGAATTGGTTGCGGGGGCTGGATTTGAACCAGCGACCTTCAGGTTATGAGCCTGACGAGCTACCAGGCTGCTCCACCCCGCGGAACTAGAATAGCGATGATGTATATCCGGCGCAAACTCAAACCCTTGGGAACCAACGAAAATCCCGCCGATTTCGCCCCTGAGTAAAATTCGAACCCGCTCGGAAGTAACTGTTTGTGTTTTGACCAATCCAAGGCGATGATATGCGCTTATTGGATTACTCTGTTTAACTCCACTGCACGGTAGATCGTCAGGTGAGCGTCGCTCATTGATGGTTTGAAACCCGATTCCCGGGAACGGCTCTGTAGCCCTTAGTTTTTCCAAAATTCAAACACAATGAAAATGTACGTAGGTAATCTCTCTTTTGAGACCACCGAGAACGACCTCCAGGATCTGTTCGAACAACACGGCACCGTCAACGAAGTCCATCTCATGATGGATCGTATGACTGGCAAATCGCGCGGCTTCGCGTTCGTCACTATGAACGATGACGAGCAGGCGAAGGCCGCGATGACCGCGACGAACGGCAAGGAGCTTAACGGTCGCGCTTTAAATGTTAACGAAGCGCGTCCGCGTGAAGATCGGCCGCGGTCGAACGGCGCACGACGTAATTTCTCGGGCTTTCGGCGATAGCAGGGCCAACAGGATTTATTGGATGGTAAAAACCATCGGCCCGGCTCCGTAAGAATCGGGTCAATCCTGTCTAGTTCGTCTAGATCTTATGATGAATTCCGAAAAAGCGATTCAGATCGAAGGCACTATTATGACTGTGCTGCCCGGAACGATGTTCCGGGTGGCGCTGGCGAACAAGAATCTGGTGCTCGCGCATATCTCCGGTAAAATGCGCAAGCGTTTCATTCGCCTAACGATCGGGGATCGAGTAAAAATGGAAATGTCACCCTACGACACCGCCAAGGCGCGGATCGTGTATCGGCTTTAAAATGGCAAAGCGATTTTATTTCGAACCGCCGCAACGGCGATCAAAACCGAAGCTCGGCATGAAAAGCCTGCTGGTGCGTTGTCCTTCGACATCGCGGCTCACCGACACCGGTCGCACTGTTGAAGAGAAATCCTGGCCCGCCGCAAAGATGAAGCCACAAAAATTTACCTGCGCGCACTGCGGCGCCGTCCATAGCTGGACGAAGGATGACGTTGTCCTGGGAAGACCGATCGATTAGCTGACTTAGCGAGAGCCCGCTTTATTACAGGCGGCGTAAGCTGATTCACTGCGGTTGATAACGTCGCCGGCCAAGCGGCCGCCAACCAACAACCGTCACCACGCCTTTCGTGACGATTGCCACAGGCAATTGCCCGAAGTCGCGTGATTTCTATTTTCGAGCCAATTTGTAAGTCGCAATGGCCGTTAAAATTCTCATTGGAACGGCAAGCTGGTCCGATCCAGGATTTGTTGAGCGTTGGTATCCAAAAAAAATGCCGGCGCATGAACGCCTGGCCTGGTACGCGCAGCATTTCGAAATGGTCGAGGTCAATTCGACCTTCTACTCGGTGCCGGATGCGCGAACGGTGGAGCGCTGGTGCACTGCCACTCCGAATGGATTCACGTTCGATGTGAAACTGCATCAGCTTTTCTCGTTTCATTCGACTCAGGCTAAACTTCTACCGCGCGAGTTGCAGAGCGTCGCGGAGACCGATTCGAAAGGGAAAGTGAATGTTTCTCCCGCACTGCGCGACGAGATGCTCGAGTTTTTTCTTCGACCGATGTCGATCCTGCGCTCCTCGGGCAAGCTCGGCGTTCTTTTGTTGCAGCTTTCACCGGCATTCTCGCCGCGAAAACATGAGCTCGCCGAGCTCGAGCCAGTGACGGAGAGACTGGCCAAATTCTCGCTGGCGATTGAATTCCGAAATCGCGACTGGGTTGTTGGCGATCAACTAAAATCGACAATGGGTTTCTTGCGCGAGCGTAACGTGACATTTGTGAACGTCGATACACCAGGCGCGGATCACTTCTCGATTATTCCGCCCGAGTTGAATGAGATCACCAATCCGAAAGTCAGCTATCTGCGACTTCACGGACGGAACGCTAAGGCGTACCTGACCGGTAAGACTATCGCCTCGCGATTCGATTACGATTATTCGGAAGACGAAATCAACGAAGTCGCGGAGCGAAGCCGCGAACTTGCACGGGGAGCGAAGGAATTACACGTGGTGTTCAATAACAACAACCTCGACTACGCTCCGCGGGCCGCGATTCGGCTGCGAAAAGCACTGGGCCAAAAGGTGGCTGCGCCATTGGCGCAGACACCGGAATTATTTTAGGTTAGACTCGCGCGTGGCCGAGTCATCAACAGTTCACCAGGCGAGCGCGGGACCACCTTTGCCCACGTGGCTGGAACGAA
The DNA here is from genome assembly GCA_963801815.1 of uncultured Verrucomicrobiae bacterium. Taxonomy (GTDB): domain Bacteria; phylum Verrucomicrobiota; class Verrucomicrobiia; order Chthoniobacterales; family UBA10450; genus AV40. The sequence goes on from CAWDGJ010000009.1 coordinate 36,986, forward strand.
AGAAAAAATGGTTGGCCGACCATCACATGACGCTGGTAACGATAGCCGACACCCCGCATTCCATTGCGCTCGGATCGGCGATTGGAATCTTTTTTGGATTTACGCCGTTGTGGAGCCTTAAGACATTACTTTCGATCGTGGTGGCCTGGGTCTGTCGATGTAACAAAATCGCCGCCGCGATTGCAGTCACCCTGCACGACGTCCTGATTTTCGTGATGCCGGCGGTTTATTTTGCCGAATACAAACTTGGCCTCTGGACCCTCCACCGGCCCGTGCCGATGCACCGAATTCGATTTCACTTTGGATTGCACGATTACCTGAACGGGGCGGTGTTCTCGCGCCTTGTCTGGCCGGCGCTTATCGGCTCTTTGTTCCTGGCGATTCCATCCGCAGTCATCGTCTATTTCGTGATGCGACTGCTGATTAGTCGGGCGAGATCACCTCAGTCGACGACCTAGCGCCAAGACCTGCACCGTCGCTGGTTTTTCTGCGTCGAACGGCATGAGAGTTGCATCACTTAGCGCGAAAACGGCTGCCTTGTGCCTTGAATTAAGGCCCGTGCGCCAGCCCTAAATGATATGAAATCTCTCATCGCTATCGCTTCCAGCATCGTCCTTTGTTCATGTGCGGACATGTATGTCACCCAAACTCAGGTGTCCACGCCCGGTGGTCACAGCGTGGCAGCCATCGATGCCAAGGACTACGGCTCCAAAGGGGTCCATATGATCACCAACTGCGGGGTCGGCGCCGCCAATCCGCATGCGATCTATATTAGACCGTTCTGCGTGGACACAGCTGTGTTCGAAGGCGACGAAGCGTTAAGCGATGGTGAAATGCCGATTCGCAAAGCGCTTGCTCCAGTGGAGTTTGCCAATGATTTGAAGGAGCAAATGGAAAAAATTGCGCCCGCCAGGATCCTGAAAGACAGCGAATCGCCGCGGACCGGCTGGCTGGTTACCGGCCAGTTTACCCTGATTAACGGCGGGGATCCTTATGCCCGGTTCTTTCTCGGTACATTTGGAGCAGGCCAATCCGTTCTGATTCTCCACGTCCGAGTAACCGATATCGACCGGGGCAGGGTTGTGTATGAATTCGACATGGCCGGTGGAAGCCGATTCCAAGGGCGTCACGGGACAGTTCGGGCGAGTGGACTTGGCCGAGCAACCCACTTCGACATGGTCAACGCCGCCGAGCGGATTTACATCACGCTGAGCGCGAATCCATATCGTTACGGCGAACGGGCCAACATCAGCCTGCCTGAATAATTGCGCGATCTTTCGCGTCTGGTGGTTGCGAACCAAGCAGCGGCGATTACCGTCCTGCCGTTCGAAATCCAAGCCTGTGAGTTTTCCGCGCCGCTTCATCGTTGTCATCGCTGCGTTTTCATTGTTCGCGGGAACCACGCGTTCTGCGGTTGCAGCTCAAGCCTATATCATCGCCGACGCGCAAACCGGCTACGTTCTTCAGGAATCCAAGTCTAAAGATAAACGACAGATCGGGAGCTTAACCAAGATCGCGACCGCGATGGTCGTGCTCGATTGGGCGGAGCACAAAGGCGGAGACCTGAATCAGTTCGTCAGCATCCCGCAGTCCGCTTTTGTCGGCACGCTTGAAAACAACATTGGTTTTCGACCGGGCGACGATATCGCGCTGCGGGACCTGCTCTACGCCGCACTCGTTCAGTCTGATAACGTCGCGGCTTACACGTTGGGCAGCTTCGTTGGATCACAGATTCAGGGACCAACTCCGAAGCTGTCGTCGATCGACATTTTTGTCACCCAGATGAACGCGCTGGCGAGACAATTGGCGATGGAAAAGACGCGATTTGTGAATCCGCACGGCGTCGACACAAACGTCAAGCCGTTACCGTACTCGAGCGCCGAAGATGTCGCGCGACTCACTCGTTACGCACTGAACAAAGCGAGTTTTCGGTTTTACGTTTCCCAAAAAGAGCGCCAGATCTCGTGGCGCCGCGACGGCAAAGAACAGGGTTACTTGTTGCGCAACACGAACGAACTTCTCGGCACGAATGGAATCGACGGCGTGAAAACCGGCCAGACCGCGCGCGCAGGACAGTGCCTGGTTCTTTCGTCGGTTCGTGAATCTCAGGTTGTCCAGGAAGGGCAGGGCACTCGAATCTTTCCGCGACGAATTATCGTTGTCTTGCTTGGCAGCAGCAGCCGATTTGCTGAAGGCGGCCAACTGGTCGCCCAGGGCTGGCAGCTCTACGATCAATGGGCTGCAACGGGTCGCCTTGTGGATCCGAAGAAAATGCTTTGATTAGTCTTCGTTATGAAGACCCGGATTGGCATTCTCACCAGCGGCGGGGATTGTCCGGGACTGAACGCGGTGCTTCGCGGCGTCGTGCTCGCTGCGGATAAACTCGGCTGGGAGGTAATCGGATTTCGGGACGGCTTCGAAGGATTGCTGCCGCCCGGCGATCACGTAGTGCTCGATCGCAAAAGCACTGAAGGAATCATGGCCCTGGGCGGCACAATTCTTGGCACAACTAATCGCGGCCATTTCATCGCCAAGGTCGGTGCGGGTGATCGCGCAATCGTTGCCAACGAAGTAATTGCGCGCGCCAAAACCGTTTTGGACGATCTCCACGTTAAAGCGCTCATCATTGTCGGCGGCGACGGTTCGATGACAACTGCGATGCAGATGCAGGAGGCGGGGATCAATTGCATTGGCGTGCCGAAAACGATCGACAACGATCTTGAGGCCACCGCGATGACCTTCGGATTTGATTCCGCGGTCGCCGAGGTTATGGACGCGCTCGATCGTTTGCACACCACCGCCACCAGCCACAAACGCGTCATGGTCGTCGAAGTGATGGGGCGTCACGCGGGCTGGATCGCGCTCCACGGCGGCATTGCCGGCGGTGCCGACATCATTTTGATTCCAGAGATCCCGTTCGATTACGACAAAATCGCGGGCGCGATCAAGAAACGCGATGCAGCCGGCCGAGCTCGATTCACTCGTCGTCGTGGCGGAGGGCGCGCGACCCAAAGACGGTCAGCAAATTAAGCGCGACATCGAAGGCGGAGAATTTCGACTCGGTGGAATTGGAGATGTGGTGGCGCGTGAAATTGCCGCACGCACCGGAAAAGAAACGCGCGCCTGCGTTCTTGGACATTTGCAACGCGGCGGCGCCGCCGACTCCGCTCGATCGCATGCTCGGCACGCGTTTTGGCGTGAAAGCGGTCCAACTGGCGAACGAAGGACATTTCGGTTCGATGGTCAGCTACCAAAATTATCAAGTCCGCCACGTTCCGATCGCCGATGCGGTCAATCGGTCTGCGCCTGGTCCCGCCCCACGGTGAAATGGTCCAGACCGCGCGCGATGTCGATATCTCTTTTGGAGATTAGGCTCCAAATCCCAATTCCCAAACCACAGGGAAACGTTTAAAGAAGAAAAGCCAAAATGTCCCTCCTTTTATCTTTTTTGAATCTTGGAGATTGGTATTTGCTTGGGTTTTGGGGTTTGGAGCCTGGGATTTGCGAGCATAATTTTCGATGAAAATCATCCTCGCGTACTCTGGCGGTCTCGACACCTCCGTCATTCTGCGGTGGCTCAAGGAAAACTACCGCGCCAACATTGTCGCGTTCTGCGCTGACATCGGTCAGGAGGAGGAACTTGCCGGTCTCGAAGGAGAAAGCACTCAAAACTGGTGCGTCTAAATGTGTCATCGAAGATCTACAGGAAGAATTCGCCCGCGATTTTATTTTTCCGATGTTTCAGGCGGCGGCGATCTACGAGAACCAATATTTTCTTGGAACGAGCATCGCTCGCCCGCTGATCGCGAAACGAATGGTCGAGATCGCGCGCGCCGAAAAGGCGGACGCCATCGCCCATGGCGCAACCGGGAAGGGGAACGATCAGGTCCGCTTCGAACTGACGGCCGCAGCACTCGCGCCCGAGTTGAAAGTGATCGTGCCGTGGCGGGAAGAACGATTTCGGAAACAATTTCCTGGGCGCAAGGAAATGATTGCGTTCGCGAAGAAAAACAGGATCCCAGTCGAGGCGAGTGCAGCGAAACCGTACTCAACGGATCGAAATCTCCTCCACATCAGTTTCGAGAGCGGGGTGCTGGAAGATCCTTGGTTCGACGCGAGTTCAAAGAAAATGCGCGAGATGTACAAATTGAGCGTCGCGCCGGAGGACGCGCCCGACGAACCGGAACACGTCGATCTTGTCTTTGAGAACGGCAATTGCGTCAAAGTTGGAGGGACGACCTCCGTGTCGTCCAAACGACATGAGCCCATTGCAGGTCATGCAAACGTTAAACAAACTCGGCGGCAAACACGGAATCGGCCGGGTCGATATCGTCGAGAACCGTTTCGTTGGAATGAAAGGGCGCGGCGTTTATGAAACTCCCGGCGGCGCGATTCTGCATTTCGCCCATCGCCAAATGGAAACGCTGACCATGGACCGCGAAGTCATGCATCTTGCGCGACAGTTTGATCCCAAAGTATAGCGAACTGGTTTACAACGGTTTTTGGTTCTCGCCCGAGCGCGAAGCGCTTCAAGCGCTCGTCACCGAAACGCAACGCAACGTTACGGGCCTCGTTAGGCTCAAACTTTACAAAGGCAATATCATTGTTGCCGGCCGCAAAAGTCCGAAGAGTCTCTACGATCCCAAGATCGTTACGATGGAAGGCGAAAAATCGGGCTACAACCAAGACGACGCCACAGGCTTCATTCGACTGAACGCGTTGCGTCTAAGGGTGCGCTCGTCGCGCGATGAGCTGTGACCGTGCCTCGAAGTGACAAATGACCTGTGACCAGCCTTCGCTAGCGCTACGGCTCGGCAAGCGAGTGACGAGTTGCTGTGGTGGCAGGCGTCCTCGCCTGCAGTCTGAATCTCAGAAGAAATGACTCGCAGCCGGGACGGCTGCCTCCACAGAAGATAAGCGGGCGGTTGATCCCAATTGCCATCGCGGTTCGGTGAACCGCCGCTACCTCTCGTCGGGCGATGTCCTCGCTTGATGTAAGACAAGCGATTGCGCACTATTCGCTCCACTGACATGGCCCCCGAGGTCAAAAAAGACATCGAGCTCGAGATCGCGCACGTCCTTTTTATCGACATCGTTGGTTACTCGAAACTCTCCACCGACGAACAACACGCCAGACTCGCTGAGCTGAACCAAATCGTTCGCGATTCCGAGCAATTCCAAAAAGCTCAAGCGGACAATCGTCTTTTGAAAATTCCTACCGGCGATGGGATGGCGCTAGTTTTCTACAAGAGTCCTGAAGAACCCGCCCAGTGTGCATTTGAAATCAGTCGCGCATTAAGAGAACACCCGCGTCTGCAAATCCGCATGGGCATTCACAGTGGACCGGTCAGCGGGGTGGTGGACGTGACCGAGCGAATGAATGTCGCGGGAGCTGGAATCAACATGGCGCAACGGGTGATGGATTGCGGCGACGCCGGCCACATCATGCTCTCCAAACATGTTGCCGACGATCTGGAAGCATACGAACGATGGCGACCGCTTCTGCATGAGCTTGGCCAGTGCGAAGTAAAACACAGCGTCCGCGTTCATGTAACAAACCTCTACTCGGATGAAATTGGTAATCCGCAGCTGCCGAAAAAGTTTCAAGACCTAAAGAAACGTCGGGCCCGGGTGCGCTGGGTGAAAGCGGCGATTGGGCTGGTGGTGCTCGTCGGAGTTGTCGCCGGCGCATTTTTCTTTGGTTTACGCAAACCGACACGCTCGGCCTTTAGCGCTGTCGGGAAAAGTATCGCCGTGCTGCCATTTGAGAATCGAAGCGAGGAAAAACAGAACGAATACTTCGCCGATGGGGTGCAGGATGAAATCCTCACGGACCTGGCGAGGATCGCTGACTTGAAAGTGATCAGCCGCACGTCGGTAATGCAGTACAAAACCGCCGTTGCGCGCAATCTGCGGGAGATCGCGCAGCAACTTGGAGTCGCGAACGTGTTAGAAGGAAGCGTTCAGCGCCTGGGCAATCGCGTGCGCGTTAATGCGCAGTTGATCGACGCGCGCACCGATACACATCTGTGGGCGCAGACCTACGACCGCGACCTTGCGGACGTCTTTGCCATTCAGAGCGAGATTGCCAAGACAATTGCCGACCAGTTGCAGGCCAAGCTCTCACCAGCTGAGAAGACTGCGATTGAGCAAAAGCCAACCACCGACCTGATCGCATTCAATCTTTATAGCCAGGCGAAGTCACTCATCCTAAAGGGAGGGTTCAGCGCGACTGCCGACGTGGAGCTTCGCAAAGCAATTGAGCTCCTGGATGAGGCGGTGAAACGCGACCCCTCATTCTTTGACGCTTATTGCCAGCGAGCTTACGCGTACGAATTGCTCTACGCGTCGGACCTCGCTGATCATACTCCGGAACGATTAGCGCTCATTGAGGCTGATCTCCAATCCGCGGCGCGGCTGCGACCGGATGCTGGCGAAACGCACTTAGCGCGGGCACAATATCTGTATTACGGACGATCCGACTATGCCGGGGCGCTGACCGAATTGCAAAATGCCCGCCGAACGTTGCCGAACGATGCGCGTATCTTCGAGCTGACTGGCTACGCTTTGCGCCGGCAAGGCCAATTTCAGGAAGGGCTGCGCCAGCTCCAGCGCGCAGCGGAGCTGGACCCGCACAACCTGAATATTCTGGGATCAATCGCGATCAGTTACGAACTCATCCCGCGCTATGCTGACGCAATCGCTGCGCTGGATCGCTCGCTCAACATTGCACCCGACCAAATCGACGTGCGCGCTAATCGTGGACTCTATTACATCTGCTGGAAAGCCGACACCCGCCCACTTCATGAAACAATTGATACAGTCCTCGCGCAGACGCCGGGCACCGTACCAAGCATCGCGGATCTCTGGTTCAATTGCGCGCTAGCTGAACGCGATCCGACTGCGGCCGAGCGAGCGCTCGTCGCGATCGGCGACAATTATTGTTGGACCGAAGGCGGGATCGTACTGAGCCGCAGTTTTGGCGAAGGGTTGCTGGCGCGGATGATGAAAGACGAGGCGAGAGCGCACGCCGCTTTTACCAAGGCTCGACTTGAACAAGAAAAAAGCGTGCAAGCGCATCCCGATTCCGGAGCGCTGCTTTGCGTCCTCGCCATGATTGACGCAGGCCTTCAACGCAACGAGCTAGCCCTCGAAGAAGGCCGCCGGGCAATCGCGCTTACGCCGGTGGACAAAGACCTGCTCAGGGGCAGCCGCATCGTTCAATATTTCGCGATCACAGCAGCATGGGCGGGTGACAAGGAGTTAGCCCTGCAGCAGCTGGAGACTGGATTTCGCGCTCCCGAGGCGTCGCTCATGCTGAGCTACGGTGCACTAAAGCTGCACCCCTTCTGGGACCCGCTCCGCGGCGACCCGCGCTTCGAAAAAATCGTTCAGTCGCTCGCGCCGAAGTAGAAACCCAAGCGTTGTAGCGGTGCTTGTGCCAAGCACCGAACTTCATAAATAGGCGCTTGGCACAAGCGCCCCTACAACAAGAGCCAACCTTGCGACGGGGGGTTGTCGATCTTATATTTAGAACACGCGCGGAAAGCGCGGAATCGCGGAGGTAATTTATGGCAACAACCATTGCTGCTCCAAAAAAGAAAGGCGCTCCGGCCGCGCAGGAAGATTTTCTGCCGCTCGAGGGCACGGATCACATCGAGTTTTATGTCGGCAACGCCAAACAGGCGGCCCATTATTATAAGAGCGTTTTCGGTTTCCAAAGTCTGGCTTACAGCGGTCCGGAAACTGGCGTCCGGGATCGCGCGAGCTACGCGATTCGCCAAAACAAACTTACGTTTGTCCTTACGACTCCGCTCAAGATCGACAATCCCATTGCCGATCATGTGGCCAAGCATGGCGACGGAGTGAAAGCGATCGCGCTCAAAGTAAAAGACGCGACCTCGGCCTGGAAGGAAACAACCAAACGCGGCGGCAAAAGTTATCTCGAACCAAAAACGTTGAAGGACGATCACGGCAAAGTCGTGATCAGTGGCATTCACACTTACGGTGAAGTCGTGCACTTGTTCGTCGAGCGCGATGATTACACCGGGCCGTTCATGCCGGGATTCGAAAAATGGGATCCCGGTTTTGAAACCAAAGAGATCGGTTTGCTCTATTGCGACCATTGCGTTGGCAACGTCGGTTGGAACCAGATGAACCCGTGGGTGAAATTTTACGAAGACGTGATGGGCTTCCGAAATATTCTGAGTTTCGACGACAAAGACATTTCGACCGAGTACTCGGCGCTGATGAGCAAGGTGATGAGCAATGGAAACGGTTTCGTGAAGTTTCCGATCAACGAGCCGGCCGAGGGCAAAAAGAAATCGCAAGTGGAAGAATATCTCGATTTTTACAATGGCGAAGGCGTGCAGCACGTCGCCATCGCGACCAAGAACATTGTCGTAACAGTGGAGGAATTGCAGCGACGCGGGCTTCAATTCCTGAATATCCCATCGACTTACTACGATGAATTGCCCGCTCGCGTTGGTCACATCGATGAGGATCTCGAGCCGTTAAAGCGACTCGGCATTCTGGTCGATCGCGACGACGAAGGTTATCTGCTGCAAATTTTCACTAAACCGGTGGAAGATCGGCCGACGTTGTTTTTCGAAATCATTCAGCGCAAAGGCGCGAAAAGTTTCGGCAAGGGAAATTTCAAAGCTCTGTTTGAAGCGTTGGAAAAGGAACAGGAACGCAGGGGTAATTTATGAACGTATCGCCGTCGCGAAGCGGAATTGTAGGGCAAGCGCCTCGCTTGCCGAGGTTGGCAGGCGGAGCGCCTGCCCTACAAGAATCGAGGAGGTAGATCATGCCGTATTACCAAAGACTTGGCGAAATGCCGAGAAAGCATCACATCTGGTTTCATCGCAACGGTCAGGGACCGGGTTACAAGAACGAGGGAATTTACTACGAACACGTCGTTACGACCGAAGGGTTCAACGAAGCGTTCTCAATCATGTACCATCTGCGTCCGCCGACGCGCGTGCGGAGCGTGAAGCTGCTCAAATGCGAGGAGCTCAAGAAAGCGGCCGAGAGTCCACTGCGTCATCATCATTTGAAAACGGCGAACCTGCCACGACGCGGCGATCTCTACAGCGGTCGCGTTCCGATCTTGTTCAATCAAGACATGACTGCGTGGCGTTGCCGCCCCGAAAAGGACTACGGGCAATTTCAATATTACAAAAACGGTGGCGCCGATGAGATTATCTTCATTTTCAAGGGCGCCGGCACGATTGAATCGGTTTTCGGCAAGCAACGTTACCGCACGGAGGATTACATCGTGATTCCGCGCGGAATCACTTACCGCCTGGTTCCGGACAAAGTTGAGGAGGAAGATTATCTCATTCTCGAATCCACAGGGCCCGTGCGAATTCCGAAGCGCTATCTAAATAGCGAAGGCCAAATCAAAATGGGCTCGCCGTATTCCGAGCGCGATTTTCACGGCCCGACCGAGTTGAACGTGATCGATGAAGACAAGGACACTGAAATTCTCGTGAAAGACGGTCCGCGCTGGACGTGCGTGACGATGGCGCACAACCCATTCGATGTCGTCGGCTGGGACGGCTACGTCTATCCATTCACATTCAACGCGCAGGATTTCGAACCGATCACCGGCACGGTCCATCAACCGCCGCCGATCCATCAAACCTTCGAAATCCGCGGTTACGTCGTTTGCACGTTTGCACCGCGTTATCTCGATCTCCATCCCGAGGCGGTGAAAATTCCGTGGGTGCACGACAACGTCGAAGCAGACGAAGTTTTGTTCTACGTGCGTGGAAATTTCGGATCGCGCAAAGGAATCGAGCCGGCGTCGATCACGTTGCATCCACGTGGGATTCCGCACGGCCCTCATCCGGGAACGATCATGGCGAGCAAGGACGCCACGCGCACCGAAGAACTCGCGGTGATGTTCGACACTCAACACACGCTTGAGTTAACCGAAGCGGCCGTCGCGATGGATGACGAGAAATATCCGCTGAGCTGGCTCGACTAGGGTGAATTCATCAGGCAACGGCGAAACTGAATTGCAGGCGGCGGAGCGCCGGCTCAGCAAAATACCGCGTTGCGGCGCCGCCCGTATCGCAAAGCTCGAGGAATCATATCTGGCATTGCTCGAAGCCATCGGCGAGGATCCGCAGCGCGAAGGATTGCTAAGAACGCCAAAGCGTGCGGCCAAGGCGTTCGAGTTTCTAACCAATGGATACCGCCAGGATCTGGATAAGATCGTTAATAGCGCAATCTTCAGCTCCGACGCGAGTGAGATCATTTTGGTCAAGGACATTGAGCTTTACTCGATGTGCGAGCATCATCTCCTTCCTTTCATCGGTCGCGCCCACGTCGCCTACATCCCAAACGGAAAGGTGATCGGTCTGTCCAAAGTTGCGCGAATCGTTGATGTCTTCGCTCGGCGCCTGCAAATCCAGGAACAGCTGACTGTCCAAATCGCGGACGCGCTCATGAAAACGCTTCACCCGGCCGGGGTCGGCGTGGTCGTCGAGGCGAAGCATCTCTGCATGATGATGCGCGGCGTGGAAAAGCAGAACTCGGTTATGAAAACGTCCTGCCTGCTCGGGTCGTTCAAGGAAGACGCCCGCACGCGCTCCGAATTTCTGGCGTTGTTGAAAGAATAGGCACGTTAATCGAGTCGGCTGTAGGGAAAGCAGTTTGCTTCGCGAAGAGGGACGCTAGCAGCGTCCCCTACAAAGGCTTGCACGATTAGCTTCACCGTGTTTGCTCTCTAATGCTTCTGACGGTTAGCAAACGGCTCGAATTTTCGGCCTCGCGCCGACTATTCGTTTCGCGCTGGAGCGAGAGCGAAAACGTCGCGGCCTTTGGTGACGAAAGTCGCGCGAAACACGGAACCGGACGCAATTACGTTGCGTTTTTTGTTTTCAGCGGACGCGTCGACCCTGTGACCGGGATGCTGATTAACATCAGCGAGATAAAACACCGCGCGGGCGAGATCGTGGACGATCGTTTTGATCACAAGTTTCTGAATGAGGACAATCCAGCGTTTCGTCCGGCAGCTGCCGGACCGCCGACCGCCGAGAACATCGCCCGTCAGCTTTTCAACGACGTCGCGCCGCTGTTCTCCGATGTGGATGCAAAGCTCGTCGCGGTTCATTTGATCGAATCGCCGGACCGTAGTGCAACGTTTTACGTCGATGGCGTGTGCGACTCCAATTACTGGTTCGAATTTTCGGCCGCGCGCCAAACCATGTCGCCACGTTTAACCACCGCCGAAAACGCGCAAATCTTCGGCGAATCCACCACCGTGCATGGTCACAACTACCGGACGCGCCTCACGTTTCGGAAAGAAAAGGCGGAGACCCCAATCGTCCATCAACGGGACGTCGATTTTTGTCGCAAATCGCTGCACGATGAACTCGATCACCGGTTTCTCAACCAGCTGCCATCATTGAAGGACCGGCCGATCACAACGGAGAGCCTCGGTCTTTACATCCGCGAACGAGTCGCTGCGACGCTGCCGATTCATCGCCTACGTTTGCACGAGCGCGACGATTTCTTTTCTGAAGTCTGGCCGGACCAGAATGTTTTTCTGGGATTGCAGACGCGTTTCAGCGCCGCCCACCGATTACATGTCCCATCGTTTTCCGATGCAAAGAACCAGGAGTTATTTGGCAAATGCGACAATCCGCGCGGTCACGGTCATCTCTACCTCGCCGAAGCGACGATCGGTGGAAACTACGACGAACGAACCGGAACGGTCTACGATTTTGTCTCTTTTCAGAAAGCGCTGCATGATTCTGTCGAACCGTGGAAGGACCGGCATCTCGACTTGGAAACCGAGGAGTTCCGTGCAATCTCGTCCACCGGAGAAAATATTGTCCGCGCGCTCTGGCCGAAGATCGACAACCGCGTGAACCACCAACTGGCGCGATTGCGTTTGTGGGAAACGAAGAACAATCGGTTTACCTTGCGAAGAACATGATTTTTGGAGGGACGCGCTCCGTCGCGTCCTTTAGGTTAGGGACATGACGGAGCATGTCCCTCCATTGCTGAGATGAAGAGGATTCTCATTACCGGTGCGAGTCGCGGGATCGGCCGCGCAATCGCGGAAAAGCTCGCGGCGCAGGAAGTGACTTTGCTTCTGCATGGCCGGGACACGATAGCCCTGGCTGAGACTTGCAAAGCCATCCAACCACATTGCGCGAAAGTAGTGAGACTCATCCACGATCTGGCAACCGAAAAAGGCGTCGCGAACTTGATTTCAGAGGTTGGCAGCGAACCGCTCGATGTTCTGATTAACAATGCCGGCGTCGCCGTAGTAAAACCGTTTCGTGAGATTACTCCGGAAGAATGGCGGCAAACCTTGGGAGTGAATGTGACTGCGCCGTTTTTGTTGATGCAAAGCCTCGCCGGACAAATGCCGCCGGGATCGAGTATCGTGAATATCCTTTCGGTTGCAGCCAAGACCGCGTTTCCAAACTGGAGCGCGTATTGCATGAGCAAATTTGCGCTCGAAGGGTTCTCTCAATCCGTGCGCGCCGAACTGCGCGAGCATTGTGTCCGCGTGATCAACATATATCCGTCAGCAACCAACACTGAGATTTGGGATGATGTCGCAGGCGATTGGCCACGCGAAAAGATGATTGCCGCGGAGCAAGTAGCTGACGCGGTTGCCTACGCACTGTCACGTCCAGCCGATGTTGCGGTCGAAAATATTACACTCTCCAACGCCTCCGGAAATCTGTAAGCTGGACGCGAGATGATCTCGCCAAACGACATCACCGTAAACGTGGTCGCTTCGATTATTGCGTCGGCCTTCTTTCTCGTTGCCGGCTTCATCTGGGGGAAATACAAGGAGCGTCGACGGAAATTTGGACGAAATCTCGAGGACTACGATTTTTATCCATTCACCGTCACACGGGAAAATTTCGGGGAATTCAATCTGAACAATTTCCGGCTCGGAATGCATTACTTTCTCAAGAACGAGGATCACACCGCCGCGCGGCAATTAATTTTCATTGGCGAGCAAAGCAATGTCCGGGCGCAGCTTGAACCGACCGAACAGAAGGTTTACGCGCAGTTGTTTGAGAAGTATGACGGCAAGAAGATCATCGATGACACACACGAATTTCTCGAGAACTACGAACGGATCGTCCGACTCGTCGGTAAATCATTTCCGAACACCGGAATCGAGATTCTACTGCACAACCTGGCCGACCCCGCGCACTCGCTGATTACACTCGAAAACAATGTCACGGGCCGGCATCTGCGCGACGGAGCGACAAATCTTCTGATCGACTTTAAGCGCCGGCAGCTCACGAATGAGGACAAGCTGAATTACGAGCTGAATATCGGCTCGCGAAAGTTCAAGTGCACTTCGATTCCAATCAAGCGCAAGGATTTCGGAATAGTCGGCGGGATCTGCATCAACATCGACGCCAACTACATCACCGACGAAGTCCTGAAGGATCAGCAACGGATCGAAACCTGGTTTCGGAATTTTCTCCGGACCGACATGCAGCTCGACGAAAATATTCTGAGCAAAGACGAATACGCCAAGGCGCTGAAGGGAAAGCGCCACTTCAAAGACGAGAGCGTGTGATTCTCCGCATGGAGGGACGACCTCCGTGTCGTCCGAAATTTGTGGGACGTGACGGAGCACGTCCCTCCAAGTGAGGATTACTTCCGCGACGCCGCCAGCGCAGCCTGGTATTCCGGTCTTTTGTGATACTCGACCAGCCGGAATCCCCAACCAATTAACGTCGAGAGATCCTTGGTCTTCGTTTTCTTGTCGTTCAGGAATTTCTCGATCTTGGCTTTGAGTGACTTTTGCTCGGACCGATTCGGGAAGCTAACAGCTTCTCCTACAGGCATCATGTCGAGGATTTCGAAGATTTCCATCGACAACAGCCAGTCTTCCGGATGTTCGGCCTGTTGGGTTTCCCAAATTTCACCGAGGCGTTCGTAACCCTTCTTGATTTCACGAATCTTACGCACCTGCGCGTAAAGATTCTCCAGCTTCTTCCGCTTTGCGTCGGACGGGACTTTGATTGTGCGCTCCTTGGGAACCAGCGCGACCTGATTGTAGGCATCTTTGTCAGCGGCGCCGTTAAACACCGAAGTGATCCGATCGCCAACAGCCATGTCGTACGTCCCCCAGCACGGATCGAACAAAACGCGATCGCCATATTTCGCGGTGCAATTTGAGAATGTAATCACCAGCAACTTGCCGTCGCGTTCGAGCAACTTGTCGACCTTGCCTTCCACGGTGATGCCGCTTCCGAAGTCCAGTTTTGTCTTTTTGCCTGTCTTGATTTCAGTTGGCTTCCAATTGCCGATGGGCGAACCGAAGCCCTCTTTGTGATAATCGCGGCCGTGTCCTGGTAGCTCTTTGTCTTTGTAAGCAAGCGAGCACGGACCTTTCGCGTGCAAATAAATCGGCGTCCGAGCCGGACTGGCACTATTGTTTTGATCGACGATGACTTCATCGAAGGTGCCGGTGACTTGCAGTCCCGATGAATACTGGCAGGTCGCGACGTTCGCGCATTCGACAGCTTTGTTGATCCCTTCGAGACCACCGACCGAATACGCCATTTTGTTCGCGAATTGTTCGAGCACATCCTTGAGATGTTCGAAATCACGACAGACAAACAACTGCGGTTGCTTGGTAGTAATGTCGAACGCCTGATTCATCGCGTCGATGGAGTAGGGGATCTTCTTTACATGCGGCTCCAAACAGGAAACCGATTCGCCGATCGACGAAAGCAAACCGGCGCCGTAGATCTTCGGATTCTCAAGCGAACCGATGAGCCCGTACTCGACCGTCCACCAATGCAAGCGCGACAGCAGCGCCATCTCGGACGGTTCACCGAGATTGGCGAAACGGCGTTCCACTTCGCGCGTGGCCTCCGCGACTTCATTTGCATCGCTGTTCGGCTGTTCCTTCAAAATCGATAAGTGCCGGATCGCTTGATACAGCTCGAAATCTTTTTTCGACGACATCGCTCTCGCGCCGACTTCGCCGAAACGCTGGAGATAATTTGAGTATTCGCGATCGACGATAATCGGCGCATGTCCTGCGGCCTCATGCACAATGTCCGGCGCCGGAGTGTATTCGATGTGATGGATCTGGCGCATGTCGCACGCGATGACGAGAACTTTGTAGGCCTGAAATTCCATGAATGCGGCCGGCGGAATGAATCCGTCCACCGCGACCGCGCCCCAGCCGATCTTGCCGAGGATTTCGTTCATTTCCTCGATCCGCGGAATGCGCTCGAACGAAATGCCGGTGTCGAGCAGGCCCTGGAAATAGACTTTGTGGGCGTATTCGCGAAGGAAGAAAATGTTCTGCCGCATGATGAACCGCCACACCGCGTGATCGACCGGCGTGTAATCGTCGTAGCGCTGATCGACCGCGAACTGGAGCAAATGTTTCGGACAACTGGCGACCGCGTGCGTTGTCGTAGCTGATACCGCTCTTGGATTTCATCGACATCTTCCTGCCTGATAAAATATGGCGCGTTTGGGCTCGGAGCAAGGTGGATCGAGCGCTCCGCGCTCGATGTTAGAGTGAGCAGCAAAGCTGCCAATTATCTATCATCGTCCGACGGAGCGGCCGATCCACCTACCTGCGTCGACCGCGAATCCGCTTCACGATCCAGATAATTGCAACCAGCCCAATGACCCATGGCGCGAGGAACGCGATTGCGACGCCGATCATCCTCAAACTCCACATGATCGCCGCCGAACTTTGTCCAATGGTGCGCCGCAGCGTCGCAAACAGGCCGGTGTCTGAGGATACGATATTGCCCTGGCTGTAAACCTGGATCGACAGATCTGCCGGCGCGTTTGCCTCATCGTTTTGTGCGCCGTTGCGATCCGGGCGTTGCACGCTGACGTTTTCGACTTTGCCGAGCGAATCGAGCGACTTCATAACCTCGTTGTAATTCTTCATCGGCACGCGCAACGAGACGGTCGCGAATTCCTGACCGTTCGGATCCCGCGAGAACGAGGAGGCGCGCACCCGCCCGCCCTGCTTTTCGACGAGATCGCGCAGTTTCTTAGCTTTTTCGTCCACGTCTGATGTGCGAATACGCAACGTTGTTTGTTGGAACGCTGCTTCCTGTTCGTCGCGCGAGATCGCGATGTTCAGCTCTACCTTGTCTCGCTTCGTGCTCGCATTTTCCGACATTCCCTCGCCGCCCTGCGAGATGCGTTGGGTTTGGACTTGGAAATTCTCGACCCGCCCCATGCCTTTCGTTTTTGCGATCACGGCATCACTTTCTTCGGGAGCAATCAACATGCTCATTCGTGCGGAAACACGACCGGTATTGTCGCGATCCAATTGCGCGTTCGTGATTTGAACTTTCGGCGACACCAGAGCTTTGAGGTCATTATAAACTTTTTCGACCTCCGGAGTGTAGAGAGCGAGCTGAGCACGTTCCTTCAACAGATATTTTGCCGCTTCCTCCAAATCCTTTTCCGCGAGCGAAATCGTTACCGTTGCGAATTGGACTTGTGAGTCCCAAAACTTCAGCTCGCCCTGCATCTTCTCGATCTCTTCCCGCACGCGACTCAGTTCTTTCTCGACTTGAAGCAGATCAGAAACTTTTCCGGCCTTGGTCTTCAACATGTCGATCAGCCGCTGTTCTATCACGCGCCCATTCTTCAGCCGCGCTTCGGTATCGAAATACGCTTTGGTGACGTCTTCCGTGCCGATCGTTTGGTTCTTTAACTCGCCAAGGCCGCGAAGTTTTTGAAGCAAGCGGTCCAAGTTTTCCGGAAGGATCTTGACCACAATTTGACCGTGGAGCTTGCCGTTCGCTTGTTTCTGTGAATCGCTTGTCGCGACGTAACCGCGTTCGTCGGCCGCGAACACGGTGATCTTTTGAACCGCTTGATCGAAGCTAACGATCTCCAGCTCGACAGTTGCATTGCGGACCAGTTTACGGTTCGAGAGCGCAGAGGAGACCGGCGGCTCTTCCGCTGACGCCTCCGCTTTCTCGTTCGGCACAACAGTTTGCGCAGCCGTGGACGTTTGACCTGCGTTTGTCAGATTTTCTCTCCGACCGTCTTTTATTTCGTCGCGGAACTCGGGCTTTGGAGCAGCAGGTGCTGAGGCAACATCCGAACGGTAGCGCAATCCGCCGGCGATTCGGTCCGTCTCTTTCGCCCCCGTCTTGGATTTGGCTAGGTCAGCACCTTCCAAAGTGACTGGCACAGGTGTTTGAGCGAGCTGAGTGCCGAACTGACTTTCCTCGTTAGCGTCCGCGTATCTGTTCGGCTCAATCAGCCGTTCGCCTGTGATCATTCGCCCAATTTGGATGAGCGCGAGAACAACCGCGGCCACAGCCGCGATTTGCGCGGAACGCCAGCGCGTAAGATTGAAAACGAACCTCATGATGCTGTCAGACTTTTGGGGAATTCGATTGCGGAAGCCCATGAGCATCCGATTCTCGAACGCGACATCGGGCTTTTCGTTTTCGAATTTTTCTTCCAGAACTTTGTTCATAGCTTTTGTTTCCTGATGGGCTTGGCGGCAATCGGCGCATTCGACGAGATGAGTGTGCAACGCGTTCCGTTCTTCCTCGGAAAGCTCACTGTGGAGATCGGCTGCTAAATATTCGTCGATATTATCGTGAATGGTCATGGCTGTTCGGAGGCGAGGGCGGGTTTGAGTCGTTTGCGCATCGATGCCAGCGCACGGCCGAGAATTCCGCGCAGCGAACCATTGGTCAGACCAAGTCGATTCTCGATTGTCGCGTAATCCATCCCTTCGAAGTAGCGAAGCGACAGCGCGGCCCGATGGAGATCAGGAAGCGATGCGAGCGCTGAATGCAGGTGTTGGTCCAAAACGGCGTTTTCGATGAGGTCCGTCGGACCTGACGGAGCAGGTCCCTCCATTTCTTTGGGATCAGGCCGGCGCTTTCTGAAAACGTCGCGGGCGCGATGACGCGCGATCATGCAAAGCCAGGCCGGGAACTTCTCCGGATCCCGCACCCGCCAGCGTGATTTCCAGGCTTTGACCAGCGCGTCCTGAACCGCGTCCTCAGCTTCTTCGCGATTCTGGAGAATGCCGTAAGCAATGGCGAAAAGGGGCCGACTGTGGGTGCGGATGATCATTTCAAATGCCTCGCGATCGCCCTGAATGGCTGCCCGGTAAACTTCGCGCTCATTGGCGTCCATCATGTTGATCTAAAGCCTAGACGCCTGGACTGGCCATTCCGCGCGAAAAATCTTCAAGAAATATCGAAATGCGAATTTCGAAGCCCGAAACAAGTCACTAGAATATTGAAATCCGAACCCCCCATGAACAGCAACAGCGGCGATAAGCCGTACAATCTTGAGGAGCGAACATTTCAATTCGCAAGAACGAGTCGAATATTCGCTAAGCGACTGCCAAGAACAGTTACCAATTCTGAGGACGTGAAACAGCTCATTCGCGCTTCAGGCTCAATAGGAGCGAATTATATTGAGGCGAACGAATGCATCGGCAAAAAGGATTTCGTAATGAAGATCAAGATTTGCCGACGAGAAGCGAAAGAAAGTGCTTACTGGCTTCGCTTACTCGATTGCGACGATAGTCTGGAGCAGGAGCGCAGTGAGCTGACGAGTGAAGCCTTGGAATTGATGAAGATCTTTGGCTCGATCGCCCGAAAATCCGGCGGCTGAATTTTTTGATTCGGACTTGTTTCGGATTTCGACTCGAATTTCGGATTTTATTAGAAGATAATAACGGTGTTCCCGACGCTAACGAGGTCTTTCAAACGAATGACATCCCAGTTGGCGACGCGAATGCAACCGTGACTGGCGGCACGGCCTATCGTTTCCGGATTGTTCGTACCGTGGATCCCAATTCCCGGTTTATCCAGGCCCATCCAAACCACTCCCACCAGATTGTTCGGGCCCGGCGGAAGGTTGTAATACTCGTCACTCCGAACGCCGTAGTTGAGCATCGCTTCGTCGTAACGAAACCATGGCCACGTTGCAGCGCCGACGATTTTCCAGGTGCCGATCGGCGCCGGCAATGTGGTCGAGCCCGGCGTGATCGGAAACACACAAACCAGCTGATTGTTCTCGAAGACCTCAAGCAAGCGCTCGGTCGTATCGACATAAATTTTCCGCGTCGCGAACGCCTTGTTCGGCTTTAGCTGCGCTTCCTTCACCTTCTCGATCTCGAACGGCAAGACGTTCGGAACTTTCAGCTCGTCGCCAACCTCGAGATGATCGCAGTCCAGGTCGCGGTCACGATTAATTTTGCGAATGTAATCCTCGGCCGAGTGAAATCGTTCCGCGACGAATTCGAGCAACGAGGTGTAGGGCAGAAACTTCAGTTTTGCCTGACTCGGATGATCGGATGGCAACTCGCCCACGTAGGCAAGGTCGTCGCCCTTAATCGTGTAAGTGGTGAACGTCTGGGGCACCTGGTCGAGCATCCATTGATCGATTACCCCCGTCTCGCGCTGAGCTCCCGCGTGCTTGAATGAGATGAGCGCTTTTCGGAAAAACTCGCCCATTCTTCCGTCGATCTTTCCCGGCCCGAAATCGTTGTTATCGAGAAAAATTTGGAGACGCGTCGCGGTTTCTTCGTCGTAGTTCGGCAAGGCGACGAAAACCTTGGGTGTCGGCTTTGGGGTCGCCGCCGGGGCCGGTCCCGGCGCGGATTCACGATAGGGAACGGCACGGACCGGCTGCTGTGGCGGCGGCGCTCCGATAGCGCGCACAATCAACAACGAACAAATCGCACAGCCCAACAACCGTTTCATCGGCGAAAGTTATGCGCTGGGGAGCGCCTTTGCGCAACTTGGTAGATTTTTACAATCGATCACGCGCTTGACGGCGGCGATTCGAATTGAGTTTCTATGTTCATGCCGGATTCGATTTTCGTAACAGGCGGTACAGGCTACATCGGCTCACGACTGATTCCGTTACTCCGAAAGCGCGGTTTTGACGTGAAAGCGCTCGTCCGGGCCGGGTCGGAGAAAAAATTACCCGTGGGGGCCACCGGTGTGATTGGCGACGCGCTGCGAATCGATTCCTATACCGAGCAAGTTCGCGGCGCCGGCACGTTTGTCCATTTGATCGGCGTCCCGCATCCAAGCCCCGCCAAGGCAAAACAATTCCACGAGATCGACCTTGTTTCGATCAAAGTTGCGATCAAAGCGGCGCGCGATGCCGGCGTTGAGCATTTTGTTTATCTCAGCGTGGCGCACCCGGCACCGGCAATGAAAGAGTTCATCGCGGTGCGGAGCGCTGGGGAGCAGATGATCCGCGAGAGTGGGATTCAAGCAACATTCGTGAGGCCATGGTACGTGCTTGGACCCGGGCACCGCTGGCCTTACGCGATCCTTCCGGTCTATTGGATTCTCGAGAAATTGCCGAACACGAAAGACTCCGCGGAGCGTCTGGGCCTGATCACGATCGACCAAATGCTGAGCGCGCTCCTCTGGTCGATCGAAAATCCGCCAAGCGGCGTGCAGATTGTCGATGTTCCGAAAATTCGCGAGATCAGCCGGACTTTGACAAGGCACTGAACAGAATAAAAGCCCCGGCGACTAGTCCGACCAGATAAAGCAGAAAGATGAACGGACCAAGGTTCAGTCCGAATCCGAGCAGACTGTCAACAATGAGATAAAGCGCGAGCAGGATCATTCCGATTTTCTTCATGCCGTGCAGTATTTTGTTATTCTGACCGAAGTCGAGGATCTTCGATCAAATTCGAAGCTCGAAATCCGACAATGTTCAAAATCGAATGCTAAAGCTAAATTAGCGAGACCGTTTTGAATTTTGTCCTTCTTTGATTCGGGCTTGTTTCGAGATTCGAAATTCGGGTTTCGAATTTCGCATCTAGGTGCTACAGCGTCTTTAGATACTCGATCAGGTCGCGCTTCTCGTCGTCGGACAATTTCGTGCCGTAATCGTGTCCGGAATCTGAATTGCCGCTCGTACTCGTGTCGAGCACGTAAGCGCCTTATCGGGACACGTTTGAAATTTCAACGCGAATCAGACCGGTTGCGCCAGGCCGCGTCATGAATGCTTCAACCCACCCATCGTTACGGTAAAAGTATTGCTCGTAGCGCCACAGTATTTCCAGTTTCGCCCCGTCGGGTTTTTTCCAAGTGAGCTTCTGATAAATGTATCGTTTCCATTTCGGCGAATTGCCGGTCATGAAATTGACCTCGAAAAAGTTCGGCCATGCCAGGGCACTGTGTTCGATCGAAATCGTCGCGTTGTCGCCACTCGGAACATTCGCAGCAAGCTTCTCGTCTTGCGACAACACCGGCCCGAAGGGGAAAGCTTTCTCGCGAAACGACAATGCAAGCTCTCCGTCCTTGGTCGTGCCCACATTTGGCTTCGATCCGCTTAACGCGATATCGTCGAGGGTTAGATCAATATCTGCAACGTGCAGGTTTCCGCCGGTTCCACTGCCTTCGTAAGTCATCCCACTAATGGGCCGCGAACTGGTTTTGATTGTCTTGAACTTATCGACCAGCGTCGCCAGATCGCGCGCTCGCCAATACCACAAAACCGCGAGCACGGCGATGATCAGGAGCGCGACTAAAATCTTGCGCATGATCTGCAACTATAAGCCACAGATGGACACAGATTGTCACAGATTTTCTTATCGGTGTTTCATCCGTGTTAATCAGTGACTAGAGTATTATGTCTTCTTCTTCGCGATGTAGTCGTTGATCTGCTCCTCGAGAATCTCGAGCGGCAACCCTCCGTTCTTCAAAACGTTGTCGTCAAATTCGCGCTCGTCGAACTTGTTGCCGAGCTCTTGTTGGGCGCGGGCCCGTAGCTCCTGGATCTTCAGCATTCCAACCTTGTAGGCGCACGCCTGTCCTGGATTGACGATGTAACGCTCGATTTCCGCCTTCACTTCCTTTTCACCCATGCCGGTCTTGTCGCGCATGAAAGTGATCGCTTGTTCGCGAGTCCAATGTTTGGCGTGAATTCCAGTGTCCACCACCAACCGGACTGCGCGGAAAAGTTCGTCGCGCAGCCGGCCGAGGTCGCCGAACTGGTCGTCTTTATACCAACCGGCTTGTTTGGCCAGCCACTCGGCATAAAGGGCCCAGCCTTCAGCGTAAGCGGTGAACGGAAGAACTTTTCTAAATTGCGGAACGCCTTTGAGTTCCTGCGCGATAGAGATTTGCCAGTGATGCCCAGGTACCCCTTCATGATAGGAGAGCGTCGGCATGCTCCACTTCGGGACCTCGTTCATGTCGCGGAGGTTCGCGTAAAAGATTCCCGGGCGTGAACCGTCCATCGCGCCGCCCTGATAATATGCGCCGGGCGCGGTCGCTTCCTTGAACGTTTCGACCCGGCGAATTTCGATCTGTGCTTTCGGCGCGAGGTAGAAAAGGTGTGCCTTCGATTCCGCGACGGCGTTGTCGATCAAACGCTTGTATTCGGCGAGCGCCTCCGTTCGGCCTTTGTCGTCATTGGAATAGAGAAAGCGCGGGTCTTTGCCGAGTTTGTCCATCGACGCGCCGATCGGCTGACCAGCGAAACCGTTTGCATCGAGAATCGTGCGCATCTCGCCCTCAATCCTCGTGATCTCGCGCAAACCGAGCTCATGCACTTGGTTCGGCGGCATGTTTGTAGTCGTATTCGATTTCAGCGTATACGCATAAAACGCGTCACCATCCGGCAACTTCCAAACCCCATCATCGGTCGTCGTTTTTGGCAGAAGCTCCTGGAAATACGCGATCAACTTTTGATACGCGGGATAAACATGGGTTGTGATGGAGGCTTCGACGCGTTTCTGAAAATCCGCGCGCTGTTGATCATTCAACTTGTCGATCTTCGCTGCGCGTTCCTTGAACGACGTCGCGAGGATGTTCTCCGCGGGCGGTTTCGCGATGAAGTCCGTCATTTCCTTGAGCACTTCTTCGACGACAAAGCGCGGCGGGATGATTTTTTCCTGCTCGCGCTTTTTCACGCTTTGGAGCGTCTGGTCGAACTTCGTCGGCAACGCGTCGAGCCGCATGATGTAATACTCACAATCGCGCGCGTTGAACAGCCGGTGGGTGTTCGCCATGAAGGACGGATACTGGTTCTGCACCCCGAAAAGCTGATTGACCGGATAGTCGTAATCCTGCCACTTCTCGCCATCGACCTGGTCCTGTAAAAACCATTCGAGCACGTGCGTGGAAAGCTTCTGCGACGGCGTTTGCTTATCCAGCGGATATTCGTGCAGCTGCTGGAGATCTTTTTTCCACCGGTCGATCTGCAATTGCTGGTGGGCGGGCGATTCATCGCTCAACTTGCCGTTGTGGCTGGTAAAACCGAATTGTTCGACTAGCCCGAGTTGTGACAGCAGCTCCGGCTCGCCGAAAATCGTTTCGGCAAAAACTTTCTCGTAAAAGAGGTTGAGGCTCCACGGCCGGAACCAGATCAGATTGATGAGGAAAACCGCGATGACGACGACCAGGACCAGGATGATGGAAAAGGACCATTTGAGGATGCGTTTAAACATAGGACTCCTTAGAATTGAGATGCGGCTGCAAGCCTTGTGGACTCAGAATAGTTACTCGGCGACAGCAGCCCAGCGTTTTATAGCGCCCAATGCCGATTCGCAACCGAAATAGCCCAGCGTTTTAACGCTGGGTAGAAGCTGTCGACTCAGTCCCATTTGCCTCGACGCCATCTGTAACAGACACTTTTACTAAATGAGAAGGTCATCGCGACGTCACGTTGCCATTCGATCGGGGCAGGTCGAGTTCGTGAAGGTCAACACCGACGCGGGTAGGTGGCGCGACGTTTACCGCTGGCTCCTCGGCCTAAGCTGGCCACAGTTCGCCGGCTTCGTCGCGGTTATTTACGTCGCTCTCAATCTGGTCTTCGCGGTCTTCTACAGCCTCGATCGCAATAGCGTCGGCGGGGCGACAATGGCGGAATGGTTTTTGGATTGTTTTTTCTTCAGCGTTCAAACTCTGGCCACTGTTGGTTACGGCCATATATATCCGCAAGACATCTACGGTCACATTGTAAGCACCGTCGAAATCATGACGGGCCTTTTCTTGTTGGCGGTGATGACCGGTCTCATCTTCGTCCGCTTTTCGCGACCGGTCGCGCGGGTTGTATTCAGCAGATCGATGGTCGTCGGCCCGTTGAACGGCAAGCCAACTTTGATGGTGCGGGTCGGCAATGAAAACCATCACAGCATGGTCGAAGCGAAGTTTCGGATCATGTACTCGCGCGACCAACAATTAGTCGAAGGCGGCGACTTCCGATACTTTTACGATCTCAAACTGCATTTCGACCAGCTGACGGTCTTCCCCGCGGCGTTAACGCTGCGTCATGAAATCGACGAGCAGAGTCCGCTTTTTGGAGCGACTGCAGAATCGCTTGAGGCGGAACGAGCGCTCTTCTTTGTGTCGGTCGTCGGAATCGACCCGGTCATTGCGGCCGAAGTGCAAACGCAAAAGGATTATACTTTTCGCGACATCCGGTTAGGCCACCGGTTCGTGGAAATTTACACTCAACACGGCGGCGGCAAGCTGACCGTGGATTACGGCCGCCTGCACGACATTGAGCCAGTCTGAAGACTGACTAACCACGGATGACACGGATAGCACAGACAGGTCTGTGCCCATTTTTCTTATCCGTTAAATCCGCGTAATCGGTGGTTTCCGTTCTCCCGCTGCCTATTTGCCGATCAGGATGAAAACGCCAGCGAGGATCGCCAGGATTCCCATCAGCACGCCGGGAATCACGATTGCGAACAACATCCCAATACCCGCCAGAATCAGATAGATCGCCAGCAACAGCATTCCGATATTTTTGGTGAAGTTCATGAATGAGCCTTTCGTTAGGTGAGGTTGTCGATCTTTCACGGCGCGACGCGAATGTCACGACCAAAAACGGACTAACCACGGATTACGCGGATGTCGGTGATATTCCCGTTACCGTCTTGACCTAGTTCTTTAATCCGTGTCATCCGCGATATCCGCGGTTTCTGTTGTTCGCCTCATTCAAACTTTTTGTTATACCCACGTTGTGTCGAACCAACATGATCACATCGACAAGCCAGAGCCGCGGTGGCAGGCAGTCCTCGCATTTGTTGCAATCGGCGCGATTTATCTCGCGCTGCCGAGCAATCTCGTCTTCGGCCCGATCTGGTTCCTGCCAACATTGATCGGGGTGCTGATCATTCCCACGGTGATGACTCATAGAACGGGAAACCGTTCGCTGAACCGCCTGTTGGGAATCGTCATTAACGGCATCACGACGATTGCGCTGATCGGTTCGGTTGCGTTGTTGGTACGTGCGCTGCCGTCGCACAGGGAATCGCCTCTTCGCCTGTTGTTTTCCGGCGGATTGCTCTGGCTTACCAACGTAATCGTTTTCGCACTTTGGTATTGGCGACTGGACGGCGGTGGACCAACGGTGCGACACGAAAGAAAAGAATTCGGCAGCACAAGTTTCTTGTTTCCCCAGATGCAAGTCCCGCACGACGAGCGAGCGCAATTCGAATGCGCGCGTTGGCGGCCGCGGTTTGTCGATTATTTCTTCGTCGCATTTACCCAGAGTTCGACCTTTGGTCCGACCGACGCGCCACTGCTTGCGCGCTGGGCGAAAATTCTTTCCATGATACAAATCTCGATCTCACTCAGCATCGTCATCCTACTTATCTCTCGCGCCGTCGGCGTTCTCTAAACAAAAAATTAAATTAGGAAAGCAGGAACTCAGGAAACATCTTGGTTCAGAAACTCAGAATTCCGTTCGTATTTTCTTTTCCCGCTTTCCTGGATTCCTGATTAAATTCTCTCGGATGAATCTTTGGGTCGGAACGTCCGGTTTTCAGTACGCCGAATGGAAGGGCAATTTTTATCCCGAGGATCTGTCCACCGCGAAGATGCTGCCGTATTACGCCGAGCGATTCTCAACCACCGAGATTAATTACACGTTCCATCGTATCCCCGCCCCAAAGACGATCGATAACTGGAAAGCGCAAACTCCCGACAAGTTCCGATTTGCGCTGAAAGCGCCGCAAAAGATCACCCATTGGTCGAAACTGAAGGATTGCGCCGACACCCTGGAATATTTCTGCAAAGTCGCGAGCGGATTGGGGGAGCGCCTCGGCCCAGTGCTGTTTCAACTTCCGCCGACGTTCAAGAAGGATGCCGACGTGTTGAGCTCGTTTCTTCGCGAATTCCCCGATATGCGGGCCGCGTTTGAGTTCCGTCACGATTCCTGGTTCGACGACGAAATCTTCGATCTGCTGAAGTCGCGCAACATTTCGTTATGCATCGCCGACACCGACGATCTCGCCACTCCAAAGAAAATTACCGCTAATTACGGTTATCTCCGGCTTCGCCGTGAAGATTATCAAAAAAAGGATGTCGAAAGCTGGTCGAAGTTCGTCGCCCAACAAAAAGCGAATTGGAAAGACGCTTTCGTTTACTTCAAGCACGAAGAGAGCGGCACCGGACCGAAGCTGGCCAAGCAATTGATGGATTTGCTGGCATAAGCGGGAGAACTTTGGCGAAATGCCCTTCATGAAAGCTCCCAGACAATTTCTCTGCCTGGCCCTCCTGCTAGTCGTTCCGCAACTGGCTTCAGCCGCAGGCCTGCCGCCATGGCAGTTCGGCATGACCAAGGAACAGGTAGCGAGTTTCAACCAGTTCGGCCCGTACAAGAGCTTCTCAAACGGAGATCTCGAAACCTACAACGGGATCTACCGCGGTAAAAAACACAACGTTCAGTTCTATTTTCAAAACAACCGGCTGGTTAAGATCATGGTTTCATTTGGTGAAGGGACGAGCCGCGAGAAGGCTATCCAGACCTTTCGGCAAGTGTACGGCGTCTTGGAAAAGATTTACGGAAAAGTAGTTATCCCTGAGGTTAGTGTCGGAAAAGGAAGTCAGCCTGTGAATGCCGAGGTTCTGGCGATTGGAGCGGCAGCGAATGCTTCAGTAACCGGCTACACTCATATCAACCCGGTAAATCAGCCGCGAGATATGCATGTTTGGGGAACGATCGCCAGCAAAGTGATCGGCAACGAGAGATGGTATTACGTTTCGATCATGTTTGAACCGATTTAGCGAGCGTGTCCGTTTACGCGCCAACTTCGCGAAGACCGATTGCGGGAATATTCCGACGAACGGCGGACGCCCCGACGCGGATTTGTGTCCAAAACGGAATCCATCCGGATGCGATTTCGTATTTGTCGATACTTGCGGCGCTGATTGCGGCGGTCTGTTTTTGGAAGTCGGGCGAGACGCCGTGGCTGCTGATTGTTGCACCGTTGTTCTGCTACCTGCGGCTCTGGTTCAACATGCTCGACGGCATGGTCGCGGTCGCGGCGAACAAGGCGAGCCGGCGAGGGGAAATCCTAAACGATCTGCCCGATCGCGTTTCCGACATCGTGATTTTCGCCGGCGTCGCGCACAGCGGCCTGATGAATCCGCTGATTGGCTACTGGGCGGCAATCTTGGCGGTGCTCACCGCTTACGTTGGGCTTTTCGGGCAAGCGCTCGGCGGCCAACGCGAGTTTGGGGGAATGATGTCGAAGCCGTGGCGAATGGTCGCACTGAGCATCGGCACGTGGCTGACATTTCTTTTGCAGCAGGCACCCGAGCGTTTCTCTATTCTCGATTTAACATGCATTGTCGTTATCGCTGGCTGCATTCAAACCATCGTTGTGCGCTTGAAACGAATCAGTGCCGCATTGCAAGATAAGCGGTGATGTCGCCGCAGATCGCGCTGCACGATCCCGTGTTTCGTGCTTATTTCCTGATCGTTCTGGTTTCGCTCGCGACCGGCGGTGTGGCGCTGGGTGTTTTGCGATTCGTCCTAAAAAAAGAAACCGCGTCGATGTTCAAAACCTACCGGTCGTGGATTCTCATGGCTGGAATCGGTCTCGTGGTCGTTTTTCTGGGGCGCATTCCCACAATCGTCGGCGTCACTTTGCTCGCGATCTTCGCATTCAAGGAATTCGCGCGCGCATCCGGTTTGTATCGCGACTGGTGGATGACCGGCGCCGTTTATGCGGGAATTATGACAGTCGGAGTCGCGTCTCTCATTCCGCATCCGCGTAGCGAAGAACCGGGCACTGGTTGGTATGGATTCTTTGTCGCAGTGCCGGTATTCGCTATTGCGCTGATTTTGCTCATTCCGATTTTGCGAAATCGCGCCCGCGGAGAATTGCAACGAATGTCGCTGGCGATTGTCGGATTCATCTACATGGGCTGGATGTTTGGCCACCTTGGATTTCTGGCGAACGCGATCAACGCCTACGGTCTTGTTTGTTACATTATTTTTGCGACCGCGGTTTGCGACGTGGCCGCGTTCACTTTCGGAAAAATCTTCGGCCGGCATCCGTTGCGGAGCGAGATCAGCCCAAACAAAACCTGGGAAGGCGCGTTTGGCGCATTCTGCGTCGCCATGATTTTGCCCTGGTTCTTGCGGTTTTCGTTTCCGTTTTTCGGCACCCGCGAACTCATTCTTGCGGGATTGATTGTTGGAATCGGCGGGCAGCTCGGTGATCTTTCCATCAGCGTGATCAAGCGTGACATCGGCACCAAGGACATGGCCACAACGATTCCCGGCCACGGTGGCATTCTCGACCGGATCGACAGTTTGATTTACACCGCGCCGCTGTTCATGCACATGGCCGGCTATTATCATCCGTTGCGATGAAGAAGTGGCGTTACGACTCCGCTCGCGATCTGAACCAGGCTCCGATCGACCGGCTTCGGCAGTTTCCGCGGGAACCCGACATGCTCGTTTACGGACTGCGGTCGCTCTGCGCGCTGATCATTCGCGGCTTGCTGCGCGTTTACAACCGTTTTGAAATTGTCGGCCACGGAAATCTGCGAACGAACCGCTCCCTGGTGATCGTGGCGAACCATTGCAGTCACCTCGATACGCTTTGTTTGCTGTCAGCACTTCCGCTGCGAAAACTGCACCGGGCGTTTCCAGTCGCCGCGTCGGATTATTTTTTCCAAAGCGTACCGCGAATCTGGGCGGCAGCGGTGCTGGTGAACGCGCTGCCGTTTGCCCGGCAAACTCGCGTTCGCCAAAGCCTGTTGCTTTGCCAGGAACTGCTCACAGGTCCAGGAACGATTCTGATTATTTTTCCAGAAGGCACCAGATCGACAACCGGCGACGTTGATGAATTCAAATCCGGAATTGGCGCACTGGTCGCGGGCCGTGACGTCGCGGTGGTTCCGTGTTTTATCGACGGATCGTATCGAGCGTGGCCAAAAGGTAAACGCCTGCCGCGGCCCCGAAAGGTCCGTTTGATTGTGGGCGCGCCGCGAAATTATCGCGAGCGAACCACGGACAAGATCGGCATTTGTGCGATCGCGGCCGAACTCCGCGGTGCCGTAAATGAATTGCGTGCGACGAATGGAAGCCACTGAGCAAACTTTCACCAGTTGGGACGGCACCGAGTTGTTTTTTCGGGCATGGATTCCGGCAAGACCAACAGCCAAGGCACTCCTCCTATTTCATCGCGGACATGAACATTCCGGACGTTGGCAGGAGACCGTCGATTCGTTAGGCCTTGATGATGCGGCGATTTTTGCCTGGGATGCTCGTGGTCATGGACGATCGCCGGGCGAACGCGGCACGGCAGACGGCCTTCACGCTGTCATCAAAGATGTAGACGCGTTCGCGCGACACGTTTCCAAAACCTACGGGATTCCAATCGAAAACATGATCATTCTGGCCCATAGCCTGGCAGCAGTAACGGTGACGGCTTGGGTCCACGATTACGCGCAACCGATTCGCGCGATGATTCTCGCCACCGCCGCGTTTCAGGTGAAGCTCTACGTTCCGTTCGCGATTCCCGCGTTACGAATTCTTCGGCCCCGATTCGTGAAGAGTTATGTGAAGTCGAAAATGCTCACCCACGATCGCAATCAAGCCGCGCGTTACGATTCCGATCCGCTCATCTTCCGGCAAATTGCGGTCAACCTTCTTCTCGATCTTCACGACACTGCAAAACGGTTGGTCGCTGACGCGGGTGCAATCCAAACGCCCACGCTGATGATCGGCGCGGGAAAAGATTGGGTCGTTAATCTGAAGGCGCAACAAAAGTTCTTCGACCGGCTTTCTTCAGCGGATAAGCGTTTCGAGATTTTTCCCGGCGCGTATCACGCGATCTTTCACGAAACGAACCGGCGCGAAGTTCTCGATCTTGTTCGTGAATTCGTGACCGATCGGTTTGCAAAACCCGCAACGGCCTCATCGCTAATGAATGCCGACAAGCACGGTTACACGGCGCGTGAATATGAACACTTGAAAAACAATGGCAAGGCGAAGTTCGCAGTCGCCCGCACTGGCTTAAAGATCGCCGGGCGATTGAGCCGCGGTATTGAGATTGGTTCCCATTACGGTTTCGATTCCGGCCTTTCGCTTGATTACGTTTATGAGAACAACCCGCGCGGCGCTGCCGGCATCGGGCGCTTGATCGACAGATCGTACCTCAACAGCATTGGATGGCGTGGGATTCGCCGGCGCAAAGCGAATCTTGAAAAGGCGCTTCGGGACTTGATTCTCAAGGTGCATCACGAAAATCGCAGCGTTCGAATTCTCGATGTCGCGGCCGGCGCGGGCCGTTACGTCATCGAAACAATTGGCGCACTTCCCGAAATTCAAGTCAGCGCGACACTTTGCGATTACAATTCGGAAAACGTTGCTGCGGCGCGGGCTTTGGCAGATGCGTCAAATCTTAATGGCGCAATCATCACGCAACGCGCCGACGCGTTCGATCGCGAATCTTTAAGTAAAATTCAGCCGCGTGCGACGATTGGCATCGTTTCCGGTTTGTACGAATTATTTTCGTCGAACGATGCGGTTTTAAATTCGCTGCGGGGACTGGCGGGCGCGATTGAGCCCGGCGGTTATCTCATTTACACAAATCAACCGTGGCATCCGCAGCTCGAATTCATTGCCCACGTTTTGCGCAATCATCGGGGCAAGCGGTGGATTATGCGACGACGAACCACGGCGGAAATCGACGAGCTCGTCCGAACGGCGGGGTTCGCGAAAGTCGACACGGAAATCGACGAGTGGGGGATGTTCACGGTGTCAGTTGCGCAACGTGGACGTTAAGCCCAGCAAAGCGCTCACGGTTTCGGCGGGGCTGTCGATCCTGTTTCTAGTCGTTTACGGTGGCTGCAATTGGATCACTGCGCGACGCGCTGGCGTCCCAACATTTTACTTCGAATGGGAACGCAGAATTCCGTTTGTGCCGTTTTTCATCCTGCCTTACATGTCGATCGATCTCTTCTTCGTTGCCGCGCCTTTTCTTTGCCGGACCAATCGCGAGTTGTCGATCCTCGTCAAACGCATCGCAACGGCAATCATCGTTGCAGGAATTTGTTTTCTAACTTTTCCATTCCGGTTCGCATTTCCGCGACCACACGCCGGCGGCTGGCTCGGCGCAATCTTCGACTGGTTTCGCGGAATGGATGCGCCCTACAATCTACTCCCGTCGCTTCATGCCGCATTGATGTTGATTCTCGCCGGCGTCTATCTTCGACACACTCGCAACGGGCTACGGCTCGCGATTTTTATTTGGTTCGTTCTGATCGCGCTCTCGCCGGTGCTTACGTATCAACATCACTTGATCGACATCGCCGGGGGATTGGTCCTGGGCGGGTTATGCTTCCTGCTGTTTCGCAATTTGTCCTCGCCTCTCAAACTGAGAACCTAATAATCTTTGCTCGCTCTTATGAACTACAACGAACTCATTCAGCTTTTCTTCGAGCGTTCCAACGCGCTGCAGTCCTATTGGAATCTCTATGTGCTAATCGTGGGCGGACTGCTCGCGTTCTCTTCCATGCGAAAACAACCGGCCGCGATCACAACCCTGCTCGTGTCCATTTTGTTTGCCCTTTTCGCCTACAAGAACCTCGATGCGATGTACGACACGACGCAACAACGGTTCGCCACTCTGCAGGCGATCAAACAATTCGATAGCGGCGGGACTACGCCGACTGCAAAGCCGGTTCGCGATTTAATTGAACCGACGTTGAATCCCGCCACCTACTCAAGCGTACGCATCACGCACGTGACCAGCGACATTCTGACGATTGCGGCCCTTTGGGCGATGGAGCTGAGAAGGCGAAAATTGAAAAGCGAGCCGGCGACGTAATAGTCTGCGACTTGGATCGCAGGGCTGGTGTTGTAGCGGTGCTTACGCTCCCGCTAGTGCAGCAATAATGGACCCGATTTTTGGTTTGCCGCAGAGCGGCATGCTTGTCTCAAGCACCGAGCTTTGTAAATAGGCGCTTGAGAGCAAGCGCCTCTACAACCCTATGGCTTCGATTGCTGAAAATCTTGAGCGTGTGCACGAGCGCGTTTCGCAGGCGGCGGCGAAATCAGGCCGACCCGTCGATGACGTGCAGTTAGTAGCGATTTCAAAGACACACCCTGCGGAGAAAGTCCGAGAGGCGGTTGAAGCCGGACAGACATTGTTTGGCGAAAGTCGAGTACAGGAAGCCCGCCTGAAGATTCCCGAACTGCCATCGAATCTGCGTTGGCACTTCGTCGGGCATCTTCAGAAGAACAAAATCCGGCACGCATTGCCGTTGTTCGAGCTCATTCACAGTGTCGATTCGCTCGCGCTGGCGAATGACATAAATCGCGTCGCGGAAGAGGAAGGACTGCATCCGCGCGTTTTGATCGAGGTGAACGTGGCGGGTGAGGGGAGCAAGTTTGGCTTTCAGCCGGAGAAGCTGCGCGCCGAAATGGAATCGCTGCTGGCGCTACCGCGATTGTCGATCCTGGGTCTGATGTGCATCCCACCGATCGCTGACGACGCTGAAGCGTCGCGGAAATACTTTGTGAACCTGCGCGAGCTCCGCGATCGTTTGCAAACCGAGTTTCATGTCGATCTTGCGCAATTGTCGATGGGGATGACTCAGGATTACGCGCTGGCGGTGGAGGAAGGCGCGACCCTGGTGAGGGTCGGCACCGCAATTTTCGGGGAAAGAAGTCGCAGGGAGCGAAAATAGCATCCAAGCGTTGTAGCGGTGCTTGTTCTCAAGCACCGGACTTTAAAAACAGGCGCTTGAGACAAGCGCCTCTACACTACAACCAAGCGCGAGAATTGCTCTCAGGATCCGCAACGTGGTAAGATTGAAATTCCAAATGCGCCTAGAGCCGACGAACATTCAACAAATAGGGAATGAACTCGCGATCCGCTGGAACGACGGTGCCGAATCGTATCTCGATCTCCAATTTCTGCGCCGCGCCTGCCCATGCGCTGCATGCGGCGGCGAACCGGACGTGCTCGGAAACATAATGCGTCCAAATATAAGTTATTCTGAAAACAGCTTTGACCTGGCCGGTTTTCAAATTGTCGGCGGCTACGCCCTTCAAATGAATTGGAGAGACGGTCACAATACGGGCATTTATAGTTTTCAATATTTGCGGCGGATTTCGCAG
This sequence comes from uncultured Verrucomicrobiae bacterium, assembly GCA_963801815.1. Classification (GTDB taxonomy): domain Bacteria; phylum Verrucomicrobiota; class Verrucomicrobiia; order Chthoniobacterales; family UBA10450; genus AV40. The sequence goes on from CAWDGJ010000009.1 coordinate 70,370, forward strand.
CCGGTGGCTTCGCAATGAAAACTTCAATCCGATTCACAATTGTCAGCGCGAGTGCGTTCCTTTGCGCCATCGGAGTTTTTGTTGCGAATACTGGTTCGGAAAGAGTTTCGAATGACGATTGCGTCTTCCATTGGGCAGATTCGCGGTCAAGCGATGACGGATATCAATACGCCTCGAGCAATTCGGACCCAAAGCTCACCTTTCAACAACTCGAGGCAATTATCCGCAAGGATCCGACGGCGAAACAACAGCGTGGCAAAATCGAATTCGGCTCAGTGCGAATGGAGCAGGGGACCGCAATGGCCGAAGTCATGTTCGTGAGTGACGATGGGCGCGTGTTACCGATGCTTTACAAGCTTCTCCCGCAGAGAAATTCATGGAAAATCGTGAATGTCCAACGGATGTGGTACGTTCCCCGGTCGCACCTGCTACGCGGGGTCAGAGCGTAGCTGTCGCGACGATTTACCGCCTCGCCACGGGCGATTGGGTTAATCGTCCCTACCTGGAATCGTGATTCGCAAAAGCGTTGTTCCATCTTCGCGCGGCCGCACTTGCCGGTCTGACAACGAGGCCGGGACAAGAGCGAATTCCCCAGGGCGAAGATCGACATCGACACAACGAACGTTTCCGGTCAGGCAGCAAACGATTGCGAAGTGACCGACAGGGACGATGATGCGCGGCGCGGCAAGATTCCATTTTTGGATTTCAAAGAGTTGATGCTTTAGAAGGATTTCGCCATCCGGTTCGATTAAAGCTGGAGCGACGTCGTTGAAATCGATCGACTGCAACGCTTGATCGATGTGAAGCTGTCGTGGTTTACCTGAATCGTCCGTGCGGTTCCAATCAAACACTCGATAAGTAGTGTCGCTGTTTTGCTGGATCTCGACCAGCACGTTGCCGCCGCCAATTCCGTGAAAACGTCCAGCGGGCAGAAAAATCGAATCGCCAGGTTTGACTTCAATGCTGTGAACGAGACTGGCGACCGTTCCGGCGCGGACCGCCTGCTCGAATTCCTTGCGCGTCGCCGGGTGTCGAAGGCCAACGTGCAGTCTCGCGCCAGGAATCGTCGATGCGACGTACCAAAACTCCGTTTTCGGTTCGCCGCCGAGCTTCGCGGCGATTTTCTCGGGCGGATGCACTTGCAATGAAAGCTGATCATGGGCGTCGAGCAGCTTGACTAACAAAGGAAAGCGCGGCGTGTCTGCCAAATCACCAAAGATCCTTTTCCGGTCACGCGTCCACAGTTCGTGCAGTGTTCGATCGCGGAAGGGCCCATTTCGGACGACGCTCTGTGCCTCCGGTCGATCAACAATCTCCCACGACTCGCCAATTGTCGCGGTGGGCGAGGTTCTCTTCCCGAATAGCGACGCCAGGCGGTGTCCACCCCAGATTCGTTCCATGAAAATGGGCTCGAAGGTCAGCGGAGAGAGAACGGAGGTCACAAGTCTGCGATCAAAAGGATGTCAGATTGTAGATTGCAGATTGTCCAATGCAAAAGAGAGTCATCTGACCGCCGACTTCAGACTTCGGACCTCTGGATGAAACCATTCCTAAAATACTGGCTACCCGTTATGATGTGGCTGGGATTAATATTTATCGGCTCCACCGATATCCTGTCGGCCGAGCACACGTCGCGTTTTCTGGTCCCGTTTTTGCGCTGGTTCGATCCGCAAATTTCGTGGAGAGCGCTCAGTGCCGCACAAACCATAGTCCGCAAATTAGGCCACCTGACTGAATATGCGATCCTGGCCGCGCTTTTCTGGCGCGCGCTGCGCGGAGCGCACTGGCGTTCGAAGATGTCGTTCTTGTTCGCAGTCGCCTGGAGTGCCTGCGCGATCTTCGCTGCCACCGATGAATTTCATCAATCGTTTGTGCCTTCACGGACCGCCTCGGCAAAGGACGTTATGATTGACGCGTGCGGAGCGCTGATTGGCCTAACGATTTGTGTTGCCCTCGCATCCCGGACGGTTGTTAAAGAGAAGTGTGTTTAATCGAGCCGGCCGGCTTCTCCTTATAACGCTGCTGTTCCTGAGTTTGAATCGCGCAAGCGGACAAGATTATGCAGCGCGCTTCAAACAATTGGCCGACCAAAAAGCAGACGGCGCGCAGATCGATTCGCTGCTCGATGAGTGGTGCGCGAAGAATCCAGACGATCCAGACGCCTGGATCACGAGTGCGAATTATTATTTTAACCAATCCGTCGGCCCAACCATCTCGACCAAGCCCGCGGAGAAAGGCGATTACGGTTTGAAGGACAAGAAAACCGGAAAGAACGCGGGGAGCATTTCTTTCAAGCCAAACGTGGCCAAGACCTCGCATAGCGCAACGGAGCTCCTTGGGGAAGCAACCAAAAAATTCCCGGATCGTCTCGATATCTGGTGCGGATTGGCATTCATTTACCAGGAAAGCGGCGATTTTGATAACGAGCTGGCGACGCTAAAAAAGATGGTCGCCTACGCTCGAGCGAATCCGACCGGACTAAAGTGGCTAAAGGGCGCGCGAATTGAGGAGCCGGAGGACAAATACGTTCCGGAAAAATTGCACGATTACGGCGTTTACTACGAGAAAAAGGAAAATCCAGAGGACGACAAGCGCTGGTTCCAAATTTCGAGTCTGGCAACGGAGGAGTACCCGAATCACGCGGAGGGCTTCAACGATTCTGCCGGGTACTACGTGGACCTCGGCGATTGGAAAAAAGCGCGCGAAATGCTCGAAAAGGCCCACCAGCTCGACCCAAAATCCGTTGGACTCTTGATCAATCTCGGCAACGTCGCAGCTGAATTGAACGACTACGCGGGCGCACGAAAGTATTACGAGGACGCTTTAAAACAGGAGCCCAACGGCGAATTTTCGCAGGAGGCGAAGCAGGCACTGGCGAAACTAAAGAAGAAGTGACGAGGAAATGGTGGGCCTGACTGGGCTCGAACCAGTGACCCTGCGCTTATCAAGCGCATGCTCTAACCAACTGAGCTACAGGCCCAAAATTTAGCGAGTTAACGATTTAGCGATTTAGCGACTGGCTGCAAATGAATTCGTTAAATGTCGGATAAGACCGCAAGAACTAAAGCTCAAATAGCACAATACAGTTTCTTGACGGCGTTCTAGTTACTACGCAGACTCCACGCCCGTAATGCTTAGTCCCAGGCACAACAGAATTACCACGTCGAAGAAGAAAGTCGGCGAGAAAAAGTCGCGCAAGGGAGTTCGAGATTTGTCCCCTCGAAAGGACGCGAAAGGCGGTGGCATTCCTAAAACATCGCCCGTTTCGCTTCCTATTCCGCCGAAGGGATTCATCGCTGACACGCCGCAAACATAGCGGCTGCAGCGGTTAGGATCGGCGAACAGTTAGCGAGTTAATGACTGTTCGCCGCTGGCATTCGTTAAATCTCTGAATCGCTAAATACCTTGGAGGCAAGGGGATTGATTCCCATCTATCCGAGAGTGATCCCTGTATCGTTGGATTTTGCCTTCACGCTTCGTCGAAGCTTTGGAGGCAAGGGGATTATCCAACGCTTCGCGTTGGCTCCAGCCAGAGAGCTTCGCTCTTAACCCTGCGCTCCGCGCCCCGCCGGTCGAACAAGATTCTCATCCCCTCAACAGTTCGGGAATTCGCTTCGCGAATTTTTGGAGGCAAGGGGATTCGAACCCCTGACTTCCAGCTTGCAAAGCTGGCGCTCTACCAACTGAGCTATGCCCCCGACAAGAACTGCGGAATGTAGATTGCGAACTGCGGATTGCAATCGCATGCCTTACCAGATGTGCACGCGCTGCTCCGGCGGAACGAACATTTTATCGGTCGACTCAACCTTGAACGCGTCGTACCACGCGTCGGTGTTTCTGCTTGGGCCAATCACGCGAAATTGGCGAGGCGAATGCGGATCGCTCACGACCTGTTTCTTCACGTAATCGTCGGTGACTTTGCCGCGCCAGGCCTGCGCCCAGCCGAGGAAGACACGCTGATCGCCGGTGAATCCGTCGAGCACCGGCGCCGGTTGGCCCTTCAGCGACGCGCGATAGGCATCGAGCGCGAGCGTAAGGCCGCCGAGGTCGGCGATGTTCTCGCCCATGGTCAGCTCGCCGTTCACGTGCACGCCGGGAATCGGTTCATATTTGGAATACTGCGCGCCGAGCACATCGCGCGCGTTTCTTGAACGTCTCGGCGTCTTCTTTGGTCCACCAATCGCGCAACGCCCCCGAGGCATCGATCTTGCGGCCCTGATCGTCGAAGCCATGGGTCAGCTCGTGACCGATTACGCCGCCGGCCGCGCCGTAGTTGATCGCCGGATCGGCATCGGGATCGAAGATCGGCGGCTGAAGAATGCCGGCGGGAAAGACGATGTCGCGCAAGCTGCCGTTGTAGGCGTCGTTGGTTTGCGGCGTCATGCTCCAATCCGTGCGATCGACCGGGCCGTAGAATCGTCCGGTGTAAAAATCCCAATCAAGCTGCGCGCAGCGTTTCACGTTGCCGACGAGATCATCGCCACGAATAACGAGTTTCGAATAATCGCGCGCATGATCCGGATATCCGACCTTGATCGTGTAGGTGTCGAGCTTCTTGAGCGCTTCCTTCTTGGTGTCCGGGCCCATCCAGTCGAGCTTCTCGATCCGCGCCCGATAGGCCGCTTTCAGATTCGTGACCAAATCCTGGATTTTCGCTTTCGCTTCGGGCGGAAAATATTTCGCGGTGTAAAGCTGGCCGACCCCGAATCCCATCGTGCCGAACGTGCCGAAACGGTCGCCGACGCCGAAATCGCCGCCGCTGACGGCTGTGATCGCGCGTTTCCAGCGGGCCTGCTGTTCCTTCTGACCGGAAAGCGTCTTGTTGTGCAGTTCGAAATAGGCGTCGGTGAATGTCTTCGAAAGATACGGCGCGGCGTTGTCCGCGATGTGAAATGCCTGCCACGCACGGATCGTGTCGATCGGCGCTTTCGCATAGACTTGAACGATTTTCGGAAACGCGCTTTTCTCCGCGATGATGACGCGAGTCAGTTTGGCCATCTTCGCTTCGGCAAGAAATTTTTCCCACGCGAAACCGGGCGCGAACTTTTTCAGCTCCTGGATCGACATCGGATTGTAGATCGCGTTCAGGTCGCGCTGCTGCGCTTTGGTCCAGCTCGCGTCGGCGATCTTGGTTTCGAAATCGACGATGTCCTTTGGCGGTCTTGTCCGAGTCGGGCCAATTCAGCAGATTGCAGAATGGTTGCGACGTAGTTTTGGTAAGCGGTCTTTTGTGCGCGCGAAATCCGGCTTCAGATAGTAATCGCGATCCGGCAAGACCGATTCCCGCCTGGCTGAGATAGAATGCGTATTTTTTCGGATCTTTGAGATCGACGTCGATGAACGGATTGAAGAGCGAGAATTCGAAATCGGTCGCGCTTCGGCCCATCAATGCGGCGAAGTCGTCGCGCGTCTTTGCATTTTTGAGATCGTTTAGCTCCGGATCGATCGCTTTCACGCCGAGTTGTTCGACGCGCGCCTCGTCCATGAACGAGTGATAAAAAGCGCCGGCTTTCTCTTCGAGCGTTGACGGATTGTCGCCTGCCGTTGCCGCCGCCAGCTTCGAGCAATTCTCGCAGTCGCTGCTCGGTCACATCGGTCATGAGACGCGGAGCGAATAGGCCGGCTTGTCGGAAGGAATTTGCGTCTTGTCGAGCCAGGTTCCGTTGGCGTAGCGGAAGAAATCGTCGCCGGGCTTGGTCGCTGTATCCATGCCGGACAAATCGAATCCCCAAGTGCCGTATTTCAGTGTTGCCGGCGGCGCGTCAGCAGCGCGGGCGAGGGGAATGCAGGATGGAGCAAGGAGCAAAAGAGCCAGAAGCAAACGAGCGCGAAGAAATGAATGCATAATAATTTGGGTTGAGTAGGGAAGGTAAACGAACTCGAACCAGTTGAGAAGGTCCGAGCCGGACTGGCAGTAAATAGAATTTCAAACAAGGCATCTACCGCACTTGAGAAAAGGCCGCAAGCACAGTGCGTGCAGCCTATTCACGGTGATTCAAGCCGGCAAGAACGCGCAATTGAAGCGACACGGTTTGGTCTAGAGCGAACCAGGCTGGATCCAGGTCGCGAAGTTCTTCTGCTGCTTCTTCGAACATCGCGAGATCCAGATAACCCTCGACCGCGAGCAGGTGCCTTGCGGCCTGCACGTCCTCCGGATCGATGGATTTGATAATTATTCCGCGCATAAATCCTCTGTAGCTTTGACGTGATTGCTGACGCGGTTGTTCAGGGGCGTAGCGAGGCAAAAAACTGAGGGGCGGATAGGAAAATGCCGGATGTAAGTAAAGTGACGAGTGATCTGTGACAAGTGACGAGATCCGTTTGATCCGTGGTTTCTGGAAAAAATCTGTCCGCCTTCGCGGAGGCTACGGCATGACATTTCGCTGCGGGAAAAAGGAAAATGCCGATCCCGAAGAATCGGAATCGGCATTTAGTCGATGTGCAGCAAAGACTGAATTGTGCGTTACCGTTTCTTTTCCTTGGGCTCTGGTTTCTTTCGATTCCAAAGTCTTCACGGCATGTCCGTTTGGATGATCAATTGATTCACCCAAAGGATTTAGCCGTCGACCTATGCCTACCGGCAAAGTCAGAAGTAAAAATTAAGAATTAAGAAGTTACCTTCAAATTCATCCTTCTTCCTTCATCCTTTGCGAAGGCATCTCTCCTTAGAAAGGAGGTGATCCAGCCGCAGGTTCCCCTACGGCTACCTTGTTACGACTTCATCCCAATCACCATCCATACCTTCGGCACATTTTAAGGGGTGACTTCGGGTACAAACGGCTTTCATGATGTGACGGGCGGTGTGTACAAGGCCCGGGAACGTATTCACGGCGCCGTAGCTGATGCGCCATTACTAGCGATTCCGGCTTCATGGAGGCGAATTGCAGCCTCCAATCCGAACTGGGCCCAGTTTTGAGTGATTTCCTCCACCTCGCGGTATCGGATCGTTCTGTACTGGGCATTGTAGTACGTGTGCAGCCCAGGCCGTAAGGGCCATACTGACTTGACGTCGTCCCCACCTTCCTCCTCGTTTAAGCGAGGCAGTCTGAACAGAGTGCTGGAACCTCTCGGTTCCGTGGCAACAGTTCACAGGGGTTGCGCTCGTTGCGGGACTTAACCCAACATCTCACGACACGAGCTGACGACAGCCATGCAGCACCTGTGCAAATTGTGTCTTTCGACACTCGCTGGCTTTCACCAACTTAGAGATGCATGTCAAGGCCTGGTAAGGTTCTTCGCGTTGCATCGAATTGAGCCACATACTCCACCGCTTGTGCGGGCCCCCGTCAATTTCTTTGAGTTTTAATCTTGCGACCGTACTCCCCAGGCGGCACGTTTAACGCGTTAGCTCCGGCGCAGAAGGGGTCGAATCCTCCCACACCAAACGTGCACCGTTTACTGCCAGGACTACCGGGGTATCTAATCCCGTTTGCTCCCCTGGCCTTCGTGTCTCAGTGTCAGGAACTGTCCAGAGACCCGCCTTCGCCACTGGTCTTCCTTACGATATCTACGCATTTCACTGCTACACCGTAAATTCCAGTCTCCTCTCCAGTCCTCAAGCACGCCAGTATCGAATGCAGTTTCGGAGTTAAGCTCCGAAATTTCACACCCGACTTAGCGCGCCACCTACACACCCTTTACGCCCAATGAATCCGAACAACGCTTGAGACCTCTGTATTACCGCGGCTGCTGGCACAGAGTTAGCCGTCTCTTCCTCTTCTGGTACTATCAACGCGACTACAGTTAATAACTGCGCCTTGTTCCCAAATGACAGGAGTTTACAACCCGAAGACCTTCATCCTCCACGCGGCGTCGCTCGATCAGGGTTTCCCCCATTGTCAAAAATTCTCGACTGCTGCCACCCGTAGGTGTCTGGGCCGTGTCTCAGTCCCAGTGTGGCTGGTCGTCCTCTCAGACCAGCTACCCGTCAACGCCTTGGTGAGCCGTTACCTCACCAACAAGCTGATAGGCCGCGGGCTTCTCAAAAAGCGGTAGCTTGCGCCACCTTTAGCGTCCCGAAGATGTCTCCAGTAGCCACATGCGGTATTAATCCGGCTTTCGCCGAGCTATCCCACACTTTAAGGCAAATTGCCCACGTGTTACGCACCCGTTCGCCACTGGACTTTCCACTGTATTGCTACAACGAAAAGTCCCGTTCGACTTGCATGTCTTATCCACGCCGCCAGCGTTCGTTCTGAGCCAGAATCAAACTCTCCGTTAAAAACGGTGAGACTTTTTCAAGCCTCAAAGTTTGCGTCGAATCCGGCGGCTACGGGACCGACAAAATCTGACCATTCGATAATCTGTTTCCCGCCGTAGCGGGCCACAGGTTCGTCCGATCTGTAATCTTTTTTTCCAAAGAAAATCAACAGATAACGCACAATTCAATTTTCGCTGACTTCATATCATTTCAGATCCGCTTCTGTTCCGGCATGCGCCAAAACAACTGTGACCACGAATCCAAAACCAAACTGTCAAAGATCGACATTCTTCTTCCGGTACAAAGCAAAATACGACCCTCGTCATTTACTTGACCAGCGTCGGCTCGCTTCGAGCCAGAGGAGAACAACCCCGCCTCTGCGGGACCGCTTATTTGCGGGCCACTAAACTAGTCGGGTTCGTCCAACCCGCAAGCGGCAAATCGCAGATTTTCCCCAAAATGTAGAGGGCGGCCACCAGGGCCGCCCCCAAATCTGCCTTTTGATTAGTCGCTCCGACTACGCTTTGTCGTAAACCGCTGTGATCCGGACCATCTTACCCTTGGGGCTCCGAGCCATCGCTGTCACCGTGCGAGTCTTGCCGTCTGGGGCCACCACAATTTTGCCCGATTCCATCACTTTGCCGCCTTTCTTCGCCCAGAAATTTAGCGTGTGGTCGTCCACTTTACTGTATGAGCGCATGTCCGACTCAGAATCGCCGGTGACGGCGTAATCTTTGCCGTCGAACGTTCCGACCCATTCGCTATGCGTCGCTTTACCTTTGGCATCGGTCCCATCGATCGTGACCTTTTCTCTAAATAAGAAGGCCGATTCATATTTGACGGTGCTGTTTCGGCCCATCCCTCGGCCGGCATGCGATTTCTTCGCGTTCAACTTCCAAGTCCCATCGAACGCACTGGCAAAGCAGAGCGAACCGCCAGCAACCCAAACTGCGAGAGCTATTAAAGTAGTTTTAGATTTCATGGCCGCAGATGAAGCCGGGAATTCGATTTCCAGTCAATGCTTTTCTTGATCCGAATCTCGCCGCGAGACCGGTCATTGAACTCAAAACAGGGCCGCCCACCGGAGCAAATCAGCCAAGGTGGCTGCTGAACATAATTCCGAATCCAATTGTCAGCGTCAGCAAGCAAACGCCGGCCACCCACTGGACTACGTAATTGCGTGATATCAGTCCAACCAGGCTCGGGACCAATATTGCGATAGTTCCCAGATTTTCTTTCACCAACAGTGCCGTGTTCGGGGTCTTTAAAAAATCGAGATTGGCGAGCAGCGCCAGAGCCAGACAGACGATGATGGCGCCGTAGAAATAAGTGCGCTGGCGCCAGAAAAAATCTTCCAGATCAATGGTGCCGTCATCGGGCATCTTGGGTCCGATCAATGCGCAGATGACATAAACGGAAACGGCGAACAAAAATTGGATGGCGATCGATGCGAAATCCCAGCTCGTGACTAACCGGAGATCCCAAAGCGCCAACCAGTTTACAAACACCAGCGCAACGGCGTTCACCATCCCGAGTGCGAGCAAGCCGGAAAATTTTATTCGCTCTCGCGCCACGATCAGCTCCGCGATCCGCGCGAGCAGATGCGTCAACGCCAACGCGTAAACGAACGACAACAGCGCAGTGACATGTTCGAAAGCGGACACTAGAGCAGTTTATGGTTGAGGGTTGATAGTTGAGAGACTGAAACGAAGTCGCTTTCGCCCATTCTGTTCTTGTCACTGGTCACAGGTCACTTTTTGCCCCAATGCCAAAGGCGCCCAGTGGTTTCGCGTCGGGATGCGGCGTTCGCTTCATCAGATCATCTTCCACATGGCGCCGGAATTCATCGTCGAATAGATAAGCACGCTCTTTCCAAAGCTCTTTGCCGCCCGGCGCGCCAATCAGATTCATCATCACTTGCTCCCAACTCTTCCAAAGTGATGGTGCCAACAATCCCTGTTTCCATTTCAAGAACGCGTTTTGAAAATAGGCAAGGAACGCCATGAACAGCGACACGAACCGAGCTTTCTCTGTGTCAGACAACGAGGCGTAATCTTTTAACCCTCTGGTAGCTAATTCCGCGAGCGACGCGTCAGAGGCAATCAAGTGATACCAGCTGGCAAAATGCTCATGCAGTGATTGAGCAGTCGCGGCACGGACCGCATTCGTGTTCTGGCGGATCTGCGCCGCGACGTAGATCAACGAGACCACGACCGCGAGTGCTCCGATGACCTGTCCAATATTTGCGAGATCGTTCAGGTTCATTTCTCGGTACCGCACAGGCCGTCCACCCATCGCACAAAGTCTTCCGAGAAAGCCGGTCCGATGTCGCTCCAAACTTCTTTGAATCCGAGCGATCGAATGTAACGCGTCATGTATCGAGCATATCCACGCCAATGCTCCTCGGGCATTAACCCCAGTTCGTGATGATGAAAGTAGGTCTCGGCGTGGAGAAGCATCTGCACGTGACTCCAATATTGGAACTGGCGATCGCCCTCGGTCAATTCCAGACCGCTCTCGAGCTTGGCGAATCGATCGGCATGCTCTGCTCGAAAGATGGAGATTCGAAGAACAAACTCAGAGATGGAATGTCGAGCTTGGGCGCTCGCCACTTTCGTGTTGCCGCGAATCTGCGCCGCGAGATAGATCAGCGAAACAACCACGCCGGCAGCAGCGATGATCTGGGCGAGATTGGCGAGGTCGTTGAGGTTCATAATCAGAAGTCGGAGGTCACAGATCAGACATCAGAGCAGTTTATGGTTGAGAGGATGAACAGTGGGCATCGGCCCATTCTGTTCTTGTCACTGGTCACATGTCACGTGTCGTGCAACGATCAACCTAGTCGAGCTGAAGAACGCCTTCGCTGACCATAACAGAAGGGCCTCCGATCCGGGTCGTTCGAACAACGCCATCCCGCTTTTCGGCGCGGGCAATGAGTCTACTTGGTCGCCCCATTTCCACTCCCTGAGCGATGCGCCATGTAAAATCGCCATCAGCCTTTTCATCGTAATGAGCCAGCAGTCCAGCAAGCGCGCAGTTCGCACTGCCAGTGGCTGGATCTTCAGCAACCCCGCTGAGTGGGGCGAACATGCGTGCACGAATATCAAAATCGGCATTCGCCCGAATGTAAAAATAGATATCTGGCATGATGCCCTCCGCTTTGATCGCTTCGAACCCGCTCATATTAATTCGAGTACGCTCGAGAACCGAACGGTCTTTGAGTTCTACCATGATGAAGGGAAGACCGACCGACGCGATCTGCGGACCGTGCGTTTTGGTAATGATTTCTTTTGCATCGACAGAGATGGCGGTTGCCACCAGCTCGACTGGAAGAGTTTTCCCGAGAGAAAGAGTTTGAGGAGCCGTCAGTTCACATGACGAAATCTTGCCGCCAGTCTCATCGATGGTGATCGAAACCAAGCCGGCTTCCTCTTCAAAGATCACAGTGGCTGATGATTTGATCTCTCCTAACTCCCCGATGGCCGCGAGCACAAACGCAGTGCCAATGTTCGGATGACCGGCGAACGGAATTTCTCTGGCTGGAGTGAAGATTTGGACGTGTCGCGTGTGGCCTGCCTTGGCCGGAAAAACGAACGACGTTTCAGAGAAATTGAATTCGCGCGCGATCTGCTGCATCAGCTCCGCTGACAGTCCATCCGCCTGCGGCAGCACGGCTAATTGATTCCCACCGAACCGCGTCTCGGTGAAGACATCACATATATAATAATGGTACTTCACGGCTTTTTAGGAATAGTTTTCTCTTGCTGCTCACTTGTCACTCGTCACTTATCACTTTTTTTGGTCGCCGCTCGTACTCGGCGGGCTCGAACTACCATATGGATTCTGCGATCAACCCGTCTGTCGATCTTCCAGAGCTCGCACCTCCTGACTCGAACGCGTTTTCTCTTGCTGCCTTCATGATCTTCCATTCTCGCGCAGGGTAGAGGATTCAGGCTTTGAATGGGCAGCATTTCAATGTTTCCTGTCCGAGTGGATCCGAATCTCACACTAAAGCTTTCGGTTACATTCTGAATCCAACAAACATGAAAACAGTATTTGTCCTCGAATTTTTTTGCTGGTCGCTCGCTCTGACTGCGATTCTGGGTCTGGGTGCGCAGTCCGCAATCGCCGCGCAGCCGGTCTACGCGGTCCGCGAATATGCAGATGTCGTCATCGACTCCATTTACGCGAAGCAAATGAGAATCACGATAAGAATTGCCCGGAGCGGAACGCAGACGTTGTCGCTTGGTCCTAAGACCTGGATCATTAAGGATAACAACGAAGGCAAGTTTGAAAATCTGGAGGTGGGCCAGCATCTCCATGTCTGGCAGATCCCGCGTGGCGGCCAGGCCATCGCCGTTGAAATATTGCCGGCCAGGAATCGGGCGAACTAATGCCTGATGGGAAAGCCCAAGTTGCGAAAAACTGGCGTTGCCAACGCTGGTTTGTTTTGGGTAGAACTCGAACACGACAACGATAATAATCCACGCTCGGAGAGCCGTTTGGCAAGGTGTAGCGATTGTCTTGCTAGTTACCGCTTTGGTCGTGTCTCAGTTGGTTGCGCAATCCGAAAGCTCGAAGCTAACGTTCGACGAGCTCAAGACCAGGGCGGAAGCAGGGGATTCCGCGGCCGAATGCCAACTCGGCATGCGTTATGTGCGCGGCGATGGTGTTCCAAAAGATTATGCGGAGGCTGTGAAATGGATCCGCAAGTCGGCGGAGCATGGCTATGCCGAAGGCCAGCACGAGTTAGGGAATGCCTATTTCAGCGGCAAGGGAGTGGAAAAAGATAATACCCAGGCCTTTCAGTGGAACGAGAAATCCGCCAGCCAGGGTAACGTTGCAGCAGAAACGGCTTTGGGCGTCTGCTATGAGTTTGGCCGTGGCGTTGAGCAAAATCTGCAGGAAGCGAATGATTGGTACCAAAAGGCGGCAGAGCTGAACAATGCTCAAGCCCAAAATAATCTGGGAAACAACATGATGCAGGGCCGCGGAATCGGCCGGGACATCGTTCAGGGCTACAAATGGATTCTTCTGTCCGCGGCCCAACGCAATTCTTATGCGGTAAAAAATGTGACCACATTCGCGACCAAGATGAGCCCGTCACAGCTTGCGCAAGCGAGAGCGTTGGCAGAGGCGTTCCGGGCAGCTGATTTGTCTGGTTCGACAGCACCTCTCCCTCCGCTTCCGACTCCGTCGCAGGAACGTTCTGTCGCAGCGAATGCAACACCCACGCCGTCGCGTTACTCTGGTCCGGGGAATTTTCTCGGTCTCGAGCCGCTGCCGACGGTGCCGCCGCCGGTCAATCCCTGGGGACAGGGGCAAGCTCGCCCCGCTACGGTACAAGAGCGAGCCGAGGCCGGCGACGCCGAGGCCCAATGCGAGCTTGGACTTGCTTATGCAAATGGCGACGGCGTGCCGAAAAACGACGCTGAAGCGGTCAAGTGGTTCCGTAGATCGGCCGAACAAAACAACGCGGTGGCGCAGTTCAATCTTGGAGTCGCCTATTCCAAGGGCCTTGGCACTTCCAAAAGTATGGCCCAGGCCTGCAAGTGGTATCTCAAATCCGCCGAACAAAATAATTCCGAGGCAGAGTATCAATCTCGGGGTGGTCTATCTGTTCGGCCAAGGCGTTCGCAAAAATGGGGCGGAAGCGTTCAAATGGTTTCTCAAATCGGCTGAGCAAAACGTTACCGACGCGCAAGGAAACCTTGGTTACTGCTATATGAATGGTATCGGCGTTCAGCGCGATGATATTCAGGCCTACAAATGGGGGACCCTGGCCGCGGCTGGAGGTAATGAAAATGCCAGGAATAATCTGGCAGTTCTCAATGGCCGGATGTCGCGCGCTGCCATCGCGCAAGGTCAAAAGTTGGCTCAGGAATTTCAATCGAGTGGAGGAGGGAGCCAACAGGAGGTTCCTGCCCCAGGCGGGGGGTCACAATCAGCCGACGGTCCGCTTCAGCCGCACGAGACCGGCACGGGTTTTTTTGTAACGGATGACGGATACTTGATTACCAATTTTCATGTCGTGAGAGACGGGGCGGCGGTGAGATTGATGACCAGGCACGCGAAAGTCCCGGCTACGGTTGTGCAAGTCGACGCCGCGAACGATCTGGCCTTGCTGAAAGCGGAAGGCACCTACAAGGCATTGCCAGTGGGATCGAGTTTCGACGTTAAGTTGGGAGATACCGTCTCCACCATCGGATTTCCATTGATCGAGTTACAGGGCATCTCTCCGAAGTTTACCCGCGGAGAAGTTAGCTCACTTGCCGGGTTCAAAGATGACGTCAGATTTTTTCAAATCAGTACACAAATTCAACCCGGCAACTCCGGCGGCGCGCTGGTTGATGAACATGGCAACGTGGTTGGCGTGACTTCAAGCACTTTCAACGCCGCCTATCTGTTCAAAAAGAATGGCGCCATTCCCGAGAACATAAATTATGCGATCAAAAGCTACCTGGTCCGTGATTTTTTGAAATCGACGCTTGGGATTTCGGACAAACTGAAACCGCCAAACACGGATCAGGACAAGCCGGCCGATCTGATCGATCAGATGCAGGAGGCGGCCGCGCTGGTCGTCGTTTACTGGCACGCGTCCAAGTAAGCCCGATGTGACTCACTAATAGCATAGATAGATGCTCACCCGTTCGCCTTCGGGTCTTTTTCCAAAGTTTTTGAACGCGTTGACTAGCGAGACCGGCGGTTCGCGCGCGGTTTATTAGATATAGGGATTTTGCCTGACAGGCGCAGCCTGTAATATCCTTGACCCCCTTCGTTCAATTCCTCATCATCGCCGGATTACTATTTCGCTCGAACGGTGGAGTTTACGCTCCCGTCTGGAACGATTCTGGCGGCATCTCTTTGGTGGGCGGATAATTGTCTGTAGTTCGTTAGGCAAAGAAAAGGACCCTTCATGAACAAACTCAAGTTAACAATCGTTGTTTGTTGGGCTGTTGTCGTTTCACATGGCCTCGCGCAGCAATATGTGCCGCCACCACCGAGCCAGCCGTCCTCCGGTAACGGGACGACCATCAGCCCGCCGCGGCCAAGTCAGCCAAGGCCGGGAACAGGAGTGTCTGCGCCGCAGGCGATGGAAATTAAATTCAACAACGGAGCGCGGGTGGCGTTGTATCGGGACAAGATTGTCCTGATCGAACCCAACGGGCACCAATACATCCAAAAACGTCCACTCCCGGATGTGGCCCGAAACCCCAACGGATGTGCGTGGCTGCGTCACTATCTCGACGGGAACAATCCCTACGAGCTGGATTGGAGAGAAAAATGCCTCGTCTATCTCTATCGCTGCATGGATTTGCGCTAACGCAATCAACCTAACAACCAGGTGAAATATCACGCTTCATATTTCGTGGTAGTAACTTTGGTACTTTGCCCACTGATCAGTTCAGCCGCGCCCAACACTCTGACGGTCTCGCCGCAGATTCCTCATAAGCCATATGTCCGACGGATGGATTTCGGTAATGGCGCTCACGCCGAACAAATCGGTAACACGTTTACGATCACTCTAAAAAATGGAAATCGGATGAGCTTTAGTCACCCCGTGCCGGATCCCGCCGCGCCGAGATCGCCAATCTCGTGCGAGCAATTGAAATCCTGGCTGGATCATCACCCGGCGCATACCGAGAAATGGCGTGAGCGCTGCCTGAAGTACTTCGACTATTGCCTGGCCAGTATCTAAACCTAACCAACGCCCTCGATCCATGAAACAAAACATCAACATTTTGATAGTCGCTGTGCTTTTGCTAGCAGGGACGCTGCTTGCCCAGGACTCGAAACTGGAGAACCCGCTGCCGGGTAAAAAAGCGAACGCCGCGTTCGAGAATTCAGAAGAGGGGCCGGCGAAAGTGAAAGTCTCCACGAACGACGGTCAGTTAGTTTTGGATCAACAATTGCGAAAACAAACCATCGAGAACGCCAAGTGGACTAACGATGGAAACTATCTAGTCATGATCGGCCGCAACAGTGATGGCCATTCTCCGTGGCGTTGCATAGCTGCGGTCTTTTCGGTTGCCGATCGGGAGGTTCGTCTCGTCGACGATACTAAGACCAACCTGCCGATTATTAGCCCTGAGATTCGGTGCGAGGGCCCGGATGGTGTTGAACTGACGGCCCACACCTTCCAGAACAATAAGCCCGCGCCGGATGACCCGATCAAAGTGAAGTACTCCATGAGCAAGGAATGGCCGTCGTTGAAAAAAGGACAAAAATGAAACAAATCATCTTAGTGTTTTTAGTAATGGCGGCGGTGAGTGCCGTGGTAAAAGGACAGGGTCCGACTGCCAGTCCGGGTAACCCGTTCAATCCATTCCAGCCGCCCAATCGCGATTATCCGACGCCACGGCCAACGGTAAGCAAAAAGGCATTGTCGCAGGTTCCGGTACAAACGCAGGATGCAAAGACCAACCGCAACTCGAGCACCTCGATTGTAACCCCGACGCCTCGGCCTAACAACCCAACGATGCCACCGGAAAACAGCGCGCCCGTAGCGAGCGGAAGTATATTGTTCGGCAACGGTGCCCAGCTCGTTCGCCAAGGCGATCGAGTCATCATCACCTACGGCGGTAGGCGTTATGTCATGTCCCGCAAAGACGCTAAGCCTCCCCCAGCTGGCATGAAGCTAAACTGTCGACAGATTAAACACATCCTCGATACGGCGCGCAGGGTGGATGACAACTGGAGAGAAATGTCGATTTATTGGGCGGACCACTGTCTGCGTTAAGGGTCGTTTTATTCGACGGAGTCCGAGAGAAGCCAGCCAAAAGTTTAACTTCCCAGCTTTCACATAGTCTGCGCGACGTTGCCTTCGTTTCTCCTAGAAAATAGAGTGCACAAGGAAGTCAGCCGCGCAGCTGCCGTTCGTAGTCCGCGGCATCGAAGTGGCCTTGCGATTCAGCGATCAAGCCAGCATTGTCGATCGTCCAAAGTTCATAGCCATTGATGCGAACTTTGTTCCCAGTCCCGCCAGGCCCGGTGTTGGTTCCGGTTAACGTCCAATGAAACGCTGTCGCATCGCCGCGCGGCTCAAGTTTGTCGAAGGTCACGACCATGTCCGGGAATGTTGTCATGAACGCCAGCGCTTCCTTGGAAATCGCCGCGCGTCCGATCGCGGGCGACCCGTCGTTAATGCTAATTGAGCCGCGCTCGGCGAAAAACGCTGCGACGTTTTCCGGATCCCGGCTGGACCAGGCCGTCGCATATCGCTTCGCAAAGTTCTTTAGCTTGTCACTCGTCACACATCACTTGTCACTTTGGTTTTCCCGGAAGCGTAACCTCGCTCAGATTGTAAGCTGAAAATGCAGTTGGCGTGTTGCCTTTCGCGATGATCGCGCGAACGAGCAGGTCAAATTCTTCGGTATGCCAGTGTTTCCGAAATTCCCACCACTGTTGCACCCCGGGATAAGCAATTAGGTCGCTCATCGTCCTTTCAACGGCTTTCCATGATGAGCCAGTCAGAATTCCCTGCGCATGCGAGAAGTACATTCCTTCAAAGATGTTCAAAAGACGATTGAAGAACGCGCTGAAGCGGAGTTTCGATACCGAATCCAGATCGTTAAAGGAATGTGCGCCGCGGAGAAAAATCGCGGCCATCTCCGGATTATTGTGCAGCGATTCAGTAAGCGCTCCCCATTGCTCGGTGAGCGCGTGGACGGCAGCCTGCCTGCGTTCTTTCGTCTGCTCGCGAATTTGAACTGCGACGTAAATCAAAGACGGAATCCCAACAAACACCGCTGCGAGCTGGCCAACTGCCGCGATCATTTCCCAGTTCATTGAGGCAACAACTATTGTTCTAATTTGGCCTGGGCGAGCAGTTGCATCGTCACCCCTGCTCGGTAGGCGGCGGAGACTTCGGCAGACCGTAAGTTGAGTAGGCCGTGGGATTGATTCCGCGCGCGATCATCGCGTCCACGACACGGGCAAATTCTTCGGTGTGCCAGTGTCTTCTTGTTTGCCACCACTGTTGCGCACCGGGATACGCGATCAAATCTGTCATGGTGCGTTCGACTTCGCCCCATAATGGCTCCGGGAGCATGCCGTGACGATGCGCGAAGTATATCGCCTGAAAATTCTTGAAAGTGCGATTGAAGAACGCACTGATTTGCGTTTTCGAGACCGCGTCAAGATCCTGGAACGACTGCATACCGCGAAGATAAACAGCACTGAATTCTCTGCTTTCATGGAAGGCCGACATGGCGTCGCCCCACCGCGTGGTAAGCTCGTTGACCGCGGATTGCCGTCGCTCTTGGGTTTGCGCCCGAATCTGCAGGGCAAGGTAAATCAACGATGGAATTCCGACGACGACGGCCGCCAATTGACCCATTGCTGTCAGCATTTCCCAATTCATAGAAGCAGTGACATGTGACATATGACCAGTGACGACACAAATGCTGTCGAATTACGCTTCTGGAACTTGTCACTAGTCACGTGTCACTCGTCACTTTTATAACCGTCCTGACGTGACCAATGGAATGCTGAAGTTCATCGAGGGCGGCGTTGATCTGTTCTGCGTCGAGATCGACAGCTCGCAAAGCCTCCGGCGGAAAACGCAGCTTGCCGTCGCGCACGAATCCCATCAGGGCCGGCAGTTCAGACGCCAAATGATCCGACACACCGATGATCTCCGCTTCCTTGTTAATCAATTCCGTGTACGGAGAGATGGACATCGATTCCTTGGTCAATCCAACGAGCGCGGCGTGTCCGAGTGGGGCCAGGCACAGAACGGCTTGTCGCATCGTTCTCGCAGAACCGATCAACTCCAGTGAGACGTCTACACCTTTTCCGCGGGTGGCTTCTCTGATTTGCTCGACCGGATCTCCGGCATTCGCATCGATGGCGACAGCGCCAAGTTTTTTGACTGAAGCAAGCTTGGTCGGATTGATTTCGACGACATAGACCTCGCCGCAGCCCAAAGCGCGCGCCAATTGCAATGCCGAGAAGCCAAGTCCGCCGAACCCAAAAACAGCGACCGACTCGCCGGGTTTCAGTCGCGCCTTGTTCAAAGCGTGAAACGCCGTGACCGACGAGCACATCATTATCGCGCCGACCTCGAACGAGATTTTGTCCGGAAGCGCGAGCGCGTTTGCCGCCGGAACCTTGATAAACTCCGCATATCCGCCGTCGCGATGCTTACCGATCATCTGTCCGCTCGAGCAGAATTGCTCCAAGCCGTGCCGGCAAAACTCGCAGTGCCCGCAGTGTACTAAATAGTGTAGGCAAACCCGATCGCCCGGCGTGACGTTCGTAACATCTTTTCCAATGCGCTCGACGCGACCGGCGACTTCGTGACCAAGTGTCACGGGCAAGTTATCGATCTTTGAAATTCCTGCGCGATAATGCGCATCCGAATGGCAAATTCCGGCAGCCGCAACCCGAATCAAAATATCCTGGGCGCCAATTTCGGGGACTGGAACGTCTTTATTTTCCAGCGGCGTACCGATTTGAATGAGCTGTACTGCTCGCATTCAGTCGAGCTTGTCACTGGTCACACGTCCTTTGCACTTCTTTTGTTTCAACTGCGGATTACACGGATTTCCCGGATTGGGGAACGCACGCGCCTCGCGTGCTGGTTTCGGCGCCTCGCCGAAACAAACTTCAATGCTAGCGTCCGCTATGAAATCGATCGAAGAGAAACGCGCGGAGTTTCGAAAACTTCACGAGAAAGGATGCTTCGCGCTTCCAAACCCTTGGGACGCAGGGACTGCCAAATACTTACAGCATCTCGGATTCAAAGCCATCGCGACGACGTCGGCCGGCTTCGCGTTCTCCCGCGGACTCGCTGACGGCTCGGTCAAACGCGACGACATGATCACGCATATCAAAGAGCTGGTTGAAGCCACCGACATTCCGGTGAACGCGGATTTCGAAAACGGTTACACCGACGATCCAAATTGGTGTGCAGAGAATGCGCGACTCTGCTCCGAAACTGGCGTTGCCGGTTTGTCGATCGAAGATGCAGCCGATCGAAAAGAATCGCCGCTCTATGACGTGAATCTCGCTGTCGAACGCATTCACGCGGTGCGCGAAGCGCTGCATGGAACTGGCGTTTTGCTGGTTGGACGCGCGGAGGGATTTCTCGTTGGCCGCGAGAAACTCGATCAGGTCATCAAACGCCTCGTGAAATATTCCGAAGCCGGCGCCGATTGCTTGTACGCGCCGGGGTTCAAAGACCGCGACAGCAATAAAGCGATCGTCGATGCAGTCGCGCCGAAACCGGTGAACGTGCTGATTGGCGGACCGGGCGGACTAACGATGCGCGACGCCGAAGAAATTGGCGCGCGTCGCGTTAGCGTCGGCGGCGCGTTCGCGCGCGCAGCCTGGGGCGGATTCATCCGCTCGGCAAAAGAATTAATGGAGCAGGGGACCTTCGACGAATTGAAGAACGCCACATCTTACGCCGAGCTGCAAAAGTTATTTCAGAAGTGACATGTGACGAGTGACGCGACACGCGTAGGCGCAAACATGGGAACGGGTTGATAGTTCTTCGCTGCAAAGACAACGTTTCTGCAGTCAGCTCAGTCGCGCTTCCTCTCAACTATCAACCATCAACTTTCTTGGTCACTGGTCACTTCTCTTATTTCGGCGCCAACGAAGCCACGAGTTTGTCAAAGCGGGGGTCGCCGCGGAGTGGGGCCCAGAGTGGATGAAGCTTTAAACGCGCGTAATTGGTGTAACCGGGCATCGTTACAAGTTTTTGCACGAGCTCAATCGCGCGGTTGCGGTCCCCGGTCCAGGTGTAAACTTGCGCGAGACCTTCCAAGACGAGCGCGCCATCGTAAATATCTTTCGAGACCGGCATCAGTTCGATGGCGTGTTGCGCTTCCTGGATCGCCAGATCTTTGTTGCCAAGGCCGGCGTCGACCTGCGCGAGCACGGCGATTGTGCGCGCGTGCTCGGGTTTAACGACTAGTCGTTGGGCGAGAATCTCGCGGCATTCGCGAAACGCCGTCTTCGCTTTCGCCGAATCGCCTTTCGCGCGCGCGATCATCGCTTCGTACCACGATTTCGGAAAATAAAAGCTGAAGTCGATGTCCTGAAAATCTTTCCGCGGCGAGTCGTCTAGAAATTTCTCCGCTTTCGCGTAATCGCCATCCAACATCGCCATCCACACCCGGAC
Source organism: uncultured Verrucomicrobiae bacterium (assembly GCA_963801815.1). Classification (GTDB taxonomy): domain Bacteria; phylum Verrucomicrobiota; class Verrucomicrobiia; order Chthoniobacterales; family UBA10450; genus AV40. The sequence continues at coordinate 91,702 of CAWDGJ010000009.1, forward strand.
CGGCGTTTGGCCGCCGGCGAACTCCATGTCCGGGTACTTATTCAGTACATCGCGGAACGGCCCGGAATCGCAGGTTCCGTAAAAGATGGACGCCGCGCGCCGAAACCGGACGATGGGCTCCGTCTCGCCCGCGGCCAGCACGCTGTCAGAGACGCGGACTGCTTCAGAAAGGCGGCGCTCGAGAACATAAGTGTCCGCGAGAAGATTGTAGGCGTTCGGATTTCGCGGATCGATCGCGAACGCGGTGGAGAAATCGCGTTCGCCTTCGGGAAAATGATTCCGGCGCCGATTGATGTAACCGGAGAGGATGAAGAACGGGCTGCTGTTCGGCAAACCCGGCCGGGCGATGGCGAGCTCTTCAACAGCACGATCGTAATCGCGCCGGCAGCGAAAAAGAAAATCCGCCCGCGCGAAATGCGCCTCGGCGGAATCGGGACGAAGCCGCAGCGCGTTGTTGACTGCGGCCTCGGCGAGTGAAACGCGGTCCGGAGTTGGATCGAGATCGAAAAAGAAAAGAAGCGAGTTCGCGCGCGCGGAGAGACAATAGGCGGAGACGAAGTTCGGGTCGCGCTTGATCGCCTGGTCGAGCGACTTCAAAGCTCCGAGCAACGCGGCCCGCACATCGGTCGCATTGATGTAACTGTCCACGACGGCCTTGGCCTGGATGTAGAGTTCGAACGCGTCGAGGTCCTGGGTCGGGCGTTGTTCGATCTCGGCCTTCTGTTCCGGCGAAAGTTTGGCCTTCAACTGCGTGGCGATCGATTGCGCGAGCTCGCTTTGGATCGCGAACAGATCGGCCGCCGTGCGGTCGTAGGTTTCGGCCCAGATATGCGAATCGGTCCGGGCGTCGATGAGTTCGGCGTTGATCCGAAGACGGTCGCGAGCGCGTTGCACCGAGCCTTCCATGATGTAAGCAACGCCGAGCTGCCTTCCGATCTCCCGCACATTGCGTTCGGCGCCAGTCTTGTATTGGCGCACGCTGGTGTGACTGATCACTTTCAAATCCGAAACCTTGGCCAGATTGGTCAGGATCTGGTCCTGCACACCGTCGGCGAAATAAGCGTCATCGTGATCATCGCTCAACGTCGCGAACGGCAAAACCGCGATCGATTTATTTTCATCTTTCGACGCGATCCGATTCGGCGCGGTGTAACGGCCGACAAAAAACAACGAGATCGAGAACGCGACGCCAATGAGAACGATGTAGATCCACGGGCCGTGAATTGTGTGCGGCGTGTCAACATCGACATCCTCCGTGCGCTTGATTCCTTCCGGTGTTAACTCAAAGGCCCATGCACACGCGACCGCGATGGGAAAGCCGATGATGATCAGGACGACGAGCAGGCGAACGATCCAGTTCGGAATGTCGAAGATCGGGAGGACCTGAGCGATCCCCTGGGAAAGCGCCCATCCTCCGACGATGTAAGCGACAGCGACCTTGTAAACATTGCGCCGCTTCAATTCGCCGAAGAAATCCTTCATTCGTTATCCACCCGAAACCTATGCGCGTTTTGAGACGCTTAAAGTTCATTCACGCTATTCGGCGGCAACCGCATCCTGCACTGACGTTGCTCGACTCTGTGGTGGCAGGCGTTGGCGGGAGCAACACTACGGCGGGAGGTGCCGAGCGTAGCGAGTGCATCTAGGGAAGCCGGGCTCCGAGATTGGGGCATCGAGGTGTCTCGCCTGCATTCTCGTCACGCGTCACTGGCTATTTGATGGCCCGATTCACGCGCGGCGACGCATCGCCGAAGCCAGGGTCAAGCGCGAGATGCCGCTGAAGATCAGGCTGACGCCGATGATTGTCCCGATGAACCACAAGGCGCTGCTGGGCCATTGCGACCAGATCAGAATTGCGAGGATTAACGTCACGATTGCATCGAACAATATCCAGCCGGCGTTGACCGTGCGCCGAACTTGGAAGTAAAGCGCGGTCTCGATTGCCGCTTCAATCAGGAGAAAGATCGCCAGCACGAGCGTGAGCGTCACCAGACCGGCGAGCGGATTCATCAGCATGAACACGCCGGCCGCGCCGTAGATGACTGCGAGCAGGATTTGCCACAGAACGCCGCCGACGCTGTGCGTGTGAAACGCAAAGATCAAGTGCGAAACGGCCGCGAATATGAGGACCCATCCGACAACAATCACCACGCCGATCCCCGACACTAATGGGAGTGCGATTGCCGCAATCCCGCAAATCAACATCACGATTCCCCAAATCATCATGGAACGAGGTCCGCTACCTACCTCTGCTTTGGATTCATTCATAGTTTGTCCTTTCCGAGTGCTGCTTCTGATTCAGCCCTCAACCTTCATCCCTCATCCTTTCGAAACCGTCCAGCTTAGAAATCCTCTTATGCCGGAATGTGGATTGCGATCTCGGCGGCGCGGCCGCGATGACGTCTTAACGTTCTCTTCTTCTCTCAATACTTAATCGGTTATCTCTGATCACTGGTCACGCGTCACTTGTCTTTTTTGGAATGTTTAGATCTGACCCTTTGTTTCGTTTCCACGCCAGCATGATCCATCGCGAACGGTTAGGCAGACGCGGAGGAACTCCGTTGAAACGCTGAAAAACTGAAAGCTGAAAAGCGGAAGGTTATTCGGAGAAGAGTTCGATCGCGTCGATCAGCGATTCGGCGATCGCTTCTTTTGAAAGCCAGCGTTGTAAACCGTCGTATGCGTTTTCGTGCTGGCCCGGTGCCAAAAGAAAAGCCTGGGTGCCGTTGAGCCGGATCTTGGTCAGGATCTCGAATACGGATGTGTCCCCGCTGATGATGGCGTAATCCTGGGAGGCGATTTCCGCGACGGTGGTCTCCTGGCGCGGACGACGGACAGCTTGCAAAGCCGCGTTGATGGTGATGACGCCTGCTATTTTTGTTTGTTCCATGACAAGGAAACATGCATCCGCGGGATACGAAGGCAGGACGATGGCCAGCTCGGGCAAAGTCATATCGGCGGGGAGTCTGACGATGCCGGCGTGCTTCAATTCGCGGGCCGGTTTCATGTACTGGATGTTGGCCTGCATCGCACTGGGCATGTGGTGACCGCGCCGAGTGAGCTTCAGGGTGTAAATGCTTTCGTTGGAAATCATTTTTCGCACGCCGTAGGCGATCGCGACCGTGATCGTCATCGGCACGATGACTCCGTAGTCGAGAGTCATTTCGAAAATCATAACGATGGCGGTGATCGCTGCCCCGGTTGTTCCGCCAACGATGCCGGCCATTCCGACCACGGCGAAGGCGGCGGGGCTAATGGTGATACCGGGAAAAAAATGTTGGAGGAGAATGCCGTAGGCGCTGCCGAAGGTTGCGCCGAGGAAAAGTGCGGGAGAAAAAACGCCACCGGATGCGCCCGAGCCGAGGGTGAGTGAGGTTGCGAAAAGTTTGAGCGCGAAAAGAAGGAGCAGCAGCCAGAAGGAGTTGAGGGTGCCGGAAAGGACGTCCTGGATGGTAGAGTAACCGACGCCTTCAATGTGGTAAGCGCCGGTTTTGACGAGAAGGAGATACATCAGGATGCCGAGCAGGAGCATGCCGCTGGCGTGGCGCAGATAGGGATTGCGAATCTTCGCGTCGAAAAAATCTTCGAAGGCGTAAATTGACCGGATGTAAACGACCGAGATGAGGCCGATGATTAAACCCAACCCGACATAAGCGAGAAGGAGGATCGGATGCGTGAGATGGAAGTAACTGATTCTCAACTCAGGAATGGCGAAGGCAGGGTTGGGCCCAAAGAAAAAGCGGCCGACGTAACTGGCGCTGGCGGTCGCGATGACCACCGGCACAAGAGTCCAGACGCTGACTTCGTGAAGCAAAAGTTCCGCGGCAAAAAGCACGCCGCCGATGGGAGTGTTAAAGGTCGCGGCGATTCCGGCGCCGGCGCCGGCGGCGATCAAAGTGGTGCGTTGCCAAGCCGGGATGCGCAGCCATTGACCGACAGTCGAACCGAAGGCGGAGCCGATCTGTATAATAGGACCCTCGCGCCCGACCGACCCGCCGCTGCCGATCGACAGCGCGGAGGCAAGCGATTTGATCACCGCGACGACCGGTCGAATTATGCTCTTATTATAATAAATGGCGTCCATCACTTCGGGCACACCGTGGCCACGCGCTTCCGGCGCAAAAGTCCGGACCAGCCAGGTGACACCCATCCCGCCAATGACCGGCACGAAAATAACCAGCGGTCCCCAAGGACTCGCCGGCGTGTAAACGCTGGAGTCGTAAAAAAAGGAAATCTTCCCGAGAAAAAATAGGTTGTGGATAAAAGCGATCATCCCGCGAAACAGGAAAGCGCCGAATCCGCCGACCAGTCCGATGAGCATTGCCAGCAGCCAGAAACGCCACGGCGAAAGCGCAGTCTTCTTGGGGGGCACACCTTTCGCAGGCGAAGACAATTGCGCCGGCGTTTTCGTGTGTTGTTCAGCCATGAGCGAGACTTTCGGTCGGCGCCGTTTGGCACGCACTGTTTAAGAGCACACGAACGATAGAGTGAGCTGGCGCTCCGTTCAATGAACCAACGGACGGAGAAAATTACTAACGAATAAGAAATCGTCGGCGCGGCGTTGGTAGATCACACGCAGCGGACGGCAAAGAAGTCTATGCCGCCGAGCTCCAAAGTCACTTTCCGCTTTCCCAAGGGGAGCCGATCCATCTACCCTTCGACTCGGCCATCTTCCCAGAAACAATGGAACATCCTCCCGTAGTTCATACTTTTGAGATGCCGCACGTGCCGCGCATTCCGGTGCGGACGATCGCCGGCATTTTCGCGTTTGTTCTTCTGATCGTTCTGGTATGGACCTCTTATTATACAGTGCAGGCCGAATCGGAAGGAGTCGTCCTTCGTTTTGGCCGGTTCTTGAAAACGGTCGAACCCGGTCTGCATTTCAAACTTCCCTTTGGCATCGACCAGGTCGAAGTCCTGCCAACCCGGCGACAATTGAAACTTGAATTCGGCTTCTTCACTCCTGGTTATACAAATGCCGACCAGCCGCCACAAGAAAGCGATAATGAAAGATCGATGGTCACCGGAGACCTCAACGCTGCGCTCGTCGAGTGGGTCGTGCAATATCGCATCGACGATCCCAAGCAGTATCTTTTCGATGTGCGCAATCCCGGCCAGACCTTGCGCGATTTATCGGAAGCGGCCATGCGCGAAGTGATCGGTGACCGTACCGTGGATGAAGTCATCACTATCGGACGGCAAGACATCGAGGTCGCCGCATTGGCCCGGATGCAGGAATTGGCCAAACGTTACGCGCTCGGCGTTCGGGTCGATCAAGTGCAGCTCAAGAACGTCAATCCGCCGGCGGAAGTCCAGGCCTCCTTCAACGAAGTAAACAAGGCGCAACAGGACCGCGAAAACGCCATCAACGTCGCGAACGGTGATTACAATCAAGCGGTACCCAGAGCGCGCGGCGAAGCCGACCAGTCGATTCGCGCCGCTGAAGGCTATCGATTCAAGCGCGTGAATGAAGCGGAGGGCGACGTCGCTTCGTTCAACGCCATGCTCGGCCAATACGTGAAAGCACCGGAGATCACGCGCACTCGGCTTTATCTCGAGACAATGGGTGATGTGCTTCCTGCTTCCGGCGAGAAAATTATCATCGACGATTCGATGCGAAATCTGTTGCCGATCCTGCCGCTCACCAAAAATCCGTTGGAGAAGAAATGAACACGCGCGGCTGTCTCATACTTTTTTCCATCGTGCTGGCGTTTGTTGTCCTGCGCATCATCGCCGGATGCTTCTTCGCCGTTCATCAGACCGAACAGGTCATCATTACGCAATTCGGCAAGCCGGAGGGCGAACCGATTACTGAGCCCGGCTTGCATTTCAAGCTGCCCATCATCCAGGAGGTCAACCGGATCGATAAACGATTTCTCGAATGGGACGGCCAGCCCGTGGCCATCCCCACCCGGGACAAGACTTACATTCACGTCGATACCTTTGCCCGATGGCGAATCAGCGATGCCAAGACCTTTTTCGTGCGGCTGCGTGACGAACGCAGCGCTCAATCGCGCCTGGAAGACATTCTCGGCAGCGAGACTCGCAACGCCGTGGCCAAGAACGATCTGATCGAAATCATTCGCACCGACAAGGATCGCAAACCGTTACGGGACGAAAATCTGAAAAGTGTCCAGACCGGCTTGGGAACAATCGGCGTGCTTCCACCCATTTACTTCGGGCGCCAGAAAATCGAGGACGAGATCAAAGCGAAGGCGACGGGGAAATTGGCCGAGTTCGGCATTGATCTGCTCGATGTCCGGCTCAAACGCGTCAATTACAATCCGGACGTGCTCGATCGCATTTACCAGCGAATGATCAGCGAACGCCAGCAGATCGCATCCCGGTTTCGTTCCGAAGGCGAAGGCGAAGCCGCGCGCATCGCCGGGCAAAAAGAACGCGACCTGAATGAGATTCAATCCACCGCCTACCGGCAGGTGCAGCAGATCCGCGGCGAAGCCGACGCTAAAGCGACCGAGATTTATGCCAGGGCTTACACCCAGAATCCGCAAGCCGCCGAGTTCTACAATTTTCTCAAGAGCATGGAGACCTATCGCAAAGTACTTAATAAAGACGCTACGCTCGTCTTTTCCACCGACAGCGACCTCTTCGGCCTGCTAAAGCATGCGGCCGCAAAACCGCAGGCTTCTCCGGCGCGTTAGCTGCCGCTTCACGCATGAGAATCCTTTTTTAATCAGCATAGTTTGCAAGCTGACCAAAGTACTCCGTGCAGTCTTCGGCTGTGCCATCGGCGGCAAGAAAAACGAAGCACTTTTCACTGACGTGGAAACCAAAATGGTTCTTTACAGTGATCTGACGTCCGGAGAGGCAATGGTTGTAGCGGTGCTTGTTCTCGAGCACCGAATATGAATAGGCAGGCGCCTGGCACAAGCGCGCCGCTTTGCGGCAATTCAATATCCAGGGAACACTCTCAGCGAACTAGCGGGAGCGTAAGCGCCTCTACAACATCGTAGTATGAACAGCAGCAGCAGTGGCCAGAATGACAATTGATAGGCGAATCCCGACAGGACATTAGCCTCGACCGTTACGCGAATTCAGCTTATTATCTAGTCGGCTTCCCTCGATGAGCACGGACGACGAATTGAGTTCCGATTCTCTTTTCCAAAGCGCGTTTGAGTTTGCAGCGATCGGGATGGCGTTAGTTTCCCCCGAAGGCAAGTGGCTGCGGGTCAACCGTTCCGTTTGCAATATTACCGGCTACAATGAAACGGAAATGCTCGCGCGGACATTCCAGGACATTACCCATCCGGATGATCTTGAATCGGATCTGGAGAATGTTCGCCGGATGCTGGCCGGGGAAATCGATACCTATCAAATGGAGAAGCGCTATTTCCATAGGAGCGGCTCGATCGTCTGGGTCCTGCTGAGTGTCTCACTGGTGCGAACGAAGTCAGGCGAGCCGCTCTTTTTTATCAGTCAAATCCAGGACATTACACGGCAAAAAACAGGCGAGGAAGAACTGGCGAAGGCCGCAGCCGAGATCAAGCGATTACAGAAACCACAACTGAAGATCTGTACTGGACTGAACGTATTCAGGTAGACGGCAAATGGATTCCGGTCGACGAGTTTTTGACGCGGATCTTGCATCTAAAACTTACGCCGGGTACATCGATCCAAGTCGGCCGGATGCCCGAAGACGAGTGACAGGTGGCGGGCCTTTAGCGATTTAGCGATTTAGCGATTCAGCGAATTAACCATTGTAAGTCTGTGGCGGCAGCCGTCCTCGGCTGCACCATTACGTCGTGCGTTTGAGACGGCGACCTACGCTTTACGAGTCGCCGGTCGCGAAGTCGCCGTCTTTTTGCTCGAACGCTTCGCGTGCAAATGCGCGCCGGAATCAGACCCGTAGGAAAAATATCGATAAACGATCGTCGCTTCGGTTGTAGCTTCGCGCGCGGTTAACAGTTTGAGCGCGTTGTTGTCCGCTTCGATTTGCGATTTGCCGCGACCGACCGCAGTTACATCTTTGTTTCGTTCAATTGCTTTGCCTTGCGCGACCGCCACGTATCCCGTGCGATCCGACTGACCAATGATTTCAGTCCTAGCCAGGTATTCGGTCGCGCGAGACCAAAGATCGCGCACCGCAAACTCGCAGGCTTTCCCTGAATCGTGGTAATGAGGGCCGCCCAGTGGTGCTCGAGGAGCGATTGTAAGTCACCGCGGTCACGATGCGTT
>CAWDGJ010000010.1:0-8472 GCA_963801815.1 uncultured Verrucomicrobiae bacterium
GGCGGCAGCTTCTTTGGAAAAGAGAATCGAAAACACCTGCAGACTGCGCGCCCGAAATGCGCCCGCGCAACTGAGCAGGTAAAATCGCCACATTCGCCGGAAACGTTCGCCGTAGCGATCTGCAAAGCGGGGCCAGGCGCGGCGGAAGTTTTCCTCCCAGGCGAGCAGTGTCGGATCGTAATTCGGCCCGATGTTCTTGACGTCTTCAACGATGAAAACGCCTTCCGCAGCGCGCGTCAGACGGGCGAGGGAAGGAAGCATGGAGTTTGGGAAAATGTAGCGCTCGATCCAGGGATCGGTGTGGACGCGCGAAACGTTTCCGCAGATTCCCTGGCAAAGAAACAATCCATCATCGCCTAACGAACGAGCGACCGTTCGCATGTAGGCGCGATAATTTTTGTACCCGACATGCTCGACCATGCCCACGCTCACCACCCGATCAAAGCGCCCGGTGATTTCGCGGTAGTCGCGCAGTTGGATTTCCACGTCCAATCCGCGACAGCAACGTTGCGCGTAACGGAATTGCTCCTGTGAAATTGTGATCCCGACTACGTGGCAACCGTACCGGCGAGCGGCGTAACCGGCCAAGCCACCCCAGCCACAGCCGATGTCCAGCAGGCGAAGACCGGGCCGTAGACGCAGTCTCTGGCAAATCCAATCCAGCTTCCGCAGTTGCGCCGCGGCGAGATCGTCGCCCTCGGCGAAGAGCGCACAGGAATATTGCATGTTCGGATCGAGCATCGCTTCGAAAAAATCGTTGCTCAGATCGTAATGCACCCGGCCGACTTTTCGGGAGCACCGGGAAGTTTGCTGGTTCGCGAGAAGCGCGGTGAGAAATGCCAAGACATTGGGAAGTCGAAATTCGAAACGTTTCTCGAGTCGGGCACGAATGGCGCGGCAACACATCTCATCGAGCGCGTCGCAGTCCCACCAGCCATCCATGTAGGATTCACCGAAACCGAGCGTCCCAGAAGCAAGGACTCGACTAAAGAAACGCCGGTCATGCACGTGTATGTCCCAGGGACGCTCGCCGTTGATGCGAATGTCCGCGCACGCGAGCAGATTAGTCATCACATCATGGGCTCTGGACATATCATTTGGCCCGTTGCGGGAGCGCTGCGCCTCAGTCTGAAGAATCGCGCGCGCTACGGCGATTATTTTTATCGAGAGAAAAGGGCGGATGTTTAATCATTAGCTAATGGCAGTTGCGGCTGTATGGTCTGGCTAATAGCGCAGCGTCAATCGATCGCGCAGGTGTGCGGCCTCTTCTCACTGCACAACCAACTGAATCTTGAATGCGATTGCTCTTCACAAAGATGAGCTCGAAAAATTGCTCATAGACTTATCAGGCGACATCGCACTCTCGAAAATAAATTTCGTGGCGTTAGTGGATGCTTATATCACGCGTCTCGATACAAAATTCCCAGACATTGGCGCCCGCGTTACCCCGTCGCGAGCGCAAATAAACCGGAGAACTAGCATGGAACCAACATTGACTCAGAACTGCGCGCTTTACTATGCGCAACATAGCACTCCAAAACGTCGTCCTGCGCTTTTTCGGGAGTTTCGCGCCGCGGCTCGAAAGCAAGCACTACTCAGCGACAGGCCACACGCGACGAACTTTTCAAGCGTCTACCGGCACCATCGAAACAACGGCCGGTGAGCCATCTCGGCCAGTTCCCAAATCCGCGGACATGGTTGCGGAAATCGGCAACGAAGAACAAGCACTGTGAAATGAACACTTGTGTTTTGCCTAATCAGGACGATACTGCGCGCTTATTGGATTACTCTGTTAACTTCACTGCGCGGTAGATCGTCAGGTGAGCGTCGCTCATTGGTGGTTTGAAACCCGATTCACGGGAACGGCTCTGTAGGTCGGTAGTTTTTCCAAATTCAAACACAATGAAAATGTACGTAGGTAATCTCTCATTTGAGAGCACCGAGAACGATCTTCAGGATCTGTTCGAACAACACGGCACCGTCAACGAAGTCCATCTAATGATGGATCGCATGACGGGCAAATCGCGTGGGTTTGCATTCGTCACGATGAACGATGGTGCACAAGCCAACGCCGCGATGAGCGCACTCAACGGCCGTGAACTTAACGGTCGCACGTTAACTGTTAATGAAGCGCGTCCGCGCGAAGAACGTCCTCGTTCTTACGGCGGAGGCGGAGGCGGCGGGCGGGAGGCGCCCATTTGCCGGCAATCGCCGGTAAAGCCGGCGGTCAAAGAACAAAGGTCAGGGGGCGGTTGAAATCAATCGCCCCTGCCTAAAACAAGGCATCATGAATTCTGAGAAAGCGATCCAACTGGAGGGCACCATTATGATGGTGTTGCCCGGAACCATGTTTCGCGTCGCGCTCGCAAACGAACGTCTGGTTCTCGCGCATATTTCCGGAAAGATGCGTAAACGTTTCATTCGGCTTACAATTGGTGATCGAGTGAAAATGGAAATGTCACCATACGACACCGCCAAAGCGCGAATCGTTTATCGACTCTGACATGGCGACGAGATTTTTATTCGATCCGCCGCGACGGTCGAAAACAAAGACCGGTCCCAGCCTCAAGAGCTTGCTCGTACGCTGTCCTTCCACGTCGAGGCTAACCGATACGGGGCAGACAATCGAAGAAAAACACTGGCAGACAGCCAAAGTGAAACCCCAAAAGTTTACCTGTGCCCATTGCGGCAGTGTTCATACCTGGACAAAGAAGGACGTTATTCTCGGCCGATATCAGTGAGGCGCTGATCCTAAACCAATTCCCGCCATTGATTTTTCGCATCCCGACCGACCGCATTAACTGGACGACCAGCTCGTTCCTGATCGGCACGTTTGTTCTCACACTCACCGCAGTGCCGCTCTACCTGTGGTATTTCGGTATTGATTGGTTCCAACTCGCTCTGTTTTTCGTGTTGCTGGCGGCGATCGGTTTCAGCATCACGGTCGGTTATCACCGTCTGTTTTCACACATGGCTTTCCGGGCCAAGCTACCGGTGCGCCTGTTCACGCTCATCTTTGGCGCCGCGGCGTTTGAGAATTCTGTCCTCATGTGGGCCAGCGAACATCGCCGCCATCATAAACATGTGGATCACGACGAAGACCCGTACGACATCACCAAAGGTTTTTTCCACGCCCACATTGGCTGGCTGTTGTTCAAGCTTTTGCCACAACCGCCCTTCGATAACGTTGCCGATCTAAAGAGAGATCCGCTGGTCATGTGGCAACACCGGCATATTCATCTCCTCGCTGTCATGATCGGCTTCGTCCTGCCAACACTCGCCGGATTCGTCTGGGACGGCTGGGTCGGCGCGCTTGGCGGTTTTCTAATTGGTGGCGTCGCAAGGGTCGTCGTGCTTCAACACGGCACATTCCTGATTAACTCGGCCTGCCATACCATCGGGCGTCAGCCGTATTCGACGCGCTGCAGTGCGCGCGACTCGTTTTTCTTGGCGCTCTTTACGTTTGGCGAAGGCTATCACAATTATCACCATCAATTTCAGCACGACTATCGTAACGGCGTGAAGCCGTGGCAGTGGGACCCGACCAAATGGTTGATTTGGATTTTGTCGAAGCTGGGCTTGACGCGAGATTTGCGCCGGGTCCCGCAGGAAGCAATTGAGTCCACCCAGGCGCTGGTGCGGGATTTACGAAGCAAAAACGTGAGTTGATCCGCGCTTCGCGCGAGACTGGGCGGGACAACTCGTCGAGAGCGGCTGCGGGGTTTTGCTGGTCCCGGGATCCTCGGCGGAGAAAGGCTGACACTTGTTGAACAAACACTAACTCAGGCTGCCTAATGACCACGATCAACCGCGTCGCTTTCCTGGGAGATTATATGCCCAGGCAATGTGGCATAGCGACGTTTACGACCGACATTTGTGAGGCGGTGGCAGCCGAGTACCCAAATTGCGAATGCATCGTGGGAGCAGTTAACGATCGCCCTGAAGGCTACGACTATTCGACACGTATCCGTTTTGAGATCGATGAAAAGGAGATCGATTCATACCGGCGCGCTGCGGATTTCTTAAATATTAACAACGTCGAGGTCCTCTCGGTCCAACACGAGTTTGGCATCTACGGCGGGCCAGCCGGGAGTCACTTGCTAGCTTTGCTGCGCGATGTGCAAATGCCGGTAGTGACAACACTGCACACTGTGCTGCGCGAACCTAACGAGTCGCAAAGATTCGTCATGGAGCAGCTCAATGCCGTCTCGAATCGTTTTATCGTGATGGCGGAACGTGGGCGGGAACTGTTGAAGGAAGTCTATGGCGTTTCGTCCGAGAAGATCGATCTTATCCCGCACGGCGTGCCTGACGTGCAATTCATCGATCCGACCTTTCACAAGGATCAGTTCGGCGTGGAAGGCAAGACGATGCTGCTAACCTTTGGACTTCTGTCGCCTAACAAAGGTATCGAGTATGTAATCGAGGCGTTACCCGAAATTCTCAAGGAGCATCCGAATGTCGTTTATATTGTCCTTGGCGCGACACATCCCAATCTTCTTTCGCGGGAAGGCGAATCTTATCGGTTAAAGCTTGAGCGTCTGGCTGAAGATCGAGGCGTTACCGCCAATGTCATTTTCTATAATCGCTTCGTGACGCTGGAGGAACTAACCGAGTTTATCGGCGCGGCGGACATTTATGTCACCCCGTATCTTAACGAAGCGCAAATCACTTCCGGCACCCTGGCTTATGCTTTCGGCGCAGGTAAGGCGGTGATTTCCACTCCTTATCTCTACGCGCAGGAGTTACTCGCGCAGGAACGCGGCATTCTTGTGCCCTTTCGCGACAGTAATGCAATTGCCGAAGCGGTAACGCGACTTCTGTCCAATCCTCCACTGATGACGGGAATGCGAAAACGTGCATGGCAACTCGGACGCGAAATGATCTGGCCCGTAGTGGCCGGTCGTTACATGGAAAGCTTCCAGCGCGCACGCGTGCGTTTAACTGTTCCGTCGCGCAAAGCCTTTGCCGTTCGAACTCTGGAAAATCGTCCCTATGAATTTCCACCGCTAAAACTCGATCACCTTTTTCGGATGACCGATAACACCGGAATTTTCCAGCACGCTATTTTCAATGTGCCGAATTACCGGGAAGGGTATTGCACCGATGACAATGCCCGCGCCTTTATTTTGACTCTGCTGCTTCCGGAGATGACCAGTCGTGTGGCGCAACGGGACGTTGAGCGCCTTGCCAGCACTTATCTTTCGTTCTTATGGGATGCATTCGATCAGGAAACGAAGCGCTTTCGGAATTTTATGAGTCATAGCCGGGAATGGCTGGAAGAGGTTGGTTCTGAGGACAGTCACGCGCGAGCGCTTTGGGCTGCGGGAATGGCGCTTGGGCGATCAAGAAATGAGGGTTATCGGAACCTTTGCGCCCTCTTATTTCAACGAGGTTTGCCGGTCGTAGAGCAGTTCACTTCTCCGCGCGCCTGGGCCTTTGTCCTGCTCGCAATGCAGGAATACCTGCGCAGCTTCTCCGGAGACCGTATGGTGAATCAGCTGCGTGATCTGCTCACCACGCGACTGCTCGAGTTGTTTCAAGCTAACAGCTCCAAGGAATGGCAATGGTTCGAGCCCGTCGTCACCTACGACAACGCAAAGCTTTCGCATGCGATGATCCTCAGCGGTCATTGGACTTCGCGCGGCGAGGTATTCCAGGCAGGTTTGCAGTCGCTCCGCTGGCTGGTGGAAACGCAAAGAGCGAAAGCCGGACATTTCGCGCCGATTGGCTCCAACGGTTTTTGGAAGCGAGGCGGCGAACGCGCGCGCTTCGATCAACAGCCGGTGGAGGCATATGCTACCATCTCGGCCTGTCTCGAGGCTTTTGCTCTCACGCATGACGAATACTGGAAGCGCGCGTCGCGACGCTGTTTCGAGTGGTTCCTTGGACGGAACGACCTCGGAGAATCACTCTACGATTCCAGCACGGGAGGATGTCGTGACGCTTTGCATCAGGACCGCGTGAGCCAGAATCAGGGAGCAGAATCAAGTCTTGCGTTTTATTTATCCCTGGCGGAAATGACGCAGGCGGAAACCGCGCCTGACTTAAAAATCTCGAGTCACAAAATTGGATGAAACTTCATCCGACGGGCGTCTTTCTTCGGCCGGACAACAAGCGCGTGGTGGTGCGTCCGTTCATTCCGATCAATGCCACGCGTGTCGAGCATATCATCGCGCGCGCGCTCGCGCTCAGCGAGCCGGAAACCGAAAAGCAGCTTTCGTTAGTTAGAGCGGATTTCAGCCAGAGACATATTGACCTTGATAAAAGTTGGCTGCGACATTTCGAAAAAGTGCGAGCGCAGATCCCAGACGGCGAGACGATTTCCGAACCACGCCGGCTATTTATCGGCGCGCTCTTCTCCGGTGAGTATGCACTCGAATCGGCAGCCTTGTTCAATCCCTCGATTGTGCCGCATCCTGACCAGACTGGTCTAGGTCGGGGCGATCTGCGTTTTATCCTGAGCCTGCGCTCGACCGGTGAAGGACATATCTCTTCTATCCAGTTTCGAACCGGCGTTATCCATCGTGATCATTCAATAGAGATCAAAAAGACGACGCCTTTTGTAACACTGCCTGAGCTTAATTCTAAGCCCACCTACCATAAACGCACCTTTCTGGACAAACTGCGTGAGATGGGACTTGAAAATGACTGGGCCGCCTCGGTCATGGGAAGACTGGGTAAGACGTTCCTCTTTGATGAGTTGGATAAGTCAATCCAGCAGGCAGCCTTCGACGAAGCTTCTCCGCACACGCGTGACGTGCCGCGAACTTTGGAGTGCATGCACTGGCTCGCGGAGTCCAACTACGAAATTGATTTCGCTCCGTCTTCGGAAATGTCGGAACGCATTATCTTTCCCGTCTCGCCTAACGAGAGCAACGGCATTGAGGACGCTCGCTTCGTTCGTTTTATTGAAGACGATGGGAGCGTTATGTATTACGCGACCTACACGGCCTACAATGGTAGAGTTATTCTACCCCAGCTGATCGAGACCGCAGACTTCCTTAACTTCCGTATCCTGACGCTCAACGGACAGGCAGTTCAAAACAAGGGTATGGCTCTCTTCCCTCGTCGGATCGATGGATGCTATGTCGATGCTTTCAAGACAGGATGATGAGAATCTTTACCTGACGTTCTCGGACAATCCGCATTTTTGGAGCGACCCAGTGCTAGTACAAGAGCCGCAATACCCTTGGGAGTTTGTAAAGCTGGGTAACTGTGGCTCGCCGATTGAAACGGAAGCTGGCTGGTTAGTTCTTACTCACGGCGTCGGGCCAATGCGAAAATACTGCATTGGAGCGACGTTGCTCGATTTGCACGACCCTGCAAGGATCATTGGCCATCTGAAAGAGCCGCTTTTAAGACCGGAAGGGAATCAAAGGGAAGGCTACGTTCCTAATGTCGTTTATTCTTGCGGGGCACTCGTCCACAACGGACAACTCATCCTGCCTTATGGCGTTAGCGATACGGCTTCGAGCATTGTCAGAATGGAAGTAAGCGACCTTTTGACTGCCCTTACCTAAAGCTGCCGTCTTCCAGACGCCGTTTCTAATTCATTTCCTCAATCGGCAGTTGCTCTGTTTGTTCGGATTTGTCACTGGGAGAGCTAACTGCTGTGGTTAACGTCGCATGCGTCTGATCAAATCGGGTCGCAGAGATATCTGCAAAGATATTTGAGCGTAACGTTAAATGCAGCGTCGAGTTGTTTTTCTTTCTCGTCGGCGCTCGCCGTAGCGGTGCCAGTGAGATCTTTGCCGACAGCATTGTCGAGCTTCAGCTCGAAGAATCCTGAGATGCTCGATTGGCGGCTCCCGCTGTCGCGGAATTCCCGTCGGAGCGAAACCCGACCACGGGCTTCGGTTCGGCAGTCACGCTATCGTCGTCAGCGATCCCTTGGCGGAGCCGGCTCGCAGATCATTGGCAGCTTGGACGCAGTCAGCATCGAAAAAGACGAACAATGTCGATATGAATGAAACGAACTTTCTTCATTGCAACGAGAACCTCCAGGAAAGCAGGAATTATGAAGGAAGAATCAACACTCTGGCCAAAGAATGTCGTGACATCTGCGAGATTTTGTCATTAACTCAAAACCCCCAATCGTTAAATTCGCTGCCGACGCGGGGAGGAGGACAATTATGAAGCTGAAAAAGTTACGAAAAAAAGTCCAGCAACTGGAAAAACGTCTGCGAGAAGGTCCACAAAAACTGGCGAGGTTGAGACGCCGACTGCAGGAGGCCGAGTCAAGACAAGCGTTGAAAGCCGCGAGAAAATCGGCTGTTCGCGCTACCGCAAATCGCAAGCACGCTAGCGCCCCCGTCAAGAAAGCGAAAAAAAAGCTGAATCTCTCCCCGGAACGTCGGGCGCAACTCTCCGCGGCGATGAAAGCGAGGTGGGCTGCGAAGAGAGCCGCTGCGGGGAGTAACCCAAGCTCGACAAATCAAAATTCTCCAACCCCGCCTCTACAGCCGCCGG
>CAWDGJ010000011.1:0-7192 GCA_963801815.1 uncultured Verrucomicrobiae bacterium
TCGGGATCGGCAAATTAAATGGCTACGAACTCGATGACGTGTTAAATGTCGACGTGCGCAAGACGGGCTCCCAGAAGCAGTCGAAAGTGCGAGCAAAAGAAGAAGAGCAATTGTATTTCGCTAAAAAACGAAATGGTGCCGAGAGCGACGCTCGAAACGGCTTTCGCCATTATCGCGGTCGGCAAAAAACATCAGAATCGGAGGTTCCCACGGTTAAAGATCCGGCGGATATTCCGCTCGACTATGCAGATAACGAGCGCGGAGCGATAGAGAAGCTGCTTGCGCTCAATGCGTATTACCGAGAGCATGCCTGGCCCTGGCCGTTTGATTCAACCAGGCACATGCTGCGTCTCGGTGATGCACGAGACCTTTCATGGATTGGAGACAGTTCAATTCATCTTATTGTCACTTCTCCGCCCTACTGGACTCTTAAGCGGTCCGCCCCGAACGAGTGCCAACTCGGTGAAATCGAAAGATACACTGACTTTCTAGATGAGCTCGATAAGGTTTGGCGCGAGTGCGCCAGAGTTTTAGCACCGGGTGGAAGAATCTGCTGCGTGGTCGGGGACGTTTGTATTCCACGTCGCGAAGGACGTCACCACGTGATGCCGTTGCACGCTGATATTATGGTGCGCGCACGAAGGATCGGCCTTGATTCACTGACACCAATTTTGTGGTTTAAGATCGCAAACGGGGTCACTGAAGCGAAGGGAAACGGAGCGGGGTTCTACGGCAAACCTTATCAACCGGGTGCGATTATTAAGAATGACGCAGAGTACATTCTCTTTCTTCGAAAAGGCGGAGAATATCGCTCGCCCTCGGCGCTTCAAAAAGCGCTCTCAATGCTCACTCGGCAGGAAATGAAATCCTGGCTTCGGTCGGCTTGGCTCGACATCAAGGGCGAATCAACGAGGCGCGGTCATCCAGCTCCGTATCCAGTCAGTCTCGCTGAGCGCTTGATCAAGTTGTTCTCATTCGCCGGCGACACAGTTCTCGATCCTTTTGTCGGGACTGGAACGACAAACTTGGCGGCGGTCGCTACGGGCAGAAATAGTATCGGTAACGAGATTGAGCCAACTTATTTAAAGATTGCTGAGCAGCGACTTCGTCTAGCAACTGGAATGCCGCAAACGTTTGGCGCAACTCATTCGACTCTCAAGATAGAGCGATGAGTGGGGAGAAGTACGCGCTTCTACGAACTTTCCGCAGCCTTTTTGAGGGTAAGCGTTACCGTCATCGCGACGCCAGCTTGGGCGACGTAGTCGCCTCCCAGCTTTACGAGGACCTTGTTGCTCTCAACAAGTCTTCCAAGCTGGTTGATGGGGTGCAACATCATGAGCGCGTGGTGAATCTTCGAAATGTATTAATCGGCAAACCATCTCGACGTGGAGACGGAACTTTCGGCGAACTCGTTCCTGCAGTAGTTGCAGTGACCGAACAAGGTTTACTCGTAGGGCGAGGACCCGTCGCGACAATTGAAATTGGTGCTGAGACAAAGATTCTAGCGAAAGCGATGATCAAACAAATTGATCGTGTCATTGGAGACTTGGTTAAACAGGTCGCGCATTTCAAGAGCGGCGGAGGCAATCCGATCTGTGTAGGCCTCGTCGGCATCAACTTCGCCGACCAATATGTCTCATTTGAGGGTCGAAAGCGCTGGCCGACAGATGGCAAGCGCTACAAACATCCGATCCAAGAGGCTGCTCAAGCTGAGCAAAGGCTGCTCGCAAAAGCCCGTTCGGCATTCGACGAGTTCCAGATCTTACGATTCAGGGCAACAAATGCTAAACCCTTTCCGTTTGAATGGGTCGATCTATCCAAGACCGAACTAGAATATTCCGCGTTACTAACTCGAGTGTCGCGCGAATACGATAAGCGATTCTCCTAACGACACTGAACTTAGACATGCGCCGGCTACTGTTTGTCTCTGCTTTTATCGGGTTGGTAGTGTCGGCTGACACCGCGCGAGCGGCAGACGCCATGAATGCTGTCGCCGAGCGGTACGTGCATCTCGTGCTCGCCCTCGGACAACATGATCCCGATTACGTCGACGCGTTTTACGGACCGGCAGAGTGGAAGACGCAGGCGGAGAAGGAAAAGAAGTCGCTGGATGCGATCGGTGCCGAAGCCGCCGAGTTGAAGTCGCGATCCTGGCGAAAATTCCCGACGCGGAAAGTCGGGCGATGAGATGCTCAAATTGCGGCGCGAATATTTGCAGAAACAAGTTTCCGCGCTGGCGGCGCGGGTCCGGATGTTGAAGGGCGAAAAATTAAAGTTCGACGACGAATCGCGCGCGCTTTACGACGCTGTGGCGCCGACCTATCGCGATTCGCACTTCGATGAGATCATCGCACAACTGGAGAAGAATATTCCCGGTACAAACCGCCAGTCCGGCTCGGACCCGTTGTGGAAGCGGTACGAGGAATGGCGCAAGCCGTTTGTGATTCCGAAGGAAAAACTCGATACCGTGTTTCAACTCGCGATCAAGGAATGCCGCGCCCGAACGCTGGCGCACGTTGCGCTTCCGCCTAACGAGAGTTTCACCGTCGAGTACGTCACCGATAAACCGTGGGGCGGTTACAATTGGTACAAAGGCAATTTCCACAGCGTGATTCAGGTGAATACTGATCTGCCGATCTACATCGATCGCGCGGTCGATCTCGCGGCGCACGAAGGTTATCCCGGTCATCACGTTTACAATTCGCTGCTGGAAAAGAACCTGGTCCGCGATCGCGGCTGGGTGGAGTTTTCGGTTTACGCGCTGTTCTCACCGCAATCGCTCATCGCCGAAGGGACGGCGAATTTCGGCCGGGACGTTGCGTTCCCGACCAAGACCGAGCGAATGAAGTTCGAGAAGGAAGTCTTGTTTCCCGCCGCGGGAATCGATGCATCACGCGCAGACGAATATTACGCCGTGCAGGATTTGATGAAGCAGCTCGACTACGCGACGAACGAGGCCGCGCGAAGATTGATCAACGGTGAGATCGACGAGAACGCCGCGGTGCAATGGTTGCAAAAATACGCGGTGATGGAACCAGCTCGCGCTCAGCAACGGGTGAAATTCATCCAGCGTTACCGAAGTTACGTGATCAACTACAATCTCGGGGAAGACATGGTGCGACGTTACATCGAGAAACGAAGCGGCGCCGATCCCGAGAAACGGTGGAGCGAATTCGGCAAGCTTCTCGCGTCGCCTCGATTGCCGAGTGGATTGCAGTAGAATTTTCCGGCAGATGATTAGTCGTCGGCAATTTACGAAAACTTTGGGCGGGGCAGTGACGTTGACCGCGATCAGGCCGGATGCTCTGTGGTCGGGCGAACCGACCGCTACGGCTACACCGGTTTCAGTGTCGCCCGTCGCAGCGGAATTGTATCGCAAGGCATTTGTACTCGACGGGAACGTACTGGGCGAGATCGGGTTTCCAATTCCGGATGATGACCCGGCGGGCGTGACCAAGCGGATTGTCGGTTCCGGCGTGAACGTGGTGAAGGCGACACTTGGCGGCGCACAGGGAAATTTCGAGGAGACCGTGGCCGCGATCGCGAGGGTGGAGCTGTTGATGGAAAAGCAGCCGGAATCGTTTTTCAAAGTGCAGCGCGCGGCCGATTTCGATCGCGCGAAGAACGAAGGAAAGCTTGGCGTCATTTACTCGTTCGAATCTCCGAACATGCTCGAGGACAAGATCGACAGGATCGAGCTGTTCCGCAGTCTCGGCGTGCGCGTGATGCAGCTTACCTACAATCACCGGACGCTGCTCGGGTGCGGTTGTCTCGACGGCGACACGGACGGCCTGACCGATCTCGGCCGCAGCGCCGTGGCCAAAATGAATGAGATCGGCGTTGCGCTCGATCTCAGTCATTCCAACACAAAGACGACGGCGGACGGCATCGCGGCGTCGAAGAAACCGGTGTTGATCACTCACTCCGGCTGTCGCGCTGTTTACATGCATCCGCGGAACAAGGAAGATCGCGAATTGAAAGCGTTGGCGGAGAAAGGCGGCGTGATCGGAATTTACATGCTGCCATTTCTGACCGAGCCGCCGAAACAGCCGATGCTCAGGGATTTTCTCCAGCATCTCGACCACGCGGTTAAGGTTTGCGGCGAAGATCATGTCGGGATCGGGACGGACGTTCCCTTTCTGCACGTCGGCGAAGAGGAACTTGCCGAAATGAAACGCAGGACCGAGGAACGGAAAGCCGCTGGGATCGCTGCGCCGGGCGAGGATCGGCCGGCTTATATCCCGGACCTGAATACTGAACGGAAACTCGAGCTCGTGACCGATGCGTTGTTGAAGCGCGGCTACAAAAGCGCGGTGGTAGAAAAAATCCTGGGCGGAAATTTCAAGCGAGTCCTGGCCGACATCTGGTCGGCGTAATTACTCAGGCATTGTCTGTCCCGAGCCGCCGATCTCCGTGGGGAAATCCTTTAGCTTGGGCAAGTCGTCCTTCATGTGCCGGGAGCAAAAGGAGTCAGGTAACTACCGAGACTTTCAGACCGGATTGCCAAACTTGGAAGACCAGTCGAGCAATGGTAACATCGGCGTGTGAGCCTTGCTGAGATTAAGACTGCTATCGAACAGCTCTCGTTCGAACAACGCGCCGAGCTCGTAGCGTGGCTGCACGGCTGGAAAGACGACGAATGGGACGAGCAGATGAAACGCGACATCGCCGCCGGCAAACTTGATGACGTTTTGCACGAGGTGGAAGGAGACGTCAAAGCAGGACGCGTTCGCGAAATGCCGTGAAGTCCAGAACGCATCGGCGTTTCTGGCACGAGTTCAATCGGCTACCAGCGCACGTCCAATGCCTCGTGCGCGAAAAGTTTCAACTCTGGATTCGCGATTCTTTCATTAGTTAGCCGTAACGTATCGACAGGCAGCGCCTGTGGCAGCGGTTGAAATTTTGCAACAGATGATGGCGCTCTTTTCACGGGTTACCGATGTCGTCCGGAGTTTGGCCCACCAGTAATTGCTGGACACGGATGGTTACTTTTGGAAGACTCCGCTTCGAATCGGAGAACCATATGGAAACATTCCTTCGCCTCTTTGTTTGTATCGCAATCGGCTGCGTATTTTCGGGGTGCAAAACCTGCAACATTGAACCGCCGCAAACTGGCGTGCAGACTGACAAGGAAGCGGGGGCCAAGGTCGCTGCCGCGGCGCTTAGCACCGCGATTTCGCAAGGGTCGGTCGAAGGCAACTATCGCAACATCGTTAACACGACCTATGCCACGGTTGGCCAGGATGATATCGCGCTCTATTTGCTTTTGAAAGCGTCGGAGTGCGAAAGCGAAAAGGGGCATGTTGCACAAGCTAATCAGCTACTGGACATGGCGCGGATCCAGTTGGCCAAACGACACGACGCGTCAGGCGCGTCAGTCGCTGAGAACCCTACCACTTTGACGCCGGTCGAGAAAAAGGTGTTAAAGACATCGCCGTTAAAGGAGGAGGTCAAAAAGACGATAGAAGCTCCCAAACCTGCGCCAACGTCAATGCCTGGATCCAAATCGACTCACAAGACGAAGCCGAAACCTTCGCCGTCCCCCGCGTCGTAAACGTCAATTAACTGTCAACGATTTCGTTTGGCGACTCGTTTGAATCCCGCCGCTAGCTGCGCACGTCGCTCTCCACCGCTCCGTAGTAACACCGGCCTGTATGCGGATGTTCCTGTAGTCGTGATTAGTAATTCCGCGTTAGCAGAGTGCTTTTGCTTTAGTTGAGAGATTAAACCGTCATTCGGGTGCAAAGCCCCGGCGGTTAAGACTCGTCGGGTGGTCGGGTCGTTGGTAGAGTCGTCGGGTGAGCGATCTCGAGAAAGCAGCCCCGGCTTCGAACTTATTCGAAGCTGAACTTGGCCGACAAATTCTCGTGAGCGAAAGAGAACGCGCCAGCCTGCAGGCGCTGATCGGCGTGGCGCTTTTGCTGATCATCGGTGTCGTCAAGGCCGTTCACGTCGTTACGCGCGAACGCGTGGCCGGCGTTCAATGCCGCGCTGATCGTGGTGGCGATCCTAATTGTCTACGAGTTGGCCATGCGACAGTTGTTCAATCGATATCTTCGCCAGGATCGACAATTACCGCCGGTAGCCCGTTACCTGAACGTTGCCATCGAAACGAGTTTCCCGACGATTCTTCTGGCTGCGTTCGCGCACGTCATGCGGCCCGATGTCGCGCTGACCAGCGCAGCCGTGCTCGGTTATTTCTTCTTCATCATTTTGTCCGCGCTTTCCCTCGACTTTCGACTCAGTGTTTTCGCGGGAGTAGTCGCGGCCGCCGGTTATGTCACGCTGACCCTGATCTTTCGCGAACAATTGCCATTTGGGCCGGGCCAGCCGCCGGAAAGCAGGGTCGCGTATATCATGCGCCCTGTTCTTCTTCTGCTCGGCGGGGTGACCGCCGGCATGGTCGCGGCGCGCATTCGCTCCGGTATTCTACGGTCGCTTCACGCTGCGGAGGAACGCCGGCGCATTGTGCAGATGTTTGGGCAACACGTTTCGCCAGCGGTCGTGAACCAACTGCTGGCCCAACCCACCGGGCTTCAATCGGAGCTGCGGGACGTCTGCATTCTTGTTCTCGATATCCGCAATTTCACTGCATTTGCTGAAACGACGCCGCCGGATTCGATCGTCGATTATTTGAACCGGCTTTGGGGCAAGGCCGTCGCAATCGTTAACGAGCATAACGGCACCGTGAACA
Source organism: uncultured Verrucomicrobiae bacterium (assembly GCA_963801815.1). GTDB lineage: Bacteria > Verrucomicrobiota > Verrucomicrobiia > Chthoniobacterales > UBA10450 > AV40. Next base: position 6,695 of record CAWDGJ010000011.1, read on the forward strand.
AGTTTCTCGGCGATGGGTTCATGGCTGTGTTCGGCGCACCGCTTGTCATGGGGAACCATTGCCAGAACGCCATCAACGCCGCGCGAGAACTGGTCGCCGAAATCAAGCGCGCGACCGACGCGGGCGAGATTCCGCCCACTCGGATCGGTATCGGACTGCATTCGGGCGAAGCGTTGGTTGGCAATATCGGTTCGACCGAGCGCCGCGAATACACCGTGATCGGCGACGTCGTTAACGTGGCATTTCGCATCGAGCAGTTGAACAAGGAACTGAACTCGAGCTTTCTCGTTTCAGAATCGGTGCAGGAAACCGTCGGTGAACTGGACGGCGTCGAATCTTCGGTTTCACTTCCGATCCGCGGCCGAACCGCGCCGGTTCGCATTTACAAGTTGGGCTGAGACGAGCCGGGAATGTGCCGACTGGTTAATCCGTGGCTGATTATCTTTTCCTGCGTTCCTGATTAATTAATAACCGAGCGCTTTTTTCCGGTCGTTCGCG
>CAWDGJ010000012.1:0-5486 GCA_963801815.1 uncultured Verrucomicrobiae bacterium
TCAGCACTGCGACACCAGTATGACAACCGCTTCGCTGATCATTGTCGCCGACCGCGGCCGGCTAAAAGCGTACCGGGTTCGGGAAACCCGGACCCGTGGGCCGAAGTTGCAATTGGTTCAGGCGTTCGGAATCCCAAATCTGAATACCATGTCGCGAACGCACCGCACGACCGCGATGACAGACTGGCCGAGCCTCGAGAGCGAAGAGAACCGGCGCATTTGCGCGCAGTTGGCCGATGAGATCACAAAGATCGTCGAGCGCGATTTCGGTGAAGGATGGTCATTCGCCGCTCCGCCCGCGATTTACAATCAAATCGTCGATCTATTGCCGATCGAGATCAGGGAGCGAATTGTGGAGCACCTGCCTTTGGATCTGTCGAAGATCCGAGAAGCGGAGCTATTGTCGCATTTCAGGTCGCTCCAACCAACGTGATGCTGCTGAGAATTCGCTCCCAGGGGAAATTTATTCGCGGTTTGCGTTGAGCAGTTGTTCCAACAGTTCGGGTGATCCGAGGACTTTTACGCGCGGAGACGACGTCCTGATTGAGGCAGGCTGCCGGCTCGAAGGTTGGATCTGGTGCGGCGATTCCGAGGCGCGGAGTTGCGCGAGTGTTTCGCGAACCGCGCTGGCGTCGATCGCAATCGCGAGCGGAACCTGACGGCTTTTGGGACCAACCCGCTCCGTAATTAGACCGAGTAACTTGGGTCCACCCCAATTATGCTCGGCGAAAACCGGTCCCCCGCTGTCACCAGAGTAGATATCGGAGTGGACAAGGAACTTCATTCTCTCAGCTGTCGAACCCGGCGAATAGGACGCTATCCTTCCGCTTCGGAATACCGGGAATCCTCCCAACGTGCCGGGAAAAATTTTGGGAAATCCGAGAATGAAGATCTCATCTCCCACATGTGCCGCTCCCTGGCGCCCGATCGTCCTTTCATTCAAAAACGATTGCAGACTGATAAATCGCGAGATCTCCGGGGGCAGGTCGATCCTCATGGCCGCGACATCGTATCGAGGATGCTTGATGAAGGGATGCTCGCACTCGCGCGGGATGTCGATTCTGAGAAGCGCGATGTCCGGATTTGCACCGGCCACGGGTTTTCGTACGACCAAAAAATACGGTCCGCGCGGCGCGGACTGGAGAACATGTGCGCAGGTAACCAGGACGGGGGAAATGCCGCCGCGCGCATTGCTGTCCCGACAATTCACGATCACGCCGGTGCCAAGTCCCTTGCTGGTGGCGACCGCATAAGTCGACCACGCCATTTTTTCCGAACTGGCGAGCCCTCCAACCGCGTTAACGGCGGGCAGCAGAAGAATCAATGCCGCAAATGAAATGAGTCGCCTGATCATATTCTCTTTTTTGGTTTAGTTGACTCTAACTGCTCTTCGTCCAGTCAACTCCACATGTCTTGCGACAGTCTGATCAAATCTTGCGTCCAGGTTTCGATTCATCGCCAATGTCCCGGGGCAAGAAACGGTCGGTATTTGGCAAGACCTGCGGAGATTGGGGTGTTGCGCCGGTTAAAGTTGTCGTATGAAAACGGTTCTCCAAGAGATTCCAGTCAAAGAAAAAACGGCAACGCCATCCAAAAAAGCAACGGCGGCCCTGTTGAATATCAAAACCATCCTGGTGCCGATGGATTTCTCGCGCGCTTCGGCAATTGCCGTCACTTACGCTGTCTCTATTGCTCAAAAATTTGGGGCGGCAATTCACCTGCTTCACGTCATGGCCGAGGATGAGTCGGCAAGGGCGGGCACTGCGCATCTGATGCGTGAAACCGGCGAGTCGATAGAGTTTCTGAGTGAAAAGCTCAGGAAGGTCCACCAGGAACATGTTCCTTCGTTCTGGCCGAAGAACTGCCATGTGCTAACAGGCCGCCCATATCAGGAAATTTGCCGGCAGGCGCGCGAGATTAATGCCGATCTGATTGTTTTGGGCACGCGTGGAAACACTGGTCTTACTCGTGTCTTACTTGGAAGCACGGCTGAACGCGTCGTCAGGTTCGCCCCCTGTCCTGTTTACGTCGCCCGATCGGCCCAGCTCGAAGCGGACCCTGATGCGAAGCCGCGCTTCTCGGGGGATGATGTAACCATTCGCCAGATCCTTGTGCCGACCGATTTTTCGCAATGCGCGATGGCGGGCCTGATGTACGGCGCGCTTTGGGCAAAAGCTTTTGATGCAAAACTTCGTCTATTGTTCGTGCTGTTTCCGGCAGCGCCTGTATTGGTCGACCGTATTGCGATGAATCTTCCAACCGACGCCATGACTGCTCCGGCCGACACACGACTGGAAATGGAGGCATTGGCCCAGATTGATATTCTAAAGGGCGTCAAATGTGAGCCCAAAATACGATTCGGCTACGCTACCGACACCATCTGCGCCGAAGCCGATGACGCAGATCTTGTCGTGATCTCCACTCATGGCCGGAGCGGATTCAAACATGCATTGATGGGGAGTGTCGCCGAACAAGTTGTCCGATATGCGCGTTGTTCGGTCCTCGCGGTGCCGGGCCAGCCGCATGAATACATGAAGTGATCTAATATTATGCCGAGCGACATTGTTGAAATTGTAGGTGAAGCGGCTGAACCGCTGGTTGGTTCGCCGAATGATTTCGATTCGGTGATGGATCTGATCGGCGATCGGCGTTTCGTCTTAATCGGCGAGGCCAGCCATGGAACGCACGAGTTTTACCGTATCCGGGCGCAGCTTTCGAAAATTCTGATCGAGCAGCGCGGCTTCAATGCGGTGGCGGTAGAAGCCGATTGGCCGGATGCATATCGAATCAATCGATTCGTGCGCGGCGCCGGCAATGATCTCGAGAGTGTGGAAGCGCTGAGCGGGTTCCAACGTTTCCCGCAATGGATGTGGCGAAATGCCGACGTGCTCGATTTTGTCGGTTGGCTTCGCGAGCACAACGATCAGCAAGGCGATCGAAAATGCGGATTCTACGGACTCGATCTCTACAGTTTAAATGATTCCATCAGCGCCGTTCTCGCCTACCTCGACAAGGTCGACCCGGATGCAGCGAAACGAGCACGGGACCACTACGGTTGTTTCGAACAATTCGGTCAGGACACCACCAGCTACGGTTATGCGACTGGCTTTCGGATGGCGCCAGATTGTGAAGCGGCGGTCGTCAAGAACCTGGTGGATTTGCGACGGAAGGCGATGGATTACCTCCGGCGTGACGGCCAAGTGGCCGCGGACGCGTATTTCTGCGCCGAACAAAACGCGCTGGTGGTCCGCAATGCCGAGGAGTACTACCGCACCATGTTCAAACGCGAGGTGTCCTCGTGGAATTTGCGCGACACGCACATGATGGAATCGCTGGTGCGCCTAACGAGTTATCTGAGCAGCCGCGGATCGCCCGCAAAAATTATCGTTTGGGCGCACAATTCGCACCTGGGAGACGCGCGCGCTACGCAAATGGGCCGGCGCGGCGAGATCAATCTCGGGCAACTGATTCGCCAGCAATTTGGGAACGAAGCGGTATCAATTGGTTTTACAACTTACGGCGGCACAGTAACCGCCGCTTCAGAGTGGGACAGCCCTGCGGAACGCAAAACGGTCAGGCCCGGTCATCCGAGCAGCTACGAAGCGCTGTTTCACGAAACTGAAGTTCCGAATTTTTTTCTGAATCTCCGCGACAACCACGCGCTTTCCCCGTATCTGCGCAACGAGCGGTTGGAGCGTGCGATCGGCGTAGTTTACCGGCCGGAAACGGAGCTGATGAGTCATTATTTTCAGGCCTGTTTACCGGATCAATTCGACGGTGTAATGCATTACGATCATACCCGTGCGGTTGAACCACTGGAGCGAACTACCGAATGGATCGCAGGAGAAGTAGAAGAAACCTTTCCAAGCGGACTGTAAACCAGGCCTCTGCCCCCCTAACTACTTGTGGGCTCGTGCTGGCGGCTTGGATCGCCTCGGCCCAGAGCGAAAGCTCTCCGATTCAGCCGAGCCAGCTCCCTTCCCAAGCCAAACCGGTTCAAGGCGTGGTTATGCCGGTGCCCAAAGAGATCTTTCGTTCGCTGGATCAGTTTCGAACGGCCAACTGGCAGGCAGTCCAACGGCCGCAAATCGCGGATTGGAAACCACGCGGCGATCAGGTCCAGATCGCCTCAATTCTTGGAATAGCCGTCGCTGAAGGTTTTGTAGCGATGGAGGCACGAGATTCGGCGCAGGTCACAAAAATTGGAACCAGCGTTTTAAAGCTGAGTCGAGGTCTCGGAGTGGAACAACGGGCATTGCGGCGCAGTCGAAGTATCATGGACCACGCCGAGAAAGGCGAATGGGTCGCCGCCCGCGAAGAATGGGATCACGTTTTGGCGGATCTGGAGCGCGGGATGTCCGAGCTTAAAAGCGAGCAGCTTGCCCAAATTGTGAGTCTGGCGGGTTGGCTTCGCGGAACGGAAGCTCTGTGCGAGCTGGTATTGCAGAATTATTCCCCGGATCGCGCCGAACTTATTCGGCAACGAACCCTCGTTGAAACTTTGGAGAAGCAAATCCTCGCCATGAAACCGGAGATGCAAACCAATCCACTTATTGTAGCAATGCTCGCCGGATTGCGGAGCATCCATGCAACAATTGAACAGGACAGTGGTCCCCTGACCGAAGAGAGTGTACGTCGAATCCGAGACGTTTGTGCCACAGTCGTCCAGCAATGCTCGAAACCGGTCGAGGAAGGGCGGTGAAGGCTTCCGCCAAACACTCACCGCGGAGAATCGAGGTCTTCGTCGATCGAATCGAGCAGCTCTTCAATTCGATGGATCCGTCACCGTTTCCCGAAAAAGACCTCGATCACGACGCAGAGGAATTCATCATCAGTTGGGCGCAGGAATTTCCACGTAAGGACCCGATCTCTTTGCTCGTTCACGTGAACGAACTTCCCGCGCATGAAAACGCCCAACGGGATATAGAAAACTCTATCCACCACTACTTCGCTTATCGATCGAACATCAATCGTCTTGAGTTTCGGCACCTGCTTAGACAAGGCCGCGTTAGTTTGTTAATCGGTCTCGGCTTTCTCGCGATCTGCCTTTTGATCAGCGAACTGTTGTTGCGCAAGAATAGCGGAACATTGTCGATCGTAATTCGAGAGAGTCTAACGATCGCGGGATGGGTCGCGATGTGGCGCCCGATGCAAATTTTTCTTTATGACTGGTGGCCGCTGCGACGCACCGGTCGGTTGTTCGAAAAACTCAGCCATATGCATGTCGAAGTCCGGAAGCGCAATGGTTGACCCAGCGGACTAATTCGCACCTGGCGCCGCAAAAATCGACTAATCCTTCGCAAGATTGGTGGAGCGGCTTGCGGCCCCTTCTGGATTGTTAAACAGAAAGGAAACGCCATGACCACCATCGATCTCGTTCTCGATTTGGGGCCACATCTACGATGAAGGTTTCAAACCGCGACCGAATCGATTTTTATCGGGACCCGGACGTACGCGCCCGGATTCGGGAATTCATCGGATGTGAT
>CAWDGJ010000013.1:0-6438 GCA_963801815.1 uncultured Verrucomicrobiae bacterium
TCCAGCTCGGCTTCCAAACGCGTAACCAGCGACAGTAGATAGCGCGTGTCATTGATGGCGTACTCGGCCATTTTTTCCGAAAGCGGCCGCTGCGCCCAGTTCGCCTTTTGTGAACCCTTGGCCAGCCGGATGTTAAAATAGCGTTCGACCAGCGCGGCAAGACTGAATTCGCGGATACCAATCATGCGCGCGGCGATCACCGTGTCGAAAATTCGTCGGGGCACGAAATCCATGTTGCGCCGCAGCAGCCGCAGATCGTAATCCGCGCCGTGCAGCACGATTTCTTTGTCGGCGAGGGCGTCGCGTAACGGTCCAAGCTCGATATTGGCCAGCGGATCGACGATTGCATCGCGCCCCGGGATGCTGATCTGGAGGAGACAAAGTTTTTCGCGGTAACAATGAAGACTGTCCGCTTCGGTATCGATCGCCACGCGATCGTGTGGAGAACCGCGGCGAGTAAATCTGTGAGCTGGCTCGCAGAGGTGATCACGCCGCTAAATCCCAAATCCTAAAACCCAAGTTCCAAGCAAATCCCAAGAACCAATTTCTAAAACGCAGAGCGACACGTTTGAGCCTTGGAGTTTGAGGCCTCCCCAGGATTTGGGATTTTGGATTTGGACCTTGGGATTTCTGGTTCATTTCAGTCCGCTCAACAACAGCTCGGCGTTGGTCTTGGTGGCGTTCATGTTGTCGATCAATTTTTCCATCGCCTCGATCGGCGGCAACTCCGCCATGGCTTTACGTAGATGCTGGACGCGCTCCCATTCGTCCGGGTGATAGAGCAACTCCTCGCGCCGCGTCGCCGACAGCAGTGGATGAATCGCGGGATAGAGCCGCTTCTCCTGCAACGCGCGGTCAAGATGCAGTTCCATGTTTCCGGTGCCCTTGAATTCCTCGAAAATCAATTCGTCCATCCGACTGCCGGTTTCGGTCAACGCTGTCGCGAGAATGGTCAGACTTCCGCCTTCTTCGACGTTGCGGGCGCTTCCGAAAAATCGCTTCGGCTTGATCAACGCCTTGGCTTCCACGCCGCCCGACATGGTGCGGCCCTTACCGGGCTGCAAACTATTGTAACCGCGCGAAAGCCGGGTCAGGCTGTCGAGCAAAATCACGACATCCCTCTTCATCTCGACCAAACGCTTGGCCCGCTCGAGCACCAGCTCAGCCACTTGCACGTGCCGCTGCACGTTCTCGTCGAAGTTCGAATGATAAATCTGGCAATCGATCTCGCGGGCAAGATCGGTCACTTCTTCCGGCCGCTCATCGACCAGGAGTAGAATCAGGTCGATCTCGGGATGATTCACCCGAATCGCCTTGGCGATTTCCTTGAGCAAAATCGTCTTGCCCACGCGCGGCGGGGCCACAATCAATCCGCGCTGACCACGACCCAGCGGCGCGAGAAGATCGACTCCCCGCGCGCAGATCGAGTTCGTTTTTGGATTTTCCAGCATGATCCGGCCCTGGGGAAATTGCGGCGTGAGCTTTTCGAAATCGGTCGGCTCACTCCATTTTTCAGCGGGTTCGCCTTCAATCGTGAGAACATCATCGAGCACCAGCCCCTTCTCGCGTTCGCGCGGGAGCCGCAGTTTGCCGGAAAGTTTCTGACCGGGACGCAGACGATACAGTTCAATTGCGGCGCGCGGAACGTAAGGATCCTCGGGGACCGGGAGAAAATTCAGCTCCGGGAAACGCAACAATCCAAAGGAGTCGCCGACTTGATCGAGAAAACCCTCGGCGGTGACCGTCGCACCCTGACCCAGCGCAGCGCGTGCGATGTCGAGAATGTGATGATGCCGCGTCCTCGCCGGATGAAGATGTAAATTCAAATCGCGCGCGACCGGGAAAAGATCGTCGCACTTCTCAAGTTCGTTAATGCTCAAATTTGTGGCGGCAGCCGTCCCGGCTGCTTCTTCTGACTTTGCAGGCGAGACGGTCCGAGCCGGACTGGCATTTGCCTCCACAGAATTCTGATTTTCTACTTCGTCGTCCATTTTTCCTGCTGCCAAAGCTCCACCAGACTCGCCGCCTGTTCGGCGAGCACAGATTGACCGGCGTTGTTCCAAACAACGTGGTTGGCACGTTTAATTTTTTCGTCGAGCGGCATTTGAGATTTGATCATGGCCTCGGCCGCATCGCGCTCGATTCCCATTCGTTTTGTGAGGTTGGTGAGCTGGACAGCGGGCGAACACGCGACCACCACCACGCGATCGCACAAGGTTTCACCACCGGTTTCATAAAGAAGAGGAATGTCTGCAAAGAAAAATTCGGGAGATCTGCGGTGCTTATCCGCTTCAATTCTCCATTGCTGTCGAATCCGTGGATGGAGAATTTTTTCGAGCGCCTGCCTTTTGGCAACGTCGTGGAAGACTATCGCTCGAAGAGCGGCCCGATTCAAGTCGCCGGTGGGAGAAAAAACGCCCGAACTGAACTCGCCGAGCAGCTCCTTTTTAACTTCGTCGCGATCAACCAGATCGTGCGCTGCCTGGTCGGCATCGAAGAATTTGGCGGTGGGCAGAATTTCCCGCAGACACTGGCAGAAGGTGCTTTTGCCGGTTGAAACTCCCCCGGTTATCCCGATAGCTGGCATCTAGTCCGGTATGTCGCTTGTCTCGGTTGTCCACGGGAAGAAAACAAGAACAATCTTTCCTATTGTGAGCGTCCCGATACGGTGCGCGGATGCCGTACATCAAATCAGAGAGACGAAAAGCAATCCTCGCCGGAGCAAAACCACAGGATTCAGGCGAACTTAACTTTGCGATCACTGCCCTGGTCGATAATTATTTGCAAGAGAAGGGCGGACTCAGGTATGCGCACCTGAACGAAGCCATCGGAGCGCTCGATTGCGCGAAACTGGAGCTTTACCGGCGGGTCGCTGCTCCCTACGAGGACAGCAAAATCGCCGAGAACGGCGATGTTTACCGTTCCAACAAGAATCCGAACCGCTTGAGACAGTGATCGCAGGCAATCCAAGAAGAAAGAATCCACCGAGTAAACGCCTCTAGATAATTCCTCTACGCTTGGATCGGACATAACCGGCCCGGAATTGCGGCAAAACTTGACCGTTTTAAACGGTCAAGTTTGTTTAGTCTGGTAAGCTTTCTTTGAAAATAAGTGCCAGTTTATCGGACGATTGGGCGGCAACCGATGGATTTTCCTGGCGGGACGTCTCACTCCGCGCCCAGGACGCACTGACCCATGGCTTAATCGAGCCGATTGCTCGCTAATCTGGACCATGTGAATGAGATCGCCAGACAGTGGATGCTTGCGGTTTGCTCGATAAAACCGGTGATAACGGTCAGACCTAGAGCTCACCAGGTGTAAGGCGCTGAGTTTTCGTAATTCATCTTGGACGGTTGAAAGACTTAAACCGCTCACGCCCATCAATTCTCGGACATAGCGCTCTTTGTAGGGTGGACGGAAAAGCAGTCGCAGTATCTCGGCTCGCACCTTTGGGAAAAGTACTTCCAAAACGCTGTAATCTTTGCTCATAACAAACTTGACCGTTTAAAGCAGTCGACTTCCAGGCTAAGGAAGCAGCGGAAACCAGGGAAATGGACGGCGCCAAAAAACATCAAAAACCTTCGTTACCTTCGTTCTCTTCTGTTGGCGAAATCGACTACTTTTTGTAGGCGGGGATTTCCCGTAACACTGGCGGCTCGACTGCTTCCTCTTCTTCTTCCGCCTGGTTCACCGGTTGACCGGCCGGATTCACCAGTCGCGCCGTCACGAAAATGATGAGGTTGCGTTTGATGTGCTGATCAACATTGGTGCGGAACAAACGGCCAACCAGTGGAAGATCGCCGACGATTGGCGTGCGATCTTCAACCTTCTGAACGTCTTCCCGCATGAGGCCGCCGAGCACAACGGTTTGTCCGTCCCAGACGCTTACACTCGTCGTCACTTTGCGGGTACTGAAGATCGGTTGATTGATCACGTTGTCAGTCAGCGTAATTGATTCAGTCGACATCCCGAGAAGTGTGGATGGCGAAAATCCCAGCAGGGCAGGATTCACGGTCTTAATCGGGCTGCCGTAGTTAATGAATCCTTCGAACTCGACGACCTGCGGAACAAGGTTCAAATCAATCGTGACGCCGTCCGGCCCAACGACAGGCTCAACCTCCAACGTTACGCCGGTGTTTCGGGTCTCGAAGTTGGAAGGCGTCGACGGGCCAACCACTGGTAAAGCAACTGTGGTTGTAGTCGAACTGGTCGTGCCGTGGCTTTGGATGTCCGGAACCTTTGGTTCAGTGAATTGGGTCGGATAACGAAACTCACGGACGATCTCGATCACCGCGCGCTGGCCGCTCTTGGTCGTAATTTTTGGCGCGGACAAAAGATCGATTCCCTTCTTCTGGTTCAATGCACGGATGACGACTTGAAATTGAGGATCAGTGAAAATCCCGGCCAGGCCAAAAATTGCCGGAGCTGTGGAAGTCAATCCCGCGGCCGGAGCTAAAAGCGCATCAATCGCATTTGCGCTGAGCGCGAGATTACCGCTGCGGTTTCCCGCCGTAACCGGAAATTGGCCGACGGGATGAGCGCTTCCAGGCGGAACGAATGGCCAATCCGCCGGATCGACAGGACGTTGGGTTCCTGTTGTTCCTCCGCTTCCAAAAACTTTGTGGTTGCCGATGTTGAATTGCCCGAGGAGCCAGTCAAAACCAAGTTCCTTCAAATTGTTTTGGTTAATCTCGACGAACTTTGCTTCGATCTCGACTTGCTTCGGACTCGCAACGCTTGCCTGTTCTACGATCGCGTCGACGAGCTCGAGATTGTCGGCCGTGTTGCGAACGATCAGGCGACTGCTTTGCGGAAGAAAATGCGCGCTCGTGCCGGTCGGAAACGGCACGCCCTGGCTCTCCAAGAATTCTTTCGCGCCTTCACGCATGACGAGTTGATGACCACCGGTTGACTCCTGGGTGTCCTTGCCTGTACCGCCAGTCGCTGCAATCGGTGCGACAGCGGTCGCGGTTTTATACGCTCCTTGTTCAAGCGCCGACGGCGCGACGTTCACACTCGTGCTTATAAATCCCGGGGGAACACGGTATTCCTTAGTAATTAAGTCGCTACTTTGCTCAGTCATCGGAATGATCGACACGGCATACGGTTCCACTTTGACTTTCAATCCCGCCTGAGTCGCGACGTAACGCAATGCTTCACCCAGCGGAATCTGATTCAGCGTAATGGTGATACGCGCTTCGGCAGGCGAGACCGCTGATGCTGACACAACTGCGGGAGCGACCATTGGTCGGGACGCCACTGGTGTCGTCATCGCGTTCGGTGGCGCAGACTCGGCCACTGCTCCTGGGGCGCCGTTCGGTAGATTAGATTGCGCAGGCTCGACCGAAATGGAAGGCGGCCCAATTTGCCCGAGCGGAGCGAGACGCAAGACGATATCCACACCCTTCTTGTCGTCAGGGTTCGGATCGTTGGCCGCAGCCTGTTGTCGCAGAAAATCAATCGCTTCTCGAACGCTTGCATCGCGAAACTCGACACGAGGGATAATAATCGAATTTAATTTTTGGGTGATTCGGGCAGTCCCGGTCACGTCGCGTTGAAACGACTCCGCCAGCGGCTCGACAGTCTTGCCATATTGTTTGACCGGTTGCTCCCGACCTTTCTGCACCTGCCAAACTGCGCGGGCTCGCGTCTCGTTGTAGGCTTCCTGCGCGTAATTGTATTTTGTATCGTCAATCGTCTCTTCGCCGTGTCGCGCGGCAGTGTTGTAAGGATCAATCGCCAGGACCTGTTCGTATTTCTTGAACGCGAGATCGTAGCGGCCGGAATCGAAATAACCCTGCGCGTCAGCCAACAGCTGTTTCACTTCTTCGACCTTTTCAACAAACTTCGGCCCCATCGTTTTGTTGTAGTAGCCGGGCTGCTGCAGGTGAGCGAGCAGGTCCAACGCCGGCCGGCAATTCGGATCGTAGCGGCCTTCCAAGACTTCACGCACGATCGCTTCCGCATCGGCGTAATTGCCGTCAGCGATGTTCTGTTCGGCAAGCTTAATGCCGCTCTCACAGAATCCGGCTAGCGCGTCGTCGTGCACCTTCGCCGAGGTCGCGGCGTCAGGAAGAAAATTTAACGCCGTTCGAAAGTCATCATGCGCCAGACGATAATTTTGGGTCTGCATCGCCGATTGGGCTCGCGCGACTAGTTCAACTCCGCGGGGCAACTCCGCTCGCCGGCGCTCGACTTCGCGTTTGGCGATCCGGTCGACATTTTAGGGTGAACGATGGAACAATAAAGTTGAATCGTTAGGATTAAACTAACGAATGAACCGGGGTAACGAGGAATTGCGTGTTCATGGGGGGATTGCTTTCATGGGGGAACGGTCAAGGGTTGAACAGACCGAATATCAATCGGCTCACCTGTTCCCTGTGAGACTGCGATTACCGCTTTGGTCGGTTCAAACGTTAATCAGCTTATATTTAATCT